>NZ_CP162391.1:0-2427278 GCF_045819885.1 Ruminococcus sp. NATIVEDY160
TTGTTCGATTTCAACAAGAAACCGTATCTCACTTTAGTGATATTTCACATCGTCGTGAGGCGTTTCTCTCAACCGAACATTGCTATTATACGCCCTTAATACGAAAAAGTCAAGGGTTTTTTCGAAATTTTTTCAAAATATTTTGATTTTCTTTCCTGTTAGCGGTATCTTGACATTTTTCGCCTTTGGAAACACAAGATGTTGTGCTCTACTTTTACACTTTATTTGTTTAAACTATTAGTATAAAAAAGTATATTGCAAAATAAAAGGGCCGGTTTTCATCAACCGACCCTTAATTTGTATTACTTATGGAATTCCTTGAACTTGGTGACGATCTCGTCGCGGAGCTTGTACTCGTCGCTCTCGGTGTTCTCCTCGTTGATTGACTTATCAGTATAAATCATCATATACTTGCCGTTGTCCGAGAGAAGAGCCTTTACCTCGGGCAGGTCGTAGATTTTGAACACGCCGTCATTTTTGACGCTCTTGATTACCTCGTCCGCTGTGGCGTTTTTCTTGTCGGTATTGAACTCGTAGATTTCGATAGTTGCCTTCTTCTTGGTCTGCTCGGTGAACTTTCTGCCCTTGTCCGCGCCGACAAGCTCGTAGTCCATCGAAACGTAGGTGACGTCCTCGTTATCACTGACGGGGTTGATGTAGCCGAAGGACGCGAGGTAGTTGCAAAGACCCTCGAAGTTATTCTCGTAATCGGCAGCTTCCTGACTGAGCGCCTCGTCGCCTGTTGCGACCGCAGTCTTCTGACCCATTCCGAAGCAGCCTGTGGTAAATACTGAAATCATAAGTGCCGCCGCGAGCGCCGCGATAATCTTTTTCATTAATATCAATCCTTTACAAAAGAAAATAGGTGATGTTTGCAATACATCACCTATTATACATGAAAACTCTTGAGAAATCAATCATTTTCTTAAAACACCCGAATTTATTCGATGACGTATACGTTTACGTCGCGTCTGCCCCAGCTGTAGCAGGAGTCAAGCGAGAAGTAGAACACGTCGACAATAGCTGAACCGTCCATAAGCGCGCCGCCTGTATCGATAGCCTTGGCGTAGCCGTAAACATGGCTGCCGTCGGTGGACTCGATGTAGAGCTTTGAGCCGTAAGGAATGAGGTTGGGGTTGATAGCGACGCCGCCCTCGTAAACGGGAGTACCTGTCGCGGTTGACGCACCCGCGGGAGCTGTGTACGCTGTGCCCGAGCCTGTCAGCTTATATTTATAAGAAACCTCGACGCCGTTTTCGTCGGTGAATGTGCCTGCGCCGTCAGCGGAAGCCGCGCCCTTTGTGCCGACGAGAGTGACCTCGTCAACGGGCTTCCTGACAAACTTCTCGGCGATTGTTTCGCTGCTGTCGCGCTCGCCGTCGATGTACTTGACGCGCTTTACGACAGCCTTCTCGCCGTCAACGCCCTCGGTCTTGATCTTGCTCTCGCCGAGGTCGAGCTTGTCGGAATTTTCCTTTACCTTGTCGAAGGGAATCGACTCGGAAACGGTTTCGTCCTTATATGTAACGCGCTTGATCGTGATTGAATCAACCTTGCTGACGGGAGTTGTGCGCTTTACGTCGAGGATATCGTCCTTGCCGAGCTTTACGCTGCCGAGCTTGAGAGCTTCCTCAACCGTGCCGTCGGGAAGAAGAACTTCCTTTGTCTCGCCGTCGGCTGTGATAGACACGGGCTTCGCGTCGAGAATGCGAACCTCGCAGTCGCCGCTGATCTCGCTGTCCGCTGCGGGATAGGAAATCTGATTCTCGCCGAGCTCAACGCCCGCCTGCTCGAGAATATCGGAAACCTTGCCGCCGTTTGAGAGCAGCTTGACAGTATCGTCGCCGTTTACTACGGTGACCTCGTAAGCGGAGAGAACGTGGAAATCGCCGTCGCCGTTGAGATAATCATAAACGGTCTTTTCGGTTGTTTCAGCAGCCGCTGTGTTTACGTTTTCGTCGGGTGTGGTTGCCGCTGCAGCGACAGCGAAGATCGAGCCGAAGCCTACGACCGCCGCCATACCGACAGCGCAAGCCGCCATAAATTTATTGGGTTTGGAATTGTTAAGAGCCATTTCAAAACACTCCTTTGACATCAATTGAAATTGATTTGCAATCGTTTTGCAGGCTGTTCGCCTGTAACGTGACGCATTATAACGCGGTCTTTTGGTAATGTCAAACTAAACAAGTGTTCTGATTTTGTGCAACTCTTACAATGAATTTGCCTATTATTTCAAATTAGAATTATTTTCACGGTATATAGGGCGTGTCTTTCCTGCAAAAAGTTAGTCAATTTGCAAGAATCTCAAAAATAAGCAAAACCCCTCCGATTCGGAGGGGTCAAAGCGTTTTTTTATTATGTTCTGATAGCTATCCGCTTTTTGTACTGGGCGGGAGTGCAGTTATATATCTTCTTGCACTGTGTGATGAACGATTTCACGTTTGCAAAGCCGTTTTCCATAGCCGCTGTCGACACGGTGGAGTTGCCCGTGAGCATGTCGTTGATCGCATTTTCGAGTCTGAGATTAGCGAGATATTCCGAAAAACTGACCTGTGTGACGTTCTTGAAATACTTCGAGAAGTACGACGGCGAGAGGTTGACGACTGCCGAAATCTCGACAAGCGGGATCTCGCGGCGGAAGTTTTCATTGATATATGCGATCGCTGTCTTTGCGTAGGAGAAATCACGCTTTGGCAGCGCCACCGAATCCGCCGAACGGCGGAAGCACATACAGTTGTTCAGAAGCAGGTAGTATATCTTATTTATATATGAAATCTGCAAAAGCGAGGAATAGTCGCCGTTTGTGTCGACCTCGGACATCTTTCTGAGCAGCGCGGCAATGCGGCGGTGCACTTCGTGGTTCTCGCCGATGTCAAAGAACACGCTGTCGATAGACTTGCAGAACATACGTATATACTCAAACGAGAAGTTCACGCAGAGCAGTCTGCAGCTCGTGCCCGAAACGGGTCTGACGAGATGAACGTCCTCGCTGTTGAACAGAATGAAATCGCCCTCCTCGACGATTTTGAATTCGCCGTTGCGGCTGCACTCGCTTCTGCCTTCAATTACATACACAATCTCGGGCTCGCGGTGCCACTGAAGCTCGGTTTTGCGGGTATCTGATGATAGATTTAAGTACATGATTGTTGCGGGAATATTTTTATCATAATTCACAACATCATACTGATAATTCATTTTGCCGTTTTCTCCTTGCACTTGTTGTGTACCGCCGCCTACGCTGACAAGCGGCGGATTAGAATGATATTATAAAAGTTACCACGGTCTGACTGTACCTGTCAGCTCCGTTACGCTTGAAATATTGTTGTCGTCGAGGAACTTGTTGACGCCCTCGGCGATCTTTATCGGCGCGTATGGGTCAGAGAATAGCACCGTGCCGATCTGGAGCGCGGTCGCGCCCGCAATCAGCATCTCAACCGCGTCCTCCCACGTGGTGATGCCGCCCATGCCGATAATCGGGATCTTGATGGCGTTGCTGACCTGCCACACCATTCTCACCGCGACGGGGAATACCGCCGCGCCGCTGAGACCTCCCGTGTTGTTGTGGATGATCGGACGGCGGGTGTTGATGTCGATTTTCATGCCCGTGAGGGTGTTGATCATCGAAACCGCGTCCGCGCCCTCAGCCTCGGCAGCCTGCGCAATCGAGGCTATGTCCGTTACGTTCGGGCTTAGCTTTACGATAAGAGGCTTTTTGCAGTGCGCGCGAACCTCTTTTGTGATGTTGCCGACCGACTCGCAGCTCGTTCCGAACTGCACGCCGCCGCTCTTGACGTTGGGGCATGAGATGTTGAGCTCGATCATGTCGGTGTCGGTCTCGCTGAGCTTCTCCGCCATCATGCAGTACTCCTCGACGGTGTTGCCGGCGATGTTCGCAATGACGACCGTACCCTGCTCCCTGAGCCACGGCAGATCCTCCTTGATGAATACGTCCACGCCGGGGTTCTGGAGTCCGACCGCGTTCAGAATGCCCGAGGGCGTCTCGGCGATTCTCGGCGGCGGGTTGCCGTCGCGGCGCTTGAGGGTTATGCCCTTGCAGGAAATTCCGCCAAGCCTGCTCAGCGGATAGAACTCGCCGTACTCTCTGCCGAAGCCGAAGGTTCCCGAGGCGGCGATAAGCGGATTATTAAAGCTGACGCCGGCTACTTTTACGGATAAATCAGCCATTGAACACTACCTCCTCAGCGTTGAATACGGGGCCGTTCTTGCAGACGTGCTGCATGATCTCCTCTCCGTTTTTGCGTACCTTCACCGCGCAGACAAGACACGCGCCGATACCGCACGCCATTCTCTCCTCGAGGGAGATCTGACACGGCTTTGAGAATTCGCGGCAGACGTCGGCAATAGCCTTTAGCATCGGTGTGGGGCCGCAGGCACATACCTCGTCGACCTGAGAGATATTCTCTCTGAGCAGGTCGGTAACAAAGCCCTTTCTGCCGGCGGTGCCGTCGTCGGTGCAGAGCATAAGCTCCGCGCCCGCCTTGACGAAATCGTCCTGCAAAATCACGAGCGACTCGTTGCGGAAGCCTGTGATAACGAGGGGATTTTCGCACTGAGCTGCGGTGTAGAGCATGGGCGGAACGCCGATGCCGCCGCCGATAAGCGCGTATCTCTTTCCCTTTTCGATATCAAAGCCGTTGCCGAGAGGAGCGAGCACGTCGACCGTACCGCCTGCCTTCATCTGCGACATGATTTTCGTACCCTCGCCCTTGACCTGATAGACAAGGCGGAGCACTCCGTCGCGCGCGTCGCAAACGGAAATCGGACGGCGAAGGCTCTTGTTCGGCACATAGACGTGAGCGAACTGTCCGCAGGCAACGGGAATCTCTCCGTCGCCGTACTCGAGACGCATATCGTAGATGCCCCCGGCGATTTTCTCGTTTGATATCAGCCTTAGCTGACGGATATCATATTTCATTGAACCAGACCTTTCGTTTGGATTGATTTACTCATATTCAAGACTGAACGCCGCGACGTTCAGCTCCTTGTAGGAATAGACCATACAGCCGTCGCCGAGCTGGTGACTTTCGTCGTTGACGCTGTTGCTGTAGTCGAACCAGTCGAGCGCGTAGCTGTCGATGATTTTTTCGACGGTGCCGTCGTAGTCGAGCGAATCGTCGATGCGGAACTCAAAGGTATCTCTTCCCTGCTCGACCGCGATTGAGAGAGCCTCCTCGAACTCGTAGCAGTCGTCGAGGTCGCTCAGCAGCGGCACGCTGTAGTTGAAGTAATTGTACTTCTCGGCGGTGCATTCGGGCACATAGGCGTTGCAGTAGTCCATGTCGCTTTTCTCGCCGTAAACGGGACTTATTGTGTGATCCTGCTTTATGCGCTCGGTCGTCACGTTGAAGTAAAGGTGGCGCTCGATATCGGTGAGCATATATTCAGAGTCCTCGGGCTGGAAGTCGTTCCACGTCGAATCAACATAGTACCACTCTCCCTCAAGGCAGACGGCGTTCCAGATGTGGTTGCCGCCCATCGGGGAATCGCTCTCGCAGGTGCCGTTGATGGGAACGCAGTCGATGCCTGCCTTCTGACAGAGCAGCTGAAAGGCTCGGGTGTAGCCCTCGCAGACAGCTTTTCCGTCGACAAGCGCGCCGTAGGCGTTCTGTTCGTTGCCGATGACCTTGTCCTTCTTTGCCGCCTCGTCGTCGTACTCGCAGCGGTCGAGAAGTGTGTCGTTAATATACAGCTCCTTCTCATAGTCGCTCAGTCCGTCGGGCATATCGTTGAGGATTCTGTCAACGGCTTCGTTGAACTCCTCCTTAGCCTTTGACAGCTCGGAATCCTGCATGGAAATCAGAACGTCGATCTCGGTGTAGGTGGCGTAGGACACATACTCATAGCCGTAGCTGTCGTCGATCCAGAAAACCTCGGGGTGATCGGACTTGTACATCTCGAGAATGTTCCCCATATTGTCGAGCGTGCCGTCGTTGTTGATGACAAAATGCGGGTTGCCGCCCTCGGTCAGGCTGACGTCGAGAATCGAGTAAGCACGGCGTTCCTCGTCGGTTTTCAGAGCCTTATAGCCGTAGCCCTCAAGCTCCTCGCGCCGCTGCTCAGCCGCGCTCTCGATCTTCGGGTCGTTCGCGTTCTCGTCAACAAGAAGCTGATTGAGCAGGCTGACGGGATTGCAGGCGGTCAGTGTAATTGTAAGGCTTGCCGCCAACGCGGCAGTCAGGAATTTTTTCATACGGTTCTATTTATAATCCAGGTCAATAACAATACAGTGGGTCTTATCATAAGAATATAATTTTTTCGGGCGTTCTATCGACGGGTCGTCCTTGTTGTAGAAGTTCGCCGCGTCTGTCCATCGAACGACGTATTTATCCGCAATCTCATCCCTGGCACTGCGGAAATCAAGCCCGTCGCTGATGCGGAAATCAATGCTCGTTCTTTTTTCCTTTGCCGCCTCGATGATCGCGGCGATGATCTCATCATCGTCGTTCGGGTCGGTGATCTCCGTGCAGGATTTTTTGTAGTAATTATACTCGGTAGCGTCGCACTCGGGAATAATCGAATTAAATAACGAATCCTCCCGATCGGGGTCGTCCTCATATAAGGGATTGAAGGTTCGGGTGGGCATTAAATCATCATAGGTTACGTTGAAATAAGCGTGAGCCATTATTCCGCCCATCTGACTGATATCGTTCCATGTAACGTCGACGTAGTACCAGTCTCCCTCGATTTTTACGCAGTTCCACTGGTGGAGCGTATTCTCCTCGGTCTGGTTGCCCTCGCCGTCGGTATGCGTTATGTAGCCGTAGATTTCTGCGCACTCAATACCCGCGCGGTTGCAGAGAAGCTGGAACGCCTCCGAATAGCCCGCGCATACAACTCTTCCGAAAAGCAGTGCACCGTAGGAATTTCTTATCATAGGTCCCGATTTCTCGGTGTCGTATTCGATATTTTTCGTCAGGTAATCGTTGAAATACAGCTCGAGCTCGTAATCCGACGCTTCTTCCGGTGCCTCAGCCATGATTTTTTCCACACGGTCACTGAGCTCCTCCTTCATTTCGTCGAGCTCGTCTCCCTCAAAGGCAAAATAATACTCAACGTCAATGCTGTCGCCGTAGTCCCAGTAGTGATATTCGGTGCCGTCGGCTCCAAGCCAGAAAACCTCGGGGTGGTCGTTTCTGTACGCGCTCATAACACTCCTGAACTCATCGTGACTGCAGTCTGCCGTAAACCTCTCGGGCTCGCTTTTGTTGACAAACTCGTCAACCGTGTCATATGTATCCTTCAGACTGTCGTCTAGAGTATCGTAGCCGCAGGTCATCACGATCGCTTCTCTGTCAGCGGTCAGCTTCTGCTCTCCGAAATCACGCTCGGGAAGCTGAGGCTCGGGTCTGAAAATATAATGCACATTTGACAGCGGCACTCCGGACATATTCAGAAACAATAACACCATAGCGATGATAAATACCGCCGCACAGACGCACATAATGATTTTTCTAACTCTGGGATTCACACACAATCACCTTTAATCACATAGATATACATTATAATTTTATCCTATTTTTGCCATTTAGTCAATTGAAATTTACAATTTTTTGTGATATATTATTGAGTAATATCAACAGATTACGGAGGAATGATTTTGAAAAACAAATCCGTCTATTACCTCACCCAGACGGCTGTTATCGCCGCGCTTTACGCCGTTCTGACAATATTCCAGAGCGTGATCTTTCCCGAGTCGACCTCGGCGGCGATACAGTTCCGCGTCAGCGAGGCTCTCACGATCCTCGCCCTCTACACAAACGCCGCCATTCCCGCACTGACTATCGGCTGCGTGCTCGCAAATATCTCATCTGTCGCTGTGCTCGGCCCTCTCGACATGATATTCGGCTCTATCGCAAGCCTGCTCGCCGCACTGACGATATATCTTCTCAGAAACGTCAGATTTTTCAGGCTCCCGATTCTATCACTTCTCATGCCCGCGCTCTTCAACGGACTTATCGTCGGCTTCGAAATCGCGTTTTTCTTCACGGACGGAGGCTTCTCTCTGAACGCGTTCATTTTCGCTGGCGGCTTTGTGGCTCTCGGCGAACTGGGCGTGCTCTTTGTGCTCGGACTTCCGCTAAGTATTTTTCTCGAAAAGTCGGAACTGTCAAAAAAGCTCTTTATCAGACGCTGACACTCTTTTGGTTGACAATTCAGGCAATAAGGTTTACAATTTATACATCAAAACAACGAGGTAATCAATATGAAAAGATTTACGAGAATACTCACCCTTTCACTGGCGGCGCTTGCGGTATTTTCGCTCGCGGCTTGCTCAGACAACAGCAGCTCCTCGGAATCCGAAGTCACCACCGCCGTGACCGAGGGTACTGTTGACGAGAAGGAAAAGGAAAACGAAACGACTCCGAAGCGCGACGTCAATCTCAGCGAGCTGCACGCTATTAACTACGACGGCAACGACTTCGCCGGAGCGTGGCACATCACCGAGCGCGAGGAAGGCGATACCTACAATAGCTTCACCTATGTTTTTGACGGCGACAGCTCCGCCTACCTGATGATGGGCAGCATGGGATATATCAGCAACTACGAGCTCAATCCCGACATAAACCAGATTGCGACTCAGATGATGTTCGGAATCAACGGCAAGTATACCTACGAGTTTTCCGACGACAAAAATAGCGTCACCCTGACCGACTCCAAGACAAAAAAGAAAACGACGCTCGAGAAATACATGTCCTTCTCCTGCATTCCGCTTCCCGAAGCCGACGCGAAGATCGACAACAACATAGTCGGCGCGTGGAAGGACGACAGCGGCGGATTCCTCTACTTTGACGATCAGGGTATCATGTATGAAACCCAGAAGGGTCTGAGCTTCACCTTCTACAACTACTCCGCCGAGGACGGCAAGATCAACACCAAGTGCTTTATGCCGGACGAAACAAAGGCAAGCGTCGAATATTCCATCGACGGCGACACACTCACCTACAACGGCTACAAGTACGAAAAAGCCGAAACAAGTGAGCTGGTATAACAAAAAGGTGCCTTTCGGCACCTTTTTTATATATCCTTATAATCCTTGAGCTTCCACTCTTCCCTGTGCTCCTCAGTGACGGGAAATACTCTGAAAAGCATCAAGCCCTTCTGAGGGTCGCTGTTGTCCATCTTTGTGCTGAGCGCAAAGACAAAGCCGTCATAGTAGAGCGAGGTATCTGACCCCGTCGTCGTCTTGTAGAAAATATCCTGCAGGGTATTCAGATAGCTGCTGTCGTAGCCGCAGACAACCTGCGCCGCGAGAGCCGCCTTGAGCAGGATACCGTCGCTGTTGTTCTTTCCGTTTTCCTTGTCCGTAAAGCGTTTGACGGTTGTGCCGCAGCCGATATTGACGAGCTTTTCGCTGTCATCCTCTATCGTAGCGGTAAAGTTGATATTCTCGTCGTCGTAGTAATAGTACTGTATCTTGACGCCTTTGTTGTCCTTCGTGACCTGACCGTTTTTTTTCCAGTTATCCATCTTTAGCAGGTCTTTATCGCCGCGGAGCTGCTTCTCGGCGTTGTATTTTGAGGTGAACTCATAGAGCGTCAGGTTGAACCGCCTGCCGTTGACGTTGAAGCTCTCCTCAACCGCGCCGTTATCCTCCGTGAGGTAAGACGGCTCGTCGAAGGTCGCGAGGTGCTCGGGCTGGCTGATGTCGATGCCCGAACCTCCGCAGGCGGCAAGGCTGAGCGCAAGCACAGCGGCAAGCAGGATTGCAATTATTCTCTTCATATAACTCCTTATATTTTTACAGGGCTGTAGATTTTTACAGCCCTGCGATTTTTATTCGTTTGTTTCCTCAGCGGGTTCGGCGGTATCCTCTGCGGATTCATCAGCCGAAGAGTCGTCGGCAACCTCGTCGGTTTCTCCTTCCTCATGCGGAGCGCGCGCGACGGTGACGACCTTGTCGCCCTCACCCATCTTCATGACGGTAACGCCCTTTGAGGGACGTGAGCAGACGCGGATAGAATCGGCAGCGATTCTGATGATGATGCCGTCCTGCGAGATGATTATGATATCGTCGTCGAGGTCGACAACCTTGATCGCGGCAACCATTCCGTAGCGCTCGACATGGTAGTTGATAAGACCCTTACCGCCGCGGCTCTGGATTCGGTAGTCCTCGGGATTGGAGAGTCTGCCGTAGCCCGTCTCGCTGACGGTCAGCACAAGTCCGCCCTCTCTGACGACGCTCATTCCAATGACCTCGTCGCCTTCCTTAAGGGTCAGCGCCTTGACTCCTCTCGCCTGTCTGCCCATCTGGCGGACGTCGTTTTCATTAAAGCGGATAGCGGCGCCCATGCGTGTAGCGACAATGACGTTAGCGTTGCCGTCGGTCATTCTTACCCACGCGAGCTCGTCGCCCTCGTTAAGCTCGAGCGCGATCAGACCGCCCTTGCGCGCGGTGTTGTAGGCGTTGAGCGCGATACGCTTGATTATACCTCTGCGAGTTACCATTACGAGGTACTTCTCCTCGTCAAACTCGTGGACGCGGATCATCGAGGTGACCTTCTCCTCGGGAGAAATCGGGAGGAGATTTGCTATATTGATACCCTTCGACTGGCGGCTGCCCTCGGGAACCTCGTAGCACTTGAGGCGGTAAACCCTGCCCTTATCGGTGAAGAACAGCACGTAGTCGTGGGAATTGATGATGAACATTTCTGTGGCGACGTCCTCTTCGCGGCGCGACATACCCGAAACACCTCTGCCGCCTCTGCGCTGTATCTTGTAGGTGTCAACGGCAAGGCGCTTGACGTAGCCGAACTGTGTGAGCGTGAGGACGCATTCCTCCTGAGGAATCAGATCCTCTATATCGACCTCGCCGCTTATCGCGCATATCTCAGTGCGGCGCGGGTCGGCGTACTTGTTGCGGATAGCGATAAGCTCTTCCTTTACGATTTCGAGCTTGCGGGTCTCGCTGGCGAGAATCTCGAGGAAGTCGGCTATATTTGCCTTCAAGCCCTCGATTTCCTCCTCGATCTTATGGCGTTCCATATTGGTCAGCTGTCCGAGACGCATCTGGACGATAGCCTGAGCCTGTATCTCGTCAAGACCGAAGCGCTCCATCAACGCGGCACGCGCGGACGGCTGGTCCTTGCTCGCGCGGATAATGCGGATAACCTCGTCGATAAAGTCGATCGCGATCTTCAAGCCCTCGAGAATGTGCATTCTGTCCTGAGCCTTCTTGAGGTCGAACTCCGTTCTGCGGCGGATAACGTCCTCCTGGAACTCGATGTAGCACTTGAGCATATCCTTGAGCGTGAGGATCTTCGGCTGACCGTCGACGATCGCGAGCATGATAGCGCCGAAGGTGACCTGCAGCTGGGTGTATGAGAAAAGCTGGTTGAGGACGATCTGCGGAGAAGCGTCGCGCTTGACGTCGATCTCGATGTGCATACCGATACGGTCGGAGTGGTCCTCAATATTCGAAATGCCCTCAATGCGCTTGTCCTTGACGAGATTTGCGATGTTCTCGATCAGGCGCGCCTTGTTTACCTTGTAGGGCAGCTCTGTTACGATAATCTTGAATCTGCCGTTCTTCGCCTCGACGATTTCCGTGCGGGCGCGGACGGTGATTTTTCCCTTGCCGGTCGCGTATGCGGCGCGGATACCGCTCCTGCCCATGATGATGCCGCCCGTCGGGAAGTCGGGTCCCGGCAGACATTCCATCAGCTCGGCGAGCTCGATGTCGGGATTTTCTATGTAGGCGCAGGCGGCGTCGATAGTCTCACCGAGGTTGTGCGGCGGAATTTCGGTAGCCATACCTACGGCGATACCGCTCGAGCCATTAACGAGAAGGTTCGGGAAACGGCTGGGCAGCACGACAGGCTCCTTTAGTCTGTCGTCGTAGTTGGGCACGAAGTCAACCGTGTCCTTCTCAATATCGGTGAGCATCTCCATCGAGATTTTGCTCATTCGCGCCTCTGTGTAACGGTATGCAGCAGGCGGGTCGCCGTCGACGGAGCCGAAGTTTCCGTGGCCGTCAACGAGCATGTAGCGCATCGAGAAGTCCTGCGCGAGCCTTACCATAGCGTCGTAAACAGATGCGTCGCCGTGAGGGTGGTACGCACCGAGCACCGAACCGACGGTGTCAGCGCACTTATGGTAGGGCTTTGAGGGGTCGAGACCGCGCTCAAACATGGTGTAAAGAATACGGCGGTGAACCGGCTTGAGACCGTCGCGCACATCGGGAAGAGCGCGCGCGACAATGACGCTCATGGAGTAGTCCAGAAAGCTCTGCCGCATCTCGTTTTGCAGGTCAACGTCTATAATTCTGTTTTCATTCATCTGCTGTTCGTTACTCATGATTTAACCTCAAATCATAAAACCTTGATATTCTGATTCATTTTTTCATACAGCTCGGGCATGCGCTTTTTCGCGTTGCACGGACGGAAGGTTTTCGCGTCCACAAAGCCGTGCTCAGTGCTGCCGTAGGCGAGCTCGGTCTGGGTATCGTCGGCGTTGATCCGCTTGACGGTGTATGAGAACTCGATCCTCGCCGCCGAAAGGTGGGTGCACCAGGTGCGGATAACCAGCCTGTCCTCATACTGCGCCGGCAGAATGTAGTGCGCCGAAAGATTGCACACGGGAGTCATTATGCCCGACTCCTCCATCTCGGTGTAGGTCGTGTCAAAAAGACGTATAAAATCCGTTCTGCCGATCTCAAACCAGATCGGAAAATTCGCGTGGTGCGCGATACCCATTCTGTCCGTCTCGGCGTATCTGACGGTAACATATGTTCTGGAATGCATGGTTTCCCTCCCTGTCTTATATTAAACGTCCAGATTCTGCACGTACTTGGCGTTCTGCTCGATGAACTCGCGGCGCGGCTCAACCTTGTCGCCCATGAGAATGGTGAAGGTTTCGTCGGCAGCCTCGGCGTCCGTCAGCTCGACCCTGAGCATCAGGCGCGAGTCGGGATTCATCGTGGTTTCCCAGAGCTGCTCGCTGTCCATCTCACCGAGACCCTTGTAGCGCTGAATCTCTGTTTTTCCCTCGATAGTCGCAAGGATCTGGTCGCGCTCGAGGTCGGAATATGCGTATTTATGTTCTTTGCCCTTTGTGATCCTGTAGAGCGGCGGCTGCGCGATATAAACGTGACCCGCCTCGATAAGGGGCTTCATATAGCGGAAGAAGAATGTCAGAAGCAGCGTGCGGATATGCGAGCCGTCGACGTCGGCATCTGCCATGATGATTACCTTGTCGTATCTGAGTTTGCTGAGGTCGAATTCGTCGCCGATACCCGTGCCGAGCGCGGTGATTACGGGCATGAGCTTGTCGTTGCCGTAAACCCTGTCGATACGCGCCTTCTCGACGTTGAGCATCTTGCCCCAGAGAGGCAGGATAGCCTGAATTCTTCTGTCGCGGCCGCCCTTTGCGGAGCCGCCCGCGGAGTCACCCTCGACGATGAATATCTCGGTTTCGCTGCTGTCGCGCGACTGGCAGTCTGCGAGCTTGCCGGGAAGCTGTGCGGACTCGAGAGCTGACTTTCTGCGGACGCTCTCTCTCGCCTTTCTCGCCGCCTCACGCGCTCTTGCCGAGGCGAGAGCCTTCTCAAAAATCGCCTTCGAAACGGCGGGATTCTCCTCGAGATAAACCATCAGCTTGTCGCGGACGAGCTTATCCACCATAGTGCGCACCTCGGTGTTGCCGAGCTTAGCCTTTGTCTGACCCTCAAACTGCGCTTCCTTGAGCTTTACCGAGATGATCGCGGTCAGACCCTCGCGCACGTCCTCGCCGCTGAGGTTCTTGTCGTTATCCTTGAGTTTGCCGAACTTGCGCGCGTAGTCATTCATCACGTAGGTCAGGGCTCTCTTGAAGCCCTCCTCGTGAGTACCGCCGTCGGTGGTGTGAATGTTATTTGCGAAGGTCAGCAGATTCTCGTTGTAGCTTTCGTTGTACTGCATGGCGATCTCGACCGCCACTGTATCCTCCTCGTTCTTTGAGGAGAAATATATTACGTCGGGGTGGATGACCTCGAGCGAACGCTTCTTGTGAATGAAGGTCACAAAACTCTTGATACCGCCCTCATAGACGAAGTTTTTCTTGATGATATTGTCGGCGTCGCGCTCATCTCTGAGCTCGATGTGTACGCCGGCATTGAGGAACGCCTGCTCGCGCAGACGGCGCTCGAGCACCTCGTACTCATAAACCGTTGTTTCCTTGAAGATCTCGGGGTCAGCCTTGAAACGAACCTCTGTACCCTTGATATCGGACTTGCCGATTTTTTCGAGGTCGTTCATGATCTTGCCGCGCTCGTAACGCTGGAAATACACGTCCTCGCCGTCGCAAACCTTGACCTCGAGCCACTCGGAAAGCGCGTTAACAACCGATGCGCCTACGCCGTGCAGACCGCCCGATACCTTGTAACCGCCGCCGCCGAACTTGCCGCCCGCGTGGAGCACGGTGAAAACGACTGTAACGGCAGGCAGACCCGTCTTGCTGTTAACTCCTACGGGGATACCGCGTCCGTTGTCGGTGACGCGGATAATGTCGCCCGGCTCGATAACGACGTCTATCTTTGAGCAGTAGCCCGCCAGAGCCTCGTCGATCGAGTTGTCGACGATCTCGTAAACAAGGTGGTGAAGTCCGCGCGGTCCCGTTGAACCGATGTACATACCGGGGCGTTTTCTGACCGCCTCAAGACCCTCGAGCACCTGTATCTCGTCGGCGCCGTATTCCTGCTCGACCTTGGTGATTTCGATATTCTCTTCGTTTCTTTCGATGTGTTCTGCGTTATCCATAGTTACCTCTTGTTCGTTTTGTTCGTTCTGAATCTGATAAAAAACGGCAGCAGTAAAAACGCCGTGACAGCTAATACGCTGTTGACAATATACACGGTGATGACCGTGGTATGGGGAAATACGTTAAATAAAATTATGTCCGCAATTGTGCATACCGCGAGGAGAATCAGTAGCAAAAGCCATATTCCCTTCCGCGACACCAGAAAGCTCTTTTTGCAGTGGTAGCAGTCCTCCTGCTTTCTGAAAACCGCGCGTCTTACCTCACCGTAGCGGTAGACAGTCCTGCAGTGCGGACAGGTCGGAAGCCTGAACATGATCAAAACCTTCTGTTTGCGGAATACTTATTTCCGTCTGGCCTGTATTCCTTGACGTCGTCCTCGGCTTCCTCAAAGACCTCGGGAACCTCGGCGCTCTCGTCTGCCGGCGGAGTGATGTAGTGGCGGTTCACGCGGCTGCCCTCGGAGTGGAGCTTCTTGAGCGGCGCCTCGTCAACGGAGTGCTGCTCGCTCACGTCGTCGATAACGTGAACCATCGGCTTTTCAGCCTGCGCTGAGGTGGACGAGATATCATTTCTCTCCGCCTGTTCCCTCGCGGTGGTGCGCTCCGCCTTTATCTGGTTGAAGATGTCGGTATTAACTGTGAACTTGTTGCCCGTGTCGATGCCGCTGAACTCGTTGTCGATCTCTGATACGGCGAGATTGTCGGAGTAGGCGATGCCCGCTTTCTTGGCTTCCATCGTCTTTTTGTACTTTCTGAGCGGCTCAAAGCGGACGAACCTCGGTGAGATTATCGTGAAGATAATGAGCGGAACCGCGATAGCGACTATTCCCAGAGGATTATATGTGAGCTTGAGATATACCCAAAGCACGAAAATTGCGATCGAGATTATCGCGCAGATGATGAAGGCGAGGATAACCGAGCGGTTTATCACAACCCTGCTCTCTCTGCCGCAGTTTTTGCACACGTATTCGGCTTTTCTTCTTCTGCTGAAAGCGACGGAATAAGGCACTCTTCTGCCGCAGTAGGGACATTTCTTTTTCTTCATAGAATTACTCCGTTTATAGTGCACCTCTGAGAATAGAGGTGCAGATATTTTATAGTAGATTATTGTCAAAACGTCGAAGTCATACTGACGTATAACAAGGAGTTTTGGCAAGAATATGCTGTGAAAGATTTGTGTCTATGGGCAGCCGGGTATTTTCAGAGGTGCCCTATAGTGATTTCAGCTCTCTCCTGCCCAGAGTCTTTACCGAGAGCTGAGAAATATATACCTTCCTCTCGCCGCGCTCCATACACACCACGAACGATTTCGGAAGCTCGTAGGATACGTTGACGACCTCTCCCCGCTTTTGGGCGAGCGAGAGAAAATCCCTTGTCTTTTTCGAAACCGTGCAGGCGTCGAGGTCGCAGACGGCGATTATATCTTCTGTTTTGATTACAACGTCGTTGCCTAAGTGTAAGTACATGTCAATAATTATTCGACTCTCAGCTCTGTGACTTCGCCGCCCTCAACATAGAACACCTTTCCCTCGTTGAGCTGCTCCTTGTTGGACTTTTCACAGCAGGTGATGAAAACCTGACAGCCCTTCAGCTCATTGAGAAGGTAATCCTGACGGTCGTTGTCAAGCTCAGAGAGCACGTCGTCGAACAGTATAACGGGATCCTCACCCATTCTCTCGCGCAGCACCGAGGCTTCGGCGAGCTTGAGGGACAGAACAGCGCTGCGCTGCTGACCCTGCGACGCGAAAAAACGGGAATTCTTGCCGTTAATCAGAATTTCTATATCGTCACGGTGCGCGCCTGATGCTGTCGAGCCCGTAAAGATTTCATTTTGATAATTAGCCTTGCATTTTTCGAGAAATTTTTGTTTCAGCTCCGCGCGGGAATCGTTCTCCGACGCGCCGAAGCTCGAAACGTACCGCAGGCTGAGCTCTTCGCTTCCGCGCGAAATTCCGCGGTGATAGACCGCCGCCTTCTCGGAGATCATTCTCGTGAATTCCAGCCGCTGCGTTACGATCTCCGCTCCGAGGGTGCTGAGCTGCTCGTCCCAGAGGTCGAGCGTCGGGCGCAGAGCCTCGTTCTTCGGGATATCCTTGAGAAGCGCGTTACGCTGCTTGAGCAGACGGTTATATCTCTGGAGCGTCAGCGCGTTTCTCAGCTTTTCGCGGCAGATAGCGCTGTCGATGAAGTTGCGCCTTTCCGCGGGGCCTCGCTTTATCAGGCTGAGGTTCTCGGGCGAGAACACGACCGCGCAGAATTTCTCTATCAGCGCCGCCGAGGTCTTTTTCTCGACGCCGTTGATTTTAATAAGCCGCTTCGCCGGCTCGATAGTGATGCTCGCGGTCTGCCGTCTTTCCTGACCGAAAAATGCGCACTCCAGGTGTGCAAAGCTCTTGTCGAAGGCGATCAGTTCCCTGTAGCTCTGGGTGCGGAAGGAATGACCGCCGCAGAAGAGCCACAGCGCCTCGATAATATTCGTCTTGCCCTGGGCGTTGTTGCCGTAGATTATATTTACTCCCTCACACGGCTCCAAGGTGAGCTCGGCGAGGTTGCGGTAGTTTTTGAAGGATATGCTCTCTACCCTCATGATTCGACCGTTACCGATACTCCGTCATACTCGGCGGTATCGCCCGCGCGCATTTTCTTTCCGCGCATGGTGCATACCTCGCCGTTGACCTTGACCTCGCCGTTCTGAATGACTATCTTCGCCATTCCGCCGGTTGCGGCAAGTCCCGAGAGCTTGAGCAGATCCTGCAGACGGATATACTCCGTGTCTATCCTAACGGTTTCAGCCTTCATTTGCCAACCTCATGGGAACTACGATGCTGACGAAGTTATCTCCCTGAACGGGCTTGATAACGATAGGCGAAATCGGGCCGTTGAGCTCGAGCTTCACCTCGTCGGTGTCCACGTTCTTGAGCGCGTCGAGCATGTATCTGTTGTTGAAGCCGATCTCCACATTGTCGCCGGCAACTGTAACGCCGATAGTATCGCTTGCGGAGCCTACAGCTGAGGCACATGAGAACCTTATCTCGTCGCCGAGGAACTTGCAGCGCACGGGGCTCTGCATTCTCTCGTTATTCATAAGCGACATTCTCTCGACGGAATTTGTCAGTCTTTTTACGTTGATGACGACCTCTGTCTTTGCGACTGAGGGGATCGTCGTCTTGTAATCGATAAAGATACCCTCGATAAGGCGCGAAATCACCCTGTAATTCTTTACCTTGAAGGTGATGTGGCGCTGTCCGATGATGATATCAACAGGCTCCTCGTCGTCCGAGAGCAGCTTCAATATCTCGAGCTGGGTCTTGCCGGGTACGATGAACGAGGTCTCGCTGTCGCTGGTAACGTTCTCGCGGCGGACAGCCATTCTGTAGCCGTCGATCGCCACGATGGTGAGGACGGAATTCTCTATCTCATAGAGCGAGCCGGTGTAGATGGGCTTCGCGGTGTTTTCGCTTACGGCGTAAACGGTCTGGCGGATCATCTCGCGCAGGGTCTTTGAGCTGAGGTTAATGCCGTCGGTCTGCTCGAAGGCCGGCAGGTCGGGGTACTCGACGGAGGACATGCCCGTGATCTTGTAGTCAGCTGCTCCGCACTGGATATATATAACAAGTCTGTCGTCGGTTTCGATCGTGAGGATCTCCTCGGGCAGATTGCGGACGATGTCAAAGAACAGCCTTGCGCTGATTACGATCTCGCCTTCCTCTTTGATCGTCGCCTCTATGTCGGTTGTGATTCCTATCTCAAGATTATATCCGGAAATGTTGAGCTTGTCTCCGTACGCCTTGACCAGAACTCCCTCCAGAGCGGGAATAGTCGATTTTGAGGAAACCGCTCTCGATACGTTCGAGATAGCTGTCTGCAGATCCGAACGCAAACACGAAATTTTCATTGGTGCTTACCTCTCCAATCTATTTCTTTATTATTTTTCGTAGTAGTAGTAGGTGGTGTGGATTTATAGAAAAACCCATGTTTTCCCGATTCCCAAGCGGAAAAATCTTCCACTGTGAAATGCGTGTGGATTGTGCGCGTGTGTGAGGTGTTTTCCACTTTTGCATTAACACGGCAGGTTAGTACTTCGCTGTTATGTGAATGTGAGTGGAATTCTATAAATATATGCGGCTTATCTGTCCTTGATGTTCTTGATCATGTCGTCTACGAGTTCCTTGGACTTTCTGTCCTTCTCAAGCTGTTCGCCGACCTTTGTGATCGAGTAGAGAACGGTGGTGTAGTGTCTGCCGCCGAAGAGGTTGCCGATCTCCTTTACGGTGAGGTTGGTAAGCTCTCTGGTGATGTAAATCGCGATGTGGCGCGCGTTGCTGACGTTCGCCTTCTTGCTCTTCTGCTTTGTGATGTCCTCGGGAGTCATGCCGTAGGTGCGCGCTACCTCGTCGATAATGCGTTCAACTGTGACCTCGGGCGGAACGTCGTTGTTGAGAACGTCCGCGATGACCTCCTGAACGGAGTTGAGGGTGGGCTTCTCGTTGTTGAGGAAGGACTTCGCCTTGAGTTTCTTGACGGTGCCCTCGAGCTGGCGGATATTTGACTTGAGCTTGTTAGCTATGTACTCGCAGATCTCGTTGGAGATATCGAGGTCGAGCAGCTCTGCCTTGCGCTTGATGATTGCGATTCTTGTCTCGAAATCAGGCGGCTGAATGTCCGCGATAAGGTCCTGCTCAAAGCGCGAGCGGAGACGGTCGTCGAGGGTGCGGATCTCCTTGGGCGGACGGTCGGAGGTCAGTACTATCTGCTTGTGCGCCTCGTGAAGAGCGTTGAAGGTGTGGAAGAACTCCTCCTGGGTACTCTCTTTGCCGCCGATGAACTGGATATCGTCGACGAGAAGTACGTCCGCGTGGCGGTACTTCTTGCGGAACTCCGCCATCTTCGCAAGACGGAGGGATTCGATAAGCTCGTTTGTGAAGTCGTCGCCCTTGATGTAGCAGATCACCTTGTCGGGGTCGTTCTTCTTTATCTCGTTGCCGATAGCGTAGAGCAGGTGGGTTTTGCCGAGACCCGAGTTACCGTGCAGAAAGAGCGGATTGTACGCCTTTGAGGGGTTTGTCGCGACGGCAAGACATGCGGCATGAGCGAACTTGTTTGAGGGGCCTACGATGAAGGTATCGAAGGTATACTCGTAGTTAGAGTCGGTCTTTTCCTCAATGACCTGCTTTACGGGCGTGGGAATATTGGCTTCCTCGGGGGTTTTGAGGTCGATTTCGAACTTGTTGTCAAAGATAGCCTCAAACGCCTCGTTAAGGAGCGGAATATAGCAGCGCTTTATTGTCTGACGGTGAAAGTCGTTGGGAACGATAAGATACGCCGTGTTGCTGTCAAAGTCGAGGTTCAGCGGCTTGATGCGGCTGATCCAGGTGTTGTAGGCAACGTCGGTGATTTTGTTCTGACAGTAGGAGCAGATAAGTTCCCACGCGTCGTTAAATGAATTCATAG
This sequence comes from Ruminococcus sp. NATIVEDY160, assembly GCF_045819885.1. Taxonomy (NCBI): domain Bacteria; kingdom Bacillati; phylum Bacillota; class Clostridia; order Eubacteriales; family Oscillospiraceae; genus Ruminococcus; species Ruminococcus sp. NATIVEDY160. The sequence continues at coordinate 20,205 of NZ_CP162391.1, forward strand.
CTTAAGTCTTTCCTTTCCTATAGGGGAGATCCCGGCTGCCTGTACGCCGAAAAAACAGTGTTTGTCGGCTGTGCGAGCGGAATTCTGATTTACGCGCGGACTGAGGTCATGGCGTAAAAATGCCGGAAAAATCTCTCTGTTCTACTCATTTCGCAAATTTCCCCACATTAATAATCATTCTATATTATTATACAACTTCTGTTCTGAAATTGCAAGCATTTTAAGCAGAGGTTTGTATAGTGATTATTATACTATTTAAATAGAAACGGAAGCGGAGTTTTGGAATAATTGAAAATTGAAAATGAAAAATTGAAAATTAAGGGTCGCTTGCGCTCCGATTGATAAAGTGGAAATATTAAACTGTGAGTATGGAAAAATGAGGAAAAAGTGGTTTTGTAAAGAGAAAATGGGAAAAGTTGGTGTGAAAAGAATGTTGAAGTCAGTCAGAGGGATAATAAAAAGCTAAATCCGCACCGGCTCAAAGAAAAGGGAACGTCAAAGTCAGATGAAACACTTCCCGCGAAAAATGAAATATCAGCGACAATCCGTACCGGCTCAAAGAAAAGGAAACGGAAGAGTCAGATGAAACACTTCCCGCGAAAAATGAAATATCAGCGACAATCCGCACCGACTAAAAGAAAAGGGAACGTCAAAGTCAGATGAAACACTTCCCGCGAAAAATGAAATATCAGCGACAATCCGTACCGGCTCAAAGAAAAGGAAACGGAAGAGTCAGATGGAACACTTCCCGCGAAAACGTGCACTATCAGCAAAATAAAACTTAAAGTACGCGATTTAAAATACTTGACGAATGGGGGAAAATAAGGTATAATGCTATATTGCAAGGCTATATTTTGAAGGGAGGGTTTTAAGTATGCTGAGAACATACCAGCCTAAGAAGCTCCACAGAAAGAAGGAGCATGGCTTCAGAAAGAGAATGTCCACATCTAACGGCAGAAAAGTTTTAGCAAGAAGAAGAGCTAAAGGCAGAAAAAGGTTGTCTTACTAAAGAAAAGGCCACTTTTCAATGTGGTCTTTCTTTTGTTGCGGAGACGGTTGGAGGCTGAAAATGCCAAGGTATGTGACTATTAAGGAAAACAAGACGTTTTCCAGACTGTACAGAAAAGGAAAGTCTTATGTCAGTCCCGTGCTTGTGACGTACGTACTCAGGGGAAGGGACAGGCAGCTGCCGCCGCGCTACGGAATAACCACAGGAAAAAAGGTTGGCAACGCTGTCAGGCGTTCAAGGGCGAGAAGAGTAATCAGAGCGTCTTACGACCATCTGTATCCCGAAATAAAGAAGGGATATGAGATAGTCTTTGTGGCGAGGGCAAAAACGCCGTATGTCAAGACGCAGGATGTTGAGAAGGCTATGAGATACCACCTGAAACAGGCAGGAATACTTATAGAACGGTGATCGACATGAAAAAGGTACTGATTTTATTGATTAAATTCTACAAGTTCGCAATTTCTCCTTACACCCGTGCCCACTGCAAGTATATACCCACCTGTTCGCAGTACGGACTTGAGGCTATTGAACGCTTCGGAGCGCTGAAGGGCGGCGCTCTGACCTTGTGGCGTATTCTGCGCTGCAATCCTTTTTCCAAGGGCGGGTACGACCCTGTCCCCGAAAAATGAAATTAAGCGAGGTTTTATATGCAAATTTTCGGTTTTCTCGGTAATATCCTCGGCTATGCGCTGTGGGCTGCATTCTATGTGTTTCAGAACTTCGGACTCGCGATTATTGTATTTACCGTTATCGTCAAGCTGCTGATTCTCCCGTTTTCGGTAAAACAGCAAAAGTCAATGGCGGGAACAGCAAGGCTTTCCAAGAAACAAAAGGAACTGAAGGAGAAATACGGCAACAACCGCCAGCTTCTCCAGGAGGAAATGAACAAGCTCTACGAAAAAGAGGGTATTAAGCCCATGGGCGGATGCCTTACCACGATTGTCCCGATGCTTGTTCTCTTCGGCGTATTCTACGCCGTTGCTTATCCGCTTACGAACACACTTCACCTCAACGGTGACGCCGTTAATTCGGCAGTGACTTACATGTCAAAAATCCCGGGATATGTTGCAAATTCAAATCCCAACTATCAGCAGATCGCGCTGCTCGATCTGTTTAAGTATGACCAGTTTGTCGCACAGTCGTCGACAATCAATTCGCTGTTTACTGCAGACAACATCGCGGCTATCGACCACTTCTCCGACGGCTTCGGCATGTTCGGACTCGATTTGCTCAGCGTACCCGCCGACCACGGTTTCTGGTCAGTGTACCTGATTTTCCCCGCGCTCTGTCTGGTTTCGAACATCGGCTCACAGTTTATTATGACTAAGGTCAACAGCAGCGCTATGGGTCAGCAGCAGGGCTGCATGAAGGTTGCAATGTACCTTCTCCCGCTGTTCTCGGCTTACATTACGTATTCGGTACCGAGTGCGCTCGGTTTCTACTGGTTTATTTCCGCGATCATCAGTCTTATACAGTCTATCGTGCTCGCGAAGGTATTAAGTCCCGCGAAGCTCACCGCAAATAGCGAGGCAAGACACGCCGCTCTGCTCTTTGCGAACGAAGCTAAGGTTCCCTATGTATACGCGCCGAGCGAGAGCGCTTCGGCAGGTAATGTAAACGCCAAAAAGAAAAAGAAGAAGTAAAGTTTTGGAATTTTTCAGAGGTAGAAAATGATTAAAGAAGCTATATGCGAGGGCAGCGACGTTCAGGACGCCCTCAAAAAAGCAAAGGCACAGCTCGGATTGGATGAGACTGCCGAGTATGAGTTTGAAATCATTCAGACAGAGGAAAAGAAAAAGTTCGGTCTTTTCGGCGGCAGACCCGCAAAGGTCAGAGTGTTCATCAAGGACACCCCCGACGAGAGAGCCGAGAAGTTCCTCAGAGATGTGCTTGATAAAATGACGCTCCAGAGCGTTGAAATCGAGAAGAGTACCGACGAGAACGCCGTTGAGTTCAACCTCTCCGGCGAGGAGGTAGGCTTCGTGATCGGCAGAAGAGGCGAGACTCTCGACGCTCTTCAGTATCTGACAAGTCTTGTAGCGAACCACGGCGAGGATCCTTACATCAAGGTCACCGTCAATACGGGCAACTACCGCGAGAAGAGAGAAAAGACTCTCGAGATACTCGGCAGAAAGCTCGCGTTTAAGGCAATCAAGACAGGCAAAAAGACCAGCCTTGAGCCGATGAACCCCTACGAGAGAAGAATTATCCACACCGCTGTTCAGAAGGTCAACGGCGCGATTTCGTGGAGCGAGGGCGAGAACGCGGCGCGTCACGTCGTGATCGGTCCCGACCCGAAGGTCAAGCAGTACCGCAAAGGCGGCTATCAGAATAACCGCAGAGGCGGCAGACGTTCTTATAACGGCGGCAGAAAGTCCAGCACAGCGCCTGTTAATCCCGACAGAGTACCGCTCAATGAAGGCGGCGAAACAGGTCTTTACGGCAGAATTAAGTAATTGAGGAGCGGATCATTCCGCTCCTTTTTTGTAGGTAAAAATATGAAAACTAACTCAACCATCGCCGCGATAAGCACCGCCCAGGGTGAAGGCGGCATCGGCGTGATAAGGGTGTCGGGCGACGGCGCCATAGAAATCGCCGATAAGGTATTTAAGAATATCAATAATAAAAAGATCAAAGATATGAAGGGCTACACCGCCGCCTTCGGAAGCATCGTCTTTGAGGGCGAGAAGCTCGACGAGGCTGTCGCGCTTGTTTTCAGAGCGCCTCACAGCTATACGGGCGAGGACGTTGTGGAGCTGTCGTGCCACGGCGGAATGTATATCACAAAGCAGGTGCTCAGAGCGGTTCTTGAAGCCGGTGCTGTTCCTGCCGAAGCCGGAGAATTCACAAAGCGCGCGTTTCTCAACGGCAAGCTCGACCTCACAGAAGCCGAGGCGGTTATCGATATCATTTCCGCTAAGAGCAAAAGCGCCGCGCGTTCGGCTATATGCGTAAAGGAAGGCGCGCTCAGAAAGAAAATCACCGAGGTCAAGGACGATCTGCTTTCATTAACAGCACACCTTTCCGCGTGGGCGGACTACCCCGAGGAGGACATCGCCGAGGTTAGCGATGAGGATATTCTCGTCACCTGCGAAAGGGCGGAGTTCACCCTCAAAAGACTTCTCGATACATACGACTCGGGTCAGGCGGTCAAGCAGGGAATAGACACCGTTATCGCCGGCAGACCGAACGTCGGCAAAAGCACGCTGATGAATCTTCTCTCCGGAACGGAGAAAAGCATAGTCACGGATATTCCCGGCACGACGAGAGATGTTGTCGAGGATACGGTTCTTGTCGGCGACGTTATTCTCAGACTCAGCGATACCGCGGGTCTGAGAGATACCGACGACGCGGTTGAAAAAATCGGCGTTGACCGCGCTAGGAAAAAGCTCAGCCAGTGCGGACTGCTGCTCGCGGTTTTTGACAACAGCCGTGAGCTTGACAGCGACGACTTGGAGCTGATTGAAATGTCGCGCGAGGTTCCGACCGTCGCGATAATCAATAAAACCGATTTGCAAGCTAAATTAGATATAAACAAAATAAAATCTAAAATCAGCAATATAGTATATGTATCCGCAGCGAAAGGCGAGGGCAGAGAGGATATTATAAACGCGGTTGAAAAAATCGCGGGTACTCAGAACCTCAACCCGAGCGAGGGTATTCTCTCGAACGAAAGACAGAGAAGCAATGTTTATAACGCGCTGAACTCCGTGAGAGAAGCAAAGGCGGCGGTTGAAACGGGAATGACCTTCGACGCGGTCACCGTTTCGCTCGAGGACGCGATTTCAGAGCTGCTTGAAATGACGGGCGAGAAAACAAGCGACGAGGTCATCGACCGCGTATTCCACAACTTCTGCGTCGGAAAATAGACGCGACTAAGGAATGATTTATATGACATACTCAGCAGGCAGTTACGACGTAGCCGTAATCGGCGCGGGTCACGCGGGAATCGAAGCCGCGCTCGCCGCCGCAAGGCTCGGCTGTCACACTGCTATTTTTACAATCAATATGGACGCGGTCGGCAACTGTCCGTGCAACCCCTCGATCGGAGGTACCGCGAAGGGTCATCTTGTCCGCGAGCTGGACGCCCTCGGCGGAGAAATGGGCAAGACCGCCGACGAGTGCTTCTTGCAGTCGAGAATGCTCAACCGCGGCAAAGGCCCTGCGGTGCACTCACTCCGCGCTCAGATCGACAGGAGAAAATACGCCGACACGATGAAGCACAAGCTCGAGCTGCAGGACAACCTCGAGCTGCGTCAGGCGGAAATCACGGACATCAAAAAGGTAGACGGCGGCTACGAGCTGACCACACATATGCTCGCGGTGTACTTCTGCAAAACCGTTGTCGTCGCAACGGGTACATATCTCGGCGGAAGAATCTACGTCGGCGAGGTCAGCTACGAGAGCGGCCCCGACGGAACCTTCCCCGCGACAAAGCTGGGCAAGAGTCTTAAAGACATCGGCTTACCTCTCCGCAGATTCAAGACAGGTACGCCTGCGAGAGTGCTCAGACGTTCAATAGACTTCTCTGAGCTTGAGGTGCAGAAGGGTGACGAACCGCCCGAGCCTTTTTCATACGAAACAGAAAGCCTCGGCGAGAACAAGGTCGACTGCCACATCAGCTACACAAACGACGAAACAAAGAAAATTATTCTCGAAAATATCCACCGCTCACCATTGTACGCCGGACGTATCGAAGGCGTAGGTCCGAGATACTGTCCGAGCTTTGAGGACAAAATCATGCGCTTCAAGGACAAGCCGCGCCATCAGCTTTTCATCGAGCCGTGCGGCGAGAACACCGAGGAGATGTACCTGCAGGGCATGAGCAGCTCACTTCCCGAGGAGGTACAGCTCAAGTTTTATCACACGATAAAGGGCTTGGAGAATTGCGTGATGATGAGGCCTGCATATGCGATCGAATACGACTGCGTTGACCCGACCGCGATGAACCCGACGCTTGAGTTCAAGGACTTCCCGAACCTCTTCGGCGCGGGACAGTTCAACGGCAGCTCGGGCTATGAGGAAGCGGCGGCTCAGGGCTTTGTCGCAGGAGTTAACGCCGCGCATAAGGTTCTCGGCAGAGAGCCGTTCATTCTTACTCGCGCGAATTCCTACATCGGCACTCTTGTCGACGATCTCGTCACAAAGGGAGCGAACGAGCCGTACAGAATGATGACCTCACGCAGCGAGTACAGACTTGTTCTCCGTCAGGACAACGCCGACGTGCGTCTGACCCCGACGGGATATCAGCTCGGACTTATTTCCGGGGAACGCTGGCAGAAATTCCTCAAAAAGCAGGAGGATAAGAAACGCGAAATCAAGCGCCTTAAAGAAACAGTGATTTCACCGACCGAGGAGGTCAACCGCATACTTGTTTCACGTGAAACATCTGAGATTACAACTGGCATTCGTCTGATTGAACTGATGAAGAGGCCGCAGCTCGATTATGAATGCCTTGCGCCGATCGACGTTGACAGACCGCAGCTCGACCGCAATGTGATAGAGCAGGTGCAGATAGAGATAAAGTACGAGGGTTATATTCAGAAGCAGCTACGTCAGGTGGAGCAGGTTCGCAAGCTCGAGGACAAGCACTTGCCGAAGAACTTCGACTACCGCGAGATAAAAGGTCTGCGTCTGGAAGCGCAGGAAAAGCTCAATAAGATACAGCCGCTCAATATCGGACAGGCTTCGCGTATCTCGGGAGTTTCGCCCGCGGATATAAGCGTGCTTTTGATATGGATGGCGGCGAATAAGGAGCGGCAATGAGAACATATTTAACAGAAGCTATCAAGGACTACAAAATCAAACTCAGCGAGGAACAGCTCTCTCAGCTCGAGCGGTACTTTGAACTGCTTTGCGAGTGGAACGAGAAAATAAACCTCACCGCGATCACCGACCCTAAGGGCGTAGCGGTAAAGCACTTCGCCGACAGCCTGAGTATATTTAATTATATTAATGTGCCGCAGAACGCGCGCGTAATCGACGTGGGAACGGGCGCGGGCTTCCCGGGAGTGGTTCTCAAGATTGCCCGACCCGATATTCAGCTCACGCTTCTCGACAGCCTGCAAAAGCGTCTGAACTTTCTCAGCGTCGTCTGCAACGAGCTGAACCTTGACGCGGAGCTGATTCACAGCAGGGCAGAGGAAGGCGGTCAGGACTTAGACCTCCGCGAGGGCTTTGACCTCGTAGTTTCACGCGCGGTGGCACAGCTGAATATTCTCAGTGAGTACTGCGTTCCGTATGTAAGACTTTCGGGCAGGTTTGTCGCCTTCAAGGGAACAGCCGAGGGCGAGATAAAATCCGCGAAGAAGGCAATAGGAATCCTCGGCGGCAGGATAAAGAATATCCATACCTTCGATCTTCCGCTCGAGGGCGGCGGCAGAACCCTTGTTGAGATAGAAAAGGTCAGCCCGACGCCGGAAAAATATCCGCGGCAGAACGGAAAGATAAAATCCAAGCCGCTCTGACAATCTCCGACAAAAGAATATATAATAATCGCTCACAATGCGACATAAACCGCACACCCGTTATGGTATTATAATAGCACAGGGACAACCCCTGATGCTGACTGAGGGTGATGCGGTTGAATTTTTTGGTGAAGAGCGAAAACATAATCTCTGAAATCCCCATCATCAAAATCCGCCCCAACAAGGCGCAGCCGCGAAAGCAGTTCAACGAGGACGACCTTTCAGCCCTGTCGCGCTCCATCGCGGAGAACGGCATTTTGCAGCCGCTGACCGTCCGCAAGGTAAGCAACACCGAATACGAGCTTATCGCGGGCGAGCGCAGACTTCGCGCCGCAGTGACGGCAGGCCTGCGGAAGGTGCCGTGTATCGTTGTTCGCTGCTCTGAAAAAGAGTCTGCCATATATGCTCTCCTTGAAAATCTCCAGCGGGCTGACCTCGGCATGTTTGAGGAAGCCCGCGGAATTTCAAGGCTGATACGTCGCTACGGACTGACGCAGGAGCAGGCGGCTCAAAGGCTCGGCAAGAGCCAGTCGGGAGTCGCGAACAAGCTGCGACTGCTGCGGCTGACAGAGGACGAGCAGGAGTGGATCGAAAAGGCGGGACTGAGTGAACGTCACGCCAGAGCGCTCCTGAGGATAGAAAACGAGGCGACCCGCCGTGAGGCACTCTCGCGGATAGTCGCGGACAACCTCAACGTTAAACAGACCGAACACCTCGTCGGCATCTTACTCCATTCCACCCCTAAGCCCGAGAAGGCGAAGGGTAACAGCAAGGCGGTGATAAAGGACGTAAGGATTTTCCTTAACACCATTAATAAGGCGATTGATACGATGCGCCTATCGGGAATTGACGCACAGTCAAACAAAACAGACACAAATGATTTTATCGAATACACAATACGAATCCCGAAGGCAAAGACATATCCGCCCGACAAATTTGTTTCATAACACGCAGGTGCGGAAGTTTTGATGTACATATAAACCCCAAATTACCCATAACATACCCTTTTCTCTGAAATTTTTCAACCTGCGTGTTTGATTTTACTTTCCACCATGGGTGCGAAAGCATCCGTTCCACTCATACCCATTTCCTTATCTAACCCCTTGCGAGCAGGCGTACCTTAGCGGTACGTCTGTTTGCGTTTTAAAACATGTTTCACGTGAAACATTATTAAATAAATTTAAAAATACACTTCAAAAACAATGGCAGTTGTGATATAATTAAAACCGTGATTTGAAAAACAAAAGAAGGAAGGGTATAGAACCTTTGGCTAAGATAATAGCAATCTCAAACCAGAAGGGCGGCGTAGGCAAGACGACCACCGCGGTCAATCTCGCGGCATGTCTCGGCGCTCTCGGAAAAAAGGTACTGCTCGTCGACGCTGACCCTCAGGGCAACGCGACCAGCGGCGTGGCGATCGACAAAAGCAAGGTGAAGCTCTCGACCTACGACATTCTTGTGGAAGGGGCAAAGGCGGAGGAATGCGTACTGACAACGCCGTATCAGAATCTACATCTGCTGCCCTCGTCGATAAATCTCGCGGCGGCGGAGCTTGAAATCGTCGAGAAGCCGAGGAGAGAATCGCTGCTCAAGAACGCCATTCTCCCGATAAAGCAGTATTACGACTACATAATCATCGACTGTCCGCCGTCGCTCGGACTTATCACGGCGAATGCGCTCACAGCGGCGGACACGTTTATCGTACCGATCCAGTGCGAGTACTACGCGCTCGAGGGCTTGTCACAGCTCATGAGCACGGTGCGCAGGATCAAACGCCAGTACAACTATACAATCGAGCTCGAGGGCGTGCTGCTGACGATGTACGACGGCAGACTCAACCTCACCCAGCAGGTCGTGGAGGAAGTCAAGAAGTTCTTCCCGGGCAAGGTGTTCGGCACCGTTATATCGCGCGGAGTAAGGCTCTCAGAAGCGCCGAGCTTCGGAATGCCCGTCATCTACTATGACAAGAGCTGCAAGGGCAGCTTCGCCTACACTGAGCTCGCGAAGGAAATAATTGCAAAGGAGAGACGCTGATGGCAAAAAAACTGGGCGGCTTGGGCAAGGGTCTGAACGCCATATTCATCGAAAACGACAGCGAAAAGGGCGACGGAGCCGTCACCCTCAAAATCTCCGAGATCGAGCCGAACCGCTCGCAGCCGCGGCAGAGCTTTGACGAGGCGGCACTGAGCGAGCTTGCTGAGAGCATTTCGGCGCACGGACTGCTGCAGCCGCTGCTTGTACGTCCGCTTCCGCTCGGCGGATATGAGATCGTCGCGGGCGAGAGACGTTACCGCGCGTGCAGAATGGCGGGACTGACAGAGGTGCCTGTCGTTATCCGCGAGCTGACCGAGTCCGAAACAATGGAGCTGGCGCTGATAGAAAACCTGCAGCGTGAGGACTTGACACCGCTCGAGGAAGCCGAGGGCTATAACGTGCTGATGAAGGAGCACAACTTCACTCAGGAAGAGGTCGCGCAGTCGATGGGCAAGTCCCGTCCCGCGATCGCGAACGCGCTCAGACTTCTGAAGCTGCCCGAAAGTATCCGCGAAATGCTCAGAGAGGAGCAGATTTCGGCAGGTCACGCGCGCGCGCTGCTCACGCTTGAAAACGAGGAGCAGATGAAGGCGGTCGCGGAGGAAATTATTAAGAAAGACCTCTCCGTCCGTCAGACCGAGGCGCTTTGCAAAAAGCCCGTAAAGGTCAAGACCGAAGAGAAGCCCGAAAGACAGCCGTCGTTCTACAAGATGGTGGAGCTGGCGCTCAACGAAAGCCTCGGCAGAAAGATCACCGTCAGCAAGAACAAGAAAAAAGAGGGCGGAGTCTTACAGATTGAATTCTATTCCGACGAGGAGTTACAGGAGTTATCAAATTTATTAAGCAAGGAGAACAACAATGATTGATATTAAATTTTTAAGAGAAAATCCCGACGCGGTCAAGGAAAATATCAAAAAGAAATTTCAGGACAGCAAGCTCGGTCTGGTAGACGAGGTTATCGCGCTCGACGCTGAGAGCCGCGCCGTAAAGCAGCAGGCTGACGACCTCAGAGCAAACCGCAACAAAATCTCAAAGCAGATCGGTATGCTGATGGGTCAGGGCAAGAAGGAAGAGGCAATGGCTATCAAGGAAGAGGTCACAAAGCAGGCGCAGCTTCTTTCTGAGCTTGAGCAGAAGGAAGCCGAGCTCAGCGCGAAGGTAACAGAGATCATGATGCGCATTCCTCAGATCATCGACCCGTCCGTACCCATCGGCAAGGACGACAGCGAGAACGTTGAGATCGAGCGCTTCGGCGAGCCTTTTGTACCCGAATTCGAGGTACCCTACCACACCGACATTATGGAGAAACTCAACGGCATTGACCTCGACTCTGCGCGCAAGGTTGCCGGCAACGGTTTCTACTATCTCATGGGCGACATCGCCAGACTTCACAGCGCGGTTATTTCCTACGCGCGAGACTTCATGATTGACCGCGGCTTTACCTACTGCGTACCGCCGTTCATGATCCGTTCCAACGTCGTAACAGGCGTTATGAGCTTTGCCGAGATGGATTCGATGATGTACAAGATCGAGGGCGAGGATCTCTATCTGATCGGTACCTCCGAGCACTCGATGATCGGCAAGTTCATCGACACGATCAATCCCGAGGAAACCCTTCCTCAGACACTCACCAGCTACTCACCCTGCTTCCGCAAGGAAAAAGGCGCTCACGGCATTGAGGAGAGAGGAGTTTACAGAATCCACCAGTTCGAGAAGCAGGAGATGATCGTCGTCTGCAAGCCCGAGGATAGCAAGATGTGGTTCGACAAGCTCTGGCAGAACACAGTCGACCTCTTCCGTTCAATGGATATCCCCGTTCGTACACTCGAGTGCTGCTCGGGCGACCTCGCCGACCTCAAGGTCCGTTCGCTCGATGTTGAGGCATGGTCACCGCGCCAGAAGAAGTACTTCGAGGTAGGCTCCTGTTCAAATCTCGGCGACGCTCAGGCACGCCGCCTGAAAATCCGCGTCAGCGGCAAGGGCGGAAAGTACTTTGCACACACACTCAATAACACCGTTGTAGCACCTCCGAGAATGCTTATCGCATTCCTCGAGAACAACCTCAACGAGGACGGCTCGATCCGCATTCCCGAGGCTCTCAGACCTTACATGGGCGGCAAGGAAGTAATCGGCAAGTAAGGAGGAAAATATATGAATTGTCCTAACTGCGGAGCGCCCGTAACGAATCCCGATTTCTGCGGCAGCTGCGGCGCTCAGCTCAGAGAACCCAAGAATACAAACTACGGCGACAGCTACAACTCCCAGACCCAGCCGAGACATACTCAAAGACAGCAGCAGCCTCCCGTATATACCCAGCCCACAAACGCGGGCTTCGGCACATACGCTCAGACTCCCATGCGCGGCTATCACCCCGACGAGCACGTTTCGACATGGGGCTGGATCGGCAGATGGCTGCTCATGTGCATTCCGATTCTGAATATCGTCCTGCTCCTAGTTTGGGGATTTGGCGGCAGCAGCAAGCGCTCGCTTGTAACATGGGCGAGAGCACAGCTGGTTCTCACACTGATCAGCGTAATCATAGCGGTTATCGCGGCAATTATTATGGCTGTCAACGGCGTAAATATCTTTGAATCAATTCAACACGCTTTTCAAGGCTAAGAAAAAAGTGGTAACGATTATCGTTACCACTTTTTAAATTGAAAGTTGACAATTACTTTTCTTCGTTATCCTCGTCCTCGAAATTAGAGAACTTTGTAATGTAAATCGGTCTGTCCTTTGACTCCATGTAAATCCTGCCGATGTATTCTCCGAGAATACCTATCGACATTTCGGTCAGTCCGCCGAGAAAGAGCACTGCGCAGAGGGTGGTGACGTAACCCGGGGTCTGGATTCCGAAGAACAGAGTCTGAATCAGCGTTACGATGATATAAATGAGGGAGAGGAAAAAGATTATCGCGCCCATAACCGCCGTGAATCGCAGCGGTGTGACGGAGAAGCAGGTGATACCGTCGATTGCGTACTTGAAGAGCGAGGAGAATTTCCACGAGGACTTGCCAAGCTCTCTGTCGACGGTCTTGAACGTGATCCACTTTGTATTGAAGCCGACCCACGAGAATATACCCTTTGAGAATCTCTGAACCTCGCCGAGCTCGAGAATAGAGTCGACCATCTGTCTTGTCATCATTCTGTAGTCCATCGCGCCGTAGGGATTCTTTACGTCGGTCATGCGGTTGGACAGGCGGAAGAACAGCTTTGAGAACGCGCCTCTGAAAAAGCTCTCGCCTTCGCGCTCGTCGCGCTTTGTGGCGCAGCAGTCGTAGCCCTCGTTCATAGCCTCGAGCATCTGCGGAAATACCGCGGGCGGGTGCTGCAAGTCCGCGTCCATAACGACGACATAGTCCGCGTCGCAGTGCTGCAGACCGGCGTACATGGCGGCTTCCTTTCCGAAGTTGCGCGAGAACGAGATGTATTTGATGTTGTCAAACCTCGCGGCGAGTCGCTTCATGACGAGATACGTCTTATCCTTGCTGCCGTCGTTTATGAGGATATAGCGGAAGTAATATTCGGGCAGGGTATCGATGACCTTGTTTGTTTCCTCGACAAAGTGCTCGAGACCTTCCTCTTCGTTATAGCATGGAACTACCAAATCAATAGTTTTCATATGAATAGAACCTTTCGATTAATATGTACCGAAAATCATTATACCAAACAATAACCGAAAAGTCCAACAAATTTCAAAAAAAATATTTACCTCAGACAAAAAACGTGATACAATAAAATGGTTAGCAAAAAAATAATATGGAGGTTCATAAAACATGCCTGTTTCAACAACGAACAAGGCGCTGCCTGCCAAGGAACCAAAGAAACGCAGCTTCCGCGAGTTTGCCATTCGCAACCGCTATATATGGCTGTCGTTCCTGATTCCATTTGTGCTGATGGTAACCGCCTTTGCTCTGATGAGCGTTTCACCCTTCGGAGACAAGCAGATTCTTGTTACCGACCTGTGGCACCAGTACTTTCCGTTCCTCGCCGACTTCCAGTACAAGCTCCAGCACGGCGAGTCCTTTTTCTGGACATGGTCTGTCGGTGGCGGCGTTAACTACTTCTCGCTGATGTCCTACTACCTCGCGAGTCCCGTTAACTTCCTGTCGGTGTTCATACCTGCCGACTGGCTGCGGGAGTTTCTGATGTTCTCCGTAGCGCTCAAGATCGCTCTCGGCGGCGCGTTCACCGCCTACTTCTTCAAGAGCGTCTATAAGCGCAACGACGTGTCGCTGATCATGTTTGCCTGCTGTTTCTCGTTCTGCGCCTACTTCATGGGCTACTACTGGAACACTATCTGGATGGACACGGTATGCATCACTCCGCTTGTCGCCCTCGGAACGGTCAAGCTCCTTACCGAGAACCGCTTCCGCCTCTTCACCGTGAGCCTTGCGCTCGCGCTGATAATGAACTACTACATCGGTCTGTTCGTATGTATCTTCGTGCTGATGATATTCATCGGCTACTCCATCGTTTACTGGAGCGGCATGAAGAACTTCTTTGTCAATCTGCTCAAGACAGGTATCTTCTCGCTTATCGCGATCGGTCTGACGACCTTCTTCCTGCTGCCTGCATTCATGGCGCTCAAAAACACCCACGCCTCGGGCAGCACCTTCCCGTCGACATTTGCGATAAACATCGGCGGCAGCAACGACTTGCTCGGAGTGCTCCGCGCGCTCAAGAGCATCACCGGCAGCTTCGCGAACTTCACCTGCGCGGCTAACAAGGCGGCTGACGCTCTGCCCAATATCTCATGCTCGGCGTTCGCGATGTTCTTCGGCTTTCTCTCTCTGACAAGCCCGAAGATCCGCCTCAGAGAGAAGATCGTCAGCATGGGACTGATTTTCTTCATGTTCCTCAGCTGCATTATCCGTCAGCTCGACTACATCTGGCACGGCTTCCACTTCACCAACATGATTCCGTACCGCTTCAGCTTCCTGATCAGCTTTATCTTGATCGTTATGGCGTTCCGCGCGTTCACGACGATCAATTCGATCAGCGTAGTCGGCGCACTTATAGCCACGGCAATGAGCATAGCGGTTATCCTGATGATGGTCGGCGACCCCGGTACCGAGAAGATGTTTACCGACCACCCCGACTGGCAGATTCCGAACCTTATCGCAATTGCGGCGCTGACGGTATTCATCGCGGTGGTAGTAATACTGTATACCAAGCGCGTCATACCGAAAACCGTAATGATCATCGCGCTGATGGTTGTCACAATTGCCCAGAGCGGCGTCACCGCGTATCTCGGCGTTAACCGCACGACCGTTACAGGAACATATGAGTATCCCCGCGGCGGCGAGAACATGGTAAATATCGTCAACACAATGAACGAACGCGAGGCTGACACACCCGAGCTGTGGCGTGCCGAGACTGCGACGACCCAGACCCTCAACGACGGCGCTCTCAACCACTACCACGGTCTGTCGATGTTCAATTCAATGGCGAACGAGAACATGACGCGCTTCTTCGAGAATTTCGGCATGATGGGCTGGAAGAGCGGCAACCGTTACACCTACGCCGAGAGCTCGCCCGTCACAAACCTCTTCATGAATCTCAAGTATATCATCGCGCGCAGCGGCAAGGTCAACAATACCTACGACCTCGCCTCGGTCAGCGCGTCGGGCAGCGTCGGACTGTTCCAGAACACCCACTACATTCCGATGGGCTTCATGACAAACTCCGCGCTCGGCAACTGGCAGGAGAACGACAACGAGGATCAGTTCAATCCGTTTGAGAAGCAGAACGAGTTCTTCAAGTACGCGACCGGCATTCAGGACGACGTATACACCAGACTCGAGGTCGTATCACAGGGTCACACCGAGGCGGAAAAATTCACCGTCATCAAGAAGGAATACGGACTGTACGATTTCAGCTGTGTTGACACCACGACCACACCTCACGTCAAGTGGAACTACGAGGCTCCGAAGGACGGTCTGTATATGATGTACGCCGACATTCAGGACGGCGACGACGTGACCGTTATGGTTAACGACGTGGCTCAGTCCGCGAAGTACGGAATGGCGCGCTCATATGTTGCCTGCATAGGCTACTTCAGCAAGGGCGACAAGATTTCCGTCTACGCCGACCTCAAGACAGGCTCGTCGGGCAAGGCGAGGGTCTATGTCGATATGCTCAACAAGGACGTCTTTGAGTCAGGCTACGCAAAGCTCAGCGAGAGCGTCATGACTACGACAAAGTGCACCTCTAGCTCGATGGAAGGCACGATCAATGTCAAGGAAAACGGACTGTTCTACACCTCTATTCCATACGAGAAGGGCTGGACGGCGACCGTCGACGGACAGAAGGTCGACATCACACCCGTCGGCAACTCTCTGCTCGCGTTCCCGCTTGAAGCAGGCGAGCACGAAATCAAGCTCAAATACTATCCCAACGGCTTCTGGGCGGGCTTCGCGGTATCGATGATCTGCGCGTGTCTGTTCGCCGGAGCCTGCGTGCTGGTATATGTGCTCAGGAAAAAGATAATGCCCGAGCCTGTGTATGAATCACAGCTCGACGGCATGGACGAAAAATAAACAATATAAAACGGGAGTCTCACGGCTCCCGTTTTATAATTGAAAATGAAAAATTGAAAATGGAAAATTTCGGGTCGCTTCGCTCCGGTTAATAATATTTGTTTTTACTGCAATAAATAATCATTGGTAATAAAAAAATACGTATTGCCAAAACCGTCGTTTTTTGCTATAATAAAGGGTATATTAAAACAGGATGGAGGAATAGTATGCTGAATATCAACTACAACGACAAATTCGGCAAAGAGGGTCTGACCTTTGACGACGTGCTTCTGATTCCGGGTGAATCCAACGTCGAGCCGAAGAATGTAGATGTTTCTACCAATCTTACAAAGACCATTCGCCTCAACACACCGCTGATGACCGCGGCGATGGATACCGTCACCGAGACCGCTATGGCAATCGCGATGGCGCGTGAAGGCGGCGTGGGTATTATCCACAAGAACATGGATATCGAGAAGCAGGCGGACATGGTAGACCGCGTAAAGAGATCCGAGAACGGCGTTATCGTAAATCCGTTCTTCCTCTCGCCCGAGAACACCGTCAAGGACGCTGACGACCTCATGGGCAAGTACAAGATCTCGGGTGTGCCGATTTGCCGCGAAGGCAAGCTCATCGGCATTATCACCAACCGCGATATGCGCTTTATGACGGCGGCGGATTTCGCTCAGCCGATTTCAAAGGTTATGACTCAGGAGAACCTGATCACCGCTCCCGTGGGTACCACGCTTGAGCAGGCACAGAGCATTCTGCGCGAGCACAAGATCGAGAAGCTCCCGATCGTCGGCAAGGACGGCAGTCTCAAGGGACTCATCACGATCAAGGATATCGAGAAGAGCGTGCAGTATCCCAACTCCGCGCGCGACGACAAGGGCAGACTTATCTGCGGCGCGGCAATCGGCGCGACAGCCGACGTGCTCGACAGAGTGGCGGCTCTTATCGAGGCAGGCGTAGACGTGGTTGTACTCGACTCCGCTCACGGTCACAACTCCAACGTAGTAAACTCCGTAGCCAAGGTAAAGAAGGCGTATCCGAACCTTCCTCTCATCGCGGGCAACATCGCGACCGCGGAGGCGGCAAAGGCTCTTATCTCAGCGGGCGCGGACGCCGTAAAGGTAGGCATCGGCCCCGGTTCAATCTGCACCACCAGAATCGTCGCGGGTATCGGCGTACCCCAGATCACGGCTATCTATGACGCGGCTTGCGAAGCGTCGAAGTACGGCATTCCCGTAATCGCCGACGGCGGCATCAAGTACAGCGGCGACATCGTCAAGGCTCTTGCCGCAGGCGGCAGCGTAGTCATGGTCGGCTCGCTCGTTGCGGGCTGTGAGGAAAGCCCCGGCGAAAACGAGATCTATCAGGGCAGACAGTTCAAGGTATACCGCGGAATGGGCAGCCTCGGAGCTATGGGCAAGGGCAGCGCTGACCGCTACTTCCAGGCGAGCAACCGCAAGTTCGTACCCGAGGGCGTTGAAGGACGTGTTCCCTACAAGGGAATGCTCTCCGACACGGTTTACCAGCTCATGGGCGGCCTCAAGGCAGGCATGGGCTACACGGGCTGCGCTACGATCTCAGAGCTTCACGAGAAGGCACAGTTTGTACGCATTTCGGGCGCAGGTCTCAGAGAGAGCCATCCGCACGATATTCAGATCACAAAGGAAGCTCCCAACTATTCCTATAATTTCAGCTAAAATCAAAAGGGTTGTCCGCGCGGCAGCCCTTTAACTTTAGGAGATGTCAAAGATGAAAAAATTTATTTCTCTTCTGCTCTGCACCACCCTGCTTATCAGTCTCTTTTGCATAAATGTCAACGCAGCAGAAGCCGAAGAGTTGACTGTTCCGAGAGTCTACGTCACCACCGACGACGGCAACGGCAACACCATTGAAAAGGCTGACGGCTACGTCGGCGCGAACATAAAGATCGAGGATGTCGACGGCAGCGTTCTCGAGGATAAGGCGAGCTTCAAGGTTCGCGGCAACAGCACCGCGCTCGCCGAAAAGAAGCCGTTCACCTTTAAGTTCTCAAAGAAGAAGGACGTGCTCGGCATGGGCAAGGGCAAGAAGTGGGCGCTGCTCGCGAACTGCTTTGACCCGACGCTGATGCGCAACTAAATCGCCTTCGATATCGCGCACGAGCTCGGCATCGACTACACCTCGAACCAGAAGTACGTCGAGCTGTGGGTCGACGGAGTGTTCAAGGGCTGCTACACCCTCATGGAGCCTGTTCAGCAGGGCAAGGACAGGGTCGATATCGATATCGAGAGCAACAACGGCATGAAGGACTTTCTGATCGAGTACGAGTACAACCGCGAGGAGGAAGGCGTCACCTACATCAAGTCAAACGGCTACCGCTTCGCGCTCAGCGAGCCCGAGGAACCTACCGCGGAGCAGCTTGAGTACATTCAAGAAAAGGTCGATATAATGACCGCCGCGATGGTGAGCAAAAATTACGACAGGATAACCGAGGTTCAGAAAATCTGCGCCGATATCATCACCGCCGACGGAAGAACAAAGGCGGCTGCGGATATCAACGGCGACGGCGTGATAGACGTTACCGAGGCGACGAAGATACAGCAGAACCTCGCGGAGATTTTCACCGACGGATATACGAGGAACATCGGAAAAACATTCCGTTTTTCAGTTTCGTAAAAATATCTAAATTTTTATTGCGTTACCTGTATTTTTGTGGTATGATAAAACCATAAAATTTAAAAACAAGGAGTGTTTTAAATGTATAGACTGGGAATTGACCTCGGCGGCACCAACATCGTAGCGGGTTTGGTTGACGAGGAGTACAAAATCGTGGCAAAGGTTTCGTGCAAGACGAACGTTCCGCGTCCCGAAAGCTCGATCTGCGACAGCATGGCAGAGGTCGCTCTGAAGGCTTGTGAGAAGGCAGGCGTTTCGATCGACGAGGTCGAGAGCATCGGCATCGGCGTACCGGGCGCTGTAAACCCCAAGACGGGCGTGATTGAGTATTCCGCAAACCTTCACTTCCACAACTGGGAGGTTGTGAAGATGATGCAGGAGCGCCTCAACAAGAAGGTTCTGATCGAGAACGACGCTAACGCGGCGGCTCTCGGCGAGTTTCTCGCAGGCTCCGCAAAGGGTACTAAGAACGCTGTTGCAATCACCCTCGGCACAGGCGTCGGCGGCGGTATCATCATCAACGGCAAAATCTACAGCGGCTCCAACTTTGCGGGCGCTGAGCTGGGTCACATGGTAATCGTCAAGGACGGCAAGGAGTGCGGCTGCGGCAGAAAGGGCTGCTGGGAAGCGTATTCCTCAGCGACGGGTCTTATCAACCTGACAAAGGAGAAGATCCTTTCCGACAAGCTCGACTACAGCTATATGCTCAAGCTCGCCGACGGCGACATCAACAAGGTAAACGGCAAGACCGCGTTTGACGCCGCTGCGGCAGGCGACAACGACGCTCAGGAGGTTCTCGACATCTACTTCGGCTACCTCGCTACAGGTCTTGTAAACATCATCAACATCTTCCAGCCCGACGTACTCTGCATCGGCGGCGGTATCTCCAACCAGGGCGAGAACCTTCTCCGTCCGCTGAGAAAGATCATCGAGGAGGAGCGCTACACCAAGCACAACGACAAGCAGACTATCCTCTGCACCTGCACCCTTGGCAACGACGCAGGCATCATCGGCGCGGCGTTTTTGGATTAATAAAAATTTAAATTTACATCTCAGGGGAGCTCCTTCCGGGCTCCCTTTTTTCGCGTAAAAGGAAATGTGCAGAATCAACAAACTTTTAGTACGCGTTTTAAAAATAATACTTTACAATGGTTGGCAAAAGTGATAAAATATAGGGTAATGAAACGTGTGTTTATCTACACGTTGCGGCTTTCTATCAATTCACCTAAAGCCGTTTGATTAAAAAGGAGGACGAAATCCCATGGCAAGAAAAATGAAAACCATGGATGGCAACAGCGCGGTTGCTCACGTGTCTTACGCGTTTACCGACGTTGCGGCTATCTATCCCATCACACCTTCTTCCGTAATGGCTGACCTTACCGACCAGTACTCGGCTAACGGCCTTAAGAACCTTTTCGGAAGAGAAGTTCAGGTAACTGAGATGCAGTCCGAGGGCGGCGCTGCAGGCGCGGTTCACGGCTCTCTCGCGGCAGGTGCGCTCACCACCACCTACACCGCTTCTCAGGGCTTGCTCCTGATGATTCCTAATATGTACAAGATGGCGGGCGAGCTGCTTCCCGGCGTTATCCACGTATCGGCACGTGCTCTCACCAGCCACGCTCTCTCGATCTTCGGCGACCATTCAGACGTATATGCCTGCCGTCAGACAGGTTACGCAATGCTCTGTTCCAACAATCCTCAGGAGTGTATGGATCTCGGCGCCGTTGCTCACCTCACCGCTATCAAGGGCAGAGTTCCCTTCCTGCACTTCTTCGACGGCTTCCGCACCTCTCACGAGATCCAGAAGATCGAGGAGTGGGACTACGCTGACCTCGCAGATATGCTCGACTGGGACGCTGTAGAGGAATTCCGCAGACGTTCACTCAACCCTGAGCACCCCGTAACCCGCGGTACCGCTCAGAACGACGATATCTTCTTCCAGGCACGCGAGGCCTGCAACCAGTACTATGACGCTGTACCCGAGGTTGTTATCGAGTACATGAACAAGGTCAACGAGAAGATCGGCACCAACTACAAGCCCTTCAACTACTACGGCGCAGCTGACGCTGAGCACGTAATCGTAGCTATGGGTTCTGTCTGCGACTGCGCAGAGGAAGTTGTTGACTACCTCAACGCTGCAGGCGAGAAGGTTGGTCTGCTCAAGGTAAGACTTTACCGTCCCTTCGTCGGCAAGTACATGACCGACGAGCTTCCCAAGACCGTCAAGACAATCTCCGTTCTCGACAGAACAAAGGAACCCGGCTCCATCGGCGAGCCTCTCTACCTCGACGTTCTCGCAGCTCTCAATGATTCCGAGTTCGCAGGCGTAAAAGTATACGCAGGCCGTTACGGTCTCGGTTCCAAGGATACCACACCCGGCGACGTTATCGCTGTTTACAGAAACGCTGAGTCCGAGGCTCCCAAGAAGCGCTTCACCATCGGCATCGTAGACGACGTCACCAACCTCTCACTCCCCGTAGTTGAGAATCCCGACACCACTCCCGCAGGCACCCACAGCTGTAAGTTCTGGGGTCTCGGCGCGGACGGTACCGTCGGTGCCAACAAGAACTCCATCAAGATCATCGGCGACCACACCGACATGTACGCTCAGGGCTACTTCGCTTACGACTCCAAGAAGTCCGGCGGTCTTACCGTATCCCACCTGCGTTTCGGCAGCACACCGATCAAGTCCACATACTACATCTCCAAGGCTGACTTCGTAGCCTGCCACAACCCCTCATACGTTGACAAGTACGACATCGTTGACGACCTCAAGGAAGGCGGTTCGTTCCTGCTCAACTGCGCTTGGGACGTTGAAGAGCTCACCAAGCGTCTCCCCGGCAAGATGAAGAGAATCCTTGCCGAGAGAAAGATCAACTTCTACACCATCGACGCTATTCAGATCGGTAAGGAAATCGGTCTGGGCGGCCGTGTAAACACCGTACTTCAGTCCGCGTTCTTCAAGATTGCCGACATCATTCCCGCTGAGGAAGCTAAGGAATTCATGAAGGCTGCCGCGAAGAAGTCCTACCTCAAGAAGGGTCAGGCTATCGTAGACATGAACTATGCCGCTATCGACCGCGGTATGGAAGACCTCAAGAAGGTCGAGATCCCCGCTGACTGGGCTAACGCCGCAGATGACGCCGTAGCTGACAAGGCTGACGGACAGGGCGCTCTCGTTGAGTACGTAAACGGCATCCTCAAGCCCGTTAACGCTTACAAGGGCAACAAGCTCCCCGTATCCGCGTTCGTTGACCACATCGACGGTACCTGCCCCAACGGCTCCGCTGCTTTCGAGAAGAGAGGCATTGCGGTAGACGTTCCCGAGTGGCAGAGCGCTAATTGTATCCAGTGTAACCGCTGCGCGATCGTATGTCCGCACGCTGTTATCCGTCCCGTTCCCATGACAGACGCCGAGGTTGCGGCTGCTCCCGAGGGAACAGAGGCTATCCCGATGATCGGCCTTAAGGAACTCAAGTTCGTTATGACCGTTTCCACCCTCGACTGCACAGGCTGCGGCGCTTGCGCTCAGGTATGCCCGGGCAAGAAGGGCGAGAAGGCTCTCGTTATGAAGCCCATCGATTCTCAGAGACCCAAGCAGGCTCTCTTCGATTACGGTCTGACCGTAGACGAGAAGCCCGAGGTTGCAGAGAAGTTCAAGTTCACAACCGTCAAGGGCAGCCAGTTCAAGCAGCCCCTGCTCGAGTTCTCCGGCGCGTGCGCAGGCTGCGGCGAGACTCCTTACGCTAAGCTCGTTACACAGCTCTTCGGCGACAGAATGTTCATCGCCAACGCTACAGGCTGCTCCTCCATCTGGGGCGCTTCCGCACCCGCTACTCCTTACACCACCAACAAGAAGGGCTACGGCCCCGCGTGGATGAACTCCCTCTTCGAGGACAACGCCGAGTTCGGTCTCGGTATGGCTCTCGGTCAGAAGGCTATCCGCAACAGACTCGTTGGTTATGTAACCGAGATCAAGGATACCACCGACAACGCCGACCTCAAGGCAGCTTGCGAGGGTTATCTCGACACTATCACAGATTCCACCTCTTCACGTCCCGCTACCGACGCTCTTATCGCAGAGCTCGAGAAGGCTGTTGACGACGCTAAGGTCGGCGAGCTTGCAAAGAAGACCCTCGTTGACAAGGACGAGCTTGCCAAGAAGTCCATGTGGATCTTCGGCGGCGACGGCTGGGCTTATGATATCGGCTTCGGCGGTCTCGACCACGTAATCGCTTCCGGTGAGAACGTAAACATTCTCGTATTCGACACAGAGGTTTACTCCAACACAGGCGGCCAGTCCTCCAAGGCTACTCCTATCGGCTCCGTTGCACAGTTCGCAGCTGCCGGTAAGGCTGTAAAGAAGAAGGACCTCGCTGCTATCGCAATGAGCTACGGCTACGTTTACACCGCTCAGGTAGCTATGGGCGCTGACAACAACCAGGTACTCAAGGCTATGGTAGAGGCTGAGAGCTATGACGGTCCTTCACTGATCATCGCATACGCTCCCTGTATCAACCACGGTATCAAGGGCGGCATGGGCATCGCTCAGCTCGAGGAGAAGAAGGCTGTTGACGCAGGCTACTGGAACCTCTTCCGTTACGATCCCAGACTTGCTGCTGAGGACAAGAATCCCTTCCAGCTCGACAGCAAGGCTCCCACAGCTTCCTACCGCGACTTCATCATGGGCGAGGTTCGTTACAACGCTCTCACCCGCAAGTTCCCCGAAAGAGCAGAGAAGCTCTTCAACGAGGCTGAGAAGTACGCTGAGCAGAAGTACGCGCATCTCTCCAGAATCGCAAGCTTCGAGGACGCGACCTGATTTAACACAAATCAATACAAATAATAAAGGGCTGCCGCACATTCGTGCGGCAGCTCCGCTTTTGTCTGCATAAAAATAAGCCGTCAGGAGAAAACCCTGCCGGCTGTTATTTTTCCGGGAATATCTGTCTATATCAACGTCATCGCGAATTCGCCTGCTAATGCGGTGCCGTCGCGGAACTCCGCGAGGTATTTCTGGATGCAGGTGACGTCGAGGATCGAGATGCGGCTGTCGCCGTTCACGTCGGCGAGATACAGTTGGTTTTGACTGAACTTCACGAGATCGATCGCCGCGCGCTGGATCAGGGTCGCGTCCGCGATCGTCAGCTTGCCGTTCATGTCCACGTCGCCGAAGCAAATGTCGCCGTGAAACGCGGGTGCGGTGGTGGCGGGTGAGGTCGTCCATTCCTGCGGAAGGGTCGTTACGTCGGGAAGGGTCGTCGGGTAGGTCACATCGGGGTCGGTGGTGAGCTCAACGCCGTCTCCGCTGATAGTAAGACTTCCGCCGGGGGCGTATGCCCTAAAGCTGACGGTGCCTTCGCTGCGCACATAGAACCATTCGTCGCTGCTGAAAACGAGTTCATCCGGCCAGATGCAGGAATAAACATTGAGTGTTGCCTTATAGGGTGTGTCAAAAACAGGCAGATCGCTGATGTCTGCGGTGAACGTGGGGGAGAAGCCCATGACAGCCTGATACATGCCGCTTTCCATTACCGCGCCGTCGGGACGGTAGATCTTGAGAATGCAGTAGAGCTCCAGCGTCTCACCGATCGGTTCGGAGGTGGGCTCCATGGTGGTGGGAGTTTCTTCATATGGCAGCGTGTACTCGCTGTCAGTCATTTCGAGATCAACGTTCCGCTCAACCGTGAGCGTGTCGGTGAAGGCGTGGTAGCGGAAGGTGACCTCGGTGTCCTTCCTCACATAGAACGCGATGTTATCCTCTTCGCAGTATTCGGGAGGATCGGCGGGGAAGATGGCGGAATACAGCGCGACGTTGCACTCATAGGGATAAGGAGACGCTTTGAGCGTCAGAGTCTCATAAAAATAGAGATCATCCGAGCTGCCGGTCTGCGTCATGGCGTATTCGGGCATGGCGGGATAGTCGAGCTCGGGCTGGGAGATGACGAGCTTGGGGATCACTTCAAAGACGGGAGGCATCGGGTCATCCGGATAGGTCGTGCTGAATTCCTCACAGTGGTTGGTGCCGCCTTGGATGTCGCCGTTTGTGCCGACGGGAACAGGGGTTGTTGCCGCCGAGGTGCTGACCGCCATGACAGTCATGAACGAAACGGTCATAACGAGCGCCAGAAGCACCGCGAGCAGCTGCTTTGCCGTGGTTTTCATAAATGCAATCTTCCTTTCTAAATAACACGTATTCCGCGTTTTTCTCCATTATAGCATAGAAATTGCATTTTAACCACAGCAAAAATATACAAACCTCAGTCCTTGCCCTTAGCCTTTCCCAACAAACCGCCTAACAGGCTGAAAATGATCGCCGCACCGATACCCGCGGCGGCGCTTTTGAGTGCGCCCGTGAGGATTCCGAGAGCGCCGTCCTCGCGCAGAGCGTCCTTCATACCCTCCGCCATCAGGTTGCCGAACCCGCTCAGCGGCACAGCCGCGCCTTCGCCCGCGAAGTCCGCGAGAGGCTGATACAGTCCGAGCGCGCTCAGCGCAACGCCCGCGATAACAAAGCCCGTCAGGATTTTGGCGGGGGTGAGTTTTGTTTTGTCGATCAGGAGCTGACCGATAAGGCAAATCGCTCCGCCGACAAGAAATGCGTAAATGTATTGCATGGAAAAACTCCTTTTTAATTGAAAATTGAAAATGTAAAATGGAAAATTAAGGGTCGCTGACGCTCCGATTTGATAAAACGTCATTAATCATTGTTTCCGCGTTTGCCGTAAAAATTCGTGAATGTGAAATTCCGTTGAAAATTTTGATAAATCTCTACCCAAACGGCGATTTTTGTGGTAATATTATTATCGGTGTTTTATAGAATAAGCAAGGAGTGAAGTACATGATTGAGGTGAAAAACCTTACCAAGCGATACGGCGACATCAAGGCTCTTGACGACATCAGCTTTACTGTCGATACGGGCGAGGTTCTGGGTTTTCTCGGGCCGAACGGCGCGGGCAAATCCACGACCATGAATATTATCACGGGCTACATATCGTCTACCTCTGGAACCGTCACGGTTGACGGAACCGAGATTCTCGAGAACCCGCGCGAAACCAAGCGAAAAATCGGCTATCTGCCCGAGATCCCGCCGCTCTATCCCGAGATGACGGTGCGCAAGTATCTCGAGTTCATGTTCGACCTCAAGAAGGTCAAGCTGCCCAAGAAGGAGCACATCGGGGAGATCATGCGGCTTGTACGCATCACCGACATGGCTGACAGACTTATCAAGAACCTGTCAAAGGGCTACCGCCAGCGCGTGGGCTTCGGTCAGGCGCTGCTCGGAAATCCGCCGGTGCTGATTCTCGACGAGCCGACCGTCGGCCTCGACCCCAAGCAGATAATCGAGATCCGCAAGCTTATCCGCAGCCTGGGCAAGAAGCACACGGTGATCTTCTCCTCGCACGTTTTGTCCGAGATCTCGGCGACCTGCGACAGGATAATCGTAATTTCCGAGGGCAGGCTCGTGGCTGACTCAAAGGCAGACGAGCTCTCGAAGGCTCTCGCCGATACCCAGAAGCTCTCGCTGACCGTTGAGGGTTCACCGTCCGATGTTCTCGGCGAGATCAAGAAGATCCCCGGGGTCAAGAAGTACATGAAGGTTCGCGAGCTTGGCGAAAAGAGCGCGGTCTACAGCGTAGAGTACGGCAACGACTTCGATATCCGCAGAGAAGTATTCAGCGCGATGGCGCGCATCAACGCCCCGATTCTCGAGATGAAGTCGGGCAACGAGAGCCTTGAGGATATGTTCCTCAAGCTGACTCAGGGCGCGGGAAAGGCAGGTCGATAATATGGGCGCGATATTAAAGCGCGAAATGTGCGCGTATTTCAGCTCCGCGACGGCATATGTCGTGCTGGCGGTGTTTTTCTTCTTTTCGGGATTGTTCTTCAATTTCTACGTATTCGCCCAGAACAGCACCAGCCTCACATATGTATTCTCAAACATGTTCTTCATCATAATGTTCCTCATTCCGATAATCACGATGAAGTCCTTTGCCGAGGAAAAGAAGCAGAAGTCCGACCAGGCGCTGCTGACCTCACCGTGCTCTCTGACTGAGATCGTGCTCGGCAAGTTCCTCGCGGCGTTCCTGATGTTCGCGATGTGCAACGTGATCTATCTTATCTACGCGGTGGTAATCTCGTTCTTCGCGCAGCCGCAGTGGTCGGTTATCCTCTGCACTCTGCTGGGAACTCTTCTGCTCGGAGCCTCGATGATAGCGATAAACGTGTTCATCTCGGTTCTGACGGAGAGCCAGGTAGTCGCGGCGGTTCTCGGCATGGGCGCGGGACTTCTCATCAGCATGATGAGCTATTTCGTGAACAACATCAGCATTCAGTGGATCTCCGCTGTGCTCGAGAAAATCAGCTTCATGAAGTACTACGAAAACTTCACATACGGTATTCTCAGCATTACCGACGTGATATTCTTCCTGAGCGTGACGGCGCTGTTCCTATTCTTCACCGTCCGCGCGCTCGAGAAAAGACGCTGGAGCTAAGGAGGTATTAATATGGAAAAGAAAAACAATTCCTCCAAGGGCATCAAGGCGTTTCTCAAATCGAGAAAGGCGCGCCACGGAAGCCTTGCCGTCGTACTTGTGATCGCGGCGGTCGCGCTTGTCGTGGTACTCAACATAGTTGTGGGACTGCTCGTCGAGCGGTTCCCGAACCTCAAGATGGATCTGACCTCCAACAGCGCGTACGCGCTCTCAGACGACGCGGAGGACTTCATGTCCCACCTCGACAAGGACGTTAATATGTACATTCTCAGCCCCGAGAACGACTTTGTGGGCAACGGCGAGTACTTCGTTCAGGCGAAGAACCTGCTCGAGAAGATGGAGGCGGCTTCAAACGGCAAATTCACCGTGTCCTACATCGACACCACCTCAAATCCGTCCTTCACCAACAAATACAAGAACATCGACTGGAGCTCCAAGGACACGATGGCTGTCATGGAGTGCGGCGACAGATATCAGGGCGTCAAGACAGACGACTGCTTCACCTACGACGAGCAGTACCTCTCGGCGGGCTACTACCAGGTCAACGGTACGACGATCGAGCAGGCGACAGTCACCGCGGCGATGAAGGTCACGACAGAGAACCAGGTCGTCGTCGACTTCATCACGGGCAACCAGGAGAGCGACTACACCGCGCTCAAGTCACTGATTTCGAATAACGCCTATGACGTTCGCGAGGTATCTCTCCTTACGGACGACCTCGACGAGGACGCTCAGTTCGCTATAATCTACGCGCCGAAGGTCGACCTCGACGCCAAGGCTGTCGAGAAGCTTGAGAAGTGGCTCGACAACGACGGCAAGTACGGCAGGAACCTGATCTACATTCCGGCTCCCGAGAACACCGACACGCCAAACGCCGAGGCGCTGATCGAGGAGTGGGGCATGAAGCTCACCGACGGCTTCGTATACGAAACGAGCGAGGATCACCTCCTGAGCAGCTCCGATATGTTCGTATTCATCACGGACTACAACGAATACTACACCGACGGCCTCAAGAACAAGGACATTCCCGTCATGGTTTACCAGACGCGCGGAATCGAGATCACCGACGAGAACACCTCTCACGCGCTTCTCAACGCGTCCGACCGCGCGGGCATCTTCCCGACTGACGCGGACGACAGCTTCAAGCCCGAGGACGGCATCACAGGCAAGAAGATAGCCGTTGCCGCCGAGAGCGTCAAGAGCAATTCCGACGCGGAGTCAAGGCTTATCATCTACGGCTCCGACAGAATGTTCTCGTCCGACTTCATGACGATGAACAGCCTCAACAACGCGGACTTCTTCATGAGCGTGCTCAACACGGTTTCCGACAAGTCTGACGAGAGCGTTACGATCACGGGCAAGAAGCTCGACAATACAGAGCTCGGCGTGACCGACGTCAACACAACGGGCGCTATGAGCATAATCTTCATCGGCGTGATTCCCATTGCAATCCTAATCACCGGCATCATAGTATGGCTGCGCAGGAGGCATATGTAATGAGTAAGAGCAAAAAGATAACACTGATAGCGATAATCGCCGCGGCGGTAGTCCTCACGGGAGTGATGGTTCTGCTGCTTCTCCTGCCGAAGGGCGGCGATTCCGACAGCAGCGCCGCTACTCCCGACGAAGCCGCGGACATCTCCCTGAGCACCGACGCAAACGGCGTTCACCAGGCGGTGATCGGCAAGACGGGCGGCAGCAAAAACGGCTACGGTACCCTGATGGAGTATGTGCCTGCCGACATAAAGACCATCCACGTCGAGAATGAAAACGGCACACTCGACATCACCGCCAACACCCCCGAGGGTGAAGCGACAGAGTACACTCTCGTAGGATTCGAGGATTTTAAGATCCGTTCGGGCGTGCCCGATCAGATCGCGAACGCGGCGGCTACTCTCTCGTTCACAAGAATAGCGGGCGAGGACAACGGCGGCAGCGAATTCGGCTTTGACAAGCCGCGTTCCGTCGCGGAAATCGCCTTCACGGACGATACAAAGGAGGTCATCACCGTCGGCGCGGACGCTCCGCAGTCGAAGGGCACCTACATCAAGTTCGGCGACGGCAAGGAGATATACGTCATCGATACCGACACCGCGAATAACTTCCTGCTCGGCGTGAATGATATGATAAGCCTGACGATCAACGACACCGCCGACAGCACCGACAACTCAGGCGCACAGACTATCAACGTGACCTCAAACGGCGCGTCGTTCATCCTCGAGAGATACACGGGCGTGAAGTTTTCATCTACCTATTACCTCACCGAGCCGATGACGAGATTCGCGAGCGAGAGCGAGTCGAGCAAGATAGAGGGCGGTATCCGCGGCCTGTACGCGGACACGGTGAAGTATGTCAATCCGTCCGACTCTCAGCTCAGCGATGCGGGACTCTCACAGCCCTACGCGACGCTCAATGCGGATTATCCAGACACAAGCGTCAGCCTCTCGGCTTCAAAGCCCGACTCCGACGGAAACGTCAACATCATGCTCAGCGGCAGAAGCATCGTCTACACGATCAAGGCGGAGAAGGTTCCGTGGGTCGAGACGACATACGAGAAGCTCTGCAGCGAGTACGTGCTCTATCCCAAGATGACAGCGCTGACGGGCTTCGAGGTCAACGGCAAGGCGTTCAGGCTCAGCACACGCGAGTCACACACCACCGACGACGAGGGCAACGAGAGCACCTCTTATGTAACGACCGTATTCCTCGGCGGCGAGGAGATACAGATCGAGAACTTCTCGGGCTTCTGCTCGGACGTGGGCATGATCGAGCTTGCCGACCCCAACGAGGGCAGCACAAGCGGTGAAGCGACCCTTACAATTAAGTACACCTACGAGGACGGCGACTCAGACGACGTCGCGTTCTATCCCGACACCGACACACTCTACACCGCCGTTGTCAACGGAAAGGTGATGGGTCACGCGAGAAAGTCCGACATCACAAGAGCCCTCGAGGGTCTTGAAAAATTTAATTAACATATTAAAAAATTGGAGTGATACAATATGGGTATGACAATGTCCCAGAAAATCCTCGCGGCTCACGCGGGGCTCGAAGAAGTCAAGGCTGGTCAGCTGATCAACGCCAAGCTCGACATGGTTCTCGGCAACGACGTTACCTCGCCTGTCGCGATCAACGTTTTCGAGCAGAACGGCGCGACCGCGGTTTTCGACAACACAAAGATCGCGATGATCATGGACCACTTTACGCCTAACAAGGACATCAAGGCGGCGACGCTCGTTAAGCAGACCCGCACCTTCGCGAACAAGTACGACATCAAAAACTTCATGGACGTCGGCATGATGGGCATTGAGCACGCGCTTCTGCCCGAAATCGGTCTTGTGGGCCCGGGCTGCCTGTGCATCGGCGCGGACTCTCACACCTGCACCTACGGCGCGCTCGGCGCGTTCTCAACGGGCGTAGGCTCAACCGACATGGCGGCAGGCATGATCAGCGGCAAGGCATGGTTCAAGGTTCCGTCCGCGATCAAGTTCAATCTCGTCGGCAAGCCCAAGGGCTATGTCAGCGGCAAGGACGTTATTCTCCACATCATCGGCATGATCGGTGTTGACGGCGCTCTCTACAAGTCGATGGAGTTCACGGGCGAAGGCGTTGCGGAGCTGAACATGGACGACAGACTCTGCATTGCCAATATGGCGATCGAAGCAGGCGCGAAGAACGGTATCTTCCCCGTAGACGACGTAACCCGCGAGTACTGCAGCGGCAGATATCAGGGCACTCCCGTCGAGTACACTGCCGACGAGGACGCTGTTTACGACGAGGAATACACGATCGACCTCGGCGAAATCCGCCCGACCGTCGCTTTTCCGCATCTTCCAGAGAACACAAAGACCGTCGACGAAATCGGCGAGGGTGAGGTAAAGATCGACCAGTGCGTGATCGGCTCCTGCACAAACGGCAGGATCTCCGACCTCAGAGCGGCCGCTGAGATTTTCAAGGGCAGGAAGCTCGCCAAGGGCGTGCGCTGCATCGTTATTCCCGGCACCCAGAAAATCTGGCTGCAGGCTATGCACGAGGGTCTGTTCGACATCTTCGTTGAGGCAGGCGCTGTCGTTTCAACACCCACCTGCGGTCCCTGTCTCGGCGGCCACATGGGTATTCTCGCGGCAGGAGAGAGAGCTATTTCGACAACCAACCGCAACTTCGTCGGCAGAATGGGTCACGTCGACAGCGAGGTCTATCTCGCAAGCCCTGCTGTGGCAGCGGCAAGCGCGGTGGCAGGCTACATCACCGACCCGGAGAAGGTTTAAGGAGGAAAGACAATGAACGCAAAAGGCAGAGTACATAAATTCGGCGACAACGTCGACACCGACGTAATCATTCCGGCGCGCTACCTCAACACTGCGTCCCACAAGGAGCTCGCGGCTCACTGCATGGAGGATATAGACGCGGAGTTTGTCAACAAGGTGAATGAGGGCGACATCATGGTTGCCGAGAAGAACTTCGGCTGCGGCTCCTCGCGTGAGCATGCTCCCATCGCTATCAAGGCGAGCGGCATTTCCTGCGTGATCGCGTCGACCTTCGCGAGAATCTTCTACCGCAACTCGATCAACATCGGACTTCCGATTCTCGAGTGCGACGAGGCTGCGAAGGAAATCAAGGACGGCGACACGGTTTCGGTTGACTTCAACACGGGCGTCATCACCGACGAAACCACAGGCAAGACATATCAGGCAGAGCCCTTCCCCGAGTTCATTCAGAACATCATTCAAAAGGGCGGACTTATCAACTCAATTCTTTAAAATATTGAAGGGTCGGCTGAGTGCCGACCCTGTTTGCTTTACTTAATTGTAGAATTTATTACCGCATTTTGCGCAAAAAATTGAATCTCCGGGTGATTCATATCCACATAATAAGCATTTTTTGGGTGGATTTTTCTCTTGAGCAGAATCATAGAATGTGTTTGAGGTTGAAGAATACGATTGGTCTTCATTTATTTTACAAATAATCATTTCTTTCATTGCCTTTGCAAACGCTTCGGGTAATTGTGAATCGTTGTTTTCGTTTTTAATCCAATATTCACCTGTAATTTTGCCATAGTCATTATAATCAACAGAAGCATTATATTTACTTATTCCACTTTGAGACGAATAACGCAAAAAAACGGTTGTGTTATCTATGGATGATACTTTAAGTCGCTTAAACTGTTTTGCTGTTTTTTTGGCTAATTTTGTAAAGTCGTCATATGTTAGAGAAGGCGGAAAAGAACAGGGTGTATTTTTTCTTCGAGCCTCTTCAAGTTTTCTTTCTTTTATATCTTTATGGTTTTTTCTTAATGCTGCAATTCCTATGAGAGAACCTCCTACTAATAAGGTTCCAAAAAGCAAATCCTCAATAGCCATATAAATTTTCCTATAAAAAAGAGAATCAATAAATACAGTTGCCAAACAACGACGTTTGCGACAGCCTGTTTACTCTTACAGCGCCGAATAGCCGTAGCTGTTGACGAGAGCCTCTATCTTTTCGCCGCGCTGGCAGATCGGGCAGCGGTGCGGCTTGTAGCTCTGGTAGTCGCCGAGGTCGTTCGGGTCGAAAATCGAGTGGACGGGGTGACCGTCGCACTCCTCGACAGTCGCGAAAATTGCAGAAATACCTACGACGATACCGCCGTAGTATTTGATTGCGTCGACCGCTGCGAGAGCGGTTTTGCCCGTGGTGACGGACGCGGCGAGAATCAGGATGTGCTTGTTGTGAACCATCGGGATAAGGTTGTCGCGGAAAATCATCTGACCGCCGCCGATGAATTCGGGGCTGACGACGTAGATAGTCTGGTGGGCGTTCATGTTGACGAAGTTGTCCGCGGTCAGTTCGCGCGCGATGGAAGCGCCGATTACCTCGGTGCCGTCAAGACAGATGATAGTGTCGACGATAGTTGACGCGCGGTAGGCGGCAACCATCTCTTTTGCGACAGCCTCAGCCTCGGACAGACGGGTTTTCTGAGTCGTCACGTCGATGTAGTAGTTCGTGTGGCAGTGCATGGTCGCAAAGTGACCCTTCTTGACGCGCAGAAAGACATTTTTGTTTTTGGTTCTGATTTTATATTCGCGTGACATAAGCGCCCTCCCGAAAAATTCATAAAAACTATTTTCTGATATAATTAATCTTACAACATATTGACAAAAAATGCAAGGGCTTTTTCGCATATTGCGCAAATTTGATACAAAAAAGGAGAGGCTTGAATTCAAACCTCTCCGATTTTTTATACTTTAAGATGAATCGTCAGCTCAGCCTTTTCGATTATGCGAAGGTCGTTGTCGTAGGAGCAGAGCTTGCGCGCCTGCTGCAGATCGACCCAGATGTAGCTGTCGATCTCCTCCTCCTGAATCTTCACGTTGTCGGTGAAGGCTCGCGCGAGGAAGAATACAACGCGCTTGCGTATCTTGCCGAAGGGACTGTACTCGCTGATTTCGCGGAAGCCCTGAACGAGAGTAACGTCCAGTCCCGTTTCCTCCTTGATCTCGCGGATAGCGGTCTCCTGTTCGGTCTCACCCTCCTCGATGTGACCCTTCGGGAAGCTCCAGTACCTGCCGTTATTGTTCTTGACGAGGAGAATCTTTGTGTTCTGCCGCGTCTTGTAGAAAATTATGCCGCCGCAGGATTTCTCGTACAGACAGCGTATCGACTTGAGCTTTATGTTTCTCAGCCGCGAGAGGATCTTTCGCAGCTCGGGCTCATAGAAAACCTCGCCGTAGGTCGATACGATCGGGCGTTCTCCGTCAAGCCCCTCAAATTCGGCGACAGCCACGACAACGCCGTCAAAGTATTCTTTTATCTTTTTCCGCGTGACGACATAGGCGCTCTTGTTTGAAACGCTGCCCGTGCCGATACGCGCGGAGTAAAGTCCTTCGCTGATGCTTCCGAACAGCGAGACATTGACATTTTCCGCAATCATACTGCCGCCTCCTTTCATTATTTTTCAGACAAAGATCTAATTGAACATACCCGTCATGCTGTCGAGCTGGAGCTGGGTGTTCGCGCTCATAACGCCGTTCGCGAAGAGCACGTCGGTGATGCCGTTCTCCACGCAGTAGGCGGGAAGGGTCTTGCCGACGGTCGAGGAGAAGTAGCGGAAATCGACTACGTGAACCTCCTCGTAGTTGTTTGTAAAGTACGGAGCGAGGGCGTTGCCGTAGCTCTCCTTTACGATAACGAGCTTCTTGCCCTTCTCGGCGTTCTCGGACTTCGACTTGATAACGGTCAGCGGATTGTCGCCGAAGATGAACACGCCGTAGGTCAGGGAGCCCTCTGTCGCGCCCGAGTAATACGGACTGTCGTAGGTCTCCGTCGCGCCGCCGTCGTAGGTGAGGGTCATCTCTGTTCCGTATGGGAACTCCCAGTAGTGAACGGTGTCGGAGTCAAGGCTCGGAGCGGAGTTTGTGAAGCTGCCCGTGAAGCCGTCGATCGTCTTTTCGGTGCAGTCCTCGAGCTTGAGGGCGGGCATGTTGTTTGTGTCGGCGAACGCCTTGTATGCGTAGTACGCTCCCAGACCCGTCCAGTGGTGGTCGGACTTGAAGTAGATGTACTCCTCGTTGTGGTCGGCGAGGTAGTTATAGATATTAATGGGGGTGACGTTCTTGTCCATCGCCGCGTACGCGGTCTTGATGCTATCTGCCTGAGAGGTCGAAACGATGTCGCCTGACTTGAGACGCTCGGGCAGACCGTACTCGGTGTGGTTCGGAATGATCATGTCGTACACCTTGATGCCCGGCAGCTTGCCTGCAAGGGTGTTTATGGTGTTGGCGTAGGTCTTGGAGTGCTCGTCGTCGCCGCCGAACAGCTCGTAGCCCGTCTTGTTCCAAACGTAAATCGAATAGTACAGCTCGCCGTTTGTGTTGTCGTCCTTGATAACAGGCGTCTTGAAGTAGGTCGGCTGCAGATCCTGCGACAGCGAGGAATTGCTGTTGGCCGCCTCGTCCTTAGTTGCGGTTGATGTACCGCCCTGCTGAGCGATCGTGTCGGTCGAAACCTTGTCCTTGTCGCCGCTGCCCGATGAACAGCCGCGTATCATGAGCGAGAACAGCACGATGATCAGCACGAGGATAGCAACGCCCGTTCCGACGATGATCGCGCGGTTCCTGAGTCTGCGCTTGCGCTGAGCCTCGCGCCTTCTGCGCGCGCTCGCGTTTCGGTAAACGGGTCGTCCGCTCGCACCGTTATTCGGGCGGCGCTGCGGCTGAGAGCCGTTTCTCGGGGGATATGAGTCGTTTCTCTGTGGACGGGCACTGTTCCGATGGGGCTGACTCGGAGCCTGACGTCTGCGTCGGTCTATGCTGTCGTCAAAATTGTCGAGGTCTTCGCGGGATACCAATTCACACACCTCCGTTTGATTTTTGAATTATTGTTTTGTGTGCGCAAAACATATATATTTATTATACAACATATTAATAATAAAAACAACAGATTTTTTGAGATTTTTTGACTAATTATGTCTGTTCAAAGAGCTTCGGATTCATTCTGCTGTAGTGAAAAATATACTGTTGGGCTATGCCTGCGTACTGTCCAAAATCCCCGGGAGTCATACCGGGAAACAAGGTCGCCATCGCGCGCTTCATCCATACGTCGAGCGGAAACGCCTCTATCCTGTGCAGTCCGAACAGCAGGGCGCAGTCCGCGACCTTGACTCCGACGCCCGTGATCTGCATAAGCTCGCGCCGCGCTTCATCGTAGTCACAGCTGCGGCACTTCTCAAGGTCAACATCGCCGTCAGCGACCTTCCTTGCAGCGTCTACGAGATAACGGTTGCGAAAGCCCGCCCTAAGCGGTGCTAAGTCTTCGGCGGTGAGAGAAGCCATTTTCTCTGCGTCGGGAAAGGCGTATGTGCCGTCGGGCAGCCTGTCGCCGAACTGCTCGCAGAGCCTTTGAACGATACCTTTTATGCGCTTGATGTTGTTGTTCTGCGAGATGATGAAGGTGCACAGCGCTTCATACGGCTCCTGCCTGAGAATGCGTATGCCGGGAGCGTATTTCGCGGCGTCGGCGAGTATCGGGTGAATGGCGCTTATTTCCTCGCGGATTTTGCCGTAGTCGAGCCCGAGGTCAAAGTAGCTGTGCCACAGCTCGCGGTCGCTCTCGTCCGCGTTTTCTATATATAGATCCGTGCCGTCGAGCCTGACGGTTACGCTTCTATTGAACGCCACGCCGTCAAAGCCGCCGTCCTCACGTTCGACCCAGCGGAAGCTCTGACCGCAGTCGAGCGTCTGGGCGAGGTCGAGATCAGTCACGTTCTCAAATTTCAAAAACTTTTTCATAAATATATCTCTCCGAACTTCCACAATGAATTATTATGTGGTACAATGTATTTATCAACTGATTTAGGAGTTTTTGCCATGAAAGAGACCATTGTTACCATACCTATCAACGACCTCTTTGCGCCGAAGTGCGGTTGTCCTCTCTGCCGTATGGAGGAAATGCTCGAGGAGCAGTACGTCACGTTTATCACAGGCGACGCGATGATGGAGCCGAGCGTGCGAGTCGCGACGAACAAGAAGGGCTTCTGCCACCGCCATTTCTCGCGCATGACACAGCTCGGACAGAAGCTGCCGAACGCCCTTATTCTCGAAACCCACCTCGAGGTCATCAGGGACGAGCTGATGCCCAAGAAGCTCGGCGGCAAGCCGGATAAGAAGAAGCTCGAGGCTATCCGTCAGACGATGAACTCCTGCTACGTCTGCGACAGGGTAGAGGCGGATATGTTCCACCTCGTCGCCACGGTGTTCGCGGAGTGGTCAAAGGGCGGAGAGTTCCGCAAGACCTACAGCGAGCAGCCATTCATCTGCCTCAAGCACTATCAGTTCATCATGACCGCCGCGATGGGCAAGGGCGGAGTTCCGTCAAAGCTGCTCGGTGATTTCCACGCAGAGACCGCCGCTCTCACCAAGAACTACCTCGAATCGCTCTACGGCGACATCAAGCATTTTGTGTCGATGTTCGACTACCGCAACCGCGGCAAGGACTGGGGCACCTCGACCGACGCTATCGAGCGCAGCATCGAGTTCCTCACCGGCGAGAAGCCGACCGTCGCGGAAAAATCAGAGTAAAAATTTAATAAGCTCGCGCACGCCGCCCTCGTCGTTAGAGGGAATGATCTTGTCGGCGGCTCTCAGACAGGCAGGAGTGGCGTTGCTCACGGCAGCGCCCAAGCCCGCGAGCGCGAGCATATCAGCGTCGTTGTCGGCATTGCCGGCAGCGGCGGTATTTTTTATGTTAATATCAAGCAGTCCACAGAGTCTTTTCAGCGCGTTCGCCTTAGTCGCGGTGCCGTTCATCAGCTCGACGAAGTTCTTCGACGACGAGGTGATGTAAACATTTGGAAGCTCACGCTCGAGCATACCCCAAAGGCTCTCGCGCAGAGCCTTGTCGGTGCTGACAAATTCAATGCTGTCGAGGTTTTTGCGGTTGCGGCGGATATAGCCGCGCATATCGGCGCAGCAGCCGCGCGAGCCGCGCACATAGCCGACATAAGCCTCTGAGCAGCCGTATTTTGTCGGGTCGTCGTAATATCTCTTGTCGGTGCAGGTCTCGCCCTCGAGGAACGCCTCCCAGATAAGGTCATGCTCCTTTGTGAGGTCGAGCACGCGCAGAACGTCCGCTTCACTGAGGGTGTCTGAGTGCGCACGTACTCCGTTTTTGTATATAGCCGCGCCGTTTGAGGCGACGACCCAGCTGATACCGTCGATCGCGAGCACGTCCTTCGGCATTGACGAGAACGGCCTGCCGCTTGCGACGGCGACTTCTATTCCGCCGTCGATAGCCTGTTTTATCGAGTCCTTTACCTCGGGCGCGAGGGTGTTGTCGGTGCGCAGGACGGTGCCGTCGAGGTCGAGCGCGAGCAGCTTAATCTCCATTTTTCAGCTCCTTTACTCCCATGCGGCAAAAGCCGTTCATGCAGCAGTCTTTGCATTTGGGGCTTCTCGCCGTGCATACCGCTCTGCCGTGCAGCACGATTCGGTGACAGAAGTCGTTGCTCTCCTCGGGCGGCAGCAGCTTTCGCAGGGCGTTTTCTATCTTTCTCTGGTCGGTTTCCTTGTGCAGACCGAGCCTTGTCGTGATACGTATGCAGTGGGTGTCGACGACGACGGCGGGCTTGCCGTAAACGTCGCCGCAGATCAGGTTCGCGGTTTTTCTGCCTATACCCGGCAGCTTTGTGAGGTCGTCGATATTGTCGGGAACCTCTGAGCCGAAGTCGCTGACGAGCATCTTCGCCATCGCCACGAGGTCTTTTGACTTTGTCTTGTACAGTCCGCAGGATTTGATATACTCCGCGACCTCAGATACCTCCGCTCCGGCAAGGCTCTCCGCGTCGGGGAATCTTGCGAACAGCGCGGGCGTGACGAGGTTGACTCTCGCGTCGGTGCACTGAGCCGAGAGCCTTGTCGCGACGAGTAATTGCAGCGGAGTTTCGTAGTCGAGCGAGCATTTCGCGTCGGGATATTCTTTTTTGAGCGCCTCGACTGCCGAGAGCGCGATTTCTTTTTTCGTCATAACAGCACCTTCTCCGATAAAAATTTTATCATATTTTCAAAGCTATTGCAATCGCGGATTTTTCAATATATAATGGTATAATAAACGGAGGAGATTCAATGTACAAGAATTACATTTTCGATTTATACGGAACCCTTATCGACATCAACACCGACGAGTGGTCGGCAAAGCTCTGGAAGTCCCTGCAAATCCTCTACGCCTACCACGGCGCCGAGTACACTCCGCAGGAAATCAAACGCGAGTACGGCAGACTTGTCGACAAGGAGAAGGCTTCGGTACGCCGCCGCCACCCCGAATTTACCGTTATCGACGTGAAGATAGAGAAGGTTTTCCGCGCGCTGTTCACCCAGAAGGGCGTTAAGGTGCCGAAGAGCCGTATCGACTTCATCGCCGAGGCGTTCCGCTGCTATTCCACGAAGTATATCAAGCTGTACGACGGAGTTCAGGACTTGCTCGACACACTCAAGGCGCACGGCAAGAAGATATACCTGCTCTCGAACGCCCAGCGCGTGTTTACGGAGAACGAGCTGAATATGTTCGGTCTGGACAAGTACTTCGACGGCGTGTGCATCAGCTCGGACGAGGAGTGCTCAAAGCCCGACGCGCATTATTATCAGACGCTCTTTGACCGCTACGGACTGAAAAAAGAGGAGAGCATCATGATAGGCAACGACTACATCTCCGATATCGGCGGCGCGGCTGATTTCGGAATCGACAGCCTCTATATCCACCAGAGTATTTCACCCGAGATAAAGGGTGAGCTGCGCAGTCAGTACACCGTAATGGACGGCGACGTTTATAAAATCAAAAAATTGATAGTCAAGGAATAAAAAGCATCACCTCGGGCATACTAACCCCGAGGTGATTTTTAATGAGCAAGAAAAAGAAAAAGAAGTCCGACGACACCCCGGTTACCGAGATGAACACGGTATACACCAACGAGATGACGGGCATGGTTCCCGCGAATCCCGACGAGAACGACGAGGACTACGCTGAGGACGAAGAGCTTTAAAACAAAAGGGCGGAGATGTTTTCATCTCCGTCCTGTACTTTTAAATTATTTTACTCTGTGCATACCGCTTAGGTCGGCGGTGAGGATACAGCCGACGGAGCAGTTTTTCGCGCAGACCGCGAAGTCGGGGCAGTTGTCGCACTTTTCGTAGTCGATGACAGCCACGTTGTCGACTACCTTTATCGCGCCGAGAGGACAGACCTTCTCGCACTTTTTGCAGCCGATACAGCCGTTCGAGCAAACCTTTCTTGTGACGGCGCCCTTGTCCTTGTTGCTGCACGCGACGACGACTCTTTCAACGTCCGCAACGAGAGAGATAAGGTGGTTCGGGCAGGTCTTGGCGCAAAGACCGCAGCCAACGCAGTCCTTTGTGTTGACGCGCGCTACGCCGTCCGCGATACAGATAGCGTCGTGAGGGCAGACCTTCACGCAGTCGCCGAGTCCCAAGCAGCCGTAGGTGCAGCTTCCCTTGCCGCCGTACATCAGCTTTGCAGCGGCGCAGGACTCAATGCCCTGATAAACGACCTTGTCGCTCGTGTGCTCGCAGTCGCCCGAGCAGTGCACTACCGCGACCTGCTCGACAACGTCGGCGAATTCAACGCCCAGAATATCGCTGAGCTGTCTTGAAACGCCGTCCGCGCCGGGGATACACAGGTTAGTAGGCGTGTCGGGATTTTCGCAGAGCGCCTTAGCGTAGCCGTCGCAGCCCGCAAAGCCGCAGGCTCCGCAGTTTGCGCCGGGCAGACATTCCCTGACCGCGGGGAATCTCTCGTCCTCCTTGACCGCCATGACCTTGGCGGCGATAACGAGCACCGCGGCGCAGATAACGCCGATGATTACGACGGGTATGACCGCCGTGAGAATCGCTTCCATGTAACTTCCTCCTTACGCGAACAGATTTTCAATAACGCCGCCGAAGCCTAAGAACGACAGCGAAACGATAGCCGCCGCGACGAGCGTGATCGGCAGACCCTTGAAGCTCTTGGGCACGTCGGCTTTTTCGAGAACCGAGCGCACGCCCGAGAACATAACCATCGCGAGGAAGAAGCCCAGACCGCTTCCGAGCGAGTTGACCATCGCCTCAAGGAAGGTGTAGCCCTCGTCGATGTTGAGGATAGTAACGCCGAGAACAGCGCAGTTTGTGGTGATAAGCGGCAGATAAACGCCGAGGGACTTGTGCAGAGAGGGTACGAACCGCTTGAGCACTATCTCGACGAGCTGAACGAGAGCCGCGATAACGAGGATAAATACGATCGTCTGCAAGTAGCCCAGACCGTTCGGGTCAAGCAGATAGATCTGGATAGGATACGTCGCCGCGGTAGCCATGAGCATTACGAAGATGACCGCAAGGCTCATTCCCGTTGCGGAGTCGAGCTTCTTCGAGACGCCGAGGAACGGACAGATACCGAGGAAGCGCGAAAGCACGTAGTTGTTGATGAATACCGCCGAGAGCAGGATAATGATCAGCTTAGTCATTTGCCGCAGCCTCCTCTCTGTTCACGCAGGAGTGCGAGCAGATCTCAGCCGACGGACAGCCCGTGCAGCCGAAATCCTGTTTCTTGGGCTTGTGGGCGGAGAACTTGTTGACCGCCGCGATGAGCAGACCGAATACGAAGAAGCCGCCGGGAGCCATCGTGAGAATCGAGATGTGGTTGTCGTAAAGTACGGGGATAGGCAGACCGAAGAAGGTGCCGTTGCCGAATACCTCGCGGATAAGAGCCATCAGGCTCAGCGCGAGGGTAAAGCCCGCGCCCATGCCGAGAGCGTCGACAGCGGAGTCGAATACCTTGTTCTTGTTGGCGAACATTTCCGCACGACCGAGGATAATGCAGTTAACGACGATCAGCGGCAGGTAAATTCCCAGAGCCGCGTCGAGAGCGGGTGCGAACGCCTTGACGAGCATCTGAACCATGGTAACGAAGCCCGCGATAAGCACGATATAGCAGGGGATGCGCACCTTGTCGGGAATGACCTTGCGCAGCGCTGAGATAACGATGTTCGAGCAGAGCAGAACGACCGTCGCCGCCAAGCCCATTCCGAGGGCGGTTGAGATGCTTGTTGAGGTGGCGAGAGTGGGGCAGGTGCCGAGCACCAGAACGAGAACGGGGTTTTCCTTGACAAGACCCTTCGAGAAATTTTGCAGGGTGTTCATCACTTCGCCTCCTTCGTCAGTTGATCGTAAGCGGCAAACGCGTTGCCGAGCGCTTTTTTGTATGCCTTTGAGGAGATCGTCGCGCCCGTCACCGAGTCGACCTGAGAGTAATCGTCCTCACTTTTTCCGATGTAGTTGTCGCCGTAGTCGCCCGCGACGACCTTCGAGCCGATGCCGCTCGTTTCGTTGTGCGAGAGGGTTTTGGTTTTAGTCAGCTTGCCGTCGAGGATACCGCAGATTAGCTTGATGTCGCCGCCGTAGCCCTTTGTGGTCAGCATGAAAACATAGCCGCCGTTGTCGGCAAGGTATGCTTCCGTAACTCCCTCGGGAAGCTCGGAGTCGATTTTCTCAAAGCTGTTTGCCTCGGGCATGACCTCGAGCCGCGCTTCCTCTGCAGCCTTCTGTTCGGCGGCGAGGATTATCGGCGAGGTGACGGAGTTGATATATGCCAGCAGCGCGGTGACGACAAGACAGATAGCGCCGAGTACCGCGATGGGCTTGATTATGTCTTTCATTCCTCAACACCTCCCACCAGCGGCTTTGAGCGCGTGAGCTTGGAGATGTACGGCGTGAGGATATTCATAAGGAGTATCGAGTAGCTCACGCCCTCGGGGTAGTTGCCCCAGAAGCGGATAAGTATGGTGATAAGACCGCAGCCCACGCCGAAGATGATCTTGCCCCATTTTGTGTTTGGAGTTGTGGCGTAGTCGGTCGCCATGAAGAACGCGCCGAGCAGCAGACCGCCCGAGAGCACCTGACCGGGCACGTCCTTGCCGCAGACGAGCGACATGAGCGCGACGGTGCCGATGAACGCGACGGGAGTGTGCCATGTTATTACGCGGCGCACGAGCAGATATCCGCCGCCGAGCAGAAGCGCAAGCGCGCAGGTCTCGCCGAGCGAGCCGCCGTGTCTGCCGAGGAAGAGGTCGAGGTACGAGGGTACGTCGGTGCCGTTAGTCATCGCGAGGAGCGGAGTCGCGCTTGTTGAGGCGTTGACGTCGGTGAAGAAGCCGCTTGGGGTTATCCACTTTGTCATGTCGCCCGAGAACGCTACGAGCATGATGATTCTTGCGGTGATGGCAGGGTTAGCGAAGTTCTGACCAATGCCGCCGAAGAGCTGCTTTACCACGATTATCGCGATAACGCTGCCGAGCATCGCCTGCCAAATCGGGATAGTCACGGGCAGGTTGAAGGCGAGCAGGATTCCCGTCACGATCGACGAGAGGTCGGAAACGGTGTTCTCTCTCTTGCAGAGCTTCTCAAAGAGGAACTCCGAGAGCACGCAGGTGCCGACGCATACCGCCACGATCAGGAGCGCGCGCCAGCCGAAGATTATCGCCGAGGCGATTTCCGCGGGCACGAGCGCGATGATAACGTCGAGCATTATCATCTGTGTGCTCCGCGGCGTATGGAAGTGGGGCGAAACGGTTGAAATCAGCTTGTTCATCATTTGCCCTCCTTTT
The DNA here is from genome assembly GCF_045819885.1 of Ruminococcus sp. NATIVEDY160. Classification (NCBI taxonomy): domain Bacteria; kingdom Bacillati; phylum Bacillota; class Clostridia; order Eubacteriales; family Oscillospiraceae; genus Ruminococcus; species Ruminococcus sp. NATIVEDY160. The sequence continues at coordinate 63,524 of NZ_CP162391.1, forward strand.
TGCTGTTCCGGTACTGCCTGAGCACGAATTTCGCTAACTTATTTGTCTGCACGAGCGGTCTGTGCGCCGGGCAGATGAAGGAGCAGCAGCCGCACTCCATACAGAGGTCAACGCAGAGCTTTTCGAGCGATTCCGCGTCGTTCGTTTTGTAGGAAATCGCGATCTCGCGCGGGTCGAGCTTCAGCGGACAGTGGTTGATGCACGAGCCGCAGTTTATGCACGGAGTAGTCCTCGGCGGCTTTGCCTCGCGGCTGTCCATCGCGACAATAGCGTTTGTGTTCTTCAATACCGGGCTGTCGAGCGTAGGTACGGCAATACCCATCATCGGGCCGCCGTAGAGCACCTTCGCAGGCTCTTCCCTGCAGCCGCCCGCCGCCTCGAGCAGATCGGCAATGCTCATTCCGATAGGCGCGATGACGTTTTTTGGTTCCTTTACCGCGCTTCCGTCGACGGTCACGCACTTCTCAACAAGCGGCATGCCCGTTTCGAGGTACTCCGCAATGAAGGCGAGGGTCGTGACGTTTATCACAATCGCGCCGACGTCCAGCGGCAAGCCGCCCTTGGGGACGATTTTGCCCGTGCAGTTGTAAATCAGCACCTTCTCGCCGCCCTGAGGGTACATCGCGGGCAGCACCTTGACGGTAACGCCGTCTGTCTGTGAGGCGAGCTCCTTCATCTTCGCGATAGCCTCGGGCTTGTTGTCCTCGATGCCGATTATGAAGGTCTTTACGCCGAGGTACTTTTTCATCGCCTCGATACCCTTTCTGATCGAGTCCGTGCGGTCGAGCATCGTGCGCGTGTCCGAGGTTATGTACGGCTCGCACTCCGCGGCGTTGATGATAACGTACTTGAAAACCGAGAGATCCTTTGTGACAAACTTCACGAAGGTAGGGAAGCCCGCGCCGCCGAGTCCGACGGAGCCGCTGTTCTTCACCGCGTCGATGAAGCTGTCGAGGTCGTGAACCCCGGGCGGCGTAATGCTTTCGTCGGGGGTCTGCAAGCCGTCGCTGTCGATAAGAATACATGGCACCTTCGAGCCGTTCATAATGGTGATCTCGTCAATCTTCTGCACCTTGCCCGAAACGCTCGAGTGAATCGGCGCTGAGATGTATCCGTCCGCCTCGGCGATCAGGGTGCCGACCTTGACCTCGTCGCCGCGCTTGACGACGGGCTTTGCAGGTCTGCCGATGTGCATGGACATCGGGATAGCCACGGTCTTTGGCGGCTCAAGCCGTACAGGCGGCAGATGTGCCGTGTTTTTCTTGTGCGGCACATGAATACCGTGTAGTTTCATATATTTCCTCCTCGTTTGGTTACAACTCTGTTTGAGCGCATATGTAATTATTATACCATTTAAAAGGGTTTTTGTATATGTGATTTTTGTCAGAAATACAGTTTTGAATTTATCGAAGTTTCACAAAAAACCGCGCCGCTGTTCTTTGTGGGTATTCCATGAAAACAGAATTGTATCGTTGTGCAGGGTGCACAATTGACAAAACGGAGAATTCGGCTGATTCTGCATAAATATAAAATTTATTTTTTTCGATTTGGAAAATGTTGACTTTGGTGAAAAGTGATGATATATTTATCTCGGAAAAATCCGCATGGATTCCGAAAGGAGATTATTTTATCATGAGAAAGATAATGAAAAAAGTCGCGGCTATCGGTGCTGCGGCGGCTCTCGCGGCAACTGCAGTTATCAGCGTTTCCGCGGCGAGACTTGAGAATGAAAACATTATTGTAAGAACAAGCACTGACAGAATGGATATGTTCAGCGCGAAAGGCGGCAATCTGCTGTACTCGTTTATATCGCGTAACGGAGATACTGCCGACGCTACCTCACGTCCGTATGTCAGCGTAAACGAAAGCATGATCATTCCGGACTTCTATGACGACGTTGTCGATCCCGCGAACCTTACGCTCACCGGTACATCAAAGGTTTACGGCATCGATGTTGTAAGAACCATCCGCATTATCGGCAACAACACCAACGGCGCGATGGATACCGCCGAGTTTTCACTCACACTCACAAACAACACCGACACATCAAAGAACGTCGGCGGCAAGTTCTTCCTCGACACCATGGTTGAGGGCAACGACCATGCTCCCTTCCGTGTTGCGGGCGTAGGCGCGATCAGCACAAAGACACAGTTTGAGGGCGATGCTATTCCCGCGTCCTTCCAGGCGTTCGACAGCCTCCAGAGCCCCAAGACGATCGGCACAGGTACATTTGCTGCAGGCGCAGGCAAGCCCGACGTTGTACAGTTCAGAAACTTCGGCGACTCAAATTATCCGCTTGTTCCCGAGATCGATACGTCGGAGGAAATCGGCGACAGCGCGGTAAACGTTATCTGGCTCGAGCGCGAGCTTGCACCCGGCGAAACCCGTGTACTCATGACCTACTACGGTCTCGGCTATATCGACGTCAGTGAAGGCAGCGAGCTCAAGCTCGGCGCGACCAAGATCGACGGCAGCTTCACCATCTCTGAGGACGGCAACAGCTACAATCCCGTCAGACTGACCTCCTACGTCAGCAACACAGGCAACAGCGAGCTCAGCGGCGTCGGCATGTACCTTGATCTGCCCGAAGGCGTTACCGTTACAGGCAGCAGCAGCGGAGTCGCCTATCCGAGCCTGAAGGTCGGCGAGGAAAAACAGCAGACATGGACGCTCGAAGCGGCTCCCTCACCCGTTGAGAGAACCGTGACCGTTACTATCAACGCGCAATCCACGGAGACCGGCAAGGGCGAGCCTATTATCTACACCTATGTAATTCCCGCAATCAACGGCGCAGAGCCCATCGTTGAGCCTACAACAGCCGAGCCCACCACAGCAGAGCCTACAACCGCAGAGCCCACAACCGTTGAGGCGACTACCGCGGCTCCCGCCACCGTACAGCCCACCACAGCCGCTACAAAGGACGAGGCGACCAAGTCAGAGGCTACAAAGTCAGAGGCCAACGGCACCGTAAAGACAGGCGAGGCATTCCCTGCGATCGCTGTTCTGATCACTCTCGTTGCAGGAGTCGGCGCTGTCTACTTCTACAGAAGAAAGTACTCAAATTAATAAACTGAATTAATATTCGGGACAGAAAGGCACAGGCTTTTCTGTCCTGTTTTTTTACCATAAAAAGTATGACAGAGACAGCCGCACCTGCCGAAAGCAGAAAGTCTGACCCGCCGTTTATGAACATTTCAGGCAGATGATTGTTAAAAAAGGCGGAGGAGGCACCCACCGGTGCACACACTTACCAAATCAATGGGCATTATCGACGGGTTCATTCGCTAACTTTTACAAAAAAAGTTAACGAATGCTTGCTAAAATACTTGAAAAGAAACGCTTTTTATGATAAAATACACTTGATACTATGTGCCCGTGTGACTAACGAGGAAATCAGCGAGGACATAGAAAAATTAATATCCGTCAGAATGGAGTTGATTATTTATGGCAAGAAGCGCAGGCGTATTATTATCCATCACTTCGCTTCCTTCCCCCTACGGAATCGGCACCATCGGCAAAGAGGCTCGCAAATTCGCGGATTACCTCAAGGAGTCAGGTCAGACAATCTGGCAGATTCTTCCCGTTGGCCCGACAAGCTACGGCGACTCGCCGTACCAGTCATTCTCAACCTATGCGGGCAACCCGTACCTGATTGATCTCGACACGCTGGTCGAGGAAGGTCTTGTTACCAAGGAGGAGCTCGACAGCCGCGACTGGGGCGACAACCCTCAGCAGGTTGACTATGAGAAGATTTACAACAACAGGTTCGCAGTTCTGAGAATCGCTCACGAGAATTTCAGAAAAAAGGACCAGAAGAAGTTCCGTGTGTTCACCCGCAAGAACAGCAAGTGGCTCAAGAACTACGCGCTGTATATGGCGGTCAAGAACAGCTTCGATATGAAGTCGTGGACAGAGTGGCCCGAGGACATCAAGATGCGCGAGCCCGAGGCGCTTGCTCGCTACGAGCGCAGACTCAGAAAGGAAATTTCCTTCTGGAAGTTCGTTCAGTTCAAGTTCTACGAGCAGTGGGAGAGCTTCCGCGCTTATGTAAACGGTCTGGGAATCAAGATCATGGGCGACATGCCGATCTACGTCGCTATGGACAGCGCCGACACCTGGGCTAACCCCGAAATCTTCCAGCTCTACGACGACGGCGACCCCATCGCTGTTGCAGGCTGTCCGCCCGATTACTTCTCCGAGACGGGACAGCTCTGGGGCAACCCGCTCTACGACTGGGATTACCTCGAGCAGACCGACTACGAGTGGTGGTTTGAGCGTGTCAAGGCGGCGTCCAAGCTCTACGACATCACCCGTATCGACCACTTCCGCGCTTTCGCGAGCTACTACTCCATTCCTTATCCCGCCGAGAACGCTATCAACGGCGAGTGGGTAGTCGGCCCGAGAATCAAGTTCTTCCGCATGATGGAAGAGGCTGTCGGCAAGTTTGAAATCGTAGCCGAGGATCTCGGCACACTCACTCCCGACGTCACCGAGCTCATGGAGCAGACCGGTTATCCCGGAATGAAGGTTCTCGAGTTCGCGTTCGACAGCGGCGAGGAAAATGACTATCTGCCCCACAAGTACACAAACAACTGCGTTGTTTATACAGGTACTCACGATAACGACACTCTGATGGGCTGGCTCGAAACCGCTAACCCCGAAGACGTCAGATACGCAAGAGAATACTGCAAAATGCCTCCTGACGAGCCGTTTAACTGGGGTCTGATCCGCACCGCCTACGAAAGCAAGGCGGACATGGCTATAGTGCCTATGCAGGATCTGCTCGGACTCGGCAAGGAAGCGAGGATGAATACACCGTCGGTTCTCGGCAACAACTGGACATGGAGAGTGACTGAGGACGCTTTCACTAAGGAACTGGCGGAAAAATTAAAAACAATGTCTGTTAAATGCGGACGACTGGAGGAATAATAATGTCAAATATTATGGAAAAGCTTGAGCTTACCGCTCAGTCCATGTACTGCAAGAAGATTGAGGAGCTTACCGCTTCCGAGCTTCACCTTGCTCTCGGCAAGGCTGTAATGGGCGAAATCGCTCCCAACTGGGCAAAGAGCAAGGCAAAGCACAACAGTGAAAGACGCGCGTACTACATGTCCGCGGAGTTCCTGATGGGCAGAATGATGTACAACAACCTCTATTGCCTCGGCATTCTCGACGAGGTAAAGAAGCTTCTCAAGAAGAAGGGCATCGACATCAACGTATTCGAGGACATCGACGACGCTGCTCTCGGCAACGGCGGTCTCGGCAGACTCGCAGCCTGCTATCTCGACTCAGCCGCTACCCATGAGGTACCCCTCGACGGTTACGGAATCCGCTATAAGTACGGCCTGTTCAAGCAGCTCATCAAGGACGGCTATCAGGTAGAGGTTGCCGACAACTGGCAGCGCTTTGAGGATCCGTGGTGCATCCGCAAGGAGGACGAGACCGTCACCGTAGCGTTCAAGGATCAGACCGTAAAGGCAGTTCCCTACGATATGGCTGTAATCGGCTGCAAGACCGACAACATCAACACCCTCCGTCTGTGGCAGGCTGAGGCTGTCAACGACTTCGACTTCACCGCGTTCAACAACACCGAGTACGACCTCGCTGTCAAGGAGAAGAACGACGCCGAGAATATCTCCAAGGTTCTCTATCCCAACGACAACAAGTACGAGGGCAAGGTGCTCAGACTCAAGCAGCAGTACTTCTTCTGCTCCGCTTCGCTTCAGGATATTATCCGCCGCTACAAGGCTAAGCACGGCAATGATTTCAGCTTCTTCGCAAAAGAGAACGCTATCCAGCTCAACGATACTCACCCCGTATCCTGCGTTCCCGAGCTCGTAAGACTTCTCCAGATCGAGGGCATGACCTTTGACGAGGCTTTCGAGATCGCGAGAAAGACCTGCTCCTACACCAACCACACCGTTCTCGGCGAGGCTCTCGAGAAGTGGCCTGCAGACCTGATGAACCAGGTTATCCCCGTAATCTACGACATCATCGCGCTCATCGCCAACAAGTGCCAGGAAGAGCTCACCGCTAAGGGCGTTTCCGAGGACAAGAAGGCTAAGATGCGCATTATCGACGGCAACGTTGTTCATATGGCAAGACTCGCAACCTATGCCGGCACCTATGTAAACGGCGTGGCACAGCTCCACACCGAGATCCTCAAGAGAGATCTTCTCAAGGAGTGGTACGAGGTATATCCCGAGCGTTTCCTCAACAAGACAAACGGTATCACACAGCGCCGCTGGCTCGGTCTGTGCAACCCCGAGCTGAGCGAGCTTATCACCAAGAAGGTCGGCTCCGACGAGTGGCTCACCGACCTCTCCAAGCTCTCTGTTCTCAACAAATGCCTCGACGCGAGAACCATCAACAAGTTCAACGACATCAAGGCTACAAAGAAGAAGCAGCTCGCCGAGTACATCAAGAAGATGGACGGCTATGATATCAACCCCGACACCATCTTTGACGTACAGGTAAAGCGTCTCCACGAGTACAAGAGACAGCTCCTCAACGCCTTCTCGATCATGGCTATCTACTTCCGCCTCAAGGAAGGCAAGCTGCCCAACTGGACTCCTACAACCTTCATCTTCGGCGCGAAGGCTGCTCCCGGCTATGCGAGAGCAAAGGCTATCATCAAGTACATCACCGAGATCGCTAACCTCGTAAACAACGATCCCGATACAAAGGACAAGCTCCAGGTTTACTTCATCTCCAACTACAACGTATCCTACGCTGAGAAGATCGTTGTCGCTGCCGATATCTCCGAGCAGACCTCGACCGCTGGCCTCGAGGCTTCCGGTACAGGCAACATGAAGTTCATGCTCAACGGTGCCGTTACCCTCGGCACATGGGACGGCGCGAACATCGAGATCGCTGAGTGCGCAGGCGAAGAGAACGAGTACATCTTCGGTGCGAGAGTTGAGGACATCGAGAAGCTCAAGGCTGAGGGCTACAACCCCAGAGCTATCTACGAGGCTAACCCCGAGACCAAGAGAGTTATCGACACCCTCATCGACGGCACCTTCGACGACGACGGCGCTCAGGGCGAGGGCAGCTTCAAGGAGCTCCACGACGCTCTCCTCATCGGTACCTCCTGGCAGGTAGCCGACCACTACTTCCTCATTTACGATCTGCCGCTCTATGTTGACGCGAAGATCAAGGCTAACTCCGACTACGCCGACAGAAAGGAATTCGGCAAGAAGTGCCTCCTCAATGTTGCGAACGCCGGCAAGTTCTCCTCCGACCGCTCGATCCTCGAGTATGCGAAGGAAATCTGGCACACCTCCTATAAGAAATAATTTGTATTTTATACAGCAAACGGGCAGTCCGAATGGACTGCCCGTGTTGTTTTAACTCTCACCCAAAACCTTATACAGCAGCTTGTAAAGCGTCTGAGCTTCCTCGGGGGTAAGATTGGTGCACGCCGCCATTTTCTGCGGAACCGATTTCGCTTCCTCGCGCAAGGCAAAGCCCTTGTCTGTCACCTCGACCATCAGCACTCTCTCGTCAACGGCTGACCGAGAACGCTTCACAAAGCCCTTCTGCTCAAGGCTCTTGATAACGGGCGTGAGGGTGCCCGAGTCGAGGTACAGCTTCTCGCCGAGCTTCTTCGCGCTGCACGAGCGGTTTTCCCAGAGCACCATCATTGTGATGTACTGGGTGTAGGTCAGGTTGAGCGCGTCGAGGTATGGTCTGTACAGCTTCGTCACCTCGCGCGCGGCTGCATAGAGCGGAAAGCAGACCTGGTTGTCCAGCTTCAGCGCGTCGTATTCAGAAAATTCCATGTCGCTCTCCGTCAGCTTCTCTCGGCAAGGCTCGCCTCGCGTACTGCTCTCGCAAGCTGGTCGGCGCAGGAGGTCGGACGTCTGCCGCAGGTGTTGCCTCTGAGCTTCTCGTCGATCTCGTCGGCGGTCATGCCGTTAACGAGCTTTGATATCGCCTTGAGGTTGCCGTTGCAGCCGCCCGTGAAGCGGATATCCGTGACAACGCCCTTGTTGATGTTGAAGTTGATTTCGAGCGGACAAACTCCCTTGGGGTGATATGTGTAATGCATAAGATTACTTCCTTTCGGTTGGATTCAATTAGATTATACACAACCGAGAGTCGGCTGTCAAGACAGAGAAAAAGGAGGCCGCGAGCGACCTCCCTGATTCTGATAAATTCGGATTATGCTTTCTTGCCCTCGAGGAATCTGTAAACACCTGCCGCGAGAGCCGCGCCTACGAAGGGACCGACGATGAATACCCACAGAGCGCCCATGGGTTCGGCGTTGCCGTTCATCATAGCAACGAGCGCGGGGCCGAAGCTGCGCGCGGGGTTGACAGAGGTGCCTGTCAGACCGATGCCGAGAATGTGAACGAGGGTGAGGGTGAGGCCGATGATGAGACCGCCGAAGCTGCCGTGACCTGCCTTCTTGGAGGTTACGCCGAGAATGGTGAGAACGAATACGAAGGTCAGGAAGCACTCAACGATAAGACCCGCAACGACGCTGCCGTTAACGCCTGCGAGACCGTTGGAGCCAAAGCCGCCTGTCTGGTCGTTCACGCCGCCGAGGCCGAAGATCGCCGCCAGAACGCCCGCACCCGCAAACGCGCCGAGGCACTGGGAGATGATGTAGGCGATGAAATCAACAGCGCTCATGCCGCCCGAGAGCAGTACGCCGAGAGATACCGCGGGGTTGATGTGGCAGCCCGAGATATTGCCGACGCAGTAAGCCATGCCGACGATTACAAGACCGAAAGCGAGAGCGGTCAGAATGTAGCCGCCGCCGTTTTTGGCGTCGCAGCCGACGAGCATAGCCGTGCCGCAGCCGAGAACAACGAGCACCATGGTGCCGATGAACTCAGCGATGTACTTTTTTACCGAATTCATAGATATTCCTCCTTTTATAATTTGCTATGAATTTTCAGCCAATTACAATATATCATAATCATTCGGAAAAAGCAATAAGATTTGCATATTTTTTGTTTGGCAAAAGTCAGTTTTTTAGTCGGTAATATTTAAAAATCGGAGCGAAGCGACCCTTAATTTTCAACTTTCAATTTTACATTTTCAATTAATTCTAATTCGTCCAGATGAGCGTCGAAAAGAATTGCTCGTACGCGTCGTCCCAGCCGTCGATAGCGTTTACGCCGCCGCCGTTGACGCTTCTGAGCTTCGCGTCGCTCGCGGTCATTCCTACGGTGAACAGCTCGCCTGCGTTAATGTCATAGCCCTTGCTCCGGCAGAACGCGCAGAAGTCCTCGACGGGGTTGTTGCTTGCGCGGGTTTTCAGCAGCGCGATCTTGAGGTCGGGGTCGGCCTTCGCGTCTTTGAGCAGGCGCTCGAGTTCAATTTCTATCATAATAATCCCTCCAAATAAAGAAAAAAAGGCGGTATATTTGTACCGCCTTTGGTTTCGCAATTATTCGATTGAGTTGTCGAGATACTCCATCAGCTCTTCGTCGTCCTTTTTCTGCTTGTCCTTGACAATCAGGAACGCGGTGAGAGCTGCAGACGCCGCAGCAACAATTGAAATGATGCCGATGATCCACATAAACTTTTTGTTTTTCATAATCGTTGACCTCCAATATAGTTAGTATTTACAATCAAGCTGTGTATACTTCTATTCTAAACATTTTTTTATAAAAAGTCAACAGAAAAACAAAAAAAGCAGAGGAAAATCTCTGCCTTTATCGTATCGTGATTGCTCTTACGCGGAAGCGTTAAGGCGCTTCGCGAGATTAGACTTGCTTCTTGCAGCAGTGTTCTTGTGAAGAATTCCCTTGGCAACTGCCTGGTCGATTTTCTTTGTAGCAAGACGAACTGCCTCCTGCTTGTTATCTGCGTTGGTGTCGATCGCGTAGAACGCCTTCTTGATGGCGGTTCTGAGAGCGGACTTGTTGGCCTTGTTGCGGGCTGTCTTAGAAGCGATAACCTTTACGCGCTTTTTAGCTGACTTAATGTTGGGCATTGTCCCACCTCCTTAAAATAGCAGTCATACAAGTGTTATTCTAGCATACATTTGGCTAAAAATCAAGCGTTTTTTCAAAAAAAGTACGGTTTTTCGCAGTTTCGCCGCGCTGCAACAATATCTTGTGGCGCGGAAACGGTCTGCGTCTATATGCGGTTCAGTTTTCCTCGCGGCCGTCCTCGCAGTGCTCACAGTGGCAGTCCTCCGCGTGAGGAACGGTCTTGTTCCGGGTATTGAACTGAGCCTTTCTGCCGCGGTACCAGATGAAAACGACCACTATCAGAAAGACTATCAGCACTCCTCTGAACACGTGACCCATAACTCCGTCGAACACAGGCAGTCCGCCGAACGCCTCAAGCCCGTACCATACCGACATGAATAAAAAGAAAACCGTCAGCAGGTAGCCCACAAGACCGTGCTTTCTGCCGATAAAGAAGCAGAGCACGGCAAGCACCGCCCAGAGAAAGACATAGAAATAGTGAATAAACGGCATAAGCGGCTCCTTTCCTTAGTATATCCGAAAATGCGCTGTGGTGAACATATATATTGTATAATAAACGCCGCTCAAAATCAAGTGGATTGTGAACGGGACGTGAAACTTTTGTAAATTGGAAAATATTTTTAATAAAATGCTTGACTTTTTCTGACTTTGGGGGTATAGTAATGATAGAGTCAATTAGCACTCACCACCCGAGAGTGCTAAAAGCAAAAATCAAGGAGGAACAGACATGACCCCTGCCGCGAGAAAAGAAACGATTCTCGCCGCCATCGTCGAGAGCTTTATCCAAAGCGGCGAGCCTGTCGGCTCAAAGGCGCTGCTCGGCGGAACAGGGCTTCAGGTTTCCTCGGCAACCGTCCGCAACGATATGGCTGAGCTCACCGCTCAGGGGTATCTCGTGCAGCCGCACACCTCGGCGGGACGCGTTCCCACTGCCTTGGGCTACCGCTACTACGTCGACAACGTGATGCGCGTAACTCCTCTGGCACAGGTCGCGGCGGCATATATCCGCGACTCGCTCGGCAAGCTCGCCGATTCTCCCGAGATGATTTTGCAGGGAGCGGCGGATCTGACGGAGCAGCTCACGGGTTCGGTTGCACTCGCCACCACCCCTGCGGCAGACAATTGCAGGGTCAGGCGGCTCAGCTTTGTGCAGACGGGCAGACATACCGCGATGGCGGTGCTTATCTGCTCAAACGGCGTGATACGCACGCGGCTTTTCCGGTGCGCGTTCGTGATCACCCCCGAGATCATCACGATGTTCGACAAATCGCTCAACGAGCTTTTCGCGGGCGTAGAGGTCGGTGTGATCGGACAGCCGTTCATTCAGTCCGCAGCGGTTCGCTTCGGCGAGCTGTCGCTGTTCATGCCGCCGGCGCTTATCGCGATAATGGAAGCGGCGCAGCAGGCGGCGAAGGTAAGCGTGAAGCACAGCAAGCTGAGCAGACTTATTTTCAACTACGGCGCATCGGCGTCGGTCAGCAGGGAGTTCATCGACTTTCTGCAGAACGAGCGCGACGTTGCGGCAATGCTCAGCCGCAGACCGCAGCATACGGCGGTCACCATCGGCACCGAGAACAGGCGCGTGGAGCTTAGCAAAAGCGCGGTGTTCTCAACGCGCTACAGCATAGACGGCACACCCTCGGGCGTGCTCGCGATAATAACGGCGCAGCGGACGGATTACGCGAGAAACATCGCGATAATCGAATGCGTTGCACAGTGCGCGGGCGAGCTGATGGAAGAGCTTATTGAAACAACAGATTAACCCTGAAGGAGATGAATAAAATGTCAGAGAAGAACAAGGCTGAGATCCCCGAGGAGGAGATTCAGGCTGAACAGACCGTCGAGGAGGTTGAAGCCGAGGCGGTCGACGCTGAGGACATTCCCGACGAGCGCGATGAAAAAATCGGGAAGCTCGAGGCGGAGCTTGCCGCTCAGAAGGACAGATACATGAGGCTCGCGGCGGAGTACGACAACTACCGCAAGCGCACCGCGAACGAGAAGCTCGGCATTTATGACGACGCTACCTCGAAGGCGGTCACGGAGATTCTTCCCGTAGCGGACAGCGTGAGAATGGCGCTCGAGAACCTCAAGGATTCCGACCCCGAGATCATCAAGGGCGTTGAGCTGATAAAGAGCCAGCTCGACCGCTCGTTTGAGAAGCTCAGGATCGAGAGCTACGGCGAGGTCGGCGACGAATTTGACCCGAACCTGCACAACGCGATTTCGATGGTGGACAGCGAGGAGCTGAAATCCAACCAGATCGCCGCGGTATTCCAGACGGGCTACAAAATCGGCGACAAAATCATCAGACACGCAATGGTACAGGTCGTTAACTAAAATATACTCGGAGCGAAGCGACCATAAATTTTCAATTTTCAATTTTTCATTTTCAATTAAAATAATTCGGAGGTATTAATTATGGCAAAGACAATCGGTATAGATTTAGGTACAACAAACTCATGCGTAGCGGTAATCGAAGGCGGCGAGCCCGTAGTAATCGCAAACGCTGAAGGTTCAAGAACAACTCCCTCAGTCGTAGCATTCTCCAAGGACGGCGAGAGAATGGTAGGTCAGGTCGCAAAGCGCCAGGCTATCACCAACCCCGACAGAACCGTTTCCTCTATCAAGAGAGAAATGGGTACAGCGTACAAGGTAGCGATCGACGGCAAGAGCTACACACCCCAGGAGATTTCCGCTATGATTCTCCAGAAGCTCAAGGCTGATGCTGAGGCTTACCTCGGCGAGACCGTAACACAGGCTGTCATCACCGTTCCCGCATACTTCACCGACGCACAGCGTCAGGCTACAAAGGACGCAGGCAAGATCGCGGGTCTTGATGTAAAGAGAATCATCAACGAGCCTACAGCGGCAGCGCTTTCCTACGGCGTTGACAAGGAGAACGACCAGAAGGTCATGGTATACGACCTCGGCGGCGGCACCTTCGACGTAAGTATCATCGAGATGGGCGACGGCGTACAGGAGGTTCTCGCAACCGCAGGTAACAACCGTCTCGGCGGCGACGACTTCGACAAGCGCATCATCGACTGGATGGTAGCTTCCTTCAAGACAGAAACAGGCATCGACCTTTCATCTGATAAAATGGCAATGCAGCGCCTCAAGGAGGCTGCTGAGAAGGCAAAGATCGAGCTTTCGGGCGTAACGACCTCCTCGATCAACCTGCCCTTCATCACTGCCGATCAGACAGGTCCCAAGCACCTCGACCTCACCCTCACAAGAGCTAAGTTCAACGAGCTGACCTCTGACCTCGTAGAGGCTACAATGGGTCCCGTACGTTCCGCTCTCTCAGACTCAGGTCTGCAGATCGGTCAGATCGACAAGGTTCTCATGGTCGGCGGTTCCTCGAGAATCCCCGCTGTACAGGAGGCTGTTCAGAAGCTTATCGGCAAGGAACCCTTCAAGGGCATCAACCCCGACGAGTGTGTCGCTATCGGCGCGGCTATCCAGGCAGGCGTTCTCGGCGGCGAGGTAGACGGACTTCTTCTCCTCGACGTTACTCCGCTTTCTCTCGGCGTTGAGACCATGGGCGGCGTAATGACCAAGATCATCGACAGAAACACCACTATCCCCACCAAGAAGAGCCAGATCTTCTCCACCGCGGCTGACAACCAGACCCAGGTTGAGATCAACGTTCTCCAGGGTGAGCGCGAGTTCGCACGCGACAACAAGCAGCTCGGTCTGTTCGCACTCACAGGCATCGCACCCGCAATGCGCGGTATTCCGCAGATCGAGGTAACCTTCGACATCGACGCCAACGGTATCGTAAACGTTTCCGCAAAGGATCTCGGCACCGGCAAGGAGCAGAAAATCACGATTTCCTCCTCCACCAACATGAGCAAGGAGGACATCGACAAGGCAGTCAAGGACGCCGAGCAGTACGCGGCTGAGGACAAGAAGCGCCGCGAAGAGGTTGACGCGAAGAACGAGGCTGAGAACCTCGCATATCAGGCTGAGAAGCTCGTCAACGAGAACGGCGACAAGCTCGCCTCAGACGACAAGAACACAATCACCACCAAGGTTCAGGCTGTCAAGGACGCTATCGCGAAGAACGATATCTCCATGATCAACGCTGCCAAGGAGGATCTGCAGAAGTCGCTCTACGAGGTTTCCGCGAAGCTCTATCAGCAGGCTGCGCCCCAGCAGGGCAATCCCGCACAGGGCGCACCCGACATGGGCGGCGCACAGCCGAACAGCGGCAATAACGGCGGCAACGGCGGCGACCCCAACGTATACGACGCTGATTTCACCGACGCTGACTAAGATAAAAACAAAGCTTTCAATAAGCCATGAGGAGCTGCCAGCCACAGCTCCTTTTGGCGTATCGGTATCATAATATATCCCACAGACGGGCGCGGGCACCGCGCTGTCTGCCCGGAGGTAAAATACCCACAGTAAATATCACATCCAAACGACGGGCGCGGGACACCGATTTACGGATAAAATCCGCACTGTCTACCCGGAGGAAAAATAATGGCAGATAAGAGAGATTACTACGAGGTTCTCGGCGTTCAGAAGGGCGCGAGCGAGGACGAGATCAAAAAGGCGTACCGTCAGAGCGCCAAAAAATACCACCCCGACCTTCACCCCGGCGACAAGGACTGCGAGGAGAAGTTTAAGGAGGTCAACGAGGCGTACGAGGTGCTTTCCGACAGCGAAAAGCGCGCGCGCTACGACCAGTTCGGCCACGCGGGCGTAGACCCCAACTACGGCGCGGGCGCAGGCGGCGGCAGTCCCTTCGGCGTCGACATGGACTTCGGCGACATCTTCTCGAGCATATTCGGCGGCGGCTTCGGCGGCAGACGCGCGGCGAACGCACCCCAGCGCGGCGGCGATGTTGAAACGAGCGTCACTATCACCTTTGAGGAGAGCGCCAAGGGCACCACAAAGAAGGTCAGCTACAACAGCGTAGATACCTGCACCGACTGTCACGGCACAGGCGCGGCGGCAGGCTCGCAGCCCAAGACCTGTTCGGCATGCGGCGGCTCGGGAAGGGTGACCATCAACCAGCGTTCACCGCTCGGCGTTATCCAGACCCAGCGCACCTGCGACGCTTGTCACGGACGCGGAAAGATCATCGACAACCCCTGCCGCAGATGTAACGGCTCGGGCAGATACAGACAGCCCCACACTGTTGACGTGAGCATTCCCGCAGGTATCCGCGACTCACAGATACTCAACGTCGGCGGCCACGGCAACGCGGGCGTAAACGGCGGTCCCAAGGGCGATCTGCACGTATATGTAAACGTCAGGAAGCACGAGCTCTTTGAGCGCAGAGGCGACGACGTATGGTGCGACCTTCCGATCACCTTCGCGCAGGCTTCACTCGGAGCTGAGGTCACGGTTCCGACAATCGACGGCAAGGCGCGTTACACTATCCACGAGGGAACCCAGCCTAACGATATATTCAAGCTCAAGGGCAAGGGCTTTACACACCTCGGCGGAAGAGGCAGAGGCGATCACTACTGCCGCGTAGTCGTTGAGATCCCGAAGAACCTCAACCAGAAGCAGAAGGATCTCATCACGCAGTTTGACCGCTCGACAACCGAGAGCAACTACTCAAAGCGCAGCGGCTTCTTTGACAAGCTCAAGAAGATGTTCGGCTAAGGTGCGGCTATGAATACATGGACTGAAATCAAAATCGCCGTAAGCGCGAAGAATATCGACCGCGCAAGCGACATCGCGAACGTCGTTGTGCCTTACGGAATATATATCGAGGACTACACCAACCTCGAGCAGACGGTAGAGGACATCGCGCACATCGACCTGATCGACGAGGACCTGCTCAAAAAGGACAGGAACCGCGCGTATGTACATATCTACCTCGAGCCCGACGTGTCGCCTGCCGAGGCGGTGGCGTTTCTGAGCGAGCGCTACGGCGCGGAGGGTATCGCGCACGAAATCGAGCTGCTCGACTGCGCCGAGGAGGATTGGCGCAACAACTGGAAGAAGTATTTCTCACCGCTCGCGGTGGGTAATAATATAATGATCGTGCCGAGCTGGTTCGAGGACGTCGACACACAGGGCAGGATCCCGCTCAGCATCGACCCGGGACTCGCGTTCGGCACGGGCGGCCACGAAACAACGCGGCTCTGTCTTGAGATGTGCGAGAAGTACATGAAGAAGGGCGACAGCGTGCTCGACGTAGGCTGCGGCAGCGGCATTCTCGGAATCGCGGCTCTGCTCATGGGCGCGTCAGAGGCGACAGGCGTTGACATCGACGAGACCGCCGTGCGCACGGCAGCCGAAAACGCTGAGCTCAACGGAGTTGCCGACCGCTTTACGGCGATTTGCGGCAGCTTCACCGAGAAGGTCGAGGGAAAGTTCGATATCGTTCTGGCGAACATCGTCGCCGACGCGATCATCTTTCTGTCTAAGGGCGTCAGCGGCTTCATGAAGGACGACGCGGTCTATATCATGAGCGGCATTATCGACACCCGCGCTGATGAAGTCAAGGCTGAGGTATCGAAGTACTTTGATATCATCGAAGAACACCTCGACGGCGGCTGGGTATGTCTGGCTGCGGTCAAATCGCGGCGGTCACGCGACCGCGGGCAAATCGCGTACTATAAGTTAAATAATAAGGCAGCGTCACTTTTTCGCGGGAAGTGTTTCCGCGGGCGGTTACGTTGCCTTTCTTGCTGACCGATAATCGCCCTTGCAAAATCCTTATAAATATACTATAATATACCTTACAAAAAAGGAAGTGATATGATGGGGCATAAGCATAAACACAGCCACGCGCCCGATTTCTACACTGCGGCGCGATTTACGTCTGACGACCTCGGCAAGCTGTTTTTGTTCCGCGACCGCTACACGGGTACGCTCTACACCTTCGAGCTTCTCGACTGCGTGACCAAATCCGTCGCGGAGCTTGACTCGCTGTTGATCGGGGAGTACAATCTCCGTCCTGACGTCGCGGTTGAGCAAATCTGGTGCCGCGTAACGCCGTCTGACTTTGACCGCGAGCGGCTCATAATCGGCTTTGACGAGAGCTATTCGGATATCTACACCGAGGACGCCGACGGCCCGGTTGCATTCGGATTGCAGCTCAAGCCGTCGAATAAGCTCGAGGGCGAGGTGTTCACAGCTTCGACCCTGAAGCCTGACGCGGATTCCTCTGTCAGCTGGAAAATCGAGGTGTGGAATGTTTAAGGCGGCGGTTTTTGATATGGACGGTCTGATGTTCGACACGGAGCGGCTGGTTTACGACAACTGGCAGCAGATGATGGACGAGCGCGGCTATCCGTACAGCATAGAGGACTTCAAGCAGACCGTCGGCAGGCGCAAGGCTGAGGTTCAGAACTTCTACTTCGGCAAATACGGCGCGGATTTTCCGTACTGGGAGCTGTCGGAGCATGGCAAGAAGATGTACATCGACAAGGTGAAGCGCGACGGTATCCCCGTAAAGCAGGGATTGTACGAAACGCTTTCCTATTTAAAGAACAAGGGCTGCAAAATCGCTCTCGCGACCTCTACCTCGCGGCAGACGGCTGAGTTCAATCTCGAAAGTGCAAAGGTGACTGAGTTCTTTGACGCTCTTGTATGCGGCGGCGACGTCAAAAACGGCAAGCCTCACCCCGAGGTTTTCCTGACGGCAGCGGCGGCTCTGGGCGAGAAGCCCTCTGACTGCATCGCGTTCGAGGACAGCATCAACGGCATAAAGTCGGCTCACGCGGCAGGCATGACGACGGTCATGGTGCCCGATTTTCTCGAGCCGACCGACGAGATACGCCCGATGATAGACTGTCTGTGCAAAAGCCTTGAGGAAAGTATATTATATATGGAAAAGGAGTAATAATATGAGTTACGGTTATCATTATTCATCAGGCGAACCCGCTTTTGCGGTGTTTATGATGATTTTCACTATGATTTACATACTGGTGATGTTCGGCATAGTGGCGGCAGCTTACATTTCGCGCTGGTTCATCTTCAAGAAGATGGGCATGCCCGGCTGGAAGGGCATTATCCCCTACTACGGCGAGTATCTTCTGTTCCGCGAGCTGTGGACGACAAAGATGTTCTGGGCGCTTGTCATCAGCGCCGCCGTATACGCGTTCGTGAGCATTTTCGCAGTGGTATTCGGCATGGTGGGCTTCGCTGTGGCAGTGGCAGGCGCTCATAGCTCGCACGCGGTCGGACAGGCGGCGATAATACCGATCCTTGCATTCGCGTTCTACGGACTGCTCACGATCGGATACCTCGTATTCGCGCTGGTAGTCAACTTCAAGCTCAACAACCGTCTGGCTAAAGCCTTCGGCAAGTCGACGGGCTTTGCGGCGGGACTCACCTTCCTCTCACCGATTTTCGATTTGATCCTCGCGTTTGACAAGTCATACTACATTGGCAGACAAGCGCCGGTGGGCGCGTTCTCCCGCCTTTGAAAACGTTAATCTCCGGAAACGTTCATAAACGGCGGGGCGGAGAAGTTTTCAATAAATCGGATAAAGGAACCGTTTCATATGAAGCGGTTCTTTTTTTGTTACCAAATGACGGCTGTGCAAAAACGACAAAAGATTAGGGATAATTTTGGATTGCGGTGTGTAAATATATGTGGTAGAATTTAGATGTGATAGTTTGCGCTTTTTGCGCGGCTGCAGAACCGTAATATCTCAAAACAAGGAGGATTCTTATGAAAAAGCTCACAAGATTTGTCAGTGTGCTTC
Organism: Ruminococcus sp. NATIVEDY160; assembly: GCF_045819885.1. Classification (NCBI taxonomy): domain Bacteria; kingdom Bacillati; phylum Bacillota; class Clostridia; order Eubacteriales; family Oscillospiraceae; genus Ruminococcus; species Ruminococcus sp. NATIVEDY160. The sequence continues at coordinate 82,158 of NZ_CP162391.1, forward strand.
TTTCGGCGCTGATGGTAGCGTCGATGTTCACGGCGCTGAACTTCACGGCGTTCGCGGCGGACAGCAAGCTGACAATTCGGGCAAACTCAAACATTTTCCCGACGCAGACACAGGAATTTAACGCGGACACAAATCAGATCACCGTCACATGGTGGATGCAGGTGTCCGACGCCAATATGGTCAACACCCAGTGCGTCATCACCTACGACAGCTCAAAGCTCGCGGTTGATATGACGGACGGCGTTAACTCGACCATTCAGGACGGCAAGCGCGTAGACCGTATTCTCCGCGTTACCGACGGAGTAGGTACAGTCACAAACTATGCTCCGCAGCAGACCTACCTCGATTTGCACGAGAACAACCCCTCGGGCAAGTTCCTCGACGGCGAGAGTGACAACGACGCGAGCATCAAGGTCAACTCCGTCAACCTCGAGGGCAGAGAGCTTACCGAATCGAACGGCAAGGTGCCCTTTGTATCCGTGACCTTCAACCCAAAGGACGGCGCTCAGGGCGTGACAAACGTCAACCTCTATGTCGAAATCATGCAGATCAGGGGCGAGAGCGAAGAGGAAGAGCACTACTTTATCGCCCGTTCCGAAATCGCGGACAACAAGGTTTCCTATATGCCCGAAACACCCTCGGCTGTTTACGCGGGCACGTTTGACGACTACAGCGTTCAGGCTGGCGACGTATTCACAGTCGCGGGCACAGCGAACTTCCTCGGCACCGAGTGGGAGGCTAAGCCCACCGTAAACGTGATGACCAAGGGCAGCGACGGCATCTACAAGATCACCGTCAAGAACGTCAAGGCGGTCAGCGGCGCCGTATATGAAGTAAAGGTAGTCGAGTTCAAGAACGGCGACACCGAAAATCCGATCTGGCACGGCAAGGACGGCGGCGACGCTAATGTTGACTTCGGACTCAGCAAGGACTGCGACGTAACCGTGACCTACAACCCGACCACAAAGGAAATCAAGGTAACAGGCGCAGGCGTTACCGATCCGAGCTACAAGATCGACTATGTAGCAGTAGTCGGCAACGGCAAGGACGTACCGAGCTTTGTAAACGGCAAGAACTGGGATCCGACCGCGGCAGCCAACAAGATGACGGCGAGTTCAAACGTCTACGAGATCACCTACAAGAACGTAGCCGCAAACAAGGATCTCGAATTCAAGTTTGCCGCGAACGGCGCGTGGGCTCTCAACTGGGGCAACGGCTCAGCCGTGACCCCCGGCACAGCCATGGACGCATACGACGGCGGCGAGAACATCAAATTCAACTACAAGTCATCAAAGTCGACCTTTGACCTCACCCTCAAGCTCGACCTCACGAATTGGGACGCTGACAAAAAGACAGGCGCGAAGTTCACCGTAACCGCGAAGGACTGCGAGCAGCCCACAACCGAGAAGCCCGAGCCTACCACAGTTGCTCCCACAACAGCGGCACCCACGACAGTCGCACCTACGACAGTTGCTCCCACTACGGTTGCTCCCACTACGGTTGCTCCGACAACAGTCGCTCCTACGACAGAGGCACCCACGACCGAGCCTGTCCACGTTCACACAATTGTAGTTGACAAGGGCTATCCTGCGACCTGCACATCGACGGGTCTGACCGACGGCAGCCACTGTGAAACCTGCGGCGAGGTCATCAAGGCGCAGGAGGTTATCCCGATGCATCCCGACACCATGGTAGTCAAGGGCTATCCCGCTACCTACGAGAAGGACGGCCTCACCGACGGCGTAAGATGCAAGCGCTGCGGTACATGGGTAGTCGAGCGTCAGGTTATCCCGAAGCTTATCCGCTACGGCGACGTTAACCGGGACGGCGAGATCACGATTGAAGACGCAACACTTCTGCAGAAGTTCATCGCGGAGCTGGTAACCTTCAACGAAGATCAGAAACGTGCGGCGGACACCAACGGCGACGGTCAGATCAGAATTGACGACGTTACAGAAATCCAGAAGTATGTTGCCGAGCTAATTCATGAGCTCGGTCCGAAACAAACATCCTCTTGAAACGGATAAATAAAAACAGCAACAGCCCCGAGTGCTTACCTCGGGGCTGCCGCTGTTTAGAGAGATTATTTTATAAGAAAGGAAAATCTATATGATGGACTTTCGTCCGGAGTTGGAAAATAAAAAAGGAGAAAAATAAAAAAATGAGAAAATCTATATGAATGTTCAGTTGTTAACGGGCACCAGCACGGGCAATCTCCATGCTGTAGACAATGTTGTCCTTGGCGACCATTGTAATTGATACATCGGGAGCGAACCGGTTGAACATCACCAAAAAGCTCTCGTTTCCGCCGTCATGCATTCCTGTCACAATACGGCTGACGTTATTGTCGTTGACAAACTGCGCTGCTGCCGCGGGGGCATACGCACTGAAAATAACGGTCATGTCTGCACCGTTTGCCTTCGATACCCTGTGAAGGTACTCGAGTACATCGGTTACATTTGAATAATCTTCCGTGGGTCTGAGTACGCTGAGTACCCTGAGCTCACATTCCTGTTCTTCCGCGATTGCCGCGGCGGTTTCAATAATACGGTCACAATCATACTGACCTGTGACGCAGGCGAGGATGGACGGCTTCTTGCTGTACATCGTTGCACCTCCTTTCTTTACTGTGACTATATGATACAACGTGAATATGTTTAAAATATATTGCTTGTGTGAAATATCGGTGAAAAATTTCTGAAAATCGCATGCGAGAAAAACGGAGTATTTAAGAGCATAGCAAAGCATTTGCAAGCGGTGAGGGGTGTAAATTAAATTTTTCGAAAAAAGTGTTGACAACGCGGATTTAATGATATATAATCATAGGGCACGAATAAAGATTAGGAGGAATAAATATGTCAACATATTTAGCTAAGAAAAGCGAAGTTGAACGCAGCTGGTATGTAATCGACGCTGCGGGCAAGCCCCTCGGCAGAGTTGCAGTACAGGCGGCAGTGCTCCTCAGAGGCAAGCACAAGCCCACCTTCACACCCAACGTAGACTGCGGCGACCACGTAATCATCATCAACTGCAAGGACGCGGTTCTCACCGGCAGCAAGCTCACTCAGAAGAAGTGGCAGCGCCACACCGGCTATATCGGCCACCTCAAGGAAACCCGTTACGATACCCTCATGGCTACAAAGCCCACCAAGGCTATGGAGCTCGCAGTTAAGGGTATGCTTCCCAAGAATACACTCGGCAGAAACGCTCTGTTAAGACTCAGACTCTTTGAGGGCGCCGAGCACAAGCATGAGGCTCAGAAGCCCCAGCCGTTTGAAGCATAAGAAGGAGGCAGAACAGAATGTACGACAAGACACCTTATTTCTACGGTACAGGTAGAAGAAAAAGCTCCGTTGCCCGCGTAAGACTCTACCAGGGCACAGGCAAGATCACCATCAACGACCGTGACATTGACGATTATTTCGGTCTTGACACACTCAAGCTCATCGTAAGACAGCCTCTTGCTCTCACCGAGACAGACGAGAAGTTCGACGTTGTATGCCGTGTATCAGGCGGCGGCGTAACAGGCCAGGCGGGTGCTATCCGTCACGGCATCGCCAGAGCTCTGCTCCAGTACGACACCGAGAACCTCCGCGGCAAGCTCAAGAAGGCAGGCTTCCTGACACGTGACCCGAGAATGAAAGAGCGTAAGAAGTACGGTCTCAAAGCCGCACGCCGTGCGCCGCAGTTCTCAAAGAGATAATCATACGTTATCGATTTTATCAAGGCTTTCCGATATGGGAAGCCTTGTTTTATATGAAGCTAATGCAAAAAGGAACCGGAGGAGATCAGAGATGACATTGGCAAAAAAACACCTGAACGGCAATCAGCTCAAGCTCATCGCGATAATCGCGATGACGATTGACCACCTGACGTGGGTAATATTCCCGGGAATGCAGGCGGTCTGGTACGTTTTTGCCCTTCACATCATCGGCAGGCTGACAGCACCCATAATGTGGTTTTTTATCGCGGAGGGGTGTTTTTACACCCGTAATATCTGGAAATACGCGGGCAGACTGTTTATATTTGCGCTGATATCTCACTTCGCGTACAACTTCGCGTTCGGCATACCGTTCCTTCCGTTCTCAACAGGCAGCTTCTTCAACCAGACGGGCGTAATGTGGTCGCTCGCATGGGCGGTCGTGCTGATTGCGATTTTCAAGAGCGAGAAAATCCCTCAGTGGGCAAAGTACCTTGCGATTCCCATAATATGCGTGATAACGTTTCCGTCAGACTGGTCGTGCATCGCGGTCATGTGTCCGTTCTTTTTGTATCAGCACCGCGGAAACTTCAAGGCTCAGGCGATCGATATCGTCCTCTGGACGCTGATGTATGCCGTGGTATACTTCTTCTGTCTGGATAAGCTGTACGGCGCGCTGCAGATGTTCACCTTCCTGACTATCCCGATCCTCGCGCAGTACAACGGCGAACGCGGCAAAAAGATACCCGGAACAAAGTGGCTGTTCTACATCTACTATCCCGCGCACCTCTTTGTTGTAGGAATCATCAGGCTCGCCCTGCACGGAATCGTTCCGATTATATTTTGATCATCAAGGCTTCCGAAAACCGGGAGCCTTTTTTGTGCCTGCCGCGCTTTGCCGCCCGTGCTTTTTCTCCTTGACTTTTTGCGCTGTTTGCGGTATCATTTATACTGTATAATTATAAAAAGAAAGGGGTGAGGCGAGTGTTTGATTTTTCCGTAATAATAGATATCGGCGTTGTGGCGCTGCGAATCCTGCTGCCGCTCTACGCGATATTCATCGTCTATCAGTGCTACGCCGCGATGCGCCGCCGCAGACGACCCGAAAAACCGCTTGTCACCCTCATGAACACCCGCACCTTTGAGAAGATTCCCGTACTCTTCTGGGAGAACTCGATCGGCAGGAAGAAGTCCAACGACGTCGTCGTCGAGGACGCTGCCGTGTCAAAGGTTCACGCCGTACTTCTGCGGCGCGACGAGGGATGGTTCATCAACGATACCGAGAGCCTTCACGGCACCTTCGTCAACGGAAGGCGCACCGAGGGCAGAACGCAGGTATATATCGACGACATAATCCGCGTCGGCAACACCGATTTCCAGTTTTTGCGCGGCGAGGAATACAACGAGGAGCTGCGCTCGAGCTGGTTCTTCAAGAATCCCTCGCAGAAGCCCGCCGTCAAATCGTGGAAGCTGATGCTGATGATAACGCTCTTCCACTTCTTCATGACCGTCGAGGCGGTTTACTGGAACGACGGAAAGAATCTCCTTTCGCCGCTTATCATCTTCGGCATCGTGGCGGCTGTCAACTGGGGAATGTTCATCGTCAGCTACTTCGGACTCCGCAGAACGACGTTTGAGCTGGAGGCTCTGGCGCTGTTTTTGTCGGGCATAGGCACGATACTGCTGGCGCGGCAATACGAGCGGTCGGCGTACATGCAGGTGATATCCACCGTCGTCGGCTTTGTGATATTCTGCGCGATAATCAAGCTGATTGAGGATCCCGACAAGCTCTACCGCTTCCGCATACCGCTGATGATAGCGGCGGTCGGACTGCTCGGCGTGAGCATCGTTTTCGGTAAGGTAACGAACGGCGCGGCAAACTGGATCTACATAGGCCCCTTGTCCTTCCAGCCCTCAGAGCTTGTAAAGGTCATTTATATACTCATCGGCGCGGGCGCGCTCGACAAGCTGAACACTAAGAAGGACTTGTTCATCTTCATCGGCTTCTCTGTCGTCTGCGTGGGACTTCTCGCGGTAATGCGCGACTTGGGAACTGCGCTGATATTCTTCGTCACCTTCCTGCTCATTGCGTTCATGCGCTCGGGCGACTTCAAGACGATCATACTCGCGGTTTCGGCGGCGGTATTCGGCGCGATCTTTGCTATACGCTTCATGCCGTACGTAGCCGACCGTTTCAAGGCGTACCGCCACGTGTGGGAGTACGCTCAGGCTGAGGGCTATCAGCAGACGCACGTCCTCACCTTCATCGCGAGCGGCGGACTCTTCGGCGTAGGCATCGGCAACGGCTTCCTCAAGCAGGTCGCCGCGTCCGAGAGCGACCTTGTTTTCGGACTTGTTGCCGAGGAAATGGGCATCATCGTCGCGATAACTCTGGCTCTGGCGGTAGCGCTGCTCGTGGTTTACGCGCGCGCCATCACCACAAGGAGCCGCAGCACCTTCTATTCTATCTCCGCCTGCTGCGCGGCGGGTCTGCTCGTGGTTCAGCTCACCCTGAACATATTCGGCGCAACCGACCTGCTTCCGCTCACGGGCGTTACCTTCCCGTTCATCAGCGCCGGCGGCTCGAGCGTGATCGGCTGCTGGGGACTTATCGCCTTCATCAAGGCGGCTGACGAACGCACCTATTCAATGAAACGCTGATTACTCCAAAGGGAGTGAATATATATGAAAAGAATACTGAAGCGCAGCACGCTGATCCTCGTCTTTACGCTGCTCTTTATCGGCGGCGCGTCGTTCTTCTGCGTCGAGCTTGTTTTCAACGCCGACGACTGGGCTAACCAGCCGTACAACGCCCACATCTCGGGCAACGGCGGTCTTGAACAGGCGGGCGCGGTATATGACCGGAACGGCGTTGCTCTGGCAAAAACCCAGGGTACCGACCGCGTCTACAACGAGAACTACAGCGTCCGCGTTGGTCTGCTCCACACTGTGGGCGACAACAGTCTGAATATCTCGACGGCTGTGCAGAGCAAGTACCGCTCGCAGCTCACGGGCTACAGCCTTATCTGGGGTCTTAACATGCCGCAGTCGCTGCGAACCTCTCACGACATCACCCTGACCGTCGACGCGAACGCTTCCGCCGCGGCCTACGACGCTCTGAGCGCCTACGGAAAACAGGGCGCGTGCGTTGTTTACGACTACAAGACGGGCGAGGTCATCAGCTCGGTCAGCACATATTCCTACGACCCCGAGGCTCCGCCCGAGATCAACGAGGACAACGAGCACGAATACGAGGGCGTGTATCTCGACCACGTGCTTTCCTCGTCATACACACCAGGCTCCATCTTCAAGCTCGTCACCGCGGCTGCGGCGATCGAGAACATTCCCGACCTCTTTGAGCGCACATGGTACTGCGAGGGTCACGAGGACATCGGCGGTGCGGAGGTTCGCTGCGTTGACGGCGAGGCTCACGGCACGCTCGACTTCTACGGCGCGCTCGAGCACTCCTGCAACATCGTTTTCGCGGAGCTGGCGGTCGAGCTCGGCCCCGAAAAAATGACCGCGGCAGCCGAGAAGATGGGAATCAACCTCAGCTATGAGATCGACGACGTGAGCACCGCCAAGGGTCACTACGACGTTTCCAAGGCGACGACAAACGAGCTTGCGTGGTCGGGCGTCGGACAGTACAACGACGAGGTCAACCCGATGCAGATGGCAATCCTCTGCGGAGCCATCGCGAACGGCGGCAACTCCGTCAACCCGACGTATATAAAGAGCGGTACGGGCGATCTGCTCAAGATGATAGGTCTTAACGACACAAAGAGCCGCGAGCTCCTCAAAAGCTCCACCGCCTCGACGCTCAGCCGGTCAATGCCGTCCTATACCTTCGGCAGCCTGAGCGTACGCGCAAAGACGGGTACAGCCGAGGTCGGCGATGAAAAAAGCCCCAACGCGTGGATGGTCGGTTTCTCGACCGACGAGGACTGTCCGCTCGCGTTTGCCTGCGTAGTAGAGGACGCGGGCTTCGGCAGCCAGTACGCGCGTCCCGTTGCGGAGACCGCCATGCAGAGCGCGGCGCAGGCTCTCAGGGGATATTAATACAGAAAACAACCACGAAAGGATAATGATATAAATGAATTTCTTAAAATCACTTTTCGGCAACTACAGCAAGCGCGAGGTCAAGAGGATCCAGCCCATCGCTGACAAGGTTCTCGCGCTTGAGAGCAAGTATGCCGCAATGAGCGAGAGCGAGCTCAAGAACCAGACGACGCTTCTCAAGGAACGCCTCGCAAACGGCGAGACGACCGACGATATTCTTCCCGACGCGTTTGCGGCATGCCGCGAGGCGAGCTGGAGAGTGCTCGGAATGAAGCACTTCCCCGTACAGGTGCTCGGCGGCATCGTGCTCCACCAGGGACGTATCGCCGAGATGAAAACCGGTGAAGGTAAAACCCTCGTTGCGACCCTGCCCGCGTACCTCAACGCGCTCACGGGCAACGGCGTTCACATCGTAACCGTCAACGACTACCTTGCCCGCCGCGACTCCGAGTGGATGGGCAAGCTCTATAAGTACATGGGACTCAAGGTCGGACTTATCGTACACGACCTCGAGAACGACCTCAGAAAGGAAGCCTACGCCGCGGACATCACCTACGGCACCAACAACGAGCTCGGCTTCGACTACCTGCGCGACAACATGGTAGTTTACAAGGAGAACAAGGTTCAGCGCGGCCACGCGTTCGCGATCGTCGACGAGGTCGACTCTATCCTTATCGACGAGGCGCGTACACCTCTTATTATTTCGGGCAAAGGCGACAAGTCCACCGATCTGTACGAGAAGGCTGACGCGTTCGCAAAGACGCTCAAATTACAGCGCTTCACCGAGCTCGACTCCAAGGAGGACATGGAAGCCTACTACGAGGAGAACGGCATCGACTACGTTGTCGACGAGAAGCAAAAGACAGCTACCCTTACCCAGCTCGGCGTAAAGAAGGCTGAGGAGCATTTCGGCCTTGAGAACCTCACCGACCCCGAGAACCTCACGATTTCTCACCACATCAACCAGGCAATCAAGGCTAACGGCGTAATGAAGCTCGACGTTGACTACGTTGTTAAGGACGGCGAGGTCATCATCGTCGACGAGTTCACAGGCCGTCTCATGTACGGCAGACGCTTCAACGAGGGTCTGCACCAGGCTATCGAGGCTAAGGAGGGCGTAAAGGTTCAGAGCGAGAGCAAGACGCTCGCGACAATCACCTTCCAGAACTACTTCCGTCTGTACGGCAAGCTGTCGGGCATGACAGGTACAGGTCAGACCGAGAGCGAGGAGTTCCAGGAGATCTACAAGCTCGACGTTGTCGAGGTTCCGACCAACAAGCCCGTTATCCGTCAGGATCTTCCCGACTCCGTATTCAAGACCGAGCGCGGCAAGTTCAACGCGGTAATCGACCAGATCGTCGAGGCGAACAAGAAGGGTCAGCCGGTGCTTGTCGGTACTATTTCGATCGAAAAATCCGAGCTGCTCTCGAAGATGCTCAAGCGCCGCGGTGTTGCGCACAACGTTCTCAACGCGAAGCAGCACGACAAGGAAGCCGAGATCGTCGCCCAGGCAGGTAAGTACGGCGCGGTGACCATCGCGACCAACATGGCAGGCCGCGGTACCGATATTATCCTCGGCGGTAACGCAGAGTACATGGCGAAGGCTTCCATGCGCAAGCAGGGCTATCCCGAGGAGCTTATCGAGGAGGCGACAGGCTACGCCGAGACCGATAACGAGGAGATTCTCGAGGCGAGAAAGACCTTCCGCGAGTTAAACGAGAAATACAAGGACGAGATAAAGGACGAGGCTGACCGCGTAAGAGAGGCGGGCGGTCTGATGATCATCGGTACAGAGCGCCACGAGTCGCGCCGTATCGACAACCAGCTCCGCGGACGTTCGGGACGTCAGGGCGACCCGGGTGTGAGCCGCTTCTTCCTGTCCACCGAGGACGACCTCATGCGTCTGTTCGGCGGCGACAGAATGAAGGCTATGATGGAGCGCATGAACGTCGACGAGGACACCCCGATCGAGAACAAGATGCTCTCAAACATCATCGAAGGCTCGCAGGAAAAGGTCGAGCTGCGCAACTTCGGCATACGTAAGGACGTACTCCAGTACGACGACGTTCTCAACCGCCAGCGCGAGATCATCTACGGCCAGCGCGACCAGGTACTCAACGGCGAGGATCTTCACGACACCGTGCTCAAGATGCTTTCCGATTCGATCGACACCTCTATTGTGCACTATCTGCCCGAAGGCCCCCGCGAAAACTGGAACTACCCGGGACTTATCGAGTATTACAAGGGCTGGATCATCACCGACGAGAAGCGCTACGCTCTCGACAAGGACGACCTCGAGGAGATGGAGCCGTCCGAAATCGGCGATATGATCAAAGAGGACGCTCTGAATATCTTCAAGGCAAACGAGGAGCTGCTTGCTCCCGAGGTTATCCGCGAGATGGAGCGCGTATATCTGCTCAAGGCAGTCGACACCCACTGGATGGATCACATCGACGCGATGGATCAGCTCAAGGCAGGTATCCGCCTGCGTTCATACGGTCAGCACGACCCCGTTGTCGAGTACCGTCTTGAGGGCTTCGATATGTTCGACGAGATGATCGAGAATATCCGCGAGGATACGATAAAGATGATGCTCATCATGCCAAAGCGCGTGTATGAGATCCAGAAGCGCCAGGAGGCTATCGAGGCTGCGCGCAAGGCGGCTGAGGCAGCTGCGGCAGCGGCGCATCAGGTCATGCTCGACAAGGGCGAGGAGAAGAAGCAGCAGCCCAACCCCGTTGAGGCGGCTCTCAAGCGCGAGCAGGTCGCTCAGCCCACAAAGACCTCGGGCGATGGCACCGACACCGCCAACAAGACCGTCCGCAAGGGCAAGAAGGTCGGCAGAAACGATCCCTGTCCGTGCGGCAGCGGTAAGAAGTACAAGAAGTGCTGCGGACGCGACGCTTAAATTTTCAATTTATTAAGGAAGGGCTAATCGCCCTTCCTTTCCTATTTACCACCAAAACCGACTCCGATTGTGCCATTAATTTTGGTAAACCGTGTAATTGACTTTAGCGCGTAAAAACAATAAAATTATATTGTTGAATAATTATGCAAAGGAGAGTATCTATGTTTTGCGAAAAATGCGGTAATCCCGTAAACGATAACGATAAGTTCTGCCAGAAGTGCGGCGCTCCCGTTAAGCCCCTGAACGCGGCACCTCAGCAGGCTCCCGAGGCACCTCAGCCCGAGGTACAGCCCATGCAGGCTCCCGAGGCACCTCAGCCCGAGGTTCAGCCCGTACAGGCACCCCGGCCCGAGGTTCAGCCCATGCAGGCTCCCGAAGGCTATCAGCCGGTTCCTCCTATGGCGGATGACTTCAATCAGACAAACGTTCAGACCGTACCTCCCGCAGAGAAGAAGCCCTTCCCCAAGGCTGCAAAGCTCGGCATCATCTTCGGCGGCATCGGCGTTGCAGCAGTCGCGGCTATTCTGGTTGTGATCTTCGCGGTGATCATTCCGATGACCAAACCCAAGATCGATCTTACCAAATTCGTCACAGTTGATCTTTACGAGCACGGCGAAAGTGTTGTAGACGGCAAGATCAACGGCGAGTTCGAGCTCGACAGCCGGAAGATCGTCGAGGCTTATCCCCAGATCTTCAACGGCAAGCCCGCGGCGCTTTCGGCTCTCGACAGCGCTCTCTATGATATCAAGGTCGAGTATGTTGACTCAAGCGACACCTCCAACATGGACTACGGCTACAAGTACGTAACCTTCAGCAACCTCAAGAAGGACAGCGAGGTAAAAATCACAATCGTTCTTCCCGAGAAGGATTCTTTCGGCTACGAGAGCCTCAGAACAGAGGAAAGCATGATCGGCGCGTCCTTTGTCGGCGGCACGGTCAACGTAAATATCGCTGATTCGATCGAGGCTGAGGGCTACAGCGTTGTTGACACCGAGAATATCGACCTTCTCGGCTACATCGAGAAGAACAAGCTCGCGAGCGCGATCGTCGACAGCCTCGGCGAGGTAACAATGGGTATCCTGCCCTTTGAGGCGAAGTTCGGCAGCTATACCGTCAAGAACGAGAGCTATGAGTCCTACGCTCCCTCTGTTTACGATGCGAATGACAACTACATCACAAGCATCTATCTCAGCTTTGACAAGAAAGCCGCTCTCAAGGCAGGCGACAAGGTAACCGTCAGCTACGATGGCGACAACTCCTATATGGCGGACAACTACGGTCTGGTTCTCGAGGGCAAGCCCTTCACCTACACCGTTGCAATGCCCGAGAAGCTCGACGAAAAGTCCGCGAAGAAGAACGCAGAGGCGATCAAGAAGTACATCACCGATCACCCCGAACTCGATTCCTCATACAAGAAGGGCGACAAGCTCGAGGTCACCGACCTGTACTATGTAAGCTGGAAGGATAATTCCGACTACCACGACATCGTGGCAATCGTCCGCAACTCGACTCAGAATTACTACTGCACCCTCGAGCTCGAGACGAAGGGCTTCTTCGTCAACGGAGAGTTCATCTACGGCGGCTATTCGAGCTACGCAGGCTCACACGGCAAGTCGACCGACGACGCTGCAAAGAGCAATTCCTACCTCGAACCCAACAGCAAATACTACACAGCGACAAAGCTCATCTGATAAAATCTTACGGGAGATACGGCAAAGCGCCGTACCTCCCGTTTTTTATAAACTCCGCGGACAAAAAGACGGATATAAAATACTTGTATATTTTGTTTTGATGTGGTATGATAGAGGATAAGGGAGTGAATTACCAATGAATAAAAGATTTCTGACGACTGCGGCGGCGATCCTGCTTGTCGGAGCGTCCGCTTTTTCCGCTCTTACCTTCACGGGCTGCAGCTGCACGGGCAAGGGCAATAAGACTCAGACAACAACGGCTGCAAGCGCGGTTCAGGCAAAGACCTATGAAACAAAAGACCTGCTGACCTGCGAGAGCTGGATCGGCAAGCTGACAAATCAGGTCGGCATGGAGAGCTATACCGCCAACAACCAGATCGAGGTCAAGGGTCAGCTGTTCGGCACGGCTGCCACAGGCGTTGCTACCGTCCAGAAGGGCGGCGACGTTATCAGCTCGGTCAAGCTCACAGCCGGCGCGCTCGCCTATGACACAGCGAAGGACGAGCTCACCAAGAAGTACGGCGACCCGATCAAGGACGAGGGTACGACCTGCAGCTTCCGCACGGGAAGCAACACCGCAGTCCTCACTCAGAGCGGCGACGGCGTAACATTTGAATTTAAGTAACAGAAAAACGGAGAGCGTGTTGCTCTCCGTTTTAGTTTTGGCAATTGGTAAAAATTAATTTTGAATCTAGTAAATTCCCTGAACCGTGACCTCGCCGGCGTTGAGGGTGCGGACGGTGCCGTCAGAGAGCATGACTCTCAGCTCGCCTGCCGCGGTAACTCCCACAGCCGCGCCGCTTACGGTGCGCTCGCCCTTCTTGAAGGTGACGCTCCTGCCGATCGTCGCGCAGAGCGAAACGTACTCCTCGAGAGCCTCGGGCGGAAGCTCGAGGTTATAGCGTGTGAATTCACGCTCGATCTGTCCGAGCAGCGCCGCGAGAAGGCGGTTCTTGTCGTAATGTCTGCCCGTTTCGAGCAGAATCGAGGTCGCCTTGTATGCGATTTCCTCGGGGAACTCTATCTGATCGACGTTCACGCCGATGCCCGTGATGACGTACTCCACAGCGTCGAACTCCGCGCACATCTCGGTGAGTATGCCGACGAGCTTCTTTTTGCCGATGATAATGTCGTTCGGCCACTTGATTCTGCAGTCAAGTCCCGTCGTCTTGCGCAGAGCCTTGCACACGGCAAGACCCGCGAGAGGAGTGATCGGTGTAACGTCCTTCGGAGCGAGCTTCGGGCGGAGGAGGATAGAGAACGCGAGGTTTTCGTCGCGCTTGCTCTGCCATACCCTGCCGAGCCTGCCCTTGCCGCTTTTCTGTTCGCGCGTGGTGACGACGGTGCCGTTTTCGCAGCCGTCGCTGCCGAGGCGCTTGAGATAATCGTTTGTCGAGCCTACCGAGTCGAGCACGATCAGGTTATTGCCGATAACCGAGGTGCCGAGATGTTTTCTGATGGCGGTTTCGTTGAGGTATTCGGGCAGCGAAACGAGCCTGTAGCCCTTGTTTGGCGCGGATTCGATCACGCAGCCGCTCGATCTCAGGGCGTTGATGCCCTTCCACACCGCCTGCCGCGACACGCCCAGCTCCTTTGCGAGCGCCTGACCCGAGAGGTAGCCGCCGCACTGCGTGAGCAGCGCGAGGATCTGCTCTTTCACAACAATCATCTCCTCTCTCCCAAAAGGGAGGTACTGTGTATAGATTACTTTCTTGTTCTTACCGCGTTGACAACCTTTACGATAACGGGGCAGAGGATCATGTTCACGCCAAGCTCAACGAGGAAGTTCACACCCGTCAGACCGATGATGGCGAAGAACAGAATGTCTGTGTCGCCTGCCCACTGCGCGAGAACGTCGCGGAAGAAGAGCAGCAGACCCGCGATAAAGATGCCCGTGTTGACGACGGGAGCGGCGAGTGCCGCGAGTACGGCGCCGAGGATCTGGTTCTTTTTGCTGACCGCGTTGTAGATAAGACCCGCGACGAAGCCTGCCGCCGAGCCCTTGAGCAGACAGAGCAGAATGCACATTGCGGGGTTCGCGTAGAACACCATCGCACCGCCGGCGTCAGCGCCTGCCGCGCACATGATGAGAACCACGACGCTGAATACCGCGCCGAGATACGCGCCTGCCTTCGCGCCGTAGAGAGCCGAGCCGATGACGATCGGGATCAGCGCCAGAGTGATCGCGAAGGGCTTTGTGGGGAAGTATGTGGTGACTACCTGCAGCACGATGATGATTGCCGTAAGGATAGCAAGACCCACAAGCGTAAAGGTTTTGCTGTTAGTGTTTTGCTTTTTCATTAAAACAACCTCCTGCTGTCTTTCTGCCGATTTGATACAGATAAGACGCAAAGTTTATTTACAAAGAGCCGAAGCTCGTTTGTACATGGTTAGTTGAGGAGCTGCCTGCTTACTTCCTGTTCCTCTTATATATCGATTTCAAGCCCTCGAGGATAATGTTCTCGTCAAACAAGATCTCGTGCGAGCAGTTTCTTATCATCTGGGGAGCAAGCCCGCCCGTGGCGATGATCTTGCAGTCCTCTCCGGCTTCCGCGAGGAACTTGTCGAGCATTCCGTCGAGCATACACGCCGTGCCGAACATAACGCCCGAGCGAATGCAGTCGACGGTGTTGGTGCGGATAGCGCTCTTCGGCGCGCGCAGGTCGACCGCAGGCAGAAGCGCGCCGTTGTTTGTCAGCGCGTCGAGCGAGATTCCCACGCCCGGTGCGATAGCGCCGCCGCGGTATGCGTTGTTGCTGTCGACGTAGCCGATGACCGTCGCCGTGCCCATGAATATCATCAGCAGCGGGCCGCCGTACTTCTCGAGCGCGCCGACGCAGCCGCAGACTATGTCGCCGCCGAGGGTTTCGGGCCGGTCGATACGCAGTTCAATGCCTGTTTTCAGCCCGGGGCCTACCACAAGGCTGCGCACGCCGGTGCTGACTTCGATAGCGTCGCGCAGAGGCTGGGTTATCTTAGGTACGACGGAGCTGATTATCGCCGCGTCGATAGCCTTGTTGTCGATATGGTAGATCTGGAAGAAGGTGAATAGCTCGACCGCGATTTCGTCGCTTGTCTTGCGCGTATCGGTCGAGATCCTGAGCTTGAATTTCAGCTCGTCGCCCTCGAAAAGACCGAATTTTATATTGGTATTTCCTACGTCGGCTGTAAGCAGCATAAGTGTTTTCTCCTAATGATTATTACATCAATAATTATAACACATTTTTCTACAGTTTCAAGGTGCATATTAGGTATTTTATTACAATTTGAAAAAGTGGTTAATTATTTGTTGAATTTTCACCGCGATGGTGTATAATATTTATAGCTAGGCATTGTGGTTTTCCGTCGGCATTTGTCGGAATTCAGATGCGACTTGCATTGAAAACCATGGGGGTTTTTGAGAAAGGATGGTTAATCAGATGGATAGTTCAGAACTCAGACAGCTTCGGATTCTTGCCGCAAAGTCACGCTTGGGCGCAATCCTCGGCACATATCACGCAAAGTCCGGTCACCCCGGCGGCTCGCTCTCGGCGGCGGATATCTTCACATATCTCTATTTTAAGGAGATGAACGTAGATCCCGCAAATCCCGGTTGGGCAGACCGCGACCGCTTTGTACTCTCAAAGGGACACTGCTGTCCCAGCCTCTACGCCACTCTGGCGCTCAAGGGCTATTTTGACTGGAACGAGCTTACGGTACTCCGCCACATCGGCGCGATGCTCCAGGGTCACCCCGATATGAAAAAGACGCCCGGCGTCGACATGAGCACAGGCTCGCTCGGACAGGGAATCTCAGCCGCGTGCGGCATGGCGCTGGCTGCGAAGCTCGACGGCAAAGACTATCGTACCTATACACTTCTCGGCGACGGCGAGGTAGAGGAAGGTCAGGTCTGGGAGGCGGCGATGTTCGCATCTCACCACAAGCTCGACAACCTCGTTGTAATGGTAGACCAGAACGGTCTGCAGATCGACGGCACCGTCGACGAGGTAGCGGGAATTGAACCGCTTGACAAGAAGTTCGAGTCCTTCGGATTTGAAGTAATAAAGATCGACGGCCATGATTTTGAGCAGATCGCCGCGGCTTTGGACAAGGCAAAGACCGTTAAGGGCAAGCCCACGGCTATCCTTGCCGCAACAGTCAAGGGCAAGGGCGTATCGTTCATGGAAAATCAGGTCGGCTGGCACGGCACCGCTCCCAACAAGGAGCAGTACGAGCAGGCAACCGCCGAGCTTGAGGCGGAAATCAAGAGATTGGAG
This sequence comes from Ruminococcus sp. NATIVEDY160, assembly GCF_045819885.1. Lineage (NCBI taxonomy): Bacteria > Bacillati > Bacillota > Clostridia > Eubacteriales > Oscillospiraceae > Ruminococcus > Ruminococcus sp. NATIVEDY160. The sequence goes on from NZ_CP162391.1 coordinate 98,772, forward strand.
GGCGAGTGCTGATGGCTCAGACAGTATTGAAGGCAACGCGCGAGAGCTTCGGCGAAGCGCTCTGCGAGCTCGCAAAGGATAACAAGGACATCGTCGTTTTTGACGCCGACCTCGCTGCGGCTACAAAGACAGGCGTTTTCAAGAAGGCATACCCCGACCGCTTCTTCGACTGCGGTATCGCCGAGGGCAACATGATGGGCGTCGCGGCAGGCATGGCGGCTGCGGGCAAGATCCCCGTAGCGGCGTCGTTCGCGATGTTCGCAACAGGCAGAGCGTTCGAGCAGATCCGCAACTCTATCGCCTATCCGCGCCTCAACGTAAAGATCGCGGGCTCACACGCGGGTATCTCCACGGGTGAGGACGGCGCGACACACCAGTGCATCGAGGATATCGCGATCATGCGCGCTATCCCGAACATGGTAGTTCTCAATCCTGCCGACCACTGGGAGATGAAGGCGGCGACAAAGGCGGCTATCGAGTACGACGGCCCCGTATATATCCGCCTCGGCAGACTGGCTATCGACAGCTTCAACGACCCCGAAACCTACTCCTTCGAGCTGGGCAAGGGCATCACTCTCCACGAGGGTAACGACGTTGCCGTTATCGCGACGGGTCTTGTCGTCAACGAAGCGCGCAAGGCTGTTCAGGAGCTCGAGGCAGAGGGCATTTCGGCGCGCCTGATAAACATTCACACAATCAAGCCCATCGACCGCGATATCATCATAAAGGCGGCGAAGGAAACGGGCAGGATCATCACCGTTGAGGAGCACAACGTTGTCGGCGGACTTGCGGACGCGGTCTGCGAGGTCGTTACAGCGGAGTGTCCCGTCAAGGTAACGCGAATCGGCGTTCAGGACGAGTTCGGCCACAGCGGTCCCGCTTGGGAGCTGCTCGACGAGTTCAAGCTCACCCAGCCGCATATCGCGAACGTTATCCGCGAGGTTGTAAAAGAGAAATAATATTATGGCGCTGCGGGGAACGAAGCAAAACGCTTCGGTCCTTCACAGCGCCGTTTTTTATTATTGCAGCTCGTTGAGCTTTTGGTTTATTTCCGCGGCAAGCTCGTCGTAATCCTCCTGCGGAAGATATCCTTTGTCGCGGCGGAATTTCAGCTCGTCAAGCTCTTCCTCAAGCTCTCTGCGCTCGCGGAGGTTCTTTTTGATACCCTGCTTCTCATTAAAATCGCGGAACACCTCCGAAAACGACGGCGTAATATTTACCAAGCCGTAAACAAGCGTGCCGATAAATACCGCGAACAGCGATACGTAGGTGATGATGTCGGCAGGCTCAAGCGGAATTGAATACATGGTGTGCTGATAGATGTAGTTGAACAGCAGGTTCGTTTGACAGAAAACAAGGACGGCTGACGCGGGGATAAGCAGCAGCCTTGACGGCAATCCCTTTATCGCGGCGGCAGCGATCACTGAGCACGCCGCGATAAATACAAGGTACATTCCTATCAGATAATAGGAGTTCGAAACTATCGGGCTGAAGCCGTTATTGTTATAGAACGGGATCTGCTGAAAAACAACAACGGCAGCGATCACCTTTTGTATTGCCGCAAGCACGAAAGCCAAGGGCAGAAGGAATACTCCCGCCTTTGTTTTGCGGAAGAAAAATATATACAGCGAAAATACAAGGCACGGCAGAACAGGGAACACTATGTATCGGATATAAAACCAGACCGTTCCGAAGCCGCCCTGCGCGTTCTGCGCTGAGCCAAAGCTTGATGTGAAGAAAATAAGGGCAATACAGGCAAGAAATCCAAGCAGTGAGATCGCCGCGCATATCATAACGGGCACCTTGCCGCGCATAATTTGTTTTTCCATAGAAATTCTCCTTTCGGTTTCTTTTGAAATTATAGCACAAATTTTTCAATATAACAAGATATAAGAAAGAGGTGTAACAAATGGCTGTATCAACACAAAAAACACTGAGAAATCAGGTGATGTATCAGGTATTCGTCCGCAATTTCAGCGACGAAGGCACCTTCGCCGCGGTTCAGAGCCGCCTTGACGAGATAAAAGCCCTCGGCACGGATATCATCTGGTTCATGCCTATCCACCCGATCGGCAGGCAGGCGCGGAAGGGTACTCTCGGCTCGCCCTACGCGATAAGCGACTACCGCGAGGTCAACCCCGAGTTCGGCAGCATGTCGGACTTCAAGAGCCTTGTCGGCGCGATCCACGGAAAGGGCATGAAGTGCATCATCGACGTGGTCTATAACCACACCTCGCCCGACTCCGTTCTGAGCCAAAAGCACCCCGAGTGGTTCTATCACCGTCCCGACGGCAGCTTTGGCAACCGCGTCGGCGACTGGACGGATATCATCGACCTCGATTACTCGAACCGCGAGCTATGGGACTACCAGATCGAAACGCTCAAGTTCTGGGCAGGCATCGTCGACGGCTTCCGCTGCGACGTCGCGCCGCTGATTCCGCTCGAGTTCTGGCTAAAGGCGCGCGAGGAGGTCGAAACGGTGCGAGAGGGCTGCATCTGGCTCAGCGAGTCCGTCGAACCCGGCTTCATTACATATATGCGCGGACGCGGAATGACCGCGCTGTCTGATTCAGAAATTTTTCAGGCGTTCGACATGGCGTACGACTACGACGTCTACGGCGCGATGAAAGCATACCTCGACGGCAGCGGCAGTCTTGAAGCCTACGCCGACGCGCTCAACCGTCAGGAGTACACCTTCCCCGATAACTACGTCAAGCTCCGCTTCCTCGAGAACCACGACCAGCCGTGCGCGAGGTTCCTGATTCCCGACGAAAACAGGCTCAAAGTATGGACTGCGTTCCTCTTCTTCCAGAAGGGCATGACGCTCATCTACAACGGACAGGAAAAGGCTGTCGCGCACGCGCCGTCGCTCTTTGACCGCGACACCGTCAGGTGGAACGCGGCGGAGAGCATTGATTTAACCAGATACATCGCGCGCCTGTCAGATATAAAGCGCGACCCGGTCTTTGCCGACTGCTCCTACACCGTCACCGCGCCCTCGGAGGACACCCTCGTCGCGCTCAGAGAGCATGACGGCAGAAAAATGCTCGGCGTATTTCCTCTCAGGGGCGAGGGCGGTTTGGTTCGCGTCGAGTTTGAGGACGGCGTTTATGAGAACCTTATCAGCGGCGAGGCTGTCGAGGTGTTCCGCGGAATGCTCAGCTCGAACGGCCTGCCCGTGATCCTGCGCAACTTCTGATATGAAGGGATTTCTGCGAACAAAAACCGCCGCCGTGCTGCTCTCTGTGTTCTGCACCCTGCTCTGGGGCACGGCGTTTCCGTTCATAAAGCTCGGATATTCGGCGTTCGGAGTGGCTGACGGCGACGTCGGCGCAATGCTGCTCTTCGCGGGCTGCCGGTTCTTCCTCGCGGGGCTGATGGTGCTGCCCGTCACCGCCTTGCAGCATACGCGCGTCCTTCCGAAGAAAGCCGACGTGCTCCCGATCGTGACCCTCGGTCTTGTGCTGACGGCGGGTCAGTACTTTTTCACCTACATCGGGCTGGGCTTCACGAGCGGCGCGAATACCTCGATAATCACCGCCTGCGCGTCGTTTCTGACCGTCCTCGCCGCGCCGGTATTCTTCCGCTCGGACAGGCTGACCGTTCTCAAAATCCTCGGCTGCGTCCTCGGCTTCGGCGGCGTGCTCGTGATGAATCAGGGCGGCGGCGTGTCGGGCGATACGCTCTTCGGCGACAGTATGATTTTCATTTCGACCGCCTGCGCGGCTGCAGGCAACCTGCTCTCAAAGAAGGTCGCAAGCGGACGGAATCCGCTGACCGTGACGGCGTGGCAGCTCCTTGCCGGCGGTGGTCTGCTGGCAGTCGCCGGACTGATTTGGGGCGGCAGGCTGAACTTCTCGAGCCTGCAGGGTGTGGCGATACTTCTGTGGCTTTCGTTTGTGTCGGCTGCGGCGTTCAGCGTATGGACTGCGCTGCTCAAGCACCACCCCGCGAGCAAGATCTCGGTCTACACGCTGCTGATACCCGTTTTCGGCACCGCGCTCTCGGGACTGCTGCTCGGTGAAGCTGTATTTAAAATAGAAACACTACTCGCGCTGCTGCTGATAGCCGCGGGAATAGTGCTTGTAAATATTACAATCAAAGCGAAAGGAGAAGGTCATGATTAAAGGTATTCTCACTGATATGGACGGTCCGGGAAGCCCGGCGGCAGAATCGCGGACTATACCGCGCCGTAATAGCAATGCCGCGCGTTTACGCGGGAGAGGTTCCGAAAGGAGAAAAGCATGATTAAAGGCGTTTTGTTCGATATGGACGGTGTTATTTTAGACAGTGAAAAGCTATACGTACGCTTCTGGTGCGAGGCGGGTCAGGCGTGCGGCTTCCCGATGGAGCGAAAGCACGCGCTCGGTATCCGCTCAATGGCGCGACCCTACGCGATCGAAAAATTACAGGGCTGGTTCGGTGAGAGCTTCGACTACGACGAAGTGCGAAACAAGCGTATCGAGCTGATGAACGCCTATGTCGACGTCCACGGCATCGAGCCTAAGCCCCAAGCGGAGTATCTTCTTTCCTATTTAAAAGAAAAGGGAATAAAGGTCGCACTCGCGACGGCAACCGCAAAGCCCCTCGCCGAGAAGTACCTCGAGCGCGTCGGACTGCTGAAATATTTCGACGCGGTAGCAAGCGCGAAGCAGGTCGAGCACGGCAAGCCTGCGCCCGATATCTATATATATGCCGCGAGCCTCCTCGGTCTGAAGCCCGAAGAGTGCATAGCCCTCGAGGACTCGCCGAACGGGATACGCTCGGCTCACGCGGCAGGCTGCAAAACGGTCATGGTGCCCGACCTCGACGGCGCGGCGGAGGAGATAAAGCCGCTGCTGTACGACATCGCTGACGGACTGGCTGACGTCGTGAGGATAATTGAAAATTGAAAATGAAAAATTGAAAATTAAAGAGAGAAACGCCCGATGGTACATCGGGCGTTTCCTGTCTGTAAAAAATGAGGGGTACAATTACGTGCCTCTGTGCCGGCACGTATTGAGGAGGGTAGAACAATATACTCGACGGTTGCGGTTCCGTCTTTTGAGTACGCTTTTATTAAACTATATCAATATGAAAACTGTGTGAATTCTGGTTGAAACCTCGCTGAAAAAATTTTTTTCAAAAAAGTCAAAACAAATGTTTGATTTTTCCGAAAACCTGTGTTACAATATAGTCGGAAAGGTGTGTGCGCTTATGAAAACACTCAGTAAAAGTCAATCGAAGATACTCGAATACCTCCGCGAATGCTCCGACAGCGGAAGGGTACCCTCTGTGCGTGAAATCTGCGACTACACGGGACTCAGCTCGACCTCGACGGTGCACCATCACCTCAAGGCTCTCGAGGAAAAGGGGCTGATTATCCGCGAGCACGGCGTTAACCGCTGCATTCAGATCGCGGGCGAGGAGAAGAGCGCCAGTGTGCCCGTCCTCGGCAAGGTCGCTGCGGGCATTCCCATCACCGCTATCCAGGACATTGAGTTCTACGTGCCCGTGCCCGAGCAGCTCAAGCGCGGCAGAGAGCTCTTTGCGCTCAGAGTACAGGGCGAGAGTATGATCAACGCGGGCATTCTCGACGGAGATATCGTGATCGTCCACCGCACGCCCGTCGCAGAGAACGGCGAGATCGTCGTCGCGATGGTCGAGGACAGCGCCACCGTCAAGCGTTTTTACAAGGAAAACGGCTGCTTCCGCCTGCAGCCCGAAAACGACAGCTTTGAGCCGATCATCGTCGACGAGGTAGTTCTGCTCGGCAAGGTCGTTTCACTCATCAGAAATTACTAAGGAGAGATAGATTTGAGCACCGTTTGCGTTTTCGGTTCCTCTAGCGAGGCGATCGACAGACGATATCTTGACGCCGCGTACTCTCTCGGCGCGGCGATATGCAGACGCGGCGAGGGTATGATCTTCGGCGCGGGAAAGTACGGGATCATGGGAGCTGCTGCGCGCGGCCATATTTCAGAGGGAGGCGTTCCGACGGGAGTCAGCCCGTATTTCTTCAGGGAGAGGAATGTCCTGCTCGAGGAGTGCAATCTTGTTTTCACCGACTCAATGCGCGAGCGCAAGGCGTACATGGAGGACAACTCCGACGCGTTTGTCATCTGCGCGGGCGGCATCGGCACCTTCGATGAGTTTTTCGAGGTGCTGACCCTCAAGCAGCTCGGCAGGCACAAAAAGCCGATCGTTATCTACAACCTTCTGGGTTGCTACGACGGGCTGATCGAGCTCATGGAGAACGCTATCCGCGGCAAATTTCTCTCTGAGGACACCAGAAGCCTTTACTCGGTCGTCGAAACCGAGGAAGAGGTCTTTGAGATCATCGACGGCTACACGGCTGTCGAGTACGACAAATACGGAGGCAGATGATGGCTGATTGCTGCGAACAGTGCGCGCACTACGTTGCCGACGAAGAGTTCGGCGACTACTGCTCGGTCAATCTTGACGAGGACGAGATGGAGCGCTTCCTCACCCAGAGCGTAAAGGGCTGCCATTACTTTCAGCTCTACGACGAGTACAAGATCGTGCAAAAACAAAATTGATAATCTATTGCGCCGTCCCGCAAAGGGGCGGCGTTATTTTTTTGTTCTGAAAGGTACATTTAGGGTTTTGCCTGCCGTACTCGCGGAAATCTGCGGATTTCCATTGCGTTTACGGTATTCTCACGTACAGCGCAAACGGCTGATAAACCTTGGTGCTTCGGCTGTTGAATATTATTACTCAAAAATTGATTAATAGCTGCGAGAAATAGCATTTAAACTGCACAAAGCAAATGTGATGTTTTTGTGAATGCATACAAAACTGTACCTTTTGTCGATAAATGATGAAAAAAGGAGTGTCTGCAATGGGTGTTTTCAAAAAGGCAGCCGAGAAGCTGACGAGTGAAAAAATGAGCTCAAAAAGCCGCAGGAGGCTGATTGTGTTCATTGCGATCATCACGCTTCTCTCGATGACCACCTCGACCGTCGCGTGGTTCACGATCAATACCTTCGCGGGTGTAGACACACTTGACGTACATATCAGCGTTGCTGTTCAGCTCAAGGTCGCTATGCACGACTACGGCACCGATCTCAGCAAGTACGGCAAGGTCATTACAAACGAGATGATCGACGAGTTCCTAGCGGGCGACAACACAAAGCTCGCGGATATTCTTCTTGACCCCGCGACCTCAAACGACGGCACACGCTTTACAAACAAGAGCGGCGCCGAGCGTCAGAGAAACAAGAAGAGCTTTCTCTTCTGCTCCTCGATGATACCTTCGAGCTCTGTGATCTTCGCCTCGAGCTGAGCCTTGATTGCCTCGAGCTCGGCGACCTTCGCGGTCAGGGCTGCAACCATTGCCTCGAGCTCCGCGCTCCTTGCCTCGAGCTCGGCGACCTTTGCTTCGAGCTCGGCGATGCGTTCCTTCGCCTTGATGAGCTCTGCCTTGACCTTCTGGAGCTCGTTCCTGAGCTCCTTGATCTGATCCTCAAGAGCCTTGATGTTGCTCTTGAGCTGTTCTATCATTCTGTCGCGCTTTTCGATTTCGCGCTTCAGCGCCGCGATTTCATTCTTCTGGTCACGAATGATCTTCTCACGCTCGCGGATTTCGTGAACATTATCAGAATCGCGACGGGCAATTATCGCGACGAGGATGAGGAGAGCATATCCGAGATAATCGAGCGCATTCAGCGCGAGGATATGGAGAAGGCAGAGGAGAAAAAACGCCGTGCCCTGAAAAACACTCAGGATATGGTCAGCATTATGGCAGAAAGCGGTTCCGAAAAAGCCGTTCCTTCCGAAGAAGCACCCGAAGCAGCTTCCGAAGATGAACCCGAAGATGAACCCGAAGAGAATGCCGATGAAAAATACGAAGAATAACTCCTTTTATGACAAAATCTACGCGGCGGTGTGCCTTATCCCGCGCGGGCGCGTCGCGACCTACGGACAGGTCGCCGCTCTTGCGGGCAACGGCGGCGCAGCGCGTGCTGTCGGCAACGCCCTTCACAAAAATCCCATGCCGGGCGTGATACCCTGCCATCGCGTCGTGAACGCTCAGGGCAGGCTGGCTCCGCATTTTGCCTTCGGCGGAGCGGACGAGCAGCGGCGGCTGCTCGAAGCGGAAGGCGTCAGGGTGGACGGCGGGTACGTCGACCTCAGGTTGTATCAGTGGCGCAATCAGTGAGATTTGCATTTTTCGACAAACTGTGGTATAATGTATAAAGATTGTGTGAATACGGTTAGAGGTGACAGATATGGACTATAAGCTCATTGCCGTTGACGTTGACGGCACACTGACCAATTCGCGTAAAGAAATCACACCGCGCACACGATACGCGCTTCTGGAGGCTCAGAAACAGGGCAAGCGCGTGGTTATCGCCTCGGGCAGACAGCCCATGGGCGTTTATCCGATTGCGCGCGACCTCATGCTCGACCGCTACAACGGCTATATCCTCAGCTACAACGGCGGCAAAATCATCAGCTGCGCTACCGACGAGACCGTCGCGACGAAGTTATTCCCGCGCGAGTACCTCGCCGACATCGTGAGCGTGCTCAATGATTATAATGTTACGATCAATACCTTTGACGACAAAAAAATCTTTTCGAACTCAAAGGTCAACGACTACACCTACATCGAGCAGGAGGTAACTCATGCCGAGATGATAGTCTGCGCGGACTTTGTGGCGGATATCAAGTTTCCGTTCAACAAGCTCCTTCTGGCGGGCGAGCCGCTCGAGCTCGACGCGTGCCAGGAGCTTCTGCGCAAGCGCTACGACGGTCTGCTCGATATCTACAAGAGCGCGCCGTATTTTCTCGAGATAATGCCGTTCGGCGTTTCCAAGGGCTCGATGCTGCCCGTGCTTCTCGACAAGCTCGGAGTCAGCCGCGAGGAGCTGATCGCCTTCGGTGATAACTACAACGACATGACAATGATAGGCTATGCGGGAATGGGCGTCGCGATGGGCAACGCCGAACCCGAGGTCAAGAAAATCGCCAACTATGTCTGCGAGACCAACGACGAGGACGGCGTCGCGAAAACAATTGAACAGATGATTTTATCAAAAGCCTGACCGTACGGTCGGGCTTTTTTGTTGACAAATCGGAAATACGGTACTACAATATTGCTGATAGTAATTCTGCACAGATGTATATAATTTTGTGATTAATGCTCAATAAAGTATGCGGCTAAAGGAAATTAATAATATGAAAAGAGGAGAGAAAATGAAACAATCAACCAATAAACTGACAGCGCTGTTTCTGTCGATGTGCATGGCGGCGTCGGTTCTGACGACTGCGTCTGTTTCGTCGGTAAGCGCGGCGGAAACGGAAAGCGCCGTCTCGTATGATGACGATTACGCGCCTGAGATTGCGGCAGACGTCACGGGCAAGACTGAGTTCGTGTATTACAACGGAGGCAGTTACCGCTATCCAGAAGTACGCCGCGGCATATGAAAAGTTCAATGCGGCGCAGCTCAAGTACGCCGATGTGAACAAGGACGGCGCGGTCGACATCAACGACGCAACCGCTGTCCAGAAGTACATCGCCGGAATAATCAAATCTTTCGATTAAAACACAAAAGGCAGGCTTTCTACAGCCTGCCTTGAATCGTCTGAGGCGGCTGTGAGGGGTATGAAAGAGCGCCTTTGGGCAATATATACAAATCGGCGGTCAAAACTTTGGAGGGTGCCAAAAGGGATAATGTTAAAAAAGAAAAATAGATTTTTTTCTCTTAAATTATAATATAAATGTATAGTCATATTCAGATTATAAGGAGGAGAATATATGGCACATATGAAGAAAATTCTTGCTCTGCTGTTGGCGGCTTGCGTTTTCTGCACGGTGGGCATTTTTGCCGCGACCGCTGCGGAGACCGACGACGCGGGCGAGGAAGTAGGCGCTGATGTCGGAATCACGGTTCACTATATCTGTGAAGACGGCAAACCTTCAATCTACTACTGGAACAGCCTGCCCCAGAACAAGGAGACAAGCTATCCGGGACCTGCGATGATTGATGAAGGCAACAACTACTACAAGTACACCTTCAGCACCGAGAGCAAAATCAACTTCCTTTTCGTTGTAGACGGAAAGCAGTCTGAAGAGCTCACCCGCAACGCAGGCGAATGGTGGTACAAGAACAGCCGCTGGTATGACCACGACCCCGATGATATAGTCACATGGGATCGCACCGACCTGCGCGAGGATTCGATCTACTTCGTTATCACCACCCGTTTCTACGACGGCGACAAGGGCAACAACGTTCACTGCTGGGACGACCAAAAGGCGAACAACTCGACTCCGACCCCGCCTGGAGAGGCGACTTCAAGGGTCTGATCGACAAGCTCGACTACCTCAAGGCGCTGGGCTTCTCCGCAATCTGGATCACTCCTGTTGTTGAGAACGCTTCGGGCTACGACTACCACGGCTATCACGCGCTCGACTTCTCAAAGGTCGACCCGCGCTACGAGAGCTCAGGCGCTACATACCAGGATCTTATCAACGCCGCTCACAACAAGGGCATGAAGATCGTACAGGACGTTGTATGGAACCACACAGGCAACTGGGGTGAAGCGTTCCTTTGCCCGATTTTCAAGAAGAACTACAGCAAGGATCTGTCCACCGCGGACTGCATGGAGATCATTCCCGGCAGCGAGATGGCGACAGGCTATCCGAACTACGCGAGCCTGCCCGCGGGCGAGCAGTTCCAGGCGCGTCTTGACGTAATGCAGGCGACCAAGAATCCCAAGTACAACTCAAAGGGCTACTATCACGATCCCGAGAACGCCGGTTGGGGACAGGCGACCGAGCAGACAGGCTCCATCGAGGGCGACTGCCGCGACGTCAACACCGAGAACCAGCCTGTAGCTGATTACATCAAGGAAGCGTACACCCAGTATGTAAACATGGGCGTTGACGCGTTCCGTCTTGACACAGAGAAGCACATAAACCGCTGGACGCTCAACAGCGCGTACTTCCCGCACTTCACAGGCGGCCAGTACAAGAACTTCTACATCTTCGGCGAGGTCTGCGCACGCTGGAGCGAGTTCATCAACGAGGGCGGCGCGTCCGACTCCTGCTTCTTCTACACATGGAAGGAAACCGACATCAAGTGGATCGGCAACTTCAGCACAACTCCGTTCACCGATTCCTCTCATAACGGCACAAACATCAAGAAATCCATGGAGCACTACGGCCAGTATCAGGAGAAGAGCGTTCCCGAGAAGAGCACCAACGCATTCCTCAACGGCGTGACCTACCATGCTCCCGACTATTCCAAGTGGAACGGCACAGGCGTTATCGACTTCACCATGCACTGGAACTTCGAGAACGCGAACAAGGCGTTCGACACCGCGAAGGGTGAGGATCACGCGTTCAACGACTCCACATGGAACGTAACCTACGTTGACTCCCACGACTACTCTCCCGACTTCTGCCAGAAGGTACGCTACATCGGCGGCGAGCAGGCATGGGCTGAGAACATGGATCTCATGTGGACATTCCGCGGAATTCCGTGTATCTACTACGGCTCCGAGATCGAGTTCCAGAAGGGCGCCGAAATCGACGTCGGCCCCAACGCTCCTCTGAGCAAGACAGGCCGTGCTTACTTCGGCGACAACATCGAGGGCAGCGTAACAGCTACCGACTTCGGTAAGTACACAGGCGCGAGCGGCGCGGTTGCGACAACACTCAACAAGCCTCTCGCAAAGCACCTCCAGCAGCTCAACCAGATCAGACGCGCTGTACCCGCTCTCCAGAAGGGTCAGTACACAACCTCTAACGTATCTGGCGGCAACATGGCGTTCACACGCCGCTACACCGCTAACGGCGTAGACAGCCTCGCGTGCGTAGCCATCTCCGGCGGCGCGACCTTCACGGGACTTCCCGACGGCCTCTACATCGACGCCGTAACAGGTGACAGACAGACCGTATCCGGCGGCAGACTCAGCGTTCCCTCCATCGGCAAGGGCAACATGAGAGTATATGTATGCTGCGCAGGCGGCTTCAAGGGCATCAGCGGCAAGATCGGCGAAAACGGCACATATCTCAAGTAATTAAAGGCATAAAAGAAAGGCTTGACTTCGGTCAAGCCTTTTTTAGTTGGCAGTATTACGTAGTGACAGCCCTTGCGGCTGTCTTTCAAAATTGCAGTTGTTCTGCAAATTTGAAGGGGAGCCCACAAGGAGCTCCCCTACGGATTAATCTAAAGTTTGAGTTTGGATTTATTTGATTCAGTACAAAGGTATAACAGGGACAGCTGCATTTTTCGCAAACGCAAACGTCTGACCCGCCGTTCATGATACCAATAATGCAGATGAACATTTAAAAAGGCGGAGAATCAATATCCGAAACGGTCGAAGAATCTGACGCCCTGATAGCTGAGAATGAAGTTCTGGCTCTCGTGGAAGGCGCTCTTGACCATGTAGGGGTTGTACATATAGAGCATGCGGTGCTGAACCGCGCTGCCGTCGTCGTCGAAGATATAGCGCACAGCCTGAACGCACTCATCGCTGGTGCCGCTGGTGGTGCTGCCGTCGTAGCGGCAGTACTTGATAACGTCCTCGACCGTGGAATAGCCGTCAAAGCACATCGCGTCCCTGACGCACTGTGCGATCATCGCGGCTCCGATAAATCCGCCCGAGCCGAATTCGCCGTAGCAGAGCCTCTCGAGCAGGTCACGATCCTCGTCGGTGAGCGAAATGTGGTAGCAGGAGTAGGTGTAGTCGGGGTTGTCGATGGCTACGAGATAACCCGCGTCCCACTGAGTCTGATAGTCGGCAGGAGTATCGGGCGCGATTGCGGTGGCGAAGGGTACGGTGCCGTCGGGAGCCGTCGAGCTCGGCGCGGTCGTGCTTGGCTTTGTGGTTGTGTTTTCCTTTTCGGTTGTCTTTGTTGCTGCAGCCGCTGTCGTTTTGGGAACTGAGGTTGCCGGCGGTGTGTTAACGGAGTCCGCCGTCGCGCGCGCTGTGGGGTAGATGTTCGAGGCAGGCAGCGCGGTAGCCTCACCGTCGCCTGCCTTCCACAGACCGCCGGTCAGCATTACCACCGTTCCGATGACGGCGAGAGCCAGCACGGTGGCGGAAATCATCACGACCTTCTTGTGGTTCTTGAAAAACTCGGATAATTTATTCATTCTTTCACCTTGAATTCTGATAATGTGTTCCTATTATAGCACAAGCTTGCGCGGATTTCAAGGGGAGATAGTTGGCAGACATGCTCCGCTATTTAAAAGGAAAACGTCCCGTCTCATCGGAAACGGGACGTGGTGCAATTAGGATTTTCGGTATGCTGACGGAGTTTTGCCGAAGTGCAGCTTGAACGCACGGTTGAAGTTCGAGAGGTTGTTGAAGCCCGAGAGCGCCGCGATTTCGATAATCGGGCTGTCCGAGGTCATCAGCAGCATCGCCGCGCGGTTCAGACGAAGCTTGTTGACATATCCCACGAAGGTGGTGTCCATAAGCTCCTTGAAGAGGTGCGATACATAGTAGCGGCTGATTCCTGTCGCGGCTGCAACCTCGTCGAGAGAGAGGCCGTCGATGTAGTGCTCGTCGATGTAGTTCGTGACTCTCTGCAGAGCGCGGTACTTCTTGCTCTTGCTCTCGGCGTCGACAATGCGGACGTACTTGTTGGCAAAGAGCTCGTAGAACGCCTCATACATTTTGCCGTAGACAAGCAGCTGGAAGAAGTCAGGCTTCTCGAACTCAGCCTTCTTGGCAATCGAGATGCAGTTCAGAATGCGGCTGTGCGGAGCTTCAATCGGAGAAATCTTCGCGTAGCTGGTGCAGTTGCCGTTGATCAGAGCACGGATAATGCTCTGCGCCAGGTAGTCCTGCGTCACGGCTGCAGGGTTTGTGAAATTAATGGTGATAACACTAATTTCGGCTTCATACTTGGTCAGCTTGTACCTTGTGTTGGGCGATATGAAGTAGATATCGTCCTGATTCAGTTGTGTTGCTCCGTCGGCGGTTTCCAGCGTGACAGTGCCATGCTTTATGTGACCGAACAACGCCTCATGATGTGAGATGCTCTTCTCAACGCGAGGCATGGTTCCGCACACGACTCTGAACGCCGAGTTGGATGCCGAAGTTGCATTCAGCAGTTCAATACTCATGAGAAATCCCCCAAAATTTGTTCAAGTAATGTGCTGTGTAAACTTATCCTATTGTACAATCATTCTATCAAATAAATGGTATTTTGTCAATGTTTTTTTGCCATAAAGATAAAAAATTGACATAAAAGCAAGAAATGACCATTAATACCGTGATGATACCACCAATATCTTGTTGTAAAAAGCAATTTTCACATATTCGGGAGAAATAATTCTTATCTTGTTTTCCATTCCGAAGAGCCACGCGTAGAATTGGGGGCTTAAAATAAGACGTAAATTGACAGTAAAAGTTTTGTCGCTCTCGGGTGAGATGATGATATCCGTGCCGAAGCGGTCGACGATAACGCCGATCTTGTCGTTGTCGACGGAGAGCCTTACGTCGGCTTCCTCGCCGCCGAACATCGAGAAAACCGCCTTTGCGTACTGAGCGGGGTTGAAGGCGTCGATGATATCGTTGTGTTCGCGCGGTGCGGCGAGCTGTTCGATACGCTCCATCTTGTCGACGCGGAAGTGCTTGATGATCCCCGCTGCGCTGTCAAAGGCGATGAGGTAATAGTTCTCGTCGTCCCAGCAGAGCGCGAGCGGAGATACCGCATACGGCTCGTCCTTTTTTGGTACCTTTTTGATTCTCTCGGGCGAGGTGAAGTCGACCTCGTACTTGTAGTAGATAAAGCTGATCTGCCTGTCGGCGGAGATGGCGTTGTGAAGAATGTCGACGCTGTAGTATATCTTCTCGTTGACGTTCTTGACGCGGTTGGTGACAAAGACCTGCCGCCGAAGCTGTTTTGCGTCGTTTTCGCTTACGAGGTGCGAGAGCTTGCCGATAAGCTCAAGGCTCTTTTTGCGCGTGATGAACTTCGAGCTCTGAATCGCGTCGACGAGGAGCTTCAGCTCGGCGAGCTGGAAGTCGCGGTTGCCGACGTAGTAGCGCACGGTGTTGGTGCGGATAGTGCAGATATCGAGTCCGCAGCCGCCGAGCAGCTCGAGGTCGTCGTAGAGCGTCTTGCGGTCGGCGTGGATATCGTAGGCGGCGAGCGCTTCCTTGAGCTCATTAACGGTCATTGCGTGGGCGTCGTCGGTTTTTTCGAGAAGGATTTTTTGAAGATAAATCAGCTTCTTTTTCTGGTTAGCGCTTTTGGGCATGGTTCCACCTCAGCTGATGACGATGTATTTGTGTACTTCCTCGAGCACGATGAACAGCGCAGCTGTGCTCGCCATCGCGCGGATATAGT
Source organism: Ruminococcus sp. NATIVEDY160 (assembly GCF_045819885.1). Taxonomy (NCBI): domain Bacteria; kingdom Bacillati; phylum Bacillota; class Clostridia; order Eubacteriales; family Oscillospiraceae; genus Ruminococcus; species Ruminococcus sp. NATIVEDY160. Next base: position 114,085 of record NZ_CP162391.1, read on the forward strand.
CGCGCTCATTGTCCTCGCCGAGGAGCAGCTTGACGGCGTACGCGTCGGTTTCGCTGCAAATCCCGAGGAATACAAGTCCGACGGGTTTTTCGGAGGTTCCGCCCGAGGGCCCCGCGATTCCCGTAACGCTGACGGTGATGTCCGCGCCCGAGAGCTTTTTGACGCCCTCAGCCATCTGTATCGCGGTTTCGGCTGATACTGCGCCGAGTATGCTCAGCGTGTCGTGCCGAACACCGAGCAGCTTTTCTTTTATTTCGTTCGCGTAGGAGCATACGCCGCAGTCAAATACCTCGCTTGCACCGCTGACGCGCGTGATTCTTTCGCTTATCAGGCCGCCAGTGCAGCTCTCGGCGGTCGCGACCTTGAGATTTTTCTCGCGGAGCCTTTCGACCACCTCAAATTCGACCTTGTCAGGCTCGAGCCCGTTCTTTTTGAGCAGAGCCATGATGTCGGCAGATGTCAATGTTACCATAGCAGTCACCTCTCTGATTATTTTAGCACGATATATTTAATATTGCAATTATTTTTGATTTGGAGTATTATATTTATATACTATAGAACGGAGTAATGCGTATGGCATGGTTTTTCTCCGGGGGCGGGGTGCCTTCGGACGTCTATCAGTTTGACGGCGAGAACGCAAAGCACATCAGGGTTCTGCGGCTTCGTCAGGGCGAAGAGGTGACGATCGTCACACCCTCGGGCGAACAGTGCGAGGCGGTGATGGAGAACGTCTCGGGCGACTGCGTGACAGCGCGCATAATTTCGCGCAAAAGGTGCGAGAACGAGCCGGACGTGTTCGTGACGCTCTATCAGGCGCTTCCGAAGGGTGACAAGATGGACTACATCGTCCGGAAGTGCGTCGAGCTCGGAGTCAGCCGTATCGTGCCCGTGCTCAGCGCGAGGTGCGTGTCGCGTCCCGACGAAAAGTCGATGCGCAAGAAGCGCGAGAGGTGGCAGAAAATCGCCTTGCAGGCGGCAATGCAGAGCCGCCGAGGAATTATTCCGCAGGTCGGCGAGTGTGTGTCATTCGCGCAGGCGGTGGAGCAGTCGGCTGAAAACGGGCGGAACATATTCTTCTACGAGCTCGGCGGCGAAAGCGTGAAGGAGATCCTCAGCGAGAAGCCGGAGAGCGTCGGAATGTTCATCGGCAGCGAGGGCGGCTTTGAGGAGAGCGAGGCGGAGCTCGCGGTGCAGAGCGGAGCAGTCGCGGCGACCTTGGGCAGGCGTATCCTCCGCGCGGAGACAGCGCCATTGGCGGCTCTCTCGATAATCATGTACCAGACGGATAATTTTTCATAGAGATCAAGGAGTAGGAAATGATTGGTATTATCTGCGCAATGCAGCTTGAGGCGGACGGAATCGTCGCGCTCTCGGAAAACGTAAAGGAAGAAATCATCGGCGGAATGAAGTTCTACACCGCCGCTCTGCACGGCAGAGAGGCCGTTATCGTCGTCTGCGGCGAGGGCAAGGTCAACGCCGCGATGTGTACGGCGACGCTTATCCGCGAATACAGCCCGAGCCTGATCATCAACAGCGGCGTCGCGGGCGCGCTCTCGCCGATCGTCAGCGTAGGCGACCTTGTTGTCGGCAGCAAGGCGGTCGAGCACGACATGAACGGCACCGCCCTCGGCTACAAGCAGGGCGAGGTCAACCTCCCCGGTCAGGGAATGTGCACGTATTTTGACTGCGACAAGGCAGCCGCGACAAGGCTCGCGGTGATCTGTAAGGAGCTGCCCGGCACTCGCGTCGCTCAGGGCATAATCGCGAGCGGCGACGTATTCATTTCGGACAGAAAGAAACGCCTTCTGCTCAACGACCGCTTCGGCGCGGTCGCGTGTGAGATGGAAGGCGCGGCTATCGGACACGTCTGCCGCTGCTTCGGGGTTCCGTTCGCGATACTCAGGGCGATCTCGGACGACCTCGACGAGAACAAGGGCATGGACTTCGTGAAGTTCTGCCGCCTCGCCGCCGACAAGACGGTCAAGGTGCTGGACAAGTTCCTGCTGCAAACTGCCGAATAAAAAAATCCCTTCCGCCGAGGAAGGGATTTTTATTTTATTCCGCCGTGATGACCTCGTACTCTCTGACGTTGAGGACGGTTTCGCCGTCGATCTGGAGCGCGACGGGTCTGTCGAACGCTACCTTGACGCGGTTGCTGACGAAGGTCTTGACGATTTTTGTCTTGTTGACGTGCTCGCCCTTGAAGATTGACGGAAAGGCGGCGAGCGTTCCTATTTTGCCCTTGCCGTACATAACCATAGTAGTGACTGTTCTCTGCGTGTTGAGTCGGTCCTGGTCGGGAGTCGCCATCATGCCGCCGCCGTAGAACCTGCCGTTCATCGTGGGAGCGAGCCACGCCTTGTCAAAAACATGGGTCTCGCCGTTGACGGTGATCGTCGCGCGGGTGGGCTTGTAGTGGAAGAGCAGTCCCTTGATCGCGATGGAGGTGTAGTTGATCGGCTTGTCGCCCGCCTTTGTGCGCTGACGGTCGCCTTCTTCGCAGCAGTAGCCGTCGATTCCGTAGCCGATGCCGTTGATGAATTTCTTTGTCATGCCGTTGACGATGACGGACGGCAGCCTGACGAGGTAATCGTTGATCAGCGCGGGGCCGTCCTCGGCGCTCTTGCCGATGTCGGTCCAGAAGTCGTTGCCGCTGCCCGTGGGGTAATAGTAGACGCGGTTCTCGATGGAGTCGCAGTCGATTTCGTTGACGAGGAAATTCAGCGTGCCGTCGCCGCCGCAGACAACGACCTCGTCGTCGGGCGAGATGCTGTCGAACAGCTCCTGATAGGTGTCGAACTCATTGACCTCCTTGTAAACAAGCTCCTTCTGCGTCCAGATCTCCTTGATCCTGAACGCGCCCTTGGCGCCCTGATCGTTGTTGGACTTTTTGTTGTAGATAACGTAGGTTTTCATAATTGTTCGCCTCACAGATTTTTATTCATGATCCCGGCGACCCTCTCGCCGATTGCGGTCGTTTTCATACCCTTTATCTCCTCGGCAGACAGCACCCCGAGAACGTCGAGCTCGACATGGCTGCGGTGGAGAGGAAAGTTCTTCTGGATCTCATACGTGCCCTTCGCGGTCATGACCACGATCGGGACGTTCGCCTTCTGGGCGATCTTGAACATCGCTCCGTGGAAGGGCAGCAGACCCTCGTCGTAGTTTCGCCTGCCCTCGGGATAAACGGCGACGTTGACCTCGCCGCGCTTGAGCAGATCGGCGGCGCGGTTGACGGTTTTCATGGCGTTGCGCGGATTCTCGCGGTCGATCGCCATGAACAGGCAGCGGTGGATAATCCTTCCGTAGACCGGCACCTTGAAGTTCTCGGGCTTCGAGATGAACGAGAGCTGTTCCTTTCCGAAGGCGTACCATGTCAGTATCGGGTCGAACTTCGAGCGGTGGTTGCACACGAGCAGGTACCTTGTATCCTTCGGCAGAAGCTCTCTGCCCGTGACCTTGACGCGGATACGAATGAGCTTTGCCGCGACGGCGGTGGAGTTCGTCAGCAGGAAGCGGAAGAATTTGCTGTCGTGCTCGTACTCCTTATTCATGTCGACGAATAGCCCGACGATGAAGAGAAAGATGAAATAAAGCGGACAGAACGCGAGCACAGCGATAACTATCCAGAAAATGATCCAAAAAATAACGGTTCCCATAATTTACATTCCTTATAATAAGATACTATAATTATATACAAAAATCGACCGAACGTCAACGATTTCCACAAATAAATACGTTTTTTGAGTGCGGAAAAATACGGAATAACGACAAAAACAAAAGGCGTTGCCGCGGGCATTTGTACTTTTTTATGAAATTTCGGAATCGTGAAAAGACTTGCGCCGCAGATGTTGAAAACACCCTCAAATAGTGTTAAAATAACAGTGAGCAATGTACCAATCAGCACAATTGCTCCATAAATTTTTTAAAACAAAATAATAGTTACGAGGTAATTTGCATGAAGCTCAAAGAACCGTTGCTGTACTGGCTCAAGCCCGGCAAGATCCAGCCGATCAACTACACGCTCTTTATCCTGATACTCGTCGGCAGCTCGATCGTGCGCTACCGCGTCGGGGTCAACAGCCTTAATCAGAAGCTCCGCGTCGAGGAGCTCAACGGCGCGCTCGAGGATATAGCCAACCACGACAGCCTTACCCATCTTTATAACAGGCATTCGCTCAGCCGCATGATACCGTCCTATGTGGGCGCGGATATCTGCCTCAGGGAATACTCGACCGACAAGGGCAGACCCGAGCTGAGCTTTGCCTACGGCTTTGTCAGACTGACAGCCGCAGACCTCAGCGCCGTTCACGAGGCGATCTCGAGGGCGGATAAGCTGCTGTATGAGAATAAGAAAAACGCACGCGTTCAGCGTGCGTTTTTGCTTTTAATATACGATTACGGGCGTGCCGTATGAGGTGCGCTCATAGAGGATCTTTACCTTGTCATAAGGCGTGTTGACGCAGCCGTGAGAGCCGTTGCCGTTGTAGATAGTGCCGCCGAAGGACGAGCGCCAGCTCGCGTCGTGGATTCCGATACCGCCGTTGAAGCCCAGCCAGAAGTTGACGAAGGACGAATATCCGGGGCCTGTGAGGGTGGTGTTGACAGCGCGTGAGCTGATGCTGTAGCGGCCTGTGGGAGTGTTGCACTCGCCGTCGTTGTTGCCTGTAACAACGTCGGTGTCGAGATACAGCTCGTTGTTCTCGTAGTACCAGAGGTGCTGCTGCGAAATGCTGATCTCAATATACGTACCGCTTCCGGCGGCGGTGGCGGCGTTGTTCTTGCCCTCCGCCTTGGAAACCTCGATCTCGCAGGTGGTGTATGTGCCGCGGGCTTCCTTGTTATTGCCGAGCACATAGTACGGCTCAACGCGGAAGGTGTAGGTGTCGCCTGCGGTTAGCTTGTCGGTGATGAAGTAGTTCCTCTCGGTCGCGTCGAGGTACTCGAGGTCGCTGTCGCCGTGAGCGACATAGATGTTGTAGCCCGTGGCATAGGTGTTGTAGTTCCAGCTCAGGTGAACTCTGGACGCCTCGCTTGTCGCGATGAGGTCGGTAGGCGCGCTCATTCCGCAGACGAGCTGGATCGTCCTGCCCTCTGAGGGGTAGTTGACGCCGTTGTACAGAGTGCGGTTCGCGCAGACCTTGTAGGTGTAGAGAACGCCTTCCTTGACGTCGTCGTCGGCGAAGGAGGTCTTGTCGGCGTCGTTTATCTCACCGACGAGCGTGTACTTGCCGTCCTCGACGGAGCGGTAAACGCGGTAGCTGTCGGCGGTGTCGGACTTGTCCCAGCCGATCTCCATCTCGTCGGAGCTGTGCAGGACGTGGAGGTTCGAGACCTCGCCTGCCTGGGTGGCGGTTTTCTTGACGGACTCGGGATATTCTCTCGTTTCGCCGTCGATCACGGTGTAGGGAACGATCTTGATCCAGTACTGGGTGCCGCTCTTGAGCTCACCGATAGAAACCTCTGGCTCGGTGACGTCCTTTGCCTTGACGTAGTCCTCGGAGCTGTCCCTGTCGCAGATATAGACAGAGTATCCGTCGGCGTCGTCGGCAGCGTCCCACGAAAGGTCAATGCGGTCGGGCTCATAGCTGGTTTTTTTGATTGTGTCGATCACACCGCGCGACTGAACGGGAAGCGCGGCATTTTCGTTGAGCGAGGCGGGCGACATTTTTGCGACGTCGGCGGTCTGAGCCGGGGACGACGCGGCGGTGTCGTTCGCGACGACGAAGATGCTTACCGCGACAGCGGAAACCAGAACCACGGAGCCAAGGATCACCGAAAGGGCAATTCTTGATTTTTTCATATACCTTCCATCTCTCTCTCGTAAATTATACAAAGTTTTGGTTTTCAGATAGGCTGTTATCGATATTTAGATTATTATATATTATTTTGCCGCGGTCTGTCAATTCCCTGAGAGAAATTTTTGCGGCGAAAAGCTGCTTTTTATATGAACTGCCAATGCGTCGGGTAATTTTGGGGGTATTTTTGACAATATGATATTTCCGGGGCAGAAACTGCACTGAAATGACCGAAAAAAGCCATGAAAATCAGCGCGTATTATATCTTGTTACAAAAAATGACAGAAGAGGCACCGGAAAATAGCAACATTGTTTTCCAAATTAACTTGTATTATATTGAAAAAGATGATATAATTGTAATGAACTAAAGGATGGCAGAACCTGATGTTCAAAACTTGCAGCATTGCCGCGTGAAGAATAAAACACAGAATGTCTTCTATAAGCAAACGCGGCGGTGCTGTTTTTCTATCTATAAGGAACGCTTAAAAAAAGGGACGACTATGAGGTATTTCATCGATTTTGAGGCGTCGCAGTTTGCCGAGGAGATAATCTCGGTGGGCTGTGTTGACGAGAGCGGACGGAGCTTCTACTCTCTGGTGCGCCCGAAAAAACCGAAAAAGGTGACTGACTTCATCACCAAGCTGACGGGCATAACGCGCGGGGAGGTTCTCGCCGCGCCCGAGGCGGACGAGGTTTTCGCCCGTTTCTACGACTGGCTCGACAAAAGCGAGGCGTTGAAGTTCTATTGCTACGGCGACTGTGACAGGCGGTTTGCGCTCAACACGGTCGGTGCGGTCACGGATTTCAGCGCCCAGACTGCTCTGAGCCTGATCATCGCCAACATAGTCGACTTTTCGGTCGAGCTCAGACGGCATTTCAAGATGAAGCGTTCCATCGGACTTGCGAAGGCTGTGTCCTACTACCGCGGCGAGGAGATCGTGCAGCGGCACAACTCCCTCGACGACGCGGTATATCTGCGCGAGGTATTTTTCCGGTCGCGCAGCGAGGTCATCGACAAGTGCCCGTTTGAGGAGGAGCTTCCCTCCCCGGCGGATATCGTCCATACCGGCAAGCACAGCGTAGTGGCTCTCCGCGACGAGTTCGAGATCACCTTTGCCTCTTGCGGCAAGGCTGCCGAGTGGCTCTCTCAGACGCAGCTCAAGAAGAAGCTCACCGTCAGGGAGAAGCAGAACATCAGCAACAAGATCTCGCTCGCAATGGAACGCGACAAGCCCTACAGCGGCTTCATCTGGCGCAGGAACAAGCAATAAAAAGAGGTTTGACAGCGGGCAAGCGCCCGCGGGCTCCTCGCGTACTATAGGTTAAATATTCAGGCAGCGTTGCATTTTCGCGGGAAGTGTTCCCGCGATAAGTAACGTTGCTTTTTTGTTGCATATCTGTTGCATTTGCAAAAATATATGTTATAATCATTAAGGTGAAATTATATGGAAAGATATCTCGACCATTTCCGCGAGGAACACATTGAAATATTACAGTCCAAGGTGCTTTTCCGCGGCATGAACCGCGACGAAATCCGCTCCTTCATCGTCCACGCAAACCCTGTCTACGTCGAGCTTTACGAAGGTCAGCGAATGCGCCTTGACCGCGAGTTCTCACACATGATAGGGCTTGTTATCACGGGCGTGACCCACATCTACAGCGTGGGCTACGACGGCACGCGCACGCTTCTGCGCTCGCTCGAGGACGGCGAAACAAGCGGACTTCTCTGCTCGATGCTCGACTACCAGAACTCGCTTGTTGAGTTCGTCGCGTCGTCGGACGCTGAGATGATAATGTTCACGCCCGACTCTATCCGCGTACAGGAGCTCGGCGACGTTCAGGTTCAGCACAAGATCCTCGTCAACCTCATCGCGGGTCAGAAGAACCTCTACTACGAGATGACCCAGCACCTCGCCTGCCTCTCAAAGCGCACCGTCAGGGACAAGGTCATGCGCTTTTTGTACTACTACGCCGAACGAGTGCGGTGCTACGAATTCACTGTGCCGTTCTCGCGCGAGGAGCTTGCGGATTACCTCGCGGTCGACAGGGCGTCGCTCTCGCGGACTCTCGGCGAGCTGAAAAAAGAGGGAGTTATCGACTTCAACCGCAGCCGCTTCCGGATACTCGGCACGCGGCTGTTTAAATATTGATATGAAAAATTTGGGATACGGATTACAGAAGGAAGATTTATGACAAAACGGACTTTCAAACGCGCATTTCGCGACAGCCTGCCGATACTTGCGGGCTATCTCGCCCTCGGCTTCGGCTTCGGCGTGCTCCTCGAGAGCAAGGGCTACAGCTTCTGGTGGGCGATACTCATGAGCATAACCATGTTCGCGGGCTCGGGTCAGTACGCGGGCGTCGACTTTCTCGCGGGCGGCGCGACGATACTCACCACCGCCTTCATGACGCTGATAATCAACGCGCGCCACTTTTTCTACGGCTTCTCGCTGCTCGACAAGTACAAGGGCATGGGCGCTGTCAAGCCGTACCTGATTTTCGGTCTGACCGACGAAACCTACTCCGTCGTCTGTTCCGCGCAGCTCGACGACACGATAAGCAAGCGGAAATACTACTTTTTCCTGACGGCCCTCGACCACCTCTACTGGATAACGGGCTGCACCCTCGGCGCGATAATCGGCGGCGTGCTGCCGTTTTCAAACGAGGGCATAGACTACGCGATGACCGCGCTTTTCATTGTGATAATGGTCGAACAGTGGCTCAGCACAAAGGAGCACCTGCCCGCGATCCTCGGCGTGGCGACAACGGCGGTATGTCTGTTCGCCTTCGGCCCCGACATGTTCATCATTCCCGCGATGACGCTGATAGCCTTCGAGCTGGTTATCCTGCGCAGGAAGCTCGACAAGACTCAGCCCGAACCCGACGGCGGAACCGGGAAGAAAGCGGAGGTGGAGAGCGATGATTGACGGCGTTATCAACACACCATACTCGCTGATACTCATAGCGGTGATGGCGGCGGTGACGGCGTTTGTGCGCTTTTCGCCGTTCATACTCTTCCCCGAGGGACGAAAAAGGCCGCGCGTTATCACATATCTCGGCACTGTACTGCCATATGCTGTCATAGGAATGCTCGTCGTCTACTGCTTCAAGGGCAAGTCGCTGATAGAGTATCCGTACTGCATACCCGAGCTTCTGGCGGCGGCGCTCGTCGTGGGGCTGCACGTCTGGAAGCGCAACACCCTGATAAGCGTATTCGCGGGCGTAGCGTTCTACATGGTGCTCGTTCAGCTCGTATTTTAGGAGATTATTATGTCATATCTTGAGTTATTCGTAATCGCGGTGGGACTGTCGATGGACGCCTTCGCCGTGTCGATCTGCAAGGGTCTGTCGGTAAGACGGCTGAAGCCCCGTCACAATCTCATTTGCGGACTGTACTTCGGCGGCTTTCAGGCGCTTATGCCCGTTATCGGCTGGCTGCTGGGCAGGCAGTTCGAGAGCCTTATAAAGAGCATTGACCACTGGATAGCCTTCGCGCTTCTGGTGCTCATCGGCGCGAACATGATCCGCGAGGCGGTCAAGAACGAGGAGGAGAACCTCAACGACTCCTTCTCGCCAAAGACGATGCTGCCGCTCGCGGTGGCAACGAGCATAGACGCGCTCGCTGTGGGCGTGACCTTCGCCTTCCTCGATGTTTCGATAGTGCCCGCGGTGTCGATGATAGGCGCGACTACCTTTATCCTTTCGGCGGTCGGCGTGAAGATCGGCAACGTGTTCGGCGCGAAGTACAAGTCAAAGGCGGAGCTTGTCGGCGGCATAGTGCTCATAGCTATGGGCGTAAAGATACTAATCGAGCATTTGTTTTTTGATTAATCAGCGAAAAATCAAAGGCTGACCTTGCGGTCAGCCTTTTTTGCACTAGTCTTTCCAGACGATTTCGTCCTCGGTGTAGCCTTTCTTTTTCATCTTTGCGATAACGCCCTTGGCGATGAATCCGCTGATGAATACGAGCACCGATACAGCCCAGCCTGCGACGATCTGCGCCCAGATGGGATATCCGCCGTAGCCGCCCTCGGTTGAGAAGAGGGTGATCATGTTCCAAACGAACAGACCCGCGAGCAGCAGCGGAGAGATGAACTTGATCGAAGCCGCGAACCACGCGAACGGCATCTTGAAGCGTTTTGCGTTGCGGTTGACTTCGGTGAGCACCTTGCGGAGGTTGAATGTCCAGCCGATCGCGATGCACTCGAGAATACCGATGAGAATGAGGTTGATCTGGTTAGTCCAGTTGTCCACGATGTCGAGCCACGCAAGACCTGCCTGTGTAATGAATACGAGCGAGATAAGTCCGCTGATAGCGCAGACCGCGATGGTTACGGTCTTGGGCTTGAGGTGGAACTTGTCGGAGATCGCCGCCGAGATACCCTCAACGATAGAGAACGCCGAGTCGATGGCGAGTGTGATAAGCATTAAGTAGAAGATAGCGCCGAACGCCGCGTTGAGCCAGCCGATGTTGGTGAGGTTGACGATCGCGGTGGGATATACGAAGAACGCAGTGCCGATGCCGCTCGCGGTGATGTCGCCGAGCATTCCGGTACCGCCCATGGTCGAGAACATTACGATACCCGAGAGAACGCTGACCGCCATGTCGGAGAACGCGATGATCATCGCGTCAGCCGCGATATCCGCGTCGTCGCCGACGTAGGAGCCGTAAGCGAACATAATAGCCATCATGATCGACAGGCTGTAGAATACCTGACCGATAGCGTCGACCCAGAGCGTCGGGTCAGAGAACGCGTTGACGTCGGGAACGAAGAGCATCTTGATGCCGTCCATAGCGCCTTCCATCGTGCAGCCCTTGACCGCCATGATAAGCAGCAGAACTACGGGGGCGAATACGGTGAACTTTACTACCTTGCCGACGGACTTCGCGCCGTTGCGGATACAGTAGAAGATCAGCCCCCACGCGATGAGCAGACAAACGAGCACGATGCCGGGGATATTGCCGCCGTCGATAGCGGCTGTGGTCTGTGTCAGGTTCAAAAACAGGGTTGAAGCCGCCTCGTTGTCAGCTGTCATGCCGGCGAACTGCCACGAGTTTACGAACATCAGGATAACCCACGCGAATACAACCGAATAGTAGCAGACGATTACAAACGCGTTCGAGGTTGCCGCCCAGCCGACAAACTCCCATTTCTTGCCGATACCGCGCATGGATTCGATAGCGCCGCGGCGGAACTTGCGCGCGATCGAAATCTCCATCATAAGAAGCGGAATACCCATCAGCAGCATTGCCAGCAGGTAAACCACCAGAAACGTACCGCCGCCGTGCTTAGCGGCGAGACCCGGGAATCTCCACGCGTTGCCCAATCCTACCGCGGAACCGACAGCGGCAAGGATAAAGGTAAGGCGGGAACTCCACATACCTCTTTTTTCCATTTTTCTTCAATTCTCCTTTTCATTATGTCATTCAAGACAAAAGATTGTACCTATTATAACACAAGGCACAGTATTTCTGCAATATCTATTGAAAAAATCATCCCAAAAGTTTATAATATTATGTATAATATAATAATGACTGCGAAAGGAGCCACAGATATGAAAACCGTAATTGTTTACTATTCCCTCGGCGGATTCACAAAGAAAATCGCTCAGCAGCTCGCCGCAAAAACAGGCGCTGATCTGCTGCGGCTCACCCCCGTGAAGGAGTACCCGAATGAGGGCGCGAAGAAATTCATCGTCGGCGGCAGAGCGGCTGTCGCAGGCTCAAAGCCGAAGCTGCAGCCCTATCACTTCAACGCGGAGAAATACGACCGCGTCGTTTTCGGCTCTCCCGTATGGGCGAGCTCGCCCGCACCGCCGATCCGCACGTTCATTGAGGACAACAGGGACGCTCTCGGCGGCAAGGAGCTCGCGGCGTTCTTCACACAGCTCGGCAACGGAGCGGAGAAGGCTAACAGAAAGCTCGCTAAGTGCCTCGGAAAGGACAAGATCGAGCCTGAGATGATATTCTTCGAGCCTAACAAGAAGGACGCGCACAAGGAGAACGAGGCAAAGCTCGGCGACTTCGCGGCGGTGCTCGGAAGATGAAGCAAATCGACCTGATAACGGGCTTTCTCGGCGCGGGCAAGACTACCTTTATCCGCCGCTATACAGACTTCCTTCTGCGGCGCGGAAGCCGCGTCGGTATTCTCGAGAACGACTACGGCGCGGTCAATGTCGACGTAATGCTGCTGCAGGACTTGGAGGGCGAGAGCTGCGGCGTTGAGGCTGTCGCGGGCGGCTGCTGCGCGGACTGCCACCGCCGCCGTTTCAAGACGAAGCTGATCGCGCTCGGAATGTCAGACTACGACCGCGTGCTGATCGAGCCGTCGGGTATCTTTGACGTTGACGAGTTCTTCGACTCACTGTGCGAGCCGCCGCTCGACAGCTGGTACCAAATCGGCAGCGTTATCGCGGTCGTCGACGCGAACCTCGGCGAGCTCAGCGAGCAGTCCGAGTATATCCTTCTCTCTCAGGTCGCAGGCGCCGGCAGGGTAGTGCTGAGCAAATCCCAAAACGCGACTCCAGAGCAGATTCAGAACACGATCAGCCGTCTCAACCGCGCGGCGGAACGATTCGGCTGTGCGCGCAGGTTCGGCGCGGACGTTATCACAAAGCCGTGGGACGAGCTTACTGACGCGGATTTTGAGGAAATTCTCGGCAGCGGCTACCGCAGCGAGAGCTTTGTCAAGCGGCTCGACACCGAGGGCTATCAGTCGGTGTACTTCATGGAGCGCAGCTTCACCGAGGACGTGCTGCGCGATAAGGTAGAGAAAATCTTCGCGGACAAGAGCTGCGGCAACGTGTTCAGGATAAAGGGCTTTTTCAGCGACAGCGGCTGGAAGGAGCTGAACGCCACCCGGGAAGAAACGTCCGTCACCCCGATAAAAAACGGTCAGGAAATCATAATCGTGATAGGTGAAGAGCTGCACGAAGAAGCAATTAATAAATACTTTTAAAACACCACACGGGTCAGCCTGAACTGACCCGTGTTTTTTTATCATCTGTATCCGCGTTCACTCATCACCGCGAGGATCGTCTGTACATTTGCCGCTTCATACTGATTGAGCGAGCCTTCGTTGAAGTCCGACGGCGAGATCGTGCCCTTGTACCAGCTCTTTGAGCTGAAATATTTCTGCAGCGGGGGCGTGCTGAACTTCCTGCCGCGGCGCGCGTAGATCTCGTTGAGCGCGATGGTCATTTCCCATTCGCTGAGCGGAGTGACCTCGTTGAAGCTAACGTATCGCTTGTCGGAGCCGTCGAGAATGTAGTCGCCGGAGCTGCCCGAGCTGTGTTTCTTTGTCGGCGAGGTCGCGCCCGTCGAGGGCCGGGTCGCGGGCGGAGTTGTATTCGGCTGGTCAACGCCCTTCGAGATGATGACGAGCACCTTCTCAGAGTCCTTGATGACCGTACCCGCGTCGGGGCTCTGGCTGATGACGTGCTCGGCGTCGACGTCCTCGCTGTACTCGCGCTTGATCTCGAACCTCGTACCCGCGTGGTTGAGGGCGGTGTAAGCGTCGTTAGCCTTCATGCCGACGATATCGGGAACCTCCCATGTCGGCTCCGCTGTGGTAGGCTCGGCGGTAGTCACGGCGGCGGTGGTTATTTCCCCGGTCGCGGGAGCGGTGGTTTCGTGCGAAAAGAGCTTTGTCAGCCCGAGCTGCTCGCCGAAGAGCATATATCCGACAACGCCGCTGAGAATCAGAATCACGACGATAATCAGCACCATAACGGCTATCAGACCCTTATTCGATTTCGGTTGGTTGTTTTTCATAACACCGCCTCCTCTTTTTATGGCATTATTGTACCTTTTCCGGCAGAAAAAGTCAATAGGTGGGGTTGACGTACGGGCGGTTTGCTGTGAAAAAGCCGATAAATTTCCAGCAAAAACATTACAATAACTGTAGAAATATGTCGAATTATGTGTTATAATTAATTCGTTTGGATAATTTCCGCAATTTATCTTCAAGGAGTTAATATGAATACAACATCGGTAAACGGAGCGCTGCTTGCCGCGATGATAAAAAACGGCGCCGCTTCACTAAAAAACAAGGTCAAGGAGGTCAACGACCTCAACGTGTTCCCGATCCCCGACGGCGACACGGGCGACAATATGTTTCTGACGATCGACGCGGGCGTAGTTGCTCTCGCGGACGAACCTGCTTCCGTGGGCGAGGCTGCGCGTCTTGCCGCGAACGGAATGCTGCTCGGCGCGCGCGGCAACAGCGGCGTAATCCTCTCGCGAATCTTCGCGGGAATCGCGCGCGGTCTTGAGGGCGTCGACGAGGCTGACGTGCGCACCTTCCACAAGGCGATGGAGAGCGGCGTCAAGGAGAGCTACAGCGCGGTGTCTGTACCCGTCGAGGGCACAATCCTCACCGTATACCGCGACGCTGTCCGTTACGCGGGCACCTGTATCACGGGCGGAACAAGCATGGAAACCTACTTCGAGGACTTGCACTACGAGCTTTGCCGCTCGCTCGAGCGCACACCCGATTTGCTCGACGTGCTCAGGGAGGCAGGCGTTGTCGACAGCGGCGGCGCAGGCTTTATTTATATCGCCGAGGGCATGGCAAAGGCGCTTTCGGGCGAGATGACCGAGCTTGCCGAAACATCGGCGGCGAGAAAGAACGTAGACCTCAATGCCTTCACAGAGGACAGCGTGCTCGAGTTCGGCTACTGCACGGAGTTCCTTCTCCGCCTGCAGCGCGCGAAGGTCGACATCGATACCTTCGACGTAAATCCGCTGATTGAGTGGCTCGGCAGCGTCGGCGACTCCGTCGTCTGCTTCAAGGAGGGCAGCATTGTCAAGGTTCACGTCCACACAATGAAGCCCGGCGACGTTTTCAACCACGTACAGCAGTACGGCGAGTTCCTCACGATAAAGGTCGAGAACATGACCCTCCAGCACAACGAGGTTCACGGCGGCGAGAGCTTCAAGTCACGCATCGAAAAGCCCCGTAAGCCCTTCGGAATCGTCAGCGTTGCGGCGGGCAAGGGCATAAAGGAAACCTTCCTCAACCTCGGCTGCGACGTAGTTGTCGACGGCGGCCAGAGCATGAACCCCTCGGCGGAGGATATGATCTCCGCGTTCGAGCAGATCAACGCCGACGTTATCTTCGTTTTCCCGAATAACTCAAACATCATCATGACCGCGAATCAGGCGGCTGAGATTTACAAAGGCTCCGACGTGCGCGTCGTACCCAGCAAGACGATCGGCGAGGGCTATGCAGCTATCTCGATGCTCGACACAGAGATCGGCGACACCGACGCTATCATCGAGTCGCTCAAAGAGATCATCGCCGACGTAGTAACGGGCACGGTCTCAAAGGCTGTCCGCGATACCGAGATGGGCGGCGTGAGCGTCAGGAAGGACGACTACATCGGCTTTGTCGGCGATACTATATATGTCGACTCACCCGACAGGGCAGAGGCGGCGCTTGTGCTCGCCGAGAAGATGAACGCCAAGCGCTACGACATCATGCTCGTGTGCTGCGGCGAGGACGTAAGCTCCGACGAGAGCGATAAGCTGCAGAAGGAGCTTTCGAAGGCGTACAGACGCACGGAAGTTGTTATGATAGACGGCGGCCAGCCGATTTATGACTATATAATTATATTGGAATAAGGAGAGAATAATAATGAGAAAGATTAAAATCGTCACCGACTCCTGCTCAGACCTCAAGAAGTCGATCAGAGAGAAGTATGACATTGATTATCTGCAGATGTTCACAGTCCGCGACGCGAAGGAAACTCCCGCGAGCCTCGACTGGGAATACTACAGCCCCAAGGATCTGTACGATACTATCCGCGACGGCAACCGCGTTACCACAACTCAGGTTCCTGCAGTTAACTTCGAGAACGGCTTCAAGAAGTTCCTCGACGAGGGCTTCGACATCGTTTACATCGCCTGTTCCTCAAAGCTCTCAGGCTCCGTCAACACAGGCAGAAAGGTAGCCGAGGAGATGCTCAAGGACTATCCCGGCGCAACGATCCGCTGCGTTGACTCTCTGAACGCCTGCGGCGGCGAGGGTCTTGTCGCCGTAAAGGGCGCTCTGCTCCGCGACGAGGGTCTTTCCGCTGACGAGATCGCCGACAGGCTCGACGAGCTAAAGAACAACGTCAACCAGTTCGTAACCGTACACTCGCTCAACGCGCTCAAGGCTGCCGGCAGAGTAAAGGCTTCCTCAGCGTTCTTCGGCAACCTGCTCGGTGTAAAGCCCATTCTCGTTTCCGACAAGAACGGCGACAACATCGCTATCAAGAAGGTCAAGGGTCGTCTCAACTCCCTCGAGGAGATCGTTAACCTGACCGTCGACGGCATTATCCCCGGGGACAACGAGTTCATATACGTCGTTCACGCCGACTGCGAGGACGAGGCTAAGGAAGTTGAGAAGCTCCTCAACGAGAAGCTCCCGGACGTCAAGGTCGAGATCGGCTACATCGGACCCATCATCGGCGCGTCCATCGGCGCCGACGCTGTCGGCATTTTCAGCTGGGGCAAGAGCTGCGAGAGGTTCACCGTATGATGATGGCGGTCGTACTTGCGGTTTCCGCGGTCGTTTCCTACCTCATGGGCGGTCTCAACGGCGCGATCGTCGCCTCACGCCTCTTTCACCGCGAGGATATCCGCGAAAAGGGCAGCGGCAATCCGGGCTTTACCAACTACAAGCGCGTCTACGGCAACGGACTCGTCACATGGCTGGTGCTGATCTTCGACGTGGTCAAGACGATGTTCGTCGTATCCATCACCGCGTGGGTGATGTGGGCGTACTTTGACCAGTGGCAGTTCGGCGCACAGTTCTCGGGACTCTGCGCGATGCTCGGCCACTGCTTCCCCGTGTGGTACAGGTTCAAGGGCGGCAAGGCGTTCATGGCAGGCTTTGCGACGATCTGGTTCGTCGACTGGAGAATGACGCTCATGGCAATGGCGCTGTTCTTACTCGTGCTCTTCACGCTCAAATACATGTCCGTCGCCTCGTGCACGGCGTCGCTCTTCTGCCCGATAATCCTTCCGTTCCTCGGAGTTGCGAACATCTGGGTGGAGATCCTCGCTATCGCGGGCGCTGCGCTGATCATTCTGCGCCACCACGAGAATTTCGCAAAGCTCCTCAGAGGAGAGGAAAGCAAGTTCTCGCTCAAGAGCAAGAAGGCAAGCTGACAATAGATTAATTAAAGGCTCACTCGGTAAGGGTGAGCCTTTTTAATTCTAAAAAATCAGAGGCTTGGCGTAATGCCAAACCTCTGTTGATCAGCGATTTAACTCTGAACTCTCAAATCAGAGCTTGGGGCCTGCCTCAACGAGAGCCTTGCCTGCCTCGTTGGTGGTGTACTTGTCGAAGTTCTTGATGAATCTTGCGGCAAGGTCCTTAGCCTTCTCGTCCCACTCAGCGGGATTTGCGTATGTATCTCTGGGGTCGAGGATTCCTGTGTCAACTCCGGGAAGCTCTGTGGGAACCTCAAAGCCGAAGTAGGGGATAGTCTTTGTGGGAGCGTTCTTGATGTCGCCGCCGAGGATAGCGTCGATGATGCCGCGTGTATCCTTGATGGTGATTCTCTTGCCTGTGCCGTTCCAGCCTGTGTTTACGAGGTACGCCTTTGCGCCGCTCTTTTCCATTCTCTTTACGAGCTCCTCAGCGTACTTTGTGGGGTGCAGCTCGAGGAACGCCTGACCGAAGCAAGCGGAGAAGGTGGGAGTCGGCTCTGTGATGCCGCGCTCTGTACCGGCGAGCTTAGCGGTAAAGCCCGAGAGGAAGTAGTACTGAGTCTGCTCGGGAGTGAGGATAGATACGGGAGGCAGTACGCCGAACGCGTCCGCGGAAAGGAAGATTACGTTCTCGGCAGCGGGACCCGCAGAAACGCCGTTTACGTTCTTCGCGATTTTCTCGATGTGCTCGATGGGATAGGAAACACGGGTGTTCTCGGTAACGCTCTTGTCGTCGAAGTCGATAACGCCGTTTTCTTTTACGGTTACGTTCTCGAGCAGCGCGTCTCTCTTGATAGCGTTGTAGATGTCGGGCTCGCTCTCCTTGTCAAGACCGATAACCTTAGCATAGCAGCCGCCCTCAAAGTTGAATACGCCGTTGTCGTCCCAGCCGTGCTCGTCGTCGCCGATAAGCAGACGCTTGGGGTCGGTGGAAAGGGTGGTCTTGCCTGTACCCGAAAGTCCGAAGAAGATAGCTGTGTTCTTGCCTTCCATGTCGGTGTTTGCGGAGCAGTGCATTGAAGCGATGCCCTGAAGCGGCAGGAAGTAGTTCATCATAGAGAACATACCCTTCTTCATCTCGCCGCCGTACCATGTGTTGAGGATAACCTGCTCGCGGCTTGAAACGTTGAAGAGAACGGCTGTCTCGGAGTGCAGACCGAGCTCCTTGTAGTTCTCGACCTTAGCCTTGGAAGCGTTGTAAACAACGAAGTTCGGCTCAAAGCTCTCGAGCTCCTCAGCGGTGGGCTTGATGAACATGTTCTCAACGAAGTGAGCCTGCCAAGCGACCTCCATGATGAAGCGTACAGCCATGCGGGTGTCCTTGTTCGCGCCGCAGAAAGCGTCTACGACATAGAGCTTTTTGCCGCTGAGCTCGTCGAGAGCGAGCTTCTTGCAGGCTTCCCATGTTTCTTCGGTAGCGGGGTGGTTATCGTTGGGATACTCGGGAGTAGTCCACCAAACGGTGTCCTTTGACTTCTCGTCCATAACGATGAACTTGTCTTTAGGTGAACGGCCTGTGTAAACGCCTGTCATTACGTTGACAGCGCCCAGCTCGGTCTCAACGCCGACGTCAAAGCCCTCGAGAGAGGGGTCGGTCTCGTCCTTGAAGAGCTGTTCGCAGGAGGGATTGTGAATGATTTCGGCGGCGCCTGTGATGCCGTACTTTGTTAAATCAATGTTTGCCATTGTGCATACTCCTTCTGATATAAGATTACAAATACATGATACCATAGCGAAGCGGCGGTTGTCAATATCGGCGCACGTACAAATAAACCGCATAAAATGCAGTTTTTTCAGCCAATAATTGCAAAACGGCGCGTCAGAACCGCTCCTGCAGCGCGAAAATGAATTATTTCCATGCAAATACCGCAAAATTACCCCCAAAACCTGCCTCTGCAAAATCCGACGGGATTTGACGAACGCCCGAAAGCGTGCTATACTGATTATAATGATACCGAAAGGGTGAGAAACGTGAGGAGAATAATCGCGTGTCTGTTGATATGCGCAGCTGTGCTGCTGTGCTTTGCGGGCTGCGGCTCGGACGACAACTCAAAAATCGTCGGCAAATGGCAGGCGACGAAGGTCAAGCTAAAGGGCGAGATCATCAACTTTTCCGAGCTCGAGAGCGAAGGCAAGGAATTCAGCTTTGACTTCAAGGAGGACGGAAGCTGCAAGGCAGTCCTCGGCGGCGTTGAGAACAACGGCAGCTACACCTTCAACCAGACCACGGTCGATATCATGTACGGCAACAAGGAAGAGAAGCTCAAGTACGACCGCGGAGTGCTCACGCTGACATTTTATTATAACAACGAGGCGACCTCATATTTGTTCACGAAGATTGAATAATTGAGGAGAAGCTGTCAACAATAACCTCACAGGAGGTAATTGACATGACAGAAAAAGAATTATTGTATGTTGAAGACGCGCTCGGCCACGAGCAGTATTTCCAGACCCAGTGCCGCGACACCGCGGGCAGGATCGAGGACGGCGAGCTGAAACGCTTTGCTCAGCAGCTTGAGCAGAAGCACAGCGAGATATTCCGCAGCTTCATGGGCTTGCTGTAAGGGGGTGCGCGCGATGAATGACAGAGATTTGATGGAAAATATGCTCATGCTCGAAAAGGGAGCATGCGAGCTGTTCATGCACGGCACGATCGAATCCTCGAGCACGGACGTCCACCAGACGTTCAACACCTCGCTCAACGCATCTCTTCGGCTGCAGGACGAGATCTACTCGAAGATGCAGTCCAAGGGCTGGTACCCGACCGAGCAGGTACAGCAGTGCAAGATCAACGAGGTAAAGCAGAAGTTCGCACAGGCATAAGCAAAGGACGGAAGGGAAACCTTCCGTCCTTTTTAATTGAAAGTTGAAAGTTGAAAGTTGAAAATTACGGGTCGCTTCGCTCCGGGTTATTGTTTTTGCGGCAATAAAAATCGGGTGCGGGTGTCCCGCCCAAAATTTTCCATTTTCCATTTTTCATTTTCAATTTAAATCGACGCTCGCTTTACATTGACCTTCTTCGCCTGACCCATGACCGAATTCTTGCGGCAGAGCATCAGCGCGGCTCTGCCTTTTTCGCTGCGCGTGTAGACGACCTGCATTCTGTTTTTGAGCAGAGAGGCGAGTATCTCGGCGTTTTCCTTTTTATTGCCGACCGCCGACGGGACTGCCATGCTGTTGACTCCGTTGCTGTCGCCCATGAGCACGTATCTCGGGTTGTCGATAGGCGAGAGCAGCTCGCCGAGAGCCTGGGAGTAAACCTGTTTTTCGCGCTGGGTACCGCCCTTGAGAGCGGCGAAGAGCCTTCCGTTCTCGCTGAAAATCTCGGATTTCGCGTCGCGCGAGGTGATAACGCCGACCTTTTTGAGCGTTTCGAGCACAGCCTCTGAGGCTATGCGGAAGTTTTCGAGCGGATTTGAAGCGCCGTTCGCCTTTTTGAACAGCATTATGCACACGGGAATTCCGATACCCGCGAGGATAAGCACGAGCACTAGCCTTATCCAGAACGGCACGCAAAGCGCCGCCATGACGATGAGTATAAGTATTCCGAAGAGCACAGCCGTGAGGATAGCGGTGGTGAGGCTGCCGCCGCCGAGCTTGACGGGTACGCCCTCTGTTTCGACCGTGTCGCTGACCTCGGGCTTCTGCGTCGGAGTCGCGCGGTAGGATACCTCCCAGCTCTTTTTCATGCGTTCCCTGTCGGCGGCGAGGGCGAGCATTCGTCCGTTGAGCTGAGGGACGGTCTGCGCGTTGAACGGCGGCTTGATGATATCGAGCCTGTCGGTGCCGCTCTCGATAACGCGGCTGCTGTAGGCAGGCGCCATGAAGCAGTCGAACCTGCGGCTGACGGTATCCCAGTCCGCGCCGGCGGGTCTGTCGCTGACGGTGGGGTCGAGGGTGACGAGGTGGAAGATATCCGAAGCCTTCTGAGGGTCGTTCCTGTCGGTGCGGATAGCCCTGCCGCGCATCTGGTTCGAGAGCATGAAGCTGCCGACGAAGCTCGCGAGGATAAGCGAGTTTATGCACGGAGAATCCCAGCCCTCGCCGAGCAGAGCCTTTGTGCCGACGAGAATCTGGAACAGCCCCTTGTTGAACGCCTCGGTGATGAGCGAGACCTTGTTCTTGTTGGAGCCCTGAAAATTCACCCTGCTGTAGCCTACGCCCTCGATGGGAGCTGACGAGAAGCCCACGTCGGCGGACTTAGCCATTTCCTTTATCTGGGGAAGGATCTTGTCGGGCAGAATGACGAGCGTGCCCGAGAGAAGCGCGATATCGGCGCTGCACGAGCGGCGCACCTGCTCAAAAATCGGCACGGTGCCCATCGTCGTGAGCTTTTCGGTGCTGCCGATGAGCGACACGAGGTCTTTTTTGATGAAGTCGGTGAGGATAAGCATTCTCAGATTTTTACCGAGGTTGTTCATCTCGCTCCGTGCGATTTGCGCTATGCTGTCGAGCTTGCCGACGGAGGATATGAACGCCTTCTCGACGGCGGCGTTGTTCTCGATGCAGACGCGGCCGCGGTCGAGCATCATTCGGCTCTCGAGTCTGCCGCGGAGTTCTTCGGCGCGTTCCCTGCCGAAGAGGTCGGGACGGTCGATGATAAGCTGCATGGCGCGCTCGAGGTCGTCGGAACTGAGCTTCCGGTCGCTGTAGTCCGCGACGAGCCGCTGAGCCCGGGCGCTTAGCTTCACGCCCGACACAGCCGCCGCCATTAAGAGCGAGGCAAATTCCTCGGGACGCGCGTAGATTTCCTCCTCAAAGTCTGCCCATTTAAATAGTATACCGCTTTCCTGCACCGCCTGAGCGAAAATCCCGCTTTTGAGTTCAGCCTGAGCCTGGGCGACTGCCTTTGCGCGCCGCTCGTTTATCATCTGCAGCTCCTCTTGGGTGGGGTAGTTGAAGATAACGTAGTCCTGGTGCGGACAGAGTGTCTTTTGCGCGACGAGGTCGGGCACGTATATCTCCTCGTCGATGTCGCCGCAGAGGTCGTGGTACCGCTTCCACTCGTTCGCCTTTGAGTCGTAGGGCGGTGTGGCGGTGAGCGCGATGAGGGTGATGTCGCTGCCGAGCTTTTTGAGGAAGCTCTCGAGAGCCTTCTGCCATTCGCTGCGCAGGTGGTGGGCTTCGTCGAGGCAGACGGTCTTGACGCCGGCTTCCTTCATCGTCTTAATGAGGTCAAAGCCCGTGAAGTTCTCGCTTTCGCCTGTTTCCTCGTCGCGGTCGTCGAGCTGCAGCCTGTTCATCGCGGCGTGGAGAGCCTGATATGTGACGGAGGTGATGAGCGCGGGAGTTTTGAGGTCGAAGGAAACGTAGCCGTCCGCGTTCTCGCCCTCGGGGAGGAAGCTGCCCTCGAAGCGCTCACCCCACTGCTGACGGATAATTACGGAGGGCGAGAGCACTACGGCAGGCTTGCCCAGTCCGCGGATAAGCTCAAGCCCGAGAATGGTCTTGCCGCTGCCGGGAGCGGCGACGATGTGAATGCGCCTGTCGGCGAGGTGGCGGTTGGCGTTTTGGAGGACGCGCGCCTGATAATCGCGGAAGGTGCCGCTGAAACGGATATTCCCGAAGTTTTTCATGGTAACACTCCTTGGATAAAATGCTGTATAAATCACACAAAACGTCCGATATATCGGATATTTTGTCTGTTTTTAACAGTATACCATAAATTCGCCATATAATACAATGCACTATTGGGAATATTTTTGTCAATTTTCCTTCTGATAATTCTAATATAGAATTATAAAATGTTGCTTTCGATTATAATTATGATTGAGTATATATCGAAAAGTTACCAAATTGCGCCTGAATTTGTTAATTTTTTGACAATACGAAGGAGTAAGGCGAATAATTATACAATCTTGTATGTTTTTTCGCCGGCATTTTATAAGAAGGAGGAATTTATTTGCAACACAGCAAACACACAGGCTTGAATCTTAAACGCAAGATAACAGCCTCACTTCTGTCACTGGCAATACTCGGCACGGGTACATTGCCACTTGTAAGCACAGTTGTTGCGTCCGCTGCTGAGGACGGTGATTCCGTCGGTGCTGCTTCCGTTATCAATGTTAAACAGGATAACAATGAGAACAAGACAGTCACCTATGACGGCAAGACCGAGAACGTATTCTGGGCAAGCGCCAAGTATTACGACTACCTCACCGACAGCGAGGTCAACGGCACCTGGCGCACGAGCATTACTCAGTCAGGTACAGGCCACAGCGGCTCGGAGGACGACTGGTATCCGTTCAAGAAGTTCAACAAGTACATCAGCGGTATCGCCGCGAACTCAGGCTGGAGCACACCGCTGTACTTCGGCAACTTCTACAACGGAAACGACGGCCCTTACGCGACAAGCAGCCACAACGGCGGCTATATGAACGCGAAGGATGGACTCACAAACTGGAACCATGCTCCGAACAACTCCCGAAAGGGCTTTACGGATCATGACTGCAAAACTGACGAGTCCGGAACGACTGTAGGTCTTGACAGAGAGCACCAGAGCTATCAGGGTCTGGTTGACAGCACTCTCAAGGACGGCAACCTCACCGTAGCGGGCGGCACCACAGCTCCGTACTTCCAGGCGAATGATACGTACGTCAAGGAGTTTCAGAGTTCCTTCCCGTTCAGAGAGGACACCCACACAGACTACACAAAGTACATCTTCAGATCATCTACCAGCAATAACACGAAACCGTCTGATAACGTTTACTTCAACTGGAGCGGCAACACTCCCACCGACGTAAACTACAACTACGGCTCCGCTCACGCCGTTAAGGACGGAAAGCGTTACTTTATGTACAACGAAGCTTCCGGCTACGGCATCTATCCGTTCAACGGAGTAGGCGAGGAAAAAAATGGTCAGACTAATGGCTATCTCTATATTTCCGTAAGAAACAGCGAGGTTGGCTGGAATCTAGGAATGGGCAGAGATCCCTATGTATACTGGAACGACAACAGAGTCGCGTGGCCCGGAAAGAAAATGGAATGGGTCAGAGACGAGGACAGTGGAGATAATAAGGTATACAGGATAAAGATTCCGGACGGATTAAAAAATACCGGATTTGTCGTTAACAACGGCAGCAGCGACGGCTCTAACCAGACCGAAGACGGTTCTTACGACCTCCTCAAATGGGGCTGCGCAACCGTTAAGGGCGGCAACACCGGTGCAAAGCACACCCTTGAGGGATGGCCGACAGCAGAGTCCGGCGCAGGTATCAGCGAGTATACCTACAACACAGAGAAGCTCGACCACGGCTTCGGCGTACACCTCACCGTACCCTTCCGCGTACCCGGCGAGCATCTCGCTTCCGACGGCAAGACCGTCATTCCGGCAGGTAAGTCCGAGGAAAAGGACAGCAGCGGCAACTACACCCGCATCTCCTTCGACTTCGCGGGCGACGATGACCTCTGGATGTTCATCACCGACAACACCACCAAGCAGTCTCAGCTTGTGCTTGATTTAGGCGGCAACCACAAGGTGAGCAAGGGTCACGTTTACTTCGATACACTCGAAGCGGTTGCGGAGGACGTATACACAAAGGGCAAGACCACAAAGAAGTTTGATTTCGATTACAGCCACACCTACACCATGGACGTATTCTACATGGAGCGCGGCATGATCGAGAGCAACTGCGATATGTCCTTTACAATGACTCCTCTCGGCAACAACTTCATCGTAACCGAGAAGATCGACACCACCAAGGTAAATGCAGGTCTTGTTGACGACGTTACTGCTCTGAGCAAGTTCACCTTCACACCCAACCAGAACGGCACAACTCACTGGGAGAACGGTCTGAACTACAACATCGGCGGCACTAACTACAACAAGTCCGGCAAGGATTCTATCGACCTCGGCAGCGGTCAGCTTTTCTCGATCGCGAACTTCTTCAAGATCAACGACGAAATGCTCGTTACCCAGACCAGAGGCGAGAGCGTTCTCAAATATACGACAGACTATGTATTCAAGAACAACACCACGGGCGAGCAGCTCGACAAAGCCCACAAGGATTCTTCCGTAGAAACCGTAGCGACCGGCAAGGGCTTCCTGTCCAACACAGGCACAGCCTCGGGCGATCCCTACGAGTTCGCGGAGCTGCAGGCTGACTTTGTCAACACTCCCGAGGTCGCTGACGTAACAATCAGCAAGGAGACCGTTGACTTCCTCAAGCAGCGTCTTGTCGCGGGCGACAAGGGTCAGGACGAAGAGTTCCCGATCACCGTAGCTCTCAACTTCGGCGGCTCGACCACAGACGGTCTCTACGACTTCGAGTACACCAAGGGCACAGTTCCGGGCACAGCCGACAAGGGCAAGCTCACGATCAAGGACGGCGATACCGTCACTATCCCGAACGTACCCATCGGCACCACCGTCACAGTCAGCGAGGATATCTCAAACAGCACGAACTTCGACCGGAAGGAAGTCAAGCCCGAGAGCTTCACCGTTACAAAGGACGGCACAAACAGCTCGGCTATCACAAATATCCGCAAGCTCCCCGAGCCCACCACAGACAAGGTTACTGTAAACAAGACTATCTTTACAAAGACCTTCGAGGACAAGAGCACAGCCACCCTCGGCGACGGCTATGAGTTCCAGCTCCTGAGCGGAAGTACTCTTGTTGACACCAAGACGATCACCGATACCGCCAAGGATACAGGCTCCGCTGACTTCAAGGAGCTTACCTTCACTGTTAACGAGGCTGACAAGGGCAAGGAAGCTCAGGGTATCTTCTATATCGATCCCGCCGAATTCAAGAACGGCGGCAGCAAGGAATTCACCTTTACCGTACATGAGAATCTTACCGACGCTCAGAAGCAGGCTATCGACCAGCCCGCCGATCAGGAGGTCAAGATCACCATTTACTACAACAAGGCTAAGAACACCCTGTCTACAGTTCCTGCCGATCAGGAGGGTTCTGTTCCGAATCCCGTCTACACCACGGACTTTGTGAACCCCTACAACGTAGGCAGCGTAAGCATCACAAAGACGGTTACCAGAGATTCAGGCGAGCTTGACGATCAGGATAAGAATACCGCCTTCACCATCAACGTAAGCTTCAGCTTCAACGGCAATACTTATCCCAACGGCGTTCCCTTCTA
This sequence comes from Ruminococcus sp. NATIVEDY160, assembly GCF_045819885.1. NCBI lineage: Bacteria > Bacillati > Bacillota > Clostridia > Eubacteriales > Oscillospiraceae > Ruminococcus > Ruminococcus sp. NATIVEDY160. The sequence continues at coordinate 140,182 of NZ_CP162391.1, forward strand.
CTACACCGTTAACGGCGGCAGCAAGACATATCAGCTCGGTTCTTCACAGTCGATCTCGCTCAAGCACGGCGAGACCGCTTCGTTCGACGGACTGCCCGTAGGCACCACCGTTACCGTATCTGAATCGAATCCCGGCGCTGAGTATTCTCCGTCGGTATCACCCGAATCCGTTAAGATCACCGAAAAGGGTCAGGCGTTCAATGTTGTAGTTACCAACAAGCGTCAGGCTCCCGGCGAGGCTCCCGTAAGCGTAACAAAGGTTCTCGAGAACGCTGACGTTGCGGCTAAGGCAGGCGTGAACATCGAAAACGCAAAGTTTGAGTTCACGATCACCGAGAACACCGCGGGCGCAGAACCCTACTCCGAGACCGTAACAGCCAAATCGGCGACAGTAGACTTCACACCCATCAAGTTTGATCACGCAGGAACCCGCACCTTCACGATTGCCGAGGCAACCGGCAGAGTTCCGAACGTTGAATACGACAAGTCCGTGATCAACGTTTCCATCACAGCGGCGAACGACGGCGACAAGCTCAAGATCACCGAAACCAAGTACACCGACGGTCAGGGCAACGTACTCACTGCACCCACCTTCACCAACAAGTACAAGGTAGGCGAGGTGACTTTCGCCAAGGCAGTTATTGACAAGGATGCTAAGACGGTCGACAGCGATAACACAGAGTTCACCGCACAGGTAAAGATCAAGTATCCGCAGGAAACTGCATTCAGCGTAAAGCCGTTCAAACTCAACGGCGAAACCGTTGACAACGAAAAAGGCGAAATCACCATCACCAACAAGGGCACATACGTAATCACCGAGCTTCCCGTAGGCACCAAGGTCAAGGTCACAGAGACCGATTCCAAGGGATACCTCGTATACTACGCCGACAGTCAGGAAATGATCGCGACTGAGGCAACCAACGCCACAGCAGGCGGCAGCAACGACTACAACTCCGACGGCAGCGGCGACGGCTCAGCAGATGCGTCACTGGGTACCGCTCAGGCTATGGTATATAACCAGAAGGTTGAGCTTCCCGTTGACATCACTGCCAAGAAGGTCGCAGAAGGCTTTGCTCTCAAGGGCGAGGACTTCGCGTTCACCCTCAAGGGAACAGGCGTTGACCAGACCAAGTCAAACGACGCTCAGGGCAATGTCAAGTTCGACACAATCACCTTCGAGGTTCGTTCCGACGACAAGGCTACAGGCAATAACACCATCGTTATCAAGCCCGACCAGTTCACGGATGACAAGTACACCGCTGAGTACACCATCGCAGAGACAGCAGGCAACAACGCGTTCCTCACCTACGACGGCACAGAGTACAAGGCAACCGTTACCGTAACCAGAACTCCCCGGAGCAATGTTGAGGGTCTGTATACATACGCCGCGGCCGTTGATTACGGCAACGCGACCAACACACCTCCGACCTTCACCAACAGCTGGAAGAAGGCTCCCGCAAGGATCATCAAGAAGGTTCTCGATTCCGACGGCAAACCCTACGACACGAACGAAACCTTCAAGATCGACATTACCTACACCTATCCCGCCGACTACACAGGCGACACAACACAGTTCCCGGCTTCCGTATCGCTCAACAAGGCTAACGGCTTCACAGCGACCATCAACGACCTGCCCTACAACACGGGCGTAGCGGTCAACGAGGCTGATTCCAAGGGCATGACCCCGTCCTACGACCCGGCTTCGAAGCAGATTACCGTAGACGGCACAAGCACAGCCGAGAACCCCGTAACAATCACAGTTACCAACAAGCGCCAGGCGCCCGGCACCACGAGCTTCCCCGTACAGTTCAAGAAGCAGTTCAACTACGGCACGCTCGAGGCTGACGCGTTCGAGTTCGAGATGCTCGAGGGCGACGGACTCAAGGGCGACAAGGTCAAGAACACCGCTCAGGGCGTTGTTGACTTCGGCACAGTAAACGTCGAGTACAGCAAGACCGCAAAGGATCCTGCAAACAAGACAGTTTACCTCGACGACAGCAAGTTCACAGACGATATCGCTACCCTCACCTACAAGGCGAAGGAAGCAGACGGCAAGAAGGCTAACATCTTCTACGACGGCGACGAGATCACCTACACCGTCAAGATCAAGAGAACCGTGACCGCGGCTCAGACCACTCTCGAATTTGTCTCCGGCACATACGCAAAGGGCAAAGACAATGCTGAAAGCGACACCTTCGTAAATAACTGCTTAGGCGACATTAAGATCACCAAGGAAGTAAGGAACGCTGCCGACGCCGAGAAGGCTAAGCCGTTCAAGGCTGACGTTGAGATCGCTCTCATGAAGGCTGACGGCACCCTTTCGGAGTTCGCTGCTATTCCTTACATCTACACCTACGAGGGCGGCAAAACAGAGGCGACCGCAACCCTCGACCTCTACGACGGCAGAGTATACACCCTCTCCGGACTGCCCATGGGCTCTCAGGTCAAGGTAACAGAGCAGTCGGCTAAGTACCCGAACTACTCCGTGACCTACGATCCGCAGATCGTTACCGTAGGCGAGACCGCAAGCACAGCCAAGGTCATCAACACCCTTCAGGCTCCCGGTCAGGTAACTCTCGGCGTGAACAAGACCTTTACTCAGGACGCTCTCAACGCAGGCGTTGATCTCGAGGCTAAGGGCAACAAGTTCAGCTTCACCATGACAGCCGAGGCTAACAACCCCGTACTCAAGGATTACACCTCCACCGTTACCCTTGACAAGTATCAGGACGGCAAGCTCGTTACAAGCGGCGAATTCGCAGCAATCGTATTCCCGCCCGAGTACGCGTACGGTCAGGGCACCGACGTTGCGTTCAAGGTCGTCGAGAACAGCGCGATCGAAGGCAACGACGGCAGCATCATCTACGATACAGCTACATATTCCGTAGTTTACACAGTCAAGCAGGGCGAGAGCGGTCTTGATATCTCTGCTCCCGTGATCACCAAGTCCAAGAACGGCGACACATCTGTTCCCGGTACCGTTTCCTTCGAGAACGGCTATCCTGTAGGCTCCGTAGAGATCAAGAAGCTCGTCAAGGACTTCGACGGCGCAAATCTCGAGGCATACAAGACCGAAGCGTTCCCGATCAAGGTCACCATCACCACACCCGACGGCACCACAGACGTCAAGGAAACCACAGTAAGCGCCGCGCAGAGCGTCAAGTACGACAAGCTGCCCTACGGCACTACCGTAACGGTTGAGGAGACCGACGCCAAGGGCATGACCGCTTCTATCGACAAGGCGACCGTGACCGTTTCCAAGGAAACACCCGCACCCACGGTAACCATCACCAACACCCGCGAGACCCTCAACCCGACAGACGTTCAGGTTCCCGCTAAGAAGGTAATCAAGGGCGCTGACATCGCCGACTATCAGCAGGCGTTCCTCTTCGAGCTGAACGGCAACGGCATCACAATGCAGGCTCAGAACGACGTAAAGGGCGACGTACTCTTCGACAAGATCAACTTCCGCATCAAGAAGAGCGCAGACGACGCGGCGGAGAAGAATACCATTCTCGTTGACAAGTCCGCGTTCGCGAGCTCCGACACAGTCGCGTACACCTTCGCGGTTAAGGAAATTCCTGCCGACAGACCCGACATCACCTTCGACAACAACACATACAACGTGACCGTAAATGTCAAGAAGACAGAAACACTCAATGCAATCACACTGAGCGCGTCTGTTGACAAGACAACGGTTCCCACCTTCACAAACCAGAAGCTCGGCAGAGCGATCCTCTACAAGGTTGTAAAGGACATCGACGGCACCGGCTTCAAGCCCGACGTCGACTTCAAGTTCAGCCTTAAGGTTGACGGCAAGGTTGTAAAAGACGACATCATCATTAACGTAAGCAAGGACGAGACCTCAAGGTTTGTTACAGGCTACTATCCCGTAGACACCGTACTCACCTTCGAGGAGACCGACGCTAAGGGCTTTGAGTGCACAGAGCCCGTCAAGACCGTGACCATCATTGACGAGACAGGCGAGATACCGTCTGCAGAGGTTGAGTTTGTCAACCGGCGTCCGCAGCCCGGTCAGACAAGCATCACTCTCAGCGCACTCAAGACCGTTTCCGGCTACAAGCTGTCCGCAAACGACTTCTCCTTCACCGCGAAGGGCAAGGGCCTCGACGAGACGAAGAAGAACAACGAGAACGGCAACATCGTATTCAGCACCATCACCTACAAGTACACCAAGGGCAATGAGGCTGACACAGGCAACACCGTATACCTCCGCGACGGCGACTTCACCGACGGCAAGGCGGTATTAAACTACGAGATCAAGGAAACAAAGGGCAATAACACAGATATCACCTATGCTTCCAACACCGTAAAGGCAGTTGTTACCGTCAAGAAGACCGAGACCGCAAGCGATATTCAGCTTTCGGCGACAGCGGCTTATCCCGACGGCACAACCTTCAACAACCCCGTCCGCACAGGCAGCGCGACAATCATCAAGAAGGATCAGGAAGGCAACCCCGTAGACGGCATCGAGTTCACCCTCTTCAAGGTAACCTCCGACGGTCTGAGCAGAGAAGAAGTTCTCGCAAACGGCTCCGTTGTTGACGCCAAGACCACCAGCGGCGGCAAGGTGACCTTCAATGACCTCGACCTCTACAAGGACGCAAGCCGGACTCTGAGCAATCCCGAGTATCAGTGGTACTGCTTCGCCGAGACCGATCCCGGTGACAACCACAACCTCAACAGTGAGCTCACCTTCTTCCGCGTTCCCACCGAGGGCGTATACGACGTAGAGTTCACCTACATGAACGGCAAGATCACCTCACCCACCTCGGGCGGCGAAGGCATGTTCACCTTCAAGCTTGTCGGCTCAATCCTTCTCGCGTTTGCGTCAGCACTGCTCGCAGGCTACGTATTCTTCTTCTCAAAGAAGTCAGGTAAAAAATCCGCACACAGCGTAAAGTAATTTAGAAAAGGAGAATTAATGATGAAAACCACTAAACGAGTTATCGCCATTGCTCTCGCAGCTCTCATGCTCGTTGCAATGATCCCTCTCGCGGTAGTATCCGCAACTTCCTATGAGCTCAAGGTTACAAGCTCCAAGGAAGGCTTCGCATTCGAGATCATCAAGGTCGCAGACATCGACACCCAGAAGGGTACATATGACAGCACTGAATATCCCACCGTTGTTGCCGCTCTCAAGAAGGGCGACACAGCAGCGGCTCTCGCGGCGGCTGACGCTATCGAGTGGGACAAGACCGACTATGTTCCCGTATTCACCTACAATACCACAGACACAGGCGTAAAGAACGTTGACGTAGCTGCCGGCGTATACTATGTAAGATGCACCGAGAAGCCCTCAACCGTAAAGACCGTAAAGAGCCGCATGATCCCCGTTCCCTACTACGAGGACGGCGCATGGAAGACCTATGACGAGGTAGTTGACCTCGCTTCCAAGATCAACGTAGAGCCCGAGGTTCACAAGTACATCGTTGAAGGCGAGAAGCTCACCGACAACACCGTAGTTGCTATCGGCGACACCGTTGATTTCCGCCTCACCGCTACCGTAGCAGGCTCCACCACCGACAAGCTCGACAAGTACGCTATCGTTGATACAATGGAGAAGGGCATCACCTACACCGAGGGTTCCGCTAAGGTCAAGCTCGTAAAGAGCGGCGCTAACGACAGAATCCTCGCTGATACCGAGTTCACCATTGTTCCCGCTAACGACGGCACAACCTCCTTCCGCGTAGACCTCGCCAAGAGCGTTCTCGACGGCGACGAGTTCTACAGCTACACCGACGTAGTAGTTGACTTCAAGGGCGTTCTCAACGAGTCCGCCAAGGTCGGCAAGATCGGCAACGAGAACCACGACGACCTCGAGTATGTACACAAGGCTGACACCGAGGTACACTTCATTCCCGGCGACACCGTATACGTATTCACCCTCCAGATCGACGTTCTCAAGATCGACGCCGAGACCAAGGAACCCCTCAAGAACAATCCTGCCGAGTTCACCCTCTTCGCAGATGACAAGACCACAGTTGTAAAGAAGGGCGAGACCGACAAGGACGGCAACCTCTCCTTCGTAGGCCTCAACAAGGGCACCTACTATGTACAGGAGACCAAGGCTCCCGAGGGCTACAACCTCAACACCTTCCAGTATGAGGTCAAGCTCGTTCCCGTAATCTCTGAAGAGGGCGGCAAGCTCGTTATGAACCTCGACGTTGCTCAGGGCACCACCAACAAGATCGAAGTAGAGGATACCAAGTCCGTACTTCCCATCACCGGCGGCACAGGCACAATGATGTTCATGATCATCGGCGGCAGCCTCATTCTCCTCGCGGGCGCACTCCTCGTAGTTGTTCTCAAGAAGAGAAGCAAGTAATCACTAAAAACCCTCTTTTCGGCTGAATACAGCTGAATCTCTCAGGCCGGCGCGGCAACGCGCCGGTCTTTCTTCTCCGGCGCCGGTGGGCGCTTCCTCCGCCTTTTTAAATGTTCATCTGACCTTGACGCTTCATCAACGGCGGGTCAGGTGTTTTCTTTTTCTCCTGCTGCGCCTGTCTTTGAGAAAACTCTCCGCTCTCAAAAATTTTCTTGACTAAAGACACAGTTTAGGGTACAATTACCATGTATGACCATATGCGAAATCAACCTAAGGAGATGATTGCTTGGTATTCTCAAGCCTCGTGTTTCTTTTCGCCTATCTCGCGGTGACCCTCGTTATCTACTACGCCGTTCCACGGAAGGCGAGAAACATCTTCTTGTTCTTCATCAACCTTCTGTTCTACGGCTGGGGCGAGCCGATGCTGGTGTTCCTGATGGTGTTCAACATCTTCTTCAACTACCTCGGCGGCTACCTCGTGGACAAGTTCCGCTCCGACCGGAAGAAAAAGAAGCTATTCCTGATACTCACCTGCGCGCTAGACATCGGCATTCTCGCCGTGTTCAAGTACACGGGTCTGATCGTCGACACGGTAAATCTGCTGCCCTTCCTCAATATCCCGACGGTGCAGATAAGCCTGCCTATAGGCATCAGCTTCTACACCTTCCAGACCATGAGCTACGTGATCGACGTCTACCGCAACGACGCGCCCGTATCGCGCAGCTTCATCAACTTCGGAACCTACGTCGCGCTGTTTCCGCAGCTTATCGCGGGTCCCATCGTCCGCTACCGCGACGTCGCCTACCAGCTTGAGCACCGCCGCGAGACCCTCGACCGCTTCACCAAGGGCGTAAAGCTCTTCTGCGTCGGACTGGGCAAGAAGGTTCTCATCGCAAACCAGATGGGCGCGCTGACCTCGGCGATGTTCTCGAATACGGAGGAGAACGGAGTGCTCGGCACATGGGTGGGAATTTTAGCCTACACCTTCCAGATCTACTTCGACTTCTCGGGCTATTCCGACATGGCGTGCGGTCTGGGCAATATGTTCGGCTTTGAGTTTCTCAAGAACTTCAACTACCCCTACATCTCCACCTCGATAACCGACTTCTGGCGCCGCTGGCACATCTCATTGTCAACATGGTTCAAGGAGTACGTTTACATTCCGCTCGGCGGCAACCGCAAGGGCGTTCGCCGTCAGATCATCAACCTTCTTATCGTCTGGGGGTTGACGGGACTCTGGCACGGAGCCTCCTACAACTTCATTTTCTGGGGACTCTACTACGGCCTTCTCCTGATTCTCGAGAAGTTCGTCCTCAGCAGGTTCCTCGACAAGCTCCCCGCGGTACTCCGCCACGTCTACACCCTCTTTATCGTCATGATCGGCTGGGGACTGTTCTACTTCACCGACGTGAATCAGCTCTTTGCTTTCCTCGGCGACCTCTTCAACTTCGGCAACGGAGTGTTCAGCGAGACAGCGCTCAACCTGACGCTCAGCTACCTGCCGGTTCTCGTCGTCGCAGGTCTGGCGAGCACACCTCTCGGCGCGCACCTCTACTCAAAGGTCAGCCAAAGAAAGTACGTCTGGATAGCCGAGACCGTTTTCTGCGCCGTAGTACTCTTCGTCAGCACGGCGAGCCTCGTTCAGCAGAGCTACAATCCCTTCCTGTACTTCAGATTCTAAAGGGTGAACAAAATGAAACACACACCTCAGTCAATTCAAAATATAATCGAGAACGACAAGACGCGCGTATTCAGCAAGGAGGACGACAACGGCAAGACGCGGATCTACCGCACCGAGCGCGACGGCAAGGATCCGATGGCGCTTTCCGCGAAAATCTACGCCGATTCCGAGCCTGTCGTCAACAAGGAGAGCGGCAAGCTGAGATTTTTGCCCGCGTTTCTGTTTCTCGCGTTCATCTTCGGGCTTGCGATCTGGTTCATCTTCAACCCCAAGCACGACTACAGCTCCTCCGAGAAGCGCTACCTCCAGAAGTTCCCCGAGGTCACCGTCCAGAGCGTTTCGAGCGGCAAGTTCGGCGAGGAGTTCGAGAGCTACTTTGCCGACCATTTCCCCGCGCGCAACCTCTGGGTCGGCTTCAACGCCTACTACGCCCTCGGCACGGGCAACAACGGCGCGGCGGGAGTATATAACTGCTCCGACGGCTACCTCATCAACAAGCCCGTACCCACGGAGAACAGCGTCGAGAAGAACCTCTCAGCTATCGTCGACTTCAAGCAGAACCTCGGCAAGATACCCGTCACCGTGATGCTCGCGCCCTCGACGGGCTACATCGCGAACGACAAGCTGCCGATGATACATGACCGCTACAACGACGACCGCTATTTCAATACCGCCAAGCGCACCCTCGAGGAGAACGGCATGACCTTCGTCGACCTGCGCGAGAGCTTCAAACAGGCGTATTCCGGGGGCGAGCAGCTCTACTACCGCACCGACCACCACTGGACGACCGCGGGAGCTTACCTCGGCTACACAAAGCTATGCGAATCGCTTGGCAAGAAGCCGATAGAGAAGTCCGCGCTCAACGTCGAGATATACCCGAACTTCTACGGCACGACCTACTCGACGAGCGGCTTCTGGCTCACAGAGCCCGACGAGATTCAGGTCTGGAGCAACCCGAAGAACACGATAAATATCCGCGTCGACATCACCGACGGCACCGAGAACAAGCACAGCGACTCGATGTACTTCTACAGCCACCTCAGCGAGGATGACAAGTACCCCGTATTCCTCGACGGCAACCACGCCATTACGGAAATCACCAACACCAAGGCGGCTGACAAGGGTACGGTAATCCTCGTCAAGGACAGCTTCAGCCATTGCCTTGCGCCGTTCCTCGCGGAGAACTACAGCAAGGTGATACTCGTCGATATGCGCTACTACAAGCTCAGCGTTTCAGACCTCGCCAAGAGCGAGAACGCCAAGAACGTGATAGTCCTCTACGGAATCGACAACTTCGCGACCGACACAGACCTCGTCTGGGTCAGCTAATAGCCGTCGAGAGTGTTGATTTCCTCGAGCTCGTCGATATCGTAGCTTGAAGCAAGCGGCGGCGACTCTGCCGGGTCAAATTCTCCCTCGAGGACGCGCACGATGTTGTCGGGGTTCATGACCCAGTCAAAGCTCGCCTTCCAGCCCTTCTTTCCGCAGCCGCAGAGGAAGTCCGACCTCGCCACACGTCTGAACAAGCCTTCAAAGCCCTCGCCGTCCAAGTGCGGCAGGGCTTCTTTTATGCGCTCAAGCCGTTTCGGAGTCAGCCTCTTGACCTTCGGCAGCCTGACGCATATTCCGTTGAACTGAGAGAGAACGCTCTCGCCAAACGACGCGCCGTCGTTTTCTTTTTCGTTTTCTTCTTCGTTTTCTTCTTCGTCTTTGTTTTCTTTTTCTTCTTCTTTTTCTTCTTGTCTACGGTCGTATACGCCCGTATAACGCTTATTTATATTTTTTCTGTTCTGCTCGCAGATCTTCTGATAATTCTCAAATTCCCTGTCCATGCTTTTTTTCAGAATAGAGAAGAAGAGCTTGACGGTCAGGTCGTCAAAATCAGGCTCCTCACCGTCATTTGCGTAGGAAAAAAGCGCCTTTATGAGCATACCTGCCTGCGCGTCGGAGAGCATCCGGAACTGTTCATCGTAGTCGAGGTAGAGGTGGAAGAAGCTCGGCGCCTTGTTTTCAGCCATAAAAAATCCCCTTTCACTAATCCCGCGAAAGGAGAGATAATTGCATAGTTTTATGCAAGCGGATTGGTATAAACTTCCGCCTTCCTGCCCATACTAACCCCGAGGTGAATTATATGAACGATATCGAAATGCTCAAATGCATAGCGCAGAACGCCGAGATGGGCTGTCAGGGCGTGACCGCGGTACGTAAACGAATCGACAACAAGGCGGTTGACGATCTTCTATGCACCCAGCTCACGCGGTACGGAAAGATTTATCACGCGGCAGGGAAGATGCTGCGGAACCGCGGCGAGAGCGTGCGCCACATCAGCCCTATGGCAAAGACGATGACGAGGATAAGCGCACAGGTAGACCTGCGCCGCGACAACACGCCCTCGCACGTTGCGGAGATGATGATAAAGGGCAGCACGATGGGCGTGAACAAGCTCGTTCACAACCTGCGCGAATACGACCGCCGCGACTCGTCGGTGACCCTGCTCGCAAAGAAGCTGCTCGACACCGAGGAGGAACATATCCGCGAGCTGCGCGCGTTTGTGTGACAGCAAAAAACGGAGAGCGATTTGCTCTCCGTTTTATTCGTTTGATTATGACTCCACGAGCAAGAAGCTCTGGGGCTGCATTTTGATTTTGCCGTCCTTGATTTCAGCCTGACCGATTTTGTATACAACGTCGCCGTCATAGCGCGTGTCGATTTCAAAATACTCGCTTGTCGGGTTGAAGTACATAACAAGGCTTCCTCTGCGGTATGCGAACGCGAGGCTGTCGCCGCTCGTCATGAACTCAAGCTCGCCGTTGCCGTGGAGGTCGGCGTACTTATGGCGCAGGGCGATGAGGTCGGTCACTACGCGGTAAATGCTGTCGGGGTCGTCCTTCTGGTTCTCGACTGTGGGCGCGTCCGCGCTCTTGTCGACGGGCAGATAAGGCTCGTCGCTCGTCGAGAAGCCGAGGTTCTTGCCTTCGCACCACTGCATCGGAGTTCTCGAGCCTGTGCGCGAGAAGCCGCCTTCCTTGCTTACGAGGTCAGCCTGATAGCGCATGCCTATCTCGTCGCCGTAGTAGAGGAAGGGCACGCCGGGCATGGTGAAGATGAACGCGTTCACGAGCTTGATAGCCTGCTTGTCGAGGTATGCGGTGACGCGCGGCATATCGTGGTTGTTCGTCATGAAGCAGATGTAGCCGTTTTCCTTTGTGTGGTTATATCTGGGCAGGTACTCGTCGGTGAAGGGCTTTAGCTTGCCCTTGCCGTTCTTGTTGAACACCGCGAGGTCGCCCCATTCGCCGAAACGGAACAGCCGCGAATAGCCGTTGCCGTAGTGGTCGAGGTAGAAGTCCATGTGGAAGCCCGAATCGTTGATTGAGCGCTCAGGCCAGCACCATTCCGAAACGAGCGCGCACTCGGGATAGTCCTTGTCCATCATATCTCTCACGCCGCGCCAGATACGCGAGGTTGCGATTTTGTCGTCGTCATTCTTGACGAGGGAGTCCGCCATGTCGACTCTGAAGCCGTCGGCGCCCTTGTCGAGCCAGAAGCGCATGATGTCCTTGATAGCCTCGACGGTTTCCTGACAGGCAGGGTCGCCCGCGGGAAGCTGCCACTCGGGGTGGCTGACCTCATAGAAGCCGTAGTTGAGGGCGGGCTGAGAGCTGAAATAGTTGACCATGTAGTTGCCGTTGCGCTCACAGATGCCGCACATCATGCGGTACTCGGGCGGAGCGTCCCAGACGGTCTTTGTGAAGATATAGCGGTCGGAGAACTCGTTCTTCGCCGCTTTTTTCGCCTCGAGGAACCACGGGTGTTGGTCTGAGGTGTGACCGGGAACGAGGTCGAGCAGCACCTTGATGCCCTTTGCGTGGGCGCACTCGAACAGCCGCACCAAATCCTCGTTCGTACCGTAGCGCGGGGCTACCTTCTTGTAGTCGCGCACGTCGTAGCCCGCGTCCATGAACGGAGAGTCATAGACGGGGTTGAGCCAGAGCGCGTTGCAGCCGAGCTCCTTTACGTAGTCGAGCTTCTCGATGATACCCTGCAAATCGCCGATGCCGTCGCCGTTTGAGTCGTAGAAGCTCTGCGGATAGATTTCATAAAAAACCGCGTCATTGAGCCAAGTAGGCATAATAATCACCCTTTCAGGAATAAATTTTTGTACACTTTTATTGTAACAAATCATGCGGCGTTTGGCAATCGTTTTTCCAAGAAAAATCACTTGCGCGGACAGGTTTTTTGGCATAGAATGAGGTGTATGACGACGGGGAGGATTATCTATGACAGTCAACAGGCTCAGCGGCAACCGCGTACTTATCATTCTGGACGGCGACGACATGCGAACGCTCTCGCTCGACATAGATTCTATCGGCGGCAAGGACAGTCCGTCCATGCGCGCTCTCTCAAACCTCAGCCGCACCGCCTGCAGGCGCGGCGGTATCCGCGCCGAGGGAAGGAGCCTCACGGTCGAGGCGCTGTCCTTCGGCTCAAGCTGTTACCTGCTCGTCACCGTCGGCGGCAAAAAGTACCTGCGCAAAACCGCCACGCTCTGTTACCGCTTCTCGCGCGCGGGTGAAATGACCGACTGCCTCGGTCAGCTCTGCCGCTCGGGATTCGTGCTGCCGCGCAGCGCGCTCTATTCATACTCCGGCGCTTATTATCTCGTGCTAAGCTACCCTGCGCTTCCGAAGCGCGCGAGGGTGCTGCTCAGCGAGTACAACGCTTCGCGGTGCCGAGGACTGACGGCGGCGTTCCTCGGCGAAAGGGGAAAGGCGCTCTGCCCGAGGTGCGCTGTCCAGACCGTGGGAAGACACTTTGTAAATTGAAAATGAAAAATGGAAAATTGAAAATTAAAAATTAAGGTTAAAGTCAAAAAGGTGTGACACTTTCGGAAATTTGTGCTATAATTGTTGCATCACCGAAAGGAAGTCCACGCAATGAAAAAGATTTACAAGCTGATGTGTTCGCCCGCGCTCTCGCCGTTTTTCACCCTGCTCTACAACATCTTCATCGTTGGGCAGTACCGCCTTCTGAGCGTCAAGTGGAAGCTGCAGGGTCACGGGAAGCCTTCGCCCGGCGAAGCGCGCGCGGTCAGCGAAAACGTCACCTTCATATACAAGTCCTTCGAGCGACAGGGCATGGCAAAGCGGCTCTACCGCAATATTCAGCACTACTACCCCGGCGCGAGGGTCATCATCGCCGACGACAGCCGCAAGCCGCTCAGACTCAAGGGCGATTCGCTGACGGTTCTGCAGTTTCCGTTCAACATGGGACTGAGCTACGGCATCGGCAGAGCGCTTGAGCAGTCGCAGACTCCGTTCACAATGCGAATGGACGACGATACCCTGCTCACTCCGTTTACAAACATACACGGTCAGCTTGAGTTTCTCAGGCAGCACCCCGAGGTCGATCTGGTCGGCGTACAGGCGTGCAGCGCGCCGCTGCTCAGACCAGCGCGCGAAGGAGCAAAGGCGTATAACAAGTTCTCAATGAAGAACGCGCCCAAGCCGCTGCTTATTCCGCACAGGACAAAGCTCGACGACCGCCACTACGTCATGGGCAAGGTTCCGAATATCTTCCTCGCGAGGACGGACAAGTATAAGTCGGTCGGCTACGACGACAATATCCGCATGATAGACCACCACGAGTTCTTTTGGCGTGCGGCGGGAAATATCGTCGCTTCAATGGATATCGACGCCTACGTTTTTCATTACCACAACCGCTTTGACTCGCATTACACAAAGTACAGAAGCGACTGGAAGCGCGACATCGCTTACATAAGAATGAAGCAGGAAGGCACTTCGTTAATTGAAAATGGAAAATGAAAAATTGAAAATTAAGGGTCGCTTCGCTCCGATTTATATTTCCAACTGCCCACTGATTTTTTTCTTTCCACTGTTGCAATACTCACGCCTTTATGATAAAATAAGAAAAAGGAGTGATGTGTATGAAAATTCGTAGAAATATAATAAAAACCGTCTCAGTTTTTTTATGTGCCGCGCTGCTCACCGTTACAATGGCAGTCTCTGCCTTTGCCGCGGCTCCCACTGAGTCCGGTATGATCGATATAGCCGTGTCCGACAGCGACGCCTCGTTCGTCGCTAACCACCTCGACGCGCTCGAAACCGTCCGCGACGGCGCGCTCAAGCTCAAAAGCAATATCGACATCTCTGATTACAGGCTGACCGAGAGTGAGCTCAGCTCGCTGTTCGCGGCTCTCAGGGCTGTTTATCCCGAGCTGTTCTTTGTCGACCTCCAGTACAGATACAGCTACAAGACGATAGGCGGCGTCAACTACACTTCGTCGCTGTTGCTCTCTTATGACGTCAGCTCCGTTTCAGAGCTCAACGCCATGCTCGATAAGTTCTACTCAAAGGCTGACGGATATCTTTCTCTCGTCGACGACTCGATGAACGACTTCACAAAGGCTCTTGTTCTCCACGACGCTATCGTCATGAACAGCGAGTACTTTGTCGCAAAGGACGGCGTCAGCGGCACTCCCTACACCCTGATGGTCGAGGGCTGGGGCAAGTGTGAGGATTATTCGCGCGCATATGCTTTCCTGCTCGCTCAGCTCGGCATCAAGTCCGAGCTTGTCACCTCAAGCTCGATGAACCACGAGTGGATGAAGATCCGGCTCGACGGAAAGTACTATCAGGTCGACATCACCTGGGACGACCCCATTTCCGCCGAGGAGGGCACGGACTTCCCGGGCAGAGTTTCTCACGAGTACTTCCTCTTCAGCGACAGCACCTTCCCGAACCACTCGGGCTACTACATGATAAATCCGTCCGCGGACACCACATACGATAACTATTATATCCACAACATGGATTCTCAGCTCTGCATGGTCAAGGGCGCCATCTACGGTATCTACTGCGCGAAGGGTGAGTCCGAGACAAAGCTCGTCACCTACACCGCCCGGAACGAGATGACGACCGTGGCTGACCTCGGCGCCGCGGTTCAGGATTCAGATGACTTCTGGGCTGCCCACTGGCGCTCAAACGGCAACAACTACTATGTCGGCAGCTACTCTAACCTCTGCTCAGACAGCGGTCTGCTCTATTACAACATGCCCAAGGCGGTCTATGTCTACGACCCGGCGTCGGGCATCAACCTCAAGCTCGCGGATTATTCGGGCAGCAACCAGCTCTTCGGACTTAAAATCGACGGCGGCAAGCTCTACGGCAACGATTCGGCTCAGGCTAATTCCTCGGGAACCTTGGCGGAGCTCGGCGGCTGCCTCATGATGGGTGACGTTGACGGAGACGGATTGCTCAACGTAGTCGACGCGACAATGATTCAGAAGAAGGTCGCGGATCTGGCTAAGTTCGACGCAACAAACACGATCAAGGCGGATTTTGACCGCGACGGCAAGATCACCGTCAACGACGTAACCGCGATCCAGTACGAAATAGCAAAGTAAGGCAAAAATATAAGCCGGCTCGTCTGAGCCGGCTTTTGTTATTGTTATTCAGTTTCCGAGAACGGTGATTATGACAGTGAATATACACCACGCCACTGCCGCGCACGAAACAGCCGTAGCGATGTATGTCCGTCTGAGCTTCAGCCGCATTCTGCGCGAGATCGAGCCCGTGACAAAGGCGAGCACCATCGACCCGAGTGCGAGCACCGTCCCTGCGGACACGGCGAAGATCTTGTATTCTTCAAAGACAAAGAGGAACGACACGAGCACGCCGACAGCCGCGAGCACAAACGTCAGCACGGTCATTTTTACGATCTGTTCTCTGTGGGCGAGGTTCTCGATTTCGTCGAATTCGTTTGAGCTGCCCTCTGAAAATACCACGACTTTCTCGCGCAAAACGTTGCCGCAGACAGGACAGCGATCCTTGTCGATTACATTTGTTCCGCACTTGCTGCAAATCATTCGGACGGCTCCTCTCGCTTTTTTACCCATTATAGCTTTTTTGCCTTTTAAATCAAGCTATAACTTGCGATATGACAGGTAAAATTCTTGTATTTTTCTTGTAATCCCGCCGCGGAAATGTTATAATAAAAAGAAATTTACACTTACAGCTACAACCCGAAAAGAAGGAATAAATATGAAAATAACGTCTTTATTTGAAAACAAGGGCAAAACGGTGTTCTCGTTCGAGGTGTTTCCGCCCAAGAAAACCTCGCCGATAGAGTCCGTCTACGGCAAGCTCGAGGAGATATGCGCCTTAAAGCCCGACTTTATCAGCGTAACCTACGGCGCGGGCGGCACGGGCGGTCACAGCCGCACCTGCGAGATCGCGTCCAAGATCAAGCACGGCTTCGGCGTTGAGTCCGTCGCACACCTCACCTGCGTCAACAGCTCGAGAGCCGACATCGACTCCACCCTCGAGGACTTCCGCGAAAACGGCATCGAGAACATTCTCGCCCTGCGCGGCGACTTCGTACCCGGCGTTGAGCCGAAGCACGACTTCCGCTACGCCTCCGAGCTGTGCGAGTACATCGCCAAAAAGGGCGGCTTTGACATCGCGGGCGCGTGCTACCCCGAGGGTCACGTCGAGGCGAAGGACGAGGTCGAGGACATTCTCAACCTCAAGAAGAAGGTCGACGCGGGCGCGTCGCACCTGATAAGCCAGCTCTTTTTTGACAACGACAGCTACTACCGTTTCATCGAGAGAATGCGCATAGCCGAGATCGACGTTCCGGTCGAGGCAGGAATCATGCCCGTCACCAACAAGGCTCAGATCGAGCGCATGGTATCTCTCTGCGGCGCGAGCCTGCCCTCGAAGTTCACCAAGGTGATGCAGCGCTACGAGAACCGTCCCGAAGCCCTCCGCGACGCGGGCATAGCCTACGCGGTCGAGCAGATCGTCGACCTCATCGCGAACGGCGTCGACGGCATTCACCTCTATACAATGAACAATCCCTACGTTGCGCGCCGCATAACCGAGGCGGTGTCCAATCTCTTATGATAAATATTACGCATATCAACAGGGAAGAGGCGCTGCGATATCTCGGCGGTGCGGGCGAGCCTGACGGGCGAATGCTCGCGCTTCTCGACGAAGCCGAGGCCGCTCTGCTCAAGGCGGCAAAGCCGAAGTACCTCTACCGTGTCACAGACCTGCCCTGCGACTGGCTCAGTCAGGGTGAGGATATCAAAAAACACCTCGCGGACTGCGACAGGGCGGTCGTGTTCTGCGCGACCCTCGGCGCTGAGGCGGACAGGCTTATCCGCGTCAGCCAGATCTCCGACATGCCGCGCGCCGTTGTGATAGACGCTCTCGCCAGCGCTATGACAGAACAGGTCTGCGCTGAGGTCGACAGGCTTCTCGCCGAACAGATGGAGGGCTGTTATTTCACCTACCGTTTCAGCCCGGGCTACGGCGACTACCCGATAGAATTACAGCGCGAATTCCTGCGTTTTCTCGACGCGCCGCGCAAGATAGGACTGACCGTGACCGAGAGCTTCCTGCTCACACCCGCGAAGTCCGTCACCGCCGTCGCGGGTATCTCGGGCGAACCCGTACCGCGCGGCAGACGAGGCTGCGCCGTTTGCAGCCTGCGCGATACCTGCGCCTACCGAAGAAAGGGGTCTCACTGTGGATTTCAGAACCTTACTTAATACAAAAGAATTTATTTTGCTCGACGGAGCGACAGGCACGATGATCCAGAAGAGCGGCGCGAAGTACGACCACTCGCCCGAAACGCTCAACATCACCTCGCCCGAACTCATTGCGTCCTTCCACCGCGCCTATATCGACGCGGGCGCGGACGTGGTTTACACCAACACCTTCGGAGCGAACTCCTACAAGCTCGGCGGCAGCGGTCACTCCGTTGAAGAGATCGTCTCCGCGGCTGTCGGTATCGCGAAGAACGCCGCCGGAGGTGCGGCTCTCGTCGCTCTCGACATAGGCCCCGTCGGTATGCTCTGCGAGCCTGCGGGCACGATGACCTTTGAGCAGGCTTACGGCTTCTTCAAGGAGCAGATAGAGGCAGGATGTGACGCTGACCTGATCGTCTTTGAAACGATGACCGACCTCCTCGAGCTGAAGGCGGCTATCCTCGCCGCGAAGGAGAACTCCGACAAGCCGATTATCGCCACAATGACCTTCGAGCGCGACGGCAGAACCTTCACGGGCGTATCACCTGCGGCGTTCGCGTTAACCGCAAGCGGACTCGGGGTTGACGCTCTCGGCGTTAACTGCTCCTTAGGCCCCGACGAGCTCGAGCCTGTTGTCGCCGAGCTGACTCGGTATACCGACCTTCCTCTCGTTGTCAAGGCGAACGCGGGCTTGCCCGACCCCAACAGCAACGAATACAATATTTTACCCGACCGTTTCGCCGAGTGCGTAGAGGCGCTGCTGCCCTACGGAGTGAAGATCGCGGGCGGCTGCTGCGGCACCACCCCCGAATATATCGGAAAGCTGCGCGAAATGCTCGCGGATAAGAGATACACGCCCTCGCCGCGTACTGCCGACACCTCGGTGTGCAGCGCGAGCAGGGTCGTCGAGATCAACGCACCGCGCATCATCGGCGAGCGCATAAACCCGACGGGCAAGAAGATCTTCAAGCAGGCGCTCGTCGACAACAATATAGATTACATTCTCTCTCAGGCTCTCGTCCAGCTCAAGGGCGGCGCCGAGCTGCTCGACGTCAACGTCGGCCACCCCGAGATCGACGAAAAGAGCATGATGGTTCGCGTCGTCAAGGCAATCCAGAGCGTGTGCGACGCGCCATTGCAGATCGACTCAACCAAGCCCGAGGTGCTCGACGCGGGACTGCGCTGCTACAGCGGCAAGCCCATCGTCAACTCCGTCAACGGCGAGGAAAAGAGCCTTTCCGAGGTGCTTCCGCTCGTAAAGAAGTACGGCGCGGCTGTCGTCGGACTGACCCTGGACGAAAACGGCATTCCAAAGACTGCCGACGGCCGTTTTGAGATAGCAAAGCGCATCGTCGAGCGCGCCGAGGCTCTGGGCATCGACAGGCGCGACGTGTACATCGACTGCCTGACCCTGACGGTCTCCGCCGAACAGGAGGCGTGCCGCCAGACGCTCGAGGCGCTTCACCGCGTAAAAACGGAGCTCGGCTGCAAGACCGTCCTGGGCGTGTCGAACATCTCCTTCGGACTGCCGAACCGCGGACTTGTAAACTCAACCTTCCTCACGATGGCGCTCGAGCAGGGGCTTGACCTGCCTATCCTCAACCCGAACATCGAGGTCATGTCGGGCGCTGTGCGCGCGTTCAGGGTTCTCTCGGGCTACGATAAGAACGCCAACGACTTTGTCGCCGCCTACAACGACGCACCGCCGGCGCAGCCTGCCGCAAAGCCGCAGAACGGCGAAACCGACCTTTCCACCGCCGTTTACAGCGGACTGAAAAACGAAGGCGCCGCGGCGACAGAAAAGCTGCTCGAAACAGAGGACGCTATGGCGATCGTTAACGAGAAGCTGATCCCCGCCCTCGACAGGGTAGGCGCGGACTTTGAGAACAAAAAGATATTTCTGCCGCAGCTTATCCAGAGCGCGAACACCGCTCAGGCGTGCTTTGAGGTGATAAAGAAGCACCTCGCCAAATCGGGCGGCGCGGGCGTGAGCAAGGGCAAGATCATTCTCGCCACAGTCAAGGGCGACATTCACGACATCGGCAAGAACATTGTCAAGACCCTGCTCGACAACTACGGCTACACCGTCATCGACCTCGGAAGGGACGTTGACCCTCAGCTCGTAGTCGACACGGCGGTAGAGCAAAATATCACAATGGTCGGACTTTCCGCCCTTATGACGACGACCCTCAAGAGCATGGAGGACACCATCACCCTTATCCGTCAGACAAAGGCGCTCCAAAACCCCGACGGTACAAGTAAGGTCAGGGTTTTTGTAGGCGGAGCGGTTCTGACGGCGGATTACGCCATGAAAATCGGCGCGGACTACTACTGCCGCGACGCAAAGGAGAGCGTCGACACCGCAAAGCTTGTGTTCGGTGAGTAAATCCTGTTTTATCCAAAACAGCGGACAAAATATGACAATTGACAATATTGTCATGAAAATGTATAATGATAAGTTGGAAATGCTAATCCGAAAGAGGGGTTTATCGGATTGAAAAGAAAGTTTAATTACCGCAAGGTGGTATTGCTCTTTGCGGATATATTCATAATAATCGTCAGCGGGCTACTGCTGAACTACGTGCTCTCGCTGGTCGGCTGGATAGCTCCCGAGACAAGCAGGACTCTGCTGCTGTTCATGTCCGTGAATATCCTCACCTGCGAGCTCGCGCTTGTGGTATGCGGCGCGTACACGCGGCTGTGGCGGTACTTCAACATCAAGGACTACATCATCTGCGGTCTGGCGGTCGCGGGCGGCTTTGCGATGAGCTACGGCCTGTTGATGCTGCTCGGCATGCGGCCGCGAAAGATATTATGGGGACTGTTCTTCATCGTGGCGGTTCTGGGAATACTCCTGTTCCGCTACCTGTTCAAGCGGACGTTCATCGACCTGACGGGCGTGGGCTACCGCGATAACGCCAAGCGCACGCTGATTGTCGGCGCGGGTCAGGCGGGCAGAATGATTGTCCGCGAGATACACAACGCCGATTTTGACGACAACAACCCGTCCAAGAACCTGCTCGCCGTCGGTTTTGTCGACGACGACATCACAAAGCAGGGCGCGAGGATAGACGGAGTGCCGGTGCTCGGCACAACGCCCGAGATCGAGCGCATCTGCACCGAGCACAATATACAGACGATCATCGTCGCGATACCCTCCTGCGAGGAGGACGAGAAGCGAAAGATACTCAACTTCTGTTCAAAAACCGACTGCGACATCAAGGTTATCCCGTACCTCAGCGAGCTGCTTTTCGGCGAGGGCAGGGAGCTTATCTCGCAGGCTAAGGAAATCAAGATTGAGGATCTGCTCGGACGCAAGCCTATCGAGTTCGACCGCGGCAGGATCCGCGATTTCATCAAGGGCAAGGTATGCATGATCACGGGCGGCGGCGGTTCGATCGGCAGCGAGCTTGTGCGCCAGATCGCCGCATACGATCCCAAGCAGGTCATCATCGTCGACATCTACGAGAACAACGCCTACGATATCCAGCAGGAGCTTGTGCTCGAGTACGGAAGCTCGCTAAATCTCGTCACGCTTATCTCGTCGGTGCGCGACTACGACAAGATGGAGATGATCTTCCGTCAGTACCACCCCGAGCTGGTTTTCCACGCGGCGGCTCACAAGCACGTTCCGCTGATGGAGACCGTGCCTGAGGAGGCGGTCAAGAACAACATCTTCGGCACCTTCAACGTCGCAAAGCTCGCTCAGGACTACGGCGTCAGGAAGTTCGTGATGATCTCGACCGACAAGGCGGTCAACCCGACAAACGTAATGGGCGCGACAAAGCGAGCCTGCGAAATGATCATCCAGTACATGGCGCAGAACTCCAACCAGACCGACTACGTCACCACGCGCTTCGGCAACGTGCTCGGCTCAAACGGCTCGGTCATTCCGCTCTTCCGCAGACAGATCGAGAGCGGCAACCCCGTCACCGTTACCCACCCCGACATTATCCGCTACTTCATGACTATTCCCGAGGCGGTATCTCTCGTTCTCGAGGCGGGTGCGATGGCTCACGGCGGCGAGATCTTCGTCCTCGACATGGGCGCACCCGTCAAGATCACGACCCTCGCCGAGAACCTTATCCGCATGTACGGCAAGGTTCCCTACAAGGACGTTCCGATCGTTTTCACGGGACTCCGACCCGGCGAGAAGCTGTTTGAGGAGCTTCTGATGGACGAGGAAGGTCTGAAGTCGACGGCGAACAAGAAAATATTCATCGGCAACCAGATCGAGATCGACCCCAAGGCGCTCGAGCAGAAGCTCGACACCCTCAAGGCGGCGGCAGAGGCGAACGACTCCGACAGGACAGTCGAGCTGCTCGCCGATCTGGTACCCACCTTCCATCATAATGAGCATTAAAAAAGAGGTTCGGATTTCCGAACCTCTTTTTATCTTAGCCTACGATATGGCCTTTTGCGCGGATAACGTCGATGACCTGATCAACGTACTTCTCGCACTCCTCGTCGGAGCCTGCCTCGACCATTACTCTGATAACGGGCTCTGTACCCGATTCTCTGAGCAGGATCCTGCCGTTCTCGCCGAGAGCAGCCGCGACCTTCTCGACCTCAGCCTGTACGTCGGGGTCGTTCTTCGCGTCGGGCTTGGAAGCAACCCTTACGTTCTTGAGCACCTGCGGATACATTACCATCGGCGCCGCAAGCTCGCTCATGGGCTTTTCCTTCGCGAGCATTACCTCCATCAGCTTGAGCGAGGTCAGAATGCCGTCGCCCGTTGTCGCGTAGGTCGGGAAGATAATGTGACCCGACTCCTCGCCGCCGATCTTGTTGCCTGTCTGCATCATGTTCTCGTAAACATACTTGTCGCCGACCTTTGTCTTGTCGTACTCAATGCCGACTTTGTCGAGCGCCTTGAACAGACCGAAGTTGCTCATAACGGTAGCTACGACCTTGTTGTTGTGGAGCTTTCCTCTCTCCTTCATGTAGCAGCCGTACATATAGATGATGTGGTCGCCTGTAACGACATTGCCCTTCTCGTCAACGGCGAGGCAGCGGTCTGCGTCGCCGTCGTAAGCGAAGCCTACGTCGAGGCCGTTGTCAACAACGAACTTCTGCAGATGCTCGATGTGGGTCGAGCCGCAGTCTGTGTTGATGTTGAAGCCGTCGGGGTTGTCGTTCATAACGTATGTCTTTGCGCCGAGAGCGTCGAATACGCCCTTCGCGATCTGCCATGACGCGCCGTTCGCTACGTCAAGACCAACCTTTTTGCCCTTGAAGCTGTACTTGCTCATGGAGATGAGGTATCCGATGTAGCGGTTTCTGCCGGCTACATAGTCGACGGTTCTGCCGATGTCGGCTCTCTCGGCAACGGGAATCTCGAGCTTGCCGTCGATGTAATCCTCGACCTTGAGCAGGGTCTCCTCCTCCATCTTCTCGCCCTTGCTGTTGAGCAGCTTGATGCCGTTGTCGTAGAAGGGGTTGTGAGAAGCGGAGATCATGATGCCGCAGTCGAAGTCGTCGATTCTTGTGATGTACGCAACCGACGGAGTGGTGGTTACGTGCATGATGTACGCGTCGGCGCCGCTCGCCATAAGGCCTGTGCAGAGCGCGTACTCAAACATATATGAGGAACGGCGGGTGTCCTTGCCGATGACTACCTTCGCCTTTTTGCCTTGATTCGCGCCGTAGTACCAGCCGAGGAAACGGCCGATCTGTACCGCGTGCTCAAATGTCAGGTTCTTGTTGGCTTCGCCGCGGAAGCCGTCTGTTCCGAAATACTTACCCATCAGTCAGCCTTCCTTTCTATAACAACGCCGCTGTTCTTGAAGATGCAGTTCTCGGGGATAACTCCGCGGACGCATGAGGTGGGATAAACGCTCGAGTGTCTGCCGATGACTGTGCCGGGGTTGCAGACCGCGTTGCAGCCGACCTCGACATAGTCGCCGAGCATTGCGCCGAACTTCTTGATGCCTGTTTCGATGTTCTCGGTGCCGTTGTGAACGACGACGAGCTTCTTGTCGGACTTTACGTTCGAGGTGATCGAACCCGCGCCCATGTGGGAGAAGTAGCCCAGAATGGAGTCGCCTACGTAGTTGTAGTGGGGAGTCTGAACGTGGTCGAAGAGAATGACGTTTTTGAGCTCAACGGAGTTGCCGACAACGCAGTTCGCGCCGACGAGAGCCGAGCCTCTGATGAAAGCGCCGTGTCTTACTTCTGTTTCGGGGCCGATGATGCAGGGCGCGCCGAGGTAAGCGGAATCAAAAACCTTGGCGGTCTTGTGAACCCAAACGCCTTCGGCTCTCTGCTCGTAATCGCCGCCGAGTGTGGGGCCGAGCTCGAGGATAAAGTCCTTGATGCCCTTTAATGCCTCCCACGGATAGGTGAACTGCGAAAGATAATCCTTCGCAAGGGTATGATCGAGGTCATACATGTCTTTGATAGTATACATTAAAGTCTCTCCTTCTTCTCGATATCGAGGAAGTATTTGTAGGTGTCGACAGTCAGCTCGCCGCATGCCGCCTCGTCGCAGGCGATGATAGCGCCGTTGTGCATCTGAAGCGCGGAGCAGGTCCACTTGTGGCTGACGGAACCCTCTACGGTCGCGGCAAGAGCTCTCGCCTTGTTGTGGCCGTTGATGAGAATGAGAACCTCCTTGGAGTCGGTAACGGTGCCTACGCCTACGGACAGCGCCTGAGCGGGAACCGCCTCGGGGTCGTTGCCGAAAAAGCGTGAGTTTACGATTCTGGTGTCTGTGGTGAGGTTTCTCACGCCTGTGCGTGAAGCGAGGCTTGTGAAGGGCTCGTTGAAGGCGATGTGGCCGTCAACGCCGATGCCGCCCATGAAGAGGTCGATGCCGCCGTAGGAAGCGATCTTCTCCTCGTAGCGCGCGCACTCACCCTCGGGGTCGTCGGTCATGCCGTTGAGAATGTTGATGTTCTCGGGCTTCATGTCGACAAGGTGATTAAAGAAATTGTCGTGCATAAAGTACCAGTAGCTCTGGTCGTGCTCGTGGGGCAGTCCGAGGTACTCGTCCATGTTGAAGGTGACTACGTTCGCAAAGGACAGCTCGCCTGCCTGGTTCATCTTATAGAGCTCCTTATAAACGCCGATAGGCGAGGAGCCTGTGGGAAGACCGAGCACGAAGGGACGCTCTTCCTTGTGGTTCTTGATCTTGGCGGCGATGTAGTTTGCCGCCCACTTGCACATCTTATTGTAATTATCCTGGATTACAACTCTCATATCTAAAATCTCCGATTTCTATTATTTCATATTCTGTTCATATTCTTTCGGTGACAAGAGGAGCTTTGTTACAGTTTTGATTCTGCTTTTTGGTTCCTCTCTGACGACGCACCAACGCCGTGGCGGCATCCGCCGAATCTTTCGATAACCGCCATTCCTCGTCAGCCTTTCGGGCCCCGGCGCTAATAGTCCGAATGTCCTCCTTCCGCAGGGACTATTTTATGCGGGAGAACTGCGTGCGATTACGCAAATCCGCCCCAAAAATGAGGTTTACCTACTAACCCACGGTAAACATAAAAATTTTAACATAGATAAAGCCAAAAGTCAAGGCGTCATCGGACGCTATCTCCGGCGTCATCGGACGCTCTCTCCGCCTTTGGAGAGGTTCATCTGACTCTGACGCTTCATAAACGGCGGGTCAGGCGTTTGCTTTTGCTTATGCCTCGCCTGTCCCTGAGAAAACTGCCCGAAAATACAAACCCGAAAACACAAATCGGAGCGAAGCGACCATTAATTTTCCATTTTCAATTTTTCATTTTCAATTTAAACACAAATTCCTCTTGCGTCATCTGACAAAATATACTATAATAAATCTGTATGTAAATTTATCCGTATTTTGTATGGAGGAATGGAAGATGAGAGGAAAAATTGTCAGGAAGCTCGCGGCGGCGGGACTTTCCGCGGTTGTCGCCGTCAGCGCGTCTGTACCCGTGTTCGCGGCGGACAAGAGCTACAGCATTTCCGAAATCGGAGACATGAATATTTCACTGCCCGAGGACATCACGGTCATCGACCGAAACGCGCCCGACAGCGCGGAGTATTTCAAGCTCTTCGGACTTGACTACAATACCGTCATGTCGCAGATGGACTCGAACAACGTCTATCTCCAGGGCATGGACAGCACCGCGTCGCTGACCGTCACCGTCAGTATGACCGAGAGTGCGGATTCGCAGGAGCTTGAGAACTACAATCTCCTCTCCTCCGAGCAGCTCGGCGATATCGCGCGCAATTTCCTCAGCCAGCCCGAATACACCGCCTGCCGTATCGACGAGGCGGGCAAGCCCGTCACTTGGCTGAGCTTTGACACGAACGTCGGCGGAGTCAAGGCGTACCTCGCGAACACCGTATACGACGGCAGGAGCATCAACCTCACCGTCCAGCGCGCGGGCAAGGACGCTACCGACGACGACTACAATATCTTCACCTCCGCGGTATCGAGCGTCAGCTTCGGCACAAAGAACTTTTTACAGAAATACTGGCTCTGCCTCGCGATAGCGGCGGCAGCGCTGATAGTTCTCCTCGTTCTGCTCATACTTATAATAAAAACCGTCCGCTCGCTCAGGACACAGAAGAAGCAGCAGAAGGAAAACGACAAGATACTCGAGGAGCTTTCGGGCAAGTACTCGCGCCGCACAGCAGGCAAGCCCTCGGACGACGACAACCCCGCGGCGACGAAGGTCATTCCCGTTCAGAACAAGACCGCACCTCCCGAACCCGAGGAGGCAGCGCCCGAAGAAGTACAGCCCGTACCCGACGAACAGCAGCAGACGCCGCCCGAGGTCGTTGCGGAGGATTATGATGATTACGACGACGAGCCGCGCAGCAAGTTCACTGACGAACAGCTCGCGGAAATGCTCGGCGAGGAATTCGCGACCGACGAGCCGTATGTGATACTGCCGACCGAGCCTGAGCCTGTCCCCGGGGAGGAGCCCGAGGTCGTCAAGGAATACGTCCGTCAGCCCAAGCAGGCGGCACAGCCCGAAGAAGCGGAACCCGAAGAGGACGATTTCTTTGCGGGCGCGAACTTCACCGACGGAGAAGCGGAGCCTGACGAAGAGCCCGAAGCCGAACCCGAGGTTGAAGCAGCGGCAGAACCCGAACCCGAAGCGGAGCCGGTTGAAGAAGCCGCCGAGGTGATAGAAGCGGACAGACCCGAGCTGATTGAACAGCCCGAATCCGAGCCTGTTCCCGAAGAAGAACCCGAAGCGGAAACCGAGCCCGAGCCGATAGCCGAGGAGGTGCTCGAGCAGGCGTTTGAGGAAGCGGCGGAGAACGCGAAGCCCCTGACGAACGCCGAGCCCGAACCCGCCGGGGAATTCTACGACGAGGATGACGGCGACGATGATGACGACGGCGAGCCCGAGGCTGAACCCGACGAGCTCGAGGAATATATGAACGACGAGGTGCTTGTCCGCGAGGACGCGAAGTCCAACAAGTTCAGGGACAGCAGCGACTTCTTTGAGGAAGCGCCGCGCAAGAGCATGGGAGTGCTCAGCAGCCGCGATATCCAGGACGCCGAGGAGTACGACGTAATCGGCGAGGAGGAGAAGCGCGCCGAGAAGGTAAAGCGCGACGAGCCCGCGCCCAAAAAGAAAAAGAAGAAAAAGTCAGGCGGCTTCAAGGGCTTTGCACTGGGCTTCCTCGCGGGAGCGAAGTATTTCTTCGTTCACTGCGGCTACTTTATTACAAATGTCTACCGCCTGATAAAGCGCAAGCATAAAATCAGGAAGCGCAAGAAGGCTGAGGAGGAGCGCCGCAGACGCGCACGCGAGCGCGCGGCACAGCAGCGCGCAAGGGCAGCTCAGCGCGAAAGACAGCAGAGAGAAAACGGCGGTCTTGTACAGGTTCACAGCCGCGACGACCGCAGACCACCCTCAGGTCAGCAGCGCAGACCCTCAGGTTCACCCCAGCGCAGACCGTCAGGTTCGGCACAGCGCAGACCGTCGGGCAGCCAGCAGCGCAGACCGCAGCAGAAGCGCAGACCCGCGGGTTCACAGCAGCGCAGACCGCAGCAAAAGCGCAGACCTCCCGAGAGAAGATAGGAGTACAGATGAAAACAGTTATTAAAAACGCGACGGTCGTTTCACCCGCAGACGGGCTGAACGGCGTATGCGACATTCTGATAGAGGACGGCAAAATCGCCGCGTTCGGCAATGACCTCACCGCCGAAAACGTAATCGACGCGGCGGGACTTACAGCCGTTCCCGGGCTTGTGGACATGCACGTCCACCTTCGCGACCCCGGTCAGACCGCCAAGGAGGATATCCTCACGGGCTGCCGCGCGGCGGCGGCAGGCGGCGTCACCAGCCTGCTCGCGATGCCCAACACCAACCCCACGACCGACAGTCCCGAAACCGTGCGCTGCATTCTCGACAAGGCGAAGAACGCCGACGCGAGGGTGTACGTCGCGGCGAGCGTGACAAAGGGACTCAAGAGCGAGGAACCCACCGACCTCGACGCGCTCAAGGCGGCAGGCGCGGTGGGACTGAGCGACGACGGCAGACCCGTGGTCAATACGGCGTACCTCAGAAATGCGATGAACCGCGCGCCAAAGCTCGGCATGACGGTAGTCGCACACTGCGAGGACTTGTTTTTGGCGGACGGCGGCAAGATCAACGAGGGCGAGATCTCTGCACAGCTCGGCGTCAAGGGAATACCCGCGGCGGCTGAGGACTGCGGAACAGCGCGCGAGATAGCTCTCGCGGCGGCTGACAATGTCCCGATACATATCTGCCACGTCAGCACAGCGACGAGCG
This sequence comes from Ruminococcus sp. NATIVEDY160, assembly GCF_045819885.1. Taxonomy (NCBI): domain Bacteria; kingdom Bacillati; phylum Bacillota; class Clostridia; order Eubacteriales; family Oscillospiraceae; genus Ruminococcus; species Ruminococcus sp. NATIVEDY160. Next base: position 168,504 of record NZ_CP162391.1, read on the forward strand.
TCGAGCTTATCCGCGACGCAAAGCGCAGGGGAGTGCAGGTCACGGCTGAAACCGCGCCGCATTACTTCTCGCTGACCGAAAAGGAGCTTCTCAGGCGCGACGCTGACTACCGAATGAATCCGCCCCTGCGAACCGAAAAGGACGTTCAGGCGATAACAGAGGGACTTCTCGACGGCACATTGGACGCGGTCGCCACAGACCACGCGCCGCATACCGTTGAGGAAAAATCCGACTTCGTGAAGGCGCCGAACGGCTCGATAGGCATGGAGACCTCGTTCGGAGTGTCGTACACATATCTCGTAAAGACAGGGCTGATGACGCTTTCGCAGCTCGTTGAAAAAATGAGCCTCAACCCCGCGAAAATCCTCGGTATCCCCGCAGGAACACTTGCTGTCGGCGCGAACGCCGATATCGCCCTTATCGATACGAACGAGGAATGGACGGTCGACGTTGAGAAGCTGCACGGCAAGAGCAAAAACACACCCTTCAAGGGCATGACGCTGACGGGAAAGGTCAAGATGACGATCCTCGGCGGCAAGGTCGTTTTTGAGAGTGAAGTAAAGAATAAAGAATAAAGAATAAAGAATAATTGTGGGCGGGCTCTGCCCGCACCCGATTTATATTATTGGGTTATATACGAACGCTGCTCAGAGAATAGCAACGGTAAAAAATAATACACACAGACGGGCGCGGGCATCCGATATACGACGACAATCCGCGCTGTCTGCCCGGAGATAAAAAAATTGGGTTATATACGAACGCTGCTCAGAGAATAGCAACGGTAAAAAATAATACACACAGACGGGCGCGGGCATCCGATATATGACGACAATCCGCGCTGTCTGCCCGGAGGAGAAAAGTATGGCACAAAAAGGTAATCTTCTGTCCGTCAGACAGGACATACGCGTCGTTGACGCAACTATCCGCGACGGCGGACTTTGCAACGACTTCCGCTTCTCGGACAACTTCGTCCGCGACTTGTACAAGGCGAATCTCAAGGCGGGAGTCGACTACATGGAATTCGGCTACAAGGCGAGCAAGGAAATTTTTGACGAGGACGACTTCGGCAAGTGGAAGTTCTGCAACGACGACGATATCCGCGCGATAATCGGCGAGGGCAGCCCCAAAATGAAGGTCGCTGTCATGGCTGACGTCGGCAGAACCGACTTCGAAACAGACATTATCCCCAAGAACGAGAGCCCGATCGACCTCGTCAGGATCGCGACATATATCAATACCATTCCCGCCGCGGTCGAGATGATCGAGTACTGCGCAAAGCAGGGCTACGAGACCACTATCAACATCATGGCGGTCTCAAAGGCGAGAACAGAGGACATCAAGACAGCCCTCGAAATCCTCGGTCAGACTCCCGTTTCATGCTTCTACATCGTCGACAGCTACGGCTCTCTCTATCCCGAGGAAGCCAGAAGGCTAGCCGAGATGTACGGAGAGATCGCCGACAAGTACGGTAAGCTCACGGGTATTCATGCCCACAACAACCAGCAGCTCGCCTTTGCGAACACCATTGACGCGATGGCTTACGGCGCGAGCTACCTCGACGCGACAGTCAACGGCATGGGCAGAGGCGCGGGCAACTGCGCGCTCGAGCTGCTTCTCGGCTTCCTCAAGAACCCGAAGTACAAGGTCAACCCGATCATCAAGTTCGTTCAGCAGAACATGAACAAGCTCCGCGAGGAAGGCGTAAAATGGGGCTACGACATTCCGTACATGCTCACGGGTCAGTACAACACCCACCCGCGTCCCGCTATCCAGTTCGTCAGCGACAACCGCGAGGATTACTACAAGTTCGCGAACGACCTTTACGACATTATTAATTCTTAATGATGAAAAATTGAAAATTGAGGTAGAATATGGCTTTTGATAAGTTGATTGAAAAGATTATAGAAACACAGAACCCCACAGTCGCGGGACTTGACCCGAAGCTCGACTATGTTCCCGCTTCGATAAAGAACGCCTGCTTTGAGAAGTACGGCAAGACCCTCGAGGGTGCGGCTGCCGCGCTGCTCGAGTTCAACAAGAGGATAATCGACAATATCTGCGACATCGTGCCTGCCGTAAAGCCGCAGGCGGCGTACTACGAGATGTACGGCTGGCAGGGCGTGAAGGCTCTGACCGAGACCATCGCCTACGCGAAGGCTAAGGGCATGTTCGTCATTACCGACGGCAAGCGCAACGACATCGGCACCACCATGGAGGCATACGCCACCGCTCACCTCGGCGCGACCGACGTAGCGGGTGAGAGCGTTGAGGCGTTCGGCGCGGACGCGCTCACAGTCAACGGCTACCTCGGCACCGACGGCATCAAACCCCTCGCGGGCATCTGCAAGGAGCGCGACAAGGGCATCTTCGTTCTCGTCAAGACCTCCAATCCCAGCTCGGGCGAGCTTCAGGACATGAAGCTCGAAAACGGCGCGACCGTCTATGAGCAGATGGGCAGAATGTGCGAGAGCTGGGGAGAAGAGCTGATGGGCAAGTACGGCTATTCGGCAGTCGGCGCGGTCGTCGGCGCGACATACCCCGGACAGCTCGCCGAGATGCGCGAAAAGGCGCCCCACACCTTCTTTCTCGTACCCGGCTACGGCGCTCAGGGCGGCGGCGCTGAGGACGCTAAGAACGCATTTGACAAGAACGGCCTCGGCGCGATAATCAACTCAAGCCGCGGCATCATGTGCGCGTGGAAAAAGCAGGGTCTTACAGAGGAGGACTTCGCCGAGGCGGCGAGAGCCGAAGCCCTGAGAATGAAACAGGATATCCTCAACACAATAGGCGAAATCAAATATTAAGATTATTGAAAGGCGCTCCGGAAGGGGCGTCTTATTAATTGAAAATGAAAAATTGAAAATTGAAAATTACGGGCGGGACACCCGCACCCGATTTATATTTTGGAGCGAAGCAGCCAAAAACTACCCAACTACCAAAAAATTAACTGAAAATTTTTGTTAATTTTTTAACTATTGACAATCCCTATTTAAAAGCGTATAATCATATGGTAAAATAGGGCAGTATGGGGTTATATACCGCAATTCGCTCAAGTAATAAAAAGGGAGTTTTAGACAATGGCAAGAGTTTACAATTTTTCCGCAGGCCCGTCCATGTTACCCGAGTCTGTACTTAAAAAAGCAGCCGCAGAAATGCTCGACTACGAGGGCAGCGGCCAGAGCGTTATGGAGATGTCACACCGCAGCAAGACCTATGACAAGATCATCAAGGACGCTGAGGCTCTCCTCAGAGAGGTTATGAATATTCCCGACAACTACAAGGTTCTCTTCCTTCAGGGCGGCGGTTCGACACAGTTCGCCATGGTTGCCCTCAACCTCATGAACAAGAACAACAAGGCTGACTATATCGTGACCGGTCAGTGGGCAAAGAAGGCTCTTCAGGAGGCTCAGCGCTACGGCGACGCTCAGGCTGTCGCTTCCTCAGCCGACAAGACCTTCACCTACATTCCCAAGACAGATAAGTCCATGTTCCGCGAGGACGCTGACTATGTTTACATCTGCCTCAACAACACAATCTACGGCACGGTTTACCACGAGCTTCCCGATACAGGCGATATCCCGCTCGTAGCTGATATCTCCTCCTGCATCGTGAGCGAGCCGCTTGACGTTTCCAAGTTCGGTCTGCTTTTCGCGGGCGCACAGAAGAATATGTCCGGCGCAGGCGTTACCATCGTAATCGTACGCGAGGATCTCATCGGCAACGCTATGGACATCACACCCACCATGCTCAACTACAAGACTCACGCTGACGCTGATTCTCTGTACAACACACCGCCCTGCTACGCTATCTATGTTGCAAAGCTCGTGCTCGAGTGGATCAAGAACGAGGTCGGCGGCCTTGACAAGATGAAGGAGCTCAACGAGAAGAAGGCTAAGCTCCTCTATGATTTCCTCGACAGCTCCGAGATGTTCAAGGGCACCGTTGTTCCCGAGGACCGTTCGCTCATGAACGTACCCTTCGTAACAGGCGACAGTGATCTCGACGCTAAGTTCGTCAAGGAGAGCACAGCGGCAGGTCTTGTTAACCTCAAGGGTCACCGCACAGTCGGCGGCATGCGCGCTTCCATCTACAACGCTATGCCCTACGAGGGCGTTGAGGCTCTCGTTGACTTCATGAAGAAGTTCGAGGCAGAGAATAAATAATCTATTAAAGGACTGATTTGTATGTATAACGTACTCAAGTTAAATAAAATCGCGGCGATCGGCACCGACCGTCTCGGCGCGGACTACAGCTGCGCTGACAGCGTTGAGAATCCCGACGCTATCCTCGTCCGTTCCGCTTCCATGCTCGACATGGAGTTCGGCTCAAACCTCCTCGCTATCGCGAGAGCAGGCGCCGGCACAAACAATATCCCCAAGGACAAGTGCGCTGAGCAGGGCATCGTTGTTTTCAACACTCCCGGCGCTAACGCAAACGCCGTTAAGGAGCTTGTTCTCGCGGGACTTCTCCTCTCCTCCAGAAAGGTCGTAGAGGGCATCGAGTGGGCCAAGACTCTCAAGGGCAACGGCGACGCTGTCGGCAAGATGGTCGAAAAGGGCAAGAGCCAGTTCGTAGGCCCCGAGATCATGGGCAAGACCCTCGGCGTTATCGGTCTCGGCGCGATCGGCATTCTCGTTGCGAACGCGGCTGACGCTCTCGGCATGAAGGTTGTCGGCTTCGATCCCTTCGTCTCCGTTCCCAACGCGCTCAGACTCAACCCCGACGTCACCCTCCTCAAGAGCGCAGAAGAGGTCATGACCTCCTGCGATTACCTCACTATCCACGTTCCGCTCACTCCCGAGACAAAGGACATGGTCGACGCCGAGACGATCGCCAAGATGAAGGACGGCGTGCGCATTCTCAACTACAGCCGCGACGGTCTTGTAAACGCCGACGCTGTGCTTGAGGCTCTTAAGAGCGGCAAGGTCGCTAAGTACGTCACCGATTTCGGCAACGACAAGCTCCTCTGCGAGGAGAACGTCATCGTTCTGCCGCACCTCGGCGCTTCAACTCCCGAGTCTGAGGACAACTGCGCTGTTATGGCGTGCGATCAGGTCAAGGAGTACCTCGAGAACGGCAATATCATCAATTCCGTTAACTATCCTGCCGTATCTCTCCCGAGAAGCGGCGACAAGCGCATCTGCGTGATGCACAAGAACGTACCCGAGCGCATTTCCGACGCTCTCAGCGGTGTTACCGTTGTCGGTATGCTCACAAAGAACCGCGGCGACTACGCCTACACCATCGTTGATGTAAAGGGCGACGCCGACGCTGACAAGCTCGCTGCCGTTGACGGCGTAATCAAGGTAAGAGTTCTGTAATTGAATAAACTCAAAGGGGCTGACCTGCGGGTCAGCCTTTTTTAGTTGAAAATGAAAAATACAAATCGGAGCGAATCGACCCTTAATTTTCCATTTTACATTTTCAATTTTCAATTAAAACAGCGTTACTCCGAACATATGCAGCACCCATAGTATCAGTCCGTAGATCGTGGCGGCGAAGGTGCCGTAGACGATCACGGGGCCTGCTATCGCGAACATTTTCGCGCCGATTCCCGTGATCAGACCCTCCGTCTTGAACTCTATCGCGGGCGAGGACATTGCGTTCGCAAAGCCCGTGATTGGTACGAGAGTACCCGCGCCGGCGTGCTTTGCTATTTTGTCGTAGACGCCTACGAAGGTCAGCAGTATTCCGAGAAAAATCAGCGTCACCGAGGTGAGGGTTTTCGCGTCCTTATCATTCAGCCCGAGCGCGTTGTACGCCTCAAAGAATCCCTGTCCGACCGCGCAGATACCGCCGCCGATACAGAACGCCGCAAGGCAGTTGACGTATGTTTTTGATTTCGGCGAATTGCGTTTCACAACCGCGCTGTATTCCTGTGGAGTCATATCGACCACTCCTGTCAAAAAACTGTACTTTTATTATTTCCGCGCGTGCCCTAATTATGTTAAATTTATCACTTTATTTTTTTGCGGCCTTGTAGTATAATAACTATATATGTGTAAAAAAGGAGGAGTGGGCTTGCATTATCTCGACAACAGCGCGACGACGGCAGTATCTGCCGCCGCGGCCCGGAAGGCTCTCGAAATCATGACAGAGAACTTCGGCAACCCTTCCTCTCTCCATACCCTCGGAATCAACGCCGAGCACGAGCTCGAAGCCGCACGTGATTTTGTCGCGCGCGCGATCAGCGCGGACAGCGGCGAAATCATTTTTACAAGCGGCGGCACCGAGGCGAATAACTTAGCGCTTTTCGGCGCGGCAGAGGCGAAGCGCAGAACGTGCAGGCGTGTGATAATTTCATCAACGGAGCACAGCAGCGTGATAGAAGCGGCAAAGAAGCTCTCCGACGACGGCTATGAGGTCGTGCGGATTTCTCCCTCGGAGAACGGAGTAATCGAGCCGTCCGATGTAGCATCCGCCGTCACTCCCGACACCTCGCTCGTGTCCGTCATGCTCGTCAACAACGAAACAGGCGCGATAAATCCCGTCGCGGAGATATTCGAGGCGGTTCGCCTTCGCAACAAGAACGTAATCTGCCACACCGACGCGGTTCAGGCGTTCGGCAAGCTCGATTTCAAGGTCAAGAAGCTCGGCGCGGATCTGCTGACTGTCAGCGCGCACAAGGTTCACGCGCCGAAGGGCTGCGGAGCCTTGTACATAAAGAAGGGCGTGCGTATCCTGCCGCGCCAGATAGGCGGCGAACAGGAGAAGCGTATCCGCTCAGGCACGGAGCCTCTGCCCGCGATAGCGGCGTTCGGGGTCGCGTGCACGGAGTTTGACATCGCGCACAACCTCGCTCTTGTTTCCGAACTGAATAATTACGCCCGCGAAAAGCTCACGCAGATCGACGGCGTTATGATAAATTCGCCCGAAAACGCACTGCCTTACGTGCTCAACATCTCGGCAGGCAGAGTCCGCAGCGAAACAATGCTCCACTTCCTCGAGGAGAGGGAGGTCTATGTTTCCTCGGGCAGCGCGTGCGCGAAGGGCAAGCCAAGCCACGTACTCAGCGCGATGGGTTACTCAAGACAGCGTGCCGACAGCGCGCTGCGCATCAGCTTCTCAAAGCTCAACACAAGGGACGACGTCGACGCTCTCTGCGAGGGAATCGCCCTCGGACTAAAGACGCTCGCCCACAGATAAGGATATATTTTATGAAAGAAATTCTACTGCTCAAGGACGGCGAAATCGTCCTCAAGGGACTCAACCGCCGCCAGTTTGAGGACGCGCTTAAGCGCAACATAAAGCACTCGCTCTCGGATTTAGGCAGGTTCGACATCTCGTCGGCGCAGTCGACCATCTACCTCAGACCGCTTTCCGACGACATCGACCTCGACGAGGCGTGCGACCGCGTTTCGCGCATATTCGGAATCGTCTCTTTTTCGCGCGCGGCTGTCTGCCCCGAAAAGACCCTCGAGTCGGTGCTCGAAACCGCGCCGGTATATCTCGAAAAGATTCTTGGAAGCGCAAAGACCTTCAAGGTCGAGGCGAAGCGCAGCGACAAGAAGTTCCCGTTCAAGTCGCCCGAGATCTGCCGCGAGACAGGCGGACTTCTGCTCTCGAAGTTCCCTCACCTGAGTGTCGACGTGCACAACCCCGACGTCACGGTATATGTTGAGATCCGCGACTTCGGCGCGTATATCCACGCTGACCCCATTCGCGGCGCGGGCGGAATCCCCGTCGGAACGGGCGGACGCGCGGCGATACTTATCAGCGGCGGCATAGATTCACCCGTCGCGGCGTACATGATGGCAAAGCGCGGAATAAAGCTCACCGCCATTCACTTCGCAAGTCCGCCCTACACCAGCGCGAGGGCTGAGGAGAAGGTCGTAAAGCTGCTGCAGAAGGTCAGCCGCTACGCAGGCCCGATGCGAATGTACACAGTACCGTTTACAAAGCTGCAGGAAAAGCTCCGCGACGACTGTCCCGAGGAGCTGTTCACGATAATCATGCGCCGCCTGATGATGCAGATCTCGGAGAGGATCGCCAAGCAGCGCGACTGCGCGGCTCTGATCACGGGCGAGAGCCTCGGTCAGGTAGCGAGCCAGACCATCGGTGCGCTCGGCTGCACCGACGAAGCGACAGACATGGTGGTTTTCCGTCCGCTTATCGGCATGGACAAGCAGGAGATCATCAATATCTCATACAAAATCGACACCTACGAAACCTCGATCGAGCCTTACGAGGACTGCTGCACGGTATTCACACCGCGCCACCCGCGCACAAAGCCGATACTCAAGTTCGTCAAGGCAGCGCAGGAGCAGGCGAACTTTGAGCCGCTGATCGAGGAAGCGCTGAACAACCTGAAGATCACATACATCGAATAACCCACCCACTAAAACGGAAGGAAATTAACGGCGTGTTTATTGAAATTATTTCCGTGAGCAAAAAGACCGAGCAGGACATGCTGCCAGACCGCGAGGACGAGCTGCGGCTGAGTCTTGCGAAATACGGCTATTCGCTCAAAGCTATCAAAAAGACAATTATGCACCCGACGCTTATCAACGCCGAGCTGAGCAATATCGCGAAGTCCGACGATAAGCCCGACGTAGTCATCATCGCCAACGCCCTGCGCACAAAGGACGAACGCTCCTTCAAGAAGTACTTTGTCGAGACCGTCGCCGCCGCCGAGCGCGCGGAAAACGAGCCTGTGCCCAAGGATTACTGGAAGAAACGCCGCAAGGCTGTTGCCGAGGCAAAGGCGAACGGCGCGACAACTCAGGAGCTTGAGGCTCTCGAAAGCGAGCTCGACGTCACAAGGCGAAAGGCGAAGGTATTCTCTCTCGGCGACTTCGGCGAGGGCTACCGCGGCTACTGCTTTGTATTCAAGGGGATACGCGTCGCGGCGGTACCTCAGGCTGAGCTGACGGGCAACGACTTCGGTCAGGTCGCCGCGCTCGCTGCGGTACGCACCACCGAGATCTACGAGAATTCCTCGAACGACTACCCCGACGGCTTCGGTGTGGAGAAGTACACTCCGCCAAAGACCGATTTCAAGAGCCGCTATGTTCCTATGCGCGGCGACTCGAGGTCGGAAATCGGCAGAAAGAGCGTTTCTATCGGAATGGCGCTCGTCTTTGTCGGGGCGTTCGCGTTTTTGATGTACAACATGGTATTCCTGAGTCTGCAGAACCAGCAGCTCAACAACGAGATCCAGAAGGTCGCACACCGCACCGACCGTTCCGACGACGACCACGCGCCCGACGTTGACGAGGGCAGCGGCATCGACTGGGACGAGCTGCTCGCGATCAACCCCGAGATCGTCGGCTGGATATACATAAACGACACCAAAATCGACTATCCCGTCCTCTGGCACAAGAGCGACGATATGTACAGCCAGTACTACCTCAACCACAACTACAAGGGCGACTGGGACTCCTACGGCACGATATTCCTCGACTACCGCGACCTCGACGGCACCGACAGCAAGAACGTCGTCATGCACGGCCACCATATGAACGACGGCTCAATGTTCGGCAACCTGATGAGCTACGCGGGCATGTCGGGCAACCTCGACTTCTACGAGGAAGCGCCGATAATCGAGTTCGACACCCCGAAGGCTGACGGAAAGTACAAGATAATCTCCGTATTCAAGACAAACACTCTCTCGAGCCAGGGCGAGTTCTTCAACTACCTGCGCGCGGACTTCCAGAACGAGAAGGACTTCATGAACTACGTCTACGACGTCCGCGTCCGCTCGCTGATAAACTGTCCCGTCGACGTAAACGAGGACGACGAGCTGATAACGCTCTCGACCTGCTCCTATGAGTTCACGAACTTCCGCACAGTCGTCGTCGCGAGAAGAGTCCGCATCGGCGAGAAGGCTGAGGTGGACACCAGCAAGGCGAGCATCAACGACAACGCCGTCTGGCCTGAGGTTTACTACAACGCCTACGGCGGCACGCGCCCGAAGGTCACTGACTTTGTCACCGCCTACGAGAACAAGGAAATCGACTGGTACGACGGCAAGCTCGACTTCAAGGATCAGAAGGTCACCGGCACGACCGACGAGGACGACGAAACAACGGCAGGCAGCACCAAGAAAGGCACCACAGCCCAGCCGACGACCGAGCTGAGGATATTCCATACCGTCACCTTCATCAACTACGACGGAAGCGAGATCAGCACTCAGGAGGTCGAGGACGGACTGTCGGCAGATCCGCCGGCGGATCCCGTAAAGCCCGGCGACGAGTACTTCGACTACGTGTTCAAGGGCTGGCAGCTCGACTTCAACGTCGTCCAGAGCGACATGACGATCGCACCGAACTTCGAGGCAGTGCGCAAGCCCGCCGAATCTCAGTAGGAGGTGCGAAATGGACTGTTCGGTTATCTACTACGCGGCGAGGAAAACCTCCTTCTGCGAAAAGGCGCTCAACCGCTGTCTGTCGCCGCTTCACCTGAGGATCAGCTCAGCGTGCTTCGCAAACGGCGCACAGCAGCTCGGTGAAAGACTGATCGAGGCGTTGAGCACAAACGGTATCTGTGCCGTCGTCGGCGGAATGGAGTTCACCGACGAACGCGCCGTAACGCGGATCATCTCAAACGCCGCGGCTTCAAGCCGTCCCGAAACCGTCAGGAAGCTGCCGTGCACGGGCGGCTGCGGATACCTGCTCAGGGCAGGCAGCCAGCTTCTGCTGCTTCTTCCCGACGACCCCGGCAGGATCGAGGAGATCCTCCGCGGCGATTTAAGCGACTACATCAGAAATACTATAATATAAATGATTGCGAGGGTATATGATATGAACACTAATGCGTTTGAAACCTACGAATCCGTTGTCCGCTCCTACTGCAGACACTTCCCCAAGGTATTCACCGAGGCGACAGGTGCCGTTATCAAGGACGAGGACGGACAGGAGTACATCGACTTTTTCTGCGGCGCAGGCGCCGTAAACTACGGCCACAACAACCCATACATCAAGCAGAAGCTCGTCGAGTACCTTTCGACCGACGGCATTATCCACGCGCTCGATATGTACACCGTCCCCAAGCGCGAGTTTATCGAGACGCTTGAGGAGAAGATCATCAAGCCCCGCGGTCTTGACTACAAGATCCAGTTCTGCGGGCCCACCGGCACAAACGCGGTAGAAGCCGCGATCAAGCTCGCCAGAAAGAACACGGGCAGAAGCAACATCTTCGCCTTCATGGGCTGCTTCCACGGCATGACCCTCGGCGCGCTCTCGCTGACCTCCGAGATGTACGCGAGAAACGGCGCAGGTGCGAGCCTCAACGACGTCACCCACATTCCCGCGCCCTATATGTTCGAGGGACTTGACGTTATCGAATACATGCAGACGCTTATCGACGACGACCACAGCGCGGTTTCAAAGCCCGCCGCGGTAATCATGGAAACACTGCAGGCTGAGGGCGGTATCCGTCCGTTCACCGATGAATTCCTCCGCGATGTAAGAGAGTTCTGCGACAGAAACGGTATCCTGATGATCGTCGACGACATTCAGGTCGGCTGCTGCCGCTGCGGCACCTTCTTCTCGTTCGAGAGAGCGGGAATCAAGCCCGACATGGTAGTAATGTCCAAGTCCATCGGCGGCATGGGCATGCCCCTCGCCATCGTACTCCTCAAGGAGGAGCTCGACAAGTGGAAGCCCGGCGAGCACAACGGCACCTTCCGCGGCAACCAGCTCAGCTTCATCGCCGGCAAGGCGAGCTTTGAGTGGCTGCTCAAGAACGACGTCGAGGCTGAAACACGCCGCAAGGGTGAGATCGTCCGCGAGTTCCTGACCAAGGAGGTCATCTCTCTCGACAGCCGCCTCGAGCTGCGCGGAATGGGTCTTATCTGGGGTATCGACTTCGGCAAGATCAACCCCGAATTAAGCGAGCAGATCATCGAGAAGTGCTTCGAGCAGAACCTCATCTGCGAGTGCGCGGGCAGAAACGGCGCTGTCCTCAAGATCATGCCTCCGCTCGTAATCGACGACGAGCTGCTGATGAAGGGTCTTGAAATCATTGCCGCCGCCACAAAGGAAGCTCTGGCATAAAACAAAAAACACGGGATTGGCTGAGTGCCAATCCCGTCTTTTTTATGTAAAATGAAAAATGGAAAATTGAAAATTAATGGCGGCGCCGGTGGGCGCTTTCTCCGTCTTAGGAGAGGTTCATTTGACCCCGACGCTTCATAAACGGCGGGTCAGACGCTTTCGTTTGCGGCTGTTGCGCCTATCTTTGAGAAAACCTATTTAATTTTCCATTTTCAACTTTCGATTTTCAATTAATATTCTATTCCTTTTCGCGCCTGAATGCCTCTGTCGTAGGGGTGCTTGTGCTTCTTGAACTCCGTGACATAGTCCGCCGCGTCGATGAACCTCTTCGGCGGCTTTCTGCCGGTCATGATGATCTCAATGTTGTTCGGTGCGTTCGAAATGAACTCAAACACAGAGCTTTCACTGAGCATTCCCTCGTTGATAACGTCAAACACCTCGTCGAGCACGATCATGTCGTAGCGGTCGGACAGTGTGATCGAAACGGCGCGCTCGAATATCCCGCGGTACATCATGCTGACCTGCTGGCGCTCGCGGTCGTCCATCTCGTAGGTGAACTTAAGCTCCAGCGGACACGAGGTCAGGGTTATCCCGTCGATCGACTGCAGCGCGAGCCGCTCGCCGGTGTTTTCGGTTTTCAGAAACTGCACGTACATTACGCGCATACGGTTGCCTGCGGCACGCAGAGCAGCGCCCGCCGCGGCGGTGCTTTTGCCCTTTCCGTCGCCGTAGTAGGCGTGAATCATAGCTATCTCCTCGCTTTTCGGTGATTAGGTTGTGATATTTTGGTTCTGATTTTAGGACAGACAATATTTGACTTTATTTAAATTATAAATCGAAGTTCCCGATTTGACAATATAGCAAAGTTAACAAAAATTACATCTGATGTTCGGAAAAGTTCTACAAGGGATTTTTCGCCCGATTTTGCTCCAAGACTTGAAAAAACGGCTTGAATGCGCTATAATAACACTTGCGTGACTGCACACTGATATGCGATGAAGCGGGAGGTTGCGGCTGAAAGATGCCGGTTTTTCCGTGGAGTATGTCCGATTTTAAACCGGGCGATTACAATGAAACAAGGGTATTTTTGCGGCAAGTGGGTTGCTTTGCCATAACTATGCTCTTTTTGCGTTCAGATGTACGCCGATGAACTGAATAGTGAGTCGGTTTTTTTCATGCGGGGTGAGGAAACACCCGGGTGAGTTTCTGGAATCTGAGCGCGATCAGCCCGCCTAACAGAGCGTTGAGAGTAACGCGCTCGACGCAAAAGAGTGCCGGGGGTTTGCCATATAACCCAAACGGCGAACCAACGCACAAAAATTTTAAGGAGGCGACGATATGGCAGTCAAGGAAAAGATCAGGATAAGATTAAAGGGTTACGATCACTCTCTCGTAGATCAGAGCGCTGAGAGAATCGTTGCTACGGCAAAGCGCACAGGCGCGAGAGTTTCAGGTCCCGTACCGCTCCCCACCGAGAAGCAGATTGTTACAATCCTTCGCGCGGTACACAAGTACAAGGACAGCCGTGAGCAGTTCGAAATCAGAACCCACAAGCGTCTTATCGACATCTTAAGACCGTCAAACAAGACAGTCGAAGCTCTTATGAGCTTAGAGCTCCCTGCCGGCGTTGATATCGAAATCAAGCTTTAATCGCTGAGGAACGATACCAACCTACAAGCAGACAGGGTCATGTTGGCACAGCCAACCAATAACCTACAAGGAGGATAAATTCTATGCAGAAAGCAATCATCGGCAAGAAAATCGGCATGACACAGATTTTCGATGAAAAGGGAAGAGTTGTTCCCGTCACTGTTGTTGAGGCAGGTCCCTGCGTGGTAACCACCAAAAAGACAGTTGAAAACGACGGCTACGCGTCCGTACAGCTCGGCTATGGCGACCTCAAGCCCCACAAGGTTAACAAACCCATGAAGGGCTTCTTCGACAAGAACGGCGTAGCACCCAAGAGAATTCTCAAAGAGTTCCGCTTTGAGGACACCGACGCTTTTGAAATCGGTCAGCTCGTCAAGGCGGACGTATTCACCCCCGGCGACAAGATTGACGTAACCGGCAAGAGCAAGGGTAAAGGTACCGCGGGCGTAATCAAGAGATGGAACTTCCACCGTCTCAAGGAAAGCCACGGCACAGGTCCCTGCGTCCGTCACGGCGGCTCAATCGGCGCCTGCTCATCGCCCTCAAGAGTCTGGAAGGGCAAGAAGATGGCAGGTCACCTCGGTTCAGAGCAGGTAACGGTTCAGAACCTCACAGTCGTTAAGGTTGACGTAGAAAACAACCTCATCGCTGTCAAGGGCGCCGTTCCCGGACCCAACAAAGGAATCGTTGTTCTCAAAGATTCCGTGAAGGCGTAAAGGAAGGGGGATTATAAATGCCTAGTATTACAGTTGTAAATATGGAAGGCAGCAGCGTCGGCACAATCGACCTCGCTGAGTCCGTATTCGGTATTGAGCCCAACGCCGCTGTTATGCACCAGATGGTAGTCAACTACCTCGCGGCACAGCGTCAGGGCACACAGTCTGCTCTTACAAGATCAGAGGTTTCCGGCGGCGGCAAGAAGCCGTGGAGACAGAAGGGCACAGGCCGCGCAAGACAGGGCTCGACAAGAGCTCCCCAGTGGACACACGGCGGCATCGTGTTCGCTCCCAAGCCCAGAAGCTACCGCTTCACAGTCAACAAGAAGGTAAGACGTCTCGCAATGAAGTCCGCTTTCTCGACTAAGGCTGCAGAGAGCAATATCATCGTTGTTGATTCCATCGCAACAGATGAGTACAAGACCAAGAAGATTGCTGCAATGCTCAACGCCATCGGCGCAGAGAAGAAGGCGCTCATCGTACTTCCCGAGGTTGACAGCAAGGTTATAAAGTCCGCTTCAAATATCCCCGGCGTAAAGACCGCTCAGGTCAACGAGCTGAATGTTTACGACATTCTCAACGCTGACAAGCTCGTCATCGCCAAGGACGCGGTAAGCAAGATCGAGGAGGTATACGCATGATCGCTCACGATATTATTGTACGCCCGATCATCACCGAAAAGAGCATGCTCGGCGCGGTAAATAAGGTATATACCTTTGAAGTTGCAAAGACAGCGAACAAGATCGAAATCGCAAAGGCGTGCGAGGCAGCCTTTAAGGTAAAGGTTGCAAAGGTCAACACCGTTTCCGTCCGCGGCAAGTTCCGCCGTCAGGGCAGAAACAACGGCGGCTACACCAAGAGCTGGAAGAAAGCCATCATCACCTTGACCGAGGACAGCAAGCCTATCGAATTTTTTGAAGGCATGATGTAATTTTATGCGCTGACCGTCCGAGCCCGAGAATAACGAACTGCGAGGACTGAGCCGCAGAGCAGCGACGAGCTTCGGCGCGGGTCAGACGAGTGGGAGTTATCCGAGGAGAAGCGAGGACGACGAAGCGTGATATGGCGCAGTCTGACAGAGAGCGCCTCACGCAGAACGCTTCAGTGCACAAAATGCAAGTAGTTATGGGAAAAGCCATTTCCCGCAAAACCATCATGAGGAGAGTGAAAACTAATGGCAATTAAGGTTTATAAGCCGACTATCAACTCCAGAAGAAATATGTCGGTTATTGATTATTCAGGACTTTCAAAGGTTGCCCCCGAGAAGAGCTTGCTTGCTCCCCTTAACAAAAAGGCAGGACGTAACAGCTACGGCAGAATCACCGTTCGTCACAGAGGCGGCGGCAACAGAAGAAAGTATCGTATCATCGACTTCAAGCGCAACAAGTTTGACGTTGAGGGTATCGTAAAGACAATCGAGTACGATCCCAACCGTTCCGCGTTCATCGCGCTGGTTGAGTACGCAGACGGCGAAAAGTCGTACATCCTCGCTCCCGAGGGTCTTAAGGTAGGCTACAAGGTAGTATCAGGTCCCAACGCCGACATCAAGATCGGTAACGCGCTTCCCCTTACCTCTATCCCCGTCGGTACCTTCGTACACAACATCGAGCTCTATCCCGGAAGAGGCGCTCAGCTCGCCCGTTCCGCAGGCAACATGGCTCAGCTCATGGCAAGAGAGAACGGCTACGCGCTCTTAAGACTTCCCTCCAACGAGCTGAGAAACGTTCCCGAGACCTGCATGGCGACAATCGGCCAGGTTTCCAACCCCGACCACTTCAACGTGAAGATCGGTAAGGCGGGCAGAAAGAGAAACATGGGCTGGCGTCCCACCGTACGCGGTTCCGTAATGAACCCGAACGACCACCCGCACGGCGGTGGTGAGGGTAAATCACCCGTCGGTCGTCCCGGACCTGTTACCCCGTGGGGTAAGCCCGCTCTCGGCTATAAGACACGTAAGCACAACAAGCAGAGCGACAAGCTTATCGTTCGCAGAAGAAACGGTAAGTAAGGGCAGAAAGGAGCTTAAACAATGAGTAGAAGTACTAAAAAGGGTCCTTTTGTTCAGCCTGTACTGCTCAAAAGAGTCCTTGAAATGAACGAAAAGGGCGAAAAGAGAATTCTCAAGACATGGTCTAGAAGTTCCACAATTTTCCCCGAGTTCGTCGGTCATACATTTGCGGTTCATGACGGCCGCAAGCACGTTCCGGTATACGTAACAGAGGATATGGTTGGTCACAAGCTCGGCGAGTTTGCGCCCACAAGAACCTTTAAGGGTCACGCCGGTTCAAAGACCAGCAAATAAGCGGAAGGAGAGTTTTGCAAATGGAAGCTAAGGCAATTGCGAAGTTTGTTCGCGTTTCACCCCGCAAGGTTGGCGTTGTTCTTGACCTCATCAGAGGCAAGGACGTCAAGTACGCGGAAGCTGTTCTCAAGCACACTCCCAAGGCCGCTTGCGAGCCGCTTCTCAAGCTGCTCAAGTCAGCTATGGCAAATGCTGAGAACAACCATGACATGGATGTATCCAGGCTCTACGTTGCCGAGTGCAACGCGACAGCAGGCCCCATCCTTAAAAGAATTCGTCCCAGAGCACAGGGCAGAGCGTTCCGCATCAACAAGAGAACTTCTCACATCACCCTTGTACTCAAGGAAAAAGAAGACTAAGGGGAGGTTTAGATTATGGGTCAGAAAGTTAATCCGCACGGACTGCGTGTGGGCGTAATCAAAGATTGGGATTCCCGTTGGTACGCAAGCAAGAAGGATTTCGGCGCTACTCTCGCCGAGGACTATAAGCTGCGTCAGACGCTCAAAAAGCAGCTCTACAACTTCGGTATCTCCAAGATCGAAATCGAGAGAGACGGCAAGAAGGTAAAGATCAGCATCCACACCGCCAAGCCCGGTCTTGTAATCGGCAAGGGCGGCGCTGAGATCGAGAAGCTCAAGGCTCAGTGCGAGAAGATGCTCAGTAAGCCCGTCGCTATCAATATTGTTGAGGTAAAGGCTCCCGAGCTCGACGCTCAGCTCACAGCCGAGAGCATCGCTCAGCAGCTCGAAAAGAGAATTTCCTTCCGCCGCGCTATGAAGCAGAGCATCGGCAACGCGATGCGCAGAGGCGCGAAGGGTATCAAGATCATGTGCTCAGGCCGTCTCGGCGGCGCGGAGATCGCGCGCAGCGAGCAGTATCACGAGGGCACCATTCCGCTTCAGACACTCCGTGCCGACATCGACTACGGCTTTGCTGAGGCAAATACCACCTACGGTAAGGTCGGCGTAAAGGTTTGGCTCTACAAGGGTGAGGTTCTCAACGTCAGCGAGGATAAGCCCAGAAGACGTCCCCGCAGAGACAGAGAAGGAGGCAGAAAATAATGTTAATGCCTAAGAGAGTAAAGTACAGAAGAGTTCACCGCGGCCGCATGACCGGCAAGGCTCTTCGCGGAAATACCGTTACCTACGGTCAGTACGGCCTTCAGGCGTGCGAGCCCGGTTGGATCACCTCCAACCAGATCGAGGCCGCGCGTATCGCGATGACCCGTTACTGCAAGCGTTTCGGTAAGGTATGGATCAAGATTTTCCCCGACAAGCCCGTTACCGCGCGTCCCGCTGAAACCCGAATGGGTAAAGGTAAAGGTAATGTCGAGTACTGGGTAGCAGTCGTTAAGCCCCAGAGAGTAATGTTCGAGCTTGCGGGCGTCGATGAGGCAACCGCACGCGAGGCGCTCCGTCTGGCTTCTCACAAGCTCCCCGTTAAGTGCAAGTTCGTCAAGAAAGAGGAGGGTGAGCAGTAATGAAAGCATCAGAACTCAGAGAACTTTCCGTTGAAGAGCTTCAGACAAAGCTCACAGAGCTCAAGGAAGAGCTTTTCAACCTTCGTTTCCAGCTTGCTGTCAATCAGCTCGAAAATTCATCAAGAATCGGCGCCGTCAAGAAGGACATCGCGAGAGTTTCCACCGTTCTTCGTCAGCGTGAGCTCGGCTTTGACGCTTAATGAGAGGAGGACGTTACAGTGAGTGATAGAAATATGAGAAAGACCGTTATCGGTAAGGTAGTGTCCGACAAGATGGACAAGACCATCGTTGTAGCGGTTGAGGACAGCGTAAAGCATAAGCTTTACAACAAGATCGTAAAGAGAACCGTCCGCTTCAAGGCGCACGACGAGAACAACGAGTGCGGCAAGGGCGACAGAGTAAAGATTATGGAGACCCGTCCTCTTTCCAAGGATAAGAGATGGAGACTCGTCGAGATTATTGAGAAGGCTAAATAAGTTTATTTTAGCAGCCTATTAACACGAAGAGCCGTATCCCGGCAGTCCCTCGGGAAAGGGAATATGGCTTGACAGCAATTAAAGGAGGAATCGACTGTGATTCAGCAGCAAACTATCCTCAAGGTTGCCGACAACACCGGCGCAAAGGAACTTATGTGCATTCGTGTACTCGGCGGTACCGGCAGGAGATATGCCAACATTGGCGATATTATCGTTGCTTCTGTTAAAAAAGCAGCGCCCGGCGGCGTTGTTAAAAAGGGCGACGTTGTAAGAGCTGTAGTTGTACGCTCCGCTAAGGGCGTAAGACGTGAGGACGGAACATATATCCGCTTCGACGAGAACGCAGCAGTTATCATCAAGGAAGATAAGAACCCCCGCGGTACTCGTATCTTCGGACCCGTTGCGAGAGAGCTTCGTGATAAGGACTTCATGAAGATTCTGTCCCTCGCTCCGGAAGTACTTTAATGGAGGTGTCACGCAATGAGTAAGGTTCATGTAAAGACAGGCGACACCGTTATCGTAATCAGCGGTAAGGACAAGGGCAAGAAGGGTCAGGTTATGGCCGTAAGCCCCAAGGAAGGCAAGGTTATCGTAGAGAAGGTCAATATGGTATCCAAGCACGTAAAGCCCAGAAAGATGGGCGAAGCAGGCGGCATCATCAAGGCCGAAGGCGCTATGTATGCTTCCAAGGTCCAGATTTACTGCCCCCGCTGCAAGAAGGCCACAAGAGTTGCCCACAAGATCTATGAGGATGGCACCAAGGGCAGAATTTGCGCCAAGTGCGGCGAAGCGCTTTAAGGAGGATATAAGAAATGGCAAGACTGAAAGAATTATATGTTAAAGAAGTTGCACCTGCTCTTATGAACAAGTTCTCCTACAAGAGCACAATGCAGATCCCCAAGCTCGACAAGATCGTTATCAACGTCGGCGCGGGCGAGGCGAGAGAGAACAGCAAGGCTATCGACGCTATCGTTAAGGATATCGCGGCAATCACCGGCCAGAAGCCCATGGTTTGCCACGCGAGAAAGTCCGTCGCTAACTTCAAGCTCAGAGAGGGTATGCCCATCGGCGTCAAAGTTACCCTCAGAGGCGAGAGAATGTACGAGTTCCTCGACCGTTTCTTCAACGTCGCTCTCCCCAGAGTACGCGACTTCAGAGGCATCAACCCCAACTCCTTCGACGGACGCGGCAACTACAATATGGGCCTCAGAGAGCAGCTCATCTTCCCGGAGATCGACTATGACAAGATTGACAAGGTTCGCGGCATGGACATCTGCTTCGTAACCACCGCAACCACAGACGAAGAGGCACGCGAGCTCCTCACGCTCATGGGCGCTCCGTTTTCAAAGTAAGGAGGGATTGTTGTGGCTAAGACATCAATGAAAGTTAAGCAGCAGAGAAAGCAGAAGTTCTCGACCAGAGAGTACACAAGATGCAGCATCTGTGGTAGACCACACGCCTACCTCCGCAAGTATGGTATTTGTCGTATTTGCTTCCGTGAGCTCGCTTACAAGGGCGAGATCCCGGGCGTAAAGAAAGCAAGCTGGTAAGGAGGAATAAGGTAATGCAGATTACAGATACAATAGCTGATTTACTGACCCGCATCCGCAACGCGAACGCGGCGAAGCACGATTCTGTTGAAATTCCCGCCTCAAACCTCAAGAAGTCGATTTGTCAGATTCTTGCGGACGAGGGCTACATCAAGAGCTTCACAGTAATCGAGGACGGCAAGCAGGGCATTATCAAGGTAACTCTCAAGTACCTTGAGGGCAAAAGACCCGTTATCACAGGTCTGCGCCGTGTTTCAAAGCCCGGCCTGCGTATTTACAGTAATGCAGAGGATATGCCCAAGGTAATGAAGGGTCTTGGCGTGGCGATCATCTCCACCTCCAAGGGTGTTATGACCGACCGCGAGGCAAGACGTCAGCACGTTGGCGGCGAGGTTCTCGCTTACATTTGGTAAGAGGAGGTGCGATCATGTCTCGAATTGGAAGAAAACCGATAAATATTCCCGCGGGCGTTGACGTTAAGGTCGACGGCAGCGTAATCACCGTCAAGGGCGCTAAGGGTGAGCTCAGCTACACCTTCAACCCCAACATGACGGTAGAGGTCAAGGATGGCGCGATTGAGGTCAGCCGTCCCGACGACAACAAAATGAACCGTTCACTTCACGGCCTGACAAGAACACTGATCAACAATATGGTGATCGGCGTAACAGAGGGCTATGTGAAGGAGCTTAAGGTAAACGGCGTCGGTTACCGTGTACAGAAGCAGGGTAACAAGTGCGTTATGAACCTCGGTTACTCACACCAGGTCATCGTTGAGGATACCGCGGACATCAAGATTGAGGTTCCGGATCCCAACACAATCAAGATTGTCGGCATTGATAAGCAAAAGGTTGGTCAGTTTGCTGCCGAGGTCAGAGAGAAGCGTCCGCCCGAGCCTTATAAGGGCAAGGGTATCCGTTACGCTGACGAGTATATCCACCGCAAGGAAGGCAAGGCCGGTAAGGGCAAATAATTAAGGAGTGAATCAATATGGTAAGCAGACCTGATACAAAAAAGGCGCGCATCAAACGCCATAAGAGAGTCCGTGCGAAGATCAGCGGTACTCCCGAATGTCCCCGTTTGTGCGTATTCCGCTCCACCAACAACATCTACGCTCAGATCATTGATGACGTAGCGGGTGTTACTCTTGCTCAGGCTTCCAGCCTTGACAAGTCAATCACAGGTAACGGCGGAAACAAAGAGGCAGCCAGAGCTGTCGGCAAGCTTGTTGCTCAGCGCGCTCAGGAGAAGAACATCACCGACGTCGTATTCGACAGAGGCGGCAACATCTATCACGGCCGTGTGAAAGAATTGGCCGAAGGCGCCCGTGAGGGCGGCCTCAATTTCTAAGGAACAGGAGGAATCACTTTGGCTAATAAAGTAGAAGTAACAGGCGAGTTAAAGGAAAGAGTTGTCACCATTAACCGCGTATCAAAGACGGTTAAGGGCGGACGTATCTTCAAGTTCGCGGCTCTCGTGGTTGTCGGCGACGGCAACGGCGTTGTCGGCTTCGGCATCGGCAAGGCGGGCGAGGTACCCGACGCTATCCGCAAGGGTATCGAGGACGCCAAGAAGAACCTGATGAAGATTTCGCTCAGAGGCACCACCATTCCTCACGAGATCATCGGCGAGTTCGGCGCAGGCAGAGTTCTTATGAAGCCCGCCGCACCCGGTACCGGCGTTATCGCGGGCGGCCCCGTCCGTGCGGTAGTTGAGGCAGTCGGCATCAAGGATATCCGTACAAAAGCTCTCCGTTCAAACAACCCCTGCAACGTAGTCCGCGCTACTCTCGCAGGTCTCAGCGCTCTCAGAACCGCTGAGGAGGTTGCCGCTATCCGCGGTAAGTCCGTTAAGGAAATTTTATAATAAGGGAGGCTGCAAGTTATGACAATTAAGTTGGTAAAGAGCCTCATCGGCTCCAAGAAGGATCAGATTGCAACCGCCCACGCTCTCGGTCTGAAGAAAATCGGCGACGTTACAACACAGCCCGACAACCCCCAGACAAAGGGCAAGGTAGCAAAAATCATCCACCTCGTAGAGGTTAGTGAAGCGTAAGCAAGGAGGTGCGAACAATGAAGTTACATGAACTTTCTCCGGTTGAGGGCTCCAAGAAGAAGTCCAAGAGAATCGGCAGAGGTCACGGTTCAGGCTGGGGCAAGACAGCAGGCAAGGGACATAAGGGTCAGAAGGCCCGTTCCGGCGGCAGCATCCGTCCCGGTTTTGAAGGCGGTCAGATGCCGCTCCAGCGCCGCGTTCCCAAGAGAGGTTTCAACAACATCTTTGCTAAAAACGTGGTAGCTGTTAACCTCAGCGCTCTTAACAGAAAGTTTAACGACGGCGACACTGTTGATGCAGAGGCTCTCAAGGCAGCAGGCGTTGTCAAGAACGGCTTTGACGCTGTTAAGGTACTCGGCAACGGTAAAATCGACAAGAAGCTCAACGTTAAAGTTTCTGCCTATTCCAAATCAGCAAAGGCGGCGATCGAAGCTGCCGGTGGAAAGGCGGAGGTGATCTAAGTGTTAAAGACAATCCGCAACGCTTGGTCAATCCCCGATCTGAGAAAAAAGATTCTTTTCACCCTGCTGATCATCATCGTATTCAGAATCGGTTCGGTAATCCCCGTTCCGTTCCTCGATACAAACGTTCTCACGGCGGTTATGGCGCCTGCCAACTCCCTCACGGACGGCAGCTCCAACATGATCGCCTACCTGAACACCCTTTCGGGCGGCGCGTTCTCAAACGCAACGCTCTTCGCTATGGGTATCACACCCTACATCAACAGCTCGATTATCATTCAGCTCCTCTGCGTAGCTATTCCCGCTCTTGAGCGCCTCACCAAGGAAGGCGAGGCGGGCAGAAGAAAGATCGGCACCATCACACGTTACGTCACCGTAGCGCTCGGACTTATCCAGGGTACCGCATACTTCTTCTACCTCAAGAACACCGTCTGCACAGAAGAGGGCGACTACTACGGCAAGCACATCACCGTTTACAACGAGGGCTTCTCGATGGTATTCGCGGGCATCGTTATCGTGCTCGTGTTCACAGCGGGTACCGCTCTGATGATGTGGCTCGGCGAGCAGATCAACAAGTACGGCATCGGCAACGGTATCTCAATGCTCCTGTTTGCGGGCATCATCGCAAGACTTCCCGTTACCGTCCGCACCCTCGCGGCTTACTGGAACCTCGGTTTCGGTGACGGCACCGCGGGCGCTGCAGATCCGAAGTTCTTCATCTTCGTAATCGTCTGGGTACTTAT
Source organism: Ruminococcus sp. NATIVEDY160 (assembly GCF_045819885.1). Classification (NCBI taxonomy): domain Bacteria; kingdom Bacillati; phylum Bacillota; class Clostridia; order Eubacteriales; family Oscillospiraceae; genus Ruminococcus; species Ruminococcus sp. NATIVEDY160. Next base: position 191,930 of record NZ_CP162391.1, read on the forward strand.
CTTCCTCGCAATCATCTGGCTGATCACCTTTATGCAGGACTCCGAGAGAAGAATCCCCATTCAGTACGCGAAGCGCGTAGTCGGCAGAAAGATGTACGGCGGACAGTCCAGCTTCCTTCCCATCAAGGTTGCTCTGGGCGGCGTTCTCCCCATCATCTTCGCGAGCTCGATCCTTTCAATCCCCAGTACGATCAACCTCTTCCTCAATGTCAAGGAAGGCTTCTGGAAGGCGTTCTTCGACGCGTTCAACACAAGCAACTGGCTCTACATTGTACTGTACTTTATCCTGATTCTGATGTTCGCTTATTTCTATACCACCATTCAGTACAACCCTGTTGAAATGGCGAATAACCTCAAATCAAACAACGGCACCGTCCCGGGTATCCGTCCCGGTGCTCCCACCGCCGCCTATATCAAGAATATTCTTTCGAGAGTAACTCTTATCGGCGCGCTGTTCCTCTCAGTTATCGCGCTCGTACCCCTGGTATTCTCCGCGGCGACAGGAATGCACGGCCTCTCAATGGGCGGTACATCAATCATCATTATCGTCGGCGTTGCACTTGAGACCGTAAAACAGCTCGAGTCACAGATGATGATGCGTCATTACAAAGGTTTTCTTGACTAATCAGTTAAAATGAGGTATAATAATATGAACATTATCATGTTAGGCGCTCCCGGTGCAGGTAAAGGCACTCAAGCCGCTGTACTTTGTGAGCATTTTGGTATTCCCACTATTTCAACCGGCAACATGATTCGTGAGGCGCTGAAAAACGGCACTGAGATGGGTCTGAAGGCAAAGTCCTACATGGACGACGGCAAGCTCGTTCCCGACGAGGTAGTCATCGGCATCGTCAAGGAAAGACTTGGCGAGGATGACTGCAAGAAGGGCTTCATTCTTGACGGATTCCCCAGAACCATTCCTCAGGCTGAGGCTCTGGACGCTATGGGCGTGGAGATCCAGTACGTCATCAACATCGACGTAGCTGATGAAACCATCACCAGACGTATGTCCGGACGCCGTGTCTGCGAAAATTGCGGCAGACCCTATCACATTGAGAGCTTGAAGCCTCAGAAGGATGGAGTTTGCGACGATTGCGGCGGCACCCTTGTTCAGCGCAAGGACGACCACCCCGACACCGTGCTCGCTCGTCTTGCTGTATATCACAAGGAGACCGAGCCTCTCGCCGACTACTACCGTAAGCAGGGTAAGCTTGTGAACGTAGAAGGCAGGAACACCGTCGCTGAGACCACAGCGGCTGTCCTCGAGGCGATTGAGGCTTAAGCATGGTTCAAATCAAAACAGCGCGGGAACTTTCCCTTATGAAAGACGCTTGCCGCATCTCCGCACAGGCGTTACGCGCTGCGGGTGAGGCGATACGCCCAGGCGTATCCACCCTCGAGATAGACACTATTGTCCGCCACTATATCGAGAAACAGGGTGCCACACCCTCGTTTCTCGGTTACGGCGGATTTCCCGCGAGCGCTTGTATTTCCGTAAACAACGTGGTCATCCATGGCATACCCGACAAATATACCGTCCTGCGTGAAGGCGATATCGTGAGCGTAGACACCGGAGCCTGTTATAAGGGCTATCACGGCGACAACGCATACACCTTCGCCTGCGGCAGAATCAGCGAAAACGCCGAAAAGCTGCTGAACGCCACGCGGGAGAGCCTGTATGAGGGAATTAAGCAGGCAACCGTCGGCAACCGCATTGGCGATATCGGCAGCGCGGTTCAGAGGTATGTCGAAGCTCGCAGTTACTCGGTGGTACGAAATTACGTCGGCCACGGCGTAGGTGCGAATTTGCATGAGGACCCAAGCGTACCTAACTACGGTACACCCCATCGGGGACTAAAGCTGCTCCCCGGCATGACAATCGCCATTGAACCGATGGTGAACGAGGGCACATATCACGTTCGCGTGATGCCCGACAAGTGGACGGTCAAGACCGTCGACGGCAAGCTGAGCGCTCATTTCGAGCACACGGTTGCCATCACCCCCGACGGCCCCAGAATCATGACCATTTGTGACTGAGGTGACTTATGGACATAGTCAAGGGCAGCGTCGTCAGGGCAAAGGCGGGAAGAGACAAGGATAAGTTCTTTGTCGTCCTGCAAACGGACGGTGAGTACGCGCTCATCGCCGACGGCAAAAGGCGCAGGGTCGAGCACCCGAAGCGCAAAAAGCTGAAACACCTGTCGCCGACAAACACGGCGCACAACGGTTCATTGGAAACGAATCCGAAGATAAAACAGATTTTACGCGATTTTAACGGAGGCAAATAATGTCAAAGCAGGATGTAATTGAAGTAGAAGGTATCGTAAGAGAGGCGCTCCCGAACGCGCAGTTCAAGGTAGAGCTTCAGAACGGTCACATGATTTTAGCTGTTATTTCAGGCAAGCTGAGGATGAACTTCATCCGCATTTTGCCGGGCGACAAGGTCACCGTGGAGATGTCTCCATACGACCTGAGCAGAGGCAGGATTACTTGGAGAAGTAAGTAATTCTAAACACAACACAGACTTTAACATGGAAAGGAATGATTCTTAGTGAAAGTCAGACCTTCAGTAAAGAAAATGTGCGACAAGTGCAAGGTAATCAAGAGAAAAGGCAAGATTCTGGTTATCTGCGAGAACCCGAAGCACAAGCAGCGTCAGGGCTGAGTTTTTTTCCTCGCGTACTTCGGCGCGGCGGTATTATTTACCGCGAGTTTTCGCGTGAGAGGTTCGATATTTTCCGAACTCCGCGAAACTTTCTATCAGGTCAGTCTGCTGACCTAAAATTCAAAATCTACTTTTTATTAAATATGGAGGTGCAACTGAATGGCTCGTATAGCAGGTGTTGACTTACCGAGAGACAAAAGAGTTGAGATCGGTCTCACTTATATCTTCGGTATCGGACGTAAAACTGCAACAGACATTATTGCTGCAACAGGTGTAAATCCTGACACTCGTGTCAGAGATTTGACAGAAGAAGATGTATCAAAGCTCAGAGAGTACATCGAGCACAACTGCCGTGTAGAAGGTGACCTTCGCCGCGACATCGCCTATGATATCAAAAGACTTATCGATATCGGCTGCTACCGCGGTGTACGTCACAGAAAGGGTCTCCCCGTAAGAGGTCAGCGTTCAAAGACTAACGCCCGTACCCGCAAGGGTCCCCGCAAGACCATGGCAAACAAGAAGAAGTAAGGAGGTACGACTATGGCAGCACCAAAGGGTAAGAAGGTTATCCGCCGTCGTCGTGAGCGTAAGCACATCGAAAAAGGCGCAGCGCATATCCAGTCTACATTCAACAACACAATCGTTACGATTTCCGATACACAGGGCAACGCTGTTTCATGGGCAAGCGCAGGCGAGCTCGGCTTCAGAGGTTCCAAGAAGTCCACTCCGTTCGCGGCTCAGTCCGCTGCAGAGACCGCTGCAAGAGCAGCTATGGAGCACGGTATGAAATACGTTGAAGTATACGTAAAGGGTCCCGGACAGGGCAGAGAGGCAGCGATTCGTGCGCTTCAGACCGCAGGTCTTGAGGTAACGATGATCAAAGACGTTACTCCCATTCCCCACAACGGATGCCGTCCTCCCAAGAGAAGACGCGTATAGTATAATTTAAGGAGGATAACTTTTATGGCTAAAAATATGCAGCCTATCGCCAAGCGCTGCAGAGCGCTCGGCTTATCGCCCGCTGTAATGGGTTACAGCAAAAAGACTTCCAACAGAAACCCCGGCGGCAAAATGAGAAGAAAAAAGAGCGAGTACAGCATGCAGCTGACCGAGAAGCAGAAGGTAAAGTTTATTTACGGCATTCTCGAGAAGCAGTTCCGCGCGTACTACGAGAAGGCTGAGAAGGCTGAAGGCAAGACGGGTGAGGAGCTCCTCTCCATCGTTGAGCGCAGACTCGACAACGTCGTATTCAGACTCGGTCTTGCGGCTACACGCCGTGAGGCAAGACAGCTCGTTAACCACGCTCACTTCACCGTAAACGGCAAGAAGGTCAACATTCCCTCCTACATCGTCAAGGTAGGCGACGTAATCGAGGTCAAGGAGAAGAGCCGTTCCACCACACGCTTCAAGGCTATCGCTGAGGGCGAGAACGCTTCCATGCTCACTCCCAAGTGGCTTGAAAAGAACGAGAACCTCCTCGGCGGCAAGGTCGTAGCGCTTCCCCAGAGAGACGACATCGACTATCCCGTTGAAGAGCACCTCATCGTTGAGTTGTACTCCAAGTAATCATCTATCGGCTGATTTTTCAGCGTTTATATCCACAGGAAGATTACACAAGCGGCCGCCAACGCCATTGGCGGCATGACGAAGGAGGATTCGCGAATGATTGAAATTGAAAAGCCAAGAATTGAAACAGCGGAATTAACCGAAGACGGCAAGTACGGTAAGTTCGTTGTTGAGCCGCTCGAGCGCGGCTTCGGCAACACTCTCGGCAACAGCCTGCGCAGAGTGCTGCTTTCCTCACTTGAAGGCTGTGCTGTCACATCTCTCAAGATTGACGGCGTTCTTCACGAATTTTCAACTATCCCCGGTGTAAAAGAGGACGTCACCGAGATCGTACTCAACATGAAGAGCCTGGTCGCCAAGCTGGTCGACGTCGCTCCCAAGGTAGTCACAATCGACGCCGAGGGTCCATGCGAAGTCACCGCAGCCAGCATCAAGGCTGACAGCGAGGTTGAGATCCTTAACCCTGAGCTTCACATCGCCACTCTCGGCGAGGGCGCGAAGCTCAACATGGAGATCACCATCGACAAGGGCAGAGGTTATGTTCCCGGCGAGCGCAACAAGCAGCTCACAGGCAACAACGTCATCGGCGTGCTTCCGATCGACTCCATCTATACACCTGTATTAAAGGTCAACTACACCGTCGACAACACCCGTGTCGGTCAGATCACCGACTACGACAAGCTCACGCTCGACGTGTGGACAAACGGCGTAATCAACGCCGAAGAGGCGGTTTCCCTTGCGGCAAAGGTGCTCACCGAGCATCTCAACCTGTTCGTAAACCTCTCCGACAAGGCTTCCTCCGCGGAGGTCATGGTCGAGAAGGACGACAAGGGCAAGGAGAAAATCCTCGAAATGACTATCGAGGATCTCGACCTTTCGGTTCGTTCGTTCAACTGCCTCAAGCGCGCAGGTATTAATACAGTTGAAGATTTAATTAACAAGTCCGAAGAGGATATGATGAAGGTTCGCAACCTCGGCAGAAAGTCGCTCGAGGAAGTCGTTCAGAAGCTCAATTCTCTCGGTTTCAGTCTTCAGAAGGAAGACGAATAAATACCCTTTCAAAACTACGGTAAAGGAGTGAATACCATGCCAGGTACAAGAAAACTGGGAAGAACTACCGCGCAGAGAACCGCTATGCTTCGCGCAATGGTTACCTTCCTTCTCGAAAACGGCAAAATTGAGACCACCAATACTCGTGCCAAGGAAGTTCAGGCTATGGCAGAGAAGATGATTACTACAGCAAAGGACAACACCCTGCACAACAGACGCCTCGTGCTCGCGTTCGTTACCAAAGAGGACGTTGTTTCCAAGCTGTTCAGCGAGATTGCTCCCAAGTACGCTGACCGCAACGGCGGCTACACAAGAGTTACCAAGATCGGTCCCCGTCGCGGCGACGGCGCCGAGATGGCTGTCATCGAGCTGGTTTAAGTTAATTGCAAAACGCCCGGAGTTTTCCGGGCGTTTTTTGTGCCGGTGGGCACTTTCTCCGCCTTTTGAAAAGTCAGGTAATGACTAATACTTTCATTAACGGCGGGTCAAAATAATGTAGTGACAGCCCTTGTGGCTATCAGGACTTTCATAAGAAAAAGGCAGCGTTTCCAACTGAGGAAACGCTGCCGTATTTTTGTGAAGGACCAAGGTCTGTAGTCGAACGTCAGAATTCGCAATAGCACTTCCCGCGAAAATCCTGACGCTGCCGAATAAACTGACTTATAGTACGCGATCCGCCCGCGGGCGCGTCCCCGCCGAAGTCAGCGAACGTGAGATTTCACGGTAACATCTCCCGCGAAAAACCCGACGCTGCCTAACAACAAACCTTTAGTACGCGAGGAAAATCAATCGAAGAATTTGCGGTGGATAGCTCTGACGGCTGCGTCGGCGTCGTCAGCGTTAATGAGTACCGAAATCTTGATCTCGGAGGTGCTGATCATGCGGATATTGATCTGAGCCTCATAGAGAGCCTCGAACATCTTCGCGGCTACGCCTGCGTGGCTCTCCATGCCTGCGCCTACGATAGAGATCTTGGCTACGTCCTCGTCGAGGAGAATGTCGCTCGCGCCGTGGGAGATAACATAATCCTTGAGAGCGTCTACGGCAGCCTGACCGTGGCTCTTGGCTACGGTGAAGGAGATGTCCTTCTTGTCGTGCTGACCGATGGACTGGAGAATGATGTCTACGTTGATGCCCTTCTTCGCAAGACGTGAGAACATCTTGAACGCGATACCCGGGGTGTTGGGTACGCCCTTGACTGAAATTCTGGCAACCTCTGTATCCTTAGCGACGCCGCTGATTAACATTTTTTCCATTTTTGTATTCTCCTTTACGATTGTGCCGGGCGCCTGTGTCAGTGATGAGAGCACCTCGAGCTCGATATTGTATTTCTTCGCCATTTCTACCGAACGGTTGTTGAGTACCTGCGCGCCGAGCGTCGCGAGCTCGAGCATTTCGTCGTACGAAATCTCGTCGAGCTTCTTCGCGTTCTCTACCTTGCGCGGGTCAGCCGTGAATACGCCCTCAACGTCTGTGTAAATCTGACAGAGGTCTGCGTGCATTGCCGCAGCGATTGCTACCGCGCTTGTGTCGGAACCGCCTCTGCCGAGGGTGGTGATGTCGCCGCGCTTGTTTAACCCCTGAAAGCCCGCTACGACAACGATGTTGCGGCGGTCGATAGCCTCCTGGATTCTCGACGGGTCAACGCGCTTGATACGCGCCGCTGTGTGCGCGGAAGAGGTCTCGAAGCCTGCCTGCCAGCCCAAGAGCGAGGTCACGTGATAACCGAGCTTCTCAATAGCCATCGCAAGCAGCGCGATTGAGATCTGCTCGCCTGCCGCGAGAAGCATATCCTGCTCACGCTTGGAGGCTTTGGGGTTGATCTCCATCTGCTTGTCAACGAGCACGTCGGTGAAGTCGCCCTGCGCTGATACGACAACGACAACGTCGTTGCCCTTGGCGTAGGTGTCTGTGACGATCTTCGCCACGTTCATTACGCGTTCGGCGTTGGCAACTGAGGTGCCGCCGAATTTCTGAACAATCAAACTCATTTCTAATATACTCCCTTTTTTGCATTCGGACGGTGTCCGCCCTGAATTTGCTTGATTACTGCTTTGTTAGTTTATCTTACAGGTCGCCGATGCGGATCGTCGAGAGGATCTCAACGCCGTCTGAGGCGAGCTTGTTGATCTTTTCAGTGAACTCACCGTAGGACATAGCCTTTGTGGTGAACGCCGCTCTGTCGCCGCCGTGGGTGCTCAGCGACTGTACTGCGCCGAAGATACCCTCTGCCTTTGCGATAGCGTCCTTGCCCTTTACGCGGACGTACATGGCGAATACGGACTCGCTGACATTGATGATGTTGCTGCCGTTGCCGTCTGTCCAGAACAGGAAGCGTCTCTTCTTGAGATGCTGGCAGCAGTCGACGATATCGGCTACAACAGCGCTCGCTGTGGGCAGCTTGCCTGCGCCCTTGCCGTAGAATACGACGTCGCCCGTGCAGTCGCCGCGAACCATGATGCCGTTGAACTCGTTGTCAATGTTCGCGAGCTGGCTCTTGAGGGGAACGAGCATAGGAGCGGTGATGATGTCGATCTTGTTGTTCTTGAGCTTCTTGACTCTGCCGATGAGCTTGATGACGCAGCCGAACTTCTCGGCGTACTTGACGTCCTCAAGCGTGATTTTGGTAATGCCCTCGGTATGTACGGAATCGGGATAAACGTGCTTTCCGAAGGCGAGAGAAGCGAGAATACAAATCTTGCGGCAAGCGTCGTGACCCTCGATATCAGCTGTCGGATCCTTCTCTGCAAAGCCCAGCTCCTGAGCGAGCTTGAGAGCGTCCGCGAACTGCATGCCGTCCTCGATCATCTTGGTGAGAATGAAGTTGGTTGTGCCGTTGAGGATACCCGCGATCTCGTCTACGATGTTTGCGACGAGGCACTGGTTCATCGGGCGGATAATCGGAATGCCGCCGCCGACGGAGGCCTCAAAGAGAAAGTTGACGTTGTTTTCCTTTGCGAGAGCAAGCAGCTCTGCGCCGTACGCCGCGACAAGCTCCTTGTTGGAGGTGACAACGCTCTTGCCCGCCTTGATGCAGCGGGAAACGAACTCATAGGACGGGTGAAGTCCGCCCATGACCTCGACGACAACGCGGATCTCGAGGTCGTTGATGATCTCCTCAAAATCCTTTGTGAATCTGTCCGCGATCGGGCTGTCGGGGAACTCGCGAAGGTCGAGAACCTTCTTGATGTAGATTTCCTCGCCGAGACGCGCGAACAGCTTCTGCTTGTGCGTCAGCAGGATTTCGGCGACGCCCGAACCGACAACGCCGTGTCCCATAATAGCTATTGATACCATATTCTTACCATCCTTTTATAGTTACTAATATCTTACAGGCTGAATTATTCTATAACAGCGTCGGCGCTGCTCTGACCGCCGCCACCGCCGCCACCGCCGCCTTGCTCGGGCGGTACAACCGGACCTTCTGAGCTTTCGGCTGAGGATTGACCGCCGCCACCGCCGCCGGAGGACTGGCTGCTTTCGCCGCCGGAGCTGCTGCTGCCGCCGCCGGAGCCGCTGCTTTCGCCGCCGCTGCCGGAGCTTTCACCGCCGCCGCCGCTGTAGGCGTTCCAGTCGTAGGTCGAGTCATCGTACCACGCCGAGCCGAACGCGGGCATGTTGTCCTCGGTGTAGTAACCGACGTACTTGCCCGAAACGCTGTCGGTGGAGATCACAAGACCCGTAACGGGGTTGTAGGTCGCGGGAATGAGGTTCTTGGAGATTTTGTACTCCTTCTGTTCCTTGTCCTTGAGGTACTCGCCCATTACGTTGGCGAAGAACTTCGCGGAGCGTGTTTTGTCGGAAATCGTCTGGGGACTGTCAAAGCCCGTCCAGGTCGCCATGACCGCGTAGGGCGACATTCCGCAGAACCAGCAGTCGCGGTCGCTGTCGGTGGTACCTGTCTTGCCGACGATGTCCCAGCCCGGAACGCGCGCGTACATTGCGTAGGTGTTCTGTGAGTTTTCGACGTTGTAGTGCAGCAGGCGGTTCATGATGCCCGCTGTTTCCGCTGAATACGCCTGCTTGGGCACGGCGTCGCGGTTATCGAGGATAATGTTGTCCTCGGAGTCGGTGATATAGTAGTAGGTGTAGGGCTTGTAGTACAGACCCTCGTTGCCCATGTAGGTGTAGGCTGACGCCATCTCGCGGACGGTGACACCGCCGTTGAGACCGCCGATAGACAGCGCACCTGTGTTGACGCCGTCAAGCTCGGTGAGGTGCTTGAAGTTCATCTTTGTTATAGCCTGCTCGTATGCGACCGACGGGCCGCCGATAAGCTCCATGACCTGAACCGCGACGGCGTTCGAGGAGCGCTCGATAGCGTCGGGCAGGAGAATGTTGCCGAGATACGAGCCGTAGGCGTTCTTAGGACCTGAGATGTAGCCGCCCGAGGCCTCGTCGTATTCGTACTTCTCGATCGGTTCGTCGAGAACGGTCGAGGAGAAGTAGAGCTGCTTGTTTTCGATAGCGATGGGGTAGACAAAGAGGGGCTTGATCGAAGAACCGGGCTGCAGCGCCGAGTGAGCCGCTCTGTCCCACGCGAGGTCGGTGGTCTTGCGGTTTGAGCTGCCGACGGTCGCGATTACTCTTCCGTCGAAGTCCATAAGTACCGAACCCAGCTCGATGCTCGGGTCGGCGCTCTTGTCGATGTTCATCGCTTCCTTCTCGATGTAGTTCTGCATCTTCTCGTCCATCGCGCAGTAGATTTTCAGACCCTCGGTGTAGATTTTCTCACTCGCCGCGTCGGGGCTGATGTTGTAGTACCGCGCAAGGTCGTCGCGCAGGTCGTAGAAGAGCTGGTCGTAGTACCAGTTCTGAACGTCGTTGTCCTCGTCGTCCTCGTCCTCGGACGCGCTCTTGAAGCCCACGAAGGTCATCTTCGCGCTCTCGGACATAGCCTCGTCATATTCCTTCTTGGTCTTGATGACGCCCTGATCGTACATCTCGCTGAGAATCAGCTCGCGGCGTTCGCGGTTGTTCTCGGGATAGATCAGAGGGTTCCAGCGCGAGGGGTTCTGGGTAATGCCGGCGATAGCGGCGCATTCGGCGAGCGAGCAGTCCTTGATGCTCTTGCCGAAGTAAAGCTGAGCCGCCGCCTCGACGCCCTGACAGTTGTTGCCGTAGTTTACGACGTTGAGGTATGCCTCGAGGATCTGGTCTTTTGTGTATTCCTGCTCGAGCTTGAGCGCCTTGCAGATCTCGCGCAGCTTACGGTTGATACTCACCTCGTTGTCGTCGGTGATGTTCTTGATGAGCTGCTGGGTGATAGTGGAGCCGCCGTAGGAATCGCTGCCCGTTGCGAGCATAGCGACCGCCGAGAGGGTACGCTGCCAGTCAACGCCGTTGTGCTCGTAGAAGCGCTTATCCTCGATCGCGACCTGTGCTTCCTTCATGTAATCGGGAATGTTCTGGTTATCGACCCAGATGCGGTTCTCGGTGCTGTAGAGCTTCCGCGTTTCGGTGAACTCGCCCGTGTCGCTGTCCTTGATGAAAATGCGGCTGGTCTGGTTCAAGGATTTCGCCTTGAGGTCGATACCCGTAGGCTCAGACGCCAGCGCGATGATGTAGATGGCAAGCGATATCGCCGTTACGATACCCGCCACCGCGAGCACCGAGAAGATAGTCAGCAAAAACTTGCCCAAGCCCTTGAAGAACCGTTTTGCGCCGCTTTCGCTCCGCTTGTAGGTGATTTCAGGTTGCTGCTCGGGTGTTTTGCCCATGTAGCTGCTGATATCAGTTTCACGTTTGTTACGCATAAGAACTCCTTGTACAGTGGTCAAATAATGTTTTTTGATTTATTTTTGTGGTAAGGCGCGGTCGTTTACGGTACTACCGCCGCCATTGTAAACATTAGTAAAGTTTATTATAGCACTTTTTCGGGAAAAAATAAATATGTAAATCAAAATTTCAGATAAAAAAATTGTGTTTTTCACCTTGCGATTTTATTGAAAAGGGTGAATAATGCGCATATAAACGGAAATGCTAAGAGAAAAAGGAAGGATAGCTATGAAAAGAATTATACTGATATCGGTGACGGGCGCGATACTTATCGGCTGCGTTATCGCGCAGTCGCTGGCTGAGCAGAGCGCTGCGGGCAACGTCAGCCTGAGCCTCAGCGACAAGCTGCCCGACAGCGAAAAGAGATTCGTGATGGGCGAGGACAAGGGCAGGGTAGTGGTCTACCGCGCGGGCGAGAGCGAGCCGTTCATGACGACCGACACCTTCACCTATTCTCTGCCCAAAGCCGACAAGCAGAAGCTCGAGCAGGGCATCATCATCGAGGGCGAGGCGGCGCTGAGAAGAACGCTGGAGGACTATTGCAGTTGAGAATTGAAAATGGAAAATTGAAAATGGAAAATTAAGAGCCGCTTCGCTCCGAGTTATATTTTTTGGCAGATCCGGTAAAGATACGCGCAGCAGCCGCAGATAATGATTTGATATAGCAAGAATCTATCCGGCAGCGGCGACGATCATTCCACTCTGAACTCTTTACAAACTCCTTTACATTTCCCTTGATTTGTGGTATGATGTAACGTGAATCATAATGCAAATCTTCGTGAAAAAGAGGGATATGTATGTCGTCAGAGAATGCGATCGGCGTTTTTGACTCGGGTCTCGGAGGCTTGAGCGCCGTCAAGGAGTTCCTCAGAGTTCTTCCGCAGGAAAAGATAATATACTTCGGCGATACGGGCAGGGTGCCCTACGGTACCCGCAGCCGCGATACGATCAGAAAATACGCCGTTCAGGATACCAATTTTCTTTTGAAGCACAACGTAAAGATGATCGTCGCCGCCTGCGGCACCGTCAGCTCCGTCGCGGGCGATCTGCTCAGGGAAACCCTTCCCGTGCCTTATACGGGCGTTGTCAATCCCACAGCCTACACCGCCGTCCGCGTAACGCGCAACGGCAAAATCGGCGTTATCGGCACCGCGGCGACCGTCAATTCCCACAGCTACAAGCTCCGTCTCCAGAAGCTCGAGCCGAGGGTGAAGGTATACGAGCAGGCGTGTCCGCTCTTCGTACCGCTCGTCGAGAACGGGGTGATCGACCGCTGCGACATCATCACAATGTCTGTCGTCGCGAGGTACCTCTCGCCGCTCAAGGAGCAGGGCGTCGATACGCTGATTCTCGGCTGCACGCACTTTCCGCTTCTGCGCGAGGCTATACACGACTTCATGGGGCCGAATGTGCGCCTGATAGATTCGGGTCTTGAGACCGCCGTCTACGCCGCAAAGGTGCTCGGTAAGGAAAAGCTGCTCTGCACTCGCTTTGAGCAGCCGCAGCCCGAGTTCTATGTCAGCGACACTCCCGACGGCTTTACCTCCGTCGCGGGGCTGTTCCTCGGCAGGAACATGGAGCACGCCGTGACGCAGATCGACATTGAGGCGTATTGAGGTGGATATGACGGATAAGGATTTGAACCGCTACAGAATAACCATCATCGGCGAGCAGCTCGTCGACGGTGAACACAATAAAATCGAGGTTCTCACGGACGGAAAGTTCATGCAGAAGCGCGATCATTTCTACATCGGTTACCGCGAGTACGACGAGGACAATCCCTCGAAGGTGTACAACAACGTTATCCGCGTCGACGAGGACATGGTTACAATCAGCCGAACGGGGCCTCAGCGTTCGCGTCTGCTGCTGCAGAAGGGCAAGCGCCATCAGTGCATTTACGAAACCGTCGCGGGCACGCTCTCGATCGGGGTCTTTACAAAGACTCTGCACAGCACGCTCAGAGAAAACGGCGGCACGCTCGAGGTCAGCTACACCCTCGATTTTAATACAGATTTGGTAAGCGAGAACCGCTTTCATATAACAGTGGAAGAAAAGTAAGGGGTAATATTTATGGATACATACGCAAAGGCTGTTTCTCAGCTCAAGGCTGCCGTAGAGGCGGCTATGAAAAAGGCTGTCGCCGCGGGTACTCTGCCCGAGGCAGAGCTGCCCGAATTTATCGTAGAGGTGCCTGCGGACACCTCCCACGGCGACTTCGCCACAAACGCCGCTATGGCAGGCGCGAAGGCGTTCCGCATGCCGCCGTTCAAAATCGCTCAGGCTATCACCGAAAACCTCGACCTCAGCGGCACCTTCTTTGAAAAGTGCGAGACCGCGGGTCCCGGTTTCATCAACTTCTTCCTCGGCGGAGAGTTCTACGCCGGCACCGTACGCGACATTCTCCGTGACCCCGAGGGCTACGGCTCGTCCGACTTCGGCAAGGGCGAGAAGGTAATGGTTGAGTTCGTTTCAGCCAACCCTACAGGCCCCATGCACATGGGCAACGCGCGCGGCGGCGCTCTCGGCGACTGCCTCGCGTCCGTTCTCAGCAAGGCGGGATATCAGGCGTACCGCGAGTTCTATGTCAACGACGCGGGCAACCAGATCGAGAAGTTCGCTTCTTCCCTCGAAGCGCGCTATCTGCAGATCTACAAGGGCGACGAGATCGTATTTCCCGAGGACGGCTATCAGGGCGGCGACATCACCGACCTTGCGAATGAGTACAACAGCGAGTTCGGCGACGCGCTGCTGAACGTCACTTCCGACGAGCGCAAAAAGGCTCTCGTCGACTACGCCCTGCCCAAGAACATCAAAAAGATGCAGGAGGACATGGCGGCTTATAAAATCACCTACGACAAGTGGTTCTTTGAGAGCGAGCTCCACAAGAGCGGCGCTGTCAAGGCTGTCGTTGACGAGCTGACCGCCAAGGGTCTGACCTACGAGCTCGACGGCGCGGTTTGGTACAAGAACAAGGAAGTCCTCACAAAGCAGCTTCTGAGTGAGGGCAAGACACAGAAATACATCGACAACCTCGAGCTCAAGGACGACGTTCTTATCCGCAAGAACGGCAACCCGACCTATTTCGCGGCGGACATCGCCTACCACAAAAACAAGTTTGACCGCGGATTCACCACCCTCATCGACGTATGGGGAGCCGACCACCACGGCCACGTAATGCGTATGAAGGGCGCTATGGACGCTGTGGGAAAGGACGGCTCAAAGCTCACCGTCGTGCTCATGCAGCTCGTAAAGCTCCTTCGCGACGGCAAGCCCGCTAAGATGAGCAAGCGTACCGGCAAGGCTATCCAGCTCCGCGACCTGCTCGAGGAGGTTCCCGTAGACAGCGCAAGGTTCCTCTTCAACACGCGCGAGGCGAACACCCAGATGGACTTTGACCTCGACGTCGCAGTCAAGCAGGACAACCAGAACCCCGTATACTACGTTCAGTACGCTCACGCGAGGATATGCAGCATCTTCAAGGCGCTCGCATCCGACGGAATCACTCCGCGCGAATGCACCGACGCTGAGCTCGCGCTTCTGACCGCTCCCGAGGAGAAGGAATTGATTTCTCACCTCGCGCTCTACGGCAGCGAGATCATCTCGGCGGCGAAGGACTACGACCCGACCAAAATCACGCGCTACGTCACACGTCTGGCGACGCTCTTCCACAAGTTCTACAACGCCTGCCGCGTAAAGGGCGAGGACGAGGGTCTGACTCAGGCAAGGCTCGCGTTGTGCGACTGCGTCAGGGCGGTAATCAAGAACGTTCTGACCATGTTCAACATCACCTGCCCCGAAAGCATGTAGTGCCCGAAAAAAACTAACCTGCCAACTAACAACCGACTATGAATATGTTAAATAAAATAAGAAAATCGCACCCTCAAAAATCCACGCCGAAAAAGCTCGCCTTCACGTTTCTGGCGCTGCTCGCGGGCTTCGGACTGGGCATTCTCGCTGAGCTTTTCAGCGGAATGTCCGCGCGAGTGCTGCCACAGTGGCTTGAGTCGGTCAATATCCGCAACCTTTTTGCCACGCTCATGCCGTGGGCTCTCGGCACGCTGATAATCTCGCTGTTCAGCCGCACCCCGATACGCGCGGCTATCAACGTCTTTACGTTCTCCTGCGGTCTGATACTCGGCTGCTGCGTCTATCTCGGCGTGTTCGTCCACATTCTGCCCGACTGGAGCCACCTCAGCTACATCGTTATCCTCACGGCAATATCGCCGCTCATAGCCGCGGTCTGCTGGTACGGACGCGGCGTAGGAACGGTCGCGGGCTTCGTTGCGGCGTTCATACTGGCGTACTGGTTCTTGCAGGCGTTTCATTTCACGCCGACCTTTCAGGGCTTCGGAGTGAACTTCACCTATGGAGTGCTTCCGCTGGTATTTCTGGCGGCGGCGATCGGAATGCTCTGGCGAAAGCCTCTGCAGATCCTGTTCTCGACGATCGGCGGCTTTTTGATCGCGTATATCTACATACTTCTGCCGTTCTCGATTCCATATGTATAAGAAAAACCGCCCGTTTGGGCGGTTTTTTATACTATTTTCAATTAAAACGCTTTAAAACAGATGTTAGCGGAAAATTTCGCAGAACAAGGCGGAGGATGCAGGAATCCTGACGGATTCCGAGGACGACAACGCAGTTATGCGGAATTTAACGCAACAGATGTTAAAGAGTTTTATTTGATAATAGTATTAGTTGGCAGTTACCTTATCTTATAAGCTGGAACGGCAGCGCGAACCATTCTCTCACCACGTACGTCGGGAGGAATTCGAGCCTTGTTTCCGCGCAGACCGCGCCGACCCTGCCCTTGAAGCCCTGCTGCCTGACGATCAGCATAGCCCTGAGCATATGAAAGCTGTCCGTGGTGACCGTGATATCCTCGCCGAGGTCGTTATCGGCGAGCACCTCGCGCGAATAGCGGAAGTTCTCCATGGTGTTCTTTGACTTGTCCTCCATGATCAGTCTGTCGGGCGAGATGCCGTCCTCGACCATCGTGCCGTACATGCATTTCGCCTCGCTCATAGGTTCGTCAAAGCCCATTCCGCCCGCGAGCACAGCCTTTGCCTCGCGGTGCTCGTCGAGGTATTTTTCGGCGGCGTCTATCCGTCCGCGCAGTATCAGCGAAGGCACTCCCTCGGGACGAACCTGAGCGCCGAGCACAATGAGCGTAGAGTTGTCTGCGGGCTTTGAGTTGCAGGCGAGAGCCATAAAGCAGGTGATGATGATTCCGTAGACCGCAAATGCGGTGAAGCCGATGTTTACCGCGCGGTACAGAAATGTCAGAAAGCCGTTCTGGTGCATTATCCGCGAGAAAAAGCTCTGCACGGGTCTGCAGCTTACGCAGAACAGCCACACCGCGAAGATCACGCCCGCGATGTTTCCGACGTTGATGACCCTGACGGTCATCGGCATGATGAAGATAAATAGCAAAAACAGCGACAAAAGTACGCCGATACTTCTCAGCAAGCTTAGTATTGTATTCATGTCAGCCTCCTTTTGTAATAATATAACATAAGACGGCGGCAGTTGCAAGAGCTTGACATTTTGTGTCTGTTGCTGTATGATTATTTGTAATAACAACACTGACACAATACGGAGGTAATTATGAAATGTCCACGCTGCGGCTTTGACGCCCAAAATACGAGATTCTGCCCGAACTGCGGCTTACAGATGCCTGTGCAGCAGCCGACATATCAGCAGCCCGTTCCGCCCGTGCAGAACACTCCGCGCGCTGTACCCATACAGACCGCGGACGCGCACGTCGTTCCCATGCAGAGCGCTGCCCGCGTCTCGTCCGTCCAAAGCGACGCGCATCTCACAGCCGTTACGCCGCCTAAGAGCAGAAACACAGCGCTTCTGGTCGCGGCAATAATCATAGGCGCGGTCGTCGTCAGCGGAATCGTTATCGCGGTGCTCTCGGGAATTTTCTACAACAGGAGTGTTTTCTCGTCTGACGAGAAGGCAACCACCGCGGCTCAGCTCTACACCACCGAAACCGACAGCGCATCCAGCTACCCCGAAAGATAAAGTAAAGCGGAGAGGTCACGCCTCTCCGTTATTATTTTGCATTTTTTACTGATTATAATTATCGGGGGTGCCGATTTTTCTGAAACGCTGATAACGCATTTCGGTCAGCTCCTCGTCGCTGAGCGCGAGGTTCTTCTCGAAGGTGCGCATTACGAGCAGCTTAAGGCTCTCGAACATCGCCTGGTCGTCAGCTCTGGGCTGGCGGATAATACGCTCGATTACGCCGAAACGGAACAAATCCTGAGCCGTCATTTTGAGCGCGGCAGCCGCCTGCGGAGCCTTTGTGCTGTCCTTCCAGAGAATGGACGCGCAGCCCTCGGGCGAAATTACGGAATATACGGAGTTTTCGAGCATCCAGACCTCGTCTGCGACCGCGAGCGCGAGCGCGCCGCCGCTGCCGCCCTCGCCGATAAGGATCGTGAGCACGGGGGTTTTGAGCGTCATCATCTCCATCAGGTTTTCGGCGATCGCCTGACCCTGACCTCTCTCCTCGGCGCCGATTCCCGGGAACGCGCCGCTCGTGTCGACAAGACAGAGCACGGGCCGTCTGAACTTCTCCGCCTGCTTCATCAGCCTGAGCGCCTTGCGGTAGCCCTCGGGGTGAGCCTGGCCGAAGTTGCGCTCCATGCGCTCCTTGGTGTTTCTGCCCTTCTCGATGCCGATTACGGTGACGGGTGTGTCGTAGAGCATCGCGAGTCCCGCGACGATAGCCTTGTCGTCGGAATATCTTCTGTCGCCGTGCAGCTCTATAAAGCTGTCGCCGAACATGTATTTAATGTAGTCGACCGCCGTCAGCTTCGACGCGTCGCGCGCCGCGAGAACCTTCTCGTAGGCGGGATTGGTGTTTGGTGTAGCTGTGCCTGACATTCTTAAACCTCCTCGCAGCCGTGTAATTTCAGCAGCTTAACGATAGTGGGTTTCAGCGACGAGCGCTGAACTACCGCGTCGATAAAGCCCTTTTGCAGGACGAATTCCGAGGTCTGGAAGTCCTTTGGCAGCTTCTGGCGCATTGTCTGTTCGATTACTCTCGGACCCGCGAAGGCTACGAGAGCGTTCGGCTCGGCGAGGATAATGTCGCCCTCCATCGCGAACGACGCCGTTACGCCGCCCGTGGTGGGGTCGGTGAGAACGGTGATGTACAGCAGACCCGCGTCGCTGTGGCGTTTAACCGCGCCGGAGGTTTTTGCCATCTGCATGAGCGAGAGGATACCCTCCTGCATTCTCGCGCCGCCCGAAACGGTGCAGACTACGATCGGCAGCAGGTTGTCGGTCGCGTATTCAAAGGCGCGTGTGATTTTCTCGCCCGTGACCGTGCCCATGCTGCCCATCATGAACTCCGCGTCCATGACGCAGAGAACGGTTCTTATGCCGTCGATGGTGCATACGCCGCAGCGGACGGATTCATTCGCTTTTTTCTTTGCCTTGACGAGCTTTTCGTCGTAGCCGGGGAAGTCGAGAAGATTTCTGCCTGTCAGCCCGGCGTCCTGTTCGTCAAAGCTGTCCTTGTCGGCGAGCAGCTCGATTCTCTGTTTGGCGCTCATGCGGAAGTGGTGGTCGCAGTGCGTGCAGACGTGGAGGTTCTCCTCCATGTCCGTTGTGAGCAGCATAGCGTTGCACTTAGGGCACTTGACCCACATTTCCTCGGGGACAAACGGCACGTTCTGCTGCTTCTCCGCGGTATTCTCAAGCTCATTTTTAGGTTTTACAAAAGCAAAAAAATCCATTTCTTTCAACTCCGGGTAGAAAGATCGGCGGCGCCGACATATCTCGGCAGCCCGCGTCATTCTGCGTGTTATAATTTATTACGTTCCTATTCTCTGCCAAATGTCAGCGTTGGTAGTTTAGCAAATACAAATCGGGTGCGGGTGTCCCGCCCGCAATTATTCATTATTCTTTATTATTTTCTGCCGCTCTTCTCTTCTCAAACTCCTGCATGAAGTCTGTGGTGTACTCACCCGTGACGAACTGCTCGTCTGAGAGGATCTCGGCGAGGATATTTCTGTTGATGTCAACGCCCTCGATAGTCAGCTCCGAGAGCGCCATCTTCATCTTTCTGATAGCCTCGGGGCGTGTTCTCGCCTGAACGATCAGCTTGCCGATCATCGAGTCGTAGTACGGCGGCACAACATAGTCCTGATAGAGCGCGGTGTCGAATCTTACGAACGAGCCGCCGGGTGTGTGCAGCCTTTTGATTTTGCCGCAGCAGGGACGGAAGTCCTTGTCGGGATTCTCGGCGTTGATACGGCACTCAATGACGTTGCCGTGGGTGAAGATGCTGTCCTGGGTTCTTGTCAGCTTTGCGCCGGCGGCGATCCTGATCTGCCACTGAACGATGTCAAGACCGGTGACCATCTCGGTAACGCCGTGCTCGACCTGCAGACGTGTATTCACTTCCATAAAGTAGAAGTTGTTGTTCATGTCGAGCAGGAACTCAACGGTGCCCGCGTTTACGTAGTTGACAGCCTTAGCCGCCTTGACCGCGGCGATCATCATCTGCTTTCTTGTCTTTTCATCGAGCGCGGGACTGGGGCTTTCCTCGATCATCTTCTGGTTCTTGCGCTGAACCGAGCACTCTCTCTCGCCGAGGCAGATAGTATTGCCGTACTTGTCGGCGAGCAGCTGCATCTCGATGTGCTTAACGGGGTGGATAAACTTCTCGAGGTAGCACGCGCCGTCGCCGAACGCCGCCTGAGCCTCGGCGGACGCAGAGAGGAACGCGTCCTCGAACTGCTCGAGCGAATCTACCCTGCGGATACCCTTGCCGCCGCCGCCCGAACGGGCTTTGATCAGCAGCGGAAAGCCGATTCTTTCGGCCTCTGCCTTGGCGACCGCGATGTCCTCAACGACGTCGCAGCCGGGAGTAACGGGCACGCCCGCGGCGCGCATGGTCTTGCGCGCGATGTCCTTGTCGCCGAGCATTGCGATCATCGACGAGGTGGGGCCTATAAAGTTGATATTGCACTGCTCGCAGAGCGACACGAACTTCGCGTTCTCGCTGAGCAGACCGTAGCCGGGGTGGATCGCCTGGGCGCCGCTCTCGACCGCGACGGTGAGGATCGCGGGAATGTTGAGATAGCTGTCAGCTACGCGGCTGCCGCCCACGCAATAGCTCTCGTCGGCGAGCTGAACGTGCATGGCGTTGCGGTCTGCCTCGGAGTAGATGGCGACGGTGGAAATGCCCATCTCACGGCAGGCGCGGATAATGCGCACCGCAATCTCGCCGCGGTTGGCAATCAGAATTTTAGAAAACATTTCATTAACCTCTGGATCTGGTTTATTTTTCGTTGGGAACGAGCGCGAAGCTCAGCTCAGCCGAAACGCAGAGCTTGCCGCCGACGTAGCCCTTGGCGTCGATGAAGTAGAACGGCCCTCTGTTCTTGATGAGGGTGCAGACGCTCTCGAGGGTGTCGCCGGGCTTGACGGGGTTCTTGAACTTGACGTTGTTCATCTTGGTGAAGTAGGGAGTGCAGTCGCTCACCTTGTCGGCGAGCAGGCAGCAGCTTGCCTGACCCATCATCTCGCAGAGGATAACGCCGGGCACGACGGGATTTCCGGGGAAGTGACCCTGCAAAAAGAACTCGTCGCCCTTGATAGTATATCTGCCCTTGGCTGTAACGTCGTCAACGACCTCGCTCTCCTCAACGAGGAGCATATTGTCGCGGTGGGGCAGGATCTTCTTGATTTCTTCCTGGTTCATAAGCGCTCCTTACTGAATGCTGAACAGCGGCTGACCGTATTCAACGAGCTCGCCGTTTGTCGCGAGAACAGCGGTGATCTCGCCGTCCTCCTCAGCCTGAATTTCGTTCATACACTTCATCGCCTCGATGATGCAGACGACGTCGCCCTTCTTGACCTTCTTGCCGACGCTGACATAGGGGTCGGCGGTGGGTGAGGGAGCGGCGTAGAACACGCCTACGATCGGAGCGTTGATGGTCTTGCCGCTCTCGGCGGGAGCTGCGGCAGGCGCGGGAGCGGGAGCCGCTGCGGGAGCGGGAGCAGCCGCGGGTACGGCAGCCGGAGCCATAGCTGCAACGGTTGCAGCGGGCTTTTTGAGGCGAACCTTGCAGTCACCCTGCTCAACCTCGAGCACTGCGAGCGAGGAATCCTCGAGCAGAGCCATTAATTCCTTGATTTCATCTATATTAAACATTGAATTCAGTCCTCTTTAATAAATTGAAGGTTGAAAATTGAAAATGGAAAATTACGGGTCGCTTCAATTTCAATTTTTATTTTACAGTTTCTTGAATACGACGCACGCGTCGTGGCCGCCGAAGCCGAGGTTTGTGGACGCGGCAACATTGATGCCGCGCTTCTTGGCTGTCTTGGGGGTGTAGTCGAGGTCAAGACCCTCCTCGGGCTCGTCGAGGTTGATTGTGGGCGGAATCATGCCGTCCTCAATCGCCTTTACCGCCGCGATAGCCTCAATAGCGCCTGTCGCGCCGAGCATATGACCCGTCATCGACTTTGTGGAGCTTATGCTCGCCTTGTACGCGTTCTCGCCGAGGGCTGTCTTTATCGCCATAGTCTCGGTGAGGTCGTTGAGGTGGGTCGAGGTTCCGTGAGCGTTGATGTAAACCTCAGCGTCGTCCGCGACGTTCGCCTCCTTGAACGCGATCTCGATTGCTCTCGCAAGTCCCGCGCCCTCGGGATCGGGAGCGGTAACATGGTGCGCGTCGCAGGTGTTTCCGTAGCCTGCGAACTCAGCGTAGATCTTCGCGCCGCGAGCCTTTGCGTGCTCGTATTCCTCGAGGATAAGCATGCCCGCGCCCTCGCCCATAACGAAGCCGTCGCGGTCCTTGTCGAACGGACGCGAAGCCTTTGAGGGATCGGGGTTGGTGGAGAGAGCCTTCATGTTCTGGAAGCCCACGATAGTGAGTCTTGCGACAACAGCCTCGGCGCCGCCTGCGATGATAGCGTCGGCGTAGCCGTCCTTGATAGCGTGGAACGCCTCGCCGATCGAGTTTGTGCCGGTAGCGCACGCGCTCATTACGGAGAGGGATACGCCCCTGGCGTTGAAGCGGATAGCGACGTTGCCTGTCGCGATGTTGCCTATCATCATCGGAATGAAGAACGGAGATACCTTGCGCGGACCGCCGTTTTCAAGGTTTACGGTGTTGTTGATGAAGGTGTTCAGGCCGCCGATGCCCGCGCCGATGTAAACGCCGAAGCGGTTCTCGTCGATTTTGCCGAGGATACCGCTGTCGTCGACCGCCTCCTGAGCCGCCGCGATGGCGTACTGGCAGTAAACGTCGAGCTTCTTTGCCTCTCTCTTTTCGAAATATTTCTCGGGCTCAAAGTTCTTGACCGTGCCCGCGATATGTACCTTTAAGTCGCTTGTGTCAAAAGCGGTGATTGTTTCAATGCCGTTCACTCCGTCGAGCATGTTCTTCCACATGGTGGGAACATCGTTTCCGACGGGGCTTACCGCGCCCAAGCCTGTTACGACTACTCTTCTTGCCATCGTGTCCTCCTTAAATCGCGAGACCGCCGTCTACGCGGATAACCTCGCCCGTTACATAAGCCGCCTCGTCCGAGCAGAGGAAGGCTACAACGTTCGCAACGTCGTCGGGGGTACCGATTCTCTTAGCGGGGATCTGAGCCTGCATGCTCTCCTTTACCTTGTCGGAGAGGGCGTTTGTCATATCTGTGCCTATGTAGCCGGGAGCTACGGCGTTGACGGTCACGCCTCTGCCCGCAAGCTCTCTCGCTACGGACTTTGTCAGACCGATGATGCCTGCCTTTGAAGCGGAGTAGTTCGCCTGACCCGCGTTGCCGATAAGTCCGACGATCGACGAGGTGCTGACGATCCTGCCTGCGCGCTTTTTCATGAAGTGCTTGTAGGTGTGCTTGATCATATTGAAGGTGCCCTTGAGGTTAACGCCGATGACCGCGTCGAAATCAGCCTCCTCCATGTTGAGCACGAGCTTGTCGCGGGTGATGCCCGCGTTGTTGATGAGAATGTCGATGCCGCCGAAGTCGGCGATAACCTTGTCGACGACCTCCTTGGAAGCGGCGAAATCGGCTACGTTGCAGAAATACTGCTCGACCTTTGTGCCGTACTTCTCGAGCTCAGCCTTTGCGTTGATACCCTCGCTCTCGTCGCCTACGTAGAGGATAGCGATGTTCGCGCCGCCCTCTGCGAGCTTCTTTGCGATTGCGAGTCCGATGCCGCGTGAACCGCCTGTTACAACAGCGGTCTTGTTTTCAAAGTTCATTTTTTACCTCAATACTTTCTCTATATCCTCGGGCGTTTCGACCTTGTATGCCTTTACGTCCGCGTTGATTCTGCCGATCAGACCCGTCAGGGTCTTGCCTACGCCGACCTCAATGAAGGTGTCGACTCCGTCTGCGATCATGTTCTCGACGATCTGCTGCCATCTTACGGGGCTTTCGACCTGCGCCTTTACGAGCGCCTTGTAATCGCCCTCGTAGGGCTGAGCGGTGAAGTCGGAATAAACCGTGATCTTCGGCTCGGAGAACTCAACGTTCTCCATGTATTCCCCAAGACCCTTTGCGGCTTGAGCCATGAACGGTGAATGGAACGCTCCGCTCACCGCCAGAGGCTTGCCTCTTCCGCCTGCTTCCTTGACCGCGGCGCAGAACGCGTCGCAGTTTTCGGAGGTCGTCGCGACTACCGTCTGTGCAGGTGAGTTGTAGTTGACGGGGTAGGTCTTGTCGAACTTCGAGCAGATCTCCTCGACCTGCGCGGGAGTTATCTTCATGACCGCGACCATCGCGCCGGGGTTTTCCTTAGCCGCCTTGTCCATCAGCTCGCCGCGTCTGCAAACGAGCCTGAAGGCTTCTTCGTCGCTGAGCATTCCCGAGAACGCGAGCGCGGCGATCTCTCCGAGAGAGAAGCCTGCTACACAGTCGGGAACAATGCCCTTTTCCTTTAATGCGTAAGCCGCCGCCAGATCGGCGGTGAATACGCAGGGCTGGGTGTTGACGGTTTCCCTGAGCTCTTCGGCTGTGCCCTCAAAGCACTGTGCCGAGGTGTCCGGACGGATGCTGTCCGCCATATCATATGTCGCCTTTGCGGCAGCCGACGCGTCATAAAGCTCCTTGCCCATGCCGCTGTACTGCGCGCCCTGACCTGAAAAAACAAATGCTATTTTACCCATTTTGCAGCTCCCTTGAGGACTTCCTCAGCCTCGGTGAACATCTCGACGATGATTTCACGCGCGGGCTGTTCCTTCGTTACCATGCTGGCAACCTGTCCGGCTAAAACGCAGCCGTTCTTTACGTCGCCCTCGCGTGCAGCCAGACGGAGCACGCCTGCGCCCATCTTATCGAGCTCCTCGTCGGAAACGGAGGAAGCGTCGTACTCAGCCTTCTGGTACTCTCTGGTGAAGGCGTTGCGGATAGAGCGTACGGGGTGACCGAGACGCTTGCCGGTAACTACTGAGTCGATGTCCTTGGCTTTGAGAACCTTGTCCTTGTACGCCTGAGAGATAGTGCACTCCTCGGCAACGAGGAAACGTGTGCCGACCTGAATGCCGACCGCGCCGAGCATGAACGCCGCTGCGACCTGTCTGCCGTCGGCGATGCCGCCTGCCGCGATAACGGGGATATTGACAGCGTCGACGACCTGAGGAACGAGAGCCATTGTGGTGAGCTCGCCTACGTGACCGCCGCTTTCGCCGCCCTCGGCGATGAGAGCGAACGCGCCCATCTTTTCCATCTTGCGCGCAAGAGCCACGCTCGGAACAACGGGGATTACCTTGATGCCCGCGGCGTTCCACTTTTCCATATATTTGCCGGGGTTGCCCGCGCCTGTGGTGACGACCTTGACGCCCTCCTCGACAACGACGTCGGAGACCTCGTCGGCAAAGGGACTCATCAGCATGATGTTAACGCCAAAGGGTTTGTCGGTAAGCTCCTTGCACTTGCGGATCTCCGCGCGGAGCTGTTCACCGTTGGAATTCATCGCCGCGATAAGTCCCAGACCGCCCGCGTTGGACACGCCCGCGGCGAGAGAAGCGTCGGCGACCCAAGCCATTCCGCCCTGAAATATGGGATATTCGAGGCCTAAGCTTTGGTCAATCACAGTAGAAATCATTTGAACTCTCCTTTCTCATTTTAATGAGCAAGATTTTATCGGTTAGGTGATTTTGAACGCCACAATTTCGAAATTTTCATAATTATGGCATTATCTTTTATCATCATACAGCAAATCGCCCTAAAAGTCAATTATTTTATTTCGCGTACTAATGGTATTATTTATCGGTTACGGTTCTGAACTCTAAACTCTCAAATAAACCCCCTTGTGCTCGGCGCGGTTTTGTGGTACAATACCATTATATATGTGTAAAAGGGTGATTTCGATGTCATTTTCACGTGACAAAATCAGAAATTTCAGTATAATCGCGCACATTGACCACGGCAAGAGCACGCTCGCGGACAGGATACTCGAGCACACCAACGCCGTTTCCGCGCGCGACATGGAGGCTCAGCTCCTCGACGACATGGAGCTCGAGCGTGAGCGCGGAATCACGATCAAGGCGCGCGCCGTCAGCGTAGTCTACACCGCCGACGACGGCGAGGACTATCTCTTCAACCTCATCGACACTCCCGGCCACGTCGACTTCAACTACGAGGTCTCGCGTTCTCTCGCCGCCTGTGAGGGAGCGATTCTCGTCGTCGACGCTTCTCAGGGAATCGAGGCTCAGACCCTCGCCAATACGTACCTCGCGGTCGACAGCGGACTTGAAATCGTGCCCGTCGTCAACAAGATCGACCTGCCGAGCGCTGACCCCGACAGAGTAATAAATGAAATCGAGGACGTTATCGGCATTCCCGCCGAGGACGCGCCCAAGATCTCCGCGAAGGCAAATATAAATATCCACGCCGTGCTCGAGAAGGTTGTTTCCGACATTCCGGCTCCGACAGGCGACCCCGACGCGCCGCTCCGCGCGCTGATTTTCGACAGCTACTACGACAGCTACAAGGGTGTTATCATCTACGTCCGCCTCAAGGAGGGTCAGATACACCCGGGCGACGAGTTCAAGCTCATGGCGACCGGCTCTGTTTTCAACGTAGTTGAGTGCGGACTGATGCACGCGACGACGATGGAGAAAACCGACGGCCTTTACGCGGGCGAGGTAGGCTACATCTCGGGTTCGATAAAGACACTCGCTGACGCGAAGGTCGGCGACACCGTTACCCTCGTTTCGAATCCCGCCGCCGAGCCGCTGCCGGGCTACAGAGAAGCTCAGCCGATGGTATTCTGCGGCATCTATCCCGTCGACGGCGCGAAGTACGGCGACCTCAAGGACGCGCTCGAAAAGCTCCAGCTCAACGACGCGGCTCTCTCGTTCGACGCTGAGACCTCCGTCGCGCTCGGCTTCGGCTTCCGCTGCGGCTTCCTCGGACTGCTCCACATGGAGATCATTCAGGAACGCCTTGAGCGCGAGTACATGCTCGACCTCATCACCACAGCGCCGAGCGTAATCTACCGCATAACGCGCACCGACGGCACCGTCGAGATGATCGACAACCCGACGAACTACCCCGACCCGTCGCTCATCGCCTCAGCCGAGGAGCCCGTCACCGACGCGCACATCTACACCCCCAAGGAGTACGTCGGCAACATCATGGAGCTCTGTCAGGACAGACGCGGCACCTTTGTCGACATGCAGTACATCGACGCGGACAGAGTAGATTTGCACTATGCCCTGCCGCTCGCCGAGATAATCTACGACTTCTTCGACACCCTCAAGTCGCGCACGCGCGGCTACGCGTCCTTTGACTACGAGCTTAAGGACTACGTTCCCAGCGAGCTCGTCAAGCTCGACATCATGCTCAACGGCGAGGTAGTCGACGCGCTCTCGTTCATTATCCACAAGGACAAGGCTTACGGACGCGCCAGAAAGATGGCGGAAAAGCTCAAGGAGAAGATCCCGCGCCAGCTCTTCGAGGTTCCGATACAGGCGTGCATCGGCGGAAAGATCATCGCGCGCGAAACCGTCAAGGCTATGCGCAAGGACGTTCTCGCGAAGTGCTACGGCGGCGATATCACAAGAAAGAAGAAGCTCCTCGAGAAGCAGAAGGAAGGCAAGAAGCGCATGCGCCAGCTCGGTACGGTAGAGGTTCCGCAGGAGGCGTTCATGGCGGTCTTGAAATTAGATACCGATTAGAGTACTTGCAATTTACCTATATAATATGTATAATATAAAGCGCCGGTGGGCGCTCTCTCCCGCCTTTGAAAACGTTCGCTTCCGGAAATGTTCATAAACGGCGGGACGGAGAAGTTTCCTATAAAGTAAAAAACACAAGTCCGAAAGGAAGATGAAAAATGGAATATACAAAGGCATTTGATCTGATAGCAGGCAAGGTTGAGGAAGAACTCAAGAAGAGCGGCTACACCAAGCAGAAGGTCGCTTCCGAGAACGAGGGCGATCTGGTCGCGCTGTTTACCAGCGACAACATCGCTTACTCCGTTGTCTATATCCTCGACAGACAGCAGATGGTGCTGCGTTCCTGCACCATGACCGACGAAGGCCCCGACAACGAGTGGAAAACCCTCGCTACATGGCTCTATGACGAGGAGACCTCCTCGCAGAAGGACGCCGAGAGTATCGCGAACGACTTCATCGAGGGCGTTTCGGGTACGATCGCCGTGAAGCGCGCTAAGCAGGTCAAGCAGAAAAAGAAGAAGGGTGACGACGGCAGCGCCGACCCGAAGTTCCTCGCAAAGCGCTTCGTCGCGTATTTTCCCGAGCTAAAGGACGAGATAAAGATGGAGGAGGACTGCTACTATCCCTTCCGCGGCGCGACCTTCGCCAAGGAACACCTCGCTCCCAAGATCGCAGAGTTCGTAAAGAGGGCAAAGGGCAAGGAGCTCGAGAAGTTCGCGGGCGTTTTCAACACCCAGTACGGTAACGGCGACGTAGACACACGCTCGATCATCACAATCGTCATTCTCAACTCCCTCGAGGACAGCGAGTTCACAAAGCTCTGCAACGAGCTCAACGAGGAAACCCAGAAGGCTGCCCTTGCCGCGCGCAAGTACAGAGGCAGAGAGGTCAAGCCCGAGAAACCCAAGAAGAAAAGCGTTTCAAAGGCAAGCAGCCTGCTCGACAGCTCAAGATGATTTTTTAAAGAGGTTCGGTTTTGCGCCGGCCTCTTTTTAATGGAAAATGAAAAATTGAAAATGGAAAATTAAGGGTCGCTTCGCTCCGGTTTGTATTTTTGCCGGCGGTTGGCGGTTAGCAGTTAGTTTTGACAGAGAATAGGGAAGGAAAAAGTCATATGGGACCCTTCCCGCGAAAATCCTACGTTTCATTACAAAAGACTTTTAGTACGCGATATGCCCGCAGGCGCGTGCCTGCCGCGAAAAATCGACGTAAAGCTGTGAAAAAACTTTTAGTACGCGATTTAAAATACTTGACTTTATTGTAAATGTGTGATAAAATAGCTTTACCTCTAAAAGGGGTTTTCTTTTTGTGCCCCGCTGAGGGAGGCTAAAAATATTCCGAAATAACCGGGAGGTGCCGTTATGAGAGTTAAAATCACATTGGCCTGCACAGAGTGCAAACAGCGTAACTACAACACAATGAAAAACAAGAAGAACAGTCCCGACAGACTTACCATGAACAAGTACTGCCGCTTCTGCAAGAAACACACTCCTCACAAGGAAACGAAATAACGGAGGTACATGATGGCTGACGAGAAAAAAGCCGACGTTAAAAAGGCGGAAGCTAAAAAGACCGTCAAAAAAGACGTCAAAAAGAAAAAGCCGAATGTCTTTCAGAGACTTTGGAAGTACCTTATCGCTTGCAAGGGTGAGTTGAAGAAGATTACATGGCCGTCTGTTTCACAGACAACCAAGAACTTTGGCATCGTTATCGCGGTGATCATCGTTATGGGTCTGTTTATCTTCGGACTGGACACGGGTCTGTACGCATTGCTCGGATTGGTAATGGGCACAGGTTCGGCTGCATAAGAAAGTATTATCACTAATTTTCGAAAGGAAGCAGTATAATGCCTGATTATGAAGCAAGATGGTATGTTGTGCATACCTACTCGGGCTATGAAAACAAGGTTGCCGGCGACCTTATGACGACCGCCGAAAACCGTCAGCTCCAGGATATGATCCTCGACGTAAAGGTTCCCACCGAGATTGTCACCGAAAAGGTAGTCAACCGCAAGGGTGAGGAAACCATCAAGGAAGTCGAGCACAAGATCTACCCGGGCTATGTTTTTGTCAAGATGGTCTATACCGACGAAACCTGGTATGTCGTCCGCAATATCCGCGGCTGCACAGGCTTTGTGGGACCGGGATCCAAGCCCGTACCGCTCACCGAGGCTGAGGTCTACCGCATGGGAGTAGAACAGCGCAGCGTCAAGGTTTCCTACGCTGTGGGAGATTCGGTGAGAATTATCGACGGTCCGCTTGAGGACTGTGTTGGTGTTGTAGACGAGTTGAACACCGACGAAAATTACGTCCGCGTCATCGTATCGATGTTCGGACGCGAAACGCCTGTCGAGCTTGAGCTGTCTCAGGCAGAGCGTATTGAAGACTAACGATAAATTGCCTGAATTTACGCAGGCTGTTTATTGGGAACACCCGTTCCCTGTGGGAGGAAACCCTACACAGTGGCGTTCCGCAATTTACCACGAATTTTTGGAGGTGCAAACACAATGGCTCAAAAGGTAGTAGGCTTAATCAAGCTGCAGATCCCTGCCGGAAAAGCTACTCCGGCTCCGCCTGTTGGTCCGGCACTCGGTCAGCACGGCGTAAACATTGTCGCGTTCACAAAGGATTTCAATGAGCGTACAAAGAATGACATCGGTCTTATCATTCCTGTTGTTATCACAGTATATGCCGACCGTTCGTTCTCTTTCATTACCAAGACTCCGCCCGCAGCGGTTCTTCTCAAGAAGGCTTGCGGCATTGAGAGCGGTTCAGGCGTACCCAACAAGACTAAGGTTGCCAAGATCACCAAAGAGCAGCTCACCAAGATCGCTGAGCAGAAGATGCCCGACCTCAACGCGGGTTCACTCGACGCTGCAATCAGCATGATCGCAGGTACTGCGAGAAGCATGGGTATCACTGTCGTTGACTAACATCTAATCCGGGTGGGAGGAGATTTCCGCTTGACCACCTAAACATGGAGGAAAATTAATGAAACACGGTAAGAAATATGTCGACGCTGCGAAGCTCGTTGACAAGACTAAATTATATGATACTGACGAGGCTCTCGATACAGTCATCAAGACTGCCGTAGCCAAGTTTGACGAAACCGTTGAGCTTCACGTAAAGCTCGGCGTTGACAGCCGTCACGCTGACCAGCAGGTCCGCGGCGCTGTCGTACTTCCCAACGGTACAGGTAAGAACGTTCGCGTTCTCGCTATCTGCAAGGGCCCCAACGAGGAGCTCGCTAAGGAAGCAGGCGCTGATTTCGTAGGCGCTGAGGACATGACCCAGAAGATCCAGCAGGAAAACTGGATGGACTTCGACGTGCTCATCACCACTCCCGACTGCATGGGTCTGGTAGGCCGTCTCGGTAGAATCCTCGGTCCGCGCGGTCTTATGCCTAACCCCAAGGCAGGTACCGTAACTCCCGACATCGCCAAGGCGATCAAGGAAGCCAAGGCCGGTAAGATCGAGTACCGTCTTGACAAGACAAACATCATTCACTGCCCCATCGGCAAGGTCAGCTTCGGCACCGAGAAGCTCAGCGAGAACCTCGGCACCCTTATGGACGCCATCGTTAAGGCTAAGCCCTCTGCCGCAAAGGGCCAGTATGTTCGTTCCGTCGCTGTTACCTCTACAATGGGTCCCAGCGTAAGAATCAACCCCACTAAGTTCGGCGCATAATTTCTGCCGGCCTTATACAGTTTAATATGAGCAAACAGACGGGATAACGGATAATCCGTGATGCCCACGCGATGAGCCGATTTATTCACAAAAATGCGTTACCAACAAACTTGAGCTCATTGTCGGGAGACCGATCTTTCCGTTAAATCCGCCTTGTCTGCTCGTTTTAAAAATAATGCTGTTCTAAAGACAGCAGGTGCGTATGCGTAAAGGAGAAATCCGCCTGCCGAGGAAGATGCAATAATTCTATTGTATTTTACTGCCGTCCGAGGAACAATTCGGGCGGCGTTTTTTTGAACCGCAATAAATCATTTCCGGAGGTGAAATTTTTTGCCAAGTCAGAGTGTTTTAGAGCAAAAGAAAGCAATTGTCGCTGAGCTCTCCGAGAGACTCAAGAACTCCGTAACAGGCGTAGTTGTCAGCTATCAGGGTATCAACACTGAGGACGACACCAAGCTCAGAAAGGAGCTCCGTGAGAACAACGTAAAGTACACCGTTGTTAAGAACACACTTCTCTCCCGTGCCTGCGAGGAGGCCGGTCTTGACGAACTCAAGCCCGTTCTCGAGGGTACCACCGCTCTTGCGACAAGCGACAGCGAGTATGCTGCCGCGGCGAGAATTCTTTGCGGTTACGCGAAGGATCACGACAATTTCAAGGTGAAGTCAGGTTATCTTGACGGCGCTGTTGTAGACATGGATACTATCGTATCTCTCTCCAAGCTGCCCACAAGAGACGTACTTCTCGCAAATGTACTCGGCGCATTCCAGGCGCCCATCGCAGCGTTCGCGCGCGTTATGCAGGCTGTTGTTGACGAGGGCGGCTTTGACGCCTGCCTCGAGAAGAAGGCAGCCGAGGCAGCTCCCGCAGAGGAAGCTCCCGCAGCGGAATAATCCGCAACTGAATTCAAAATTAACGACATAATATTGGAGGTAAATTAAAATGGCATCAGAGAAAATCACTGCTATTATTGAAGAATTAAAGGGCCTCACCGTTCTCGAGCTTTCCGAGCTCGTACACGCTGTAGAGGATGAGTTTGGCGTAAGCGCAGCTGCTGCTGTAGCTGTTGCTGCTCCCGCTGACGGCGGCGCTGCCGCTGCTGCTGAGCAGACCGAGTTTGACGTTATTCTTAAGAGCGCAGGCGGCAACAAGATTGCTGTCATCAAGGAAGTCCGCGCTATCACAGGTCTCGGCCTGAAGGAAGCAAAGGCTCTCGTAGACGGCGCTCCCAAGGCTCTCAAGGAGCAGGCTTCTAAGGAAGAGGCTGAGTCCATCAAGGAGAAGCTCGAGGCTGCAGGCGCAGAGGTTGAGATTAAGTAATCTGACTTCACGGAAATTGAGGACAGGAGTACACACTCCTGTCCTTATTTATATTTAAAATTAAAAGGCTCCCAAATCGGGAGCCCTTTTCCTTTTTAAATTATGAATCCTCCGTTCACCCCGAGAACCTGTCCCGTGATGAACTTCGCCTTGTCTGAGCAAAGGAACACCGCTGCGTCGGCTATGTCCTTCGGCGTGCCGAGGGCGTTCAGCGGAGTTTCCTCCCTGAGCGACTGAATAGTTTCCCCGTCAAAATCCTTCATCATATCGGTCATTATCACACCCGGCGCGATGCAGTTTACGCGCACGCCGCTGAGCCCGACCTCCTTCGCGAGAGCCTTCGTCAGTCCGATAACGCCTGCCTTTGCCGCGCTGTAGTGAACCTCGCACGACGCGCCGACCTGACCCCACATCGAGCTGATGTTGAGTATCACGCCGCTGTGAACGGGCAGCATGTGCCGCCGCAGAGCTTCCTGTGAGCAGTTGAATACGCCGCTGAGGTTAGTGTCGAGCATAGCGCGCCAGTCATCATAAGTGAGGTCGGTGAACAGCTTCTGCTGAGCGATGCCTGCGTTGTTAACCAGGATATCAACGCCGCCGAGAGATTTGTCAACCTTGTCAAACATTCGGTTGACGCTCTCTCTGTCTTTGATGTCCGCCTGAACCGCAATCGCCTTTATGCCGCAGCTCTTCTGGAGCTGAGCGGCTAAGGCTTCGGCGGTTTCTTTTTTTGTGTTGTAATGTACGGCGACCTGACAGCCCGCTCTCGCGAGTCCCGTGCAGATAGCGGAGCCGATTCCGCCCGCGCCGCCTGTAACTAACGCCGTTTTCATATTACTTTTTCTTGAAGCCGTCCTTCAGGCTTACGCTTCTGTTGAATACAAGGTGCCCGGGCGAGCTGTCCTTGTTGTCTACGCAGAAGTAGCCCAGACGCATGAACTGGAAGCTCTTTGGAGCCTCGGCGGTCGCAAGACTTTTCTCTGCCTTACAGTCTGTCAGAACCTCGAGTGACTTCGGGTTGAGATAGTCGAGGAAGCTGCCCTCCTGAGCGTCGGGGTCGGGTACGGTGAAGAGGTTATCGTACAGCCTTACCTCTGCGTCAACGTAGTTCTCCGCGTCGACCCAGTGGATAGTTCCGCGAACCTTTCTTCCGTCGGGAGTATTGCCGCCGCGTGTTTCGGGGTCGTACTCGGCGTAAACCTCGGTGACGTTGCCGTTCTCGTCCTTCTTGCAGCCCGTGCACTTAACGATATACGCGGACTTGAGGCGAACCTCGTTGCCGGGATAGAGGCGCTGATATTTCTTTATCGGCTCCTCCATGAAGTCCTCGGCCTCGATCCAGCACTCGCGCGAGAAGGTAACGGTGCGGAAGCCGTCCTCGGGACGGTTGGGGTTATTCTCAACTTCGAAGGTCTCTGTCTGACCCTCGGGATAGTTTGTGATTACGAGCTTTACGGGGTGGATAACGCACATTACGCGCGCGGCAGTCTCGTTGAGGTCGTCGCGCAGACAGTGCTCGAGGAAGGAGTACTCAACGATCGAGTTGACCTTCGAAACGCCGATCTGATCGATGAACGAGCGGATCGAGCGCGGAGTATAGCCGCGTCTGCGCAGACCGCAGAGGGTAGGCATACGCGGGTCGTCCCAGCCGCTGACGTGGTTTTCCTCGACAAGAGCGCGGAGTTTTCTCTTGGACATAACGGTGTTGTTGATGCCCAGACGCGCGAATTCGATCTGACGCGGCTTGCTCGGCGCGGAGATGTTCTCGATGACCCAGTCGTAAAGCGGACGGTGATCCTCAAACTCGAGAGAGCAGAGAGAGTGGGTGATACCCTCGATTGCGTCCTCGATCGGGTGTGCGAAGTCGTACATCGGGTAAATGCACCAGCTGTCGCCCGTGCGGTGGTGGTGCATGCGGTTGATTCTGTAGATAACGGGGTCGCGCATGTTGAAGTTGCCCGAGGCAAGGTCGATTTTCGCGCGGAGAGTCATGCTTCCGTCGGCAAATTCGCCCGCTCTCATTCTCTTGAACAGGTCAAGGCTTTCCTCAACAGGTCTGTCGCGGAAGGGGCTTTTCGCGGGGGTGGAGGTGTCGCCGCGGTACTCGCGCATCTGTTCGGGGGTAAGCTCGCAGACATAGGCAAGACCCTTTTCAATCAGCTCGACGGCGAAGTCATACATCTGCTCGAAGTACTCTGACGCGAAGTAGAAGCGGTCGTCCCAGTCAAACCCGAGCCAGTGAATGTCCTCCTTGATAGCGTCGACGTACTCAACGTCCTCCTTGGTGGGGTTGGTGTCGTCCATGCGCAGGTTGCAGATGCCTCTGTACTTTTCGGCGGTGCCGAAGTTGATGCAGATAGCCTTTGCGTGACCGATGTGGAGATAGCCGTTCGGCTCGGGAGGAAAACGGGTGTGAACCTGCATTCCTTCGCATCTTCCGCCCTCGGCGAGCTCCTCGTCTATAAAATCGTGAATGAAGTTACCGGTCATAACCTCATTTGGTGTTGTTTCTGACATATCTTTAGCCTTCTTTGTTTATATTTTTCAGAACTTCTCAAGTCCGATTTCGAGCCTTCTCATTGTTTCCTCTCTGCCGAGGATATCGAGAATTTCGATAGCGCCGCCGGGTGTGACGGTCTTGCCTGCCGCGGCGATTCTGACCGGCCACATAACCGTGCCGTTCTTGAGTCCATTTTCGGCAGCCATGTTGATCAGGCAGTCGTGGATAGCGTCGGCTGTCCAGTCGGGAAGCGCGCGCAGTCTGTCGGTTGCCTCTTTGAGCACGACGGGCGCGTTCTCGAGGTTCGTCTTGCTCTTCTTGTTGACAAAGAGCTCCTTCTCGTACTCGGGAAGCTGCGCGAAGAAATCGAGCATTTCGGGAATCTGCGTGAGCTGGGTGACGCGCTTCCGGAGTATTGCCGCGAACTTCTCATAGGGCATTTCCTTATCGCCGAAAACCTGCTTGTAGTAGGGCATAGCTACCTCGGTGAACTCCGTTTCGGTCATAGCCTTGATGTACTCGCCGTTGAACCAGCTGAGCTTGTCGTAGTCAAAGACGGACGGCGACTTGCTGATACCGCTGATGTCGAACGCCTCCTCGAGCTCCTTGAGGGTGAAGATCTCCTGATTGTCCTTCGGGCACCAGCCGAGAAGCGCGATGTAGTTGATGATCGCCTGCGGCAGATATCCGTCGTCGATAAGGTCGTAGAAGCCCGTCGCGCCGTGACGCTTTGAGAGCTTAGAAACGTTGCCGTCCTCGTCCTTGCCCATGATAAGCGGCAGATGGATATAGGTCGGTATCTCCCAGCCGAACGCCTCGTAGAGCAGGTTGTACTTCGGGGTCGAGCTGAGGTACTCGCTGCCTCTGACGACGTGGGTAATGCCCATCGTGTGGTCGTCGATCACGTTCGCGAAGTTGTAGGTGGGATAGCCGTCAGTTTTTATCAGGATCTGATCCTGCAGCTCGCTGTTCTCGACGGTGATTTCGCCGAATACCGCGTCGGTGAAGGTCGTGCTGCCCTCGATCGGCATTTTCTGGCGGATAACATAGGGCACGCCCTCAGCGAGAAGGCGGTCGATCTCCTCCTGCGGAAGTTCGCGGCAGTGTCTGTCGTAGCCGCCGCCGACGGTTTCCTTCTGGATTTTCTCGAGTCTCTCCTTTGAGCAGAAGCAGCGGTACGCCTTGCCGTCGCGGATAAGCTGCTCGGCGTAGGGCAGGTACATATCCTTTCGCTCGGACTGCACGTAGGGGCCGAAATCGCCGCCGATATCGGGGCCTTCGTCGTGTTGCAGACCTGCCAGCTTAAGCGTGTTGTAGATGAAGTCAACCGCGCCTTCGACAAGTCTTTCGCGGTCGGTGTCCTCGATGCGGAGGATAAATTTGCCGCCCTGCGATTTGGCGACAAGGTACTCGTAAAGCGCCGTTCTGAGGTTGCCGACGTGCATGAAGCCCGTGGGACTCGGCGCGTATCTGGTTCTGACTGTAAGCTCAGCCATCAAATCACCCTTTGCTATAATAGTATACCTAATCAGTATACCATATTTTGGTGAGAAGTACAAGAGTTTTTAGTGGTAAGTGATCAGCGGCAGGCGGTCAGTTGGGGAGATTTCGCAATATTCTGTCGGTTCTTGTAAACCAACGCAAAATAATCTGGTTGACAATAGCACCGCGCAGGTGTATAATGTCAACATAAACCAAAGAAAGAAGTTGACGATATGGCAAACACTCAACCGTCAAAGGCAAAGCTCACGACTCTCGCAATGGTACAGATCGCGCTTTGCACCGCGCTTATCTGCGTATCGGCACAGCTCGCTATCCCGCTGCCGATAGGCGTACCGTTCACATTACAGGTGCTCATGGTAATGCTCACCGCGCTTATCCTCAAGCCATTGTACTCGGTGATCTCGCTGCTGCTCTACGTGCTGCTCGGCGTAGTCGGACTGCCCGTTTTCTCGGGAGCAAAGAGCGGTATCGGTACGATCCTCTCACCGACGGGCGGCTTCATCATCGGCTTTGTCCTCGCGGCGTTCTTCGTCAGCCTGCTCAAGGGCGTGCTCGGCAGGAAGCTCGGCGGAAAGCTCACTGTTGTGCGCTACATCGTCGTAACGGTGATCATCGGCATTCCCGTAATGTATATCCCGGGAATCGCGCTCTACATGGTATACACGGGCGCGGATCTCGTCAGTGCGATCGTCACCCTCACCTCGGTGTTCATTCTGCTCGACATAGCGAAGTGCGTGATCGCCTCGCTGATCGCGGTGCCGCTCAACAAGGCGCTCGCAAAGATATATTAAGCCTCATTCATATACTTAAGGGAATCTCTAAAAATCCCTTACCGCGCATAAGCACGAAATCTTCACGGCATAATCTTGCCAAAACTTCTTGGAATACGTCAGTATTCCTGCGGCATTTTGACAACATTCTGCCATAAATCTTCCGCACTTCTGCACGACATTGAATTATTAGAGATTCCCTTAATACAAAAGCGCCGCGCTGTCCTGATTGGCAGCGCGGCGCTTTATTAATTTTCAATTAACGGATTGACGTGAACCATGACGTGTTTTACCTGCGGGAAGCCGTCCTCGACCGCATCGTGAACCTTCTCCGCGATACCGTGGGCGGTGCATACGCTGAGCGCGCTGTCAACGCCGATTTCTATGTCTACGTAGATCTTGTTGCCGAAAACCCTGGTGCGCAGCAGGTCGATCTGCTCAACGCCCTCGATTTCTTCGGCGCAGGCTTTGATTTTCGCTTCGGTTTCCTCATCGCATGAGTGGTCGACCATGCGGTCAACGGCGTCCTTGAAAACGTCGAACGCGACCTTGAAGATAAACAGGCAGATGACTATGCTCGCGATAGGCTCGAGGATCGGGAACCCGAGAGCCGCGCCGCCGATACCGATAAGCGCGCCGACCGACGAGAGAGCGTCGCTGCGGTGGTGCCACGCCTCAGCCGAAAGCGAGGGAGAGTCGATCCGTTTGGCGTTGATTTTTGTGTACCAGAACATCGTCTCCTTGACGACTATCGAGGTGATAGCCGCGATAAGAGCGAGCGGATTGCGGAAGCTCAGCTCCGTGTACGCGCCCGTGAATATGCTCTTCAGCGCTTCGATACCTATCGCGCCGCCCGCGAGAAACAGCACGACCGCGAGGATAATTTCAGCCACGCACTCGAACCTCTCGTGGCCGTAGGGGTGGTCTGAGTCTGATTCGCGCGCCGAAAGACGTACGCCGACAATGACGATGATTCCGCTGAAAACGTCCGAGGCGGAGTGAACCGCGTCTGAGATCATCGCGCCCGAGTGCGAGATAATGCCCGCGAACAGCTTGAACAGCGTCAGCGCGACGTTGCCGGCCATTCCGACGATAGATACCCTCGTCGCTACCTGTTTTGCCTCCTGCTGATTTACCATAAAAACCGCTCCTCTCGTTTTTGGGGAGTTTGTAACAATATATGTCCGGATAATAAAAAAGTACCTGCGGCGCAGTTGTCACTGTCCCGCAGGTATCCGCTACTGTCTGTAAAGACCCGGCTCCAAGCTGTCGCTTCGGCCTGTTCAGTACCGCTATTGTATCATGTAATCGCGCGGCTGTCAATAAATCAGGGGAGTCTGAGCAGAAATAATTATTTCTTTTCCTTGCGTGAACGCCGTTCTCGTGGTAATATAGTCTTATCCGAAAAAACCGAAGGAGAAAATATATGAAACTCAAAAGAATGTTCTGCGCGCTGACAGCCGCGGCGGTTCTCGCGGCGTCGATGTTTTCGCTCACGGCGCATGCCGATGACAGCAAGGCTTATTCCGACGAGTACAAGAGCTCGCCGTACTACGAGAAGCTGACCGCCGCTCTGGAGGACAGCCGCGATAAGACGACGATGGAGAAGGCTCTTGCCGCCGCTCTCTCTCAGGAGGGCTACAAGAACTACGCGACCGAGGGAGCCGACCTCGACAAGGCGAGAGAGGACGGACTTCTGTGGACGGGCAAGGAGCTGAGAATGAACGCACACGACACGGGCAACACCGAGTACACCCGCTGGGCTCAGACATGGGTCATGGACGGGGAAGGCGACGCTCAGTACCTCGACTGCGACTGGTGCGCGATCTTCGTAAGCTGGTGCCTCTATCAGGCGGGCTACTACAGCAAGGACGAGCTGAAAAAGTACTACTACGCCTACTGTGCCGAGCCGAGGGTCGAGTACGACGCAGATTCGTGGATCCTCGCGTACAACCTCGACCAGAAAAACGTCTGGTACGCTCCTAAGGCTCACCACAAGCTCGACGCCTACAACTGGAACACCTACTACAATATCGACATTGACCCGTTTGAAATGCCCTACAAGCCCGGCGGACTTGTGTTCTTCTCATGGGACGGCTCGGGCGAGTACTTTGACCACGTGTCGATCGTTGTTGACTATGACCAAGACACCCACGTGCTGACCTACTCAAACGGCAACTCCGCGGGTCAGGTAATCACCCGTCAGATCGACCTCGACGTCGAGGAGGAGTTCCGCGGCATGGCTTTCACAAAGAACAGCAACCGCATCATGGCTTACGCCGACTACGACGAGATCAAGCCCCTCGAGCCGAAGAAAATCACGGCTCCGAATACCGAGATCATGTGGGACAAGGGTGCTTCGTCGGGCTTACGCTTCCGGACGAATTCCGATTCCAAGAT
The DNA here is from genome assembly GCF_045819885.1 of Ruminococcus sp. NATIVEDY160. Classification (NCBI taxonomy): domain Bacteria; kingdom Bacillati; phylum Bacillota; class Clostridia; order Eubacteriales; family Oscillospiraceae; genus Ruminococcus; species Ruminococcus sp. NATIVEDY160. The sequence goes on from NZ_CP162391.1 coordinate 231,332, forward strand.
CTTCTCTGTCACCGTTGACGGCGAGTACTTAGGCTCAAACGTCGAGAGCAACATGATTCTCCATGAGGGCAAGGTGATCATCGGCAGGTCTGAGATCGTAAACCTCGAAGCCGGAAGTCACGACCTTCTCTTCACCTTCGACGACGGCGCGCTTCCGCTCACGCTGACCGTGACCGACGAGAACGGTATTGAGGATAAGCTCTACGGCGACCTCAACTTCGACGGCAAAGTCACCGTTGACGACGCTACGGTTTTACAGAGAGCCGCTGTCGACTTTGTCCAACTCACCGACACCCAGACCGCTCTTGCTGACGTAAACGGCGACGGCAGAGTTTCCGTCCTCGACGTGACCTGCGTACAGAAGTACATCGCGCAGTTTGCATCGGGCACAGGCAGAGCAGGTCAGAAGTATTGATCAAAAAAATAAAGACGTGTATCAGCGCGATACACGTCTTTTTGTTTTAAGTCTTAGCCGTTGGAGGTTTCGGACTGCGCTTCGGCGGTCGCCGCAGCGTCGTCGGCAGCGTTGAAATCATGAGTGTCGGAGATCGAAGCGTTGCCCTCGAGATCCTCGTAAACCGTCACGATCGAGTAGTGCGGCTGAGGATTGGCGGTAACGGGAGTGATCTTGCAGAGCAGCATGTAATTTGTGCCGCTGACTATCTGGGTGCCGAGCAGAGCCTTTGCCTCGTACTGAGCGCCGTCAAGACCCTCAAGTGCCTTTGTCAGAGCCTTCTGGGCTTCGGGAGTAACTTCGGGGGTTTCGGGCTCGGTGTAGCCGCCGGCAATGGGATTCTCGCTGTCTGTGGGAGCCGGCGCCTCAATGTCGCTGTTAGCTACATCGGTGATCTCAGCTTCGCCGTTAAGACCCTCAAAGAGAGTTACGATAACGTAGGTGGTCTTGGGCTCGGCTGTTGTGGGAGTTGCCTTGCAGAGAAGGAAGTGGTTGGTTCCCGCTACGACCTGAGAGCCGAGATATGCCACAGGCTCATAGCCTACGCCGGTGAGAGTGGCTGCCGCCTTGTCGAACACGGTCTTTACTTCGTCGGGAACTACGGGAGAAGCCGCGTCGGTGATGCCGCCCGTGATAACGTCGCCGCCCTCGGAAGCAGACGTCTCAGCCTCAGCCGCGGTTGTCGCCGCTTCGGTGGAGCTCTGTGAGCTTGCGTTGTTCTGTCCGCACGCCGCGAATGAGCATATGATAAGTCCGCTGAGAATAATTGCGAATAATTTTTTCATGTCAAATCCCTCTTTCTTTATAGATTTATTGTGGGGGTTATTCCTTGACTTTATTGTAACACAAGCGTTGAAAAAATCAATGGGGAAAACGCAAATTTCCCACAAACTTCTCCTGTTGTTCACAAGAAAATCAAACTCCCGCAGTGTTCTGCGGGAGTCCGTGTTTTACATTATTCCGACCTCTCCGATATGGTACGGAGTGTCGATGTCAGCGAGGTATTTCTGGATAGCCGTTGCGTCCTCAATGCTCAGAGCGTTGCCGGTAACACCGCCTCTGAGAGCACATTTGCCGTCGGGGTCGTCGCTTAGCTCGGCGACAAGGCTCTGCACCGCGGTCACGTCGTTAACGTCGATAACGCCGCTGCCGTCGCAGTCGCCGATGAGATATCTCAGCGACATCGGGTCGAAGTGCTCCTCAATCCACTTTGTGCGCTCGCAGCACCAGTTCTTCATGAATTCGAGGTTTTCCTCATAGGTCGGCAGAGGGTACATCATGACGTTTATCTGGTAGCTTATCTTCCAGCCCGCGTCGGTGTAGTTCCTGTTGAACACGTCGGCGTACTCAGCGGCAAGCCTGTCGGTAAGACCGCCCTCGGCGCCGATGTCGCGGATATAGTCGATATGCCGCGCGAATTCCCTGCGGATCTCAAGCTCGAACCAGTCGTAGGTGCAGAGCTTCTTGTAGAAGAGCTTGTCGTTAATCTGCAGCCCGTCGGTCTTGAAGGCGGAGGCGGAGTTCGAGGAGAAGTCCTTGTTTACGTTGCCCATCGAGAGGTCGTAGTCCCACGGCGGGCCCGCGTAGAGCTTGCCGTCCTTGTAGTAGAAGAAAACGGAGCTGAAGTTGAAGTCGTTCGTCTTTGCGAACTCGTTGAGGACGTAGAACTTCGCAAACGACGGCACGTCGATCGCGTTCTCAATTGCCTCTCTGTCACCGCTTGCCATAACGTCGGTCAGGCGGTTGACGGTGTTTGTGATGTACTCAAGCTGTTCATCGTCGGGCTCGTCGGGAGCGCTTACGCCGAACCGCAGTCCGCCCTTTGAGGTGATGTAGGACGTGCCCTCGTCAGTGCGCAGCCGCTCGTACTCGAGCAGGAAGTCCTTATTGCCCTCAACGTCGATATCGACCCTGTCCTTGCCGTCCTGAACAGGCTCCATCAGTGTGTAGCAGCCGCGGAAGCTGCCGTCAAGCCACAGCTCGACGATCTTCTGCCGCGAGGTGTACTCAAGCCCCAGCTCGTCCGCGAAGTCAAACATGACGTAGTTTCGCAGCAGGGTAGGGTCGAAGGGGTTCGCGAGCAGCGCCCACTTTTTGCCCTTGCCCATGCCGAGCAGATCGCGTTTCTTGGAAAACTTGAAGGTGAAGGATTTCTTTCGCGCCATCGCTGTGCTGTTACCGCGCACCTTCACGACGACAGACTCGTCTGCGACGCTCTCGCCGTTGTCCGTGACCTTGATATGAGCGTCGGTGTAGCCGTCCTCCTTTTGAAGCGACAGACCGCTGCCGTTATCGGTGGTGATATACAGCTTCGGCACCTCGGCTGTTTCGGCGGCGAGGGTTGTTGTCCGGGATACTGCCGCCAGCGTCACAATGCAGACGGCGCAGAGAAATAAGGAGATTATTTTTTTCATAAAGCACCTCTGTTGTTTTGTGTTGTTATTTGATTATAAACTATGCACATGTTTGTGTCAAGCGAAAACCAATGCCAAATAATTGCGGCTGATATCCGGACAGTGAGGGGTTCGGATTCATCGTTTTTCCTTTTTTCGGGTTCGATTTTAAACATTTTTGAATTTCGTGTCCAAATAAAATCGTCAAAAGAAGTGCTCGAAAAGCAGCATAAAACCTGACAAAAAACGAACTTCCTGTCGGTGTCCGAATCATCAAGGGTTCAGATTGCAACAGGAAGTTCAGATGTCCTATGTGTATAAAAAGATTTTTTTCGGCGGATTTGCGTCAGGGACTTGAACCCCCGAAAAAAGCTAATCGCTTTTTCGCAGAATATCAATGATACGCGGTGTATCATATGAGCCTTACCGCGTCCTTTTCAAGTGTGTCCAACACTTCCGTTCCCATATCGTTGCTATTGATTTTCAGACCGTTTTCAGTGCATACTTGACAGAACGCTCTCACGAGCGCATCATCCTCAAATGACTGCACGACCGACACGGTTAGCGCGTCGCCGACAGCATTGACGGCAAACACGACAGGCGCGGTGAGCGCCGGGATATAAAGCTCCATATCAGCTGCCAAGTCTACCAAATGATAAATTCGGGCAAACTTGCCATAGCCCAAGCCAATCAGATCGTTATTGACGATTAGCCGCATATCTGACATTCCGGCAGGTTCGCCAGTGTAAACTTCGTTCAGTTCAAATATCGTATAGGGAAGATGCAGGGCTACTACAAGAATCCCGAAGAAACCGCCAAGACGCTCACCGAGGACGGCTGGCTGATGACCGGCGATTTGGGCTACAAGGACGAGGACGCCTATCTCTATATTACCGGCAGAAAGAAAAATCTGATTATCCTTTCTAACGGCGAGAACGTCTCTCCCGAGGAAATTGAGAATCAGTTTGTCACCTTTGAGCCGATAAAGGAAATCGTTGTCTATGACAACCAAGGGAAAATCACCGCCGAGGTGTATCCGAATCCCGACATGGAATTTGACGACGTAAGAGCGGTAATTCAGGAGAAGATTGACGAGGTAAACAGCGGTTTTCCTGCCGCAAAGCAGATTGTCAGCCTCGTGATTCGCGAGGAGGAGTTTGAAAAGACCGCTTCAAAAAAATCATCCGTTCCTCTGTCACCGGCAGGCAATCATCATAAATTCCTTTTTGTATAAAGACCTATGGTCACCGCAAAACCGCAGTGACCATAGTCTTTTTTGTACGGAAAGGAACCGTATTGACATTTCCGTCAAAAAGGTTCGCGCGAACCGCGCGTTGCAAAAGAAAATTAGAGATATATTTTCGGTGCGATTCGCGCTTTTGTGAAAGGGACGGAGGGTATCGTCAAAGCCTTTCACTGAATAAGACGAAAAAAATTCAAAAAATATTTTATAAATTAAATAAAAAACAAAAACTTTTCGTTATAATAAATGAGAGTTCGTTTTCGCGGCATATCATACAAACCATCGGTAAACTTCTATAAGCGAACGCCGCGCAAGCGCTCTTTGACAACAGGAGAGGAGACCCCGGTTTCTTCTCCGAAATTCCGAAAAACAATCCAAAGGAGAACAAGGCAATGAAAAAGCAATTGAAAAAGACCGCAGCCGTGCTGACCGCCGCTGCGATTCTGACGGCAGGCACGGCGACCGGCGCTGTGACTGTCAGCGCGGCAGGCAGCATCGGCTGCGGCGGCACTATGGGTGTTTACACGCCCTCTGCGGGCGTCGTTACCCAGCAGGTACTGTTTGCCATGCCCGGCAGCTGGACAAACCAAATGACGGCGCAACACGGCGATGTTGCCGGCGCTTTTTGGTGGATAGGTGCGGACAATGTTTTCGCGGCAGGCGGCGACTCACCCGGTTACAAAACGACACGCGTGGAGGAGGACGGGGTTCAAAATCTGTTCTGCACCCGAATCCCGGGATACGGCAACGGCAGCCAAAACGCGAACATGATGTTCTGGGACAACTATCTGGATCCCGGAATCGAGAGCGATCCGCGTATAAACCCCTATTATACCGCCGCCGCGATGACAGATAACGTCCGCTGCGACTTTATCAGCAGAGAGGACGGAGAGGAACGGTTTGAACCGCTGTTCCGCTATACCTACCAAAAGCAGGCGCAGCTTTGCGGCCTCAGCGGCGCCGCCGCCCTGAACCGCAGCGCGGAAACCTTTTGGGAGGATATCAACCGCCTTGCCGCCGGCGCAATGGGCGAATCATGGTCGTCACTGAGCGACGGCGACAAGGAAAAACAAATCGACGCATTCTTTGACGAGCACAACGAGCTGTTGGACTTCTCCGAATACGGCAGCCGTTACAGCGGCAACTTTTTCAACGAGGATTTCGCGGACGAAATCTATCCCAAGGAGTCAACTGACGGCTTTGGTATATCCTTTACCTACGACAATATGGTCTATGTGGTAGACCTTGACGCGCCTGTCAGCGAGAATCCCGTCAGCGGGCACGCGCTCTGCAAAGGTGATTTTTACTTCTATTACGGCGGCGGTCAGTACGGCGTTATGCCGACAAAGGCGCTCAACACGGCGCTTGGCTGTGAACAGGGCAGCTTTGTGACGGAAAAATACCTTGCTCCTTCTGCAAGCGGCAAAATCAAGCTCAGCTCCGTCAGTCTTATGAGTTTTGAACACAGCACGTTTTTGTATGACGAAAGCGATATGAACGACACTGCCGCCCTGCTCAACGGCACCTCCCTCTATGTGACCTATGACGAGCCCCGCGTTCAGGATTATTCTACCTATTACGACGGCTTCCTCAACTGGGACGGCGAAAAATACGTCAGCGAGGCATTCCCCGGCGAAAGCATCGCCGTTACCGATGTTAACGTGAACGTTGGCGAGTATGAAACCGTCATGCAGCTGACACTTGACTACGGCGACTGCTACGCGTGCGACGAAAGCACGGTTTCTGCTCTCCTGCACATCACCGAGAGCTACAAGGGCAGAGTGGCAAAGAGCGTTACACTTTTGGAAAAGCCCAACACGGTATTTGAACGGCGCTACACCTTCGGCGACGAGGCGCAGTGCATTCCGCTGCATATGGACGGCGCGCAGGTGCGTGTGGACTATGAAAACGGCGACAGCGAGGTTCTGACCTTTGGCAAGGACTGCGCCGTCGTCAGCCAAAAGGACGGCATGACCACGGCATACAGCTTCGGCAATTCCCATCTGAAAGCGTTTGTCAGCTTTGATTCAACGATGAAGGACTACGACGTATCTGTCCGCATTGTTTCCTCTGAGGGCTATGTGTATAGCCGTTCGGTTTATGAGGAAATGGGGGAAATCCGCTTCACCGCCCGACATATCCACAAGAGCGGCGACATTAACGGCGACGGCAGCGTCACGGTTTCCGACGTGACCGCTATCCAGCGTTACCTTGCGGAAATGCAAAGCTTTTATGAAGAAGAACGCATGGTTACCGATACCAACGCCGACGGCGTTATCGACATCAGCGACGCGACCTATCTGCAAATGTACCTTGCCGGGTACGACGTCGTGCTGGCATAAAACAACACAAGCCCGGTTCAGCAGAGCCGGGCTTGTACTTTTTAAGCTTTGAATGGGAGAAAGCGGAGAAAATACCGGTTTTCGGGAACAAGGTTGCCTGCCTCATTTTCTATCCATCGGGAAGCGTCCTCCACGATATACACGCCGTCTCGGGTAATCCGCACAGGCGTCTCATGCTCCTTTAGCGCAAATTCGGCGCGGGTGAGCTGCGGCCCGCCGTTTTCGAGCGCGAGCATTTGCAGCCGGACGGCGTCGTCATCGTCCTGAAGCGGAACGGCGATGATGTCGCTGTCGGACGAACAGCCGTGCCGCCACCATGTTCCTTCCTCCCATCCGCTGATTTCCGTGACGCGTTCGGCACGGTAATCATAGACCTGCCACGTGCCTGCCTGTTCGTAGAGCACGAACGAATCGGCGGTGTTGCCGCACCATTCCTCGTCGCACGGTTCTTCCGAAATGGTGTAGTCGCCGTTGGCATACACCGTGTAGCGATAAAAGGGCGGCTCGACAAATCCGAAGCCGAACTGGTTGCGGCTGTTGCCCATCAGGAACACCGCCTTGTTGCTGTCGGCATAGCGGAGGTTAAAGGAATCGTTGACGTGGAGCAGCGCGAGCGTTTCGCCTGTCAGCAGGTCGCGGCGGTAGAGCTGCAAATTGTAGTGCGAGGAACCCCACACGCCGATTTGCTCGTCGTCGGCGAAGAAAAACAGCCAGTGACCGGCAAGCTCCAGGCGGTTGGTGAGCCGTTCGTGCGCAAACAAAACCTCCTGCGTGCCGCCGATGGGGTCGAGCTGCAGCAGCTTGCCGTCGCGCACAACAAAGCAGAACAGCCTGCCGTCCAGCTCCGCCGCATAGTCGAGGTCTATGTCGCTGTCCACGGCGGTTTCCGTGCCGAACGCTAATTCGTACAGATAGGCTTGCTTGCCGTCGCTGTAGTGCAGCCGGCCGCCGCTGCACGTGAGGGCTTCGGGCTGACAGGACAGGGAAAGCCGGGTCATTTCGCCCACGCTGTCGGCGGCATAAACGCCGCTGTCCGTCACGGCAACGCCGCAGCCGTCCGTAAGGAGCAGGTTGCCGCGCACCGCCGTATACGTTTTGCAGTCGGTATAGAGCGGCTTCGGCGCAGACGGCGCGGTTGTTTGTCGGGGCGGCTCGGTGACGGTGACCACGTTTGTCTGCGGTATGGTGCGGTCAACGTAGGTGGTGACCTCCTCCACCATTTCGTGCCAACGCGTCACGCGTTCGGCTTCGGCGCAGACGGCGCGGTTGTTTGTCGGGGCGGCTCGGTGACGGTGACCACGTTTGTCTGCGGTATGGTGCGGTCAACGTAGGTGGTGACCTCCTCCACCATTTCGTGCCAACGCGTCACGCGTTCGGGTTCGGACGTCGGCGTCTGCTGCGCGTCAATGATGGTTTTCGGCGGTTCGGCAACGGCAGGATGCGGCTGAACCGGCGTATTCGCGGAGGACGGCGTCGAATGAAGCTGACCGAGCACCGCCGTAGCGGAAAGTATGCCCACGGTCAGCGCAAGGGACAGCGCTCTGACGCGCCGTCTGCGGCGGCGCCGCAGCAAAACCGCCTTGATAACAGCGTCCGCCGCGATGGTACGTTCCAATTTGTTCATGTGCTTCACCTGTTCAGCTGCGCGAGGGCAGTTTCCTTATTGTATAAATCCAAATGCACCGCTTCGATGCGGTCAACCATTCCCCCGATTGCGCCGGCGAGGGTCTCCGGCGGTATGCGGTACGCGATAGGGTGTATGCTGTACAGCGGCTGCAAATACAGCCACGCCGGTTCGCCGCCGACCTCGCAGCTGCCGAGCAGGTTTTCCGCCGGATAATAGGCGTTTTCCGGCGGACAGTCGGTGACAAAGAGCTTGCACAGCGCGTATGTCTCGGACTGCAATGCCGGATAGGCGTAGAGCTCGCTGTCATACACGGTATAGCCCTTGCAGTAGCGGCGTTTTCCGCTGAAAAATATTTTGTTAACCGGCTCCACGTTGACGTTTTCGACCCATTCCGCCGGTATGTTGAACACAACGTCCTCCACTGTCAGCCGCCCATCATGCAGCAGCGTGTCGTTGTACTTTTCGCCGACAAAGCGCGGCGTGTGCGGCGCTGCCGGTTCCGTGGCGGCTTCTTCCGGCGGCGCGGTCGCAACCTGATAGCATGTGTCCGTCACGACAATGTCGCGCGGCACGGTCGTGTTGTGTGTCAGCAGGATGTTTTCGTCCTGATAGACGGTCTTGTTTTCTGCGGCGCCGCCCTCCGCTGCCGCCACAGTCGCTTGGCGGTCGGGCGTATCGGGCGTGTCCTGTTCCTGCACGATGGTTCTTGGCTGCGGCTGCGGCGTAAAGTCCGTATGCGTCAAGCCTGTTCCGAGAGCCGCCGCGCCGGTGACAACCGCCATTGCCGCGACCGCGGACTGCTTGGCGGCGTCCGCTGCGGAAGTGCTCCCGGTAACCGTGGACGATTGGAGCAAAAGCTTTTGCGAAAGCCGCCGCCACGGCAGCAGCGCGAACGGAATTTTGAGCCGCAGCTTGATACGGTGCTTCTTTTCGTATTGGAGCACCTTTTTTTCGATGGCGTGGTGCGCGTAGTACAGGCGGGAGCTGACGGTGCCCTCCGGCAGCTGCAAGCGCTGCGCGATTTCCCGAATGGACAAGTCCTCGTTATATTTCAGGCGGAGCACCTCCTGCTGGGCGGCAGGCAGGGTGGCGATCATCTCGGCGACCGTATCGCTGACGCCCGAGACAAACCGGGTTTGCGGATCGCTTTTGCCGTGCGGCTCCGCGACCACCGTCTCGTCAATCTGCTCTGTGTCGTTCAGGGCGGCTTGTTTTTTGTCGCGGCGGTACAAATCGACGCAGTGGTTGTGCGTCATTCGCTTGATATATTGCAGCGGCGCGTCCGACGCGGCAATCAGCGCAGTTTTGCGGTAGACCATCAGGCAAACGTCCTGCGCCGCGTCCTCCGCGATGTCCGCACCGGAAAAAAAGTCGGTGCAGATGGCTTTGATTGTCGGCTCGATTTCACAAAACAGCGCGTTCCAGTCGGCGCTTTGTCCCTCAGCCAGCGCGGTCAGCAGCTCCTTTAGCTCCCGGTTATCCATAGCGGTTTCTCCTTTCCGTCCTGTTTCGTTGTCACTATCATATCACCGCCATCCGGCAAAGTCAAGCGCCGCGGCTTGCCCTTACAAAGCAATCATCCTTTGAAGTGCGGTGACGTCGCCAATGTCAATCTTTCCGTTGCGGTTGACGTCGGCGGCATAAAACCTTTCGGGGTATTCGTTTCTGTTGAGAGATACGTCGTCGAACTCCGCAAGACCTTTTTGAATGAAGGTGGCGTCCTGAATATCCACACTGCCGTTGCCGTCTGCGTCGCCGAGCTCGCTGTACAGGCGAAATGTCTCGCCTGTGGTGAGCGGTATCCGGTGGGCGCCTATGCGCAGTGCGTATGTGTCGTCATATGCCAGAGTGACCGAACCAAGGGTTTTATCAAATATTGTACATTCATCGAACTGCGCAGGCTGTGGGATGGAAAAACTGCCGGTGCAGACGGTGTCGTCTGTTTTCTGTGCGGTATAGGTGATGGTATAGCGGTAGTCTTGATAGGCAATGTTGTCCAGACGGATGGATTGGATTCCGTTGACCGTGACCTTGAACGGCACGGTTTTGCCCATAAAATGCGCGTGGAGAATGTGTACGCCGTAGGCATCAGGGGACAGGCGGTATTTTTCTGATGTATAGTCCATGTCATTCATATCTGACAGAGAAATCGTGTAGTCGCGGTTCTGCCATGTAAAGACTTCATTGGGCGACAGGACAGCGGTTGTGCCGTCCTCCATTTGCACGTTAACCTTGGGATTGATTTCATAGTAGGTGCCCGTAGCACCGGAGACAAAGCTTTCGTAACCGACGGTTATATCGTCCACGGTAATCGACGTGACCGGACTCTTGGTGACAATCACCTTGAACGGCACCTCCACCGACTCTTCGCTTCTTTCGGTGCTCAGATAGGCGGTCGCGGTATGCTCGCCGACCGTCCACGGGTTTTCGGCGCTCTGGTCATCCTCAATTGAAATCCATTGGAATACTGCATCGTCAATATCCCAGTCCGAAGCGTCGTGATTCTCGGGAATTACCTGTGTTGTACCGTCTTGTAAGGTGATGGTGATGCGCGGACGATAATAGCAGAAGCGGTTGAAGTACGTTATCTCATCGTTGCTTCCGTAAGATTCAGTCGGCACGCTTTCAGCCTCAGACAGCACCAGATCGTCCGCCACAATGCTCTTGATGACAGAGGGCTCCACGCGGTAGGTGTAGGTCTTGCAAAAGCTGCCGTGTCGGATGGTCAGCGGATGCTCGCCGATTGTCCACGGGTCGTCGTCCACGGTGATATCCAAGTACAGACTGGTTGCCATTTTTGACGGGGAATAATCAAACCCCTTGATGCTTTGCCAGTCAAATTGGAGCGGAATTATCGGTTTGACGGACGTGCCGTCGACAAAGCGAATCTCGCTCATGCGCAGGTCTGTTTTCTTGTCGAGCAGCTCGTCAAATGTCAAATTTTCAAACGTTATGTCTGCGATATCAGGCTGCTCCTTGACCGTGAGGCGGAAGGTGGTTTCCGCGTCCAGCACCCTTGCGGTCACGGTGTATGTGCCGATCTCCAGCTCAGATATGTCTTTGCCGCCGAAATCGAACTCCAGAGGATTGACGTAATAGGATTCGCCTTCGACTTCACCTTCTGTGCGAAAGATGCTGTCTCCCCGATGGCAGGTTGTGCCGTCGGCTAAGGTAAACGAAAAGTCCGGCTTCAATTCATAGGAGCCCTTGACGATTTCGCAGTCCTTGACGGTGAGATCGGTCACAAGCGGCTGAGTCGGTTTCAGCGTGATGTGCAGGTTATCCGTTATGAATGTCATATCGCTGCACCACATTTCCACGTCAATCCCGTCTTTTTGGTAACAGGGGGATCCCGAAAAACCAACATAATTGTCGTGCTGCGCGGCATACGCGGCAAGGTTATCAAAGGTTTCCGTAAATTCGTCCGTGCCCTCATATGATTCCCATGTGGCAGAGCCGCTTATCATGGATAGAAGCGTGTCATCGTCGTACTGGTAAGCTAAACCCCAATTATAGACATGGTACTCCCCGTTTCCATAGGCGGATATTTCGAGGTAGTTTAACTCCACCTTCGTACAGTAGTAATCGTCGTAGTCCACGCCCTCAGCCGCCGCAGCCGAGGTGACGGCAGGCACACACATGGCGGCGGCAACAAGCAGACTTGCCGCCCTTTTGGTTAATTTTTTCAAAATAGTTCCTCCTTTTGCGCCATCGCGCGATTTATAAAAGGGAGACGGTTGCTGCCGGGTCCCTTCGTTTATTATTGACGAAAGATTTTTTGAAAAAATTTTATTTTTGCCAAAGTAATTGGCGGATTTTCGGGAGAGCAGGCGGATTGTTGGGAAAATAAAAAAAGCAAGCAGTGTTTTGACCGTCCGGGGCTTGGAGTTTTGTGGTGTGATGGAGGATTTGCTATCGAAAAAAGACAAATCCGAACCCGTCTCCAACAGGGAGAAGGTTCGGATTATCTTCGCTTGTCCTATCCGGATAAAAAAGATTTTTTTGGCGGATTTGCGTCAGGGACTTGAACCCCCGAAATCTTTTTGCTATGGTATACGACAACTGCCTGTTGATAACCGGATTTGAGATTTCGGGGCTCAACAGGCAGATAGCTTTTTTATCAATAGTTTTCGGCGTGAAGCTCAAAGAAACTTTGCGGATGATTACAGGTCGGACAAATATCAGGGGCTTGAGTGCCGACGACGATATGACCGCAGTTACGGCATTCCCAAACTTTGACCTCGCTCTTTTCAAATACCCGAGCGGTTTCGACATTTTTGAGCAGTGCGCGGTAACGTTCTTCATGGTGCTTTTCAATTTCGGCGACCAGTCTGAACTTTGCGGCAAGCTCCGGGAAGCCCTCCGCCTCGGCGGTCTCGGCAAAGCCTTCATACATATCCGTCCACTCGTAGTTCTCGCCTTCAGCAGCTGCTTTTAGGTTTTCTGCGGTGTCACCGATCCCGTTCAGTTCCTTGAACCACAGCTTGGCGTGTTCTTTTTCGTTATCGGCTGTTTTCAGGAACAATGCGGCGATCTGCTCATAGCCCTCTTTCTTTGCTTTTGAGGCAAAGTAGGTGTATTTGTTCCTCGCCTGTGACTCACCGGCGAACGCGGCTTCAAGATTCTTTTCTGTTTGTGTGCCAGCATATTTGTTTGCCATTTTAGTTCCTCCTTATTATGCTTTCCAAAGACTGTGAAGATTGCAGTAGGCGTATACTGCTGTGACTTCTTCTCCTTCGCAAAGCGCGAAACAGGCTTTCGGTTCATCGGAAGGAGACAGCGTTTTACGCTGGCGGCCGCCCGTTGTTTCCAATGCGATCCACTCAATGTAGTGCTCGGGAATCATAGGGTGAGCAACTTCGCCAACAGTGACAAATACCCTTTGATCTTTGACCTCAAAAACAGGGATGTGTTTTTCGACCGCAGCATCCGTGGTGCCGGGAACGATTTCTTCCATCTTCTGACCGCAGCACATTGTCGGTACAGGGGCGTCTTTGACGATTGCAATGATTTTTCCGCAGGTTTTGCAAATGTAGAATTTCATAACTGGATACCTCCATTCAATATTTTAACGCAGCCGCGTTAATTCTTTTTGGTTCAGAATCGTGATTCTTCCTCTTCTGAGGCGAACAATATTTTGCTTTTCCATGTTCTTTAATGTTCCGGAAACTACCTCACGGGAGGAATTGATTTGATTGGCAAGCTGTTCAAGTGTGACGGATATCTCAGGGTTTTCCCCTGCTCTGTCCGCTGACAAATCGCCGCGCATATCTTCCTCTCTAACTGTTCTCTGTTAGTTACAGACAAGTCGGAGGTTTTTTCATTTCAGTTTCAGTCCGTCTTTGAATGCGTTACCGACTCTGCCGCCGACCTTATAATAACCGTGGGTGTACGGGTCAAAGGCGATCGCTTCAAGGGAGTCAACGTCCACCTTGCCGTCTTTTATATTTGCTTCCTCAACAGAGGTGCGCAGTACCTTTCCGATAACGCCCAACTCGGTGTCTCCGTCCTGATACTCCATAAACTCGCATTCCATAGCAACGGGCAGTTCATTGATAACAGGTGCATCCACCAGCGCGGATTTTTCATAGCTCATACCGGATTTTGCGAATTTATCCGGCTCATTACTGCCGTGGACAACGCCGAACCAGTCCGCCTCGGTTACGTGCTTCGCGTCTGCTATATGGACGACAAAGCCCTTGCGCGCCTTTATGTTCTGAACAGTGGTGTGTGTTTCAGTCAGGTTAAGCGCAACGATATCACGGCTGACCATGGTGCCCCATGCGGCGTTCATCACATTGACAGTTCCGTCTTCGTTGAAGGTGGCGATCAGCAGTACCGGCATCGGAAAGATGGCTTCGGTTGTTTTGATTTGTTTTTTCATGGAAAATTTCTCCTAATTCTTATTTGTTTCAGTATGGGATTAACGTCTTTTTCGCGGAAATTTTATTTTGGTTACTGAATCAGTTCGATGCCCATTTTCCGTAAACCTTCCTCAAATTCATCCCTGTCCAGCTCACCGCTGTCAAAAAGATTTTGAAGATTGGCGCCTATTGAAACGCTCTTTGGCATACCACTGTTTGCCGCACGGAAAAATCGTCGGGTTTCCAACCGCAGTTCTGCCAAAGGTGGCTGCGATTGTTTAAGTTGGTGAAAAGCTCGATAAATTGTTCAAGTTGCTTTTCGGTCAGCGTGACTCCCAACTCTTCTTCCATAAATTTCAGAGTATAATCTAAATCATCAGCTACACTATTATAAAACTGGTTTCCGATTTGAAGATTCATGCGAATATAATCCATCAGCTTTTTTAGTGCAGTTTCCTTAAACAGTTGCCGCAGGGTTCCTTTCTTCGATTCTCTTTTGTAATAATCAATCTCAAACTGTTCAAGATGCGTGTAAAACACAAAATCTGACAGGCGTTTGCCTTTAACCGGGTTGCCTTCGATATCACGGATCTCAGTGGTTTTGCCGCCGTGCATTTTGAATACACCGTCTGATTTCAAATCGCTCAAAAATTCTGCCATTTTCTTACCTTCCTCTGAAAGATAGAAACGGTCGATATGAAACTCGAACAGTTCATCTTTACTGTCAGGAAGCCAAAGCGGTTTGTCAACAGCCATGTCTGACAAACGATATATTTGTTCATATTTTCCGTATCCTAAACCGATCAGGTCATTGTTGACAATGAGACGCATATCGGGTTTTCCGGCAGGTTCGTCGGTGAAAACCTCGTTAAGCTCCAATACCGAAAACGGTAGGTCAGGCTCTCTTTGAACGATACCGGAAAAGGCAATGAAATCCTTTTTGCGTATTTTGTTTCCTTCGTAATGCTTGAAAACATCCCACGCCTCCCGTACCTCCAGCATACCATACAGATTGGCGAAGCAGAGAAAATAGTTGCGCAGTAAATCAATTTTGGCTTTTGACAGACCAAGCTCAGCGTATTTTCTTTCCAAGGTTTTGGGCGATAAAGGCTTCATTGGTAATCCTCCTCGTATATTTTTTGGTGATTTATTCTGTTTTCATTTTAACATATCAGCTGTGCTTTCGCAAGGTAAATTTCTGAAAAAGAATTCAGAAATGGTATAGAGGAGTATATTCGGTTTTATAACGATGAGCGTCCTCACTCAAAGAACAAATACAAGACTCCGTCTCGGAAGGAAGCGGAATATTTCAGTAAACAAGCGGAAAATGCCGAGTAGAATCCGGACAAACAAGGGTTCGGATTCATTCTTTTTACGTTTTTCGATTTCGTTTTTACGCGATTTTGGTTTTTGTGTCCAAATAAAAACTCCATAAGAGCTGTCAGAATAGCCGCATAAAATCTGGCAAAAATAAAACTTCCTGTTGATGTCCGAATCCTCTGGGGTTCAGATTTCAACAGGAAGTTCAAAAATTTTACTGTCAATTGTAAGATTGCAAAAAGTCCTCACACGCGATACGCGGCGACTACAAAGCGTCCGTTTTCGGCGTGGTAACTACAGGTCGAAAGCATCATGATCTGCGATTTCTTTACAGGTCGATCGCCTGTATCCATGACGGAAGCCTCTTTGATATCCTTTACGAACGCCGTATACTCTACATCGTTGAGTTTACCTGCTCTTTCATTGTATTTGAACTCGTTCTCGCCGCCGATGGTGGTTTGAAACGCGGCAAAAACACGATAAACACGGTCTTCGTTCGCAGTGTCAAAATGGATGTACGGGTGTTGCTCAGCCCATTCTTTATCTGCGTAAAAATCAAGGGTGCCGAACATCGTACCGTTGTTCATATTATGGGCATAGATGACAAACGCGTCTGAGTTTTCGTCCGCGCCGGCGCCGATGAAAGGCGTCCCGGAAAAGGAATAGTTCTTATCATAATCGCGGTGAAGATAGTATTCGGGGTCGTCCTCCGAGGACTTGACCACGGGATAGTCTATGATCGTATCCTCTATCCTCAGCCAGCCCCTGAAATCATCGTTGATCCTCACGATATCGGAATATACCGCAGGATTTTCCTCTTCTGTATAGACAGGTTGCGTATCGTCCCCGGTCGGCTTTGTCTGTACAGGGGCGCTGCTTTCTTCACGCTCACGTTCGACAATCTGCTTCAGCTCGTCAAAACGCTGTTGTTCCTGCTTTTGAGGGATGTAGATGATCAAGCCCTGATAAAGCGTATACAACAGCACTGCGACACACAGCACGGCAAGCAAAACAAGTATGATGTTTTTTGCTTTGGCTTTTTTCATCAGCAAAACCTCTGTAAGGATCGGCAGCTATGCTTTGGATCCTTCGTAGTATTTGCGCCGTAGGAGAATAAACAGAAAAATGAGCAGACAGAATACCGCGATCATAACGACTGTCATGATGTCCGTCACATGAAACACACCTGTCGGAACGATAGTGTCACGATCATTTGTTACGGCGAGCGTTGCGTTATCACTAAGCCGGAAGGTCTTGGTATTGCCCGCAGTCGCGGCATCATCATTAAGCTTCATGCTCACAGTATAATCCAGACTGTTTTCCCGTATCGTAATATTCTTTTTCACCGGCAGCATGATCTTTACGACGTCGCCGTTCCTGAGGGTAAACGTCGAGTTGTTGTGCAGCGGTTTGTTTTGCTGGACGCCGTTTTTAGTCCAGGCGTATTCATCGGTAACATTCGCGCCCTCAACAGTCAGCGTAAACACAAATTCTTTGGTTTTGTCACCCATAGAGCCGGTAACGGTTTTGGTTATCGTCAGTTCCGCAGGAATGGCATCGTGATCGCGCTGATTTTTCGCTTCGATTCTATTGCTGGAGGTTGAAATGTCAGCGGCGGTATGCATAAAGTCATCCGGAGCATCGTGTGGAGCCGAAACGTTCTTACTGAACCAAAAATAGAAAGGCGGGGGATCATCCGGGAGGATATACCCGGGAGGCGCTTTGGTTTCCATGATACAATAGGCAGTGTCCGTTTGATATACCTTTGTTCCGTTGTCGTATGCATCGTTCAACCTTATAGTGATTTTTCCGTCAGAGTTTGTTGTGTATGTTTTGGGGGTAGCGACCCACTCTCCGTTAACGGCATCCCAGGTATATACGGTAAAGACAGCATTGGGCAGCGGTCTTCCGTCTTCCTGGTCAGTTTTTATGAGCCAGAATTCCTCAAATGATGATTCACCGAAGGTATCAAAGTCTTCAGCCTTAATATGCGTGTTGTCATTTCCGGACTCGTCTCCGTGTCCTTCCAGCGTCGCTGAGTTGGTAAGCGTAATTCCGTCGGCTATAGAACTGTTGACCTGATAACTGTAAGTCAGACGCAGGTGCGTGCTGTCGGGAACCTGCATTTTGATGAACGCATGCTTTACGGTCGGATCAACGGAATCGGTTTCGGTATGTGCAGTCCATTGTATATTATGCAGCTCGGACCAGACGCCGTTTTCCTCTTTTTCTAGTTTAACGGAATTCAAGCTGAGGATAGCCTCTCCGGTACCCGTTCCCTGCCTTGCCGTATACGTAAGCACATCCGTAAGCGACAGCCATTCGGGATCGTCCGTTCCGCCGACGCCTGTGAGAAGGTTTTCGGCAGACGGGTTGATATCCACCGTATAGGTGAGCCTATGCAGGTTTTTGTCCCAGCTGCCGGTCTTGTCAACGATTTTTTCCTTTTTGGTCGCGTCAATATTGATCTGATTGTTCGCCTCGCCATAATCAACGCCGTTTGTCTGAACACGTACCGTGTTGTTGAGTTTAAGATGAACCGTACCGTTTTGAGGCCACGCCTTTTCAGCGAGCTGACAGTAATAGATCACATAGAAAGTATTGCTGAACAAATTGGAGCTCTGAGAGTTTGCCGTCAGCGTAATGTCAACCACTTGTCTGCCTTCAGCGGAGGTTGAGAGCTGTCCGGACGCCAATGTCTTGCTGTTCCAGAGATTGCCGATCTCTCCGGAAATCTGACCGTTATCAATTGTCAATAAGTTATCCAGGTAGTCATTCATCCCGTAATTATACGCGTTCAAAGAAGCCGGCATCACTTTGACGCCAATCAGTTCAACCCCTTCCGGAAGCGTGTCTATAACGCGATACTGCTGCAAACCCGAAGTAGGTGTGATCTCCGCGATCCAGACGAAAGACTTGTCTTCGTCTTCATAATCAAGCGAGATAGAATAGGGCTTCTCCGAAAAGATCGTGTTCCAGTCGCTGATCTTTTGCACATTCAGCTTTTTAACGTTCGGGCTGATATTGTTGATGACCGGCAGTGTCTTTTGTCCGTCTGTAAACGTATTGACGAACGACTCCGAAACTTTGCCGCTCATATCACCGGTGGTCTGGTACTGCCAGGTGATATTTTCCACCATTCCGTCATCGTCATCAAAAAGATATTCGCTGCCGGCTGTGCCGACGGTAAATGTATATCCGGTGATCTTGTCTCCGGTATTCACAGGCGAGACAGACACATTCGAACCCCAGGCTGTTTGAAGCTCAGAAACAAGCGCGTCATACTGAGCCTGAGTCATATAATGCGTATCGGGGCTCAGCGTGTCGGAGAATGATGTGCCGGACTGAATGCCGCCCACGGGAATCTGAACGTTGATCGTCCAGTTCATTTCGTGCAGATCGTTTCCGAGGCTCTGTTCTCCGTCTGCCGTTTTATCAATATCGCCGCCAGTAACAACAACGTCGTAAGATGCGGTATCACCGTCGAATTCCGCGTCATTATGCACGACTTTGGTCTCGCCGTACGCGACGTCGGGAAGGGTATAATAGGTAATGTGGTAGGTGTTGTTGTTTGGCGTGCTTCCGTCCGCCGGAAGGAAGCGTACGCCTTTGATCTCGCTATCATCATTGTAAACGAACTCGTAATCTACGCCAAGCGTCGCGTCAGCCCATCCTCTCTGAACGAAGACGCCGTTGGTTCCGTTGATCGTTTCATTCCGCGCATCCGCAAAGCTGTCGTCATAAATGACTTTTCCGGCAATATCGCTTCCGCGGTCGTTGACGGAAATATACCACTGAATGTATTCGCCGAAAGGAATACCGTCTTTTCCGACCTTTTGGGGCTGCTTATTATAAATGAAATAATCCGCGTAATCCGTTGTTGTGTCATGGTTGTCTGTCGAGGTGGCTTCAAGCGTGTTGTATGCCGAAACAGCCGCGTTTTCATCCGGCAAACCGGTCACACCGTATTCATATACAAGAGTATAATACTCGTTATCATCGAGCTGGAGCAGGTTGAGCGATATCTTATATATGTTCTGCGAAGTAGCGTTGATATGTCCCTGTGTGGAGATAACGGAGGTTTCGATGGTTCCGTCCGCATTATGCTTTACGACCGAGATTTCTGTCGGCGGGCTTACTGTTCCGCCGCCCGAATACGTAAAGGTATCCAGAACGTCTATGTCAGACGGCGTACCGTGTACGGAACTGACAGTGACCTCATAGCGAAGCTTGCCGTTGGCAGTGTAAGAACCTGTCTTCTGCGTCGTGATATCATAACCCTCATTGATATCCTCCGGCGGAATATGCAGTGTCTGGCTGTCGGTAAAGACAATATTCAGTCCATCTTGACCGGCGCCGCCGCTCGATCTGATCCAACACCTGCAGTTCAGAAAGCTTTTGATTAATGCGGTTTCGCTTTCGATCGCGTCCTGAACAAAATTATCATCGTAAACGATTTCTATTCTGTAACGACCGTCGTCGGTAGATTTGAATTCGTATGTGAACGCCAATTCAAGCGGATACTTGTCCCGCAGATACGCATAGTACGGACCGCCGTTGATAAGACCCTCATTGAGGACCACTTCTCCCGGGAGATCATACACGAACTTATCTCCGGCGCTTGTTACTGCTCTAATGCGATCTGTATCGATTACGAACTGGAGCTCAACTGTTGCCTGATAAAGATTATCTGCGACCTTTGTCGTTCCTGACGCGGCAACACTTGTTATGTAGCGGTCGAGCAGCACATCTCCGGTCGGCGCCGATCTCAGCTGACCGGACGGCGCTTTGCGCGCCTTCGTTTTGGCTTTTTTCGGTTCGCCGGCAAAGCTTGAGGAAGCCGAGGTATCGTTTGAACTGTTAGAATGATCATCGTCGGCGGCAGAAACAACAGGAGTAAGGTATCCGGCAAAGCTTCCCGTCATAAGAATCACGGCAAGGATGAACGTTACCGCTCTGTTGATATTATGCTTTGCGGTGCGTAAAACAGCCATGATAAAGGAGGATAATCGCAGTGCGGCTGCTGATATTGATTTTTTAAGCTGATACATACGCAAACCATCCTTTCTTTCTGATTTGTTATGTATATGTTATGGCGCTAATTTTCTTCTTTGTTTTTCTTGTTTATCATTTTCTGCGTGTCGATAAGATACACTATCGACAGCGCAAGCAATCCGGCGGACGCGATTATGGCGAACAGAAAGTATATCTCCATTCTGGTATCGTCGTTTGTCTTGGGATTTCTGTTTTTGTCGGGAGGCGAACCGCCGTTATCACTTGAGTCCGTTGGATTGGTAGTCGGTTCATCGCCGCCCTTTTCGGTGTTGACAAAGATGAGGCGGTTGTACTTTTCCTCACCCTTTGAGGCGATCACAGTCGCTTCGAGCCTGCCGTCATTGTCGGTCACATAAAACTTTATATTGTAAACCGTGTCGTCAAACTCGATATCTCTGTCATCGGGGACTGTTTTAACAGTGTAGTCAAAAACGCCCGGCTCGACAAAATCTATATCAAACCTTCCGATCTCGCCGTCTTGCAGCGTCAGCGCGGTTTTTTCGGGGATCGGACAGTTAACGTTCGGTATGATTGCTACTGTTCCGCCGAGGATGACCTCGACTTCTATCTCAGCCTTAACGGGCTGATACGCATAGGCGTGCGCGGTAAACCCGAATAAGCCCGGAACAAGTAATATTAAAATGCAAAATGTAAGTATTTTCTTCATTCTTAATCCCTGACTTCAGTTTAGTTTAATGTTCCGAAAACAATCATTCTCTCGTAGCTTTCGGCAGATTGGCAGGTGGAAAGCGCTATCAGCTTGGAGCCGGCGCTGACTCCGCGCGGGTCATATATGATAGCGTGTTTTTTCAGATATGCAAGCAGCGCTTGATTGCTGCTTTCGGGAGGGTCAAAAATGACCTTATCGGTTGCCTGCGCTTTACACGAGGCAAAAAATGTGATTTTGTATTCTGCTCCTTTGATTACGGTCAGCGTACCTGTTCTGTGCGCGTCAAAATATTCTCTGTCGGCATATCCGTCAAGAGAACCGAACATCGCTCCGTACTCCATATGGTGACCGTAAACCAGTGAGTAAGGGTCGCTGAACATTTTATCGTTTCTGCTGTCAAGAAAGATGCTGCCTGACAGCGAGAACTCACCGTAAGGATCTTTGTTCAGGTATTCCGAGTTGGTTTCACCCTGCATCACAGGGTAGTCGATCTTTGTATTATCGACCGTGAGCCACGCGACCGCGTCGCCTGACAGCTCGCGCAGTATTTCGGTATTGCCTGCCGCGGGCTTGTATTTCATTATGTTTGAATCGTTCGCGCCCGCGTAAACCATATAGGCGTCAATCATTGCGTACAGGCAGATAAGAAACAGCAGCAGCGCGGAAATCAACACAATATAGTCTATACTTTTATGTGCAATAATTATGCTTTTTCGTAACATTATCTCACCTGTCGGAAGTCTTTCAGGCAGCGGCAATAACTTGGACTGATTATTGCCGCTGCGCTGCGAAAAATACGGATTCGCACTAAAGGGATTCAAGCAGGTTGGACTATAAATCCAATCTGCTCATATTTCCCTTTATCCGTTTTTCTTTCAGCCGCGGCTGAAAAAACAATTTTCAAAAATTTCGGTTATCAATAGTTGCGTCTTTTTCTTTTGCAAATAATGAAGATGATGATTGCGCCGAATACGCAGATACCGATTGCGAACGGTGCTATTGCCATAATAACGCCCGTCGGGATGATGCCTTCACGGGTATTGGTAAAGGCAACGCTGTGGTCGCTGTTGAGAGTGACGTCGCCCGAGCTATCACCGGAAACCGCTGTGCCGTTGTCGAGGCTGTGAGTAGCAGTGTAGCCCTCGGCGTCCTCCGTAACGGTGCAGACTGCGCCGGCGTTAAGACCGATGACCTGAACGGTGCTGCCGTTTGTAAGGGAATATTCTCCGGTCGCTGTTCCGTTTGTGCCTACAGTAATAGATGTAGGATTACCCGTTACGTCATTTGTGATGACGGGATATGTACCCGGGTTAGCGCCTGTGATGTTGAGCGTGAAATTGAACCTCTTGTTCTTGTCACCCTGATTACCGGCGATGGTCTTTGAGAATTTAAAGTCATACTGTGTAAGGCTGTTGATGTAACCCGCGCTTTTAACATCGGGATTCTCCACATATTCGCCGTTTGTGCCGATGTCTGTTGCAGAATCACGAAGAACATAGCTGTTAACGCTGAGCACGTTGTTTTCGTCCGCAACTACAAAAACATCCAGATAACGTGTCGGGTTTGAATCATAGGTAACGCCCGGCAAATTGTTGTTTGTTTCGTTGATAACAAATCTGTATACGCCCGGTTTTGTAAATGTACCGACAGGGAATGATATCGAAACGGTTTTTTGAGCGTACTTTTTGCCTGCGGTCGGCTGTGTCGGGTCAGCGTCTGACGGAATACCGTTGATCGTGTTTGCCGTATCTGCATTTGAGAATACAGCAGTGCCGATAGTTCCGCCGCCGAGAGGAGACTCGAGGATCTCAATGGTCGTAGCGGTTGCGTCCTTCGGAGTGCCTCTTCTGATGGTGTAGTTGAAGGTGATGTCGGGGATATTTGCGTCTTTATCAACAACAAGATTCTTAACTAATGTTGTTGAACCGCCGATGGGGGTGTAGGTGGTCTCCGCCGAAGCGGTGATTGCGGTAGTGCCGATAAGCAGTGCGAAAGCTAAAAGCATTACCAGGGCTGATGTAAATCTTCTTTTCATGATTATTTCCTCCTTTTGTTATGAATTAAGAAAATTTTTACCTGTTTTATCTGCACCTGTTTTACAGGATTGGATTTGTTGATTTATGCCGCTAAAATCCCCTGCGGCGTAGGGATAAAATAAGAGGTCCGTCGATCTCGCTCAAATCGACCGCGCCGAAAGTTCGGCTGTCGTCGGTATCTTCCCGGTAATCGTTGAGGATAAACGCCTTTCCTTCTTCGACCGTGTACGGATAGCGGACGGTCGAATTCTCCGCTTGATAGGTCGGATAATAAACGTCCTCCGACGCGATTGCACCGTTGACGATCAATTCACCGTTCTCAGATAGTTCGATGACGTTCCCGGCCAGCCCGACGACCCTTCCCGTGCGGGTCTTACCATCGTGCCTATACAGCACCGCAGCGTTCAGATACGGACGCTGGAGCTTCAGCGAAATAACCAGATCACCGTCGTTGACCGCAGGGTGCATATTGTTCCCGTAGTTGATCGTGAGCCCGAGAACGAAGATGAAAACCAGCCATACTGCAAGGACGATCGCCGCGATTTTGATCAGTAAGCTGATTGCGAGCCGCTTAGTCGATAAGGGCTTTGGAGGCTCCTTGTTATTTCTTGCTTTTTCATCAGGGGGGCGTCCCCGGATCTCTTCTTTGTTTCTTTTGGGTTTCATTATTTTTCCCCGTTTTCTACAAATAAGGAATCTATTTTTCCGTTTTAAGATTACAATTATTTATTATAATGATAACACAGGAATACCCAAAAGTCAATAGAAAACTATATATATAGTATAAAAAAACTTTGACTTTCTGCATTTTTATGAATAAAATTCAATATTCTTTTTCAGGCTGTTAGATTGAATATCTGTAAATGATCAATAAACAATATTTCAGAAGATGGATGTTTTCGGTACAAATGATACCTTAAATCTCAAAGATGTTTATCTGCCAATCTTACTGTTGAAATTCGGATAAGCATAGAAAAAGACAAATCCGAACCCGTCCCCGACAGGGAGAAGGTTCGGATTATCTTCGCTTGTCCTATGTGTATAAAAAAGATTTTTTTCGGCGGATTTGCGTCAGGGACTTGAACTCACGAAATCATTTTGATTCTTTGGCGGTTTTCAATGAAGCAATCAAAATCCTTTTGATCTCCAAGCAATCGTTAATCAGTGATTGCGCGAGTTTTTCGTCCAGATAATCAGACAGCAACAGAAGTTTTAGCCAATACTCTGTTTCGGCGGTTTCTTTCAGCGCAATCTGCATTTTAGAGATAAAATCCGCCTGACTGACGCCATAGGCGGCTTCGTTGGCGTTCGCTCCGATGGAAGTACCGCTCCATATGATTTGTTTGGAGATAACGCTTTCCTTTTTCTCATTGGAAAGGTATTGATATAACTTTACGATTCGGGCTGCAAAACACAAAGATTTTTCAAGCAATGGATTTTCTTTCATAACTTCGTTCCCTTTTTAATGAATAAAGAATAGTGAATAATGAAGAATGAATAATGCACCAGAAACGCCCTAAGGGTTCATCTGATTATACACTATTCACTATTCATTATTCACTATTCATTGAGCCTCACGTCAGTGAGGCGTTTCTGGCTTTTCACTTCACCTTTGATACAATTTTTATCGCGGTCGATGAACGACAGTAAAAACACCCCTCATTTTCATTTTGAGGGGTGCTATTTTCATTTCACACATATAACGTCTTGTCAGGCGTTCGCTCCTGAATAATGTATTACATCGAAGAAGCCGCTATCGTATAGCAGCGCCATTTTGGTATTTGCCATAATTGATTCTGCTTTATCAAGAGCTGTTTCGTCTTCAATGTTTATGCAATCAATTCTATCCTACTACGGCGTCTTCTTTGTCAATGCTTTTCGTACCGGGGTCAGGGATTTTGCGGTAGTCGGACGGAGTGAGACCGAATTTCTCAAAAAAAGCGCGCGAAAAGTAAGACAGATTAGAAAATCCGCATGACAGAGCGATCTCCGAGATCTTTGTTTTTTCGTTGCGCAACCGAACCGCCGCCATCTCCAAACGGTAGTTTTTCAGATATTGCGTGAAGGAATCTCCGGTCAGTTGACGGAACAGCTTCGCAAAATGGCTGGCAGAGTAATTGCTCTGAGCCGCGATAGCTTCGACGGTGATGTTATCGGCGTAGTGCTCCTCAAGATAGAGCAGCGACCGTTTCAGCTTTTCATAAGCAATATCCTCATTGGCAGAAGCGATGTCTGCCTTTTCACAAAAGGGCAGGATCCTATGCAGCATCTCAAAAGTTCTCGCTTTGATCAACAGTTCTTCATGGAACCGTTGATAATGCGGTTCTGTCGTGAGCTTGCGGATGATGGGCTCGATCTGACTGTGCAGAGGATGCTCCGGCGTCAGATATTCCGGCATCAACAGCCTGCGATTGTAGATCGGCTCCAGATATTTCTCCCGGCAGGTATCGTCGGCGGCGTTCTCCAACATCGAAAGCCGAAACAGAATATTGTAGTAAATGGCCGAATCCCCATTGTGCTGACGGATCGCATGGATCGTCTGAGGGTGGACAAGAATGATATCCCCGACCGACAAAGCGTATTCGTTGTTGCCGACGGATACGCTGATCATGCCGTCGGTCACATAGATGATCTCCATCTCCTCGTGCCAGTGATGGGGGATCCCGCTGATATGCTCGGGCAGGATCCCCGGATAAACGATATAGGGAAAGCCGGGCGTTCCGTGGATCTTTGTTTCCTGATAAGCTGACATTTGATCGCCTCACAATCGTCTTGTGTTAAAATCATCGTGATATTATGCAAGAATTATACATCATATAATCGTATAATACAAGTAGGTTTAACGAAATCATGGAAGAAATCAGGTAAAGTTATGAAAAAAATGAAGTTGTTCAGCTTGGCGTGGCCGATCTTTATCGAAACAGCGCTGTTCATGCTGCTCGGCATGATCGACGTATTGATACTCAGCTCTTATGATGATCTCGCGGCTTCCGCTGTCGGCACGGCAAATCAGACTGTATCTATCGTTACCATCATCTTCAACATCATATCTACCGCAAGCGCCGTGATGATCTCTCAGTACCTAGGAGCGGGAAAAAGAGAGTCCGCTTCACTGACAGCGGCGCTGTCCATCGCACTGCAATTGATATTCGGCATTCTTGTCAGCGTGTTCTTTTTGTTGTTCCGGCAGCCTATGCTGATGTTGATCGGCGCGGAAGGTCAGCTGCTTGACTTTGCCGGTCAGTATCTGTCTATCGTCGGCGGTACGATCTTTTTGCAAGCGGTGATGACCGCAGTATCGGTGATTATCCGCAACCACGGACTCACCAAGATCACGATGTTTGTTTCTGCAGGAATGAATCTGTTCAATACGGCGCTGGATCTGATATTGGTACCTCGTACGGGAGTTGTGGGAGCAGCGATCGCAACCGGCGTCAGCCAATTGATCGGATGTGTGGTCCTGGTCATCATCCTGTTCACTAAGATCGAGAAGCCGGCTGTCTTTCGTATGCTGATTCCGTTCCCGCTCAAACAGTTCGGGACGATGCTGAAGGTCGGTATCCCGTCGGCTGCTGAGACCTTTCTCTATAATCTTTCTCAGCTGGTTATCACCTCCATTGTGCTCAACTTCCTGACAGAAAACGAGCTGATTGCCAAGACCTATGTTCAAAGCATCACGATGCTGTTTTATCTTTGCTCGCTTGCCATCGGACAGGCTTCTCAGATCATGATCGGACATCTTGTCGGAGCAGGCAGGTATGATGAAGCCTGCAGACAAGGCTATCGGTCTCATCGTACAGCTCTACTGCTCATGGCTGCTGTCTGCGGTGTCGGTGTATTACTGAGGGAACCGCTGATCGGACTGTTCACCGATAACCCTGAGATTATCTCCATCGGCAGCGAAATTATCTTAATGAACTGTATCTTGGAGCTTGGCAGGACAACAAATCTGGTTATGATAGCCTCTATGCGGGGAGCGGGAGATGTGTATTTCCCGACCGCGTGCGCGATCTTTTCCAACTGGCTTCTCAGCGTGCTTGGTTCGTATTTATTCGCGGTCGTCTTCGGTATGGGAATCTACGGTTTATGGATCGCTCTCGCTGCGGATGAATGTGTGCGCGGTGTATTGATGCTTCTGCGATGGAAGAACGGCAGGTGGCGAACCAAACGCCTCATACGCTCCGATACCCCCCAAATCGAAAATGAAGCGAGCTTACCGATACAGCAAAAAGCCTCTTAATAGTAAAACCAAATATTTGCAAACACCATGCCTGCTTCTCATATCATGATTGTTTTTTGAATCTTTTTTTCTATAAGCATTATTGGAGAAAACCCATTGTCATTATAATATGTAATTACAATACAATTGACATTCTTTTCGTGTGTCAAAAAGGGTTTCAGATACTTCTCTGCCAGACGGTCCTCCCCCAAAAGCGAAAAAATGAACATAATATTATAATACTCCGCCTTCTCGGACTGGGCTTGTTCGATAGCGTGGATGGCGTGAGGGAGAACAATGACAATATCCCCCGGTCCCAGCAAGTAGTTCTGGACCCAGACCGATACATTCAGTCGGCCGGCGGTTACGTAGATCAGTTCCGCTTCCTCGTGCCAATGGCGGGGAAATGCAGTGATGTACTCTGGGACCCGGCCCAGATACACTGCAAAGGGAAATTCTACAGTGCCGTGAATTTTGGTTTCGTGAAGCAATCTTTCGTCCACTTGCGGCCCCTCCTTCCCGAAAAATAGGATCGTGTTAGAAATACAGTATAATTGTAGGAGAATTATACCATAGGCAAGTGTATAATGCAAATAGAAAGAACATATTAAGACTTGTATCGGAAAATGAGGTAATGTTATGAATTATGCTGCTATTTGGCATGAAGCCACCCAGAGATACTGCTATTGTCTGGAACCGGGCAGATTTCTGTTCCGGCTCCAGACGGCAAAGGACGACATAAAGTCCGTGACCCTTCATGCCCTGGACAAGTACCTTCCCCTGAAGATCAGAGATACCCGTAAAACTACCCCCATGAAGTGGGTGGCCAGCGACGGACTTCGGGACTACTACGAAGTGGAGTTGGAATTTAGGGTAGTCTGCCTGCGCTACTGCTTTGAGCTGGAAGACAACGCGGGTAACCGGGTCTTCTTCTCAAACAGCGGATTTACAGACACCCTCCCTGATGATATAGAGAGGCTGTTTGACTGCCCCCAGACCCTCCGGGAAGAAGAACGCTTCCTCGCTCCAGACTGGGCATCCGACAAAGTTATCTACCAGATATTCCCCTCCCGGTTCGCCAGCCACGAAGAAGTGGAGGACAAAATCTGGTATCAGGCCCCCATCACTGCCAATGCGGCGCTGGGGGGCAGTCTGAAAGGTATCATTCAGCAGCTTCCCTACATCGCGGACTTAGGAGTGGATGTGATCTACCTAACTCCCATCTTCTACTCCAACTCCTGTCATAAGTATGATACCATCGATTACTACACCATCGACCCCACCTTTGGCACTACCGATGATTTGGTGATGCTGGTGGACAAGGCGCACACTCTGGGGCTGCGGGTGATTCTGGACGGTGTGTTCAATCACACCTCCCCGGAGTTTTTCGCCTTCAGGGATGTGGTAGAAAAGGGAGAAAACTCCCGGTATAAAGACTGGTATTACTTTAATAAATTCCCGGTTTGTACGATTCCCATGCGCCACAACTACAAGTGCTTCAGCTATTTCTGGGACATGCCCAAGGTACATCTGCGTTGCGCTGCCGCGGCGGACTACTTCACAGAGGTAGCGCTTTACTGGCTGCGAACAGCGAAAGTAGACGGGTGGAGGCTGGATGTGGCGGACGAGATTTCCCACGGTTTTTGGCAGTATTTCCGCACACAAATTAAGACGGAATTTCCCCAGGCGCTGATTGTGGGGGAGGTGTGGCACCACGCTCCGGACTTTTTGCAGGGCGACCAGTGGGACAGCGTCATGAACTACCCCTTCTATCGGGCAGTGCTTGACTACGCCGCTAAAGGGACACTGACCGCCTCCGGTTTTCTGGGTGTCATGGGCTTTCAGCGGGGTAATACCCACAACGCCGCTCATCATCTTATGTGGAACCTCATCGGCAGCCACGATACCGCAAGAATCCTCCATCTGTGTGGCGAAAATAAGGATAGGCAGAAGCTATGTGCCGCGCTGCAACTTCTGACACCAGGTATGCCTATGATCTACTACGGTGACGAGGTGGCTATGACTGGTGCCAAAGATCCGGACTGCCGCCGGGGTATGCTGTGGGACGAAAGTCGACAGGACAAGGATATGCTTTCCTGGTACAAACGGCTGCTGCGGGTGCGTAAGGAGATCCCTGCCATTACCCGAGGCAAAACGGTAGCGGAGGAGGCCCGGGACAAAGATGGTCTCATCTGCGTAACCCGGTGTCTGGAAGACGATGAAGTGACCATTCTGTTCCACGCCAAGGAAGATGCAATTTCCTTACCGGCGCTTTCCGGAAAGCGGAATCTGCTTACAGATAACGTATTTGACGGCAAAGTACAGGGAATTACAGCCTTGGTGCTAAAATAAAGAGAGTGACAGTATCTTGATTCTTAGGTCCATTTTGCGTATAATGTTTATATCAAGGCAACAACCACCCGAAACAATTACCTTGATCCGCTCCCAATCATTTATCACCGCTGATAAGATTTTGATAAGCATCCATCGTATAGCTATGATAATATGGATAGTCAAAAGAATCAGAACAGCAGGCATTATATTCACTATGAGCTTTTTCTTAACGCTTATCATTCTATACTGATGGAGGCATACGCAAAGAAAAACCGTCCCCGTTATTTTTCAGAAGAAGGGCTTGCGCTTGCTGGATTAAAGTGAAATTTGATAAATCGTTTATTTGGAGAGATGAAAATGGATATGCTAAAGCCACAGCTTATGAGAGGATTTGATACAATGAAACTATCAACAATATTTGAGAACCAGCCCGAAAGTTGGGGACTACGAGGTGATCCATACTTCTGGGAGTATTTGAAGAATCAGGCAGAAAGCATGGACATTTTGTCACCCGAAGATTTGGAGGCGTGGATCAAGAAAGAGCACTTTGAACTTTCGGGAGTCGAAATGACCACTGATAGTATGGCATATGTTGAGCAGTTTGCTCACGAAGGAATGAGCTCCGGTGGAATCAGTGGAGAATGGTGGAATGAGAACGGGATTCCTATGTTGAAGAGCCGCTTATCTTAATCGGAACGGTTTACTTGTTTCATCTCGTACAAGGAGACGCTGCTTCTGTTCGTCCAGCGTTTTCTGAATCGCTGTAAACATTGTCTCGATCTGATGGTTACACCACGTCGGTGAAACGTGATTTTTCCCATTCCTATGCGGTTTGTTGGGTGTAGTATAACATAGTCAACAGAGGCGTGTCAAGATAATAGTTATTTAAGCTCTATACCCTTTGCTCATTCCTTAAAAGCACTTTCCTCCTCGCGCTCGGAAAAGCGCATACCTTCCTGCCAAGTGCCGTTTCCTGCCATCTGAGCGAGCTTGCTGCCGCTGTAGTTTGTTAAATCAGAATTTGGTGGATAATATCATAAACTCTCCCGTAGCAACACTGCTTTAAGCTCTGAAATAATCGTATTCAAATCTTCGGTCAGATTATCGCTTTGTGTCAGCATATCGTCAAAAAGTCGGTTGAGGTTTTCTTCAAAGTGCTCAGGAAGAATCGTGCAATTATTTCTGCAAAGCGCCATCAATCGCTTTTCGCCCGGATGTGTTTGCTTGTTCAATGCGAAAATCACATCAAAATACGATTCCAAAAAGGCGGCTGTTCTGTGAACAACGCTTACCCTGTCGTTTCTGCCGTTCGCCTTTTTCACTTGAAGAGAGTATGCGGGCATAGCGCTGTATAAAAGAGCTGTGTTTCTTTTGATGATGTTGTTTCGAAGTTCTTCGGGATAAGGAACGGAAAAGCGTTCTTTTGCGTTTTGAAGCCTTCCGTGCTTATCGCAGACAATTTTGCAGGTCAAAAGGTTATGCCACATACAGGTGGTATATCCGTTGCACGCCTCAAAACCTTCGACTACTCTCGCAACACCGTCACAGAATTCGTCCAAATTGCGGTAAAGGATGTCGATGTCGATTCCATTGTTCAGAACACAGTTATCCTCGTATTCCCAGTAATGGTTTCCAATCTCCATATATTGACAGTAATCAGCCAATAATGCGTGTCTGCTTTCTTCTCCGATTGGCGCTGTGATGTAAACATACACATCATAATCGGATTTTTCATCATAGTTTTCTCCCGAACGGGAACCGCCGAGCGCGATCGCCTCGACCTGATCAAATTCGATTAGTTTTTCAAATAGTTTATTTATCATTTTATCATCACCTATATATTTCGATTGATATGTGTATTATATCAGAAAAAAGAAAAAACGTCTATACTCTAAATCCCATTGCCTTTGCAAAATCCGTTTATTTGTTATATTCCGCAACAAGCGGCAGTATAACATAAAAGCCTCCGCAAGGAAGAATCCGTGCGGAGGTTTTTCATGCTACTGTTTTGAGAATTCCTGTGAGAGCCACGCGGCGCGACTTGTCAGCCAGTCGTTGCAATAATGGAACATATCGGTGAAGTTCGCTTGGTATTTGGCGGCGGTAGACTCAGTCACCATTTTTCTTGTCTGTTCGTCAAAGCGCGCCTTTGTCAGAGAATCGTGATCGGCGATCCACTTACCCGTTTTCAGCAGCCAGCCGCTTGTGTAGTTCATTTCCGCGCTGTCGTGAATCAGGTCGTAATAGGTATCCGCGGAGTAGAACTCCCTGTTTATCTCTTCGCTGTTTTTTTCACCCGAGAAATGCTGAATAGCGGGAACAAACTCCTCAAACCAAATGCGCTTTGCCGCAGCCTTGACCTCCGGATTTTGTGAAAGACGATTCACGATATTGCCGAAGCCGCCTTTGTGTTCGCACCACCAACCGGTGTAATCCTCATAATCCTCGACCTCCAAGCCATTGAGCTCACTCTCGACGCCTTTTGCGTTGCCGAGGGTGTTGTCAAAGTCCCACACGGGAGAAGCGTAGAATTTATATCTTCCCGACTCGTCCGGCTTGTATACAAAGAATACGCTCGATACGCCGGAGTCCCAGTTTTTTCCAAGCTCGTTTACCAGATAGAGCTTAGCCATAGAGTCGATATCTGCAAGCGCAGAAAGCTCATTTTTATCAGACCCTGCCGCTTCATAGAACGCGTCGTATTTTTCAGCGACATAATCTTTTACCTCGTTGTAGCCGGGTTCCTCTTTGGCAACTTCGGGATACTTGATGGACAGCTTTCCGCTGTTTGTGGATGTGAAGTAGTCGGTTAAATAATCGGCGCCCGGATCAACCTCGCACAGAAACGGGAAATCCTGCTTCACCTTACCGTTCGCGTCAAGGTAATCCTCCGCTTCGATATCTCCGACAAGAGAATTCTTACCGCCGTCGATCTTTTCGCACATCTGGTACGAGCCCCAGTAGAAGCCGTTGACGTATAGGTCGACATAGCGTGAATCCGAGGCATACGGCATTCCGACAGCATCGGAGAGGTCGTACAGTATGCGGTTGCGGGAAAGGGAATCGTCCTGATAATTGGCGACAAGGCAGAACTTTTTTCCCTCCTTGATTCCCGCGACCGAAACAGCACTCTCATAATTTACGTTATAGGATTTCTTGGGCTTTTCCCAAGAGGTGTTTCCCCTACCCTTGATTTTCTTGATGGGCGTGTTGTCGATATTTCCGTCACTGTCCAAAATCGCCCCTGTGGCAGTCGCTGTCAGGTGTTTGTCATAGTTTTCGTCCTCATCGTTCAGATAAGTCATCAGATCGGTGCCTTTGCCGTCGGCGTCGCTGTTGTTGATGAAAACAGCCGCCTCGGCATTTGATTTCATAAACCTGAGAGAGAAAGTCTCGTCTTTGACTTTAACGTCATAAGGCTCGGAAACAGTGTAGCTCACTGCCTCGGTCGCCCCGGACGGGATCTCTACACCGTTGACAGTGACCGGCTCAGCGTATCCGTTGTAGATATCCACCGATTTTTCATCCGCAGATGTAGGCAGAAAAAAGTATTTTTCATAGGGCTTCGCTGTTTTGAATTCCTCGTCGTGAACACTTTGCCAAAGGTGCCAAGCCTGAGTGTCATCCGAGCCCGATAACGCATGGACATACAGACCGTCCTTCGTTTCAAAAGCGACAGGGCTAACCTTTGCCTCATCCATTGTTGACTTGACCGGTTCGCTTTTTTGATTGCAGGCTCCCATCACAAAAGCTCCCGAGAGCAATGACGCAGCCAATAACAGAGAAATACGTTTTTTCATCTCAAAACCTCCTTGAATTTTTATAATTACTTGGTAAATATTCACTATTCACTAAATCACAAGACTCCTTCACTAACCGCGGGGAGCAGCACGGCTATTTCGAGATTGCCGTTGCGGGTGCGCAGGTCGTCGATGAAGCTCTGCACGTTGTCCTCGCTTTTCAGCTCGACCTCGTAGCTCAGCTTGTAAAGGCTGCCCATGTTGGTGGTCTTGACGTTGAGCAGCTTGCTGCGCTTTGTGTAGGTATCGAACAGGTCGTCAAACTCATGCGCATAGTTGAGGTCTTCGGGAATGGTGATTTTGAGCTCCCTCACAAGGTCGTCCTTTTCCTTGAAACGCACATAGGTCGAAATTATCATAATGAGCGAGATAACTATCACGAACACCGCCGCCAGAGCGATGTAGCCCTTTGCCGTGGCAAGACCCGTAGCCATCGCGAGGAAAATGCTGACGATCTCCTTTGCCGAGCCGGGAGCGCTGCGGAAGCGAACCAGCGAGAACGCGCCCATTACGGCCACGCCCGCGCCCACGTTGTCGTTGACGAGCATGATGACCATCTGAACGATGACGGGGATCAGCAGCAGCGCAAGCATGAAGCTTTTGCTCTGACGGCTGCGGAAGCCCGCCGCGAAGGCTATGACCGCGCCCAGCGCCAGCGACGCGAGCGAGCAAACGAGATAAACCGAGGCGGTTATCTGATCGGTTGAGGTGTATACAGGTAAAAATAATGAATCAAGCACAGGGACGTCCTCTTTTGTAATCACTGAGATGGTTTTTCTTTCTTTCTTCGATGAGCTGATATGCGGTTCCGTATTTTGAGAAGGTGCCGGGGAAAATCCTCATTTGAGCCAGCGCCTCGGTAAGCCAGAGCGGCATTGCGGACAGCGCCTTGATCTCCATTACGCAGAGCCCCGGGGCGAGTATGCGCTCGCCGTAGTCGCCCTTTGAGAGGTCGAGGTTTGTGGTGCGGAACCTCACGTTGCGGTCAAAGGTAATGCGCAGCTCGTGGTCTGTCTTGCTGTAGAACGCCGTGCGGTCATAGGCTATGAACACCCTCGGCGCGATGGTTTTGTAGTATTTCATCGCCCAGTCAAGCTCGCGCATGATCTGTGAATCGTCGGGCATTACGCCGTATTTCAGATAGTCCTTAGCTTCGCCGAGCTTCATGGTCTTGCGCCGCTTATAGACCACTCCGTTATACTTCTTTTTGAGCTCGAGAAATACGTTGCTGTCGCGCTTCGGCGTCGAATAGCTTCGCAGCCTGAGCTTCTCCTTGTACACGGGCTTCTCCATCGAGCGGCGGATGAGCCTGTAGTCGTCGGTGTCGAAATAGAGCGAGCACACCGTGCTTTCGCCGTATTCGTCGGGCTTGATATGCTCCGCTATCCTTTTGAGCAGCTCGCGGCGCTGCGCAAGCGTGAGGATGTATTTCTTTTCGGTTCTTTCAAAAACCGTCTGAATCTTCATTTTGAAAACCCCTTTCGTTTGAGATAAGCTTACCGCGTCAACCTTAAAAAAGCCTTCGTACAATACGGCAAGAATCTGCAAGCTCTGGTTGTCGCTTTTAATACCGTAGGTGCGGTCAGCGTCAACAGGATCCACGAAATATTAGGCGGCGTATTCAATATACCTCTTTCAACCGGTACGATTAAGTATATCGTAAGCCGTTGTGCAGAGAAAGTAAAGCCGGCACTTGAGCTAATACGTCAAAAGCTTTCTGAAAGTTCGTTGGTTCATTGCGATGAAACGGGAACCAACATAGACGGTAAACTTCATTGGGTTCACAATGTTTCATACGGAAGCTACACATATATGACCGTCAGCAAAAAACGCGGTTATGAAGGCATAAAATCCACGGGTGTCCTTCCTGATTATCACGGGATCATCGTCCACGATTGCTGGACTTCCTATTGGAAGTTTAACGATGTGACGCATTCTGTATGCTGCGCTCATCTTCTGAGAGAGCTGAACGGAATTGCAGAAAATCACCCGGAGCAAGCATGGGCGAGAAAATTCAAGGAACACCTTTTGCGTATGAAAAGAGCAAAAGACAAGGCGATCGCGGCAGGAAAAGATTATCTCAGCGTGTTTACAATTCAAAAATACAAACGCGAATACGATGTCATAATAAAAGAGGCATACGCGCAGAATCCTATTGCGGAACCTGTCAGGAAAAAACGCGGCAGAGTAAAACGCGGTAAAATTCTCGCGCTCATCGACAGGCTCAAAAAACACAAGGGAGCAGTCTGCCTGTTTTTAGAAAAGCTCGGTGTTCCGTTCGACAACAATCAAGCCGAGCGCGATATCCGCAACATCAAAACAAAGACCAAGGTTTGCGGCTGCTTCAGAAGCAGAACCGGCGCAGAGGAATACATGGGCTTAATGTCGTTCGTTAGCACCGCCCGCAAAAACGGGTTTGATTCTTATCACGCGGTAAAGATGGTTTTATCAGGTCAGATCAATCAGGTTTTTGGGGTGGGGTGCTGAATAGTTACATTACTTGTATTATACAATTTTTTATAGTATAATACTAACAGAATACCAGCTTATTATTGACACAAAACGATTATTTGAGGTGTTTATGTCTGCATATCGAGAAACCAAACTCCATGGAACGCACGGGTTCCCGTAACAGGCGTGTATATCATTTGTGCGAATAGGACAATAGAAAAGGTGCATAGGTTACGCGTCTGCCAACAATTATTTTTCCTCTGAAAATACAAAAAGCCCGATAAAATCGAGCTTTTTGTGGTGCGGATAACAGGAGTTGAACCTGCATGAGCGCAATGCTCACATGGACCTGAACCATGCGCGTCTGCCTATTCCGCCATATCCGCATATTCGTTTTTACCCTCTGAATTTTTACACGGTAGAGAGGTGAGAACCGAGGTGGAGCTTATCGCTTGATCCACGTTTTGCAAGACAAGTCGGAATTTTGCAAGTTACCGACGTGGTGTAACCTGATCTGACGTGTACTCATAATAGGGGTATTTTGCAATTTTACCCAATTGAATAAGCGCATCAATAACACGATTGCCTGGATTTGTCTCAACCAGCTAAAGCGCCTAAATCTGACCGAAGAAATGCGCCACTACCTTATTGGAAGGCAGTATGATTCGGAACGTGCGGCATACTGGTATAGCGTAGAACACACAGAGAATGCTGAACCTATGTCAAGGACGACCCTTAGGAGATTAATATCGGGGAGAATAGCTCAGGAAAACAATGTGTCCCAGGGTACCGTTGAGAAATATTCGAGGTATTCAAGAGCAATCGATCGCCGCACATATTTTTCGTTCTGTTTGTTCTCTACTCATATTTTGAAATCATCTGTATCAGTATGCGTATCGTTCTTTTCTGCTTTTTGCTCTGATAAGCGCGCTGTTCCATTCGGCTTCTTCTCTTATGATACCAGAATTGCTTTCCTTTGTCTATCGAAAACTTTTGACCCGCTCAGAAAATTCAATTATCCGGAAACCATTCAAAACAGCAAACACCTATAAGGCTGAAAAATCTCTCAGCCGCATAAGTGTTTGCTGTTCTTAGCTGAGAGGCTGATCAACCTCTGTGCCGTCCTTAAACACAATTTTGATTTGCTCTTTGGACTGTACGACCACACATTCAAGCATTTGACGAATGAGATTGTCATCAAATTGCAGTGGTTGATTCTCGATGATTTCGGTGATGTGAGATATTTCGTTGAGCTTTGATTCCGGTTCCGATGTTTTTCCGAACCCCTGATAACTCTCAAGCTCTTTTTCCAAAGCTCGTTTTTCAGTCATCAGCTCGGCAATACTCGTTTTGTGTACCGATAACCTTTCGAATACGAAAATCCGAATTGAGCTTTCCGTTCTGCGACACAGATACCCGTACATTGAAATATGCCGTGGGAGCACTGACGGTTCCTCCTGATACAACATCCTGATATGACGATGAGTATGCTATTAACTTTGCCTCGTTTGTTGTGGGGACGCCGGTTTTCAGCGCACTCAGCATTTCAGTTGTTCCCGTCGTATTGAGTTTGGCGGCTGACGGCGTGAGCGTCACCTTGTTGCCGTTCACCTTAACGGTGACTGTGGCATTGCCGACGTTAATGGTTCTGTTGTTGAAGCCTGTAAACTGCGACATTACGCTGTTGCTGTCCGTCAGCGTCAGCGGCGCATAGTTCCAAACTCTTTTGACGTTATTGTATTTGGCTGTGAGCGTGTATGTCGGCGCGTTTGATGACTCTTTTCCGGCAAATGACGGAACGGTCTGCGCTGAAGACATTGCGCTCTCAATGCGGTGATAGGCTTCGGCAATATTTCCGTTATATCCGTCGGCACAGTACATGGACAGGTATCCGTTACCTTCCAGAGAAAACGGAGCCGTCGAGCTTCGTTCTCCGTTTACGATTTCCCAGATAATGAGCTGTGTCGCAAGATAGCACTGGTCGGAATTGATGGAGGTGTTTCCTTTAATATTGGAAAAGTTTCCCTCTCTGCCGAAACAGAGCGCCGTATTGATTGCCTGCTGCTGATTACCCGAGAGACTCGCCCAAACGCCGGTTGAGGTACTCGGCGTCAGATCCGAGTAAGCGTTCAGAGCTTCGCCCGGCTGAATACAGTAGGCTCTCGAGCTGTTGACGAATATCATCAGCGCGGCTTCACCGACATACTGCCGTGCCATAGCGCGTCTGACGTATATCTGATTGCCGCCTGTGTCATAGCAGCCTTCAAAACTCGGAGTGTAGGATGCGCCAACCGAGTCATCGTTGATATGCCGGGCGTATTCCGATTTCGAGATGTAACCGCCGTAGGAAATAAGCTCGCCGAGTTCATCATTGGAAATGTATTCGCCGTAGCTACTGAGATCAACGTCGCTGTCGCCGCCGATTTCCGCCGCCTTGACTGCATCCATTGTTACAGAGCAGGCTGTCAGAAGGACAACTGTCAAAACGAGCAGAACGGCGACCGCTCTTTTAATAATGCTTTTCAAGTTTTCTCTCCTTTCTTTGGAATGGTCTGTTGAAGAATTTTGCGGGTCTGTCGCGTGTACGGTAAAAGTGTTTCATGTGGATTTCCTTTCGCAAATTAAATAGAACCGGTCAAAACCGCCGTGTCCGTTCGAGACGCAGGTGATAAGCGTGAGCAAATCCCTGCCCTCGGTGATGTAGCAGTCTGCCGATTCGTCTTTTTTATGGATTTGTTTGTCAATGACCCTGTAGGTTAGAGTATCCCAATAATTCTCGACGGTGATCTCATCGCCGATGCTCAGACTCGTAATGTAGTCGAAGAATATCCTGCCGACGTAACCCGAATGCCCCGACAACACACAGTTGGTGCTCTTGCCGCCGACGGGGAGCGAGGTGTATGTCATGTGAGCGGTACCGAGAGCCATGTTGTCATCGTTGCCGCCGAGATAGATCGGAAGCTCCAAGCCGATAGACGGCGCGGAAATATATCCGTAAACACCGCTTGTGATTCCATAGCTGCTCAGATTCAAAGCGGGGAATTGGTAGGACTGCTCATTTGTAAGCAACTCGTGCTGGTGCTTTTTCAAATTCTCGTTGTACGCTATGCTGTCGGAATAGAGGCGGTCAAAATCAATCTTCGGGACGTTGTCTGAGCTATTGCGGCTTTCAGGGTTGAGTCCTTTTTCTTCCACCTGCAGAATGCGAAGGCATTCGGCTTCAGAGTTCTCTCTTTGGGTGCTCTCCTCGGACGATTCTTTCTTTTCCGTTGGTTCATCATAAGTCGATTTGCTTTTCAAAGCCTTGAAATCCTCGACGGTGGTATGGGCTATCTGCTCACCGACACGGTTGGATATTCTCGGGACGATCAGCATTGCCAAGCCTGCAGCCAAAAGAATTACTGCAATCGCCGTGAATAGTTTTCGTTTCATGTTTTTGGTTCGTCTGTGAACTGTATTGCTCCCAACCCGTATTTTCGGATTGCCATCGCGTTACAGATGAGCGCGAAGGTCTTTGCGTTGATCAGCTTATTGTCGGCAAGATCGTTAATGGTGATGTGCCTGGTACCGAGATACAAATCCTTCGCCGCACAGTAGAGGGGATAGGAATACTCGGAGCAGTTCTTTGGTCGCAGCTTGCCGAAGCTGATGCCGTGGTTCTCGACATATCGCCGTGCCTGATTCCATAGTCGGAAATCTGCTGTCAGTAAATACAGAGCCGCGACAAGCGCGCAGTTCTTTCTGTCATACTTTCCGATCCTGTCGAGTGCTGCGTTAAAACTCAATCTGTGCTGTTCGCTCAAGAATGTCATGGGGATGACCTCGCTTTCCTTTATATATTTTCTCAGCCTGCGGTTAAAACCGCTGTGTTTGATTTCTGACATCGTTTCCTGCATGACCTCTTTGAGTGAGGCGACGCCGACGGCGATCCGTTCCTCTAAGCAGACGCATCGTGGAACCTTGCAGCCTCTCAGTTTGCCGCCATAGTGTTCGCATAATCGACAGTCACACATCTTTGCTGTGTACTCAAATTTCCCTGTCACTACGATTCCCGAACTTCTCGCGTAAAAGTTTGGTACACCCTTCATCATCCATTCGATGCTGCGGTCGTACCGGTTTTCTGTAAAATACATTGATTATCATCTCCTTTAGTTTTTTTAGAAATAAAAAAAGAGCCAACCGCTTATTTCTAAACGATTGGCTCTGAAATGAGATTTTTTCGATTGTGAGTAGCACTCATTAATTTGAAATGCCTAAGAAAAAGTTTATTTTGTTGCCTGATTTTCTGTTCTTCGGGGGTTCATTTCCCTGAAAAATGGTAAAAACGCCGTTTTACATCTACGTTTTTGTACGCTCGCGGACAAGCCCCTGAGACGTGAAAAAGCCCGATAAAATCGGGCTTTTCGGGGCGAATATCTTTTTTATTCGCATAGGATGGTGCACCAACAGGGACTCGAACCCCGGACCAACCGGTTATGAGCCGGTAGCTCTGACCAACTGAGCTATTGGTGCGTTTTGTTCTTTCGCAAATTCTATTATATCAAAAAAACTCAGTTGTGTCAATGAAAATCTTCTCTGAACGTGTAATAAACAATATAATATATGAACTTTTCATCAATGCGTCTTGTGCGGCGGCATAAAATATGATATACTAAAAGATAAGCATGAATCAGAAAAGGGGCATTTTTATGGCTGAAATCAAAGCGTTCAGGGGTATGCGCTACAACACCGAACGCGCAGGCAGGCTCGATGAGCTCTGCTGTCCTCCCTATGACATTATCAGCGAAAAGGAAAGAAAATCGTATCTCGCGCAGAACAAATACAACGTTATCCGCCTTGAGCTGCCCAAAGAAGGCGACAATGTTTACACAACAGCGGGCGAGGTTCTTGACCGCTGGAGAGAGAAGGGGATCCTCATTCACGAGGATAAGCCCGCGATTTATATTTACGAGGAGGAGTTCAACGCCTACAACACGCGCCGCAGTATCAAGGGCATCATCGCGCGTGTGAAGGTCGAGGAGTTCTCGAAGGGAGTTATCCTTCCGCACGAGTTCACGCTTTCGAAGGCGAAGGCTGACCGTTTCAACCTCATGAAGGCGACAAACTGCAACTTCAGCCAGATTTACGCGCTCTATATGGACGAGGAGCATACCACGCTCTCGACTATCGACGAGCTGTCAAAGCGTAAGCCCAACGCCAAGTTTACCGACGGCGACAAGGTTACCCACAAGCTCTGGATTATTACCGACGAGAAGGCTATCGCGAAGCTGTGCGCCGATTTCACCGACAGAAAGCTCTATATCGCCGACGGTCACCACCGCTACGAGACCGCGCTCAACTACCGCAACTACTGCCGCGAGAACGGTATCTCGAAGGAAGGCGACGCTCAGGACTACCAGATGATGTTCCTCATGGACATGGAGCACCCGGGGCTTGTCGTATTCCCGACGCACCGCCTTGTGCGCGATTTGCCTAAGTTTGACAGGGATAAGCTCCTCGACGGCTGCGAAGAATATTTTGATATCAAGGCGTTCGACAGCGTTTCGCATATGAACGAGCTGCTCCACAGCGAGTACAAGAAGGGCAGCAAGTCCTTCGGCTTCTACTGCGGCAAGGGTGAGTGGTACCTGCTCACGCTCAAGGATATCGACGTGATGAAAAAGGAGCTGCCCGATCTGAGCGAAGCGTCACAGCAGCTCGACGTCAGCGTCCTGCACACACTGATTCTCGAGAAGATCCTCGGCATCGACAAGGAGAACATGGCGGCTCAGATCAACCTGACCTACACGAAGTTCTATGAGGAAGCGATCATGGGCGTCGACAAGGGCGAGTTCCAGTGCTCGTTTATCCTCAACCCGACCCGCGTCACCGAAATCCGCGACGTCGCGGCGGCGGGCGAGAAGATGCCGCAGAAGTCCACCTATTTCTACCCGAAGATGACGACGGGTATGGTTATGAACGATATTGGCGTAGAATGAAAATTACAGTGATATTTACGGGCGGCACGATTGCCTGCTCGAACAGGAATGGGGCGCTGTCACCTGACGGCGCCAATTCCTTTACCCTGATTGAAATATACCGCGCTCTTGACGGCAGCGTAGAGTTTGAAACGCTTTCTCCGTACTTCATACTGAGCGAAAACCTCGGCTGTGAGCATTGGGAGAAGCTCTCTGACTGCGTAAAGAGCGTGCGCGGCAGCGACGGCGTTATCGTC
Organism: Ruminococcus sp. NATIVEDY160; assembly: GCF_045819885.1. Lineage (NCBI taxonomy): Bacteria > Bacillati > Bacillota > Clostridia > Eubacteriales > Oscillospiraceae > Ruminococcus > Ruminococcus sp. NATIVEDY160. The sequence goes on from NZ_CP162391.1 coordinate 273,354, forward strand.
ACCCACGGCACGGATACCATGCCATACACGGCGGCGTACCTCGGACTGAAGCTCGGGCTGTGCGATATTCCCGTTGTGCTCGTGTCGGCGGCATATCCGCTGTCAGACAGCCGCTCAAACGGTCTTGACAACTTCCGCGGCGCGGTTGATTTTATCCGCTCGGGAGTCGGCAAGGGCGTTTTCGTATCGTACAGGAACAGCGGCGAGAATGTCATGATCTACCGCGCGGCAAGCCTTTTGCCGCATCAGCCGTACAGCGACAGCGTCCTCAGCCTTCGCGATAATTACTTTGCCGAGCTTGTCGGCGGCGAGGTCGTGCTCAATCCCGATTTTGAGGAGGAGAGCTTGGGCGACTTTTCCGAATGCAAGCCGAACGGAAAGATTATCTGGCTGCGCGCGCACCCGGGAATGATTTATCCGCCAGTTGACGGCGCAAAGGCTGTGCTGCTCGAGGGCTATCACTCGGGAACTCTGCCGACCGCGAGAGAGGATTTTAAGAACTTCTGCAAATCGGCAAACACAGCAGGCGTACCGCTGTACCTGACAGGCAGCGAGGAAGGCTTTGACTACGAGAGCAAGCAGGCGTTTGATGAATTGGGTATAAACGTCCTGCCGCCTATGTCACCCGCAACGGCGTTTGTTATGCTGCTTTTGAAGTCGCACCCGAAAATATAAACCGGAGCGAAGCGACCCTTAATTTTCAATTTTTCATTTTTCATTTTCAACTAAAAAAGGACTGCTCTCCTCGGAGAACAGTCCTTTTGATTTCTACTGCCAGTCGCAGACGTTTGCCCAGTTGAGGAGGAATTCTCTCTCTTCGGGGTTGCCCTTTACGGACTGAGAAGCCGCGACGATCGGCATCCACGCGTTGACGTATTGACGCGCTGTGTCTGTCTTTTCGCAAAACAGCTTGAGGTACTTCTCGGCGAGGTCCTTGTCGCCCTTCAGACAGAAGAGCAGGTAGGTTCTCGCCGCGTCAGCCGCGCCGTTACCCTGAGTGGCGTGCGACCAGTCGAGGATAAACGGAGTGCCGTCGGGAGTGATGATGATGTTCGAGGGGTTGAAGTCGCCGTGGCAAACCTTGTCGTGGCGCTTCATCGATGCGAGGCGGGTGTGCAGCTCGTAGCGTGTGGTTGCGTCGAGGTCTGTGCTGCTGATCTTGTCCTGCATCTTGTCCTGCAGTCTCTTGAGCAGCGGACACTTTTTGCCGAGGATCTCCATCTGGACGTTCACGAAGAGCTCGAGGTACTCGTCGAGCTTGTCGGGGTTCTCGTCCATAAGCTGCTGGAGGGTCTTGCCCTCGATGAAGTCGGAGATGATAGCCCACTTGCCGTCGATTTTGGTGACTTCCTCGATTTTGGGGATATTCAGTCCCGTTTCCTCAACTCTCGCCTGGTTGAGCGCCTCGTTGAGGATATCGGACTTGGGGAAGGATTCGTCAAAGACCTTGACAGCGAGGTCGCCGTCGCGGTAGATGACCTTATTTTTTCTCTCGGCGAGAACATTGTCAAATTTCATGGTAAAGCCCCTTTCCGCGCATTAAACCGCGTCTTTGTTGTTGCCGTAGTAGGCGTTGAGGTACATCTGCTTGATTTCCTTGAAGAGCGGATAACGCGGGTTGGCGCCTGTGCACTGGTCGTCGAACGCCTGCTCGGTCATCTCGTCGAGGGTAGCGAGGAAGTCCTCCTCCTTAACGCCGTAATCTGCGATTGTATTCTTGATGCCGACCCTTGCCTTGAGCTCGTTGATGCCGTTGATGAGGTTCTCAACGCTCTCCTTGTCGTTCTTGCCGCCGAAGCCGAGGAACTGAGCGATCTCAGCATAGCGCGCGAGGGTGTGGGGGTGGTCATACTGGGGGAAGGTACCCATCTTTGAGGGAACCTCAGCGGAGTTGAAGCGGATAACCTGCTCGAGCATGAGGGCGTTTGCAACGCCGTGAGCGATGTGGTGGAACGCGCCGAGCTTGTGAGCCATTGAGTGGCATACGCCGAGGAAGGCGTTTGCGAACGCCATACCTGCCATAGTGGCGGCGTGTGCGACCTTCTCACGCGCAACGGGCTCGTTCATGCCGTTGTCGTAGCAGGCGGGCAGGTACTCAAAGATGACCTTGAGAGCCTTGAGCGCCAGACCGTCGGTGAAGTCCGTAGCCATCATCGAAGCGTAAGCCTCGAGAGCGTGGGAAACCGCGTCGATACCCGAGGCGGCGGTCAGACCCTTGGGGCCTGACATCATGAAGTCAGCGTCGACGATAGCCATGTTGGGCATGAGCTCGTAATCGGCGAGAGGATATTTGATGCCTGTCTCCTGGTCGGTGATTACCGCAAAGGGAGTGACCTCGGAGCCTGTGCCCGAGGAGGTCGGGATAGCGATGAAGTAAGCCTTTTCGCCCATCTTGGGGAAGGTGTAGATACGCTTGCGGATATCGACGAAGCGCATCGCCATATCCTGGAAGTCTACGTCGGGATGCTCGTAGAGTACCCACATGATCTTCGCAGCGTCCATAGCGGAGCCGCCGCCGAGCGCGATGATAACGTCGGGCTCGAAGGAGCGCATAGCCTCGGCGCCCTTCTGTGCGGAAATGAGCGACGGATCGGGCTCAACGTCGGAGAAGGTGGTGTAGGTGATGCCCATTTCGTCGAGCTTATCGGTGATAGGCTTGGTGTAGCCGTTCTTGTAAAGGAAGGAGTCGGTGACGAGGAAGGCGCGCTTTTTGCCCATAACGTCCCTGAGCTCCTGAAGTGCGACGGGCATGCAGCCCTTCTTGATATAAACCTTTTCGGGCGCTCTGAACCAAAGCATGTTCTCTCTCCTCTCAGCGACCGTCTTGATATTGAGCAGGTGCTTCACGCCGACGTTCTCGGAAACAGAGTTGCCGCCCCATGAGCCGCAGCCGAGGGTGAGCGAGGGAGTGAGGCTGAAGTTATACAAATCGCCGATACCGCCCTGTGACGAGGGAGTATTGACGAGGATACGGCAGGTTTTCATGTGAGCCGCAAATTCGTCGATCTTGTCCTTGCAGTTGATCGCGTCGACATAGAGGGAAGAGGTGTGGCCGTAGCCGCCGTCGGCGACGAGCTGCTCAGCCTTTGCGATAGCGTCCTCAAAGCTCTCCGCCTTGTACATAGCGAGAACGGGGCTGAGCTTCTCGTGAGCGAATTCCTCGCTGATATCTACGCTCTCGACCTCGCCGATAAGAATCTTTGTCGTTTCGGGAACCTCAACGCCGGCGAGCTTCGCGATAGTCACGGGCTTCTGACCGACGATACGCGCGTTGAGCGCGCCGTTGATGATGATAGTCTTTCTGACCTTCTCGCATTCCTCGTCGTTGAGGAAGTAGCAGCCGCGCGCCTTGAATTCCTTCTTGACCTTGGCGTAAATCTTCTTCTCGACGATAACGCTCTGCTCTGAGGCGCAAATCATGCCGTTGTCGAAGGTCTTGGAGTGAATGATCGAGTTGACCGCGAGCAGAATGTCGGCGGTTTCGTCGATGATAGCGGGTGTGTTGCCGGCGCCTACGCCGAGAGCGGGCTTGCCTGAGGAGTAAGCCGCCTTGACCATGCCGGGGCCGCCTGTCGCGAGAATGCAGTCGCTCTCCTGCATGAGCAGGTTGGTGAGCTCGAGCGAGGGCACGTCGATCCAGCTGATGATGCCCTCGGGAGCGCCTGCCTCAACGGCAGCCTCGAGAACGATCTTGGCAGCGGCGATAGTGCTCTTCTTTGCGCGGGGGTGAGGGCTGATGATGATACCGTTGCGGGTCTTAAGGCAGACAAGCGCCTTGAAGATCGCGGTCGAGGTTGGGTTGGTGGTGGGAATGACCGCACCGATAACTCCGATAGGCTCGGCGATCTTTTTGATTCCTGCCACGGGATCCTCCTCGATCACGCCGCAGGTCTTGGTGTTTCTGTAGGTGTTGTAGATGTACTCCGAGGCGAAGTGGTTCTTGATGACCTTGTCCTCGGCTACACCCATGCCGGTCTCTTCCACAGCCATCTTGGCGAGCGGAATTCTTGCGCGGTTAGCGGCGGTCGCTGCCGCCAGGAAAATCGCGTCGACCTGTTCCTGTGTGTAGGTGGAAAACGCCTTCTGAGCCTCGCGTACGCGCGCAAGCGCGGCGGCGAAGGATTCGGCGCTCTCTACGATCGGATACTCTTTTGTACTCATATTATCTACCTCGCTTTTGCCGGTTTAATGATTGGCTCTTTTATTTATACCGCCTCATAGCTGATGCCCTGCTCCTGTGCGTACTGCTCGGCGTAGGAGCCTGAGGCTACCTTGAGGGTGAGGTCTGCGGGACACTCGCTGAAGGTATCGTCGGCGATTTTTGTGATTGTCGCGGGAATTACAACCTCCTTGAGGTTGGGGCACTGATGGAACATCAGCTGGGGAAGCTCTGTGAGCGTCTGGCTCTCGGGGATCACGATTGTCTTAAGGCCTGCAGCGGAGAATGCGAAGGGCTCGATCTTCTCGAGGGAAGCAGGCAGCTCGATAGTATCAAGACCCGAGCAGTAGAAGAAGGCGTTGGTGCCGAGGTGCTTGAGGTTCGAGGGGAGCTTTACGTTCGTCAGAGTCTTGTTGCTCGCGAAGGCGTAGTCCTGAATGTCGGTAACGGTTTCGGGAATGGTGACCGACTTCAGACCGTCGTTATTGAACACGCTGTGACCGATCGCGGTAACGGTGTAGTTCTGGAAGCTGTCGGGGATCGTAACGTCGGTGAGTGAGCCGAAGTAACGGGTGAGGATAACCTCTTTTTCGTTGAGGATATAGAAGCCGAAGGTCTCGTCCTTGAGGTCGGGCTGTGTCGCTACAACCTCATAACCCTGTTTGCTTTCCTGGTTGCCCGAGGAGGGCTTGCTGCCGTTGCAGCCGCAGCCGTTGAGTGAAGCCGCAGCTACCGCTCCGATGGTACATGCGAGAATTGCGCAGATGACTTTTTTCATTTTAAAAATCCTTTCTGTGTGTCAATGAGCTCGTTGACTGACACTATTCTATATGATTGTTAAAGTTTTGTCAATCTTTTTCGAGCTATTGAGAGTATTTTTTTAGTGTTACATAAATTTTCGCGCGACATCGGCAATACATTATGCAACATTACGTGAGGGGCGGTTATCGACAGAGAACCACCTATACTAATATATAATAACACAACAATATTCCAAAGTAAAGTGCCAGCGGGCACATTTTATTGGTTCATCTTTCCGCTGCGTGTGATATCGTCAGGTCAGGGCGGCTGTCTTTGTCATACCTTTCTATTATATATATAACTCGGAGCGAAGCGACCCATAATTTTCCATTTTCAATTTTCCGTTTTCAATTACCAGCTTCCAGTATTTCCCAATTATTACAAAAGAATTTACAATTTTGAAACCACCGCTTTAGGAAAGCCCCAAAAATCGCACATAGAGGCGAAAAATGTTAGGGAAATTGCCAGAAATATAATTCGATTTCAAAAGAATGGGCGTTAGGGGTTGATTTTTTGAAACTTTGATGATATAATTATTACAAATTTGTTAACAAGTGCATTTCGGGCTGTCATTTTTCGTGACGGAAAATGAACCGATTCACCCGGAAAAATATCGGCACTTGTCGGACATTGGAGGTAATAACGATGCACAGGATAAAAAAGCTTACCGCTGTGATATTGAGTACACTGACCGTGTCTAGTGTATGTGTGTTCGGCGGTCTGAACGCCAGCGCTTCAGGCACAGGCGCGGGTCTTGCAGAATACTGTCTCAACGCTTATGACGAGGGATGGAGTTACGTATGGGGCGGAACAACCCCGGGCGCCGTTGACTGTTCGGGACTTATCTGGTCCTACTGCGGCGGCAACAGAATGAGCATGCTTTCCGACGCACAGGAAAACGGCAGAGATTGGGGCTATGTCTCCAACGGTGTACCCAGAGTACACGGTCTCGGACTTTCCAGACCCGGTCACGTCGGCGTCTATATTGAGGACGGTATGGAGGTTGACGCGCGCGGCGACGAATACGGCGTATGCTATCAGGAGATCGGCGGCTGGAACAACTGGGACTGCTGGTTCAAGCTCACCGCTGTAACCTACCCCGAAAACGGTTGGGAAGAGTTCAACGGCAACTACTATTACTATGAGGACGGCGAGTACATCGTCAACACCTCAAGAGAAATAGACGGTACTACATACTATTTCGATTCAAAGGGTCATTCGGGCACAACACCGACCGATACTTCGGCAACGGTCAGCAGCTCGTCTAATTCAGGTTCGTCAAAGTCTTCGACCTCTCTCCTCAGATACGGCTCAAGCGGCAACGAGGTAGAGAAGATCCAGAAGCGCCTTTCAGAGCTTGGGTTTTACGACGGCGCGATTGACGGCGACTTTGGTCGAGTTACCGAGCAGGCGTACAGAGCTTTCCAGGAAGCTGCAGGCGTCACAGTCGACGGTATTTCAGGTTCAGACAGAGAGGTACTCTATTCCGATGAAGCCCCTCGCGCCAACGTAAAGAACGAATCCGAAGATAAAACAGAAGATAAGACAGAAGAAGCAGCTGCGGATACAGCTGATAACGATAAGGATACAGACGAAGTCGGAGCTCCCGAGGAGGAGAAGAAGGCTGACGAGACCGTAGAGGCTGCCGAAGGTCAGGAGACCGAGGTAGAGTTCGAGGTCAAGCCCGCTCTGCCCGTTGAGGGCGACTTCACCGACGCGGTATACGAGATGCAGGCTCAGCTTGCAAAGCTCGGATACTTCGGAATTGAGCCCACAGGCTTCTACGGCGACTATACCGCCGACGCTATCAAGGCGTTCCAGCTCTGCAACGGCCTTGACGTAACAGGACAGATGGACGAGGCTACCGTTGCCGCTATGAACAGCGACGACGTTGTATATAACCCCAACGTCCTCTCAGTTCTCAACGAAGAGGTTGCAGGCCCCGTTTATGCCGCCGCTGACAGCGACGACAGCGTGGCAGCTCCCGCTACCGCAGATTCCGCTTCCGCTTTTGCAGCCGGCAACAGCAACGGCAACGGTTCGGGCAATGCGCTCGCGTCAAGCTCAAACACTGTTGACAAGACCAACAAGGCTGCCGACAAGGCGCTTCAGGGCGCTGCTTCCGCAGTGCCTGAGGGTCAGACCGCTCAGATCAAGAGAGCGGCAAACATCTGGATTTGGCTTGTACTCACCATCATCGTGATCAGTGCGGTTGCTCTGATTTTCCTCAGAAAAACCACCAGAAAGCCCCGCACAGCGAAGATGAGCACCAAGGCTGCGCTTAATACACGTTGGTAAGCATTGACTTGCATAACGAATAATTGATAACCCGAAAGGGCGGACATCATGTCCGCCCTTTTGCGTTTGTTAATGTAAAATTGAAAGTTGAAAATTGAAAATTAATGGCGGGCGCTGCCCGCACCCGAATATAACTCGGAGCGAAGCGACCCTCAATTTTCCATTTTTCATTTTACATTTTCAATTATTTATAATTCTTCCCTTTTCCACGTTCGGCATGATGAAATTGTTCAGCGAGTACTCCCAGAGCGCCTTTGAGCCCTCGGGAGTTATTTTGTTTCTCTCCAGGATCTGGCTGAGCTTCACGCCCTTTTCCTTCCACGCCCGTCCGTCGGTGGCGCAGTTGAGCATAGCGGGCTGAATGTTGTCCATCGTTCTCGCAAACTTCGCCTCGGGCGTCTGAGCCGCCTCGAATTCCTCCCAAAGGCCGCGCAGCCTGTCGCGCTGGTCGTCGGGCAGCATTCCGAATATCCTGTCCGCCGCCTTTTCCTCGCGCTCGCGCTGGGTCTGCTTTGCGTTGTCGTCGTAGGCGTAGGTGTCACCGGCGTCGATCTCGACCATATCATGGATTAACAGCATCGTCACGGTTTTAAGAAGGTCGATTTTTTCGTTTGAGTACTCGCCGAGCAGAATCGCCATCAGCGCGGCGTGCCAGGCGTGCTCGGCGTCGTTTTCCTTTTCAGCGCCGTTCGAAAGGTATGTCTGCCGTCCTATGCGCTTTTCCTTGTCCGCCTCAAGCGCGAAGCGGAACTGGCGCTCCATTCTGTCCGTCATGCGTTTGCCTTGAAGTCGAGGACTATCGTTTCGGTGTCGGTTTTGAACTGCCTGAGCTTCACGCCCGCGGACTGCAGCATTCTCGCCGAAGCGCGCGTAGCTTCTGAGTCGGCGTACTTGTTATAGAGGTAGACGACCTCCGCTATGCCCGACTGGATAATCGCCTTGGCGCACTCGTTGCAGGGGAAGAGGTCGACATAGAGCCGCGCGCCCTTGAGGTTCTTGCCGCGCGCGTTCAGGATCGCGTTGAGCTCGGCGTGAACGACGTAGTTGTACTTTGTATCCTCGCCCTCGCGCTCCCACGGATAGAGGTCGTCGGAGCAGCCGTACGGAAATCCGTTGTAGCCCGTCGAGAGAATGATATTATTGCTGTCGACGATGCACGCGCCGACCTGAGTGTTGGGATCCTTGCTGCGTTTTGCCGCGAGCAGCGCGACTCCCATGAAGTATTCGTCCCAAGAGATATATCCGTTCCTTTTCACGATAACGCGTCCTCCCGTTATTATTATACAATTATTGTATCATACGTACGGCGTGAAATGCAAGATGTTTTGCGTATATTGCGGAAAATCATATGTTTGGCAAATCGCAAAAAGAAATTGACAAATCGGCTTGATTTTTGCACTAAAAAGGTGTATTATCTTTTTATACTATATATACAAATTCTTCGGGGGATATCACTATCTCCCGTATGTATTTTAGGTGGAGCAATTTATGAAAATAGTAATTGTGGGCTGTGGCAAGGTCGGCACCTCGATTGCCGCCGAGCTGAATTCCGAGGGACACGAGATCGTCGTCGTAGATATCAACCGCGCGGCTGTGAACCGCCTCTCAGATTCCATTGACGCGATGGGCATCGAGGGCAACGGCGCGACCTACGAAACCCTCTCGGAAGCGGGCGCGGGTACCGCAGATCTGGTTATCGCCGCGTCGGCGAGGGACGAGGTCAACCTCTACACCTGCCTCATGTCGCGCGCCTGCGGCTGTAAGAATACTATCGCGCGCGTGCGCAATCCCGAATATACAAACGACCTCTACCGCGTCAAGGATATCCTCGGACTCTCGATGTTCATCAACCCCGAGATGACAGCTGCGGGTGAGATCAGCCGCCTTCTGCGTTTTTCGGGCGCTCTCGAGATCGACAGCTTCTCAAAGGGTCAGGTCGAGCTGATCAAGGTCAACGTCCCCGAGAACAGCCCCGTTGCAAACCGCGAGATAAGCAAGATCGATATCCTCAAGGGCAAGGTGCGTATCTGCGCCGTCGAGCGCGGCAGCGAGGTATTTATCCCGAACGGCGACTTCGTCATTCACGGCGGCGACCGCATAACGGTCATCTCAAAGCCCGAGATCGCCGCGAAGTTCTTCAAGAAGGCTAACATCAACATCGGCAGAAGCCGCGACGTCATCATTCTCGGCGGCGGCAAGATCTCGTTCTACCTGGCGCAGAGACTCCTCAAGGCGGGCATCGGCGTTAAGATCATCGAGAAGAACCCGCAGCGCTGTGACGAGCTTTCCGACCTGCTTCACGAGGCGGTCATTATCCACGGCGACTGCATGGATCAGGATCTGCTTCTCAGCGAGGGCATCGAGCACGCCGACGGCGTGATCGCCCTGATGGACTACGACGAGGAGAATATCCTCATTTCAATGTACGTGCGCAATGTTTCGCGCGCGAAAATCATCACCAAGGTCAACAACGCGCACTTCGATTCGATCGTTGAGCAGCTCAACATCGAGTGCGTCATCAACCCGAAGAAAATTGCGGGCGAGTATATTGCCCGTTATATCCGCGCGGTACAGAACTCTCTCGGCAGCAACGTCGAGACGCTCTACCGCCTCAACGAGGGCAGGGTAGAGGCGCTTGAGTTCCGCGTAAAGAGCAGCTCCCGCGTCGCTAATATCCCTCTCTCAAAGCTGAACCTCAAGGACGATCTGCAGATCATTTCCATCGCCCGCAGGGGCAGGATCATTCTCCCGACAGGCTCGGATTCCGTCATGCCCGACGATTCCGTCGTCGTTATCACAAAGCACAAGGGCCTCAAGGACCTTGACGACATTCTGAGCAGACGCTGAGGGATTGGTTATGAATAAAAGATTGATTGTCTATATCCTCGGCTGGGTTCTGATAGTCGAGGGCGCGGCAATGCAGCTGTGCACCGTAACCTCAATTATTTACGGAGAACACGAGGCGCTGTACTTCCTCGGCACGGGTATTGTCAGCGCGGTTCTGGGCGTGCTCGCCGTCAAGGTGAAAAAGCCGAAGAACATGGTGCTCTACCAGAAGGCAGGCTTCTGCGCGACGGCTCTGAGCTGGATCGTGCTCTCGCTTGTCGGCGCAATGCCGTTCTTCCTCAGCAGAGAGATACCGAACTACATCGACGCTCTGTTTGAGACCATCTCGGGCTTCACCACTACGGGAGCGACGATCCTCGTCGAGGTCGAGCGGCTCAGCCACGGAATGCTGATGTGGCGCAGCCTGATGAACTGGCTGGGCGGCATGGGTGTAATCGTGTTCCTGCTCGCGCTTATCCCGAAGCTCGGCGGTCAGCAGAATATCTATCTCATGCGCGCCGAAAGCCCTGGACCTATTGTCGGCAAGGCGGTGCCCAAGATGCGCCACTACGCCGCTATGCTCTACGGCATCTACTTCGGACTGACGATGCTGGAGATGATCCTCCTGCTCTGCGGCGGCATGGAGTTCTTTGACGCGATAAACACCAGCTTCGCGACCGCCGGCACAGGCGGCTTCGGCGTGAGAAACGCGAACATCGCCGCCTACGACACCTACTATTTCCAGACGGTTATCGCGGTATTCATGATGCTGTTCGGCGTGAATTTCTCCGTGTATATCCTGATAATAACGCGTAAGTTCCTGCAGGCGGCAAAGATGGAGGAGCTGTGGTTCTACCTCGGCTTCATCGTTCTGTCGACGGTCATAATCGGCATCAATATCATGCCTCTCTATCCGACCGCCTACGATGCGTTCCACCAGTCGTTCTTCTACACCTCGTCGATCATAACGACGACGGGCTTCGGCATAGGAGACGTCAACCACTGGCCGATGCTCTCGAAGTCGATAATAATGTTTCTGACCTTCCTCGGAGCGATGGCAGGCAGTACGGGCGGCGGCTTCAAGGTCGCGCGATTGCTCCTGCTCGCGAAGGAAGCTAAGAAGGAATTCCTGCTTCTCGTTCACCCGCGGAATATCCGTCAGGTGAAGATGGACGGCAAGACCGTCGACCACAACACGATGCGCAGTACCTCTGTGTTCCTCGTCGTGTACATGGCGATTTTTGTCATCAGCTTCATTCTGGTTTCGATCGACGGAAAGGGCTTTGTGACGAGCTTCACCTCAGTCGCGGCTACCCTCAATAACACGGGTCCGGGTCTCGGCGACGTAGGCCCCGTCGGCAACTACACGTTCTATTCGCCTTTCGCGAAGTGCGTGCTGTCGTTTGATATGCTCGCGGGCAGACTTGAGCTTTATCCTCTGCTCCTTCTCTTCGCGCCCGCGGCGTGGAAAAAGTCATAAATCTGAGATAATTATGGGCGGGCATATGTCCGCCCTTTTTTGAAACTGATATGAAGAAAGTAATCTGTATTCTCTTTTGCCTCATGCTTTTCTCGGGGTGCGGCTATTCGAATGTCGCGAGCGAGAGCTTTGAGAGCATGGACACCTTTATGAAAATCGATATCTACGGCAGCGCCGATACCGCCGCCGAGATCCGCGCCGAAATCGAGAATCTTGACAGCCTTCTCTCCGCGCAGGACGACTCAAGCGAGATCGGCAGGCTGAATAAAATCGGCAGCGCGGAGTTTTCCGAGGATACCGCCGATCTGCTCTCTCAGGCGCTCGAGCTGTGCAAGGACACAGACGGCGCGCTGGATATCTCGGTCTATCCGCTCGTCGAGGCGTGGGGCTTCATCGACAAAAACTACCGCATACCCGGCGAAAGCGAGATAGATGACCTGCTAAAAAACACGGACTACCGAAAAATCACCCTCTCAGGCGGCAGGGCTTATCTCGGGAGCGGAATGAAGCTCGACCTCGGAGCCGTTGCGAAGGGCTACGCCGCGGACAAGGCGGTCGAGCTTATGAAGCAAAACAACGTCAGAGCAGGGATCCTCAACCTCGGCGGCACAGTCGCGGCGGTGGGAGAGAAGCCGAACGGCGAGAAATGGCGCGTAGGCATCTGCGACCCCGAAAACACGGCGGCGTACTTCGGCTCGGTCTCGGTCAGCGGTAAGGTAGTCGCGACCTCGGGCAGCTACGAGAGGTATTTTGAGCAGGACGGCAAGCGTTACTGCCACATCATCGACCCAAAGACAGGCTGCCCGACAGATAACGGCACGGTGTCGGTGACGGTGATTTCGGACAGCGGAACAAAGAGCGACGCTTTGTCGACGGCGCTGTTTGTGATGGGAATTGACGGCGCGAAGGAGTACTGGCGCAGTCACACCGATTTCGAGTTCATTCTGCTCGACGAAGAAAATACCCTCTGGCTCACCGAAGGGGCAGAGGCGGCGTTCAGAATGAATAAGGATTATGAATATAATATGAAAGTGATAAAGGCATAAAGAAAACGGCTTCCGCACGGAAGCCGTTATTTAGTTGAAAGTTGAAAATTGAAAATCGGAGCGGAGCGACCCTTAATTTTTCATTTTCCATTTTTCATTTTCAATTTATCAAAGTCCTTCTTCTTCGATAATCTCCGCGATAAGCTCGCGCTCGTCCATGTGGTATTTCACGCCCTTGATCTCCTGATAATCCTCGTGACCCTTGCCCGCGAGGACGATGATATCTCCGTCCTGAGCGTTGAGCATGCAGTAGCGGATAGCTTCCTTGCGCTTGGGTACGACGACGTACTTGCCGTCGGTCTTGTGCAGTCCGACCTCGATGTCCGCGATAATGTCCATCACGTCCTCAAAGCGCGAGTTGTCCTCGGTGATCACGCTGAGGTCACTCAGTCTGCCCGAGGTCTCGCCCATTTCGAAGCGGCGCACCTTGGGGCGGTTGCCGCCCGCGCCGAACATGGTTATCAGGCGGTTGGGGTTGTACTGGCGCAGGGTCGTCAGGACGTTTTCCATCGAGAGCGCGTTGTGGGCGTAGTCTATCAGCAGAGAATAGTTGCCGGGAACCCTGACGGGCTCGACTCTGCCCTTGACGTGGGCGATTTTCAGACCGTCGAGGATAGCCTTGTCGTCGATGTCAAAGAACGATACCGCGCTTATCGCCGCGAGTGCGTTGTATGCGTTGAACTTTCCGGGGACTCCTACGTCGGGCGAGAGGGTTTTAAGCCCTTCTGTTTCGAAGTGAACGCCGATGAAGCCGCCCTCAGAGAGCAGCCTGTCGTTCTTCGCGCGGAGCTTCGCGTTTTCAGAGAAGCCGTAGGTGAGGATATCGCCCTTGAAGTCTGCGGTGATTTTCTCCCAGCTCGGGTCGTCGATATTCGCCGCGGCGTTTTTGCACTGACGGAAAAGCAGGCTCTTGCAGTAGAGGTACTCCGCCATGTCCTTGTGCTCGACGCCGCCGATGTGGTCGTTCGAGAAGTTTGTGAACACGCCGACGTCAAAGGTCATGCCCGCAAGGCGGCTCGCCTTCAGACCGATCGACGACGCCTCGATCACGAACGCCCTGCAGCCCGCGTTGACCATGTCGCGCATAGCCTTCTGGATTTCGTAGGATTCGGGAGTGGTGTTGTCGGTTTTTCTCGTTTCGCCGCCGAATACGATTCCGAGGGTGCCTATCGTGCCTGTCCTGATGCCCGCAAGCTCAAAAATCTGAGCGATCATCGCGGTGGTGGTCGTCTTGCCCTTTGTGCCGGTGATCGCGACGGTCTTGAGCTCGCGCTCGGGGTAACCGAAGAAGGTGCGGCTCATCAGCGCGAGAGCGAGGCGTGTGTCGGCGGTTTTTACAACAGCCACGCCGTCGGGAATCCGGGCGTCGATGTCATCGCTGACGATCAGCGCGGCTGCGCCCTTGTCAATGGCGGAAGCGGCGTATTTGTGGCCGTCTGCGGCTGCTCCCTTGAGCGCGACAAAGGCGGTGCCGTCACTCACCTTCCGCGAGTCGTAGATGAGGTCTTTGATATCGGGATTGCCGCCGCGGACGACGGTGTATTCAACGTCTTTGAGAAGGTCGTACAGCTTCATGAAAAAATCTCCTTTGTTGTTTTGGTTCAGATCGGGCGTGTCTCACAAGCGAGTGCCCTGAGCTGTAATTATTATACCAGTATTAGCTGCCAATTACAACCTCAGGCGGCGAAAGCGCAAGAAATTATAAGTCATGCAAGATTGGTTAATTTTCACTAAAAAATCCGGCAAAATTTTTAGAGCCGCTGAAAAACCGCCCCTGCGAAGGGCTCAAATCGTGCTTTTACCTTAAATAGAGAAACGTCGATTGAGCAGTATGCACAAGAGGTCAACAGTAATAATGCACAAAATAGAATCATATAATTTGTTTAAATGAGAAAATTATCAAAAATGTCGGGTTAATTTAAACAAAAATTTAGTAAAGTTTTAACAAGTTAGTTAAAAATTACAAAACCAGTTGCAATTTGCTCCGCTTTTTGATATTATTTAATTAGTGAAGCGGACTGCCCTTTGTGCAATTTGCTCCATCGAAAAAATATTTTTTTTGAAAGAGGGAAATTCCAATGAAAAAGATTCTCGCCATTTTATTGGCAGGCATGATGACCGCAACAGTTTTTGCCGGCTGCGGCGGCGGTGGCAACACCGAGAGCGGCGGAAGCGGATCAGACACTCAGAGCAGCTCCGATGACGGCGGCGCTGAGGTTAAGGACGCTAACCTTGTAGATGTTTCCGTATTCGGCGACGAGGACAACATCTCCCTGAAGGTATGGGCTCCCGATAAGGCCGTATCTCTTGTAAAAGAGCAGATCGAGGCCTTCAAGGCTGCTTATCCCGAGAAGACATTCACAAAGATCGAAGTTGTAGCACAGGGCGAAGGCGACGCGGGCACACAGCTCATGAACGACGCTTCCACCGCTGCTGACGTATTCAGCTTTGCATCTGACCAGCTCAACAAGCTCGTTGACGCTAAGGTTATCGCTCCCGTAGCGTTCGCCAAGGCTGTTACAGACATGAACTCCGAGGCTTGCGTTACCGCCGGTACTCTCCAGGATACCCTTTACGCTTATCCCGAGACCAACGATAACGGCTACTATCTCGTATACGACAAGACCGTTGTTTCCGACGAGCAGGCAGGCAAGCTCGAGGACGTTCTCGCTGCTTGTAAGGAAGCCGGCAAGAAGTTCATCTTCAACTGCGGCAACGGCTTCTACGGCTGCACATTCGCTTTCACCGCCGGCGTTAAGATCGACGGCCTCGAGGAAGACGGCGTAACCCAGAAGTTCACAGATTATGACGAGGCTGAGGCTGTCAAGACTCTGCAGGCGTTCTCCAAGCTCATGCACGAGTACAAGGGCACATTCACCTCTCTTGACAACGCTCAGGTAGCTTCCGGCTTCTCGACCGGTACACTCGGCGCAGGCGTTGACGGTTCATGGAACACCAACGCTGACCAGGATGCCCTGAAGGACAACTTCGGCGCAGCCAAGCTCCCCACCATCAATGTTGACGGCACCGACAAGCAGCTCATCTCGCTCTTCGGTTATAAGTACATCGGCGTTAACGCTGCTTCCCAGTTCCCCGCAGCAGCTCAGGTTCTCGCATACTACCTCGCAGGTGAGACCTGCCAGCAGCAGAGAGCTGAAAAGCTCGGCTGGGGTCCCTCCAACAAGAACGTACAGGGTATGGACGTTGTAACAAAGAGCGCTGTTCAGCAGGCTATCAAGCAGCAGTCCGAGAACGCTTGCGTACAGGTTAACATCGCTCCCACATTCTGGGATCCGATGGGCAACCTCGGCAACAAGCTCGTAGCTGACGACACCGATCCCGACGACGCGGCTTACTTCTCCAAGCTCCTCAAGGACACCGTTGCCAACGTACGTGACGAAGGCTAATCGCACAACAAACATCTGAATATTTTATTACCCGGAATTAAGCTTCGGGGTGCTGCTCTGCGGTGCCCCGAAGTGCCGGCTGATTTACGTTTTCGACTGCACCAAACGAATAATGTTTTATTATGGGAGAAAACGTAATAGAATATTATTAGTTTGGTGTATACCCGTAATAAAAGAGAGATTTTCAAATTATTCAAAGGAGAGCTTATATGACATTTGTTGAATATAAAATGCTCAATCCTTTCCAGAGGTTTGCTTACAACTTCAAGAAGGTTCTCAAGTCAATTCCCAAATCGGTGGGACGTTTCTTCGTTGGCATCGGCAAGGCCATCGTGAAATTTTTCACCGGTATCGGCAAGGGCTTCAAGAACTACGGCACCACCTTCGCAAAGGGTGACTGGGCGACTAAATTATCGTATTTGATCTTTGGCGTGGGCGACCTGCACAAGGGTAAATACTACAAGGGTATCCTCTTCTTCATTACCGAGGTGCTCTATATTCTCTACATCACACTCTTCGGCTGGCAGTACATCTCCAAGTTCGGTACCCTCGGTACCGTACAGACTTCCATGCAGAAGGTCAACGGTATCCCGAAGCAGGTATTCGGCGACAACTCAATGCTTATCCTGCTTTACTCCGTACTTACCATCGTTATCACGGTAGTTGTATTCGCCATCTACATCGCAAATATCAAGGACGCATATAAGCATCAGGTAATGAGAGAAAACGGCGAAAAGCCCACCTCTCTCAGACATGACGTCAAGGAGTTCCTGGACGGCAAGTATCACATCACACTTCTTTCTTTCCCCGTGCTGATGATCGCTGTTTTCAACATCCTCCCGCTCATCTTCATGATCCTTATCGCGTTCACAAACTACGACAAGCAGCACATGCCTCCCGGAACCCTGTTCACATGGGTCGGAATGGACAACTTCGGCTCGCTCTTCAACCTCGTTGAGGGCGCCAAGAAGGGCAAGACCTTCATTGAGCTGACAGGTTGGACGCTCCTCTGGGCGGTTCTCGCTACCTTCACAAACTATATCCTCGGTATGATCGTCGCTCTGATGATCAACAAGAAGGGTATCAAGTTCAAGGGTCTCTGGAGAACTCTCTTCGTTATCGCTATCGCGGTTCCCCAGTTCGTATCCCTGCTTCTCATGAACCAGATGCTCCAGGTCAACGGTGCTATCAACGTTCTTCTGACCGATATCAGCCACCTGTTCGGCGGAACGGAGACGATAGAGATCCAGTTCCTCAACAGCACGACCTTCATGGCACGTGCGACGGTTGTAATCGTCAACATCTGGGTTGGTATTCCTTATACCATTCTTTCAATGTCCGGTATTCTGATGAACATTCCTGAGGATCTTTACGAGTCCGCGCGTATCGACGGCGCTACTCCCGTCAAGACCTTCACCGCCATCACTCTCCCGTACATGATTTTCGTTACCACACCTCAGCTGATCACCACATTCGTCGGCAATATCAATAACTTCAACGTTATCTACCTGCTGACAGGCGGCGGTCCCACCACGCAGGATTACTATCAGGCGGGTCGTACCGATATCCTTGTTACATGGCTGTTCAAGCTGTCCATGGATACCCAGGACTACGGTCTCGCGGCGGCAATCGGTATTCTCGTATTCATTGTCTGCGCGACTATCTCGCTGATCGTATACAACAACTCGAAGTCTATGAAGGATGAGGAGGCGTTCTCATGATAAAAAGCTATAAGTTCAGAAGACGCATTGCTAACTTCTTCATCTATCTTCTCCTTGCGATCCTCGGTATTATCTGGGTATCACCGTTTGTATACCTGGTTATGCACTCCTTCCGTGCTGAGTCAATGACTACGGTTCCGTACCTCATTCCTCACGAGTGGACGTTTGACAACTACATCAAGCTCTTCACAAGCGCGGGTTCTTCATCGATCAACTTCCCCAGATGGTTCATTAACACCTTCGTAGTAGCTATCTTCAGCTGCATTATCTCCACGATCTCCGTTCTGGCTGTTTCCTACACCTTCAGCCGTCTGAGATTCGGCGCTCGTAAAAAGCTGATGAATGTAGCCATGATCCTCGGTATGTTCCCCGGCTTCATGACCATGATCGCTATCTACTACCTCCTCAAGGCTATGGGTCTTAACCAGAACCTTATCGCTCTCGTAATCTGCTACAGCTCCGGCGCAGGCCTCGGCTTCCAGATTTCAAAGGGCTTCTTCGACACCATTCCGCGTGCTCTCGACGAAGCCGCTACAATCGACGGCGCAACAAGAAACCAGATCTTCTGGAAGATCATTCTCCCGATGTCAAAGCCTATCGTAGTTTACACCGTACTGACCTCCTTCATCGGTCCGTGGTGCGACTTCATCTTGGCTAAGATCATCATGGGCGATAAGCGTGAGCTGTACACCGTAGCTATCGGTCTGCAGTCCATGGTAAGCGCCGAGTTTATCAACGAGTATTACAAGCAGTTCCTCGCGGGCTCCGTAATGGTTGCTATTCCGATTACAACGCTCTTCCTCATCATGCAGCGCTATTATGTAGAAGGCGTAACCGCGGGCGGCGTAAAGGGTTAATTCTCTTTATCGAACTCATATGCTCTTACGGGTGGCAGTCTTCGGCTGCCGCCTCTTTTTATTTCGCGTTTTTTATTTCGCGTTTTTTATTTCGCGTTTTTTATTTCGCGTTTTTTATTTCGCGGACTATGGGTTCGATGAAATCAAGCTGCCCGTTTACGCGGGAAGTGTTCATCAGACTCATACCAATCCCATTTCTTTGACAAAGGAACGATAAAACTCAACTCTGATATACGGGGTGTTTCTATGAAAAAAATTATTTCCCTTCTATTGTGCGCGCTGCTGCTCGCGTCAGCCGTTCTTTCGGGCTGCAGCGGCGACGTTATGGACAGCCGCAAGGCGGAAGCGTCCAAGGACAAGTACCGCAACTTCTATGAAATCTTCACCCAGTCCTACTGCGACTCCGACGGCGACGCTATAGGCGATCTGCAGGGAATCATCTCACAGCTCGACTACCTCAACGACGGTGATCCAAATACGGGCGAGGATCTGGGGATCGACGGCATCTGGCTCACCCCGATCATGCCGTCGCATTCCTACCACAAGTACGACGTTGAGAATTACTACGACATCGACCCCGCCTTCGGCACGCTCGAAACCTTCGACACCCTCGTCGGGGAGTGCCACAAGCGCGGAATCAAGCTGATAATTGACCTCGTGCTCAACCACATCTCCTCGCAGAACCCGCTCTTCACACAGGCGGCGATGGAGGTCGTCGACGGCAACCTCGACGGCAACGCGAAGTATTTTGAGATCCACAAGAAGGACTATTTCAGCCCCGACACACAGGTCGTTGCCCTCGGCGACTACGCCTGCGAGGCGAATTTCTCCCAGTCCATGCCCGAGTGGAACCTCAACTCCGAGGCGACCCGCGAGGAGTTCACCAAGATAGCCAAGTTCTGGCTTGACCGCGGCGTTGACGGCTTCCGTCTCGACGCCTGCAAGTTCTACACCAACAAGGAAACAAACGGCGAGGAGTTCCTCGAGTGGTTCGTAAAGACCTGCCGCGGAATCAATCCCGACGTTTACATCGTCGGCGAGACTTGGTCGGGCGATGCGGACATCGAGGAGCTGTACAAGAGCGGCATCGACAGCCAGTTCGCGTTCAAGTACGCCACCACCTCAGGCACGATCGTCGAGTTCATGAACACCCAGAAGGGCAAGGCTCTCGTTTCCAAGGTCAGCGGCTACGATGAGAAGATGCGCAAGGCTAATCCCGACGAGATCAACGCGATGTTCCTCTCGAATCACGACCAGGTGCGCATCGCAAACGCCCTCGAGTCGAAGGGTCTTGACTACGAAAAATTCGCCGCCTCGGTCTATATGCTCTTCCCGGGCAACTCTTTCACCTACTACGGCGAAGAGATCGGCATGACCGCGCCGAACCCCTCGGGCGACGCGAATTACCGCACGCCGATGGTTTTTGACAGCGACGATATGCCGAAAATCTACGTACAGGGCGCCGGCGACACCTTTGAACCTCCGACAAACGGCGGCGTTAAGCAGCAGCTCAAGGACAAGGATTCGCTGCTCAATTTCTACCGCAAAATAATCAAGGCGAAGCTCCAGAATCCCGAAATCCAGCGCGGCAGGGTGGTATCGACTCCCGATATGGGCGACGATACCGTCGGCGCGTTCAGCACCGAGTACGACGGAAAGCAGGTCATGGTGCTCCACAACTTTGACGCGGAGAACTCAAAGCAGCTCACGATCACAGACGAAATGCTCAAGTCTCCCGAGCTCGTCGCAGACTTGTCAACAGGCAAGGAAAAGGCGAGCCTGAGCGGTACCGAGCTGAAGCTCCCGGCGCACTGCTCGGTTATCCTGAGAGTCAAGGAAGCGTAAATATTTTATTATTCCGAGGTCTGATGAAAACTCAGACCTCGGTTTTTTGTGTTGTCGGAAAATGTACAATTTAGTATAAAAATGTATAAAATCCAAAATTTGACCGTTGTTCCTTTTTGTCAATGATGATATAATCATTAATATAGGCGCATAATTCGAAAATAGAATTATAAAACGGCGAAAAAGAATTATAATAAATTGATTATGGATTATTTTAGGGTTTTTTATCGCTTCTTGTCGAATTATGTCGGGAGCTTTCTCGGCGAAGAAACCCGCGCATAAAATTATCAAGGCAATACCGCGATGAGGTTTAGGAGGCGGACTTTTGAGATTAGGACTTGATATCGGCTCGACCACAATAAAGTGCGTCGTGCTTGATGAGGACAACAAGCTGATTTACAGCACATATGAGCGCCATTATTCCCAGATCACCGACAAAATCGCCGAGCTGCTCGACCGCGTCCGCCGCGAGATCGACGGAGCGGATAAGGCTCTTGTCGCGCTTTCGGGTTCCGCGGGAATGGGCGTCGCCCAGGACTGCGGCATCGACTTTGTTCAGGAGGTTTACGCCACCAGAGTCGCGGCGAATACCTTTATTCCGGGCACGGACGTTGTGATTGAGCTCGGCGGCGAGGACGCGAAGATTCTCTTTCTCACAAACGGTCTCGAGGTGCGGATGAACGGCACCTGCGCCGGCGGTACGGGCGCGTTTATCGACCAGATGGCGACCCTGCTCAACGTCCCTCTCGAGGAGATGGACGACCTCGCGAAGCAGTACGAAAAGACATACACCATCGCCTCGCGCTGCGGCGTGTTCGCGAAAACGGATATTCAGCCGCTGCTCAACCAGGGCGCGCGCAAGAGCGACATCGCGGAGAGCATCTTCAACGCAGTTGTCAGCCAGACCGTCGCGGGACTCGCGCAGGGCAGAGAGATCGAGGGACAGATCGTCTACCTCGGCGGCCCGCTGACCTTCATGAGCGAGCTTCGCAACTGCTTTGACCGCACCCTCGGCACCAAGGGCATCTGCCCCGAAAATTCACTCTACTACGTCGCCTGCGGCGCGGCTCTCTGCGCGGAGCAGCCGATCGACTTCGACGCTGTCATCGAGGCGGTCAAAAACTACCACGGCTCGGGCAACTTCGCCTTCAATCAGCCGCTCTTTATCAGCAAGGGCGAGTACGAGAGCTTTTGCCTGCGCCACTCAAAGGCGGACGTAAAGCAGAAGGAGCTCAAGGGCTACAAGGGCAGGGCATATATCGGAATGGACGCCGGCTCAACCACCGTCAAGGGCGTAGTGCTCAACTCCGACGGTGAGATGCTCTACTCAAAATATCTGCCCTCAAAGGGCAACCCCGTCGAGATCATCAAGGCGTTCCTCGAGGAGGTCTACGCGATCAACCCCGACCTCGACGTCGCATCGTCCGCGGTCACGGGCTACGGCGAGGACATTATCCGCAACGCCTTCGACGTCGACTACGGCATTGTAGAAACAATAGCCCACTTCACGGCGGCGAAATATTTCATGCCCGACGTCGAGTTCATCATTGACATCGGCGGACAGGACATCAAGTGCTTCAAGATCCACAACGGCGCGATCGACAACATCTTCCTCAACGAGGCATGCTCCTCAGGCTGCGGCAGCTTCCTGCAGACCTTCGCGAACGCCCTCGGCTACGGCATCGAGGAGTTCTCAAAGCTCGGTCTGTTCGCAAAGCGTCCCGTAGACCTCGGCTCGCGCTGCACGGTATTCATGAATTCAAGCGTCAAGCAGGCTCAGAAGGACGGCGCGACCATCGAGGACATCTCGGCAGGTCTGTCGCTGAGCGTTGTCAAGAACGCATTATATAAGGTTATCCGCGCCTCAAGCCCCGACGAGCTCGGAAAGAAAATCGTTGTTCAGGGCGGAACCTTCCTCAACGACGCGGTGCTCCGCGCGTTCGAGATGGAGATGGGCGTAGAGGTTGTCAGACCGAACATCGCGGGTCTGATGGGCGCTTACGGCGCGGCTCTCTACTCCATGAAAAAGTCAAAGGGTACGGGCAGGAGCAGCCTTGCCGACGCTCAGGCGCTGCGTGACTTCGTCCACGAGATAAAGGTGACGAACTGCGGCCTGTGCAACAACAACTGCCGCCTGACGGTCAACTCCTTTGGCGGCGGAAGAAAGTTCATCGCGGGCAACCGCTGTGAGCGTCCGATCACAAAGAAAGCGCCCGCTACGGGCATGAATATGTACGAATACAAGCTCCGTCTGCTCGAGACCTACCGCCCCGTCGAGGGACTCCGCGGCAAGCTCGGTATTCCGATGGGACTGAATATGTTTGAGCTGTACCCGTTCTGGTACCGCTTCTTCACGGAGCTGAAATTCGAGGTCGTGCACTCGCCGTTCTCTAACCGCAAGCTATACCAGCGCGGTCAGCAGACGATTCCGAGCGACACGGTCTGCTTCCCGGCAAAGCTGATGCACGGCCATGTGCAGACGCTGATCGACGAGGGAATAGAGACGATTTTCTATCCCTGTCTGTCCTACAACTTCGACGAGCACCTCGGCGACAACCACTACAACTGTCCCGTCGTTGCCTACTATCCCGAGGTTATCCGCAACAACATGAAGGACGTCAAGAAGGTCAACTTCATCAAGGAGTACTTCGGAATCCACCGTCCCAAGGACTTCCCCAAGAAGGCTTACGAGAGGCTGAGCTTCTATTTCCCGGACATCACTCTCAACGAGGTGAGAGTCGCGGCAAAGAAGGCGTATGAGGAACAGGAGCTTTACCGCGCGAAGGTTCAGGCGAAGGGTGAGGAGATCATCCGCAAGGCTGAGCACGAGGGCAAGAAAATCTTTGTGCTTGCGGGCAGACCCTACCACATCGACCCCGAGATCAACCACGGTATCGACAAGCTCATCGCGGGCTTTGACGTTGCAATCGTCAGCGAGGACGTTGTTTCCTCACGCGTCGACCGCTTCCACACGGGCGTTCTCAACCAGTGGACGTACCACTCGCGCCTGTACGCGGCGGCTAAGTACGTCACCACGCGCAAGGATATGGAGCTTATTCAGCTCGTGTCCTTCGGCTGCGGCGTAGACGCGATCACCACCGACGAGGTAAGAGAGATCCTCGAGGAAAAGAACAAGATCTACACACAGATAAAAATTGACGAAATCACAAATCTCGGCGCGGTCAAGATCCGTATCAGGAGCCTGCTCGCCGCGATCGATAACGATTAGTTGTTAAATACATCACGACCAACCGATACAGAAGGAAATCTTATGGCAGATTTGAAGTATGACAAAAAAACAGGGCGGCTGCTCTTTACCAAGCAGATGAAGCGTGAGTACACAATCCTCATGCCGAACATGGCGCCCATACATTTTAAAATGCTCAAAAACGTCTTTGTCCACTACGGCTACAAGGCGGAGCTGCTCGAGACCACAGGCCCCGAAATCGCGCAGACAGGTCTGAAATATGTCCACAACGACACCTGTTACCCTGCGCTGCTCGTAATCGGTCAGTTCATTCACGCGCTCCAGAGCGGCAAATACGACGTGCACAAGACCGCGCTGATGATCACCCAGACAGGCGGCGGCTGCCGCGCGTCCAACTACATCTTCCTGCTGCGAAAGGCGCTCAAGAAGGCGGGCTTTGAGTTCGTGCCCGTCATCTCGCTCTCGTTCGGCATGGAGAAGAACCCGGGCTTCTCGCTCTCGATACCGCTCATCAGGCGCTTCGTCGGCGGACTCGTCTACGGCGACCAGCTCATGCTCCTCGCAAACCAGATCAAGCCGTACGAGGTCAACAAGGGCGAAACGATGGCTCTTGTCAACACGTGGAGCGACCGCCTCGCGGATATGCTGATCGAGGGCAAGGGCTACACCCTTGAGGAGATCGACGAGACGCTTCACAAGCTGACCAAGGATTTCTCAAAGATTCCCGTGAACCGCGTGCCCAAGGTAAAGGTGGGCATCGTCGGCGAGATCTACGTAAAATACTCCAAGATGGCGAACAATGGTCTTGAGGAATTCCTCGCCGAGCAGGACTGCGAGGTCTGTGTGCCCGGTCTTATGGGCTTTGCGTCGTTCAAGGTCGACAACCGCATCGAGGACTACAAGATGTTCGGCGGCAACCGTCTCAAGTATGAGTTCTGCAAGGCGCTGCTCGACTACGTCACCAAGCTCGAGACCCTGATGGTAGAGGCGGCAAAACGGTTCAACTTCGTTCCGCCGCACCAGTACGCCCACACTAAGGAGCTTGTCAAGGGCGTTATCGGCTACGGCAGCAAGATGGGCGAGGGCTGGCTGCTCACAGCGGAGATGATCGAGCTCGCCGACACGGGCTACGAGAACATCGTCTGCACACAGCCGTTCGGCTGCCTGCCAAACCACATCAACGGCAAGGGCGCTATCCGCAAGATCAAGGAGATACGCCCGAACGCTAACATCGTGACCATCGACTACGACCCCGGCGCGCCGAAGGTCAACCAGGAGAACAGAATAAAGCTTATGCTTGCTGTCGGCAGGGAAGAGCTTCAGAAGAAGCTCGCCGCCGAGGGTGAGAAGAAAGAGGATAAAGCGGACGCGTAATGCGTCCGCTTTTTGGGTTACAGGAAACTTCTCTATCCCGCCGTTAATGAATACTTGGGAAAACGGACGTTTCCAAAGGCGGGCGAGGGTGCCCACCGGCACTTTATGGTTTAAAAAGCCGCCTTTCGGGGAATAATTGCCATTGATAGGTGCAATGCGCCGAAAATGGCACAAAACTCAGCAAAACCCGAAAAAAACCTTGACAAAAAGGCACTTCGTAGTTTATAATAGTAAATCGTGGAGCATTCTATAACTGCGCCCTTTTATAGGTGAGGGCAAAGAGGAGTGCGAAGCGAAGTTTATCAATTCCACTAAATTTGAAAGGAGGAAAAACATGCCTACATTTAACCAGTTGGTACGTAAGGGCAGAGAGGTTTCTGAAAAGAAGGCAAAGGCTCCTGCACTTCTGAAGGGCTGGAACTCCAAGAAGAGAGTTGCTATCAACCAGAACTCCCCCCAGAAGAGAGGCGTTTGCACCGCTGTCAAGACAGCTACCCCCAAAAAGCCTAACTCCGCGCTCAGAAAGATCGCCAGAGTAAGACTTTCTAACGGTATTGAAGTCAGTTCCTATATCCCCGGCGTTGGCCACAACCTTCAGGAGCACAGCGTTGTTCTTATCCGTGGCGGCCGTGTAAAGGATCTCCCCGGTGTGCGTTACCACATCGTCAGAGGTACCCTCGACGCGCAGGGTGTCAACGGACGTATGCAGAGCCGTTCCAAGTACGGCGCTAAGCGTCCCAAGAAAAAGTAAGAGTCTGACGAGCTCTTAACAGGAATTGACAAAACTCTTTTGACTTAATAATTTAAGTTCTGCTATGCGGCAGGCGTTCTATATATAAGGGCGTCTTGTTGGCATACGGGAGTTTGTCGCTTTCGAGTACCTATGATATCTCAATTATTGTGAAGGAGGGAAGCAAAGTGCCAAGAAGAGGTTCTATTGCTAAGCGTGACGTATTACCCGATCCGCTTTATAATTCAAAATTAGTAACCCGTCTTATCAACAACATCATGTACGACGGCAAGAAGGGCGTTGCCCAGAAGATTGTTTACGGTGCATTCGATATCATCGCCGATAAGACAGGCAACAACCCGCTTGAGGTTTTTGAGCAGGCAATGGAGAATGTAATGCCTGTTCTCGAGGTTAAGGCCCGCCGTGTCGGTGGTGCCACCTACCAGGTTCCTATGGAGGTAAGACCCGAAAGACGTCAGACACTCGGTCTGCGTTGGATCTCTACCTACTCAAGAGCCAGAAGTGAGAAGACCATGAAGGAAAGACTTGCCGGTGAGATCATGGACGCTGTTAACGGCGCCGGCGGCGCGTTCAAGAAGCGCGAGGATACTCACAAGATGGCAGAAGCCAACAAGGCTTTCGCTCACTACAGATGGTAATCCGGTATTTCGGATTGTTTGGAGTAACGATTATAGGAGGATTTTATGCCAAGACAGGTATCACTTGAACAGACAAGAAACATCGGCATCATGGCTCACATCGACGCCGGTAAAACTACCACAACTGAGCGTATCCTGTACTACACCGGCGTAAACCATAAGATTGGCGAGACCCACGACGGCGCTTCCACAATGGACTGGATGGCGCAGGAAAAAGAGCGCGGTATCACCATCACCTCTGCTGCGACCACCGCTTTCTGGGAAGGCAGTAAGCACCAGTACAAGAAGCACAGAATCAACATCATCGACACCCCCGGACACGTTGACTTCACCGTTGAGGTTGAGCGTTCCCTGAGAGTTCTTGACGGTTCTGTTACGGTTCTCTGCGCAAAGGGCGGCGTTGAGCCTCAGTCCGAGACTGTATGGCGTCAGGCCGATAACTACGGCGTTCCGAGAATGGTTTACGTTAACAAAATGGACATCATGGGTGCAGACTTCTACCATGTTGTTCAGATGATGAAGGACAGATTAAAATGTAACGCTGTTCCCATTCAGCTGCCCATCGGCGCTGAGAGCGATTTCACCGGTATCATTGACCTTGTTACAATGAAGGCTGAGATCTATCACAACGAGGACGGCACAGATTACTCGGAGGAGGAAATCCCCGAGAACATGAAGGAGCTTGCCGACGAGTACCACGAGAAGCTCATCGAATCCGTTGCGGAGCTCGACGAGGAACTCATGGAGAAGTACTTCGGCGGCGAGGAGATCACCATTGACGAGATCAAGACCGTGATCCGTAAGGCTACCATCGATAACACAATGGTTCCCGTAACCTGCGGTTCTTCCTACCGCAACAAGGGCGTTCAGATGATGCTCGACGCCGTTATCGACTACATGCCCGCTCCTACCGACATTCCCGCTATTAAGGGTACCAACCCCGAAACCGACGCTGAGGAAGAGAGACCCGCTTCCGACGACGAGCCCTTCGCGGCGCTCGCGTTCAAGATCGCTACCGACCCCTTCGTTGGTAAGCTCTGCTTCTTCCGCGTATATTCAGGTAAGGTTGACGCAGGTACGACCGTATTCAACTCTGTCAAGGGCAACAGAGAGCGTCTGGGCAGAATCCTCCAGATGCACGCCAACGACAGAAAGGATATCGAATGCTGCTACAGCGGCGATATCGCGGCTGCTGTCGGCCTGAAGAACACCACCACAGGCGACACACTCTGCGACGAGAAGCACCCGATCATCCTCGAGTCCATGGAATTCCCCGAGCCTGTAATCCGCGTTGCCATCGAGCCCAAGACCAAAGCAGGTCAGGAGAAGATGGGTATCGCTCTTGCGAAGCTCGCTGAGGAAGACCCGACCTTCAAGGCTTACACCGACGAAGAGACAGGTCAGACCATCATCGCAGGTATGGGTGAGCTCCACCTTGAGATCATCGTAGACAGACTTCTCCGCGAGTTCAAGGTAGAGGCTAACATCGGCGCACCCCAGGTTGCTTACAAGGAGACTATCCGCAAGGAAGCTTCCGTTGACGAGAAGTACGCCCGTCAGTCAGGCGGTAAGGGTCAGTACGGTCACGTTAAGATCAACGTGTTCCCGAACAAGGACCACGGCTACGAGTTCGTCAACTCTGTTGTCGGCGGCGCTATTCCCAAGGAATACATTCCCGCTGTCGATCAGGGTATCCAGGGCGCTATGCTCAGCGGCGTTGTAGCAGGCTACAATGTTGTTGACGTAAAGGTTGAGCTGTACGATGGATCCTACCACGAGGTAGACTCCTCCGAAATGGCGTTCAAGATCGCAGGTTCAATGGCGTTCAAGAGCGCAATGAAGAAAGCCGATCCCGTTCTGCTCGAGCCCATCATGAAGGTCTCCGTAATCACTCCCGAGGAGTACCTCGGCGACGTTATCGGCGACCTCAACTCCCGCCGCGGCATGATCCAGTCCATGGAGGCTGACAACGGCGTGCAGAGAGTTACCGCACACGTTCCGCTTTCCGAGATGTTCGGTTACGCTACCGACATGCGTTCCAAGACACAGGGCCGCGGTCAGTACGTAATGGAGCCCGACACCTACGCCGAGGTTCCCAAGAATATCGCCGAGAAGATCATGAGCGACCGCAAGAAGGACTAAAAACGGCATAGCATTGAGGTGCTGATGACCGCGACCTTCAAAAAAAATCACTTTGGGTATTGATTTTTATATAAAAAATTGGTACAATAATTTAAAATATATTGTAAATGATTCCATTTACAAATACTAAGGAGGAAATTTCCAATGGCAAGAGAAAAGTTCGAAAGAAATAAGCCGCACGTTAACATTGGTACTATCGGCCACGTTGACCACGGCAAGACCACACTCACCGCTGCAATCACAAAGGTTCTCAACCTCGAGGGCGACGCTGATTTCGTAGATTACGCGAACATCGATAAGGCTCCTGAGGAGAGAGAGCGTGGTATCACAATCAACACCGCTCACGTTGAGTACGAGACCGCTAACCGTCACTATGCTCACGTTGACTGCCCCGGCCACGCCGACTACGTTAAGAACATGATCACCGGTGCTGCGCAGATGGACGGCGCTATCCTCGTTGTTTCTGCTGCTGACGGTCCTATGCCCCAGACCAGAGAGCACATCCTGCTTTCCCGTCAGGTAGGCGTACCCTACATCGTTGTATTCATGAACAAGACTGACCAGGTTGACGACGAAGAGCTCCTCGAGCTCGTAGAGATGGAGATCCGTGACCTCCTCAACGAGTATGAGTTCCCCGGCGACGACACACCCATCATCAAGGGTTCTGCTTATCTTGCTCTTACCAGCGACTCCAAGGACCCCAAGGCTCCCGAGTATGCTTGCATCCACGAGCTCATGGCTGCTGTTGACGAGTTCATTCCTACTCCCGACCGTAAGGCTGACCTTCCCTTCCTTATGCCTGTCGAGGACGTATTCACCATCACCGGTCGTGGTACTGTTGCTACCGGTAGAGTTGAGAGAGGCCAGATCAAGACTTCCGAGTCTGTTGAGATCGTAGGTCTTACCGAAGAGAAGAGAACTGTTGTTGTTACAGGTCTTGAGATGTTCAGAAAGACTCTGGACTATGCTGAGGCCGGCGACAACGTAGGTGTACTTCTCCGTGGCGTTCAGAGAACCGAGATCCAGAGAGGTCAGGTTCTTGCAAAGCCCGGCACCATTCACCCCCACACCAAGTTCCGCGGCCAGGTTTACGTACTGACCAAGGACGAGGGCGGCCGTCATACTCCTTTCTTCAACAACTATCGTCCCCAGTTCTATTTCAGAACCACTGACGTAACCGGCACCATCTCCCTTCCCGAGGGCGTAGAGATGTGCATGCCCGGAGATAACGTTGAGATGGACGTTGAGCTTATCACTCCTATCGCTATCGAGGTAGGTCTCCGCTTCGCTATCCGTGAGGGCGGCAGAACTGTAGGCTCAGGCGCAGTTATCGCTATCAACGAGTAATTTTATTCAATGATTAAATAGGCAGTCTTGCTTTTGCAGGGCTGCCTTATTTACGGTAAAGGGGTTTTTAGAAAAATGGACAAACAAGCTATTTATGACGCCCGTAAACTCGGAAAGCCTAAAATGGTCGTACTCGGCATTCAGCATATGTTCGCCATGTTCGGCGCGACGATCCTTGTGCCGATGATTACAGGTCTTGACGTTTTAACAACCCTTCTCATGGCTGGTCTCGGCACCCTGCTCTTCCACTTCATCACAAAGTTCAAGGTTCCCGCGTTCCTCGGTTCGTCCTTCGCGTTCCTCGGCGGTTACGCCGCGGTAAAGGCGCTCGCTCCCGAAGGCGCAGACCCGAACACGATGCTGCCCTACGCATGTCTGGGCGTAGCCTGCGCGGGACTTGTTTACTTCATTCTCGCGGGCATTATCCGCGCAATCGGCGTACATAGAGTAATGAAGTTCTTCCCGCCCGTAGTAACAGGCCCGATCATTATCGCTATCGGTCTGGGTCTGGCACCCTCGGCGGTCTCGAACTGCACCACCAACTGGTTCCTCGCGATCGTAGCCCTCGCGGTCATCATCGTGTTCAACATCTGGGGCAAGGGAATGCTCAAGATAGTTCCGATCATTCTCGGACTTCTGATTTCCTACGCCGTCGGTCTGGTGCTCTACTTCATATCTCAGGCGAATCCCGATCTCATTCAGACAATGCCGTGGCTCTTCTCGGGCGGTTCGGTTCTCGACGATGCAGGCAACGTCACCTCGTATCTCCCGATTTTCGACTTTTCGGGCGTTCAGACTGTTGTTAATAACATCGCGAACGGCCAGATCTTCGGCGAGCAGGGTCTTATCGGTATTCCCGTTATCTGGAACAAGACCACCTTCGGCGGTATCGACTGGTCTAACGGCGCCGTTATCGCGTCCTCGATCATCGCTATCGTGCCGATTTCACTCGCGACAATGATGGAGCACATCGGCGACATCAGCGCGATCGGCTCAACCGTCGGCAGGAATTACATTCAGGATCCCGGTCTGCACCGCACCCTCATCGGCGACGGTCTCGCGACAACTCTCGCTTCGCTCTTCGGCGGCCCTGCAAACACAACCTACGGCGAGAACACCGGCGTGCTCGCGCTGACAAAGGTCTATGACCCGAGAGTAATCCGCATCGCGGCGATTTTCGCCTGCACCATCTCGTTCTTCCCGATCGTCGCGGCGCTCATCGGCTCGATCCCGAGCTGCATCATCGGCGGTATCTCCTTCGTGCTCTACGGAATGATTTCCGCTATCGGCGTGCGCAACGTT
Source organism: Ruminococcus sp. NATIVEDY160 (assembly GCF_045819885.1). NCBI lineage: Bacteria > Bacillati > Bacillota > Clostridia > Eubacteriales > Oscillospiraceae > Ruminococcus > Ruminococcus sp. NATIVEDY160. The sequence goes on from NZ_CP162391.1 coordinate 304,556, forward strand.
GTCGAGAACAAGGTCGACTTCACAAAGAGCCGCAACCTTATCGTAGCGGCGGTTATCCTCGTATGTGCTCTCGGTCTCGGTGCAAACACCGTCAGCTTCCCGATCGGCAGCGCTCAGATCACACTTTCACCTCTTGCGGTTGCTTCAATCGCGGGTATCGCGCTCAACGCGATCTTCCCCGGCAAGGACTTCAAGTTCATCACCAACGGCAAGGGCGAGAGAAAGTAAACTGTATAAAGCAAAACGGCAGGATTTCTCCTGCCGTTTTTTTTCGGGTGCGGGTGTCCCGCCCTTAATTTTCAATTTTTCATTTTCAATTAAAAAATCCGCCCTATCCTGAGATAAGGCGGAATTTTTTATAATTTATTTTACAACCTTCGCCATGAGCTCGTCACGGGTAAGACCGCTGTTGCGCGAGATCTCGTCGTTGGGAATAACTCTGAGTACCTTGCCGTTATAGCGCGATACCTTGACCGAAGCCTGCTTGCCGTCGATGTCGACAAACTCCTCGGTGTACTCCTCGTCGAGCGGAACCTGCTTGTCGAGAGCGAACTTCTCTGTGAGCGAGCCTGTGGGACAGAGCTGAACGCACAGACCGCAGTTGTTGCAGTTCGTCCGGTCAAGCGGCAGCGAGAACGCGGGGGATACGTCGGTGGTAAAGCCGCGTCCGAGCAGTCCGATAGAGGAGAGGTTCATGACCTCGCGGCAGGAACGCACGCACAGACCGCAGAGAATACACTTCGCTGTGTTTCTCTCGATGAAGGCATTCTCGTCGTGGGTGTACTTCTGGGGCATAACGCCCTTGAAGCGCTCGGGCATGATGTCGTAGCGCTGAGCGACCTTGAGCAGCTTGCACTTGAAGTACTCGCGGCAGCCGCACTCCAGGCAGCGCTTTGCTTCTTCCTGAGCTTGCTCCTCGGTGAAGCCGAGCGAAACCTCGTCGAAGTTCTTGTTTCTCACCTCGGGAGCGAGCACCTTCGGGTTGAGTCTGCTCTTCTGCTCGCGGTCGGAGTAGTCGATAGTGCTCTCGTCGCGCTTGCTGATGTAGGGAACGCGTGTGTCGAGCGCCTGACCGTTGAGGAACGCGTCAACTGCTCTTGCGCAGCGGTCAGCCTCGCCGATAGCCTCGATAGCGATGGACGCGCCTCTGTTTGTGGCGTCGCCGATAGCGAATACGCCTTCGATGTCTGTGGTGAAGAAGTCGGGGTCAGCCTCGATGCTGCCGCGGTTGTTGAGAGTAAGCTCCGAAACGTCCTCGGCGACGAGCTTCTGGCCGATAGCGAGGATAACGCTGTCGAGCTCGATTTCCTCGGTCTTGCCCTCGATCGGAACAGGCTTGCGTCTGCCCGAAGCGTCAGGCTCGCCGAGCTCCATAAGCTGGAGGGTAACTGACTTGAGCTTGCCGTTCTCGCCGTTGAAGGAGAGCGGGTTGGTGAGGAACTTGTAGGTTACGCCCTCTTCCTCAGCCTCGTCAATCTCGAGCTTGTCGGCAGGCATCTCGTTGCGTGTTCTTCTGTAGATAACGTAAACCTCTTTCGCGCCGAGACGGACAGCGGTACGGCAGGCGTCCATAGCGGTGTTGCCGCCGCCGCAGATAGCTACCTTCTCGCCGATCTCGGGAGCGTTGCCCTTGATAACGGCTCTGAGGAAGTCGATACCGCCGTATACGCCCTCAAGATCCTCGCCGGGAGTGCGCATAGAGCTTGACTTCCAAGCGCCGACTGCAACGATGACCGCGTCGTTCTGCTCCTTGAGTGATTTGATGGTGAAGTCACGGCCGAGCTTTACGTTGTTGACGAGCTTGACACCCGCCTTCTCGATGATGGCGATCTCCTTGTCGAGAACCTCCTTGGGAAGTCTGTACTGGGGAATGCCGTAGCGGAGCATACCGCCCATCTTGTCCATCATGTCATAAACGGTTACGCTGTGACCCATGATGGTGAGGTAGTAAGCCGCTGTAAGACCCGCGGGGCCGCCGCCGATTACCGCAACGGTCTTGCCTGAGGCGGGCTTGCACTCGGGTACATAGCTGTCGGACTTGAGGTCCATGTCAGCAGCGAACGCCTTGAGCTGAGCTATGTTGATAGGCTCCTCGACGTTCTTTCTTCTGCACGCCTTCTCGCAGGGGTGCGGACAAACGCGTCCGATGGATGCCGGAAGCGGGATTTTATTCTTGATGAGCTTGATAGCCGCGTCGTATTCACCGTTTGCGATCAGACCGACATAGCCCTGACAGTCAGTCTTAGCAGGGCAGTTGAGCTGGCAGGGAGCAACGCAGTCGCCGTCGTGGGCGGACATGAGCAGCTCCATGGCGATCTTTCTGGACTGGACAACGCGCTCGCTTTCTGTGTTGACGACCATGCCCTCGCTTACCTTAGCGGAGCAGGAACGGAGAAGCTTCGGGATTCCCTGAGCCTCAACGACGCACAGACCGCACGCGCCGTAAACCTCGACAGCCTCGTCATAGCAGAGGGTCGGAATGTAGATATCCGCAAGACGGGCAGCTTCCAGAATGGTTGAGCCCTCGGGAGCCTGAACCGCCTTGCCGTTAATTGTTAAATTTACCATGTTCATACCCCTCCTTATTCCTTAACGATTGCGCCGAAACGGCAGGAGCTGTAGCACTTGCCGCACTTGATGCACTTTTCGGTGTTAATAACATGGGGATTCTTGACTGTGCCCGAAATAGCGTTTACGGGGCAGTTTCTCGCGCAGAGCGTACAGCCCTTGCACTTGTCGGCGATGATCCTGTATTCGATCAGGTCGCTGCACTCGCCCGCGGGACACTTCTTGTCCTTGATGTGGGCTTCGTACTCGTCCCTGAAGTATTTGATAGTTGTGAGAACGGGGTTGGGAGCAGTCTGACCGAGACCGCAGAGCGCGCCGTCCTTGATGGAGTAGCACAGCTCCTCGAGCAGCTCGATGTCGCCTTCCTTGCCCTCGCCCTTGGTGATTCTCTCGAGCATCTCGAGCATGCGCTTTGTGCCGATACGGCAGTGAATGCACTTTCCGCAGCTCTCCTTGGCTGTGAAGTCGAGGAAGAACTTAGCCATGCCGACCATGCAGGTGCTCTCGTCCATGACGACCATACCGCCGGAGCCCATGATAGCGCCTGTCGCACCGAGAGCCTTGTAGTCGATAACGGTGTCGATGAGGTCTGACGGGATACAGCCGCCGGAAGGACCGCCCATCTGGACAGCCTTGAAGGGCTTGTCGGTCTTCATGCCGCCGCCGATGTCGAAGATAACGTCGCGCAGCGTCTTGCCCATCGGGATCTCAACAAGACCAGAGCGCTTTACCTTACCTGTAACGGCGAATACCTTGGTGCCCTTTGAGCCCTCGGTACCCATAGCCGCGAACGCCTCGCCGCCGTTGTTGATGATCCACGCTACGTTAGCGAAGGTCTCGACGTTGTTGATATTTGAAGGCTTTCTCCAGAAGCCCGACTGTGCCGGGAACGGAGGCTTGAGTCTGGGCATACCTCTGTGCCCCTCGAGGCTCTCGATAAGAGCGGTCTCCTCACCGCATACGAACGCGCCCGCGCCCGCCTTGATGGTGAAGTCACATGAGAAGCCGGTGCCGAAGATGTTCTCGCCGATGATGCCCTTGTCCTTAGCCTGAGCGATAGCGTTCTTGAGGCGCTTGATCGCGAGAGGATACTCGGCGCGGACGTATACTACAGCGTGCTTCGCGCCGATAGCGTAAGCGCCGATGAGCATGCCCTCGATGAGGTTGTGGGGGTCGGACTCGATTACCGCTCTGTCCATGAACGCGCCGGGATCGCCCTCGTCGGCGTTACAGATGAGGTATTTCTCGTCGCCCGCGCTCTGACGTGCGGCGTTCCACTTGAACCATGTCGGGAAACCTGCGCCGCCTCTGCCCGCGAGACCCGAGGTCTTGATGATCTCGATGACTTCTTCGGGGCTGAGCTCGCAGAGAGCCTTTTTCAGAGCGGTATAACCGCCCGCGTTTGTGTAGGCGTCGATCTGCTCGGGGTTGATAACGCCGCAATTGCGCAGCGCGATTCGTGTCTGCTTGGAGAGGAATTCGCTGTCCTCCTCGGTAACAACGAGGTTTTCGACAGCCTTTACGTCGCCGCTCTCAACGAAGGAAGCGATAGCGGCAGCGTCGTTTTCGCTGACCTTTACGAGCCTTGTGAGGTTGTTGTCATCGTCGTAGATGTCAACGATGGGCTCGAGGTAGCACATGCCGATACAGCCCGTGATGGACACGTCGGCGGGATTTACGTTGGCGGCTAAAAGCGCCTTTCTTACCTTTTCGGCGCCCGCGGCGATACCGCAGGAGCCCTGTCCGATTACGATTCTCACTGCTGTGCCGCCTCCCTTAACTCCTTGAGGATTTTCTTTGTTTTGTCGGGTGTGAGGCTGCCGTATGTATCCTCGTTGATCATCATAACGGGGGAGAGTGAGCAGCAGCCCAGACAAGCTACGCACTTGAGCGAGAACAGGCCGTCCTCAGTGGTCTGGCCGTCCTCGATGCCGAGCTCGTCCTTGATTGTCTGCAGAATCAGCTCGGAGGAGTTGACATGGCAGGCGGTGCCCTGACAGAGCATGATCAGATACTTGCCGACGGGCTCGAATCTGAACTGTGTGTAGAAGGTACCTACGCCCATGATCTCGGAGGTGGCGATGCCTGTTTTCTCCGAAATCAGCTCAATAGCCTCGCGGGGCAGATAGCCGTAAATATCCTGTGTGTTTTGCAAAATGGTAATCAGGCTGCCCTTGACGGAAGCGTACTCGGCGAGAACGCCGTCGAGAAGGGACAGATCAACTGTTTTTTTATCCATTTACAAACCTCCATTCCCAAATTTCATAATTACTCCTATTATACAGTATTTATGCGCTGATTGCAAGAATTAGTTTGCCTAATTTTGTTTCCAGCCCATGCGACTTAATAGTAAAATTGTCAGGTTTTGTCATGTATATTTATTAGCCGGCAGCGGCAGGCCTGCGTTTTCCGTCAACTTACTTTTCGTCCGCTGAAAATTCTCTGTCGATAAAGCCGAGATAATCCCTGTGGTACATCTCGGGCTTTTCCTCAACATACCAGTCAAATTCCTCTTTGATACCCTCGTCGAGCGGCGTAAGCTCGGGCATAAGCGCCTGCTGCTTCGTGACGTCGAGGTAGTAGTGGTAGGGGTGGAAGGGGAAGTAGTCGCGGACGGTGAAGTTGTCGTCGACGCGCACGAGCACGGGCTCCCTGTCCGCCGCTTTGTAACACAGCTCAGCCCACTCCTTGACCGAGGTCATCTCGGGGTTGCCGACGTTGAAAACGCGGTTCCCGGGGTGCTCTGTCAGTAGGATATCCATAAAGCGGCAGAGGTCGCGGACGTTGAAAAACTGCAGCCAGCGGTCAGCTTCGGGGATATAGAAGCGCCTGTCCGAAAGCGCGCAGTCAAAGACGAACGGAGCTCTGTATATGGTTTCGTACTTGCCGTAGAGGTATGGCGGGCGGAGGATATACGCCCCGGGCACGCGCTCGCGCAGAGCGTTCTCGGCGGCGATCTTGTTTGTGCCGTAGTCGCCCCAGACAGAGTTCGCGCCGAGCTCCTGTTCCTCAGTGAAGGGCTGAGGGTTCGTCTCGGGGTATACAGCGCTCGAGCTGATGAGAATGAAGTCGTCGAACTCTCCGAGGGCGTCGAGCAGAGCGTTCACGTGGCCGCCCGAGTAGGCGCAGATGTCGAGCACCGCGTCGAAGTGAATGTCTTTCAGCTCGTCGGTGAGGTTGAAGCGGTCAGCTTGAATGAGCTTGACGCCGTCGACCTGTTCGCGGCTTCCGCGGTTGAGCACATAGACCTCGTCGCCGTTTTTGACGAAATACTCCGCCGTGAAGCGGCTGACAAAGTTGGTTCCGCCCGTAACAAGAATTTTTCTCATAAATACCTCCAATATGTTAAAATAAAACAGCGGCGCAGAAGCGTCGCTGTCAGTTTACTCAAATTTAATGTCGCCTTCGTATTTTTTCTTAAAAATATCGAACAGCTTGTCCAAAAGTTCCTCGTCCTCAATGCTGAGGTACTCCTCGGTTTCGTCGTCGATCGGGTTGATTTTGAGGATAACGACCTCGTCGGCGTCCTCGTTGTTTTCAATCAGAACGATGTACTCCTCGCCCTCATATTCAACGATGTCGAGAAACTCGAACTCCATTTCATTGCCTTCCTCGTCCTCGAGGGTAATCAGCGGAGCTTCGTTCTCCATCTCTTCCATCAGGATCTCGTCAGCCATATGTTCCTTCCTTTCCAAAGGCTCAGCCTTCTTTTAGTAATATCAGTATATCACAGAAATGTCAAAAGTCAAGTGTTTTTGAGGCAGGCACCGCCGTGGTCATATCTTCTTCTCAAACTCGCTTCTGCATTTCGGGCAGCGGACGTTGTGTCTGCCCTTGATATTTTTCACGCGCAGCTGCGCCTTGCAGACGGGGCATTTGAGGTAGCGGTAGTCCTTGCGGTCGCGAATGCGCTTGTATGTTAATTGTACCCAATTTTTGACGGGTTCATACACCTTCTGAAATCTGCGGTTCTCGGCGGAGCGCATTGTGACGTTGCGCGAGAGCATGCGGAAGATAAACAGCGCGACGAGCAGAAGCTGAACCACCATTATAATATAGTGAGCCAGACGGTTGAAAACAAAGATGTTGACCGTCCAGATAACGAACGACAGCACGAGGATAAAGCCGTTCAGTGAGTCCATGCCGTACCTGCCCTGCATGAACATCATGAACTTCTCGAAAAAGTTACGCATAGCAGCTCCTTAATTATGAATATAGTCCGCCGCGAAGTAGACGTAGTTGAGGTCGCCGACTACGGCGGTGTGTTCGGTCTTTACTACGATGGTTTTGCGCTGAGCTTTTGTCATTTCGAGGACAAAGCCGCCCGCGTCGAGCGTTTCGGGAGTCGCGCCCGTCTTTTCGAGGAACTCCTCCATGGTGTAGACCTCGGAGTTGTAGCCCTCAAAGAGGTGAAGCTGCTCGAAGTCGATCAGGCGGTAGGGGTCGTCGATCAGCTCGATGCCGATGTCGACGTTCACCAGCTTATCTATATAATACGGCGCGTCGCCGAGGAACATTCCGGTTTTGTACGCACCGATCGAAACCGTCAGGTCGGAGTTCACGGCAATCTGGGCAACTCCCGTGTCGCTGTTGATTCCGCTGTTGATGTCGGCGGAGATAACAAAGGCGCTGCAGGCGTTTATCGCTTCGATCGCGAGCCTGATGTCGTCCCTTACCTCGCCCTTGAAGCCGGTGCCGAGAATGCAGTCGACGACGATGTCATAGCCCTCAAAGGGCGCGGGAATATTGATATTTCCTTCCTCGCAGCCCATACCCATAGCGGTGCGGTAGTAGTATAGTCCGTCGGTCGAGAACTTGTCGCTCAGGCGGAAAACGGTCGGTGTGATGCCGTTTTGCAGCAGGATACACGCGAGGGCATATCCGTCGCCGCCGTTGTTGCCCGAGCCGCAGACTATCGCGACCCTGCCGACGAATTTAACTGAGTTATATATTCCCTGCGCGGCTCGGCGCATGAGCTCCGCTGAGGAAACGCGCTTAGCGATTGTTTCGGCGTCGCTGCGGCGCATATTGTCAACTGTTACTACGGGAGGAAGCATGAAATTCTCCTTTACAAATTAATCCTGAGCCGCCTCATAAGCGACCCTTGCGCTGTCAACGTCGGGCGTGCAGTACAGCTCGATAAGCTTTACGTGCAAAAACAAATCGTCAAACAGCGTCAGCAGCTTGACCATGTTTTCCTTATTATCAGGCAAAAGCGTCGCCTCCATGAGCTGGCGTATCTGCTTTGCGGGTGTGGTGATCCCGGCTATGTTTTCCTCTCCGCGCTTGAGCACGTAGACCGCCTTTATCGGCGAAACCATGTTGCAGCCGATGTCCGACTTGCCCATCCACGGCGTCGAGCATACGTAGTATTTATCGTGGATCTTGCGGATAAGCGGCTTGTCGTCGTTTATCATCGTGACCCTGTCGCCGAAATATCTGCGCCAGTTCGCGGTGTGGGTTGACTTTCCCGTGCCGCTCAGAGCGGTGAAGAGGTAGCCCTCTCCGTCAAGCTCGAGGCTCGAGGAGTGGAAGAAGCAGCCGTTGTAGCCGCTGAGCACTTCGCGGCTGATTTTGGTCAGCACGAGCGCGTCCTCGGCGAGATAGGGCAGACAGGGCGTTTTTGATATTTCTATATAAGCCTCGATCTCCTCCCTGCTGACCGACGCGTCAAACTCGTACTCCGCACTGTCGCAGAGGAATGGCTGCAGGCGTTTTTCGGTCTGCTTTGTGACGGGGTCAATAAGGATAGGAAGCTCGGCGATTTTATATACGGGCATAAAATTCTCCTTTGGCGGCGCGCGCCTTTTCTAATGATATATTTTACCCTTTTCACGGCTGTTTGTCAATCGCTCAGACCCCTTGGCGGCTGACAGTTCGGCAGGCGGGGGTAAATTCGTACCTTTCAGGAGAGCAATATTTCCATACACGTCGTCGGGCGTATCTTTTGGGCAAAAAAATAAACTCCGCGAGCAAATTATTCTCACAGAGCATTAACAATTAAAAAAGTGTTAAAATTTTATTGGAAATTCGTCAAAACTACTTGACAACTACCCTTTGGGAGAGTAAAATAGTAAAATGTACCATAATGGGGTTATGTACCGAAAGGCACGGATTTTTTCTGAAAAAAACCTTTTAACAAGGGGATATTATCACAAAAAATCCATTCTGTCAAGTGACTTTTCGTATCTTTTTTCGGGCGGTCATTTCAGTGATTTCAAGGCCCCGTTGTGACGAGAAAAAAAGAAGGAGTGTGGATACGCATATGGTTAATGTCAAACCCGTAAAGCTGGGCAATACCGAGCGCATGAGCTTCGGTAAAATTGATGAAGTAATCGATATGCCGAACCTTATCGAGGTTCAGAAGGCTTCCTACAAGTGGTTCCTTGAGGAAGGTCTCAAGGAGGTATTCAGGGACGTCTCGGGTATCACCGATTACCAGGACAACCTTGTGCTCGACTTTATTGACTATAAGCTCGATGTCGACCATCCCAACTACAGTGTCATCGAATGTAAGGTGCGTGACGCGACGTTCTCCGCCGCGCTCAGAGTTACCGCGCGTCTGCTCAATAAATCGACAGGCGAAATCAAAGAAAGCAACGTATTCATGGGTGACTTCCCGCTGATGACTCCCAGCGGCACCTTCGTGATCAACGGCGCGGAGCGCGTCATCGTATCACAGCTCGTCCGTTCGCCGGGCGTGTACTACAAGATGGATCACGACAAAACAGGTAAGAAGCTCTATTCGACCACCGTTATCCCTAACCGCGGCGCGTGGCTCGAGTACGAGACCGACATCAACGACGTATTTTATGTCCGCATAGACAAGAACAGAAAGCTGCCCGTCACCTCCTTTATCAGAGCGCTCGGCCTCGGCACCGACGCTGAGATCCTCGACTACTTCGGCGACGACGAGAGGATCAAGGCGACCATCGAGAAGGATCAGGCTCACAACACAGAAGAGGGTCTTATCGAGGTCTACAAGAAGCTGCGTCCGTCGGAGCCTCCCACGGTCGAGAGCGCCCAGACACATGTCAACAATCTGTTTTTCGACGAGAACCGCTACGATATGTCGCGCGTCGGCAGATATAAATACAACAAGAAGCTCGGCATCGCCAACCGCCTCGAGGGCAATGTCCTCGCGGAGCCGCTCGCTAATCCCCGCACAGGCGAGGTGCTCGCTCTCAGAGATGAGAAGCTCAGCAAGGCGAAGGCTCTCGAGATCGAGAACGCGGGCGTTACCGTCGCTTATGTAAAGAACGCCGAGGGCGAGACCGTCAAGGTCATCTCCAACGGCATGGTAGATATCGGCTGCTACGTTGACTTCGACGCTGAGGAGGAGTGCGGCGTAAAGGAAAACGTCCGTTTCGACGTTCTCTGCGAGATACTCGACGCTGCTCAGAACGAGGACGAACTCAAGAGCATGCTCCGCGAGCGCGTAAATGAACTCGTGCCCAACTACATCACCGTTGAGGACATCTTCGCGACCATCAACTACCTCAACTGCGTTGCCCACGGCGTCGGCAACACCGACGACATCGATAACCTCGGCAACCGCCGTATCCGCTGCGTAGGCGAGCTGCTTCAGAACCAGTTCCGCATCGGCTTCTCAAGACTCGAGAGAGTTGTCCGCGAGAGAATGACAACCCAGTCACAGGACATGGAGAATCTCTCACCCAACTCACTTATCAATATCCGTCCCGTAACCGCGGCAATCAAGGAATTCTTCGGATCCTCGCCGCTGTCACAGTTCATGGACCAGACAAACCCGCTCGCCGAGCTGACCCACAAGCGCCGTCTTTCGGCACTCGGCCCCGGCGGTCTCTCGCGAGACAGAGCGAGCTTCGAGGTTCGTGACGTTCACTACACCCACTACGGCCGCATGTGTCCTATCGAGACCCCTGAAGGACCCAACATCGGTCTGATCTCCTACCTCGCGTCCTTTGCGAAGATCAACAAGTACGGCTTTGTCGAGGCTCCCTTCCGCAAGATCGACAAGGAAACCGGCATTGTCACCGAAGAGGTCGTCTACATGACCGCGGACGTTGAGGATAACTACTACGTAGCGCAGGCGAACGAGCCGCTCGACGAGAACGGCAGATTCGTACATTCCAAGGTCGTAGGCCGTTACCGCGACGAATTCGTCGAGCTTCCCGCGGCGCGCTTTGACTACATGGACGTTTCTCCTAAGATGGTTGTATCCGTCGCTACGGCTATGATCCCCTTCCTTGAAAACGACGACGCGAACCGTGCTCTGATGGGCGCGAACATGCAGCGTCAGGCTGTTCCGCTTCTCCGCTCGGAGGCTCCTATCGTCGGCACCGGCATGGAGTACAAGGCAGGCACCGACTCGGGCGTCTGCATTCTCGCTGAGGGCGACGGTATCGTCATGAGCGTCGACGCGAGAAATATCCGCGTTCAGTACGACGACGGCAATGTCAAGGATTACGAAGTTATCAAGTTCCTCCGCTCCAACCAGGGCACCTGCTTCAACCAGCGCCCGATCGTTGAGAGAGGACAGAGAGTAAAGGCAGGCGACGTGCTTGCCGACGGTCCCGCCACCGAAAACGGCGAAATCGCCCTCGGCAAGAACGCCCTCATCGGCTTCATGACCTGGGAAGGCTACAACTACGAGGACGCGGTTCTCCTCAACGAGAAGATCGTCCGCGACGACGTTTACACCTCTATCCACATTGAGGAGTACGACACCGAGGCGCGCGACACAAAGCTCGGACCCGAGGAGATCACACGCGATATCCCCAACGTCGGCGACGACGTGCTCAAGTACCTCGACGAGAACGGTATTATCCAGATCGGCTCAGAGGTAAAGGCTGGCGATATCCTCGTAGGTAAGGTAACTCCCAAGGGCGAAACAGAGCTCACCGCCGAGGAAAGACTGCTCCGCGCAATCTTCGGCGAAAAGGCGAGAGAGGTCAGAGATACCTCCCTCCGCGTACCCCACGGCGAACAGGGTACTGTTGTCGACGTAAAGGTATTCACCCGTTCCGACAGCCGCAACGAGCTGCAGCCCGGCGTAAAAGAGGTAGTAAGAGTTTACCTCGCGCTCAAGCGCAAGATCAGCGTCGGCGACAAGATGGCGGGTCGCCACGGAAACAAGGGCGTCGTTTCGCGTATTCTCCCCGTTGAGGATATGCCCTTCCTGCCCGACGGTACTCCGCTCGACATCGTACTCAACCCCCTCGGCGTACCTTCCCGTATGAACATCGGTCAGGTTCTCGAGGTTCACCTCGGCTACGCCGCAAAGGCGCTCGGCTGGAAGATTATGACTCCCGTATTCGACGGCGCTCACGAAGGCGATATCTTCGAGGCGCTCAAGGACGCGGGCTACAGTGAGGACGGCAAGACCACCCTCATCGACGGCAGAACGGGCGAGCCATTCGATAACCCCGTAACCGTCGGATACATGTACTACCTCAAGCTCCATCACCTCGTTGACGAAAAGATCCACGCGCGTTCAACAGGTCCCTACTCCCTCGTTACCCAGCAGCCTCTCGGCGGTAAGGCGCAGTTCGGCGGACAGCGCTTCGGTGAGATGGAAGTTTGGGCGCTCGAGGCTTACGGCGCGGCTTACACCCTGCAGGAGATCCTCACGGTCAAGTCGGACGACGTTGTCGGACGTGTCAAGACCTACGAGGCTATCGTCAAGGGTCAGAATATCCCCGCTCCGGGAATCCCCGAGTCCTTCCGCGTACTCATCAAGGAGCTTCAGTCGCTGTCGCTCGACGTAAGAGTGCTCGACGAGCAGGGTGAGGAAATCGACATCAAGCAGAAGTTCGAGGAGGACGAGGACATCGCCGACGCGGCGGGTACCGAGTTCGACGAGGACAGCGTTATGACCTCCATGGACGGCTACACCCTCGACGAGGGCGGAGAAGAAGGCAACATGTTTGACGATTCTCTTGCCGACGAGGAGTCTGACGACGACGGCTACTTTGACTTCGACGACTTCGGCACAGACGAGCTTTAATAGGGAGGCAGAATAAATGATAGACAACAACGTTTTTGATTCAATTAAAATCGGACTTGCTTCCCCTGATCAAATCAGAGAGTGGTCATACGGCGAGGTAACCAAGCCCGAAACCATCAACTACCGCACACTCAAGCCCGAGAGAGAGGGTCTGTTCTGCGAGAGGATCTTCGGCCCGACAAAGGACTGGGAGTGCCACTGCGGTAAGTACAAGAGAATCCGCTTCAAGGGTAAGATCTGCGACCGCTGCGGCGTTGAGGTCACCCGTTCCAAGGTAAGACGCGAGCGCATGGGTCACATCGAGCTTGCCGCGCCCGTATCTCACATCTGGTATTTCAAGGGCACACCCTCGCGTATCGCCCTTATGCTTGACATTTCCCCGAAGGTGCTCGAGAACGTGCTCTACTTCTCGCAGTACATCGTAACGGATCCCGGCGACTGCCGCGACCTCGCCAAGTATCAGGTGCTCTCCGAGAGCGAGTACAACGATATGCGCGAGAAATACGAGGACGACTTCGAGGCCGGAATGGGCGCTGAGTCCATTCAGAAGCTCCTCGCCGAGATCGACCTCGAAAAGCTCTCGGCTGAGCTCCACGAGGAGCTCGAGGGCGTGACGGGACAGAAGAGAGTCCGCATTCTCAAAAGACTCGACGTAGTGGAGAGCTTCCGCATTTCGGGCAACCGTCCCGAGTGGATGATCCTCGACGTAGTTCCGGTAATTCCGCCCGATATCCGCCCGATGGTACAGCTCGACGGCGGCCGCTTCGCGACCTCCGACCTCAACGACCTCTACCGTCGTGTTATCAACAGAAACAACCGTCTTAAGAAGCTCCTCGAGCTCAACGCTCCCGAGATCATTATCCGCAACGAGAAGCGCATGCTCCAGGAGTCCGTAGACGCACTTATCGACAACGGCAGACGCGGCAGACCCGTAACGGGCCCGAACAACCGCGCGCTCAAGTCGCTCTCCGATATGCTCAAGGGTAAGCAGGGACGCTTCCGTCAGAACCTTCTCGGTAAGCGTGTCGACTACTCGGGTCGTTCGGTTATCGTCGTAGGCCCTGAGCTGAAGATCTATCAGTGCGGCCTGCCCAAGGAGATGGCTCTCGAGCTGTTCAAGCCCTTCGTAATGAAGCGCCTCGTTGAGACAAAGGCAGAGCAGAACATCAAGTCCGCGCGCAAGGCGGTCGAGAGAGCCAAGGAGAACGTCTGGGACGCTCTCGAGGTCGTAATCAAGGGTCACCCCGTAATGCTCAACCGTGCGCCAACCCTTCACCGTCTGGGTATCCAGGCGTTCGAGCCGGTGCTCGTAGAGGGCAGAGCCATCAAGCTCCATCCGCTGGTATGTACCGCGTTCAACGCTGACTTCGACGGCGACCAGATGGCGGTTCACGTACCGCTTTCCGCAGAGGCTCAGGCTGAGGCGCGCTTCCTCATGCTCGCGGCAGGCAACCTGCTCAAGCCCTCCGACGGTCAGCCCGTAGCGGTTCCGACTCAGGATATGATCCTCGGTTCCTACTACCTCACCCTCGACAAGGACGGCGAGCGCGGCGAAGGCAAGGTATTCCGCAACGTCGACGAGGTCATGATGGCGTACCAGACAGGCGTCATCGAGCTTCACTCCAAAATCAAGGTTCGCCGCGAGCTTGAGATCGACGGCGAGATCAGGACCGGCATCGTGGATACCACGATCGGCAAGATTATTTTCAACAATCCCATTCCGCAGGATCTGGGCTTTGTAGACAGAAGCAATCCCGAGAACCTGTTCAAATTTGAGGTCGATTTCTTGGTCGGCAAGAGCGGACTCAAGAAGATCATCGACGCATGCATCAAGAAGCACGGCACCGCACGCACAAGCATGCTCCTCGACGACATCAAGGCGCAGGGCTACAAGTACTCCACCAAGGGCGCTATCACCGTTGCGGTATGCGACGCGGTTATCCCGCCCGAGAAGAAGGAAATCATCGCCGCCGCCGAGAAGGAAGTCGACGAGATCCGCGAGGAATACATGCTCGGTCTGCGTTCCGATGAGGAGCGTTACGAGGAGATCCTCAAGATCTGGAACCAGGCTACCGAGGACGTAACCAACAAGCTGCAGGGCAACCTCGACCGCTACAACCCCATCTTCATGATGGCGGATTCAGGTGCGCGTGGTAGTATGAGCCAGATCCGTCAGCTCGCCGGTATGCGCGGACTTATCGCGAATACCTCCGGTAAGACGATCGAAATTCCTATCCGAGCCAACTACCGTGAAGGCCTTAACATTCTCGAATACTTCATCTCCTCGCGTGGTGCGCGTAAGGGTCTTGCCGATACCGCGCTCCGTACCGCCGACTCGGGTTACCTGACCCGCCGTCTTGTCGACGTATCGCAGGAGGTTATTATCCGCGACGAGGACTGCGGCACCACCGAAGGCGTCGAGATCTTCGACATCGTCGCGAGCGGCTCCAACGTCATCGAGCCTCTCCGTGAGCGTCTGCTCGGCAGATACCTGCTCGACGACTTCTGCGATTCCAACGGCAACGTACTCGTTTCCAAGGACGTAATGATGGGCGACAGCGAGGCTGACATCATCGTTGAGTCCGGCGTCAAGAGCATCAAGATCCGTTCCGTACTGTCCTGCCGCGCAAAGCACGGCGCATGCCGCAAGTGCTACGGCGCGAACCTCGCGAACCGCATGCCCGTAACAGTCGGTGAGGCTGTAGGTATCATCGCGGCCCAGTCCATCGGCGAGCCCGGTACACAGCTTACCATGCGTACCTTCCATACAGGCGGCGTCGCGGGCGGCGAGGATATCACACAGGGTCTTCCGCGTGTTGAGGAGCTCTTTGAGGCGAGACGTCCCAAGAGCCTCGCGATCATCAGTGAGATCGACGGTGAGGTGCGTTTCGAGGAGATCAAGAACGCGCGTCACGCCGTTATCTACAACAAGGAAACAGGCGACGAGAGAACCTATCTGATTCCCTTCGGCTTCCGCGTAAAGGTCATGGAGGGCGACCAGATCCGCAAGGGTGACAAGATCACCGACGGTGCTGTCAACCCCCACGACATTCTCGACATTCTCGGCCCCGAGGCTGTTATGAACTACCTCATTTCCGAGGTACAGATGACATACCGCCTGCAGGGTGTTGAGATCAACGACAAGCACATCGAGGTCATCGTACGTCAGATGATGCGCAAGGTCAGAGTCGACGACGCGGGCGACACGGGATTCCTCTCGGGTCAGACCTACGACAAGAACGACGTGCTCTACGAGAACGAGCAGATCAAGAAGCGCGTTGCGGCAGGCGAGGAAGGCCTCAGAGAGGCTACCTTCACCCAGCTGCTCCTCGGTATCACCAAGGCGGCGCTCGCAACCGACAGCTTCATGTCCGCGGCTTCCTTCCAGGAGACCACCCGTGTACTCACCGAGGCTGCCATCAAGGGTAAGGCGGATCCGCTCGTAGGCCTCAAGGAGAACGTAATCATTGGTAAGCTCATTCCCGCGGGAACAGGCATGCCGCGTTACTCCAAGGTTCAGCTCGAGAACACTGCCGAAGCGGCAGACGAGTCCTTTGACGAGACAAACGTAATCTAAATCATAACGCCCGCGGATTTCCGCGGGCGTTTTTGCAATAAAGGTGATCATATGTTCCCGAAATTCCGCCGTCAGCGAATCCCGAGGCTTGAGCCCGCGACGCTGACAGAGCTAAAGCAGTACATCGACAGCCGTCTTAATCTTCCCGAAGAAGCGGCAGCCGCCGACGAACCCGCGGACTTCTCTCCGCAGCCGTCGCAGCGGTTTGAAAGTGAGAGAACAAGCGCGCCCAAGGCGGGCGGATCACATGCCCTGAATTCCGCGCAGATGCCGGGTGCGGCGTCAATCAGCCTGAGCGACGCGCAGATGCCGGGCGCGGCGTCAATCAGCCTGAGCGACGCTCTCAGCGGAATGGACGAGAGTTTTTCCGAGATGGTTCTGCGCAAGATCGACGAGCGCGGAATGACCGACGCACAGTGCTACAAGAAGGCTGAGATCGACCGCAAGCTGTTCTCGAAGCTGCGCGGAAACCGCCTCTACAAGCCGAGCCGCCAGACGGCTGTAGCGCTTGCTGTGGCGCTTGAGCTGAGTCTTGAGGAAACGAAGAAGCTGCTCATGAAGGCAGGCTTCGCGCTCTCGCACAGCAGCAAGTTTGACATAATAATCGAATACTTCATCAGCCGCGGCAACTACAACCGCTTTGAGATCAACGAGGCGCTGTACGAGTTCGACCAACAGCTGATATAATTAAAGGCTCCGCGTTTGCGGAGCCTTTGTTGTATGTATTATAAATCGATATCAAATATGCAGTAGTCGGACGCGTTGATCACGAGGGTGCCGTCATGCTCGGACTTCTGCTGAATCCTCGCGCCGTAGTTGCGGTGAATGTGACCGTGCATGAACAGCTTTGGCCTGTACTTCTCGAGCAGCTTGTTGAAGCAGTCAAAGCCGCGGTGGGTGATGGTGTCAAAGTCGTTCAGGTGCCGCGCGGGACAGTGGGTGACGAGTACGTCAAAGCCCTTGTGGAAGTGGATTTTAGGCCAGAGCCTGAAAATCCGCCTTTTCATCTCGCGCTCGGTGTACATGTACTGACCGTCTCTGTAGCGGAACGAGCCGCCCAGTCCGACAAAGCGGATACCCTTGTACTCGTAGAACTTGTCGTCGATACAGACGCAGCCCTCGGGCTCGCGCTTGAAGTGGTCGTCGTGGTTTCCGTGTATGTAGAGCAGAGGGACGTTCATCATCGTCACCAGAAACTCCAGATATTCCTCTCTGAGGTCTCCGCAGCCGATGATGAGCTCAACGCCCTCGACCTTATCGGGTGAGAAAAAGTCGTACAGCGACTTTGACTCTATGTCGGAAACGGCAAGAATCCTCATGACTCAACCGCCTCCGTTTCCTGAGCCTCACCGCCTTGTGCAGCTTCCCGGGTGTCGTCGGCGGCTTCCTGAGCGGGTTCAACGCCCGCGATGTCAACGGTTGCCTTGCCCATCTCGTTGAGGTCGCCGTACTGCGGGATCGTGCCGATCACGTTCTCGACGAGGTAGTCCATGCTGATGATCTGGTCGAGAGCGAGCGATTTCTGACCCGCGCCGATAATCTCGCCGTTCTGCTTTGTCAGCGGAGTGAGGAAGGGGGTGCAGACGTTCTGAATGATTCCGTCGCGCAGGAAATCCGCGAAGCGTTTGGAGGCGCGCTCCATTTTGGGCGCGTAAACAACGTCGACAACTCCTGCGGACATACCCCAGTAGTAGTTTAGCGCCTTGTTGCTCTCCTGATACTCCTCTTGCATGGTCTTGTTGAGGAAGCGGCGGAGGATCTGCTCGTAGTAAACGCCCCATTTCCAGACGGGGTTGGCGATAAGCTCCGAGCGTTCGCCGTTGATGTAGGACAGACCGTAGATTTCGCGGTCGTCCTCGCGGAAGCGCGCGGTGTCCTGTGATGAGATATAGTGAATGCCCTGCTCGACGAGCTTCATAGCCGCGGCTCTTGCGCCGTCGACAGCCGACCACTCGAGGTATACCTTAGCGCGCGGGTTTGCCATCTGAGCGCCGAGGGCAAAGGCGTTGATCGCGGCGATCTGACCGTAGATCGGGTAGTCGCAGACGTAGCCCAGCTTGTCGCTCTTCGTGAGCGAGCCCGCTATCGCACCGAGAATGAACTTCGCCTCGTACATTCTGGTGTAATAGGACGAGATGTAGCGGTGCGACTTGTTGAGCGAGCAGTTCATGATGCTGATTTCGGGGTGCTCA
The DNA here is from genome assembly GCF_045819885.1 of Ruminococcus sp. NATIVEDY160. NCBI lineage: Bacteria > Bacillati > Bacillota > Clostridia > Eubacteriales > Oscillospiraceae > Ruminococcus > Ruminococcus sp. NATIVEDY160. Next base: position 322,881 of record NZ_CP162391.1, read on the forward strand.
ACCGCAGCACGGAGGCTCGCCTGAGCCAGTCTCGGGGAGGTGGTGAAGATCAGCTCAGCGCCGTCCTCGATCGCCAGCTCAATGACCTTGAGCGCGTCGTTTTCCATTGCGTTGTAGTAGGGAGTGGTGACGATCTTATCCTCAAAGATGCGCTCGACGTACTTTCTGCCCTTCTCATGGTCGTGTATCCAGCCAGAGCGCTCGGGAGTGCCGTCGTGAATGAAGGCGACGCTGAGCACGGAGGGAGTGGTCGCGGCGGAGATCATCTTTGAGATAACGCCCTTTTTCTTCTCCTCGGCAGGCTCGGTCTTGACCTCAATCGGCTCCTCCTCGGCGTGAAGTTCGACCTCCTGCCACATCTTGCTCAGGTTCTTCTTGATGTCGGCGGGGTCTGACGCCTTGAGCTCGTGGTAGCCGTAAACCATGATGTAGCTGAGCATCGCGTCGCCGACGGTGGACTGCAGCTTCTCGCCGCCGTTCTGGATATATGCCTTCTTGAAGTAGTAGTAGGTGCCGGTGAAGCGGCTGATCTCGTCCTCAGTCCAATCCTCGCCGACTGCTTTGCCGAGAGCCTTCTGCAGCAGGGCGTAGCTGCCCTTCTTGGTGAACTCGAGGAAGTTGATCTTTGTCAGCTTGTAGAAGTCGAGGAACTCGTTGTACAGATCGACCTCGTCGCCGCTGCCTGTGGGCATGATGCGGATAACGTGGCCGACGATGTTGACCGCGTCAAAGAACTTGAGCACGCTGACGCGCTTGTTGCCCTCCTCGACATAGAAGCGGTTCATGTATTCATAAGCCTTGATCGGATCGCGGATACCCTCGGTCACGTGAGCCTGACACAGATGCTCCCACTTGTCGGCGAACTCTGTCGTTTCGTCGAGAACGGGCATGAAGTTAGGCGCGAAGGCGTTGACCCTGCCGCGGGTTTTTGTGCCGACGATAAGCTCGGCGGGAATCTGAACCAGTCCGAGATCGATGCCAGTGTTTATCATAGCCGAGGACACAAAATCCTCGAGTACGGGCAGACACGGCGATTGTCCCTTAAACGTGCGTGCCCGCGCTTCCTTCTGACCGAGCTTCAGCGCGTCCTTGTAGTAAAATTCGTTCATAACTCAATCACCTCTCATTAGTCAATCAGTGTTTGTATAAAAAATTAAGTATTCTGTCCTTGTAATCGGGAGCCTCGTCAAAAACACAGTGGCCGTAGCTGTCGGGGTAGAGGTACAGCTCACACCCGAGCCTGTCTGCGATTTCGCGCGACGCGTCAGCCGTGACGACCTTGTCGCCCTCAACGCCCAGAACGAGCGTCGGGCATTTGATTTTATCCAGCTCGCTGTACGCGTCGAAGTCCGAGATAGCCCTCGCCTGAACCGAGAACCTCCGCAGCTCCTCGTCGGTCAGACCGTCGTTCATGTGAGCGAGCAGGTCGCCGTATTTTTCGATCGTCGCGTCGCAGTAAAGCAGCTTGAGAAAGCTCTCCGTAAGCGCTGCAAGGTCGCCGCTGTCGGCAGCCGCAGACCACTTTTCCGAGACCTCGAGCAGTCTTTTGTTCACCCTCGGCGCGGTCGAACCGAGCACCAGACTCCGCACCAGCTCGGGCGAATCTATCGCGATGAACTGCGCCGTCATTCCTCCGAGCGAGGCTCCGAAGATATCGGCGTTTCTCAGACCGAGCGCTCTCATTGCCGCCGCTGTGTCATGCGCCATCTCGCGGACTGTGTAAGTCGGCGGAAGGTTCCTGCGGCGGTCAAAGACGTATACCGTAAAGTCGTCGCAGAAGCGTTTGTATGCCGCAGAAATCATCATGCGCGAGAACAGTATGCTCCTGGTACCCAGCCCCGGGAGAATCACGAACGTCCTCTCACCGCTGCCGAAGGAGAAGTATTCCAGCTCTCCGCCGTCAAATCTAACCAGCTCTTCCATATTATGCCCCTTGTTCTGAAAGATTACACACCTATTATAGCCTATCCCGCGCGAAAGTAAAAGCGTTTTTGAAAGTTTTTCCCGTATCTTGTCAAAATTACTCCTTTGTGATACAATCGGATTATTCAAGGAGTGATTTTTATGAAAATTACCGCACTGACCGAGAACACGAGCGCCTTCGGACTGCCCGTCGAGCACGGACTGAGCCTTTTTATCGAGGTGAACGGACGCGCCCTGCTTTTTGATACGGGTCAGACCGCTCTGTTCGCGGACAACGCATCGCGCCTGAACATCGACCTCAGGGACGTTGACATATGCGTCCTCTCTCACGGACACTACGACCACGGCGGCGGTCTTGAACGATTTCTGGAGATAAACAGCAAGGCTCCCGTATTTCTGAGCCGCTACGCCTTTGAGCCGCACTTCAACGGCGAGAGATACATCGGGCTCGACACTTCTCTCATGGACAGCGACAGACTTGTTTTCACCGACGGCGTTACAAAAATCGCTGATGATATGACCTTGTATTCCTGCAACGAGCGCGAAAAGAAGCTCGACCTCGGCTCCTTCGGACTTAACGCAGAACACAGCGGCAGGCTGATTCCCGACGACTTCCGCCACGAGCACTACCTTCTGATTGAGGAGAACGGCAGGCGCGTGCTTATCAGCGGCTGCTCGCACAAGGGAATAATAAATATCGTTGACTGGTTCAAGCCCGACGTGCTCGTCGGCGGCTTTCACTTCAACAAGCTGCAGCCCGGCGCAAGGCTCAAAGCATTGGGTCAGACCCTCGCGTCCTATGATACCGACTACTACACCTGCCACTGCACGGGCGTTGAGCAGTATGAATATATGAAGCGGTTTATGCCGAGGCTCAGTTACCTCTCGGCAGGCGGCAGGATCGAGGTGGCGGTATGAAAATCTATCTCGCATCTCCGTTTTTCAACGAAGAAGAGCTTGCCGATGTTACCCGCGCCGAGAAGATACTTATGGGGCGCGGATTTGAGGTGTTCAGCCCTAGACTCCACGAGGTTCGCACGGATAAGAATGCCGAGCCTGAGCGCTGGTCGCGCGAGACCTTTGAGATGGACAGGGAGAACATCGACCTTTGCGACTGCGTTGTGATGCTCTACCGCGGAGCCTACAGCGACAGCGGTACCGCCTGGGAGTGCGGCTACGCCTACGGAACCGGCAAGCCTGTGGTTGTGGTGCAGCTCGGAGATGACTCGAATCTGATGGTGCACGAGGGCAGCCGCGCGAGTATTTCGCCGGACGACCTCGCAGACTACGATTTTGAGCGACTGCCGAGGGTGAGGTACAGCGGAAAGATGCTGTAAAAGTTACAATTTTCAACCTGTTTTCTTTGTTTTGTCATATTTCTGTCACATTTGGGCGTTATGGTATAGATATGAAAAGATAGCGTTTTGAAGGAAGGTGACCGTATGGCGGTTAAGGCGTTGAAGATTGCCGGTTTTATTGCGGCGTCGATTGTGTTTTTCAACCTCTACGTCCTGTTTGACAAGACGTTCATAACTCATACGGCTTTTACCTTTGAGTTTGTGAAGAACATTCTCCAGCCCGCGATCCTCTCCGCGTGTCTGGCGGTGGTGTTCAGCTTTATGAAAAAGCCCAAGTCATCAGACGAAAAACAGGTATATGAAAAGATGGAAAAAGGGGACTGTCAGCGGTGACAGCCCCCTCGTCTTTTTAAATTATAGATTGCTTACGCTTCGAGTTTAACGACATTCGCGTCGGGAGCGTTCTTCTTAATGCTCTCGATGCCGTTGAGGGCGGAAGCCTTCTTCTTGTAGCCCTCGGAAGTGGCGATGATCTCGCCGTTCTTCGCCTTGAGACGGAAGCGGATCTCGCCAGCCTTGTCGGTGTACATCTCGTACTTCGGGTGTTTCTTGACCTCGAAGTTCTCAACGGTCTGATCCTCAACCTCGGCGGTGCAGTTGTTTCTTACGCTCTCAATGCCCGCGTTGCAGGATTTCTCTGACTTGTAAATCTGAGAGGAAGCGATGATCTCGCCGTTGCCTGCCTTCAGATCAAACTTGAAGCCTCCGTTGGCGGTAGTCTTGACTACGAATTTGCCCATGATGAATCCTCCTTATAATTTAATGTTAATGCAATATCACATTACATTCTCTGACAAAATTCTAGCACATTCCTTAAATAAAGTCAACAGCATTTATAATTTTTGTATAAATCACAGGACAAAAAACATGGCAGGCTCCGTCGGAACCTGCCATATTGTAATTGTTATTGTTTCAGACGTTGCTTAGGGGTTGACCTCAAAGGCGTTGCCGGGAATGGCGATGATGTTGCCTTCCTTGTCGTACGCCTGAACCTCGAACGCGTAGTAATCCTCGGGCTTCTCAAGGCGGATATTGTAGCTGAGCTTGGAGGTCTCGATCTCACGGTCAAGGCTGTAGTTGTGATACATATAGATCTTGTAGGTCTCAGCCTTCTCAACAGCCTTCCAGCTTACGTTCACAGCGTCCTTGGCGGTGGTGGTGAACTTGCCGACGATGTTGAGAGCCTCGGGATATGTTACGTCATAGCCGCTGGGGCTGTACTGCGAGATGAACTTGCCCTTTCTGTCAACCGCTCTGAGGCGGAAGGTGAAGGTCTTGCCTGCGAGGTTGGTGCCGAGGGTGGACTTGGTGATGGTGCAGGAACGCTCCTCGGACTCGCCGATCTTCTTGAGACCGCCGTCAGCGGTTTCGAGGTAGATGTTGTACAGCGCCGCGCCGGGAATAGCGTCCCAGGTCAGGGCGATGTTGTGATTCTCGCTGATCTTGCTTGAGAGGAAGCGCGGAACGTAGGTGTCTATGTCCTGAGCATAGCCGTCGCGTCTTACGGTAACGCCAACGTGGTCGTAGTCGCTCGCAAAGCTGCCGTTCTTGTCCAGAGCGCGGACGGTGTAAACGGTCGCGGCGGGATTCTGCTTGATCTTGAATTCAGTGGAGGAAGTGTTGCCGAGACCCTTCCAGGTGCCGCCCGAGTAGTAGAATACTCTGTAAGCCGCCGCGCCGTCGCACTTTGACCAGTAGATGGTTACGTTGGTGTCGGCGTCGGTGGTGTAGCGGTAGATGTAGGGAGTGCCTACGTAAGTATTTGTCCAGCCTGTGCGGCTGTAGTCGCTGACGTAGTTGCCGCTGTTGTCAACGCAGCGGACGGTGTAGGTTCTTTCCTTGCCGGATTCAACTTCCGTGTCAACGAAGGTGGTGTCGGTGGTGTTGTTGATACCTACCCAGCTGTTGCCGTCCTTGTAGAATACGCGGTACTTGGTCGCGCCCTTGACGGGAGCCCATGTGAGCTGCGCGCCGTCGAGAGTGTTTGTGAAGCCGCTGATCTGGGGAACAGCGATGTAGGTACCCTTCCAGCCTTCCTTGTTGTAGCCGGTGATGAAGTCGTCGTCGCTGTTGAGACCGCGGATCGTGTAGGTGTAGGTGGAGCCGGAGTTTACGTCGTCGTCAACAAAGCTTGTGCCTGTTGTCTCGCCGAAGCGTGTCCAGCCGTTTCTGCCCTTGTAGTAAACCCTGTACTTGTAAACGCCCGGAACAGCGTCCCAGCTCAGCTTAACGCCGCCGTCGATGCTCTCGGCGCTCTTAATCACGGGAGCGGCATAATAGGTGCCGAAGATTCCCGCGTCGTCAAAGGAGCTTACATACTCCTCGCCGTCGTCTGAAATGCAGCGGACGGTGTACTGATAGGTCTTGCCGGAGGTTACAACGTCGTCGAGGAAGGTGGTTTCGGTGGTGTCGCCCATGCGTCTCCAGCCGCTCGCGCCCTTGTAGAATACGCGGTACTTGGTCGCGCCCTTGGGAGCCTCCCAGCCGATCTCAACGCCGCCGTATACGCTCTCGGCGTACTTGAGCTTGGGCTTTGCGATGTAGGTCGCCTTGAAGCCTTCCTTGTCGTAGTCGCTGGTAAACTCGCTGCCGTCCTTCTTTACGCAGCGCACGGTGTAGGTGTAGGTGGAGCCTGAGTTGACGTCGTCGTCAACAAAGGAGGTTTCTGTGGTGTTGCCCATTCCCTTCCAACCGCTTCTGCCGAGATAGAATACGCGGTAAGCCTCAGCGCCTTCAACAGCGTCCCAGTAGATGCGCACGCCGCCGTCGATGTTCTGAGTACGGGTAATCTTCGGCGTGTTGAGTGCGGATACTTCTTCGCCGGCGGCAACCAAAGCGCCGACGCTTGCGTCAGGCTCTGTTTCAGCCGCGCTCACAGCGGCAAATCCGACTGAGCCGAGGAGCATGGTCGCGCCCAGAGCAGCCGCAATCATTTTCGATGTTCTTTTCATTATCTTTCTCCTTTCGGTTTGGTGCAAAAAAGTGAAGCGAACCCCTTCGGATACACTTTCAGCTAATTATAGTCTACCTTTTTATGACAAAAATGTCAAGAGTTAATTACAATTTTGTCAAATTATTTTTCAATAAAGAATTTTATTATCGAAAAAAAGGCGGCAGAATTACTGCCGCCGCGGGTTATTTACCTGTAAAAATTCTATTTTTCGACCTTTACGGTTTTGCCGACAAGGCTCTCAACCGGCATTTCAGCCAGATACATCTGAATTGTGCTCGCGTCGTTGATGTCCACAGTGCCGTCGCCGTTGGTATCTCCGGTAACTTTGATATACTCGGGCTTCTCGAGCTCGGCGATGTACTTCTGAACCATCGTAACGTCGTTGACCGTGATTTCTCCGTCGAGGTCGGCGTCGCCGATCGTAACGGTGACGGTGGGCTTTTCGGGCTCGGGATTGTATACGACAGCAACGCAGGTCGAGCCGACCTCACCGCTGATGATCCCGTCCTTGACGGTGAAGGTATTGCCCGTGATCTGATCCTTGTAGGTGCCGTCCTCCATGGACTTAGCCTCAAGGCTTACGCTGCCCTCGCCGTCGAGCTTTGAGATGCTCACGCCCTTTGTGCCGCGCTCGATGTAGGCGGTTTTGCCGGAGTAGGAGAGGCTTTCGCCCTCGCCCATGAAGTAGTTCTTGAACTTGTTGATCTCGCTGACGGTTTTGCTCTTCCAGCCGTCGTCGGTGCTCGCAAGACCCATCTTTGAGTTCGGACGCGCGAGGTAGAGCGAGGTGGATTCGGCTCTCGCGCCCGTGATAGCCCACGCCTTATATATGATCGAATTGTCGATGGCGTCGGTACCCTCGTTCATGTAGGTGTCGTGCGACTCAGCCCAGAGAACAGAGTCAGCCGCCGCTGCGCCCATCATATACGTGTTCTTTGAAAGGGATTTCGCGTTCTTGCTCTTAGCCACCGACAGCGCGTAGTTGCCGGTTCTGTTGTCGGTAATGGCGATGTACTCCGTGTAGTTTGTGGTGTCGGTCGCGGCGGAATTGAGTATCTCGCCGTAGCAGAAAACATCGCTCTTTTTCTTCTTTATGCCGTTAATGATCACAGACCAGAAGTCGCTCTTTGTCTTGTCGTTGTCCGAGGGCAGCTCAATGTGCTTTGCCGCGTCAAAGCGGAAGCCGTCGACTCCGCAGTCAACGCATTCCTCGAGCAGACCGAGCACGCGCTGCTGTACGTGGCTGTTGGCGGTGTTGAGGTCGGGCATGCCGATGTGGCCGTGAGTCATGGAGTAGCGTGCGCTGTCCGAGGCGGCGTAGGTCTCGGTGTGGTAGTAGTCGGCGTTCTTCATATCGCTCTCGACGTCGGGGCTGAGGTTCTTGTAGCCGCCGCCCTCCTGCTTGTTCGCCATGTGGTTCGATACGATGTCGACGATGACCTTGATGTTGTAGTTGTCCGCTTCCTCGCACATAGCCTTCAGCTCCGCCTTAGTGCCCAGCCATGACGTGCCGCCGTCGGCAATGCTGAGCGTGAGCGGCTGGTACAGCTTCCACCACTGACCGCTCATCTCGGTGTAGCTCGACTTGTAGTCCTTGGGCTGCTGAACGGGCGAGGTCTGAACAGCAGTGTAGCCTGCCTCGGCAATCTGGGGCAGGTTCTTTTTTATTTCGTTGTACGACCAGTTGAAGCAGTGCAGAACCGCCGCGCCGCTGATCGAATCCTGCGCGTACTGCGAACTGCCGGCAGTATCGTCCGTCTGTGCCGCGCTGAATGACGCGACGGACGCGGTGCAGCAGGACAGGGTGATGACAGCGGCAAGCGCCGCGCTCAACAGCTTGTTTTTCATGTTAATCTCTCCTTTGATTTTATGGTATCAATGTAATAAAATAATATCATACTTTCAGGCGCGTTTCAATATATTAAATTTAAAAAACAAAACGCGCAGCATTACGCTGCGCGTGCCGTTTGTATTTAGAATTGCGGTGCCGTCGGCGTTCCCGTAGTCTGGGGAGTCGTCGCGGGAGATCCCGCGGGAAGGGTAGTGGGCGCGGGGTAGGTCTCGCCTGTCGGCGAGGTGAGCGCGTCCTCGTAAATGAACTGCGCGAAGGCAAGTCGCTGCGCGTCCATGTTCGCGATCTCGATTACGGAGCCTACGTCGGTGTTGTCGTTGTAGTACCACAGACCCTCGGTGGGAACGTAATACTGCTCAACATCGTAGCTCAGGTAGGTGAGCGCGTGAGAAACGAGAGCTGTGATCTCGTCCTTCTTGAGGTTGGTGGTGATCATCGGGCCGACGGAGCTTGCGATCGAGATGATCTGTCCGAGGTCGGCGCTCTTGAAGCGGTTGAACATAGTCTCGAGCAGCTTGCGCTGACGTGAGGTTCTGTCCCAGTCGTCGCCGTCCAGACCGATCTCGTTGTCGTCCTCGCCCTTTGTCAGACCGCGGTTGCGCGCGTACCAGAGGGCTTCCTGACCGTTGAGGTGGACGATGCCGGGCGAATCCTTGATCGTTGACCACTCGTCGGACTGGCCGTTCTTGTACATCTGATAGTTGATATAGGCGATCTCGTCGGCGGTGACCTCCATGTCGATGCCGTGGAGGGTGTCGATGATATCGATGAAGCTGTCGAAGTCGACGACAGCGTAGCGGTCAACCTTGATACCGAAGTTTGCCTCGATCGTTTCGATCGTCAGCTTCGGACCGCCGTAGGTGTAGGCGGCGTTGATTTTATTGTTGCCGTAGCCGGGGATATATACGTAGGTGTCGCGCTGGAACGAGGTTAGCTTGAGCTTTTTGTGGCGGTTGTCGATCGACATCATGATCATTGTGTCGGTTCTGCCGTGCTCGTCCTCGCCCTTGTTATCCTCACCGAAGAGCATAACATTGAGGACCTTGCTGTCCTGAAGCAGCTGTCCGTCGCCGACAGTAAGCTGCGTTCCGCTGCCGTTGAGCTCGCCCACGGTGGGTGTGGTCGCGCCTGTCTGCTTGGAGCCTGTATCCGGATCCTTGGAGATATCCACGAAGTTCATGGAATTGAGGATAGTGTAGTAATACACAAGTCCGCTGCCGCCCAAGAGGAAAAGAATGGAGAAAATCAAACAGAGGATCCGGCGAACCCTGCCTTTTTTGTTGTACAGCTTAAATACCTGAGTATTGGAGCTGATATCTACAACACTGTCTTTGTTAGCCATATAACGCCTCCAAATTAACCGTATGTATTCACTATAAACATTTAGATATTATATCATAATAATTCCCGCAAATAATTCCTTCAAAGAAATATTAAGTCGTAGTGTGACGAAATTTGGCTGCTTACAGTAGCGGTTATTGCATATTTTTCTCAATTTTTCACGTGTTATTCACACCGGAGCGGCTTTTGGCAAAAACCGCGTCATTACGACATCTCGTCGAGCGGAAGTGAGAACGCGGGCAGGAATTCGCGCTCAAAAACCTCCGCCTCGGGCAGCTTCATATCGCGGATTGACTGCTCGATGGTCTCCTTTGCCTTTTTGAACTCGTCGTTGCCCATGCGCATCTCGTCGATGCACTTGATAAGTGCCGATAACCTGTCCGCCGCCTTGACAAAGACCCTGAGCTCTTCGTCGCCGCTGCCGCACTGCCTGAGGATATCGCTGTATTCGTCGCGGAAGTCCTCGGGCAGCATAGAGGTCAGCCTGTCAGAAGCCTTGTCCTCGATGTCCTTGTAAATATCGCGGATATCGCGGTTCGCGTACTTTACGGGGGTGGGCATGTCGCCGGTGATGATTTCTGTCGCGTCGTGGAACACCGCAAGCAGCGCGGCTCTCTCGGGGTTGAGGCTGCCGCCGAAGCGCTTGTTGTGGATAAGAACCAGACAGTGCGCGAGCACCGCGACCTGCTGGCTGTGCTCGCTGATATTCTCGTATCGTGTGTTGTTCATCAGACCCCAGCGGTTGATATATTTCATGCGCGAAAGCATGGCGTAGAAATTTGATTGTGACATAACGGTTTCTCCTGAAAAAATTTACAAAAATTAGTGCAATTCACGTCTGTTTGTGTTATAATAAAGTGATAGTGTATCATAGCAGGGCTGTACCTGCCGCTGCTGTCATTAATCAGTATAGTATCTCTCACCCAAAAAGTCAAAGGAAAGTTATTATATGGGCAAAAGACTCAACCCCTACTCCGTAAAAAGCCGCCACTGGCTGGCGCTGACCTTCGCCGCCGCGCTGTGCATGGCGCTGCTGCTGTTTGTGCCGTTTATAGTCTTTAACAACGGCATATTCTTCTACTTCGGTGATTTCAACGTACAGGAGATCCCGTTCTACCAGCTCATTCACGGACAGGTGCGCGACGGCACCCTCGGGTGGAACCACCTGACCGACCTCGGTACCGACACCCTCGCGAGCTACAGCTTCTATCTGATGGGCAGTCCGTTCTTCTGGCTGACTATCCCGTTCCCGAATGAATTCGTGCCGTACCTTATCGGTCCGATACTGATATTGAAGTTCGCCTGCACCGCTTCGTCGGCGTACCTCTGGCTGCAGCGCCACGTCCGCTTCAAGGGCTACGCGGCTGTCGGCGGAATCCTCTATGCGTTCTCGGGCTTCTCGCTCTACAACGTGTTCTTCTTCCACTTCCACGAGCCGATGATGATGTTTCCGCTGCTGCTCGCGGCTCTCGACTGCTTCCTCTACGACAGGCGGCGCGGAATATTTGCGGTCGCGGTATGCGCGGCGTGCGTTGTAAACTACTACTTCTTCGTCGGACAGGCGCTGTTTGTAATCATGTATTTCATTGTCCTCGCCTGCACGAAGACTTGGAAGTTCAGAATCACCGAGTTCCTTCTGCTCGCGCTCGAGGTGCTCATAGGCTTTGCGGGCGCGATGTTCATGCTGCTTCCGAGCGTCCTCGGACTTCTCGGCAATCCGCGCCTTGACAGCTACCCCAAGGGCTGGAACGCTCTTGTCTACGACAGACCGCAGCGCTACTGGCTGATGCTGCTCGCGTTCTTTTTCCCGGCGGACATACCTGCTCTGCCGACCTTCACGCCCGATTCAAACTGCAAATGGGCGAGCGTCGCGGGCTGGCTGCCGTTCTTCGGAATGACGGGCGTGATAGCTTATCTCCAGCTCCACAGAAAGAGCTGGCTCAAGAAGATGATACTGCTGCTCATACTCTTCGCGGCGGTTCCCGCGCTCAACAGTATGTTCCAGCTGCTCAATATCTCGATTTTCTACACGAGATGGTTCTATATGCTCGTGCTGATGATGGTGCTCGCCACCCTTCGCTCGGTCGAGGACACGCGCGCCGACTGGAACCGCGCCTTTGTTTGGTCGGCGGGAATCACGGCGGGCTTCTCGCTGCTGATCGGCGTTATGCCCGATTTAACGGAGGAGAAGGACAAGGAGATATTCAGGCTCGGCGTCGAGGCTGACAGGATACGTTTCTGGATATACGCGATATTCGCCCTCGTCGGTCTGCTCTGCTTTATACTGCTCTACCGCAAGTTCGGCAACACAAAACGGCGGTGGTTTGTCGCGATGACGGCGGGCGTTTTCGCCGTCGCGATGGGAGCCTCGTACTTTTCTGTCGGAACGGGCGTGCTCGAGAGCGGAACCACCCAGACTATCCAGAGATATATCATCAACCAGCGCGACAAGATCGAGATAGACGACCTCGAGGACGTGCGCAGCGATTTCTATAAGGACGTTGACAACACCGCGATGTACTGGAAGGTGCAGAGCATCAACTGCTTCCAGAGCTCGGTTTCGCCGTCGATCATGCAGTTCTACAAGAATATCGGCATAACCCGCGACGTAGCCTCGCGGCCTGATTTCAGCGCATACGGAATCCGTCCGCTGCTCAGTACAAAATATTACTTCGATTACAACCACGACAACCTCGACCACTCCAAGGACGAGAGCTTCGTCGACATCGACGGCAACACCAAGATGCCCTGCTGGAAGTTCCTCAAGGAGTGCAACGGCTTTGATATATACGAAAACGAGTGCTATATCCCGATGGGCTTCGTCTTTGACAACTACGTCACCGAGGAGGAGTTCGACCGCGTAGCCGACCAGAACAGACCTCAGGCGCTGCTCTACGGAATGGTGCTTACCCGCGAGCAGATGGCGAAGTACTCCGACATCACGGGCTACACCGAGAAGCGCTACAGCGCGCTCTACGGCACCGAGCCGAAGCTGTTCAAGAGCTCGGTCGAGAGCTACGCCTTCGGCGAGCAGCCGTACCGCGAGGCTTGCGAAAAGCTCGCTCAGGACTGCTGCGACAGCTTCCGCTACACCGACGACGGCTTCTGCGCGGAGTACGAGAACTTCGGCAGCGATAAACTGATGTTTTTCAGCATACCATACAGCGAGGGCTTCACCGCAGAGGTAAACGGCGAGCCCGTTGACATAGAAAAGGTCGATTTCGGTCTGATGGCGGTCAGAGTACCCGGCAAGTCGAAATGCGACATCGTCTTTCACTACGAAACCCCGGGGTTCAGATTGGGCTTACAGGTCAGCGCCTGCGCTGGAATCGTGCTTGCCGTTTACCTCACGGCGGTGCTGATTATTTGGATTATAAGGAGAAAACGCAATGCTATCAGAAAAAATTCTCGGATATAAAGACGAGCTGTTTGAGGATCTCAACACCCTCATCTCGATTGAATCCATCGACGGCTCGCGTGACGCGGACTGCGAAAAGGCTCTTGAGTTTGTGCTCAAGAGGGCAGAGGACTTCGGACTTCTTCCCGAGCGCGTCACGGACAAGAGCGGTCAGGTAGACCTCGGCTCGGGCGGCAGACTCTGCGCGGTGCTGACACACCTCGATGTAGTTCCCGCGGGCAACAGCTGGAGCCTCAGCCCATACGCTCTCACCGAGCGCGACGGCAGGCTCTACGGCAGGGGTATCGCCGACGACAAGGGCGCCGCGATGGTCGCTCTCTACTGCATGCGCGCGCTCAGGGAGCTGGGCGTTGAGGGCAAAAACACCCTCAGGGCTATCTTCGGCACCGCCGAGGAGACGGGCATGACCGACATGGAGGGCTATTTTGCCAAAAAGCCGCTGCCCGACCTCGCCTTCACTCCCGACAGCGAGTACGGCATCTGCTATGCCGAAAAGGGCATACTGCACGTCGAAATCAGCACCCCGACCAACGAGGCGACGGTGCTCTCGCAGTTCCACGCGGGCAAGGCAGTCAACGCCGTACCCGACCTCGCATATGTAATGCTCGATTCATCGGGCTACGACGAGCAGCTTCTCATGCGCCTTGCCGACGCGGGCGAGGGCAGCTTTGAATTCAACCATACGCTCGACGGCCTGATGATCATCAGCCGCGGCAGAGCAGCTCACGCCTGCGAGCCTCAGAAGGGCTTCAACGCGGCGGCGGCGCTGATAGATCTGATCGCCAACGCCTACGACGTTCACGAGATCGGTGCTGTTGCGTCTTTCATCGACTACGCCCTCAACAGCGAGACAAACGGCAGGTCGCTCGGGCTTAAGATGAGCGACGCGGTGTCCGGCGCGCTGACCGTGAACCTCGGCAGCGTCCACATCGAGGGCGACGAAGCGCGCGCGTGCTTCGATATCCGCTATCCCGTCACGATCAACGGCGACTACGTGATGCGCCAGTTCCGCAAGGTCGCCGAGAGCAGCGGACTGAGAGTAAAGCTCCTGCACCACGGCAAACCGCTCTATGTTGAGAAGGACTCCGAGCTTATCAGACTCCTCGGCGACGCATACCGCGCCGTAACGGGCGAGGAAGCCGAGCTTTATTCCACCGGCGGCGGCACCTACGCGCGCAAGCTCGGCGGCAAGGGAGTCGCCTTCGGCCCGAACTTCAATGGCGACGATATCCGCATGCACAACGCCGACGAGAGCGTCGACAAGGAAAACTTCCTCAGGCATATGCAGATCTGCTTTGAGGCGATGTACAGAATGTACACACTGGAGTGACTATGAGCAGGGAAAGGATCATCAAACAACAGGCGCGCGAATCGCTCAGGGGCAATATTACCGCGCTGATTGCCGGATTTCTGGCTCTTGCCGTCATGGGGGTTATCATCTTTGACGTGCCGGTTTTCGCGGCGTATCTCCTCAACCTCGTCGACGCGGAGTCGGGCGAGGTCACGGGCGACAGCTTTTTGTGGTACCTGCTGCTCGAATTCGGAGCGCTGGTGCTCGCGGCGGTATTTTCTCCGCTTATCAACGGCTTCTTCAGGCTCGCCGCAGACACCGCCGTCAAGGGCGGCTGCGAGATAAACAGCTTCTTTTATTTCTTCTCTTCTCCGCGCAGGTATTTCAGAACCCTCGCGGTCAACATGGGACTATGCGCACTTTATTCGCTGCTGACGGCTCCTCTCGCTATCGCGGGCAGGCTGCTCGGCGGCGTTCTGCCCGAGCCTGCGATCACTGCGGTGCTTGTGATATGGCAGATCTTCGTATACATCTTCTTTATCCACTATCCGCTCGCGGCGTACGCCATAAACGACAGCCGCCCGGCGTATTACTATGTATTCGGTTTTATCGGATTTTCATTCCGTTGCAGCGGAGCGCTGATAAAGCTGATTTTCAGCATGCTCGGCTGGATCGCGCTTTGCTTCTTTATCATACCGACTTTGTATGTGGTTCCGTATCTCGCCGTGACGCTGATGAATTCGGCGCGCTGGCTCTTTGCGATGAATAATAAAATATAGGACTGATAGCATGATTGTTTCACTTTGCATGATCGCCTACAACGAGGCTGAGGCGATCGAGGGACTTTTCAGCGATATTTCGCTGCAGGAGTACCCGCACGAGAAAATTGAAATTGTCTTTGTTGACAGTATGTCTACCGACTCGACCTATGAGCGCATGGAGGAGTTCAGGAACACCGACTACGGCTTCCTCGACGTCAAGATCGTCCAGTGCGCCAAGCGCAATCAGGCGTTCTCGTGGAACGCCGCGCTCATGACCGCGACGGGCGACGTTATTATCCGCGTCGACGCACATGCGCGCATTCCGCGCAACTTCGTCTCGCGCAACGTCTATAACCTCAAGCAGGGCGAGAACGTTGTCGGCGGCGGCAGACCGAACATCAGCTCAAACGTCAGCTCGTGGAAGCTGACTCTCCTTGCGGCAGAGGACTCGCTGTTCGGCAGCTCGATCGCTGCATACCGCCGTCCCGCGACGCAGAAGGAGTATATGGACAGCCTCTTCCACGCCGCCTACAGGCGAAAGGTCATCGCGAAGGTCGGCGGCTTCAACGAAAACCTCGGACGCACCGAGGACAACGAGTTCCATTACCGCATAAGAATGGCGGGATTCAAGATGTGCTGCTGTCCTGATATCATCTCGTACCAGCACTCGAGGAATACCCTCAAGCACATGATCCGCCAGAAATACTCAAACGGCAGGTGGATAGGCCTGACGCTTTCGGAGTGCCCGGGGTGTCTTAGCTACTTCCACTTCGCGCCGTTCATCTTCGTGATGATGGTTCTCCTGCTTACCGTGGCCGCGGCGCTCGGCAGACCGATGCTGCTGTATATGCTGCTGCTCGTCTACGGTATGTTCGACGCGGTCAACACCGTCGGCTGCTTCACCCTCAAGAACGTACAGCCGCAGTTCTTCCTGCTGCCGCTGATATTTCCGCTTCTTCACGTCGCCTACGGCGTAGGAACGCTCGTCGGACTGCTGCAGATACCCTTCTGGCGGCGCAAGATCAAGAACAGCCACGCCAAGGAGCACATCGAGAAGGTAAAGCGCAAAATCAAGGAAAACACAAGAAAGTAACAGGTGCCGTATGGACAAGGTAGAATTAACTCCGGAGCTGCTGCGCGAGTTGCAGCTCAAGCAGCTCGATATGCTCGTATATTTCCGCGACTTCTGCGAGAAGAACAACCTCACCTTCTGGCTGATAGGCGGCGGTCTGATCGGCGCTCTCCGCGAGGGCGGCTTTGTGCCGTGGGACGACGACGTCGACGTCATGCTCCCGCGCGAGGACTACGAGAAGCTGCCAGTGCTCTGGCGTGAACAGGGCATGGACGGCCGCTTCCGCCTGCTCAAAACCGACGATGAGGTCTTTACGGGCAACATCTTCATCACAATCACCGACACAAACTACACCATGGTCAAGACGAATCAGGTCGACGTCGACATTCCGCACGGACTGGTGCTCGACGTATTTCCGCTCGACGTCGCGCCCGACGGAAGGTTCGCGCGCAAGCGTCAGCTCGTCTGGACGATGCTCTACTCTCTGTTTCTGGCTCAGGTCGTGCCCGAGAACCACGGCGGTATCCTCGGCTTCGGCAGCCGCGTCCTGCTCGGGATATTCCGCGGCAGGAAGCTGCGCAACAAAATCTGGCGCGCCTGCGAGAAACACATGAAGAAGTACAGGCTAAGCGAGAACAAGTGCGTGACGGAGCTTTGCTCGGGGCCGTACTGGATGCGCTTCGAGTACCCGAAGGAGATCTACGAGGGAATTGACTACGTTACCTTCGAGGGGCTGAAAATGCCCTGTATGTCGGGCTACGACGACTACCTGACGCGCGTTTTCGGCGACTATATGCAGCGTCCGCCCGTCGACAAGCAGAAGCCTCACCACGACATCGCCTACCTTGACCTCAACACTCCCTGCGAGGTGTACGACAATGCCCACAGAAAAGCTGACAAGGGATAATTACCAAATTCTGATTGACGAGCTGAGAGCGTCGGCTGACGGAAAGTACCGCGACTTCCATTCCTCACTCGTGCCGAACGAGGAAAAGGACAGGATACTCGGCGTGAGAATGCCCCGCCTGCGCGAAATAGCCAAGGAAATCGCGAGGAACGACCCACGCGGCTTTCTTGAGATCTGCGGCGATGATTACTACGAGGAGCGGATCCTCCGCGCGATAGTGACGGGGCTGATAAAACCCGAGGGCTTTGACGACCTGCGCGCTCTTTCCGACGGATTTTTGCCCTATGTCAACAGCTGGGCGGTCTGCGACTGCTTCTGCTCGGGACTAAAGGGCGTGAAGAAGTACAGGGCGGAGTTTTTTGAACACATAGGGGAGTACCTGAGCGGCGGCGACTGGGAACAGCGCGTCGCGCTCGTGCTCATGCTCAATTACTATCTCGACGGCGAGTACATCGGCCGCGTCCTCGAGCGGACGGATAAGGTGCAAAGCGGAGCGTACTACGTGCAGATGGCTCAGGCGTGGCTTCTGGCTACGGCTCTCGCGAAGTGTCCCGGACAGGCGCTTGAGTATTACAGGCACAACAACCTCAGCCGCGAGGTGTTCGGCAAAGCCGTTCAGAAGGCGGTCGAGAGCCGCAGGATAGACGGCGAAACAAAAAAGTTCCTGCGAACAATGTAAATCACTTGACAAATCGACGCACGTGCATATAATAATATATAGGGCACCTCTAAAAATATCCAGCCGCCCATAGGCACAAATCTTTCACAGCATATTCTTGCCAAAACTCCTTGTTATACGTCAGTATGACTTCGTCGTTTTGACAATAATCTACTATAAAATATCTGCACCTCTGCACAACTCTATATTTTTAGAGGTGCCCTATAGGTTGTTTTCGGGGCGGAGTGAAATTCTCCACCGGCGGTTATAGTCCGCGAACAGACGAAAGTCTGCCGAGCCTGTGAAATTCAGGCACCGACGGTTAAAGTCCGGATGATAGAAAACGCGCACAGCGGCTCTGCCGCAACAAATACGCGCATAATGTCCCGACGCAGCAGCGTCGGGACATTTTTCTTTAGGCGGGCGAAAGCACCTACCGGCGTCGAACAGCCTAAAATAATATTTTTAGGAGGTCATTTTATGACTGTCAAAGGAAACGAGCGTATCAAGGCTGTCGCGGCCATGGCTATGCTCACCGCACTCGCGATCGCCGCGGATATCTTTCTCAGGATCCCGAACATCGGCGGCATTCTCACCTACGAGCCCAAGGAGGTAATCCTCACCATCGGCGCGTTCATCTTCGGCACTATCCCGGGACTTATCATGTCGCTGGTCGTCTGCTTCGTCGAGATGATCACGATCAGCACCACGGGTCCGATCGGTCTTTTGATGAATTTTCTCGCATCTGCGACGTTCGTCGGCGTAGCGTCGGTAATTTACCACCGCAAAAAGACAATGGGCAGAGCGATCATCGGACTTGTTTCGGGTTCTCTGGCGATGATAGGCATTATGCTGCTGTGGAACTACATCATGACGCCGATTTACATGGGTGTACCGCGCGAGGCGGTGCTTGATCTGTTCCTGCCGCTGCTGATTCCGTTCAACGCGATCAAGGCGGCTCTCAACTCAGCTGTCGTGCTTCTGCTCTACAAGGGCGTTGTCACCGCTCTGCGCAAGTCGAAGCTGATTCCGCAGCGCGAAAGCAACGACGGCGAGAACAAAAAGGTCAACACGATCATTCTCGTTATTGTATCTGCCGTCGCGGTAGTGACCCTGCTGATGGTTCTGCTGATTTTCGCGAAAATCATCTGATTCTCACAGCGAAATCCGCAGGGGGTTGACAAATTGGCATAGAGTGCTATAATATTATAGAAACCAGAGTAGAAAACGGAGCGTGAAGTGTTCCGCGGACGGGGAGTTGTCGCGGAGATGAAAGGCTCGCCTGCGGTTCCGTTTTCGCATCCCGCTGTCGTTTGAATTTTTCGGCGGACAGCTTTGTCCGCCTTTTATTTTTGGGGGTTAATATGAGATATCTTAAGAAATTTCCCGCCTCTCTGTTCGAGCTGAAGGATATCCGCTCGCTGGCGGCTGTCGCAATGCTGCTCGCGCTGAGGATCGTGCTGGGAATGTTCGCGAACGCCACGCTGCCGATGTTCGGCAACACGGTCAAGTTCTCGGCGGCGTTTATCCCGATTGCGGTCGCGGGCGCGATGTTCGGCCCGATTCCCGCGGGACTCGTCGGAGCCTTGGGCGACGTGCTGTCGTTTCTGATTGCGCCGACGGGCGGAGCGTATTTTCCGGGCTTCACGATCAGCGGTCTGTTGACGGGTCTGATTTACGGCTTCGCGCTCTACAACGAGAAGCTCAGCCTGCCGCGTATCGCGATCGCGTGGGCGGTCAACGCGCTTGTGGTCGAGAGCTTCATGGCGGCATACTGGCTGTACATTCTCTACGCTCAGGAGCCGAGCTACCTGTTCTATCTCTCCGCGCGCGGAATCAGTCTGGCGGTCAAATGCGCACCCGAGATTCTCATACTATTCGCCCTCGGCAAGCCAGTCAAGGCGCTGTCGTGCAACGTCATAAAGAAAAAGGCATAACATACAGCGAAAGCGCTTCCGTTCGGGAGCGCTTTTTGTTTGCGAAAAAAACAAAAACAGGCAGCAAACGCTGCCTGTCGGATTTTTAAATTTACTTCGCGAACTCAGTCGCACGGCTTTCGCGGATAATGTTGACCTTGATCTGTCCGGGATATTCGAGCTCTTCCTCGATCTTTTTACAGATCTCTCTCGCGAGCGGAACCATACGCTCGTCCTTGACGACCTCGGGCTTGACCATAACGCGAACCTCGCGTCCCGCCTGGATAGCAAAGGAACGCTCAACGCCGTTGAAGGACGAGGCGACCTCCTCGAGCTTCTGCAGACGCTTGATGTAGTTCTCGACGTTTTCTCTTCTCGCGCCGGGTCTTGCGGCGGAGAGAGCGTCGGCAGCCTGAACAAGACAGGCGACGATAGTCTTGGCCTCGACGTCGCCGTGGTGGGCGTGGATCGCGTGGATAACCGCGTCGCTTTCCTTGTATTTTCTGGCGAGGTCAACGCCGATCTGGATATGAGTGCCTTCGACCTCGTGGTCGATAGCCTTGCCGATATCATGCAGCAGTCCCGCGCGCTTTGCGAGGGTGGGATCGAGACCGAGCTCGTTCGCCATCATGCCCGCGAGATAAGCCACTTCGATAGAGTGGTTGAGTACATTCTGACCGTAGCTGGTGCGGTAACGCAGCCGTCCGAGCATCTTGACAAGCTCGGGGTGAATGTTGTGGATACCGAGCTCGAGCACGGCTCGCTCGCCCTCGCGCTTGATGGTCGCGTCCACCTCGCGTCTGGCTTTTTCAACGGTTTCCTCAATTCTGGCGGGGTGAATACGTCCGTCGGAAATGAGTCTTTCGAGCGCGATCCTCGCGACCTCGCGCCTTACGGGCTCGAAGCACGAGAGGGTGATCGCCTCGGGCGTATCGTCAATGATAAGGTCTACGCCTGTGAGCGTTTCGATCGCTCTGATGTTACGTCCCTCACGACCGATGATTCTGCCCTTCATCTCGTCATTGGGGAGAGGTACAACCGAAATGGTTGCCTCGGCGACCTGCTCAGCGGCAAGTCTTTGAATAGCAAGTGAAATAATGTTGCGGGCTTTTTCGTCCGCTTCTTCCTTGAGCTGCGCCTGATACTCCATGATCTTGACGGATTTCTCGTGCGCGAGCTCGCTTTCAAGCTGGGAAAGCAAGTAGCTTTTTGCCTGCTCTGTTGTATAGCCCGAAATCTTCTCGAGCATTTCAAACTGACTCTTCTTGAGGGTTTCGATCTCCTCGAGCTTCTGGTCAGCTTCCTTGAGCTTTTTGTTTACGCGCTCGTCCTTTTTCTCGACGTTGTCGAGCTTTCTGTCGAGCGTTTCTTCCTTCTGCTGGATACGGCGTTCCTGACGCTGAACTTCCTTGCGTCTGTCGGAGATTTCCTTCTCGCTCTCGTTTCTGAAGCGGTGGACTTCGTCCTTGCCCTCAAGGACATACTCCTTCTTCTTAGCCTCGGCGGTCTTGATAGCGTCGGCAACGATGCGCTTAGCCTCTTCCTCGGCGCTGCCGATTTCCTTCTCGGCAGTATTCTTGCGCACGTTGATACCGACGGCGATACCGATAGCGCCGCCTGCCAGCAAAGCGACAATTATCAGAATTATCGCTAAAAACAGCTGCATTCCCATGACACCTCCTCTTAATTAGTTTTTTAAGTAATTCATTCCCAATCAATAGACTCCGAAGGTGCCGTTAATCAAGATATTCAATTTTCATAAAATATTTTTTACATCCAAACTGGTTGGCTATTAAATGTATAAAAAATATCTATAATAAACGGCTCTTCTATAGGAGAGTCTGATTAAAAAAGACAGGCACGGTTGTGAAAAAACTGCTCCTGGAAATACGCATAACTTCGTATTCTTTTCTAATTTTAATATAAAATCAAGCGGTTGTCAAGACGGAAATAACATATTCACAAAAATTTAATTGCTTATTTGAATAATGTATGTGAAAAATGCAAGATTTGATAAATATGTTACAGCATTTTTGTGAAGCAATGGCGAAAATTTGAAAAAATACTGTCAATTTTACATCAAACTATTGAATAAATGAAAGAAATGTAATATAATATATGTATCTTAATTTTAGGAGGAATTTTATTATGTCAGTAAAAGTTGCAATTAACGGCTTTGGCCGTATCGGACGTCTTGCTTTCAGACAGATGTTCGGCGCAGAGGGTTACGAGGTAGTAGCTATCAACGACCTCACCGATCCCAAGATGCTCGCTAACCTGCTCAAGTACGACACCGCTCAGAAGGGCTATTGCGGCACCATCGGCGAGAATCTCCACACCGTAGAGGCTAAGGAGAACTCAATCGTTGTTGACGGCAAGGAAATCACCATCTACGCTAAGGCTAACGCTGCTGAGCTTCCCTGGGGCGAGATCGGCGTTGACGTAGTTCTCGAGTGCACAGGCTTCTACTGCTCAAAGGCTAAGAGCCAGGCTCACATCGATGCAGGTGCCAAGAAGGTTGTTATCTCCGCTCCCGCGGGCAAGGATCTTCCCACCGTTGTATTCAGCGTAAACGAGAACGTTCTCACTCCCGAGGACAAGATCATCTCCGCTGCTTCCTGCACCACCAACTGCCTCGCTCCCATGGCTGATACTCTCAACAAGTATGCTCCCATCCAGAGCGGTATCATGAGCACCATTCACGCTTACACAGGCGACCAGATGATCCTCGACGGCCCCCACAGAAAGGGTGACCTCAGAAGAGCAAGAGCAGGCGCTGCTAACATCGTTCCCAACTCCACCGGCGCTGCCAAGGCTATCGGTCTCGTAATTCCCGAGCTCGACGGCAAGCTCATCGGTTCCGCACAGCGTGTACCTGTTCCCACAGGCTCCACCACAATCCTCACCGCTGTTGTTAAGGGCACAGACGTTACCGTAGAGGGCATCAACGCCGCTATGAAGGCTGCTGCTTCCGAGTCCTTCGGTTACAACGAGGATCCCATCGTATCCAGCGACGTTATCGGCATGCGTTACGGTTCACTCTTCGACGCTACCCAGACCATGGTTTCCAAGGTTGCCGACGACCTCTATGAGGTTCAGGTAGTTTCCTGGTACGACAACGAGAACTCCTACACCAGCCAGATGGTTAGAACCATCAAGTACTTCGCTGAGCTCGGCTAATTGCTTAGGCTTTTGGAGTTTAGTTTCTCAAATTGAACTGAATCGGGAGGTCTGACTTCGATCAGACCTCTCTTTTTTTCGTATAACCTTTCGGCTTTTTTATTCGTAACGAAGAACGGCGTTTGCGCTTCATTCGGCGGCTGTACCCCTGAGCAATTTCGTCATTTTTGCCAAGGTTTTGCGGCGGAGATTAACACAGCCGTGTCAGCGGTAATATTTATGCACCGAAAAACCTCGAAAAAGCCCGGTTAATCGCGAATTTTGCCGCTGAGTCAATAATAATTTGTATATGTTTTATAAAAAATAGACGAAAAGTTAGTTTAGAAATTTTTGAATTTGCTTGAAATCACCATAATTTTTTGGTATGATATATTTAGGAATAATTATAGGCACTAATGCACAATTTTCAGCAATGCCTACACCCTTTTGTACCTTTGATTAGGAGTTGAATTTATGAACTACAGCCTGAGCGAGGAACGCTCCGCGTCCGCGGTATTTGCCGAGGGTGACGGCGCATACAGCTATGAATATTTCGGTGCTCGCCTTGCTGAAAAGAACGGCGAAAAGGGCGCTGTTTTCAGGGTCTGGGCGCCTAACGCGCAGAATGTTGCCGTTGTCGGCAGCTTCAACGACTGGAACAAAACCGAAAACTTCATGAACCGCAACCGCGACGGAGTCTGGGAGCTGTTCATCGCGGGGGTAGGGCAGGGAGATACCTACAAATACTGCATCGAGACCCCGTGGTTCGAGAAAATAATGAAATCCGACCCGTTCGCGTTTTTTGCGGAGGAGCGTCCCGACAACGCGTCGAAGGTTTATGACCTCGGGCGCTACGAATGGGGCGACGGAGAGTGGATCGAGCGCAGGAAAACGGCGGATTCGCTTAGCCTGCCCATGAATATCTACGAGATCCACGCGGGCTCGTGGAAGCGCAAGCCCGACGGCAGCTTCTACACCTACCGAATGCTTGCCGACGAGCTGACGGACTACCTCTGCGACATGCACTTTACCCACGTTCAGTTCATGCCGCTGATGGAGCACCCGTACGACCCGAGCTGGGGCTTCCAGACGACGGGCTACTTTGCGGCGACCTCGCGCTACGGCACGCCCGAGGATCTGATGTACCTCATCGACACCCTCCACCGCCACAACATCGGCGTTATCATGGACTGGGTGCCCTCGAATTTCCCGAAGGACAGCTTCGCGCTCTCGAAGTTTGATGGCACAGCCCTCTACGAGAGCGAGGATCCGAAGCTCGGCGAGCGTCCCTCGTGGGACACCTGCCTGTTTAATTTCGCGCGTCCCGAGGTAATCAGCTTTCTCGTTTCGTCGGCGGTATTCTGGTTCAAGACGTACCACCTCGACGGACTGAGAGTAGGCGCGCTTTCGTCGATGCTATATCTCGACTACGGCAAGAAGGACGGCGAGTGGGAGCCTAACCGCTTCGGCGGCAAGGAGAACCTCGAGGCGATCGACTTCATCAAGCGGCTCAACACCGCGGTGCACCTCTTCTGTCCCGACGCGCTGATGTTCACCGAGGAGACGACCTCGTGGCCGAAGGTCACCTACAAGGTTGAGGACGGCGGTCTCGGTTTTGACTACAAGTGGAACCGCGGCTGGATGAACGACATGCTCCACTACATGACGCTCGACCCGAAGTGGCGGCCGTTCAACCACGACAACCTGACGTTCAGCTTTTTCTACGCCTTCTCCGAGCACTTTGTCCTGCCCGTCTCGCACGACGAGGTTTCAAACGGCAAGGGCTCTATCCTCAGCAAAATGCCCGGCAACGGCGGCGACCGTCTGGCGGGACTGAGGGCGTTTCTGACCTATATGTTCGCACACCCCGGCAAGAAGCTCATCTTCATGGGCACGGAGATCGGTCAGCTCGACGAGTGGGACGTCGACGGCATCGTCGACTGGGAGTTCCTCGACAGCAAGAACCACGCGCAGCTCCAGGTGTTCTACCGCGAGCTAAACAAGTTCTATACCGACAATCCGCCGTTCTACGAGATGGACACTATCTGGAAGGGCTTCGACTGGATCCACCACGACGACTTCACGAATTCCGTCATCGCATTCAAGCGCACGGACACACATGGCAACGAGATCATCGCGGTGTGCAACTTCCAGCCGACGCGCCACGACGGATACTTTATCGGAGTGCCGAACGCGGGCGTTTACAACGAGGTATTCAACTCCGACGAGGAGCGCTACGGAGGCAGCGGCGTTGTCAACGGCGAAAAGCTCGAGACTGTCCCGATGAAGATCCACGGCTGTAACCAGGGTCTTTCTCTGACGCTTCCGCCAATGGGCGTGATTTATCTGAGCTTCGACGGAGAAGCCGAATAAGCACACAAACGGGCTTGCCCGTACGATAAACTGTTTTCATTCAGAAACAATATAAAATTAAATATCGGAGGTTATATCAATGCAAATGTTTCCAAAACAGGAAGTAGTAGCAATGCTTCTTGCGGGCGGTCAGGGCTCACGTCTGGGCGTACTGACAAAGAAGCTTGCAAAACCCGCCGTACCCTTCGGCGGAAAGTACCGCATTATCGACTTTCCGTTGTCAAACTGCGTTAACTCGGGCATTGAGGCAGTCGGCATTCTGACACAGTATCAGCCGCTGATCCTCAACGAGTATATCGGCAACGGACAGCCGTGGGATCTCGACGGAATGCACTCGGGCGTTAACTGTCTGAGCCCCTATCAGGCTATCAAGGGCGCTGACTGGTATTCGGGCACCGCGAACGCGATCTACCAGAATATCAACTACATCGAGCGCTACGACCCCGACTATGTTGTAATTCTTTCGGGCGACCACATCTACAAGATGGACTACAACAAGATGCTCGAGTACCACAAGGAGAAGAACGCCGCCTGCACCATCGCGGTAATCGACGTTCCGCTCGAGGAAGCCTCGCGCTTCGGCATTCTCAACACTCATGAGGACGGCGAAATCTATGAGTTTGACGAGAAGCCCGAGCATCCCAAGAGCACAAACGCTTCCATGGGTATCTACATCTTCAGCTGGAAGGAGCTGCGCAAGTACCTCACAGAGGACGAAGTGAAGGAAGGCTCCAGCCACGACTTCGGCAAGGACGTGCTTCCCACCATGCTCGCGGCAGGCGAGAGAATGTTCGCCTATCCCTTCGAGGGCTACTGGAAGGACGTCGGAACCATCGACAGCCTTTGGGAAGCTAACATGGATCTGCTCGATCCCAACGTCACCCTCGACCTCAAGGACATCTATTCGCGCAATCCCATGATGCCGCCTCACTATGTATCTCCCGACGCGAATATCCAGAACTCCCTCGTTGCGGACGGCTGCAACGTTGAGGGCAACCTGGAGTTCTCGATCCTCTTCTCGGGCGTTACCGTCGGCAAGGGCGCGACAATCAACTCCTCGATCATCATGCCCGGCGCGGTCATCGAAGAAGGCGCCAGCGTTCAGTTCGCAATCGTAGCCGAGAACACCGTGATCGGCAAGAACGCGGTTGTCGGTCAGCGTCCCGAGGCGGTTGAGAACCGCGACGACTGGGGCATTGCCGTTATCGGCGAGAACACCGTCATCGCAGACGGCGCGTTCGTCCCCGCGAAGCAAATGATTGACACAGATACGGAGGTAGCAGCAGAATGAGAAGTAATGATGTACTCGGCTTTATCTTTGCCGGAACTTTAGACGACAAAATTCCGGAGCTCGCCGCTTCCCGTACCACGGCAAGCGTGCCCATCGGCGGAAAGTACCGTTTGATCGACTTCGTGCTTTCCAACATGAGCAATTCCGGTATCAACAACGTAGGCATCGTTGCGAAGAGCAACTTTCTCTCACTGACCGACCACGTCGGCTCGGGCAGCGCCTACGACCTTTCAAAGAGAAGGAGCAACCTGACCCTGCTCACACCCTACGGCGGCAAATCCTTCTCCAACCTCGTTGAGACGATCTACAACATGCACGGCTACATCGAGCACTGCCGCGAGGAGTATGTGCTCATCGAGCAGGGCAATGTTGTCACCAATTTCGACTACAGCGCTCTCTTTGATTTCCATTCAAAGAACAACGCGGACATAACCCTCGTTTACAAGAAGGGTATCATTCCCGCGGGCTATGACAGACCCATCACCATCGACGCTGACGCTTCGGGCAAGGTCAATCAGATCTTTGTTAAGCCCGACAACACCGCCGAGGAAAGCGACTTCATGTACGGCTCTCTGCTTATCCGCAAGGAGCTGCTCATGAACGAGATCCGCAGCGCGCTCAGCCTCAACCAGCTCGACATCAAGCGCGTTCTTCAGGACGCCGTCGGCAAGTTCAGAGTTTTCGCTTTCGAGAACAAGGGCTACACCGCATTTATCAGCTCCATCAATTCCTACTTTGCGTTCAATATGGATCTGATGAAGAAGGAAGTCCGCGACGAGCTCTTCAATCCCAAGCGCCCGATCTACACCAAGGTCCGCGACGACGCTCCGTCACGCTACGGCCTCGAGAGCAAGGTCAAGAACTCCATCATCGCTCAGGGCTGCGTGATTGACGGCGAGGTAGAGAACTGCGTTATCTCCAAGGGCGTTTACGTCGGCAAGGGCGCCAAGCTATCGAACTGCATCGTTATGCAGGACACCAAGATCGGCACCTACACCAACCTCAACTACGTCATCATCGACAAGGACGTTCAGATCAAGGACGGCCGCTCGCTGATGGGCTTCGATTCATATCCCAGTTATATCGCTAAAAAATCTGTTGTCTAACAGAATTCTATAGGAGGAAAAACCAATGAGAATTTTATACTGTGCATCTGAGGCCAATCCTTTCTGCGGCAGCGGCGGTCTCGCCGACGTAGCGGGCAGCCTTCCGCATACCCTTTGCAGAAAAGGTCAGGATTGCCGCATTGTTGTTCCGCTCTACGGAACCATTCCGCAGGATCTTAAGAACCAGCTGAACTTCATCACCAACTTCACCGTACCCGTTGCGTGGAGACATCAGTACTGCGGACTGTTCTGGGCTCGCTGGAACGACTGCACCTACTATTTCATCGACAATGAGTACTACTTCAAGCGCGGCACTCTCTACGGTCACTATGACGACGCCGAGAGATTTGCATTCTTCTCACGCGCGATCCTCGAGATGCTGCCCTATATCGACTTCCATCCCGATATCATTCACGCCAACGACTGGCAGACCGCTCTCGTACCCGTATACTACTATCTGTTCTATTCGCACAGACCCTGGTATTACAACATCAAGAGCCTCTTCACCATCCACAACATCCAGTATCAGGGTGAGTATGGTTGGGAAGTCAACACCGAGTGCGTAGGTATTCCCGCAAGCGAGTGCAATATCCTCGAGATGAACGGCAAGCTCAACATGATGAAGGGCGCGATCGAGACCTCTACCCGTGTTTCGACCGTTTCGCCGAGCTATGCCGCTGAAATTAAGGATCCCTGGTACAGCTGGGGCCTGCATGACGAGCTCAATCTCCGTCACTACAAGCTCTGCGGTATCAAGAACGGTATCGACCTCGCGAGCTACGATCCCGCCACCGACTATCAGCTCTACTGCAACTACACCAAGGAGGATATGAGCGGCAAGGGCGTCTGCAAGCAGAGACTTCAGGAAAGACTCTGCCTCGAGCAGCGCTGGCAGTCGCCTCTCGTAGGTATGGTTACCCGTCTTGTTGCCCACAAGGGTCTTGACCTCGTCAGAATGGGTCTTGAGGAGCTCATGAACACTGAGGATATGCAGTTTGTTATTCTCGGTTCGGGCGACAAGGAGTACGAGGACTTCTTCAACTATATGCAGGCAAAGTATCCCGGCAGACTCTGCTTCTGCCACGGCTTCGTACCCGAGCTTGCGAGAAAGATCTACTCCGGCGCCGATATCTTCCTGATGCCTTCCGCACAGGAGCCCTGCGGCCTTGCGCAGATGATCGCTCTCCGCTACGGCACGATCCCCGTAGTACGCGAGGTTGGCGGTCTTAAGGACTCCGTATTCGATTCCGCTGACGGCTACGGCAACGGCTTCACCTTCAAGAACTACTACACCGCTGACATGCAGCACGCTGTCCGCCGCGCTCTCTGGGGTATCCAGGACGATCAGGGCTGGCACCAGCTCATGTGGCGCGCGATGATGAGCGACAACAGCTGGGAGCGTTCGGCTCAGGACTACATCAACGTCTACAGCGACACCCTCAACTGGAATTGATTTGTTGCCTGTATCGCGAATAGCGTATTTATATACGTTTTCGTCGGATACGCTGCAAGTTCAAGATAATATTACAAAATCAGAGCATCTCTTTTCAGAACGGAAAGAGATGCTCTTTTTAGATTTATGCAAGCTGTCATGATTAATAAAAAGTTCAGATATATTACAGCATAATGACCAATTGTATGGTAAATATAAACAAAAACTACGTCATATATCAGTACATGATAACCAAGAGGCAGAAATGAAATTAAATTTTTAAATAACTCTTGATTTTTTGTTTTCTATCTGCTAAGATAACTGAGCACTCGGGAAAACAACAAAAACCGTTCTCCCGAATTAAATAAATCCTCATTTTTAAACATTTTACGGAGGGAAACAATTATGACAACTACACGTAAATCAACCAAAGCAGCGGCAATCGTTCTTACACTTACGATGCTCGTCGGTATGTTCTGTATCTTCGGCACAGCCACCACAAGCGCTGCGACCGACAGAGTAAGCCTTTATTCCTCAAGCGTCACCTTCTCCAAGTACGGTTCTTCCAACAGAGAAGTATTCATCAAGACAAACGACAACGCTGCTAACCAGGAAGTATACGTTCACTACTGCTACATGGACAACCAGCCCTGGCAGGACGCCAAAGCTGAGTATGTAACAACTCTTTCCGACGGTTCCAAGATCTGGAAGGCTAACTTCAGCAGCTTCAACACCAAGTATGCTATCAAGTACGTTGCAGACGGTCAGGAAATCTGGGATAACAACAACGGCAAGGATTACACCTACGCTGATGTTTGCGGTACAGCTCCCGTAACTGTTGAGAGAACCGGCTACGCTTACTACAACATTCCCGTAAGAGCGGTTCTCCAGAACTACGCTTACAACAAGAACGTATTTGTAAGATACACCACCGACGGCTGGAAGTCCTTCAAGGATCAGAAGCTCACTTACTCTTCCACCAACGCCAACGGCACCGAGAACTGGACAACCACTGTCTATGACGCTACCAACAGCAACATCGAGTACGCTGTATGCTATCAGGTAAACGGCACAGAGTTCTGGGCTAACAACTTCGGCGCAAACTACGACGGCACATATTACATTCATCGCTGATTTATTACCCTAAAGCGAAAGCCGCAGTCATCGGACTGCGGCTTGTTTTTTATTTCTCTTTTTTGATCAGGGCGCAAATGCAGTAGTAAATCGGAATGGTGAAAAACACGATCCAGCCGAATGCCCAGCCGCCGCAGATTCCGAAATAGCCAAAGATGATGTAAGCGGCAACGGCGAGAACGGGGAAGGCGAAGTGCGAAGGATTTTTCTTGAAAATCGCGTCGATGAGCGAGTAGTAAATCGGAATAGAGAAGAAGCAGATCCAGCTAAGCGCCCAGCCGAAGCAGAGTCCGCTGAAGCCCCATGCGAGGAATGCCGCCAACGCGATTGCCCAGAACGGAAATCTGGTCAGCACCCTGTAGTGCGAGTTCGTCCGGTGAGCGTTTTTAATTTCATCATCGACCATGACGTGACCGTTTTCGTCGGTATAAACGCGGGTTTTGCCTTTTTCGTTAACATTGACTCCGTCCCAGCCGACGTGAACCTTGTCGCCGTGCTTCTCGTAGACGTTCACGCCGTCCTTGAATGAGATATGTACCTTGTCGCCGTCCTTGCTCTCGACGTGGATTCCTTTTTTAAATGAAACCTTGTCGTACTGTGTGTAGTTGGTGTCAGGGTCGGGCTCAAAGCTCCCGGTATTGCTTTCGTCAGTCTGCGGTTCGGGCTGAGGTTCGGGTTCGGGCTCAGCCTGAGTTTTTTTACCCGTCAGCATCTCGTCAAGGCTGACTCCGTAAATCTCCGCGAGGCGGATAAGGTTGTCGGTGTCGGGCGACGCTTCCGCGCGTTCCCATTTGGACACAGCCTGTCTGCTGACTCCGATTTTCTCGGCGAGCTCTTCCTGGCTGAGATTGTTTTCTTTCCTGTATTGCAATAGTCTGTTTGCGGTTTCGATGTTCATAAATCTACCTCCTTCGTTATGGCTAAATTGTATCACGCAACCGCGAAAAACGCCATACATTCCGCTTTACAATCCCGCAACTACGGGTTGCGGAGCGATATTTTCGCTATTTTAAGCCATTTTTACGGCTATCCAGATAATCCTGCAATATAATCGTCGCGGCGACCTCGTCGACGACGTTCTTTCTTTTTTTGCCGCGGGTGTTGGTGGTGTTGAGGAAGTTGTGAGCCGTGACGGTGGTTCCGCGCTCGTCCTGCATGACGGTTTCAATACCCGTCAGCTCTCTGAGAGTTTCGGCGAAGGCTCTCGCGTTCTGAGCGCATTCACCCTCGCTGCCGTCCATGTTCTTCGGCAGACCGACAACTATCAGCTCCGCTTTGACATCTTTAGCCGCCTGAGCTACCTTGTTCGGCAGCGCCTTCTGAGATTTTTCAAATATTACTGTATAGGGCGAGGCCAAAAACTCTGTTTTATCGCATACCGCGATGCCTGTTCTCGCCTTTCCCAAATCAACCGACATGATAATCATAAAGACAAATCCTTTCTTCCGTGTAGTTACATTATAATCCAAATCAGCCGAGGATACAAGAAAAGAAATGAAAAATTCTCATGCAAGCTGTGACAAAACCCATGCGGACAAATTGCTATAATAAAGGCACAAAATCAAAAGGAAGTTGAAAGCATGGAAAGCGCAAAATCGATTCGCCGCCACCGCGCGGCACAGGGTAATATTCTGAAATACGGAGTGCGTCAGGCGTTGTATTTCGGCTGCGGCGTGCTCACCTCGCGCGGCGCTGTCCTCGGAACCCTCGCTCCGTTTGGCGCGTCCTTTGCGGCGGCGGTGCCGGGAGAAGGGCTGATCGCTTCGCTGCTCGGCGCGACGATGGGATATATAATCCTCAGTCCCGCCGACAGCTTCCGCTACATCGCGGTGATGATCGCGATAGGCGGCGCGCGCTGGCTTTTCAGCGACCTCGGACGGGTCACAAGGAGCCGCCTGTTTGCACCTCTCGCTGCGTTCATTCCGATTTTCGCGACAGGGATCGCTCTCCTGTTCAGCAGCGGCAGCACGCTCTCTGAATTTACGGGCTGTTTGCTCGAGGCACTCCTCGCGGCAGCGGCGGCGTACTTCATGTCGGTATCCGTCCGTCTGGTAGGTGACAGGCGTTCGATCACCGCCTGCACGGGGCAGGAGACCGCCTGCCTTGTGATGACGGGCTGCGTGCTGATCCTCTCGCTCGGAGGTTTGGCGGTTGAGGGCGTTTCTCTCGGCAGGATAATCGCGGTCGTCGCGGTGCTGCTCTGCGCGCGCTACGGCGGCGTACAGGGCGGCGCGGTCAGCGGAGTCGCCACGGGTGCGGTGTTCAGTCTGGCAGATTTTCAGCAGGGCTTTCTCTGCGGCGCGTTCGCGTTCGGCGGACTGATGGCGGGGCTGTTTTCGGGCTTGCGAAAGGTCGGCTGCGCGGCTGTGTTCACCGTTACGAGCGTGATGATGAGCCTTGCCTTCGGCAGCGGCACGATTCCCGTGTCGGTAATGCTCGAGTGCGCGGTCGGCGCGGCGGTTTTCCTCTTTATCCCGAAGGACGTCGGGAACTTCATCACCCCGATATTTGTCCGTGAGCCGTCTGCAGCACTGGGCGATACGGTGAAGAAGAACGTAATCATGCGGCTCGATTCCGCGGCGCGCGCGATAAAGAACGTCAAGGGCGACGTCGAGAACGTGTCCAAGCGGCTGGGCGAGATGTACTCCCCGAGCTTTGAGAACGTCTGCGAAAACGTGGCGGCTGACGTATGCTCGGGCTGCGGTCTGAGAATGTACTGCTACGAGCATGAGGGCGGCGTAACGCGCGACGACTTCTTCCGCCTTGAGGAGATCCTATGCGAAAAGGGCAGGCTCGACGAAAACGACGTGGCGAACGGATTTGTCAAGAGCTGCTGCAAGAAGGGCGAGATCGCGGATTCCATGAGCAGCCACTACCGCCTTCTTGTCGCGGGCAGGGAAGCCGAGAGGAGAATCGCGGAGATCCGCGGCGCGGTCGCTGGTCAGTTCGCGGGCGTGAGCGATATCCTCGGCGACCTCAGCCGTGAGTTTGAGAGCGCACTGCGCTGCGACGCCGAAGCCGAGGACAGGATAACCGAGGCTCTCGCTTCTCTCGGCGCGATTCCCGAGAGGGTGGTGTGCCTGATTTCGGACAACGGTAGAATGCGCGTTGAGCTTACCCTCAGCGGCAAGGGTGAGGGTATCCGCGAGGGACAGCTCAGGCGCGAGGTTTCAAAATCCTGCGGCAGGCGGTTCGACCTGCCCACCCTGACCGAGAGCGGCGGCGTTATCCGCGCGGCGATGTGCGAGCTGCCCATGTACGACGTTGAGATCGGCTCCGACCAGCACATCGCTCAGGGCGGAAAGCTCTGCGGCGACTGCATCGACTACTTCAACGACGGAATGGGCAGGACATACGCCCTCGTCTGCGACGGAATGGGAACGGGCGGCAGAGCGGCGGTTGACGGAAACATGGCGGTGTCCACAATGGGCAGGCTGCTCCGCGCGGGACTGTGCGCCGACAGCGCGCTGCAGATCGTCAACTCAGCGCTGATGATAAAGAGCGAGGACGAGAGCTTGTCAACCGTAGACCTTGCTTCGGTTGACCTGTACAGCGGCGAGCTTACGCTCAAAAAGGCAGGAGCAGCGATGACGTTTATCCGCCGCGGCGGCAGGGTGATAACGCGCGAAATGCCGTCGCTGCCCGCGGGAATACTGAACAACATCAAATTTTCAACTGACACACTTAATCTTTCGGCAGGAGATATGGTAGTTATGGTTTCGGACGGCGTAGTTACAGGCGACGAAAAATGGCTCGAGCGGCTGATACGTACCTGGCACAAGGGCAGCGCTCAGGAGCTTGCGCAGGCGGTTGTTGAGGAGGCGATACGCCGCCGCGCGGAAATCAGGGACGACGACATCACCGCCGTCGCCATGAGAGTCGTGGAAAACGAGGACAGATAATAAAAAAAGGGTCGGCGTGTTGCCGACCCTTCGCTGTGTCAGATATTAACTTATTCCTCAAAGAGGGGAGTGGAGAAATACCTCTCGGCGGTGTCGGGAAGTACGGTGACCACCGTCTTGCCGCGTCCGAGCTTCTTTGCGAGCTTGAGAGCCGCCGCGACATTCGTGCCGCCCGAGATACCGCACATCAGACCTTCCTCGCGCGCGAGACGCTTTGCGGTGTTGAGCGCTTCCTCGTCGGTGACGACGTAGATCTTGTCGTAGATATCGCGGTTGAGTATCTGCGGGATAATGCCGTCGCCGATGCCCATCTGCAGATGAGTTCCGATCGTGCCGCCCGCGAGAATAGCCGCGTTCTCGGGTTCGACAACCCAGATTTCAATATCGGGATTGTTCTCTCTGAGCACCTCGCCGATACCCGTGATCGTACCGCCGGTGCCGATGCCGGAGCAGAAGCCGTCGATTTTGCGGTCGCCGCAGTCTTTGAGAATCTCGAGCGCGGTGTAGTTCTTGTGCGCCATGACGTTGTTATAGTTCTCGAACTGCTGGGGGACAAAGACGTTCGGGTTCTTCGCCTTGAGCTTGAGGGCGGTTTGCAGGCATTCCTCGATGCACGCGCCGATGTCGCCCGCGTCGTGGATCAGCTTGACCTCCGCGCCGTAGTGGCGGATAAGCTTGCGGCGTTCCTCGCTGACGGAGTCGGGCATGACGATAATCGTGCGGTAGCCCTTGATAGCGCCGACGAGAGCGAGTCCGATGCCCTGATTGCCGCTTGTCGGCTCGACGATAATCGTGTTTTCGTTAATCAGCCCGTCCTTCTCCGCCTGCTCGATCATGTTGAGCGCGGTGCGGGTCTTGATTGAACCGCCCACATTGAGCGCCTCGAATTTGACGAGGATATCGGCGCTGTCCTTGTCGCACATTCTGTTGAGCTTGACAAGCGGAGTGCCGCCGACTGCCTCTAAAATGTTGTTGTAAATCATCTAATCACACCTGAATAATCATAGTCCTGTATATTATACACCCTTACGGCGGAAAAGTAAAGCGCATTGACGTTTTACGGCAAAAAAACCGACGGCAGAAGCGCCGTCGGATATGAGCAATTATTCTACTGTAGAAATATAAACAGGAATGTCGGTTTCATTGTCGACGAGCATGAAGATAAACGGCTTGTCAAATACCCAAGCGCCGTCCGGTTTCTCGCCCTCGGCTGAGTCGGCTGTCGCAGCCGAACCGATTCCGCTGCTGCCGACGGATAGTGACGGCGCGGCGCAGACGAACTTGTTCAGCGTCAGCTCGCCGCCGTGGGTCAGACTGCCGAAGTCGCTGTTCTCACCGAACAGGGTGTACAAGCCTATTTTTTGTAGAACGGGCGAGAGGTTGGCTGACTGCGCTTCGGTTCGGAAGGACGAAATTACCGCCGCCTGCCGTTTTGTGAAGTCGATGCTTTCGAGCAGCTTTGAGTATTCAACGCTGTCGAAGCTCTTTACATACGTTTCGAAGTCGCCCTCGGGCATGATGAACAGCGCCCTGAGCGGATTGTTCGCTGTGTATTTGACGATTCCGCGCGCGGTTTTGGTCTGCATTGAGACCTCTTCACAGCTGAGCGACTGATTGAGCCACGTGTCGCTGAGCGACAGCTCTGAGTAAGACGCCATGCTATCCTCGCCCGAAAGGGTCATTTTAACTCCGACGCGGTCTTTGAGCTTGTCCGCGCCTTTTGAGAAGTCATAGCGGATAATGTCGTCGCCGTAAAAGTCCGCGTTTGTCTGCAAAAACGCGCTGCGAACGTCGGTTTTGTCGTTGATGAAGAGCGCGCCGTCCATGCTGAGCGTTTTTTCGGCGTCTTTCTTGCCGCTTTCCTGAGAGAGTGCGATTTTGCCGACATTTTCCATGCGGCTCTTGAAGTATGAGCAGCAGGTGTTGTACGTGTCGAGGTCGAGCTCGACGCCGAGTGCGAGCAGAATCTCGGTGCGGCTGTCACCCTTTGCGCCGTTCGCGAGAAGTCCGAGCTGAACCGCGCTGCTTGCAGGTGCCAAGGATATCGCCTTGCCGTTGTAAGCGTTGCGGAAGAGCTTGAGCGAAAAGCCCGTGACGGTGTTCGTAAAGCTGTTGTATGCCAACGGAGCCTCGCGGCAGCCGTCGGCGTAGTTGAAGGTCGCGGCGGTATCCTTGCTGCGCTTAACGTCGTCCGAGAGTATCTCGCTTCCCGAAAAGCCCGTTGAGGCAGCGCAGGCGGTCAGGCTGACGCAGACCGCCGCCGCGATGATTGATTTCAGTTTTTTCATTGTTATTGACCGCCGTAGAGTTTTTTAGCGAGGTTAAAGATATCCTCCGCCGCGTTCGGAAGGGCAAGACGGCGGCAGCTCTCCTTCATGGAATTGAGCTTTTCGGGGGAACGGAGAAGCTCGAGTATCTCGTCGGCGCCGTTTTTCTTGTCAACGAGGAAGGCGGCGTTCTGCTTGAGGAGAAAATCTACGTTGTCGGCTTCCTGACCGGGGAAAGCGCTGTAGATTGCCATAGGCAGATTGCACGCGATGCTCTCGGTAACGGTAAGTCCGCCGGGCTTCGTGACGATGAGGTCGGCGATGTGCATGTAGTCCTCTACGTTGTCGACGAAGTAGAGCAGCTTGGTGTTCTTTGATGTGCCGAGCTCCTGAATTTTCTTGTCTAGGTGATCAAAGAGGCGGATATTTCTGCCCGTGATGACGACGATCTGGATTTTGTCACTCTTCTTGGCGAGCTGCTCATAGAAGTCGAGTACGCCCGTAACGCCAAAGGAGCCTGCCATCATGAGAACTATCGGAAGGTTCGGGTTGAGTCTTTCGCGGTGGCAGATCTCCTCCTTGGTTTCGCTGACGGAGAAGCGGTCGAAGGTCGGGATGCCCAGCGGGAAAATCTTGCTCTCGGGCACATCGTATTCCTCGCACAGCTTACGCTTCATTTGGGGCTCCGCGAGAACAAAGGCGTCGATATTCGGCGATATGTAGGTGCGGTGAGAGTCGTAGTCGGTGATCAGGCTGATGACCTTGGCGCGGATCTTGCCCTTGCCCTTGAGGCGCGAAACCATGTTTGTGATAAAGGCATGGCAGATGATGATTATGTCGGGGTTGTACTTCTCGATAACCTCGAGCAGCTTTGTCGCCATGATCTCGTTTGACTTTACGACAGCCTTCGCGATAGGCTTGCTCTCGTCGGTCAGGCGGTAGAGCTTGCCGTATACAGACGGAGTTTTTGTCGCCATAATGTGGTAGCCCTTGCAGACGGTCTTGTCATAGAACTTGCCGATCGCCTTCATGCCGTCAACAACGTTAACCTCTGTTTCGGGGCTGAGTGTGTTGATTTTTGCCTCAATGGCAGCCGCGGCGCGCTTGTGACCGCCGCCTGTTGATGCGGTGAAAATTAAAATATTCATATCCAATCCTCTGTGTCAATACACGTTATTACTCTGACATTTCAGGGTTTTTTAAGCTATAAATGTACATAATACTATTATACTTTTTATAATCAAATATTTCAACAGATAATTTAAAATATCTGACTAATTTTAATATTATACAAAAAAAGAATTAAATAGTGCGATTAAATTTCTTTATTTACCAATTTATTTTTGGATAATTTTATTGTAGAATAATAATGTATCAGAATAGTAGGTTACTATACCATAACATATATAACGGCATTGTGATTCAGGGGTGAATTATGAGCAAAAAAAACAATAATCCTAATGCTGAATACCTGGTTATCGGAAACGACGGATTGATGGATATTTCCTCGGGTACGCCGGTTGCCGCAGAGGGTTATCAGGACGGCTTTGCTTCGGGTAACGGCGGCGATTTTAATCCGAACGGCAAAAAGAAGAAAATAATAATTATTTCCGCGGTCGCGGCGGCGGTCGTAGTGGCTCTCGGAGCGGCGGGAATAATGCTTTATCAGATGAACAAGGAGCCCGAAACAAACGAGGCGGGCGAGTTTCTCTTCCCCGAAAACACGGTTATTTCGGGAGTGGATATATCAAACAGAACCGTTGAGCTTGCAAAGAAGCTGCTGGAGAGAAATGAGGACAAGTTCATCACTCCGATCACCTTTGACATCAACATCAACGGCAAGGACTTTCAGCTCAAGGAAGCTGATTTTACCTATACCTACAATATTGACGACGTTCTCGCGCAGG
Source organism: Ruminococcus sp. NATIVEDY160 (assembly GCF_045819885.1). Lineage (NCBI taxonomy): Bacteria > Bacillati > Bacillota > Clostridia > Eubacteriales > Oscillospiraceae > Ruminococcus > Ruminococcus sp. NATIVEDY160. The sequence goes on from NZ_CP162391.1 coordinate 360,902, forward strand.
TGAAGAACGACGCCGAGAACAATCAGCTCGCAACGGGCGAGAGCAAGAGCGGAGCCTACACGATCACGGCGACCGTAACCGACGACTCCATCACAAAAAATGTCAGCAAGCTCTGCGAGGAGAATGACTGCGAGCCCAAAAACGCCTATGTCACAGAGTTCCGTCCCTACGAGGAGAACAGATTTTCCTTTGCGGAGGCGGTTGACGGTCTGAAGGTCAACGCCAAGGATCTCAGCACAAAAATCAAGGACGGCTTTACAAAGGGCAACAGCGTCAGCAAAATCACAGCGGACGCCGAGATCAAAAAGGCAGCGGTCAACGCCGACGCGCTTGACGACAAGCTCGTCAAGCTCGGCAGCTACGAGACCTATTCCACCAACACCGAGAACGGCACCTCCAACATGAAGGTCGCGCTCGCGGCGTGCAACGGCTCCGTGATCGAGTCGGGCGACGAATGGTCGTTCAACAACTGCACGGGCGACTCCAACCTCGAGTCCAACGGCTACAAGTCCGCGCATGTTATCTCCGAGGGCAAGATAATCGACGGCATCGGCGGCGGTATCTGCCAGGCGAGCTCGACGATCTACAACGCGGCTATCCGCGCGAATATGGAGGTTGAGGAGCGTCACAACCACCAGTGGGCTTCATCATACGTTCCCACAGGCCTTGACGCGACGATCGACTATCCCAACCTCGACCTCGTACTGAGCAATCCCACAGATTTCCAGATGTTCCTCGAGTGCAGAGTAGAAGGCAATACACTCTACGCTTCCGTCTGGGGCGTAAAGTCCGACAGCTGGGACGAGATCCACACCCGCAACGAGGTTTCGGACAAGGGCAGCAAGACCTACACCGTCAGAGCATGGCGCATTTATCTCAAGGACGGCAAGGAGGTCGACAGCGAGGAGCTGTTTAAGTCCACCTACGACCTTGATTACGGCGTTGTGTTCATCGAGGCTGACAACGATACCAGCCTCGGCAGTTCGGGTAACGAGAGCAGCAACAGCGACAACAATAACAGCCAGTCCTCCTCGGGCGGTGGCGGCGGTTCGCAGTCGTCAAGCTCCCAGAGCAGCGAAAGCATTCCCGTTGTTGAAACTGATCCGCCCTCGAGCGACGATTCCTCAAGTGAGGATATTCCGTCCATTCCCTCGGGCGACGAGTATGAATCACCCGACGGCAACTGATAATAAAACAGGGTTCGGCAAACAAATGCCGAACCCTTTACTTTATCCTTATGAGCTTGCCCTTGCACTTTCCGCAGCGGTAGCGCTCGGGGTGTGAAATCAGCGGCGACAGCTTCTGTCTGCCATACTCATTTCCGCAGCTCTCGCAGCGCACAAGGTAATTCGCCTTTGGCAGCAGCTCCTCGGGAATCTCTCTGTCCTCGATAGCCGCGGCTCGTCTGATGTTTCGTCCGCAGGCGGCGTTGACCCTGTCCGCATAAGCCTTCCAGCGTCCCGTGTGCTTCATGCAGCCGTAACAGGTGTGGAGCAGCTCGTGGAACAGAGTGTCGCGCAGGCTGTCCTCGGGAGTGCGCTCGTCGAGCAGCAGGTGAGAGATCTCGATTTCGTACTGATTTCCCTTTTTGCGGCACAGCCCGAGCCGCGAGGTCGCGCGCGTGTTCACGGAGAAGCGGATATTTTTGGCGTATCGGATTCCCAGACCGTCAAGAGCTGCCGTGCATTCGGCGGCAAATTTCATTAAATCACGCATATTTTTCCTTTCACGGCATATGATGTATAGGATTTTGAAAAAATTCCTTGACACAGCCCGCGATTGATGATATAATACTATTTGTTACGGCGACATAGCCAAGTGGTAAGGCACGAGTCTGCAAAACTCTGATGCGGCGGTTCAAATCCGCCTGTCGCCTCCAGATGTGAGCGTTTCCTTTTGGGAGCGCTCTTTTTGTTTTAATAATTTTCACCCCGCTCGTGAGTGAGCGGGGTGTTATTATTATTCATTTGCTTCGGCTCTGTTGATAGCGTTGAGAACGCCGAGCACGGAGGCTACGTTGACGTTTGCGTCGATACCGATACCGAAGATATTTCTTCCGTCGGGCTTTCTGAGCTCGATGTAGGAAACCGCCTTCGAGTCGGAGCCCTGCGAGATAGCGTGCTGACTGTAGGAGATGAACTCGTACTTGTCGATGCCCACTGACTTCAGCGCGTTGAAGAACGCGTCGATCGGGCCGTTGCCGGTACCCTGGAGCTTGATCTCGCTGCCGTCGTCGATTTTCATTCTGCCCTTGAAGTGGACGTAGTCCTTGCCGTACTCGCTCTCCTCGTAGATCTTTCTTCTGGTGAGGGTGTACTTCATCGGGTGCTCGAGGTAGTTCTGCTCGAATACCTCAAACAGCTCCTTCGGGATAAGCTCGCGCTCGAGAGCCTCGCACTTTGCCTGAACCAGCTTCGAGAATTCGGGGTGCATGCGCTTGGGCAGGTCGTAGCCAAAGTTGTTGCTCATGACGAACGCCGCGCCGCCCTTGCCGGACTGTGAGTTGATGCGGATGATCGGCTCGTACTCTCTGCCAACGTCCGCGGGATCGATCGGCAGGTAGGGGATTTCCCAGTAATCGGTGCCGCTTTCCTTCATGTACTGATAGCCCTTGTTGATAGCATCCTGGTGCGAGCCCGAGAACGCGGTGAATACCAGCTCGCCGATGTAGGGCTGACGCGGGTCGACGGTCATGTTGGTGCAGCGCTCGTAGATGTCGCGCAGCTTGGGCAGATTCGAGAAGTCGAGCTTGGGGTCAACGCCCTGAGTGAACATATTCAGACCCATGGTAACGATGTCCATGTTGCCGGTTCTCTCGCCGTTGCCGAAGAGCGTACCCTCGACGCGCTCGGCGCCTGCCAAAAGAGCAAGCTCGCCTGCCGCGACGCCGCAGCCTCTGTCGTTGTGGGGGTGAACGCTGATGATAGCCGCCTCTCTGTTCTTGAGGTGGCGGATAAAGTATTCGATCTGGTCGGCGTAGGTGTTCGGGGTGCACATCTCAACGGTGTTCGGCAGGTTGAGGATAACGGGATTCTCCTTTGTTGAGCCGAGCTCCTCCATAACGCGGTCACAGATAGCGACGGCGTTGTCAGGTTCTGTTCCGCTGAAGCTCTCGGGAGAATACTCAAAGCGGATATTTGTGTCGCCGGTGTACTCGTCGGTCAGCTTCTTGATCAGCTTCGCACCCTCAACCGCGATATCGATAACGCCCTGCATGTCTGTCTTGAAAACGACCTTGCGCTGCAGGGTCGAGGTGGAGTTGTAGAAGTGGACGATAACGTTCTTCGCACCCTTAATCGCCTCAAAGGTCTTGCGGATCAGGTGCTCGCGCGCCTGAACGAGAACCTGGATCGTTACGTCATCGGGAATGTGGTTGTTCTCGATCAGCTCGCGGCAGATTTCGTACTCTGTCTCGGAAGCGCTCGGAAAACCGATCTCGATTTCCTTGAAGCCCATGTCAACGAGAGCGTGGAAGAACTCGAGCTTTTCCTTGAGCGTCATCGGGTCAACGAGAGCCTGGTTGCCGTCGCGCAGGTCGACGCTGCACCATACGGGCGCGCGGTCGATCACATTGTTCGGCCATGTTCTGTCCGGAATGTCGATTTGCTTAAATGGAATGTACTTCTGAAAAGACGGTTTCATGATAATAACCTCCAAATATTTTCGCAACAAAAAAGCCCCTAAAAACAGCTATGGCTGTATTAAGGGACGATAAAAATCGTGGTACCACCCAAATTCAGATATACGTTACCGCATATCCCTTACAGACCTCCAACAAGGCCGCGACTGATAACGCAGTCAGGCGTCGCGCGCTAAGTGTCACGCGCGAAACTCGGGGATGAGCTATACATATAAGCTTTTGCACTGCCTCGCACCAAACGGCAGCTCTCTGAGCCATACGGCTTATATCTTATTCCCGTCACAGTTTTTCAGGGGTTTCAGTTGTCGTTGTTTCTATTATATATATATAGTGGAGAATTGTCAAGTAATAATTTTTTGAAAAAACCTATTGACAAACGGCGGTAAATGCGATATAATTACATAACGCGCCAAACAAGGAGCGGCAAAATCAAATATCTCCCGCGGACACAGCACCGCTAAAGAAATTTAGAAAAAAATTTCAAAAAAGTGTTGACAAAGCGGAAGAAATGGTGTATAATAGCTCTTGCACTGTTGAGGTGCGGCGGTCGCGAAAGCGATGGTGAAAACACCTCAAAAGGCGCATAGGACCTTGAAAATTGAACAACGAAAAGTAAGAAAACCCGTAATGTTCTTTGAGTAATTACTCAAGAAATTACAGTGAGTACACACTAAAAAGTACAGTAGATTCACGAATACGCAAGCGTATACTGAATCGAGATTAAAAGCTCTAAGCTTGATTTTAACACTCAGGTGTTGAGATACAAATTTTAGAGAGTTTGATCCTGGCTCAGGACGAACGCTGGCGGCGTGCCTAACACATGCAAGTCGAACGGAACTATTTTGACTGATTCCTTCGGGATGAAGAATTTTTAGTTTAGTGGCGGACGGGTGAGTAACGCGTGAGTAACCTGCCTCTGAGAGGGGAATAACGTTCTGAAAAGAACGCTAATACCGCATAACACATATTTGCCGCATGACAGATATGTCAAAGATTTTATCGCTCGGAGATGGACTCGCGTCCGATTAGTTAGTTGGTGAGGTAACGGCTCACCAAGACCGCGATCGGTAGCCGGACTGAGAGGTTGAACGGCCACATTGGGACTGAGACACGGCCCAGACTCCTACGGGAGGCAGCAGTGGGGGATATTGCGCAATGGGGGCAACCCTGACGCAGCAACGCCGCGTGAAGGATGAAGGTTTTCGGATTGTAAACTTCTTTTATCAGGGACGAACTCTGACGGTACCTGATGAATAAGCTCCGGCTAACTACGTGCCAGCAGCCGCGGTAATACGTAGGGAGCAAGCGTTGTCCGGATTTACTGGGTGTAAAGGGTGCGTAGGCGGCTTTTTAAGTCAGATGTGAAATCTATGGGCTCAACCCATAAACTGCATTTGAAACTAGAGAGCTTGAGTGAAGTAGAGGCAGGCGGAATTCCCTGTGTAGCGGTGAAATGCGTAGAGATAGGGAGGAACACCAGTGGCGAAGGCGGCCTGCTGGGCTTTAACTGACGCTGAGGCACGAAAGCGTGGGTAGCAAACAGGATTAGATACCCTGGTAGTCCACGCTGTAAACGATGATTACTAGGTGTGGGGGGACTGACCCCTTCCGTGCCGGAGTTAACACAATAAGTAATCCACCTGGGGAGTACGGCCGCAAGGTTGAAACTCAAAGGAATTGACGGGGGCCCGCACAAGCAGTGGAGTATGTGGTTTAATTCGAAGCAACGCGAAGAACCTTACCAGGTCTTGACATCCAACTAACGAGATAGAGATATGTCAGGTGCCCTTCGGGGAAAGTTGAGACAGGTGGTGCATGGTTGTCGTCAGCTCGTGTCGTGAGATGTTGGGTTAAGTCCCGCAACGAGCGCAACCCTTGCTATTAGTTGCTACGCAAGAGCACTCTAATAGGACTGCCGTTGACAAAACGGAGGAAGGTGGGGACGACGTCAAATCATCATGCCCCTTATGACCTGGGCTACACACGTACTACAATGGCCATCAACAGAGGGAAGCAAAACAGCGATGTGGAGCAAACCCCTAAAAATGGTCTCAGTTCAGATTGCAGGCTGCAACCCGCCTGCATGAAGTCGGAATTGCTAGTAATCGCGGATCAGCATGCCGCGGTGAATACGTTCCCGGGCCTTGTACACACCGCCCGTCACACCATGGGAGCCGGTAATACCCGAAGTCAGTAGTCTAACGCAAGAGGACGCTGCCGAAGGTAGGATTGGCGACTGGGGTGAAGTCGTAACAAGGTAGCCGTATCGGAAGGTGCGGCTGGATCACCTCCTTTCTATGGAGACCTGACTGAATGAAATAAATCAGTCTAACATCCAAGGTCAGCATTACGAAAAGTTTGACTTGCAATCGTTGTTCAATTTTCAGGGTCCTAGCCCTGAGAAGATATGGGGGTATAGCTCAGCTGGGAGAGCACCTGCTTTGCAAGCAGGGGGTCTGCGGTTCGATCCCGCATATCTCCACCATGAGGCTTAATTGACTCAACACAAAATAACTAACATGGGCTTATAGCTCAGCCGGTTAGAGCGTCCGCCTGATAAGCGGGAGGTCGGTGGTTCGAGTCCACTTAAGCCCACCAGATAAGAAAAGCCGAGGCGCGGAGCCCGGGAATAACGACTGACGAGGACTAAGCTGTGGAGTTGCCCAAAGCAACGGAACAGATTAGACGAGTGGGAGTTATTAACGGAACAGCGGAGCGCAACGAGGCCGGACATCTTATCACAAGTACCTTGAAAACTGAATAAAGAAAGCAGATAAAGAGAAAAGTATTGTTTATCAACAGTTAAACTCAAACCTCAATTAAAATGGTAAATGTTTACGAAGGTAAAAATACTGCAATTTCTGAATGGGTAAAATAAGTTGTAAAAACAGCCTATTTTCAAAATTACGAAGAACCAAAGTATCTCACTTCCGATTGTGAAAGCAGTCGGAAAAATAATGGTCAAGCTACAAAGAGCACAAGGGGAATGCCTTGGCACCGAGAGCCGATGAAGGACGTGACTAACTGCGATAAGCCACGGGGAGTTGTAAGTGAACGTTATATCCGTGGATTTCCGAATGGAGCAATCCGGCAAGAGGAAAGTCTTGTCATCATATACTGAATCAATAGGTATATGAGGGGAACCGCCTGAACTGAAACATCTAAGTAGGGCGAGGAAAAGAAATCAACAGAGATTCCGCCAGTAGTGGCGAGCGAACGCGGAAGAGGCCAAACCGAGAGTAGTAATACTTTCGGGGTACGGACAGAATACGGTATTGAAAATTTTTAGCCGAATGACATGGGAAGGTCAATCAAAGAAGGTGAGAATCCTGTAGGCGAAAAAAATTTTCAGCCATCTGTATCCAGAGTACCGCCGGACACGTGAAACCCGGTGGGAATACGGGGGGACCATCCTCCAAGCCTAAATACTACTCGGTGACCGATAGAGAAGAAGTACTGTGAAGGAAAGGTGAAAAGCACCCCTGGCGGGGAGTGAAAGAGAACCTGAAACCTTGTGTTTACAAGCACCGAAAGTCCGTCAACGGACGATCGGGTACCTTTTGTAGAATGGTCCGGCGAGTGAATGTATTTGGCAAGGTTAAGCACTTCAGGTGCGGAGCCGCAGCGAAAGCAAGTCTGAACAGGGCGTATGAAGTCAAATGTATTCGACCCGAAACCGGGTGACCTACCCATGACCAGGCTGAAGTAAAGGTAAAACTTTATGGAGGGCCGAACCGACTCCCGTTGAAATGGTAGCGGATGAGTTGTGGGTAGCGGAGAAATTCCAATCGAACCCGGAGATAGCTGGTTCTCTCCGAAATAGCTTTAGGGCTAGCCTTGAAATAGATTACTGCAGGTAAAGCACTGAATTGGCTAGGGGCCGAGAGGTTACTGAACCTTATCAAACTAAGAATGGCAGATAATCGTTTTTCAGGAGTCAGACAGTGTGAGATAAGTCTCATTGTCAAAAGGGAAAGAGCCCAGACCCACAGCTAAGGTCCCAAATCATAGTTAAGTGGAAAACGATGTGGAATTGCTTAGACAACCAGGATGTTGGCTTAGAAGCAGCCACTCATTAAAAGAGTGCGTAATAGCTCACTGGTCGAGTGATTCTGCGCGGAAAATTTAACGGGGCTAAACTATGAACCGAAGCTTGGGATACCGTAAGGTATGGTAGGAGAGCGTCGTATACGGGGTGAAGTCAGAGCGAAAGCGCTGGTGGACTGTATACGAGTGAGAATGCCGGAATAAGTAGCGAGAATTAAGTGAGAATCTTAATGGCCGAAAGTCTAAGGTTTTTGGAGGAAGGTTCGTCCGCTCCAAGTAAGTCGGGAGCTAAGGTCAGGCCGAAAGGCGTAGCCGATGCACATACGGTTGATATTCCGTAACCATCTGCAATTTAAGCATAGGGACACTTGAAAAGGGTGTGACCCGGGCGTTGGTAGACCCGGGCGCAAGGGACCGAAATTAGAGTAGGGAAGCACACTTAGATCAAGGCGAGAAAAGCTATGTGTATAGAAGCAGATGCCCGTACCGCAAACCGACACAGGTGGACAGGAAGAGAATTCTAAGGCCAGCGGGAGAAGGGTAGTTAAGGAACTCGGCAAATTGACTCCGTAACTTCGGAATAAGGAGTGCTCGAAAGAGCCGCAGAGAATAGGCCCAGGCGACTGTTTAGCAAAAACACAGGTCTCTGCCAAATCGAAAGATGAAGTATAGGGGCTGACACCTGCCCGGTGCCGGAAGGTTAAGAGGAGATGTGCAAGCATTGAATTGAAGCCCCGGTAAACGGCGGCCGTAACTATAACGGTCCTAAGGTAGCGAAATTCCTTGTCGGGTAAGTTCCGACCCGCACGAATGGTGTAACGATCTGGGCACTGTCTCAACTACCCACCCGGCGAAATTGTAGTACCGGTGAAGATGCCGGTTACCTGCGGCAAGACGGAAAGACCCCATGGAGCTTTACTGTAGCCTGATATTGGGTTTCGGTAATCTATGTACAGGATAGGCGGGAGACTGGGAAGCTAAGGCGTCAGCTTTAGTGGAGTCAATGTTGGGATACCGCCCTTAGGTTTCTGGAATTCTAACCTGCGGCCGTGAATCCGGTCGGGGGACATTGTCAGGTGGGCAGTTTGACTGGGGCGGTCGCCTCCTAAAGAGTAACGGAGGCGCTCAAAGGTTGGCTCAGTACGGACGGAAACCGTGCATTTGAGTGTAAACGCAGAAGCCAGCCTAACTGCGAGCGTGACGGCGCGAGCAGTAACGAAAGTTGGAGTTAGTGATCCGGCGGTATGTGAATGGAAATGCCGTCGCTCAACGGATAAAAGCTACCCTGGGGATAACAGGCTGATCTCCCCCAAGAGTCCACATCGACGGGGAGGTTTGGCACCTCGATGTCGGCTCATCACATCCTGGGGCTGAATTCGGTCCCAAGGGTTCGGCTGTTCGCCGATTAAAGTGGTACGCGAGCTGGGTTCAGAACGTCGCGAGACAGTTCGGTCCCTATCTGTCGTGGGCGCAGGATATTTGAGGAGCTCTGTCCTTAGTACGAGAGGACCGGGATGGACGTACCTCTGGTGCACCAGTTGTCACGCCAGTGGCACAGCTGGGCAGCTATGTACGGAACGGATAAACGCTGAAAGCATCTAAGCGTGAAGCCGACTCCAAGATTAGATATCCCATCGTGTAAACGAGTAAGACCCCTTGAAGACTACGAGGTTGATAGGCTGCGTGTGTAAGTGCCGTGAGGCATTCAGCTTGGCAGTACTAATAGGTCGAGGGCTTGACCATACGAACAACAGTACTTTGGTCAGTCAGTATTTACTTCTTCGATTTATCTCTTCTTTATTCAGTTTTCAGGGCACTTGCCCAAAACGGGTGCGGAAGAAGCGAACGCTTCAGTCGGACGACAAAAGGAACATCAAGATATCTGAGAGCGAGCGAGCGAAACGTCAGAAAAGAAGATGATTTCAGTCGGGACACCAACAAAAGGCGATTCTCCGATTTATCCGTCTCGTAGAAAAAATATGCACCATTAGCTCAGTTGGTAGAGCACCTGACTCTTAATCAGGGTGTCCCGGGTTCGAGCCCCTGATGGTGCACCAAAAGCAAGGGGCTCACAACAATGAGTCCCTTGAAAAATGGCTCGTTGGTCAAGCGGTTAAGACTCCGGCCTCTCACGCCGGCAACGCGGGTTCGATTCCCGCACGAGTCACCAAAATGCTTGATACACGTTGTCGATTGATGACGTTTTGATACTGATTCTGCTTTCGGAATCGAACCCGAGAGGGTTTGAGCGTTAAGAAAACAGTCCAGTGGACTGTTTTTAGCTCAAAGCGGTGAGCATCTGTGATGCGAGCCATCAAAAGCGAAGCGCTTGGTCGATTCCCGCACGAGTCACCATTGCTATTAAGTATCTGAAAAGATACAGACAAATATTCCTCCATAGCTCAGTCGGTAGAGCGCATGACTGTTAATCATGATGTCACTGGTTCGAGCCCAGTTGGGGGAGCCATAAACCCGCTACAATTAAATTGGTGTTGATGACGCAGGGGGTCCACCCGTTCCCATACCGAACACGGAAGTTAAGCCCTGTAGTGCCGACGATAGTTGCCCGGCGACGGGCTGTGAAAATAGGAAGACGCCAATACTTTGCAGCGGGTTTTTTATATTTAAATGGTATACGAAAAATCGAGGGCAGGATATCCTGCCCTCGTAGTGTTTTAAATTAATCGTCGCCCATCTCGGCTTTTGCTTTCTCGATAACCTTCTGTGCAACGTTAGCGGGACAATCCTCGTAACGCGCGAAGGTGAACTCGAAGGAGCCGCGGCCCTGGGTGATCTGACGGATAAAGGTCGAGAAGTCGCTCATCTCAGACATCGGAACCTCAGCCTCGACAACTTGTGTGCCGTGCTCGGCAGGTGACATACCGAGAACTCTGCCGCGTCTCTTGTTGACCTCGCCCATAACGTCGCCCATGTTATTGTCGGGAACGTAAGCCTTGAGGCTGCCGATCGGCTCAAGGAGTGTCGGCATCGCGTTGGGAATGCCGTTCTTGTAAGCAAGACTCGCCGCAGTCTTGAAGGACATTTCGGAGGAGTCAACGGGGTGATAGGAGCCGTCGTAGAGAGTAGCCTTGATGCCTACGGTCGGATAACCAGCGAGAACACCCTTCTTGATAGCGTCGCGGAGACCCTTTTCAACGGCGGGGAAGAAGTTCTTCGGAACCGCGCCGCCGACAACTCTCTCTGCAAACTCGAGATCGTCGGTATCGTAGGGCTCGAACTCGATCCAGACGTCGCCGAACTGACCGTGACCGCCGCTCTGCTTCTTGTAACGACCCTGAGCAGAAACCTTCTTGCGGATAGTCTCGCGGTAAGCGATCTTTGGGTTCTGAAGTCTGGCTTCCACGTTGTACTTGCTCTTAAGCCTGGAGATAACAACGTCGAGGTGCTGTTCGCCGAGACCTGATACGAGCATTTCGTGAGTTTCGTGGTTGGACTCAAAGCGAATTGTGGGATCCTCGTCGGCAAGCTTGGAGATAGCCTGAGCGACCTTGTCCTCGTCACCCTTCTTCGCGGGATAGATAGCCATTGTGTAGCTTGATACGGGATAGTCGATGCCGTCGAGAACTACTTTTCTGAGCGGTGAACAGAGGGTATCGCCTGTCTTTGCGGAAACGAGCTTCGGTACAGCGCCGATATCGCCCGCGCCAATGTAGTCGGTGTCGCTCTGCTTCTTACCTGTCATTGTGAGCACCTTGGAGATACGCTCCTGAGCGCCTGTACGCATGTTGATAACGGGGGTGTCGGGAGAAATCTTGCCCGAAACGACCTTGATATAAGAAAGTCTGCCGATGAACGGGTCGGCAACTGTCTTGAATACGATAGCAGCGGTGGCAGCGTCCTTGTTAACGCTGATTTCTACGGGTTCGCCGTCAAGGTCAACGCCGATCTCGCCGCCCTGAGCCGCTGAAGGAGCGAGCCATGTCAGGCTGTTGAGCAGCTGGTCGATAGCGAAAGTGTTGTGAGCGTCGCCGCAGAATACCGGGCAGATAGAGCCGTCTCTTACGCCCTGAGAAACGCCGAGAATAATCTCTTCGGGGGTGAACTCCTCGCCCTCGAGGAACTTGTCGAGCAGCTCCTCGCTTGTTTCGGCAACCGCTTCCTTGATAGCCTCGCGCAGACCTTCGAGTCTGTCGCCCATATCGGGAAGAGCGGTGGGCGTTACGTTGCCCTTGGCGTCGTACTTGTAAGCCTTGTAATCAAAGAGGTTGACGTAGGTGTTAGCCTGGCCGTCCTGAATGTAGGGAACAACAACGGGGCAGACAGAGGGACCGAAGGTCGCCTTGAGTGTTTCAAATACGCGATAGAAACGCGCGTCCTCGTCGCACAGACCATTGACAAAGAACATCTTTGTCAGACCTGCCTTTGTAGCCGCCTCAACAGCCTTTTCGGTGCCGACGCTGATGCCGTCCTTGCCGGATACAACGATCAGAGCGGTGTCCGCAGCGCGCATACCCTCGGCAACGCCGCCCGCAAAGTCAAAGAGACCGGGTGTGTCGATGAGGTTGATTTTGGTGTTCTTCCACTCTATCGGAGCCACGGCTGTCATGATAGACGCCTGACGCTTAATTTCCTCGCTGTCGAAATCGAGCATGGTGTTGCCGTCTGCAATCTTGCCCAATCTGTCGCTGACCTTTGCGAGATAGAGAATGGACTCCGCAACCGAGGTCTTACCGCAGCCGCTGTGTCCCGCGAGCGCGATGTTTAAGATTTTTTTCGCATCGTACTGTTTCAAAAGAAAAAACTCCCTTCGTTTATATAATTGATATTATATTTCAATTAAATTTTTTCTAAATTTACATATTCAGCAAATATCTAAAATAATCCTTATTCAGTATATCATAATTGTACAGAATTAACAACAAATTTTAGGCAAAATAAAAAAATTCACCCTTTGCCCAAAAAGGACAAGGGTGAATTGTGCGAATTGCTTTTTTTGCTCTGAAATCCTGAAACCATGCACAAAGATTTTTTTAATTTTTGTGCATTTTCCTTATGACAATACAGCTCCCTGAGCTCCTGAGGATACGAGCTTGGCGTAGCGGGCGAGGTAGCCTGTGGTGATTTTCGGCTCTTTCGGAACCCACGCCGCGCGTCTCTCTGCAAGCTCCTCGTCGGAAACCTTGAGGGTGATGGAGTTGTTGGGAATGTCGATTTCAATCAGGTCGCCGTTCTTTACGAGGGCGATCGGGCCGCCGACCGCCGCTTCGGGAGAAACGTGGCCGATGGAAGCGCCTCTTGTCGCGCCGGAGAAACGTCCGTCTGTGATCAGTGCGACTGTGCTGCCTAAGCCGCGTCCCATGATAGCGGAGGTGGGGTTGAGCATCTCGCGCATTCCGGGACCGCCCTTGGGGCCTTCGTAGCGGATAACGACAACGTCGCCCTCTACGATCTCGCCGCCGTTGATCGCAGCCATAGCGTCCTCCTCGCACTCATAAACTTTCGCGGGGCCTGTGTGCTTGAGCATCTCGGGAGCTACCGCGGAGCGCTTGACGACGCAGCTGTCGGGAGCGAGGTTGCCGCGGAGAACCGCGATGCCGCCGGTGGAGCTGTATGGCTTTTCGACGGGACGGATAACCTCGGGCTTCTTGTTGACAACGCCCTCGATGTTCTCGGCGATAGTCTTGCCGGTGCAGGTGATGAGGCTTGTGTCGAGCAGGCCGAGCTTATTGATCTCGTTCATAACGGCGTAGATGCCGCCTGCCTCGTTGAGGTCCTCAATATATGTTCTGCCCGCAGGAGCTAGGTGGCAGAGGTTGGGAGTCTTTGAGCTGATTTCGTTTGCAATATCGAGGTTGAGGTCGATGCCGCACTCGTGAGCGATAGCGGGAAGGTGGAGCATGGAGTTTGTGCTGCAGCCGAGAGCCATATCCATGGTCAGGGCGTTGCGGAAGGCGGCCTCGGTCATGATGTCGCGGGGCTTGATATCCTTCTCAAGCAGCTCCATGATCTTCATGCCGGCGCGCTTTGCAAGCTGGATCCTCTCTGAGTAAACGGCAGGGATCGTGCCGTTTCCGCGGAGAGCCATGCCCAGAACCTCTGTAAGGCAGTTCATGGAGTTTGCTGTGTACATACCCGAGCAGGAGCCGCAGCTCGGACAAGCCTTGTTCTCGTACTCGTTGAGCTCCTCAGCGGTGAGCTTGCCGGAGTTGTATGAGCCTACAGCCTCGAACATAGAGGAAAGGCTGGTCTTGTGACCGGCGAATCTGCCCGCGAGCATGGGGCCGCCGCTGACGAAGATACAGGGAATGTTGAGTCTTGCCGCCGCCATGAGCAGACCGGGAACGTTCTTATCGCAGTTGGGAACCATGACGAGAGCGTCAAACGCGTGAGCAAGAGCCATTGACTCGGTGGAGTCGGCGATAAGGTCGCGGGTAACGAGGGAGTATTTCATTCCCTGGTGACCCATCGCGATACCGTCGCAGACCGCGATAGCGGGGAATACGATCGGGTTGCCGCCTGCCATCGCGACGCCTGTCTTGACAGCCTCGACGATCTTGTCTATGTTCATATGTCCGGGTACGATCTCGTTGTAGGAGCTGACGATACCGATCATCGGCTTCTGCATTTCCTCGTCGGTCATGCCGAGCGCGTGGAGGAGAGAGCGCTGGGGTGCGCAGGCAACGCCCTTGGTAATAGCGTCACTTCTCATAAATATAACTTCCTTTCTGATAACGGCTTTCCTTTTAAAAGGGAAGCTCAAAAAATTTTACATTAATTATAGCATTGAAACACGGCTTTTTCAAGAGCTAAATAAAAAACACGGGGCAGTCGCCGACCGCCCCACGGGTTGAGCTTATTTCTTTTTGTTTGAGATGAAAAAGTAGACAACTCCGCCGATCGCGGCAACGGCAACGATGCCCGCAAAAATCCAGACCGTAGTCTTATTCTCGTTTGCGAGAATCGGCTGAACGCTGTACGCACCTGCGCAGACGCAGCCGATGACGCTCATGGCAAGAGCGGCGAGCGCTGCGGTGATCACCTTGTATATCTTCATATTATTACCTCCCGATATTTGTTAACAACATCTTACCATAACGCGGACGGTTTTTCAATGGCTTTTTTCATTATATAATATAAACGAGGCGATGAGGTGTATTTATGTATGTTTTTTGTTGATTATCGAAGAAAACGGGGCGGATAATTTTACGTTTTAAACAGTCAAAAAGAATAATTTAGCATAATTGCTAAAAAAATTTACCTTTCTTGTGCAGATAGCAAATTGATAAAAACAAGGCTTTTATGTTATCATTAAAATGAACGCAGAATGCGAAATTCTGCCTTTAGTAATTTTATTTAGGAGTGAGAGAAATTGAACAAGAAAGTGACAAGCATTGTGCTTGCGGTGTGCGTGCTGCTCTCGTGCATCGCGGTCGGAAGCTTCTCGGCTACCGCCGGCACCGCAGATGTCGCAGTCGCAGCACAGGCTGACGCCGAGGCTGTTGGCGCTGACTACGGTCTTGCCAAGAGTATTCAGGACGGCCAGATTCTCCAGGCGTGGAACTGGAGCTACAACGGCATCAAAAACAACATGAAAAAAATCGCTGAGCAGGGCTTTACCGCTGTCCAGACGACCCCGATCCAGACCATCAAGGAGTCTACTCTGGGCAAGACCATGCAGGGCAGCTGGTGGGTTTACTATCAGCCCTCACAATTCCATATCGACACCAACGGCTCTAACGCGCTGGGCACAGCGTCCGATTTCAAGGCGATGTGCGCAGAGGCTCACAAGTACGGCGTTAAGGTCGTAGTCGATGCGGTTCTCAACCACATGGCGAACAAGGGTGACAATACCCTGTCCGACACTATCCCCGCCGACATCAAAAACGACTCGAGCTGCTGGCACTCGATCACAACGAACACCTCGAACTGGAGCAGCCGCTGGGATATCACCCATAACTGCATGGACGGTCTTCCCGATCTGAACACAGGCAACAAGAAGATCCAGAACTACGAAATCGTGTTCATGAAGGAATGTATTGACGCGGGCGTTGACGGCTTCCGCTTCGACGGCGCAAAGCACATCGAGGTTCCAAACGACGCCGAGAACGCGGGCAGTGATTTCTGGATAAATATTCTCGGTACAACCACCTCTTACGCTCAGAGCACAAAGGGCATCACACCCTACTACTACGGCGAAATTCTTGACGCTACAGGCGGCGGTCAGAACATTGTTAACCAGTACACCAACATGATGAGCGTAACCTGCAACAGTGTTTCTAACGACATCCGAAACAAGGTCAATTCAGGCGACGCAAACGGCGCCAAGAGAACCGACTTCAGCTATGACGACGGTTCCGCTCCTTCGGGCAAGAGAGCCGTACTCTGGAACGAGTCACACGATACATACGCAGACAACAAGTCCAGAGGTCAGAGCGACACAACCATGAAAAAGACATGGGCGATCGTCGGTTCACGTGCCGAGGCTCAGGCTATGTACCTCGCCCGTCCGCGCAGCTACAGCGATTCCATCGGTACCGCGAGCGTTACCGCATGGGGCGACAAAGAGGTTGCGGCGGTCAACCACTTCAAGAACTACTTCGTAGGCAAGACAGAGTATATGTCCGCCAGCGGCTCCATCGTTTACAACGAGCGCGGCACCGAGGGCGTTGTACTCGTTAACCTCAAAGGCGGCAGCACCTCCGTTAACGTAAAGGCAAACAAGATGAAGGACGGCACCTACACTGATGAGGTAACAGGCGGCACCTTCAGAGTATCGGGCGGCCAGATCAGCGGTAATATCGGCGGCACAGGCGTAGCGGTTGTTTACAACGCGAAGCCCGCAGGTCCCTCCGCTTCCGTAACACCCGGCTCTTCAAAGTACAAGACCGATTCCATCACCCTTACCCTCAGCTATGACAACGCTACCTCCGGTCAGTATTCGATCGACGGCGGCGCTTATCAGAGCTACACCAAGGGTCAGACTATCACCATCGGCGCAGGCAAGCCCGTAGGCACACAGACTACCGTATCCGTTAAGGCGAGCGACGGCAGCACCACCTCCGACCCCGAGACCTACACCTACACCAAGTCTGACAACACGGCTCAGATGGTATACTTCGACAACTCGAGCTACAACTGGTCATCGGTTTACGCGTACATTTACGCGGGCGAAACCGGTGTTGCGGCATGGCCCGGCACCCAGATGCAGAAGGATTCCACTGGCTACTTCGCTCTCGAGGTTCCCGAGGGATTCGAGGACGGCTTGGTCATCTTCACCGAGAGCAAGGACGCGACCGACCACCGCTATCCCGCGGACAGGGAGCCCGGACTTCCCCTCGAAGGCAAATCCAAGATCTTCAAGGCAAATAACCAGCTCGTCGATTACGTCGATCCCGTACCCACAACTCCTGTTCCCACGGTAGCTCCCACGACCGCTCCCGTAGGCAACATTCTTATCGGCGACACCAACGGCGACGGCAACGTCACGATTTCCGACGCTACACTTATCCAGCTTCACGCTGCGAACCAGCAGAAGCTCACAGGTGACAGACTGACCGCTGCGGATACCAACAAGGACGGTGCCGTTAACGTAACCGACGCCACAATGGTTCAGCTCTACCTCGTATTCAACAGAGGCTCGAATAACTACACAGGCACATGGACAGGCGGCGGCACCAATCCCACTCAGCCTCAGCCCACAACAAGCTATGTACAGCCCACCACGCAGTATGTACAGCCCACAACCTCTGCTCCCTCAGGCGGCGTTACTCTTAACGCTTCCGCGACAAGCACAGGCACCGAGGACTGGTACGCGTGGACATGGAACTCCGATTCTGACGGCCACTGGGTAAAGGGCAATGGCAGCGCGTCCTCCGTATCGTTCAGCGGAGATCTCGGCAGCAACATTCTCTTTGTAAGACTTCCTCAGGGCGAGTCGGCAGACTGGAGCAAGGTATGGAACAAGACCCATGACCTGACCACCCAGGCAGGCGGCACCTACGTGACCTCAGACTGGAATAATGAGTTCATGGAAGGCAATTGGCAATAATCCAAAAATAATCAACTGATTTTTGCAACCCTCTCAAGGCTTTGAGAGGGTTGTTTTTGTGTATAAAGTCGAATATTGCGCGAAATGTTGTAAAGAGAAAAAAGTTGTGGTATACTATCTTCGGTTCAAGATAGTACATATTTTAATAAGTATATTTACTGCGAAAAGAGGGAAAACGGTGAGAAAGCTGACTCAGAGAACCGAAGCGGTCGTCAATCTCAGAGCGCTCGAGCACAATGTAAAAAATATCCGCGCACGCCTCGGCAGCGGCGTCGAAATCATGGCTGTGCTCAAGGGCGACGGCTACGGACACGGAGAAAAGGGCATCTACCCGACGCTGAAAAGCTGCGGCATCGAGCGTTACGCGGTCGCGGTCTGGGAGGAAGGCGCGTCCCTGCGTAATGCGGGCTGCACCGAGCCGATCCTTCTACTCGGCGACACCTGCGACGGTCAGCTCGAGAACCTGATAAAGTTCAACCTCACGCCCGCGATCTTTTCGCTCGACACCGCCGAAAAGCTCAACACCCTCGCAAAGTGGGGAGGAGTCACACAGCCTGTCCACATCAAGATCGACACGGGCATGAGCCGCATAGGATTCCCCGCCGACGAGAGCGCGGTTGAGTCGGTGCGCCGCATCAGCGAGATGTCTAACCTCGAGATCACGGGAGCGTTCACGCACTTCTCGCGCGCGGATGAGCCTGACGGAGCGAGCGCGAAGGCGCAGTTTGAAAAATATATCCGCTTTATCGAGCAGCTCGAGGACGCCGGGATCCATATCCCGATGAAGCACGTTGCGAACAGCCCCGCGATTCTGCTTCGTCCCGAGGTTCAGCTCGACGCCGTGCGCGCGGGCGACGCGCTCTTCGGACTCTGCCCGATCGACGAGGACGACTGGAAAAACGAGGACTTCATGCAGGTCATGAACTGGTACACCTACGTCGTCATGGTCAAGGAGGTTCCCGTCGGCACAGAGGTCGGCTACGGCGGCACCTTTGTCGCCGAACGCCCCACAAAAATCGCGACGATTCCCGTGGGCTTCGCGGACGGCTACAGCCGCAAGCTCTCGAACAAGGGTAAGGTCAGGATCAACGGCAAGGAAGCGCCGATTATCGGACGTGTCTGCATGGATCAGTTCATGGTCGACGTAACCGACATCGGCGAGGTCAAGCGCGGCGATACCGTCAGTCTGCTCGACGAGGAGCTGAGTGTGCTGTGGATGGCAGACCTGCTCGACTGCAACGTCGACGAGATCGTCTGCGGCATCTCAAAGCGCGTTCCGCGGATCTACGAATATTAATTTGTATAAATGAGAGGTATGTGAACAATGGCTAATTATATTTTCAAAATTCTCGCACACGCGAGCTTAGGAAAAATGCGCGAGGCGGTCAAGACTGTCCACGAGCGTTCGGGCAAAAACAGCGTTAAGATTTTCTTTGATATGCTCTACTGCGCCAAGAAGTACGGCGCGGGTTACTATGACTACCAGATTTTCGCGTTCTACAATCTCACAAAGGAGCAGCGCGCGACCTACGTTACCCGCCTTATCAGCAAGAAGTTCAACACCTTCATGAACGACTACGACTACGCCCACTTCCTCGAGAACAAGGACGAGTTCAACAAGCTCTACAAGAAGTACATCGGCAGAGAGTTTGTCCAGCTCCAGGAGGCGACGAAGGAGGAGGTCGAGAAGTTCTGCTCCGAGCGCGAGTACATCTTCTGCAAAATGCAGGATCTCGAGTGCGGCCATGGCTGCGAGAGAATCAAAATCAGCGACTACAGCAGCTTTGACGAGCTTTACAAGTACCTCACCGACAAGGGCTTCTGCACCCTCGAGGACAACATCGAGCAGCACCCCGCGCTGAGCAAGCTCTATCCCAACGCGGTAAATTCCATGCGTATCATCACCGTCCTCGACAAGGACGGCGAGGCTCATGTGCTCTATATCGTACAGAAAATGGGTCTCGGCGGCAGCATCATCGACAACAACTGCCTCTTCACTCCCGTAAATCCCGAAACGGGCGAGATCATGTATCCCGCGCATTCGGGCGATACGCTCAAGGGCATTATCTATACCGAGCACCCCGACACCCACGTAAAGCTCCAGGGCTATGTGATTCCGTACGTAAAGCAGGCGGTTCAGATGTGCCTCGAGGCGGCGAAGATCACTCCGCAGATCCGCTACGTCGGCTGGGACGTCGCGACAATGCCCAACGGCCCCGCGATTATCGAGGGCAACACCTACTGCGCGCATGACTTCTGGCAGCTTCCGCCTCACACCCCCGACGGAATCGGTATGCTCCCGAAAATCAAGGAGTACATTCCCGAGTTCTTTGAGGGCAAAATCAAATAATCAAGCAATCAAAAGCCGGCTCATGTGGAGCCGGCTTTGTTTTTTACTTCCGTAGAGCTGTGACGTTTGACAAAGCTGAGCACGCCTTCCGTCCCATCGCAACGCTCAATCCCAACGTTGACGGCGGTTGCCGTTCAGCAAATCCTTTCAATATGCGGAGAAAGCGTCCTCAGACGCCTTAGCAGCCGCAGCCGCAGCCGTCGTTGTTGCCGCAACCGCAGCCGTTACCGTTGCCGTTGTTGCCGCAGCAACAGCAGAGGATGAGAATGAGAATGATGATGCCGCAGCAGCCGCCGTTGTTGTTACCGAAGAAATTCATACATTTGCCTCCTTTCGTTTACACTACATACTATTGCGAAGGAGACATTGTGTGCATAAAAAATACCGCCCGAAATCAATCGGGCGGCTGAATACCGAATACTATATATTATACATTGAATCTGAACAGAACAACGTCGCCGTCCTTCATGACGTACTCCTTGCCCTCGCTGCGAACCAGACCCTTTTCTTTTGCAGCCGCCATGCTTCCGCAGGCGATGAGGTCGTCATAGGCAATGACCTCGGCTCTGATAAAGCCGCGCTCGAAGTCGGAGTGGATCTTGCCTGCCGCCTGAGGCGCCTTAGTTCCGTTCTTTATCGTCCAGGCGCGAACCTCCTGCTTGCCGGCGGTGAGGTAGGAGATAAGACCGAGCAGCGCGTAGCATTCCTTGATAAGACGGTCGAGTCCGCTCTCCTCAAGTCCCATGTCCGCGAGGAAGAGCTCCTTCTCCTCGGCGTCCATCTCAACGATTTCCTCCTCGATCTGCGCGCAGATAGGAAGAACTCCGGAGTGCTCCTCGGCGGCGATCTTCTTTACCGCCTGATAGCCGACGTTCTGCTCGATGCCTGAAGAGAAGTCCTCGTCGCTCATGTTCGCCGCATAAATCACGGGTTTGCTCGTCAGCAGCGCGACCTCGCTCAGCAGAGCCTTCTCTTCATCGTCGCACTCAACCGAGCGCGCGGGCTTGCCGTTCTCGAGAGCCTCGAGCACGCGCTGATAGAAGTCGATATCGCGCTGATATTTCTTGTCGCCCTTGAGCATCTTCTTTGTCTTGTCGATTCTGCGCTCCATCATCTCGAGGTCGGAGAGGATCAGCTCGAGGTTTATGGTTTCAATGTCGCGGGCGGGGTTGATGCTGCCCTCAACATGAATGATATCGTCGTTCTCAAAGCAGCGGACTACGTGGACAATCGCGTCGCACTCGCGGATATTCGAGAGGAACTTGTTGCCCAGACCCTCGCCCTTTGACGCGCCCTTTACCAGACCTGCGATGTCGACGAACTCGATCGACGCGGGAGTGTACTTGTCGGGGTCGTACATCTCGGCGAGCACGTCAAGACGCTTGTCGGGAACCGCGACCACGCCGATGTTCGGCTCGATGGTGCAGAACGGATAGTTCGCGCTCTGAGCGCCCGCATTCGTGATTGCGTTGAACAGCGTGCTCTTTCCGACGTTCGGAAGTCCTACAATACCTAATTTCATAACAATAATCCCCTTAATCACTTGTCTATTATCAAAATATATGGTATCATAAAACCGAGAAAATTACAAGTAGATAGGTGATTTTATGTCAAATACGCTTTCAAAATCCCTCCGCGTTGAGGAAGAAAACCTCGCCTGTGCAATGGGCAGCGGCAGTCTTGCGGTTCTTGCGACTCCCGCGGTAGTCGCGCTGATGGAAAACGCTGCGGCAGCTCTCGCTGACGAGATCCTCGCGGACGAAACCCTCACAACCGTCGGCACGATGATTTCGATTGAGCACACAAGCCCCACTCCGATTGCGGCGGACGTAACCGCGACGGCGACGCTTACCTCACAGGACGGCAGATTTTTCCACTTTGACGTGACCGCCTGCGACAAGAAGGGCGAGATCGCCAAGGGCACCCACACCCGCGTCAGCGTGAAGGCGGACAGATTCCAGGAAAAGGCGGACAGAAAATTTGATGAAGTATAAATACCTTCTTTTTGACCTCGACGGCACCGTAAGTGAGAGCGCCGAAGGCATACGCGCCTCTCTCGAGTACGCGATAAACACCCTTGGCGCGCCAATGCCCGACCTCAGCGATTACACGCGCTATGTCGGGCCGCCGCTTATCGACACCTTCCTCAACCTCGTCGGACTTGACCCCGGGACGGCTGAGCGCGGCGCGCAGCTTTACCGCGACTATTATAATGAAAAGGGAAAGTACCTCAACCGCGTCTACAAGGGCATTCCCGAGCTGCTCGGAAGGCTCAGGGAAGAGGACGTGAAGATGTGCATCTGCAGCTCGAAGTACGAGCTGTTTGCCGAGGAGATCATCGGGATCCTCGGACTTGGCGGCGACTTTGACGCGGTTTGCGGCTCTAACATCGACGGCAGCCGCAAGGACAAGAAGGATCTGATCCCGTACGCCGTCGCTTGTCTGGGCGGCGACTTTGAGCGCGACAGAGAGCGCACAGTCATGCTCGGCGACACGTGGTACGACGCCAAGGGCGCGAGACTCTGCGGCGTTGATTTCATAGGCGTGCGCTACGGCTACGGCGAAATATCCGACATGGAAGAGCAGGGTGCGAAGCTGTTTGCCGATACCCCCGGAGAGCTTTTTGAGCTTTTAAAATAGTATATGTATATTAATTCATTCCTCCGCATATGCTGTAGCGGAGGTTTTGAATATGGTGGTTTTTAATTTCAGACTGAAATCAAAGGCGGCGGCAGCTGCAGCGGCAGCGTTTGTCGCGGTGCTGACGGCGGTGATCTGCGCGTTCTGCGCTGCGAATGCCCAAACGACCGTAGAGGCGGCTCCCACGATAAACGACGGCAACTATGCCGAGGAACGCGCGGTGGGAGAGTACCTCGACTCTCTGGGCTACACCGACAGGACGCTTGTTTCATGTGACAGCGTGAAAATCCCGCGCGAGTTTGACGGCGTTTACGGCGACTACAACGCGCTGCAGGAGAAAAACGGCTTTGATCTGGGCAAATATAAGGGAAAGACCGTCAGGCGGTACACGTACTCCCTCGGCGGAACAAATTCGGAGTTCGCGGTAGTCCTCGCCAAAAACGGAGAGGTCATCGGCGGACACCTGACGGACGGAGAATACGGCGGCGACGACGCGCCGCTTGACAAAGATGGAAAGACTGGATAAATTTCTCAGCGTGCGCAGCGGCATGAGCCGCAAGGAAGCGCAAAAAAGAATCAAAAGCGGCGAGGTTACGGTGAATTCGGAGGTCTGCCGCGCGGCAGACTTCAAGGTAAACCCCGGCACCGACGCCGTAGCCCTGCGCGGACAGGCTGTCTGCGCGGACGAACACATTTACATAATGCTCAACAAGCCCGCGGGCGTGGTATCTGCGACCGAGGACAGACATGACAGAACCGTGCTCGATATCCTGCCGCCGGAGCTGAGGCGAAAGGGGCTTTTTCCCGCGGGAAGGCTCGACAAGGACACCGAGGGACTGCTGATAATCACCGACGACGGCGACTTTGCCCACCGTATGCTCTCGCCGAAAAAGCACGTGGAAAAGCGTTATATAGCGCAGATCGACGGCGAGATCACAGAGGATATGATAAGGGCATTTGAAAGGGGTATTACCTTCGCGGACGGCACGGAATGTCAGCCCGCAAGGCTCGAAATTGTACCAAACAGCGGCGGAATGTCGGGAATTGTCACTATTTGCGAAGGAAAGTACCATCAGGTGAAAAAAATGTTTTCAGTAGTCGGCCGCAAAGTTGTGCATCTTCAACGAATATCAATTGGAAATTTGTATTTGGATAGCAATTTGCCTATAGGGAATGCTAAAAAACTGACGAAATTGGATATAGATGCAATTTTTGTGGGCAATATACACTAAAAACAAGATGCGATTTTTACTTAATATTTATTTTTAATAAAATATCGAATAAATCTTTAGTCAAAATCTGTATAGTAAAAATTTGCTGAAAGTGGTATATTTATTTATGTAAATTAAGTTTACAATAAATTGGAGGTTATCAAAATATGGCAAGTCTATCATTAAGACACATCTACAAAGTATACGACGGCAACGTAACCGCCGTTAAGGATTTCAACCTTGAAATCGAGGATAAGGAATTCATCATCTTCGTAGGTCCTTCCGGTTGCGGTAAATCTACCACTCTCCGTATGATTGCAGGCCTTGAGGATATTTCCAAGGGCGAGCTCTACATCGGCGACAGACTCGTTAACGACGTTTCACCTAAGGACAGAGATATCGCGATGGTATTCCAGAACTACGCTCTGTATCCCCATATGTCCGTATACGACAACATGGCGTTCGGCCTCAAGCTCAGAAAGACTCCCAAGGAGGAGATCAAGAGAAGAGTAGAAGAAGCTGCCCGTATCCTCGGCATCGAGCAGTACCTCGAGAGAAAGCCGAAGGCTCTCTCCGGCGGTCAGAGACAGCGTGTTGCCATGGGTCGTGCTATCGTTCGTGATCCTAAGGTATTCCTTCTCGACGAGCCGCTCTCCAACCTCGACGCAAAGCTCCGTGCTCAGATGCGTACCGAGATTTCGAAGCTCTATCAGAGACTCGGTACCACATTTATCTACGTAACCCACGACCAGACCGAGGCTATGACTCTGGGTACCAGAATCGTAGTTATGAAGGACGGTATCGTTCAGCAGGTTGATACACCTCAGCACCTCTATGACCTGCCCTGCAATATGTTCGTAGCGGGCTTCATCGGCTCACCTCAGATGAACTTCATCAACGCGACCGTTTCCAAGAAGGGCGGCGAGTACACCCTCGACTTCGATAAGTATCAGGTTCCCGTTCCCGCCGAGAAGTGCTCTGCGGGTCAGCTCGATCCCTATGTAGGCAAGGAAGTTATCTTCGGTATCCGTCCTGAGCATACTCACGACGAGCCCGAGGAGATCGCAAAGGCAAAGATGCTCTTCGACGCTAAGGTAGACGTTACCGAACTCATGGGCGCAGAGATTTATCTCTATGTTACCATCGCAGGTCAGTCCATCACCGCTAGAGTTGCTCCTACCTCCACAGCTAAGGTCGGCGACGACATTAAGGTTTGCTTCAGCCTTGATAAGCTCCATATCTTTGATAAGGACACAGAGCAGATCATCACAAACTGATTCTGAATTCTTTATGACGGCAGGTTATCCTGCCGTCTTTTTTTGTGTGACAAGCGCGGGAGGTCTTGGCGGTTTCGGCGGGACAGTGCCCGCGGAGCGGAAGTTTGCGGTATTGTCAACGCGGGAATTTGAAAATTATATTGCTTTTTTAGAAAAAATATGCTATAATATAGAGCAGTAATGAAAATTGTTACAATTCTGTCACAATTCTGTCACATATCTCTGCTATAATAAAAACTGATTGGAGAGTGCTTTGGCGTATCTGCACAGATTAAAAGCGCTTTTTCTAAAAAAACTTAAAGAAATTTGTTGATAGAGGTTGATTTTTTCTTCAATTTTGTGTAATATGTATATGAGGGTATTGTAACTTTCTCGTCCCAAACGGCAGATAGCGCTTTTTGGGGCGGTCAGACAAGTACTTTGCGGTACATAATACCGATTTTGCATAAAATTTAGGAGAAAAAGAGGTTAATACTATGTCTAACAGATTATTTCAGGGTATTGTGCATCAGATGAAGGATGCCATCGACAGAACCATCGGCGTAATCGACGAAACTTCCGTTGTTATCGCCTGCTCTGAGCTTGGTAAAATCGGCGAGGTGAATGAGAGCATCAACTCCGAGACTCTCAGCTCGACTGCTCCGTTTGTGATCAACGGATACACCTACAAATCCTTTGGCAGCAGCGCCAAGTATGACTACGCCGTTTTCGTTCAGGGTACTGACGAGTACGCGCAGAAGTACGCTCAGCTGCTCAGCGTTTCGTTCGCGAGCATCAAGCAGTACTATGATGAGAAGTACGACCGTTCGAACTTCATCAAGAACGTCATTCTCGACAACATTCTCCCCGGAGATATCTACCTCAAGGCAAGAGAGCTTCACTTCAACTCCGAGGTTTCGCGCGTATGCCTGCTGATCAAGATCGTATCCAAGACAGACGTTTCCGCTTACGATATCGTACAGAACATCTTCCCCGACAAGACCAAGGACTTCGTTATCAATATCAACGAGGAGGAAATCGCGCTTGTCAAGGAGGTTAAGGCGGACACCGAGAGCCGCGACCTCGAGAAGCTCGCAAGCTCCATCGCGGACACCCTCTCCAGCGAATTCTACACCCACTGCGTTGTCGGTATCGGCACCACCGTTACGGGCATCAAGGATCTGGCGCGTTCCTTCAAGGAAGCACAGTCTGCCCTTGAGGTCGCCAAGGTATTCGACACCGAGCGCACTATCGTAAGCTATGATAACCTCGGCATCGCCCGTCTTATCTATCAGCTTCCGACGACCCTATGCAAAATGTTCCTCAAGGAGGTATTCAAGCGCGGCAGCATCGAGAGCCTCGACCAGGAGACCCTCTTCACTATCCAGCGCTTCTTCGAAAACAACCTCAACGTTTCGGAGACCTCGAGAAAGCTCTTTGTACACCGCAACACCCTCGTGTACAGACTTGAGAAGATCAAGAAGCTCACAGGTCTTGACCTGCGTGAGTTCGAGGACGCTATCGTATTCAAGGTAGCGTTAATGGTTAAAAAATATCTCAACGCCAGCCCCACAAAGTATTAATTTACAAAAAAACCGGCGTTGATCAATGGCTCTGAACGCCCGAAATGGGTGTTCAGGGCATTGGTATTTTAGCGGATAATGACAAATTGCACTTTTTATTTTCGCTTTTTGTGAAAAAGTCGTTTGTTCCGCACAAATCACAGACAAAGGTGTTTCTATGATTGAATTTCAGAATGTATCAAAAACCTATCCCAACGGCACCCACGCTCTCCACGACGTAAGCCTCAGCATTGACAAGGGCGAGTTCGTGTTCATCGTCGGCGCTTCGGGGGCGGGCAAGAGTACCTTCCTCAAGCTGATCATGCACGAGGAAACTCCCACCTCGGGCGAGATCATCATCAACGGCAACAAGCTCTCAAAGCTGCGCCGCAGAGATGTTCCGTATCTCCGCCGCCACATGGGCATCGTTTTCCAGGACTTCCGCCTGATCGAGAAGATGACTGTTTTTGACAACGTCGCTTTTGCGATGCGCGCGGTGGGCGAGAGTACCGCCACCATCAAGAAGAGAGTTCCCTACGTTCTCAACCTCGTCGGCCTGAAGGACAAGATGAAGAATAAGCCGAACGAGCTTTCGGGCGGCGAGCAGCAGCGCGTCAGCCTTGCGAGAGCTTTGGTAAACAATCCCGAAATCATCATTGCGGACGAGCCTACGGGCAACGTAGACCCCGAGCTTTCGCATGAGATAATCGAGCTGCTCAACGAGATCAACTCAATGGGCACCACCGTGCTTGTCGTTACTCACGAGCACGAGCTTGTGCGCGAATTCAACCAGCGCGTAGTAACCATCGACCACGGAAAGGTAATAGGCGACACCAGAAGCGGCAGATTCGCCACAGGCGCTTCCGAGGATTACGACGAGGACGACTACTCCATCGACTACAACGAGTACCGCGAGGAGAGCGGCTACACGGGCGAGAGGGAGTACTCCGACGACGAGATTCTCGAGAGCTACGAGGGTCTGGGCTATGACGACGACGTCGACGAAGCCGGAACAGCGGAGGACGACGCGCCTCAGTACCCAGACAACGTGGTAATTGTTCCCGATGACGACGACCGTCTCGGCTAAAAAATAACGCGAGTTTTCGCGCAAGAAAAGGATAATTGTATGAAAGGCTTTGGCTATCTTGTAAAAGAGGGCTTCAAGAACGTCTGGAGTAACCGAATCATGAGTATCGCGTCAGTCTGCGTGCTCATCAGCTGCCTTATCCTGACGGGTGCGGCGGCGCTGTTTTCCATCAACGTCGCAAAAATGGTTGACGAGGTGGGAGAGAGCAACGAAACCATCGTTTACATCAAGGAAGGTTATTCCCAGCTTGAGGCCGTCTATGTCGGAAAGGAAATCGAAAAGGTGCCCAACGTCGCCTCGGCGAGATTTTACTCAAAGGAAGAGGCGTTTGAGCAGTACCGCTCAACTCTCGGCGACAGCCTGTTCTCCAGGATCGAGGACAGAAATCCGCTTCCAGATTCCTTCATTGTCGTGATGCACGACCTCTCACAGTATGACGACACAGTCGCACAGATCCAGAAGATCGAGGGTGTTGACCCCGACACGATCCTCAACCGTAAGGATTTCGCGGACAAGCTGACACGTATCAGCAGCCTCGTAACCATCTTCTCGATCGCGGTTGTTTCCGCGCTGCTGGTAATTTCGCTGTTCATCATCGCGAATACCATCCGCGCCACAATGTATTCACGCCGCTTTGAAATCAGCATTATGAAGTCTGTCGGTGCCACAAACTCGTTTGTACGAATGCCGTTCCTTGTCGAAGGCATGGTCATCGGTCTGATTTCCGCAATTATCGCCACAGGCGCTCTCGCCCTTGTTTATCAGGGCGTAGGAATGGTGGTCGAGAACGCGCAGTCCATGTTTGACTTCATTCCGTATATCGACGTACTGCCCTACGTAGCGGCGGCGTTCACCGTATTCGGTGTGTTCGTCGGCTTCTGCGGCGGCTTCCTCTCCATCCGCAAGTATCTTAAAATGGAAGGTAACGAAATTCTCGGATGGTAATTCCCCTGAAAGGAGTTAAATATATGAAAAGACTTAAAATGATTCTATGCGCAATGCTCAGTGTTTGCATCGTATCCGTACCCGTATTCGGTTCGGTCGTTTCCGTTTCGGCGGAGGACGTCGACTCTCTCCGCGCGCAGCTCATCGAGCTCAAGGAGAAGGAGTCCGAGTATAAGGCGATCCTCAGCCAGTCTGAGAACGAGATCGCAGACCAGAAGGAGTACAACGACGCTCTGGTTGAGAAGATCAGTGTTCTCGGCGAGAAGATCAACCTCACCCGCGAGTCCATCGCAAAGCTCAACGAAAGCATTGCCGAAAACCAGAAGAAAATCGATGCGGGCAACGCCAGTATCGAAGGTCAGCTCGACGCGCTCTGCGAGCGTCTGAGAGCGATTTATATGGCGGGAAGCGCCAGCGACCTCGAGATCATTCTCGGCGCTAAGGACTTTTCCGACCTCATTGACAAGATGAACCTCGTCAAGAGCCTCTCGAAGTACGACCAGGATCTTATTGACCAGGTCAACGTTAAGCTCGCCGAGATTCAGGTCAGCAAGGACGCCATGCTCAAGGATAAGGAGGCGCTCGTCGCCGACCAGGAATCCCTTGACGCGGATATGGCGGATCTCAACGAGACACTCGAAGCCAATAAGGACAGGCTTGCGAACCTCGAGATCTCAAAGAGCGACGCTCAGACTGTTCTGAGCGGACTCAGCGACAGCAAGTCAGAGATCGAGGCGAATATCGCCAAGATCCTTCAGGAGCAGCAGGAGGAGTCCCGCAAGGCTATGGAGGCCGCCAAGAAAAAGAGCAGCGGCGGCAGCAGTTCCTCGAACAGCAGCGGCTCATCTGAGCAGAAAGCCACAGAGCCCGCGGCCGCTTCAAATGAAGATCCCGAGCCCGAGCCCCAGCCTGACCCGACTCCCTATACTCCCGATCCCACACCCTCGAGCGGCAGCTACGTATGGCCTGCTCCCGGCGTGTACTACATCAGCTCCGACTACGGCGATTCCGAGGACAGAGGCTACAGCCACAGCGGCGCAGATATCGCGGGGCCGATGTACAGCACCATCGTCGCGGCTGACAGCGGCACCGTTATCGCGACCTACTCGGGCTGCGTACACAACTGGGGCAAGAGCGGCGACTGCGGCTGCGGCGGCAGCTACGGCAACTATGTCATGATCGACCACGGCAACGGCAAGTGGACTATCTACGGCCACCTCGCAAGCGTCGACGTCAGCGAGGGTCAGTCCGTTTCCGCGGGACAGCAGATCGGTTCCATGGGCTCCACAGGCCACTCCACAGGCCCGCACCTCCACTTTGAGTGCCGCCTCAACGGCTACACCTACGACCCCGACGTTGAAATTGGCTACAGATCGCTGATGTAAGGCGGCTGCCATGACGAAATGTAAGAAGATTTTCTGTGCGCTGCTCAGCGTTTGCCTGATAACGGTCGCTCCCATAGGAACGGTGTTCTCCGTTTCCGCCGAGGAGGAAACCGACACGCATTCGCTGGCAGAGCGTATTTCCAACCTCGGACAGAAAAAGGAAGAATATGAGAAAATCCTTCAGAAAAATGCCAAGGAAATTTCCGACAAAGAGGAGTACAACCGTGCGCTCACCGAGAAAATCAAGGTGCTCAGCGAGAAGGTCACACTGACGCGCGAGTCTATTTCAGACCTCACGGACAGTATTTCCACGAGTCAGAAGGAAATTGACCAGGCGAACGAGGATATCGAGGGACAGCTTGACGCGCTATGCGGACGTCTGAGAGCGATTTATATGGCAGGCAGCGCCAGCGAGCTTGAGATCATTCTCGGCGCGAAGGATTTTTCGGATATGATAGACAAGGTCAACCTTGTCAAAACTCTCACGAAGTACGACGACGAGCTGATTGAAAACATCAGCGACAAGCTCGACGAGATCGAGAACAAGCAAACTCAGATGCAGGAGGATAAGGAGCAGCTTCTGACCGACGAGACGACACTCGACGCGGATCTCAAGGATTTCAACAAAACCCTTGAGGAGAATGAGGAAACCCTCAAAAAGCTCAGAGATTCCTCTGCCGAGGCGCAGGATTTCCTCGCCGACGCGGACAACGAGCAAACTCTGATGGAGTCTCAGATACGCAAGTATTTTGAGAAGAAGGCTCAGACCGCCGACATCGTTACCGACGGCAAATATGTCTGGCCGTGTCCGGGCTACTACACGCTTTCCTCACTGTTCAGAGAGAACCGCACCTCGTATTTCCACGGCGGAATCGATATCGCGGGCGGCGGAATCATGGGTTCGCCTGTGCTTGCCGCGGAGGCTGGAACGGTCGTCGGCGTGTTCACCGGCTGCCCTCACAACTGGGGCAAGGAGAAATGCTGCGCGTGCGGCAGCTACGGCAACTATGTCTGGCTCGACCACGGCAATGGCAAGGAGACCATCTACGGTCACCTCACCAGCGCGGGTGTACAGCCGGGCGATACCGTCAAAAAAGGACAGGTCATCGGTCTTGTAGGCTCAACGGGCAACTCCACGGGCCCGCATCTCCACTTCGAGTGCCGCATGAACGGCGACAAGTATGATCCAATGACTGAGTTTTAATAATCCAGGGCGAGCATTGAGCTCGCCCTTTTCTTTTGCTTCGGAAACGTCAAAACGTATTGATAAAGCTATGAAAATTGCATTGAAATCTTGAAAGCGGACAGATAATGTTGTATGATAAAATAAATGAAACCAGCGCACATTTCAGGCAACGGAGAACAACATGGAAAATCGGAATGATTATGATTTGAACAGCGCGCTCGCACGGTGCCGTCAGAGCGCTCAGAACGGATATGAGATAGCTTCTGCCCAGCTCGGAATTATCGAGCGGACGCTTCGCTCGGCACGTGAGGAAACCGAGCGGTCGGTAACGCTTCTTAACGGAAAATCCGTCTACCTTGCGGATTTGAACCGTCTTCTGTCGCGCCAGATCAAGGATATCTGCAAGGCGTTTGATGAATTGAGCGAGCAGCCGCGCGAACAGCTCAAAAAGCTGCACGGTAATCTGAGCAGCTTCAACATCACGCTTTTCGGCAGAACCATGGCGGGAAAATCCACGCTCATGGAGGTGCTCACGCACGGCGACGGAAAGGCGATCGGCAACGGCGCGCAGCGAAAGACCCGCGATATCCGCTCGTATGAGTGGAACGGCCTGCGTATAACCGACGTGCCGGGAATCGGCGCGTTCAACGGGCAGAAGGACGAGGATATTGCCTTTGAAGCCGCCAAAAACGCGGATATGATACTGTTTCTGATGACTGACGACGGCGTACAGTCGCAGGAGGCGGAATGCTTCCGCTCGATTCTGGAGCTCGGCAAGCCCGTACTGTGCATTATGAACGTCAAGGCGAGCGTCGATATCAGCGAGGACGTGCGGTATATCACCGAGGATATTGACGAGGCGTTTCAGATACCGAGGCTAGAGGAGATACGCAGTCAGTTTGTCGGCTTCGGTTCTCTTGCAGGTCAGGACTGGAGAGCGGTTCCGTTTGTTTACACACACCTGCGTTCGGCGTTTCTCGCGCAGCAGACAAAGGATCCCCAAAAAAAGACCAAATTCAGACCAACCACAAGCAGCAGAATAATCGTCATAAATAATATTTTTTGTATAACAGAGAAACTATCCTCGAAAAATCTCGACACCATATATGGTAGGATACGGCACATAACAGAATAAAAATGATTTTGATTTGGTGGAAAAGATGCTTCCAATCCAATGAATTTGAAACTGACATACAGTTACACCGCCCGGAGCGCCCTTTCATCAATACCAATTATAGTTGTAATAATTGCTTCCTGCTCCGATGATAAAGTAGTTCATCATTTGAGCGGATCTTGCCGCGTTGATTTCCTCATCGGTATATTCAAACTCGAATTTTACCGCGCCGTTTGTTCCTGATTTTAGGATTGTGCCGGTTATGATACCGTTTTCCTTCTCGACCTCTACGGTCTTTTGAATCTGAGAAGGAGCTTCTCGAAAATCCGCCGAAATAATTTTTACAATGCCGTCGCTGTCATACTTAGTTGTGTAAGTACCGTTGAATCTCGTCCAGTTTTTCTTTGTTTGGGACGTCCATTTTGTAAAGTAGCCGGTGTTGATGCTCTTTTTGATTACGCCGTTCTCTGTGAAAATCTGAACCGAATCCATCTCCTCGGCAAATTCTTCAGGAGAATACTCAGTGCCCGGCGTGTACCTTGAACCCAAAAGAGAAGTAAAATATCCGTCGCCGTTAGCATACTGATAGATGGTGTCGCTTGATCCGCCGCCCTCATTATCGGTATGGACGTTGTAAACCCTTCCGTTGTTGTACTCGATTTTCGTGGTTTCATGATCAGCGTCATTCTTTATGACGGAAGTTTTAGGCATATTGTTTTCAAAAGTATATTCAAAAAGCATTTTTGATGAGCCGATCTCTTCATCGCTGTAAACCTGTTCTATCATCGTGGGATACGCGTTTTGATATTCCACGTTCTGCGTGTAATCCAAGCTCCATTCATTTGTATCATAGTCAGCACAGTACACTTTTACGCTTTTCACAAGTCTGTGTTTTGTTCCGTCAATATCCGTGGACGGGGCTGTATTTACTTCAGCGGCAAAAGCCGGGACCGTGGATGCAAAAAAAGTTGCCATGCAAATAAGAGCACAAAATATTTTTTTCATTTTTTATTTCTCCGTTTCTTCTGTGTCATATTTTTTACTGTGGTTATATGATAACATCTAATCAAAATATAATCCATATTCAACTCTCCGCCGATCTGTCTGTTTTCGGACAGTTTGCAGAACAGTCGTCTATATTCGGACAGTTTGCAATATAATTGTCTATATCTTGCAATCCGCCGGAAAATTTGATATGATACTAGCATACCGAAGGAGCGTGGATATGATGAGTGAAAGCAAGCACAACCGCAGGACGCAAAGAACCAAAAGGGCGATCTACACCGCGTTTGCCGAGCTGTTGTCCGAAAAGGAGCTGCACAAGATCACCGTGCAGGAGCTGGTTGACAGAGCGGATATCGGACGCGCGACTTTTTACACGCATTATCTTGATATATACGATCTCAACGAAAAAATCGAGGGAGAAACCATGACCGAGATCGCGTATATCGCGCTGGAGCTCGGTGAACAGCCCGCGGAGGCATTTTTCAAGAGTCTGCTGGATTATATGTCTGATAACCGCGCGGTGTTCAAAATGATTTTCAGTCCCAACAACACCGGACAGCTGCACGCCGACCTCACCCAAATGATAGAGGGCGTGTTCCGTCAGGTGGAGAGCGAGAAAACAGGCTCAAAGCTCGACGACAAACGCCTTGCCTATATAAGCCGCTACCGTGCGCAAGGCTGTTTGGCGGTGATCTCGATGTGGGTAGAGGGCGGCTTTGCCGAGCCGAAGGAGTTTATCGTTGAAACGATCACCGAGCTTGACAACAGCATAGAAGGAATAACAGCATAAAAACACCGCCCTTTCGGTTCTATCCAAAAGGGCGGTTTCTGTTGCTATGTCGTTATTTACGCGAGCTTGAATACGCAGGCGTTGCCGCTGTACGCGTAGTTCCATCTATCATTCTTCCAAATGTTGACGCCGCAGTCGATCAGTTGGATCGTGCGCTCGCTCGCGCCTACTTGGTCGATATTGATCCCCTTGTAGCAGGATCTTTGATAGTTGTAGCCGACGAGCTCTGAAAGGCTGCTGACAGAATCGTTACGTGCGCCCTCAGTAACGAGGTTGGTGTTTTGAGGAAGGTTGGATGTATCGAATCCGTTTTGATCGAGCAGCGTGCGCAGGGTGATTCCCTTGCTGCTTGCGTCGTTAGCAAGCGCTTTGATCTTGTCACCGTTGAGCGCGTCGCCGGCGAGGGTGTTGTTGAACCAGTCTGCGGTGTTTTTACCCGCGTCATCAGACCATTTTCCGTTTGCGTTGGGATTTTTTGTGTGATCCAGCACGCTGAGCTTATTGCTCATAGCAATGTTTGAGTTGCCCTTGTCCACATATATGCAGCGTGAACCTTCCGTAACTCTCTGATACAGTCCATAGAAAATGTCGGTAGGATATATCGGCTTCAGTTCCACCGTTGTGATCCAACCGTTATAGGGCTTTATTTTATAGTATTTTCCTCCTAAAGAAAAGTCAGCATTATCGTAATGCACACCGTCGCTGCCGATATAATATATGCTTTCTCCTTCTTTTATCTCATCCGTGGTCAAATACCTATTAACTTCTTTTATCTCGTCGGCAACGTCGTCCGCGTCCCGGCAGATATGCGCTGAAAAGTCTTTGTTGATTGCCGCCTGCGTTTTTTCGGGCAAAGCGTTTACGTAAAGCTGCGCGGAAAGGCTTTCCATAATGGTGGCGCAACCTGCGGAGTAAGCAGACATAACGTAATCGCATACGGGCTTAGCCTTGTCTATAGCTTCGCCGCTGAGCAGGCTGGTGTTGGTGTAGTGGTTGTATGAAAGTTCAAAAATGTTATTGTTTCTGGTCATGACAGGCTGCTTGAACAGCTCGTTGAGCGAGCCGAGGACGTCCTCAAATTTAGCTCTCCATTCGCTGTAGTTACCGGTCAGGCTTGCGATCTTAGCCATCTTGTCGGCGTTGCTGAGCTTGGTGTTTACGAGCGTCTCGTCGATCTTCTTTTGCATCGCCCTTGTCTGCGACTTGAATTCGATGAACTTGTTGTAGAAGCTGTTGATGCCGAGCTCTGTGGTGAACGCCGTTTTCATCGAGCTTTCAAGGCTGTCGATCCTGTCAAACAGCTTGTCGATCTTGTCACTGATCTCGTCTAACTTCTGAGCGGTCTGATCTTCGGTGCCGACAAAGGAATCGAGCAGTCCGCCGAGCGCCGGGGTAACGAACTTGCCCCAACCGGTGCACTCTTCAAGCACCTTGAAGATGGTCGATGAGGTGAGGTTCTTTACCGCGTTCAAATCGCTGTCGAGTTTGATACTGTAGTCGTCGGTGATCGTCGTGCCGGCAGAAACGGTGTTTGAAGCCGCCGAAGCGCTTGTCAGCGCAACGGTGCCGACCGAACAAACGGTGATGGCCGATAATACTGTTGATATGATCCTTGTTTTGATTTTATTAGTCTTTTTCATGGTGTTATCTCCTTTTCTTTGATTTTGTTTTGGGATTTTGTTTTCGTGTCCCCTTGACTTTGGCTATATCATAACACCGATTTCAGGCAAATACAATCTTCAAAAAAGCCGCTGTTTGTCTACATTTAGACGCTTTTCGGGTCAAGTGTCTGTTTTTAGCCAGATGACCTGTTAATTGTCCGGCAACGTCAAATCTTTGCTAAAAAATAAGGATTCCCGGTTAACGGAAATCCCTGTTTGATATAACGTAGTATTATTTGATTTTCAGTACCTTGTACATTCCCGTAACGGTAAAGACGTTTTTGATGCTATCGTTTACGCCCGTTATTTCAACGCCGCCCTTCTTCATCAGCTCGCGCTGAGCATACACCAGCACGCGCAAGCCTGCCGAGGTGATATAGTCTGTATTGGAAAAGTCAAAAATCATTTTATCGCATTTGGGAAGATTTGATTTTACTGCTTCTTCCAACTCGGGAGCGGTCATCGTGTCGATTTTTCCTTCAACGGTCAGTGTGCAGGTGCTGCCCTTTTTTGATGATGTAGCTTTCATAGTTCATTCTCCGTTTTGTTTTTACTGCTTATAGTATAACACAGTGTTTTTGATTTGTCATTAAATATGCGCAAATTTTTTAGTGACAATCGCCTCGGAATACTGTATAATAATGATAATCGGGAGGTGTGCGTATGAAATCTTCTATATTCAAAAAGGTAGCGCTTTGGCTGCTGATTATCATTACCGCTGTTGAGGTCGTGATGTTTGCCGCTTTATACACCTACACCTATAATAAAGCAGTTGCCGAAGCGACCGCCGATATCACGAAAGCCGCCAAGGATGCCGCCGAGCTTGTCACTTTTACCGACCCGGACAAGTATGATATTGAATCGACTGATGAACAGATCATAACATCTGTGCTTACCAACGCCTGCAATCAGTATGAAGTGGATATAATCTACTTTCTTTTGCCGAATTTGCGGGATAACACGGTCATGTATTTGACGCGCGGCACCAGCGCGCTTCAAGGGTCAAAAGAGGATTCGCACCCTGTAAACGATTTAACGGGTCATTATGTTGAAGGCGGCTTGACCGATGAGATGAAAAGAGCCTTTGAGGGCGACGAAAGCGGCATTGTCGTTCATATCACGAACAAAAACGAGGACAAGCTGGCTTGTTATATGCCGGTTTGGTATTACGGAGATTCCGAAAATGGAAAAGCAGGCGCAAAAATCAAATCAATTGTGAGCGCCGAGATATCCCTTCAAAATGTAACAAGTGATTTTAAAAAGAAATTCCGCGAATTTGCGGTTATTATGGTTATAGTCACGCTGACGGTAGGCATCTCGGCGGCAGTCATCCTGTATTTTAGAGTATCGAAGCCGCTGAAAAAAATCAGTATGAGAATGAAGGGCTTTGTCTCAGACCGTGACGCGGGATTCGAAAAGCTGCCTGTCAAGGGTAAGGACGAGCTTGCCGAAATGTCAGATTCCTTTAACACAATGGCAGATGAGCTTGAGCAATACATCGATGACGTTGCAGAGCTGAACCGGCAAAAAGCCGAGCTGAACATTGCTCAAACCATTCAGCTGGGCTTACTGGAACCGGACTACTTTGAAAACGACAAGGTAAAAATCAACGCTTCGATGACGACCGCAAGGGTTGTCGGCGGCGATTTGTATGATTATCGTATTTTGGATAACGGCAGCGTTTTTGTCGCAATCGGAGACGTTTCGGGCAAGGGTATCACCGCCGCGCTGTTTATGGCACGCGCGATCACTCTGCTGAACAACTACGCAAAGCTCGGTTACTCTCCCGCAAAAATGCTGTTTGAATTCAATAACAATCTTGCGGCGCATAATCCGAATATGATGTTTATTACGGCATTTGTCGCAGTATACGATCCGAAAGTGGGAGAATTGATCTACTCTAACGCAGGTCATAACTATCCGTATATCATATCAGACAAGCTGACCGCACTGAATACTGAAAACGGTATTATGGCAGGCTCGTTTGAAGATGTCGAGTTCCCCGAATACACTGTTAAAATGAAACCCGGCGACTGCCTGTTTATGTATACCGACGGTGTAACGGAAGCGGCGAACAAAAGCGGCGAGCTATTCGGTGAAACGCAGCTGGAGGAAGTTTTGCATAAAAACAAATATTGCGGTGCAAATAATCTGCTGAACGCTGTAACTGCGGAAATCAATGGCTTTGCTCAAGGATCAGAGCAATCGGACGATATGACGATGCTTACACTCCAAATCAAGCCCGACTGATGAACAACACATAACAAATCACATATATAGGCAGATCGATATCGACCTGTCCCAAAAAAGACACTTCACCCTCGAAGTGTCTTTTTATAGACGAATCACGCGGAAATCGTATGTTGTATTCCATCAAAAAGAATGATAGTATATAGCCACAGAAGAGAAAAACATAAATAAACAAAACAAATTCCAATAAAGAGGTAATCAAAATGAAAAAGACAACAAATAAAAAAACAACAGCTACAGTCATCGGAGCATTCGCGCTTTGCGTTTGCGCAGTTACCGCAACACTCTGCTTCACAGGATGCGGCAGTAATAATAACAGCTCCAAAACGGAAACAACGGTAGCACCCACAACGGTCGCCGCGGCAACCGCTGCGCCCGCAACCACTCCTGCTGCAAGCGTTCAGAACAGTTCCGACAATCAAAACACCGGCAGCACACAAAACAGTGCGGCAGCCGACAAACAGGAGTCGCAGGCTAATCAGCAAAAAGCTGCTTTTAAAGCATGCGAGGCAGCTGCAAACATTTACGGCAAAGGCAACTGGGGCGTTGCGAGCATTGAAACAAAGACCACCGATGCCGGCACGGAAATGTACTATATCGGCGTAATGAACTACTCCGATTCTCAGTCTAAGACATATTACTTTTATGTTGACGGCGAAAACTGCTCACCTGACAACTCAGCTAACGATCAGACGTCCTCTTCCGTCAATCAGGAGGAAAACGCAAATAAGATGAAGGCTGTTCAGAGCGCAGTTGAAAAGGCAAAAGAGCTTTACGGCGAAGGCAGCTGGCGCGTATCAAGCTGTGAACAGCAGACTTCATCCGACGGCTCGGCTGTATATTATATCGGAGTAACGAACTACACCGATTCGCAGGGTACAACTCATTACTTCTATGCTGACGGCAGCACCTGCACACCGGCAGACAATTAAGCATGATTTTTTTATGAGGATGATAAAGCTCCGCGTATAAAATATCTTTTCAGCAACGGCAGAAGAAAAACAAAAATGTTTTTCTTCTGCCGTTATGCTTTTGATTTTTTCTTTTTCAAAATCTGATACACTTGTGGTGTACCGCCGTTACATCAAATATCAGCCTATCTATTTGTTTTCTCAGAAAGTGGCAGCACCTTTTATACGTTGTCGACCTTAATTCTAATAGCGAATAATAAGGTACAAAACAAGCAGGACTGCAAAGAACAGGAAAATGAACAAAAGATGCTTCCATTTCTTTTCCCACAGCAGTCCGATGAATTCTCTGACGAACGCGTTTGGGAAGAAATAGAGCTTTGTTTTTGCTGATAGTCCTTTGACTCTCATTTTCAGCTTTTCCGCCAGCGTATAACCGCGGAACACATGGTAATTGGTGGTCGAAAAGCCGACTTTGACGGTATAGATATCGCCGGCATCCTGCTCAATGACTGTTTTTGAGAACGCCATGTTTTGGTAGGTATTAACTGATCGATCTTCTTTCAATATTCTCTCCTCCGGAACACCCATTTCCATCAGACAACGCTTCATGCTTTCCGACTCACTGATCACTTCGTCGCTGCCCTGACCGCCTGACGGAACAAACACAGCGTGCTTTCCGGTTGACTGAAACTGCTCCTGCTCAAAATCATAGGCGCGCTGCACCCTGCCCCGGAGGATTGGCGTCGGCGTACCGTCCTTCCGGATGGCGCATCCGAGGATGATGATATAGTCCATATCATACGGCGGATTGTAACGCGTGGACGCGACCGCGCAAAACATCGTCGAGAGGAACATGCACTCGAAGTAGCTCAGCAAAAACGCAACTCCGATATTCGCCAGCATAGCGAAATAATACAGCGCGTCGGGTTGAATGACGCTGTAGTTATCGCTTAAACGGATCGTCAGTATGCCGCCTGCGACCAGCACAGCAATCACAACGCCCAGCAGGTTTTGCAAGCGGAAGCCCTCCTTGACAACCAGCCAAATATTGCTGACGGCAAGCGACGCAGCAACCATGATAACGGGAATCTCCGAAAACATCACAAAGCGGTTGCCGCTGCTCACAATCAGCGCAAGAATATCCTTGATGGTGACAGCTTCACCAAATCGGCTCCATAGCTGGGAATCCGTCAGGGTGACGATGACATTCAACAGGAGAAACAGAATGATGCCGCCGATGATGACCATTGAATAATAAAATTCTCCGTTTCTTTGTTTTTCCCGAAAGGACAGCGAAAGAACGGCAACAATCAGCAACATCGCCGCCACCCCCAGCGGGATTACTGCCTTCAGCGACGTAAAGCTATCGATCGTCAAATCGTAGACCACGCCAATGGGCAGCACGCGAAACGCCGAGGTTCTAACCAGCATTTGCCCGTTTTCGGGAGAGCGATAGGCAAGGGTTACAACGCAGTCGCCGGGGTTAACACCTTCTACAGTGACCTTCAACTCGTTGTTCCCTTCTTCTGTATAATTCTCCACGGAAACGATCTTGGCAACCGTTTCGTCTGAGCTTTTCGCATGAACCTGATCGGCTTCAAGGTGTTTCGCTCCGACGTTTTCCGTGTAGCTGTACTTGCCGCTGACACAAACGGTATAGACCATAAACGCGATGAGCATTGCTAAAAGGGACAGCGCCAAAACAATATGACGGGGTTTAATCTGAAACTTCTTCATAATGACCTCGCTTGCACTTTAATATCGATTGATTATATTATAGAGGAACACAAAATAGATTTCAAGGGTCTGTCGGTTGCTTTTAGAAAATAAAAGAGCATATTCGGTACCGCAAAGGTTACATCGAAAATATACAAAAGTCCAAACAGCTTTGTGCAATATAGAAAAAAACCGGACATTCAAAGAAACCTGTGGTATGTTGTTGTGCTTGGAAAGAACGGTGAGAAAATGACCACACTCGAAAACCTCTACTACGGCAACATCGCTTCGTATGAGTATGAAGCGGAACGCGGCAGTGAGTATGACGTAACCGCTAAGCTGGTAATTAGACACGAACAAGAACTGTCCGCTACTCTGACGGAGCAGCAAAAAGCTATACTCGAAAAAATCAAAGACAACCACACAGAGATAATGAACCTCGGCGAGCGCAATGCGTTTTGCCGGGGTTTTTCATTTGCTGTCAGGCTGATGATTGACGTCATGAGCAGCAAATCTTAACGCACGAAAATTCGCCCTGTTTAGCACAAATAAATAGTTCACATTTATATACCCGAAGTCACGAAGTAACGCAGACACATCCGATTTGTCGCGGTTTGTGGACGCAAAAAAGGCACAAGCACAGAGTCTGTAGAGATTCTTGGCTTGTGCCTTT
Source organism: Ruminococcus sp. NATIVEDY160 (assembly GCF_045819885.1). Lineage (NCBI taxonomy): Bacteria > Bacillati > Bacillota > Clostridia > Eubacteriales > Oscillospiraceae > Ruminococcus > Ruminococcus sp. NATIVEDY160. The sequence goes on from NZ_CP162391.1 coordinate 402,340, forward strand.
ATTGTTGATAATTCCAACGGTCAAAATCAGATATGCTGTAAACAAAGAAGCGGATTTGCAGCACCGTGTGATGTTCAATCTGCTCGCCTACTGCGGTATGCGGCGAGGTGAGCTGATGGGGTTGGAATTCAAGGACATCGACTTTGAGAACAACACACTGGAAATCGTCCGCACATCGAACTACCAGAACGGCTCGACGGGTATCTATACCAGCACACCGAAAACCAAATCGAGCGTCCGCGAGCTGTATTTGCAGCCGCACCTGACGGAAATGATTCGTCAGTGGTACGATGAACAGCAGATGAATGCCGAAAAGTGCGGCGACCTGTGGGTCAACAGCGACAGGCTGTTCATCAACTGGCGCGGCGAACCTATGCGGCCGTACTACCCGTACAAATGGCTGAAGGACTTCTGCGAAAAGGAAAACCTTCCGTTCAAGGGCTTGCACAGCTTCCGTCACACGGTCGCCACGGAATCCATCGTAAACGGCGTCGACGTGAGCACGGTATCGGCGATCCTCGGAAACAGCAGCGTTTCCACTACGCTGAACGTCTACACCCACGCAGTCAAAAAAAGCCAAAGCGAAAGCGGCGAACGTTATGGCGGGGCTGATAGACGAAAATGACCCGTAATGACCAAAATAATGACCTGAACCGAAAATGAACAGTTCAGGCAAAAAGAGAAGCTCCGAAAATGGCTGACCAAAGCCATTTTCGGAGCAAGATGAAATGGTGGAGATAACGGGGCTCGAACCCGTGACCTCTTGACTGCCAGTCAAGCACTCTCCCAGCTGAGCTATACCCCCATGAGATAATATTCAGTTATGTTAAGGTCGCGCCGCAGTTTTGACTGCGGCACTTCTGGTGGAGATAAGGTGCGTTTGAAAGCGCGAAACGATCCATCTCGCATGATGGGTTCAGAGATGAAAGAAAAGTTTCATCTGTTTTCTCCCTAAAAACAGTCCACCGGACTGTTTTCTTAACGGTCGCCTTCGAATCCCCGGAAAGATGGGCGGATTCTTTGGCTAATCGGTTGCCGCAACTGTGCAACTCTTTCTGGTGGAGATAAGGGGATTCGAACCCCTGACCTCTTGAATGCGAACCAAGCGCTCTCCCAACTGAGCTATACCCCCAGACGCAAGATATATTATATCATACAAATTTTAGTTTGGCAAGATTTAATTTAAACTTTTTTAGTCTTTTTTCGGCGGCAAAGTAGGAAATATACCTAAAAATTTTACAAATCAGCTTATTATTCTAATAAAGACTTGAAAAATTTATATTATTTGATATAATTCTATTTGGAAATTCATTTCCAAAAAAAATATGAGGAGGAACTTTCTTTGGAAAAACTATTCAAACTAAAAGAGAATGGTACTAACGTCAGAACAGAGATTGTTGCCGGTGTGACAACGTTTCTGGCGATGGCTTACATTCTCGCTGTCAACCCGAGCATTCTTTCGGCGGCAGGTATGCCCAGCGATGCCATTTTCGCTGCGACGTCCATCTCTGCGGCGTTCGCTACTCTGATTATGGCGTTCTTCGCGAATTACCCGGTTGTTCTCGCTTCGGGCATGGGACTTAACGCATACTTCGCTTTCTCCGTTGTACCTCAGCTCGCGTCGCAGGGCATAACTGACCCGTGGAAGGTAGCATTGACCGCCATTCTTTTCGAGGGTGTTATCTTCATCATTCTCTCTATCTTCAGGTTCAGAGAGACTCTGGTCAACAAGGTGCCCAAGAACCTCAAGCTCGGCATTTCGGCAGGTATCGGTTTGTTCATTGTTATTGTCGGTCTCAAGGGTGCCGGCATTGTTACCACCGACGCGTTCGCGACTGTCAGCGAGACCGGCGAGGCGGTTGTTTCATCGTCAACTCTCGTTAAGCTCGGCAACGTCGCTTCTCCCGAATTCGTTCTCGCGATGGTCGGCGTCATCGTAATCGCCGCTCTCTGGCACTTCAAGGTCAAGGGCTCGATTCTTATCGGCATTATCGTTACATGGGTTCTCGGAATCGTCGCCCAGCTCACCGGCTGGTACCACGGTATTTCCGTAATTCCCGATTTCAGCAACTATACCGTATTCGCTCCTGTTCAGTCCATGGCTGAGAATACCTTCTGCAAGTTTGATTTCGCTTATGTTGTACAGAACGGCGTCAACTTCGCGGTTATCGTATTCGCATTCCTCTTTGTTGATCTTTTTGACACAGTCGGCACACTTATCGGCGTTGCTCAGGAAGGCAAGCTTCTTAACGAGAAGGGCGAGCTTCCCAGAGTTGGCCGCGCGCTTATGTCTGACGCACTCGGTACCGTAGGCGGTTCCATTCTCGGTACTTCTACCGTTACCTCTTATGTTGAGTCCACCACCGGTGTTGCTGAGGGCGGAAAGACAGGTCTTACCGCGCTGACTTCTGCTGTACTCTTCCTTCTGGCTTTGCCTCTTTATCCGATTTTCCTTGCGATTCCGTCCTTCGCGACCACTCCTGCGCTTGTATTCGTCGGCTTGCTGATGATCAAGAACGTAACCAAGATGGATTTCGACAGCGACATCGCAGACACAGTCGGTGGTTTCTTTGCTATCATCACAATGCCCTTCACATACTCAATCGCGAACGGCATTATGTTTGGTATAATCACGTGGGTAATCCTCAAGGTTATCACAGGCAAAATCAAGGACATTCATCCTGTCATGTGGGTATCATTCGCGTTGTTTGTTGTGCGAATAGTAACCATAGTAATGGGAGTATCTTCATAAATGCTTTTTCACCCGTCGGTTTCGGCGGGTGATTTTTTGTAAGAATCGCCTTCAAATCCCTTGTCCTCCTGAGTTTGCGGTAAAAAAATTACAGATACCCGTTTGGGTATCTGTAATTTTGGCGGAGGACAAGGGTGTTTGTTATTCCGTGATGCTCCATTTCGCCTGAGCGGTTCAGTGCGAACTGAATACTTTCATCAGCTCTCTCCCTAAAAACAGTCCGCAGGACTGTTTTCTTCACGGTCGCCTTCAAATCCCTTGTCCTCCTGAGTTTGCGGTAAAAAAATTACAGATACCCATTTGGGTATCTGTAATTTTGGCGGAGGACAAGGGTGTTTGTTATTCCGCGATGCTCCATTTCGCCTGAGCGGTTCAGTGCGAACTGAATACTTTCATCAGCTCTCTCCCTAAAAACAGTCCGCAGGACTGTTTTCTTCACGGTCGCCTTCAAATCCCTTGTCCTCCTGAGTTTGCGGTAAAAAAATTACAGATACCCGTTTGGGTATCTGTAATTTTGGCGGAGGACAAGGGTGTTTGTTATTCCGCGATGCTCCGTTTCGCCTGAGCGGTTCAGTGCGAACTGAATACTTTCATCAGCTCTCTCCCTAAAAACAGTCCGCAGGACTGTTTTCTTCACGGTCGCCTTCAAATCCCTTGTCCTCCTGAGTTTGCGGTAAAAAAATTACAGATACCCGTTTGGGTATCTGTAATTTTGGCGGAGGACAAGGGATTTGAACCCTCGCGCCGCGTTAGCGACCTACTCCCTTAGCAGGGGAGCCTCTTCACCACTTGAGTAATCCTCCGTGCGGTAAAGTGATAAAAAATAAATGGCGGAGAGAAAGGGATTCGAACCCTTGGTCCCTTGCGGGATCACTAGTTTTCAAGACTAGCTCCTTAAACCACTCGGACATCTCTCCGTACAGTCCGACTGTATCAGCAAGAATTATTCTATCATAACAGCCTGATTTTGTCAAGTGGAAATTTTATATTTGTACATTAATTAACGGCTTGACAAAGCGCTCTGTTTACGTTAAAATTATACAGTACTCGTCTCAGTAGCTCAGTAGGATAGAGCGTTCGCCTCCTAAGAAAATGTTGCAACAAACACTTTTGGTTGAAAAGTGTGAGGTAATGTGGTAGAATAATCGTAAATATAATACACGTCTTCGTAGCTCAGCCGGATAGAGCGTCCGCCTCCTAAGCGGAAGGCCGTGGGTTCGAATCCCGCCGAGGACGCCATTTTAAGCCGTTTTTGATGATTTTTCATCGAAAGCGGCTTTTCTCTTTTTACGGCTTCCGCTTCCGTGATCGTGCTAACAAAAGTGTGTGGTTATCTAACAGGTGTTAGCACAAAACCGCCGTTTTTGCTAACAAAAATCGCTTTCTTGCTAACAGCAGGAAAAATCCCTCAAAAATCCTGCTAACAGAGTTAGGTGTGCGGTATGGTGGTAGTTTGTTCGCAAAAATTGAGCTGCGACAACTTCTGACATATAATAATGGCAGAAGGAAGTGATTTTATGAGAACGCCCAAATACCATATATACCTAACGAATGAAGAACGCTCGGAGGTTTTGAAATCTTTGATTGATCTCAAAAACGCCCTTATTGAGCAAGGCAAATACACCGATGTGATAGATGAAATCATCATCAAGCTATCCTACGCCCGAAAGAAGTATATTAAGGTTATATACATATAATAATATATAATGGCAGAGGATTTTGAGGTGATCATTATGAAAGCGTCCGAGAAGCCGGAAACCTTTATTGATTGTTTTTGTAACAGCTTTGGGGAGTATATAAGCTCCGTTGTCAATAAACTGCGTGACACGGACTCCGATTACAGAGATATTGAGGAGCGTATCGTCAAGCTATATGAGGATTATCCGAAAATAAAGGCTGTATTTGATTCAGAGCAAGCCGCAGAGCTGTCTGAACAGGATTGCAAGGTGCTTATAAATATACTCTCGCTTCGCAACAGGCTTTTCGATAAACAGCAGGAAGCCGTGTATTTGAGGGGCTGTTATGATAGTATAGGGTATCTCAGTAAAGCAGGAATTATACAAATCAAATAAAACCGAATAACAACGATTGAAGCCGTCTGTTCCTCAATTGGAGCAGGCGGCTTTTGCCAGTGACGTATAATAGATATTAATATAGTGTATAAGATGAATTGACAGCTATCATTCTACTTTTCAATAGAAGATTCAGGATGCATTTTTGATTTTAAAGAGTGAACCGAATAGTACAGGAGCCGACGTGCTTTATTGAAAACATCTATTGTTTTTTCACCGTCTTCTTCAGCATCAACTTGTATAGAGTTAAGCATTCCACAACCAGACTGTTGAGAAGCTCCAAACGATGTAAACAGTTTGGCTTCAAACCCCATACTTGTCGCTTTATCCAGTAATTTTCCAGCTTCTGTTGCATCCATTGTCTTTTTATTTTCAGTAACATTGGTCTTATTTAATACTGACAAATCTATTCGGAAAACTTTTGGATCAAGTTTCTCTAAAATCTTAGATAGTAAATCTTCAGTTAATGTTATGGGATTAATGCTTTCCTCGCCAGCTCTTTTCGGAGGAACATACTCTTTAAACATTAAAATACCAACGCCTATTTTTTCGCCAGTAACAGCAAATAATTCCCGACAGTAACTAAGAAATGTTTCATAATCATAGTCTTCGTTGATTGGCATTAGCCGAGATCTTTCTTTATCAATTGCATGTAATGAAAAATGAATGTTAACTTTATTCTTAAATATACCCTTTTGAATATCTTCAATTAACGAAGGCATGAAATCATAAACTCCACAAGTGGATATGACATACCGATATACTTCTTGGTTGATTTTTTCCATTGCATAATCTGTCAGTTTAATTGCTTCTCTAATTGAAGAATAATTAAAGCCAGGTTCGCCTTGTCCCATAAAGGAAAACTCTCTTGCATGATATCTAACTTCTGGGTAGCCAGGGCACACAGAATCGTAAAGCGCCATAAAAATGCACTGTAGGGCAATTTCCTCTGCAGTTAAAAATCCTTTAAAGCTACGAGAACCAGTGGCACAGAATCGACATTGCTTCTGCCACGCAGAAAGCATACAGCCAATGCTTGTAGAAATTGTATATGACGAAGTGTTTCTATCAATGTTTGCTTGATCCTTATCTTTTGCTTCTTCCGAAACCCTCTGGTTAAATGTTAGACTCTCAACATGTTCTTCGCCCTTTCTCCAGTAATATTTGATTCCATCTTTACCTAGAGGGCTAATAAGACAATGCCCATCAAGTCTAAAATTATCAGCTCTCGGCGGGAGAGATAATGTATCGTTGTCAAGTATTTTAATAGCATCTGGAGATAATTCATTGCTTTTTGAAAAGCGATCATTTTTTGTTGTGCGTTTTTTTGAGGTTAATACTATTTCTTCATCAATCTGATCACTCACTGGATTCCATTCAAAACGTTCATCCCAGTGATAATATTTAAGTGTTACCTTTCCATTACTGTACTCACCTGCACAAAAACCTATATCTGTATTTTCACTAGGATCGCTTGAAGCAATACAACCTACGGTAATCTGTCGGAGGCCTTCACCAAAATGTTCACCATATAATTTGTTATTTTCAAGCTCCACAGGCAGACCGATGGAGGGACAGATAATCACAAGGGCGTTAAAAAAGCTAATCAGAGATCACAACTTGCCTGATGTTTGTTTCCATAGCCTGCGTCATTCGAGTATTACATATAAGCTCAAATGGTCGGGCGGTGATATAAAAGCCGTTCAGGGCGATTCAGGACACGCACGGGCTGATATGGTAACGGAGCAGTATTCGCATATTCTCGACGAAGATAGAGTTGCCAACGCTCGCCGAGTTGACGAACAGGTCTATAACCAGCAGCCGCAACAATCCAAATCAGACAGTAATAACAATGGTATAAATCCAACAGAGTTGCTCGGACAGATTTTCGCAAATCCCGAAATGGGCAAAGCGTTTCAGGCGTTTTTACAGCAGTATCAAAACAACGCATAAAAGGCTATATATAAATGTAAAAGGACGTTCCGTTTGGGGCGTCCTAAATTTTTCTTGCCTATGTTTTATATTTGTGATAGAATACATTTATTGAATTATGGTAAGGAAATTATATCTCAAAACTACCACGTTATGCGGCAACTTTTTTCGGGGACGTGCTAACACCTTGCTAACAGGAATACACACAACTCGTTAATGTTAGCACATTTTAGATGTTTACAGACTACCACGTTACCTGCTGAAAACCGCATTAGAAAGGGAAAATTTGATATTCGTTAAGCTCCAAAGGGAGCCTTCCTGAGGAACTCCTAAGCGAAAGGCCGGGGGTTCGAATCCCTTCTGGGACGCCAAAAATACGATACCCAATCCGGGGTATCGTATTTTTTTACCATAATATTGTCCCGGAAGGGATTCGAAGGCGACCGTTAAGAAAACAGTCCGGCGGACTGTTTTTAGGGAGAGAGCAGATAAATGTTTATTGTTCGCACTGAACCGGTCAGGCGAGATTGCGCACTTCCAATTTGACCAACACCCTTCTGGGACGCCAAAAATACGATACCCAATCCGGGGTATCGTATTTTTTTACCATAATATTGTCCCGGAAGGGATTCGAAGGCGACCGTTAAGAAAACAGTCCGGCGGACTGTTTTTAGGGAGAGAGCAGATAAATGTTTATTGTTCGCACTGAACCGGTCAGGCGAGATTGCACACTTCCAATTTGACTAACACCCTTCTGGGACGCCAAAAATACGATACCCAATCCGGGGTATCGTATTTTTTTACCTTGGCGACCGCAGAATTTTTTCAAAAAGTCATAAGAAAGCTATTGACAGTCATATGAACCTGTGATATAATCATCTCAACGCATAAGAAAGGCGGGTGACTTTATTGCAGGCGTTTATACCCGGGACTACGCTCCCGTATGACGGTGACAAGGGAATGTTCTCAAAAATCCGTCCTCTGATACGCGCGACCGACGGTCTGACGCTCAGTCAGGTCTGTTCGATTACGGGACTTGAGGGCTCGACGATACAGAACTGGGTCAAGCGCGGGTTTGTTTCCCGCCCTGAGCAGAAGAAGTACCGCGAACGTCAGCTTGCGCGAATACTGCTGATCTCCTCGCTGCGCGACTGTATGCCGCTTGACAGGATAGGTACGCTGATGGCGCTTGTCAACGGAGACGCGAACGACACGGACGACGACATCATTTCAGAGGAGCAGATGTACGACTACCTCTGTGCGGTCATCGGCAGGGCAGAGGAGAAGCCATCGGACGATATTTCGGGACTGGTCGCGGAGATCACATCGGACTACACACCCATGCGCGGAGACGCGGCAGAGATTTTGCGTCAGGCGCTGACGGTGATGGCGCTCGCGTATATCGCGGGCAAGTACAAGCGCGAGGCAGACTTGCTCTTTGACATTATGAAGGAGAAAAACAATGGAGACCACTGAGAAGAAAAAAATTAATGTAAATATCAAGAAAATCATAATTCCCGCTGTGATTGTGCTGGCGGCGGTTATCGTCGCGCTTAACAGCTTTGTCGTTGTTGAGGCGGGTCACACAGGCGTTGTCGTCACTATGGGCGCGGTCAACGAGGGTGTGCTTCAGGAGGGTATCCACCTCAAGGCTCCCTTTGTTCAGGACGTTGTAAAGATTGACAACCGCATTCAGAAGCTCGAGGTAAACACCGAGGCGTTCTCTAAGGACTTGCAGAGCGTCAAGACGGTGCTCGCGATCAACTACCGCGTAGATACCTCAAAGAGCTACAGCATCTACAAGAACATCGGCGCGGACTATGAGAACGTGCTCGTAGTTCCTGCGGTAAACGAGGTGCTCAAGGCTATCACCGCGACCTACACCGCCGAGGAGAGCGTTACAAACCGCGCGCTGATTTCCGACGGACTGGTTGAGGGTCTGAACAAGAAGCTCAACGACATCGGTCTTTACGTGACCGACGTAAATATCATCGACTTTGATTTCTCCGAGGCGTTCATCACGGCGATCGAGGAGAAGCAGGTTGCTCAGCAGCAGCTTTTGAAGGCTGAAACCGAGAAGCAGACCAAGATCACGAACGCTCAGGCGGACGCCGAGGCTGTAAAGATCAAGGCTGACGCGGAGGCTTCGGCTAATGAAACGATTTCTAAGTCGCTGACCGACAACATTATTGAAAACAAGAAGATCGAAAAATGGAACGGCGAGCTGCCCCGTGTTGAAGGCGGCAGCGGCACGATTATCGACATCGGCGGAGTTGAAAAAGGAAGTGCAAACTGATGAAAGAGAAGAATGAAAGATTCGTTGAAAAGCTTACCGAAGGAAAGTCGCTCAGCGAGTTAGGCTCTAGAACCGTGCTTGTCGATACCGAAACGGGCGTTAACTATCTGTTTATCAAGAGCGGTTACAGCGGCGGCTTAACTCCGCTCTACAACGCCGACGGCTCGCTTGTGGTAACAAAGTAATTGCTTTATATGGAACCTTTGCCGAAGAATAGCCGAAGTAAGGTATAGCTGAGACATTTCCCGCGAAAATGTGCAGCGGAAATTAAATAAAACTTTTAGTACGCGATTTAAAACACTTGCAAATTACTTTGAATAGTGGTATTATGTTAAGAGATAACACGGCGACGGAGAGAGTAGCACGGAATTACCGTTCTGAAAGAGAGACGCGTCATCGGCTGAAAGCGCGTCATTGCGGCTCAGTGTGAAGTTCACTCCCGAGTGGTGAGGCTGAATTTGCAGTAAGCTTCAACGGCTTGCCCCGTTACAGGCACAACGAGTGTCCGAGCAATCGGAAATCAGGGTGGTACCACGGAAATTTTTCGTCCCTGTGCAGGAAACTGCACAGGGCTTTTTTCTGCATAATTACAAATATTATATAGGAGGAAATTATGGATAACAGAATTGATGTTCTCAGAGAAGAAATCAAGCAGAAGCTGAGCAGCGTCGGCGACCTTGCAGAGCTCGACAAGCTCAGGGTCGGCTATCTCGGCAAAAAGGGCAGCATCACAGCGCTGCTCAAGGGTATGAAGGATCTCACCAACGAGGAGAGAAAGACCTTCGGCGCGGAGGTCAATAAGCTCAAGGCGAACGCCGCCGAGCTGATCGACAAGAAGGTCGAGGAGCTCAACAGAAAAGCTATCGAGGCTGAAATCAACCTCATGCCTGTATTTGACGTTACAACTCCGCCCGAGCTTACACGCGGTTCTTATCACCCCGTAACTCTTTCGCAGCGTCAGTGCGAGGCTGTGTTCAAGTCAATGGGCTTCACCGTAGAGGATTACGCCGAGGTCGTAACCGACTACGAGTGCTTTGAGGCGGTAAATATTCCCAAGCACCACCCCGCGCGCGATATGCAGGACACCTACTATCTCGAGAACGGTCAGCTGCTCAAAACGCAGACCTCGGCGGCACAGAACGCGATTCTCAGAAAGTACGGCAAGAACCTCACCGAGAACGGCGTGCCGATCAAGGCGATTTTCCCGGGACGCTGCTTCCGCAACGAGGCGACCGACGCCTGCCACGAGAATACCTTCTTCCAGATGGAGGGTATGATGGTGGACAAGGATATCTCTATCTCGAACCTCATTTACTTTATGAAAACAATGCTCTCCGAGGTGTTCCAGCGCGACATCAAGGTTCGTCTCCGCCCGGGCTTTTTCCCGTTCGTAGAACCCGGCTTCGAGCTTGACATCAACTGCGAAATCTGCGGCGGAGAGGGCTGTCCCTCCTGCAAGCACAGCGGCTGGCTGGAGCTTTGTCCCTGCGGTATGATCCACCCGAACGTTCTGCGCGAGGGCGGCGTTGACCCCGAGAAGTACACAGGCTTCGCGTTTGGTCTCGGCCTTACGCGTCTTGCGATGATGAAGTACGGCGTCAAGGATATCCGCGACCTCAACAGCGGCAGCCTCAAGGCTCTGTCGCAGTTTACCGACGATGATAACTAAGGGAGGGTATAAGCTATGTTCCTGTCAATGAACTGGATTTCGGACTTCGTGGATTTCACAGGTCTTGATAAGGTGGATCTGATTCACCGTTTTTCGCTTTCTACCGCCGAGGTGGAGAACGAGATTTTCTATAAAGGCGCTGATCTGAGCGGCGTGGTCGTTGCGGAGATCAAGTCCGTCGAGAATCACCCCGACTCAAAGAAGCTCCATCTTCTCAAGGTCGACGCGGGCGAGCCCGAGCTGACCGATGTAGTATGCGGCGCGCCGAATGTACGCGTCGGCATGAAAACCGCTTTCGCCAAGGTCGGCGCAAAGCTCGGCGAGATCGAGATCGCACCGCGTCCTCTCGCGGGCTTTATGTCCTACGGAATGTGCTGCTCCGAGTCCGAAATCGGAATCAGCGACGACCATTCCGGCATCATGGAAATCACCGACGACGTGCCCAACGGCACCGATATCAAGGACGTTTACGAGATTGACGATATCATCTTTGAGGTTGACAACAAGTCTCTTACCAACCGTCCCGACCTCTGGGGGCACTACGGTATAGCGCGCGAGTTCGCCGCTCTCGCAGGAAGAGAGCTCAAGCCGCTCGATACCGCCGATCTTGAGGCTTACAACGAGCTTCAGGAGGTCGACCTCAAAATCGAGGATCCGCTCTGTCAGCGTTATTCCTGCCTGCAGGTTGAGAACATCGCGCGCAGCGTCAGCCCCGTCAACATGAGGATTCGTCTTTTCTACTGCGGAATGCGCGGTATCAACTTCCTCGCCGACCTCACAAACTACCTCATGCTCGAGATGGGTCAGCCCATGCACGCCTTCGATTCGCGCAAGGTCGGCAAGATCCGCATCAAGCGCTTTGATCAGCCCTTTGTTTTCCGGACTCTCGACGGCGTTGAGAGAAATATCGACGAGAACACCCTGATGATCTGCAATGATAATACTCCCGTCGCGATCGCCGGTATCATGGGCGGTCTGGATTCCGAAATCGTAGAGGATACCACCACCCTGACCCTCGAGTCCGCAACCTTTGACGCGGCTTCTATCCGCAAGTCGACAGTCCGTCTTGCTCACCGCACCGACGCTTCAATGCGCTACGAAAAGAGCCTAGACCCTGAGCTGACCGTTCCCGCAATCGCGCGTTTCCTCTATCTGCTCATGAAGTACGACGGCGGCGTAAAGGTTGTTTCCGCACTCACCGACGAGTACGCGTTCAGATATCCGCAGGTTGACCTTAGCTTTGACAAGAGCTTCGTCGACCGCTACACGGGCATTGAGATCGGCAACGACACCATCGTAAAGACTCTCACGAGTCTCGGATTTAAGGTCACCCTCGACGGAGACAAATTCGATGTTCTCGTTCCCTCATGGAGAGCGACAAAGGACGTTACAATGAACGCCGACATCATCGAGGAGATCACCCGTATCTACGGCTACGACAACTTCGAGATCAACACCACACGCTCGCCGCTCTATCCCGTGCGCGAGGACGTTGTGAAGAATAACGAGGACAGAATCAAGGATATGCTCGTCAAGCGTTACAGCCTGCACGAGGTTCATTCCTACATCTGGGCATACGCGGACGAGCAGAAGGCTCTCGGCATTCCCGTTGAGGAGAATGTCCGCCTGCTTAACGCAACCAACCCCAACATCGAAACTCTCCGCCGCTCGATGATCCCGACACAGCTCTGTCAGGTTAAGACGAACGTCGGTTACGCTCAGGACTTCGGCATCTTCGAGGTGGGCAGAGTGGTTGACGGCGTTGACGAGAACAACCTCTGCAAAGAGTACAAGAAGCTCGCGATCACCCTCTACAGCAAGACAAAGGACGTCCGCACGCTCTACTTTGAGCTCCGCGATATGCTAGCGACAATCGCAGACGACCTCAAGCATAAGGCTCTCGGCTACAAAATCGCTCAGGCAAAGCACAGCTACGAGCATCCCGTAAACCTCAACACCGTCCTGCTCGACGGCGAGGAGATCGGCACGATCGGCATCGTTCACCCGACTGTCGGCAAGAAGATCGACAAGAAAAGCAGTATCGTGTTCGCGGAGATCGACATGAACGCCTTCGCAGGCGTTGAGAACGCTTCGATCTGCTACGAGGAGCCGTCGAAGTTCCCGCCGATGGATTACGACATCAGCGTCGTGGTACCCGCGGGCGTGTTCTACGCAGACCTCGAGCACTGCTGGAAGAACGAGGGCAAGGGTATTCTGAAGAATACCAAGATTGTCGACACCTACGACACGGAGCTGTTCCACAGCATCACGATCCGCTTTGAGTTCTCTTCTGCCGAGCGTACACTCAGCTCGGGCGAGGTACAGGAGATCATGGATAAGATCATCTCAAATCTCAGGGAAATCAAGGTTACACTCAGATAAAAGCTATACGGGAGCGTCACGCGCTCCCGTTTTCTTTTAAAATGTATAAAAACACTTGCAATTTTTAGCCTTTTCCTGTATAATAATAGAATAGATAAACGGGAGGTGCTTCGGTATGTTAGAAAAGACGATGATTTTTTCCCTGGGCGATGAAAAGGACGATCAGATAAAAACAGGCCTCACAATCGTATATGACGCGCTGCGGCAGAAGGGTTACAATCCCATAAACCAGATTGTGGGTTATATCCTCAGCGAGGATCCCACCTACATCACTACCTACAATAACGCGCGCAACATCATCAGCGCGATTGACCGCGACGATCTGCTCGAAGCACTGGTTAAATCGTACCTCAATGTTTAAGAAAGGATGATGCCTTGTGGCAGAAGCTAAAGCGGCGAAGGAGTTTTCAACCTACAAGGGCAGACCTCTTGTCCGCTGCGGTGACGAAATCTATTACGGCAACATGGAAGAGCCGTATGTCGTCAGACTTCAGATCAAGTCAAAGAAGGAAGTCGGCGGAATCGAGGTAGCCGACAAGATTACGGTTCAGCTTATGGCTACAGACCCGTACCTTTTACCCCGTAAGGCGATTGTAAAGACCAGCGAGAAGCATGGCTTTTACCTTGCGATGGATATCGCCGATATCTGGCTCGGCAGAGCATTGGCGGGTAAAATGTAAGAGCCGTTTTGACGGCATTCACGCAAACAAAAAGAAGGAGCGCTTTGGCGCTCCTTTTTGCGTGTCCGGATTTAGTTTGACTTGAGATTTACGCTGTTTGTGTGTGCCGACGGACTGTACTGCATATCCTCGCGAACCACTCCGCTCTGGAAATAATCGCGCTGGTACTGATACGCGTCCTGATAGTTCTGCTGCAGTGTTTTGTCCTCCGTGTCAAAGCGTACGTCGGTGGGCTTGAAGTAGGTCAGGTACTTCTTCTCTCCGTTGAGCACGATCGAGCCCGCGGGATATTCGATGTCGCCGTTTGCCTCGGTGTCGGTTGCGTATACCGCGAAGAGCAGACCCATGCTGTCGAAGCCGTACTTCTCGATTCCGTTGATAAGGTTCGACGCCTCGTAGAACTCAAAGTAAAAGCCTCTGTTTGAGTTTCCGTTCTTGCAGTAGACCTTGTTCTGCCACTCGGGCACGGTAAAGTTGATTCCGAGGGTTGCGCTGGCACAGGTCGGGGTGGTTACAAGGTAGAAGCCGCCGTCAAGCTGAGAAGGATATTCCGAAGTGTTCGAGCTTTCCTCGGGCTTCCGGGTCGTTGCAGCCGGAGCTTCGGTCTGCTTTGCGACTGTCGGTGGTTCTGTGGTTGCCGCCTGAGTCGTTGCGGGAGCAGTTGTTGCCGCAACGGTCGTCACAGGCGCGGTACTCGGCTCGTTCTTGCCGAAGGGGAGAAGGCTTTTGATGATATTGCAGCCCGAGAACGCGGTAACAGCGGTCGCGGCGGCGATTGTAAGCGCAATTGCGGCAGTTAGCTTTTTCATATGTACATCTCCTTTGTCATTTTTTTAACAAACAAAAAAGGGCGTGACACGCCCTTTCGTTGCTTAGTCGATTTCAACCATTACTCTTTCGTCCATGCGGATAGACGCGCTCTTGGCGATCGTACGGATAGCTTTGGCGATTCTGCCCTGCTTGCCGATGATTCTGCCCATGTCGTCCTCTGCGACGTGAATATGGTATACGGTTACGCCTTCCTTGTTGGTCTCGTCCCTGTCAACGCTTACAGCGTCGGGGTCGTCAACCAAGCCCTTGGCGATGATAGCAAGTAATTCCTGCATTGTAGTATTCCTTCCTGCCCGAAATTAGTCGATGATGCCGTTCTTCTTGAGCAGAGCCTTTACGGTATCGGTGGGCTGAGCGCCGTTGGCGATCCACTTCTTTACAGCCTCGGCGTCTACCTTGAACTCGGAGGGCTGCTTGAGGATATCATAGGTACCGATTTCCTCGATGAATCTGCCGTTTCTGGGGTATCTGGAATCCGCAACTACTACTCTGTAGTAGGGAGCCTTCTTTGAACCCATTCTTCTAAGTCTGATTTTTACTGCCATAATTTACACCTCTATAAAAATATTAATTATATATTCACCATTAAAAAATGGAAGAATAGCGTTTCTTAAAACGGCATGCCGTTTCCGCCGCCCATCGGCATTCCGCCGAGTCCGGGAAGCATTTTGTTTTTACGGCGCTTCTTTGAGCCCTTGCCGCCCTTCATCTGCTTGATCATCTTCTGCATCTGCTCAAGCTGCTTTAATAGCTTGTTGACCTCCTCAACGGTTCTGCCCGAGCCTGCCGCGATACGGCGCTTTCTCGAGGGATTGATGATTGAGGGATTTGCTCTCTCCTCAGGAGTCATCGAGTAGATAAGAGCCTGCAGCCAGTCAATCTGTCTGTCGTCGATGTCGACGTCGTCGAGCTGGTTGCCGATGCCGGGGAGCTTTGAGAGGATACCCTTGAGCGGGCCCATCTTCTTTATCTGGTTGAACTGCTCGTTGAGGTCGTTGAAGTCGAGCTTGTTGTTGAGCATCTTCTGCGCCATTTCCTCGGCTTTTTTCTCGTCGAGCTTGCTCTGGGCGTTCTCGATGAGGGTGAGCACGTCGCCCATGCCGAGAATACGGCTCGCCATACGGTCGGGGTGGAATACCTCGATGTCGTCGAGCTTCTCGCCGGTTCCGGCAAACTTGATAGGCTTGCCCGTAACCGCCTTGACTGAGAGCGCTGCACCGCCTCTGGTGTCGCCGTCGAGCTTTGTGAGGATAACGCCCGTGATTTCGAGCAGGTCGTTGAAGCTCTTTGCCACGTTGACCGCGTCCTGACCTGTCATCGAGTCGATAACAAGGAGGATCTCGTCGGGGTTGACCTCAGCCTTGACTTCCTTTAGCTCGTTCATCAGCACCTCGTCGATGTGCAGACGGCCCGCGGTATCGAGGATAACGACGTCGTTGCCGTAGTCCTTCGCGTGGCGTACGGCCGCGCGCGCTATCTTGACGGGGTTCTCCGTGCCCATTTCGAATACGGGAACGTCAGCCTTCGCGCCGACGACCTTGAGCTGGTCGATAGCCGCGGGACGGTAGATGTCGCAGGCGACGAGCATCGGGCGGCGGTTCTGCGCCTTGAGCATCTTCGCGAGCTTCGCCGAGTGGGTCGTTTTACCGGAGCCCTGCAGACCGCACATCATAATGACGGTCGGAGGCTTTGAGTTGAAGTTGAGTCTTTCGTTTTCGCCGCCCATCAGAGCCGTCAGCTCCTCGTCGACGATCTTGATAACCATCTGCGCGGGCGTAAGGCTTTCCATAACGTCCTGACCGATGGCGCGTTCCGTTACCTTATTGGTAAAGTCCTTCGCGACCTTGTAGTTAACGTCCGCCTCGAGCAGCGCGAGTCTGACCTCACGCATCGCGCCCTTTACGTCGTTTTCGCTCAGCTTGCCCTTGCTTTTAAGTTTTTTGAACGCGTTGCTGATTTTATCCGCAAGTCCTTCAAATGCCATAAACCTATTCCTTTTCTTTAAGCTCGCCCGTCTGCCTGAGAATGTCCCCGGCAAGCGCGCGGATATCGTTGTCGTTTGTGGTTTCGGAAATTTCGCGCGCCTTGCGGGCGATATCGTTCAGTCCCGCCTCAAGCTGCTGGAAGCGGCTGAGAAGTCCGAGCTTTTGCTCAAACTCAAAGAGCTGCTTCTCACCGCGCTTGATCCTGTCGCGCACGCCCTGCCTGGTTATGCCTGTTTCGGCGGCAACCTCAGCGAGGGATAAGTCGTCGTTGTAGTAAAGCTCCGCCATCTGCCTGCACGAGGGCTTTAGCAGCTCTCCGTAAAAGTCGAGCAGCAGCGAAACCTCAATGTTCTTTTCCATTTTCATAGCTCCTTGCTATGCGGCCTGTAAAGCTTTTTTCTTCACACCTGAGCTATTATACCGCATAAAGACTGATTTGTCAAGCCTTTTTGGCACTGACTTTCGGGCTGAGATAGACCGAAAATTTTTGCGAAACATTCATAAAAAGGAAAATAATTTTTATTAGTATTATCCAAAATTTATCGAAAAAACATCGCTCAAAATAATATTATATTGCGTGACCACACGAAAACAACAAATATATACGCTGAAAAAACGGCGTATTGAACATAAAACCGCCAAAAACAAGGGGCTAATTATTCACGTATTTGTATATTATTTATGAACTTTTTAAAATTGTTTAAAAAAGCTGATTTTTACAAGTAATCTAAGATAAATTGTGTTATAATTTTATTATAATCAGCAAAAATTAGGAGCTGTGCCTTACGGAACAAATAATCAGTATAGACAGAATGGAAAACGCCGTCGCTCTGTTCGGGAGCTTTGACGAGAACATCAAGCTCATCGAGCGCGAGTTCGGCGTAAAAATCACCTGCCGCGGAAGCGAGCTCAAAATCGAGGGCGATGTCGAGAACGCCGCCCGCGCGAGGACGGTCATCGAAAGCCTGCTGCAGTTTCTCAGCCGCGGTGAGGCGCTATCGGAGCAGAATATCCGCTACTGCATCTCGCTTGTCCGCGAGGGCAGCGAGGAGAAGATCGAGCAGCTCGCGGGCGACTGCATCTGCATCACATCGAAGGGCAAGCCGATAAAGCCGAAAACCATCGGCCAGAAGCGCTACTGCAGCATGATCGCCAAGAACACGATCACCGTCGGCGTAGGCCCCGCGGGTACGGGCAAGACCTACCTCGCGGTCGCAATGGCTGTCACAGCTTTCAGAGGCAAGCAGGTCAACCGCATTATCCTCACGCGTCCCGCTGTTGAGGCGGGTGAGAAGCTCGGATTTCTGCCGGGTGATTTGCAGAGCAAGGTCGACCCTTATCTCCGTCCTCTCTACGACGCGCTGTTTGACATGCTCGGCGCTGAGACTTACCAGAAGTACGTTGAGCGCGGAAATATCGAAGTCGCGCCGCTCGCGTATATGCGCGGCAGAACGCTCGACGACAGCTTCATCATTCTCGACGAGGCTCAGAACACCACGCGCGAGCAGATGAAGATGTTCCTTACGCGTCTGGGCTTCAACTCAAAGATGGTTATCACGGGCGACATCACCCAGATCGACCTTCCGAACGGAGCCAAGAGCGGACTGAAGGACTGCATGAAAATTCTGCGCAATATCGAGGGCATCGGACAGTGCACCTTTGACGAGAAGGACGTTGTCCGCCACAAGCTGGTTCAGGATATCATCAAGGCATACGCCAAATTTGAAAACGGTAAACAATAACTTTGTATCATATCGATTTATAATCAGAAAGGGTGAAACAATGGCAGACAAAATCAAGGTAGTAATTACAAACAAACAAAAGGCGGTTAAGATCCCGACAGGTATCCGTATGCTTGTCCGCCGCTGCTGCAATGCTGTACTCAAGCTCGAAAACTTTGAGGGTCCTGCTGAAATCAGCGTCACCTTCACGGACAACGCGGGTATCCGCGAGCTCAACAAGCAGTACCGTGACAAGGATATCGACACCGATGTACTGTCCTTCCCGATGGGAGAGAACGGCGTATACGACATCGACATGGAAACAGGCGCCAAGATTCTGGGCGACGTTGTTATTTCCATGGAGAAGGCGAGAGATCAGGCTGAGCGCTTCGGCCACTCCTTCCAGCGCGAGGTAGGCTACCTCACCGCTCACAGCGTGCTTCATCTCCTCGGCTACGACCACATCGACAATCTTGAGAAGGTAAGAATGCGCGAAAAGGAAGAGCTCGTTATGGAGCAGCTCGGACTTCCCGCTTCCTCGAGCTACATTATCAGCTGATGAAAAAACAGTTTCTCAGTTTCTTCTACGCGTTTCGGGGTATTTGGGACGCTGTATGCACTGAGACTCATCTTCGGTTCCATCTGACGGCGGCGTTTTATGTGCTGCTGCTGTCTCCGTTTTTCGAGCTGAACGCTGCTCAGTATGGGGTATTGATTTTGCTGATCGCAGCGGTGATTTCCGCTGAGCTGTTCAACACGTCGCTCGAAACCGTCTGCGACCTTATCACAAAGGAGCGAAGCTACTATATTCGCATCGCCAAGGATATCTCAGCGGCGGCGGTGCTGGTGTTCGCTCTCGCGGCGACGGCGGTAGCGGTGGTGTTCTTCTGGAACGCGGCAGCTTTTGCGGCAATGTTTAAGTTCTTCGCGGCAAATCCGATTTTGCCGGCAGCGCTCGTACTGTCGGCGGTAAACGCGGTATTCTTTGTCGCTCTGGGACCGAGAGAAATATGGGACAGAATTTCCAAAAAACGCAAACCAAAGGGCTAAACTTCGCGTTAGCCCTTTTCTTGCGCCGATTTTTGTGTTATACTAAAGTAATAACGAACAATAACGGAATAAAAGAGGTGTTCCCATGCAATACAATACAAATGACAAAAGCGCGTTTATCGCGATCGTCGGAAGGCCAAACGTCGGCAAAAGCTCGATACTCAACCGCCTTCTCGGACAGAAAATCGCAATCGTTTCCTCAAAGCCCCAGACCACGCGCAACCGCATCACGGGCGTGCTGACCGACGGCGAGTACCAGATCGTGTTTTTTGACACACCCGGTATGCACAAGCCAAAGAACACTCTCGGCAAATACATGGTTCGCTCCGTAAACGAGAGCGTAGGCGGCGTTGACTGCTGCATGCTCGTGGTCGAGGCCGGCAAGGAACCCGCGCCCGCGGACTTGTCGCTGATTGAGAAGTTCAAATCGATCGGCATGCCCGCGATCCTCGCGATCAACAAAATCGATATGCTCAGGGAGAAGGACGAGCTGATGAAGCAGATCCTCACCTACTCGCAGCTCTATGACTTCGAGGCTGTCGTACCCGTCAGCGCTCAGGACGGCAGCGGCATGAACGAGCTGCTCGACGAGCTGAAAAAGCAGGCGTCCGAGGGCGGTCATTTCTTTGACGACGACACCCTCACCGATCAGCCCGAGCGCGTTATCGCCGCCGAGCTTATCCGCGAGAAGATCCTGCGCCTCTGCGACAAGGAGATTCCGCACGGCACCGCGGTTCTGATTGAGAAGATGAAAACCCGCGACAACGGAATCCTCGACATTGACGCGACGATATACTGCGAGCGCGACACCCATAAGCGAATCATCATCGGTAAAAACGGCGCGATGCTCAAAAAAATCAGCACCTACGCGCGTCAGGACATCGAGCGGTTCTTTGACTGCAAGGTATTTTTGCAGACGTGGATAAAGGTCAAGGAGGACTGGCGCAACCGCGCGCAGCTCGTCCAGAACTTCGGTTACGACGAGCGCAATTTCGACGGGTAAGACCCGGGCAAATTCGCGGACTATGGCGCGGATATGAATAAAAAGCCGAATTTACGCGGGAAGTGTTTCCGTGTGATTTGACGTTTCATGATTTTTTGGTAAGACCCGGGCAAATTCGCGGACTATGGCGCGGATATGAATAAAAAGCCGAATTTACGCGGGAAGTGTTTCCGTGTGATTTGACGTTTCATGATTTTTTGGTAAGACCCGGGCAGATTCGCGTACTATGGCGCGATTCGACAATTAATGATTTGTAAATAATTGAATTAAATATTTACCAGCCATAAACCGCCGCTTCCGTGCGACACTATCATAAGGAGGTGTTGTTATGGAAGAATGGTATATGTGGCAGGTGTTTTTCACGACGGGCAGCGTGCTCGACTATATCCGCTACAAAAGCATTCAGAACGCCGCGGATACGGGCGCGGACACGGTGCTCAGGGAGATTGGCGATGAAATTCCGGACGGACGGACTGATTATCAGAGAACAGAATATCGGTGAGAACGACAGGCTCGTCTGGGTTCTGACGCGTTCAAACGGCGTAGTCAAGGCTTTCGCGCGCGGAGCGAAAAAGCTCACAAACGCAAAGTGCTCGGCGACCTCGCTTCTGGCATACTCCCGTCTCACGATTTACAAGAGCCGGGAGAGCTACATAATCGGCGACGCTCAGACGCTCAGGATTTTTTCAAAGCTGCGCCATGACGTGCGCAAGATGTGCCTCGTGCAGTATTTCTGCGAGATCGCAAGACACATCTGCCCGAGAGAACAGCCTGCCGATGAGTTTCTGCGGCTGTTTCTCAATTCGATTTACCTTTTGTCCGAGAACAAGCGCAGCGAGCTGCTGGTAAAGCCCTGCTTTGAGATGCGCTTTATGTGCATGGCTGGTTACACGCCCGATTTGCTGATGTGCCGCAAGTGCGGCGCGTACTCTGCAAGCGCGATGTATTTCCTTCCGCGCGAGGGAAAGCTCGAGTGTTGTAACTGCCGCAAGAACCCCAACGGAGCGGTGCTTCTCAATGACGCGGCGCTTACTGCGCTCAGACACACTGTCTACGCCGAGGACAAACAGCTGTTTTCGTTTGCTCTGTCCGACGAGAGCCTTCAGATTCTCAACAGAGCAACGGAACTGTATCTGCGCTGCCAGCTTGAAAGGGACTTTCAGGCGCTGAATTTTTATAAAACAATATCATAATAAGGTACAGCTATGAACCGTAACTACAGAACACTTGAACTTGATAAAATACTCGAAAGGTTAGCCGCCATGACGACGCTCGAGGACGCGAAGCAGGCGGCGCTCAACCTCGAGCCGCAGTTTGACCTCAAGCGCGTTGAGCTGCTGCTCAAACAGACCGACGACGCCGTTGCTCTCAGCGGCAGGTTCGGCGCGCCTTCTTTCGGCGGAGCCGTAAATTGCGGCGGCAGTCTGCGCCGTGCGGAAGCCGGCGGCTGTCTGACCACGGGCGAGCTGCTCTCGGTCGCGCGCACGATGCACGTTATCCGCACTGTCAAGGAGTGGCACAGCCGCTGTGCGTCGGTGGAAAACGCGCTCGACGGATATTTCAGCGGACTTGTTTCGAACAAGTACCTCGAGGAGAGGATCACAACGGCAATCATCAGCGAGGATGAGATTTCCGACAAGGCTAGTCCCGCGCTCTCGGATATCCGCCGCAAAATCCGTACCGCGTCCTCAAAGGCGCGCGAAACCCTCGATAAAATCATTCACAGCTCAAAATACATCAAATACCTGCAGGACGCTATCGTCACCCAGCGCGACGGCAGATACGTTGTGCCCGTCAAGTCCGAGTGCCGAAACAACGTGCCGGGCTTGGTGCACGATACATCTGCCTCGGGTCAGACGGTTTTCATCGAGCCGATGGGCGTTGTGCAGGCGAACAACGACATAAAGGTTCTCCGCGGCAAGGAGGAAGAGGAGATCGAACGCATTCTCTTTGACCTCAGCGCAAACTCGGGTGAGTTCGCGGACAGCATTATCCGCAGCTACAAGAACCTCGCCGAGCTGAATTTCATCTTTGCAAAGGCCGATTTGGCGTATTCAATGCGCGCGAGCCGACCCTTAATGAACGACCGCGGCGAGGTGCGTATCCGTCAGGCACGTCATCCGCTTATCCCGAAGGACAGGGTAGTGCCCGTTGACATAACCCTCGGCAAGACCTTTGATACCCTTGTGATCACAGGCCCGAATACGGGCGGCAAGACCGTTACCCTCAAGACCCTCGGGCTGTTCACGCTTATGGCTATGTGCGGACTGCTCGTACCCTGCGCGGATAACAGCGAGCTGAGCGTTTTCCGCAGGGTGCTTGTCGACATCGGCGACGAACAGAGCATCGAGCAGAGCCTTTCGACCTTCTCGGCTCACATGACTAATATTATCCAGATTCTTAAGCTCGCGAACGCGGGCTCGCTCTGTCTGATTGACGAGCTGGGCGCGGGTACAGACCCCGTCGAAGGCGCGGCTCTCGCGACGGCAATACTCGAGAAACTGCGCGAAAAGCACGCTAAAATCGCCTCGACCACCCACTACGCGGAGCTCAAGGAATTTGCCCTGCGCACGGAGGGAGTAGAAAACGGCTGCTGCGAGTTCGACGTCGCTACCCTGCAGCCGACCTATCGCCTGCTCATCGGCGTACCCGGCAAGAGCAACGCGTTCGCTATTTCAAAAAGACTTGGTATGGACGCGTCGATCGTCGACCGTGCAAAGGAGCTGGTGTCGAGCGAGAGCAGACAGTTCGAGGACGTTGTCGGAAAGCTCGAGCAGCAGCGGCAGAGCCTCGAAAAACAGGTCGAGAACGCGAACCGCCTTACCGCGAAGGCGAACACCGAGAAGCAGCGCGCCGAGAACGAAGCGCGCCGCGCGCGTGAGGACGCCGAGCGCGAGATCGAGCGCGCGAAGCAGGAAGCACAGCGGATAGTATCGCGGACGAGGGCTCAGGCTGACGCGCTGATCGAGGAGCTCGAAAAGGCGCGCCGCGAAAAGGAGATGACCGCCGAGCAGCGCACGAAGCTGCGTCAGGACATCAATCGTATGGAAGCTCACGCCGACCCTATAAAGCTCAAGAACACACCCGACGAGGAATATGTGCTTCCGCGGCCGCTCAAGGTGGGCGACGTGGTGCTTATTTACGACATAGACAAGAACGCCACGGTGCTCGCGCCGCCCAACAAGGACGGTCAGGTGCTTGTACAGGCCGGTATTATAAAAACGCGCGTGGACATAAAGAATCTGCGCCTGCTCAAATCGCAGATAAAGCCAAAGGCGGACAGATTCTCGTCGGCAAGGCGCGTGCCGAGCCGTATGGACGTGCGGCCGGAAACCGAAATCGATGTGCGCGGCGAAACGGGCTTTGATGCGGTCAATATCGTCGACAAGGCTATCGACAACGCGATGCTGTCGGGCGTCGGCAAGCTGACGATTATCCACGGCAAGGGTACGGGCGTGCTGCGACGCGAGATCAATCAATTCCTGCGCACGAACAAACACGTCAAATCCCACCGCCTCGGCACCTTCGGAGAGGGCGAGGACGGCGTGACGATCGTCGAACTGAAATAATTTGGAGTTTAACATATGAAAAAGCAATTTTTGGAAACAGGCAAGATTGTCGGAACACACGGAATAAAGGGCGAGCTGAGGATTGAGCCGTGGTGCGACTCACCCGAGTTCATCTGCGCCTTCAAAAAGCTCTACCTCGACCCGAACGGCGCGACTGCTATTGAGGTAAAGAGCCGTCCGCACAAGAATATCACCCTCGCGAAAATCAAGGGCGTCGACACCATCGAGGACGCAGAGCGTCTGCGCGGCAAGACGCTCTATATCAACCGCGACGACATCAATCTCGGCGAGGGAGTCCACTTCGTTCAGGATTTGCTCGGGCTTGAAATCCGCGACGCGGACAGCGGCAAGGTCTACGGCACTCTGACCGACGTGCTCCGCACAGGCGCGAACGACGTTTACGAAATCACGGACAGCGACGGCAAAAAGTACCTCGCGCCCGTGATCGACGAGGTTGTCATCGAAATCAACACAGACGGCGGCTATGTTTTGCTGCGCCCGATGAAAGGAATTTTTGACGATGAGGATTGACATCATCACTCTGTTTCCCGAGATGTTCGAGCCGGTGCTGGGCGACAGCATAATCGGACGCGCCCAAAAGAGCGGCGCCGTTGAGATCCACACCCACCAGCTGCGCGACTTTGCCTTTGACAAGCACCGCCGCGTCGACGACAGCCCCTACGGCGGAGGAATGGGAATGCTGATGAAGGCGGAGCCTATAGCGCTCTGTTTTGAGCATATTTGTGAGGAGATCGGCTCACGCCCGAGGTTTATCTACATGTCGCCGCAGGGCCAAACTCTCTGTCAGCAGCGCCTGCGCGAGCTGAGTACGGAAGAAAACATAACGATTCTCTGCGGTCACTACGAGGGTGTTGACCAGCGGCTTCTCGATATGTATATTGACGAGGAGATCTCGATCGGAGACTACGTGCTCACGGGCGGCGAGATACCGGCGATGGTATTTGCCGACGCGCTCTGCCGAATGGTTCCCGGGGTGCTCACGAACAACGAGTGTTTCACTGAGGAGAGCCATTTCAACGGACTTCTGGAGTATCCTCAGTACACGAAGCCCGCCGAGTGGCGCGGAGTTGAGGTGCCTGAGGTACTTCTCAGCGGACACCACGCGAATATCGAGAAGTGGAGGCGCGAAAAAAGCCTTGAGGTCACTCAAAAGAAGCGTCCCGACCTTCTGAACCAAACGGATTAATCCACAATTTTCGGTGCTGAAATTTCAACCTTTTGACTTTTATCTTAACAAAACTGTATAGTTTTTGTAAAAATGCACAATAAACCGTTTAAATTCTTTTGCGGTGGTGATTATAAGCACGAAATTGAATATTCTTATTGACCTTCCAAGAAAAAAATATTATAATAGTAGCGGTAAATGACCCTTTCAGGGGACTACGAAACTAAATTCATGTATTTAGAGAAGAGGGTAATAAATATGTATGTTAAGGAAGTTTTAGTTCAGAACAAAGCCGGACTTCACGCTCGTCCCGCAACATTCTTTATTCAGAAGGCTAACGAGTACAAGGCAACCATCTGGGTAGAGAAGGAAGAGCGCCGCGTTAACGCGAAGAGCCTTCTCGGTGTGCTTTCACTGGGCATCATCGGCGGCACCACAATCAAGATCATCGCTGACGGCTCCGACGAGACCGACGCGGTAGAGGGTCTTGCGGCTTTGGTTGAGAGCGGCTTCGCTGAGTAATAAAATCATAAACTGCATTATTTTAAGGGCGAAGTATCTTCGCCCGTTTTATTTTTAAATCCGAAAGGAAATCCCATGAATCCCAAACTTCCCGAGCTGCGAAAAAAGGCAATGGCGCTGCCGCTGCTGCCGGGCGTGTACATCATGCACGCGAAGGACAGCGAGATCATCTATATCGGCAAGGCAAAGGCGCTCAAGAACCGCGTCAGCCAGTACTTCGGCTCACAGAACAACCACGCTGAAAAGGTGCGCCGGATGGTCGATAACGTCGACTGGTTCGAGTACATCATCACCGACAGCGAGTTTGAGGCGCTTATCCTCGAGTGCAGCCTGATAAAGCAGCATACCCCGAAATACAATATACTTCTCAAGGACGACAAGGGCTACTCCTATATCCGCGTAGGCGCGGGCGATTGGGGCAAGCTCAGCTATGTGCTGCAAAAGCAGGACGACGGCGCGACATACATCGGACCGTACAAGAGCAGCTACTACGTCAAGAGCGCGGTAGAGGAAGCAAACAAGATCTTCATGCTGCCTACCTGCAACCGAAAATTTCCGCAGGACTTCGGCAAGGCGCGGCCGTGTTTGAATTACCACATAAAGCAGTGCATGGCGCCCTGCACGGGCAGGGTGAAGCTCTCAGAATATCGCGAGAGCATGGAACAGGCGCTTGACTTTCTCAAGGGCGGTTCGTCGAACTCAGTAAAGCAGCTCACCACGCAGATGGAGGAGGCTGCCGAGAACTTGGAGTTTGAGCGCGCCGCGAGAATACGCGACAAAATCGCCGCTGTAAAGAAGATGGGCGACAAGCAGAAGGTAGTCGCAAACAAGGTGCTCGACGAGGATGTTATCGCGGCATTCTCCGACGGTACAAAAACCTGCTTCCAGGTGTTCCGCTTTGAGGGCGGCAGGCTGTTTGACCGCGAGAGCTTTATCGTCGACAGCGGCGAGAGCGATACCGAGGAGTTCATTCTCCGCTACTACACCCTCCGTCCCGACGTGCCGAAGAATATTGCCGTCGACACAGAGTGGGAGGGCATGGACGAGGTCGCGCGCTGGCTGAGCGAAAAGCGCGGCAGCAAGGTCAATCTGACGGTTCCGCAGAGGGGAGAGCAGGCGCAGCTCGTGAACATGTGCCGCTCTAACGCCGCCGAGGCGCTCGCCCAGCAAAAGGGTGCGACGGTGCGCGAATACGGCGTGCTTGAGGAGCTTAAGGAGCTGCTCGGGCTTGATACTCTGCCCGAGTACATCGAGTCCTACGATATATCGAACCTCAACGGCAGCGAAAACGTCGCGGGTATGATCGTCTATCAGAACGGCAAGCCGCTCAAATCAGCCTACCGCAAGTTCAAAATAAAGGGCTTTGAGGGGCAGGACGACTACGCCTCGATGGCTGAGGTGCTGACGCGGCGCTTTGAGGAGTACCGCAGGGCTGAAGGCGGCGAGGGCTTCGGCAGACTGCCCGATCTGATCCTGCTCGACGGCGGTGCGGGACAGGTTCACGCGGTCAGAGATGTCATGGAGAAAATGGACATCGACGTGCCGCTCTTCGGTCTTGTCAAGGACGACAAGCACCGCACCCGCGCCGTGACAGGCGACGGCGGAGAGATCGCGATAAGCTCGCGCAGACAGCTCTTTACCTTTCTGAGCAAAATGCAGGACGAGGTTCACCGCTTTGCGATAGGCTACCACCACGCGCGCCGCAGCAAGAACACCTTCCGCAGCTCTCTGACGACAATCGACGGTGTAGGAGAGGTCAGGGCTAAGGCGCTGCTCAAGTACTTCCGCACGATCGACAACATCAGCAAGGCTGACCTCGAGGAGCTTGAGGCGGCTCCGAAGATGACCAAGGACAGCGCGCTCGCGGTTTACAGGTATTTTCACGGCGGCGATTCGCCGCAGGAATAAAAATATTATTGCAATAAAGAAAAATATATGGTATAATATCGAAAACAGTCTATAAGGAAGATTCTATGCGAGTGATTACAGGTACCGCGCGCGGCAGACGGCTGCTGACTCTTGAGGGCGAGGACGTCCGTCCCACCACCGACAGGGTCAAGGAAGCGGTTTTTTCAATCATACAGTTCGAAACAGAGGGCAGGGCGTTTCTCGACCTCTTCGCAGGCTCCGGACAGATGGGCATCGAGGCTCTCAGCCGCGGCGCGAAGGAGGCTGTCTTTGTCGACAGCGCGAAGAAAAGCGTTGACATTATCCGTCAGAACCTCAAGTCGACCAACCTTGAGCAGAACGCCAAGGTATGCCGCCTTGACTGGCAGAGCTTCCTTTCGATGAACACAACGAAGTTTGACATCGTGTTTCTCGACCCGCCGTACGGCAAGGGAATTTTGCAGGACGCGCTCGGAAAAGTATCCGCTCACATGAAGGATACGGGCGTAATTATCGCGGAAAATCCCTTAAACGAGGAAATTTTGTCAAAATACGGTGATTTTGCACTTGACAGACAGTATCGCTATGGTAAAATAAAAATAAGCACATACAGGCATGAGGATTTTGTGAAATGAAAAGAACGGTAATCTATCCGGGCAGCTTTGACCCTGTCACGCTCGGACATCTTCAGGTGATTCGCAGAGCGGCAAAAATGTTTGACAAGGTGATAGTTGCGGTTCTGATTAATTCATCAAAAACCCCGACCTTCTCCGTCGACGAGAGAATGGATCTGCTCCGTCAGGTCACCGCAGATCTGGAGAATGTTGAGATCGCGGGCTTCGACGGTCTGTTGGCGGAATACGCGCGCGAGCGCGGCGTAAACGCGATCGTCAAGGGCTTGCGGGCGGTTTCGGACTTCGAGTACGAGTTCCAGATGGCGATTGCCAACAAGAAGCTCAACCCAGACCTCGAGACAATATTCATTACCGCCGATTCCGACATGATGTACCTCAGCTCGAGCATGGTGCGCGAAATCGGCTCAATGGGCGGCGATATCAGCAATTTTGTGCCCGAGTGCGTGCACGACAGGATCGTCGGCAGATTAAGAGATAAAAAGTAGCTGTTGCTTTTTATGATAAGGAAATTGACAACTATTAATATATAAGGAGTGGAAGAAAATGAAAGTTGATGATTTAATTTTAGATTTACAGAATCTGGTTGACAATGCAAGACCGGTACCCCTCTCGGGCGGCAAGGTAATGGTTAACAGCGACGAGGTATTTGAGATTATCGCTCAGATTCAGGACGCTATGCCCGCCGAGGTAAGACAGGCAAAGAACATCGTTGCTGACAGAAAGCAGATTCTCAACGAGGCCAACAGCGAGGCGGAGAACATTATCCGCGCTGCCGAGGAGCGCAAGAAGATCATGCTTAACCAGAACGAGCTTGTCCGCGAGGCGCAGGCTAAGGCTAAGGAGATCGTAGACGACGCCAAGGCTAAGTCCGCCGAGATCCGCAAGGCTGCCAACGTCTATGCCGACGGTATCCTCAAGCGCGCCGAGGAGAGCCTTTCAACCCAGCTCACCGACATCAAAAAGACACGCTCGACACTTGCAAATTCCCAGAAAAAGTAATATCTCTGATACTTTTATAAGGTCTGACGAAATAGTCAGGCCTTTATTTTTTGGCTGATAGCGGGCAAAATCCGGCATTTTGTATGTGTTTTATTACTTGACGGAGTAATTTGGGAATAATAACGAAATTTTTATTAAATTGTAATATCTGCTTGATTTTTGGAGCCTTATAGGTTATAATAGTGATAGTCGGTGTCATTTTGTGTCATTAAGTGACAGTTGAGTGCCGAAATTCGCAAAACGGAGGTGGGCAAACGTGTTTTTGGGTATGTCAAACCATAATATAGACTCCAAGGGCAGGATCGTGTTGCCCGCGAAATTCCGTGAGGAGCTCGGCGAGA
This sequence comes from Ruminococcus sp. NATIVEDY160, assembly GCF_045819885.1. Taxonomy (NCBI): domain Bacteria; kingdom Bacillati; phylum Bacillota; class Clostridia; order Eubacteriales; family Oscillospiraceae; genus Ruminococcus; species Ruminococcus sp. NATIVEDY160. The sequence continues at coordinate 431,852 of NZ_CP162391.1, forward strand.
GCTTCATTGTCGCGAACGGCTTCAACTCAAAATGCGTTCAGGTGATGTCAAAGACGGAGTACGAGAATATCTCCGCGCGCATCCGCCAGCTTCCCGCGAAGCAGGCGATGGCTATGCAGTACAACTTCACCGTGACCGCCTCGGAAGTGACTCCGAATGCTCAGGGACGGTTCGTGATTCCACCCGCGCTGCGCAAGATCGCCAAAATCGAGGGCGAGGCGCTTGTGCTGGGAATGGATACCAGAATCGAGATCTGGAGCAAAGAGGTATATGACGAGTTCATGCTGTCGCAGCAGCCCGTGCTTGACGAGGCGCTGGAGAACTTCGTGTTCTAGGAGGGCGTTATGGAATTTTCTCACAAGCCCGTCCTGCTCAACGAGGCGATCGAAGGACTCGCAATAAAAGAGAACGGAATATATGTGGACGGAACAGCAGGCGGAGGCGGCCATTCGAGCGAGATACTCAAGCGCCTCCGCGGCGGTACGCTGATTTCCATCGACCGTGACCCCGACGCGATCCAGACGCTGACGCAGCGATTCTGCAAGAACGAGAATTCGATCGTCGTCAAGGGTAATTTCGGCGATATGCGCGAGATTCTCGCCCAGAGAAAGCTCTACAGGGTCGACGGCGTACTGCTCGATATCGGCGTTTCCTCGCATCAGCTCGACACCGCCGAGCGCGGCTTCTCGTTTCACGAGGACGCGCCGCTGGATATGCGCATGAGCCAGAAGGGCACGACGGCGGCTGAGCTTGTAAACACCCTGCCGTTCGAAGAGCTGCGCAGGATATTGTTTGAGTACGGCGAGGAGAAGTACGCAGGCTCGATCGCGAAGGGAATAATCGCCGCGCGCGAAGAAAAGCCGATCGAAACGACCTTTGAGCTCGCCGAGATAGTCAAGGCAAACGTGCCCCAGAGGGTAAGGCGCGACGGTCACCCCGCGCGCAAGACGTTTCAGGCGATACGCATCGCGGTAAACGACGAGCTGGGCGCATTGAAGCGCGGACTGGAGAACGCGTTTGAGCTTTTGGGCAGCGGCGGAAGGCTCGCTGTAATCACCTTCCACTCGCTCGAGGACAGGATCGTAAAGCAGCAGATGGCGGCGTGGTGTCAGGGCTGTACATGCCCCAAGGACTTCCCGGTTTGCGTCTGCGGAAACACTCCGAAAGCAAAATTAGTCAATAAAAAACCCATTTGTGCAAATGAAACAGAATTGACAGAAAACCCCAGAGCGAGGAGTGCAAAGTTGAGAATATGCGAAAAAATTTAAGTTTTTTCTTCTCAGCTATGGACAAACGCGGTATTTTGGTGTAAAATATAACAAAACTGTAAATAATATTACAGCTACAACCGCTTGTGATTTACAAAGCTGTTATGACTAAATATCCGGTAAAAACGGCTTGAAACCGTAATTTCGGACAGATTGTGTGTGATTTCTGAAATCAAATTGTTAAAATTTTGAAACTTTTTGATTTGAAAGAATTAAATTGCCGTATTATTTTGAAAAGTTCGGCGAAATAGTGTGTTTTGTGAAAATTTTGTATAGAGAAAGGCATAAGGTGCAATCCAATGGCATACAATAATAATGCTGCTTATGACTTAACACTTTTTGACGAGGAAAATACATACTCCTCAGCCGCTCCCAAGCGCCGCGAGGAAGAACCCGTCAAAAAGCCTAAGAAAAAAGTTAAAAATAATGTAGTCGAGTTTTCCGAGGAGGACAAGCTCAAGGCAAGACGCCGTAAGCATAATCCTTTCAAGCTCCTGCTCGGCGGCGTAAGCGCGGCGGTAGTCACCGTGATCATCGGTTTCATCATCGTCGGCCAGGTACAGCTCACAGAGCTCAACCAGCAGATCATTTCCGCTCAGGAGACCCTCGAGGATACCCAGAGCATCTATACCCAGAACCAGATGAAGCTCGAAGCCAATCTCTCAAACGCTGAGATTGAGAAGTACGCTGCTTCGCTCGGCATGACCAAAGCCTCTAACGCACAGAAGGAGTTTATCTCTCTCGAGGGCGGCGACAAAGCAGAGGTGAGCGTTCAGAAGAGTGAGAATATTTTCACCCAGTTTATCGAATCAATTAAAAATCTTTGGTCATAACATTCATTGAAATTAAATATAATGAACTGACAAATCAGAATGAGAGTTAAGGCTTAAAATGTCTTGGCTCTTTTCCTTGTTTATAGAGGACAAATGCAAAATGCGGAATTCTCCCGATATTTTGCGGGTAAATGATATATGATTGCGGTGGAAGGAGTATATTTTGGAAGATAACAAGAAGAAATCAACACCACCCAAAAAGCGTGCCGACAAGGGTCCAAACCAGCGGCTGCGCCAGAGAACGGCGGTTCTCATTATACTGATACTCGTCGTCGGTTTCGGCGCGACGCTTCTGCGCCTGTCCTTTCTGACGATGGTTCAGGGCAGCGAGCTGCAGGAGAAGGCTGTCAGCCAGCAGCTCAGCGATACCGTCCTCACCGCAAAGCGCGGCTCGATTTACGACGCGAAGGGCACTACCCTCGCGGAGAGCGCCTCGGTGTGGCAGGTAGTGCTCGCGCCTATCAACTTCGAGAACGACGAGCAGCGTCAGGCGGCGGCAAAGGGTCTGTCGGAGATCCTCGGTCTGGACTACGAGAACGTCCTCGAAAAGACCAAGCAGCAGAATTACTACACCGTCGTCAAGCGCAAAATCGAGGTTGAGCAGCGCGACCAGGTCATGGAGCTGCAGGAAAAGCTCAGCAAGGACTACAACTGCGGCGCTGTTATCCAGCTCCTCGACGACTACAAGCGCTACTACCCCAAGGACGACCTCGCCTCCTGCGTAATCGGCTTTACGGGCGCGGACGAACAGGGACTTGAGGGTGTAGAGTACAAATACGACGACTACCTCTCGGGCACCCCGGGACGAATCGTCACCGCCAAAAACGCGCGCGGCACCAACATGCCCTTCCAGTTTGAGCAGAACGTCGAGAGCGAGGACGGAAAAAATATCTACCTCACGATCGACGAGGGGATCCAGAGCATCTGCGAAAAGCACATGGCTCAGGCAATCATCGACAACAACGTACTAAACCGCGGCGTCTGTATCGCGATGGACGTAAACACGGCCGCTATCCTCGCTATGGTTACCGCCAACGGCTACAACCTCAACGACCCGTACACGCTTCCCGCGGAAACGGAGCTCAAGATAAAGGAGCTTCCCGAGAAGGAGCAGGACGCCGAGGAGAGCAAGTCCCTCGCGGCGATGTGGCGAAACAAGTGCGTTGCGGATACATACATGCCCGGTTCGGTATTCAAGATGTGTACCGCTTCAATGGCGCTTGAGGAGGGTAAGATCACCGACAGCTCACGCTTCACCTGCGGCGGCTATATGCGCGTCGAGGACTACGATATCGGCTGTTCGGTAACCTCGGGTCACGGCACCCAGACCTTCCTCGAATCCTTCTGCCATTCCTGCAACCCCGCATTCATTCAGATCGGTCAGCTCGTAGGAATAGATAAGTTCCGCGACTACTATACAGCCTTCGGCTTCTCCGAGAAGTCGGGCATCGACCTCCCCGGTGAGGCGGACGACAGCTTCTGGCCCGAGGGTCAGATGGGTATGGTCGACCTCGCGGTTGCGTCCTTCGGACAGAACTTCAACATCACTCCGCTCAGCATGATCACCGCCTGCGCGGCTGTCTGCAACGGCGGTTATGTTCTCCAGCCCTACGTCGTTTCAAAGATCACCGACTCCAAGGGCAACGTCGTAAAGACGATGGAGAAGAAGGTCAAGCGCCAGGTCATCTCCAACGAAACCTCAAAGAAAATGTGCGAGATGCTCGCGGCGTATCCCGAGGTCAACGGCGCTTCGGGCGGCTACGTAGCCGGCTACAAGACGGGCGGCAAGACCGGTACCTCCGAGAAAATCGGCGTTGAAAAGAAGCAGAGCTCCTTTGAGAAGGACTACATCTCGTCCTTCTGCGGAATCGCTCCCACAGACGACCCGCAGATCGCGCTGCTTGTTTTCCTCGACACTCCCGACGGCGGAGCGTACTACGGCTCGCAGATTGCGGCGCCTATCTTCATCAATATCATGACGGAGCTGCTTCCGTACCTCGAGGTCAAGACGGACTACTCCGACGAGGATCTCGCGTACCTTAACGTCAGCATGGGCGACTACACCACCCTCTCTGTTGACGAGGCGCTCAAGAAGGCTGAGGCGGACGGCTTCATCGCCACCGTGATCGGCTCGGGCTCGACGGTGCTCTCTCAGATCCCGACGGTATCCTCACAGGTTGCGGCAGGCTCGAACGTCGTGCTCTACACCGAGGGCAACCAGCCCGAAAAGGTCACTGTGCCGAGCTTCCTCGGCTGCGCGGCCTACGAGGCGAACAGCGTCGCACTTCAGGCGGGACTGAACGTCAGTTACTCGGGCGCTGTCAGCTCGGGCGGCGTCGCGGTTGCACAGAGCATCGCGGAAGGCGCTGAGGTTGCCAGAGGCACGGTCGTCAGCGTCACCTTCGCGGCGAACACCAGCGACGGCAACAGCGACTAAGCAATTTATTCTGAGATTATTTGTCATATAAGCGAAAATGAAAGGAACGGTAAATATGTTAGTATACGGAATATGGACGTTTTGCGCGGCGATTGCTGCCTTCCTGATTTCGGCTGTGACGGGAAAGTTTCTGATTCCCTTCCTCCACAAGCTCAACTTCGGACAGACGATCCTTGAGGAAGGCCCCAAGTGGCACAAGAGCAAGCAGGGTACTCCCATCATGGGCGGTATCATGTTCATCATCGCCATCGTTGCGGTTTCGGTTATCAGCACCGTGGTTTACATGCTCACGGGCTCGGGCTTCATCGAGACCTACTTCTCGGACATCAGCCGCGAGGTCACTTTCATCTTCGCAGGTCTCGGACTTGCGCTCGCCAACGGTCTGATAGGCTTTATCGACGACTACACAAAGGTAGTCAAGAAGCGCAACCTCGGACTCACCGCCATTCAGAAGCTCGTTTTACAGTTTGCGGTTGCGGGAGCATATCTCGCGACCCTCGGAATCGCGGGCTACGGCACTTCAACTATCATTCCCTTCGTCGGCTCTGTCGACCTCGGATTCTTCTATTATATCATCGCGGCAATCGTGATCGTCGGCGTAGTTAACGCAGTCAACCTCACCGACGGCGTAGACGGCCTCGACGGCTCGATCACATTCTTCGTCGTCGTCAGCTTCATGCTTATCGCAAGCAAGCTCTATTCTCTCGGCATCACCGCCGTCAGCGCGGCTATAGCGGGAGCCTGCCTCGGATTTTTGGTATGGAACTTCCACCCCGCGAAGGTATTCATGGGCGACACAGGCTCGCTCTTCCTCGGCGGCATCGTGTGCGCGCTTGCGTTCGCGGTCAATATGCCGATACTCCTTCTGCCGCTCGGCATCGTCTATCTCTGCGAGATGTTCTCGGTTATGCTGCAGGTCGGCTACTTCAAGCTCACCCACGGCAAACGCCTCTTTAAGATGAGCCCGATTCATCACCACTTTGAGATGTGCGGCTGGAGCGAGGTCAAGATCGTCGCCGTATTCAGCGCGGTAACCGCTCTCTTCGGCGCGGGCTCGTTCCTGCTGGTTCTCTTCGGAGTATGATAATAACTACTACAATTCCTTTGGAGGTAAGCAATGGCTCCAAACAGAAAATTACTATATAAGGGCGACGTTAACCGCATCTATGACGATGAGTACAAGGCGTCGCAGGCGGCGAAGAAGGAGAAGCTCTTCATCAGACCGTCGCGTCAGCGCAAGATGAAGAACGCCAAGTGGTTCGGGATCGGCATGGGAATAGACCTGCCGTTCTGCATAATCCTGCTCGTTCTGCTGACAATAGGAACGATCATGATGTTCTCGGCGAGCTACGCCTTCGCCTACTACACCCAGAGCGACAGCTACTACTTCCTTATCCGTCAGCTGATATTCGTCGTAGTCGGCATAATCGCCATGGGCGTAATGTCCTTTTTCAACTACAACAAGCTCCACAAGATAGCGCCGCTCGTACTCGGCATAGCGTATGTCTGTCTGCTTGCGGTACTCGTGCTTCCCGCGGGCGACGGCGGCGTAAAGCGCTGGATACCTCTGGGCATGTTCAATATCCAGCCCTCAGAGATCGCGAAATTCGCGGTTATCCTGTTCTTCGCACACTGGGCGAGCAAGTACTACGACAAGATGCAGCTCGCGAAGTTCAGCGTGCTGCCGGGCATCATTGTATTCGGCTCGATCGCGATGCTGCTGTTTCTTGAGCCGCACTACTCGGGTATCGTAATCATCGGTATGCTCACCGTACTGATGCTCTATATCGGCGGAATGAAAACAAAGTACCTGCTTATCGGCGGAGTAATCCTCGGCGGTTTGGTGCTTGTGCTCGCGGTGACGGGCGGTCTGAGCTACGCTATGAGCCGAATGGACGGCTGGGGTCAGGCGCTCGAATACACAACCGAGGAGATGTGGCAAACCACATGGCAGACCCGAAACTCGCTCTACGCGATAGGCTCGGGCGGCTTGTGGGGACTCGGCCTCGGACAGTCGCGCCAGAAGTACCTCTATCTGCCCGAACCGCAGAACGACTTCATCTTCGCGATAGTCGTCGAGGAGCTTGGACTTATCGGCGCGGCGATCATCCTCCTGATTTTTGCTCTGCTCGTATGGAGAGGAATCACTCTCTCGCTGCGTTCAAAGGATAAATTCGGAAAGCTGCTCGGTATCGGATTGACCTCGCAGATCGGCATTCAGGTCGTCCTCAACATTCTCGTTATCACCGACTGGCTCCCGAACACGGGTATCAGCCTCCCGTTCTTCAGCTACGGCGGCTCCTCGCTGATCATGCTTTTGGCGCAGATGGGCATTGTGCTCTCGATTTCGAGAACGGCAAATATTGAACGGCAGTAATTTTGGAGGTTCCTATGAAAGTTTTACTCGCGGGCGGCGGTACGGCGGGTCACATCAATCCTGCTCTCGCCATCGCTGGCTATATCAAAACAATGCGTCCCGACACACAGTTCCTTTTTATCGGCAACCGGGGCGGCATGGAACAGCGTCTTGTACCGCAGGCGGGCTTTGAAATCAAGTCCATCACGATCAGCGGCTTCAAGCGCAGCCTCAAGCCAAAGGCGGCGGTCGAGAACATCAGGACTCTCGGCAGAACCGTTTCGTCCTCGGCTCAGGCAAAGAAAATCATCAGAGAATTTGATCCCGATATCTGTATCGGCACGGGCGGCTACGTCTCGGGACCCGTCGTCCGAACGGCGGCGAGAATGGGCATTCCCTGTCTTATCCACGAGCAGAACGCCTATCCCGGCATCACGAACAAGCTGCTGAGCAAGCGCGTCAAGAAGGTAATGCTCGCGGTTGAGGCGGCGAAGAAGTACTTCCCGGACGCTGACGTTGTCGTAACCGGCAACCCCGTCCGCGGCGAGATTCTCACAGCCGACAAGGAACAATCGCGCGAAAAGCTCGGTCTTGACCAGCGTCCCGTTGTGCTTTCCTTCGGCGGAAGTCTCGGCGCTCAGAAGGTCAACGAGGCCGTTGCCGATATCGTAGCGCGCAGCGGAATTGACGGCAGATATCAGCACATTCATGCCTACGGAAAGTTCGGAAGCTTCTTCCCGTCGCTTGTCGAGGAGAAGGGCGCCGATCTGAGCAAGGCTCCGAACATTGACATAAGACCGTATATCGACAATATGCCCGAATGCATGGCGGCGGCTGACCTCGTTATCTGCCGCGCGGGCGCAATCACGCTAAGTGAGCTTCAGGCGATGGGCAAGCCCGCGATCCTGATTCCCTCGCCGAACGTAGCGGAAAATCATCAGTACCACAACGCAATGGCGCTTGTCAACGCGGGCGCGGCGGAGCTGATTGAGGAGAGCGAGCTTACGGGCGAGCTGCTGACCAAGAAGGTCGACGCGATGCTCTCAGACCGCGAAAAGCTAAAAAAATACAGCGAGTGCGCGAAGCGTATGGCTATCACCAACGCCGGCGAGCGAATCTACGCGATCGTAAAAAAGACGCTCGGAAACACAAAGTAAAACCACTCACGAACCCCGCAAAATGACATATGATATACTGTATTCTTGAAAAGAGGGTGTCAGTATGTCAAGGTTATTGATTGCAGGACGGCAGCGGCTCGAGGGCGAGGTATCTGTTCAGGGCGCGAAAAACAGCGCTCTCCCGATCATCGCGGCGACCCTGCTGACCAAGGGCGAGAACGTTATCTTCAACTGTCCGCGGCTCTCTGACGTCGAGGCGTCGTGCGCGATCCTGCGCTATCTCGGCGGAAAGGCTCAGCGGAGCGACGGCGCTCTGCTTATCAACTGCGACGGGGTTAATCAGTCGGAAATACCCGATTCGCTCATGCGGAGAACACGCAGCTCCATAGTTTTTCTCGGGGCGGTGCTCGCGAGAACGGGCAGGGCGAGGATGAGCTTCCCGGGCGGCTGCGAAATCGGCCCGCGTCCGATAGATATGCACCTCAAGGCGCTGCGCGAGCTCGGCGCGGAGATTGAGGAAAAGCACGGCGTGCTCGAATGCAGAGCGCCTTACGGACTGCGCGGAGCAAAAATCGCGCTGTCGTTCCCGAGTGTGGGCGCGACAGAGGACGTGATGATTGCCGCCGCTCTCGCGGGCGGAACGACAACGATATCAAACGCGGCTAGGGAGCCTGAGATCCGCGACCTTGCCGATTACTTAAACAAATGCGGCGCCGAAATCTACGGCGCGGGCGAGGGAGTCATCGTCATTGAGGGCGTATCCTCGCTCCACAGCGCGGCACACACTATCATTCCCGACCGTATCGTTGCGGCGACGCTAATGTCCTGCGCGGCGGTCACAGGCTCCGAGATCGTCCTCAGGGACGCTGTCGCGAGCCATCTCGGCGCGGTGATTCCCGTCCTTGAGGAGGGCGGCTGCCGCGTGAATCTCACCGACCGCGACATCAGGCTCAAGGCGCCGAAGCGCCTGCGCTCAATGCGGATCGTTCGCACCATGCCGTATCCCGGGTTCCCGACGGACGCCCAGGCTCCGCTGATGGCGGCGGCTTGCGCAGCGGACGGCACAACGGTCTTTATCGAGAACATATTTGAGAACCGCTACCGCCATATCCCCGAGCTTGCGCGAATGGGAGCGGCTGTGAGGACAGAGGGCAAGGTTGCCGTCGTCGAGGGCGTTCAAAGGCTCTACGGCGCGGCGGTGGAGGCAACTGATCTGAGAGGAGCCGCGGCGCTTGTCACGGCGGCGTTATGTGCCGAGGGCAGCACGTCGATCGGCGGAGTCCGCTACCTCGAGCGCGGATACGAGGACTTCGATCTGGTTCTCTCGTCCCTCGGGGCGGACATAAAAAAGGTTTAAGAAGGAATTCTGAGAAAAAGGAGGTATGCCCATGGCACTCAGCTCAAAAGAGAAAAAGGAGCTCGCACGCCAGCGCAAGGAAAACGCGAAGCAGGCGCAGAAGTTCCATAAGGAGCAGGAAAAACGGGCGAAAAAATCCTCTTCAAAATCCAAAAAGCAAAAAGACGAAAAGCCCGCAAAGCCTTCCGCGAGCAAAATCGAGGAAGCGGTAAATTCGGGCAAGACCGCTAAATTTCAAAAAATCAGCCGTGAGGAGAAATTCCGCCGCGAGAGCGAGGAAAAGATCCGCAACCTCAAGCCCCAGGACTTTGAGGACGGCTATTACATAGACGAGTACAGCGAGAAGCAGCGCCGCGAAAGACGCGCTCAGGTTATCCGCAAGCAGGAAACCGAGACTATCCGCCGCAACAAAAAGCCGATGACCAGCAAGCAGATTCGTATTCGCCGCATTCTGATAATGTCGGCGATATTGCTCGCGGTAATCGCTATCGGCGTGATACTCAGCTTCACGGTACTTTTCAAAACAGAGAATATCATCGTCGAGGGCTGCTCATACTATTATGACGACCAGATCATCAGTTACAGCAACGTTTCACTGCAGCAGAACATCTTCATTTCGAAGATGAACAGCACACCGCAGGATATTATCGACAACTTTGCCTATGTTGAGGACGCCCGCGTCGATTTCAATATACCCGACACCATCACCATTACAATCACCGACGCCGTTCCGGCGTACTACATGACGGAGGGCAACAATTACCTTCTCATCAGCGCGAAGGGCAGAGTGCTCGAGCGCACGGAAACAAAGCCCGACGGACTTCCCGAGCTGATTTGCGGCGAGGTCACGGGCAAAGAAGTCGGCGAGTATATCAAGTTTGACGACCCGTCGGTACCCGATCTGCTCAACACCGTAGCTAATAGCCTTTCGGACAATTCGTTCACCGGCATTGTCGGCTTCGACGTTACGGATACCACGGCTATCACCCTCGACTACGAGGGCAGGATAAAAATAAACGTCGGCGTCGCTGAGGATCTTGACTACAAGCTGCGTACAGCGCAGGCAATCATCGACAAGAAGCTAGACCCTAACCACACAGGTCAGGTTTACGGCAATCTCGACGTTTCCACCTGCGCCAAGAACAAGATGTCGCACTACGTTCCCGCGGCGACGGTTCATCAGGCGACCATGGCGACCTCGGGCTCTGTTCCATCGACAACAGCGCCTGCCGACGGTTCGGGTGACGGCACAGACTGGGGCGACTATTCCGACGATTTGTACGGCTTGTACGGCGTCTACAACTGGGAGGATAATTCCGACGAGTGGAGCGACGACAACAACACCGACTGGAACGACAACAATGGCGAAGGCGGTTATGATAACGGCGGCTATGACGGCGGCGGTTCTCAGAATAACGGCTACGACGGTGAGGTTCCCGAGTACTAGACCCGAAAAACAAAAATTTATTACTTAAAAAATACCCTAAAAACCATTGATATTTTCATAATAGTGTGATAATATAGTAACATAAGTATGTAAAATACGAAATTAGGCACTTTTCTGTGATAGATAAGATTGCGTTAAGGAGGACAACAAAATGGCTTTTGAGCTGGAACTGGAAAATGAGTACACCCCGAAAATTAAAGTAATAGGCGTAGGCGGAGGCGGCGGCAACGCTGTCAACAGAATGGTTACCACAGGTATCAAGAACGTAGAGTTCATCGCGGTCAACACCGACGAGCCTGTGCTCCGTCTTTCAAAGGCTACGCAGAAGATACACATCGGCGAGAAGCTGACAAGAGGTAAGGGTGCGGGCGCTAATCCCGCAATCGGCCAGAGCGCCGCTGAGGAGAGCAAGGACGAGATCGCAGCGCTTCTCAAGGACACAGACATGGTATTCGTAACCGCAGGTATGGGCGGCGGCACAGGTACAGGCGCTGCTCCCGTTATCGCCAAAATCGCTAAGGATCTCGGTATCCTCACCGTCGGCGTAGTAACAAAGCCCTTCGCATTTGAGGGCAAGAAGAGAATGACCCAGGCTGAGCAGGGTATCGCTGAGCTCACTCCCTGCGTTGACTCTCTTATCATCGTTCCTAACGAGGGCCTCAAGAAGGTTTCTGATACAACCATTACACTTCTCAACGCGTTTGAAATGTCAGACGACGTTCTCAGACAGGGTGTTCAGAGTATTTCCGACCTGATCCTTCTTCCCGGTCTGATCAACCTCGACTTCGCGGACGTTACCTCCGTAATGAAGGACGCAGGCAATGCTCACATGGGTATGGGCAAGGCTTCCGGCAAGGACAAGGCGAAGATCGCCGCTACAAAGGCAATTTCCTCTCCGCTGCTTGAGACCTCGATCGACGGCGCCAAGGGCGTAATTATCAACATCACCGCTTCCTCAGACATCAGCCTCGAGGATATCGACACCGCCGCTACCATGATCAAGGACAAGGTAAGCGAGGATGCGAACATCATCTGGGGTGCCGTTATCGACGACAAGATGAACGATGAGATGAGCGTAACCGTTATCGCTACAGGATTTGGCGGCGTAGGTGAACAGCCCGCTGCAGCTCCGAGCGACAATGTTATCGTTGACACTCCCGCAGAGACAACTGCTTCTTCCAGAGCTACCAAGGACACAACCGATGACGAGGACGATACCTTCTACGACATCATGTCCATCTTCAATAAATAATTTATAGCAAAAGTAAGGCGGTACAGCGCAGGCTGTACCGCTTTTTTGTGTTTAGTTCTCCATTTGTTTGCCGAGAAACGCCGCCGCAGACTGAGCGAGCTTGATCTCAACCCCTGTCGGGATTTTGGCGCTCTCGCCCGTGAGCATAACCACAGCGCCCATAACGTCGCCCGAGGCGATAATGGGGTAGATGACCGCCGCGTCGTGCTCAATGCCCTCGATCGGCTGAACATTTCCGAGGGTCTGGTTTGTCGCGGCGTAGCTTTTGCGGTTGTCCATGTAGCTCTCGAGAATCGAGCTGATACGCCGCTCAAGAAATTCGCGCTTGGAAACACCTGCCGCCGCGATAACATGGTCGGTATCGCAAATCAGAGTAGGCATAGAGCTGATGCGCGCGATAACGTCGGCGTATTGCCCCGCAAATTCGCTCAACTCACCTACAGGCGAGTATTTCTTGAAAATAACCTCACCGTCCGTAGCGGTGTAAATCTCCAGAGGGTCACCGTCACTGATAATATTGACATCATAGACCTTGTCTTTTTGGCATTTTGCCTTCGAGACGAGTGTGACAGATAAGTTATCCATGATGCCTGAATCAAAATTTGCGGCTTCCTCCATATCCTCTGCAAGCGTTCCGCAGCGCAGAAGGCTGTCGATGTCCGCTTTGAGCTGAACGTCAACGTGATCCTCGTACACGCGGATCCGCTCGATAATCAATTGCAGGTCGCTGCGGTCGAGCTTGTCCTTGTTGAGTATGTCGTCGAATACCTCGAGCGCGAGCTTTGCCGTGCGGTTTACCCTGATGATGGTATTTCTTCTGTCGACCGTGAGGTCGATCTGATTTTGTATTCCCGCGATTCGCCGCGTGAGATCGTCCTCCAATTCGTCGTAGGTTTCCTCGAGCATTTCCTCTTGGTCGGGGTGCTTCATGATGTCGCGGATGCGCTGACGCTTGGTTGCTTTCAGCTCCCCCTGCAGGTCGAGCAGGATTTCCTCAAGGTTTTCCTCGCTTCTGTCCTGCTCCTTCATGTCCTCCGCTTCCTTGGCGAGGTCGGCGTTTAGCTGCGTCAGCATTTCTGCTGAGTTGTCTTTCACCATTTGGAGATAGGTTTTCAGGATTTCATCGAGGTCTTCCACGCGGATGTGGTGGCTTGTGCAGCCCTTCAAGCCGCGCCGGTGGTAGGTGCCGCAGCGGTAGGCGTCCTTCAGGTCAGCACGGCTCATGGCGAACATCGGGCTGCCGCAGTCGCCGCATTCGAGGAAGCCCGAGTAGACGTTGTCGTATTTTTTCTGACCGCGGTAGTTGCCCTTGGAGCGGCTCTCCATCAGCGCTCGCACCGTGGCGAATTCGCGGTAGCCGATGATCGCCTGATGGTGGTTTTCGATCACGATATGTTCGCTCTCGTCGAGCTTGACGTCCTTGCCGTTGATTTTCTTGCGCGTGTATTTGCTCGAGCGCATGGTGCCGATGTAGAAGTCGTTTTCCAGAATTCCCTGTACTGTCACGATCGACCACGCGGAGCTCACCTTGCGTTTGTATTCCTTGCCTTCGGCTTCTTTGCGCTGACGCTCAGACATACGCGGCGTGGGAATCCCATCGTCGGTCAGGGTATTAGCGATTTTCATATAGCCCATGCCGCTTTGATAGAGGCGGAAGATTTTGCGGACGATCTCTGCTTCGGTGGGGACGATTTCAAATTCCTGCCGCGCATTGATGATATAGCCGTAAGGTGCGGCGCAGATCCATTTGCCGTCATGCTGACGGCGCTTGACGACCGAGCGCACCTTTTTCGAGGTATCGGTGACGGGCATTTCGTTGATGAGGAACTGGAACTGTATCTTCAGCCAGTCGTCGTCGTTCGGAAAGTCGATGCCGTCGCCGATGGAGATGATGCGCACGCCGTAGTCGCGCAAGTCCTCCAGCTCCACCAAGCCGCGGCTGTTGCGGCGCGAGAATCGGGAGAAGTCCTTGACGATCAGAATGTCAAGCTTATGGGAGAGAAGCTGTTTGCGCATCTTCTGGTAGCCCTCGCGCTGCTCAAAGGTATAGCCCGAGCGGTCGCGGTCTTCGAAGAAGGTCAGACTGCTGCCGGGGAATTTCTGCCGGACATAATCCTCAATGATTGCCTTTTGGTTCTCGATGGAGGTGTTGTCGCGGTTCAGCTCCTCGTCAACGGAGATACGGCAGTAGCCCGCAATGTCAAATTTTTCTATCAATTTACATCACCTGCTTTGCGTGATATTTTAGATAATATTGTATCACAGCTTTCGGAAAATAGCAAGAGGAAAAAGACGCTGCCACCGCGACAGCGTCTTTTGTCATGCAGATTCTTTACCAGCTCTGACCTCGCGTTCCGCAAAGAGCTTTCGGTTGTAGCGGAGCAGCTCGCTCGTCAAATCCGTCAGGTCCTGACCTCCCGAGCGAAAGACGGCAACAAGGAATTTCTGCTTTCGGAACCTGTCATAGAGCGGTCCGAGCTGTTCCTGAGCCGACGCGTCCGCCGATTCTGCCTTGGTAAGCCAGATGCAGACCAGCTTTTTTTCAGGGTGAATGTCGAGTTGCAAACGGCTCACCTCCTGTTCATATTATTGCCTTGTTGGCATGATAATATACGGAATAATATTTCAATTCTCCCAACCTTCCTGCCAGTCAACGGCGTCTTCAAAGTGAAGCATACCGTGAATCTCTTTCACTTCTTCCTGGCATTGGTATCTGAGACGCTCCACGGAAGCGGGGTCATACTTACTGAGGTTGGCGAGAATGTTTTCAACCATTGCCACTTCCACCGCCAGCTTGAACAATATCACGCTGTGGCGGTTGTCGCTCTCACGGATAATACTTCTCAGACATGAGAGAAACATGTTGGGCAAATAGTTTGTCTTGTTTTCCGCCGTGAGGTAACCGACGTAGAATCGAATGGATTTTTCCACGAACTCCGACATACTGCGGCAGTCGTCCTTACGGTACATCTCCTTCACCTTTGCTTTGATTTCGGGATACATCCATACCGCTAATTTTTCTTTTCCTTTTGGTGCTGACATGATTTTTTACTCCTTTTTATTTAGCAAACCCTCTCAAAAGCACGGTTTCATCGGCAAATTCGGGAAAGGCTGCCAACTATTTTGATTGTTTCGGAAGCAGGTTGCCAACCTGTCAAAATGCACAGGGAGTGTCCAAAAACGGCTTGCGGTCGGCGTTGCCGTCCGCCGTGAACCGGCAGGGGTGCTTTAGCAACCCCAAGCCTTTCTCCTGTTTTCCGCTCGATTGTGAGACCTGATTCTGATTTGTGCAAATGTAACAGACGAATTTCGGCAGTTCATTCTTCTGATGTGTTCTGCGTCATCGCAAAAATATCCGCGACGAAATACATATTACTGGTATGGCTGCCGTTCTCACGGAGGCGGTGCTTTTTAATGATCAGGCTCCGCTCCTCTAACGCCTTCAGCGCCGCGTCAACGGTTTTCTCTTTTACACAGCACTCCTTTGCGATCAGGCTCCGCGACGGAAAGCAGCTGTCGTTCTCATTGTCCTTGTGACGGATAAGACAGGCGAGGACGGCTAAGTCCCGGGGCTTAAGTCCGAGTGAAAAGATTTCATTCGGCAGCATAAAATAATCTTTGCGTTTGATAACAGGTTCCTCCTTGTACAGCAGAAAAAGAAGAATGATTGTGCGTGGATTTGATATGTGGGCTATGCGCGGATCGGATTAAAAATTTTAATACCCGGTTTGTTATTCTTTCTCTGCCGTTGATATTTTAGGATGTGTATAGTTCCTTGGGTATAGTTATTTGGTAAGAAGATATTACACTAAGGTAAAGAATTTTTCGAACCCACCACCTTTCATTTTGATATTTCTTTAACGGGCGGTGCAAAATATTCCCGACCTCAGAAATGCCGACATTCGCCCAAATTCGCGCGTGTTTCGCTGTCGGGTACTTTCCCGACCTTTTCCCGAAAAGCCCACACGTCGGTACACAGGGCGCGAAGTCGGCGCCGTTTGGTTCGGGACGGTTGGGACGATAAAGACGATATTTCGGGCACCCCTATATATCGTACACACCGTACTTATCGTCCCTCTTTACGAATCGTTGACGGGTGGTTCGTACTGAATATGGATGTTGCGGATGTTGTTGCTTTTTTTTGGACTCATACGTCACGCCGAGTTCCTCTAAATCCAACCGCCAGTGATTCATCTTCCGCTTGAGCGCGTTGGCTTTGATGTCCGTGCCTGCGTAGCGATTGAATTTCTCAAGGAAATCTGCGTTACTGCCGGAGAAGAAAGATATCTCCTTCATCATCTCAACCAGCTTTTGCAGCTCCTTCGGTAACACCATTTCAGGATTTTCGACGCTGTCGGATATGTAGTCCCAAGTACAGGTTTCCTTGTCAAAGTGCAGCTCGATTTCCCTGTCCTCAATGTCGCGCCCAGTACAGTGCAGAGTGGCGTTGCCGGAGCTACGTTTGCTTTTCAGCAAAACAAATTCGGTGTCGGCGCAGCCTGCCAATCCGTTGGTGCCTGAAATCATATCAAACGGGTCGTCTGCTTTTTCCTTGCGGACATGATGAACAAGGAGAATCGTGATTTTCAGCTCATGCGCCAGCTTTTTCAAAACCTCCATCTGACTGTAGTCAACCGAATAGCTGACTTCGTTATTGGCGCGGACTTTGAGAAAAATATCGATTGCGATGAGGACAGTTTCCGGGTGCTCCTCCAGACCGTCGCCGATCGTCATGCAGCTCGTCGCAAAATGAACATTGGACGGTGCATCCTCCGTGACAGTCAGCAATCTTTCCTGCAGGCGCGATTCGGTATCCTCCAAACTGAGGTAAAGTGTTGTTCCTTTCACTGTCGGGAAATCCCAGATTTTTTCGCCCTTCGCAATTTTCACGCACCAATCAAGTGTCAGCCATGACTTTCCAACCTTCGGCGAACCGCTGAGCAGCGCCAATCCCTGAGGCAGGAGCTTCCTGATGACGTATTGTGTCGGCGGCAAATCCTTGTCCGCCAGCGTAGCGCCGTCACAGGTGCAAAACCGCTTTTGATATGAGTCGATATCCAGATTCCAGTTTTCTTCCATGCTTGTTATTCCTTTCTGTTTTGATATTTATTTCACGCCCATGTGGGCGGGATATACGGTTTTGAAACAGTCCTTTCACTATTCAGTACATTTTTTGACTGTTTCGGGGTGGGGAAAAATAAAAAAGATTTCTTTCTCCGTTGTGTACAAACGAGAGCTTTGACATTTGTGAAATATCACGGTGATTGGTGATTTGCCCCTCTACTTTTGTATTGCTGAAAAAAACAGTGCTTTGTTCAGGCTTTTTTCTTTTTCTAATAACTTTGGAGAGATGCACAAAAAGCAGAAGAACAATTCAGTTGAATACAACAAGGGTGCGTCTTCTCTTTCATCATCTCGATTTATACCTGCAATTCATTCGGCAAGGTTATTTATACAATAACTTTCCTTTGTTCTCCCCTTTGCTTATTAGCCATTTTTACGGCACAAAAATATACCCATTTTACTAAAATTTCTAAAGATTCGTTAATAATGCTCCGAGTTCGGCATAATTCTATTTATTATTGTAGATAGAATGACATATTATTCTTGATTATCTCTTGCATTATCAATTGTATTCTGATAAAATACAATAAACATCATATTACGATAGGATTAAATAATGATTGTTTTCTCTTTTGAAAAAGATATTGCGCGCTTTCACAGCGCGTGGAGTGAATGGAAGTACTCTGTGTATCATAAAGATACTCCTCGGCATTACAATTGGGCTGTGCAAGGATTTTACGGCTGCGGAAAAACAGAATTTCTGCGACAGTTTTGCGAACTGAACAAGGACGCTGTATATTTGAATTTCAAAGACTTGGACAGCAGCACCGCGTTAGCTGTATTCTGCAAACGGATTCTTAACGGTGAAAGAGCTCCGGACTGGATTGAGGCGGTTGAGAAATATAAAAATCTGACAGGCGCACGTTTTCAGGTTTTATTCATTGACGACGATAACGGCTCGGCAGCATATAAAGATTTTGAATCAGCGATACAATCTGTAAAGCTTCACGATCACACGCTCGTTCTTCATGTCAAGAGCTTTGCTCCGGAATCGGAACAGAAACCCGGTAATCCATAACAGTTGGTTTATCGATCGGTATGTCAAAGGAAAAACGAAACCCGCCTATCTCAAGCATAAGGACGGATTCCGTTTCAAGATTGATTGTATTATTGAAAACAACGGCAAAACGCTGGTTTGTGTATTTCCGCATTCCTTCGATGAAAAGATCACCAAGGAACAGTTGGAGCATCACATCAACGTCAGCAGCAGCTACGGGAGCCTATGCAGCGAGGTTTCCCTTGTCGTGTTTAGCGTAAATCGATTCAGTGATTGGTGTGTTCATCAGGCTTCGGTTTACGACCAGCTGTTCTGCGTACCGTTAGAGAGATTGAAATATTAGAAAACACAGCGCATAGATTAGCGTTATGCCAATCCATGCGCTGCTTTTTGCGCCCCACAAACCGCGACAAATCGCCTGTGTGGGCTTTGTTGTGCGAGGTCGGGCACTTACCCGATTTTTTGTTTCGCGCGACACAGGGCGAAACAGGGCACGTCAGGTTTTGCCGTAGCTTAGCGCTTCTACTGCAATTTTGATACCGAGAGAAAACCCCCGGATAAACGCGTCGCGTTCTCCGAGGGTCAATAGCTCAAGGTAGTTGTCTTTGAATTTTTGAAATGTTTCCTTCTGCTGTTCCGTCAGCGTAGCTGTCAGCGCTTCATCGTGACGGACAACAAGCCTGTTTGCCATGTCATACTCGCTGCCCTTGATGATTGGATTTTCATGCGGAATGATATTCCCGTAGTAGAAATTTTCCAGAGTGGTCATTGTGTTCACCTCGCTTTCTCAGCAAGACACAATACCACAGATGAGGTGAAAAGTCCAGAAAAAAGCTAATTAATTTTTGCAGAAAGAATACATCTTAATGAGATTCATCAAAAACATTGAAAAAATATATAAAAAAGAATATAATAGATTTGTAAAAATAGTATTTGGAGGTATCCAATGGCGCTTAGTTTTTTAAATCTATGGATACTTTTGATTGATAAGGAGATAAAAAAGTGTGATATGGAGCGCGGAGCTGGTATTACACATTATGCTTTAGGACAGCTTACACGCGGGAAAGATGTGTCGATGGAAGTATTAGGAGAGATTTGTCAGACATCAAATTGCAAAAATACTGAAATTATGGAATTTATTCCGGATAGGGAAGGTGACGATATATGACCGTTGCTGAAATACTAGAACAACTAAAGTACGGAGAACATATACATCTTGAGTGTAAAAAAGCAGAATCTACCTTACCGAACTCTGTTTGGGAGACCTATTCTTCTTTTGCCAATACCGATGGCGGGTTGATTTTGTTTGGTGTTGAAGAGCATTTAAAGGAAGTGGATTTTGATCGTCGTTTTACCTTTGTTTCCGTAAAAAATCCCGATCAGCGCATCAAAGATTTTTGGAACACTATTAACAGCAATAAGGTAAGCGGTAATATCCTGGTTGACTCGGATGTCGGAAGTTGCGTTGTTAACGGCGCGACTGTCATTTGGATTAAGGTACCGCAGGCGAACTACAAACAACGCCCTGTGTATATCAACGATAACCCGATGAAAGGCAGTTTTAAGCGAAATTACGAGGGGGATTATCACTGTACTGAAGAAGAAGTCAAGTCGATGCTCCGTGATGCTAATGATTCTGGTTATGACGGAGGTTTGCTGATCGGTTACACGATGGACGATATTGATATGCAGGCGCTTCGTTCCTATCGTATTGAGTTTGAGCATCATAATCCCGTCCATGTTTGGAACGGCGTGGATGATCTAACGTTTATGAAGAATATGTCCGGATATGCGGTTGATCGTTCTACAGGAAAAGGATGGCTTACCACAGCAGGGCTATTGATGTTTGGCAAGGGAGTCTCCGTTATGGAACGCTATGGGAATATCCGTATGGATTACCTTGATATCAGCAATTTAAGTCCCGGCAGTCGCTGGAGTGATCGGTTGACCTATGACGGAACCTGGGAACAGAATTTGTATAACTTTATGCGTATAGTAATGCCTAAGCTGGTTTCAGGATTAAAGCGTCCGTTCCGTTTAGAGGGAATGGTTCGTGTAGACGATACACCGGTTCATCATGCCATACGCGAAGCTGTCGTCAATATGATTATCCACAGCGATTATATGATAAGTAGCGGTATTCTGAAAGTTGAAAAGAACGACAAAGGATTTGTCTTTTCCAATCCCGGCAGTCTGCGCCTTCCTGTCAGAACGATATATGAGGGCGGTCATTCGGTTGCTCGCAATCCGCGCATACAAACCTTTTTCCGTATGATAGGCGCCGGTGACAATATCGGCTCCGGCTTTCCGACAATCTTGAGCGCATGGGGAGAAGAAAACTGGCGTAAACCCGACTTGAGCGAAGATACAGAGATGCGCATCGTTAATCTGAAACTTTGGATGATTTCTCTGATGCCGCAGGAATGTACCGAGCATTTGCAGGCATTATTCGGATACAAGTACTCCCGACTGAAGAAAGAAGAACAGATTATTCTGGGTACGGCACACTTGGAAGGATCTGTTACAAATGCCAGAATGCAATCTATCTTTGATATGCACAGCACAGAAATCGGTCATATTCTGGCTGGGCTTGTTGATGCAAATATGTTGATCGCGGATAAAAAAGGACGTTGGACCAGTTATAATCTGAATGAAGATTATCAGATTCAGGCTGAGCAAATGGATATCGACGATATTCAACCGGCAGAAATCGTGTTCCGAAATGATACAGATCTAATTATTTATGAGTATATCCGTACAAACGGTTTTATTACTACACATCAAATCCTTGATATAACAAGGATCAATACAAGTCAAGGTGCTAATGCTGCGTTGGGAAGATTGATGAAAATGGATTTAGTTAAAAAGATACGAAAGGGAAGACAGTTTATTTATCAATTGACCAATTGATACACCAACTACAATTGGTGAAATAGTTGGTGTATCAGCAAAACAGTTGGCGTATTGTGCTTTCCTTTGTTGTAAAGTAATGATATATCAGTTGACATATTTATTAAAGTTGATAGGCAGGAAAGCCTCTGAAAATAAATTTTAATAGCGAAGAAGAAATTTGTTATTACAAGTCAAAATAACACACTCGGCGATGAGGCGTTGTAGGCACTTGGTTGTTACTGGAAAAGTCCGGTTCACGAATATGAAGATAGTGTTCATTCTACAGTGATAGTAAATGAGCTGATCGAAGAAAAAAGTGATCTCCGGAGGCCATGTGAAACTGCGAATATGAATTGAAGGTGTTGTGACGAGCTGAATGTTATTAGCCGCAAAAGAGCTCAGATTGGAGAAATAGCTATGATAACCGTACAGAATATTAAGAATGCGCTTCTTATAATGGACTTTACTGAAAACGACGGTCTGTTTGAAAAAGAATATCCAGCATTCAGATGTAAGATGCAGGTGGATTTTTCTGCAAAGAAACTTATATATCCGGAATCAATCAAGGGTAGAGAGCGAAACGACGGATTCAATCAATTGGAAAACTTTGTTGTTTTCGAGTGTGTTAACCGTCTTTTGGAAAAAGGATATTGTCCTGAACATATTGAACTTGAAAAAGCATGGCATTTAGGACATGACCCTAAGGGCGGCCGTGCTGATATCTGTGTATCTGATATAGATGGCTCAATGTTGTTGATTATTGAGTGTAAAAAAGCAGATAAATTTGATGCAGAGTATAAAAAATTGCGTAAAGACGGTGGACAGCTGTTTTCATATTGGCAGCAAGAAGGAGCTACTAAATGGTTGGTCCTTTACACATCTGATTATGTTGATGGAAAGATCGAGTATAAAGCACCGGCCATTAGTTGTGCAGATGACGCTAATGCAATTGAGCATTCAAAAAAAGATAAGGATATACGCTTGTATTCAACGGCGCATACAGCAGTAGAATTGTTCGAAGTATGGAGAGATACATATTCGCAATACGAATACAACGATCCGGTTTTTTCAGATTATGCCTCTGCCTATAATGTCGGTGATATTCCATTATTTAAAAATCGTCTAATTGACTTTAATCCTGGAGATAAAATCGTTAATAAATTTGAGGAGATACTGCGTCATAATAACGTTAGTGATAAAGAGAACGCGTTTAATCGTTTAGTTGCTTTATTTATCTGTAAACTGGTAGATGAGAGTACAAAAGGTGATAATGATATTGTTGAGTTTCAGTATAAACGTGGCGAAACATATGAGAACTTGCAGGATCGGTTGCAGAGACTCCATCAGGAGGGTATGGAAAAATTCATGCGAGAAAAGATTTTCTATATACCAGCAGATTACCCGGAACGGTTGTTTTTGACATATACTGGTTCAAAACGCAGAAAAGCAATTGAAGACTTACAAAACACAATTCGTATTCTTAAGTTTTACTCGAATAATGATTTTGCCTTTAAAGATGTTCATAACGAAGAACTATTCTATCAAAATGGTAGAGTCCTTGTCGAGATGGTTCAGCTGTTTGAGAAGTACAGAATTGTTTATCCTTCAAAACACCAGTTTTTAGGTCTCTTGTTCGAACAACTATTAAATAAAGGCTTCAAACAAAATGAAGGACAGTTCTTCACGCCAATCCCAATCACACGTTTTATCTGGGATAGTTTGCCTGTCGATCGTATGGTAAAATCCGATAAAGGAACAGTGTATCCAAAGGTAATCGATTATGCATGTGGAGCAGGGCATTTCCTTACTGAAGCCATTGAAGCTATCAATTCATTTGCTGATAATAACGGTGATAACACTTGGGTTCGAGACAGTATTTTTGGTATTGAAAAAGATTATAGACTTTCACGAGTATCAAAAATATCGCTTTTTATGAATGGAGCAGGTGAAGGAAACATTATCTTTGGGGATGGGCTTGAAAATGCTCCAGATAAAGGAATAGAAAATGAAAGTTTTGATATTCTGGTAGCAAATCCTCCATATTCTGTAAAGGACTTCAAACAGCATTTGCTGTTAAAAAACAATAGCTTTGAATTATTAGATAGAATAGGAGATAGTAGCGGTGAGATAGAGGTCCTATTCGTTGAACGTATCTCTCAACTGTTAAAGCCTAAGGGCATCGCAGCTGTTATACTGCCGGTGACTATTCTTAGCAAAAACACCTCTAGTTATATTGGTGCTAGAGAACAAATATTAAAAAACTTTTTAATTCGCGGGATTGTCCACTTAGGAAACGGTGCT
The DNA here is from genome assembly GCF_045819885.1 of Ruminococcus sp. NATIVEDY160. Lineage (NCBI taxonomy): Bacteria > Bacillati > Bacillota > Clostridia > Eubacteriales > Oscillospiraceae > Ruminococcus > Ruminococcus sp. NATIVEDY160. The sequence continues at coordinate 455,234 of NZ_CP162391.1, forward strand.
TTTGGTAAGACGGGATCTGATACTATAATTATTTATCTCGAAAAGTATGCTGAACCTCCTAAAATGATAGATTTGGTGACTGACAGTGTAAACGCAATCCTAAATGGCGATAATTTAGAAGAATGGGAAGATTCACAGATTTTTGAAAGATATCTCAGGCAAATCGATGTTTCTAAAGAAGAATATACCTCTTATATCCTCGAAGAAACCGAACTGGATGAGCTTGCTTCATCTGAATACTTTGATGTGTATGTTACTGAATTCTTAACTTCTTCGAATTATAATAAGGTTACAAAAACTAAAAAATTTCAAAAAAAAGATGAAATAGAAAAAGCCACAGAAATAAAGGCTTTGTTTTACAAATATTCCAAAGCAATAGAATTTGATAAATTGTTTTATTTTGCGTTAACCAAAGACCAACAAACTGTTATAGTATCTAGTCCACAGAAAACTAAGGAAAGGAAACTGTTTCTCGGATATGAATATAAGGATACAAAAGCCTAAATTATTCACGCAAGTGCCGGTAAGGACCCCAACACCGAAAAAACACAGATAAAAATGAAAAATGGGCTTTCACCTAAAAGATGAAGCCCGCAGGGTATGGAAAAGGGACTTCAAATTTGGTATAATGTAGTTACCACAACAACAAACCAAAGGAGAGAAGTCCCATGGCTATTATATCAGAAACAGTGTTGGAAAGCAATAAGAAAATTCGCGTAAATTTCGATGGCGGCAATCTTTCTTCGGATGGCGGACTGCTTTTGCTCAAGGAGTTTTATCACAAGCTGGGCGTCAATTCGCTGCTCAGAAATCGTTTCCGCACAACGGACACTGCTTCATTCCGAATCCACAAAGATCATGAGAATCTTTTACAGATGCTCTATCAGATTACCGGCGCCTATTTTCAGGACGATCACGCCGACAGCCTGAGAAACGATCCTGTCCTGAACGCTGTTATCGGCAAAACCGCTTTAGCCTCTCAGCCTACTCTGTCCCGTTTTCACAACCGCATGGATGAACGGAGTTTACAGCAGTTGGAAGAGATACAGCGGATTCTTCGCAGAAGAGTCTATTCTGTCGATAAACCGGAGCACATTCTGTTCGACCTCGATTCCACCTTGCTGGCTGCATATGGCACGCAGGAAGGCGAAGCGTTCAACTACCACTACCAAGCCCACGGTTATCATCCCCTGCTTTGCTTCGACGGAATGACCGGAGATTTACTGATGGTAGAACTGCGCCCGGGAACGCAGTATTGCAGCAACGGAGCAGCCGCATTTATGCTGCCGCTTCTGGAGGAATATCAGAGAGATTATCCTCAAACAGCCCTCTTTGCACGGGGAGACAGCGGTTTTGCCACAGATGAACTCTACAGTCTGTTTGAAACAAACGGCACCGGCTATGTCATTCGGCTCAAGGAAAATCCTGTGCTGAGAAGACTTGCTCAAGACTTGGACTCTGAACTGTATGATCTTACCCGGGAGGACACTGTTTCTCATGCCGTCGTGTATGGTGAATTTCTGTACAAGGCGGGTTCTTGGGATTACCCCAGACGCGTCGTCTGCAAAATCGAGAAGCCTTACGGTCAGGCGATTCACATGCATACCTTTGTTGTGACCAATATGGAATCATCTCCTGAGGATTTGATCCGCTTTTACTGCAAGCGCGGAAATATGGAAAACTTCATCAAGGAGTGCAAATCCGGATTTGATATGAGCTATGTCAGCAGTTCTTCCATGATTGTCAACGCCAACCGGGTTCAGATTCATGCGCTTGCATACAATCTCTTCAACTGGTTCCGCCGCCTGACACTGCCTGAATCCATGCGAAAGGATCGTATCGACACTGTCAGACTCAAGCTGTTGAAAATTGCAGCCAGAATCGTCAGCTCCGCGAGATATGTGTATTTTAAACTGTGCAGTTACTGTCCGCATCAATCCCGGTTTTTCGAGACTCTCGCCAATATTAAAAAACTCAGTCCGCAACTCGAATAGACGTTACCCCGTGTACCTTGACAGCTTCAAAGAAATCCCGTTCAAAAATTATCTGACCCCCAAGGGAGTAGTGCGCCTTTTTTCGGTGGAAAACTTTGCAGGATGTCAGTGATATTGATGTCTGATAATGCACAACCATTTGCAGATGCAGTTTCGGATGTGCATGAATAATTCAGGAAAAGGCTTTGAGGGAATCCATGAAATAAAACCAGGCGGATGTTTGTATAACAACAAAGACAGAAACGACACGAGTACTCTAGCATATGCCATCAGAAAATCTTTTGATGATGTAGTTCCTGTGATGAGTGAAGATAACCAGAAATATGCAGGAATAGTGAATACATGTGATATGTTAAACTATGTTAGACCTATCTTTGATAAGGCGATACGATTATCGGCAGCAAAAAAAATTGAGATTCAGAGCCAGTATCCGATGTCAAAACTCGGTAAGATAGCACCCTTTAGCACAAACAGAATTAATGTTGACCAAATCCAATTATCGGATTATGTTACAACAGATAATATGCTGAAAAACAAAGCGGGGATTACGAAGTTTTCAGGTGAAACAGATATTGATAGCGTGGTTGAATATCAGCCTGGAGATATTCTGGTGTCAAATATTAGACCATACTTAAAGAAGATTTGGTTTGCAGATAGGAATGGCGGTTGTTCTCCGGATGTTCTGGTCTTTCGTACTGTAGATAAAGAAAAAGTTAAGCCTGAATATCTGTTCTGTATTTTAGCTCAGGATATCTTTTTTGATTATATGATGGCAAATCGTCAGGGAATCAAGATGCCCCGCGGGGACAAAACTATGATTCCGCTGTTTAGAATTCCCATCCCACCCATGGATATACAACTGCTCATTATCGCCGAAAGTAAGAGGATAAACACTGAATATTCGCAAGTGATGAAAAAGATTCAAGAATACTGTACTGAGATTGAAAAAGTATTTGTTGATTTAGGAGAACTGCCCAAAACACAAGTAAAGTACTACTTAGCTGACAAGGACAAGTTTACTGTGATGATCGGGCAACGTGTTATAGAATCTGAATTAGAATACGATGGTACAATTCCGGTTTATAGCGCAAATGTTTTTGAACCGTTTGGCTATTTTGATAAACTTCTTTTGGAAGATTTTTCAACTGATTCCGTATTATGGGGTATAGATGGTGACTGGATGGTAAACTACCAGCCTAAAGAAATGCCGTTCTACCCAACCGATCACTGCGGTGTATTACGTGTAGTGACTAATGAAGTTAACCCGCGATACATGGCTAGAATACTGGAAGAAGAGGGAAGAAAAATGGGATTTTCCCGCAGTTACCGCGCATCGATTGACCGTGTTGAAAGCATCTCTTTTGCTGTTCCGGATATTGATGTTCAGAATAAAGCGATGGAAGAGGTCTTGCGTCTTGAGAAGCTTATAAAAGATGCAGAAAAATTACTGAAAACACTGAGCGAAAAGCGTTCGGAGATAGTTCAAAGGTATCTATGAAGATTAATTGAGAGTTGCTCCTTGCATTAAATGCTGGGAGTATTTTCAGAATGTGAGTATCTCTTTTGGTGGAGAAATCAATGCATAAATCGGCGAATATGGGCGGGTCAGGTTTTGCCGTACTTTAACGCCGCTGCTGCGGGAATCAGTACCTTTACTATCAGCAAGATGGGCAAGGGCGAGAATGTCACAACAGATGTATTTGGCAAAATTTGCATATGCGCGTGAGAGCAAATGACATTGTCAGCCTGATCGTGAACCGATGCAGAATGTTTTAATAAGTAATTTGTATAAACGCCGAGGTGAGATTGCCTCGGCGTTTATGTATATACTTTGTGACTTCCGTAAAACTGAAATATATGATCCTTTTACGCTTTTATTCAAAAACAGCGTCGAAATTTGTTGAAAGTCCATATAAATGGTGATATAATAACCTTATATTATATGTGATACGAGGCGTTGTAACATGAAAAAACATATTGTGTGTTCGCTGATAATTGGTGCGGCAGTTATTGCTGCCGCCGGAACTGCACACGTTCTTGCCGAGGAAACCACTCAGAACAGCGGAGCGGTTCATTTGACTTTTGCCGAAAATTATAATCTTGATATTTCATATTTTTCCGATGAGGCTTGCAGTATTCCTTTGTCTACGGAAAACTGTCGATTGAATCAGGGCGACAAAATATACGCGTCTTTGCCCGCGGTAAAAAACGCCAAGAGTAATCTGTACCGCTTTGATTGTTTTCGCATCTGGTCGCATAATGAGGACGGCAGCAAAAACGAATTAATCGCGAAGTCAGACGATGCCGGCGGTTTGGTTTGGACTGTCCCGGAGGATTTTACCGGTACTGAGATTTCCGTTGAGCCGCTCGGAGGTTTTGAGCAAAGAAAGCTAAAGTTCAGTACATATAGCCTGGACGAAAACTTAAAGGAAGTAGAGCTTCAGGGCAAGTGGCTGGTAAACGGAAAGAGCAATGCTGAAGTCAGCCCCGTTGAATCGTATAAGGTTGTTTTTGATTACAGCGATTACTCCGATTCTCATTATTTTGTTTCCTCTACTCCGAAATGCTTTAAGAATAACGAGAGCGACTGCAGAGTAGTTTTCCCTGAAGCGGATTCACTCAATCCTGTCGATACATACACTGTACAGATGCACCCGTACTTTTCGCTCCGTATTATTGACCCGGAATACAATGTAATGAATTTCATTCCTATATTTGAACGCGATGCCGTGAAGAGCGTCAAGAAAAACGGTGAAGAGGTTTCGTATTCCGCGGGCGGAAACGAAAAAATCGACAAGCTGAAAGCGGGAGATAAGATTGTTGTTGTGGTGAACAGCCTTTATAGACTGATTGGAAAGGGCGTAAATGTCGGTCAGCCCGTTGAAGCGGACGGCGGCTATGAGTATACCTTTACAATCCCAGATTCATACGGCGACGCTTTGGAGATAACTCTGAGCAAGCGCAGTCAGGAAAAAGGAGAAAAGGTTTCGGTTCCTGAAATAAAGAACGCGTCTATTACTCTTTATAACAAGAATGGTGTTGAGCTGCGTCCCGATGAAGTTGCGCCCGACGGAGGCGAAATGATCAAAGTGGTAATCAATCCTTTCTCAGGATATTACGTGTCGGGCAATGACATCGGCGGAAAAAGCTATGAAAAGGAAATGAGTTTTTCGGACTACAAGAATAATATAGACAAGATTATTTCCGAGCATACGGTCAAGAAGTATCTTGCAATCACACTAAATAACAACAACGACTATGGCACCTGTGCATATTTTATTGACGGACAGGAGGTCAGCGGTACTCAAAGCGTGAAGGAGCACCAAATTATTGAGCTGAAATTCACTCTTGCGCCTGATTCTGATTTCAAGATTAAGCGCGAAGGTTGGGAAGCAATGTGGTCGGCATTTTCACCTGATTCTTTTACAACAAAGATTGAGGTGACTGAAGATATGAATCGCACGGAAATTGACTGCAGCAGGTATTTTGACGTTGAAAGGAAGGAAAGCAAATGAAATGGATAAAATGGTTCAAATGTATTCCGGTTTGGGTGCTTCCGCTTTTGTTAAGCGTTATTATACTCGGCGGTATTGTGATTATCGCCGTTGACGCTGTTCCTAACTATCTCAGAGTCGCGCCTGAGGGTGTTAATATCTTTCAGAGTTTGATTCCAGGTATGGCGGATAGCTACGAAAAAGGAAAGGAACACGGCTTGAGCGCTGAGGATACCGAGCTTGTTCTTGCTGCTCGTTTGAAGGAAAACGGAAAGACGGAGGTTTTGATAGCCGACGGAGATATTACGGATTTTCAAAAGTATTCATCGGAATTATTTAATATTAATCTCGATAAATACGCTGCTTTGTATGAATTTCAGGTAAACGTGGTTTTTACAGTTGATTTGAGTGAAGCGACTGCGGAGATAAATGATGAAGGTACGGTCGTTATCAGAGTACCGCAGCCTTCATCGGAGATAATTGTTGACCCGGGCAACGTGAAAACAATTGCAGAGGATTCGAATCCTCTCTTTGACGGCAGCACATCAGAGGGAGTGAAAGCGTATATCAATTCCTTCAATCAACTCAAGAAGAAAGCTGGTGAAGCACAGGTTGAGCTGATTCCAAATTACGATACCCTTTTGGATCGCGCAAAACTATCTGCGGAGCAGATTGTCACCGAAACAGTCCATGGAGTATACGGCAGCGACAAAAGTGTGGAAGTTGTATTTGGGGAGGAATGATTGTGTCCGAGATAATAAAACGCGATGATTCTGAAATCATCAATGAGGAAGATAAAGATACCGAAATTATTGAGAATAAATCAGGAGACGCCGAATTCATTGAAACGGAGTGCGCTGATACAGAATCGCCGGAGGATAAAAAACACGGAGCCAAGAAATGGCTTGTACTATCGCTTGTTCTGGTTGTTGTTGTACTGATTCTGGGAGTGGTTGGCGTAAGACTGAAGTGTCAGACGAGTGCCTACGAGCTGGGTGAAAAACTGCATCACGTCAGCAATAAAGCGACGCTGTCAATTGATTCTCTTCGTGAGGTTCATAAGTTAGAAGTAATAGACGTTGATTCGGTGGTATATATTACAGATGTTGACAACCAGGACCCTGATGTAAAATCATGGGTCAAAATATCGGGAACAGGACATTTTGTTGTCAATATGGACATGGCTGAATACATAGTTGACAAAGAACGCGGAAGCGTATTGATCCGTGCTCCAAAGCCGTCCTTTGACGCTGACAGCATAGATATTACGCCCGAGCTGTTGTGCGCGAAAGAAATAGTATTTTTTTACGGAAACGTGCAGGCGGGAGAACAGCTTGCCAAAATACAGCTTGATGAGGGCAAAAGAAAGATACAAAACAGAATTGAATCCAACGAAGAATATTATAATATCGCTGCAGACAAGGCAAAAAAGATGATAAAAAATCAGGTATACGCCTTGAATGCCGATAACACTGATATCAGGATAGATGTTGAGTTTTATGACGAATGAGATTTCAATGTAAAATGAATGGCGGTGAGGCAGAATGATCGACCTGAATCATCTTGAACAATACCGTGAAAATAACCGTATCGAGGCGAAGCGCGCTCTCGGTGGTTTGCCGCACAGCATCTGGGAGACGTACTCGTCCTTTGCGAATACGTTTGGCGGAATCATTCTGCTCGGCGTGGTGGAGCATAAGGACAAGACGCTTCATTCGGTCAATCTGCCCGACCCCGAGGAGCTTGTGAGCGAATTCTGGGAGATTGTACGCAACCCAAAACTCACCAGCGTGAATATTCTCTCCGCCAATGACGTGAGAATCGAGGAGGTCAACGGCGACCGCATCATCGTCATCACAGTGCCGCGTGCGGAGCGTTTTTATAAGCCCGTGTATGTTGACGGCAATCCCGTGAACACCTACCGCCGCAGCGGTGAGGGCGATTACCGCTGCACGCAGGAGGAGTATCAGGCGATGTTGCGCGACGCGGCATATGCGACGCAGGATATGCAGAAGTTAGAGCAGTACGATGTGAGCATACTGGATTTTGAGAGCGTGCACAAATACCGAGAACGGGTGCATGAATCCCACCCGAATCACGTCTGGGAAACTCTTGACGATGAGGAATTCCTTTTTAAAATCGGAGCCGTCAACATTGGGGAGCAGGGCATACGTCACCCGACCGCCGCAGGTCTGTTGATGTTTGGCACCTCGGAGATTATAAGACAGAACTATCCGAACTACTCGCTCGATTACCGCGAAGCCGACTATCAGCTTGTGTCCGATTCGGGCGACTGGAGCGGCAATGTATTTGATTTTTACGAAGCTGTTTACGGCAGATTAAAGCTGATATTGCCTGACAATTCGGTGCGTATGGCGGCAAGAGAAGCACTTGCCAACTGTCTTGTCAATGCCGATTATTACGGCGAAGGCGGCGTGGTAATCATCCGACGTGAGGACAGGATCGTCCTATCAAACCCGGGAGATTTTCGCATCGAGGTCGCGGCGGCAAAAAGCGGCGGCTTTTCCGACCCGCGAAACGGCTTGCTGATGAAGATGTTCAATCTGATTGACATCGGCGACAGTGCGGGCAGCGGTATCCCGAATATCTTCTACACATGGAAGCAGCACGGTTGGAGTGAGCCGACAATCAAGCAGACAGTTCATCCGAACCGAATCGAATTTCTGCTGCCGCTGATGAAGCGCGGCGACAAGGTGACGAGAATCAAGCAGGAGGGCAAAAATGCTGAGATGAAGTCCGCCCTGAAAAGAGCGATGATCATCGACTACCTCACCGACCATGCGGAGGGCAGTTTTGAGGAGCTGACAAAATTGCTCGGAGTGAAGCCGTCCAATACGAAAAAGTTGCTTGATGATTTGATTGAGGAAGGGATTGTCGCCCTTACGGAAAACGGGATGTATCTTTTGAAGGCATAAGAATGAAGCCTTGGTACTTGTTGAAAGAAGGATAAGATGAACAGTATTGACGTAGAATTCTTGGAAGAATATAAGTTTGTGGATGCCATTTGCCGTGATATGCTGCATGAAGAGAAGGGCGTCAGCGCCTACATAGAACAAATGAAATTAACACCAATGTCTGTTCGTTTAAAGATTTTTGGTTGGGAAAATGACTATAAAACGCTTAATCATCTTCGTTGGGTTAGAAATAAGATTGTTCACGATACCGGATTTGCAGAATGTACTCTATCAGATGTTGAGTCACTCAAACGCTTTCACAACAGATTACTCACGCAGCAGGATCCGCTGGCGAATGTTTATCAGATTAAACGAAAAGGACATCTTGAAAAGGATACACTCGAGGATTATGCTGTTGATATCAATACAAAAGCTGTGAAAAAGCAATTAACGCCAAAACATAAAACAAAAAAGAGATTGATTGCAATTGCGTGCATTACGGTGTTCGTATTACTTCTTATTTTCTTTCTATGGTTTATCATAGGATTACCTCATATTTAATCAAACATAACAGGCTCGGCGTAACAGAAATTACACCGAGCCTGTTTTATTCTCTTTGCGGATACAAACGAATTGATTCAGAGGAAAGTGGGTCATGACGGGTCAACGCCCGGAATGATTACTGAATAGCAGCTGACGATTCATTGTTCATGAGCTGTTCTAACTTTGCGTCGTCGTAATCGCTCAAGCCGCCCTCAGGGTAGATCCTGACCATGACCATCGCGACGGGCTTCATGCCTGATGTGATTATCAGATCGTAATAGCCGGGAGCATTCGTCTCGGGATGAGCGTAGAAGGAGCCCCATGCAGCGCCCTGCTCCTCGGGCTTTGTCAGCTCGGTCTTGGGTGTGTCGTCGTTCAGCGCGGCGACGAATGTGTCGGTATAGGTCGCGGCGTCATCGGAATGAGGTACGAGATATGCCGCCAGACCGCTTGTCAGCTCGGTCTGCGGATACAGCTCTATCCACTCGCTCTGCTCAAAAACGAAGCGGATCTTATCGGCGGACGCTTTCCAGCCGTTAACGCCTTCCTCGGTGCCGACCTGATTGCCGTTCAGTTTCAAAGCGGAGATCGCCGGAGCGTCGCCCTCGTCCTGATTCAGGGCATACAGCTTGCCGGGCACGGGCTTTTCTGCCGTTTTGTCAGCCGACGCGTTCGTGGTCGCGGACTTTGCAGTCGTTGTCTGCTCGGTAGTCTGCTGCTGTGTCTCGGTCTGTGAGCTCTCTGCCTTTGAGGAGCTGTCTGACGATTTTCCGCAGCCGGCAAACGCCAGGATCGCTGCGGCTGCAAGCGCCGCGCTCAGTATTCTTTTCAGTAACATAAATATTCCTCCTTTTTTGTTTGCGATAGCTTGTTTAACAATTATATCATAACACGGAAAACTGCAATATTCAACCGATCTATCAAAATGTTTTGCGGAAACATCTCCTCAGGATACTCAACAGCGTGCCGCCTGTTTTTTGATTGATTTTTCGCATGATTTGTGATAAGATTATTTCAAATAAAATCAAGTGTTAAAAGGATGTATAATATATGATAATGCAGGTCAATCAGGTCGTTTCAAACGGCAGAAATCAATTTGAGATTTTAGAAAACGGACTTCTTCTGTACAGAGCCTCATCTCCGTTCTTTAAGCCCGGAACGCCCGTCGGCGGCGACGAAGTCCGCAGGCTCATTCTGACGGACGCTTTCAACCGTTTGTTGTTGTTTACTGACTATAATGTGTTTGAAAACCTCGTCGCTTCTGCGATTCCGATGAGCTGGCTGTTCAAGGGCGCAAAGCAGGTGCGCCGTTATTCCGTGCTCAACAGCGAAAATCAGATCGTCGGACGCTTTTACTTTGAGCAGACCGGCGTAGCGAAATCCAAGCTCGTTTTGGAATGGCGCGGAAGGCTGATAGTCGGTTATCGCAAGGAAGCGGGCAAGAAGGAGGTCGTCTCCTTCTATGACGGTGAAACGCAGATCGGGCAGCTCACAAAGCCCAACGCTGTCGTCAATAACTGCGACTGCTATCTGCTGCATTTTCTTGACAATAGCCTTGACCGCGAGATCGCCGCTTTCTTTACGGTTTATTATGATTTTCTCTATCACAACCACAGCGGAGAGCTTATGAGGGGCAGGCGTACGGATGTCGAGTACACCTTTGACCGGTACAACAAAATGTTCAACAAGAATTTTATAGCCGATAACTTCGGCAAGGAAGAAAACGAGCGTGTGGAGCAGTTCATCAAGGACGCCTACAAATCAAGGAAGAAGAAATAACTCAGCCTTGGAGAATGCCTTATGTATCTGAAAAACGGTTTGATTGAATTCTTAAAAGTTAAAAACGTTATCCTGCTGATTTTGGGCGTGACCTTCACTTCAATTTCATTCTCCCTGATGACGCAGCTGGTCGTAGGACTCCACGGCGATTTTTTATCGATTATCCGCGCCGGCAGTCTGATCGCAGCGTTTGTGTTTTTCGTCTTTGGAGTTTCGATGATCGTATATTCGAGAATATCGCGTATGATGATAAATGAAGCTGTCTTTTTCTCGGGATATTTCGAGGGCGATCTGAACGGCTATGTCGATTTCGCGGAGCTTGCCGAGGTAACGGGCAAAACGCCGGAGCAGATTCAAAGCCGTCTGAGATGGCTGAGACCGCTGTATATGCAGAATTTCCGCGTGATCAAAACAGTAAATTACCGCTACCCGGAGATCATCGAGCTTTACAGCAAGACCGTCACCTGCTCCTGCCGCAGCTGCGGCGGCTGGATGGAAAAGCGCGTGTACTTTGAGGGTCGGTGTCCGTATTGCGGCAGCTCCGATCTGACCGCGCAGGTCGTGTCAGGTCAGCGGGTCTACTTCATCAACGACAACACAACCCGCAAGCCCTATAACCCTGCCTATTACGAGGGCTCGCCGCTTCAACCCAAGCGCATCGGATACGCCGTCGGCTTCGGCATCGAGCTGTTCTTTTTCCTGATTTTTCTCATTGTATTTTTGACGATGGTCAACAATTACAACAACGAGCCGTATTTCAGGGATATGTTCAGCAGCAGTATGACGTCTTTCAGTTTGTTCCAGTCGGGTCTGCTGAATGCGATCATCTTTTTCGCGTTTGCCCTCGCGGCGATCGTACTGACAGTCCCGATAACATTTTCCCGCATGTCAAACATTGAACACTCGCAAAGTTTAGCGAGAGATTTCGCGCAATGGTTAAAGCCGTTTATAAGCCTGCAGGAGTTTGACAGGATGCAAAGAGAGAAGTACTCTTACAGCACCATTTCCCCCGAAAAGCGGTATAAGAATATTGTGGAAGCCATCAAGGAGGGCTATCTGCGCGGCTGTACGCCCGAGATGCACGGCGGCGTACTGAGGATAGCGCTCGCAAAGCAGATCGTCAAGGATCGCTGTCCCGGCTGCGGCGCACCGATCGTCGGAGCAGTCACCGAGAATTATTCATGCCGCTACTGCGGACGCGTGATTACAGGCGTTATCCGCAAGCAGTGAACGGAAAGAAAAACAAAAGAACAGCAACGGTGGCAGTGAATATTCTAAAATAACGAACAATGAAACCGGCTCGGTGCAGCAGAAAATGCGCCGAGCTGTTTTGCGCTAAATCTCGTGAGCGTATTAAACCACAGGTTTAATGACATTCCTTTTATTATGCTTTACAATAAAGACATAACAGATGAAGGAGTGATGAATATGAATTTGAAAGAAGCGTTTAGATTTCAGAACAGGCTTGAATACCTGATAGAGAAGGCTGAGAACATCCTTGATGACGAGGAGTGTGTCACGCTCACAAAGCGTACCTATCTCTACAAAAAGGCAAATCCCGAAGCCGAAAACGAAACTGTCACTGTGATTCCCGACACAGAGTATTACCGCCAGCTCAATGAGATGATTGAGTTTGCGGTGTATTTGCTCGACCAAAGAGAAAAACTGTCTGAGGCAATCAACAAAGTAAAGTATAACCTTCTGCTTGATTTGGACGGCGAGATCAGCTTGAACCGCTACCGTCAAAGATTGGCTGAGACATTCCGCCGCATGGCACGCATCAAGAGCAAGGAAGTCACCGAGACGAACAGCGGCGTCGGCTATCGCTTCAATAACGACGGCAATCAGGTTTCATACAAATGCGACGTGAAGCGGGTTACGACAATCAACTTTAACCGCAATACCGTTCGCAAATACGCCGCTCAACTCAGCGGAAAATCTGACGCGACCTCTAAAAATTTTCGTTCAATAAACTAAACAACAGGCTCAGCGTAAAAAAGCACACTGAGCCTGTTTGCTGTTTTAGTAAGTGTTTAATTTGAAATATTAGAAAATGTTATTGAATTAATCATATACAGCGGCACATTTACCAGCCCATCATCTTCTTCCCGGTAATTTGCCATTGAAGCTCTGATACTGAGCGCCGGCTTGTATTTCTCCCGATAGATTTTCAGACTTTTAGCTTTGAGGTTTTCTTCCGCTTTGACTTCCAACGGAATGACTTTTTCACCATCGTCGAGCAGGAAATCGATCTCACAGCTGTTGCGGTCGTTGGTATAGTAGTAGATACCAAAATCAGAGGTGGCTTTCAGCTGTTGCAGGACATATTGTTCTGTCAATGCTCCTTTGAATTCCTTGAACATATCGTTGCCGTCAAGGAGAACGCTTTTACTGATTCCCGACATACAGCCGAGCAGTCCTACATCAAGCAAAAACAGCTTGAATGCTTTTAAATCTTCATAGGCTTTCAACGGAAGATTCGGTGTTGTAATGCGGCTGACCTTGTGAACAAGTCCGCAGTCACACAACCACATAATCGCTGTTTCAAAATCCTTGGCTCTGCCACCCTCGCGCACAACGCCGTAAATAAATTTTTTGTTTTCTTTGGCGAGTTGTGAGGGAATGCTGTTCCATACCATTCTGATTTTCGGGACAATCTCCGACGGCGCGTGTTTGGAGAAATCCTGTTCGTATGCTTCGAGAATTCGTTTTTGCACTTCGCGTACCTCGTTGAAATCTTTGTTATGCGAAAAACGCAGAACAACCTCCGGCATACCTCCAATAAAATAATATTGCTTCAACAGGTAAATAAACTGCTCGGAAAAAGAGCTGATAAGTGCATAGTCGCCGCTGTTGAGTAACTTGTAAAGCTTATCGTAACCGGTTCCCAATAAAAACTCGTCAAACGACAGGGGATAGAGCTTGAGAAAATCCACCTTGCCGACAGGAAAAGAAGTGCCTTCATGCAGAGCGATACCGAGCAAGGATCCGGCACAGATAATATGATACTGCGGAGCATTCTCATAAAAGTATTTAAGACTGCTGAGAGCGGCAGGAACCTCTTGCACCTCGTCAAAGATTATCAGCGTGTCATCGGGTGTAATCGTTATATCGGAATAAATTTCCAGCCCCATGATAATTCTCTCTATATTCAGATCTGAGGAAAACAATTCCCTCATTTGTCTGTTGGAATCGAAGTTGATATAGACAGTCTTTTTATAACATTCTTTTCCGAATTCCTTCATCAGCCATGTCTTACCAACCTGACGCGCACCTTCAATAATTAAGGGTTTGCGGAAGTAACTGTCTTTCCATTTCTTTAATTTTTCAATTGCAGAGCGATACATATCATCAACACCTTTTGTAAATCTATTATTATTAGTATAACGCCAAATCACAAAAAATACAACGAATATTTTTAAATCACAACAAAAAATACAACGAAAAACAGGTTCGGCGTAACAGAAATTACACCGAGCCTGTCAATATTAATAATAATTTCCCCTCTCGAATACACACTGATAAAAACTGCCTCCGTCGATATGTACTATTTCCATCCCATTCTTTTGGCTAAATCCAACATAGCAAAGCTGTATTTTTGCCATTTTTTCAATGTTATCAGTGACGGGTCAGAATTATGGATATATATGGAAATTCAAAGTAAACCAATAGAGCTGATTTATGTTGAACAATAGAATCTATTAATCTGATATTAGGTTTATTGTTCTGAATATTAACTATATTGTTCTGAAAATATTTTATATTATTCCGAAAAGCGCTTGTATTATTCTGAATGATAGGGTATAATAATCTTAATCTAAACTAAGGAGTAATTGTATGGCTGAAATGATGACAGTAAAACAAGCATCGGAGCGATGGAATATTTTTGACAGCAGAATCACAAAGCTCTGTCGCGAAGGGAAAATCCCCGGTGCGGTTAAGGATGGTAAATCGTGGCTGATTCCTGTTGACACGCCAAAGCCTGCGGACAACAGATATAAAAAACAGCCAAACAAGCTAAAGCAAGAAAAGCTCCCTTTGCCGGTTGGTGTTTCCGAATATCGCGTGGCGTCGACACAATACTATTATATCGATAAAACTATGATGATCAAGGACTTTTTGGATGAACGTCCTATGGTATCGTTATTCACGCGTCCGAGGCGTTTCGGTAAGACATTGAACATGGATATGCTAAAAACATTTTTTGAGCATAGTGATGAAGATACTTCTGTTTATTTTCAAGATAAAGCTATATGGAATTGCGGAGAACGCTATCGGAGCTATCAGGGCAAGTATCCTGTGATTTTTGTTTCCTTTAAGGATATCAAATTTGATTCGTGGGATCTGACTTTTGAAATGCTAAAAGCAGTGATCGGCACAGAATTTGAACGTCATTTTGAATTGGCAAATTCAGATAAATGCAGTGAAATGGATAAAAAGCAATATCGGAAAATTGCCGAGCGAGAGGCAGATATTGTATCGCTCTCCGGCGCATTTGATGTTCTGTCGAGAATGCTGTATCGGCATTACGGGCAAAAAGCGATTATTATTATTGACGAATATGACATTCCAATCCAGCAGGGACATTCCAAAGGCTTTTATGATGAAGTCGTTGATTTTATGCGAAACCTATTTTCGGGTGGATTAAAAGATAATCCCGCGTTAGCTTTTGGTTTTTTAACTGGTATTCTTCGTGTGGCAAAGGAGAGTATTTTCAGCGGACTTAATAATTTAGTTGTCAATTCTATTCTTGATGAAAGCTACAGTCAGTATTTTGGTTTTACAAAATCTGATATTGAGCAGATGGCATTGTATTACTCTGCAAAAGATAAAATGACGGAGTTATGCGAATGGTATGACGGGTATCGCTTCGGTGATACAGAGATTTTTAATCCGTGGTCGGTTATCAATTATTTTAAGAACGGGTGTAAGCCGCGCGCGTTCTGGCAGTCGACAGGAAGTAATGAAATCATTTCGGAAGTAATAGCCTGTGCGGATGAAAGCATTTATGAACGATTGGAAAAACTGTTGCAGGGCGACAAATTTAGAGCATTAATTGATACAGGCGTCATTTATCCTCAAATAAAGATCAATCCTTCATCGATTTACAGTTTTTTGTTAGTAGCCGGTTATTTGAAGGCGGAAAATGCGGAGATTTCTTCAAGCGGTGATTTCCTATGCGATATTTCTCTGCCTAATAAAGAAATCAAAGCAGTATATAATAAAGAAATACTTCAAAAACTTAACGCTATTGTTCCTCAGTCTTCAGCAGTTGAAATTCAGGAAGCAATTTATACAAATGATTCAAAACGCTTGCAGCAGCAATTAAGAAAGCTGCTTTTACAGTCTGCAAGCAGCTTTGACACCGTCGGAGAACTATTCTTTCACGGTCTGTTTCTCGGTATATGCGCAATATTTGACGATCAATACTACGTGACATCTAACAGGGAATCGGGAGAGGGAAGATTTGATATTCAACTGATGCCGAAGAATAACAGCAGACCGGGTGTTTTGATTGAGTTGAAATCGAAAAAAGATCTGTCGAAAGAACAATTGGATACTTTGGCACAGGAGGCGCTGAATCAAATCAATGAAAGGCAATATGATACGGAAATGAAAACGCACGGCATAACAACGATCTTTAGGTATGGCGCAGCGTTCAGTGGTAAGAATGTAGCTATTTGTTCGGAATCGGAGATGAAATAATGCTATCGGTAAAGACAACAGAAAATTTGGCAGGCGTGACGGTCAGCGGAACCTATTGGGATTTGAACGCGTTATATGACGCGCTGACAAATGTTATCGGTGAAGAAGAAAGCTATCCGGAATTTGAAGCGTGCAGGATTCGTGTATTGGGTTTATGCTATGATATCCGTCATGCTTATCAGGGAGACAGAAACAGAGGTAAAATTGAGTACGGAGATGAAGTGTTTTCGTTTGAATATCTGTGGCCTGAGATGGTGTTTATCTATGGCGTATTGGATGAATTTGTAAGATTGTCCTCAGGGAGCCTATGCTATCTGCGTCAGGAAGGCGCTGAACGGTTATTTTATCATCCCGAAACAAAGGACGAGCTCTTGGATCGTTTGCCGGATGATATAGCTTTTGTATGCTATTTCCGGAACTTAATCATCAACGCTTTGCAGCGCACGATAGACGAAAAGCGGTTTAAGAAGATACACAGAGCATTGGAAGACAGATACAGCTACACGCTTATGAAGCGTTATTACAACAACTTTTGTACGCAGTGGGTAGATATTCAAAATGTAAAGTATCTTAAACGTGCGCCTGAGAAAAGAAAAACCTATCTTGCTACCATATCGGAGAAAATTCTGTTTGACAACTCAGATTATGATGCATTGGAAGATGGTGTCTATGAATTTGCAAGAGTATGCGGTGTACCATATTATGAAATCGAATTAACCGATATACAGTATCCGGACGAGATAGAATGGTAGTCAGGAGGATTTTATGTATCAGGTAAAAGAAAAGGATTGGAAACAGTTTCGCAAAATGCTGCCCGAATGGCAGGAAGCATATATGGAGCGGCTGACAAAGGAATATATTGAATTGCTCAGCAGCGACATGCAGGCATCGGACAAGTTTTGGGCACTTGATAAAAGAATCAAGGACGATAAGAAGTGTACCGGCGTGATTGCGAGAGACATAAGCCGTTCACATATGTTTCAGCATATTATTGACTTGATGTATGAAGGAGCAATTACGGTAGATGATTTAAAAGAATTCAGTGAGGATTTGCGGGATACGATAAAAACAAGACAAGAAATTGACCGCAGATATTTCGGAAGCTAAAAAACAGGCTCGGTGCAAAATGCGCCGAGCCTGTTGTAGCTTTACAGGTCAAAACGATGTAATAATTTTTTCGTTCTGCTTTGCGTTCATATTGAAATGCACCGAACCTGTTTTATACCCCTTGCGGATACTCAGTATATTTCAATTTTCCTCCGTCGATATGTACTATTTCCATCCCATTCTTTTGGCTAAATCCAACATAGCAAAGCTGTATTTTTGCCATTTTTTCAATGTTATCAGTGACGGGTCGGAATAATGGATATATATGGTAATAATATAAGCTTTTGGAACATAATTCTTGAACTGTATTGCTTTGTTTAAAATAATAAAGTATACTATAATCAAAGATACCGAAAAGGAACTTGTAAAGTTCAATTCGGTAAAAAAATAGTAATTAGTGTGGGTTAGGAATGGAAAAAATACAGTTTTTGCTGACAAAAGAGGGTTTCCGCATGGACGACGTTGTCTATGCGGAAAAGGAAGCTCAAAAATATGCTCAAAAATTCGCAAAAGCATCGTATGAGACGCTGTATGAGCTGGCATTTCGGGAGCGTCCGGAGTGCTTTGATGCGGCGGGCATGTTTCTGTATCAGGTGGCGGAAAGCTTCACTGAGGCGCTTGTCAACACCTCGGGCTTGGAGCTGAGCCGAGAGAAAACGGAGCTTGTGCCGAACGAGGAAACAATTGAAATCTTGCTCGATTCCGTACCGTTTGTATTAGGTGCGGAATTTGTTACGCGAGCGTGGATCAAGCGGCAGTACCGCAAGCTGCTGGCGGTTTTCGCAAAGCAAATCAAAAGCTATCCCGGTAAGGTGTCGCTTTATTTTGCGGAGAAAAGCCAGAAGCTTCATGTCCCCGAGCGCGTCTTTTTTCATTTGGTGGAGAGCGATGAGGAGGATTTTCCCTTCGCATTTCTGGCGACCTATGCCACAAAGGGCGACGGCGGACGCGTGCGCCATGTGCCGCTGCAATACGCGCTGACCGAGTACCGCGACGAGCGGTCAAAGCTCTTGGAGCTGCTGTCCTGCCTGAACAAGGCGGCGGAGGTATCCGATCTGATTGGCGGATTCATGGAAAGCGGCGAGCTGTTCCATCCGCTGCGCTTCACTGCCGACGAAGCGTATCAATTTCTCAATGACGTTCCCGCGCTGGAGAACTGCGGTATTCTCTGTCGTATTCCAAACTGGTGGAAGAAACGCTACAGCGCGTTCGCTATGACAGTCAAGATGGGTGAGGATAAGCCCTCGCTGTTAGGTTTGGACGCGGTATTACATATGGCGCCGTCGCTCACGGTCGGCGGCGTTCCGCTGACGGAGCAGGAGATCCGCGATCTGCTCGGACAGACCGAGGGCTTGTCGTTTATAAAAGGCAAGTGGATCGAGGTCAACCACGCAAGGCTGAGAAAATTGCTCGCCGATATGAAGCAATACGACGGCGATATTACGCTGCTCGACGCTCTCCGTTCTGAGATCAAAACCGCGCCCGAAGACGAGGACGACGCGCCCGTCGTCACCAACGGAAAATGGCTGGGCGGCTTATTGAAGAGCCTGCGCAATCCGCGCAAACAGAAGAGCGTCGGCGTTCCCGACGGCTTCAGCGGTGAGCTGCGTCCGTATCAGGAGGTAGGGTATCAGTGGCTCTTACAAATGAATCGGCTGGGCTTCGGCGCGTGTTTAGCGGACGATATGGGACTCGGCAAAACCGTTCAGATTTTGGCTTTTCTGGAAGCCCTGAGAGCGCAAAAGCCAAAGGGCAGAGTGCTGCTGATTGTGCCTGCTTCTCTGCTCGGTAACTGGCAGAAGGAGGCGGCGCGGTTCGCGCCCGCGTTATCGCTTGAAATTTTGCACGGCGCGCACGCTCCCGTTTTGTCAGACAGATTGGAAGCGTCAAAGGCTTTCCTGACCATCACTACCTACCGCATGGCGATGAGCATTGAAACGCTTGAAAATGTGACGTGGGACTGCATTATTTTAGATGAAGCGCAGGCGATCAAGAATCCTGCGTCAAAGCAAACGCGGCAAATCAAAAAGCTCAATAGCCGTATGCGGATCGCCATGACGGGTACGCCGATCGAAAACGACCTCTCCAATCTCTGGTCGCTGTTTGATTTTCTCAATAAGGGCTTGCTCGGCAGCATGGAGGAATTCCGCAATTTCTGCCGCGGGTTGGAGCAGAATCCCGAGGGCTACGCGAAGCTGAAAAATATGATCGCGCCGTTTTTGCTGCGGCGTGTTAAGACTGATAAAAAAATTATTTCCGATCTGCCCGACAAGCTGGAGCAAATCGATTATGTCCCCCTTTCTCCGAAGCAGGCGGTGCTTTACCGCAAGCTGCTCGCAGAAACTGCGGAGAAGGTGGAGGAAAGCAGCGGCTTGCAGCGCAAGGGCATTGTGCTTGCCCTGCTGCTGCATCTCAAACAGATCTGCAACCATCCCGACCAGTACCTCGGCACCGAGGAGTACAGTCCGGCGCAGAGCGGCAAGTTCGAGCTGCTCAAGCAGCTGGCGCAGACGATCGCCGAAAAGCGCGAGCGTGTGTTGGTGTTCACGCAGTTCAGGGAGCTGACGGGACATTTGGACGACTATCTCGCCGAGGTATTCGGCAGACGCGGCGGGGTGATCCACGGCGGCGTTCCCGTCAAGGAGCGTACCGCAATCGTCGAGCGGTTCCAGAGCGAGAGCTATGTGCCGTATCTGGTGCTTTCCGTCAAGGCGGGCGGCACCGGGCTGAATCTGACAAAGGCGAACCACGTCATTCATTTTGACCGCTGGTGGAATCCGTCGGTGGAGAATCAGGCGACCGACCGCGCGTTCCGCATCGGTCAGGACAAAAATGTGATGGTGCATAAATTCGTCTGCAAAGGCTCTGTCGAGGAAAAGATTGACGCTTTGATTTCCTCGAAAAAGGAGCTTGCCGAGAATGTCATCGGCGCGGGCGGCGAGAGCTGGATCACCGAGATGAGCAACGACGAGCTGATGAAGCTGCTGCGATTGGAGGCGTAAGAAATGGCGCGGTATTGGAATGAAATGAACTATCCTCAGCCCACCGAGGAGGAACTGAAAGAAAACGCGAAGAATACGCGGAAAAAAGCGGCAGCAAAGGGGCAGACGCTGCACCCGATCGTGATCAAATCAAGGCAGATCGCTAACAGCTGGTGGGGCAAGGCGTGGTGTCAGAATCTTGAGCGTTACGCCGATTTCGATACCAGACTGCCGCGCGGCAGACGCTATGTCCGCACGGGCGCGGTGATCGATTTGCAAATCAAAAAGGGTAAAATCCAGGCACGTGTGCAGGGTACGCGCAAAACACCCTACAAGGTGGAAATCCGTATCAGTCCGCTGTCGGAGCGGCGCATTGAGGAAATCACCGGCAAGTGCGAAACGCGCGTGGAAACGCTTGACCAGCTCGTGAACGGCGACTTCCCGAAGGAACTGAAGGACGTGTTTTTGGAGGATGGCGGACTGTTCCCCGAGCCGCGTGAAATCTCCTTTTCCTGCTCCTGCCCCGACTGGGCGGTGATGTGCAAGCATGTTGCGGCGTCCCTTTACGGCGTCGGCGCAAGGCTCGACGAGGAACCGCTGCTGTTCTTTTCACTGCGCGGCGTTGATACCAATAAATTCGTGGACGTGGTTATCTCAAGCCGCGTGGAATCCATGCTCGCAAACGTCGATAAGCCGAGCGACAGAATCATTCGGGATACAAGATTGGAAGATTTGTTCGGAGTTTTGTAGGAGGAAATCATGTATCAGGTAATCGAAAAGGATTGGAAGCTGTTCCGCAAGCTGCTGCCCGGCTGGCAGGAAGCGTATATGGAGCGGCTCGCAAAGGAATATATCGAATTGCTCAGCAGCGACAGGCAGGCGTCTGATAAATTTTGGGAGCTTGATCAACGAATCAAACAGGATAAGCGGCGCACAGGCGTGTTGGCGAGAGGGGTAAGCCGTTCCAATATGTTTCAGCTTATCATCAATCTGATTTATGAGGAAACGATTTCCGAGGACGACTTAAAAGAGTTTAGCGAAAGCCTTCGTGAGAATATCCATGTATGGCTCGAAATTGACAGAAGATATCGTGATGAATAAAAACAGGCTCTGCACAGAATTGCCGTCGTGCGGAGCCTGTTAATTTTCAGATTTATAAATTTTTATTCTTATTTCCTGTCTATCATCCCATAGTTACGCAATTCCCGATGATAAGCCGTTCTTCTGGAATACTGCTGCTTCCAATTCAACAGATAGTCGTTTTTGGACGATATCCTGCCCTCGGATTCCATGATTTCGCCGATAACTGCCGCGTATGCCGCGCATGTTGCGTAATCATTACGCAGATTGTATTGCATCACGTTGGCTGTGTACTGTGCGCAGTGCTTTTGCAGAATATCTAACGCGCTTTCGCGGTCGGGCAAAGGCGTATGGCTGCGGCATTTTTGCAGACAATCCCACAACATATCGGTATTATCTGAAATCTCGCTTATACCAAGTCCTTTGACATATTCTTTTGCATGGAATGGCAAAGCGGTTTCGAGAATGCGCAGCATTTCCTTGCCGCCCTCACGGATTGCACCGTCAGGATACAAAAACAGGGCGATCAACGCGGCTCCTTGCAGAAAGATTCCTGAATCATAGCTGCTGTTTGGCATAAACAAATCCGCATAAGCGTTTTGAAATTCACCGCTTAAAAAACGGCTGAATCTGACGGTACTCTCTCCAAGCCTGTTGTGCTTAAGAAAACTTTTGAAATGCTGTTCGTGATAGTCAGAAATCATTGACTGTAATTCTTCAAGGCATTTCTCATAATCGGGGTGATTCACTAAAGCACGGAGATAGTTTACGGCGGTGCTGTTTGAACGGAACGCCTCTGTCCGGCAGTATGCAGCACATTCAGCGTTGCCGAGTTTGAGCGCGGTTTCTGCAGTTTGCAAGGCTATTTCGCTTCGCACAATATCATTAGGGTCGATGCTGCCAAGAGCCTCCAACCCGGTTTCTAACCTTGCTGCGACATTGTCCTGCAAGGAAAGCACCTTTAAATACAGCTCGGGGTGAAGCTTAACAGACTGACGCGCTGTTTCCAAAGCGCTCACCGGATCAGCTTGCATTTCCATTGCTTCATCTAAATAATCGTCAGCTGCAGGATCCTCTTTGGTTTGAAGATAAAGAATCCAGTCCTTTAGAAATGCATCAAAGTCGGGCAGTTCCTTGGGAGAGTGCTGCATCAGTTCTTCCAGCGTCCAGCCCGCGAAATGGTTAAAGTGCGTTCCGACCCGATATAAGGCTGCGGCGCGCTCTTGTCCCGAAGATGTAAAGTAGACGGCGCAGGCAATATCCAACAGCATAAGTTTTGCTGAAAAATCCACAAGGTCGTACGTTTCGAGATCCTCAATATTCAGTGTATCGTCATTGTAATCCGAATACTCCCCGTCTGCCTGAACTTCTAAAATCAGCAGAATATGACCGATACGGCGGGCTTGTTCGTACTCTTCGCAGGCAATGAGCCGGTGCAGCTCCGAGCCGGCGTCTTCAATGACAGAAAGCAGGTCGTCGTTGTCTTCAAAGAGGAAATCCGGCTCGTCAGAGGCATACCAATCGTCCCACTCTTCGTTATATTCGGAATCAAGACGGTATTCACCCGAAATGATTTTGGCAAGCTCTTCATACAAATCATCAGGAACCGTTTCTTCGGTTCCAGTCTCCTCAATATAATCATCGCTTAACATGGACACTAACCAATCCCTGCGTTCCTCAGGCAAGGTCCGCGCGATATGATGGATGCTTTCTGCAAGCTCCTCCTTTGTCATTTTTGAAGTCGTTTCATCAATCGTTTTCAGAAATTGCGGTAGATTCATCATTTGTCACCCTTTTTTGAAATCTTTAGATTCAGTATAGCACCTAATGACGTGAATTACAACGAAAAACAGGTTCGGCGTAACAGAAATTACACCGAGCCTGTTTTATACCCCTTGCGGATATACACCGCTGACGAGTATTCCTTCGTCAATATATACTACCTCCAACCCATTCTGTTGTGCAAGTCCAACACAGCAAAGCAGAATTTTTGCCAGTTTTTCAATGTTATCTGTGACGGGTCACCCTCGCGGATACGCAGCGTTCGTCTGATTTCTTTGGGGATAACCACCCTGCCGAGGTCGTCGATACGCCGCACTATTCCGGTAGCTTTCATATCCAAATCTCCTTAAAGAATTATTTAGCAAATGTTTTGCAAGATTATTGTTTGGAATAGAAAAATTTTTATGCGTGTCTTTCAGCATTGGAGAAAATTGGAAAGTGATCGACATGCTGAAAGCACAGAAATTATTTATTTGATTAGTGTTATACGTGAGTTTTTGAATACTTGTTGGATAATATTATCGTTTTTTCGCTTTGATCAAAGGCGATGCCGCCCGGGGAATGATCCAGTCGATGGACGAAAGCACAAATCGTGTCGCTTTAACCTCGGGAAGCGCAATGAAATGGGATAACACGAATCAATGTGAATGCCTGTAATTTATGTATTAAGAAAATAATTTTAAATAACAGATATTTGTTGCGGTTTTGTTATACTCGGTGTGATATACTTTAGCTACAGTCAAGGAAATAACCCTACAGAAAAGGAGATAGCTATGAAATATATTCTCACTACCGAAAACTTAACCAAAACATACGGACAGAAGGACGCCGCAAAGGATATAAATATTCACATTCGCGAGGGCTCGATTTACGGCCTGATCGGAAGAAACGGCGCCGGTAAAACTACCGTTATGAGAATGATAAGCGGATTGTCAAAGCCAACCAGCGGCACATATCAGATGTACGGCGAGCATAAGTTCGGCGTAGGAGTGCTGATAGAAAGCCCCGGAATATATCCGAACATGTCGGCTCAGGAGAACCTCAGGCTCAAATGTATCGGAATGGGCTGCTACACAAAGGAATATGTTCAGCAGCTTCTCGAAACGGTAGGACTTGAAAACACAGGCAAGAAGAACGCGGGATCGTTCTCGCTCGGTATGCGTCAGCGTTTGGGTATAGCTCTCGCGCTGGTAGGCGACCCGAAGATGATCGTACTCGACGAGCCGATCAACGGCCTTGACCCGCAGGGTATCGTCGAAGTTAGGCAGACGCTTGAAAAGCTGAGGCAGGAAAAGGGCATTACCATTATGATTTCCAGTCATATCCTTGACGAGCTGGGAAAGCTGGCCGACAGCTACGGCATTATCCACGAGGGCAGACTGCTCGACGAGTTTTCGATCGACGAGCTGTCCGGCCGCTGCGAGCAGCACGTTGTCATTAATACACAAAGCACCGACAGCGCGCTCGCGGTATTAAGGAATGCGGGCTTTGCTCAGACAAAGATTAACGGCGACGGCGCTGTCTGCGTCGACAACGCGATAGACAGAACCGCAGAGATCAACAGGCTGCTTGTAAACAGCGGCATTGACGTAAAGGAAATATTCATCAAGAACATTTCGCTTGAGGACTATTACCTCAGCGTGACCGGAGGTGCACATAATGGCTAATCTTATTAAAATGGATTTACGCAGACTTTTTTTATCAAAGGTGTTTTATATCACCATGGGTATAGTGGCATTTTTGAATATCGTTATCTTGACGGCAATACCGCTTCTAACAAAGATGTTTGCGCCGGGTGCTGAGGCGTCGGTTACAAAGCTGTCCGATATCATCGCGAACCCGTTCTCGATTCCGTGGATGATCATTGCGGTGTTCATATCTATGGTCAGCTTCTCGTACGCCGACATGGCTAACGGCTATATCAAGAATATCGCGGGACAGATCCCGCGCAAGAGCGACACTGTAGTTTCGAAGGTCGCCGTGATCGGCGTGCATAATCTAATATTCATCGCTGTATCGTCGCTCTCAATGGTTCTCGGCAACCTTATAGGCTCCGCGTTCGGAACATACACGATAGAGGCTGATCCGCTGATTATGAACGGAGTACTGACGCTCCTTCTCAAGTGGCTCCTCAGCATGGCGATATGCTCGATCCTGCTGCTTCTGACAACAGGCGTGAGAAACAAGACCCTCGCGGCGATCGTCGGCGTGATTTTCGGCACAGGCACGCTTGGTCTGGTTTACATGGGACTGAGCAGCGCGGTAACAAACATCTTCAAGACAGAGGGCTTCAACCTTGCGATGTACATGCCCGACGGTCTGATGGGCGTTGTAAACGTATCCGCTAACACAGGCGTACTCAACACTGTTATCGTGTCGGCTGTATGCATAGCGCTGTTCTTCGCACTCACGATCAGGATATTCAACACAAGAGATATCAAGTAACAATTCGTAATACCTTTTTTGCGGCAGACAAAACTCATTCGGGTGGTGTCTGCCGCCTTGTTTTCACTTGATTTTCAGCAGTCGTTTGGGTATAATTGAACTGAGGTGAGAATAATGGCAGAAGTACTTCTTTTTAACATAGAAAAAGGCAAGGCGATAAAGATAAAGAACCTTTGCCGTCAGATACATATTTCCTACCGCGAGGTGGACGGTAGCGACTACGGCGTAAGGCTTTCCGCATTGCTCGGAATGAGCGCCGACAGAAGCTCGAAGCCCTGCGGAGAGCTTGACGGAGAAATGCTGTACTTTGCGGGTTTCAACGGAGGACTGCTCAATATTTTCCTTGATCAGCTCCGCAGAAAAAAGGCGTCTGTAGCGCTCAAGGCGGTAATGACCGAAACGAATGTTGACTTCACTCCGTACGAGCTGTACTGCGAGCTGAAAAGCGAGCATGAAGCGCTGAGTCAGAGGAGATGATCCTATGATGAAGAAAATCATTCCGGCGATATTGATATGCGCTCTCGGAGGTGTTGTTGTGTTAGGCTTGTCGGGTTGCTTCGTCAAAAAATACAGGGTCGACTACTGCGGCTCAAAGGATTGCTACACGGGCGCGAAGGACTCGTACCGCGCAGGCGCTGAGGTGGTGCTCTACTACGATATGATCGCCACCGATACCGACTACTCTTTCTTCCTCGACGGCGAGAGGCTTCAGCCTTTATACGAGGAGGGAAAGGGCTACAAAATCAGCTTTGTCATGCCCGAACATGACGTGACTCTCAAGTGCGAATCGCATAATTCGATGGTGTACGAGCCTGAGGAAACAATGGAGGTTGATTACTATACAGCGGTTGTCGCTACCGCCGGAGGCGACAGGCATGACGAGATGGTGCTCAGCGATATCGGCAGGACAGACCGCGCGAAGCTCGACGTTTACTCCGCTGACGCTGATTCGGACGAAACCTGCGTGAGCTACCTTGTGCCTTATGAGGCGGTTGACCGATGCTATGAGGTAATAAAAAAAGGAAAGTTCGCCAAGTGGAATGAAAAATACTCTGATACTGCACTTGACGGCGGTATGACGGCGGTGAAATTCCGCAATGACGACGGCAGCTACACCCGCGTCTCAACCGACGCGATGCCTGACGACGGGCTTAGGCAGATGGGCGAAATCGCCGCGATAATTCGCGGATACATCAGGGACGAAAATTTAATGTAAACAAAAAACTCCCCTGCGGAAGGATTATCCTGCCGCGGGGGAGTGCTTCGTTTTGGCTTATCTTGCAATGATTATCTGAATCTGTGTGGCGTCCATAATGTTGATGTCGCCGCTTCCGTTTACGTCGGAGAGCTTTTTCGCGGTTTTGTTCAGATCGTGCGCACTGGCAATGTACATCTGGAGATAGGTGACATCCATAATATTTGAGCCGCGGTTGTTGTATACCTTGGTGAACGTGTGGTTCTCGATGTCAAGACAGATATTCCATGAATTAAAGCTGTCGCCGTATTCGTTGTAGTAGACAGTAGTGAAATGTACTCCGTCCGAGAAATCCGTGCACTGATTCGTAAAGAAGAATGTCTGTTCCATAACTAAATCCCTTAAAGTGATACCGATATCAAAAAAATGCTAAAAATTACCGATATTTACAAAATATACTATACATAATGTTACCATATGCGCGTTTTTTAGTCAAAAAAATTTCCGCTTTGTCACCACGCTCGCGGTGAAAAAGCGGAAAAATATTACTTGTTGACCGAGATATCGCGATCCTTCTTTTTGGTGCGGTCGGAGAGCAGATTATACGCTTTTCGCTCTCGCCCTTTTCTGGAGGCGCGGCGTGCTCAAAGAGCATCTGACCGTTGTCGTAGAGGAAGCGGTTGATGAAGGTGCGCGCCTTGTCAACGCGTCTGACGCGGATATAGCCGCTGTCGCAGTTGGCGAGCACGAGCTGGCTCTCGAGCAGGGTAGAGAAGAAATACAGCCGTGTGTGACGGAGGTTCTTGTATTTGCCTATCAGCTCGAGCGCGTCGTTGGTATTTGCCTGTTCGTTGTCGCTGATACAGAAGAAGTAAACGCGGCGCTTTTTGCTGTGGAGCTTGAAGTTTACCGCGGTGATCGGCTTGTTAAGACAGGTGGCGTTCAGCTGTTCGGCACGGTCGGAGAAGGGGTTGCTCTCGCCGCCCGACGAGTCGATGACGTCGCAGAAGATTATTCCCGCCTTCGGGTGGTTTTGTGAGATGTCCGAGGCAAAGGTTATCGACTACTCGTTGAGCTGAGAAAAGACATAGACGTCCTTGCCGTAGGAGAGAGCGAGCTTTGTGCTTGCGCGAACCTTCGAGAACAGCGAGAGGATATAGCCTAAGCTGAGGAAGGGACAGACAAAGCAGATAACCATCAGGAAAAGGGAGTAAAAATTATATGCCGAGGGATTAATGCTGTGTGTAGGATTTATAAAGTCGATATCCGTCAGCGCGAATGAACGCATCGCGCGGTTGATCGACATCAGGATTGATTTGAGTACCGCCGCGCCGCCTTTACCGTATTTATCAAGCTGGATCGGGAAGAACATGACGACCTGCGCGAGGAAGAAGCCTAGAAACAGAATCTTGATAGCTGACGACAGCTTTTTTTCTTTTGAAAACGCGCATACGCACAAACAGCGGAACCGTTACGGCGATTATCAGCGCGGAGATAATAAGACAGATGTACCAGAGCATATGGATACCCCCTTTGTAATATCTTCGACAACATTATACTTGATTACAGCAAGCACTGTCAATTACTATTTAAAAATGAGCGGCAATTATTTTACCGCAAAGTCAAAACGGAGAACGACTTGACAAATTTATTAAAAGGACTACAATATTATAGGAAATAAAATAATAAAGAGGTATCAACATGGAAAAAAAGCAATTTAAATCCGAGTCCAAGCGTCTGCTGGATCTGATGATTAACTCTATCTACACTCACAAGGAAATCTTCCTCCGCGAGCTGATTTCAAACGCGAGCGACGCGATCGACAAGCTCTGTTTTATCGCACTGACCGACGACAAGCTCGGCATGACCCGCAGCGACTTCTTCATCGAGCTTCGCGCCGACAAGGACAGCCGCACGCTCACTATCACCGACAACGGCATCGGCATGGACAGAGATGACCTCGAGAACAACCTCGGCACTATTGCGTCCTCCGGCTCGTACAAGTTCAAGCAGGAGCTTGAAAACAAATCGGACGATATCGACATCATCGGTCAGTTCGGCGTAGGCTTCTACTCCGCCTTCATGGTCGCAAAGCACATCACCGTGATCACAAAGAAGTACGGCTGCGACACCGCTTTCCGCTGGGAATCCTCGGGCGCTGACGGCTACACAATCGAGGAATGCGACCGCGAGAATCTCGGTACAGAGATCATTCTCGAGCTCAAGGACAACACCGACGACGAGAGCTATGACGAGTTCCTCGAGCAGTACCGCATTCAGGGACTTGTTAAGAGATATTCCGACTATATCCGCTACCCGATCGTTATGGAAATGTCAAAGAGCCGCGTCAAGGAGGAAACCAAGGACAGCGATCACCCCGAGTATGAGGAGTATTTCGAGCGCGAAACCCTCAACAGCATGGTTCCTATCTGGCAGCGTCCCAAGAAGGACGTCACCCAGGACGAGTACGACAAGTTCTATCAGGAAAAGTTCATGGCGATGGAGAAGCCTATCCGCACAATCGTCACCTCCGTCGAGGGAGTTGTCACATACAAGGCTCTGCTCTATATCCCGACCTCAACTCCCTACGACTACTACACCAAGGAGTACAAGAAGGGTCTGCAGCTTTATTCAAGCGGCGTTCTCATTACAGACAACTGCGAGGAGCTCGTGCCCGAGCACTTCCGCTTTGTAAAGGGTATCGTCGACACCGCCGATCTCTCGCTCAACATTTCGCGCGAGATGCTGCAGCATGACCGTCACCTGCTCACGATCGCCCAGAACCTCGAGAAGAAGGTCAAGAACGAGCTGACCTCCATGCTCAACAACAGCCGCGAGGACTACGAGAAGTTCTTCAAGGCGTTTGGCAGACAGCTCAAGTACGGCGTTGTTTCCGACTACGGCATGCACAAGGACGAGCTTGTCGACCTGCTGCTCTTCTACTCCTCAACCGAGAAGAAGCCGGTGACCCTCTCCGAGTACGTTGACCGCATGAATGAAGAACAGAAGTTCATCTACTTTGCTACAGGCGAAAACGCCGCGGCGATCGACGCTCTGCCCCAGACCGAGCTGCTCCGCTCAAAGGGCTTTGAGATTCTCTACTGCACCGAGGACGTGGACGAGTTCACCCTCCAGACGCTCATGACCTACAAGGAGAAGAAGTTCTGCTCCGCCACAAACGACGACCTCGGCATCGAGAACGACGAGGAAAAGACCGACGAAAAGGACATCTCTGCGGTTCTGACCTTCGTCAAGGAAACCCTCGGCAGCAAGGTCGCTGAGGTTGAGGCTTCAAAGAAGCTTGTATCCCACCCCGTCTGCCTGACCGCGAAGGGCGGTATCTCGTTCGAGATGGAGAAGTACTTCAACGCCGTCCAGCCCGACAGCGGCATGAAGGCTCAGCGCGTGCTCGAGCTCAACATGAACCACGCCGCCGTTAAGAAGATGGAGGAGCTGATTCAGACCGACATCGACAAGGCGCGCAAGTACGCCGAGGTTCTCTACTGCCAGGCTCTGCTTATCGCGGGTCTGCCGCTCGAGAATCCCTCCGAGTACACCGACCTCGTCTGCTCGCTGATGTAAAATAAAAAATAAAACCTTGTATCCGTCTGGGTACAAGGTTTTTGTTTTAGCTGCGTTTTCTGAGCCGCTTAACTTCGGCGCTGTAGTCCGCGGCAAGGGCTTTCAGCTCGTCGCGGGTCACTGTCAGCTCGCTGCCCGTGATTTCGTTTGTGATCTCCGCGTCGCGTCCATTTAGTTTTAGCGTGAAGATGTTTCCGCTGAGCTCGCCGTCGCCCTCAGCTTTGAGCAGGGCGTTGATTTCCTTCAAAATGCTTCTTTCCGCGAGCAGGAACTCACCCGCGAGAGTGTATCGGTTGTCGGCAAAAACCGCGATGGGTATTGTTTTTCTGCCTTCCTTGATTCTGAACGTGTATTCCATCATCAGTCCTCCTCATAAATCGGATAGGCTGTAGTGATTTTCTTGTTGTTGTCGAGATACATGTCGATTTCCAGATCTCCGCTGTAGCCGATCCAAAGCTCTCCGTGCGGGTTGTCGGAGTCCGAGAGAGCGTCGTCATACGCCTTGTTTATCGCGTCGACAACCTCCTGCGGCGACCAGTCGGCAGGGTAGAAGGACGAGAAGCCGTTCTTTTTCACGCCGTCGACCTCGACCTTTGCGGTGAAAACTCCGTGGCTGTCGGGTTCGCTCTCGGTGCCCGCGATAATCTTTCCCTTGCTGTCGCTTATGCTGCTGTAGTGGTAGCCCGTCGCCTTGCCCTTTGAGTTGATCGTGCCGTCAAAGATGTGCTCGAGCGCTTTTTTCGAGAAATTCGAGGTGCCGCTGAGCTTTTTGACGTCTGCCATCTTGTATGTCTTGCCCGCGGTTTTGCTCTCGGCTTTTGAAGATGACGAGCCGCTTTCTTTGGTCGCGTCGGGGTCGAGCGCGTTTTTAGCTTCGTCAATACCCGAGGCGATGTCCTTCTTTGCGTCGTTGAGGTCGGACTCGATCTCGCTTCTCGCGCTGTTCAGATCCGACTCAACCTCGCTCATGGCGCTGCTCAGCTCGGATTTCAGGTCATGGTTGACCTGCCTGATGATTCCGCAGCCGCCGAGCGACGAAACGCCCAGAGCGGCGGTGAGCAGGATTGCGATCAGTTTCCTTTTCATTATCTCACTCCTTAAAGATTATTTCGTAAAGGCATTCACGCCGCTCACCCTCGGTCAGGCGGTTGAACCTGCCTCCGTGGGTCTCAACGTAGTGCATGCCGAGCTTTTCCATAACGCGCTTCGACGCCGTGTTCTCGCTGTCGCAGTGGGCGATGAAGCGGTCAAGTCCCATTGCCTTGCGGAAGTGCTCCATCAGTCCCTTTGCCGCCTCAACAGCGTAGCCGTTGCCCCAGCAGTCGCGGCGGATTATCCATCCGAGCTCGCCTCTGGTGTAGTCGCCCTCAAAGTACATCGTCATGCCGCCGATATGCTCTCCGTCGCGCAAAACCGCGAACTCGCATATGTCGGGCTGAGGCTTCTGCCACTCGCGCCCGGCGCTGCGGAGAAATTCTCTGACCTCGTCGCGATCTTCCTTCGGAAGGTATACCATCAGCCTTGCGTTATCGGCATTCATGGCGTAGGCGCAGGCGCTGTCGAGGAACGCCTCGGAGATAGGAACAAGCGTAAGCCTTTCGGTTTTTATCTTCATATTATCACCATAATAATTGTATAATAAGACTGACCAAATGTCAATCAAAACAAAATTTTTTCAACAAATTGTATGCCTTGTACAAATCTGTTTCAGGGTGGCAATATTTCGGCAAATAGCAATATTAGCGTTGAAAAAGCGCAAAAAGTGTGATATAATGAAGTTGCCTGTATGGAAACTCAAACAGTAATTTGAGAGGGTATGAACATGGACAGTTACAGTATTTTATTGAAAGTAATTATGGCTCTCGGCGGCCTCGGACTGTTTCTCATCGGTATGAAAAACATGGGCGAGGGCCTGGAGCTTGCCGCAGGTAACAAACTGAGGACCCTGCTGCAAAAAATCACGAGCAACAAGTTTTTTGCTATGCTCGTAGGCACGCTCGTCACCGCCGTAATCCAGAGCTCATCGGCTACCGACGCGATGGTCGTCGGTTTTGCGAACGCGGGTCTGATGGAGCTCGGCCAGGCAATCGGCGTGCTCTTCGGAGCGAAAATCGGTACCACCGTCACGTCGCTGCTGATGGCGATCGACATCAAGGCGTTTGTGCCGATCTTTATCTTCCTCGGCGCGATCATCATTACCTTCAGCCACAAGAACAACCGCAAATACTACGGCCAGATCGCCGCGGGCTTCGGCATGCTCTTCCTCGGTCTTTCACTGATGAGCGACAACCTCAAGTGGATGGGCGAGAGCAGTGCTTTTGTCAGCATAGCCGACAACCTTTCCTTCCCGCTGTTGGGCATTTTGGTGGGCTTCGTCTTTACGGCGATTATCCAGAGCTCCTCGGCTTCCGTAGGTATCCTCATGGCTCTCGCCATGGCGGGCGTTATCACCGACCTCAACCAGGCGGTTTTCGTTATCTACGGCTTCAACGTCGGCGCGTGCTCGGCGGCGTTTATCTCCTCGCTCGGAGCTAACCGCGTAGCAAAGCAGATCGCGCTATCGAACTTCCTTATCTCGGGAATCGGCGCGATAATCATGACGCTGCTGACGATATTCCTGCCGTTCACCACGTGGGTAAATATGCTGCTGCCGGCGGACAAATTAGGTCTGCCCGCTCAGATCTCGGCAACCCACATCTTCTTCAATATCGCGATCACAGTGATCCTGCTTCCGTTCTCCAACCTCATTCTCAAGCTGACGACGCTTATCCTGCCCGAGCATGACGAGGACAAGGAGAAGATGGCCGCGGTTTACCTCGATACCCGACTCCTCACCACACCGCCGATGGCTGTACTCTCTGTTGAGAACGAGTGCAAGCGTCTCGGCGACCTCGCGCGCAAAAACTACATGTACGCGATGAAGGCGTTCTTTGAGCAGAATCAGAAGATCATCGCCAAGGTTGAGAAGAATGAGAAGGTCATTGACTACCTCACCAGCGAGATCACGCGCTTTATCGTAAAGATCAACGGTCTTGATATCCTCGACAGCGACCGCAAAACCATGGGCGTTATGTACTCCGCGATTCAGGATATGGAGCGCATAGGCGACCACGCGGAGAATATAATCGACTGCACCAAGCAGATGATAGAAGGCAAGATGAAGTTCACCGACACCGCCATGCAGGAGCTTCATAACCTCGACGAGCTGACCACAAAGCTGCTCAACGACGGTCTGACGCTCTTTAACGCGCAGGATATGGACTTCTCGCTCGCAAAGACGATCATCGAAACCGAAAGCTCGCTCGACAGCCATGTAAAGGTCTACAAGTACAACCACATCGGCAGAATGAACGCGGGCATCTGCAGCGCAGAAAACGGCACGGTATTCCTCGATATGCTCACTATCCTCGAGCGCGTAGGCGACCACGCAAACAACGTAGCCTTCTCTATCCCGAGAAACAAGCTCGGCAATATCGTCAAGAAGGCATAATAGATCCGGATAAACAAACGCGCGGGCTCAGACAGTGTCCGCGCTGTTTTTTGGTAATTTTCCGTCGGCACTTGACGAAATTCGCACTTTTGTTGTATAATGATAACCTGATAATACAATTGTTGTTTTAACATAGTTTGCAAGGTGAAATAATGAAAAGATATCTGATAATTCCGCTGCTCGCGGTAATGCTGCTCTTTGCCGCCTGCGGCAAGGAAGAAAGCTCAGGCGCGTCCGAGACAACAGCGGCAACCCTGAGCGAGGCTACCCGCAGTCAGGCGGCGTCAACCGCACATGCGACCACGGCGCAGCAGACCACAGCTCCCGAGGGAACGACGAAGGCTGAGTCAACCACGGCTCCGTCCACAACAAAACCCCAGGCTACCTCGAAGCCCGTACAGGACAACATTCCGCCCGACACGATCACAGCGGGTCATGTGAATCCTTATCTCGGATATATTCAGGGCAACGTCATCAACGAGATAAACGAGCTTGCGGTTACAGGCCTGAGCCTCGCCCGCGACAGCGTGACACTCGACAAGGGCGATACTGCTGAGGTTGAGGTAAGTATCGAGCCGTCGAATGCTGCCAACAAGCGCATTGCCGTCGCAACGGACAGTTCCTGTGTCAAGGCGGAGTACAAGAGCGGAACGCTTTACCTGACCGCCTTAAAGGAGGGCAGGTGCAACGTTACCCTGACCTCTCACAACGGACTGCACGTCGGCTGCGTTGTTACCGTCAACGGCAGCGATAAAGAGGATATTCCCGAGGAAACTACCGAACCCGCGACAGAGCCCGCGACGGAGCCTTCCGAGGAACCAACCGAATAACGCAAAAAGAAAGGAGCCGTAAGGCTCCTTTTGTTATTTTAATATGAGCTGATTTATGGTTGTAAGCGTTAAGAATAATACCAGGAGGATAAGCGTAATGATCGTGACGGGCGCTGTGAGGAAAACCGCTGTTTTTTTCGCGCCCGAGATGGGGAAGATACTGCCCATAAGACGTTCTCTGCGCCTGATAGCGCGGACAAGCTCGATGATGCCAAGGACGATCGCCGCGATAATAATTCCGTAGATAACCAAGCTGTAGAGCACGGTCGGGATAACCGCCGCGAAGTCTCTGTTACTCAGAAGGGTTGAAAGCTCGTCTGTATCCGTGGTGCCGATAATGCTTGTAAAAATGACAGTGGTTGTATTGGTGAGAAAATGCAGCAGCATAGGTATCAGCAGCGAGCGGGTTTTCGCGAAGAGATAAGCGAACCCAAGTCCCATAACGAAGGTGTAGGGCAGCTGTTCAAGGTTGCCGTGCATCAGCGCGAACACGATCGCAGAAAAGACGACAGCGAAGCTCTGCCCCATGATTTCCGTGTGGCGGTAGACTGCCGAGCGGAAGATGATCTCCTCGAAAATCGGCGCGAATATACAGAGCGATACAAAGCTCACGATAAAGCCGCCAATGCCGTCGCCGAAGTCGAAGCTGATATCAGTAAAATTCAGATGAAGCAGACTTTTGAGAATCTGGAGAATTATGTTTGTGATTATTGACATCAGCAGCGAGAGTCCCCAGGTGATGATCATATATTTTATTATCCAACCTGCGTTCATCTGCGGCCTGCAAAATGCCTGACTCAGCCTGAGTCCCGTTTCTCTTTTGCGCGTCTTGTAGAAGATAAGCGCCGCAAGACTGCCACCTATAGGGTAGACAAAGATATACATGATCATATATACGAGCTGCTCCGGAAGAGCGATGTGCGCGAACCGTTCAAGAAGCGAAACGCCTATCTGTATCGCCGAGGCGGAGAGCTGCATAAACAGGACAAAAATCAGCACGGGAAGCGAGCTGAAGTTCGATAATCTGCGGATTTCTTTATTCATAACCATTCCTCCCGAGAATAATGTAACACACGGAGGTGTGATTGTCAATGAAGTGAATAAAAAAATGTCGGGATTTCCGTGATAATTCTACAGGAAAAAACTGTTTTTAGTCGATTTTTGTTGCAATATGAGCAGAAAAATGGTATACTATTTAAGTATGCGAAAGTGGGAAGATAGTATGAAGATCACAAATTTAGGCGGCTACCCCTCAATTGACAGCTTTGTCGACGCAAAGCTCGGACGCTACAACTCGTCCGACAGGAGCTTTGAGTCGCTTTTTGAGCTTATGTTTTCCGAGAGCAGCAATGTGCTCTGGGAGGAGAGCAAGGGCTACCGCGTTTCAAAAACCACATACGCGCAGGCACGGGAGCATATCCTCAGCCGCACTTCAAGACTCAGAGAGCTTATGCCGGACGCAAAAAGCAGCTCGGTCGTCGGTCTGTACATGGACAACTCCCTCGACTGGATCGAGGTGTTCTGGGCGATATTGCGCGCGGGCTTCAGTCCGCTGCTGCTAAATCTCCGACTCGACGATGATACGCTCGAGTACGCGCTGCGAGTGACCGATGCGGCGGCTGTGGTGTCGGACGGAAAGCGCTTCTCTGTGAAAACGATTCCTGCCGAGAAGCTGACGGCGGACGCGCCCGGTATTGACACAAAGGAATTCGGTACCGCCGTTATGGTGATGTCCTCGGGCACGTCATCGCACGTCAAAATCTGCGGCTACACCGCCGAGGAGTTCTGCTGCCAGATTCAGGGCAGCTACGGCATTATCAAGCAGTGCGCCCGGATAAAAAAGCACTACGAGGGCGAGCTTAAGCTGCTGACCTTCCTGCCGTTCTATCACATCTTCGGTTTGGTTGCGGTCTACATCTGGTTCGCGTTCTTCTCGCGCACCTTCGTCCGCCTGAACGATATGCAGCCGCAGACGATACTCAACACGATAAAGCGCCACAAGGTGACCCACATCTTCGCGGTGCCGCTCTTCTGGGAGAAGGTATACGAGCAGGCGATGCGTACAATCTCCGAGCGCGGCGAAAAGACCGTGAAGAAGTTTGAGAAGGGTATGAAAATCAGCCGAAAGCTCGGTGATTCCGCGCTGTCGGATTTGTTCTCGAAGAAGGCGTTCAGGGAAGTCCGCGACGGAATGTTCGGCGAGAGCGTGCAGTTCATGATCACGGGCGGCAGCTACATCAGTCCGCAGGTGCTCGAGTTCTTCAACGCGATAGGCTACCGCCTCGCGGACGGCTACGGCATGAGCGAGATTGGCATAACCTCCGTCGAGCTCAGCGGCAAGCGCAGCCTGCTCAACTCATGCTCGGTCGGAATGCCGATGATGGGCATGGAGTATAAAATCAACGAACAGGGCGAGCTGCTCGCGCGCGGAAAGGCGATGGCGAAGTTCATCATCGAGGACGGCGAAAGGCACTCAAACGAGGATTGGTTCAACACCCGCGACCTCGCGTCCTTCGACGGAAGCTGCTACCGCATTCTGGGCAGAAAGGACGATCTGATTATCGCGCCGAACGGCGAGAACCTCAACCCGAACCTCATCGAGAGCAAGCTCGAGGTTGCGGGCACGCGTGGAGTATGCCTTGTCGCCGCGCAGGAAAACGGAAAGCATATCCCGACGCTTATTGTGTCGGTCAGCAAATATATCACGGGCGAGCGTCTGAGCGCGGTTGAAAAGCAGCTCAGAGAGAAAATCGCCGGATTGAATCTTTCGGGTCAGGTGACGCGTCTTGTGTTCGTCGAGGACAGCCTGATGACTGACACCGAGTTCAAGCTCAACCGCTCAAGACTATCCAAAGCCCTCGCAGACGGAGAACTGACGGAGGTAGTGCCCGACCGCGCGCTTGTGGGCAGAGCGGACGACGATATCGCGCGCAAAATCACCTTGATGTTCGCTATGGCTCTGCAGAAGCCCGAGGACGAAATCGGCTACGACGCTGATTTCTTCACCGACCTCGGCGGCACGAGCCTAGATTACTTCTCGCTTGTCGCGGGTATGCGCGACGAGTTCCGCGTGTCCTTCCACACGGGCGACATGAGCATGAGCACCGTGCGGGAACTTCACGACTACATACTGGAGAAACAGTAACAGGTATGCTGACAGAATTTTTTAACGGCTTTGTAAAGGTCACGGGCTGGCCTGCCTACAAAATCGCCTTCCGCCCAAAGGTTTACTACGAGGACAAGAGCGTTCAGGGCAGACATATCAAGGGCGCGGCGATGGTCGTGTCGAACCACACCTCGGTTTTTGACTACGCGCTTCTTCTGTTTGTTTTCTTTACGCGCACGCTCAGGGTACAGATGGCGGAGGCGCTGTTCCAAAAGCAGCCGCTCGGACTTTTCCTAAAGATGATGGGCGGCATCTACGTCAACCGCAATACTCACGACTTCGGCTTTCTTTCGGAGTCCGAGGAGCATCTGCGAAAGGGCAGGGTAGTGGGAGTATTTCCCGAGAGCCGCATTCCGCTCAAGGGCGAGGAAACTCCGCTGCCGTTCAAGCCGAGCGCGGCGTACCTCGCGCTGTCGGCGGACGTGCCCGTTATTCCGGTCTACACAAACGGCGCTTATTTCAACTTCAAAAAGCGCGCGAGGGTTATTATCGGAAAACCCATGTATCCGCGCGACTATACCGACGACAGCTCGGACGATAAAGAGAATATCCGCCGTTTCAGCGACGCTATGAGGCAGCGGATTATTGAACTGGAGAGATTGCTCAATGAGCAAACCAAATAAGGCGAGGGTATTTTCCCTCAAAAACACAGCTCACGACTTTGTGTGGCTGACAGGCGCGCCCGTCGTGTTCTGGCAGCGGCCGAAGATCATATATACAAGTGAAAAGGCAAAGGAAAAAATCCGCGGCGGCGCGCTTCTGATAGCGAACCACACGGGCATCTACGATCCCGTGTACATGATGCTCGGAGTGCCGTACCGCAGGCAGTTTTTCATCATCAGCGAGGAGGTCATGGACAAGCCCGTCGGTGCGCTGTTCAAGGCGTGCAGGTGTATCCGCATTGACCGAAACAATCCGAACCTTGCGACCTTCCGCGAGATCATCGCGCGGCTCAAGAGCGGCGAGGTGATTTCGATGTTCCCCGAGGGACACATCAGCCACGACGACAGTACCTCGCAGTTCAAGTCTGGCATGGTGCTGATGGCGGTGCGCAGCGGCGTGCCGATTGTGCCTATGTATATCAAACCGAAAACCAAACCGACCGAGAGGCTGACGATCGTTCTGGGGGAGAGTGTCAGCGTCACGGAGCTCTACGGAGAGCATCCGACCTTTGCGCAGATCGACGCGGCAACAAAGCTGCTCTATGAGCGCGAAACGGAGCTGAGCGGTTTTATAAATTAATAATGGGTTATATTATTGTATTAAAGGAGATGTAATTATGGATCCAAGAGAGTATTTCAGACAATTTGCAGACGACGAGGAGTTTGAGCGCATTGTTGAAAAGCCCACCGTCACCGCGATGTGGCGCGACTGTACGGCGGAATTTGCCGACAGGGACGCGATCGTGTTCAAGGGCGAGAGCTATACCTTCGCTCAGCTCGAGAGCGACGCCGCGGGCTTCCGCACCGTTCTTGACAACACCGTAAAGGACGGCAAGCGCGTCGGTATCCTCAGCGCGAACTCGTATGACTTTGTAAAAGCGTACCTAGCGGTAGTCACAACGGGCAGAACCGCGGTTATCCTGCCGGCGCACCTCGATCAGAGGAGCGTTTTCGGCTGCTCGATTATGTTCGGACTCGACGCGGTTATTTATCAGCCCGAGCTTAAGGAGAGCGTCAGCCTCGTCAAGGTTCCGTTGATTGACATTACACTGACCTCGGACGAAAAGACCGGTATGACCGACTGCGACGAAAAGACTCCCTGCGTGATGATGTTCACGGGCGGCACCACGGGCAAGAGCAAGTGCGCTCTGCTTTCAAACGGCGCTGTTATGCAGGGAACCGTCAACGGCTGCTACGGTATCAGCCCTGTTTTCGGACAGAGATATATGCTCGTCCTTCCGCTTTCGCACGTATTCGGACTTATCCGCAACCTCATGACCTCGCTCTACACGGGCAGCACGATGTGGATTTGCACAAACAACAAGGATATGTTCCGCGACATTCAGGTTTTCAAGCCCACAGTGCTCGTATTCGTACCCGCGCTCGCTGAGATGTCGCTCTCGCTCTCGAAGCAGTTCGGCAGAAATATGCTCGGTGAGGAGCTGAAGTATATCATCTGCGGAGCCGCGGCAGTTGCGCCGTATCTGATTGAAGAGTATGACAAAATAGGCGTTAATCTTCTCCAGGGCTACGGCCTTACGGAGTCCGCGAACCTCGTTTCGGGCAACCCCGAGAGCCTCAAGTATCCCGATTCGATCGGCTTCCCGTACCCCAACCAAGAGTTCAAGGTCGTTGACGGCGAGCTGTGGATACGCGGCAAGAACATGATGGACGGTTACGTCGGCGGCGACGAGAGCGGCTTTGACGAGGAGGGCTGGTTCCACACGGGCGACCTTGTCAGCATCGACGAGAGAGGACTGCTCAGAATCACAGGCAGAATCAAGGAGATCATCGTGCTCTCAAACGGCGAAAACGTTTCTCCCGCGGAGCTCGAGGCGCATTTCAACGCGCTTCCCTTTATCCAGGATTCACAGGTGTTCGAGGACGTCGCGGAGAACGGCAAGCATATCCTCGCGCTCGAGGTAGTGCCGCGTCAGACGGTGCTCTCAAAAATGGATCTGGAAAACCCCAAGGAATACATCATCTCGGAGCTTGAGAAGGTCAACCTCACTCTGCCCTCGTTTGAGCGCGTAAACCGCATTGAGGTGCGTGAC
Organism: Ruminococcus sp. NATIVEDY160; assembly: GCF_045819885.1. Lineage (NCBI taxonomy): Bacteria > Bacillati > Bacillota > Clostridia > Eubacteriales > Oscillospiraceae > Ruminococcus > Ruminococcus sp. NATIVEDY160. The sequence goes on from NZ_CP162391.1 coordinate 496,039, forward strand.
AGCGACTTTGAGCGCACACCGAGCATGAAGATTGCGAGATATAAGAAATGCTGATGACAAGACAGGAAATTTTAGATAAATTAAAGGAAATCCTCGTTGCTGCCGACAGCGGCAACAAGGCTATCACCGAGAGCTGCAGTGAGCAGTCCAGACTGAAGGAGGACTTCGGGCTCAACTCGGTCAATATTCTCTACATGGTAATCGCTATCGAGGAGGCGTTCGGCATCTACTTTGACGACGTCGGCGTAAATTCCTTCTCCACGGTCGGCGAGGTCATCGACTACATCGAGGGTAAGCTCAGATGAAGTGGGAGCCTACCGACTGCAAAACGGGCGACATGGTGCGTATTCGCCTGGGCTCGATCTACCACTACGGCGTGTTCCTCAGCGAGGACGAGGTGGTGCAGTTCGGCTATCCGCCGATACCCGAATTCAGCGAGCAGAACGCGGTTGTGACCGTCGTCGCGGTTGATATCGACACCTTTTCCTGCGGTCATATCGTCGAGGTCGCGGTGTTCGACCGCAAGGAAAAGAAAAAGCGCCTGCCTCCGGAAAAGACCGCTGAGATCGCGCGCGCGAGGATCGGCGAGGGCGGCTACAACATAATCCACAACAACTGCGAGCATCTCGCCTACGAATGCGTTTTCGGCGAGAAGAAGAGCGAACAGACCGACGCCATACGCGCGTTCTGGAGAGAGAAATTCAATAAAGAAGTGTAATACCCGTGAAAATGATTTTGCTTATCATTCTCATTTTTCTGATAACAAGCTATATCGGCTTCATAATCGTGCCTGCCGTGCTGCTGTACCGATTCGTTTTCGGACGGAAGCCGTGCAGCACTCCGCTCAACGAGCGCGGCACCCTCGAGGGTACGCGGTACGCGCCGTTTTCTGAGGCGCTGCTGCCTGCCGAGAGGTTCGTGCAGTCGCGTGAGCACGAGAGCGTGAGCATAACCGCGCGCGACGGAGTGGTTCTGTGCGGAAGCTACTACGATCAAAAATCGCCGCGGACGATGATATTCGCCCACGGCTACGCGGGCGCACCTGTCAGCAACTTCTGCGCTCAGGCGGAAAGGTTCTACAAGCTCGGCTGGAACCTGCTCTTTATCACAGAGCGCGCGCACGGCGACAGCGGCGGCAACCGCCTCGGCTTAGGCGTGCTCGAGCAGTACGATTTACTGAAATGGATTGATTTTGAAGCCCGAAATAGCAGCGTTGAGGAGATCGTCCTTTACGGCTCGTCAATGGGTTCGGCGGCTGTAGGCTACGCGAGCGACAAGATCACTGAGCCGAAGGTAAAGGTTCTCGTCATCGACTGCGCCTTTGTATCTCCCGACAGACAGCTTCGCTGCGACGGCAGAACACGTAAGCTGCCGACATTTCTGCTGCTTCCCGTAATGCGTGTGATCGCTTGGTTCGATATGCACGAGGACATCTACCGTCCTGTCGGGAAGTCGCTTCAAAACACACACATACCCGTACTCTTCATTCACGGAGAGGCGGACAGAACCGTGCCCATTGAACAGGGTATGGAAAACTATAAAGCCTGCGGCAGCGAAAAGGAATTTATCTCAGTCGCGGGGGCGGATCATATCCTCGCCTATGTAACGGGCGGGGAAGAGGTTCAGAGAAAAACAGAGGAGTTCATCAACAAACATTTGAAAGGAAGTACAGCATGAACAAGTTTGCAATTATGGCCGACGCGTCCTGTGACCTCGGTGAAAAGTATCAGAAGGAATACGATATCCGCATTGTATACGGACACGTAAACTATCCCGAGGTAGGCGAGAAGCCCACCTATCTTAAGTGGGAGCCTGCCGAGAGAGATAAGTTCTACAAGGAGCTCAGCAAGAATCCCGACGGCTACGCTACAGCGCCGCCCAATATCGATGAGTTCAAGAACGCATTCGAGGAGAGCGCCGCAAAGGGCGAGGACGTGATCTGCATCACGATCTCGGGCGGCATCAGCGGCGCGTACAACTTTGCCGTTCAGGCTAAGAACGAGGTGCTCAAGAAGTACCCCAACGCGAGAATCTCCGTTATCGACTCTCTGCGTTTCAGCATCGGCCACGGCCTTCTCGTGATTCTCGCCGCAAAGCTCAGAGCAAACGGCAGAAGCATTGACGAGGTAAGCGCATATCTCGAGGACAACAAGAACCGCATTCACCAGTGCGGCTGGCTCGACGACCTCAGCTTCGTAGCCAAGAAGGGCAGACTGACCCACTCCAAGGCGTTCTTCGGCAAGCTCGCGGGCGTAAAGCCCATCGGTGAGTTTGACTACAACGGTCTTACCACCGTTATCGGCAAGGTAAAGGGCGCAAAGAAGGCGTACAGCGTTCTGCTCAACTACCTTGAGAACACAATTGAGAATCCTTCCGAGCAGACCATCTTCATCGCCCAGACCAACCGCTACACCCAGGCTGTTAAGTACAAGGAGATGATCGAGGAGCGCTTCAAGCCCAAGGAGGTAGTCATCGTCGACGTTTTCCCGTTCTGCGGCGTAAACGTAGGCCCCGGACTTATGGCGGCATACTACATCGGCAAGCCCATCTCCAAGGGACTTGTCACCGAAAAGGCTATGATTGAAAAACTGATCAAGGCGGAAGGCTGATTAACATAAACGCTATGAAAAACAGGAAAATAAACGGCACGCAGTTTGAGGGAATGGTTCGCAACGGCCTCGCTTACCTGCGCCAAAGGGAAAAGGAAGTCAACAAGCTCAACGTTTTTCCCGTACCCGACGGCGACACGGGCACAAATATGCGCCTGACTCTTGAAAACGGAATAGAGTACGCAAAGTCAAACGAGGTCATGGCGCATTACCTCAAGACTCTCAGCGAGGGAATGCTTCTCGGCGCGCGCGGCAATTCGGGCGTTATCCTCTCGCAGTTCTTCAAGGGAATGCAGCTCGAGCTTGCGCGCTGCGTTGTCGCGGGACCGGGCGAGCTGCGAAACGCTCTTATCCGCGGCTACCGCAACGCCTACGGCGCGGTCGTAAAGCCCGTCGAAGGCACTATCCTCACGGTTTTCCGCGAGGGTATCGAGCATATCCGCCCGCAGATCAGCCGTGCCACCGCAATCGAGGACTTGCTCCTCATGTACATCGCGGAGATGAAAAAAACTCTCGCCTATACTCCCGAGCTGCTTCCCGTGCTCAAGGAGTCGGGCGTTATCGACAGCGGCGGTCAGGGCTTTATCTACATAGTCGAGGGAATGCTCGGCTACCTCTACGGCGACATTGTCAAGGACGACAAGCCCGCCGCAAAGAGCATTAACGCGCCCGTGCAGAGCGTCGACTTCTCGCTCTTCAACGAGTACAGCAAGTTTACGGACGGCTACTGTATGGAGTTCATTTTGCAGCTCTTAAAGAGCGGCAGCTACATTCAGCTATTCGACCTCGACCGCTATATTGAGGACATCGGCGTTTACGGAAACTCCCTTGTTGTTGTGCGCGAAGGCTCGCGCGTAAAGGTGCATATCTACACCCTGCGCCCCGAGAAGGTGATAGCACTCAGCCGCCAGTACGGCGAGTTCCTCACCTTCAAGCTCGAGAATATGCAGCTGCAGCACAATGAGGTCATCAAGGAAGAAACCTACAGCCGCAAGCTGCCCCACAAAAAGCTCGCTATAGTTTCTGTCGTCAACGGCGTGGGTCTGAAAACGCTCTTTGAGGAGCTCGGAGCTGACGTTGTGATCTGCTGCGGCGAAACGATGAACGCTTCCTCTCAGGAGTTTGTCGACGCGTTCAACCGAATTGACGCGGACGATATAGTCGTGTTCCCAAACAACAAGAACGTCATTCTCGCGGCACAGCAGGCGGCACAGCTTCACGGCGGAGATAATATCCATATCCTGCCCTCAAGGAGCATCGCCGAGGGCTACTTCGCGGTCGCGATGGACGTGCCCGATAATGACAACAAGTACCGCATAAACTCCATGAGAAGCGGACTTCGCGACGTCACTACTCTGATCGAAACCACCGCCTCGCGCGATTATTCATATCACGACCTGACCTGCCGTCAGGGTGAGGAGATCGTCCTCATGAACGGCGAGATCGTCAGCGTCAACAAGAATTGGCTTGAGTGTCTGATTGAGGCTATGCGCCTTGTGCCCGACATTGACGACGCGGAAACGTGCGTAGTTTTCAGCGGCGAGGGTGTTAGCGAGGACGAGCTTGACGAGCTCAGCGAGCGTCTTGAGGAGGAATTCCCGATGCTTGAGGCCGAGATCATCGACGGAGGTCAGAAGCTCTACCGCTTCATCATCGGACTGTCATAACCTGTTTAGGAGTGAACAATTTGCAGATATTAATATGGATTCTCGTGGGAATCGCCGCGTTCATCGTATTTTCCGAGCTGCTTATCGCGGGAGTCATCTACACGGTTCTTCTTGTGCGAACTTCAAAAAAGAAGTGGGACAGAGATGTCAAGCTGCCCGACGACGAGGAGTACAAGGGTATGTACTTCGAGAGCCTTGAATGGGGCAAGCTGTACGAGGACTACAAGCGCGAGGTCGAGGTAAAGAGCGGCAGGCTGCGTCTTGTCGGCGAGTACTTTGACTTCGGCGGCGAGAAGGCGGCGATTATCATTGCCGGCCGCACAGAGTCGCTCAAGTATTCCTACTACTTTGCAGAGCCGTACCGCAAGGCAGGCTACAACATTCTCGTTATCGACAACCGCTCTCACGGCTATTCCGACGGAATCGTCTGTTCGCTCGGCTACCGCGAGTACAGGGATATGTTCGCGTGGAGCAAGCTGCTCGTCGAGGAACTGTGCAACAAGGCGGTGTTCCTGCACGGCATTTGTATCGGCTCGTCGGTCGCGCTCTTTGCGCTGACAAACCCCGAATGCCCAGACTACATTGAGGGCATGTGCGGCGACGGTATGTACACGCGCTTTGCCGAGAGCTTCCGCAACCACATGATCGAGGACGACCGCCCGAAGTTCGTGGCGAAGTCGCTCGTGTATATGTACATGCGGATTTTCTCTCACGCGAACGTCGTCACCGACGGCCCGCTGTGGCGTGTGGACAAGATGAAAAAGCCGATGTTGTTCATACACAGCCGCCAGGACACGTACTCAACGCCCGACCAGGCTCAGAAGCTGTTCGATAGGTGCACATCTCCCAACAAGCGGCTCGTATGGTTCGACAAGGGCGCGCATTCGCGCGTCAGGGTCAACGCGCCGCAGAAGTACGACGAAACTATCATTTCATTTGTCAGCGAATTAAAATAACAAACAGGGCTGTCAGCGACAGCCCTGCGTTTGTATATAAGCCAAAAAATTGTCAAAAATAAAGGAGGAAGACTATGAATAAAACGCGCCTACATAAAATACTCAGGAGAGTGGTCATTATCGCTATCGTATTCGTCCTTGTGTTTTCGCTCAGCTCGGTGATATTCTCGGCGGTGTTCTTTCACTTCATGTTCGCACGCCGCGACAGCGTGCGCGAGTACGTCAGGATCGACTATTCGCTGATCGACACCGGGCAGTATACCCGCCGCGCGGTATCCTTCCTCTCTGGAGAGAACACGCTCAAAGGCTACCTTTACGGCGAGCAGAACAAAAACGGCCTTATTATCATAGCTCCCGGAATCAGCTCCGATGCGGACGCCCACCTAGCAGAGATCATGAGCTTTGTAGACAGTGGATACACGGTGCTCGCCTACGACGCGACAGGCACCTTTGAGAGCGAGGGAGAGAGCCGTATCGGATTGCAGCAGTCAAAGCGCGACCTGCTCGCAGCGATCGACTTTGCGGCAGACGATTCCGTTACAAGAGATATGCCTGTCTTTTTGTACGGGCACAGCCTCGGCGCTTACGCAGCTGCGGCTGCCCTTGAGCAGACCGATGTTGAGGCGGCGATCTGCCTTTCGGGATTTGACTCACCTGTCGGTACGATGTACGGTACCGCCAAGGGTTACGTCGGCTTTCTGGCGGATATCGAGTACCCGTTTCTGTACCTGCAAAACTTTATCGTGTTCGGCGGAGACGCTGATACCAGAGCGGTCGACGGCGTTAATTCCGGTGACACTCCCGTGCTGATTTGCTACGGCAGCGGCGACAAGGTGATTCCGTTCGAGCTGAGCATGTATTCCCACGAGAGCGAGCTAAGAAATCCCAACGCGCACTGCGAGTTGATAGAGGACGAGTACCGCAACGGCCACAACTATATGTGGCTCTCTCACGACGCGGCGAGGTACATTGCCGAATTGCAGGACGAGCTTGACGACTTGTCGCAGGCGTGCGGCGGCGAGGTACCGGACAGCGTGCTCGAGGACTTCTACAGCGGAGTGGATGCCGAGAGAGCGACCGAAACCGACGGAGAGTTCATCGGTGAGGTCTGCGATTTCTTTGAGCAGGCGGTCAGATAACCATTTTTTCGCGGATAAAGCCGAGGATTTTCTTTTCGCGGCGGCTGACCTGAACCTGCGTCATGTTCAGGGCCTTCGCGGTCTGAACCTGCGTTTTGCACTGATAGTAGCGCAGGCGGATTATCTCGCGGTCATTCTGAGGCAGAGCGTTGATCGCCGCCTCAAGACTGAGCCGCTCGGAGATCTCGTCCTGTATATCGGGAGTCGGCACGTCGGTCTGAGGGTTGCCGTCCTCGTCGTAATCAGCGGTCAGCGAGAGCGCAGGCCGCGCGCTGTTCATCGCCTCGGCGACTTCCTCGGGGCTTACATTCAGAATTTTTGAGAGCTGGGAAACGGTCATTTCAGTGCCGTTTTTCAGCTCGTTTTCGTTATTGAGGCGGTTGATTTTCAGCGATAGCTCGCGCAGGCTGCGGCTGACCCTCACAGAACCGCCGTCGCGGAAGAGCCGCTTTATCTCACCCATGATAACGGGGAAGGCGTAGGTCGAGAACTGCAGACCGCGGCTGTCGTCAAAGTTATTTATCGCCTTTGTAAGTCCCAGACAGCCCGCGGCGTACAGCTCCTCGTATTCGATTCCCTTGCCAGAAAATCTCTTGCAGCAGGCGTGGACGAGCCCGAGGTGCAGCTGCGCAAGCTTGTCCTTATCTGACATCTGAAATGCGCTTTTCGAGCGTGACGGTGGTTCCCTTGCCGGGCTTTGAGGTCACGCGCACCCTGTCGCAGAAGCTCTGCATGACCGCAAAGCCCAAGCCCGCGCGTTCCTCGTCGGGAGCGGTGGTGAACAGCGGCTCCATCGCCTGCTTTACGTCCTCAATGCCTACGCCCTTGTCGCGTATCCTGATGATAACGCGCCTGTCCTCGGTGATTTTGCCGTTGATAGTGATCATGCCGCTCTGCCTGCGGTAGCCGTGAACAACACAGTTCGTCACCGCCTCGGACACAGCGGTCTTGAGGTCGCTCAGCTCGCCGACGGTCGGGTCAAGCGGCGCGATAAACGCCGATACCGCCGCCCTCGCGAAAGCTTCGTTCTGACTTTTTGACGGAAAGCTCAGCTTAATTTCGTTTACTGTTTTCATCTCAGCACCCCCAGTCCTTCGATTCCCGACATCGCGAATATCCTGTACAGCCGCTCCGGCACGTTTACAACGCGCAGACTGCCGCCCATCAGCTTCATCGCGCGGTACCTGCCCATCACAAGACCCACGCCCGAGGAATCCATGAAGCCTACGCCGCCGAAGTCAAGACACAGCACCCTCGGCTTCAGCGACTGGGCTGTGGCGTCGACGCGCGTCCTGATTTTCGCCGCCGCGTCGTGATCGATCTCGCCGTCGAGAAACGCGGTCAGCACGCCGTTTTCATATGTAGTTCGCATAATAAACTTCCTTTCATAACAAAAGCTCCATACCCATGATAATGAGTACGGAGCGTAAATTTTGTTTGTATTTGTCGCGCGGAAAAATTATTTAAGAATATACGGCCTGATTTCGCCCGCAAGGTAAAGCGAGCCGCAAATCAGCACCGCGCTGTCGGTGCCCTTCGCGAGAGCGTAAGCCGCGTCAAAAGCGTCCTCGCGGCTCTCAAACGGCTGAACCGCCTTTGCGTGGTTCTCGAATTTTTTTGCGAGGTCGTCTGCCGAGAGCGCTCTCGGGTTGTCGATAGGCACTGTGAAAACGCGCTCAAAAACGCCGTCGAGCAAGGCGATCGAGCTGTCGATATCCTTGTCGGCGAGCATTCCCATCACGCAGATAATCGGCGTGTCGGGCAGGAAGCGGTCAATCGCCGCCTTGAGCGCCTCTATGCCGTTCGGGTTATGCGCGCCGTCGAGCAAAACGACGGGGTCTTCCGAAAGCAGCTCGAGCCGCGCGGGATTAACGGCGTTCTTCATTCCTTCAACAATAGAACTGTCGCTGATTTTGAGCAGACCTTCTTTTCTGACCGCCTCAACCGCCGCGAGAGCGGTCTTTGCGTTCTCAATCTGGTGGTCACCTGCGAGCGGAAGGGTGATTTCGCGGTTGTTATAAACAAACCGGCTGCCTTTGAGCGAGATTTCCTTTACCTCAACCTCAATATTCTCGCTTTTCAGAAGCGGAATACCGAGCTTTTCGGCGGTTTTCTCGATCACGCCCATCGCGCGCGCGTCCTGCTGTGACGTGACCGCGATCGAGCCCTTCTTTAGTATGCCGCATTTCTGTTCGGCGATCGCCTCAACCGTGTCGCCGAGGATAGCGGTGTGGTCAAGCCCGATTGTCGTGATGATCGAGCACAGTGGCGGCAAAATCACGTTTGTACAGTCGAGCAGACCGCCCATGCCGACCTCGAGAACGACTACGTCGCACTTCGCTTCGGCGTGAATATAGAACTCGAGCGCGTTGACGTACTCAAATTCCGTGATGATTATGCCCTCGTCGCGGAGCTGATTTACGAGCGGCAGGGTCTCTTCGACCGCGTCTGTCAGCGTTTCCTCGGACACAGGCACGTTGTTGATCTGGATCCTCTCGCGGAAGTCGGTAATGTACGGTGAGATGAACAGCCCCGTCTTGTAGCCCTCAGCCTTAAGAATTGCCGAGAGCATCGCGCAGGTCGAGCCCTTGCCGTTAGTGCCTGCGACGTGGATATATCTGAGCTTGTCCTGCGGATTGCCCATTCGTCTGAGCAGCTCGCTCACGCGGTCAAGTCCCGGGCGCGAGCCGAAGCTCAGCAGAGAGTGTATTTTTTCAAGCGCCTCACTGTAAGTCATCAAATCAGCTCCCTGTAAATGTCGTTTTTCTTAAAGCCCGTCATCGCGGCGGCGTTTTTGGCGGCTTCCGTCGTCTTTTGACCGTCGGCGATAAGGCGTTTTGCGAGCTCGACCGCGTCCTGAAGCGTGCAGCTCTCAGCCGCTTCCTCCTCGCGCTTGCCCTCGAGAACGAGAACGATCTCACCCTTGATGCTGCCGTCAGAGTATTTTTCGGCGGCTTCCGCGGTGGTGGTGCGGATAACCTCCTCGTGGATTTTCGTCAGCTCTCGCACAATGCTGAGCTTTCTGTCTCCAAACGAGGAATAGAGGTCGCGCAGGGTAGAGGGCAGCTTGTGCGGAGCCTCGTAAAAAATCATCGTCCTGCGCTCGTTTTGAAGGCTCTGCAGGTGTTCGCTGCGGCTTTTTTTGTTGACGCTGAGAAATCCCTCAAAGCAGAAGCGGCCTGTTTCAAGTCCCGATATTGCCAGTGCCGAAATCACCGCGCTCGGGCCGGGTACGACGACGGTTTTTATGCCGCGCTCTTCGCACAGCTTGATTAAATCTTCACCGGGGTCGGATATGCAGGGCATACCCGCGTCGGTGACGATCGCGCAGTTTTCTCCCTGCTCGATTCTTTGGCAGATAATCTCTCCGCGCTCGCGTTTGTTGTGCTCAAAGTAGCTCACCATCGGCTTTTTTATCCCGAGGTGGTTGAGCAGCTTCAGGGTCACGCGCGTGTCCTCTGCGGCGATGAAGTCGACCTCCCCGAGAGTTTTTGCGGCTCTGGGCGAGAGGTCGCCGAGGTTGCCTATCGGCGTTCCCGTTACGTATAAAATACCGGACATATATTTACTCCATATGATTTGATTTGTAGTCTCCGTAGATTTGCAGCATTTCCTCTGAGAAGCTGCCGCTATCGTCCTCGATGAAGAGCGTTGGCAGGACGTTCAGGAACCCTCGGTTGCCGCCCTTTCTGCCCTCGATTAAAAAGAGCTTCGGAGCCTTTGACCTGCGCTGCTGAACCAGCCGCAGCACCTTCGGCTCGATCGAGAACTTTCGCATGGCTTCCATCACGTCTGCTAACCTTTCGGGGCGCTGGCAGATGCAGAACCTTCCGCTGAACTGCAATAGGCGCGACGCGCTCTCGCATATATCGTCGAGCGTGCACTCGGTTTCGTGCCGTGCGATTAGTTTCGCGCTTTCGGGGTTCCTGATGCCGCTGCCGCCGAGCTTGTAGGGCGGATTGCAGGCGACGAGGTCGTAGTATCCGAACGGCAGTACGCCCTTTAGCTCCTTTAGGTCGGCGTTATACACCGTCATCTGAATGAGGTCGTTGCGGCTTATGCTGTCCTGCGCGAGCTTGCAGGCGTTTTCCTGAATGTCCACCGCCGCGATCTCGAGTTGTTTGTTTTCTCTCAGCCAAATAAGCGGAATCGTGCCGCAGCCTGTGCCGAGGTCGACGCATTTTTTCCGACCCTTAGGCTGCGAGAAGTTCGCAAGCAGGATTGTGTCGGTCGAAAAGCGGTAGCTCTCCGACACGTATATTTCCAAGCCGCCGCCGAGCGGCTCGAGGTGAATGTTGTTCATAGCTTTTCCTCTGACAAAAGAACAGCGGCAAGGATAAAAACCCTTGCCGCCGATGTTTCAATTTCAGCTGCCCGAAATCAGCCCTCTACGGGAGCGCCTACGGGGCAAGCCTCTGCGCAGGAACCGCAATCAACGCAAGCGTCAGCGTCAATTACATACTTGCCGTCGCCCTCTGAAATAGCAGAGCAGGGACACTCGTCTGCGCAAGCACCGCACATGATGCATTCATCAGTAATTACATATGCCATAGGTAAATCCTCCTTGATTAAATTTCACTTATATTATAACATCTATTTCCGTGAAATCAAGAGGTGCGGCAAATTTTTTTATCAAACTTTGTTATTCCAAGCCGTTGAGCTTTTCCAGTTCCTTCTTGTCGACCTTGATAAAGCCGTCCTTGATCAGTCTGCACTGCCTTACCTTGAAGGTTTTGGGTGCTACGTCGTCGGGCGTGTTGTCGAGCTTTACCTTGAGTGTGCGCGCGATAAGGTTGTTTTCGACCACAAGACCCTTGCCCTCGGGAGTGTTTACGACAGCGCCGACCTTTGGGGTATGGCGGAGAAGGTCTGTGTATGCCTCCTGCTCGTACTTGAGGCAGCACATCAGTCTGCCGCAGGTGCCCGAGATTTTTGTCGGTGAGAGCGAAAGCCCCTGTTCCTTCGCCATCTTGATTGAAACGGGCTGGAACTCGCCCATGAAGCGGCTGCAGCAGAAGGGTCTGCCGCAGATTCCCAGACCGCCGAGCATCTTTGCCTCGTCGCGGACGCCGATCTGGCGCAGCTCGATCCTTGTGCGGAAAACGGACGCGAGATCCTTTACCAGCGCGCGGAAGTCGACCCTGCCGTCGGCTGTGAAGTAGAAAATGATCTTGCTGTTGTCGAAGGTGTACTCGACGTTGACGAGCTTCATCACGAGCTTGTGCTTCGCGATCTTCTCCTCACAGATTTTGTGGGCTGACTTTTCCTTTTTGCGGTTCTCCTCAACGCGGCGCAGATCGTCCTTTGTGGCGATGCGGACGAGCGGCTTCAGCGGGTGGTTGAGCTCCTTCTCGTCGATATCCTTGTTGGGCATCGCGACCTCGCCGCATTCCAGACCGCGGGCGGTTTCGACGATGACCTTATCTCCTGTTGAGAGCTTGTTGTCCAGCGGGTCAAAGTAGTATACCTTGCCCACTTCCTTGAAGCGTACTCCGATTACCTCTGCCATAATATCCTCCTGTATTCTCCGCACAGCCATGTTGTGAGGAGGTTAATGTTGCTGTTTTGCCTGAGCTTGTAGTCGCAGCTGTCGGTAAGCTCGATCATTTCGATTATTTTTTTGCGCGTAAGCTTTGAAGCGAGCTTTCTCGCAAGCTTTTTGTCGCTGTTCGCGTCGCCGCCCGAGAGCGTTACGAGCGCGTCGCGCAGGTGGTTCTTAACCGCGAGCAAAATTCCCGCCTGCTGCGTTTTGTCGGTGAGCGCGCGCATTGCGAGCATCAGCTCGTATTCCCTCGGCGAGAGAATGCCCGTGATGATCTCCTTGGCGCTCTGCGCGGCTTCACCGCTTATCGCTTCCTCGCCGCCTGTTCTGATTATCGTGCAGCGCGAGCGGATCGTCGGCAGCAGAGCCTTCGCGCTCTTGACGAGCAACAGGAAATAAATCCGCTGCGGCGGTTCCTCGAGCAGCTTGAGAAAGGCGTTTTGCTGTACCTCGGGGAAGCGCTTGTCCGCTTCCTCAAATATATATACCTTCGCGTCCGCGTCGTTTGGCCGCACCTGTGCGTCAACGGCGAGGTCGCGTATTTGTTCAATTGAATAGATGCCCGATTTGCTCTTCTTGTCGGGCTCAAGCTTTTTGATGTCGGGGTGTGCGTTGCTGAGCGCGTTTTTGCACTGTCTGCACACTCCGCACGGCTTGTCCTCACTCTCGCACACGGCGTATGCCGATAAGAGCGCGGCGAGGTTCTTAGCCTGTTCTTCCGATTTGCTTTCGATAATGACGGCGTGGGGCAGTCTGCCCGACTGCGCGAGACGGCTGACCTGTCCGCGCGTTTCGCTGTCAAAGCTGAATCCGCAGAAATTCACGTTATACCTCTCTGTCGAGTCTGACGATATTCGTGACGATATCGCCCTTGTCGGTGATGTCGATGTAGCCGTAGGATGCGCAGTAGCCGTGACACGAGCCGGGGTTCATGATGTACAGCCCGTCCTCGTACTCGTTCATGGCGCAGTGGGTGTGGCCGAAACAGACTATGTCCGCCTTGTTCTCGCGCGCGGCGCAGATTAGGTTGTAAGGCGTGAACTTCACCTGAAAGAGATGTCCGTGGGTGACGAAGATTTTCTTTCCGCCGACCTCGACATTCTGGACGTCGGGGTATTTTGCACCGAAGTCGCAGTTGCCGCGGACGGCGATGATTTTTTTGTCGGGGAACTTCTCTGTGAGCGAGTCAATCTGGGCTTTGCCGTCGCCGCAGTGGATGATCACCTCGGCGTTTTTCTGGGCGTCGACCGCCCTGAGCATTGAGTTGAAGTCGCCGTGTGTATCGGATAGCACTAAAATACGCATAAAAACTCCGTTCTAAAATCAACCCTCGCGCATAGTATATGGTGAGGTGGTTTTATGTCCGATAAAATGAACGAGCTGATGGCGCAGCTCTCGCAAAAATTAAATATGTCGCCCGAAAAGGTTCAGTCCGCCGCAGAGAAGGGCGACGTTGACAGCCTTCTGCAAAATTCCGACTGCGACAACGCGCAGGTCAGGGAGATACTCTCGGATCCCGAGAAGCAGCGGCAGATTCTTAACAGTCCGCAGGCTCAGGCGATAATGAAGCTTCTTAATAAAAAGTAAGGGGTAGGTCGTATGTCTGAAATGCAGGACGCGCTCAATCAGATACTGAGCAATCCCGAGGCGATGAAGCAGGTTCAGAGTCTCGGCGAGCAGCTGGGACTGAATAAACCCGCGCCGAAGCCGGAGCCTAAAAACGAGATGCTCGGCGCAATGCAGTCGCTCGCGCCGCTGATGAGCAGCTATTCAGTTGACGACGAGGTTAGCCGTCTGCTAAACGCTCTTCGTCCGTTCCTCGGAGAGGAAAAGCTCAGAAGGCTCGATCAGGCGCAGCGGCTGATGAAGCTGATAAAGGTCATTCCGCTATTGAAGGACAGCGGATTATTTTTCTGACGGAGGTGGAGTATGCCAAGCTTTGAGGAAGAAGCCCTCGCACGCGCAAGGCAGATGAAGCGCTCACAGGAGCGCAGACCGCCGCCGGGTCAGCCGAGTCATCCCGAACCCGAGCCGCCGAGAGATGAACCCGTGCCCGAGCCGAAGCCCGAACCGAAGCCGCCGCCAAAGTCCGCGCCAGCGAATAAGGGCGGCGTGTTGGAGTTGTTTTTCCGTGACAGGGAACGCAGTCTGCTGATGACGCTGTTGCTCCTGCTCATGGACGAAAACAGCGATCCGGGGCTTTTGCTCGCGCTGGTGTATATGCTCTTGTGATCAGCGGATCTGACCGCTGCCCTTGATGATAAACTTCATGCTCGTCAGCTCGTTAAGGCCCATGGGGCCTCTGGCGTGGAGCTTCTGGGTGGAGATGCCGATTTCGGCGCCGAGTCCGAACTCTCCGCCGTCTGTGAAGCGTGTTGAGGCGTTTACGTAAACAGCGGCTGAGTCAACGCAGGCGGTGAACTTCTCGGCAGCGGCGTAGTCGCTTGTGACGATGCTCTCGCTGTGGCCTGTGCTGTAGGCCGCGATGTGCTCGATCGCCGCGTCAAGGCTGTAGACGACCTTGATCGCGAGAATATAGTCGAGGAATTCCCTCGCATAATCGTCCTCGGTGGCGGCAATCACGCTGTCGCCGAGGATTTCTCTTGTCTTTTCACAGCCGCGGATCTCTACGTTCTTTGTGTCGAGAGCGGCTTTTATCTCGGGCAGGGCTTTTTCGGCGATGTCCTTGTGGACAAGCACGGTTTCGATTGCGTTGCAGACAGAGGGACGTGATGTCTTGGCGTTGAATACGATGTTCTTAGCCATCTCGACGTCGGCGCTTGCGTCCACATAGACGTGGCAGTTGCCGACGCCTGTCTCGATTACGGGAACCTTCGCGTTCGCGACGACGCTCTTGATAAGACCCGCGCCGCCTCTGGGGATAAGCACGTCGAGGTAGTCTGTGAGCTGCATGAGCTCAGTTGCGCTCTGACGTGTGGTGTCCTGAACGAGAGCGATGCAGTCCTCGGGGAAGCCGACGGTCTTGATCGCCGCGCGCATTGTGTCCATGATTGCGCGGTTGGAGTTGATAGCCTCCTTGCCGCCGCGCAGGATAACGGCGCTGCCTGCTTTGAGACAGAGAGCCGCAGCGTCGGAGGTGACGTTGGGACGCGCCTCGTAGATAATGCCGATAACGCCCATGGGGACGGTGACCTTCTCGATTTTCAGACCGTTTTTGAGGGTTCTGCCGTCGAGGATTTTGCCGATGGGATCGGGAAGAGCCGCGACCTCGGCAACGCCTGTCGCCATGCCCTCGATTCTGCCCTCGTCGAGTCTGAGACGGTCGAGCAGTGATTCGGTAAGACCTGACGCCTTTCCGTTTTCGATGTCAATGTCGTTTGCCGCGATGATCGCAGCGGAGTTTTCGCGGAGAGCCTTCGCGATAGCGAGCAGAGCCTCGTCCTTGCGGGAGCCCGCGTTCATCAGAAAGCGTGACGCCTTTTTGGCAGCCGCGCCCATAATTTCGAGTTGAGTCATGGTTATTCCTCCTTTATTTAACCGCTAAAAACTTTGTGCCGGGGCAGTCGCCGTCAAAAACCCTGTACAGTATCGCAGGGTCGGATCCGTTGACGACGTGCACCTCGGTGCCGCATTTTGTCGCGTAATTTGCCGCCTGTAATTTCGTTATCATACCGCCTGTGCCGCGGTTGGAGCCTGAACCCGCCGCCATTTCGAGTATCTCGGAGTCGATTTTCTTGACGACGTCGAGCTTCTTGGCGTCGGGATTGGTTCTGGGGTTTGAGCTGTAAAGCCCGTCGATGTCGGTGAGAATGACGAGCCTGTCAGCCTCGACGATCCTCGCTACGATCGCGGAGAGCATGTCGTTGTCGCCGATGTTGTTGCCGTAAATCTCGTCGATGGCGACGGTGTCGTTCTCGTTGATGATCGGGATAATATCCATTTCCAGCAGTTCTTCAATGGTGTTCGCGATGTTCTGCCTTGTATGGTCGGCTTCAACCACGTCGGCGGTCAGAAGAATCTGCGCTACATTGTGGTTGTACTCGCCGAAGAGTTTGTCGTACATAAACATCAGCTCGCACTGACCGATCGCGGCGAGAGCCTGTTTTTTCTTTGTGCTTTCGGGACGGCGCGAAAGGCCTGTTTTGCCCATTCCGACGCCGATGGCGCCGCTCGAAACGAGGAGAATGTCCTCGCCGCTGTTGTGAAGGTCGCAAAGCACCTTGCACAGCGCTTCAACGCGCCTGTAATTCATTTTTCCGTTTTCATAGGTAAGCGTCGAGGTGCCGACCTTGACCACGGTTCTCTGTCTGCTCATAAATACACCTGTTTCCGATGAATAGTCGATAAAATATCAATCTACATTATAGCATAAACAGCCGCTTCTTGCAAGCACAATTAAAATAAGAAATATCCGATTTAGCAATTTGCAATTTTGAGCAAACTATTTACAATATTGAAAAAATAAGCTATAATAATATCAATCATTATATATAAAAACTTTCTAAACGGAGAAAAAATTTTTGAGCAAACTATTTACAATATTGAAAAAATAAGCTATAATAATATCAATCATTATATACAAAAACTTTCTAAACGGAGAAAAAATTATGGCTGATTTGAAGAATTCATGGAAAAATACAGGCACGGGTCTCGGACACGCCTTCCGCGACCTCGGCAAAACGATCATAGTTTCGGGCAAGGAAGGCGTTGACAAGGCAGTCGACTGGGCAGAGAGCGACCCTAACGCAAACACCGCTCAGCAGGGTTACGTTCCGCAGGGCGCGCCGTATGTACCTCAGGGTGTACCGATCCCGCAGTCCGCGCAGTACCAGCAAACACCGCCGCAGCCGCAGTACAGTCAGGCACCTCAGCCCGAACAGGCGACTCAGCAGGCACCACAGCAGAACTTCACCGCCGACGAGATCCGCAAGCTCGCTCAGCTCCGCGACGAGGGTGTGATCACCGACGAGGAATTCACGGCTAAGAAAAAGCAGTTATTGGGAATTTAATATTATATTTTGAAAGGAGTATTTTTATGAAAAAATTCATCGCGGTACTTATCGCGGCAGTAATGGCGTTCAGCCTTGTTCCCGTGACAGCGTTCGCGGCGAACGGACCGATGCCGGTCACACCGGACAATCCTCCGTTGTTCGGTTACGCGTCAATCAGAATCAATGAATGGGTTGACGAGGAGCACGACAACTATTATATTATTTTTGACGCGTATTCGGAGGAGAGGAAGATTCCCGAGGGAGTTTCCTACAACCTCTCGACGAACACACTCTCGGTCACAGACGTCGATATGCCCGCAGCTGCGATCTACATAAACATGATGGGCGACGACTTCAAGCTCAAGGTCACGGGAACCTGTAACTTCAGGGGAATAGATGTCATAAACTACGGCTACAACACCTCCGTAACGATCACGGGAACGGGTACTCTCAATCTCAACGCGGACAAGAAGGGCGACACTCCATATTACGTTTACAACGGCGGTGAGAACCAGTTCCTTAATATAGACAAGAGCGTTACCGTTAATATGTACGCGCAAAGTGAAGAAGGACCGGCATTTGTCGCAAACTATCTCGAGAACGATGACAAGGACACCGTGTTCACCGAGGACGGCAAGCCTGTTGCGGCGGGTCTGACGGGCAAGGAGGAAACCTACGTAGCAGCCGACAGGGAAGATATCGCCTATGTTGATGACCCGGACGTTGAGTGGCATCACAACAAAAAGGTTATATGCAAAGCGGATCCCGACGGACTTTATTCCGCGTACTGGTCCGACTATTCGGAGGAGCCGGGATATTCCGTGACGCACTATATCAACATACCCGAGCTCGACGTTTACGCCGAGGATCCCGACTTCAGATGGGAAACCTTCTCAGAAGAGGAGTTTGACGAGCAGTTCGAATTCGCTCTCAAGGATCAGCCTGTCACTATCGGTTATTTCGACGAATGGAAATGGGAACACCGCGGCTCCGAAGGCATACTCGTCAAAAAATCCGGCGACCCCGACGGCATTTACGCCGCGGTCCAGCAGTGGGACGACAAATACAAAATCAGCAAGTACCATTGGGACAATGAGAAGGAAATCTACGTTGCCGACAGTGATTCCGATTACGTAAAGCTCACCGAGGACGAGTTTGAGGCTAACGGCTACACGGTCGTGACCGAGGACGTGCAGGAGCATGTAATGGTGAATTGCTGGGATATGCCTCCGGACAGCTCCGACAGGAATATGAGGGAACTCGAGGCAATTACCAGAGAATCGGATCCGGACAGCGAATATGTAATGACAGCGACATACAGGTCTTCCAAGGCTCAGGGCGAAGAAACCGGCGTTATCGTTCAGAAGGTACACTACACCTCAGGCGACGATCCCGAGGCTTTTGTCAAACTGTATGACAGGAATCAGGAGAGCGAGTATTACGATCCCGAGGAAGAGTACGAGTGGTGGATCAAGGACGAGGATTTCGCGAGTGAAGACTGCGACTTCAAGTACAAGATGAAAACCGTCACTCAGGAAGTGACTCTCCGCTGCGCGCCCGCCGACTACGAGATCGCGGACGATACGATGAAAAGCAACCTCTGGGAGAAGGGCGACGAGAAATACGTAGTTTACAACTGGTATCGCGAGGGACATGAGGACGATCTTCACTATACCCTTCACCACCTTGTATTCGACGAGGAAAAGGGCTTCTACTTCGTAGATACTGTGAATACGGACGATGACATCACGCTTGAGGAGATCGCCGCGAGAGGCATCGTTCAGAAGTTTGAGCCAAAGCCCTATGATCTTACGACCATGGGCACCTTCGTTAACGCCTCATATGACATTTACAAGGACGACGACGGCAATATTTACTTTGCGAACTGGAAAAAGGTACCGTTTGTCAAGACCGGCGAAACGCTCGAATACGGCGGACGGACTTATAGCATCGTCATTCAGGCTGAGGGCGTTGATTTCGATAAGCTCCACGACACTTTCCACACCGTTTACACGGGCGCTTACAACTATACGCTCAACGCCAATGAGTACCACCATGTCGGCGACGGTACAGAGCCCGAGCCTGTTTACAGCGGCAAGACGGGCGAATGCGACTGGAGATACGACCCCGCGACCTTCACCCTGACGATCAGCGGAAACGGCGAAACAGGCGGATATGATGAGAAAAATCCTGCGCCGTGGAGCGAATTCACGGTAAAGAACGTCGACATCAAGGACGGCGTTAAAGGTATCCGCTCATGCAATTTCAACGGAACGGATATCGAGAGCGTAACAATTCCCGACAGCGTCGAGCATATCGGCATGATCACGTTCAGGGACTGCAAAAAGCTCAGGGAAGTAAAGCTCTCAAAGAACCTCAAATCTATCGCGGGCGGAGCGTTCAACGGCTGTTCCGCGCTTGAAAAGATCGATATTCCCGACAAGGTAGAGTCGATCGGTCCGTTTGCGTTCGGCGGATGCTCAAACCTCGCGGAGATCGAGGTTCCCGATTCTCTCTACGACGTCGGCGCGGGCGTCGCGGAGAACACCAAATGGTTCAACGACCAGCCCAACGGTCCCGTCTATTTCGGCAAGGTATTCTACGGCTATCACGGCGGCGTCCCCAAGGACACCGTGCTCACCATCGAGGAAGGCACCGTTGCGATCGCCGCCGGCTGCATGTCGGACGCGTCGCAAAAGGAGAACCTGATTGCCGTGGTCTTCCCGTCAACGATAACGAAGATCCCCGCGATGTTCCTTTTCTACGACTGCAAGAATATCAAGGAGTTTGAGATTCCCGCTACCGTGACCGAAATCGAGGACAACGCTCTCGGCTACTGGAGGGACGAGGAAGCGGACGAGATGAAGAAGATCGAAGGTCTTACGATCGTCGGCGTCAAGGGCACCGAGGCTGAGCGTTACGCCAACGATAACGGCTTTGCGTTCAGGACAAAGGGCGGCTATATCCTCGGCGACGCTGACGGCGACGGCGTGATAACCGTTATGGACGTTACCGCTGTTCAGAAGCACATAGCAGAGATTAATATTCTGACGGGGGACCGATTCCTTGCGGCTGATGTTAACCGTGACGGCGTTGTTGATATTTCCGACGCTACTCTGATCCAGAAGTATGTAGCTGATATTATCGATGAATTTTAATAGTATGGAAGTCCGCGTTTGCGGGCTTCCTTTTTTTCGGCAAAAAACAAAGGCAGGAGCTCAGTCCTGCCTTTGGATTTTTATTGAATTATTCCCAGCTCTCGGAAATCTTGAAGCTGCTCTTGATGTCGCCGTTGACGACCATAGGATTGTTTTTCTCGTCGGTCACGATTTCCCAGCTGATTTCGGGAGAGGTCGAGCCTGAGCCGATGACCTCGTAGGTGACATACATGAACTTGCCGCCGTCGGTGTAATCATATCCGGCGAGGTTGATACCGTTGAACTTGACCTTGCCGTCGAGCTTGTAGTTGACAACGCTGCCTGAGGAGGCGTCGCCCTGCATTTTGGCGCCCGTAGCCTTGAGAACAGAGCTGTCGTAGTTCAGAGTGGCCTGGAAGTTGATGAAGCTGTCGGGACATGTAACGCTGTAAACACAGGTGATCTCATCGCCGACGCTGAAGCTCTCGCCGCCTACCTTCAGCACCTCGCCGCTGCCGCCGCCTTCGCTTTTGCTTGACTTGCTCGACTTGCTTTCCTTGCTCTCGGAGGATTTGCTCTCCTTGCTGTCGTCGGATTTGCTGCTACCGTTATATCCGTCGTCTGACTTGCTTTCGGCAGCTTCGCTTTTCTCGCCGTTCGACTTGCTCTCCTTAGCCTCGCTCTCGCTCTTTTCCTTAGCGTCTGTATCGGGTGTGCCTGCCGGAGCGGTCATCGGATTGCCGTCTGCGTCCTTGATAATGTTGCCTTCCTCATCGGTAAAAACGCCGTTGACAACCTTGGTGACGATCTGAGTTTCGGTGACGACTCTTGTTTCCTTCGCCTCGCCTTCTCCGCCGCCGCATCCGGAGAGGATGCTCGCTGTTGCCAGCATCGCAGCGAGTGCCGCCGCTGTCGATACTATGAGAAAACGGTTTTTTGACTGGTTCAAATGAATACACTTCCTTTTTTCACTTTTGGTTCATTGTTATTATAACAAATTAAAATCAAAAAATAAAGATGAAATTTATAACTTCCCAAAAAAATATACAAAAATGCCGTTCATTGTGAATTTCGCGTGATAAAATAAAAATAAACAATCATTTTCGGGGCAAAACGGGCAATATTTTGCCGTTGAGATAAAAATAACTGAAACAAAAAAACAAGATTTTGCTTTTCTCACCCGTGATTTATGCAAAGTAATATCAAAGAAATTGCTTACTTTTAGCTATAAAACGGTAAAAAAATATCAGGTTATTATTGAAATTGCGTAAATATTATTGTATAATTAAGATGTATGGTTAAACTATTCTAAAGGGGGATAAACTATGAGAAAAACAAAAATTGTCTGCACGATAGGCCCTGCCTGCAATACAAAGCCAATGCTGCTCAAGATGATCGACGCGGGCATGGACGTTGCCAGAGTCAATATGTCGCACGGCACCCACGAGGACCTGGCGGTCGTTTTCCAGACGATCCGTGAGGCGATTGCCGAGAGCGGAAAGAACGTCGCTATCCTTCTTGACACCAAGGGACCCGAGGTCAGAGTCGCTACCTTCGCCAACGGAAAGGCGACCCTTCAGGAAGGCGCGGATTTCACACTCTACAAGGAGCGCGATGAGGGCGATTTTGACGGAGTTGCGATTTCCTACCCGAAGCTCGTCGACATCTTCTTCAACGAGGGCAGCGCCGCAATCGGCAGAGAGCTGTTGCTTGACGACGGTCTGATTTCCATTATTGTCAAGGAGGTCTATCCCGACCGCATCGTCTGCCGCGTAAACAAGGGCGGCGTCATCAAGAACCGCAAGAGCATAAATATCCCCGGCTATCATATCAGCATGCCATACGTAAGCGCGCAGGACAGACGCGACATCGAGTTCGGTCTTTCGCAGGGCGCTGACGTCGTCGCTGCGTCATTTGTAAGAAATCACGAGGATGTGCGCACGCTCCGCGACTTCATTGACAGTATCGGCTACGAGCACGTTGAAATAATCGCGAAGATCGAGAACCAGGGCGGCGTTGACGACATGGATCTGATCATGGACTACGCCGACGGCATCATGGTTGCGAGAGGCGACATGGGCGTTGAGATTCCCTTCATCAAGCTGCCAGAGATCCAGAAGCGACTTATCCGCAAGTGCGTAGCAAAGGGCAAGTACGTCATCACGGCTACCCAGATGCTCGAGAGCATGACCACCAACCCGCGTCCGACCCGTGCGGAGATCAGTGACGTTGCGAACGCTGTATACGACGGCACCAGCGCCGTTATGCTGTCGGGCGAATCTGCTGCGGGAAAATATCCCCTCGAGAGCGTATGCGCGCTCAACGACATCTGCACCGAGGCGGAGAAGAACGGCGAATTTGAGGCGCTGCAGAACTATGTAGAGCGCCACGCCATCAAGGACCAGAATGTTTTCCGCGGAAGCATCTGCAAGGCGGCAAAGGAGATCGCGAAGGAAGTCGGCGCAAAAGCTATCATCGTAGAGAGCGCCACCGGCCGCGTCGCGCGCGCGATGGTTCACTACCGTCCGGAGGTTCCCGTGATCGCTGTCGTAACGAGCGAGAGAGTCTGCCGCAAGCTCAGCCTCAACTGGGGCGTTACCGCGCTTGTCGGCGAGGAAAAACTCAATTCCGACGACATCACCACACAGGCAATGGAAAAAGCGCTCGGCACCGGCCTTGTCAAGAGAGGCGACACGGTTGTTGTTCTCTCCTCGAACAAGACCGTACCCACCTCGAGCACAGACTCGCTTAATATCCGTATACTTTAATGAAAAACAACGTAATTTTAATCGGCATGCCCGGCTCGGGCAAGAGTACGCTCGGCGTACTGCTTGCCAAGGCAATCGGCTATTCGTTTGTCGATACCGACCTGATCATCAGCAGACGGGCGGGCAAGCCTCTGCAAAAAATACTGGACTCCGACGGGCTGGACAGCTTTCTCGCGCTCGAGGAAGCCGTCGGCTCGGAGCTTGAATGCGACCACACTGTTGTCGCCACGGGCGGCTCGATGGTTCTCAGCGCACAGGCGATGGAGCATCTGCATTCTGTCGGAACGGTGGTTTTTATCGATGTGCCATTTGAGGAGATAAGCCGCAGGGTGAAAAATATCCGCACGCGCGGTATCGTTTTCCAACCGAACGAAACCCTTGAGGATGTTTTCCGCAACCGTTCACCGCTCTACGCAAAATATTCCGACCTTACGGTCAGCGTAAATTCAGCGGCGGATATCGAGGGAACGGTTGACAGGATTTCGGAGGAACTCGGCAACCGCAATATATAAAGTGTACTAAACAAAATTGAATAAAAATGTAACCGAAGTAAAAAATATACATTTGCAAAAAATCATTGTGCACAAACAAACCTTGCAAAAAATGAATATTTTTATCACCATTTCCCCAAAATAATATTATCTGTATGACGAAAGTGTCAATTCTCCAACCAAAATGTCATTGACAAATCGGAAATAGTTCACAAAAGTGAGTTTTTTTGTGATATAATTCTCTTAACGTACAGAATGGGGAAATGAAAATGACTTTCCGGAATCGGTTAAATGACTACATTCTGCAGGCAAAGTGTTCAAGCAAGGAGCTTGCGACAGCTTCAGGGCTATCGGAAGGAACAATAAGCAGGTACAGAAAAGGTTATCGAGTACCCGGCATTGACAGCGAGCAGGTGCGTGCTCTCGCCGAAGGCCTTCATCAGCTGTTGCCCGATCCTCCCTCTGTGGAAGAGATCAGGGACAGTATCTGTGATTCCATCGGAAATGTACTGTCAATTTCTTTTGATACCTATATCCGAAATCTGAAGCAGCTTTTGAGAAGTTTTGAAATCAGCAACAATGAGCTCGGCAGAAAACTTAATTACGATCCCTCGTATATTTCCAGAATTCTGTCGGGGCAGCGCAGACCGGGCGACATTCATAAGTTCACCCACGATGTCGCCGTTTACGTGGCTCACCAGAAGGCGGAAGAAGTGAAGCCACCATTTTTGGCTGATTTTCTCGGATGTGATGAACAGACCATCAGCACCGCTGACGGCCTGCAGGATCAAATTGAAAAATGGTTATGCTCGGATTAAAACGCCGCCAATTTTCGGGGCGTTTTAATCCAATCTTTTGGCATAATCCAAGATTAATTTAACGTCAATATTTGTGGAATCCCCCACAATGAACTGGCAGGCGTTAGCTCTCATCGGTCTGACGTCTGCCTTTAATTTTGCAAAGAAAAAGACGTCCTGTGCGGACGCCTTTTGTTTTCTATTCAATTACTCCGCCGCCGACTACGATATCGCCGTCGTAGAGCACGACCGCCTGTCCCTTGCAGACAGCGCGCTGCGGCTCGTCAAAGACTACGCGGATCCTGTCGCCGTCAGGCTGCGTAACGGTCGCGGGCTGTTCCTTCTGGTTATAGCGCACCCTCGCGCTGACTCTCATTTCGCCTTCTATCCTGTCGGTCGAAATCAGGTTGACATCGGTCGCCGTAAGCTCTTTTGAGAACAGCGCTTCGTTTTCGCAGAGGATAACCTTGTTTTCTTCGAGGTTCTTTTCCTTGACGTACATCGGGTGGGGAAGAGCGAGTCCCAGACCCTTGCGCTGACCGATTGTGTAGCGGATGATTCCCTTGTGCTCGCCGAGTACGTTTCCTTCCTCGTCGACGAAATCGCCGGAGGGATAGCTTTTGCCCGTCCGGCGCTCGATGAACTCCGCGTACTTTCCGTCGGGCACAAAGCAGATGTCCTGGCTGTCGCGCTTGGCGGCGTTGACAAAGCCGTTTTGTTCGGCGATTGCGCGGGTCTCGGTTTTTGTCAGTTCTCCGAGCGGAAGATACAGCATCGAGAGCTGCTCCTGAGTGAGCGAATAGAGCACATAGCTCTGATCCTTGCTGAGGTCGATCGCTTTTTTCAGAATATACCTGCCTCTCTCTTCGTCGTATTCAACGCGCGCGTAATGCCCGGTGACGAGCTTGTCCATACCGAGCTCGCGCGCGTGGAGCATCAGCTTTTCAAATTTAATATAGCGGTTGCAGTCGATGCAGGGGTTCGGGGTCGCGCCGTTTTCGTAAGCGCTGATAAAGCGTTCGATGACGTTTTCGCGGAAGCTCTCCTTGAAGTTGCGCACGAAGTACGGGATACCGAGGTGCCGGCAGACGCTTCTCGCGTCCTCAACGTCGTCGAGCGAGCAGCAGGTCTTTTCGCGCAGCTCGTCCGTATCCTCGCTGTCGTACAGCTTGAGGGTAACGCCAGTGCAGTCGTATCCGCTTTTCATTGTAAGATATGCGGCGACGGAGCTGTCGACTCCGCCGCTCATCGCGATAAGGGCCTTCATTTATTCACCCAGTCTGATCATTTCGTCAATGCACTTGCCGGCGTCTCTGATCGTTTCGTCGGAGAGCAGGATCTCCTCGCCGCCCTTGCCCGAAAGACAGTTGTAGACGTCCATCAGAGTGGTCGCCTTCATGTTGGGGCAGATCAGCTTGAGCGAGAGAATGTGGAAGGTCTTGTCGGAGCACATATACTGCAGGTGCTCGGCAATGCTTATCTCGGTGCCGATGATGAACTCCTTCTTGTCCGACTTTACGGCGTAGTCCATGATGCCCGAGGTCGAGCCGATGTAGTCAGCCTGTTCGCACACCTCGGGTTTGCATTCGGGGTGAACGAGCAGCTCCGCGTCCGGATATTGTTCCTTTGCGGCTTTGACGTCCTCGGCAGTGACAGAGGCGTGGATAGGGCAGCAGCCGCTGAGCAGCTTGATGTTCTTGTCGGGACACTGCTGCGCGACAAAGCTGCCGAGGTTGCAGTCGGGAATGAAGAGGAGATTCTTGTTTTCTATATTATTTACGATCTTTACCGCAGACGAGCTGGTGACGCAGACGTCGCAGATCGTTTTGAGCTCAGCCGTGGTATTTACGTAGGCGACGACGGTGTAGTCCGGGTAATCCTTCTTTACGCGGGAGATCATCTCTCTGTCCATCTGATCGGCCATCTCGCATCCCGCGAAGGGCTGTGCGAGCCATACGTGCTTGTCGGGAGAGAGAATCTTGCAGGTTTCAGCCATGAAGCGTACGCCGCACATCAGAATGTTTTTGTTGCTGACCTTGGTCGCGTCGACGCTGAGCTTGTAGCTGTCGCCGGTGAAGTCGGCGATCTCACAGATTTCGCGCGCGACATAGCTGTGCGCGAGCACACATACGTCTTTTTCCTGTTTTAGTTTGAGTATTTCCTGTTGAAGTGAAGCGACGTTCATCGTCATCAGCCCTTTCATATTTCGTTGTTTCTATTATAACTTTTTAAATCTGAACTTTCAATAAAATACTGTTATTTGGGGGTGCATTTGTTTAAAAGCATGGAAAAATCAAGAAAAAAAACCGCATATTAGTTATAATTAATAAAACTTTACTCTTTACATTTCAGAAACGATGTGATATAATGTTAATGTCCTCAATGAGAGGGCAAGTTGGTACGCACAATACATCAAAATTGTAACAGGAGATAATGAACATGAAAAAGATTTTTGCGGCTCTTGCAGTCACCGCTATTATGGCTTTCTCTGTTGTACCCGCATTTGCGTCTTTGGATAGTCCTGTAGCAACTACTGCTACTTCTCCGAAGAAGGACAATCCCAAGGAGTCTCCCAAGACTGGTTCTTCAGACATCGCGGTTTATTCCGTCATTGCTCTTTCTCTGACAGCTTGCGGCGCGGCTTCCGTTGCTCTTGCTAAGTCAAGAAAGTAATTATAAGCCTGAAAGCTGAAAAGGCCTCTTTGATAAAAGAGGCCTTTTTTATTGAATTAAAGGAGACGCCTTATGCACAAAAGCAAAAAAGGGGTTTTGATTGCGGTAATTGTTATCTGTGCACTCATCGCTCTAGGCACATGCGGTTATCTGGTCTACAAGACCATCAGCTCAGACGCCGAAGAGAAGGTTTATGATAATATTGCAAGCTCCTTTGCGTCGAATATCGACGTTGAAGGAACTACAGCTCCAAAAGTTGACGGCACCACAAAGCCTGAAGAAACCAAGGTTGCCAGACCTGATAAGGTAGACACGGATACCAAAGAGAATCCGGTAAACCTTGAGGAACTGTCTGCTATGAACCCGGACATTTACTCGTGGATATACATTCCCGATACAAATGTCAACTATCCCGTGGCACAAAGTGAGGAAGAGGATAATTTTTATCTTGACCACGACGTTTATAAAAACTACAGCTTCCCGGGAACGATTTACACCCAATCCTGTAACAGCCTGTCTTACAATGACAGAGTAACCGTACTTTACGGTCACAATATGCTTAACGGCTCGATGTTTGCGACGCTGTACAATTTCAGCGACAAGACGTTCTTTGACGAGCATCCGTATTTTTACATTTATACTGCCGACAGAAAGCTGACCTACGAGGTAGTGAGCGCTTTCGAATACGACAGCAGACATATTATGAATTCATTTGACTTCAAGGACGACGCTGTTTTTCAGGACTGGCTTGATCAGGCAAAGAATCCGAGAAGTCTGAACAGCAATGTGCGAGATTCCGTCAATCTGGGCCTTGATTCCAAGCTCGTTGTTCTGAGCACCTGTCTGAATTACGGCGACGGCCGCTATCTGGTGCAGGGGGTGTTGGTAAGCGATGAAAAAACCGAATGATGAAAACGGACAGTTTGAAGATATATATTCGGCATCTGAGGATATCCGTCCGACGGGAGAGAGGGTACCTGTTCAGCAGGACGAAAGAACCGTCAAGGACGACGCAAACGACTATCTTTATCTGAAGACAAAGCGCACTCACCATCATTTACAAACACAGGATGAAAGCACTGAGAGCGCCGATGATATGCAGTTTGTCATGTCGACCCGCAGCAGCAGAGGCAGCCGCAGTCACAGCCACAGCGGACATTCGCACCATCACCATCATCACCACCATCATCACCACGGCTCGCGCCGCAAAAAGAAGATGAAGGGCTGGAAGAAGGCGCTGCTGATAATCGGCTGTGTATTGCTTTCTCTGATACTGGTTACAGTGGGCACAGCGTTGATTCTGTATAACAAGGGCAACCGGGAGCTGTTCAACAGCGAGGACATCAAGATCGTCGCGCCCGAAGAGGTTCCCGCCAAGGTTCAGGACGACGGTAAATACATTGTCTATAACTGCGAGACCTACAAGATGAACGAGCATATCACCAACCTGCTTTTCATGGGCGTGGATATGCGCGATATCGAGAATCTGACTTCCGAGGGACTCGGCGGTCAGGCTGACG
The DNA here is from genome assembly GCF_045819885.1 of Ruminococcus sp. NATIVEDY160. Lineage (NCBI taxonomy): Bacteria > Bacillati > Bacillota > Clostridia > Eubacteriales > Oscillospiraceae > Ruminococcus > Ruminococcus sp. NATIVEDY160. Next base: position 524,290 of record NZ_CP162391.1, read on the forward strand.
CGATCGTCATGATGGCTATGGATTTTGACAAGAACAAGACCAGCATGATCGCAATCCCGAGAGATACCATTACCGACGTCGCAGTCTATTCGGTCGGCGGCAGCTACGCCGGAATGAGAAAGCAGCAGCTTTGTCTTGCTTACGCTTACGGCGACGGCAAGGAATCGAGCTGTGAGAATATGGTAGCGTCTGTGCGCCGTATTTTCTATAACATTCCGATCAGCACCTACTTCGCGCTCGACCTCGACGGCATTTCCGAGCTGAACGACGCGGTCGGCGGAGTCGACGTTATCTCTCCCGAAACTATAGAACAGTTTGTTGAGGGTGAGGAATACCACCTCGTCGGCGATGAGGCGGAGACCTTTGTGCGCAAGAGGCGAATGGACAGGCTTGACGCCAACCTTTTCCGAATGGAACGACAGAAGGTCTATACCAAGTCGTTTATGGATAAGGTTATCTCGCAGACCAAGCAGGATATTTCCGTTCCGCTGACGCTGTTCAACGAGTCGGCGCCGTATTCATGCACAAACATGAACCCGGCGAAGGTTACTACACTGGCGCAGCAGGTTATTTCGGGCAAGGGTATGGACTTTGAATTCTACCGTGTCAACTGCGATATCAAGGAGAATCCCGACGACGGCAGAGCTTTGTATTATATCAAGGACAGCGAGTTCTTTGAGCTGTTCCTCAGCGTTTACTACGACAAGGTAACATCCCTTGACGACACTACAAAATAATTAAGGAGAGGTTTTCAGCCTCTCCTTTTTGTTTTATCAGTGCTTTCTTGAGTTGTAGTCGTCGTTGATTTCCTTGCTCCAGCACGGCGCGAGCGGAGCACTGCTTCTCACCGAGCCAACGGCGGCGCTTACGGTCTCAAAAACAACCGCCGTACCCTTTTTGTCGGCGTGGTAATTGACCGCTCTGTCCTCGCTGATTCCGTAGCAGTGCGCGGTCTCGACAGCGTCGATGTTGGCGCCGATGAAGAGGAATTCCCAGCCGTGCTTTTTCTGTTTCCCGATCAGCTTTTTGATGTCGCTTGACGAGTATCTGCGGCTGGCGTTTTCCATGCCGTCGGTGGTGATCACGAACATCGTGTGCTCGGGCACGTCCTCGGGTCTTGCGTATTTGTGGATATTTTTGATGTGGTGCACGGCGTCGCCGATAGTGTCAAGCAGAGCGGTGCAGCCTCTGACGGTGTAATCCCTGTCGGTCATCTCGGGCACCTGCGCGATCGGGAGCCTGTTGTGGAGAACCACGCTCTCGTGGTCGAAGAGTACGGTGGAAACGAACGCCTCTCCTTCATCCTTCTTCTGCTTTCTGAGCATGGAGTTGAAGCCGCCGATGGTGTCGCTCTCAAGTCCGCCCATGGACCCGCTGCGGTCGAGGATAAAAACGATCTCAGTAATATTGTTTTTCATGATAAATACCTCCGTTTTGAATGATACTGTGTTTTCCCTTTGACAACTACAGTATAACAGAGTTACAAGGCGAAAAGGTCGCTCGTCAGGCGACAATTTTTTCCTTTCAAATCCTGCGCCGCCCTTGACTAAAACGTCAAAAAAGGGTACAATATAAGTTGATTGGAATGATGCATATGAATAAGGTCGAATTGACGCGGCTGCGGATCGCCTCACTTTCCGTATTTCGCGGAATTCTCACGCGGAGCGTTCCAAGGGCGTTTTACCGCCTTCTCTCGTCGCTCGACAAGCCGCCCGAGCAATTTCTTGAGTGCTACGGCGAATTTTACTCACTTATCAGCGAGAGAGGCTGTTCCGACAAGCTCGCCTACGCGATGACCGAGGCGGCGCTTTTTGACGAAAACTGTTTTACAAGAGCCGCTGCGGGCGGTACATACAGGGAGCTTCCCGAGGACGTGCTTCACGCCGTCAGACGCGACTGCGAGGCTATTCTCTCAGCCGCCGAGCTCAGTGCCGACAAGGTGATTTCCGCCTATCCGCACGCCGAGGAGCTTTTGGCTGTGACTGACAGCCTGCCGAGGTGGAAGTGCGGCGAGTGCGCCGAGAGCTTCAGAATGTTCGACGGCTCGCTCGATAACGTAGCCGCCTACTACCGCAAAAACGGCTGCGGTATGTTCGCGAGATACAAAGCGTTCGTTTGGCGCGACGGAGATATCCGTCCCGTGCTAAATTACGACACGATCTCGCTCGATGAATTCACCGGCTATGAGAGCCAGCGCGACAAGGTCGTTGCCAACACAAAGGCGTTCCTCGAGGGCAAGAGTTGCAACAACTGCCTGCTCTTCGGAGATATGGGAACGGGCAAGAGCTCGACCGTCAAGGCGGTTGCCAACGCATTCAGGGCTGACGGACTGCGCATTGTCGAGATCCCCAAGGAGCGGCTGACCGACTTTCCGCTGCTGGCGGACAAGCTCTCGCTGCTTCCGATGAAGTTCATCATCTTTATCGACGACCTCTCGTTCCAGCATCAGGACAGAAGCTACACCACCCTCAAGGCGGTTCTCGAGGGAGGACTGGCGGCACGTCCGCGCAACGCGCTTATTTACGCCACCTCGAACCGCAGGCACATCGTCAAGGAGAAGCTCTCCGACCGCGCTTTTGAGATCGACGATGTAAACACACGCGACAATATGCAGGAGACGCTCTCGCTTTCCGACCGCTTCGGTCTGACGGTTTGCTACACCGTGCCCAAGAAGAGTGAGTTCCTCGAGATCGTTGCGGCTATGGCAAAGGAAAAGGGAATCAATATCAGCGAGGCTGAGCTGTTTGCGGGAGCCGAGCGTTTCGCGCTTGTCAAGGGCGGACGTTCTCCGCGTTGTGCGAAGCAGTACGTTGAATCACTATACACATAAACAGGAGGATTAAATATGAAAAGAATTATTTCCGTTCTTCTCGCGGCAGTCATGGTCTGCACCGCGGCGGTAATCTTCGCGGGCTGCGGCGACGGCAACTATCCCGTCACTGTCGCGAACATTACGATCGACAAGGAACCCGAGGCTATCGTAGTTCTCGATCCGTCGGCTGCGGACATCATCTCGTATATGAACTACGACGGCAAGATTGTCGGCAGAAGCACCGAGGTTGACCAGAGCTACCTTTCCGTTGCACCCGATTTCGGCGCTGCGGCAGAGCCCGATGTAAACAGCATCATCAATTCGGGCGCACAGGTCGTTTTCGCGGGCGACAAGATCAACGACGACGCCGTAAAGCAGCTCCAGGAAAAGAAGATCCAGGTTATTAAGATGTCGCTCGCCGACACTCCCAAGGAGCTCGAGACAAACTACCTGACCATCGGCAAAATCCTCGGCGGCGCTGTGACTGGCCTTGAAAAGGGCACCTCGTCCTACGAGAAGCTCATTGAACATATGGAGAAGCTCAAGATCGAGGTTTCTTCCTCGACTACCTCGGGCGCTCTCGAGACCGCATGCTACCTCTATGTTGACGACGGCAGCCTTCGCGTGATGACGAGCGGCACCTATGTCGATATGCTCATCGGCTACACAGGCGCCGTAAACGTGGCGGTCAATATCATTGACGGAAACGTTGAGGTCAACACCCTGCGCATCGCGAACCCCAACTATATTTTCTATTCAGACGAGCAGACCCTCAACGCGATCCAGAGCGACGACGTTCTCTCAAAGCTCACCGCGGTCACCTCGGGCAAGGCTCTCCAGGTTTCCGAGAAGGATATCACACGTCAGGGACTTACCGCTCTCGCTACCCTCGAGAAGATGATCGGCTTCATGCACCCCGAGCTTGCGAAGAAGGCTACTACAGACGAGGCAGCGCCCCAGGCTCAGACTCCCGCTCAGACCGCTACCGAGGCTGCGACTCAGGCAGCGACTCAGGCGGCAACACAGGCTGCAACTACTCAGCCAGCGAACGCGGCTCCTCATTCAGAGGCGGACAGATATGACATCAAGATCACCGACGACCTATCTCTCAAGAAGGGCGACGAGGACAAGGGCGACTCCAAGGACGTATGGGAGCTGCAGCACAGACTGTGGAACCTCGACTATCTTGTCGGCGTAGATAACGTAACGGGCTATTTCGGCGATCTCACCGAGCAGGCTGTCAAGGACTACCAGAAGGCGGCAGGTTTTGAGGTAACGGGCGTTGCCGACAACAAGACCATCAAGGCGCTGTTCATGAGCGACGCTCCCAAGGGCGTGCTTCCCGAGGGCGTTTCCAACGAACCGTAATCAATAAAATAATTGACCGGCTCAGAACCAGAAACGGTTTTGAGCCGGTCGTTTTCTTTTATTCCACCCAGATTATCAACGACTGTTCGGCGCTTCGGTTCAGCGCGTCGGTTACGCGGTAGGTGATTTTGTACTCGCCCCTGCGCGAGCTGATAACGTTGCCCACAGCCTCGATTTTATCGGTGATATCATTGCCGCAGCTGTCCGTCGCCGTAACTCCGCGGTAGATGTTATAGTCGTCGCCGAGGTGCACGCTGGTGCTCTCGGGCAGCTTGATTTTGGGAGTTTTGCCGTTGTAGGGGTTGTCCTCCTCGTTGTCCGTCGGATCCCAGCCGATTTTCAGGTCGGCAACGCGCATGGGTACGGGTTTGCCGAGCGGCTCGGTTTCGTCGCTGTCATAAATCTTAACGTATGTGCCGACGGGGCAGTTGTCGTAGATCCACTTCGCGTCGCTCACCGCGAGCCTTACGCAGCCGAGAGAAGCGTCTGTGCCGAGCTTGTTGTACTCGTCGCTCTCGAGGCTGTCGTTTTTGAGCAGCTCGGTATAGGGTACGGAGTGAAATAGGAAGTTGCCGTCGATGCCCGTGACGTACTTTCCGTATACGTCGTCGAAAAGTGCGTGCCACTCCGTCTTGAAATAGGTTTCGAACTCGCCCGTGATCGTGCCTTTGTCAAGTCCGCAGGAGCATACCATCGCGCGGACAGGCACGGTGTACTCGCCGTCATCGTCGTAGGTGTAGACGGTGACGATGTTCTGTTCGCGGTTGACGAGAATGTGATAAAGGTCTTGATTTCCCAGCTCGTTTCTCTCCAGGATATCCTCATTCGCGGTTATTGCAGTGGAGAAGATATTTCGCTCGGGTTTTTTCTCGGCTTCCTCGACGGTGACAGTGTAGACGGTCTCACTGCCGTCCTTGTAGCGCGCCGTAATCTCCGCGACGCCTGTTGCGTACGCGTCAAGACGTCCGCCGCTGTCGACCTCAACTATGCTCTCGTCGCTGCTTTCCCATGAGAGCAGCTTATCCTCGTTTTCTTTTTTGATGTGAATGACAGTCGGTTCGTTTTGCTTCATTATAAAGGCTTCCTCGGTGACTGTCGGTTCCGTCGTCGTAAATACGGGTTCGGGCTTTGAGATATGCAGGCTCTGGGTCAGACCGATAAGGCACAGCCCCGAGAGCAGCATGATGGCGGCGGCGATTACGTATAATACGATAATCATTATTCTTTTTGTCATATATCTACCTCATTGTAATACTGATTACTATTATACAATTTTCGGGAAAAATAATCAATAGTTTTACATTTGCTATTTTTTGTGATAAAATAGGGAAGGTGATAGAAATATGGGACATCCGATCAAACACTTTCTGACAATAACCAACCACAGACACAAGGTTATCGCCAACTGCGCGCGCGCGGGAATCCTCTGGCAGGGTCTACGCCACGATTTGTCAAAGTACAGTCCGACGGAGTTTATCCCCGGGGCAAAATTCTTTCAGGGCGACCGCAGCCCCAACGAGAAGGAACGCGAGATCTACGGCAGCTCGCGTGCGTGGATGCATCACAAGGGCAGGAACCGCCACCACTACGAGTACTGGAACGACTACAACCCAAAGACAAAGCAGATCGAGAACGTAGAGATGCCGACAAGGTTTCTGATAGAGATGTTCTGCGACCGTGTGGCTGCTAGCAAGATATACAACGGCAAAAACTACACCGACGCGCATCCGTATGGGTACTTTCTTCGCGTCAAGGGCAAGCACAGAATGCACGAGAACACCGAGGCGATGCTCAACAAGCTGCTCGAAATGCTGCGTGACGAGGGCGAGGAGAAGACCTTCGCCTACATCAGGAGAATGAAGAAATGAGCGAGGCACAGAGAATCGACCATCCTTTTCCGCCGCTGTTTGACAGCGAATCGCGCACGCTGATCCTCGGCAGCTTTCCGTCGGTCAAATCCCGTGAGGCAATGTTCTTCTACGGACATCCTCAGAACCGCTTCTGGAAGCTGATTGCGCTGCTGTGCAATGAGGATGTGCCTGTTACAATCGAAGAGAAATCCGCGCTGATACTGCGACACCACCTTGCGCTGTGGGATTCTATACATTCCTGCACGATCACAGGTTCGTCGGACAGCTCGGTGCGCGACGTTGTGCCGAACGACCTCGGCGTGATTTTTGAGAACAGCAAGGTCAGCCGCGTGTTCTGCAACGGCGCGCTCTCCCATAAAATGTACATGAAATATATCTATCCCGCGACGGGCATTGATGCTGTGAAGCTGCCGTCGACAAGCCCTGCGAACGCCGCGTACTCCCTTGAACGGCTGGCGCAGGAGTGGAAAGCGATTCTTTAAGCAAAGCAAAACCCCGAAGCGAAGTGCTTCGGGGTTTGATTCTATGTAAATATATTACTTGTTGATAGAAGCGTAAATCTTGTCCATCAGAGTCTTGATGAAGGGGATTTTGCCGATAAGCGGAAGCTCAAGCTTCTTGCCTGTAGCCGCACGGACAATACCGATGATCATCATCACGCCGAAGAAGACGTTGCCAAGGCTGAAGATGACGTTAAGGACATTGTACAGACCGCTGTGCCAGTAGAAGCCGTAGTAGTAGGTTCTGGTGGGAATGTCGATGATCACCAGCAGGATCGTCGTGACGAGCCAGTAAGCGATGTGCGCCGCCCAGAGGGTAGCGCCCTCCTTGACGTGAAACTTGCAGTAAGCGGAGGTCTTCTTCACAAACAGGGGGATGAGGAAGGCGGGCGCCCACAGAATGTACGCGAGCCACGCGAGACCTTTTTCGGCGGGGATGGGAGCGCCGTCGTTATTCATCACCTGGGGCTGCACGGGAGCCTGCTGCTGAGCCTGCTGGCCGTTGTCAACGGTTGTGCCGCAGTTGGGGCAGAAAGCCGCGTCATCATTGATCTGCTGTCCGCAATTCTTACAAAATGCCATGATAGTACTCCTTTTTTTACAAGTTGTTTTTTCTGACCGTTCCTCGCTGTTTGGGCGGAACAGCCTTATGTTTTTGGCTTTAGCAAGCTAAATTATAAGCCAATCAGCGCACGTTGTCAACGGATAAAAAACAACTTTGTAGCAATGCCTAAAAATAAAAATCCGTGAATTGTCGGTTGGTGTATTTTAACAATGCAAACAGAGGATTTTTGTGTGTTGTGGACAGAAAAACATGGGCAGCCTTTTGCGGGCTGCCCATTAAAATCAGCTTATTTGAAGTAGTTTACGCCGCTCTCAAAGATTTTCTGATCCTTCTCGAACGGAACGTTTTTGTAGAGGTTTTCGCCTTTTCTCTCGCTGTGGCCCATCTTGCCGAGCACTCTGCCGTCGGGCGAGGTGATACCCTCGATCGCGCAGACGGAGCCGTTGAGGTTGAATTCAATGCTGCTTGAGGGCTTGCCGCCGAGGTCGACGTACTGGGTAGCAATCTGACCGTTTGCTGCGAGCTGCTTTACAGTCTCGGTGTCAGCCATGAATCTGCCCTCGCCGTGGGATACGGGAATCGCGAACACGTCGCCCGCGTTGACGCCGCTGAACCAGGGTGACTTGACCGAGGTAACGCGCGTGTACGCCATATGGGAGATATGTCGGCCGACAGTGTTGAAGGTCAGAGTCGGGTCGGTTGGCTTGAGCTCGCGGATCTCGCCGTAGGGAACAAGTCCGAGCTTTATCAGCGCCTGGAAGCCGTTGCAGATACCGAGCATCAGACCGTCGCGGTTGTTGAGCAGGTCGCTTACCGCCTCAGACACGCGCGGATTGCGGAAGGTCGTGGCGATGAACTTGCCCGAGCCGTCGGGCTCGTCGCCGCCCGAGAAGCCGCCGGGAAGCATTATCATCTGTGACTGGCGGATGATCTGCTCCATGCGCTCGATGGTTTCCTCGATTCCGCTCTGGGTGAGGTTCTTGACGATGAGCATCTCGACCTCAGCGCCTGCCTTCTCAAAGGCTCTCGCAGTGTCTACCTCGCAGTTTGTGCCGGGGAATACGGGAATGAATACCTTCGGCTTTGCTGTCTTAATGACGGGAGAGGAGGTGTTTCTCTCTGTGTACAGAGGAGCGTCGACCGAGATTTCGGGGCATTCAGCCTGAGTCGGGAATACCTTCTCCAGCGGAGAGGTCCACTTTTCTATAATATCACTGAGAGCGACTGACTTGCCGCCCATTGTGATATTCGCGTCGTCGGTAACGGTACCGAGGTCGTAGCTGAGCACGCCGTCGAGAGCCGCGCCGTCAGCGAGCTCGAGAATAAGCGAGCCCGAGAGCGGAGCGAAGAGTTCCTTGTTGGTGAGCTCCTTTGTAAAGCTGAAGCCGAAGCCGTTGCCGAAGCACGCCTTGCAGACGCTTGCCGCAGCGCCGCCTTCCTTGACAACGGATGCAGAGAGAACATTGCCGCTCTCCATGAGGGCGTAAACAGCCTTGTACATCTCAATGAGCTTGTCCCAGTCGGGCATGAGGGTCGCTTTGTTCTCGGGAACGGGAACGTAGATTATCTTTGAGCCTGACTTCTTGAACTCTGCGGAAATAGTCTTGCTTGCCTTTGTCATGGCTACGGCGAAGCTTACGAGGGTAGGCGGTACGTCGATGTCCTCGAAGGAGCCGGACATACTGTCCTTGCCGCCGATAGATGGCAGACCGAGCTTGAGCTGAGCCTGCATAGCGCCGAGCAGAGCCGCGGCGGGCTTGCCCCAGCGTGAGGGAACGTCATTTAGTCTTTCGAAATATTCCTGGAAGGTGAGTCGTGCCGTCAGCGGATCAGCGCCGATTGCGAGGAGCTTTGAGGTAGATTCAACGACAGCGTAAGCCGAGCCGTGGAACGGGCTCCAGCGCGAAACACCGGGGATAAAGCCGTAGCTCATCGCGGTGGCGTCGTCGGTTTCACCCTTCTCAAGCGGTATCTTGGCAGCCATTGCCTCCTGAGGAGTGAGCTGAGTCTTTCCGCCGAAGGGCATGATTACGGTCGCCGCGCCGATGGAAGCGTCAAAGCGTTCGCTCAGACCGATCTGTGAGCAGACCTCAAGACGAGCCATGTTTTCAGTGATAGCTTCCTCAAAGGGCAGGTCTGCGAGCTTTTCGGGGCACGCCTCGCGGTAGCAGTGCTCAGCCTTGGGAGCTGTGATGAACGCCTTTGCAACCTGTGTTACGCCGTTTGTGTTGAGGAATGCGCGGCTGAGGTCGACGATCTTGTCGCCTCTCCAGTGCATCGTCAGGCGCGGATTCTCGGTAACTACAGCTACTGCGGTAGCTTCGAGGTTTTCGGTCTCTGCGTACTTGATGAACTTGTCAACGTCGTTTTTATCGAGAACGACAGCCATTCTCTCCTGAGATTCGGAGATAGCGAGCTCTGTGCCGTCGAGGCCGTCGTATTTCTTTGTTACCTTGTCGAGCTCAACGGTCAGACCGTCTGCAAGCTCGCCTATCGCTACGCATACGCCGCCCGCGCCGAAGTCGTTGCAGCGCTTTATGAGCTTTGCGACCTTTGGATTGCGGAACAGGCGCTGGATTTTGCGCTCTGTGGGCGGATTACCCTTCTGAACCTCAGCACCGCAGGTTTCGATGGAGCTTTCGGTGTGAGCCTTGGAGGAGCCTGTAGCGCCGCCGCAGCCGTCGCGTCCGGTTCTGCCGCCGAGAAGCACGATAACGTCGTCGGGCATGGGTACCTCGCGGATAACGTTCTCCTTGGGGGAAGCGCCGATTACCGCGCCGATCTCCATTCTCTTGGCGACATAGCCCTGATCGTAGAGTTCAACTACCTGACCCGTGGCAAGACCGATCTGGTTGCCGTAGGACGAGTAGCCGTTAGCCGCGCCCGTGGTGATCTTGCGCGAGGGCAGCTTGCCGTGCATTGTGTCCTTGAAGGGGATAGTAGGATCGCCCGAGCCGGTTACGCGCATAGCCTGATATACATAGGCGCGTCCCGAGAGCGGATCGCGGATCGCGCCGCCCAGACAGGTAGCCGCGCCGCCGAAGGGTTCGATTTCGGTGGGGTGGTTGTGGGTCTCATTCTTGAACTGAACGAGCCATTTCTCGGTTTTGCCGTCGATCGTTACGGGGACCTCGATCGAGCAGGCGTTAATCTCGTCGCTCTCGTCGAGGTCGGGGATCATGCCCTTTTTCTTGAGGGACTTCATGCCCATGAGAGCCATATCCATCAGCGACACGATGCGGTCGGTGTCCTTGCCGTAAACCTCGTCGCGGGTCGCGTAGTATTCCTTGAGAGCGTCCTCGATGACAGAGCCGAGAGCCGCCTTTTCGATCTCGACCTTGCTGAGTCTTGTGAGGAAGGTGGTGTGGCGGCAGTGGTCAGACCAGTAGGTGTCGATTACCCTGAGCTCGGTAACGCTCGGGTCGCGGTTCTCCTCGTCGCGGAAGTAGTCGCGGCAGAATTTGAGGTCGTCGAGCGTCATGGCAAAGCCCATCGAGCCGTAGTACTCAGCCATCTCGTCGTCGTTCCAGCCGATGAAGCCCTCAACGCGCTTAACGTCGTCGGGAACGGGAGTTTCCATGTCGAGCGTCTCGGGCTTGTCGAGGGAAGCCAGACGGCTCTCAACGGGGTTGATAAGGTAATCCTCTACCTTCTTCTGTTCCTCGTCGGTAAGGTCGCCCTTGAGAGCGATGACTCTCGCGGTGAGCACCTTGCACCTCTCGCCCTGAGTCAAAAGCTGTACGCACTGCTCGGCGGAGTCGCCGCGCTGGTCGTACTGACCGGGGAGATATTCCATAGCGAAGACCCTCCAGCCGGTTTCTACGGGCAGAGTTTCCTCGTAAATAACGTCGGCGTTCGGCTCTGAGAGCACGATACCCTTCGCCTTGTCATATTCGTCGCGGGTAAGACCCTCGATATCGTAGCGCACAATATAGCGCAGGTCGGTTACGGACCTCATGCCCAAGTTGTGGCGGATGTCCCAAAGCGTCTGCTTTGCGACAACATTGAAGCCCTCGCGTTTTTCTACAAAAATTCTGATTACGTCTGACATGCCATCAGCCTCCTGAATCATATTACATTTTATTCTATCATATCCGACAGTAATTATTTTTCGGTATAGGAAAAAAGAAAAGGTTTGGCGCGCGCCAAACCGTGAAGTTTATTTATATGAATCCTGAATGAAATCGAACAGGTCCTCAAAGTCGCCGTGGCGGAACAGACTGAGGCTTTTATCAGAGCGGTTGATGAGGCAGTCCGTGACGAGGAAGGTGTCGAAGCCGAGGCGTGAGGAAATCATGTCCTCGTCGACATCGTTGCCTATCATCAGGCTCTCCTCGGGGTGGATACCGCAGACTGAGCAGACCTCCTCAAAGTAGTTGAGGTTCGGCTTGCAGGCTGAGGAGTTGTCGTAGGTAGTGATGTAGGAGAAGTCGTTGACGTTCAGACCTGCCCACTCAATTCGGGTGTAGGTTGAGGATTTCGGGAAAATCGGGTTGGTAGCGACAATAATCCTGCCGCCGCGCTTCTTGATGTAGTCAACGACGACCTTTGCGAGCGGCTGAACCTTTGTAGCGGCTCGGCATACCGAAAACTCGCCGCGGTAGAAGCTGTCAAAGTTATCGCTGAAAACGCGCATATCGCGCTTGCAGCGTGAGTTCATCGTGCGCCAGAAAACCGTTTCGTTGAGGCAGTCGCCGTCGTTTCGCGCCATCTGAGCCACGCTCGCCCAGATAGAGTCCATGAGCGGCTTCGACTCGATTTTGGTGACGGGAGCCAGACATTTGCAGAAAGCCGCGACATAGAGCTCGATGAAATATTTCATATCCATCGGCAGCAGGGTGCCGTCTAGGTCAAAAAGAAAGTTCTTGTACAAAGAATATCACCTAATATCTTATTTCCGTTTTAATTATAATACAGAAAAATATTCTTTTCAATATTTATTAAGAAGATTTAATAATTGTCACAAAATGAATGCCCCAAGAACCGGTACAGCCGCAGCGAAGATCAGATGAACATCTCCCGCGAAAATGAGTACTTGAAGTATCATAAACCCCAGAGTACGCGTGTTGCCCGCGGGCGCGTGCCCGCCGCGAATGCCCGCAAAAACCGAAAAGGGGCGCTTGGCAGCGTCCCTTTCCGGATTTAGAAGTTTTGAAATTAACGTGAAAAACGTGGATTGGCTTGATGAAAATGTTCTGTCAGGTGAACTGCTCCTGACAGTCCTTTATTATACTCACTTCTTCGGAAATGTCAACAAGAAATTGCGGTAATATTTGTAAGTTACGCTAATTGAGTGTCGGAAATATACAAAACCACCGCGCGATAACTGGTAATATTTACTAAGCGTAACCGCAAAAAAGAATATATCAGCCGCAAACATACAAATTCGCCTTGGAGGTTTTATACAACTTCAATTGACTCCCGGTGAAAACAAGGTGAGGTTTTTACAAACTTCCCGATTATGTGTATTGAGATTTCCCTGCGGTTGTGTTAAAATGAAGAAAACGAGTGAATGGAGAGATTATTATGCTCAATGAGTTTTACAGACAGTTCAAAAGCGGCACCGATATCCGCGGAGTCGCCTCTGAGGGAGTTGCGGGTCAGCCCGTGAACCTCACCGATGATGTGATAGAAAACATGGCTGACGGCTTCGTGCTCTGGCTCAGCGAAAAGGTCGGCAAGCAGCCCTCGGAGCTTAAGATTTCCGTCGGCAGGGACAGCCGTATCTCGGGACCGCATATCATGGCGCTCACCACCGAGAGATTCAGACGCGCGGGCGCTCAGGTGCTCTGCTGCGGACTCGCGTCCACCCCGAGTATGTTCATGACAACCGTTGATCTGGGCTGCGATGGCGCGCTGCAGATCACCGCGAGCCATCACCCGTTCAACCGCAACGGACTCAAGTTCTTCACACGCGGCGGCGGTCTTGAGGGCAGTGACATCGAGGATATCCTCACTTTCGCGCAGGACGGTAAGCACCCCGATTTAATGGACGGCGGCAGCACCACCGACGTCGACTACATGACCGACTACGCCAAGGGTCTGTGCGAGAAGATAAAGCGCGAGGTCAACGCCGATGACTACGAGCACCCGCTCAAAGGCTTTAAAATCGTCGTCGACGCGGGCAACGGCGCTGGCGGCTTTTATGCAGAGAAGGTTCTCGCCGTTCTGGGCGCCGATACAGAGGGCAGCCGATACCTCGACCCCGACGGAATGTTCCCGAACCACGTCCCGAACCCCGAGGACGCTGTGGCTATGGCTTCCATCAGCGAGGCTGTGCGTGAGAACAACGCCGATCTGGGCGTGATTTTTGACACAGACGTTGACCGCGGCGGCGCTGTTGACAGCAAGGGCAACGAGATAAACCGCAACCGCCTTGTGGCTGTGGCGGCGGCTATCGCCCTCGAGGGAAACGACGGCGGCACCGTTGTCACCGATTCGATAACCTCAAGCGGTCTGAAAGCCTTCATCGAGGAGAACCTCGGCGGAAGGCACTACCGCTACAGACGCGGCTACAAGAACGTTATCGATAAGGCGCTCGAGCTCAACGCGCAGGGCATCAACTGTCCGCTCGCTATCGAGACCTCGGGTCACGCCGCTATGCGCGAGAACTACTTCCTCGACGACGGCGCGTATCTCTGTACCAAAATCATCATCAAGGCGGCTCAGATGCGCAAGGAAGGCAAGGAGCTCGACGAACTGACCGCCGACCTCAGGGAGCCTCTCGAGAGCCGCGAGATCCGCTATCAGATCACTGAGAAGGACTTCCGCGCCTGCGGTGAGAGGATCATCGCCGACCTGACCGCTTACGCCGAGGCTCAGCCCGACTGGCACCTCGCCGACGACAACCGCGAGGGCGTGCGCGTTTCGTTTGACAGGGACAACGGCGACGGCTGGTTCCTGCTCAGGCTCTCGGTTCACGACCCGATCATGCCGCTCAACATTGAGAGCGACAGCGAGGGCGGCGTTGAGATAATTCTCGGCAAATTACAGGAATTCCTGAAAACAACCACAGGCTTGAAGCTGTAAAATAATATACGCGGCTCTGAAAGGGGGCGTTACCGTGGACGAACAGAAAAAATATTACGCGCTGCTCTCCGAAAAGTACCCGACAATGCGCTCGCTCTCGCGCGAGATCATCAACCTCACCGCGATTCTCAACCTGCCGAAGGGCACCGAGCACTTCATGAGCGACATTCACGGCGAGTACGAGGCGTTCTGCCACATTCTCAACAACTGCTCGGGCGTTGTGCGCGAGAAGGTCGATATGCTCCTCGGCGGCACTCTGTCCGCGGAGGAACGCGGCGAGCTGTGCACTCTTATTTACTACCCGAAGGAAAAGCTCAGGCTGCTGCGCAAATCGGGCGAGCCCGACCGCGCGTGGTACGAGCAGACAATAAACAACATGCTCGAGGTCGCGCGGTTTCTGTCCTCGAAGTACACCCGCTCAAAGGTGCGCAAGGCGATGCCCGAGGACTACGCCTACATTCTCGACGAGCTTCTCCACGCCCAGCGCGACGAGGACGACAATCAGGTGCGCTACCACAAGCAGATCCTTGATACCATCACCGAGCTCGGAGCAGAGGACTTCGTTATTTCGCTCGCGGAGCTGATAAAGCGCCTCGCGGTAGACAGGCTGCATATTGTCGGCGATATCTTCGACAGGGGCGACTCCGCCGAAAAGATTATCGATCTGCTCATGCGCAGACATTCCCTCGACATCGAGTGGGGCAACCACGATATTCTCTGGATGGGCGCGGCGTCGGGCAGCGAGGCTTGTATCGCAAACGTCGTGCGCAACTGCGTAAAATACCGGAATCTTCGCACCCTCGAGAGCGGCTACGGCGTCAGCCTTCGCGCGCTGACACTGTTCGCTCGTCAAACCTACGGCGGCGAACCGATGGACGCGGCTCTCAAGGCGATCGCGGTCATTCAGTTCAAACTCGAGGGTCAGGCGATTCTCCGTCACCCCGAGTACGGCATGGACGACAGGCTCCTGCTCGGAAAAATAAACGGCAGCACGGTCGAAAGCGAGGGAGTTACATATCAGCTCAACGACAGCTTTTTCCCGACCGTAAACCCCGACGGTCCATATGAGTTGACGGAAGGCGAACGCGAGGTCATCGACGGACTGAGAGATTCCTTCCTTAACAGCGCGGTTCTCAGGAGCCACATCACGTTTCTGTACGAAAAGGGCGGAATGTACCGCTGCTGCAACGGAAACCTGCTCTATCACGGCTGCGTGCCTCTCAGGGACGACGGCAGCTTTGACGAGGTCGAGCACTTCGGCAAAAAGTACAGCGGAAAGGCGTACTTCGACATGGCTGACAGCCGCGCGCGAAGGGCGTTTTTCAGCAGGCATAAGAATCAGGACGAGCTCGACTTCATGTGGTACCTCTGGTGCGGCAGAAGGTCGCCTCTCTGCGGCAGGAACATCAAGACCTTTGAGCGCACCTTTATTTCCGATAAAAGCGCCTGGCACGAGGAACAGAACCCATACTACCGCCTGTACCACGAGCGCGCGACCTGTGAAAATATCCTCGCGGAGTTCGGGCTGAACTCACCGTACGCGCACATCGTGAACGGTCACACTCCCGTGCGCACCGTCAGAGGCGAGCTTCCTATCCGCGCGGACGGCAAGTTGCTTGTGATCGACGGCGGCTTCTGCCGCGACTACCACGACACGACGGGTATCGCGGGCTACACTCTGATTTTCAATTCCCACGGTCTGCGGCTCAAGGCTCACCAGCCCTTCGAGAGCGTCGAGGCAGCGCTGAGAGCCAACCGCGATATCAGATCTCATTCAGAGATCGTCGAAACGGAGCGCTACCGCGTGATGGTCGACGACACCGACGCGGGCGAGCGTATCCGCGGTCAGATCGCCGACCTCTTCCGCCTGCTGCAGATGTACAAAAGCGGCGAGCTGGAGCCGAAATAAAAGCCACGATGGGCGCGCTCTCCCGCCTTTGGAAAAGTTCATCAACGGCGGGACGGAGAAGTTCCCTATAAAGAAAAAATCTGCCCTTCCGATAGGGGAAGGACAGATACTATTCATTGATTACCAAAACGTCCTCTCTTGTGAGGGCGTTTTTTATTTGTTCGGCGCGCGGTGATTTTATGACGAACTTACCCTTGCCGTCAAAGCGGAAGCCGACTGATTTTGTGAAGGGCAGACCGCTCTCGAATTCTGTGATCACAATGCTGCCGTCGCAGGCTCTGAGCGTCGAGAAGGTTTGCATAAAGCCAATGCCGCTGCCGCCGCTGTCGGAGTGGGTGGTGACGCGCTCGCGTCCGAGCTTGTCAAATACATGGAGCTCGAACGGCGCGCCGTTGTCGAGCACCGTCAGGGTGTAAACTCTGCCGTCGCGCGCGAGGTTGAGCAGGATATTGCCCTGCTTGTCGTCACGGCTGCCGACAGCGATCACCGCGTCCTTTACGTGGTCTGAAATCAGCGTTTGAAGCGCCGTGCGGCTGAGGCTGTCGCCAATGATTTCGGTCACGGGAGCGGTCACGTTTGCGCTCAGGCGGATTCCCTTTGAAGCCGCGCTCAGCGCGAGTGAGTGCAGGGTGTTGTCAATCATTCTGTCGCCTGTTTCGGGCATCAGATCTGCTTCCCGAATTTCGCTTTCGATCAGCTCCGAGCGCTCGCGGACGAGTGTGCGTATCTCATCTGCGAGCTCTTCCTTGCTGCGCGCGTTGTCGGCGGCGGATTTAAGCGACAGGAAGAGGTGGTTGTCGCGGTGCACTACTACCGAGAGCAGCTCGTTTGTGCGGTTCAGGCGGTCAAGCTCCTCACCATGGTTCTCGAGCTCGCGCAGGTTGAGCGTAGCGTCACGGTCGCGCAGCTTTGATTTATAGTGCCTTGTGATTGCGAGCTTTACCCATACGAACATACCTATGCCCGATACCGTTATTCCCGCGAGCAGCGCCAGCAGAGTCGTGTCAGATACAATCACGCGGCGCAGGTCGATAGAGGTCAGTATGAAGATTATGCCCGAGAGAAAAATCCCGATGCCGAGGTTCTCGGTCTTGTGGAAAAACTGTACTCCGTTTCTCAGACGCTTCAGCCGCGCGATAAGCTCAGCCTGAAAAAGCGTCAGTGCGTTGGCGGTAAGCGCCATGTAGATGTTATATACTCCGATTCCTAACACGCTGAATACACAGGCGACAGTGATCGCCGAGAGGAACCTCAGAAAATGCGCGAAGCCGTTGGACATAAAGCCCACGGCGGTGGTTTTGTTGCGGTTTCCCTTGAGGCTCATTGAAAATACCGCTGTCGAACCCGCAAACGAGATGACCTGCGCGAGCTGGCAGCTGTATCTGAACACCCACGCGTAGAGCGCGGATATTGCTACCCCGAAGGCTAAAAGCAGGAAGCACTTTCTGAGAGATATTTTTTCATTGAGCGATCTGTAAAACAGCAGTCCCGCCGAAAAATAGGTGAAAATGCAGTTCAGAAAAAAGCAGAGTACGATGTTGTTCTGGGTAAAGATGTGGCGAAGTTCCATGGTTATTTTACGATTTTTTCCGCGTAGTAATAGATAAACTCAGTGGTGGTCGGAACGCCCTTTGCAGGGTTGATACGCGCGGTGTAGCAGGTTATCAGGGTGTCGATGTCCGTCAGCTTCCACGCGCGGTTGATGGCGTGCTGCATGGCGCGCTCAACGCTCGCGGAGGTCGTTGAATAGCGCTTCGCGATAACGGCGCTTATGTTCGGCTGCTTTCGCTCGCAAATCAGCGCGATCGCCTCGCGCAGGTACTGTCTGCCCTTGTGCTTGGGGTTGATGCCGATGCGGTCGAGCTCGGCGCATATCCTGCCGTCGAGGTCGCCGCAGCTTTCGTCGGGAACGGAAGCCGGTTTCTTTCCTTCATACATACAGGCGCTGATGCTTTGGAGCATCGAGAGCACCATCGAAACGCTGTAGTCGGTCTGGCTCTTTGTGATGATAAAATCCGCACCCATCTTGCGCGCAAGAGAGTGGGTGGCGGCGCTGATGTTGTTTGTGACGACCATCACGTACGGCTGATGACCAAGCTTGAGCTTTTGCAGTTCCGAAAGGTATAGCAGCCCGTTGCCGCTGCCGTTGTGCAGCTCGAGGTCGAGCACGACCGCGTCGGGCTGTTTTTCTTTGGTGAGTTCAAGACCCTCCTGTGATGAATTCGTAACGCCGGCGAGAATGATACCGCGTGAGGTGCTGCACAGCCGCGCGTATTCGCCGCAGACGGAGTCGTCGTCCTCAATGACGAGCAGAGTAAGAGTATTTGCCATAATAAACTCCCTTTCAGAGTCTATAAAGTACATTTTTATTGCCAATTTGTCAATGGCTTCTTGCGATTTCTATTGTATCACAAAAACCAACAGAAACCAACATATTTTTCGTGATTTTTTTAACAAAAATGAATTGTCTCTCCGCTTTGTCACAGTATATAATAGAAACTGGGATAATAAGGAAAGTATAGAAGAAATAGGAGATGATTGAGATGCTGTTCGGAGAATTTGTCAGACTGAAGCGCAGAGCGAAGAAGCTGTCTATCCGTGTGTTGGCTGAAATGCTCGGGATTTCGCCCGTATACCAGTCAAGCATCGAAACAGGCAAGCGTTACGCGCCAAGCTACGAGATTTTGCAGAGAATGGTGTCATTGTTTGGGCTTGACGAAGATGAGCAGGCGTATTTTTACGACCTAGCGAGCGAATCCGCGTCCGAAAAGACCGTACCGATGGACATTGTGACGTATATCAACGACAACGAGCATATCCGCGCTCTTATCCGCGCGGCGAGGGACGGGAAGGTTTCCGATGACGAGATCCTCCGTCTTGTGAACAAGGCAAAGAAAAGAAAATGATTTAAAAACAAAACAGGACACTGAAGTGTCCTGTTTTGTTTTTATCAGTTCGCCTTCTCGAGTTCAGATGCTTCTACCAGACGTCTGCCGCAGTCGTTGCAGAACATGGTCTCAACGTCAAAAATCTCAAAGCCGCAGTTGGTGCAGACTTTCTTGGTCGGCTCCTTCGGAGCTTCCTCTTCCTGTGTGACCTCTTCGCCGTCCTCGGTGACAAGACGTCTGCCGCAGTTCTCGCAGAACATCAGGTCGGGGTCATTGGTGGTGAAGCCGCAGTTAGCGCATTCCTTGAGCGCCTTGGGAGGCTCGGGCTCTTCGAGCATCGAGTGGCCGCAGTTTGTGCAGAAGCGGATACCTTCTCTTACAGCCTTGTTGCAGTGCTTACAGAGAACCATACCCGGCAGGAGCTTGACGGGCATCTTTGCGCCGCAGTTGTTGCAGAAGAGAGCGTCCTCGTCGACCTGCTCGCCGCATTCCTCACAGAAGGTGATATCAAACAGCTGACCGATCTTGAGCTTGCTGTCCTTGATTTTCTTTTTAGAGGCGTTAACGCCTGCTACAAGCGCGCCGAGCTCACCGTCGGTCTTGTGGGAATTGTTCTTGTAGTAGAGTCTGCCGATTTTCTCGTACTCACCCTCGATTTTTTCCTTTTCCGCGGTGATGACCTCGGTCAGTTCTTTGATTTCAGCTTCGTGCGGTGTTTTTGCGGAAACGCAGTTTTCCATAATGTCCTTGACAAATCGTCAAGGTATAGCATAAAAATTATCCTCCTTGTTTTTATTGTTCGTAATCGCGAAAGCATTATTGCGCAAATTACAATTTTTCCTCATATGTTATACAACACATTGTGTAAAGCGTCAATGCACTAAAATGTTTTTTATCCGAAAATCTTGCCGTTCGGACGGCGTATTTCTATATCCCTGAACTGTATCGGCGTGATACCGAGCATATTCAGGTACCCCATGCACGCGTCGTAGTTGTTTTCCTCGAGAAGCGCTCCGGGTTCGTGCGCGTCATAGCCGAGCACAACGCGGTTGCCGACCTCGGCGACTACCTGCCAGAACAGCGCGTTCGGATACCATTTTTTGTTGCGGTAGCCGAGAATATTGTACTCAACGGGGATATCCATATCCTTCAGCTCCCTGCAATACTCCGTCATCAGCTCGCGGTAAAAGACAGGATCCTCGTGGCGGAGAATATCGGGGTGGGCTATGTAGGTGAACATGCCCGTTCTCAGACCCTCGAGAGTCTGTCTGACGTACTGCTTTGCGTCCTCATATGTCGGGTTGCTTGCGTAGTAATTCGGCACCTCGTACTCGTTGTGAATGAAATGCTGACCCATGATCATGTAGTCAAGATCAAGCGGCGCGATGAATTCCCTGAACTTGTCGAAAATCGCGGGGTAGTACTCTGTCTCAAAGCCGATCAGAATCTCTATGTCGTCCTTGTACTCCTTTTTGAGCGTGCGAAGGCTCTCAACGTAATCAGCCGCCGCCTCGGGCCGCATGCGGAAGGTGCTGTAGTAGTCATTCGGAAAAAACTGCGGACAGTGATCGGCAAAGCCTAAGGTTTTCATGCCTGCCTTTATAGCCGCCTCAACGTATTCCCTGTCCGTTCCCGACGCGTGATTGCAGCGGTAGGTGTGGGTGTGCAGATTGTATCGCATAATGACCTCCGATGGTTAAATTCTACTATATTATATCTTATTTTCACGAGCTTTTCAATAAGTTGCCGATAATTTGAATTTGGGTGTCAAATTGATTTAAATCAATGTTGAAAGGGCGTATGGTTGTTATACTAAAACCATAATAAGAACGGTATTGAAAGGGTGTGAGAATGATGTCTGAGGGCAGGATCCACTCCATCGAGAGCTTCGGTTCCGTCGACGGGCCGGGCGTGCGCTTCCTGATATTTCTGCAGGGCTGCAAGCTTCGCTGCCGTTACTGCCACAACGCCGACACATGGCGCACTGACGGCGGTACTCTGATGAGCGCGGACGAGCTGCTTGACAAGGCCGAACGCTGCAGACCCTACTGGGGGAAAAACGGCGGAATAACCGTCAGCGGCGGCGAGCCATTGCTTCAGATAGACTTTCTCCTCGAGCTGCTGCGCAAGGCAAAGCAGCGCGGCATCAACACCTGTATCGACACCGCGGGACAGCCGTTTGCGCGCAAGGAGCCGTTTTTTTCGAAATTTGAGGAGCTGTGCACGCTGTGCGACCTCTTTCTCGTCGATATAAAGCACATCGATCCCGACGCGCACAAGTCCCTGACGGGCGCTTACAACGGCAGCATTCTAGATATGCTGAGATACTTGTCCGATATCAACAAGCCGGTGTGGATACGCCACGTGCTCGTACCCGGGATAACCGACGACGATGAGGCGCTGCGCAAAACGCGCGGTTTCATCGAAACCCTGCAAAATGTCGAGAGGGTAGAGGTGCTGCCGTATCACAGCATGGGCGCCTACAAGTGGAAGGAGCTCGGCGTGAGCTACACCCTTGAGGACACTCAGCCCCCGACGGCTGACAGAATCAAAAACGCAAACGATATTCTTAACGGATTGAAATAAAGGAGTGTTTGAAATGACCTTTGAAACAGGAGTAACCTTCCCTGTCACCAAAGAGATGGAGCACGCATGGAGAGGCTTCACAGGCAGAAAATGGCGCGAGGACGTCAACGTCCGCGAGTTTATTCAGAGCAACTATACCATGTACGACGGCGACGAGAGCTTCCTTGAGGCTCCCACCGAGGCTACCGACAAGCTCTGGGGCAAACTTCAGGAGCTTCAGAAGGAGGAGCGTTCCAAGGGCGGCGTATTGGAGTGCGAGACCGAGATAGTTTCCTCACTCACAGGCTACGGCCCCGGTTATATCGACGAGAGCATGAAGAATCTGGAAAAGGTCGTCGGACTCCAGACCGATAAGCCCCTCAAGCGCGCGTTCATGCCCTACGGCGGCATCAAGATGGCGGTTCAGGCGGCTTCCACCTACGGCTACACGGTGAATCAGGACTTGGTAAAAATCTTTACCGATTATCATAAAACCCACAATCAGGCGGTATTTGACGCCTACACACCTGAGATGAAGCGCGCTCGTCACAGTCACGTCATCACGGGTCTGCCCGACACCTACGGCAGAGGACGTATCGTCGGCGACTACCGCAGAGTTGCGCTCTACGGACTTGACTACCTTATCTTCACAAAGGAGAAGGATTTATTCTACTGCGGCGGCAGAAATATGAGCGAGGAGCATGTCCGACTCAGAGAGGAGATCGCCGAGCAGATCCGCGCTCTCAAGGGCATGAAGCAGATGGCTGAGATCTACGGCTTCGATATCTCTGCGCCCGCTCAGAACGCTAAGGAAGCTGTTCAGTGGCTCTACTTCGGTTACCTCGCCGCGATCAAGACACAGAACGGCGCAGCTATGAGCGTCGGCAGAATCTCGACCTTCCTGGATATCTATATTCAGCGCGACCTCGAGGAGGGCACCCTGACAGAGAAAGAGGCTCAGGAGCTTATCGACCACCTCGTTCTCAAGTTCCGTATGGTCAAGTTCGCGCGTATTCCGTCCTACAACGAGCTGTTCTCCGGTGACCCCGTATGGGTAACCCTCGAGATGGCAGGTATCGGTATGGACGGCAGACACATGGTAACAAAGAACGACTTCCGCTTCCTCCATACCCTCGAGAACATGGGACCTGCGCCCGAGCCTAACCTCACCGTGCTCTGGTCGTCAAGACTTCCCGAGGCGTTCAAGAAGTACGCCGCGAAGATCTCGGTCAACACCTCGTCTATCCAGTACGAGAACGACTGCGTAATGCGTCCTGTCTGGGGCGACGACTACAGCATCTGCTGCTGCGTTTCCGCGACTCAGACCGGCAAGGAGATCCAGTTCTTCGGCGCGCGCGCAAACCTCGCGAAGTGCCTTATCTACGCGCTCAACGGCGGCGTTGATGTAGCTACCGGCGAGCAGGTAGGCCCCGAGATCGCGCCTATCACCTCCGAGTACCTCAACTACGACGAGGTCATGCACAAGTTCAACGCTATGATGAGCTGGCTTGTTGAGCTCTATGTCAACACCCTCAATCTCATTCACTATATGCACGACAAGTACTACTACGAGGCGGCTGAGATGGCTCTCATCGACACCTACACCCGCCGCACCTTCGCGACAGGTATCGCGGGCTTCTCCCACGTTGTAGACTCCCTCTGTGCTATCAAGTACGCCAAGGTTAAGCCGATCCGCAACGATAGCGGTCTGATCGTCGACTACGAGATCGAAGGCGACTTCCCGCGCTACGGCAACGACGACGAGCGTGCCGACTCCATCGCTATCTGGCTGCTCAAGGCGTTCATGAAGAAGGTCAGAGAGCACCACACCTACCGCCATTCCGAGCCGACGACATCTATCCTCACGATCACCTCAAACGTCGTTTACGGCAAGGCTACAGGCGCTACCCCCGACGGCAGAAAGGCTCACGCACCCTTCGCCCCCGGCGCGAATCCCTCCTACGGCGCTGAGAAGAACGGATTGCTCGCTTCTCTCAACTCCGTCGCTAAGCTGCCCTATGAGTACGCTCTCGACGGTATTTCCAATACCCAGACCATCAGCCCCGACGCTCTCGGTCACTCCCTCGAGGAGAGAAAGGACAACCTCTGGCATATCCTCGACGGCTACTTCGATCAGGGCGCTCATCACCTCAACGTCAACGTATTCGGCGTTGAGAAGCTCAGGGATTGCATGGAGCACCCCGAAAAGCCCGAGTACGCGAACTTCACTATTCGCGTTTCAGGCTACGCTGTAAAGTTCATCGACCTCACACGCGAGCAGCAGCTCGACGTTATCATGAGAACCGAGCACAAGACACTTTAAAATACAAGCGCGGTAACGGAACCCGTTACCGCGTGATTTTTATTTTACTGATAAAATCCTCTCAGCATTCCTGTGGAGGATTTTTTCTTTTTCGCCCTCACTCAGCGGCAGGTTCTCAAATATCCCGAGATACTCGCCCTGAGATTTCCACGGCGAGTCCGTCGCGAAGAGAATCCTGTCCGCGCCGTGCTTTCTGATTATTTCAACGCATTTGTCGGGGTAGAGGTCGAGCACCGCCGCGGTGTCCATGTAAACCGGCTTGCCGCAGAGCTTGCAGAGTACCTCGTCGGGCATTTCGTAGCTGCCCATGTGCGCGAGAATCAGTCTGTTGTCGATTACGCCCTCAAGCTGACCGAGTACGTTCAGAATCATATCGGGCGTGCAGTGCACATGATCGCGGAAGCCTACGTCGATACCCGCGTGAGTCACGATGTACAAGCCGCGCTTTGCTGCCTCGCGCATGATGTTAACGTACCTCGGGTCGTCGAAGTGCACGCCCTGATAGTCGGGGTGGAGCTTGATGCCGAAGAGTCCGCTTTTTTTGATGAAATCCAGCGTGCCGCACACGTCCCCGCAGTCGGGGTGGATTCCGCCCGCGTAAAATATCACGTCTTTTCCGTTAAGCTCGGCTGAGAGAGCGTTGATAGACCTCTCCTGCTTCGGCAGTGTCGCCACGGGCAGAACAACGCTGCGGTCAATGCCGTATTTATTCATTGACTCAAGCAGAGAGCCTCGTTTGCCGTCGGTGTGAGGCGGAAGTCCGCCGATTTTCGCGAGGTGCGCGACGGTTTTCTCCGCCATCTTGTCGGGAAAGGTGTGAGTGTGAAAATCTATAACCAAAATAATACCTCCAATTCTCCAAAGCTAAGTATATCACCGATTCTCCGCCGCCGCAAGTCTTTACATGCGCGAAAAATTGCGCTATAATATACAAAAACCTGACGAGAGGAGTGCGCGCATGAAGTTCAATCCCAACTGCCAAAAGCCGAATACCTGCGAGGAATGCACAGACAGATGCATAAAGGACATCGCCTTTCTCTACGGTCTGCCCGAGGAGAAGCAGATCGACATTCTGCGCCACTCAACACATAAGACACTGCGCCGCGGAGACTTTGTTTTTCACGAGGGCGACAGCGTGGAGTCGATTGTGATCATCAAGCAGGGGCAGGTCAAGCTCAGCAACTACGAGGCTGACGGCCGCGAGAACATCATCGGTATATTTGCAGACAACGATACCATATGGGAGGGAGTTTTCTCTGCCGCGAGCAGCTATCCCTATTCGGCGGTCTGCCTGACAAAGACATATTGCTGTTATATCCGCCGCGTCGATGTTGAGTCCGCCATCAGCGACCCCAAGGTCGCGCTAAAGGTTATCCATATGCTCAGCAACAAACTCCACGACGCGAACGAGCGCAGCCGCATTCTTTCTATCAGCGAGCCGGTCAAGCGCGTGGCGGCGTTTCTTATCTACCGCGAAAAGCGCAGCAACGAGCCGTATATAACCCTGCGTCTTGACGATATCGCGGGCAGCGTCGGTCTGCGCGCCGAGACGGTCAGCCGCAATGTGCGCAAGCTGGTCAGCGACGGACTTATCGAGAAGGTCGGCAGAAGCGGCTTCCGCATTCCCGACTTTGAGCGGCTCAACAGCTTTGTATCGGAGTGAAAATATGAACCAATTTGAAAGAACTGAGTTGCTTTTGGGAACGGAAGCGCTCGATAATCTGAAAAACTCGCGCGTCGCGGTGTTCGGAGTGGGCGGCGTCGGCGGCTATACGGTGGAGGCTCTCGCCCGTTCGGGAGTGGGAAAGCTCGATCTGATAGACAACGACACTGTGAGCATTACTAATCTCAACCGACAGATCATTGCCCTGCACAGCACCCTCGGTCAGTACAAGGTAGATGTTGCGGCGGCTCGGGTGAAGGACATCAACCCCGACTGCGAGGTCAAAGCTCACCGCATGTTCTATCTGCCGGAGACCGCCGAGCAGTTTGACTTTACGGAATACGACTATATCGTCGACGCGATCGATACCGTGAGCGGAAAGCTCGAGCTCGCGCAGAGGGCACAGGCGGCAGGTACGCCGATAATCAGCTCGATGGGCGCGGGCAACAAGCTCGACCCGACAGCCTTCGAGGTCGCGGACATCAGCAAAACCTCTGTCTGTCCGCTCGCTCGCGTAATGCGCATAGAATGCCGCAAGCGCGGAATAAAGAAGCTCAAGGTCGTTTACTCAAAGGAACAGGCGAGAAAGCCGCTCGGAAAGCCGTCTGAAAGCAGCGGCGTCCGCAAGGATATCCCCGCTTCAAACGCGTTTGTGCCGTCGGTTGCAGGGCTCATCATCGCGGGCGAGGTAATAAAAGACTTGTGTGATGTAAAGTGAGTGTGAATGAAATGAAGAAAGTTATTTTTATATTATCAGCGTGCGCGTTTATCGCGTGCGCAGCAATGTCGGGCTGCGGTGAGGAAGCGTCATCACAGGCTCAGACCACAGCTACGTCAGCAACACAGGCGGCAGCACAGGACGCGACAAAGGCGAAAGGAACAACTCAGCCGACTGCTGCCGCCGAAACTGAAGTATCTACAACAAAAGCCGCCGATTCCAAGGCCGAAAGCAGCGGCGGTGAAGAAACGCCCGATAATAATTTTGATGTCTACGGCGGAATGCGCGAGGACGAAGCTATAGCCGAGGCTCTCGGCAGCTCGGGCGGCACGGTCGTGAGCGTTGAAAAGGGCAAGGACAGCGACGGCAGCGAGGAATGGGTCATAGGCGTAAAAGAGGACGAAAAATCCGAGGTCGTCTATCACCACGTCAAGGGCAATTCGGACTCAGAGGTGGAAACCCCACTTATTTATTGATGAACATAAACAAAAACAGACGTCCGCTATGGACGTCCGTTTTTTATGGCGCGTTGGAATAAATGTGAAAATACCTGCGTCGCTTGAGCGGTTCAGTGCGTAAGGAGAGATTCATCAGTCGCTCTCGTTAAAAACGCTTCCCCGAAGCGTTTTTGCCTGCGGCTCGGCGTTCCGCCTGCGCCTTGGCACACTCTCCGTTTGAAACATGGTCGTTCAGCGTCGTACCTGAAGGTACTTCCTCGAACTCCCTGTTTCGGCGCTTCCTCGAACTCCTTTTATCCGCCACCGGCGGCGGTCGTTCTCGTCACCTTCGAGTCTCTTCCGGCTTGCTGTCAGCAGTAAATAGAAAAAAGGATACCCGAGTGGGTATCCTTTTTTCTATGGCGCGCCGGAAGAGACTCGAACTCCCGACCTTCTGATTCGTAGTCAGACACTCTATCCAGCTGAGCTACCGGCGCATATGGGTTCTTTTGAACCGCAAGATATATATTACCATACTTTCGGAGAAAAAGCAAGTCTTTTTTTCAGGAATATTAAATTCATCAAAAAGCACATAATTTCCCCCACCTTTTATTGAATACTGCGCCTTGTTTTTGCTTCTTATTTAATAATAAAAGTTGGAGGGCGAAAAAACGCAATAATTTGTGGCGGTTACAAGCCGGCCACCAGATATTGTGAATGTTGTCCATATTTCGGAACACGTTTTTGTGTAATCTCGTGGTAATTAAGGTTTGATTTTTGCGGAAAAATATGTTAGAATAAATAACGGTAACGAAATTGTAATCATATAGTCGCTTACCTAAAAAACACTGAATTCTCTTTAATGAATTGAATTCCTTTGCTTAAAGAAAGGGTGTTACTTTGACTAAGATGCTAATCAGAAGGATACCTGCGGTTGTCCTCACGGTCGCGATCCTGTTTACAACCGTATTCGCGCTTTCGATTTCCGCAAGCGCACTGACATTTACAATGCGCACTACAATGCCTTCTACGGATAACGAGTACTACTACAGCGATAAGAACCCGTTCTATCCAGCGGGCTACGGTCTCCCGAACTGTACAGCTTACGCCTACGGCAGAGTTTACGAAATCACCGGCAAGAAGCCCAACCTCGCAACCAGCAACGCAGAGGACTGGTACGGCTACAATATGAGAAACGGCTATTACAGCTACGGCCAGACTCCCAGACTCGGCGCTGTAGCATGCTGGTCTTACAACGGCGGCGGCGGTCACGTAGCTGTGGTTGAGTACATAAACACCTCCACAGGCGAGATGATTCTCTCAAACTCCGCATGGAGCGCCAGATACGGCACATGCGAGCCGTTCTATCTCACATATGCAAACGTCAACGATTCCAATCCCGGCGGCAGCAGCTGGTGGAACTTCCAGGGCTATATCTACGCTGTAGATTCCGCTGAGGTCGTTGTGAATCCCGGTTCGGGCGGTAACGGCGGCAGCGGCAGCAACCCCGTTATTATCGACGACAACAGCGACAATACCGATACTCCCTTAGTAGGCAAGAACTACGAAAAGGGCGTTTATCAGGTAACAGTTGACGATTATCTCATGATGAGAACAGGCGCCGGCACACGCTACAGCTTTGTTACAAAGGTTCCCGACGGCGCTAAGCTCCAGGTTACTGCTGTCAAGAAGAACGAAGACCTCACTTGGGGCGAGACAAGCTATGACGGCTGGGACGGCTGGGTAGCTCTCAACTACTGCAAGTACACAGGCGGACTTGATACATGGAAGGATGACGTTGTTCCCACCGAGGAACCCACAGAGGCTCCCACAACAGCTCCTGCCACACAGAAGGCAACTGAGCCTGCCACAACAATCCCCGAGGTTCCCACAGAGGCACCCACGACGGCAGCTCCCACCACCGTTGCTCCCACAACAGCAGCTCCGACGACTCTTCCCGAGGTTCCCACAGAGGCTCCCACAGAGAAGGCAACCGAGCCCGATTTCTCAAACGGTATCGGCACAGGCGATGTTAACGCCGACGGTGTGATCGACATTGTAGATGCGACCCTGATTCAGAAGGCAGCCGCAGGTATGGGTAACTTAACCGCTAAGCAGCTTAAATGGTGTGACTTCGACTTTGACGGAAAGATCACCATTGCAGACGCAACTCTCGTTCAGAAGATTGCGAGCGGTATCTATAACTACTATCTCTAAAACAAAGGGCGGTTCAAAACCGCCTTTTTTGTTTGTCCGGATACGCGCAAAAAAGAGAAGTCCTGTTTGGGGACTTCTCTTTTTGCTTTTATTGTGTTGTTAAGAAGCTATCTTTACCTGAATCGCTGTTGCGTCGGAAATGTCAATTTCGCCGTCGCCGTTAAAGTCCGCGAGCTTTTTCTGATTCGTACTAAGCTGTTCGAGTTCCGCAAGATACTGTTGAATCAGAGTTACATCTAAAATATCGACATTTGAATCCAGATTAACGTCGCCGCTCTCGGGCTTGAATGTCAGCCCCTTGATAACAAGGGTTCCGCCCATATCGTTGTTCAGAGTGTCCTTGTACCACTGCATAAGATCGGTCATTTTGCCGTTATCATAAAAGTAGCTCATTCCGAATTCGGATTCGGGTATAAACTTGAACGCGCCGTTGCTGGTATCGACCCACTCGTCAACGCCGATTTTGGCGTCGCCGCCGTTGTTTTTGAGCTTGACCGCGATCGACGCGGTGCTTTGTGTCAGCTCTATGTTGTTGATGTCAGTGCAGATATAACCCGCGTGATCGGTTGTACCGCTGCCGATGAGCTTCCATGTATCCGTGTCGTTTGAAGGTGCTCCGTCCGCTTCGGGAACGAGGTAGAGTTCATATTCGGTGCTTTCGGCTTTTGTTTCAAAAATAACCTTGTCGAGTACATAGAAGTCCTTGTCAAAGGTGAGGCGGTTGAGAAAAACGCCCTCGTTTTTGCCTTCCAAGGTGACCTCGTATGTCGCGCCGAAGATTTCGTTCTGAATCATCTTTTTGCGGTCGGTTATCTCCTCGTACTGTTCAATAGCGAAGCACGGCTCGTAGGCTTTTCCGTCAAAGAGATATTTGGTTTCGTAGGATATCCAGTAAAAACCGTTCAGCGGACTTCCGCTGCCCCAGCTGCTTTTCATCAGCCACGCGCCGTTGTTTTTGGGAGTGCTTTTGAAATTGCTCTTGTCGTAGTTGTCATCCCAGCCGACGATTTCAACCTGATGGCCGTTTTTTGGTTCCGTATAGGATTCAGGCATATAGTAGGAGGTACTGTTGTTCATGAAGATGCCTTTGTGCGAGTAGCCCGTGGTCACTCCGCCGTTCTCCATGATCGCGCGCTTGATGCCGTCCATATTGTTTCGGGAAACATATCGCATCGCGGTAACGCCGTATTTGGCGCGGTCGGTCGGCACCTCGTCGCCCTTGATGTTGGAATCGGGCAGAATGTCGGCAGCGTCGCTCTCGAAAATACCGCCCTGCCACGAAGCGTAATATCCCGGGGCTATGTAGCAGTAGCCCGAATCGCTTATGCTGCGGATCCAGCCCTTGCCGTTTGTGCGCGTAGTCGCCCAAAGGTTCAGGTGAAGCTCGGACATTCGCACGGCGTTTGTGTCGGTGACGACGCCGTCGCGGAGCAGCTTGCTCTCAAACGCCGCGGTGGCGCTGTACGCCCAGCAGTCGTTATAGCTCTGGCTTTTTGCGGGAGTGACGTAGCCCTTGTCAAGTGAGCTGTACGACGACGGCAAATCGTCTGAGGAGCCTTCTGCAACGGTAGCATCGTAGGTCGCGGCGACCTCTTCGCCGTCGATGACAACTGCTGAGGCGGAAACGCTGACGGCGCCTGTAAGCAGCGCGGCAGCGGAGAGCACGGTGATAATTTTAATCATTGGATTATATTTCAATCCGTTCACCTCTGTCAAAATATTTTATATTGCCGTATTTTTTGATTATTAACTCAGTATACCAGATTAAAATCGATTTGTAAAGAATATTTCTCTGCCAAAAGTCACAATCTATTTTCGGGAGGCGAACTGATGCGTTTAAGAACAGATTTGGCGGTTGAGGCTCGCGAGATTGCGGGAGAAAACATCGGCGGAGTGGATTTTGATACCTACAGCGAGAACGGCATGGAGATTTCGCGGCTGACCGTGAGAACCGAGCGCGCGAGGCTGGCGCTCGGCAAGGAGGAAGGCACCTATGTCACAATTGAGCTAGAGTCGCTGACGGACAGGTTTTCGGATACCGACGGGCGGCTCAGGACAATCGGAGCCGAAATCCGCCGTCTGCTTCCCGTAAACGGTCTGCTGCTCGTCGCGGGACTCGGCAACGAGGAGATTACGCCCGATTCTCTCGGCCCGAAAACCGCCGCGAAGGTGCTCGCAACGCGCCACATCACGGGAGAGCTCGCGCGCGCGACGGGACTTGACAGGCTGCGGCCTGTCGCGGTGATGAGCACGGGAGTCACGGGTCAGACGGGCATAGAAACGGGGGAGTATATCCTCAGCATCGTAAGGCGTATCCGACCGAACGCGGTCATCGCCGTGGACGCGCTCGCTTCACGAAGGCTCGAGCGGCTCGGCTGTACACTTCAGATCAGCGACGCGGGAATATCCCCGGGAGCGGGAGTAGGCAACCACCGCACCGCAATCAACAGGGAAACCCTCGGTGTGCCCGTGATTTCGATAGGCGTTCCGACCGTAGTTGACTTGCGAACCCTCGCCTGCGACCTTCTCGGGAGTGAGTTCAAGCGCGACAAGGCGGAGAGCCTTGTGCCCGACGGCAGACAGATGCTCGTTATCCCGAATGAAATCGACCTTTTAACGGAGCGCGCGTCACGGCTCATTGCGCTCTCGCTGAACGCCGCCATGCAGGACAGGTTCACGCTTGAGGAGCTCGTTGAGCTGATGTAGCGCATTCATAAATATTTTGTCGCCTGCATATAATTATTCCAAAAGCAGGTGATGATTTGAAAGTGCGGATTCGAAAATTTTTCAGGATATGTCTTGCCGTTTCGCTTATCGGAACGGCTTGTTACTGTCTGATGATGCGCCTGCCCGAGTGCTTCGGCGGCAGCGACACGGCTCTCGCGGCAGCGGCGTTCACGCTCACGGACGGCAAATACCGCGTTGAAGCGCCCACAGAGCCGCAGACAGAGGCTCCGCGCGCAGTCAGAACCGAGGCTCAGGCTTCAACCAAACCGTCCGTGAAAACAGGAGGCTCACGCGACAAGTCTGGCTATTACGATTCTTACGGCGACCACAGCGGCGAAGCGCGATACTCCGTCGCGGAAAAGACCGTCGGCGCTGACGGCACGGCAGTTGAAAACGCATATGTCAAGAACCGCACGGGGCTTGATTTTGACTTTGATTCTATACTACATACGCCGCTGACATTCAGGACAGAGAAAAACTCAGCCACGCCGCAGGTGCTGATTTACCACACCCACACCAGCGAGGCTTATCTCGACGAGGACGTGGATTATTTTTACGAGAGCTTCTATTCGCGAACGCAGGACGAGAATTTCAGCGTTGTCGGCGTTGGCAATGTGCTCACGGAAACCCTTGAGAAGCGCGGTATCCGCACCCTGCACGACAAGACCGTCCACGACTCCACCTACAACGGCTCCTACGACAGGAGCGCCGAAACGGTTTGCGCGGACATGGCGGAGAATCAGGGGATAAAGGTAGTTCTGGACATTCACCGCGATGCGCTCGGAACAGAGGACTGCAAGGTCAAGACCGTTTTTGAGCACGACGGACAGAAGGCGGCTCAGATCATGATACTATCTGGCTGCGACATCTACGGCGAGCGCGGCTTTGACAATTGGCAGAATAACCTCAGTTTCGCCTTGAAGCTCCAGACGACAGCCGAGAGCATGTACCCCGGCATGACGCGGCCGATGAGCTTTGACTTCTTTGCTTATAACGAGTACATCTGCGACGGCTCGCTGCTGATCGAGGTCGGCACCGACGCGAATTCCGTCGACGAGGTTCAGCGCACGGCGGAGTATCTCGGCAAGGTGCTTGCGGCTGTGTTAACAGCATAGAAACAGCGTTTTGTAGATATTTACAAGTTGCCATGCTTCGCAAAAGTGATTTTTTACTTGCAAAACCCGTTTGAATTTGATATAATCATCATATATATGCCAAATGGGGTATGAAAATGAAGCACAGAACTCTGATAAATCGGATAACGGCGGTCATATTCGGGCTCGTTATGATATCGGCAGGCGTCGTCGGCGTTTTTGCCGAGGAGGAGCCTGTTGTTACAGAGCAGCCGATTGTAACCGTGCCCGTGACCGAAGAGCCTATATGGACGGATCCGCCGACAGAACCGCCGACAGATCCGCCTACCGTTCCGCCGACCGAGCCTGTTACCGAAGCGACCACCCAAGCTCCGACTCAGGCGACAACCGCTCCGGCAACCGCGCAGGAAACAACCGAAGCGCATACCGAAAGCGGCGGCGTTATCCATGATAACACTGATACCACCGAGTTTGTACCGCCGACGATACCAAAGACTGTCAGCGAGAAGAGCTACACAACCAACGCAGCCGCAGGTATCATCTCGTGGATATGCGTGATAGTCGGACTGATTGTTATATTCGCGGTCGCTGTCAGCACCAAGCTGAGCGGTTACCGCGCAGGCAGACGCGTATGACGGAAGCTTCAATCGGCGCCGTCAGGCTCAGATCGCGCGCGCTTCTCGCGCCGATGGCAGGAGTTACCGACCGAGCTTACCGAGAGCTGTGTATGGAGCACGGCGCAGGCTGCTGCGTCAGCGAAATGGTCAGCTCAAAGGCGCTCTCGTTTCAGAGCAAGAAGAGCGAGAAGCTGATGGTGATCTCCGGTATTGAACGCCCGTGCGGCATTCAGATATTCGGGGACGAGCCTTCCTGCATGGCGGAAGCGGCTGTTCACGCGATGAAAAACCAGCCTGATATTATCGATATTAACATGGGCTGTCCCGCTCCGAAGATAAGCGGCAGCGGCAGCGGCAGCGCGCTGATGCGCAAGCCCGAGCTTGTCGGCGAGATCGTCAGGGCTGTCACCGCCGTCTGCGACGTTCCCGTCACCGTAAAAATCCGCAAGGGCTGGGACGACGGCAGCGTAAACGCCGTTGAGATCGCCCAAATCTGTGAGCGCGCGGGCGCCGTGGCGATCACCGTTCACGGCAGGACGCGAATGCAGTACTACAAGCCGCCCGTTGACTATGAGATTATCCGTCAGGTCAGGCAGTCCGTGCAGATTCCCGTCATCGCGAACGGAGATGTCGACTCCGCGCAGAAGGCGAAGGAGGTCATGGAGCGGACAAGCTGTGACCTTGTGATGGTCGGCAGGGCGAGTCTCGGCAATCCGTGGCTGTTCGGGCAGATCAACGCCTATCTTTCGGGCGAAAAACTCTTCTTTCCGACTCTTGAGGAAAAGCTCGACACGATGGTCGGGCAGGTTGAGAAGATGGTTGAGTACAAGGGCGAGTACATCGCCATGCGTCAGGCGCGCAAGCTGGTCATCGGATATTTCAAGGGTATGAAGGGCGCGGCGGCGCTGCGAAACGAGGCAGGAAAGCTGAGCGCGCTCGAAGATATATATAAACTGAGAAACAGAATACTGAATACTTGAGTATTTTCTGTGGGGTTCGGTCAGAGCCGATTTATAACGTCGGTTTTGACCGAACCCCGCAGGCGGGTATATCTATTCAAAGCACAATAATGACACAAAGGGGAAGTTAAAAATGAGTGAATTAACAAACATCGCGGCACTGAAATACCTTCAGGAGTATGACCCCGCCGTCGGAAACGCAATGAACGACGAGCTTAAAAGACAGCGCCGCAATCTTGAACTGATTGCCAGCGAAAACATCGTAACACCTGCCGTTATGGCGGCTATGGGCAGTCATCTCACCAATAAATACGCAGAGGGTTATCCCGGAAAGCGCTACTACGGCGGCTGCGAGTGCGTAGACGTTGTAGAGGAGATCGCGCGCCGGAGAGCATGCGAGCTGTTCGGCGCAGAGCACGC
The DNA here is from genome assembly GCF_045819885.1 of Ruminococcus sp. NATIVEDY160. NCBI lineage: Bacteria > Bacillati > Bacillota > Clostridia > Eubacteriales > Oscillospiraceae > Ruminococcus > Ruminococcus sp. NATIVEDY160. Next base: position 558,972 of record NZ_CP162391.1, read on the forward strand.
AAACGTACAGCCTCATTCGGGTGCACAGGCAAACACTGCCGTATACTTTGCAATGCTCGAGCCCGGCGACACCGTTATGGGTATGAACCTCAACGAGGGTGGCCACCTGACCCACGGTTCACCCGTAAACATCTCGGGTAAGTACTTCAACTTCGTACCCTACGGCGTTGACAGCGTTACCCACCGTATCGATTACGACAAGGTTCTCGAAACCGCCAAGGAATGCAAGCCCAAGATGATCGTTGCGGGCGCTTCCGCATATCCCAGAATCATCGATTTCGCAAAGCTCAGAGAGATTGCCGATGCGGTCGGCGCTTATCTGATGGTTGACATGGCGCACATCGCCGGTCTTGTTGCCGCGGGCGTTCATCCCAACCCCGTTCCTTACTGCGAGTTCGTAACCACCACCACCCACAAGACCCTCAGAGGTCCCAGAGGCGGTATGATCCTCTGCCGCGCAGAGTTCGCAAAGCAGATCGACAAGGCTATCTTCCCGGGCACACAGGGCGGCCCGCTCATGCACACGATCGCCGCGAAGGCTGTTTGCTTCGGCGAAGCTCTCAAGCCCGAGTTCAAGGAGTACGGCGCAAAGGTCGTATCAAACTGCAAGGCTCTCGCGGAAGGACTTCTCAAGAGAGGCTGCAAGCTCGTTTCGGGCGGCACCGACAACCACGTAATGCTTCTCGACCTCCGCGATACCGACGTAACAGGCAAGGAGCTTGAGGCGCGTCTTGACGACTGCTACATTACCGTCAACAAGAACACTATCCCCGGCGAACCCCGTTCACCCTTCGTTACCAGCGGCGTAAGAATCGGCACAGCAGCCGTTACCACCCGCGGTCTGAACGAGGAGGACATGGATCTCATCGCCGAGTACATCACCCTCGTTCTCAACGACTACGAGAACAGCAGGGATAAGGTAAGAGCAGGCGTAGAAGCCATCTGCAAAAAGTATCCTCTTTACGAATAATCACGGTCAGCGGCAGGGCAAAGTGCTTTGCCGCGCCTTTTTTATACAGCTATACGGAGGTGACACACAATGCAAAAACCGCTTGCCGACCGGTTACGTCCGCAGTCGCTCGACGATATAGTCGGTCAGAAGCACCTGCTCGGAGAGGGCAGACCGCTGAGAAAAATCATCGAGAGCGGCGACGTGCCCAACCTGATTTTTTACGGGCCTTCGGGCGTCGGAAAGACCACCCTCGCGACCTACATCGCAAAGCAGACCCGCAAGACCCTCAAGAAGCTCAACGGAACCACCGCCTCGACCGCAGATATCAAGGAGATCGTCGCCGGGCTCAATACCTTTGAGGGGCTCAACGGAATCCTGCTCTATCTCGACGAGATACAGTACTTCAATAAAAAGCAGCAGCAGACCCTGCTCGAATACATAGAGAACGGCAGCATCACCCTGATTGCCTCGACCACCGAGAACCCGTATTTCTACGTCTACAACGCGATTCTCAGCCGCTCGACGGTTTTTGAGTTCAAGTCCGTCGAGCCGAAGGAGGTTGAGCGCGCCGTGATCCGCGCCGCTGAACTGCTCTCGAAGGAGCAGGATATCGAAATCACCCTCGAGGACGGCTGTGCCGCAAAAATTGCGACAGGCTGCGGCGGCGACGTGCGAAAGGCGATGAACGCCCTCGAGCTTTCGGCAATCGCGACGGACTGCATTGACGGCAAGAAGCATATTCTGCTCGAAACCGCCGAGGCTCTCTCACAGAAGAGTGCCATGCGCTACGACCGCGACGGCGACGAGCATTACGACATTGTTTCCGCTTACCAGAAGAGCATGCGCGGCTCAGATCCGGACGCGGCTCTGCACTACCTCGGCAGGTTGCTCGAGGCGGGAGATTTGCCGTCAGCGTGCAGAAGACTTATGGTCTGTGCCTGCGAGGACGTCGGACTTGCCTATCCTCAGATAATCCCTATCGTAAAGTCCTGCGTTGACATCGCCCAGGCGGTGGGTCTGCCCGAGGCGAGGATACCTCTCGCTGACGCGGTGATTCTCGTCTGCAACGCGCCGAAATCAAACTCGGGCTGTATTGCAGTTGACAAGGCTATCCGAGATATCCGCCGCGGAAACACAGGCCCAGTGCCGCGTCAGCTCCAGAATATGCACTACGACGGCGAGGATAACGAAAACAAGGGACAGCATTATATTTATCCTCACGATTACCCGAACCACTACACCTATCAGCAGTATCTTCCCGACATAATTAAGGACTCAAGGTATTATCAATACGGCGAAAACAAGAACGAGCAGGCATTCAAGGCCTATTGGGAAAAAATAAAAGGAATAAAACTATAGTGATTCTGCACAAAACTGACTGTGATTTTTCGTCATTGCAAAAACGGATATTTTCTTTAACGAAAAAAACGAAATTCAAAATAAAAATAATGTATAATATAATAGTGATTATAGGGTAGTATACACTACCTGTTGTGAGTACATTTTATGAGAGTAAACATTTAGAAGTTTGGAGGAACATCACTATGGTAAAAAAGCAACACAAATTTCTGTGCCTTGTTCTCTGCCTGGCTCTGATTGCGACTGCCGTAATGGTAGGTGCTGTGAGTGCGTTTGCGGCAAGCGGAGATACAGTCTATGTCAAGGCGAATAACGGCTGGACAAATCTCCACTGCTACATGTGGAACGGCAACGGCGAGCAGAAAAACGCCGATTGGCCCGGCGTTAAGATGACAGAGGTCGGCGACGGCGTTTATTCCTATACGCTTTCAGGTGACTTCTCCAAGATCATCTTCAACAAGGGCGAAGGCGGCAACGGCAACCAGACCACTGATATGGATTATCCCGGCGCAAACAAGATTTACGATCTCAGCGCCGGCTCATGGGGCGACTATGGCAACACACCCACAACTCCCACTCCCACAACTCCCACTCCCACAACTCCCACTCCCACAACGCCCACTCCCACAACTCCTTCGGGCGACAATGTGGTTTATTTCAAGAACACAGACAACTGGAGCGTTGTTAAGTGCTATATGTGGAACAGCGACTCCGACAAGAACGCCGCATGGTCGGGCGAGGAAATGACAAACCTCGGCGACGGCGTATGGATGTACACCGCAAAGAAAAAGTACGCAAAATGCATCTTCAACAACGGCAATGACCAGACAGACGACCTCACCGCTAATTACGGTCAGATTTACGACCGGTCAACAAAGCAGTGGTCACCCTATGACGTAAATGACCTGCGCATTACTTCGTTCACCGCAGACCCCGCTTCCGATGTTTACACAGGCTCGGAGGTTACTCTCACTGCGGAGGCGGCAAGCAAGAGCAGCTCCAATGTATTCTACAAGTTCAGTGTAACAAACGCCTCGGGCGGCAGCTCGGTTGTTTCCGACTTCAGCACAGCGAAGAGCGTTTCATGGACTCCCACTGCAGCGGGCAGCTACACCGTTACTCTCGATGTCAAGGACGACGCGGGCAACGACAACAGCCGTACCCTCAGCCTTACCGTAGCGCCTGACACAGGCGTCACAAACCCGATCATCAAGAAGGTTACTCCCGCTAACCTCAATCTCATCAAGATGGGTTCAACGGCGACCGTTTCCGTCACTGCGGGCGGCGGCCAGACAGGTACCAACCTGCTCTTCTACAAGTACGTTGTCACCGACCCCAACGGTGTGCCCAACGTTCCGTACTACACTCTCAACAGTACATATCAGTTCAAACCCTCAATGAAGGGCAACTACACAGTTGATGTTTTCGTTCAGGCTTCCGACAACTCAACAATCAGCAAAACCTACACCTACACCTCAACCGACGGCAACATTCCCACCCCGACCGAGCCTGTAACTCAGCCTCAGCCTACAACTCAGAAGCCCACCACAACTACCCCCGTACCGACAACAGTTCCCGCAACTACCTCCTATCCCACACCGACAGTTGCTCCCACAACTTCTCCGTCGGGCTACCGGTTCGGCGACGCGAATCAGGACGGCGATGTTAATATCATGGACGTTACCTACATTCAGAAGCACTGCGCCGAGTATGCTGACGCACGCACAATTGATTTGAGCCTCGCTGACATCAACCGTGACGGCATTATGACAGTATCTGACGCTACCGCGCTTCAGTATATTCTTGCAACTTAATTCGGAGGAGGAGCTATGAGCGGTATCAGACGAATTTTGACTCTGGTGCTCGTCCTGCTGATTGTCACCGCGACAGGAATAATTGCAGTTAATGCTTTGGAAACCTCGGAGAAATCCGAGGTTTCTGCGTCTGAAACTGAAATTGTCGTGTTTGTCAGACAGGATGGGCTGACCCAGCCGTATATTTATCTCTGGAACTCGCTGCCAACCAACAGCGCGATGTCAAAGTCCTACCCGGGCGAGAAGATGACAGAGTCGGGCAAGTGGTTCCGCTATTCGATCAAGGGCGTTACAAAGGTCAACGCTCTTATCACCGGCGCCGACGGAAAGCAGTATTCGCGCGAGTACAAGCTGACAGCGCCTCAGGGCGAGCTTGGACAGTGGTGGTTTTCAAACGGCAGATGGACTAAGTACGATCCCGACGAGGTAGATCCGCCTGACAGCGTCGATATGCGCGAGGAGAGCATCTACTTTGTAATGACGACCCGCTTCTACGACGGCGACAGCGGCAACAATGTTCACTGCTGGGACGACAGCAAGGCGGGCAATCCCGATTCCGACCCCGCGTGGCGCGGAGATTTCAAGGGCCTTGCTGAAAAGCTCGACTACATCAAGGCACTCGGTTTTTCCGCGATCTGGGTAACTCCCGTTGTCACAAACGCCTCGGGCTACGACTACCACGGCTACCACGCGATGGATTTCTCCACAGTCGACAAGCGCTACGAGAGCGACGACTTTGATTTTGAGGATCTGATTCACGCCGTTCACGAAAAGGGCATGAAGATTATCCAGGACGTTGTCTGGCAGCATACGGGCAACTTCGGCGAAGCGTTTTTCTGTCCGCTCTTTGAGAAGGACTACAGCGCCGACCTCTCAAACCTCGAGGAATCGATGATCCCGACAAAGTATCTTCTCGATTCCTACGGACTCAAATCACCTGAGGAATACTGGGCACAGAAGGGCGAGCTTCAGTACAAGCAGCGCCTGAACCTGATGAAGAACGTAGATTATCCTGCCGAGGTAGGCAACTCCAAGGGACTCCAACCCGACAAGAGCGACTACGATATCGTCAAGGTATCTGATAGCAAAACCTACAATCCGAACAACTATTACCATACAGGCTTCTTCCAGAGTCTTAACTGGGACGACTGGAGCTGCAAATACTGCCAGATTGACGGCGACTGCGTTGACCTCAACACCGAGAATCCCGCTGTCGCGGAGTACGTAACCAACGCCTACAGCAAATACATCGAGATGGGCGTCGACGGCTTCCGCGTCGATACCGTAAGACACATTCCGCGCGTAGCCCTGAATATAATGTTCAATCCCCAGATTCTCGACGCCGCGAAGGGCGCCGGCAACCCGAACTTTTTGATGTTCGGCGAAATCTGTACCCGATATACACAGACGTGGTACAGAGGTCACGCCGAGGAGAGCTCTCCGTACTACACATGGAAGGAAAGCAACCCCGAGTGGGAGAAAAACTGGTCGTGGGGTACTACCGCCAAGGATATCAACGACAACATGAACCTCACCTTTGACCACTACTTAGCCGAGGACGACCCGTCCGATGAACCTACCTCGGACAACGCATTCCTTAAGGGTATTTCCTACCACACGCCCGACCGCACCAAGGCATCGGGCATGGAGGCGATCGACTTCCAGATGCACCGCATGTTCGGCAGCGCCGAAAGCGCCTACAATATCGGCAGAGACGGCGACAAGTATTACAACGATTCGACCTATAATGTGATGTATGTCGATTCCCACGACTACTCGCCCGAATCGCCCGACGAGAAGAACCGCTTTGCAGGCGGTACCCAGACGTGGGCTGAGGATCTTGATCTGATGTTCACCTTCCGCGGTATTCCCTGCGTTTACTACGGCTCCGAGGTCGAGTTCAAAAAGGGAGCGGTCATCGACGTGGGTCCCAACGCTCCTCTCGAAACCACGGGACGCGCCTACTTCGGCGATTATCTGGAGGGCGCTGTTGAGGCAAATGATTTCAGCGACTTCACCGCGACAGGTACGGTCAAGGAAACGCTTGAAAAGCCGCTTTCTCAGCATATTTCAAAGCTCAACGCGATCCGCCGCGCGATTCCCGCCCTGCAAAAGGGTCAGTACACGACCTCGTCAACGTATGTCAGCGGCAATATGGCGTATATCCGCCGCTTCACCGACGAGAGCACAGACAGCCTCGCCTGTGTTACGATCTCGGGCGGCGCGACCTTCAAGGGACTGCCAAACGGAAGATACGTCGACGCCGTGACGGGCGATGTACAGAACGTAACCTCGGGCACGCTCACTGTTCCGACGATCGGAAAGGCTAATATGCGCGTTTATGTCTGCTGCGGCGAGGGCTTCACAGGCATCGACGGAGCAATAGGTGGCACGGGAACTTATCTGAAGTAAATAATATGCGGTCAGAATCGCATACTGAAATATTGTAAAAGATGTGCTTTTTATGAACAAGACAGACTTTATCGCGGAGCTCTGCAAAAAGACAGGACTCAGCACTGAGGACGGCTCAAAGGTTAATGACGTTATCGAGAACAACAACCTTCTCGGAAACGCTGCCAAGATCATAAGCCAGATCGCCGAGAAGCTCAACATCAGTGAGGAGCAGGCTCAGGATATCCTCGCGAAGGCGAAGGACATCATCGGCGGCGGTATCATGGATAAAATCAAGAATCCGTTCGGCGGCCAGTAATAAGGCAAAACAAAACGCCCGGCGCAATCGCGTCGGGCGTTAGCTTTATGCTGTTTAGATTTCGATGTTCTTGATCGACTCGAATTCCTTGACGATATCGTCGGAGGGCTTCTTTGAAATCAGAGAAACCACAACGTTGACGAGGAGCGCGAGGAAGAAGCCGATAGCCAGAGAGTAAAGACCTGTAGCTGCGCCGGGAGTCTGACCGTTAACGAGCGGAATGTAGTCCCAGACGATAACGGTGAGAGCGCCGACAGCCATGCCGCTTACGGCACCGGCGAGGGTGGAGCGCTTCCAGAACAGAGCGAGGAGAACTACGGGGCCGAATGCGGAGCCGAAGCCTGCCCACGCGTCGGAAACAAGACCCATGATGCTCGAGGAGGGGTCAAGCGCGATGAAGAAGGCGATGACCGCGACAACTACAACGGCAATCTTGCCTACCCAGAGCGCGTTTTTCTCGGAGGCGTTCTTCTTGAAAACGCCTTTGTACATATCCTCGGAAACAGCGGATGCGGTAACGAGGAGCTGGCTGTCCGCGGTAGACATGATAGCAGCGAGGATGCCGCAGAGGAAGATGCCGCCGATGAAGATAAGCACGCCGTTGTTAGCGAAGATCTCCTGGATCAGGCGGATAAACGCGGTTTCGCTGGAGCCTGCCTCAAGCTGAGTGCTGAGGTAGCCTCTCGCGATCATACCGATAAGGCAAGCCGCCGCGAGTGAGAGAACGACCCAGATGATTGCGATTTTTCTGGACTTCTTGACCTCCGCCTCGTTCTTGATAGCCATGAAGCGGATGATGATGTGGGGCATACCGAAGTAGCCGAGACCCCAAGCGAGGCTTGAGATGATAGAAACTGCCGATACGGGTGAGCCGTCGGTGTTCTTGAGAAAGTCAAGGTAGTTTTCGGGACTCTCAACGCCCTTGGAGATGAGCGCCTGAGAGAAGCCCTGATCCCATGTGAGGATCGCGTAAGCAACGATCGGCACGGCAAGGATTGCCACGAGCATCAGCAGACCCTGAATGAGGTCGGTGGTGCATACCGCCTTGAAGCCGCCCATGAAGGTGTAGACGAGAATAACTACGGAAGCGATGATCAGACCTATGAGATAAGCGGTTTGATCCATCTCGCCGTTCTGGCTGTTGCCAAAGAGGGTAGCGAAGAGCTTGGCGCCGGAGCTGAACGCGGAAGCCGTGTAGACCGCAAAGAAGATGGCGATGATGACCGCGGAAACGATCTTGATGATGCCTTTCTTGTCGCGGTAGCGGTTCTGGAAGAAGCTGGGGATAGTCAGCGAGTTGCCCGCTACGATCGTGTATTTCCTCAGTCTTGAGGAAACGATGTACCAGTTGAGGATTGTGCCGAGCAGCAGACCGATAGCGATCCATACCTCGCCGGTACCCGCAAGGTATACCGAACCGGGAAGACCCATCAGCAGCCAGCCGCTCATATCGGAGGCCTGTGCGGAAAGCGCCGCAGTCCAGCCGCCGAGGTTTCTGCCGCCGAGGAAATAGTCCTCGTTGTTTTTGGTTTTCTTCGAGTAAACAACGCCGATCGCAATCATAACCAGCATGTAAAACGCGAAGGCAACCAAAACAATAATATTGCTTGTTGTCATTTTCGGATGTTCCTCCTTTTTAATATTTACAACATACTTCATAAGTTTAACATATTAAAGCGAAAAAATCAATAAAAATTGCAATAATTTGTGAATTTATAATATTTTATGATCAATCGGGTATTGAAGGTTGATTTGAGCGGGAAAAAGTAATATAATAAACATAAATATGTATTCTTATCTACAGATTAAGAGAAGAGGTATTATTGTGGATTTTGTCAAGAGAACATGGGCGGAGATTTCACTCGACGCCATTGCGCATAATTTCACTGAGATACGCCGCAAAACAGACGGCGCAAAGCTGTGCTGTGTGATCAAGGCAGATGGCTACGGTCACGGCGCCGCCGAGCTCGCGCAGCTTTACGAAGCGCTCGGCGCGGACTTTTTCGCGGTATCCAACATTGACGAGGGCATCGAGATCCGCAACGCGGGTGTAAAGCTGCCGATTCTGATTCTCGGCTACACTCCCGTCCGCGATGCGGCAAAGCTGTGTGAATACAACATCAGCCAGGCAGTTTTCTCTCTTGATTACGCGAGGAGCCTTTCTGAAGAGTGCGAAAAGGCAGAATGCACCTGCAAAATCCACATCAAGGCTGACACCGGTATGAGCCGCATAGGCTTTATGTGTCAGGAATTTCCGCGCGATGATAATTCCGTAGAAGAAATATGCGAGGCGTGCGACCTGCCCGGACTGATTCCCGAGGGCATGTTCACCCACTTCTGCGTGTCCGACGAGAGCGAAGAGGGAAGAGACTTCACCGAGAAGCAGTATTCCAACTTTATCCACGTTCGCGACGCTCTTGCCGCAAAGGGCAGGACGTTCGATTTCTGCCACTGCTCAAACAGCGGCGCGATCGAGGACTATTCCCAGACCTATTGCGACATGGTTCGCGCGGGCATTATCCTCTACGGCTTAGCGCCGTCGCCGAAGCTCAGCGGCAAGCTCAACCTCATTCCCGCGATGACGCTCAAGACCTCCGTTGCCTACGTCAAGGAGCTCAAAAAAGGCGCGACGATCTCCTACGGCAGAACCTTCACCGCCGAAAAGGACATGAGAATCGCGACAGTGCCTATCGGTTACGCCGACGGCTATGTCAGGGCGAACGCCAAGGACGGCTATATGCTCGTTAACGGTCAGAAGGCTAAGATCGTCGGCAGGATCTGTATGGATCAGACCATGCTCGACGTTACCGAAATCGACCACATCGAGCAGGGCGACGAGGTCATTGTTTTCGGCACGGGCGAAAAAGGCGAGCCCACCGCGGATACTCTCGCCGCTAACACAGATACTATTAACTACGAGGTCGTTTGTCTTGTCGGCAAGCGCGTACCCCGTATCTACTATAAAAACGGAAAAATGACCGAGGTGATGTACAAGCTATGAGGATTCTTGTTGTTGACGGAAACAGCATTGTCAACCGCGCCTTCTACGGCATACGTCCGCTGACCAACAAGGACGGTCAGTTCACGCACGCAATTTACGGCTTTCTGAATATGCTGAACAAAATCGAGCGCGACGAGAACCCCGACGCGGTGGCGATCGCCTTTGATCTGAAGGCTCCGACCTTCCGCCACAAGGCTTACGATGGCTACAAGGCGAACCGCAAGGGAATGCCGCCCGAGCTTGCCTCACAGATGCCTGTTCTCAAGGAGCTGCTCACGCTTCTGGGCTACAAGCTCGTCACATGTGAGGGCTTTGAAGCGGACGATATCCTCGGCACCTTTGCCGACGCCTGCGAGCACAACAGCGACGAGTGCGTTATCGCCACAGGCGACCGCGACAGCCTGCAGCTCGTTTCGGACGAAACCGTGGTTCACCTCTGCACCAACAAGGGCGATCTGCGCTACACTCCGGAAAAAATCATGGAGGAATACGGCGTTACTCCCTCGGGACTGATCGAGATCAAGGCTATCCAGGGCGACAGTTCCGACAATATCCCGGGTGTCGCGGGCATTGGCCCCAAGGGCGCGGGAGACCTTATCAAGCGGTTCAAAACCGTAGAGGAAGTTTACGAGAACATCGATTCGCCCGAAATCAAGGACGGAGTGCGCAAAAAGCTCATCGCCTCAAAGGACAACGCAATTCTCAGCCGTATGCTGGGCGAGATTGTCCGCAACGTTCCGATTGATACCGACGTCAGCCGCTACAAGGTCGTATGTGAGGAGCCGACAAAAGCGCTCGCGCTCATGCAGAAGCTGGAACTATTTTCTTTAATAGAAAAATACAACCTTTCGGACGTGCCTGTTGCCGCCGAAACAAAGGCAGACCTGCCGACTCTTACTATTTGTGACGATACAATTTCCGTGAATGAGCTGCTCGGAGAGGTGTATCTCATTGCTGAAATTTCCAAAAAGGAATTAAAATCCTTTTCTATATTATATAAGGGCAATATTTACGTCAGCGATGACGCTGAACTCTTTGCTGCGATACTTCAAAATCCCGAAATCCGCCTGTATACAACCGGCTGCAAGGCGCTGTTTGCTTATGCCGACAGGCATGGGTTTGAGATAGCTGATCTCGCCTTCGACGTTGAGCTCGCCGCGTATCTGCTGCAGCCTTCCGAGAAGGACTACTCCGACGAAACCCTCTGCACGGTCTACGAGGTCACAATGCCCGCCGCCGAAAGTGAAGAGGACAAGAAATTCTGTCCTCTGGCGGTTTATGACAAGCTCTGCAACAGGCTCGAGAACGAGATCAAGGCAAACGGTCAGGAAAAGCTGCTGCGCGAAATCGAAATCCCGCTTGCGAGAGTGCTCGCGAAGATGGAAAACGTCGGTTTTGCGGTCGACAGGCAGGGTATCGCCGACTACGGCGCCATGCTCTCACAGCAGATCCACGAGCTTGAGCAGGCGATTTACCTTAACGCGGGTCAGGAATTCAACATCAATTCGCCCAAACAGCTCGGAAAGGTGCTCTTTGAGGATCTGCATCTGCCCGCGAAGAAGAAAACAAAGAGCGGATACAGCACAAACGCGGAGGTTCTCGAGGGCTTGCGTTACGACCACCCGATCGTCGACATGGTGCTCAACTACCGCGCTCTCGCAAAGCTCAATTCAACCTACTGCGAGGGCTTGCTCAAGGTTATTGCCGACGACGGCAGGATCCACTCGAGCTTCAATCAGACCGAAACGCGCACGGGCAGAATCAGCTCCACCGAGCCGAATTTGCAGAATATTCCCGTCCGCACTGAGCTTGGCAGGGAAATGCGCAAGTTCTTCTGCGCAGAGGAAGGCTTTGTTCTCGTGGACGCTGACTACTCCCAGATCGAGCTGCGAGTGCTGGCGCATATAGCGAACGACGAAAACATGATCGCCGCCTTCAACAGCGGCGAGGATATACACGCGATCACCGCCTCACAGGTGTTCAATATGCCGCTCGAGATGGTGACACCCGCAATGAGAAGAAACGCCAAGGCGGTCAACTTCGGAATCGTCTACGGAATCGGTGCTTTTTCGCTCGGGAAGGACATCGGCGTTTCCACAAAAGAGGCGAAGCGCTACATCGACAGCTACCTCACCCACTACAGCGGCGTTGACCGATACATGGAGCGCGTGACCGAGCAGGCAAAGCGCGACGGCTATGTCGAGACGATGTTCGGCAGACGGCGCTACCTGCCCGAATTGAGCTCGGGCAAGCACATGCTCAAGGCGTTTGGCGAGCGTGTGGCGAGGAATATGCCCATTCAGGGCACCGCGGCGGATATCATCAAAATCGCGATGGTGCGCGTCGACGAGAGATTGAAGCGCGAAAACCTGCGCGCGCGGCTGATTTTGCAGGTGCACGACGAACTGATCGTCGAAGCGCCCGAGGAAGAGAGCGAGCAGGTCAGACAGCTCTTACAGGAAGAAATGGAGAGCGCCGTTAAGCTCAGCGTTCCGCTGACGGCAGACGCGGCGGTCGGAAAGACGTGGTATGATGCAAAAGGTTAAGTATATCGCCTTCGTCTGCACAGGCAACACCTGCCGCAGCCCGATGGCGGAGACAATTTTCAATAAAGAGGCTGAGGAACGCGGAATCAACGTACGCGCTTACAGCTTCGGCTTGGCGGCGGTCAGCGGAATGCCTGCCTCCAAGCACGCGGTTGAGGTATGTAAGGAAATAGGAGTCGACCTCAGCGGCTTCAAATCGCATTTTATATATGATTACGACATCGCGGACTTTGAGAAAATCTACTGCATGTCAAGCGAGCATTATCAGATACTCACCCAGAGCGTCGGCCTTGCTGAGGACAGAGCGGAGGTGCTCGATATCGCCGACCCATACGGCGGCAGCGTCGAGATTTACCGCATGTGCCGCGATATGATCAAGCTCGCGGTTGAGGAGATTCTCAGAAGCTATGAGGATTGAGAAAATGACAGCCGCCTGTATTGACGCGGTCGCGGCGATTGAAGCGGAGTGCTTTTCGCACCCGTGGTCAAAAAAGAGCCTTGAGGAGTCGCTCGAAAAGGAAAACTCGCTCTTTCTCGTCGCGGTTGAGGACGAAAAGGTCATCGGCTATGTCGGCATGGAGGTCATCGTCGACGAGGGATACATCTTCAACGTCGCTGTCAGCGCGGATTACCGCAGGCGCGGCGTGGGCTACGCTCTCGTGCGCGAGCTTGTGACCTACTCAATGAAGAACAGCCTTTGCTTTATCACCCTCGAGGTCAGGGAGAGCAACTCCGCGGCGATCTCGCTCTACTCAAAATTCGGCTTTATCAAGGCGGGTGAGAGGAAGAATTACTACTCCGATCCGACCGAAGCCGCGGTTTTGATGACAAAATACTTTTGATATGGTGAAAACAATGAAAATTTTAGCAATAGAATCCTCCTGCGACGAGACCGCAGCGGCGGTTGTCGAGGACGGACGGTGTGTGCTTTCGTCGGTAGTTGCCTCTCAGGTTGAGGAGCACAAGCTCTACGGCGGCGTTGTGCCGGAAATCGCTTCCCGACGTCACGCCGAGGCGATCGTACCCGTAGTGTCGCAGGCACTGGAGCAGGCGAAGGTCACTCTGAGCGACATTGAAGCTATCGCCGTCACCTACGCGCCGGGTTTGATAGGTGCGCTTTTGGTAGGAGTGAACTTCGCGAAGGGCTTATCGCTGTCTACGGGCATACCGCTTGTGCCGACGCACCATCTTCGCTCGCACATAGCGTCAAATTATATTTCTAATTTAGAACTAAAGCCGCCGTTTCTCTGTCTTATCGTATCGGGCGGCCACAGTCACATCGTAATGGTCGAGGACTACACAAAGATGAAAATCATCGGCAGAACGCGCGACGACGCGGCAGGCGAGGCATTTGACAAGGCAGCTCGCACGATGGGAATGCCTTACCCGGGCGGAATCGCGCTCGACAAGGTCGCAGAGGACGGCGACCCTCACGCGTTTACGCTTCCGCGGCCGGTTGTACACGACGCACCGTATGATTTCAGCTTCTCGGGGCTCAAGACCGCGGTGATTAACCTCATTCACAACTCCGCACAGAAGGGAATCGAGCTGAACAAGGCTGACGTTTGCGCTTCCTTCAGATATGCGGTTGTGGATTGCCTGACGACGAATTTTCTCAGGGCTGCCGAGGATCTGGGCGTGAAAAAGCTCGTTATCGCGGGCGGCGTTTCGGCAAATTCGCTTCTCCGTTCAACTCTTGAAGCCGAGTGCAAAAAACGCGGCTATGAATTTTATATGCCCGATAAGTCGCTCTGCGGTGACAACGCAGCTATGGTCGGCTCGCAGGGCTACTATGAGTATCTCAGCGGAAATATCGCAAAAACCGATTTGAACGCCTATGCTACGATGAGCATTGAATGATAATATGTCTGAAAAAAGATTGACAAGAAAGACAATCTATTCTATAATAAAACCATAATTTTTTAAGGAGGTTAGCCATCATGGATAACAACTTCAACAATGATAATGTGCAGCCCAATCAGGTGCCTAATCCTGAGCAGACTCCGCAGGGTAAGGATTATTCCGCTCAGTTCGCTCAGTACAACCAGCCCAGAAACGGCTTTGATAACCAGAATACTGACGCTAATCCGTATCAGCAGCCTGCTCAGACCGATTACAACCAGTATCAGCCGCAGCAGCCCGCTCAGCCCGATTACAACCAGTATCAGCCGCAGCAGCCCGCTCAGCCTGACTACAATCAGTATCAGCCGCAGCAGCCTGTTCAGTCTGACTACAACCAGTATCAGCCGCAGCAGCCTGTTCAGCCCGATTACAACCAGTACCAGCCGCAGCAGCCTGCTCAGCCCGATTACAACCAGTATCAGCCGCAGCAGCCTGCTCAGCCCGACTACTACAACCAGTATCAGAACAATCCCGTTCAGCCCTACGACTACAACCAGGCAGGCTATCAGCAGCCCGAGTACCAGCAGGGCAATGTTTACAACGCGGCTCCCGCTGAGGGTCCCACAGGCGCGGCAAAGGTGTTCAGCATCATCTCTCTCGTCTGCGGTATCATCTCTGTAGTTTTCGGATGCTGCGGATGGGGTATCCTGTTCGGTGTTCCCGGCGCTGTATTCGGTATTATCTCTAAGGCAAAGTGCGGTGCGAAGAATCCGCTCGCTCTTGTCGGCATGATTCTTTCATTCGTAGGCATCGGTCTCTCGATCATTATGATCGTCGTAATGTGCGTAAGCGGCAACAGCAGCTTCTCCACGCCGTACAGCTCCTACAACTGGTAAAATCTTCACAACTGTAAATCATCGGGCAGAGTGATCTGCCCGATTCTGCTATAGGGAGGTGAGCGCGTGAAGTATAAACCATGGCAGAAGGTGCTCGTCATTGTCGCGCCGTTCGCGGTTCTGGCGGTGCTTGCGCTCGCGGCGTGGTTTGTTCTGACGCATTTTACCTTTCCGACCTGCCCGAGCGTGCAGTATTTTCATATTTACTGTCCCGGCTGCGGCTCAACAAGGGCGGTAAAGGCGCTTCTGAGCGGAAATATCCTTCTCGCGCTAAGGCAGAACCTCTCAATTCCCGTACTGACGGTCATTGCGGCGCTGTATTACATCGAGTTCGCGCTGAAAATTTTCGGCGTGCGCTTCCGCATACCGCCGCTGCACAATTTGAAATTCATGGTATTTCTGCTGGTTTTGTGGTTCGCGTACTTTGTTCTGCGCAACTTCATTCCCGCGATTGCCCCAATATAATAGAAAAGGAAAGTGTATTTATGTCAAATCCCATTGTTACATTCGAAATGGACGGCGGCAAGCTCATCAAGGCTGAGCTTTATCCAGAAATCGCGCCGAACACGGTCAACAACTTCATCAGCCTTGTAAACGACGGATTTTATGACGGCCTGACTTTCCACCGCGTAATCTACGGCTTCATGATTCAGGGCGGCTGTCCCGACGGAACAGGTATGGGCGGTCCCGGTTACCGCATCAAGGGTGAGTTTGCGATGAACGGCTTCAAGAACGAACTTAAGCACACAGAGGGTGTGCTCTCGATGGCGCGTTCGATGATGCCCGACTCCGCAGGCTCTCAGTTCTTTATCATGCACAAGGCGGCTCCGCACCTCGACGGCCAGTACGCGGCTTTCGGCAAGGTTATCGAGGGCATGGACGTCGTAAACGAGATAGCTGAGTGCGATACCGATTTCTCCGACAAGCCTTTGGACGCTCAGATTATGCGCAAGGTCACGGTAGAAACCTTCGGAGAGGCATATCCCGAGCCCGAAAAGTGCTGATTTTCGTATACTATATATAGTGCATATTAAGGAGGACTTTTATGAACGTACTTTTAGCGGGCGGAGCAGGCTATATCGGCAGCCACACCTGCGTTGAACTGATTGAGGCGGGACACAGCGTTGTCGTTGCCGACAACTATTCGAACTCCTGCCCCGAGGCTATCGCGAGGGTTGAGGAGATCACCGGCGCATCGGTCAAGCTCTACGAGGCTGACGTTTGCGACCCCGGGGCGGTCGAAAAAATCTTCAGCGAGAACGATATTGACGCCGTTATCCACTTCGCGGGACTCAAGGCGGTGGGTGAGAGCTGCGAAAAGCCGCTTCTGTACTACCGAAACAACATCGATTCAACCCTGACGCTTCTCGAGGCAATGAAGCGCCATAACGTAACGAGGTTTATTTTCAGCTCATCGGCTACGGTTTACGGCACCCCGAAGGAGGTTCCGCTGGTTGAGACCATGCCCACAGGCACCCCGACCAACCCCTACGGCTGGACAAAGCTGATGATGGAGCAGATTCTTACCGACACACAGCGCGCAAATCCAGGAATGTCGATCGTGATCCTGCGCTACTTCAATCCCATCGGCGCGCACAAGAGCGGCAGGATAGGCGAGGATCCCAACGGCATTCCGAATAACCTCATGCCCTTTATCACCCAGGTTGCCGCGGGCAGACTGCCGCAGCTCGGAATTTTCGGCGACGACTATCCCACACGCGACGGCACAGGCGTGCGCGATTATATCCACGTCGTGGATCTTGCGAAGGGTCACGTCAAGGCGATCGACTACTCCGCAGACCACACCGGAGCTGAGATCGTCAACCTAGGCACAGGCACCGGTTACAGCGTGCTCGAGATCGTAAAGGCATTTGAGCGGGTAAATAATATCAAAATCCCGTATGTTATCAAACCGCGCAGGGCAGGAGACATCGCCGAGTGCTTTGCAAACGCCGAAAAGGCCGAAAAAGTATTAGGTTGGAAGGCAGAGCTCGGTATGGACGAAATGTGCTATGACTCGTGGAACTGGCAGTCGCATAATTTAAACGGGTATAAATAAGCTATTTTGTTGTGGAAAACGACAAATTCTTGACTAATTATTTGTTTGAATAAACAAATTATCAAAAAACCGAAAATTTCCGATTTCCAATTTCGAAAATTTATTGACTTTTGGGAATCACTTGTATTATAATAGTATTGCTTATAGAAGCATTACTAAACAAGGAGGAAAAAAAGAAATGTTCAAAAAAGCATTAAGTCTTCTGCTTGCGTTAATGCTCATTGTAACATCGGTTTCCATCACCGCCATCAGCGTTGCTGCTGCCGAAGGTGACGAAGAGGTTGCTGCCGCTGCATATTATGTAGTTGGTGACAGCGAAGAGCTCTTCACCAAGGCATGGGGCGAGGGCATGATCGATTCAAACGCGATGACCGCAAATGAAGACGGAACATACACGAAAGTGTATGAAGCTGTTGGTCCTTTCGAAAAGGCTGTTTCCTTTAAGGTAACAAACGGCACCGATTGGATTGGCACAAGCGATGGCAAGAATGTTGCCATTGATGTTTTTGCTGCCGGAGACATTACTGTAAAGTATGATCCCAAGGCTAAGGACGATCAGGTTACTGTTACCGGTAAAGGCGTAAAGACTGTTGAGTCAACCAGCCCTGTTGAGACCACAGTAGCTGAGCCCGCAACTGCTGAGCTTGCTGCGACCACAACTGCTGCGGCTGCAACCGTAGCACCCGTAACTGAGCCCGCTGAGACAGCTGTTGCAGCTGTTGCCACCGAAGCTCCCAAGGCTGCTGCTAAGGCAGAGGATGCACAGGTTGGCGCTCCCGAAGGCGAAAAGCTCGTTGTAACTGCCAAGTCAAACATCACTCCTACCTACACTCAGAGCTTCGATCCCACCACAGGTCAGGTTACTGTTACCTACTGGATCCAGATGACTGAGAAGTATATGATCAATGCTCAGTGGACAATGTCTTATGACAAGGATTACCTGACCATTGACAATACCAAGGGTGTAAACACTGACAGCAAGGGCAAGAAGAACCTTATATTCAGAGTTACAGAAGGCGCAGGTACCATCGTTAATACTGAAGTTGAGTCAATGCCCAAGGGCGGTATCAAGGCTAACGCTTCTGACCTTGACGGTTATGATCTCAATGACGAAGGCGACAGAGTTCCTTTCGTTTCCGTAACCTTCAATCCCACCGGTAAGACCGGTAACACAGAGGTTGTTCTCGACGTTGAAATCATGAACGTTAAGAATGACGATGATCCTAAGGAAGATTTCTTTATTAAGAATTCTGAGATCGTTCAGAAGGGCCTTGAGTATCTCCCCAAGGAAACTCCTTCTGCTGTTTATGCAGGTCCCTTCGATTCCGATTATAATGCACCTGAGCAGCCCACAACTGCTGAGCCCACCACTGAGGCTCCCACAACAACTGAGGCTCCCACAACAACCGAAGAGCCCACAACAACAGCTCCCGCTAAGCACCTCACTGTAAATGCTAAGTCAAACTCTGACTACTTTAAGCCTGCTACTCAGACTTATAACGAGCCCGAAATCCCCGAGAAGGTTACCGTTCAGTTCTTCATTAACACCGCAGCATACCAGATGGTAAACGGCCAGTTCGAGCTTAAGTATGATCCCAAGGTTCTCGCACTTAAGGAAGAGAACAACAAGGAAGGCAGAAAGAGCACTCTTACTCCCGCTGCAAGCGCTACTCCCGGTACCGCAATCGTTGCTAACTGGGACAACCTCGCTGTTGAGCCTGTACTTCCCATCAACTTCTCCAACATCAACGACGGCGGCATCTGGCTGACCGAAGAAGACGGCACTCCGCTGGCAGTTATCAGCGCTGTATTTGAGGTTGTTGGCGATGGCGACACAGAAGTATTCCTCGATACTCAGGTTCTGACTCTTAACACAAAGGGCCAGCCTGTAGATCCCGATACGTGGTTTGAGGCTAACAGCAACTCTGATAACTATCAGGAAATGCTTGCTAAGTTCGCTGAGAAGGCTGAAATGGGCTTCAAGATTCTGCCCGAAGTTACTCCTACTCCCACTGAGGAGCCCACAACTGCTGAGCCCACAACTGCTGAGCCCACAACCGTAGAGCCCACAACTGTAGCTCCCACCACAGAGGCTCCCACAACCGAGCCCAAGCCCGCTGAGGATATCTTTGTAATCGCAGGTTCCTCCAACTTTGTTGAGAACGGCTGGTCACCCGATCCCGATACCAACAGAATGACCTTTGATACCGCTGACGGCCTCTACAAGGTAACAGTACCCGATGTAGCTGCTGAGGAAGGCGCTCTCTATCAGGTTAAGGTTGTTCAGTTTGTCGGCGGCGATCCTGCTAACGCTGTATGGCACGGCATGGACGGCACAGACCTCAACTATGACTTCATGCTCAACGCTGACGGTACCGTAACCGTAACCTACAACCCCGAAACAGCCGAGTTCGCTGTTAAGGGCGACACCGTAATTCCGCCCGTATACAAGATCGACTCCATCACTGCTGTCGGCGGCGGCCAGGGCAACTTCCTTAACGGTATTACCTGGGATCCCGCTGCTGCTGAGAACAGAATGACAGAAGTTAAGCCCGGCGTTTATGAGATCACCTACGAAGATGTTGATACCAACACAGAATATCAGTTCAAGTTTGCTGCTAACGGCGGTTGGGATATCAACTGGGGTCTTGTAAAGGATACCGAAGCTAAGCTCAACGAGGCTAATCCTTCTCAGTACAACGGTGAGAACATTCTCTTCAACGTTGAGTCTGAGGACGATACCTGCAACGTAACACTCCAGCTCGATATTACTAACTGGGATACCACAAAGAAGACCGGTGCTACATACACCATCTTTGTAAACAGAGAAGAGCCCACAACTGAGGCTCCCACCACAACTCAGCCCGCTCCCGAGACTCTCGCAGTTAACGTTAACACCGGTGTAAGTGAGCACGTAACTGACATGCCTAAGGTATTCGCTCTCGACGGCGAAGCTGCAAAGACTGTCAATGTTGTCGACACCTTCACACTCACATGGAAGCTTGATTCCGACGCTAAGGCTGTTGAGTCCTTACAGTGGATCTTCAACTATGATGCTACCAAGCTCGAGCTTGTAAATGCTGAGATGCCTCAGATCACCTCCGGTGCAGAGATCAACGATACTGTTGCCGGTGTTGTAAAGGCTAACGCTTCCAACATCAAAGGTTATGCAGTAGATGCTGACAATGCCTTCATCAACCTTACCTTCAAGGCTCTTGCTTCCGGCACTGTTGACACCACTATGACTCTTGACGAGTTCGCACTTGTTCCCGTTGAAGAGCCCACAACCGAGGCTCCCACAACTGCTGAGCCCACCACAGAGGCTCCCACGACTGTAGAGCCCACCACAGAGGCTCCCACAACCGTAGAGCCCACCACAGAGGCTCCCACAACCGTAGAGCCCACCACAGAGGCTCCCACAACTGTAGAGCCTACAACAGAAGCTCCCACAACTGTAGAGCCTACAACAGAAGCTCCCACAACAGAGCCTGTAGAGCCCACAACTGATGCTCCCACAACTGTTGCTCCCGAGACAACAACAGCTCCCGAGACAACAGCTCCTGCTACTACAATAGCTCCCACAACATCCAAGTCTACATCAGATTCTGCTACAAAGGATAGCAGCAACAGCAGCAATGGTACCGTTAAGACCGGTAGTGCTTCTATGGCTGTAATTATCCTCCTCGTACTTGTATCTGCAACTGCGGCTATCTACTTTGCACGCAGAAGAGATAAGGAATAATTTGAGTCTATGATTCAAATTTGAAAACTGAATAAGTTTGGCACCCTCCGAGAAATCGGAGGGTGTTTTTTTGCACATTAAGGAATTAACTCGGTTAGTATCCAAACGAGAACAGATTAAATTTGAATTTTATATGAAAAATTGGTGAAAATCCTTTAATATTCGTTGAAATAATATTTTTTATGTTATATAATAGAATAGCTAATCAGACGAAAATTCCTCTGATTCAGAACAATCAACGTAAAAGGAAAGATATTAATTATGAGACGACTGATTTCTATCATTACCGCTGTTATGATGACCGCATTGATTCTCACAACATCTGTTTCCGCCGCGAATGCAGCCGATGATGTGCTGACAATTAACGGAGAAGGCAAGGTTAATGTAGGTGACACCGTTAAGTTCACCCTTTACCTTGATGAAACAAAGGAAGACATTATCGGCTTTGAGCTTCGTCTGTTCTACAACAGCGAATATCTTAAGCTTGATAAAAAATCTCTTACCTCAGAAAAGTTTGACAATCTCTTCTATAATCCCGATATCGACGGAAAGATCCCAATGAACTGGACAGATATCGGCAATCCTGTCAGCTTTGCCGCAAAGGATGTTTTTCTTTCATGTGAGTTTGAGGCAATCAAGGGCGGCGAAGCGTCGATTGAATACTTTGTCACCGAAATGTACGGCGACGATATGACCTATCTGAAGTCATACAAGTGGACGTATGATCTCGAGGTAAATGGTAAAAAGGTAATAACCGACGGAGTTCCGCCTATCACCAGCGATGAGGAAACTCTCAACGAACGTCAAAGCAGCTTCATCAATTATGTTGACGGAATGGGCGAGGAGAATACTCCGAACAAGGACAACCACGAGTCTGTGGAGGGCAAGCATCACGCAACCTACAATGTATACGAAAATGACGTGATTGAAGTTACAAGATACGAGGATGTTGAGAACAGTCCTGCGAAAAACCCGAACTTCTGGATTCTCGCGATCGGCATTCCCGTTATTGCCGCGCTTGTTATTGCCGCAATTGTCATCGTGATAAAAAATAAGAAAAAAGCAGGAAAAACTGAAAAAACTGATTCTTCTGACGAAAAATAATTAGGTAAGCAATACACATTTGTGCATCTGAACGAAGGTTTATTTAAACTTTGTCTTGATTTTTTAATTATTTTGTTATATAATAGTGATAACCGAAAATCGGAATACTATTGGAGGAATTTAATATGAGAAAGAGAATTTTAAGCGTAGTTCTCGCAGGCGCTCTTTCCGCGAGCATCGTTGCTACAGGCGTAGTTACCGCTTCCGCTACAAAGAACCCTGACGATACTTACACTCCCACTCCCGGCGTTACAGCTAAGACATACAGTTTTGCTATGCCCGGTGCCTGGGAAAGTGATTATTGGACAAAGAACGAGAAATGCGCCGGTATCTACTGGTGGACCGGTTCTGACACTCCCGGCAGTGTATTTACACATGACTGGCCCGGCTATAAGGTAAAGACCGTTGATGAGGAAGGCGTAAAGAACCTTTACAGTACTCCTGTTCCCGCAGACGCTAACCAGATTATTTTCAGCAACCATATCGACGGTGGTATGCCTAACACTGAAGGCTTTACATGGGAACGTTTCTATGCTGCCTGCCAGATCAAGGATACTCCCGCTCAGTACTATTCATTCATGGAGTCCGACTACTATACAAAGGCTCTTTGGAAGTATGTATGGGACAAGGCTGCTGACGCAGTTGAGATGGATCACGTAAACTGGAGTGATGATGAGACTCAGATGACCAAGGATGAGGCCGCTGAGGTTGCTGCTATTTACGAAGCACTCCAGGCAGCTGTTGAGGATGACGAGTTTGAACTCGATATTCCCGAGTTCGGCAAGTATGCAAAGAACTTCTATGTAGAGATGGAAAACGGCGACGGTATCGCTCAGAACTTTGATAACATGGTATTTGTTGCTAACCTTGACAAGAATACCATCAGAAAGTCCTACACCATCGTTCCCGAAGGTAAGGATACATACGACGGTGACTGGTTCTTCTATTATGGCAAGGGCGAGTACGGCACATGGCCGACCAAGGAACTCCTTATGGAAAACACAGGTATCACCTTTGATGATAAAGGTAATCCCGTTCTTCCCGAAAAAAGCGATCTTGTAATTGATGAATACGGCTCTGTAAATCAGCTTAAGGAAGTTACCTTAACTGATGAAAAAACCGGTGAGTCACGTAAGGTTAAGGTTAATCTTATGGTTTACGGCAACTTCACGGGCAAGTACTATGAAGACAAGACTGCTCCCGAGCATCCTTCAGTTCCCACTCAGCCTACAACTGTTGCTCCCACTGCATCTCCCGATGCTACTTCCGCTACAGGCGCCACCAAGGGCTCCTCAAGCAACAGCAGCACCAATAGCGCGAACGGTTCCGTTGCTACAGGCGACTTCTCCTTCGCAGCAGTTATCTTTGTAGTTGTAGTCGGCGCTCTCGGCGTATTCTACTTCTCACGCAAGAAGTACAACAAGTAATTAACTGATTACCATAAACGCTCCCTTATCTGAGGGAGCGTTTGTTTTTGTAATGCTTGATTTTTAATACAACTTAGGGTATAATGTATAGAGAAAATGCTGTTCGGAGGTTTTCGTGATGTCTAAATGGACGGTTTGTCTTTTTATGACACTCGTCCTCGTGATTGCGTCCCTTACGGGAGTTTACGCTGAGGAAGAGCCTGAGGAAACACAACTGAATACGCCTGCTGCCCAAGATAGCACCGAGCCGTTGTCATCAACCGCTGAAACGACGCAGCCGACTTCAACCGAGGAGGTCATTCCCGCGGATTATCCCGCGCTTACCGTCAATGCGATCTCAAATTTTTTCCCGAACGCTACGGCTGAGTATTCCGTCAGCAAGAAGCAGGTTGAGGTTACCTATTCTTTGCGTTGTTCTATGAACATGATGAACGTACAATGGTACCTCTATTATGACCCCGAGGTTTTCACTGTTTCTGAGGAGCTGAACAATCCCGAGTCGATCTGTCCCACGATCGGCGACAAGGCAGCCATCACCTACGGCGAAAACGTGATTATCTACCGCTCGTCCAGCATTAATCTTTACGATTTTTCCACGAAAGAGGTTCCTTTCGTTAAGATTATCTTCAATGTCAATGAGCTTGACCCTGAGCAGCCTGTTATTACAAAGTGCGACCTCACTGTCGATGTGCTGTGCGCTTCCGAGCTTGACCCAAAGACCCGCAAAAGCGATGTAGATAAAGAAGTATTTTTTGTATCAAATTCGGAGCTGAGCCAGAGAGCGATCGATTCTGTACGTCTTTCCCGCAACACTTTCCTCACGCAATCGAACTTCGTCCAGGCGACCACCGCTCCCGTAACGACAGCTCCGCTGGCAACGGACGAGCACGGAAACATTATTCCAGCAACTCCCGATGAACCCGAGGAGAGTACCGCATATAACACGGCGTCGACAGACGCGACCTCTGCAACAGGTGAAAAGCCCGAACCGCCGACAGCTCCGACTGAGCCGCCGACCACACCCGAGGAAAAGGCTCCCGTAGGCACGGGCGGCCCCGGAAATGCGCTTATCTGTCTGGGCGCGCTGTTTATTGCGACGTCCGCGCTGTTCGTAATGCGCAAGAAGGAAATTCTTTATAACTAAACGAAAAAAGGTCGGACTCACAGTCCGACCTTAATATTTTTACAGATATGAAAAAAGGGCTGTTCCGGTGAACAGCCCATTTAATTCTTAGTTGGCACGGGTTACCTTGCCTGAACGCAAACAACGGGTGCAAGCATATACACGCTTGGGAGATCCGTCAACGATAGCCTTTACGCGCTGTACGTTGGGCTTCCAGGTTCTGTTGGAACGTCTGTGTGAGTGAGATACCTTGATACCGAACTTTACATCCTTACCGCAGAATTCACATTTTGCCATGCGTCTGCACCTCCTTATTCAAATCAAATATTATTCCTAACTTTGTTATAATAACAGAAAAATGAAAAAAAAGCAAGTGTTTTTCGAAAATTTCTCAACTTGTTTTTTTATCTTGTAATTTCGGTTACGATATTGTATAATATATATTACCTATAAATCTATTATGGAGGCTTATATGCTTTCTCAGTTACTCAGCGGAAATTTTACAATCCAGACGATTATCGCCGAAATTCTGGCGGTTCTCGTCATCATCTTTCTGATTTTGCCGTTCCACGAGTGGGCTCACGCGCAAACCGCCTACCTGCTCGGCGATAAGGGCATAAAGCAGCGCGGCAGACTGTCGCTGAATCCTCTCAGCCACATCGACCCAGTTGGTGCGTTGGCAATGCTGTTCATCGGCTTTGGCTGGGCAAAGCCCGTGCCTGTTGATGCGCGCTACTTCAAGAACCCGAAGGTCGGAATGGCGATCACCGCGTTCATGGGACCTGTCGCGAACCTCATCGCTGCTCTCGCGGGACTGTTTGTTTTCCATACGCTGTGGTGTATAGTACCAACGTTTTTCACGGCAGGCGGATTCGGCAGCTACGTGCTGGCGTTTCTGCAGTTCTACATCATTGTAAACGTCAACCTCGCAGTGTTCAACCTTCTGCCCATTCCGCCGCTCGACGGTTCAAAGATACTGTTCGTTTTCCTGCCCGACAAGGCGGTAATGTTCTTCTACCGCTACCAGATGTTCTTCATGATCGGCCTGATCGTACTGCTGTGGGCAGGCCCGCTCAGCTACGTGCTGACCTTCCTTTCGCGCGGCGCGCTATACGGAATATATCAGTTCTCAACTCTGCCGTTCCGGCTTTTCGGACAGAGCACGGTTCCGTTTAACGCGATTTTCTGAGGCTGAGAATGGAAGCACAGTTACAGTACAAGTTCGACGTATTCGAGGGACCTCTGGATTTGCTGCTTTCGCTGATTTCGAAGAATAAGATCGACATCTACGACATTCAGATATCAGAGCTGCTCGACCAGTATATGGAGCAGATCGCGCAGATGCGTGAAAACCGGATGGACATAGCCTCGGAATTCCTGACAATGGCGTCGCGGCTTGTCTATATAAAATCCGTCATGCTTCTCCCGAAGTACGAGGAAGAGGCTGAGGAGCTTAAGAAGGAGCTGACAGGACAGCTGCTTGAGTACGCCGTATGCCGTGAGATCGCGGCAAAGCTCGGCGGTATCTACGATTTTGACGCATTTTTCCGTGAGGCTTCTCCCGTGGAATATGACTTGACCTACAACCGCCTTCACCCGAGCACTGATATCGTCAAGGGCTATATCAGCGCGGTGGGCAGAGGCAAACGAAGGCTGCCGCCTTCCGAGCAGGCATTTTCGGGCATTGTCGCCCACAAGATCGTCTCGGTAAACAGCAGAATCATTCACCTCATGCGAAGGCTGCGCCACGGTAAGCGGCTTGAGTACCACGAGATATTTGAGGCGTGCGACGGCAAGAGCGAGCTTGTCGCGACATTTCTCGCAACTCTCGAGCTTGTCAAGGGCAAGCGCGTACGCATTGAGGGCGAGGGCGAGCATGCTGTCGTCAGAATGATCGAAGGGGATAGAGAATGAGTGAAATAAACTACACCGCCGCGATTGAGGCGATACTCTTCGCGAGCGGAGCGTCGGTTGAGGCCTCGCGAATAGCCGAGGCGCTCGAAATCAGCGAAAAACAGGCGATTGAGTACGCCGAAACGCTGATTGAGGAGTATAAAGCCGCCGACAGGGGAATAACAATATTGCGTCTGGATAATTCCTTCCAGATGATTTCGAATAAGGAATACGCGCCTCAGATACGCACGGTTATGGATCTGCGCCGCAACACTCCGCTTTCGCAGGCGGCTCTGGAGGTGCTCGCGGTTGTCGCCTACAACCAGCCCGTCACAAAGGCGTTTGTCGAGCAGGTGAGAGGCGTTGACTGCAGCGGTGTTATCGGCAGCCTGACCTCGAAGGATCTGATCGAAGAGAAGGGCAGGCTTGAGCTGCCGGGACGGCCGCTTTTGTACGGCACGACCGAGAACTTCCTGCGCTGCTTTAATCTGCAGAGTCTGGATGATCTGCCGCCGCTTCCCGAGGACGAAAAAAAGGACGAGCCTGAAGCACAAACCGCTGAGGAATAAACAAGAGGGAGGGTTATTTTGCTCTGGCTGTATATATTAATCGGAATAATCCTCTTTTTCCTGCTGATACTGCTCATACCCGTCGGGGTGAGGGTGTGCTACAACGAAGAATTTATCGCGGAGCTTAAAATCGGTTTCATAACGATACAGCTTTATCCGCCGAAGCCGAAAAAGCCCAAAAAGAAGAAAAAGAAGAAAGAACCAAAGAAAGAGGAGAAGCAGGAGGAAAAGCCGAAGGAAAAGAAGCCGAGCCTGCTCAAGGAGAAGGGCATCGGCTGGTTTGTCGATTTGATTCGGCAGATCGCGACCCTCGCGGGCGGAGTAATGAAGGACTTCTTCAAGCACCTTGTGATCCGCAATCTGCAGGTCAGCATCACCTACGTCGGCTCAGACGCGCAGGACACCGCCGTTAAGTACGGCTACTTCTGCCTTTCGGTCTATCCCGCGGTCAGCATTCTCGCTGACGTTGCCCACTGCAGACACTACGGCGTAGACATTGCGCCGAACTTCAACGAAAAAGACAAGTCCGTATATTACGCCGAAATCGACATCAGGATCCGAATAATCTGGGTCGTCGGTCTGGTATTCAAATACGGCTTTCGTATAATAAAGCTCCTGCTCGCGCTAAGGCGCGGCAAAACCGAGGAGCTTGAAAAATTCCTGAATGAACAAACTTCAAATAAAGGAGAGAGCGATATGGAACATCCAATCGGCAGCTTAATGAACATCACAATGGAAAAAATCAAAGAGATGATTGACGTCAACACCATCGTCGGCACTCCGATCACGTCTGCTGACGGCACGCTGATTATCCCTGTTTCCAAGGTCAGCTACGGCTTCGCCTCGGGCGGCTCCGACCTCCCCACCAAGAAGGAGAACAAGGACTGCTTTGGCGGCGGTTCGGGCGCAGGCGTTACGATTCAGCCTGTCGCCTTTCTCACGGTATATCAGGGCAATGTGCGCCTGATTCCCGTCGACGGCAACAAATCAGCGCTTGACGGCATAATCAACGCGATTCCCGATGTTGTTACCAAGGTAAAGGAGTTCGTTGGTGACCGCAAGAAGAATAAGGAAGGCGAAATTGCCAAGACGGACGACTTCTCAGAGATCACGGTGGACGATATCGATATTTGATTTCATAAAACAGAGCCCTTCCGCGTAAAATTAAGCGGGAGGGGTTCCTATGAAAAGACTTGCCGCAATCATGATCTGCGCCGTTTGCGCGTTTATTCCGCTCAAAGCGTACGCCGCCGACGCCCCCGAAACGGGCGCTCAGGTGTACGTGCTCTACTGTCCCGACAACGGTGAGATCCTCGCTTCAAAGAACGAAAACGAGCGCATGAAACCCGCAAGCACGACCAAGCTCATGACCACGCTGATTACGCTTGAGAGCGCCGCAAAGGGCAATGATATCATCACGTTTAACAAGGACATGACAGCCGAGGGCAGCTCGATGTACCTCAAGCTCGGCGAGCAGGTCACACTGCGCGATCTGGCTGTCGGAATGATGATGTCCTCGGGCAACGACGCGGCAAACGCTGCCGCGATCACTATAGGCGGCAGCTCTGAGGGCTTTGCGGAGCTTATGAATGAGCGTGCGGCAGAAATCGGAATGAATAACACTCACTTTGTCACGCCGAGCGGACTCGATGACGACGACCACTACAGCACCGCCTATGACCTTGCGCTGCTGATGGCTGAGGGCTTGAAGAACGCTGATTTCGCCGATCTCACCTCACTGAAAAGCGCTCAGGTGGTGTTTCGCGAGCCGAATGACAAGCGCGTGACATATACTAACCACAACCGCCTGCTTTCTCTATATGAATACTGCATAGGCGGCAAGACGGGTTACACCCAGGCCGCGGGCAGGTGCCTTGTTTCGGCGGCAAAGAAAGACGGTCTGACGCTGATCTGTGTCACGCTTAACGATAAAAGTGACTGGGACGACCACATTTCGCTTTACGATTACGGCTTTTCGAGGCTGAAGGCTGTCCGTTCAGATGACAGTGAATATCGGCTCGACGTTCCGCTCGTCGGCGGTGAAAGCGACTCCGTACCCGTTGTCGGCGGCAAGGACTTCTCCGCGACGGTACCGGATGACGCTGAGGTCGAGCGCAGGGTCGTGCTCGACAACTTCCTCTACGCGCCGATCGGGGAGGGTCGTCAGGTCGGCAGAATCGAATACCGTGCGGACGGCGAGCTGCTCGGCGCGGTACCCCTTATAGCGGCGGCTGACGCGCCCGAGCGGCAGTACCAAAGGGGATTTTTTGACTGGATAAAGGATTTGTTTACACATGGATAAAAAAGAACCCATCAGATTACAAAAATTTTTGGCTCAGTGCGGCATCGCGTCGCGCAGAAAGGCTGAGGAGTTGATTTTGCAGGGCAAGGTCAAGGTCAACGGCAAGCCCGCGATCCTCGGCGACAAGGTGACGGACAAGGACAAGGTCTTTGTCAGCGGCAAGAGGATTGTTATGCCGCGCACCAAGTACCGCTACATAATGCTCAACAAGCCGCGCGGCTTTGTCACCACTATGAGCGACGAGAAGGGCAGAAAGTGCGTCGCGGAGCTCGTCGCGGACGTAGGCGAGAGGGTTTATCCCATCGGAAGGCTGGACAAGGACTCTGAGGGAATGCTCGTTTTCACAAACGACGGCGAATTTGCCAACAAGGTCATGCATCCGCGCAACAGCGTGTATAAATTCTACCGCGTGACCGTCCGCCCGGGCATCACCGAGGAACAGCTCGTAAAGCTCGAGACAGGCGTTGAAATCGACGGCAAAAAGACCGCACCTGCGATCGTCCACGTTCTCGTACAGGACAAGGAAGCTAACCGCGTTGTGCTCGAGATGATCCTGCACGAGGGCAAGAACCGCGAGATCCGCAAAATGTGCGCGGCGGTGGGGCTGGAGGTCGCGAGACTTCGCCGTACCCAGATAGGCGGCGTCAAGATGGGAATGCTCAAGCAGGGCGACTGGCGCGACCTCACCGAGAAGGAAGTAAAAAATCTTCTCGCGAACCCGATCGTTAAAGGACGGGTTATTTAAAAATCTATTGTTTTTTATCTCATTTTGTAGTATACTATAAGATGTTTGAGTAATATTGGCATTGGAGGAATAATGTAATGAGTATGGAACAAATCAATGCCGCAAGGGCTGAAATCGCAGCGACCTCCGCGTACAAGACGATCACGGAGTTTTTTGACGCTGACAGCTTTTGCGAGATTGACGCTTTCGCAAAATCAGGCGAGGGCTTTGCCGAGGCAGTAGCTGGCTACGGCACCGTTGAGGGTCTGCCGGTTTACGCGTTCGCGCAGAACAGCGATATCAGCGGCGGCGCTCTCAGCAAGGCGCAGACAGCGAAGCTCAGGAAGCTCTACGCTCTCGCTCTCAAGACAGGCGCACCCGTTGTCGGCTTTTACGACAGCGTCGGCGGCAGACTCGCTCAGGGCACAGAGCTGCTCGCGGGCGCAGGTGAGGTGCTGAAATACGCGTCGAAGATTTCGGGCGCGGTACCGCAGATTTCCGTAGTAACGGGCACCTGCTTGGGTACAAACGCTCTGGCTGCGGCAAGCGCTGATTTTGTGATTATGACAGAGGACGCTCAGCTTTCTCTCGACGTGACAGGCAAGGACGCGGACGCGCAGACAAACGCAAAGAAGGGTACCGCTTCCTTTATCGCGAAGGACAGCTCCGACGCGGTGGCAAAGGCGAGAGAGCTGATGACATATCTTCCCTCCAATAACCTGACCACAGCGCCCCAGTACGACAGCGTTGAGCCCGACGGTGAAAACACCAACTGCATCGTCAGCAAGCTCGTTGACGCAGGCTCAAAGCTCCGTATCGCGGACGATTTCGGCGACAACGCGCGCATCAGACTTGCCCGTCTCGGCGGACAGGTTATCGGCGTGGTTCGCACCACAGGCGGCAAGCTCGACTGCAAGGCTGCTAACAAGGCGGCAAAGTTCGTCCGCTTTTGCGACGCTTTCTCGATTCCCGTGATCACCTTCGTCGATTGCGACGGATTTGAGGAAATTAAGGCTGCCGCGAAGCTGACTTCCGCGTATGCCGAGGCCACCACAGCGAAGATTTCCGTTGTTGTCGGCAAGGCTGTCGGTTCCGCTTACATCGCTCTCGCGGGCACAGGCGCGAACGCCGACGTGGTTTACGCTCTTCCCGAGGCGGTGATTTCTCCCGTCAACGTTGAGGCTGCCGCGTTCATCATGGCTCCCGAGGAGATGAATGTTCCCGTTTCCGAGCAAAAGGCTGTTGCCGATAAGTTCGCTCAGGAGAAGCTCAGCGCGTTCAACGCCGCTCAGAACGGCTATGTCGACGGCATTGTTGAGTTTTATGAGCTCAGAGCAGCGCTGCTTTCAGCTCTTGAGATGCTCTCAGGCAAGAGAGTTCCGACTGTCGCCAAGAAGCACAGCACCATTTAACCGCATTTTGTATTGATAAATTAACCGTTCCATTGGAACATTACTGAGATAAAGGGGAAATCAAACATGAAGAATCTTAGAATTACCGTAAACGGCACCGCATATGATGTACAGGTCGAAGAGCTTTCCGGCTCCGAGGCTCCCGCAGTTGCCGCTGCACCCGCAGCCGCAGCTCCCGCTCCCGCCGCAAAGCCCGCAGCTCCCGCAGGCGCGGCAGGCAGCATTGTTGTAAAGGCTCCCATGCCCGGTACCGTTGTTAACGTCGTTGTTTCCGCGGGACAGGCTGTAAAGTCCGGCGACGACCTCGTATTCATCGAGGCTATGAAGATGGAAACTCCCGTTAAGGCTCCCCAGGACGGCACCGTCGCTACAATCGACGTGGCCAAGGGCGAGGCTGTTGATTCAGGCAAGGTACTCGTAACACTGAACTAAAGGGGAGAATAAGGCAATATGGCAAAGAAAATCAGAGTAACGGAGACTGCGCTGCGTGACGCGCACCAGTCTTTGATTGCGACCAGAATGACAACTGAGGATATGCTTCCGATTCTCGACAAGCTCGACAAAATCGGCTACTATTCCCTCGAATGCTGGGGCGGCGCGACCTACGACTCCTGCCTTCGCTTCCTCAACGAGGATCCGTGGGTAAGACTTCGCACGATCAAGGATCATTGCCCCAATACAAAGCTCCAGATGCTCTTCCGCGGACAGAATATGCTCGGCTACCGCCACTACGCGGACGACTGCGTTGAGTATCTCGTACAGCGCTCGATTGCGAACGGCATCGATATTATCCGTATCTTTGACGCGCTCAACGACATCAAGAACCTGCAGACCGCTATCAAGGCGGCTAACCGCGAGGGCGGCCACGCTCAGGTTGCCATCAGCTACACCACAGGTCCCGTTTTTACCGACGAGTACTATGTTGAGTACGCTAAGCGCATTGCCGACGCGGGCGCTGACTCGATCTGCATCAAGGATATGGCGGCGCTTCTCACTCCCGTGCGCGCCGAGAGCCTTGTCAAGGCGCTCAAGCAGGCGCTTCCCGAGATGCCTGTTCAGCTCCACACCCACTACACCTCCGGTCTTGCTTCCATGTGCCTTCTGAAGGCGGTTGAGGCAGGCGCCGACGGTATCGACACCGCTATCAGCCCTCTCGCTCTGGGCACCTCTCACGCTCCCACAGAGTCCATGGTTGCGGCGCTTCAGGGAACCGAGTACGACACGGGTCTTGATATCCGTCAGCTCGCCGAGATCCGCGCATACTTCATGACTCTGCGCGACAAGTACATCGAAAACGGTCTGCTCGACCACAAGATGCTCGCTACCGACGCGAAGGCGCTGATTTATCAGGTTCCCGGCGGTATG
Source organism: Ruminococcus sp. NATIVEDY160 (assembly GCF_045819885.1). Taxonomy (NCBI): domain Bacteria; kingdom Bacillati; phylum Bacillota; class Clostridia; order Eubacteriales; family Oscillospiraceae; genus Ruminococcus; species Ruminococcus sp. NATIVEDY160. The sequence continues at coordinate 591,812 of NZ_CP162391.1, forward strand.
CTCTCAAATCTCCTCTCCCAGCTCAAGCAGGCGGGCAAGGAGGATAAGCTCGACGAGGTTCTCGAGGAGGTTCCGCGCGTGCGCGAGGATTCAGGTTATCCGCCGCTCGTAACCCCGACCTCACAGATCGTCGGCACACAGGCTGTGTTCAACGTGATCACAGGCGAGCGCTACAGCATGTGCACCCGCGAGTTCAAGGGCATGGTTGCAGGCGAGTACGGCACGACCCCGATGCCTATCGACCCCGAGTTCCAGAAGAAGATCTGCGGCGATATGGAGATCATCCACGGCAGACCCGCAGACCGTCTTGAGCCCGAGCTCGACAAGCTCAGAGGCGAGATCTCCGAGTGGATCGAGCAGGAGGAGGACGTTCTCTCCTACGCTCAGTTCCCGAAGGTTGCGCTCGACTTCTTTGAGAAGCGCAGAAACGCGAAGGCGGGCATCAACGGCGATCTGCTCGACAAAGAGAATATGATTCACCCCGTCTAAGGGTAAGCTAAAGGGACAGCCTCGGCTGTCCCTTAATTGTTTGTATTCAGATGTGACGGTACAGGAAGTCAAGCGCGTATTCTGTCGCTTCGTCGTGGTATTCTCCCGAGAATCCGTGACCCGCGCCGTCGATTATGTGGTACTCCGAGTCGGGGTACAGCTCGCTTGCTTCCTTTGTGACGGACGGCAGGACAATGTTGTCCTCGCTGCCCTGTAAAATCAGCACGGGCTTTGTGAAATCGGAAATCTCCTCGCGCACGTCGTAGTCCTTGATATCCTCAAAGAACTTTTTGCCGACGGTGATACCGCTGATGTCGGTTTCTTCCTGCATATCCTCGCTGTACAGATATTTCGCGAAGTCCACCATTCCGAAGGCGGGGTAGAGGAGAATCAGACCCGCGACCTCGTCCTGATGCCGCATTCCCGAGATAGCCGTGACAAGACCGCCCTGACTGCCGCCCTGGAGGAAGATTCTGTCCGTGTCGACAAAGTCCCATGTTTTTGCTGCGGCAAGAATCACGTCGATATCCGACACCTCTGTCATGACCGACATATCGAGTGACGAGCCGTCGCTTTTGTTCTCGTTGTTCTTATTGCTGCCGCCGCGGAAGTCGAAGGTGTATACCGCGAAGCCCTTGGAAGCGTATTTTTTGGCGTATGACGCGCCCGATTCGTGGTTGGCGCCCAGACCGTGGGAGGTGATGATAAGCGGAGATCTGCCGTCTGTTTTTGGTACGAACGCCTGACCGTAGATTTTCTGTCCGTCGTTCTCACACCAGATTTCGCGCACTTCATAGTCGTAGGTTTTATATTTGTCAACAACAGCAGCAGGTGCAGTTGACGGTTCCGTTGTCTGAGCCGCGGTTGTCTGCTGCGAGCTTTGCTGAGGACTGCCGCATGACGTAAGCGATAAAGCCGTAACCGCTGCCGCTAATATTGCTGCTATTCTGTATTTCAGTTTCATAGCACGCCTCCTTTTTATTATATTATATCGTATTCAATTCAAAATATCAAATAAAAAAAGAGACCCGATTTTCGTCGGGTCTTTTTTGTGCATTTGGATTATTCAGCCTGGATCTTTACGAACTGCTCCTGCATGTACTCGTATACCTCGGGGTCGAGGTTGCCGAATACGTAGCACTTGTCGAGATACTCGTCGCTCGGGAGAGTCAGCTCGTTGTTCTTGATTTCATCGTCGAGCAACTTTACAGCCTCGTCGTTAGCGCAGCCGTAACGGAGGTACTTGCAGTTCTCGGCGGCGATTTCGGGCTTCTGCATGAAGTTGATGAACTTCTCGGCGTTCTCCTTGTTCTTGCTGCAGGTGGGAATGCACATAGCGTCATAGAACAGGTTTGAGCCGTAATCGGGCAGGCAGTAGTCGAGATCCTCGTTCTCGTCCATCATAGCAGCGATATCGCCGGCGTAGTAGGGAGCGATCGCGGACTGAGAGGTCTCCATCTCGGTGAATACCTGATCCATTACGTACTTCTTGAGCAGGGGCTTCTGCTCGCGGAGCTTCTCGCTTGCCTTGTCGATATCCTCCTTGGTGCAGTTGGAGGGGTCGATGCCGAGAGTCTGCATGGCGATAGCCATAGCGTCACGGCTGTTGTTGAACATCAGAATATCGCCCTTGAGATCCTCGTCCCAGAGAGCGTCCCAGTTCTTGGGAGTGTTCTCGACCTTTGTCTTGTCGTAAACAAGAGCTGTAACGCCCCACTGATAAATAACGGTGTACTTGTTGTCGGGGTCGCAGTCAAGGCCCTTGAAGCGGTCGTTGATATACTTGTAGTTCGGAATGTTGTCGTAGTTGAGCTCGAGCAGCATGCCTTCCTTAATCATCTTAGAAATCATGTATTCCGAGGGAACAATAACGTCGTAGCTTACGTTGCTGTTCTTGAGCATATTGTAGAGGTCCTCGTTGGTCTCGTAGGTGGTGTAGTTGACCTTGATGCCCGTTTCCTTCTCGAATTCCTCGATAACGTTCATCAGACCGTCCTGACCCTCAGCGATATACTCGCCCCAGTTGTACACGTTTACTTCTCCCGCGTCGGTCTTGCCGCAGCCTGCGAACATTGTCGCGAAGGAGCCGAGCATTACAACGCAGAGAGCGATGGCTAAGATTTTTTTCATTTCCCAATCCTCCAAAAAATATTATTAGTCACCTTGTGACGGGATAACAGATTTTACAGACTCATTTTTTTCTTTTCAGCCCTGCGGTCGCGGATATTGATAAGCACCATGATAATGATGATCACGAGGAACAGCAGGGTAGAGAGCGCGTTGATCGTGGGCGGAATCTTGCGGCGAAGCATGCCGTAGATTTCGGTACTGAGGTTCTGGAACCTCGCGCCCTGTGTGAAGTGAGTGATAACAAAGTCGTCGAGCGAATATGTAAAGCTTATCAGCGCGCCCGAGAAGATACCGGGCATCAACTCGTGAATGACGACCTTGCGGAACGCCTGGAACGGTGTACAGCCCAAATCGAGAGCCGCATCGTACAGACTTGAGTCCATGCGTCGGATTCGCGGCATGACGTTGAGCACAACGAACGGTACGCAGAAGCAGATATGCGAGAGCAGAACCGTTGTGAAGCCCATCTCGAAGTTGAAGATCACGCCGAGGAAGGTAAAGAGCAGCATCAGCGATACGCCCATTACGATATCAGGGCTGATGATCGGGATATTGGACGCGTTCTGCACGAGCATGCGCGTTTTGCCCTTAAGGTTGCTTATGCCGATTGCCGCAGACGTGCCGAGAATCGTCGCAAAGAACGAAGCGAGCACCGCTACCAGCAGCGTATTTGTGAGCGCGTTCATGATTGAGCTGCTCTTGAAGAGCTGGATATACCAGTCGAAGGTGAATCCGCCCCATGCAGCCGAACGGCTCTTGTTGAACGAATAGAAGATAAGCACCGCGATAGGCGCGTACATGAACACCATTATCAGCGCTATGTAGACCTTGGTGAGAATACCTTTGTTTTTCATTACGCAATCGCCTCCTCATCGCCGAACAGGTTCATCAGTACGAGGAACACGAGAATGAATATCATCAGAACGAGCGAGATCGCCGCGCCGATGTGGTTGTTTGTGAAGAAAATCTTGTCTATGATATCACCGATCATGATGTCGTCGGTGCCGCCGAGGTACTGAGCCACGACGAAGGTACTTGCGCTGGGCACGAAAACCATCGTGATGCCCGAGATGATGCCCGGGATACTGAGCGGAAAAACGACCTTGCGGAAAACCATCATCTTGTTTGAGCCCAGATCCTGAGCCGCCTCGATCAAACCCTTGTCGATCTTGCCCATAACGGTGTAAATCGGCAGCAGCATGAAGGGCATGTACTCGTAGACCATTCCGACGATGACCGCCGCGGTGTTGTTGCTGTAGGAGCCGTGGATACCGATTGCCGAGAGCAGGGTATCGAGAGGGCCGCCGCTCTGAAGCAGCAGGACCCAGGCGTAGATCCTGAGCAGAAAGTTCATCCACATCGGGATCATCAGCAGCATGATGACAGTGTTCTGGGTCGACTCGCGCATCTGGGTGATCATATACGCCAGAGGGTACGCGATGATCAGGCAGAGTATCGTCGAGAGCAGCGCGATCCACAGCGACTTGAGAAAGACGTTGGTGTACTCAAACGCCGAGCTGAACGCGTCGAGCGAAAAGCTGCCGCTGTTGTCGGTAAAGGCGGTTATTCCTATCATCACCAGAGGAATCATCGTAAAGACGAGCATCCAGACGAGGTAGGGAACCGAGAGGAGCTTTGATTTCATTTCTCACCCTCCCCGTTTTGCGGTTCGGGGTCAAGCACCTCGAACTGAGCCTTTGTAAAGTCAAAGCTGAGCGGCACATATGTCGCGACCTGTTCGTCGGTATCGCTGAGCATGAGCCATTTGCGCTCGTCGGACTCGAGAATGATCTCGTTATGCTCGCCCTTGTAGACGACAGACTCGATGTAAACGTCCTGCAAATCGCCCGTGCCGTCGCCCGCGAGGGAAAGCGCTGAGGGCGGAAGAGTGATTCTGACTCTTGTTCCCTCGGGGAAGAAGTGACCGTAGACCTTGATGGTTTCCTTCTCGAGCTCAAACTCGAAGTACTTTTCTTCCTTGCTGCCGTAGCTGACGGTGGTTTCTATTATATTATCATAGAAGGGCAGGAGCTTGTTCATGATCTGGATATTGAACGGTACGATGCTCATGCCGACGGTTGTGCCGACTTCGGCGCTTCTTGTGGAGTGAACGAGAATCTCGCACCTGCCGCAGCGGATGCTCATCTCGTAGTGAACGCCCTTGAAGGTGACCTTCTCGACGACGCCCGTCAGCTGACCCTTATCAGGAGGTGTGATGATGATATCCTCGGGGCGGATAACCACATCAACGGGAGTGTTCTTGCCGAAGCCCTTGTCGACGCACTCGAGCTCCTTGCCGAGGATTCGGATTCGGCAGTCGTCAATCATGATGCCGTTGAGGATATTCGCTTCGCCGATGAAGTCTGCGACGAAGGCGTTGACAGGCTCGTTGTAGATATCCTCGGGAGTGCCTGTCTGTTCGATTACGCCGTTGTTCATGACTACAACGCGGTCGCTCATGGTGAGCGCCTCTTCCTGGTCGTGGGTGACGTAGATGAAGGTTTTCTGGGTGTTCTTATGGATCTCCTTGAGCTCGAGCTGCATATCCTTGCGCAGCTTGAGGTCGAGCGCTCCGAGAGGCTCGTCAAGGAGAATGATGTCAGGGTCACAGACGAGGGCGCGCGCGATCGCGACACGCTGCTGCTGACCGCCCGAAAGCTTCTGCACGGGACGCTTCTCGTAGCCCTTGAGGTCTACGACGGCGAGCATCTTTGTGACCTTCTGTTTTATCTCATTCTTCGGCAGCTTCTTGAGCTTGAGGCCGAAGGCAACGTTGTCATATACATTCAAATGCGGGAACAGCGAATATTTCTGAAAGACAGTGTTGACGTTTCTCTTGTGCGGCGGCAGGCCGTTGATCCTGTTGCCGTCAAAAATCACGTCGCCGCTTTCGGGCTCGACAAAACCGCCGATAATGCGCAGCGTAGTGGTTTTTCCGCAGCCGCTCGGGCCGAGAATCGTCACAAATTCCTTTTCATGAATATCAAGGTTGATGTGGTTGAGAATTACCTCTCCGTCGAATCTGACGAAAATATCCTTTAAGGATACGATCACCTTTTTAGATGTCTGTTCCATTTATGCACCCCTGTTCTGTAATTGTATTCAGGCTTGGGCATATTCGCCTACAAAACCATTTTAGATTATATTCGAATAGCCCCGAAATGTCAAGGATTTAGCACCGTTAAAAGCACCAAAGAAAAGATAATGAATTGTAAATAATACAATTTAAAACAGTCAGCTTGCGCGAAGTTGCAGTAATTAAGGCGTATTGATAAAATAGTGGTAAAAATACATGAAAGTCAAAAGGAATTAAAAGGACAAATGCGCTAAAAATTTTTATCATTTCGCATAACAAAATGAATTAAATAAAATTTCAACAAAATATTTGTTATTTATTTGTAATAAAAACCATATACTTTTGATTATTGATTTGATATAATAAAAATGAACTTTTATGAAAGGATGATTTTTGGATGAAAATGTTCAGAAAGCTCGTAAGCGTAGTTGCGGCTGCGACAGTGCTTACGTCCTCTTTGGCGTTTACCTTTTCCTCCTACGCGGCGACAGTTCCCGCCGATACAGAGGTCTCCGCGGACACCGCGATACAGGAAAACGTTCAGGACGGCGTAATCCTGCACGCGTTCAACTGGTCTTACAACTCAATCAAGGAAAATCTGCCTGCAATCGCAGCCGCGGGTTATTCCACTGTACAGACTTCACCTGTGCAGCAGCCCAAGGATTTCAGCGCGTCTACCGACGTTGCGGGTCAGTGGTGGAAGCTCTACCAGCCCGTCAGCATGCAGATCGCGCAGAAGTCATGGCTCGGCACAAAGGCTGAGCTGACCGCTCTCTGCTCCGAAGCGGACAAGTACGGCATCAAGATTATCTGCGATATCGTATCAAACCACTTCGGTAACCTTTCAGAGCAGGCGGGCGCAAACTCGCTCAGCGATCAGGTTGCAACCTATCAGCCCGATTTCTACAACAACAAGTCCTCTTACTTCCGCTCAAACAACTTCAATGCGGACGACAGCTCAATCCAGAAGACCGTTCAGGGTCACGTTTCCAACTGCCCTGACCTCAACACAGGCAACTCCAACGTACAGCAGGCTGCTCTTAACCTGCTCAAGGAGTGCATCGACTGCGGCGTAGACGGCTTCCGTTTCGACGCTGCAAAGCACATCGAGACTCCCAACGACGGCAGCTACGGTTCACAGTACTGGCCGGTTGTTGCGAACGGCGCAAAGACCTACTACTCGCAGAAGAATCCCGGCAAGAGCCTCTTTATCTACGGCGAGATTCTTAACACCTGCGGTACAGGCAGAAACTTCGGCAACTACACCCCCTACATCAACGTTACCGACAACAAGACAGGCGACGCTTGTCTGGCGGCCGTTAACAACAAGAACGCGGGCTCAGCGGCAAGCAGCCAGTACAAGGCAGGTGTTGCGGCTTCCAAGGTAGTTCTCTGGGCAGAGTCCCACGATACCTACGAGGGCAACTCCGGTTCAGGCGGTCTGAGCAACACCTCAGGCGTTTCCGACGAGACCATCGCCAAGGCTTGGGCGATCGTTGCGGCGAGAAAAGACGCTACAGCTCTGTTCTTCGCGCGTCCCGGCACCGCTCACATGGGCGAAGCTTCAACCGACGCTTCCTACAAGAGCTCAGCGGTTGCCGAGGTCAACAAGTTCCACAACCTCTTTGTAGGCCAGAGCGAGAAGCTCGGATCCTCGGGCAGCATCGCTTATGTACAGAGAGGCGGCAAGGGTATCGTTCTCTCCAACGTAAGCGGCACCTCTACCACCGTCAGCGTTGCAAACACCGGTATGGCTAACGGCACCTACACCGATATGGTTTCCGGTAACACCTTCACCGTTTCGAACGGCACCGTTTCCGGTTCAATCGGTTCCACAGGCGTAGCGGTAGTTTACCAGGGTCAGACCACTCCGAAGGCAACAAGCTCCGTTGAAAGCTGCACCTTCAAGGGCGAGACCATCACCGTTAAGCTCGCCTACGAGAACGCTGTAAGCGCTACCTACTGCCTCGACGATTCCAGCCCCGTAAGTTTTGCAAACGGCACCGCTATCAAGATCGGTTCCGACTATAACTACGGCGACACAATCACTCTCACCCTCAAGGCTACAGACAAGAACGGCGTGACCGAGACCAACGTATACAAGTACAAGAAGGAACAGGATACAGGCTCGGGTATTTACATCTGGCTGAACGCGGCCAAGAAAACCACTTGGAAGGCTCCCTTCAACGTATATATCTACGATGAGGACACCGAAAAGGGCAAGACCTACGTCAACGCTGTTGCATGGCCCGGCGATGGTATGACCTATGATGAGACCCAGAAGATGTGGTACTATGAGGTTCCCACCACCAGCTACCTCAACGGTCAGGTCAGCAACTTTGACCTCACAAAATCCAGCAACGCATACTTCATCATCAACGGTATTTCTACCTCCACAAACCAGACTGTTCAGTATCCCGCGGACGGTACTGCCCAGAGCAAGAAGCCGAAGGTAAACGGTCAGTCATGGGAATATGCCGTAACAAACGGTAACTCAATGACCACTTCCACCAGGAAGCCTTCAAGCGTTGACATTCCCGCTACGGTAGTAACAAAGGGATATGAGGCTACAACTGCGGCTCCCACAACCCAGGCTCCCACAACCACACAGCCTCCCACAACAACCCAGCCGCCCACAACAACACAGCCTCCTACAACAACCCAGCCGCCCACAACAACACAGCCTCCTACAACTGCGGCTCCCACAACAGCGAAGCCCACTCAGGCTCCTACAACAGCGAAGCCCACTCAGGCTCCTACAACCCAGGCTCCCACAACCGAGCCTGAGCCCGAGATCATCAGATATTACGGCGACGTAACAGGCGACGGCGTCATTGACATCAAGGACGTTTCTTTCGTACAGCTTCATGTCGCGAACTCGAGAAAGCTCACCGGACTTGATCTTCTTATGGCTGATGTTGACGGCAACAACGAAGTCAATATCACCGACGCTACCTACATTCAGCTCTACATAGCTAAGTATGAAAAGCACGCTAAGGTTGGCGAACCCTACGCAGTTCCCAGACCCACACAGCCTACAACGGCAAACCCTACTGAGCCTGCGACGACCGGCAAGTCGCTGACGGTAACGGCAAAGTCCAATATCTTCCCGCAGGCGACAACAAAATTCGATCCCATCGCAAACCAGATTACCGTTACCTATTGGATTAATATCAAGGAGTACCCCATGGTTAACGCTCAGTGGGCGCTCTCCTATGATAAGAATTATCTGACAGTCGACATGTCCGATGGTGTGAATTTCAAGACCGGCAAAAACAACAAAAAGGTTCCGGCGGTATTCCCCGCAACCGACGACGGCAATTCTCCCGTTATCAACTTTGAGCCCGAGTCAATGCCCAACGGCGGTATCCTTGGCAACGCTTCCGACCTCTCCGGCTATGACCTCACTACAGAAGACGGCGGAAGAGTACCGTTTGTAACCGTTACCTTCAATCCCGTAGAGGGCGCTGAGGGCAGCACTACCGTAAATCTTGACGTTATTGTCATGCAGCTCGGAGATGATCAGGGCAAGCAGTTCTACTTTATCAACGACTCCAAGATCGTACGCCCCGACATCAATTATCTGCCTTCCGATACCGCGACAGCTGTATACGCAGGTACATTTGATAACAGCAAGCAGCAGACACCTGATGTTACTACTCCCCAGCCCACAGAGGCTCCCACAACGGCTGCTCCTTACCCCGGCAGCCTCAGTGTAAAGGCAACATCAAACATTTTCCCGCAGGCGACAACCACATTTGACCCTGTCGCGAACCAGATTACCGTTACGTACTGGATCAATATTAAGGACGCTACTATGATCAACGGTCAGTGGACAATGTCGTATGACAAGAAGTACCTCACCTTTGACAATACAGACGGTGTTAACAGAAACGGTAAGAAATATCTTATTTTCCGCGCGACCAATGGCGAGTCAAGTGTCAATAATATCGACGTTGACACTATGCCCGGCGGCGGAATCAAGTGCAACGGAGCTGACCTTGATGGCTTTGACCTTTCCGGCGAAACCGGCGGAAGAGTTCCGTTCGTATCCGTAACCTTCAATCCCGTAAGGGGCATGACAGGGGAGACAACCGTAAATCTTGACGTAGAGTATCTGCAGCTCAAGGATGACTCCAATCCGCAGTACTACTTTATTAACGATTCCAAGATCGTACGCTCCGATATCAGCTACCTGCCTTCCGATACCGCGACAGCTGTATACGCAGGTACCTTTGACAACACCAAGCAGCAGAAGCCCGACGATGTGCAGCCCACAACAGCGGCTCCCACAACACAGGCTCCTACAACACAGGCGCCCACACAGGCTCCTACAACTCAGGCTCCTACAACTCAGGCTCCTACAACTCAGGCTCCTACCACTCAGGCTCCTACCACGGCTCCTACAACTCAGGCTCCTACCACGGCTCCTACAACAGAGCCTCCCACAGAGCCTCCGACAGATCCGGTTCCTGATGATTTCACCGTGAAGTTCACAAACAACCTCGGCTGGTCAAGCGTATATGTACACTATTGGACAGACGGCGCTTCCTCCTCCGAGTGGCCGGGAATCCAGATGAATGACATCGGCGAAAACGGCTATGATCCCGGCGTACACAACTACTCCGCAACCATTCCCGAAGGCGCTGCAGGCATCGTATTCACCGCAGGCGAAAACGGTCCCCAGACAACCGACGTAACCGATTTCTCAGCGGAAGGCTGGTTCGTAAACAGCAGCTACACCACCGAAAAGGACGGCAAGACCCTCTACAACGCACTTCCCTGGGGTACCGATATCAGCGGTGGCGGCGGTTCTGACACCTATACCGTCAAATTCTCCTGTAATTGGGGCGGCACCATGAGAGCGTATTACTGGGCAGAGGGCAACACCCCTGTTGAGTGGAACAGCGCTCCCACAATGAATGTTGAGCAGCAGGACAATGGCTACGGTCAGTCTGTTTACGTCATCGACATTCCCTCAATTTACAACATGGTCATCTTCCAGAACGGAAGCAAGCAGACTGTTGATATCAACACCAACAGCCAGAGCACAAATTACTTTGACGCAGGTGAGAGCAACGGCAAGCATAATGTCGGCACCTGGTAATCATTTGAATAACTGAACAAAACGCATCCAATATGCGGCGTCTACCCGGGCGGTAGGCGCCGCTTTTGGCGTTTATATCAATAAAAAATGAGTAGTTTATGAAAATTTTTCAAAAATTTTCTCCAAAACACTTTACTTTGATAAATTGTTACTATATAATATTAAGGTATGATTTTTAATCAAATAAATTATTGGAGGAAAAATTATGAAAAAGACACTTGCATTTCTCATGGCCGGTGCGATGGCTGCTGCCGCTCTCGTCGGCTGTTCCGCAAAAAATGACACAAGCTCAGCTGCGTCCGACGCCGCTGCTACCACCGCTGCCACTGCTGACGGCGACTGGGATTACATCTCCGGCAAGGGTGAGATGACAATCGGTATCACATACTTTGAGCCGATGAACTACATCGGTGAGGACGGCAAGCTCACAGGCTTCGAGACCGACTTCGCTACCGCTGTTTGCAAGGAGCTCGGCGTAGAGCCCAAGTTCCAGGAGATCGAGTGGGATTCCAAGGAGATCGAGCTCAACGCTAAGACGATCGACTGCATCTGGAACGGCCTCACCATCACTGCCGAGAGAGAAGCCAATATGAGCATTACCCTGCCCTATATGTCCAACAAGCAGGTAATGGTTGTAAAGGCTGAGAACGCTGACAAGTACAAGACCGCAGCCGACGTAAAGGGCGCCAAGGTCGTTGCCGAGGCAGGTTCCGCAGGCGAAGAGGTTGCAAAGGGCGAGGACTTCTTCAAGGAAGCGACCTACACTCCCGCGGATTCACAGGCTAAGTGCCTCCTCGAGGTAAAGTCCGGCACATCTGACATTGCTATCATCGACTACGTTATGACCATCGGCACACTCCGCGCGGGTTCTGACTACTCAGACCTCAAGATGGTTGAGGGTCAGGATTTCTCTCCCGAGGTATACGGCATCGCATTCAGAAAGGGCAGCGACGCAAGCCGGAAGGTCAGCGACACTATCGTGAAGCTCTATAACGACGGCAAGCTCCAGGAGATCGCGAAGAAATACAACCTTGAGGAGCAGATTCCCAAGATCAACGCCAACGCAGAATAATGGATCAGTTTTTAAACGTAACTCTTGACCTGCTGAACGGCTTCGGTCAGAACTGTACCATCTTCGGCTTAACGCTTCTGATGGCGATTCCGCTCGGACTTATTATCTCGTTCGGGTCAATGTCAAAATTTCTTCCGCTCAAGGGTCTGGTCAAGACCTTTGTGTGGATTATCCGCGGCACACCGCTGATGCTGCAGCTCTTCGTCGTATTCTATATTCCCTCGCTCGTGTGGGGAGTCTCTTTTGACCGCATGACAGCTGCGATCATCGCCTTTGTCATCAACTACGCGGCGTATTTCTCAGAGATTTTCCGCGGCGGCATCGAATCAATCCCGAAGGGACAGTACGAGGCGGGACAGGTGCTCGGCATGAAGAAAAGCCAGATTTTCTTCAAGATCGTTCTCATGCAGGTCGTAAAGCGCATTGTAGCTCCGATGAGCAACGAGATCATCACCCTCGTCAAGGACACCTCGCTTGCGCGTGTAATCATGGTGCCCGAAATGCTCAAGGCAGCCGAGCGCTTCACAATGCAGGGCTTGATCTGGCCGCTCTTCTACACAGGCGTGTTCTTCCTGATTTTCAACGGCGCGCTCACTCTGCTTTTCTCCTTCATCGAGAAAAAGCTCAGCTACTACAAGGGTTAAGGAGGGGTCGCTATGCTTAAGGTTGAAAATATCGGCAAGAGCTTCGGCAAGAACGAGGTTCTCAAGGATATCAGCTTCTCTCTCAACAAGGGAGAGGTTCTCGCGATCATCGGCTCCTCGGGTTCGGGCAAAACAACGCTCCTGCGCTGCCTGAACTTCCTCGAAACCCCTCAGAAGGGCAAGATCTCCGTAGGGGACGAGGTGCTGTTTGACAGTGACGGAGAGGTGGCTAAGAGCGACCTCGATATCCGCCGCAAGCGCCTGCACTTCGGACTGGTGTTCCAGAACTTCAATCTGTTTCCGCAGTACAAGGTCATCGAGAACATAACTCTGGCGCCGACGCTTATGGCGAAGGAGCAGCTCCGCGAAAACGGCTCCTACAAGGGAGCGAAAAATATGAAGCAGGCTCAGCAGGCGATACGCGAGGAGGCGGAAAGCCTGCTCAAAAGGGTCGGTTTGTACGAGAAGCGCAACTCATATCCCTGCGACCTCAGCGGCGGACAGCAGCAGCGTGTGGCGATTGCCCGCGCGCTCGCGCTTGACCCCGACATTCTCTGTTTTGACGAGCCTACCTCGGCGCTCGACCCCGAGCTGACGGGCGAGGTTCTCAACGTAATCAAGGGACTCAAGAGCTCTGACAGCACGATGATCGTTGTTACCCACGAAATCGGCTTTGCCCACGACGTCGCCGACCGCATAATCTTCATGGACGGCGGTCTGATTGAGGAAGAGGGCACTCCGCAGGAGGTCATCGACAATCCGAAAAGTGCGAGAACCCGCGAATTTCTGGCTCGCTTCAATCAGTTTGGAGATTAAATTTATTTGTATCAAAAGAGACGGCTTTGCGCTGTCTCTTTTTGTTTTTGCGGAAAAAGGCGCTTTTTGCCTAATAATGGAAGTGCGCGCGCCGCTAAATTTTATTTCCAACCTATTGAAAAGGCTGAGGTAAAATGTTATAATATCAATAATTATGTGATATAATCAGTATAAGTATGTGATACGGAGGAATGAAGATGGCTGTCAAGGTTACCTTGCTCAACTACACGCCAAATCCCGAGCAGACCGTCGCGATGGCGGCAAAGCTCTGCTACTCACCGTCGGGTATCGAGGATATCCGCGACGGACTCACCGAAGAAAAGACCGCGGCGTTTATTGATATGCTTTCAGACCTCGGTCACGCCAGCCCGATTGAGCACGCGTCCTTCACCTTCGGAATCGAGGGTATTTCGCGCGCCTGTTCACACCAGCTTGTTCGGCACCGCATTGCTTCCTACAGCCAGCAGTCACAGCGCTATGTCGACGGCACAAAGTTTGACTTTGTAACACCGCCCGCAATCGCCGAAAACGAGAAGGCTCTCGCCGCGTACGAGAAGGTCATCTCCATGCAGAGCGAGGCGTACCGCGAGATCCGCGACGCGCTTGTCGCAGGATATATCCGCGATTATACGGGCGAAAACTCAGGCAGGACCGACGCCGAGATCATGGTGGACTTCAGGGAAACGGACAAGAAGCGCTATTCCGCCTTCGTCAAAAAAGCCAACGAGGATGCGAGGTTCATTCTGCCGAACGCCTCGACAACAAAGATCGTATGTACCTTCAACGCGCGCAGCCTTCATAACTTCTTCGCGCACCGCTGCTGCAACCGCGCACAGTGGGAGATCCGCGAGGTTGCCGAGCAGATGCTTCTGCGCTGCCTTGAGGTAGCTCCGCACCTGTTCAAAAACTGCGGCCCGTCCTGCCTGTTCGGACCATGTCCCGAGGGCGCGATGTGCTGCGGAAAAACCGCGGAGGTCCGTAAAAAATACGGAAGAAAGTGATAGCATGGGAAAGATTATTGTAATAGAGGGTCTTGACGGCAGCGGCAAGGCTACCCAGACAAAGCTGCTGTTTGAAAAGCTGCAGAGCAGGGGAATGAACGTCAGAAGGCTCGAGTTTCCCGACTATGACAGCCCCAGTTCCTCGCTTGTTAAAATGTACCTCGGCGGCGAGTTCGGAAGCAATCCCGAGGACGTCAACGCCTACGCCGCGTCGGCGTTTTACGCGGTTGACCGCATCGCGGGCTTCCTCAAGGACTGGAAGCGCGGCTATCAGGAGGATACAGTGTTCCTCAGTGACCGCTACGCAACCTCGAATATCATCTACCAGATGTCAAAGCTGCCCGAAAGCGAACGCGAGAGCTATATCAGGTGGCAGGAGGATTTTGAATACGATAAATTAGGCCTTCCGCGACCCGATGCGGTGCTCTACCTCGACGTTGAGCCCGACGTTTCGCAGAAGCTGATGGAAAAGCGCTACGGCGGCGACAACTCCAAGAAGGATTTGCATGAGAGCAACCTCAGATTTCTTCTGAGCTGCCGCGAAAGCGCGCTGTACGCCGTTGAAAACTGCGGCTGGCAGCTGATTAACTGCTGCGAAAACGGCGATATCAAGCCGATTGAAAAAATCGCCGCCGATATTGAAGCGGCGCTTGAGAGTATTTTATGCTGAATTTTCAACACCTCGAAAAGTCAAAAATAAAAGAATACGAATCATACTATTCAGACCCCAATGCGGTCGGACTGGAGTACAACTTTGTTTCCGCCTACCTCTGGTCGCGCGAGTACGATATCAAGGTCGCCTTTTATGACGACACCATGATAAAAGCCTATTTCCGCGACAACGGCTCGGTGTGGGGCTATTGTCTGCCATCGGGCAAGAACGTGAAGGGCGCTGTCGATGCGGTTTTCGCGGACGCAAAGGAGAAAAACGAGAGAGCCTGCTTCGGCTACCTCTCCCAAAAGGAGCGCGACGCGCTTGAAGCGCTCTGCCCCGAACGCTTTGTCTTTGAGCGCAGCGACACAACTCAGGATTATATCTACTTTTCCGACGACCTCGCGTACCTCGCGGGGAAGAAATACCACTCCAAGCGCAACCACATCTCAAAGTTCTTCCGCACCTTTGGCAACACAGAGGTCAAAAGCATGGCACCAGAAAACATCGGCGACGCGATGACAGTGGTTGAGCTGTGGTGTGAGGAAAACGGCATTGACCGCGAGAGTTACGCTGAGTATTATGTGATCCGCGAGGCTCTGGATAATCTCATTGAGTTTGCTATGCGCGGAATTATCCTCTACGTCGAACGGAAGCCCGTAGCGATGACTCTCGGCAGCGAGATTTCGCCCGTGTGCTTTGATGTGAATTTTGAGAAGGCACTGACAGCCTACGACGGAAGCTACGCTGTGATAAACAATGAATTCGCCAAGCGGCTGACCGCATATACATATATAAACCGCGAGGAGGATCTGGGGCTGGAGGGCCTGCGAAAGTCAAAGCTGTCCTACCACCCGGCGATCATCTACGACAGATATGACGGAGTGGCGAAATGGTGAGCTTCTCAAAAACCGACAAGACCGATCTGCCTGCGCTTAAGGCTCTATGGCTGACCTGCTTTGAGGAAGATGAAAGAGCTGCAGAATTATTCTTTGAAAGAACAATGGGCTTTACCCACGCCTACAAGGCGACGGAAAACGGAGAGCTTATAGCCGCCGTTTATCTTGTCGGCTGTACCTTGAACGGCAGGCAGGCGCATTACCTCTGCGGAGCAGCGACCCGCCCCGACTGTCGTAACCGCGGTGTTATGAGCGGACTGATTCGCTTCGCGCTCGACGACGCAAAAAACAGGGGAGACGTGTTCTCCGTTCTTTTTCCTGCCGACGAGGGGCTGTACCGCTTCTACTCAAGGCTCGGATATCTCGCAAAGTGCACCGCGAGAACGCGCAGGCTGACCCGCGCCGACTTGGGCGAAACGCAAAACCCCGGCTGCGGTACTCCCGACACCGACGTGCTGCAAAAGCTGTCGCTGAAAAATAATTTTCTTTTTTGGAATAAAGACTTTGTGAAATTCGCCTCTGACTATTACGGAGTGTACGGAGTAAAAACCGCTCGCTCCGAGAACGCCTTCGCGATCTATTCGCTGAAGGGAAGGACGGCAACCGTCTACTATTCGATTTATAATGAGATAAAAGAATTAAAAAACCTGCTTTCCAAGATCGAGGCAGATACATATATAATAACGGGAACGGGCGCGAATCCGCTTCTTGCGGGAGCAAAGCGCGAAATCTGCGGAATGCTGCGCCCGCTTACAAACGAAAACCCGCCCGACGATGTGTTCATCGGGATAACGCTCAACTGAAAGGAGCAGCTTATGTTTTATTTGTTTTTAGCAGAAGGATTTGAAGAGACCGAGGCGCTTGCCACTCTCGACGTAATGCGCCGCGCGCGCCTCAACGTCCAGACCGTAGGCGTTACAGGCGTATATGTAACGGGCTCACACGGCGTGACCGTAAAGCCCGACGTTGACCTCTCGGACATCACATTTGACGGACTAGAGGGCGTGGTGCTTCCCGGCGGAATGCCCGGCACCATCAATCTCGGTTCAAACGAGCAGGTTCTCGAGTGCGTGAGATATTGCTTCGAAAACAAGAAGATCACCGCCGCAATCTGCGCCGCACCGTCGATTCTCGGCAACCTCGGCTTTTTGGCAGGCAGAAATGCGACCTGTTTCCCGGGCTTTGAGTCCGAGCTCAAAGGCGCGCTGTGCACAGGCGCTCACGTCGAAACCGACGAGCACGTCATCACCTCAAAGGGCGCCGGCTGTGCGATCGAGTTCGGCCACGCTATCGTCGCCCTCGCTCTCGGCAAGGCTGACGCCGACAGGGTCATCGAGGAAATGCAATGCCTTTGATCAACGTCAGAAAACGCAAGCACGAGCTTCGCGCGCGCTTCAAGCGGTTCCGCGCGGAGTGTCCGCCAGAGCTGAAAAAATCGCTGGACAAACGGCTTTTTGAGCGGTTCGTTTCACTGGAGGAGTATTTGGCTGCGGACGTTCTCTTTGCATACATCTCACAGCCGATCGAGTGCGACACCTCGGCGATTATCGCGGACGCGCTTGAAAAGGGCAAGCGTGTCGCGGTGCCTAAGTGCCACAAAACCTCGAATGAAATGGATTTTTATTTCATAAAATCATATGACGACTTAAGCCCCGGCAAATACGGCATTTTGGAGCCTGTGCCCGAGCGGTGCGAAAAGGCGGTGGATTTTTCGTGCGGGCTGTGTCTGGTACCCGGGCTCAGCTTTGATCTGCAGGGCTACAGACTCGGCTTCGGCAAGGGCTATTACGACCGCTTTTTATCGGATTTCGGCGGCACGACCGTCGGTATCTGTTACAGCAAATGCACCATGGGCGAGCTGCCGCGTGGCACCTTTGACCGTGCGGTCGACATCGTTTTGACCGAAAAATTCAGCAACCGCACAGGAGGCTGAACATTCCGCGAAAGCGGCAGATAAAGGAATGAGTATTATGAATAACGACAACAACATCAATTCGCTGGAGGAACAGCGCCGCCGCAAGGCGGATAACTTCCGTCTCCGCATTCAGGACGATTACGACGACGAGGGCGAGTCAGGCTACAGCGACGAACCTGAGGAAATCAGCTCCTACAGCGGCGAAGATGTGAAGGATCAGATAGCGCGCGAGTCCAGACGCTCGCTCAAGCGCAAGATGAAGGAGGAGAAGCGTGAGCTGCGCGCGCGCAACAGGAGAAACAGACGTATTTTCCGTATCGCGTGGCTTGTGTCCGTCGCCATCGTCGGCGGTGCTATCGCCATGTTCCTCATCACCGGCATGAATGACCTGCTCGCGATCAACCGCAAGAATCCCGACACTGTCACCGTCACAATACCCAAGGATCCGACGGTTGACAGCGTGACCGAGGTTCTCGCGAAGAGCGGAGTGATCGGCGAGCCGAATTACTTCAAGATGTACGCGACCGTCACCAAGTCAGACCAGTTCACCCAGGGTACCTACGAGCTGACGAAAAATATGGACTATCAGGCGATAATCTCCAATCTTCAGGGCAATTCGCGCCGTACCGACACCGTTGAAGTCACTATCATCGAGGGTATGAGCGTCGTTGAGATCGCGGACAAGCTGGTTGAGGAGAAGGCGATCGCGGACAAGGACGAGTTCCTCAAGCTCTGCTCGTCCGACGAGTTTGATGATGACTTCGACTTCCTCAAGAGCATCAAAAACTCATCTGACCGCTACTTCAAGCTCGAGGGTTATCTCTATCCCGATAAATACGAGTTCTACCAGAACGACGACCCGCGCAGCGTAATCTACAAGCTGCTCAACAACTTCGAGAATAGGCTGTACCAGAAGCAGGACTTCGGCTACGACAAGCTCTACTCCGTAAACAAGATGCTTGAGATTTCCGAAACTCCCTACAGCCTCGACGAGATCCTCACGATCGCGTCAATCGTACAGGCTGAGGCTGCCGATAAAGAGGATATGTACTATGTTTCCTCTATCCTGCACAACCGTCTGTCAGCCGATTCGTCAATGGGTGTTTCAAAGCTCGGTCTTGACTCGACAAAGTACTATCCGTACCGCAGCGAGGACAAGCTGCCTGCGGATTCCGCAAAGAACTACAAGAGCCGTTACGATACATACGATAAGGAAGGTCTGCCGCCCGGACCTATCTGCAACCCGGGTATGGAGGCGATCAAGGCGGCGCTCAAGCCCTACGATACAAGCTACTACTTCTTCTGCCACGACAAATACGGCAACGCCTACTACGCTTCGACGATTTACGAGCACGAGGCGAATCTGGAGAATATAGATGATTAAGCGGCCTGAATTATTAGCTCCCGCGGGCGATATGGAGAGCCTGCGCGCGGCGCTGAGTTATGGCGCCGACGCGGTCTATCTCGCGGGAAAGCAGTTCGGTATGCGTTCCGCGCCGAAGAACTTTGACAGCGACGACCTGAAGGAAGCCTGCCGTCTTGCTCACGGCATGGGCAGGAAGATTTACGTCACCTGCAACGTGCTGCCGCGCAACAGAGAGCTTGCGGACTTGCCGGCGTTTCTCAGCTACGCGCAGGAATGCGGAGTTGACGCGTTCATCATCGCCGACCTCGGCGTGCTTGAGCTCGCCAAGCAGTACGCGCCGAAGGTTGCGCTTCATATCTCCACACAGGCGGGCGTGACGAACTACGCCTCCGCCAACGCGCTCTATAAAATGGGCGCTTCGCGTGTAGTCCTCGCGCGCGAGATCCCGCTTGATGAAATCGCAGAGATCCGCGCAAACATTCCCGACGACCTCGAGATAGAGTGCTTCGTTCACGGCGCGATGTGCGTGTCATTCTCGGGCAGGTGCCTGATATCGAGCTATCTCACGGGGCGCGACGCCAACCACGGCGACTGCGCGCAGCCGTGCAGGTGGAAGTACCACCTCTTTGAAGAGAAGCGCGAGGGTCAGTTCTTTCCTGTTGAGGAGGACTCAAGCGGCACCTATCTCTACAATTCGCGCGATATGTGCATGATAGAGCACATTCCCGAGCTTGTCAGAGCAGGCGTTTCGAGCCTCAAGATCGAGGGCAGAGCGAAATCCGCTTACTATACAGCCGTAGTCACAAATGCCTACCGTCACGCCATCGACGATTATCTGAGCGAGGGCGATGATTACACGCTCAAGCCGTGGATACTTGAGGAGCTGGAAAAAATCAGCCACCGCGAGTACAGCACGGGCTTCTATCTCGGCGGCGAGCCGGGACAGGCGGTTCACAGCGGCGGATATATCCGCCACTACAATCAGGTGGCTGTCTGCGAGGAAAATATCAACGATAACACAGCCGTTATCACCCAGCGCAATAAATTCTGCGTAGGCGACACGCTCGACATTCTTCCGCCCGACGGTATACCTCGATTAGTCAGGTGCCTTTCGCTCACGAATGAAGCGGGCGAGGAGGTCGAAAGCGCGCCGCACCCGATGGAGCGGCTGACCATAAAAACCGACAATCCGATTCCCACAGGATCGGTTATCAGATTAAAGCTGAATAAGTAAACCCATATAAAGGAGTAATCAGAACAATGCAGTGGACAGGATTAAACGAGCTCAGAGAAAAATTTCTTGAGTTTTTCGAGTCAAAGGGATGTCTCAGACTTCCCAGCTTTTCCCTTGTTCCCAAGGACGACAACAGCCTTCTGCTTATCAACAGCGGAATGGCGCCGATGAAGAAGTACTTTACAGGCGAGGTAACACCGCCGCGCAAGCGCGTTACCACCTGCCAGAAGTGTATCCGCACGCCCGATATCGAGCGCGTAGGTATCACAGCCCGTCACGGCACCTTCTTTGAGATGCTGGGCAACTTCTCCTTCGGCGACTATTTCAAGCGCGAGGCGACCGCGTGGGCGTGGGAATTCTTCACCAAGGTGCTCGAAATGCCCGAGGAAAAGCTCTATGTTTCCATTTATCAGGACGACGACGAGGCATACGACATCTGGACAAAGGAAGTCGGCGTAGATCCCTCACACATGGTTCGTCTCGGCAAGGAGGACAACTTCTGGGAGCACGGCTCAGGTCCCTGCGGTCCCTGCTCCGAAATCTACTTTGACCGCGGCGACGAACACGGCTGCGGCAAGCCCGATTGTCACGTCGGCTGCGAGTGCGACCGCTTTGTTGAGGTCTGGAACCTCGTATTTACCCAGTTCGAGAACGACGGCAACGGCAACTACACTCCTCTCGACCACCCGAACATCGATACGGGCATGGGTCTTGAGCGTCTCGCCTGCGTAATGCAGGGCGTTGACAACCTCTTCCTTGTCGATACCGTTCAGAATATCATGAAACACATCTCCGAGATCACGGGAGTTGAGTACGGCAAGGACGCCAAGAGCGACATCTCGCTCCGCGTTATCACCGACCATATCCGCAGCACCACATTCATGATCGGCGACGGTGTTATGCCTTCCAACGAGGGCAAGGGCTATGTTCTCCGCCGTCTGCTCAGACGCGCTGCGCGTCACGGCAGGCTTTTAGGCTACCACGAGCCCTTCCTCTACAAGGTATGTGACACCGTTATCAGGGAAAATCTCACCGCTTATCCCGAGCTCAAGGAGAAGCAGGAGTTCATCACAAAGGTTATCCGCGTCGAGGAGGAGAGCTTCGCCAAGACGATCGACCAGGGCTTCAGAATGCTCAATAACCTGATCGAGAACAAGGAAATCAAGAAGATCAGCGGCGAGGACGCATTCAAGCTCAACGACACCTACGGCTTCCCGATCGACCTGACCCGCGAGATTCTCGGCGAGCAGGGCATCGAGGTCGACGTTAACCGCTTCCAGGAGCTCCTCAAGGAACAGAAGAAGCGTTCGCGCGACGCGAGAAAGAACGCCGGCGCTGACGCGTGGATCTCCGATTCCACCGACCTCTCCGATATTCCCGCGACCAACTTCGTCGGCTACACAGACCTTACCGCTCAGTCAAAGATTCTCGCAATCATCAAGGGCGGCGAGCGCGTCGAGACCGCAGGCGAGGGCGAGAGCGTAGCGCTCGTTCTCGACACCACTCCGTTCTACGCTGAGAGCGGCGGACAGGTAGGTGACACCGGTGTTATCGGCGGCGAAGGCTTTGAGGTCGAGGTTGATAACACCACAAAGGATGCCTCCGGCAAAATCTTTATCCACTCCTGCCTTATCAAGGAGGGCGGCGTAGCGGTAGGCGAGAGTGTTACCGCATCGGTAGACTCAGACAGACGCGCCGATATCATGCGAAACCACACCGCTGCACACCTGCTCCAGTCGGCTCTCCGCGAGGTGCTCGGCAACCACGTTCAGCAGGCTGGTCAGCTTGTAAACGACACTATTCTCCGCTTTGACTTCACTCACTTTGAGGCGCTCACAGCCAAGGAGCTGATGGACGTCGAGGAGCTTGTTAACAGGAAGATTTTTGAGGCTATCGAGGTAAATACCCGCGAGATGCCTATTGAAGAAGCCAAGAAGCTCGGCGCTATGGCTCTGTTCGGCGAGAAATACGGCGACGTTGTCCGCGTTGTAAGCGCAGGCGACTTCTCTGTAGAGTTCTGCGGCGGTACTCACGTAAAGAATACCGCGAACCTCGGTCTGTTCAAGATCCGCCAGGAGGGTTCCGTTGCGGCGGGCGTAAGAAGAATTGAGGCGCTCACAGGCAACGGCGTTATCCGCTATATCAACAACGCCAACGCCTTGATAATGGGCACTGCACAGATTCTCAAGTCCAACCCCAAGGCTCTTATCGACGGCGCTCGCCGCGCTGAACAGCTGATCAAGTCTCAGGCAAAGGAGATCGCAGACCTCAACGCGAAGCTCGCTTCTTCTCAGCTCGACGAATTCTTCGTAAACGCCGCTGATGTCAACGGCGTAAAGATCGTCACAGGCTTTGTCAAGGGCGCGAACGCCGATCTGCTCCGCGATATGTGCGCGCGCGCAAAGGATAAGGAGAGCTCGGTAGTAGTCGTGATCGCCACCGCGAACGAGGGCAAGGTCACCTTTGCTGCGGGCTGCGGCAAGGACGCGCTCGCAAAGGGCGCGAATGCCGGAAAGATTGTCAGAGCGGTCGCTCAGGCGGCAGGCGGCAACGGCGGCGGCAAGCCTGACATGGCAATGGCGGGAGCCAAGGACGAGAGCAAGATAACAGAAGCGCTCGCTGTGGTTAAAGATACGGTTTTATCCATGCTGAAATAATGCCCGGAATAAAATATTCCGCGTTAGCATACATATTAGTGTTAAAAACTTACAATTCTGAGAACAGATAATTGTGAATTTATCCAGTTAAAAAATTTGAAAAAGTATTGAAGTTTTGTAACTTTTATTGTATAATTATTGTACTGAGATTTAAAAATTCTCGGATGAACGATCAATTTTAGGAGGAGATCAAAAAATGTTCAAGAAAATTGCAAGCATTCTTCTTGCAGCAATTATGGTTGGCAGCACCGCTGTCGTAGCCGCAAGCGCTGCTGAAGCTGACAACGCTGTTGCTGCTGCAGACGATTCCGCTGTAGCTGCCGCTGACGATTCTGCCGTTGCTGCTGCAGACGATTCTGCTGTAGCCGCTGGAGATGATTCTACTGTTGGCGCAGGCAACAAGATTTACTTTGAAGTTAACCCCGACCTGTGGAAGAACTTCAAGACAGTTACCCTTTATCTTTATCCCCACGGCGGCGACGCTCTTATCACTTGGGGTTCCAAGAAGGGTAACATGAAAGACGAAGGCGGCAATAAGTGGTCTTTCGACTTCGACGCTAAGGACATCGAGATCGAGTCCGGTAAGCAGTACGGTATGATTTTCACCGGCGACTGGGGCGTTCAGACCTGCGACATTATCTGGGATTCCAGCGTAATGGGCGACACCGCATATTGCACAGGCGATCAGGTTGAGAACAACGTAGACTCTAACAAGAAGAGCTACTATGTAAAGTGGAAGAACGCTGACGCTTCCAAGTATGCTCCGCCCGTATGCATTACCTCTATCGGTAACATCATCGGTGAGGCTCTCTGGTCAGGCACAACCTACTATGACATGCTCGTAAACTTCATTAAGTCCGACGGTTCCGACGGTCTTTCCAACGCTCTCAAGTACAACGGCAAGAATGCTCAGCAGACTCTTGACGATATCGCTAAGCAGTGGGGTCTCAGCCAGGACGACATCGAGAAGGCTATCAAGGAAGCAGGCAAAGAAGGTCAGGTAGACTGGAAGAAGTCCAATTCTTCCGCTTCTGAGAGCTCCGGCTCCGGTTCCGGCGGTTCCTCAAGCTCCGGCGGTTCCTCAAGCTCAAGCTCAGGTTCTTCCTCAAGCTCCTCTTCCTCCAAGACCTCAGGTACAGGTTCTGTAACCTCCGGTGAGGGCGACACTCTTATCTTCCTCTTCGGCGGCATCATGCTTGCTGCTGCAGGCGTAGTATTCCTCGCAAGAAAGAGAAGAGAGGACTAATTCAAAACTGAATTATGTTGAAATAAAGGGAATGGTCCGCCATTCCCTTTTATTTTTCAAAAAGTTTAAAATATCCCTTGACAAATGCATCTGTATTTGATATAATCTTAATGTTGCATCGGGATGTAGCGCAGTTTGGTAGCGCACACGTCTGGGGGGCGTGGAGTCGCAAGTTCAAGTCTTGTCATCCCGACCAAATAGAGCAGTTTTCGGACTGCTCTTTTTCTTTTGCCATCTTTACTCAAAACACCTAAAATCGGCTTGAACAGTGATTTACTGAGCATTATTAAAGTTAAGTTATCTTTAATAGAACAGCAAACATATCTTGCGCTGATAAACATATGGTGCTGTAAAGTGAATAAAAGCGTGTTGACTTTAATGCCGTACTTTTCGGCAAACTCCTTTTGCTCGTCGGTAGGCGTGAAATCCAAATTCTTTAAGGCGTTAATGATTTCATTGCCTGTAGCACCGTATGGCATTTTATCTCCGTCCATAATGTTGCGAGAGATTTTGAATTCTTCTTACTTTAAGCGGTGAAAAACAAAAGTTTTTTGTCCACTTTTTTTCAAAAAAGTGGGCGGGGTCAAGGGGCGGCAGCCCCTTGGCGGGATTTTAAAGGGTGCAACCCTTTAACTCCCCAAAATTCAAAACAAAATTTGCGTAAGCAAATTTTGGCAATTTTTTTAAATACTAAATCAAACAGTAATTTTAAAAAATCAAACAGTAATTTCAAAAAATATCTTGAAAAAATACGGAATATATTATATAATCAATCATTGTGAGAAGGGGTTTGAGTTTCAGAGTCCCTCCAAAGCGATTTTTACGAACCACTCATTAAAGAGTTAAGGCATACGGACAGCCGGGTTCACTGCCGATTGGTGGGTTTATCCACTTTATTGATTTTATACTTTCGTTTTGATAAGTCGGTTGTCGGATAATCAATGCAGAATATCCTGTTATACAGACTTATGAAACGGTCAATAAGAGTAGTAAAAGTATTTGTTGCTATATAGGCTCTGCGTACCCTTTTATCTGATGATGTGTGGTTATCGGTTTTCCGAAAAAGAATTTTTTCGGGTATTTATGGCAATCACGAATATCACCGAAAACATTTACGCAAGCTGTCTGTTGGGTCAGTTTGCGTTTTTTTGTGCTGAGGTTTATTATGGGAGAAGAAAGAAAACTTAATCAAAATCATGCCCCTATTTATGAGGCACTGGAAAATTTTCGTAAGATGCGTGTTGTGCCGTTCGATGTTCCCGGACACAAACACGGCAGGGGAAATCCTGAACTGACTGAATTTCTGGGAAAACAATGTGTAAGTATTGATGTCAACAGCATGAAACCGCTGGATAACCTTTGTCACCCTGTTTCTGTCATCAAAGAGGCAGAACTGCTTTGTGCGGACGCATTCGGTGCTTATCATGCTTTTCTGATGGTAGGCGGAACAACCAGTTCCGTACAGAGTATGGTGTTATCGGTCTGTAAGCGTGGCGATAAAATCATACTGCCACGGAATGTTCACCGCAGTGTGATTAATGCGTTGGTGCTTTGCGGTGCAATTCCTGTTTATGTCAATCCCGAAGTGGATACAAAGTTAGGAATATCTCTTGGTATGAAAAGGGAACAGGTAGCCAAAGCGATTGAAGAAAATCCCGATGCGGTTGCGGTTTTAGTCAACAATCCCACCTATTACGGAATATGCAGTGATATGAAAGCGATTGTTGCCATGGCACACAAGGCAGGTATGTATTGTCTTGCTGATGAAGCACACGGAACACATTTCTATTTTGGTGAAAATATGCCGATATCTGCGATGAAAGCGGGAGCAGATATGGCTTCTGTTTCCATGCACAAAAGCGGAGGAAGTCTTACACAGTCCAGTCTTTTGCTGATGGGAAAGAATGTCAATGCAGGACACGTCCGTCAGATTATCAACCTGACACAGACAACATCAGGAAGTTATTTACTGATGTCCAGTCTGGATATCAGCAGACGTAATTTAGTACTGCGTGGCAGGAAAGTCTTTGCCAAAGTAGTAAATATGGCGGAATATGCCCGTGAGGAAATCAATGCCATAGGAGGCTATTACGCTTTCGGAAAAGAACTCATCAACGGTAATTCCGTTTTTGACTTTGACCCGACAAAACTGAGTGTTCATACCAGAGATATCGGTCTGGCAGGCATTGAAGTCTATGACATTCTGCGTGATGAATACGATATTCAGATAGAATTCGGTGATATCGGCAATATACTGGCATATCTTTCCATAGGCGACCGCAGACAGGAACTGGAAAGACTGGTAAGTGCATTGGCAGAGATAAGACGCAGATATCAGAAAGACAGCAGTGGTCTGCTCAGTCAGGAATATATCGACCCCGAAGTGGTAACCAGTCCGCAGGAAGCCTTTTATGCCAAAAAGCACAGTGTTCCTCTCAGAGAAAGTGTTGGTTGTATATGCAGTGAATTTGTCATGTGCTATCCTCCCGGTATTCCGATTTTAGCCCCGGGAGAACGCATTACGCCCGAAATTCTTGACTATATTGAATATGCCAAATTAAAGGGCTGTTCCATGACAGGACCTGAAGACCCTGATATCTTAAATCTGAATGTTTTGGTGTAAGGAGTGTTT
The DNA here is from genome assembly GCF_045819885.1 of Ruminococcus sp. NATIVEDY160. Lineage (NCBI taxonomy): Bacteria > Bacillati > Bacillota > Clostridia > Eubacteriales > Oscillospiraceae > Ruminococcus > Ruminococcus sp. NATIVEDY160. The sequence continues at coordinate 618,748 of NZ_CP162391.1, forward strand.
TTATGGAATTATGGTTCAGTGAGTTTCATGCTCCCGATGTCAAGCACAGTATCAAAGTAAAACGACATCTTTATTCGGAAACAAGTGACTATCAGCAGATTGATATTTTTGAAACCTTTGAGTTCGGACGTGTTCTTGCTCTGGACGGCAATGTTATGCTGACAGAACGTGATGAGTTTATCTATGACGAAATGATTACTCATGTTCCTATGTCGGTTCACCCGAATATCAGAGATATTCTGATTATCGGTGTGGGCGATGGCGGTGTTGTGGGACAGCTGACACGGTATAAAACGGTAGAACGCATAGACCTTGTGGAAATGGATCCATTGGTTCTTGACGCTTGCCGAAAATATCTGCCTGAAAATTCCAGTCAGCTCAACGACAGCCGTGTCAATATTTATTTTGACAATGCCCTGCGGTTTATCCGCCGTTGTAAGGAAGAATATGATTTGATTATTGTGGACTCTCCCGACCCTTTCGGCCCCTCAGAAGGCTTTTTTACCAGAGAATTTTATGGTATCTGTTACAATGCTCTGAAAAGTGACGGTATTATGGTAAATCAGCAGGGAAGTCCGTTTTATAAACACGATGCAGAAGCAATGAAAAGAAGTCATAAAAGAATTGCCAGCACATTTCCTGTCAGCAGGGTCTATCAGGCACATATTCCCACCTATGCGGCAGGATACTGGCTTTTCGGGTTTGCCAGCAAAAAGTATCACCCTATTGACGATTTGAATGTGGAAAAATGGCTGGCACTTCATCTGACAACCCAGTATTATACCACAAAACTGCATATCGGGTCTTTTTATCTGCCCGCATTTTTAGAGAGAATGTTGGAGGAGGTGGAACAGTCATGCTGAAACCCAATATTGAAAGTTTTATCGGCTGTGACAGTGATTATGAAAATGCCGATATTGTTCTTTTCGGAACGCCGTTTGATTCGACAACCAGTTTTCGTCCGGGAGCAAGGTTTGGTTGTTCGGCAATACGGCACGAAAGTTTCGGACTGGAAACATTCAGTCCTTATCAGAACAAGGATTTGACAGACTGCCGTATATTTGACAGCGGTGATTTGGAATTATGTTTCGGAAAAGCGGAACTGGCTTTGCAGGATATTGAAGACCGTGCGTCAGAGATTCTAAAAGATAACAAACTGCCTGTTATGATAGGCGGAGAACATTTGGTAACACTGGGTAGTGTGAGAGCAGTATACCGAAAATATCCTGATTTGCACATTATCCATTTTGATGCACACGCTGATTTACGCAACGATTATTTAGGAGCAGAATTAAGTCATGCCTGTGTCATGCGACGCTGTCATGATTTGTTGGGCGATAACAGAATTCATCAGTTCTGTATAAGAAGCGGAGAAAAAGCGGAATTTGTCTTTGCCGAAAAACATACAGATATTCATTTGTTTTCTTTTGACGGTCTTGACGAAGTGGTGGAATATTTGCAACAGTCACAGATACCCGTCTATTTTACGATTGATTTGGACTGTTTAGACCCGTCAGTTTTTTCGGGAACAGGTACACCCGAAGCAGGCGGTGTACCGTTCAGTCAGTTGCTGACAGCGTTAATCAAAGTCAGCAGAACCAACATTGTGGGAGCAGATATCAATGAGTTAGCCCCTATGTTAGACAGTAGCGGTGTATCAACAGCAGTTGCCTGTAAAGTTCTGCGGGAATTGCTGTTGGCTGTCAGTCACTGATATTCAGAATAAAGGAGATTATGTTAATATGAGCAGAGTTTTAGTAATAGGTTGTGGGGGAGTAGCGTCTGTTGCAATACAGAAGTGTTGTCAGGCGAGTGAAGTATTTCAGGAACTGTGTATTGCCAGCCGAACCAAGGCAAAATGCGACAGTCTTGCCGAAAAACTTTCCAAAAAAACAAAAACCAGAATTACCACTGCACAGGTTGATGCCGATGACGTTCAGCAGGTTATCCATCTTATCAATGACTATAAGCCCGATTTGGTAATGAATATCGCTTTACCCTATCAGGATCTTACCATTATGGACGCTTGTCTTGCCTGCAAAGTCAACTATATGGATACCGCCAATTATGAACCCGAAGATACAGACGCCCCCGAATGGCGTGCCGTTTACGAAAAGCGTTGTCAGGAAAAAGGATTTTCCGCTTATTTTGATTACAGCTGGCAGTGGAATTATCGTGAAAAATTTGAGAAAGCAGGACTTACCGCTTTACTGGGCTGCGGTTTCGACCCCGGTGTAACACAGGCATATTGTGCCTATGCCTTGAAACATGAATTTGATACCATTGATACCATTGATATTTTAGACTGTAACGGCGGTGACCATGGTTATCCGTTTGCGACAAACTTCAATCCCGAAGTCAATCTGCGTGAAGTTTCCGCCCCCGGAAGTTACTGGGAAAACGGACACTGGGTAGAAATTCCGCCAATGAGTATCAGACGGGAATATGATTTTGACAGTGTAGGCAAAAAGGATATGTACCTTTTACATCATGAAGAAATTGAATCCCTTGCCGAGAACATTCCCGATGTACAGAGAATCCGTTTCTTTATGACTTTCGGACAGAGTTATCTTACCCATATGAAATGTCTGGAAAATGTGGGTATGTTATCCACAACACCTGTGCTTTTTGAGGGTAAGGAAATCGTTCCCATAAAATTTCTGAAAGCCTTATTGCCCGACCCCGCAACACTGGGTGAAAGAACTCACGGCAAAACCAATATCGGCTGTATTTTCACAGGAAAGAAAGACGGCAGGAAAAAGATTTATTCCATTTATAATGTCTGTGACCATCAGGAATGTTATCAGGAAGTCGGCAGTCAGGCAATAAGTTATACCACAGGTGTTCCAGCCATGTGCGGTGCTTTGATGTTGCTCAGCGGAAAATGGAATATGACAGGTGTGCATACTGTGGAAGAATTTGACCCCGACCCGTTTCTGGAAGCACTTTGTCAGTACGGTCTGCCTTACAGAGAAAATCACAGTCCCGAAATAGTTGACTGACGGAGGAGAAAGTATTGTCTGAATATTTAGCAGATAGCCGTAAGGTGTTTTCGGCACTGGACGGAGAAGACCCTATAACTTTATTTTCCGCTTTAAAGACCCCGTGTTATATTATTGACGAGGTACAGTTGCGGAAAAACGGTGAAATTCTCTGTAAGGTAGCAGAAAACACGGGCTGTAAAATATTGCTGGCACAGAAAGCCTTTTCCAATTATAATTTTTATCCTTTATTGGCGGAATATCTGTCGGGAACAGAAGCAAGCGGTCTTTTTGAAGCAAGACTGGGTTATGAAGAAATGCCTGATAAAGAAGTCCATGTTTTTTGCGGAGCTTACCGTGAAGACGAATTTGACGAACTGTTGCAATATGCCGACCACATTGTTTTTAATTCCCCTCATCAGCTGAAAAAGTTCGGCTTTTCGGCAAAGGAAAAAGGAAAAAGTATCGGGTTAAGAATTAATCCTGAATTTTCCACACAGGACGGACACGGGATATATGACCCTTGTGCATATGGCAGTCGTCTGGGAACAACACGCTGTCAGTGGGATACAGAAATGACTTCTGAACTTGTGGCTTTACTGGACGGTCTGCATTTTCATACATTATGTGAACAGAACGCTGACGATTTAGTCAGAACGGTAACCGCTGTAGAAAACAGGTTCGGGGATATTCTGCCCAAAATGAAGTGGCTCAATATGGGCGGAGGACATCACATTACCCGATGGGATTATGCTATTTCTTTACTGGAACGGTGTATTACCGATGTACAGAAAAAATGGAATGTGCAGGTTTATCTTGAACCGGGTGAGGCAGTTGCTCTGAATGCGGGATATCTTGCGACAAGAGTACTGGATATTGTGCAAAGCGGAGATATCTGCAATTCCATACTTGATGTCAGTGCCAGCTGTCATATGCCTGACGTTATCGAAATGCCCTATACACCGCCGTTGTATGGTGCTATGGCAGAAAAATCGGCACATTGTTACCGTCTTACCTGTCCTACCTGTCTTGCGGGTGATGTTATCGGCGACTATTATTTTGGTAAAGATTTGCATATCGGTGATATGTTGCTGTTCGGAGATATGGCAATTTACTCTACTTGTAAGAACAACACATTCAACGGTATGCCCTTGCCGAACATTTTCCGACTGAATGAAAACAGAATGTGCCGTCAGATTACGGATTTTGATTATTATGACTTCAAAATGAGATTGGGCAGCAAAAAATATTCATCGTCGGCTCGATGAGAATATATCATTTTCTGACAATAAATGGAGAGATATCATGATAAATATTTTTTACCGTATAGTGGGCAGTAAACGAGTTGCCCTGATACTGGATTGTATAGGCATTGCTTTTGGAGCTGTTATTGCCGCTTTTGCTATAGAAGAATTCTTGGTGCCGTGTACGATTCTTGACGGCGGAGTTGTAGGTATCGGTATTATGATTAACAGTCTTGCTCATATACCACTTGGCATTTTGACGATTGTCTTTAATATTCCGTTTTTGGCTGTCGGTTCTCGTCAGTTGGGAAAGCTGTTTATTGTCAAGTCAGCGTTCGGCATGACAGTATTTTCCACATTTTTACAGATATTTGCTCCATTAAGAAATGTTACCAATGTTCTCGGCGTCGTTCGTCTGGACGAGGCTCGAAAACACAAAACCAAAGCAAAAGAAATCCTTGCCGATATCCCGGATGATACCGACAAGGAAACTTTGAAATCTCTAAAACAAACCGCTAATGCTGAAAAGCAGGAATACAGCCAACTGAAGAAGCTGCGCTGGTCATTACTCACCAATGGAGATAAACTCTCCGGAAGTAAAACCGAACACTTGCAATCTATACTAATGTCTACTGAATAAATGCAACTTTCAAACTTCGGAAAAGCAACGATAACATCTCCGCCCTCAGCTTCTCAATCTTTCTCAGGTTGAGGAGCAGGACGGACATAGCGATGCTGTGGCAAGTTGTTTCCTTCAATCTTGTCACGATCATACCCATACCGCATTTGCGTTTGGCGAGGCTGAATTTGCGCTCAACCTCGACACGCTCGCATTCGTCGATGTAATTCTGTTTTTTGTCAATCTCAGTGTCCTTTTTCGGTCTGCCGAGAGCCGCTCCCGAAAGTCTGATGTTATGCTGCTTACAGAAACTCAAATTATCTCGGTTTCGATAGATTTTATCCGCAAGAATGCGTTCGGGATAATGCCCTGTGCGCTCTTTGTATCGCTCAATCATATCCTGCAAACCGGTTGATTCGTTGTACGCGTCAAAACTATGGCGTTCCAATCGCGTCCATCCGCCACAGACACTGATGTCGAGCTTTACACCGAACTCAACCTTAGCTTTGGCTTTTCCTCTTACTATCGGGCGAAGCCACGGTTGGCTCAGATTGACAACTCTGTCTTTAACGCTGTGAGTATGATTGTCATACATCTCTTTTTGCTGATTGTAAATTGTTTGGATTGTGGAAAACTTTTCTTTGAATTTTATCGGGATTTCCTTTCCCGAAGAAAGCATTTTTTCAATACTGCCTATGTTTCTTTTGAGATAGCCAAGCTGCTTGCCGATTGCTTTGCGTGTTTGTTTTGCTTTAGGCTTGCGGCTGCGGGAGTATGACGTGTAGTCCTTATGCGCCTTTTTGCGATAAGTACGCGGCTTTTGCTCACCCTTCACATGCAGTTCGTCGATGATTTTCTCACTGCACTCACGCGCTTTGTTGAGCAAGGATACGTCCTGAGGGTAGGAAATCTGTGACGGTGCGCAGGTGGCGTCAACTATCATTGTTCCGCTGTTCTTGTCATCATCATCGGAATCGTCAGATTCTTCTTTGGTTTCTTTCTCAATCTTCGCCTGCTCTGCCGCGATAATCATTTCGTTGATTTCTCCGATGATTTCAGGAGTCAAGCGCTTGCGGAAATATACCATCATGGACGAATCGAACGGCGGCTTGCTGTCGTCAAAGGCTTTGTAGCCGCAGAAGTACTGAAGATATGGATTCTCCTGAATCTGAAGCGGGATTTCGGCGTCGGAGTAGCCGTACTCCGCCTGAATAATTCTCGCGCCGAGACCGAGGCGAAGAGATTTCGCAACATTACCTTTCTTATTTGAGAACAGCTTTGCGTATTTCTTCTCAATTTCTATCCACGGAATCGTCTGTGCACGCTTCACCCAGCGGTTACTATTTTTCAGATTCATGCCAACCGGCTGCCCGAAATCCTCTAAACTTATCTGTCCGTTGTCGAATTTATACATCCCATTCATCTCCAAATGCAAGCTTTTTGCGGCTTTTCCGCTCTTTTCCTTGCATTTATTATACCACATTTTCGCTGTTTTGTCAGTATTTATCGGAGGTTTTGGGTTATTCAGTTTACATTATACTACAAGATCACCATGACCTTGCGGTTTGCTATGCCATGAAAGAGGAGATATGCCGACTGTATACTTTGAAAGATTATGATGAGGCTGTTAAAAGTTGGACTGATTGGTTTGTAGCCGCTAAGGAAAGTGAAATACCTGCATTGGTCAAGTTTGCGGAACAAAAGGAAAAACGACTTCCCGGTCTGGCCGCTCACGCTATCTATCCCATCAGCACCGGTAAGCTTGAAGGTTTCAACAACAAGATTACTCCGTCTTATCCGCAATGTTGTAAATATTCATATCCTCATGCGCAGCAGCCTTTAATTTGTCTGAATGAAGAATAATATGACCCAGCTCATGCGCCGCGACGATTTTGCGCTCTGCAGGGCGCAGATTCTCATTGATCGCGATAAACTTGATGCCGTGAATGATGACACAATACCCCTTCAAATGCTCCAGATTGCTGGACTCGCAGTGGATATCAAGCGCATCCATCAGTTCGAACGGATCGGAAGTGTTATACTTCTCGATGAGTTCCTCAACACATGCGTAAATATAGTTCTTTTTCATTTTGTTCTTTACCTCTTGATTGCAAATAATTGTTCAAAAAATGGATTTCGAGATTCAAAAAATGACGAAAAAAGCTACTCGCCTATCATCATTATACAAAAACAGATGTGTCATAAAAAGGACACTGCTCTGACATTCCTCTGTTTTTATGTCTTTTGAATGCTTTTTTTCATTTACAATCCGGCGAGGTTTATTGCTCGTCTTCGCGGTCTTTTATAATTTGCCTTGCTTTCATGTAGAGCGTCTGAAGCTCATAAATGAAGGCAAGCTGCTCTTCGTCAGATAATTTTCCGCCTGCAAATAAAGCAGAAGCGTGAGCGAGGATTTCCTTCTTATCCTCTTCCGTGAGTTCTGTTTCCTCTTTTTCGCCGTAAATCAGATAGTCGACCGATATATCCAAAACATCGGCAAGCCGTTGAGAAACGTCTATGCGGTTAGGCGTAACATGCCCCAGCTCATAATTCTGAATAGTTCTTCCGGTGATTCCGCAGAGCTTTCCCAGTTCTACACGGGTAAGCTCTTTCTTTTTGCGCGCTTTTAATAATCGTTCGCCGTAACTGCTCATAATTTCACCTCAAATAAAGTAGAAAATATTTTCTCAAACTCCCTATTGACAAAGAAAAGTATTTCTGTTACAATACTGTCAAAAGGAAATCATCTTCCTGTTACAAGCTAATAATTGCACATATGTTTTAATATGTCAAGAAAAATATTTCTTTATAGAGGTGGGATATGAGAAACATACTGCACAGCGATATGAATAACTTTTACGCCTCGGTCGAATGTATGCTGAACCCGTCTCTCAAAGGAAAGCCTGTAGCCGTCTGCGGCAGTGTAGAGGAGCGGCACGGTATCGTATTGGCGAAGAATTATCCTGCCAAAGCATATGCCGTTCAGACAGGAGACCCAAATACCGTTTTGCAGGTTCCGACAGTCAGCGGCAGGGATATCGATTTTACCTACCATTCCGGCTCAGATACCGGTGAAGGCGCTGACGGCTGGGTGCTGCTCACAAGCGATACCACAGGCAGCGACTACGACCTCTATGTGTTCGGCTACAACAAGAAAATGCTTCCCGCAGACGAGACCGTCACCCTGTTTGACAAGGTTCAGCTAAAGAGCTTCATCGACGGCGAGAAAAAAGACGGAGTAACGATCGGCGTTAAGGGCTACGGCATTCAGGGGAATTATCTCAGGGGTACGAACGTGGACTTCACAAAGGCGCACTATTCTGCGGCGGATTTGAATGAAATCTATTCCATCGTCAGGAACAAGGCGGGCATATGAAAGGCGGTCTGCAATGAAAAAGAGAACATTAATCATCATTGTTGCCGCGGCTCTGGTTTTTGCGGCGGCGACGGCAGTCACCGTTTATGCGTATCTGCAAAACACCGTTCAAAAGTCCAACGAGTTCACGATCGGCGAGGATAAGGCAGAGGTAACCGAGGCGTTCACCGAGCCGCCCGAGATGCACATGACCGACACGTTTGAGAAGGTCGTGAGCGTGCAGAATACCGGGACCTCCGAGGAGTTTGTCCGCGTGTACCTCGACTTCTCCGATTCCTACGTCAGGGACAAGGCGAAGATCGTATACACGAAGAACGGAACTCAGACGTCCAAAAGCTGGAGTGAATTTATAAACGATCTGCCGATAGATTGGGCGTATGTATCTGAAAGCGACGCGACCGACGGCGCACTGCTCGGCGGATATTTTTACTACACAAAGAAGCTCGCGGCGGGTCAGACCACACCTCCGCTGATGGAGGGCGTGCAGACGAATTTCGCCGCCTCCGAGGGCGACTCAAACGTCGACAATATCGACGACTTCGACATCGTTGTCTACACCGAGACCGTGCAGACGACGGAGATGGAATATACCGACAGCGACTGGAAGCCCACATGGAGAAGCTTCCTGGATTTGCAGCAGTAATAATTAACGAACATAATCCGAACCTTTTCCTTTCGGGAAAGTGGTTCGGATTTGCTTTTTGCAGCGGAACATTGTAAATGCCAATAATTTAATAATTCTTGACACGATAATCAGAGTTAGATATAATAGCATTACCAAGACAAATACGTCAAAATTTTTTTGTTAAGATAACCTGTTTATTGATCGGAGGATATTGATATGAGAAGTAAAATGCTGATTTTTATTGTTATGCTCGCTGCGGGAGCCATGATGCTCACAGCCTGCGGAGAAGAGAGCAAGGAAAGCTCTGCTACTCAGTCAACCACACAGTCTGCAACCCAGACAACTACGAAGTCAAGCTCCAAGGACGCTTCAAAGTCCGCTGAATCCAAGTCAGATAACAGCAGCTCGGCTTCCGAAAAAAAGGAAAGCAGCGCGGCGTCGGGCAACGAAGGCTCCGGCAATGCAAATCAGGCGGATTCAGATGATTCAAATGAGGGCGGCGGCTCAAATCAGCAGAGTGCAGAGAAGAGAGAAGAGAAATCAGGTGATTCCTCTCAGAGCAGCCCGTCTAAAAAATCCGATACGGAGTCGTCAAAGCAGGAGTCAAAGTCTGCCGAGGACATTCCCGAGCTTCCAACCGATGAATATGAGCTTCCGTTTATTCCTGCGTGATAAATAATCTGTACTCTTTGTTTTTTGAAGAAATTGTCTATTTAAATATGCACAGTTTTCGGGTAAAATGCAGTTATTCCAAAGAAGGGATTGAAGCATTATGACCCAAAAGAAAAGCAAAAACACGTCAATCTATTTTATTACAATCACGGCTCTGATGACCGCGCTTGTATATGTGTTCACGGCGTTTATCAATATCAGATTGCCGATTGCGGCAAACGGAGGATTGATTCACCTCGGAAATGTACCGCTATTTATCGGTGCGATACTTTTCGGACGGCGCGTCGGCGCGATCGCGGGCGGTGTAGGCATGGCGCTGTTTGACCTGCTCTCGGGCTGGACGGTATGGGCGCCGTTTACGCTCGTAACTGTCGGTCTGATGGGCTATGTCGTAGGCTTGATCGCCGAGCGCAAGCCTAAGTTCGGCTGGTACATAGTCGCGATTGCTGCGGCTGCGGTGATAAAAATTATCGGCTACTACATTGCCGAGGCGGTTATTTATCAGAACCTCATCGTTCCGTTCGGCTCGATTCCGGGAAATCTGGTTCAGGTCGGCTGCGCAGCTGTTATCGTACTCGCAGTTATCGTTCCGCTCAGAAAAGCGGTAAACAGAATTATTCCCGCGTATGCAATCTAATAAATCCGCTGTCGGTATCAGCCGGCGGCGGTTTTTCGTTTTAAGCGGGTATTGCAAAAACACCATGCGGATTATATAATATAAACAGGAAGGGGTGAACAAAATGAACAGCGTCGAAACCGTCAGCTACGACGGATATTTTACCCTTCAGTGGCACATCACACACCGCTGCAACCTGCGCTGCTCGCACTGCTACCAGGACGATTATACCGCATATGAGTCTGCGGACGCGCTCGGGAATATCCTTGACCAATATGATGAGCTGCTGAGAAAGTACCGTTTCAAGGGCTATCTTAATATAACGGGCGGCGAGCCGCTGACACACCCCGCGCTGTTTGGAATTCTCGAGGAAGCGGCGAAGAGAAATATCAAAACCGCAGTCCTGACTAACGGCACATTGATTGGCAGGAGAGAGGCGCGGCTGCTGAAATCCTGCGGCGTTTATTATGTACAGGTAAGTCTTGACGGCACCGAAAAGGTGCACGACAGCATTCGCGGAGAAGGCAGCTTCCGCAGGGCGGTCAGCGGAATTCGCGCCCTGCGCAGTGCAGGTGTATTTACGACGGTATCCTTTACCGCACAGCGCGAAAACCTCGGCGAGCTGCCGCGTCTTGCGAGATTTTGCCGCGATATCGGGGTGAATAAGCTCTGGTACGACCGTGTAGTTATTCCCGGGGCAGAGGACATTTCGCACCTTTCCCTGACGACCGATGAATTTATAAAGCTCAGCCGACGTGCCGCGAGGCTCAACGCGAAGGGCATGGTTTCATGCGCGCGCGCCTTGCAGTTCATTCCGTGCAGGCAGAAGGATATCTACCGCTGTACCGCGGGCGACAGGCTGCTGACGGTTCTGGCTGACGGCTCGGTTATGGCGTGCCGCCGCCTGCCGATTGTATCGGGCAACGTGCGCGAGAAAACGCTGATTGATATTTATGAAAACGACCCTGAGCTGATTCGCCTTAGAAGCGTCGGAATTCCCGAAGAATGCGGCGGCTGCGAATATGCCTCACAGTGCACGGGCGGCGCGAAGTGTATATCCTATGCGAGATTTGGCAGGTACGACATTCACGACCCCGACTGTGTATTCCTGAAAAACAAAAAATGAGCATACGCCCGGTGCGGAGCGTATGCTTATTTCTTTATCGGAATATTAATCGTTTGTTTTGATCGCATCGGTCACGGTTGCGGTCTGACCGCTGACCCTGAAACGAATATCGTATCCGCCGTAAGCAAAGCCGTAGCCGCGGCTTTCATCCGTCTGATAACCCGGGCGCGGGTCGTAGGAGAGAGCTTCTCTGAGAGCCGATAGCTGCTTTGAGGTAAAGAGCGAAGCGACGCTTTCGGGTATCTCAACATTCAGCGGCTCTTGCTTATCGGGGCCGTATTCGCCTGTCGCCGCGTCGGACACGCTGTCGGCGAACGGCAGGTATGGCTTGATATCGAGGATCTCCGTGCCGCTCATAAGGTCAGCGCCCGCTACGGTCAGCACGGGGCCGTCCGCGGCGGTCTGCTCCAGCGAGATAAGCCGCACTCTCGTCAGTCCGATGGGATTCGGGCGGTTCGGTGAGCGCGTCGCGAAAACTCCCATTCGCTTGTTGCCGCCAAGCTTCGGCGGGCGGACTGTCGGCGACCATTCGCGCTTGCCCATAGGCTCAAACAGCCAGATGATCCAGAGGTATTCAAATTCCTCTATTCCGCGGAAGGCATCGGGGTTTCGGTATTCCTTTTCCATTATTATGCGCGAGATCAGGTTCTCTGACATTCCGCTCTGACGCGGCAGCCCGAATTTTGTGGGGAAGTCGTTGTATATATGCGCGATAGGTTTCATGCTCATTCTCCGTTCTTGTCGGTTATTTTAATCATACAACAGAATAATGAAAAGTGAAAGAGTTTATTTCAAAAAACACAGTATTTTTTCAAGCTGATTTCATATAGTTTTCACTTTTGGGTTTTATTATATAGTCACGATAAAGATGACGACAGCGAAAGCTGCTAATATAGTCAGGAGGAAAAAACAATGAAAGACTATTTCGACGATTATAATGAAATAAACGATACCCGGATTCCCGAAAGCGATTCCGATGACAGCTTCTCTGCAAAGGAAAGCGCAGACGCTCAGGAGCCTGTTGAGGCTGAGAGTGCATCGGCTCCCGAAGCTCAGGAGTATGAAGAAATCAGCAGCAGCTCAGAGGAAACCAAGTCGGTTCCCGAAAGCTCCTACGAGTGGAACGCGACGGGCAGCGAGTACCGTCATTCATATATCAACGGCAACAACAGCGCGGCTTCTCATAATCCCAACAATTACGAGAACGCCTACAGCACGCATCAGGGCTACGGCTATCAGCAGCCGCAGCACCAGGCTCAGACCCAGTACAACCGCGGATATCAGCAGAACGCCTACAGCGGTTATTCCGCTCCGCGCTACACCTCGCAGCAGCCTCAGCAGCACGCAGCTACTCAGCCCAAGCAGAAGAAAAAGAAAGAGAAGAAGCCCGTTTCACGCGGATTTATCGCGGGAATGCTTTCACTCACGATTCTCGCTTCAGCGGCTCTCGGCTTTGGCGGCGGATATCTCGCGAAGAACCTGAACACGACCACCTCGGGCAATGTGACCATCAATCAGGTTAGCTCGGGCAGCGTTACAAATACCTCCTCGGTTTCGGCGACCACGACCTCGGACATCGTTAAAAAGACAGCCGACAGCGTTGTTGAAATCGCGACAGAGGGTACTGTGACAGGCAGCTTTGCACGCCAGTATGTAACAAAGGGCGCAGGCTCGGGCGTGATCATCTCATCTGACGGCTACATTGTCACGAACCACCACGTAATCGAAAACGCGAATACCATCACCGTTACACTCCGTGACGGCACCACAACCTACGACGCTACCCTGATCGGCAGCGACGCGGACAATGATATCGCGCTTCTTAAGATAGATGCTGAGGGTCTTTCACCCGCGACCTTCGGCGACAGCTCCTCGATCGCAGTCGGCGACTATGTTGTAGCGATCGGCAATCCTCTCGGCACCCTCGGAGGCACCGTAACAGACGGTATCATCTCCGCTCTTGCCCGTGAGGTAACGATTGAGGACAAGAACATGACACTGCTCCAGACCAATGCGCAGATCAGCCCCGGTAACTCAGGCGGCGGCCTCTTCAACGCAAACGGCGAGCTTATCGGCATCGTAAACGCCAAGGACAGCGCGACCGAGGTAGAGGGTATCGCCTTCGCGATTCCCGTGAACAACGTCATCGACGTTATCAAGGATCTGCAGAACTACGGCTATGTAACGGGCAAGATCGATCTGGGAATGGAGTTTGTAGATATCAATTCCAACGACACGGCGTTCTATTACGGCGTCAACGAGCTCGGCTGCTATGTTCTCTCTGTAGGCACAGGCTCCAACGCTGAGAGCGCGGGCTTCAAGCGCGGCGATATGATTACCGCGGTCAACGGAACGACAGTTTCGACCTCAAGCGACATCAGCAAGGCCCTTGAGAACAACAAGGTAGGCGACACTGTCAAGCTGACCGTAAAGCGCAACGGTCAGACTCAGGATATTTCACTGACTCTCGCAGAGTATAAGCCCTCGGCGAAGCTCAATGACAACGCCGGCGGAAGCGGCAATTCCAATTCCGACGACTCCACACAGCGCCGTTCAACCGACGACCTCTGGGAGAGGATTTTCGGTTGGTAACTAATCACAAATGCTATCGACATTTTTATGATAAATTCTCCTTTAACAAAACCGCACCGCCGAGCTTTCGGCGGTGCGGTTTGACATTTGAAGGGTTATTTGTTTTCAGCCATGAACTGCAGCTGCTTGTAAATCATGTTGGCGCACATATATACGTTGCCGCCGCCCATGGTGAGGATAAGGTCGCCTTCCTGAGCGTTCTTGCAGACGTAGTCCGTAATTTCCTCAAAGGTGTCGAGGCATACGGAGTTCGGAACCTTAGCGCCGAGGTCACGCGAGTAGATGTTGTAGGTATTTGTCTCTCTGACGGGCAGGATCTCGGAGATTACCGCGACGTCGGGGATCTTCAGAGCCTCGGCAAAGTCGTCGAGGAGCATCGCGGTACGCGAGAAGGTGTGGGGCTGGAAAACCGCCCAGACCTTGCGGAAGCCCATGTTCATAGCCGCGTTGAGGGTGGCTGTGAGCTCCGTGGGGTGATGCGCGAAGTCGTCGGCGACGGTGATTCCGTCGGGAGTGCCGAGGATTTCAAAGCGGCGGTGAACTCCGCCGAACTTGTGAAGGTTCTCGGAGATCTCGTTCGCTGTAGCGCCGAGGTAGTGAGCCGTCGCCGCTGCCGCGAGAGAGTTGTAGACGTTGTGCTTGCCGGGGACAATCAGTTTCACGTTCGTGAGCTTCTCGCCCTTGTAAAGCAGGTCGTACTGCTCGTGAACACCCTTGTCGGCGCTGAGGTTGACCGCGCGGTAGTCGCAGTTCTCGCCGAAGCCGAAGGTGATCTTATCGAGCTTTACGTCCCTGACGGCGTCGAGGGTGTTCTCGTCGTCGCCGTTGATAACGAGCAGACCAGTGGTCAGCTCAGCGAACTTCTTAAAGGACTTCTTGATGTTGTCGAGGTTCTTGAAGTAGTCGAGGTGGTCGGCGTCGATGTTGAGGATAATCGAGATGAAGGGATTAAGTTCGAGGAAGGTGTCAACGTACTCGCAAGCCTCACAGACGATGATGTCGCTCTGACCTACGTAGCTGTTGCCGCCGATGAAGGGCAGCTTGCCGCCGATGATAGCGGACGGGTCAAAGCCGCTGCCGATAAGTATCTGCGAGAGCATCGCGGTGGTTGTGGTCTTGCCGTGCGTACCCGAAACGGCGATGCTTCTCTTGTAACGTCTTGTAACTACGCCGAGCATAACGCTGCGCTCGATGCAGGGAATACCCTGTTCTGCGGCAGCCTTTCTCTCGGGGTTGGTTTCCTTGATAGCGGCGGAGTAAACAACGAGCTCTGCGCCCTTGATATTCTCCGCGGCGTGACCCATGTAAACGGGAATACCGTAGCTCTTGATGCGGTCGAGGGTCTCGCCCTCGTTCATATCGGAGCCCGAAAGCTCAAAGCCCTCGCTCCTGAGGATCTCGGCGAGAGGGCACATTCCGCTGCCGCCGATTCCGATAAAATGGATTCTTTTTATATGATTCAAAAGCTCATCATAATTCATTCCAAACACTCCCATATCAAATTAATCTACTCTTATTATAAGGCGAAAAACGCGAAAAATAAAGTCCCAAATGCAAATTTCATCAAATCGGTTGCCAAAAGCGCCGCGCAATGTTAGAATATAGTATACTATTGATAAAGGAAAACCGTCTATGTTGAAAAAGAACGATTTGATACAGCTCAAAATAACCTCCGCCACCGCCGAGGGCAGCGGAGTCGGACGAACCGAGGACGGCTTGGCGGTATTTGTGCCTATGTCCGCGATCGGCGACGAGCTGACCGTGAGGATCCTTAAGGTAAAAAAGACCTATGCCTTCGGAAAGCTCGAGGAGATCATAACTCCGTCGCCCGCGAGAATAGAGCCCGACTGCCCGAACTTTTCAAAATGCGGCGGCTGCGTCTGGCGGCATATCACCTACGCCGAGGAATGCCGTATCAAGGAGCGGAAGGTTCGCGACGCGGTTGAGCGCATAGGCGGAATACAGACCGAAATCAAGCCGATAATCGCCTGTGACCGCACTGACCGCTACCGCAACAAGGCGCAGCTTCCTGTGGGCAAAGACCGCGACGGCAATGTTCAAATCGGCTTTTACTCATTTCACAGCCACCGTATTGTCGACTGCGGCGACTGCGCGCTGCAGCCTGAGCAGTTTGCCGAGGTAATAAAAATCACGCGTGAGTTCGCTCAGAAATACGACGTTCCGATTTATGACGAAACGACGGGCAAGGGCAGGCTGCGGCACCTGTATATACGCTACGCCGAGATCAGCGACGAGCTGATGGTATGCTATGTTGTCAACGGCAACGGACTGAAGCACGAGGATATACTGCTCAAGAACCTCCGCGAAGCTCTGCCAAATCTGAAAACCGTTATTTTTAATTCTAACAGAGAAAAAACAAATGTAATTCTGGGCAGCAAAAACCGTGTCGCTTACGGTGAGGGTACTATTGAGGACGAGCTGTGCGGCAAGCGCTTCCGCATATCGCCGTTCTCGTTCTGGCAGGTCAACCGCGCTCAGGCGGAGAAGCTCTACTCAAAGGCTCGGGAGTACGCGAACCTCAGCGGAAGCGAAAACCTGCTCGACCTTTACTGCGGCACGGGAACTATCGGACTGACGATGGCTGACGGCTGCGCGTCGTTGATCGGTGTTGAGATCATTCCCGACGCTGTGCGCGACGCGGAGCTCAACGCCGAACGCAACGGTGTGAAGAACGCGCGTTTTATCTGTGCCGACGCTCCGGCAGCGGCAGAGCAGCTCAGACAGGAGGGCGTATCGCCGGATGTTGTGATTCTCGACCCGCCGCGGAAGGGCTGCGGCGAGGAGCTTGTTGAGACCGTCGCGAAGATGCAGCCCGAGCGTGTGGTTTATGTTTCCTGCGATCCCGCTACGCTCGCGAGGGATCTGAAATATTTCGCGGAGCGCGGATATGTCACAAGAGAAGTAACTCCCTGCGATATGTTCAGCCGAACCGCGCATGTTGAGAGCGTAGCTTTGCTGACGCGCAATCCCTGAGTATTATATGCGCGC
The DNA here is from genome assembly GCF_045819885.1 of Ruminococcus sp. NATIVEDY160. NCBI lineage: Bacteria > Bacillati > Bacillota > Clostridia > Eubacteriales > Oscillospiraceae > Ruminococcus > Ruminococcus sp. NATIVEDY160. The sequence goes on from NZ_CP162391.1 coordinate 635,608, forward strand.
AAAAGCCTTGTGTGCGCTTAAAAACAGATCAAAAATAGTCGGCTGTTGTCGGAATAAACGGCATGATTTCTCTTGACCGCCGACACGCGAAAAGCTATAATAATATTAAGGCATATTTTTGAAAGAAGTGAAAATATGAAATATCATAAGCTCACCGAAAACGCGGTGAAGCCCGACGGTTTCTGGGGTAAGCTGATGATCCGTTCGATGAACAAGGGTCATCACGAGCTCACTGACTGGGCGCTCACTCATTTCCCGATAAAAAGCGGGAGCGTCGTTCTCGACGTAGGCTGCGGCGGCGGAAGAACCGTCAGCAAGCTGTGTGATATGGTAGGCGGCGGAAAGGTCTACGGAATCGACTACTCCGATTTGTGCGTAAAAAAGGCGGAGAAGCTCAACCGTAAAAACGTCCTCTGCAAAAAGGCGGTGATCCGTCAGGCTTCCGTATCATCTCTGCCGTTCGAAGATGAAAAATTCGACGCCGTCACGGCGATCGAAACATATTATTTCTGGCCCGACAAGCTCGGAGATCTGAAGGAGATCGCGCGCACAATGAAGTGCGGCGGCAGGCTGCTGCTCGTGTTTGAGATGCTTGCCGACCCCGAAAATCCCGACAAGTGGAAGGCTGTTGAGAAGCGCCTCAATATCGAGGCGGTAACGCGCGAGGGCATTGAGGAAATGCTCGACCGCGCGGGTTACCAGAATATCCGTACATATGTGAGGAGCGGTACCACATGGCTGTGCGCGACCGCTGAGAAGGAGTAGGAATGAAGGCATTGATCACAGGCGCAAGCTCAGGCATCGGCAGGGAATTTGCCCGGTATCTGGCGGAGCTCGGCTATGATTTGATTATCTGTGCGCGGCGCACAGATGAGCTGTACAAGCTCAGGGACGAGCTTTCAAACGTCCGCGTCCGCGTAATTACAATTGACCTTTCGCGTGAACAGGACGCGCTCGACCTGTACGAGCACCTCAGCATCGACGGGGAAGAGATCGACGTACTGATCAATAACGCCGGCTTCGGCGTTTACGGCAAATTCAGCGACACCCCTCTCGACAGGGAATTGCAGCTGCTTCACACCAACATCTGCTCGCTTCATATTCTGACAAAGCTGTTTCTCGGCGATATGCTCAAGCGCGGCAGCGGACTGATTCTCAACGTCGGTTCGATGGCGGGCTTTTCCGCGGGGCCGACATTCTCAAGCTACTATGCCTCAAAGAACTACGTTGTCCGCCTCACAGAGGCGATTCACGAGGAGCTTCGCCGTTCGGGCAGCAAGGTTAAGGTTTCGGTGCTTTGTCCGGGACCTGTGAACACGAGCTTCAACGACGTCGCGAACGTAAAGTTCTCTGTCGGCGGTCTTAATCCGCGCGACGTGGCGCGCTATGCCTTTGACAAGGCTCAGAAGGGCAAGATGGTGATTATCCCGGGCGCGGGCATGAAGGTCGTCAAGTTCTTTGAGCACTTCCTGAGCGAGAAGGCTCTCACCCGAATGTCATACAATGTACAGTCAAGAAAAGACGGTAACGGCAATGCGTAAGCTGATAGATTTTGTTTTAAGGCTTTACGCTCCGTTCAAGCCGTTTGTCGACAAGATCAACCACGACAATGTGTTTGCCATCGCGGGACAGACGGCGTTCTTTTTGCTTTTGTCGAGCGTACCTCTCGCGATGTTCGGCGTGTCGATTCTTCAGAGTTTCCATATTCCCGAGGAGACCCTCGACAAGTTTTTCGGAATTATCCTCAACGAAACCGCGTCGAGCTATATGTCGGATTTCATGAGCAATGTCTACGAGAACACGGCGGGAATCAGTCTTGTGACGATCGTGGTCACTCTCTGGTCTGCGGCAAAGGGTATACAGGCGATAACGAACGGACTCAACCGCGTTCACGACACATACGAGAACCGCAACTGGTTTTTTGTGCGTCTGCGCTCGATGGTCTATACGGTCGTATTCTTCCTGATAGTTCTCGCGACGATAATCGTCGTGGTTCTCGGCTCAACGCTCAACAGCATCATGAAGGATTACCTCACGGTGCTTCCGAGCTTTGTCGGCATAATCTACAAGCTGCGCTATGTTATCATATTCGCTTATCTTGTGGTGCTGTTCGCGCTGATTTACAGAAATATCCCGAACGTTACGCGCGAGGTCAGGAAGAAGTACTGCTTCCGCTACCAGCTCCCGGGAGCGTTTCTCTGCGCGGTCTCTTGGGTAGTGCTCTCGCTCGGAATCTCGATCTACGTCGACGATTTCAACGGCTTTTCGATTTACGGCGGATTGACCCGATTGGCGATAATCATGGTCTGGCTGTATTTCTGCATCGTCTGCCTGATGATCGGCGCCGAAATCAACGTGTACTATCACGACAATATCCGAAAAATCTACCACATGATCAAGCCCGGGAGGAAGAGAAGCAAATGAGATATCTGATAGCTGACCTTGTGACCGAATACACTCCTCTTTCCGAGGAATTCAAGGCGTTTCTGGAGCCTTTTTCCTACGACGGCGACAGAGCAACCGATATTACACTCAGATACACGCGCGAGGACGCGGAGTCCCTCCTGAAAAAGATGGTGAAGGAAACAACCTTTTCTCAGGCGGAGAGCTTCGGCGTTTCGGGTATATTCAACCGTTTGATAATCAGGCACCGCGCAATGCTGGTGCACTCCTCGGCGCTGATCTGCGGCGGAAAGGCGTATCTTTTTTCCGCTGATTCGGGAGTCGGCAAGTCGACCCACACGCGACTGTGGCTGGACGCGTTCGGAGATGAAGTCCACATCATGAACGACGACAAGCCCGTTTTGCGCATTTATGACGACAGGATACTCGCCTGCGGCACTCCGTTTGACGGTGGCAGCGGCATAGCTCTCAACGAAACCTATCCTCTGGGCGCGATAATATTTATTGAGCGCGGAGAGGAAAATTCCGTCCGTGTGCCGTCCGATAAGGAAGTGATCCAAAAGCTCTATTTCCAGACGGCGCGAATGGTGGGGCCAAAGACAGCTCAGGAAATGCTGATCAATTTCGATTTGCTTATCGGCAAAGCAATGTTTTATATTCTCACCTGCAACATGGACATTTCGGCGGCTCATACAGCGCGCAGGGAGATCATCGGCTGACAGAATTTTGAAATATTTAATAAAAATATTTGCCTCCGTTTGCGGAACACTAATTCCGTAACGGAGGTGTTTTTGTGTACAAAAGAATCATATCATATTTTATGGTGCTCCTGATTGCGTTCGCGGCGTTTTTGGGCAATTCCCCGACCGTCAGCGCGTTCGGCATGGACGACCTGAAAAGCGACAGCCGCATGCAGCTCGGCTATTCGATCATAAACGGCTATTCAAAGCTCAGCGCCCGCAGCGGTCTGACGGACTACAGCAAAACCGCCGTTTACTGCGGTCAGGACTTGTCAAATCCTTACCTGCTCGCGCTTGCCGGTACGTTTTATTTTACAAACGGAGTGGATCTCGAGCGCACTCTGACCGACAACGGCTACGCCCTCGGTCTTGTGCGTAAGCTCAACGCTTTTCTCGAGCGCATGGGAGTGAAAAACGAACGGCTCACTTCTCTCAAAGCGGCGCTTAAGAACGAAAAAGTGCCTGTCACGGAGAGCCTCGACAGCGTCGGTCTGTTGTTTATAAAGACGGACAGCGCCTTTGCGGGCCGTCTTATGAACGACGACAGGGTGGACTTCGTTTTCGCGGGCGGAGAGGTTCCGCCGAGCATGAAGGATTTGAATATGGACGGCAGATCGGACTTCGAGGACGCGTCGTATATCCAGCGCTTTTTGGCGGGAGAGCTTGTATATCCCGACGCTGACGAGAACGAGTATATCAAATTCGCGACGGATATTGACGGCGACAAAAATCAGGATATCAGGGACGCTACGGCGCTGCTTCGGGACGCGTAATAGCGCCCCGAAATTTTTTAAAAGGCTGTTGACATCGGCGGGAATATGGTATAAAATAGTTTTATATCAAACAGTTTAACTTCGAACTGTTGAAAACTGAACTATTGGGGTGATAGCATGACTGCGGCCAACGAAATCGGCGCGATCGGCCGTGAGATCAAGGCGATCGACCACCTGATGCAGCGCGAGATCCAGAAATCCGCCTCTCAGATGGGAGTTGACAAGGTGACGGTGATGCACGGCTGGATTATCGGTTTTTTGATGTCGGCGAGCGGCGACGTGTACCAGAAGGACATCGAGTCGCACTTCGCGATTTCGCGCTCCACGGTGACGAATATCGTCAAATGCATGGAGAAGAAGGGTTACATCAAGCGCGAGTCGGTCGATTCCGATGCTCGTCTGAAAAAGCTCGTGCTGACAAAGCAGGGCAGAGAGGTAGGCGAAACCATGCTCTCCGCCGTAAAGGAAACCGAAAAACGCTTTGACAACATGCTGTCCGAAGCCGAGAGCAGGCGATTTCTGACGCTTATCCGCAAGCTGAGGCTCGGACTTGAACAATCCGCTGCGAAAGGAGAAAAAGAATGATTAAAACACTTGCTTTACATATCAAGGGCTTTGTGCTCGAATCGGTGCTCACGCCCTTGTTTATGATTCTCGAGGTCGTTATGGAAACGATCATTCCGATGCTCATGGCGACCATCATTGACGACGGAATCAACAAAGGCGATATGCAGCATATCATCATCACGGGTCTGTGGATGCTGCTCTGCGCGCTGATAGCTCTGTTCGCAGGCGCGATGGGCGCGGTATACGGAGCGAAGGCGTCGGCTGGCTTTGCGAAAAATCTCCGTCAGGGAATGTTTGAAAACATTCAGAGCTTTTCCTTCGCGAACATTGACAAGTACTCAACGGCGGGTCTTGTAACCCGAATGACGACCGACGTGACGAATGTCCAGAACGCCTATATGATGCTCCTGCGGATCTGTTTCCGCGCGCCTGTCAACCTCATCGCCGCGATGACAATGACCTTCCTGATAAACGCAAGGCTCGCGAGCATTTACCTTATCGCGGTCGTATTCCTTGGAATCGTTATGGGGTTCATCATTGCGCGCACGCACAAGTATTTTACCCAGGTTTTCAAGCGTTACGACGACCTCAACGCGAGCGTGCAGGAAAACGTATCCTCTATCCGCGTCGTCAAGGCGTTTGTCCGCGAGGAGCATGAGGTAAAGAAGTTCCAAAAGGCGGCGAACAACCTCTACAAGCTCTTTGTCAAGGCGGAAAAGCTGATGGTTTCCGTCACTCCGCTCATGACCCTGACCGTATACGGCTCCGTTATCGCGATAAGCTGGTTCGGCGCGGTGATGATCGTCAACAGCGAGTTGACAACAGGCGAGCTGACAACCATGCTGACCTACTGCATGCAGATACTCATGAGCCTGATGATGGTGGGCTTCATCTTCGTGATGCTCACGATGAGTATGGCGAGCGCGCAGCGTATCGCAGGTGTGCTCAACGAGAAATCTACGCTCACAAATCCCGAGAACCCAGACTTCGATGTGCCCGACGGCAGCATCGATTTTGAGAATGTGTCGTTCAGCTATAGTGAAAAGAGCGAGCGTCCCGTTCTGAATGACATTAACCTTCATATCAGATCAGGCGAGACGATCGGTATCGCGGGCGGTACCGGCAGCTCCAAAACCAGCCTTGTAAACCTCATCGGCAGACTCTACGACGCGAGCGAGGGAACAGTCAAGGTCGGCGGCAAGGACGTACGCTCCTACGACCTCGAAATCCTCCGCGACGAGGTTGCCGTGGTGCTCCAGAAGAACGTCCTGTTCAGCGGCACGATCCTCGACAATCTCCGCTGGGGCAACGAGCACGCCACCGAGGAGGAGTGTATCGAGGCGTGCAGGCTGGCATGCGCCGACGAGTTCATTCAGAATTTCCCCGACGGCTACAACACCCGAATCGAACAGGGCGGCGCGAACGTCTCGGGCGGACAGAAGCAGCGCCTTTGTATCGCGAGAGCGCTTCTCAAAAAGCCCAAGATACTGATTCTCGACGACTCGACCTCCGCAGTCGACACGGCGACAGATGCCAAGATCCGCCGCGCCTTTGCCGAGGAGATCCCGAATACCACCAAAATCATCATCTCTCAGCGCATTTCGAGCGTTGAGAAGGCAGACCGCATTGTTGTAATGGAGCACGGCAAAATCAACGCCGTAGGCACCCACGACGAGCTTATGCAGAGCTGCCGGATCTACCGCGAAACCTACGTTGCCCAGACAGAGGGCAGCGGCGACTTTGACAAGAAGGGAGGAAACTGATATGGCTGCACCGATGGGACACGGAAGAAGAAACGCGGGCCCGCGCCCGAAGGTCAAAAACCCCGGAAAGACCTTCAAGCGTCTGCTCGGACTAATTCTCAAGAACTACAAGGTTCATCTGATAATAGTATTCGTCTGCATCATAATCAGCGTATTCTCCAGCGTTCAGGGAACTCTCTTTATCCGCAACCTGATCGACGACTACATCGTGCCGATGCTCTCTCAGCCGACACCCGATTTCACTCCGCTGATTCTCGCAATCATGCGCGTGGCGGCGTTCTATCTGGTCGGCGCGGCAGCAACCTACGCTTATTCGAGAATAATGATTTACGTCACTCAGGGCACCATGCGCGATCTGCGCTGTGATATCTTCAAACACATGGAGAGCCTTCCAATCAAGTATTTTGACACCCACCCTCACGGCGACATCATGAGCGTCTACACCAACGACGTTGACACCCTTCGCCAGATGGTCAGCCAGAGTATGCCGCAGGTATTCTCGAGCGCGATCACGATCGTTTCGGTTCTTGCGAGCATGTTTGTGATCAGCGTACCGCTTACTCTCATCACCCTCGCTATGGTTTTCGCGGTGATGATGATAACAAAGAAAATCGGCGGCAAGAGCAGCAAGTATTTCCTCGCGCAGCAGGTCGACCTCGGCAAGGAGAACGGCTACATCGAGGAGATGATGCAGGGTCAGAAGGTCGTCAAGGTTTTCAACCACGAGAAAAAGAGCGTTGAGGAGTTCAATGAGCTCAACGACACCCTTTTCCACAGCTCCTACAACGCCAATATGTTCGCAAATATTCTCATGCCGATCAACGCCCAGATGGGCAACGTCAGCTACGTACTCTGCGCGATCGCGGGCGGCGTGCTCGCGACCTCGGTCAGCGGCTTCTTCGGAATCTCGCTCGGCAGCCTTGTCAGCTTCCTGTCGTTCAACAAGAGCTTCAGCCAGCCTATCACACAGGTCAGCCAGCAGTTCAACAGCATTATCATGGCTCTCGCGGGCGCGGAGCGTATCTTCGCGATGCTCGACGAGCCGTCCGAGGAGGATAACGGCTACGTGACCCTCGTCAACGCCAAGAGGGTCGACGGCAAGCTCACCGAAACCGACGAGCGCACGGGACTGTGGGCGTGGAAGCACACCCATCAGGCTACGGGCGATATCGACTACATTCCGCTTCAGGGCGCGCTTGTAATGGACGACGTCGACTTCGGCTACACCGACGAGAAGATGGTGCTGCATAACGTCGACATCGACGCAAAGCCCGGTCAGAAGATCGCCTTTGTCGGTTCAACGGGCGCGGGCAAGACGACTATCACGAATCTTATCAACCGCTTTTACGACATTCAGGACGGCAAGATCCGCTACGACGGAATCAATATCAACAAGATCCGCAAGTCCGATCTGCGCCGTTCTCTCGGCATAGTTTTGCAGGAGACCAACCTGTTCAGCGACACTATCATGGAGAATATCCGCTACGGCAGACTTGACGCGACAGATGAAGAAGTCATCGCGGCGGCAAAGCTCGCAAACGCGGACGACTTTATCCGCCAGCTTCCCGACGGCTACAACACCGTTATCAAGGCTGACGGCGGAAATCTCAGCCAGGGTCAGCGCCAGATGCTCGCCATTGCGCGCGCGGCGGTCGCGGATCCACCTGCGCTCATTCTCGACGAAGCGACCAGCTCCATTGATACCCGAACGGAGAGAATGGTTCAGGAGAGCATGGATAAGCTGATGAAGGGCAGAACGACCTTTGTAATCGCTCACCGTCTCTCGACCGTAAGGAACTCCGACTGCATTATCGTGCTCGAGCAGGGCAGGATCATTGAGCGCGGAACCCATGAGCAGCTACTCGAGCAGAAGGGCAAGTACTACAGCCTATACACGGGCAAGGCGTCATAAAATAATTGCCGTTTCCGTCTGTATTATATTGATTACTGACACAATATGTTGTATAATACAGATGGAGGTGGGCATATGAAACACAAAAACTTGTTATCGGCGATATTCGCGGCATTCATGCTTATTGTTATGCTTTGCTCATGCGATATCGCCGATATCTTCGCGGAAAACACGTCGGATTTCACACCCGATATGTATGTCCACTTTCTCGACGTGGGGCAGGGCGATTCGATATTTATCGAGCTGCCCAACGGCAAAACAATGCTTATCGACAGCGGTGAGAACTACCACGGTGCGGCGATACTCTCGTACATAAAAGACCGCGGTTACGACAAAATAGACTATGTGGTCGGCACGCACCCGCACTCCGACCATATAGGCTCGATGGCATATATCGTCAGGAATATAAAAATCGGCTCGGTATATATGCCGAAGGTCGCCACGAATACCGTTATGTACGAAAAGCTGCTCGAAGCCGTCGAGAAGAAAAACCGCAAGATTCAAAACGGCAGGGCGGGAATAACGATCGCGAGGGACAAGGACAGGGACTTTGCGGCGAGGATAATCGCGCCGCTCGAGGTCGACGAGAAAAACCTCAACAACAGCTCCGTTATGATTCTTCTCGACTACAAGGATGCGACATTCCTCTTCACGGGCGACGCCGAGAAGGACGAGCTTAATACAATAAAAGCGGACGTAACCGCAGACGTGCTCAAGGTAGGACACCACGGCAGCCGCAACGCCAACCCGAAGGATTTTCTCAAGAAGGTCGATCCGCAGATCGCCGTGATTTCCTGCGGAGTTGACAACGACTACGGCCACCCTCACAAGGAAACACTTAAAATTCTCAGCGAGATGGACTGCGATGTATACCGCACCGACAAAGACCAGACCGTGACCGTTTACACCGACGGCGAAAAGCTCGGGGTTGAAACGGGCGGCGAAGTAATAGAAAGGGCGAAGTAATGAAGAAATTTACTGTTGACCGCATTGAGGGAGAGCTTGCCGTACTCGAATGCGAAAACGGCAGCTTTGTCAATATGGAGCTTGATTCACTTCCGAAGAATATCCGCGAGGGTGATATAATTCGCTTTGACTCAAACAGCTGCTTTCTCAGCGCTGAGGAAACCGACCGCCGACGCAGGAAGATGCAGAAGTTGATGGACAAGCTCTTTACAGAGGAATAAAAAATCGCTCCCTCACCGGGGAGCGATAAATTTATTTTCGACAGTTGTGCACACCACGGCACAGCGGATTTCGGCGCATTTGCCCTTTGAGAGAATACGTGCGCACTCGCCGAGCGTATTGCCCGACGTGATGATATCGTCGATTATCAGGATATTCCTGCCTCTGACCGATTCTATATCTTTCAATGCGTAAACGCTGTGTACGTTTTTCGCGCGGTCGCGGCCTCTTGTCTTGTGCTGCGGATTATTGCGCTTTACCTTCTCAAGTGTGTCAAGGTACGGAAGCTCCATGATCTGGGCGCATTCGCGCGCAAGCAGCTCCGCCTGATTGTAGCCTCTGGCGCGCTTGTCCTTATAATGCATCGGCACGCACGTCACAAGGTCAAAACGCAGCTCTCCGTGAATCTCCGAAACCGCGCGGACGATCTGCATCGCTAAGGGTTTCGCGAGGTCGCCGCGGTTATGAAATTTCAGCTTTTTGACAGCCTTGGCGTAAACGCCGTTATAGGAGAAGGGTGAGGCACAGAGAAATCCGCCTATGGCATAACGTGTGCAGCAGACTTCGGGGAACTGTCCGCGACAGCTCTTGCAGGCGCATTCGGTATCGGGAATTACCTTGTTGCAATACGGGCACCGCGACGGAAACAGAGCCACGGCAGAAAAACGGAGTATTTTTTTGAAAACATTCATGGCAACAAATATTATGGGCAAGGTTGATTATGGCGTTTGGTACTGATAATATAATACCACTTCTTTTGGTGCTAACGCAAGAGCTGAAATATGTTTCCGCTCAAAAGAAAAATTTTTCTGACGCTCAAAAGAAAAAATTTTCTGAAAACTGTTGACAACCAATGAACTCTGTGATATAATATCTCTTGTTGAGTTCGCAAAGAACAAAAACAAAATATGCGAGTGTGCTGGAATAGGCAGACAGGCACGTTTGAGGGGCGTGTGTCTTTGACGTACGGGTTCAAGTCCCGTCACTCGCACCAAAGCCGCACTTTTATGTGCGGCTTTTATTTTTCCCTAAATGCTGAAAAATCCGCATAAACACAAGACAAATGAGCTTTTTAAACTCTAAATTTCATTATCCGTTTTTATCGCTTTATAGACACTTAAATACAGTAAAACTACGCAGAAAATACACAGTTTAAAACCCGAGGAGAGTACCTCGGGCTTTATCTAAAGCGGCATATCTCTAATTCCAAATTAGAATAATGCAGGGTTGTGCATAGTTGAAGTTTTTTTAAACCTTTCTTATAGAAAATAATATATAGTGAGGTATTTAAAAACCGTGCAAACCCTGCACAGAGGTGATCTATGAAGATTGACTTCAACGCCCCCTCGCTAAATAACAAACAACCCCGTCCGAATTTCTCAGGCGGGGTCATCTTATGTGTTCAAAGTCCGGGTGTATCATGTTTATTCCTCCAGTGCCTCAAGGAACTCCCTTTCGTTGTTGTAGTCGTGAGGGAAAACTGTGGTTGATTCACCTGACAGAACCGACTCGTCGATTTTCGCGGTGGAATCGGGCTTTGTCAATTCGTATTTTTCCAGAATTGCCCTGATTTCTTCGTCAGGCAGATTCATGATCAGTTCAATTGCGTGCTTCTTGATCGCTGTCATATTATCACCTCAAATCTTTTTTTCGGCAATTGCTGTTTCAGGCGATTGCTATTCTTTCAAATGTACATACACTCTGACTCGTCATCGTATTCTGACGGGAGATACGCATTTGCCGGCACGTTAGCTGACGACTCGTAGATCCTCTCCGACACTGTTGTGTTCACGTAGTTGTCTTGCGCTGATTTTTTGCTGAAAATAGCTGCCTTTGCGGCTGCGGCTGCGGTTGCAGCTGTTGCGGCGGTGATTGCGATAAATAAAAGTTTCAACATAGTTTTCGTCTCCTTTGCTTCAATAAAATACAGTGTTTCGTTTGACTGTGGCTATATTATATCAGACCGAGTATAACAAAACTATTACAACAACAATTACATTCGAAAAAAATACGGACAAAGATGGTTTTTCATCTTTGCCCGATTATAAGGTTAATTATATTTTTGCTTTATAGCCGCGCTGATAAACGCTGAGAACAGCGGGTGCGGATTGTTCGGACGCGATTTGAATTCGGGGTGGTACTGCACACCGACATAGAAGTCGCGGTCGCTCAGCTCAACGGTTTCGACAAGTCTGCCGTCGGGAGAGAGTCCCGAGAGCGTCAGACCCGCGCCTGCGATCTGCTCGCGGTAGTCGTTGTTGAACTCATAGCGGTGGCGGTGGCGTTCGCTGATTTCCCTTTTGCCGTACGCGCGGAGCATTGTCGTGTTTTCCTGAATAACGCAGGGATACGCGCCGAGACGCAGAGTGCCGCCCTTGTCGATCTCGTCGTTCTGCCCGGGCATAAAGTCGATTACGTCGGGTACGGAGCGGTCAAATTCGCCCGAGTTGGCGTTTTCGATGCCCGCGACGTTTCTCGCGAACTCAATGACCGCAATCTGCATTCCGAGGCAGATGCCGAAGTAGGGGAGGTCGTTTTCTCTTGCGTACTTGGCGCTGAGAACCATGCCTTCGATGCCGCGCTTGCCGAAGCCGCCGGGAATGATAATGCCGTCAAGACTGTTCAGCTTTTCGCTGACGTTCTCCTCGGTGATATCCTCGGAATCGAGCCATTCGATGTCGACCTTCGTGTTCTGGTAGTAACCGGCGTGGTGGAGAGCCTCGGCTACGCTGAGATAAGCGTCGTGCAGCTCAACGTACTTGCCGACAAGACCGATCCTGACAACGCGCTCGCGGTTCTTGATGCGCTCGATCATATGCTCCCAGTCAGAGAGGTCGGGCTTGCCGCACTCGATATTGAGCTCGCGGCAGACGATGTCCGAGAGATGCGCCTTTTCGAGCATGAGCGGAGCCTCATAGAGCACGGGAAGCGTGAGGTTCTCGATTACACAGTCGCGGCGCACGTTGCAGAAGCCCGCGATTTTTTCAAAGATACCCGTGTCGGTAATCGGCTCGTCGGCGCGGAGAATGATCACGTCGGGAGCGATACCCAAGCCCTGCAGCTCCTTGACGCTGTGCTGAGTGGGCTTTGACTTGTGCTCGCCCGAAGCCTTGAGGTAGGGGACGAGGGTTACGTGGATATAGAGGCGGTTTTCCTTGCCGATTTCATGGCCGACCTGACGGATAGCCTCGAGAAACGGCTGGCTCTCGATGTCACCTATGGTGCCGCCGATTTCGGTGATAACAACGTCAGCGTCGGTTTTCTTGCCGACGGAGTAGATGAACCGCTTGATCTCGTCGGTGATATGCGGAATAACCTGAACGGTTTTGCCGAGGTATTCGCCGCGGCGTTCCTTCGAGATAACGTTCGAGTAGACCTTGCCTGTCGTGAGATTAGAGAACTTGTTGAGATCCTCGTCGATAAAACGCTCATAGTGACCGAGGTCGAGGTCGGTTTCAGCGCCGTCCTCGGTTACGTAGACCTCGCCGTGCTGATAAGGACTCATTGTGCCTGGGTCGACGTTGATGTATGGGTCGAGCTTCTGAGCCGCGACCTTAAGACCGCGCGCTTTGAGGAGTCTGCCGAGCGAGGCGGCGGTGATGCCTTTGCCGAGACCCGAAACTACGCCGCCCGTAACAAAGATATATTTAGTCATGCTGCAGCCTCCTTAAAGATTAGTGTAGCCCATCAGGCTCTCGTCGACTTCCCTTGCGCAGTCGCGGCCGTCGCGGATCGCGCGCACTACGAGTGACTGACCGCTGTGCATATCGCCCGCGGTAAATACGTTCGGCACGCTCGTCAGGTGGGTGCCGTTCTGACCCGCGACGTTTGTTCTGCCGTCGAGCGCTACGCCGAAGCTGTCGGTTACATAGCTCTCGCTGCCGAGGAAGCCCGCCGCAATAAGCGCGAGCTCGCAGTCGACGATGTATTCGCTGCCCTCGATCGGAGTCATGTTCAGTCTGCCTGTCTTGCTGTCCTTTACGGCGTCGAGCTTGACGAGCACAACCGCCTTGAGGTCGCCGTTGTTGTCCTTGATGAATTCCTTGACCGTCGTCTGATATTCTCTCGGATCCTTGCCGAATACCGCAGCGGCTTCCTCCTGACCGTAGTCCGTTTTGCAGACCCTCGGCCATTCAGGCCACGGGTTGTTTTCCGCGCGGGTGTCGGGCAGCTTGGGCATCATCTCGAGCTGTAGAATGCTCTTTGCGCCGTGGCGGACGCAGGTGCCTACGCAGTCGTTGCCCGTGTCGCCGCCGCCGATAACGAGGACGTTCTTGCCCTTCGCGCTGATATAGCCCTCAGTCAGACCGTTGTCGAGCAGAGCTTTTGTAGTGGATTTCAGAAAGTCTACCGCGAAGTAGATGCCGTTTGCATCTCTGCCCTCGGCCTTGATATCGCGCGGATTTGAGGCTCCGCAGGCGAGAACTATGCGGTCAAATTCTTTGTTTAATTCCTCAAAAGAAATATCCTTGCCGACGTTCACGCTTGTGCGGAATGTGATTCCTTCCTCGCGCATAACGTCAAGGCGGCGCTCGATGATGGTTTTCTCGAGCTTCATGTTTGGTATGCCGTACATCAGCAGGCCGCCGATGCGGTCGCTTCTCTCAAAAACGGTCACGCTGTGTCCGCGCTTGTTGAGCTGGTCGGCAGCGGCAAGTCCCGAGGGACCTGATCCGATAACGGCGATTTTCTTGCCTGTACGTGTCTTGGGCGGATCTGCCTTTGCCCAGCCGTTTGCATAGGCGGTTTCAACGATTGCGAATTCGTTGTTCCTCACCGTCACCGCGTCGCCGTTCGCGCCGCAGGTGCATGCCTTTTCACAGAGAGCCGGACAAACGCGGGAGGTGAACTCGGGGAAGTTGTTGGTGATTTTGAGGCGGTGATACGCCTGTTCCCACGCGCCGCGGAACACAAGGTCGTTCCATTCGGGGATGAGGTTGTTGAGCGGACAGCCCGAGATCATGCCGCCGAGCATCATGCCCGACTGGCAGAAGGGTACGCCGCATTCCATGCAGCGCGCGCCTTGCTTCTGCTGTTCCTCACGGCTGAGCGGCTCGTGAAATTCGTCGAAATTTTTGATTCGTTCATATACGGAGAAGGCTGGGGCTTCCTCACGCTGATATTCCATAAATCCTGTTGGCTTTCCCATCTTTCTCCTCCTTATCTGTCGTTGATGATATTGTAAAACGCCTCAATGCGCGCCTGTTCGGGTGTTGCGCCGTTTTGCTCAAGTGAAGCAATTTCGGTTGTGATCTTCTTGTAGTCGTGCGGAATGATCTTCTTGAACAGCGGCAGGTAGTGCTTGAAATCGTCGAGGATCTTCTGACCCTTGGCGGAGCCTGTAGCGGCTACGTGCTCCTCTATAAGTGCTTTTACTACCGAGTACGCCTCGTGCTCGCTGACCTCTGTGCATTCGACAAGGTCCTTGTTGAGGCGCTTGTAGAGGTGGTGGTGCTCGTCGAGGACATACGCTACGCCGCCCGACATACCCGCGGCAAAGTTGTTGCCCGTTTTGCCGAGAACAACGACCGTACCGCCCGTCATGTACTCGCAGCCGTGGTCGCCTACGCCCTCAACGACCGCTGTCGCGCCTGAGTTGCGCACGCAGAAGCGCTCGCCCGCGACGCCGTTAATGAACGCATAGCCGCTTGTTGCGCCGTACAGAGCTACGTTGCCGATGATGATGTTCTCACTCGCTTCGAACTTAGAGCCCTTCGGCGGATAAACGATCAGCTTGCCGCCCGAGAGCCCCTTGCCGAAGTAGTCGTTGCTGTCGCCCTCGATTTTGAGGGTCAGACCCTTCGGAATGAACGCGCCGAAGCTCTGACCGCCCGAGCCGTGGCAGCAAACGGTGAAGCTGTCGTCGGAAAGAGCGGAGCCGTACTTCTTTGTGAGCTCGGAGCCGAACGCCGTGCCGAGAGAACGGTCGGTGTTTTTGATATCCATTTCAAGCTGTCCGCCTCCGCCGTTCGCAAGCGCCTTTTTGAACTTCTTGAGCAGGACGTTTTCGTCAACGGTCTTTTCAAATTCAAAGTTATAGAGGTTCTTTTCGGTGTATCTGACAGGCTCGCTGAAATCAGAGCTGAGCAGCTTGCTGAGATCTATCTGCTTTTCTCTGTCGGTGAGGTTATCCTTCTGACGGAGCAGGTCGGTTCTGCCGACGAGCTCGTCGAGAGTGCGCACGCCGAGACGAGCCATGTATTCTCTCAGCTCCTCGGCGACAAAGCGCATGAAGTTGATGACGTACTCGGGCTTGCCCATAAATCTCTTGCGCAGCTCGGGATTCTGTGTCGCCACGCCGAAGGGGCAGGTGTCGAGGTTGCAGACGCGCATCATCGCGCAGCCGAGGGTAACAAGCGGAGCTGTTGCGAAGCCGAATTCCTCAGCGCCGAGCATAGCGGCGATCGCTACGTCGCGGCCTGTCATCAGCTTGCCGTCGGTTTCGATTACAACCTTGTTTCGCAGGTTGTTCATAACGAGAGTCTGGTGAGCCTCGGCGAGACCGAGCTCCCACGGCAGACCCGCGTTATAGATCGAGCTTCCGGGAGCCGCGCCCGTGCCGCCGTCGTGACCCGAGATCAGGATAACGCCCGCGCCTGCTTTTGCTACGCCCGCGGCGACTGTGCCTACGCCGCACTCCGAAACGAGCTTGACGGAGATTCTCGCTGCCTTGTTGGCGTTCTTGAGGTCATAGATGAGCTGTGCCAAGTCCTCGATTGAGTAAATGTCGTGGTGGGGCGGAGGTGAAATCAGCGATACGCCCGGAGTGGAGTGTCTTGTTTTCGCAATCCACGGATATACCTTCTTGCCGGGCAGGTGACCGCCTTCGCCGGGCTTTGCGCCCTGAGCCATCTTGATCTGGATCTCGTCGGCTGAGGTGAGGTATTCGCTCGTTACGCCGAAGCGTCCTGAGGCTACCTGCTTGATTGCTGAGCAGCGGTTCTCCTTTGTGCCCTTTGTGAGCAGTCTTTCGGGGCTTTCGCCGCCCTCGCCGGAGTTTGACTTGCCGTGCAGTGAGTTCATCGCGAGAGCGAGAGCCTCGTGAGCCTCCTGCGAAATCGAGCCGTAGGACATAGCGCCTGTCTTGAAGCGTCTGACGATCGATTCAACGCTCTCGACCTCGTCGATCGGAACGGGATTTTCGGGGTAGTTGAAGTCGAGCAGACCTCTCAGGCAGATGGGATCCATTTCCTCGTTGATAAGCTGGGAATACAGCTTGTAGAGCGCGTAATCGCCCTTTTTGGTCGCCTGCTGGAGGGTGTGTATAGTGCGCGGATTGTAGAGATGTTCCTCGCGTCCGCTGCGGAATTTATGGCTGCCGCGTGACTCAAGCTCGTTTGATACCCCGAGGTCGAGCGGGTCAAACGCCGCGGTGTGAAGTCTGTCTGTGTTTCTTTCGATATCCTTGATTGTGATGCCGCCGACTCTGCTGACGGTGCCCGCGAAGTACTTGTCGATAACGTCGCTGCTGATTCCGACAGCCTCAAAAATGCGCGAGCCGAGGTAGGACTGAATGGTAGAAATGCCCATTTTAGAAGCGATTTTTACTATGCCGTGCAGAATAGCGTCGTTGTAGTCGCTGACCGCCGCGTAGAAGTCCTTGTCGAGCAGATCGTCGTGAATGAGCTCGTGGATTGTTTCCTCAGCCATGTAGGGATTGATGGCGGTTACGCCGTAGCCGAGAAGCGTCGCGAAATGGTGAACCTCACGGGGCTCGCCGCTCTCGAGTACGAGTGAGAGCGAGGTTCTGCGTTTGGTGTCTACAAGGTGCTGATGAAGGGCGGATACAGCTAACAGAGAGGGGATAGCGAGGTGATTCTCGTCGACTCCTCTGTCAGAGAGGATCAGGATATTCGCGCCTTCGTTATAGGCTCTGTCAGCCGCCAGGAACAGCCTTTTTATCGCTTTGTCAAGACGGGTGTTTTTGTAGTAAAGAATCGGGATAACGGCTACCTTGAAGCCGCTGATTTTCATGTTTTTGAGCTTGAGGATATCGGTGGAGGAGAGGATCGGGTTGTGAACCTTGAGAACCTTGCAGTTCGAGGGCTTTTCCTCCAGGATATTTCCCGCCGAACCGATGTAAACGGTGGTTGAGGTGACGATCTCCTCGCGGATCGCGTCGATCGGCGGATTGGTTACCTGCGCGAACAGCTGCTTGAAGTAGTTGAACAGCGGCTGCGGCTCGTTAGAGAGCGCTGCAATCGGCTTGTCGGTGCCCATCGCGGAGATAGGCTCGCTGCCGTTTTTCGCCATCGGCAGGATAGAATTCATCACGTCCTCATATGTGTAGCCGAACGCCTTCTGGAGCTTTCTGCGCTCCTCGCGGTGATGTCTTTCGACCTTCTCGTTCGGGATCTTGAGGTCGCGCAGCTCAACGAGGTTTGAGTCGAGCCACTCGCCGTACGGCTGCTTTGAGGCGTAGGTCTGCTTGATTTCGTCGTCGTCGATAAGTCTGCCCTTTACGGTGTCAACAAGCAGCATTTTGCCCGGGCGCAGACGTTCCTTTGTGATAACGTTTTCAACGGGGACGGGAAGCGCGCCGACCTCTGAGGAGAGGATCAGGTTGCCGTCGTCGGTGATGTAGTAGCGCGAGGGTCTTAAGCCGTTTCGGTCGAGCACAGCGCCCATAACGTCGCCGTCGGTAAAGAGTATCGCCGCAGGGCCGTCCCACGGTTCCATCATCGTCGCGTAGTACTGATAGAAATCGCGCTTTTTCTGGTTCATTGCGCGGTTGTTGTCCCACGGCTCGGGGATAGTCGTCATAACGGCAAGGGGTAAGTCCATGCCGCTCATAACGAGGAATTCGAGGGTGTTGTCGAGCATCGCAGAGTCGCTGCCCTCGGTGTTGACAACGGGCATTACCTTGTCGAGGTCGCCCTTGAGGTGCTCGCTCTGCATTGTTTCCTCACGCGCGAGCATCTTGTCTGCGTTGCCGCGGATAGTGTTGATCTCGCCGTTGTGGACGATCATGCGGTTGGGATGAGCTCTCTGCCAGCTCGGGTTGGTGTTGGTCGAGAAGCGCGAGTGAACCATCGCGATAGCGGACTCAAAGTCCTCGTCCTGCAAATCGAGGAAGAAACGGCGGAGGTCGCCGACAAGGAACATTCCCTTATATACGATCGTGCGGCTAGAGAGAGAAACGACATATGTGTCCTCGTTGCTCTGCTCAAACACTCTGCGCGCGACGTAGAGTCTGCGGTCAAAGTCAAGACCCTTCTTCACGCCCGAGGGACGCTGAATGAAGCACTGCTCGATGTATGGCATACAGTCGAGAGCGCGCTGACCGATGACCTTTGTGTCGGCGGGCACTTCTCTCCAGCCGAGGACGGTCAGTCCTTCCTTGCGCGCGATAATTTCAAATAATTTTTTTGACTGGCTGCGCATAAGCTCATTCTGAGGGAAGAAAAACATTCCCACAGCGTAGTCGCGTTCGCCTTTGAGGTCAACGCCGATCGCCTTTGCCGCCTTTTTGAAGAATTTATGCGAAATCTGCACCAGGATACCAACGCCGTCGCCTGTCTTGCCGTCGGCGTCCTTGCCTGCGCGGTGCTCAAGTGTTTCAACAATGGTTAGGGCGTTCGCCACAGTCGCGTGTGACTTGATGCCGTTGATGTTTACCACCGCGCCGATGCCGCAGTTGTCGTGCTCAAAACGCGGGGAATAGAGGGTGTTTTCTAATGGTCGGTTTATTGTCTGACTCATTTGCCTTCTTCCTTTCGTCGGAATTCTTACGTGCACTATTATATAACCGTTATTCTTGTGTTGTCAATAGAAAACTGCAAGAAAAATTGTTGTTCATGCAAAATTAACGGCAACAACAGGGAGAAAACGAGGCGTTTTTGAGAAAATTTGCAAGATTCGAAAAAATTATTGCAATACCCCTTGACAAACCCTCCGAATGGGTGTATACTGTCAGCAATGACACGGCAAGGGTGCTGAGGGCAGATGCTCTCCGCACCCTTTTTTGCTTTGTTTACGAAACGCAAGGAGACGATTTTTATGTCAAAAGTACCCGAAATGTTCGGCAGTATGGTGTTTAACGACAAAAAAATGCAGGAGCGCCTGCCGAAGTCAACCTATAAAGCGCTCAAGAGAACAGTCCAGAACGGCGAGCCGCTTGATCTGAGCGTAGCAAACGTAGTTGCCAACGCCATGAAGGACTGGGCGGTTGAGATGGGTTGCACCCACTACACACACTGGTTCCAGCCTATGACAGGCGTTACAGCAGAGAAGCACGACAGCTTTATCTGTCCCGACGGCGACCAGGTAATCATGGAATTCTCAGGCAAGGAGCTCATCAAGGGCGAGCCCGACGCGTCCTCCTTCCCGAGCGGCGGCATCCGCGCGACCTTTGAGGCGAGAGGCTACACCACATGGGATCCCACCTCTCCCGCGTTTATCCGCGACGCGACACTTTACATTCCCACCGCGTTCTGTTCATACACAGGCGAGGTTCTCGATAAGAAAACTCCTCTTCTCCGCTCGATGGAGCGCCTGAGCAGCGAGGCGGTCAAGGTTCTGCAGCTTCTCGGCAAGGAGAACGTAACGCGCGTTACCACGACCGTAGGTCCCGAGCAGGAGTACTTCCTGATCGACAAGAAGATGTACGATCAGCGACCCGACCTGATCTACACAGGCAGAACGCTCTTCGGAGCGAAAGCTCCCAAGGGTCAGGAGCTTGCAGACCACTACTTCGGCTCCATCAAGACCAGAGTCGCGGCATACATGAAGGATCTCGACGAGGAGCTCTGGAAGCTCGGCGTGCTCGCAAAGACAAAGCACAACGAGGTCGCACCCTCACAGCACGAGCTTGCTCCGATCTTCTCGACCTCCAATATCGCGACCGACCACAATGAGCTCTGCATGGAGATTATGAAGAAGGTCGCCGAGCGTCACGGCCTTGTATGCCTGCTCCACGAGAAGCCCTTCGCGGGTGTCAACGGCTCGGGCAAGCACAATAACTGGTCAATTTCCACCAACACGGGCGAGAACCTTCTCGACCCCGGCAAGAACCCCGAGGATAACCTGCAGTTCCAGCTCTTCCTCGCGGCTATCGTAAAGGCGGTTGACGAGTATCAGGATCTGCTCCGTATCACTGTAGCTTCCGCGGGCAACGACCACAGACTCGGCGCGAACGAAGCGCCGCCCGCAATTATTTCTATGTATCTCGGCGACGATCTCGGCGCTCTTGTTGAGAGCATCATCGAGGGTAAGGAGTACCGCAGCCACGACAAGGCGAAGATGGAGACAGGCGTAGACGTACTTCCCGACTTCCGCAAGGATAACTCCGACCGTAACCGCACCTCTCCGTTTGCATTCACGGGCAACAAGTTCGAGTTCAGAGCGCTCGGTTCATCGCTTAACATCGCCTGCCCGAACTACATGCTCAACACCATGGTAGCCGAGGAGCTCAGCCAGTTCTATGAAGCCGTAAAGGACGCAGAGGACGTTGAGGCGGCCCTCAAGGCTCTGATCAAGGATACCTTCACAGCCCATCAGAGAATCATCTTCAACGGCGACAACTACACCGACGAGTGGGTCGAGGAAGCCGCAAAGCGCGGACTTTGCAACTACAAGTCGCTGCCCGAGGCAATGGCTCATTATGTAGATCAGAAGAACATCGACCTCTTTGTCAGAAACGGAATCGTATCCGAAGCCGAGATCCGCGCACGTTATGAGATCGAGCTCGAGCACTACGCAAAGCAGCTCAACATCGAGGCGCTCACAATGCTCGAAATGGCAAAGAAGAACATCACACCTGCAGTAATCTCCTTCGTCAGGGAGCTCGCCGAGACCGTATCGCTCAAGAAGAGCGTATCGGCAAGCATCTCGACCGCAGCCGAGGAAAGCCTGCTCGAAAGCCTTTCGGAGCAGCTCGAGGCGTTTGTAAACAAAACCTCAGAGCTCGAGAGCGCGGTTGCAGAGGCTGATAAGTACAGCGGCGACGTTCTCGCCTGCGCGACCTATTTCCGCGAGAAGGTATTCGCGAAGATGGAAGAGCTCAGAGCAGTAGGCGATTCAATGGAAACAGAGACCTCCGCGAACTACTGGCCGTATCCTTCTTACGGTGAAATGCTCTTTGGCGTTTGACTATAATATAAAATTAGTATATAATATAATATGCTAATTCTATTTTCGGAGGTAACTAATATATGTGCGGAATTGTAGGATATGTCGGTCCCCGCGACTGTACGGACGTTTTGGTATCGGCGCTGACAAAGCTCGAATACAGAGGATATGACTCTGCGGGCATCGCCGTTTTTGAGGACGGAAAAATCGCTGTAGCCAAGACGAAGGGAAGACTTTCCGATCTTGTAAACAAAATGGAGAAGGAAGGCAAGCCCCACGGACACGCGGGCATAGGTCACACGCGCTGGGCGACTCACGGAGAGCCGTCGGACGTAAACTCACACCCGCATTCGGGCAGACGCGTGACCATCGTTCACAACGGCATTATCGAGAACTACAAGCAGCTCAAGCAGTTTCTGATCGACAATGAGCGCACAGAGTTTCTCTCTGATACAGACACCGAGGTCGTGGCTCAGCTCCTCGACTTCTACTACGACGGCAATCCGATCCGCTGTATCCGCAAGGTTCTCCATGAGCTCCGCGGTTCGTTCGCACTCGGCATTGTATTTGCCGACCGTCCCGACACGGTATACGCGGTACGCTGCGAAAGCCCTCTGATTGTCGGTCAGGGCACGGGCGAGGTCTTTGTTGCCTCAGACGTTCCCGCTATTATTAAGTATACAAAGGACTATTATCTTTTGGAGTACGGCGAGATCGCGGTGCTCAAGAACGGTTCGGTTCATTTTTGCAGTCTGCACGGCAGAATGATAGAAAAGGAACTGCACACAGCCGACTGGGACGAGGACAGCGCCGAGAAGGGCGGATATCCTCACTTCATGATCAAGGAGATCCATGAACAGCCCACCGCCGTCAAGACGACCGTAACTCCCCGCATCGAGGACGGACTTCCCGATCTGTCCGAGTGCGGAATCACACCCGAAGCCCTCAAAAACGTCAACAATATCTTTATCGTCGCCTGCGGAACGGCGATGCACGCGGGAATGGTCGGCAAGTATGTCATCGAAAAGCTGGCGCGCGTATCCGTAACCGTTGACATCGCGAGCGAATTCCGTTACCGCGATCCGCTGCTCGGCAAGGACGATCTGGTGGTGATCATCAGCCAGTCCGGCGAGACAGCCGATTCAAAGGCGGTGCTGAGCCTGGCAAAGGAGATGGGAGCAAAGACGCTCGCCGTCGTCAATGTCAAGGGAAGCTCGATAGCCCGCGAGGCTGATATGGTTATCTACACCCACGCAGGTCCCGAGATCGCCGTAGCGTCAACGAAGGCGTATATGGTGCAGCTCGCGGTCATGTATCTGCTGGCGTTTGAAATGGCGTTTGCGGGAGGCAGAATCGACGAGGAGAAATGCAGAAAGCTCACTTCTCAGCTCACCGCGATGCCCGACATCATTCAGGAGACTATCGAAAAGACCCTCGATGTTTGCCAGTACATCTCGACAAAGCTGATTACCGCAGACAGCCTTTTGTACATCGGACGCGGACTTGACTACGCGCTCTCGATGGAAGGCTCCCTCAAGCTCAAGGAGATATCCTACATTCACTCCGAGAGCTACGCGGCAGGCGAGCTCAAGCACGGTACGATCTCGCTGATCACGGACGGTATGCCCGTTATCGCCGTCGCTACGCAGAACACTCTGCTCGAAAAGACGGTTTCCAATATTAAAGAGGTCAAGGCGCGCGGCGCTATGACCATCGTCATCTGTGACGAACAAGCCGATATTGACCGCGAGGCTGCGGATTATCTGATCCGTGTGCCGCGCATAAGCGAAATGCTCATGCCGATGGTTGCGACAGTTCCGATGCAGCTGCTCGCGTACTACACCTCGGTCAATAAGGGCAACGACGTTGACAAGCCGAGAAATCTCGCAAAATCCGTCACCGTCGAATAATAAAATACCGCACATGAGAAATATGCGGTATTGCTGAACAAGCTATTATCCCATATTCTTTCATATCTTACGCAACGGCGCGTTTTTCCTTCGGGGGGAACGCGCCGTTTGTCGTAAAACCATAAGGGATAATTAAGCTGAATAATTACAATAATCCCGCCCATACGGCAGGTTTGAATATATGTAATTTATTTTTTAAGGAGTGATCAAGGTGAATGAATCAATCAGAGAATTCGTCACCCAACTGACAAATGAACAGCTGTTTGCCGTGTGGTTCCTGATCGGAGCCGCGCTGGTATTCTGGATGCAGGCAGGCTTCGCCATGGTTGAGGCGGGCTTTACCAGAGCCAAGAACACAGGCAATATTATTATGAAGAACCTCATGGACTTCTGTATCGGAACCGTGACCTTCATTCTCATCGGCTTCGGTTTGCTGATGGGCGAGGATCTGGTCGGAATTATCGGCAAGCCCGGATTTGACCTCTTCACCTCATACGCAAACTTCAACTTCTCCAGCTTTGTATTCAACCTCGTATTCTGTGCTACAACCGCTACGATCGTTTCGGGCGCTATGGCGGAGCGTACAAAGTTCCTGTCCTACTGCGTATACTCGGGCGTGATCTCCGCGGTCATCTACCCGATCGAGGCGCACTGGATCTGGGGCGGCGGCTGGCTCAGCCAGATCGGCTTCCACGATTTCGCAGGCTCCTGCGCGATCCACATGGTCGGCGGTATCTCCGCTCTTATCGGCGCGAAGATCCTCGGCGCGCGTATCGGCAAATTCAAGAGAGATAAGAACGGCAAGGTCGTCAAGGTCGGCGCTTTCCCGGGTCACAACATCGCGCTCGGTGCGCTGGGCGTATTTATCCTCTGGCTCGGCTGGTACGGCTTCAACGGCGCTGCGGCTACCTCTGTTGAGCAGCTCGGCTCAATCTTCCTGACAACCACCATCGCGCCTGCCGTTGCGACAGTCGCTTGCATGATTTTCACATGGATCAAGTACGGCAAGCCCGACGTAAGTATGTGCCTTAACGCTTCTCTCGCGGGTCTGGTTGCAATCACCGCTCCCTGCGACGTCACAGACGCCTTCGGCGCAATCGTAATCGGCCTTGTAGCCGGTCTGCTCGTAGTATTCGGCGTATGGCTTCTCGACTACAAGCTCCACATCGACGACCCTGTCGGCGCAGTAGCGGTTCACATGATGAACGGTATCTGGGGTACTCTTTCTGTAGGCCTTTTCGCAACAGATTCAGCTCCCGGCTACGCTATCGCCAACGCTTCGGGTCAGAAGCTCGTCGGTCTGTTCTACGGCGGCGGATTTGAGCTCATGGGCCTGCAGCTTATCGGCTTTGCTTCCGTAGCTGCATGGACAGCCGTTACGATCACCGTTGTATTCCTGATCATCAAAAAGATTTTCGGTCTCCGCGTTACCCGCGAGGAGGAAATCTCAGGTCTGGACGCTACAGAGCACGGTATGCCTTCCGCGTACGCAGGCTTCTCAATGCTTCCCGACTATATCGACGAGGGAGAAACTCCCATTGTTGTCAGCGGCGACGTTCCCGTTGCCGAGGCTGTCGCGGTTAAGAAGATGCCCAGCTTTGACGACGGTACACCCAAGATCACCAAGGTTGAGATCGTATGTAAGGAAGCCCGTCTTGAATCTCTCAAGAACGCTATGATGGGCATAGGTATTACGGGTATGACAGTTTCACACGTACTCGGCTGCGGCGCACAGAAGGGTAAGCCCGAATACTACCGCGGCGTACAGATCGAAGCTAACCTCCTGCCCAAGGTACAGGTTGACGTTGTAGTCTGCACCGTTCCCGTTACACTCGTAATCGAAACCGCCAAGAAGGTTCTTTACACAGGCCACATCGGCGACGGCAAGATCTTTGTCTATGACGTTGAGGACGTTGTAAAGGTAAGAACCGGCGAAACAGGCATCGATGCCATGAAGAACTTCGATTAAGTAAATAGTCATCCTCTTCTTCTTGACTGATATACTAAACGAAAAGACGGTCGTTTTTCGGCCGCCTTTTCCTTTTAAAATAGAAAAGCAGACCCGTTTTGAGTCTGCTTTGTTTATCGGGTTGCTCTGAGGTACGCGAGGAAAGCGCTCGGTGGAACGGGCTTTGAGAAGAAGTAGCCCTGTTCGTAGTCGCAGCCCATTTCTGCAAGCTGCGTTTTCATATCGACGGTTTCTACGCCCTCGACAACGATTTTCATATTGGAATTTCTGAACATCTGGATCAGGTCGGGCAACAGTTTTGACTCTCCCTTGAAGTAGGAGTGCACGACCGACATATCGAGCTTTACAACGTGGATCGGCAGCTTGAGGAGCTGCGCGATATTCGAGGTACCTGTGCCGAAGTCGTCGAGCGACAGCTCCGCACCGCTTGCCTGCAGGCGCGTCATCTGGTTGACGATCGCCTGATGGTCGTCGATGAAGGATTCTGTGATCTCAAAGTCGAACATATTCATCGGCACGCCGTGCTTGAACGCGATGCCCGACAAATCGGCGGCGAGGTCGTCGTCAAGACACTGGGCGGGCGAGAGGTTTACGTTGATGAACTCGATGCCCTGATTGACAACCTTCTCATTGTTGACAAACCGGCACACGCGGTCAAAAATCTGCCTTCCGAGCTCCGTGATATCTCCGTTGCGTTCGGCGACTCGGATAAATTCGTTCGGCGGGATATATCCCATGTTGTCGTCATTCAGACGGGCAGAGCTTCCGCACCGACAACGCGGTCGGCTCCGGTGGAGTAGATGGGCTGGAAGAATACTTCAACGCGGTGCTGCTCAAGGGCTTTTTTGAGTGCTGCCTCAATGTCCTTTTCGCGCTGCAGCTTACTGAGGATCGCTTCAGTGATCGCGTAGTTACCGCGCTGGTTTTCGTGGTAGCTTCTGCCTGACGCGAAGTTTATGAGCTCCTCGATCCGCTCGATCTCGCGCTTCAGGATATCGAAGGGGATAAGCATAACCGTAAATGTCATCGGAACAGTCTCGTTGCTGAGCTTTAGCTGCCGCTCAAATTGCCGTTTCCATTTACGGGCGGTAAGCTCGGGAGTGTCGGCATTCTCGCGGCTGAGAATAATAAAGCGACCGCCGCCGAGATAAAATATATTTGTTTTCGGCGTGATGCCCTTGATACGCTTGCTGACAAGCTCAAGCTGGCGTTGAATCTGATTCGCGCCGTAGAGGTGCTTTGCCGTGTCGAAGTCATGAGCGCTTACCATTATCGCGCTGACGGGAATGTTCTTTTCCAAGAAGTCGTCGCATATCAGGGCGAAGGCGTATTTGTTGAACAGCCCTATGCGGCGGTCATAGAAGAGGTCGGGGTTTTCCGCCGAGAAGAATATGATCAGGATAACGATGATGCTGAAATAGCTCGTCACGAGCGTGTTGATAAACAGCTTGCGGAAGATAATGCCGAGCAGAAGCGCTGTGTTGCAGGAGAACAGACCTACGCGGTTGCGCTTGCGAAGCCCCTTCCAGCCGACGATAAGAGAAACGAAGGACGCGCCTATGTAAAAGTATGTGCTGAAATAAATCGTCTGGTAGAGCGCGCAGTTGTGATAGCCTGTTTCGGGGTTGATCGTGAATATCGCCGACGTCCACGGAGTGGAGAGAGTCAGAAACACGCCGACGGATACGGGTATAAGTGTGACGATGCGGAACCATCGCCCGAGCTTGCGGAACGCTCCGCAGACTTCTGAGGTGTACGCGAACAGCGCCCAGCCTCGTATCAGGAAGGGGAGGAAATACAGCATATTTATCGCGTACATGATCCACATCGGAAAGCTCGTCCAGACCTCGTTCATCTCGCAGGACACGATATCCGCGAGCGTCATGGTCAGATTTGAGATCATGACCGCCAGAAAACAGTGGCTCGAACGGATCGGCAGGTTGCGCCTGAAGCTGTAGAACAAAATGATCAGCAGCTGAACGGGTATTGACGCGAGCGCAAAGTCGTAGTTGTAATCACTGAGCCAATGGATCATTTCCTCACCTCCTTTTTGCATACTAAGCTGTATAATAATGATACACGAAAAACGACTAAAATTCAACATATAATGTGGGTTATCTTAATGAATAATTGCCAAAAGAAATGTTTGCGTTTGACGAAAAAAGTCTTTTCAACGAGGAGCGGATGTGTTATAATCAAATCAACACAAAAAACTCCGGAGGTAAGATATGCAAGGAAATGTAAGACCCGAAACAATGGAAAGAATCACAACACCCGAGCTTGCTCAGGCGTTTATTGACGAGCAGATTTCAGAGCTCAGAGAGCAGATCGGAGACAAGAAGGTGCTTCTCGCACTCTCCGGCGGCGTTGACAGCTCGGTCGTCGCAGCGCTGCTCATCAAGGCGGTCGGACAGCAGCTCGTATGCGTCCACGTGAACCACGGTCTGCTCAGAAAGGGCGAGCCCGAGCAGGTTGTCGAGGTATTCCGCAACCAGATGAACGCGAACCTGATCTATGTCGACGCGGTTGACCGTTTTCTCGACAAGCTAGCCGGTGTCGCTGAGCCCTAAAAGAAGAGAAAAATCATCGGTGCCGAGTTTATCCGCGTGTTTGAGGAAGAGGCGCGCAAGCTCGACGGAATCGAGTTTCTGGCTCAGGGCACGATCTATCCCGATATCCTCGAGAGCGACGGGGTAAAGGCGCATCACAATGTCGGCGGTCTGCCCGAGGATCTTCAGTTTGAGCTGGTCGAGCCGCTCAAGCTCCTTTTCAAGGACGAGGTAAGAGTGGTCGGCAAGGCTCTCGGTCTGCCCGACAACATGGTATTCCGTCAGCCGTTCCCGGGTCCCGGCTTAGGCGTCCGCTGCCTCGGCGCTATCACCCGCGACAGACTTGAGGCTGTCAGAGAGTCCGACGCGATTCTCCGCGAGGAATTCGCAAAGAACGGTCTTGAGGGCAAGGTCTGGCAGTATTTCACCGCTGTGCCCGATTTCAAATCCGTCGGCGTAAAGGACGGCAAGCGCACCTTCGCTTATCCCGTAATTATCCGCGCCGTCAACACAAAGGACGCGATGACCGCTACTGTCGAGAACGTGCCGTTTGAGCTTTTGCAGCACATCACCGCGCGCATTACGTCTGAGGTTGAGAACGTCAACCGCGTGCTCTACGACCTCACGCCGAAGCCCTCGGGCACAATTGAGTGGGAATAAGGCAAAATCGAGAGAGAACCGCATAAACAGTGGCTTTTTGAGTGGTTAGCGTTAATAATGATAGCAAAATGATAGCACCCTCAAAAGCGCCTTTATTCTAAGGTTTATTCCGGTTTGCAGGTACAATTATATAATAAAAGTTTAGGCATTACTGACTTGTTGCAGTCGGTAATGCCTTTTTTGTGCTTATTGATTTTTCAGTTTGTCCTCAAATGCTTCCAACATAGCGTTATTCAGGTCATCTGACGGCAGCTTTACATATTCGCTGTTAGTGTCATATTTAGGATAGTTATAGCGCCACTCGTCATACTCTTCCTTGGTTATTTCTCCGGCTTTCAATTTGGCACTTTGCTCTGCCCACGCCTTTACCGCCCGAAGAACAGAAGCGTTTGAAAAACTCAGCTTGGTTTCTCCGTCCTTTTCTTCGGCTTGTAAACCGTAGATATCCTCAAGTGCGAATAAGGTGTGCATTAACCCAAGCTCTGAGTCAATGTTGGGAACATCCAACGCAAGAGGTGAAACCTCTAACGCTTTTGCAAGCTCCTTTGTAATATCTGCTTTCGGAGTTCTTGTGCCCGATTCATACTGAGCGATTCTAATGTCAGCTGTTTTTTCGGGAAATCCGATAAGCTGACCGAGATACTTTTGTGTGAAATTCTTTAAATTGCGAATGTATTTGATTCTTTCGCCGATTGCCATTTCAAGTCACCTCAAATAATATGATACACATAGTATAGCATATATGTTTAGTGCTTGTCAACAAAAATTAAACAAAAAAGTTTTATTTTTTCTAACTCAATCCGCTTGACTTAACCATATATGTTTAGTATAATAGAAATAGACTAAGCAATATAGTTTAGCTATCTGTCGCATATCACAGTAAAGGTATGTCCGCCCGGGCGAATCGGTTGGCGGTCAGAAAGTATTCCGACACGAAATAAATTATAATTTACTATGAAAGGGGGTTTGTCTATGTCAGGAACTATGTTTATGCGAGTGAGTGAAGTTGCGGAGGAATTGGGCGTATCCGAATCTTACGCATATAAACTCATTCAAAAGCTAAATAAAGAGCTAAAGGCGACCGGATGCCTTACACTTCCGGGAAGAATTGACCGTAAATTTTTTCACGATCATATTTATGCGACCAGAACAAATAGTGAAAAGGAGTGATGTGTAAATGGGCGCATTTAAAGATAAGAAAAGCGGAAGCTGGTATGTTCAATTCCGCTATACAGATTGGCAGGGTAAACGCCAACAAAAGCTTAAGCGTGGGTTTGCAACAAAGCACGAAGCGCTGGAGTGGGAACGTGAGTTCCTATTGCAGAAGCAAACGGATGTAACAATGTCCTTTGGCAGTTTCTATGAGCTATATAAAAAGGATATAAAGCCTCGGCTCAAAGAAAACACTTGGCAGACAAAGGAAAATATCATCGAGGGTAAAATTATTCCTTATTTCAAGGATAGAAAGCTCTGTGACATATCCGCAACAGACGTGATTGAATGGCAAAACGAGATAAGGACGCTCAAAAATAAGCACGGGAAGCTATATTCCAAGACGTATCTCCGTACCGTTCACAATCAGCTCAGCGCTATGTTCAATCACGCTGTGCGTTATTACGGCTTGCGTTCCAATCCTGCGTCCATCGCAGGAAATATGGGTGAAAAGGAAAGCAAGGAGATGAAGTTTTGGACGCTTGAAGAATATAAAAGCTTGTCTGATTTCAATAGTTTGGAGTTAAATTGTTTTGACGAAAATTATCTGCACACCGTTTCTATGACTGAGTTGTACGACACTGTATATGAAAACAGACCGCCGATCGTTGACAGTTTGCTGTACAACGGACTGTATCTGTTTGTCGGCTCGCCGAAAATCGGCAAGAGCTTTTTGATGGCGCAGCTTGCTTATCATATCAGCACCGGAACGCCGATTTGGAATTACAAGGTCAACAAAGGTACGGTGCTTTACCTTGCCCTCGAAGATGATTACAGTCGCTTGCAAAAGCGGTTGTATCAGATGTTTGGTACTGACAGCGCCGACAATCTGTACTTATCCGTTTCGGCAAGTCAGTTGAATGAGGGCTTGGACAAACAGTTGGAGAGTTTTATCACGAAGCACGCCGACACCAAGCTCATAATCATTGACACTTTGCAAAAGGTGCGTGAGGTAAGCTCTGATTACAGCTACTCGAATGATTATGAGATTATCAGCAGTCTGAAAAAATTTGCCGACAATAACAAAATCTGTATGATACTCGTTCATCATACACGCAAGCAAAAATCTGATGACAGCTTTGATATGATTTCAGGAACTAACGGCTTGCTCGGCGCTGCCGACGGAGCGTTTGTTCTGCAAAAAGAAAAGCGGACTGCAAACGCAGCTACGCTTGAAATATCCGGCAGAGACCAACAGGATCAGAAGCTATACCTTAACCGCAATCCCGATAATCTGATATGGGAGCTCGAGAGGACGGAAGAAGAATACGGAAACGCTGGTGTGGGAGCTTGACAAAATCGAAACAGAGCTTTGGAAAGCGCCACTTGAGCCGTTGCTCGACAGGATCGCCGAGAGGGTGACCGCCGACAATCCGCAATGGTGTGGTACGCCGACGGAGCTGTGTGAATATCTCGCCGTTAACATCAAGCCGAACGCTATCACACAAAAGCTGAATGTCAATGTCAACCGTCTGATGGACGAACACAAGATCGTCTACCACTACAAGCGCACTCACGAAGGGCGCAGAATCACGCTGACCTATGAGGGCGGCGTGTCAAAGCGTGACGGCTGTGACAGCAATTGTGGGGTGTGTGAAACACCGACACAGCTGACACGGACTGACACGCACTAAAGTTTAGGCGGGGTGCAGGGAGCCCTTTTCAAAGGGCTGCCCTTGCCCCTCGGAGAGCGCAAAACCTGCTCGCAGGTTGCATTTTTGATAGCCCTGCTGTCAAAAGTGCTTTTGCGTTACTCTTGGCAAGAGTAACAGAACCTGAGTAAGCAACTCAGTAAAAAGATAGCTGAATACAAATACAGATTTGAGGTAGATAAATGAAGAGAACGATTAGCGCAATGGTGGGTAAAGGCTCTGTCACGCACAACAGCCGCAGCTTCACAGCGGAGAACGTGGACAGCGAGCGTACCCATTTGAATATAGATTACTGCAACGAGCCAATCAAGAAAGTGTATCACGAAATGTTTGATGAAGCTCTGAAACAGTACAACGATAAACAGAAACGCAAGGACAGAAAAATTCCCGATTACTATAAGCATATCGAGTCCGGAAAGCAGGAAAAGCTGTTCCACGAGATCATTTTCCAAATCGGCAACAAGGAAGATATGTCGGCAACAGGAGAACACGCCGAGCTTGCGAGGATAATCCTCGACGAATACTATCAAGGCTTCCAAGAGCGCAATCCTTACCTAAGAGTGTTCTCGGCGCACCTTCATATGGACGAAGCAACGCCGCATATCCATATCGACTTTGTACCGTTCACAACCGGCAGCAAGCGAGGTTTGGAAACACGAGTTTCGCTGAAACAGGCAATGCTCAATATGGGCTTCAAAGGCGAGGGCAGGAGTGACAACGAACTGAATCGCTGGATACTTTCCGAAAAGAAAGTCCTCGCTCAGATTATGGAGCGGCACGGTATCGAATGGGAGCAGAAGGGTACTCACGAGCAACACTTGTCCGTTCTTGATTACAAAAAGCAGGAGCGAGCCAAAGAGGTTGCCGAACTTGACAGGGAGATTGAAGAAAAGCAATTGGAGGTCAAGGGGCTGAAAGCGACGGTTGAGAAAATCGAGGAAGCAAAGGAAATTCTCGGCGACGTCGAAAAACAGCTTAACGAAGATCCGCAACTGCAACTCCCTGAGCCGCAAGGCTTAATGACGGCAAAGAGCTACAAGAAAAAGTTTGTAGAACCGCTAATTAACCGGTTGAAAAATCTTGTTCGTACAGTCCTCGCCAGAAGCTATCAGGGTTGGGAGAATTACCACCGTATCAATAATCTGAACGGCAGATTGCACCGTGAGAACGAACATCTGAAATATGAAAACTCCAAGCTCAAAGAGCTCAACGGTATGCTCCGTGAACAAAACAAAGCCTATCAGCTATTGGAGAAAGTCTTTGGAAGGCGTAGGCTCAATGAGATTATCGAGCAGGCGAGAGGTTTCAAAAAGTCAAAACAGCGTGACGCACGCTAAATTTATTAAGAAAGGTTGATGAACAATGGAAAAAAGAATTTACGACAAGAAAACGGGTATTCACTATGAGCTGCAAGGTGATTATTATCTGCCGTGCCTGACGCTCCCCGAACAGCCGAAGGTAGAAATCGGAATATGGGGCAAGCGGCATTTGCGTTACATCAAGCAGCACCACAAAATCCGCTATACCAATCTGCTGACAAGCTGCAAGCTCACCGCCTACCTCGCCGACATAGACGAGCAGGCAGAGGATATGTTTTTTCGGTTGGTACAACAACTTGCCGAAAAGGAATGCGTGACTGAGCAGCTCAAAGCGGATAATCAAATGCTGTGGGTGAAGCGAATGAACAATATCCGGAACCGTGCAACGGAGATCGTGAATGCAGAGCTGATTTACAACTGATCAGCACAGCCGCCAAGTGGGATAATCTCCTGCTTGGCGGCGCTTTTCTATTGCCAATAAACCTAAATCTCTTGTTTTATTATATTGGTCGCTCTTGAATTATTTCTTGTAATGGCGAGAAAATATATGGTCCTTTTGAATACGATATCAAAGATGACACTATCTCTCTTCAAAGTTGTAGAGAACATCAGTATTTGATTGGTGTATATAAGTCTGATTCTTATACAGAAAACTATTTGTCTATTATAGATCACGATGATGAAGAAGTCGTTCTTTTGCTCCCAAAAGAAATATTGTGTTCTCCTTCTGAGTGTGAAAAGAACTATGATTGGATTACTGAAGAAAAACTATTAGATACGTTTTTTGTTTCGTTGCGTAATAGCAAAGAATATACAAGAGAACAGATTCGTCAAATAAAAGATAACGTCCTTCAAACGCTAAATGTTGAGTCGGATGTTAGTATATCCGAAGAAAGAGTTGAACGAATTTGCAATCTATTTGACAGTATATCGAAAGAAAATGATCAAATTCAACAAATTGTACAATACGCAATGGATGATGCTACATTAAAGGAAGCGTTAATCAAAGAAATTGCAGAAAATCATTTTGATCTCATTGGATCAAAATTGCCAGAATATGATTCTGTGCAACAAGAAATTAGTAAGCTTAATAATTTTAAAGCAAAACTAGAAGATGAAATTAGAGACATTGAGGACTCACGCAACGAAGACGAACTACCTGCCGACTATGCAGAAAAACTTGAAGAATTGAAAAATGAAAATGATGAGAATAATAATAAGATAAAAGAATTAGAACAAATCATAAACGACTATAAGCAGAAAGAGCAAGATTTAAAAAATATTGAAGAAATAAAAAATGATATTATTCGTCTATCTAAGGAACGTGATGATTATACCGATGAATATAAAAAAGCAAAAGAAAAATACAACCAACAAATAATTGATAACAACGAATTAAAGAAACAGTTTGAAAAAACTCTCGAAAGTTTTACGACAGAAGAATTATCTCCCCGCTTTTTAGATAGGAGCTGGGTTATTATGCTTACTCTATTCAGAACAACAAAAAACTATAATAAAGATTATTATACTCCAGATTTTGTTTTGAAATTCTATAGCGACACTCATAATGAAGAATATGTGGTGTTTGATTCAAAGTTTTCATCCAGAGATAATATAAAAAAATATAGTTTGGATGAAGTAATACTTAAGTATTCACGTGAATTTGCTTCTACTGCAAAGGTAAGTTATCCAAAAATGGTATGGATATTACAAGGTAGAGTCAAGAGCAGTGAAAATCCTATTTGGAAATATCATAATTCCCGATTAGCATCCAGGTACTTACCTGCGACTTCTTATGGAATAGCTTCTGTAAATACTATCGTAGATATTAAACAACGACTATGGAATGAAATTAAACGGTGTATTTCTTTGCTATAAACGAGAAATAATTTATCACTTTAAAGTGTTGATTTTAAAGATTGTTCGTGCTATAATAACAGCAGTACCGTTGATACTGTTTTGATACTGTTATTATTTGAAGCCAAAAATAATAGTCAGAATAGCGGTAATAATGGTATCAATAGAAGAAAATACTAAACTAATATGTTTAGTATCTAAATGAATTAAGCGAGTGGGAATAAATTTCGAATATAGAATTATAATCAATGCCGCCAAGTGGGATAATTCCTGCTTGGCGGCGTTTTTCTATTGCTAATTATCTGGTTTTATGGTAAAATTAAATTACGATATTTGAAAGGCTAATTAGAATGAATACAAAGGATTTAATCAAATACTTGAGTGTCCTTTATGTGAGAAATAATTATGAAATCAGATATAATTAAACCCGAATTATTCACGGATATCCGGAATTGCGTATGAAAATGGATATGTAAGAGAAAACAGCAGCAAAACTGACACCCTGCAAAGTTTTCCACCGAATAAAGGCGCACTACTCCCTTGGGGGTCAGATAATTTTTGAACGGGAGTTTTGAAGCTGTCAAGGTACACGGGGTAACGTCTATTTGAGTTGCGGACTGAGTTTTTTAATATTGGCGAGAGTCTCGAAAAACTGCGTTTGGTATGGACAGTAACTGCACAGTTTAAAATACACATATCTCGCGGAGCTGACGATTCTGGCTGCAATTTTCAACAGCTTGAGTCTGACAGTGTCGATACGATCCTTTCGCATGGATTCAGGCAGTGTCAGGCGGCGAAACCAGTTAAATAGATTGTATGCCAGCGCATGAATCTGAACCCGGTTGGCGTTGACAATCATGGAAGAACTGCTGACATAGCTCATATCAAAGCCGGATTTGCACTCCTTGATGAAGTTTTCCATATTTCCCCGCTTGCAGTAAAAGCGGATTAAATCCTCAGGAGAGGACTCCATATTGGTCACGACAAAGGTATGCATGTGAATCATCTGACCGTAAGGCTTCTCGATTTTGCAGACGACGCGTCTGGGGTAATCCCAAGAACCCGCCTTGTACAGAAACTCGCCATACACGACGGCATGAGAAACAGTGTCCTCCCGGGTAAGATCATACAGTTCAGAGTCCAAGTCTTGAGCAAGTCTTCTCAGCACAGGATTTTCCTTGAGCCGAATGACATAGCCGGTGCCGTTTGTTTCAAACAGACTGTAGAGTTCATCTGTGGCAAAACCGCTGTCTCCCCGTGCAAAGAGGGCTGTTTGAGGATAATCTCTCTGATATTCCTCCAGAAGCGGCAGCATAAATGCGGCTGCTCCGTTGCTGCAATACTGCGTTCCCGGGCGCAGTTCTACCATCAGTAAATCTCCGGTCATTCCGTCGAAGCAAAGCAGGGGATGATAACCGTGGGCTTGGTAGTGGTAGTTGAACGCTTCGCCTTCCTGCGTGCCATATGCAGCCAGCAAGGTGGAATCGAGGTCGAACAGAATGTGCTCCGGTTTATCGACAGAATAGACTCTTCTGCGAAGAATCCGCTGTATCTCTTCCAACTGCTGTAAACTCCGTTCATCCATGCGGTTGTGAAAACGGGACAGAGTAGGCTGAGAGGCTAAAGCGGTTTTGCCGATAACAGCGTTCAGGACAGGATCGTTTCTCAGGCTGTCGGCGTGATCGTCCTGAAAATAGGCGCCGGTAATCTGATAGAGCATCTGTAAAAGATTCTCATGATCTTTGTGGATTCGGAATGAAGCAGTGTCCGTTGTGCGGAAACGATTTCTGAGCAGCGAATTGACGCCCAGCTTGTGATAAAACTCCTTGAGCAAAAGCAGTCCGCCATCCGAAGAAAGATTGCCGCCATCGAAATTTACGCGAAT
Organism: Ruminococcus sp. NATIVEDY160; assembly: GCF_045819885.1. Lineage (NCBI taxonomy): Bacteria > Bacillati > Bacillota > Clostridia > Eubacteriales > Oscillospiraceae > Ruminococcus > Ruminococcus sp. NATIVEDY160. Next base: position 672,033 of record NZ_CP162391.1, read on the forward strand.
TTTCTTATTGCTTTCCAACACTGTTTCTGATATAATAGCCATGGGACTTCTCTCCTTTGGTTTGTTGTTGTGGTAACTACATTATACCAAATTTGAAGTCCCTTTTCCATACCCTGCGGGCTTCATCTTTTAGGTGAAAGCCCGTTTCTTCATTTTTTTAGTATTTTCCCTGTGTTGGGGCGATTACCAGGCGATGGCGTGAATAATTCAGGTTAAATTAGATATTACGGATTATCAAAAGTGTACGCTATCGCTTTAAAGTGTTGATTTTATTGCATATTTCTGCTATAATAATCTTGTATCGTGGCAACAAAATGGCAACAGAATTTTTGATAGCCTGTGTTTTATTTACAATACAAATAATAGAAATACTCCGTGTTAAAACCCTTAAACAAATACTGTTAAGATTATTTTGCAGGGAGCGAATGGGAGTAAAGATCTCCATTCTCCCCAATAAACAGGCAATAGCAAACCCCTCACGTGTGAACGCTCGGTTCATTCGGGAGGGGTATTTTTATTACTGGTTCAGCCAGTTGCGGATAGTGGAATAATCTTTGTCATGTACGATGGCGTGGGAATCGTCCTCATAAGTGATAAAGGTGCAGTCGGTACTGTCTTTGAGCTTCGCGTACAAATCCTCCGCCTGCTTGTAGGAAACCCGTTTGTCCTGTCTGCTGTGGAACATCAGCACCGGAACCTCGATTTCGTCCGCCTAATACACAGCCGAGCGTTTTTTGTATTCCTCGGGATTTTCATCAGGCGTGCAGCCGATTGTTTCCTTCAGGACGGTTTTCATATCATCACGGCTTTCATACGCCTCAAACAAATCGCTTTCGGCGCTGAGTGCGATGATGCGCTTGATTCTTTTGTCCTGTCTTGCGACAGGGTATGTCATCACGCCGCCGCGCGAAGCGCCCGCAGCGCAGAAATCGTCCATGTCTATGAACGAAAAATGATTCTCGCATAAATCAATCAGCTTGATAACATCATGCAGGTCGTCTCCGCCGAACTGGTCGGCACCCTCGGACCCGCCGCCGCCCCTGTACTGTGAAGCGACGACAATGCGGCCACAAACGGCGCAGATATTGGCTGTAGTATCATTTTCCAGCTTGCCGAAATCTCTGTTTCCGCCGCGGTTAAACAGAACGCATTTGCCTGGCTTCTGCGTTGCCGCCAACGAATTCGGAACGGAGATATATCCGTTGATTTTAAGACCGTCCGACAGATATGTGAATCGATATGACGTGCAGATATCCGACAATGCTTCACTGAGATTGACCTTTGCAATGTCAAAGACCTCGCTGCTTTCGTAGTCCTCGATACGGTAGATGTCGCTGCTTTGGGCGGAGCTTGTCGTTTCAGTCTGGCCCGGCTTTGCGGGTTGACATGCCGATAAAGACAGAAGGACGAGCGTTGATGCCAATAATGCGCAAACCAGTTTTTTCGTTTTCATGCTGATAATCTCCTATCATTCCGTGTGGTTCATATCAACAGTGTACCATATCCGCTTTTGATATACAAGCAATTTGCAGTGATACGCGCCGCAAGTATTTCTTTCCCCGCGAAAATATGCTTAATCGGATGAAAACTATCCTAAACAGTCAATTTCATCGGCGAGATATTTTTGAATCTGCGTAGCGTCGTCAACGGTTACTTCACCGTCGCCGTTTGCGTCGGCGGCCGTTAGGCAGTCGCCTTCCAGGGTGATACGTTCCGCAAGATGCAGCTGAATAAATGTCACGTCGGTAATATTTACCTCACCGTCGCCGTTCGCGTCACCAAACAGGATATCATTTTTACCTATTGCTTCAGAAAATACGTCGGTGTAGTCCTTGCTTCGATCGTAGGAATCGATTGTCAGAGGTTCAGCATTGCCAAACGTGACGGTATAGGTGTGTCCGGGTTCGAGCGCGATGCCGTGCCTGCCGAAATCAAAGCTCCAGATCTGGGCGTTTTCGTCCAGGGTCATTCTGCCGCACCACAAGACGTAGGCTTCAGCGGTTTCGTCATAGACCTGACAGGTCAGTGTGCGGTCACTTCCGTAGGCGCCCTTATCGGCGCGGACGCTGAAAACATCTGCTCCGGCTTGTTTCTCGTTCTCGCCGAGCCACTTGTATTTGTACACAGGCTTGGAATAGAAGGATTTCATTGTGAAGATTTCCGAGAAAACGGCGGTGTATTCCTTTTCGCTGTCATAATCTGCGATGGTGAGGTCCTCGGTTTGAATGATCCAGTTGTCAGAGAAAACAACGGTGTATGAGTGTGCGGGATCCAAGGTGATGCCGTGTCCGTCAAGGTCGTAACGCCACACATCGGTATTCGCGTCCTTTGTCATTGCGCCTTTTTTGGCGCCCCATTTCACGATTTCGGAGCTGTCGGTTTCGTCCGTGATAAAGCAGTACATCTGCTTGACGTCCCTGAAGGTATCGCTGTCAATATCAATGCTGAGTACATGGGCGGCAGGTTCGACTGCGTTTGCCGGAACGCTGAAAACGGAAACCGACACAGTCGCGGCTAGTACAGCGGTTAAGCATTTTTTCATTGCTGGTTTCATAAAAAAGCACCCTTTCTTATTAAATCTTCGTCCGTTCTCTTATTCTCCGAGCCACTTATACTTATATGAATAAGTGTTGGCGGTATAACTGATAGGGGTGGATTCGCCGGTGTACACAGCGACATGCTCTCTGGTGTTGCCCGAGGCGGTGAATTCAAGCACATCTGTCTGCGTGCTCCAATCGCTCGTAAATACGACGCTGTATCTGTGTCCTGAATACAGCGTGATATTCTGTCTGGCAAGAGAAATGCTCCAGGTGTCCGTGTTTTCGATCTTGGACATGGTTTCCTTTATCGAGCCCCAGGCCGCCAAAACGGTATCCGCGGTTTTGTCCGTGAGGAAGCAGTACATTCTGTCAAAATCGCTGAATGTATCTTCCGCGACCTGAATTCTGATGATTTGCGAATAGAGCGGCGTATCGCTTTGCTCAGCCGTTGACGGCGTCTGAGTTGACGGAGCCTGAGTCGCGTTTTCGGAATAGACGGTTGTTTCCGCGGTATTCTCCTGCGGCTGCTGAGTGCCGGCTTCGATGTTGTCGGTCACGGCGCGGCTGACGGGAACGGTCTGTGCGGTTGTTTCCGCGGCGGTCGGTTCGGTCGGCTCTGTACTTGAGGGCTGAGTCATAATGTATGTATGCGAGGAAGGAGCGGTGAACGGCTCGGACGGATTATCCGCGTTCGATTTCCCTGACATCACAGCGGCGCCGATTCCGCCGGCGGTGATAAGGCACGCAGCTCCGACAGCCGCCGCTTTTATAGGCAATGAGGCGGACGCTGACGAGGGATTGACAGCCGCTACCTTGATTTCGCCTGCCTGTGTCGCATACGGGATCAGAATATTCTTTTGCCTTTCCGCGCCCTGGATCAGGCTGAACGATATCACGGACATGGGCGGTACCGCGCAGGAGGCGAGAGCCGCGCCGCCGTATTGCTCCAGATATTTTTTCATGGACTGACGCGCGGAGTACAGGCGGCTTTTCACGGTGTTTTCGTTGACCTCAAGGATATCTGCGATCTGCTTTACGCTCATCTGATTAAAGTAAAACATCATCACGCTTTCACGCAAAAGCTGAGGCAGCGCTCTGACCGCTTCTCTCACATAACCGCAGACCTCCTCGGTTTCCGCTGATTTCTCGGGACAGATCTGGTCGTTTTCATCAGCGAATTACCATGTGTCCTCGTCAATGCTGATATGCTCCTTTGTGCGCGAGAGCTTTGTTTTGCAGTAGTTCGCGGCAATCGTTTTCATCCAGCCCAGAAAAGCCTTCGGTTCGTCGAGTGTATCGAGCTTTTTGAGAATGGTCAGCAAAATATCCTGCACCGCATCCTTTGCCTGTTCCTCGTCGCCGAGCAAAGTCAGGCTGTAGTAGTACAGATATCCGCTCACCATATTGATGACGTCCTCCATCGCCTTGCGGCTGCCGTTCTGCGCCTTTGCCACCAAGCGCGACAGCCTTGCGTTATCTATTTTATATTTAGGCTGTTTGTTCATGCTGATCCCTTCTCTTTCCTCTCATTTTCCCCTTTCATTAAAAAGGACTCTGAAGTTCGGAAAAGGTTTGCTGCTTTTTTAAAATTTTTTCTGAATCTATGATAACAGAAAAAATCAATGTTGTCAATCGGAGCGGAAAAACTTAGCCTTGACAAGCCGCTGAATTTCATTATAATATATATAGACACTTTTCAATATGGTGAATAAAATGGAAATGAACGAAAAGAAAACCGCCGAGCTGTTCAAGGCGCTCTGCGATGAAAACCGCATAAAGATTTTGAAGCTGCTGCAGTCGGGCGAGAAGTGCGCCTGCCGCCTCAATGAGGAAATCAGCGTCACCCAGCCCACCATGTCGCACCACATGAAGGTTCTCTGTGATTCGGGGATAGTTGTCGGCCGCAAGGAAGGAAAGTGGATGCACTACTCGATTTCACAAGAGGGTGCCAAAGCCGCCGTGGATATTCTCTCGCAGCTGACAAATGTGCAGACGGAACAGAAGGAATCCTGCTGCTGATCAAAGCCGTGCTCATGCACGGCTCTGTTAATGGACTATAAATAGACAAATTTCGATTTATCTATATTTTGGAGGTATTATGGGGAGCTTTATTCAGAATGAAATACTCGGAATGGCGTGGCTTGAGCGCCTTATAGGCAGTTTGCTAACGCTATGCGGACTCGACACCGATAGCAAAATCGGCGGCAGCGTCCTGTTTTTTATCTATGACACAATCAAAATCATGCTTTTGCTCGGCGTATTGATTCTGATAATCTCGTATATTCAGAGTTATTTTCCGCCCGAAAGGAGCAAGAAGCTGCTCGGCAGGTTCAACGGCTTGGGTGCGAGAATCATCGCCGCACTCCTGGGAACGGTGACGCCGTTTTGCTCGTGCTCGTCAATACCGCTGTTTATCGGTTTTACAAGCGCGGGTCTGCCGCTCGGGGTGACGTTCTCGTTCCTGATCTCGTCGCCGATGGTCGACCTCGGCAGCCTTGTGCTGCTGATGAGCATTTTCGGGTGGAAGGTCGCCGTCGTCTATGTCGTGCTCGGACTTGTTATCGCCGTTGCGGGCGGCACGCTGATCGAGAAGCTTCACCTAGAGGATCAGGTTCAGGAGTATATCCGAAACGCGAAGGCGATCGATATTCCGCAGGAGGAGCTGCGTTTTTCAGACAGGCTTAAATACGCGTGGGGAGAGGTGCTCTCAACCGCGAAGAAGGTATTCCCTTATGTGCTGATAGGAGTCGGAATCGGCGCGGTCATTCACAACTGGATCCCCGAGGAGTGGGTGATCACCGCGCTGGGCGGCGACAATCCCTTCGGTGTGATCATCGCGACGATCTGCGGAATCCCAATGTACGCCGACATCTTCGGCACGATACCGATCGCCGAGGCTTTGCTCGGAAAGGGAGCGCTGCTCGGGGTAGTGCTCTCGTTCATGATGGGCGTTACGACGCTGTCACTGCCTTCGATGATCATGCTCAAGAAGGCGGTCAAGGCAAAGCTGCTGGGAATTTTCATCGCCATCTGTACGGTGGGAATAATAATAGTAGGTTACGCGTTCAACGCGCTGCAATTTTTGTTGATATAAAAACGGAGGTATAAAAATGGCATTTTTCAATCGTAAAAAGGAAGAAGCAAAACCCTGCTGCTGTTTGGGAACCGCTCAGACCGCAAAGTACGACGCTGTGCTTTCTGAGGTAACGAGCGTCAAGGTTCTCGGTGCGGGCTGCAAGTCGTGCCATCAGATGTACGAGAACACAAAGCAGGCGGTCAGCGACCTCGGTCTCGGAGTTGAGGTCGAGTACATCACCGATATGGAAAAGGTTATGCAGTACGGCGCGATGTCGATGCCCGTGCTGGTAATCAACGAAAAGGTCGTGTCCGCAGGCAAGGTGCTCAAGCCGCAGGAAACAGTAAAATTATTATCCAGATAATGCTCAGGGCTGACGCGTTTGATCTGCGTCAGACCTGATTTTGTAATATAAATTATTCAGCCTGAATATCCTTTAATGCTCTGCTCAGCTTTGCGACGGGCAGTCCGACAACGTTGAAGTAGTCGCCGCGGATACCCTTGATCAGCAGCGAGCCTTTTCCCTGAATGCCGTACGCGCCTGCCTTGTCCGCAGGCTCTCCCGTGATGATGTACGCCTTTATCTCCTCGTTTGAAAGAGGATAGAACTCTACCTCGGTCACGTCGGAAAAGGTGAGTTTTTTGTTTCCCTTGTAAATCGCGCAGCCCGTGATCACGCGGTGAACCCTGCCCGATAGCAGCCGCAGCATTTCGAACGCTGCCATGTCGCCGTGGGGCTTGCCGAGCATTCGGTTCCCGACAAATACGCCAGTGTCGCAGCCGATAACAATGTCGTCGGGGTATTGCGCGCTTACAAAAGCCGCCTTTTGGTAGGCAAGGTGTTCGGGAACGCTCTCGAGCGGAAGGCTCTTGTCGACGCTTTCGTCGATATCGGCGGGTACGATTTTGAAATCCTCGGTAATGAGCTTGAGCAGCTCCTGTCTGCGCGGTGAGGCAGAGGCGAGTATGAGCATAAAATCAGTCCTTTTTTGAGTTCTGATACTATTTTACACCGTTTCGCGAAAAAAGTAAATAAAAACCATTGACAAACGGATAAAGTGGTGATATAATAAAGCCTATAAAACACGTAGGTTTTATAATTATTCCAAAAGGAGATAATAAATCATGAAAGTATATCAGCATATCACAGACCTGATCGGCGGCACACCGCTTCTCAGACTTACCAATTATCTTGACAATAACGGCATCGGAGCGGAGATTTACGCGAAGCTCGAGTATTTTAATCCCGCGGGCAGCGTAAAGGACAGAATCGCGCGCGCGATGATCGACGAGGCAGAGGCGACAGGCGCGCTCAAGAAGGGCGCTGTAATCATTGAGCCGACCAGCGGCAACACAGGTATCGGTCTTGCGGCGGTTGCAGCATCGAGAGGCTACCGCGTGATCCTCACCATGCCCGAGACAATGAGCGTTGAGCGCCGCAATCTGCTCAAGGCGTACGGAGCCGAGATCGTTCTTACCGAAGGCGCGAAGGGCATGAAGGGCGCTATCGAAAAGGCAAATCAGCTCGCATCTGAGATCGAGGGCAGCTTCATTCCCGGTCAGTTCATCAATCCCGCGAATCCGCAGGCGCATATCCGCACCACAGGTCCCGAGATTTGGGAGGATACCGACGGCAAGGTCGATATCTTTGTTGCGGGCGTCGGCACAGGCGGCACTCTCACGGGTGTAGGCACATACCTCAAGTCCAAGAATCCCGACGTAAAGGTTGTCGCTGTTGAGCCGGCAGGCTCTCCCGTACTCTCAAAGGGTACCGCAGGCCCTCACAAGATCCAGGGCATCGGTGCCGGCTTTGTACCCGATACCCTCAATACCGAGATTTACGATGAGATTATCACAGTAGAGAACGAGGACGCTTTCGCTGCGGGCAGAACCCTCGCGAGAGGCGAAGGACTTCTTGTAGGTATTTCATCGGGCGCGGCTGTCTGGGCGGCTGCACAGCTTGCAAAGCGCCCCGAGAACAAGGGCAAGGTAATTGTCGCTCTGCTTCCCGATACGGGCGAGAGATACCTCTCAACAGCAATGTTTGCGGAATAAAAGTATTACGAGGCGGTGAGAAATCACCGCTTCTTTTTTTGCGGCATAAAAGGTCAGCGGCGTTGCAAGAGTGGTATTTTGACGGAATTCATTTCATATTTACTTGATTTTTGGTTGATTATGAGATATAATAAAAGTTAACAATTATGTAATTAAAAACGAAGGGTGGATATATAATGAAGAAATGTATTTCAGTTTTATTATGTCTGATTCTTGCTTTTTCGTCTGTTTCTCTGTTTGCTGTCAGCGCGTCTGCGGCGGAAAATATACTTACGGTGAACGCTACCTCAAACATTCCGGAGCTGTTTCCGGGTTCAAGCATGGAAATCAGTTCCGCTTCCGGTTCCGATCAGGTTACGGTTACATATTGGTACAATACAAAGAATTATTGCATGCTCAACTGTGAGTTCACACTGACCTATGACAGAGATTATCTTGAGTATGACCATACGAAGAATGTTAACGAAAAGCTGAATGATCGAGGTAATCTGGTACCTTTATTTGTAAAGAACGCGTTTGTTAAAGGAGAACCGAAGGGCATAATTTTTAACACTAACCCGGCATCTTTTGCTGAGGGAAATATCGGAGCGATAAAGGCAAACTGCACCAACACAAACGGATATGACGTTTGTGAGGGGAAGTCGGCGTTTATTTCCGTGACCTTCAATGTGAAAAAAAATTCAGGTGAAACGAACGTAAATCTGCAAATAAAAACTTTGGGATTTCGCAAAGACGGCGAGACGACGGTCAATCCCGTGTACCTTGTTTCGAAGAGCCAGATTGTAAAAAATTCGCCTGTGGAATATGTGACTGATAAGAGCTATTCCGTTGCTTACGCGGGTCCGTATAATGAAAAATATGTACCTGTGGTTGATAATGACAAAAATCTCGAAATCAGCATGAATCTCGAGCTTACGGTCAACCTCAAAACGGCGTTTTATGTGAAAAAGGCTGCGGTCGGAGATATGACCGATTTGCGTATGAATATTAAATATTCCGATGATTACAGCACTGTGGACAAAGATCTGACGTACAGCGAAGCAACAGTCGATGGTGTTGAATATTACAAGTTTGTCTATGAGGGAGTTAATCCTCAGCGTATGTATGATGAATATAAGGTGACTGTTTCTGCAAACGACAATGGAATACCCCACTATCGTACCGAAACTAAAGGCGTCAAGAGCTATATTTACAAAGCTCTGACAGATTCCAAAAACCAAAAATGGTATACGATTTTTGTTGACCTTCTTAATTACGGCTCGGCAGGTCAGACCTTCAAGGGCTATCACGCTGATAGCCTTATCAACAGAAACCTGATCGGTTATAGAAATATCTCTAATTTAAAACCTGTAATTGATGCGGAAAACGCCAAGCTGGACTGCCCTGTTACAGCTTTAAACGACTACATCAGAGAGGTCAATGACGACAATTTCAGAAAAATTGATAATCCCGAAGCCGAGTATATGGGGATACAGCTGGTGCTCGGAAGCGTCATCGCGATGAAATACCACTTTAACATCGCCGATCCCGCGGGAAAATATGTAAGAGTTTTGCATTATGACAGTAACGGCAACAAGGTCAGCGATCCCGTATATATTCCCGCAGAGGAGTTCCTGAGTGAGAACGGTCATTATGCGGTGATGTACAAGGATCTGAAAGCAAATCAAATGCGCGATTTGGTTTATTTCACGGTTGTGGACAGCGAAAAAAAACCGATCGGCAGCACCACACGCTTCAGTATCGTTTCTGAGTATTATATCAGAAAAAAACAGATGGAGAATCCCGGCTTTCTGAGCGATAGCGATAAGGAATATGTGCAGGAGCTGGTTGCTTATGAAAAGGCAATGATGATTTACGGCGATTCTGTTATATTTTATTTGAAGAACAATCCTGATTAAAAGATTAAGGACGGCAACTCGCCGTCCTTTTTTCTGCAAAAACGGCACACAGAATGCGTGCCGAAGTGTTATTTCATTTGCTCGTTAAGGTATTTTTTCAGAGCCGCAAAGGTGCTGCTGCTTATGACGTGCTCGATTTTGCAGGCGTCGTTTGTCGCGGTTTCCTCGTCGACGCCGAGCCTGATGAAGAATTCGCTGAGGACGGTGTGACGCTCGTATGTGCGCTGAGCGACCTCAAGTCCTGCCTCGGTGAGATGAAGTCCGCCGTCGTGGGCAACGGTGATATAGCCGCCGTCGCGGAGAATTCCGACCGCACGGCTGACGCTGGGCTTGGAGTATCCCATTTCCTCGCCGACGTCGATAGAGCGCACAAATCCCTTGCGCTGACTGAGAACATATATGGTTTCAAGATACATTTCGCCTGATTCTTTCAGCTGCATCAAATCACTCCTAAATATTCTGATTCCATGATATCATAAAACAAAAAAATAATCAATGGTTTTTTGAGTAACGGGTATGTAACAATGCGTTTCTCAGCGGCCATAAATCTTCGGACAGAGAATAGGATACGTGAGAGTCAGATGAACCCTTCCCGCGAAAATGAAACACATAAGAATCATAAAACCTTTAGAACGCGGATCGCCCGCGGACGAATGCCCGATGCCGTATCAGTGACCGTCAATCTTCGGACAGAGAATAGGAAACGTGTGATTCAGATGAACCCTTCCCGCGAAAATGAAACACAAAAGATTCATAGAACCTTTAGTACGCGAAACAAAAAACTTGATTTTTTTAGAGAATAGGAGTAGAATAGTGGAAGTGTAATTTTTGGAAGATGAAGGAAGTGTCATGATGTTAACACTTGACAAGATTTATCACGCATCATATGTATTGAAGGACGTTATCCGTCAAACACACATTGTAAAGGCTTCGGCTATTACCGACGACTGCGAGGTTTACCTCAAGCCCGAGAATCTGCAGATCACGGGTTCGTTCAAGGTAAGAGGCTCAGGCTACAAGATCTCACAGCTCTCCGAGGAGGAGAAGGAGAGAGGCGTTATCGCGTGCTCAGCGGGCAACCACGCTCAGGGCGTTGCGCTTGCCGCGACTAAGTACGGTATCAAGTCTTTGATTTGTCTGCCCGACGGTGCTCCGATTTCAAAGGTCGAGGCTACAAAGGGCTACGGCGCTGAGGTCTGCATGGTCAAGGGCGTGTATGACGACGCTTATAACGAAGCTCTCCGTCTGCGCGACGAGAAGAACCTGACCTTTATTCACCCCTTTGACGACGAGAATGTCATCGCCGGTCAGGGTACTATCGGTCTTGAAATCCTCAACGAGATGCCCGACGTCGACGCTGTTGTAGCGGCGATCGGCGGCGGCGGTCTGCTTTCGGGCGTTGCGCTCGCAATAAAGAGCCTGAACCCCAATATCAAGGTTTACGGCGTACAGGCTGAGGGTGCACCCTCAATGTACGAGTCCGTCAAGCAGGGCAAGATCGTTTCTCTCGATAAGGTATCCACGATTGCCGACGGTATCCAGGTCAAGGAACCCGGCGAGCATACGTTTGAATATATCAGCAAGTACGTTGACGATATCGTAACGGTTTCCGACGACGAGATCGCTTCCGCGATTCTTAAGCTGATCGAAACCCAGAAGATGATCGCCGAGGGTGCGGGCGCAGCTCCTCTCGCGGCTGTAATGTACAACAAGCTCCCCGTTAAGGGCAAGAAAGTTGTCTGCATCGTTTCGGGCGGTAATATCGACGTGACGATCCTCAACAGAGTGATCAAGCGCGGTCTTATCATGAGCGGCAGACAGCAGACTCTGTGCATTCAGCTCCAGGATAAGCCCGGTCAGCTGCTAGCTGTATCGAAGATCATCGCTGACCACGGCGCGAACGTCATCTCCGTTCACCACGAGAGAGCGGGCGAGGGTACCGACGTTACGGCGGCGTATCTGAGGATCATTCTCGAGACGAGAAACTTCGAGCACGTCAACGAGATCTCTAAGGCACTTAAAAGCGCAGGCTTCAAGCTTGTTTGATTATTGGTTATACAGGAGGAATACATCATGGATTATGTTTATACAAAGAACGCGCCCGACGCGATCGGCCCTTATTCACAGGCTGTAAAGGCAAACGGACTCGTTTTCACCTCGGGTCAGATCGCTATCAACCCTGCTACAGGCGCGGTTGAGGCTGATACTATCGAGGCTCAGACCGAGCAGGTCTGCAACAACCTCAAGAATGTTCTTGAGGCTGCAGGCTCTTCACTCGACAAGGCGGTAAAGACTGTTTGCTTCCTAGCGGATATGAACGACTTCGCGGCGTTCAACGCGGTTTACGGCAGCTACTTCACCTCAAAGCCCGCGCGTTCCTGCGTAGCGGTAAAGACCCTGCCCAAGAATGTTCTGGTAGAGGTCGAGGTAATCGCCGAGGTATAATTCTAATAACGAATAAAAGGCAGGCTGCGTGCCTGCCTTTTTGTTTTTAAACCGCGCGCAGTCACCTTCTGACGATCGTATCATATGATGAATTATACAGTGATTACGGTTGGTGTTATGTATGCAGAATAAAATCAGAAGCTTCGGAATACTCGGCGGCGACAAGCGGCAGCTTTTTTTGGCGGATTCGCTGATAAAGGACGGCTACCGCGTCATGCTCGGCGGTTTCGATAATTTGCGCAGTATAGGCGATATAACGATCGCCGACGTGAGAACGGCGCTCGGCTACAGCGACGCAGTACTGTTGCCGCTGCCGTCGGTGAGGGCTGACGGCAGCCTGAACGCGCCGTTCGCGGTGAGTACGCTGTATTTTGACGAGGAGGAGCAGGAGCTCCTGAAGCAAAAGCCCGTGTTCGCCTCGATGAAGGACAGATTGATACGCGCGTATCCCGCACTAAAGAGCGCGCGGATATATGACTACGCGGCACGTGACGATTTTTCGGTGCTCAACGCGGTGCCGACAGCCGAGGGCGCGGTGGAGTGCGCCATGAGCGCTTACGAGGGAACGATAGCGGGCGCGAGGTGTCTGGTCGTCGGGTTCGGCAGGATAGGCAAAATCCTTGCCCGCATGCTCAAGGCTCTCGGCGCGGAGGTAACGGTCAGCGCGAGAAGCTCGACCGACCGCGCGTATATCTCGGCGCTGGGTTATGACTTTGTAAATACTGAGAAGCTGACGGAGATCCGCGGCTATAATATCGTATTCAATACCGTGCCGAAGCTGATTTTTGACAGAGAGCTGCTGGAGAACACCGACTGCGATACGCTGTTGATAGACCTTGCGTCCCTGCCGGGGGGAGTGGATTTCGACGCGGCGAGCGCCCTGAGGATAGACGCGCAGCGCGCGCTTTCGCTGCCGGGAAAATGCGCTCCCAAAACGGCGGGGGAAATAATCAAAACAACCGTATTCCGAATGATCGAGGAGGTAAATCGGTGACAAAGGCAACCATTGGGTTTGCGATGTGCGGTTCCTTTTGCACCTTTTCAAAGGCATTTGAGCAGATGCGCGCGCTGGTGGAGGACGGCTACGATGTGATACCTATTATGTCGGGCAACGCGTCGTCTACCGACACGCGCTTCGGCAAGGCGAGTGAGATGATAGAGCGCGCTGAGGAGATCACGGGAAAAAGAGTGCTGACCACGGCGGTTCAGACCGAGCCGATCGGCCCGAAAAAGCTGTGCGACCTGCTCGTGATCGCGCCCTGCACAGGCAATACCCTCGCAAAGCTCAGCCTCGGCGTGACAGATACATCTGTTACAATGGCGGCGAAATCCCACCTGCGTGTGCTGCGGCCGGTGCTGCTCTGTGTTGCGACAAACGACGCGCTGGGCGCGTCCGCGCAGAACATCGGCAGATTGCTGAACACAAAGAACATCTACTTCGTACCCCTGAAGCAGGACGACCCTGTCAAAAAGCCGAATTCTCTCGTCGCAGACTTCAATAAGCTGAAGCCATGCGTCGAGGCGGCGCTTGAGAACAGACAGGTGCAGCCTGTGTTTGAATAATTTTTGCGCGGCAGGTATTGTACCTGCCGCTATTTTGTGGTAGAATAATATTGTATATATTTTTGAAAGGCAGTTTAACGATGAAATATTGTAAAAAGTGCAAGCATATCCATGAGGACAAGTTTGACATCTGCACCGAGTGCCGCAAGCCGCAGCAGCTTTATCCGATCGAGGACGAGAATACACCCGTGTTTCTGCTGTCCGCGTCGGGCTTTGAGGCTCAGCGAGTTCAGTCCGCACTCGAGAGCGGCGGAATCCCGAGCGACCTTGCCGCGAGAAAAAACAACCTCTCCGCGGACGCCGTGACAGGATCGGATATCAACGACAAGGATATCCTCGTGCCTTATGCAGCCTATGAGAAGGCGTACGATATCTGCGTCGGCATCGGCGCGATAAAGCCCGAGGGCGAGGAAATAACGGTAGATATGCAGGATGTAGAGAACACAGCCGAGAGCGAGGAGCAGGTCGAAATGAGCCCCGCGAAGCGCACTACGGTCAAGATTCTCTCGGCAATCCTGATAATTATCCTGTTTTGCCTTGTGATCTGGGGCACGGATTTCCTCACGGGATTTCTGACAGGATTTTTTAAGTAACGCATATAAAACGTAAAGGAGTCATACATATGAATATTGAAACAAAGTTCCTGCACGCAGGATATGAACCCAAGAACGGCGAACCCCGCCAGCTTCCGATTTACCAGAGTACCACATGGAAGTACGCTTCCAGCGACGACATGGGCAAGCTCTTTGATTTAGAAGCGAGCGGTTATTTCTACACCAGACTTCAGAACCCCACCAACGACATGGTAGCCGCGAAGCTCGCAGCTCTTGAGGGCGGCGTCGCAGCGATGCTCACCTCGAGCGGACAGGCGGCTAACTTCTTCGCGCTCTTCAACATCTGCGAGACAGGCAGCCACATCGTCGCTTCCTCTGCGATTTACGGCGGCACCTACAATCTTCTCGGCGTAACGATGAAGAAGATGGGCATCGACGTCACCTTTGTCGATCAGGATCTGCCCGAGGAGGAGCTTGCAAAGGCGTTCCGTCCCAATACAAGGGCGCTGTTCGGCGAGACCATCACCAATCCCACCGTTACCGTTCTCGACATCGAGAAGTTCGCGCGTCTTGCGCATTCCCACGGAGTTCCGCTTATCGTCGACAACACCTTCGCGACTCCCGCGAATTGCCGCCCGATTGAGTTCGGCGCTGACATCGTCACACATTCGACCACAAAGTACATGGACGGCCATGCCATCAGCGTAGGCGGCGCGATTATCGACAGCGGCAACTTCGACTGGATGGCACACGCCGATATGTATCCCGGACTCACCACCCCCGACGAGAGCTATCACGGCCTTGTATACGCCGAGAAGTTCGGCAAGCTCGGTTATATCACAAAGGCGACCTCTCAGCTCATGCGCGACCTCGGTTCTATCCAGTCACCGCAGAATGCGTTCTATCTCAACAACGGCCTTGAGAGCCTTCATGTCCGCATGAACAGACACTGCGAGAACGCGAAGAAGGTCGCCGAGTTCCTCAGCAAGCAGGATAAGGTGGCGTGGATCCACTATCCCGACCTCGAGGGCGACAAGTACAACGAGCTTTCCAAAAAGTACCTGCCCAACGGCTCCTGCGGCGTAATGGCGTTTGCCGTAAAGGGCGGCAGAGATAAGGCGATCAGGTTCATGGACAGCCTCAAGCTCGCGACGATCGCGACTCACGTTGCCGACGCGAGAACATGCCTGCTCCACCCCGCGAGCCACACCCACCGTCAGCTTTCCGATCAGCAGTTGCTTGAGGCGGGCATCGCACCCGATCTGATCCGTCTTTCCGTAGGTCTCGAGAACGCCGACGACCTGATTGCGGATCTCAGGCAGGCTCTCGAGCAAATCTAAGTATTTTATCTGATAATAATTCCGACTGTGCAGGCCGCCTGACCGCGGTTTTGCCATACAAACTGTCCATTAAACAGAGGGGTACGCTATGAAAAACTTTGTTTCCGCGATCATCGTCGCAGCGGGCGGTTCCGTCAGAATGGGAATCGCCGACAGCAAGCAGTTTCTGCCGTTGCTCGGCAAGCCCGCGATTGAATATACTTTGCGCGCATTTCAGAAATGCCATCTGATCCGCGAGATAATAGTTGTCTGCCGCGAGCAGGACATGGAGCGCATTCGGCAGATTGCCGACGAAAACGGCTTCTCCAAGGTGAAGCGCCTTATCCCGGGCGGAGCCAGCCGCGCCGAGAGTGTGCGCAACGGCATTTCCGCGGCTGACGAGAACACAAAATACTACGCCATTCACGACGGCGCGCGTCCGCTTATCACCGTTGAGGAGATCGACCGCGTCACCGAGGCTGCTTTCGAAACAGGCGCCGCAACTCTCGGCACCTCTGTCACCGACACGATCAAGATCGTCAACGGCTACAACGTCATTGAGAGCACGCCTCTGCGTTCGCAGCTCCGAGCGGTTCAGACTCCGCAGGTTTTTGAAAAAGACCTCTACACCTTCGCTCTCGAGAACGCCGGCGACAACCTGATAAACTTCACCGACGACTGCTCGCTGATCGAGCACATGGGAGGCGAGGTCGAGGTCGTCAAGGGCAGCAAGGAGAACATCAAGCTCACCACGCCCGTCGACGTGATCATTGCGGAGAGCATTCTTAAGGACAGAGCCAGATAAGGCAGAGGAGAACCACTATGCGAATTGGACACGGCTACGACGTTCACCGCTTTGCCGAAAACCGTAAGCTGATACTCGGCGGAGTTGAGATCCCGTTTGAGTACGGACTTCTCGGACATTCCGACGCCGACGTGCTGCTCCACGCGATCTCCGACGCGCTTCTCGGAGCCGCCGCGCTTGGAGATATCGGCAAGCTCTTTCCGGATACAGACGACAGATTCTTGGGCGCGGACAGTCTTTTGCTGCTCGCCGAGGTCGTGCGTGTTCTTGAGGAAAACGGATACAAAATCGTCAATATCGACTCCACCGTGATCGCCCAGAAGCCAAAGCTGCGCGGTTACATAGATACCATGCGCCGGAATATCGCCGGCGCGTGCAAAATCGACGTCTCTCAGGTCAGCGTCAAGGCGACCACCGAAGAGAAGCTCGGCTTTACAGGCAGATTGGAGGGCATTTCAGCCCACTCGGTTTGCCTTATTGAGTAATATTTGTAAATGAAGAAGGAGAAATTAATATGAAAACCTGCCCACAGTGTCACGCGAATCTGGCTGACGACGCGGTGTTCTGTACTAACTGCGGTACACCTCTGAACGCGGCTCCTCAGGCTGAGCAGCAGATCCAGCCCTATCAGCAGCAGCCGGGTCAGCAGACGCCCCCCGTACCGCCTGCGGCTCCTGCGGTAAGTCCGTACGACCACACCGCCGAATTCAGTGAGGAAGAGGTGCACGATAACAAGATCTTTGCCCTCGCGATCTATGCCCTCAGCTTTATCGGCATCATCATCGCGCTGCTAGCGAAGAGCTCCGACAATTCCGCGTACCTGCGCTTCCACATCAAGCAGGAGCTTTCGATCCTGATCACACAGGTTCTGGTCGGTTTCGCGACCGCTGTTCTCTGCTGGACCTGTATCGCTCCGATCGCGGGCTGTGGCTTGCTCGCTTTTCTCGGGGTAGTTGAGATCATCTGTTTCATCAACGTTTGCCGCAACAAGTCGATTGAGCCGCTTCTCGTCAGAAAGCTCAAATTCTTAAAGTAATAAAACCGACACCTCGCTCATAGGATAGGGCGAGGTGTTTTACATATGAGAAAAGTGATCGTTTCAATATTGCTCGCCTGTTCGCTCCTGATAACGGCTGCCGCGCCCGCGTTTGCCCTTGACGAGGGGAGTATTTCTGCGCCGTCGGCAATCCTTATGGAAGCAAGAACAGGTAAAATTCTTTTTGAGAAAAATGCGCATGAGAACAGACCATGCGCGTCTATCACAAAGGTCATGACGCTGCTGCTTGTTTTCGAGGCGATGGACAGCGGCAGGCTTAGTCTTGACGATACGATTACTTCATCTGCGCACGCGGCTTCGATGGGCGGCAGCGACATCTGGCTCGAGGAAGGCGAGAGCATGACCGCTGACGACATGATCAAGGCAACGGTAGTCGCCTCGGCGAACGATGCGGCTGTCGCGCTGGCGGAGCACATCAGCGGCAGCGAGGACGCGTTTGTCGAGCAGATGAACGCCCGCGCAAAGGAGCTGGGCATGGACGAAACGACCTTCAAGAACTGCAACGGACTCGACGAGGAAGGCCACCTGACCTCGGCTTACGACGTGGCTCTGATGTCGCGCGAGCTGATGAAGCACGAGAAAATCTACGACTACACGTCGATCTGGCTCGACTATCTCAGAAACGGCGAGACCCAGATCGTCAACACCAACAAGCTGCTCAAGACCTACAAGGGTATTACGGGTCTGAAAACAGGCACCACCGACGATGCTGGCTGCTGCATGGCGGCTTCGGCGCAGCGCGACGGAATGACCCTGCTCTCTGTTGTGCTAGGCTGCGACACAGGCAAGCAGCGGTTTGCGGATTCAGCCGCGCTTCTCGACTACGGCTTTGCGAATTATGCTGTAAAAGAATTAAAAGCCCCCGAGGATCTGCCCGATACGCTTTCGGTAAACGGCGGAATGGAGAGCTCTGTCGGCATTTCCTGCGATATTCAGGGAAGCATCGTCACCGAGAAGGCGAGCGCGGACGAAGCTCAGTGCGAGGTCGATCTGCCCGAGGCGGCGGACGCTCCGGTTGAGGAGGGAGAGGTCGTCGGAAAAATAACCTACACCTTCGGCGACGAGAAGCAGACCTATGAGATACTCGCCGAGAACGCCGTTGAGCCTACCTCGTTCGGCAGGATTTTCGCCTATCTTTTTAATTCTATAACTGCATTATAAATTTTGGTGAAAACGCCTTGCAAAATACCCTTGTTTATTGTATAATAAATGAATAAAGGTATTTGGAGGAGTTTATACTATGGCAACAAAATTAACTGATAAGTATTTAAACGGTTTTATCAGCGACCATGAGTATGAGGGTATTGCAGGTGAAGTCAAGGCAGCGCATAAGGCTCTGCATGACGGAACATGTCTCGGCAATGACTTCATCGGTTGGCTGAACCTTCCCACAGATTATGACAAAGAGGAGTTCGCCCGCATCAAGGCTGCTGCCGCGAAGATCAAGAAGGACACCGACGTGTTTGTCGTTATCGGCATCGGCGGTTCCTATCTCGGCGCGCGCGCTGCGATCGAGTTCCTCACCTCACAGAACTACAACCTCACCTGCAAGGACACACCCCAGATCTTCTTCACGGGTAACTCCATCAGCTCTTCGGCGCTCGCCGAGATCATGGAGCTTTGCGAGGGCAAGGACGTTTCTGTAAACATGATTTCCAAGTCCGGCACAACCACCGAGCCCGCGATCGCTTTCCGCGTATTCCGCGAGATGCTCGAGAATAAGTACGGCAAGGAAGGCGCACGCGAGCGCATCTACTGCACCACCGACAAGGCGCGCGGCACTCTCAAGGAGCTCGCTGACAAGGAAGGCTACGAGACCTTCGTAGTACCCGACGACGTAGGAGGCAGATTCTCCGTTCTCACAGCTGTCGGCCTGCTTCCAATCGCTGTTTCGGGCGCTGACATCGACGCACTCATGCAGGGCGCTCAGACCGCTCAGAAGGAGCTCGACAACGACGACCTGTTCACCAACGACTGCTACAAGTATGCCGCTATCCGCAACCTGCTTTACCGCAAGGGCAAGACCATGGAGATCATGGTAGCCTACGAGCCTGCCTACACCATGATGGCTGAGTGGTTCAAGCAGCTCTACGGCGAGAGCGAGGGCAAGGACAACAAGGGTATCTATCCCTCAAGCGTTGTATTCTCGACCGACCTTCACTCCCTCGGCCAGTACATTCAGGACGGCAGACGCACAATGTTCGAGACAGTAGTGCTCTTCGACAAGTGCAAGCAGGAGATCACACTCGGCACCGATCCGACAAACGTAGACGGCCTCAACTTCCTCAGCGGCAAGACCATGGGCTTTGTCAACCGCAAGGCGTTCGAGGGCACCGTTCTCGCTCACAACGACGGCGGCGTTCCCAACATCGTGATCAACGTTCCCGAGATGAACGAGACCGAGCTCGGCTATCTCATCTACTTCTTCGAGAAGGCATGCGCTATCTCAGGCGCAATGCTCGGCGTCAATCCCTTCAACCAGCCCGGCGTTGAGAGCTACAAGAAGAACATGTTCGCTCTTCTCGGCAAGCCCGGTTACACCGAATTAAAGGCTGAGCTTGAGGCAAGACTCGGCTGATCCGAATATCATCACAGTTTAAAATACAGGAGGTTTTTACAATGGTTAAATTATTAATCGGTAAAAAAGGCACAGGCAAAACAAAGAAACTCATCGCTCTCGCTAACGAGGCAGTAGCGGCTTCCTCAGGTAACGTAGTTGTTATCGAGAAGGGCTCCAAGCTCACCTACGACGTTACCCACAAGGCAAGACTTATCGACACCGAGCAGTACACTATCTACGGTTATGATATGCTCTACGGCTTCCTCAGCGGTATCTGCGCGGGCAACTACGACGTGACCGATATCCTTGTTGACTCCACCTTCAAGATCGCTCCCGAGGCGATCGCGGGTCTTGAGTCCTTCACCAAGAAGCTGCAGGATCTCTCCGAGACAACTTCCACCAACATCACCCTCCTCATTTCCGCTGACAGCGCCGACATTCCCGAGTCCATCAACGCGGTTTGCGAGCAGGTCTGATCTGTTAATTGAGTATTTTACGCGCTCCCGAGGTAATTCGGGAGCGTTTTTCTCGCAATAATACAATATTATTCCTATTTGGAAAAAACGGCTGTGCTATGCGCCGAAAAAGCGGTAAAAATTCAAAAATCTCGTGTTTTTCGGTTGACAAAGTCCCGAACCTTTTGTATAATATAAGACAGCGTTTTAATATGCGTTTATGCGGTTTGGGGTGTGTCAATGCTTTTTGAACTGAAATCCGTCTTTATGAACGACGGCGAAACAAAGAAATGTTCCTACGAGCTTGATATTACAAAACTCGACGTCGACGGGATTTTTCCATTCACTACTCCCGTTACGGTCAACGCCGAGGCACAGAACCGCGCTAGCCTCGTTACCCTGACGCTCAGCTGCAAATACGGCTTTTGCCGTCCGTGCGACCGCTGCGGCACTCCCGTTGAGGACGAAACGGAAGTCAGCTTTTCTCACCCTCTGGTGCAGGAGCTTGTTGACGAGCGCAACGACGACTATATTGAAACACCCGATTTCACCCTCGAGCTCGACGAGGTTGTCATCTCGGACATCATTCTGCACTATCCTCAGAAATATCTCTGCAAGGACGACTGCAGGGGACTGTGTCCGAAATGCGGCAAGAACCTCAACGAAGGCGATTGCGGCTGCGACAGAACGCAGGTAGATTCGAGGCTTGAAATTCTCAAACAGCTTATGGAAGATGAATAATATACAAGGAGGTCTTTGAAATGGCAGTACCTAAGAGAAAAACATCACACGCAAGAAAGAGCTCAAGACGTTCAACAGTATGGAAGCTCAACGCGCCCACACTCACAACTTGCCCCAACTGCGGCGAGCTGATGGCTGCGCACAGAGCTTGCGGTAACTGCGGTATGTACAACGGCAGACAGGTTATCGTTAAGAAGGAAGCGTAATCCTTTATCTGAAAACGATGGGCGGCAGGAGCTATACTTCTGTTCGCCCTTTTGTCTTATAGACAGGAGTTGATCAACATGAACAAGCCTGTGATCGCGATCGTGGGCAGACCGAATGTCGGAAAATCAACACTTTTCAATAAACTCATCGGACAGCGCGTTTCCATCGTCGACGATACTCCGGGCGTCACCCGCGACCGCATTTACGGCGAGGTCGAGTGGTGCGGCAAGACCGCAATGGTCATCGATACGGGCGGAATCGAGCCAAAGAGCGACGACGTTATTCTCGAGCAGATGCGCCGTCAGGCAGAGCTTGCGATCGATACAGCCAACGCGATCATCCTTGTGACCGACTGCAAGAGCGGCATGGTCGCGACCGATGCGGACGTGGCACAGATGCTTCAGAAGTCAGGCAAGCCGATCGTCGTCTGCGTTAACAAGTGCGACACCGTCGGCGAACCCGATATGGCATTCTACGAGTTCTATAACCTCGGCTTGGGCGACCCGGTACAGGTTTCAGCCGTACACGGCCACGGCACGGGCGATTTGCTCGACGCGGTGTACGAGCACCTGACCTTCTCCGACGAAGAGGAGGAAGGCGAGGACGCGGTGAACGTTGCGGTGATAGGCAAGCCGAACGCCGGCAAGTCCTCTCTCATCAATAAAATAACCTCGTCCGAGCGCTGTATCGTGTCCGACATCGCGGGCACCACGCGCGACTCTATCGACACCCTGATCGAGAACAGCTACGGCAGGTTCAATTTCACGGACACCGCGGGACTCCGCCGCCAGAGCCGTATTTACGACGACATCGAGAAATACAGCATTCTGCGCGCGAAGATGGCGATCGAGCGCAGCGACGTCTGCGTTATCATGATCGATGCCACAGAGGGTATCACCGAGCAGGACACCAAGGTCGCGGGACTTGCTCACGAGGCGGGCAAGGCGTGTATTCTCGCTGTCAACAAGTGGGACGCCGTCGAGAAGAACGACAAGACCATGTCCGAGTTCAAAAAGAAATTGGACGCGGATTTTGCCTTTATGTCCTACGCTCCTCAGGTTTTTATCTCCGCAAAGACGGGACAGCGTATCGACAGGCTGTTTGAGGCGATCGTCGCGGCAAACGAGAACGCCAGCCTGCGAATCCGCACGGGTATGCTCAACGAGCTTCTCGCTCAGGCGACGACGCGCGTACAGCCGCCGTCCGACAAGGGCAAGAGACTCAAGATTTATTATATGACACAGGCGAGCGTAAAGCCGCCGACCTTCGTGTTCTTCTGCAACAACGCGGAGCTTTTCCACTTCTCATACCAGCGCTATCTCGAAAACCGTATCCGCGAGGCATTCGGGCTCGAGGGAACGCCTATCCGCATGATTATCCGTGAAAGGGGCGACAAATAATGGATCCTGTCATAGGGGTTATCACATCAACATTCGGCACATACTGGTGGGTATGGCTGCTCACCGCCGTGATCGCTTATCTTATCGGCAGCGTCAATCCCGCAGTCATCGTCACAAAAATCTGGACGAAGGGCAAAAAGGATATCCGCGACATGGGCAGCGGCAACGCGGGCTTCACAAACGTCCTGCGTTCTGTCGGCAAGGTTCCCGCGATTATCACGATAGTCTGCGACGCGCTTAAATGCGTAGCCGCGGTGCTTATCGGCGGACTGCTGTTCGCCCTTATTGCGGGTGACAGCTCGGTTGCTCCCCAGGTGATAAACGTCGGAAAATACCTCGCAGGTATCTTCTGCATTCTCGGTCACTCATTTCCACTCTACTTCCACTTCAAGGGCGGCAAGGGCGTCGTTTCGGCGGCGGCACTCATGCTCACGGAGGATTGGCGCGTATTCCTGATGATACTCGCGACCTTCCTGATATTGTTCCTCATTTCAAAGATAATCTCGCTCGGCAGCATCGCAGGCGCGGTTCTCTACGGCCCGTATACATTCATCGCCACCTTCCTGTTCGACAGGCTTGTCTACGGCGACAACCTGCCCAGCATCGCCTATGTGGTGATCTCCACCGCCGCCGCGCTTATAATCGGTATCTTCGTTACCATCAAGCACAAGGATAATATCGGCAGACTTATCCGCGGCGAGGAAAAGAAAATCAAAGCTAAAAAGTAATTAATGAAATCAGCAGTCAGCGCAAACTGATTGCTGATTTTTTTCTCTTGATTTTTCGCCGAAATAGTAGTAAAATATTCAGTGATGTGTTAAGCACTTTTATTAATATTTACAATAGGGGCGAACGATATGAACGATTGCATTTTCTGTAAAATTATCGACGGTTCCATTCCGTCAAAAAAAGCGTATGAGGACGACAGGATCCTCGCCTTCCACGATGTGAATCCGCAGGCGCCTGTACATGTGCTTGTAGTACCCAAGGAGCACATCTGCTGTGCCGACGCGATCACGGCTGAAAACGTGGACGTTGTGGCACATATCTTCACAAAGATTCCCGAAATCGCCAAGTCACTCGGACTCACAAACGGCTACCGTATCGTAAACAACTGCGGCGACGACGGCTGCCAGACCGTGAAGCACCTGCACTTCCACATTCTCGGCGGCAAGCAGCTCAACGGCGAAATGGCGTAAGAGGTGGCTGAGATGGATAAGTACAAAATGACGATCGCGGGCGTAGAACGCGAACTGAATATGTTCCCCGTAAACGATAAGCTCGACATCGCGGCGTTTATCATGTTCGGTGACGTCGAGGTGACAGAGAAGGCTGCTGCGGAGCTGCTCAAGATCTGTCCCGAGCACGACGTAGTTGTATCAGCCGAGGCAAAGGGTATTCCGCTCTGCTACGAGATGGCACGTCAGGGCTGCCGCGAGTACGTTATCGCGCGCAAGAGCATCAAGGTATATATGCGCAACTGCACTCATGTCACCGTAAACTCAATCACCACTGAGAACTCCCAGACGCTCTATCTCGGCGAGGACGACGTAAACTTCCTCAGGGGCAAGCGCGTGCTGATTGTGGACGACGTTATCTCCACAGGCGAGAGCCTTGCTGCGCTCGAGCAGCTTATGGAAGCCTGCGAGGTCGAGGTAGTCGGCAAGGCGTGCGTGCTTGCAGAGGGAGACGCGAAGAACAGAGATGATATCATCTTCCTCGAGCCGCTGCCGCTGTTTTTCAAGGACTGATATTTTGAAAGGGTTTGGTTCTTCCAAACCCTTGAATTTTCGATAAAGTGAGGGAGCTTATGCCGAATATCACCGAAGCGGATCTAAAAAAGCATATAAAATCGCGCGAATTTTCGTCCGTGTACCTGATTTACGGTGCGGAACAGATGTATGTGCGCAACTATACCGATAAGCTCGTAAACGCAGTTGCGGGCAAGGCTCCGTCGGACTTCAACTTCCACCGTTTTGCAGGAGAGGTCGACCTCTCCGAGCTGGCGGCGGCGACGCAGGTTGTGCCGTTTATGAGCGAATACAACCTCGTGCTTGTCAGCGACGCGTTCTTTGATATGATGACAAAGACCGAGCTCGATACCTTCCTCGAAATCTGCGCCAATCCCGTTGACGGCACGGTTCTCGTGATTTCGCTGCCGTCGAACACGCCTAAGGACAAGACGCTCTCCGCGATCGTTAAGGCAATCGGCAAGAAGGGCGACGTCTGCGAGTTCAAAAAGCCCAATGCCATGACGGTCGAGAAATTCATCGCGAAGTGGGCAAACGCTAACGGCAAGCTGATTTCTCGCGCGGCGGCGAACAAGCTCGTTTCACTCTGCGGCGACGACCTCACGCGCCTGAAAAACGAGGTCGACAAAATCTGCTCCTACTCGAGCGGCGAGGAGGTCAGCCTTGAGGATATCGACAAGCTCGCGACCGTCAACCTCGAGAGCCGTATCTTTGACCTGTCTGATGCTGTGCTCGCAGGTAACGGCGAAAAGGCGTTCCAAGTGCTCGACTTGCTTTTCTATCAGAAGGAAGAGCCGATTGCCATGCTCTACACGCTTTCAAACGCCTATATCGACGCCTACCGCGTCCGCGTTGCGGCAGAGTGCGGCGTGATGAACAGCGAGCTGGCAAAGGATTTCGGCTACGGCAAGCGCACCTTTGTCCTCGACCGCGTGAAGCGTTCCACAAACCGCGTCAGCACCGAGGCGCTTCGCAAAAGCCTTGATCTGATGATGGACGCGGATTTGAAGTTCAAGTCCGTACGCCTCAACGACCGGCTTTACCTCGAGCAGCTTATCGCTCAGCTGCTTCTGACCGCGAGGGAGGGAAGACGATGACGCTTAAGGAAGCGGTGATCGTTGAGGGTCGTTACGACAAAATCAAGCTGCGAGGTATCATCGACTCGCCGATTATCGAAACCAACGGCTTCCGCGTTTTTAAGGACAGCGAGAAGCTCAGCCTGATACGAAGGATTGCCGCGGCGCGCGGGATACTTGTTTTCACCGACAGCGACGGCGCGGGCTTTGTGATACGCAATTTTCTGAGCGGAGCCGTGCCCAAGGATCAGGTGAAGCATTGCTATATTCCGCAGATCGGGGGCAAGGAGAAGCGCAAGGCAAAGGCAGGCAAGGAGGGCTTGCTCGGCGTTGAGGGCGTGAGTGATGAGGTTATAATCGACGCTATCCGCAAAAGCGGCGCGACGATCATCGGCGAGGAAAGGAGCGTTGACCGCGAGATCTCAAAGGCTGATTTCTACTCTCTCGGTCTGACGGGAACCGAAAACTCGGCAAAGCTCCGTCAGGCGCTGCTCAAGGAGCTCAGTATGCCGACCTACCTCTCGACAAACGCCATGCTCACGGCGCTTAATTGCTTATATTCCTTTGAAGAATTAAAAGAACTGGTTGAAAACTTAGGGTAGCCGAAGGGCTGCCCTTTTTCAGCGCAGATTCGAGCTTGTGTCGTAGCGCTTTTTTAGCTTTTTGAGCGCCTTTGTTTCGATCCGGCTGACATACGAGCGCGAGATGTTCATGATTTTGGCGACCTTTTTCTGTGTCATAGGCTCTCTGCCGCCGAGTCCGTAGCGCATTATTATTATCTGCCGTTCGCGGTCTGTCAGTTCCTCGCGGATAAATTGCCCGAGCTTGCGGCCGTTGAGCTTGCGGTCGAGCTCGTCGAGAATGTTGTCGTCCACCGCCATAATGTCCATCAGCGTGAGCGGATTTCCGTCCTTGTCGGTGTCGATCGTTTCGTTGAGCGACACGTCCTGAGCGGTCTTTTTTGCGCTGCGGAAGTGCATGAGTATCTCGTTCTCGATACACCTGCTCGCGTACGAGCTCAGACGGATGTTTTTGTCGGGCTTGAAGGTGTCGATAGCCTTGATAAGCCCTATGGTGCCGATGGACACCAAGTCGTCCTGCTCTGTCTGAACGCCGTAGTATTTCTTGATAATGTGCGCCACGAGCCGCAGGTTGTGCTCAACCAGCTTGTTGCGCGCGTCGATGTCGCCCTCGTGCATTTTGCGCAGATATTCGCGTTCCTGCTTTTCGCTCAGTGGCTTCGGGAACGAACCGCCGCCGCAGACGTGAAGGATAAAAAAGCAGACGTACTGACCTAGCATTGCAATCAAATCAAACACATAACCACCTCAATAAAAAGTATTCGAAAGGCTTGCGAAACATTCTGTTTTGCGATATACTGAAAGCGTATCAGGAGGTTAGTATCATGAAAAAATTGATATCATGGAACGTAAACGGTCTGAGAGCCTGTATGACAAAGGGCTTTGAGGACTTTTTCAGGGAGATCGACGCGGATATATTCTGCCTTCAGGAGACAAAGCTCCAGCAGGGACAGATCGACTTTGCGCCCGAGGGCTACAACTGTTACTGGAACTACGCCGAGAAGAAGGGCTATTCGGGCACAGCTATGTTTACAAAGGAAGAGCCGCTGTCGGTTCGCCTCGGCATCGGGATAGAGGAGCACGACAAAGAGGGAAGGGTCATAACCGCAGAGTTTGCGGACTTTTTCGCCGTGACCAGCTACACCCCGAATTCACAGAACGAGCTTCGCCGCCTTGACTACCGCATGGAGTGGGAGGACGCGTTTCTCTCGTACTTAAAGGAGCTTGAAAAATCAAAGCCCGTTATTCTCTGCGGTGACCTCAACGTGGCGCATAAGGAAATCGATCTAAAGAACCCCAAGACAAACCGCAAAAATGCGGGCTTCACCGACGAGGAGCGCGAAAAAATGAACGTGCTTTTAGGCAGCGGATTTACGGATACATACCGCTATTTCAACCCCGACAAAGAGGGCGTTTACTCGTGGTGGTCGTACCGTTTCCGCGCGCGTGAGAAGAACGCGGGCTGGCGCATAGATTATTTCATCACCTCGGAATGTCTTAACGACAAGCTAGTCAGCGCGGATATCCACACCGATGTATTCGGTTCTGACCATTGCCCGGTGGAATTGGTGATTGATATATAAAAAATCAGGGACAGCTCACACGGCTGTCCCTTTATCATTCTATTACTTGTTTTTCGGCGGCTTCTGTTCCCTGCGGATTTGGCGGTTCTCTTTTGTCAGCGGATTGATGTCCGAGATATTTCCGCCCGCCGTTTTCAGAAAACTCAGCAGCTTTGCGCCGATAAGCGAGCGCGTCTCGGAGTCGAGCTTCGTAAAGGTTTTGAGCATGACAGGGATATCCTTTATCAGCTTGTCCGCCATATCGTCGAAGGTGTATTCCTCCGTGCTCTTCATGATGTTGAATATAGCCTCGGTGAAGTCGCGGCGTTCCTGAGGAGTCATCTTTCCGATGAACTGCGTCAGCGTGTGGTCAAAGAACGCGCTCGTGCCTGTGGTTCTCCGCAGCTCAACAAGGCTGTCGCGCTTGATTTCCCACGAGTACACGTCGTGCTGCAAAAATCCCTTCTGGCTGCTCTTGATTACGGTATAGCTTTCCTCGTGCTCAAAGAGCATGCCGAAAATCGACGACTGCGGAACATAGGTGCTGATTTTGCCGACGATGCGCTCAAATCCGCTGTCCTTTATGTGCTCAAGCTCAAACCCCGGGCCGTCCATGCTGTAAATCGCGTCTATCCTGTCCTGAACCTCGGGTGCGGAAAACGCCGAGACATACACCGCGAGGTTGCCGCCCTTTGAGTGACCGCCGACACAGAACCTGCCGCCGAAGCGCGCGGTCACCTCGTCGAAGTATTTCTTAGCCTCGATCTGCGACTCAACGGGGAAGGTGAAGAACATATTGAAGTCCTCCTGCCAGCCGACAAGGGTGTTGTCGGTGCCGCGGAAGGAGATAAAGCGCAGGCTGTCGCTGAGCTCGATCACCATTGCGGAGAACTGCATCTGCCGTTCGTCGTCGACCTCGTTGACGTAGCCGCAGAGCCTGAGGTCGCGGTAGCGTTCGCTCTCCGCAAGAGCGCTCAGCAGCCTGTCGTCGCCGTCCCAGAGAAAGGCAGGTGTGTCGCCTGAAAATATACGGTCAGCCGCCTGACTGACCGTAGTGTAGCTATCGAATTTTTCGCTGACTGCGCCGTCAAACGGCAGGTATGAAAGGCGCGAGAGGATAACCGCGTCAGCATCGCAGATACCCGTTTGGGCGAATGTCAAATCGCCGCGCCATTCGAGGTAGTCAAAAATATTATACATCGTCGTCCTCTATACTCGCCGCTTCCGCCTCCGCGGCAATATCGTCGAGCACTGATTTGTTGATTTCCGAGGTCTTTTTCCTGCCCTTTGTGTAATACGAGAAGGGCGCTGTGAGCAGCATCGCGCCGTAGTAGGTGATGAAACGCCACAAGAG
The DNA here is from genome assembly GCF_045819885.1 of Ruminococcus sp. NATIVEDY160. Taxonomy (NCBI): domain Bacteria; kingdom Bacillati; phylum Bacillota; class Clostridia; order Eubacteriales; family Oscillospiraceae; genus Ruminococcus; species Ruminococcus sp. NATIVEDY160. Next base: position 701,032 of record NZ_CP162391.1, read on the forward strand.
GATAGCGGGCTTGATCTTGTTCACGCCGCCGAGCACGAAGTACGCACTGAAATACATCGAGAACGCAAGCTCTGCGCCGCCTGACGCACCGGGCAAGGGTACGAGGTTCGAGGTGAAGAGCACGAAACTCTGAATGCACAGGAAGTCAAAAAGACTTGCGACGGGCATATGATGATCCGCGGCGATATGCGGCATATCAAAGGCGATATAGATGAAGTACGGCACCGACATGATGCAGACGATCTGGATAAGCACCAGCAGGAAGATAAGCAGCAGGCGCTTCTTGTTTCTCATGAGCATGCGGTTCGCGGTGTGGAACATCTTGAACTCGCGGGTCAGGCTGCGTACCTTCTTCATCGGATCCTTGACGAAGGGCAGTACCTTCATGATTTTATATACCAGACGGATAATTTTCTTTGTGAAGCTCTCGGCAAAGCAGACGATAAGGAACATCGCCGTTACCGCGAGCTGTACCACAAAGCCGACGACGATAAACGCGGACGACCAGAAGTTTGTGAACGCGGTCTGGAAGTAGCCGAACCGCACGATCACCGCGAAGATGCTGAACGAGGTCGTTACGAGCTGATAGACGATGAATTTCTGCGTCAGACACGCCGAGCCGTAGCCTATACGGACGTTTTTCTGAGAGAGAAAGTACAGCTGCATCGGCTGACCGCCAGTGTTTGAGGGCGTAACCGCGCCGAAAAATACGCCGATGAACGCGGTTTTAAGCGAATCCCAGAATCTGAAATGCGGATACTCCGCGCGGAGGTAAATCTGGGTGACTATGCCGTCGATGATCATGTTGCAGTCAAAAACCAGGAGTCCCACGATCACCCAGCCCCACTTGAAGCTGTCGGGACGCTTTATCAAATCGATCAGGCCGTTTTCGGTGCAGACGAAGTTGATGATAAGCCAGATCGAAATAACGGCGACCGCGATATTGAAAATCAGAGTGCCGCTGATTTTGAACCGTTTCTTTTTCTTGGGAATGTCAGACAAGACAATCTACTCCTAATAGCATTGTATACTAATAATATTACAATTTTTAGGCTTAAATTGCAACTACAAACTTGTAACTATTTGGGAAAAATCTATACAAATCTATCATGCACTTGTATTATCCTTCACTGTATGATACAATAGAGTCAAGGTAAGGTGAATTAAATGAGCTTTTTTGATGTGGTCAATCTTTGGGGACTGCTGTTCGCGTCGGTTCTTGTCGCGCCGCATATTATCTATGCCCGCACGCATACAGTTAGTACAGCGGACTATTCCAACCGCGCCATGGTCTATATCGCGCGGACAGGCAGATTTTTCAGCGCGTTTCTGATGGCTATTAATATCGGAGTCCTCGAGCAGGGTTTTCCCGAGCCTAAGGCGCTGATGGAACGTTTCTGGCTGATTACCGCAGGCTCGCTGCTGCTTGTCTACGTACTTTTGTGGCTCTTGTTTTTCAGGACGGGCAACAAGGGAGTCGCGCTCGCAATCGCCATAGTCGCGGCGGTAACGGTGATTTTCAGCGGCATAGTCCAGGTCAAGACCTTGCTGATGACAGCGGGAATCGTATATCTCATCGGAGAGCTCTATCTGTTTTCTCAGTTTTTCAAGAAGAGGTAATCATGAATGTTTTAATGCTTCTCAAGCCAAAGGAAACCGTAAAATACATCTATGACAGCAACACTCTGCGACAGGGTATGGAGAAGATGCGCGCCCACAGCTACACCGCTATTCCGGTGATTTCGGAGAGCGGAAGGTACGTCGGCACCGTCAGCGAGGGCGATTTCCTCTACTACATTCTCGACAAGCGCGACAACTCGATACTCACAAAGGGCAAGCACTATATCCGCGATATCCTCCGTCCCGACTTCAATCCAGCCGTGCGTGTAGACGTCAGCATGGACACCCTCTTTGAGCGCGCCGAGAACCAGAACTTTGTTCCCGTAGTCGACGACCTGGGAACCTTCATCGGCATCGTCACCAGACAGGACATAATCAAATACTTCATAAACAAATAAAGAAAATCGGCTCCGAAGAGCCGATTTTTCATTTATATACCGTTCAGTATCTTTTGCATTTCCTCCCCGGACTTAAGACCGATTGACTGGACAACCGTTCTGCCGCCCTTGAAGATTACGACCGTCGGGATAGAAAACACGTTGTATTTTACCGCGAGGTCGTGACATTCATCCACGTTTACCTTGAAGAATTCGAAGTCGTCGTTCTTGCTCTCGAGCTCTTCGAGAATAGGCGAGAGCATGTGGCACGGGCCGCACCAGTCGGCGTAGAAATCGACTACGACAGGGTGCTCCGCGCTGAGAACGCGTTCCTCAAAATCCTCCTCATACAATTTTTCCATTTCAAAACTCCTGTTATTTTTCAACTGCCTCCGCCAGTTTCCTGTAATAATCGGGGTATGCGCGGCGCAGTGACATCGGCTTGAAATCGCCGCGGACAAAGCAGTGCATGGTATGTCCTTCGGCGGCGGTTTCGCCGTTTTTATTTCTGGCGGTGTAGGTGTACTCCATCTTGGTTCCGTTGAAGTAGCTCAGACGGATCTCGATGTCTACCTCCTCGCTGAACCGCACGGGAATATAGTAGCGCGCGTAGGCGTCCACATTCGGAATGATGATTCCGTCACGCTCCATCTGCATCACGTCGCAGCCGATGCTGTGCATAAACGCGATCCTTGCTTCCTCAAAGTAGCGGATATGGTTGGAGTGGTGAACAATGCCCATCATGTCGGTTTCGTAGTAGTTTGCCTTGCGTGTATAGATATAACTCATGCGGCACCTTACTTTCTGAGCAGGAGACCGTTCTTGAGATCCTCGCGCGCCTGTTTTTTGATTAAATAGTGCTGCTTCTTGCCTGTCGCGGTGTGCGGAAGCTCTGTGACAAAGCGGTAGTAACGCGGCACCTGATACTTCGAGAGATTCGGCGACTGTGCGCAGAAGTCAAGCAGCTCGGCGACTGTCAGGCTGTCGTCTGCTTTGATAACGTATGCCGCAAGACTCTCGCCGCGTGTGCTGTCGGGTACGCCAGTTACGATGCACTCGCTTACCTTAGGGTTGAGGTTGATGACCTCCTCGATGCGGGCGGGGTAGATGTTCTCGCCCTTGGAGATGATCATATCGTCCTTTCTGCCCGCGATGCTGATGTACTGCTTCTCGTCCCATGTGCCGATATCGCCCGTGTACATCCAGCCCTTGTAGAACTTCTCCTTTGTAGCCTGCTCGTTGTCAACATAGCAGTAGGTCGTCTTTGCGGGGCACTTGATGATGACCTCGCCTTCTTCGACGTTGTCCGTGGCGACAAGCTCGTCGGGCTCGGCTTTTCTGTCCTCGTAAACCTTTACTATGCGAACCTCGTCGTCGGTGCAGGAGCGTCCCGCGGTACCCGACATCTCGGGCAGGTCAAAGGGTCTGAGGAAGGTGTTCCAAAAGGTCTCGGTCGTGCCGTAGCCGTTGAAGAGGTTGGGTGAGAGCACGTTCTGGAAGCGGATGCAGGCTTCCTTCTCAAGCGGGCTGCCCATGGTGATGATGCCCTTGAGCGAGGAAATATCCTTCGGGTGCTTTTCCTGCTTTGTAGCGAGCAGGGTGAGAACGGACGGTACGCCTGTGATGAAGGTGATCTTGTAGTTCTCGATATAGCGCAGGGTGACCTTGGGGTTGAAGGTGCGCATGATAACGACAGCCGCGCCCGCGTAAAGCGTCGGGGTGGGGCCGCCCGAGTGCAGACCTCCGCGGTGGAACCACGGAGTCATGTTCATCGTGATATCCGTGGGGTTGAGCGGAAAGTGCATGATAACGTCGTGAGCCGAGAGCACCTCGTTGATGTTGTTGAGCGGCACGCCCTTGGGAGTGCCTGTGGTACCCGAGGTCTGCAGGCGAACGATCTCGTCGTAGATGTGCGGAGCAAAGTCTACGGGCGGGTCGATCTCGGAGCTGCCCTTAACGTAGTCCTCATAGAGAATGTGTCCCTCGGGGACTGTAAATTCTTTTTCGGAATTATTTACCGCGATAACGATCTCGGGCTTGTGTTTGCTCAGCTTGAGAGCCCTGACTGCAGTATTGACGATCTCAGCGTCGTAGAGGTATACCCTGGGCTTGTTGTGGCTGATGATCTCGGCTGTTTCGCCGGGAGAGAAGTTGAAGTTCGCGGGGTTGCTGATAGCGCCGATTTTCTGAGACGCAATATATGTAAAGAGGAATTCGGGCGAGTTGAAAAGCTGCATGAAAATTACGTCGCTCTTCTTTACGCCGTCCTTTTTGAGGGCGTTCGCGAAGCGGTTAGCTTCGGCGTTGAGCTGTGTGTAATTCCAATCGCGCTTGCCTGCGGGGTCGATCGCTGCCATGCGGTAGCCGAAGCGGCGGACGTTGCGCATAAAGCCGTTGAGCCAGGTAAACTCGCTCTCAAAGGTTTCCTGAAACATCGAAATGTCGTATGTGTAAGCCATGGTTACCTCCATAGTTTTCGCCGGAGAATGGGGCTGTTTATCCCTCGTATTTTCCGACAATAATACTTGAATTCTGACCGCCGAAGCCGAAGGCGTTGGACATCGCGTAGCGGATATCGGCTTTCTTAGCGGTGTTGGGAACGAAGTCGATTCCCTCGCATTCGGGGTCGATCTCGTTTAGATTGATTGTAGGCGGAATAATGCCAGTTTCGATCGCCTTGACGCAGGCGATGGTTTCTGTGATGCCGCCCGCGCCCATCATGTGGCCTGTCGCGCCCTTTGTGGAGCTGACATAGGGGAGCTTGTCACCGAAAACGCTCTTTATCGCGCCTGTCTCAACGGTGTCGCCCTTGTTGGTGGCGGTGCCGTGAGCGTTGACGTAGCCGATTTCGGAAGCGTCGATTCCCGCGTCTGCGAGAGCCTGCTTCATACACGCGATTGCGCCTCTGCCCTCGGGGTGGGGTGCTGTGACGTGGTGGGCGTCGCAGGTGTTGCCGCAGCCCTTGACCTCGCCGTAGATTTTCGCGCCTCTCGCGAGAGCGTGCTCCTCGGTTTCGAGAACGAGCGCGCCGCCGCCTTCGCCGATAACAAAGCCGTCGCGTGTCACGTCAAAGGGTCTGCTCGCGGTCTTGGGGTCGTCGTTTCTGCGTGAAAGTGCCTTGGCGTTCGCGAGGGAGTAGATAACCAGCGGACAGAGCACGCTCTCGGCGCCAACAGCGAGCATAACGTCAGCCTTGCCTGCCTGCATGCACATGCACGCGGTATTGATTGCGTCGCCGCCAGAAGAACAGGCGGTGCTCACGGTGAAGCTCGGTCCCTGAATGTTGTAGTCGATCGCGATATTTGCCGCGGCGATATTTCCGAGGATTTTGGGAATGAAACGCGGGCCTACCTTCTTGTGGGAAGCGCCGGAAAGCGCGTCCTGAGTGAAGGCGGTTGTCGCGACGCCGCTCATGGCGGTGCCCATAATAATGCCTGTTCTCTCAGGCTCAATCTCTATGCCGCTCTGCTTGATCGCTTCCTCGGCGGCGACGTAAGCGTACTGCATAAAGGGGTCTGTTTTTCTGATCAAGTCCTTGGCGAGATAGTCCGACGGGTTGAAGTTCTTGACCTCGCCCGCGATCTGTACCGCCAGCTCTGAGGGGTCAAATGTCTTGATTGTGTCAATACCCGAATTGCCCTCGGTGATGTTCTTCCAATACTCGTCGACGCCGATACCCACGGGTGTTACGGCGCCCATGCCTGTGATCACAATTTTTTTCATGTTACTCATAACTCCTTACAAATCGGACAACGGGGTGAATTCGGTCCCGTTATCAAAAAAATAGCTATTTACTTTTTGCATGCCGTTATGCTATATTAAGATTATAGCAGACATTTCCTGTTTGCACAACCGTCCCGACAATGCAATTTTAATTAATTTTGAATAATGTTATGCAAAAACCGCATAACTAATAACGCAGGTGCTTTTTATGGATATCAACCAGCTCGTATATTTTATCTCAGTCGCCCAGACGCTCAACTTTTCCGAGGCGGCGAGGCGTAATTATGTTTCACAGTCGACCGTCAGCCGCCACGTGAGCGACCTCGAAAAGGAGTTCGGAGTGCAGCTCTTCTCGCGCACCCGCCGAGAGGTTTTCATTACAAACGAGGGCAAGACCTTGCTCCCTTACGCGATAGAGATGGTCAACACCTTCAACAAGGCTCGCACTGTCATCAAGGAGATGCACGACGGAGGCAAGGGCAAAATCACGATCGGCTGCGATGTGACCTCGATGAGCTTTCCGTCGAAGTGTCTGTCCGACTTCGGCAAGCGATATCCCGGAATCAGCATCGAGCTGTGCAGGCTTGACGCGTCCGACAGGGCTCAGGCGATTACGGGCGGCGACTATGATTTTTGCTTCATGCCGCGCGACATGGTGCCCGAAAGCTCGGGCATAGAAACCCTGATCACCCACCACGAGCCGCTTGTGATCGTCGCTCCGCACAAGAACCGATTCAGAGGAAAGAGCATCAGCCTCTCCGAGCTTGCGGACGAGCGGATCGTGCTGCTCTCGGAATCCTCCGCGCCTATATTGTTTATGGAGGTCATGGACTTGCTGCGTACCTTCCACCTCTCGCCGCGAACAGACAGCTCATACGACGACCTCGCTTCATTGTATATGGCGGTCTCCGCGGGAATGGGTTTGTCGGTGCTGCCGAAGTCGCTCTCGGAATTCGCTTCCTCGGCGCGCACCTCGGTCTACTCTGTCGAGGACGCCGACACCGCCGTAGCATATGTAATGGCATGGGCGAGGGATATCGCGAACCCTGTAGCCGGTCTTTTCATAGACACCGTCCGCAAGTACGCCGAGGGCGAGGACGATATATATGATTTGTAAAAAAAGAAGGAGCGGGAATAATCCCACTCCTTTTTTGTTGCGATTAAAAAAAGTTGCGTTTGACCAGAAAGAACGCCAGCGCTAAAAACACCAGCCCGATAAGCAGGTATGCGAACAAGACGGAAAGGTCAAAGCATGATATGACAATCAGTGCGATTCCTGCAATAACATTGACAGCCGAACATAGAATGACGCTTCTTTTCGTCGCGTCGCGTTTGATTCCTTTGACCGTCTGTTGAAACAGCAACACTGTTCCCGCCAGAAATCAGATTGCAAGAACGCAGATCAGCGCAAGCGGTATCATGGAATCAGCCGAAATATCTCTTCAGCAGTCCCTTAAAGCCTGCGCCGTGTCTCGCCTCGTCCTTCGCCATTTCGTGGACGGTGTCGTGAATAGCGTCGAGGTTAGCAGCCTTTGCTCTCTTTGCAAGGTCAAACTTGCCTTCGCAGGCGCCTGCCTCAGCGTCAGCGCGCATCTTGAGGTTCTTTTCGGTGCTGTCGGTCAGAACCTCGCCGAGAAGCTCGGCAAAACGGGAAGCGTGGTCAGCCTCTTCGAAAGCGTATCTCTTGAACGCTTCTGCGATCTCGGGATAACCCTCTCTGTCGGCAACTCTAGCCATTGCAAGATACATACCAACCTCGCTGCACTCGCCCTCAAAGTTAGCTCTGAGATCCTTGATGATGTCCTCGCTTACGCCCTCAGCCTTGCCTTCGCCGAGCTTGTGAACGGTGGCATACTCAGCCTCTTCGTCCATGGGCTTAAACTTGGAAGCGGGCTGCTTGCAGACGGGGCAAGCCTCGGGAGGCTCTGCTCCCTCGTGAACATAGCCGCATACAGTACAATACCATTTCATAATGACATTTCTCCCTTCAATAAATAATTTACAAAATTCAGAATACAACATCTATGTATTTCGATTATTTTAACATACAAACAGCATGTTTTAATTGCGTTATAGAATTATAGACGGATTATCGCAACTTTTTCTAATCCGCGCATATGCTGTATAGAACCAAACAGAAAGGGAGTACAGCTATGCCTAAAATTTACCTCAGTCCGTCCGCACAGGAGTTCAATCACTACGTCGACGGCGGCAACGAGGAATACTACATGAACCTTATCGCCGACGCGATGGAGCCTTATCTTACTGCAAGCGGGATCGATTTCTCGCGCAACCAGCCCGAAATGCCGCTGTGGAAGATCATCAACGACGCGAACGGTCAGGATTACAACCTCCACCTAGCGATCCACAGCAACGCCTCGCCCGACGCTCAGGCAGGAAAGAACACGGGCGTGCAGATTTACTACTATCCGACCAGCGAGCGCGGAAAGCGCTTCGCGGAGATCATCGCCGAGAACTACCGCCCGATTTACCGCGAGCCTATGAACATAAAGCTCGTGCCTAACGCGAATCTCGCCGAGCTGAGGAAAACAAAGGCGCCTGCCGTGCTGATCGAGACTGCCTACCACGACAACCGCGCCGACGCGCGCTGGATACGCGACAATCTCGACAACATCGCCCGCGCTCTCGCGAAATCCGTCGCGCAGTACCTCAACGTGCCGTTTAAGGAGCCGTAAAATCACGTCTGCGTCTTGCGCTCGTTCGTTTTTTGCGCTATAATAAGGAAAAACAAACAAGGGCGTGATTAACATGACTGACGAATTAAAGGCAAGAATAGAAAAAACAATGCAGAACCTCCGCCGCAACCGTATGGAGGCGTACTTTTGCGAGAACAGCGCCGAGGCACGCGAGCTCGTAAAGACCCTTATCAAAAAGGGCGATGTGATATCAAACGGCGGTTCCGTCACACTCAAGCAGACGGGAATTTATGATATTATCAGTTCGGCTGATTACAACTACCTCGACCGTTCGCGCGAGGGCATTACCCGCGAGGAGGTTGAGGAGGTTTACCGCAAGACCTTCAGCGCCGACGCGTTCTTCACAAGCTCCAACGCTGTCACCGAAAACGGCGAGCTTTATAACGTCGACGGCAACTCCAACCGCGTTGCTGCGATTCTTTACGGCCCCAAAAGCGTTGTCGTCGTCTGCGGCGTCAACAAGCTGGTAAAGAACATATCCGAGGCTGTTGAGAGAGTCAAGACAAAGGCGGCTCCGCCCAACACCGTCCGCCTCGGAATCGACACCTACTGCGCAAAAGCAGGTCAGTGCGTTTCGCTGAACAAGGAGAATCCCGAGCTCTGCGAGGGCTGCCACGGTGACGGCAGAATCTGCTGTAACTACGTCGTATGCGCTCAGCAGCGCCATGTCAACCGTATCAAGGTCATCATCATCAACGAGGAACTCGGCTACTGATGGAAGAGTTTCTCGGCAGAATGAAGTCGCTGCTCGGCGGCGAATACGATGAATTTCTGAAATATTACGAGGCGGAGCACTTCCGCGGACTGCGCGTAAACACTCTCAAGTGCAGTCCCGAAAAGCTCGGAACCCTTATCGGATTTGAACTCAAGTCCACTCCGTTTTGCCCGAACGGTTTCTACATTCCCGCGGAGGTGCAGTCGCCCGGTAACAGTCCGCTGCACCACTGCGGCGCGTTCTATATCCAGGAGCCGTCCGCGACCTCCGCGGCGGAAATGCTCGGCGTTGAGGAGGGAGATTTTGTCCTCGACCTCTGCGCCGCACCGGGCGGAAAGAGTACCCAGATCGGCGCTATGCTCAACGGCACGGGACTTTTGTGGAGCAACGAGATCGTCAGAAACCGCGCTAATATTCTCTTATCGAATATTGAACGAATGGGAATCAGCAACGCCGTTGTGTCGAACGCCCACCCCGAACAGCTCTGCGAAAGGGTCGCGGGAATGTTTGACAGGGTGCTTGTCGACGCGCCGTGCAGCGGCGAGGGAATGTTCCGCAAGAACGGCGAGGCTCAGACCGAATGGAGCGTTGAGCACGTCCGAAGCTGCGCCGAACGCCAGCTGCATATCCTTGACAGCGCCAAAAAAGCGCTCAAACCCGGCGGTGTGATGGTCTACTCGACCTGCACCTTCTCGCGCGAGGAAAACGAGGGCGTGATTACGCGATTCTTAGACGAAAACCCCGACTTTGAGCTTGAGGATTCGGGCGTGAGCTTCGGCAGACCTGCGCTTGAATACGCGCGCAGGATATTCCCGATGGACGGCGGCGAGGGTCATTTTGCCGCGCGCCTGCGAAAAAAAAGTGAGAGCGTAAAATCCGCTTTGCCTGATATAAAAACAAAGACGGACAGCGATATTCTTGATTTTTACGACAGCCTCTTTGTCAACCGACCCTTCGGAGAGAATATCACTGTCGTGAAGGATAAGGTTATAATTCTTCCGAAGAATTATCAACCGATAGACGGCGTACCCGTATTGAGAGCAGGCGTAATCCTGGGCGAGATCGTGAAAAGGCGGATTGAGCCGCACCACAGCGCGTTTGCCGCCGCAAAGGAATCCGACTGCGTGAACGCGGTAGATTTCGACGCTGACAGCGCCGAGATAAAGGCTTATCTCCACGGAGAGGAAATCACCGTGCCTGCGGACATAAAGGGCTACAGCGCCGTATGCGTGAGCGGCATGACCACAGGCTTCGGCAAGGCGTCAAACGGCAGATTAAAGAATAAATACCCGAAAGGACTGCGGACACTCAGATGAAACGATTATCCGACATCGGTACAATAAAAGATATCCTCTCGCGGCACGGCTTCACGTTTTCGAAGGCGCTCGGTCAGAACTTCCTGATCAATCCGTCCGTCTGTCCGCGCATGGCGTCGTGCTCGGGAGCGGGCAAGGGCGTCGGCGTGATAGAGGTCGGCCCCGGAATAGGCGTTCTCACAAACGAGCTCTGTCAGCTCGCGGACAAGGTCGTCGCGGTAGAGCTGGACAAGCGTCTGCTGCCCGTGCTCGATGAAACGCTCGCGGAGTACGATAATGTTAAGGTCGTCAACGCCGACGTGCTTGAGCTTGACCTGAATCAGCTGATTAAGGACGAATTCGATGGGCTTGAGGTTGTCGTCTGCGCGAATCTTCCGTACTACATAACCTCGCCCGTGATCATGAAGCTGCTTGAGGACAGGCTCCCGATAAGCGCCGTAACCGTAATGGTTCAGAAGGAAGCTGCACAGCGTATCTGCGCCGAGGTTGGCTCGCGCATGAGCGGCGCGGTGACGGTTTCGGTCAACTACTACGCAAAGCCGCAGATGTTGTTCGGCGTGAGCGCAGGCTCGTTCATGCCCGCGCCGAAGGTCGATTCGGCGGTTATCAGGCTCGATATTCTTAAGGAACCGCCAGTACAGGCTGACGAAGGGCTGTTTTTCGCGGTGGTCAGGGCGGCGTTTTCACAGCGGCGCAAGGTGATCTCGAACTCGCTCAGCGCGGGACTCGGCAAGAGCAAGGAGGAGATCCTCGCGGTTCTGGAGGCGGCAAACGTCCCGCCGACAGCGCGCGCGGAAAAGCTCAGCTTAGAGAATTTTGCGGCGATAGCCAACGCGATAGGTGAATGATATGGATAATAAACAAAAAATGAACGTGCTCTTTATTCTGGGATTTATCCTCGCTTTTATCAGTCTTGCGGCAGCGGGCGCAGCGGCGTTCGTCGGCTATTATATGAACAAGACCGAATGGGCGGCGGTCATCGGCGGCGCGGGTGCGCTGTGCGCCTTTATCGGAATAATCCTCGCGTACTGCAGCAAGCCGAAGGTTAAAAAACGAAAAAAAAGAAAAAAGCTTATTGACAATCCCGAGAACGATGTGATATAATTGCATTGCTAAAGGGGAGTAGTTCGCGGCGATAGCCGTGGTATATTTCGTCAATCTCATATCCTTTTTGGGTATCGGATATACACTAAAGAACGAGACTTTTATTGCGCATGGGTAACGTGCACAATAAAGGTCTTTAATTTTTGGAGGTAGATTTTATGGCAGACTGGTATCAAAAAACAGGCGAAGAAGCGCTCAGGCATTTTGACGTCACGACCGACGGTCTCAGCTCCGAGCAGGCGGCCGAACGGCTCAAAAAGGACGGCGAAAACGTCCTCGCCGAGGGTAAGAAGAAAACCGTTTTGCAGGTTTTCCTCGGTCAGTTCGCGGATTTACTCGTACTGATTCTGATCGCGGCGGCGATAGTTTCGATGTTCTCGGGCAATATCGAGAGCACGATCGTTATTTTCGCGGTAATAATCATGAACGCGATTCTCGGTACCGCCCAGCACGTCAAGGCAGAAAAGTCCCTCGACAGTCTCAAATCCCTGTCCTCACCGTCCGCCAAGGTTATCCGCGACGGTCAGAAAATTGAAATAGACTCCAAAAACGTCGTTGCGGGGGATATCATCGTTCTCGAAGCGGGCGATCTGGTTGTCGCCGACGGCAGGATTATCCGCAACTATTCTCTGCAGGTCAACGAGAGCTCGCTTACGGGTGAGTCCACAAACGTCGACAAGAACGACGAAACCATCAGCGGCGAGACTCCGCTCGCTGACCGCGCTAATATGGTATTCTCAGGCAGCCTTGTAACCTACGGAAGAGCGCTTGTCCTCGTCACCGAGACGGGTATGAATACCGAAATCGGACACATCGCTTCCCTCATGAACGCCGCCAAGGAGAAAAAGACTCCGCTCCAGCAGAGCCTTGACAAGTTCTCGGGCAGACTCGCTATTATCATCATGGTGATTTGCGCTGTCGTATTCGGGCTTTCTCTCTGGCAGGGCAAGACCATCATCGACTCACTCATGTTTGCCGTAGCGCTCGCGGTTGCGGCGATTCCCGAGGCGCTCAGCTCGATCGTCACCATAGTTCAGGCTATGGGGACCCAGAAGATGGCAAAGGAAAACGCCGTTATCAAGGATTTGAAGGCGGTTGAAAGCCTCGGCTGCGTTTCGGTTATCTGTTCGGACAAGACCGGTACGCTCACCCAGAACAAGATGACTGTTCAGCGCATCTACATCAACGGCGAGAGCATCCGCGAGGAAGAGCTTGACATCAGGCTCGAGAGCCACCGCCGCCTGATTTACGACATGGTTCTCAACAACGACTCCAGCATCGTCGACGGCAAGGGCATCGGCGACCCGACAGAGTACGCGCTGATTGAGACTTCGCGCAGCATAGGCCTTGACGAGAACATTATCCGCGACACCCTCGGCAGGGTAGAGGAGGTTCCGTTTGACTCCGACCGCAAGATGATGAGCTCCAAATACAGGCTTCACGGCGTGCCGCACATTCTCACAAAGGGCGCGCTCGACTCTATCCTCGACCGCTGCGTCAGCATTGCCACAAAGGACGGCGTCCGTCCGATCACCGACGAAGACAAGAAAATAATTCTTGCACAGAATAATAGATACTCCGAGGAGGGCTTGCGCGTCCTGACCTTCGCCTACAAGGAAAGCGACGAGGCTCTCTCGGTCGAAACCGAATACAACTACACCTTCCTCGGTCTTGTCGCGATGATCGACCCGCCGCGTGAGGAGAGCAAGGCGGCTGTTGCCGACGCTATCCGCGCGGGTATCAAGCCAATCATGATCACGGGCGACCACAAGATCACCGCCTCCGCTATCGCGAAGCAGATCGGCATTATGCGCGACGGCGACATGGCTGTCACGGGCATGGAGCTTGACGCGATGAACGACGAAGAGCTCGACCGTGTGCTCGAAAAGATCTCGGTCTACGCGCGCGTATCGCCCGAGAACAAAATCCGCATCGTCGAGGCATGGCAGCGAAAGGGCAATATTGTCTCCATGACAGGCGACGGCGTAAACGACGCTCCCGCGCTCAAGAAAGCCGACATCGGCGTTGCAATGGGTATCACGGGCACCGAGGTATCGAAGGATGCGGCTTCGATGATTTTGCAGGACGACAACTTTGCGACCATCATCAAGGCTGTCGCGAACGGCAGAAACGTTTACCGCAATATCCGCAACTCTATTCTGTTCCTGCTCTCGGGCAACATGGCTGCGATCATCACCGTTCTCTTTACTTCGATTATGGCGCTGCCCGTGCCGTTTGAGCCTGTACACCTGCTCTTTATCAACCTGCTTACCGACTCGCTTCCTGCTCTCGCGATTGGCATGGAAAAGCCCGAGGACGGTCTGCTCTCACAGAAGCCGCGCGACCCCAACAAGGGCATTCTCACAAAGGACTTCACTGCTCTGATGTTCGGTCAGGGCGCGCTGATAGCGGTTGTCGTCGTTGTCGCCTTCTATCTCGGACTGCCTTACGGCGCGTCAACAGCGGCTACAATGGCTTTCGCCACCCTCACCCTCGCAAGACTCTTCCACGGCTTCAACTGCCGCAGCAAGCGTTCGATATTCAGCCTCGGACTTCTCAGCAACCTCTACAGCGTCGGAGCGTTCGTTCTGGGCTGTCTGCTGCTCGCGCTCGTACTCTTTGTACCCGCGCTCCATTCGCTCTTCTGCGTTGAGGCGATGGACGGCATGATGTACGCTTATATCGCACTTCTGGCATTTGCTCCGACGGTCGTGATCCAGATTATCAAGGCTATTTCCGACAAGGTGAACAAAACCTCTTGACATAAAATTTGCCATAATTTATAATAGAAAAAAAGGAGGTTTTTCCATGAATAATATCTGGCATGACATCTCACCGAAAAGAATTACCTGCGACCGTTTTTATGCTGTAATCGAAATTTCCAAGGGTGGAAAAAATAAATATGAGCTCGATAAGGAGACCGGTATGCTCAAGCTCGACCGCGTGCTCTTCACCTCGACTCATTATCCCGCAAACTACGGCTTTATTCCGCGCACATATGCCGACGACGGCGACCCGCTCGACGTTCTGGTTCTGTGCAGCGAGACCATTCTGCCCATGACTCTGGTAGAGTGCAAGCCCATCGGCGTACTCAACATGATCGACAACAACAGCAAAGACGAAAAGATCATCGCTGTGCCGATCAACGATCCCAACTACAATACATACAATGACATCTCGGATCTGCCCAAGCACCGTTTTGACGAGATCCGCCACTTCTTCCAGGTTTACAAGACCCTTGAGGACGACAAGGAAACCGCGGCTACCGAGATTTCAGGCGTGGAGAAGGCAAAGGAAGTTGTCCAGCTCTGCATCGAAAGCTATATCCTCGACTTCCAGCTCGCATAAAAAATCAATGGGCGCACCACCGGTGCGCTCGAATTTTTTTAAAATATTTCAAAAACTGTGCAACACTTCGCCGTTTATTCGACACTATATTAATGAACGAATTCGTTGGAGGACGGAAATGAACGGTAATAAATTAGTAAAGAAAGCCAGAGCAGGTGACAAGCAGGCGTTTGCCACTCTCTACATAAGCTATAAGGACAGCCTGTACCGCTACGCTTATTACAAGCTGCGTTCAGCGGAGGACGCGAAGGACGCCGTGTCCGCGTGTATAACCCAGGCGTATATGGGCATAGCTTCAATACGCGACGAGAAGGCGTTTTCTGCGTGGCTGTTCCGCATACTTTACCGAGAGTGCTGCGCGATAATCCGCAGAAAGGCACAGATCACCTTTGCGGAGATCGACGAGAACCGCTATGTGGTTCCGGACGATACTTATATCCGCAGCGAACTCAGCGAGGCGCTTGACAGCCTTGCGACAGAGGACAGGGATATCGTTCTGCTCTCGGTCGTTGCGGGCTACAGCAGTCAGGAGATAGCGCAGATGTTCCGCATGAATCCCTCGACTGTGAGGTCGCGCCTGTCACGCGCGCTCGGCAAGATGAGACAGTTTTTGGAGTGAGTGATATGAAAAACGATTTTGATACTGTTAAAGACAGATTTGCTTCCGACGGCGTTAACGCGCCCGACGATATCAATGAGGATATGGTTCTCGGTCAGCTCGAGGGAGTCGAGCCGGTCAAGGTTAAAAAGAAAAAGACAGGCATGGTTCTCGGTATTACCTCGGCTGCGGTGGCGAGCGTTGCGGTGATTACCGCGGGCGCGTTCCTCGCGACGAATATTTTCTTCAGCCGCGTTCAGGTCGGCACGCCCGTATCGGTCAGCGGCACCGCTAAGCTCATGCAGTTCAACACGCGCGACGAGGTGAAAAAGGCAGTCGGCAACGCGAAGAAATTTCAGAATAATATCAACAGCGGCGAGAGATATAACGTTCTCGACGGCGATGTACTTGAGTACGGCGAAAAGGTATTTTCGGCAGGCTCGGCAAACGGTTCAGCGGCAGGTTCAGCGTCAGGCTTGTCGGGCAGTTCTTCGTCGCACAACTCGACCTATGTTCAGCACACGGGCGTTGACGAGGCGGATAACGTCAAGACCGACAGCGAGTATATCTACTATCTTGCGCCGACCTCAAACGGAATGAAGCATCAGATACAGATCTACCGCGCGGCGCAGAAGGATACCGAGATGATATCAGCTGTTACGGAATTGAACGACAGCAATTTCCGCGAGTTTTATGTAAACGGCGACCGTCTTGTTGTTCTTTCGGAGGTGTACTATTCCGATTCCTCAACCGAAGCGTCGGTATATGATATCTCGGACAGAAGCAAGCCCAAGCTGCTCGATTCCTTCTGCCAGAGCGGCAATTACGTTTCCTCGCGCATGATCGGCGACACTCTCTATTTGGTGTCCGATTACTATGCGTACAATGATGACGATTTGCCCGAAACCCGCAACAAAAACGCCACTCCCGACGAGGTGCCCGTCAACTGCACATATTCCGTTGAAACGCCTGCCGACAGCCGCTTTCTCGTAGTAAGCAGCGTCGATACGCAAAACGGCGCAAAGGCTCTGAGCACCAAGTCGATTCTGGGTTCGGCAGACGACGTTTACTGCAATCAGGATTACCTCTATGTCAACGCGACAGAGTACGAAACGCAGGATTACAACAGAGTTATCAACAGCTTTGCTTCCTACTACACACCGACAAATGTCAGAACCCAGATTGTAAAATTCAGTCTCAACGACAACCTCGACGCCGTGGCGAGCTGCTACGTCAAGGGTGAGATAAACAACCAGTACTCACTCGACGAGTACAACGGAAATCTCCGTGTAGCCACCACGTCGATCAACGAAAACAACTCATTTGAGGTCAACAACCTCTATGTGCTTGATTCGGGGCTCAATCAGATCGGCGCGGTCGAGGGCTTTGCCAAGGACGAGAGCATCAAGGCAGTCCGCTACATGGGCGACACCGCCTACGTCATTACCTACGAGGAAACCGACCCGCTGTTCGTGATTGACCTGTCCACTCCGTCCGACCCGCAGATCCTCGGCGAGGTCAAGATCAGCGGTTTCTCAACCATGCTCGTTCCGATTGATGAGAACACAGTCCTCGGCATCGGCTATAATACCGACAACGTGTACTACACCGATATGGAGGTTCAGGACGGCATAAAAATCGTCACCTTTGACGTCAGCGACAAGACAAACCCGAAGGTTCTGGACACGAAGGTTTTCAAGGGCTATTACTCAGAGGTGCAGAACAATCCCAAGGCGCTTCTCGTCAATACCGAGAGAAACGACTTCACGATCCCGTTCTCCTGCTACGGCGACGGATACAGTAACTACGACAGCTATTCGGGAGTAATTAATTTCAGAATCTCGGACGGAAAGATCGATATTGTCGACGAGTACCGCTCGGACGTATTTGTAAGCAGTGAAAACGGCAGCGCCGAGGTCAGCCGCTGCGTCTATGTCGGGAACACCATATATATGCTCGGCAATGTATGGGAGTATGATTACTACATCAAGAATAATACGGACGACGTATACCGAACCTCTATTGACTGGGTCGATTATAAATAGTATAATAAAAGGAGCCAACCGTATGATTGGCTCCTTGATTTTATAATTTACAGCTTGAAATCCTCGATGGAATATGTACCTCTCAGGGTAACGCTGCGCGGAACGCGCATAAGCGGGTCATAGCTGAACGCTCTGCACCTGCCGTCCTGAATACGCTTTGACTTTTTGCAGCCTATAATTCCGTTTTCGAAATAAGAATTTTCGCAGTAAGAGCAGTCGGGTGCGATATTTCTGCCGAACAGCTTGTTTTTCATTCTAAATCACCTCTGCAATTAATAGTGTATCACAAGCAGGCATAAGTTTCAAGTAGAATTTTGGAGGGAATACCGTTGAATTTTAACTCAGCCACCATGCGTCTAAATAACGCAGATACAGTGCCTTATCTCACTTATAATTCTTTATCGGAAATAAAATTCATCAACCATGCTTTTTCGACCCGTCTCGGCGGCGTGTCTGAGGGTGAGTTCACCTCGATGAACATGGCGTTCAACCGCGGCGATAACCCCGACGCGGTGACCGAGAACTACCGCCGTATCTGTGAGAGCGCGGGCTTTGAGTTCGATAGCCTGACCGCTTCCGCTCAGGATCACCACACCTTCGTCCGTGCCGTTACGCGCGAAAACCGCGGCGTTGGCATTTACAGGCCGCGCGATATGGAGAGCGTTGACGCGATCATGACTAACGAGAAGGGCGTGACCATCGTGACCTACTACGCCGACTGCACGCCGCTGTTCTTTGTCGATACGGAAAACAAGGCTATCGCTCTGGCTCACGCGGGCTGGCGCGGCACTGTCGGCAGGATCGGAGAGAAGGTCGTTAAGGAGATGGGCGAGCGCTACGGCACAAAGCCCGAAAACATCACAGCCGCCATAGGCCCCGCGATTTCCGTTTGCTGTTACGAGGTGGATTTGCCGTGTGCGGAGCACTTCCTCGCGCTTACGGATCTGAAACCCGAAAAATTTGTATTTCCGAAGGAAGGCGGCAAGTTCATGATCGACCTGCTCGAGACCAACCGTCAGATTCTCGTCGCGGCAGGCGTGAAGAACGAGAACATCACGATTTCCGACCTCTGCACAAACTGCAACAGCGAGCTTCTCTGGAGCCACCGAGCCACAAAGGGACGCCGCGGTACGATGTCTGCCTTTATGTGCTTAAAGTGATTTCGAAAACCACACGTCCTTAACCGCGAACTCCCTGCCATTCAGATAGCTGAGCGAGCCTGAGTCCTCGGTGAAATTGAAAATTAATTTATAGCTGTAAAGCGCCTGATAGGGGAAGCCCTCGGGCGCTTTTTTGCGTCCGTATTTGCTGTCGCCGACCAGAGGGTGCCCGATGCTCGCCATATGCGCGCGTATCTGGTGGGTTCTGCCGGTCAGCAGTTCGATCTCGACAAGGCTGTATTTGCCGTCGAAGGACAGGACGCGGTACTTTGTGCGTATCTCCTTGGAGCCTTCGACCTCGGTTTTGTGCACCGTGACCTTGTTTTTACTCTCGTTTTTCGTCAGGTATCCGCGAAGGATATCGCTGTCCTTGCCGGGCTTGCCGTAAACAAGGCAGAGGTAGTATTTCTCGATCTCCCTTGTTTTCATCTTTTGGTTCAGTATCCTCAGAGCCTCGGCGTTTTTCGCGGCGATGACAATACCGCCCGTGTTGCGGTCAATGCGGTTGACGAGCGCAGGTGAGAACGCTTTTTCTTCCTCGGGGTCGTACTCGCCCTTTTCGTATAAATAGTGCTGCACGCGGCTGACGAGCGAATCAAAGTGATAGCTCTTGTCCTGGTGGGCGATAAGTCCGGGCTTTTTGTCGAGCAAAAGGAGGTTTTCGTCCTCGTAAACTATTTCGAGCTTTGTCGGTGCTTTCATGAATTCATAGTGCTTTTCCTTGCCCGCTTCAAAGAACTCGTCCTTTATATAGAAGGTCAGCACGTCGCCTTCTCGCAGAATATCGTCGATGGCGCATTTTTTGCCGTTGCGCTTGACGCACTTTTTGCGGATATACATATACATCATCGCCTTCGGCATAGTGCGGAAGCGTTTTTGCAGGAACTTGTCAAGCCGTTGTCCCGAGTCGTTTTTGCCGATTGTCAGTTCTCTCATAATAATCACCACCTCTATCATACTGTAAAAACACTCAAATTTCAAGCACACATTAGGATGCGGCGTATAAAATGGTAGAGGGTGATACAGTGAGATGCAGAAAACAAAAGGTCCGCACCTGCCTATGGTTCGGACTCGGACTGCTCGTCGCGTCTGTGCTGCCGACAGAATGGGTGCTGTGCGTGGCGGCAGCCGCGCTGGTTCTCGTCAGTTTATCATGTGCTCGGAGGTAATCATGAAAGTTGTACTTATCGAAAATCCTAAATTCTTCGCGGGGTTGCTCAGAATGCTGTTCGGAATAAAAAAGGAGAAGCAGACTATCGGCTGATTCTACAGTAATATTCAACAAATTCAAGCGTAATCAGATGTGCATTGTGACAAAAACTTTGCGCATCTGATTTTTTTATTGAACTTTTCAGCAAAAGCATTTATAATTAAAATGGTAATTTATGTTGCGAATTATCGAGCAGTATTTAGGAGGTAATTAACATGAGAAACGCAAAAAAACTGATCAGTATCCTGCTTGTCGCAGCTCTGCTGATCACAACAGTCGCGACCGCGGCATTCACCGTCAGCGCAGCGGGAGGCACACTCAGCTCGCACTACCAGACCAACCCCTCGGGCAAGGTAGGCAAGGCGGGCAGCATCACCATTGACGGCGATCTTTCCGATTGGACGGAGGACATGCTCGTCGCTACCAGCGCTGCATGGGACTGCGCCAACCACTGGAAGGGCTCGCATGAGAACTGTCTTATCGACGCTTACGCTCTGTTTGCAAGCTGGGACAGCTCAAACCTTTACATCGGCATGCAGTATGTCAACACCACAGACACATGGCAGAACCCCGGCGACGCGTCCCTGATGGACGGCGGCAAAATCGGCGATCTTCACCTCGTTCTCGCTCTCAGCGTAAATCCCTCTTCAACGGGGCTTACCGGTAAGGTTACTGACGGCAAGTACATCTGGGGCGATCAGATCGACTACAGCGGCACCCATGTTGACCATCTGTTCTACATGAGCGCGAAGCCCGGCGCCGGCGTTCCCGGTCACTTCACCGTAGCGGACGCCGCGGGCAACACAGACTACACCACTCACTGCGGCAGCTACAAGACCGAGGGCATCGAGTACAAGATGGCTGACGGCAATGCCTGCAGCTCTATCTGGGGCCTCAACAATTCCGATTCACCCGACGACGTATTCTCTGACAGCTCAGACTGGGTTGATTACAAGACCTACAAGGGCAGCAAGGGCGTTCACAACACAAAGCACGACAGCTTCTATGAGATCAAGATTCCCTTCACGGCTCTGGGCATCACCGCAAGTCAGCTCACTTCCAACGGCATCGGCGCTATGACTCTCTGCGGCAGAGGCGAATCAGCTCTCGACTGCTGCCCTTTCGATCCTTCAATGATCGACAACGTAAAGGGCGATTACGGCAACGACCCCAGTACTTCTCACGAGAAGGACGACCTTGACGCACTCACAGTACCCCTCGCGAGCATCGGCAAGGGCGGCGTTACACCTACACCCCAGCCTACAACGGCTCCCGTAACGACTCCTCAGCCCACCACAGCTCCCGTAACAACTCCTCAGCCCACAACAGACCCCGTATCGGACAAGACTGTTGTTAACGCTACCTCTAACATCTGCGGCAGCGGCAATATTACGGCGACAGGCAGCACCGTTACCGTTACATATAACCTTCAGTCCGCGATGGATCTCGTTAACGGTCAGTGGAACCTGAAATACGACACCTCAAAGCTCAGACTCAAGACGGCTGCTTCGAAGCTGATGCCCAATATCAGCGGCAGCTCAAATATCTATAACGATGTCGCTTACGGCACCTTCTCCGAAGTCAGCGATCCCTATGATTTCAAGACCTCAAAGGCGTTTGTCCAGGCTGAATTTGAAGTAATCGGCAAGGGCACCGCGAACGTAGCTCTCGATGTACAGGAGCTTTCCGTCGGCTATTTCAGCGGCAGCACACTTAAATTCGAAAACGCGGTCAAAAACAGCCAGAAACAGAATATTTCTTCCATCTCCGGCTTCAGCTCCAACAATGTCACCGGTACGACCTCCGTTATCAACGGTTCTCCATCTGTTGACACAAAGCTCACTGTAAACGCGACCTCGAATTTCTTCCCGGCATCAAGCACCACCGTCAACCAGACGGGTACAAAGGTTACGGTTCAGTATCTCTTCCAGTCCACCCACGACATGCTAAACTCAGAGTGGACTCTGACATATGATTCCTCAAAGCTCAGCTACAATAGCTCTGCGACAGGCAGCATTATGCCCAACGCGAGCGGTGTGGTTGCGTCCGAGCCCAGCAAGGGCAGAATCAAGGGCTCAAGCTCCAGCACGCTCCCGTGTGAGTTCACCACGGAAAAACCGTTTGTTAAGGTGACCTTTGACGTGCTCGACACAGGCACCGCGACTGTTAACCTCAATGTTGCGATCCTCGGTCTTGTCAACGATAAAGGCGACCAGGGTTATCTCGTCGACGGCGGCAGCGTCAAGAACCTCAAGTCCCAGTCGGGCTTCTCAAATCTCAGCTATTCCACAAATACTAAATTCGGCGATATCTCTGCACAGGCTATCAAAGTCAAAACAACCTCTAACTATTTCCCCGAAGCCACGAGATCTCTTACCGACTCCTCTCAGATCACAGTTGCCTTCAAGCTCCAGTCTTTCTACGAGCTGATCAACTCGGAGTGGGAACTCAGCTACGATCCCGCAAAGCTCAGCTTCAATAAGGCGGATCTCAAGAAGCTTCAGCCCAACCTCACCGGTGCAGTTGCTCTCGAAACCACAACAGGTCTTATCAAGGGCAACTTCTCAAATCTCAGCTGTGACAACTTCTACAGAGAGAAGGATTTCGTAACAGTGACCTTCGATATTATCGGTACAGGCGAAACTACCGTCAATATGAACCTTAAGTATCTCGGCGTTGTCAATGAGGAGAATAAGGAAGGTTTTGTTATCGAAAAGGGCAAAGACACAAATCTGAAGTCCAAGACAGGCTTCAGCAAGAACTCCACATACGGTGTTTCTGCTGTTATGCCTAACGGAAACAAGGATCGCATCAAGGGAGACACTAACTTCGACGGCACGGTTGACATCAGCGATGCCACCTATATTCAGAAGCACGTGGCGGAGTACGTTCTCTTCAACAACAATCAGCTTGCGGTTGCAGATGTTACAAGCGACGGCAAGGTAGACATTGCTGACGCGACTCAGGTTCAGAGAATGGCTGCAAACTAAAATTCAATATTTATTCAGACGGCTGACCTTTTGCGGGTCAGCCGTTTTTCTGTCATAAAGCGTTTTGCTCTCTCATATACTGTTACCAACAAAGCAAAAGGAGAGAGAAAACATGGAATATCCTACGGAGAGCCGGTTCCTTCGCGCGCCCGCGGCAGTCCTCGATACCGTTGCCGAGCAGCTCGCGGACGTTGACCTGACGCTGCCCGATTACTGTCCCGATATTGAAAAAATTCTCAAGTGCACCCTGATCCCCAAGCTGCAGTCGAAGTCCCTTTCGGGCGGACAGCTAAGGGTTGACGGAAGCTGCGTGGTCAATGTTCTTTACGTTGAGAGCACGGGAAAAACTATCCGCTGCTGCGAACAGAGCGTGAGCTTCTCACAGAGCTTCTCGCTGCGGGAAACGCCCGAGAACTACGTCGTCCTCACAAAAACCAAGCCCGAGTACATAAACTGCCGGGCGCTCAGTCCGCGCAGACTTGTGATACACGGGGCATTTTCGATGTACGCCAAGGTGCTTTCTGTCGGGCAGAGCGAAATCTTCACCCCGCCCGAGGGACTTGAGGCGCTCATAAAGCCTATGGACTGCGCCGATCTTACCGCACTGTGTCAGGAGCAGTTTACCGTCAGCGAGGAGATCTCGGCCGCCGACAAGCCGCCAGTTGAGTCCGTACTGCATTCGTCGGTCACTGCGGGAATCAACGATGTCAAGGCGGTAAAGGATAAGCTGATGGTCGGCGGTGAGCTGAACCTGAGAATGTTCTACCTCTGCGACGTCGAAACGGGCGAAACCGCGAAGCTGGACTACGTCCTGCCGTTCAACCAGATTCTCGATTGCGACGGCGTTGACGAGAATACCCGCAACCTGCTCTGCTGCGAGGTCATGTCCTACGACGTCCGCCTGAAAAACGATATTATGAGCGAGAAGCCCGTCATCGCGCTTGACGTAAAGCTCTGCCTTACCGAACAGGGATATGTGATGCGCGAGGAAAAGTTAGTTTGCGACGCGTTTTCAGTAGAATACGCCTCAGCGCCGCGCTTTGATAACCTCAAGACCGTCACCGAGCTGCTGCCTGTTTCCGAGAGCTTTATGGAGAAGCTCTCGATTTGTGTGGACAGCGGAAAAATCGGCAAGATCCTCGACATCTATGCAGACAGCCTCACCCTCAACGCTGCTCCCGCCGACGGACGGCTCTCCGTCAGCGGCAAGGTCAATCTCTGCATGCTCGCCCTCGACGGCGATGATTTCCCGATGTTCGTCGAGCGCAGCTGCGACTTCTCGCACACGCTTTCCTCGTCCGAGGGCTGCGACAGCCTGTGCTTCGGCAGAGTGCGCGCATCGGGACTCAGCTTCCGCCTCGCCGACGACAGCACCGCCGAGATTAGAGTTGAGCTTAAGGTCACGGGCGGCGCGATGAAGAACGAGTGCACCCGCGTTGTGACTGACGTAGAGGTGTTTGAGGATCAGCCTCTATCGTCGGGTGACTGCGCCCTGACGCTGTATTTTGCCGACAGCGGCGAAAATCTCTGGAGCATTTCCAAGGCGCACAATACGCGGCTTGAACCGCTGATGCGCGAGAATAACCTTGAGGAAATCGATCTCGACAGCCCTCAGATGCTGTTGATTCCGAAGCTGTAAGGAGGCAAAGCGATGGAAGAGAGAAACGTTTACAGAGATATTTCGCAGCGCACCGACGGCGACGTCTACATCGGCGTTGTCGGCCCTGTCCGCACGGGAAAGTCGACCTTTATCAAGAGATTCATGGATTCGCTCGTCCTGCCGAATATCCGCGACGAGAATATCTACCGCCGCGCGGTTGACGAGCTGCCGCAGTCGTCCGCGGGCAGGACGATAATGACGACAGAGCCTAAGTTTATCCCCGAGGAGTCCGTTGAGATCGATCTCGGCGACAACGCGGCGTTCCGCGTCCGAATGATCGACTGCGTCGGCTATCTTGTGCCGTCCGCTCTGGGACAAAGTGAGGAGGATTCGCCGCGCATGGTGAAAACTCCGTGGTCAGAGGAGGAGATCCCGTTTGAAGAGGCGGCGGAAATCGGCACAAAAAAGGTGATCACCGACCATTCCACAATCGGGCTTGTTATCACCGCAGACGGTTCCTTCGGCGAGATTCCGCGCGAGGACTACGAGGATAGCGAGCGGCGTGTGGTTGAGGAGCTTCAGGCGATAAACAAGCCGTTTATTCTTCTGCTCAACTCCGCCAATCCCGACGGAGAACGTGCGAAGGCGCTCTCGGAAGAGCTTTCCGCGCGTTATCAGGTGCCTGTACTGCCTGTCAGCTGCATGGAGCTGAGTGAAAACGAGATAAAGCGCGTCCTCGCGCAGCTGCTCTTTGAGTTCCCGATGAAGGAGATACAGGTCGATATCCCTTGCTGGCTGATTTCGCTCGAAAAGGATCACTGGCTCAAGTCATCTGTGTTCGAGTGCATTCGCTCCGCCGCTCAGGGTATGGAAAAAATCCGCGAAATACAGGATATGCTCTCAAAGATCTCAGACTGCGGCCATATTTCAGAGGCGAAGCTCGATTCGCTCGATCTGGGAACGGGAAGCGCGCGTATTTCCGTTTCACTGAAACCCGAGCTGTTCTACAAGGTGCTTTCCGAACAGACCGGACTTGAGGTTTCCGACGAGCGTGATCTGATGGAGAGTATGGAGCGCTTGTCGGAAAAGCAGCGCGAATACGACAAAATCGCTCAGGCATACGAGCAGGTCAAGGAGACCGGCTACGGAATCGTTATGCCGACGATCGACGAGCTGTCCCTTGACGAGCCGCAGATCATCAAGCAGAGCGGCAAGTACGGCATACGTCTTAAGGCGAGCGCGCCGTCTATTCACCTGATGCGCATTGAAACACAGACGGAGGTAACGCCGATTGTCGGCTCGGAGCAGCAGAGCGAGGAGCTTGTGTCATATCTGCTCAAGGAATTCGAGGAAAGTCCCGAGAAAATCTGGGAGAGCAATATCTTCGGCAAGTCCGTCCACGAGCTGGTCAACGAAGGTCTGCACAACAAGCTGAGCCGTATGCCGTCAGACGCGCGGCGGAAGATAGGGGAGACGATTGAGAAAATCATCAACGACGGCTGCAACGGACTGATTTGTATTATTATTTAGAAACCATTTTATCTACAATGCCAAGGCTGATGCTTTGGCATTTTTTTTGCATTATTTGGTAAGCTGAATTGATTTTTATATAAATCGACGAAAAACATGTCGGCGCTGATTTGTTATTGAAAAAAATGCTGAATTAAAGTATAATATCAATGTATGCAAATTCACATTTTGGAGGTTGTTTTATGGTACTTAACGGTATTGGGTTAACGCAGTTTGCCGCGACCGAGCTGTCGCTCGCCGAAAAGGGTATCGCCTCGGCAAAGGTTATTCTCACAGGCTTTGTGGTGGTATTCTCGGTTTTGCTCCTGCTCATCGGCGTAATCAAGCTGTACAGCTTTATCGTCGGAAAGGCGCAGGGCTCGGGCGGAAGTAAAAAGAAGAAAAAGGAACAAACGCCTCCCGAAAAGAAAAAAGTCACGGCTGAGATTTCCAAGCCTGCTGAGGTGAAACAGGCGCTTCCTGCCGAGGAAGGCATTCCCGAAGAGGTTGTCGCCGTTATTGCGGCTGCTGTCGCGACGATGTACGGCAAATCGGGCAGGGCAAAAATCAAAAGCATCAAAAAAGCCGGCGGCAGATCCGCGTGGGCAAACGCGGGTGTATTAGACAATACCCGCCCGTTTTAAGGCTTGGAAAGGTTCGGTTTAGTTTATGGAAATATTAACAGGTTTTCTTGACGCCATCAGGGGCATTTACGAAAGCTCAGGATTGGTTAGTCTCGGTTGGCAGAATTACGTAATGATCGGCATTTCGTGCTTTCTGCTCTATCTCGCAATCAAAAAGCAGTATGAACCGCTTCTGCTGCTTCCCATCGCTTTCGGTATGCTGCTCGTCAATCTCTATCCCGAGATCATGGCGGCTCCGCACATCAGTCTGGTAGAAATCCAGAGCGCGAACGACCCTGCCGCGACAGGTCACGTCGTTCAGGAAATAGGCGGAAAGATTTACTACGAGAACCCCACCTACGGCGGTCTTCTCTACTATCTCTACCAGGGCGTAAAGCTCGGTATCTATCCACCGCTCATCTTCCTCGGCATCGGCTGTATGACCGACTTCGGTCCGCTGATCGCCAACCCCAAGAGCCTTATCCTCGGCGCTGCGGCTCAGATCGGTATCTTCATCACCTTCACAGGCGCGATTTTCCTCGGCTTTACCGAAGCTGAGGCGGGCGCTATCGGCATTATCGGCGGCGCTGACGGTCCGACCGCGATTTATGTTACCACAAAGCTCGCTCCGCATCTGCTCGGTTCGATCGCGATTGCGGCGTATTCCTACATGGCGCTTGTTCCCATCATTCAGCCGCCTATCATGAAGCTCCTCACCACAAAGAAGGAGAGAGGCGTTGTGATGGAGCAGCTCCGTCCCGTATCAAAGCTCGAGAAGATCCTTTTCCCGATCATCGTTGTAATCCTGATTGCGATATTCCTGCCCGACGCCGCTCCTCTTGTAGGTATGCTGATGCTCGGCAATCTGTTCAAGGAATCCGGCGTGGTTGAGAGAATCGCAAAGGCCGCTCAGAACGAGCTGATGAATATTATCACTATCTTCCTCGGCACAACAGTCGGCGCGACTGCTTCGGGCGCGAACTTCCTCAAGCTCGATACCCTCAAGATTATCGCTCTCGGTCTGATTGCATTCTGTATGGGCACAGCCTTCGGCGTTCTCTTCGGCAAGATCATGTACAAGTTAACAGGCGGCAAGATCAATCCTCTTATCGGTTCCGCAGGTGTTTCCGCTGTTCCAATGGCCGCGCGTGTATCGCAGAAGGTCGGCCAGCAGGAGAATCCCGGAAACTTCCTGCTTATGCACGCAATGGGTCCGAATGTTGCGGGCGTTATCGGTTCGGCGGTAGCCGCAGGCGTACTGCTGAATGTTGTCGGATAAATAAAAAATCTAAAGGAAGCCTCTGCTTCCTTTATTTTTCTGCTAATAGATTGAAATAATTCTTTTATGGAAACATAATCCCGATTATATGATATATAATTCTAAGGTGTAATATTATGCGATAAGATTCTTTACGCAGAAGGAGACAGGAAATGCCAAAAAATATAACCATTCAAAAGATTTTAGGCGTACTCCTGCACAGAATTCGTTTTATCGTGATTGTTGCGTTGGCAGCGGGTTTACTGACATTCCTCTATACATATTTCTTTATCACCCCGCAGTACACCTCGTCAACCATGATATTTGTGCAGAACTACAACAAAAAAGAAGTTACGGACGATACTGCCGACAAGGCTGATACAGAATCCTCGAGAACCTCTGATTCAAACTCGAGCAACAACGAAGTCGCTCAGAAGATCTTTAACTCAGATATCAGCGGTTCCTCTACTCTGGCGAAAATCTGCGTCACCCTGTTCCAGAACTCCGACAAGATCACCACTCTGTACAACGGCTGCAGTGTCAGCTTTTCAACGGTGGAAGGAACCTTCTATATCAACGTAAACGTGACGGGAGATGATCCCGAGAAGTGTGCCAATGTAGCAAATCAGATTTCCGATATGTGCAATGAGGTTTTCCACGATAACTTCATGTACGGTCAGCTTGGTATAATCCGCACCGCCAAGGCTCCTTCATCGCCGATTTCGCCGAACAAGATGAGAAATACACTCATCGGCTTTGCGGTCGGACTTGTGGCTGCCTGCCTGATCTCGGTTCTGCTTGAGCTGATTGACACCACCATCAAGTCAGACGAGGATCTCTCGGAAATCTACAAGATTCCTGTATTCGCTGAGATTCCCGATTTTAACACGGGAGGTAAGTAAGCATGGCTCTGAAGATTAAACTGAAAAAACCGGATAAACAAAAGACCGAAAAGAACTATAACTCCGCTGATGCTATTTCAGAGAAGAGCAAATTCGCGATAGTTGAGTCCTACAAAAGCGCCCGTTCCAATATCATGTTCTCTCTCTCCGCAGAGGATCAGAAGGTTTTCGCTGTAACAAGCTACGCGAAGGGCGAGGGTAAAAGTACCGTTTCGGCAAATCTCGCGATTTCCTTCTCAAAGATGGAACGCAGGGTTTTGCTGGTTGACTGTGATCTGCGCCGTCCGAACCTGCACAATATCTTTAAGGTAGAGAATACGGTAGGACTTTCGAACATAATTGGTAAAATGGCGGATTTTGAGGACGCCGTAAAGCACGATGTTCTTCCTAATCTCGATATTTTGCCCTCCGGCACGATTCCGCCCAACCCGTCCGAGCTGCTCTGTTCTCCCGGCTTTGAGAAGCTGGTTAAGGGTCTGATTGATGAGTACGATTACATTATCTTCGATACTCCGCCTATCGGTGTTGTCGCCGATGCCCTTCTGCTCAAGGACAGGGTCGCGGGCTATGTTGTCGTTCTCCGCGAACGCTCCACCACCCACGGCGATATCCAGAAGATGCTCGAGAGCATCAAGCTTGCCGACACAAAAATCCTCGGGTTCATCAAGGTCGGCTGCACCCAGAATAAGAAAAGCGCCGGCAGAGGTTACTATTACTATCAGTACTATTAACCGCACGAATGGTACAGCTTCCGAAAAACTGAATAATATTATAATAACAATTTCAACAGACTCACTAAGCAATCGCGAGGTGAGCCTGTTTTTTATTAATAAAACTGACGAATTTGCAGGATTTGTAAAAAAGACTTGCATTTTCAGTGCCGTTGTATTAGAATATATAAGGTTACAAAAAGAACATTTGCGTAAGGAGATATGGGAAATGGAATACTTTAAGTGCAGCTCCGAGGAGCTGGAAAAGGAATACGCCGCTCTTAAAAAGCGCTATAAGGACGAAAAAGGCAAGGGTCTTTCGCTCAATATGGCAAGAGGAAAGCCCGGCAAGGAGCAGCTTGACCTTTCGCTGAAAATGCTCGACGTGATGAACAGCAAGTCTGATTTCATCGGCGAAGACGGCATGGACTGCAGAAACTACGGTATCTTTCACGGTATCGACGAGTGCCGCAAGCTCTTCGGCGAGATTCTCGGCGTGCCCTCAAACAGCGTTATGGTCGGCGGCAACTCCAGCCTGAACATGATGTTCGACACGATTTCCTGCATGATGACAAAGCCGATTGTCGAGGGCTGCAAGCCCTGGTATGAGGTTCCCGACAGAAAGTTCCTCTGTCCGGTTCCCGGCTACGACAGACATTTCGGTATCACCCAGTACTATGGCTTTGAGATGATTCCCGTTCCCATGAACGAGAACGGCCCCGACATGGACATCGTTGAGCGTCTTGTTTCGAACGACGAGAGCATCAAGGGTATCTGGTGCGTGCCGAAATACTCAAACCCCAACGGCATTACCTACAGCGACGAGACCGTAAGACGTTTCGCATCCCTCAAGCCCGCGGCGAAGGATTTCCGCATTATGTGGGATAACGCCTACTGCATTCACGATATCACCGACACACCCGACAAGCTGCTCAATATTGTTGACGAGTGCAGAAAGACAGGCAACGTTGACCTGCCGGTTCTGTTCTGCTCGACGTCTAAAATCACCTTCCCGGGCGCGGGTGTCGCTGCAATGGCGGCTTCCTCGAACAACATGAAGGTGTTTGCGGCGCGTTACAACTACGAGATCATCAGCTATGATAAGCTCAACATGCTCCGTCACGTCAAGTTCTTCGGCGACTTTAACGGTGTTCTTAAGCATATGGAAAAGCATAAGGCTATCCTAAAGCCCAAGTTTGACATCGTGCTCAATACGCTTGACAAGGAGCTCAAGCCAACAGGCACCGCGAACTGGACCAACCCCAACGGCGGCTACTTCGTAAGCGTAGACGTCATGGAGGGCACCGCGAAGCGCGTTGTACACCTCTGCCGCGACGCGGGCGTAGTTCTCACCGGAGCGGGCGCGACATATCCGCTCGGCAACGACCCTCACGACAGCAATATCCGCATAGCGCCTACCTTCCCGCCCAACAACGAGCTGGAGCAGGCCATGGATATTTTCTGCACCTGCGCGAAGCTCGCGGCGTGCGAGAAGCTGCTCGGCAAAATCTGATAAGTTAGTTTTTATGACCCGGCAGGAGCGATTCTGCCGGGTTTTCCTTTTGGAGCCGATAGATTCGGGTGTTATTCAGCGCGTTTTGTACAAATCGGCGGAGTATAAGGGCGGATAAATTTTATGTTACAATTTTTTCGGTCTGATTTTATGCAATACTGCTAAAGATAAAGTTTTTTTATCAAATATTTGCATTTCCATTGACAATTTGCCAAAAAAATCATATAATAATTCTGTTACGTCTGTAAGTCTGCGCCCGTAACAGGGTTGTTTTTTTCTTACAGACAATTATATTACGGAGGTTCAAAAGGCATGAAAAGAGTTCCAAAGCCGGTGTTCTTCATTGTTGCTTTGCTGATACTTGCCTTTTCGTTTACTGCGATTTTCGGAGTATCCTATTACACAGGTGACAACAAAAACACAGTACTCAAGGGTATCGGCGACATTCGATGGGGAATCGACATCAGGGGCGGTGTTGAGGCGACATTTAAGCCTGCCAACAACTACGACGCTACCGATGAACAGCTGGAATCGGCAAAATCCATCATTGAGCTTCGTATGATTTCACAGGGCATCACAGACTACGAGCTATACGCTGACAGAAACAGCGACAGAATCATCGTTCGTTTCCCCTGGAAGTCAGACGAAACAGAATTCAACGCGGTAAACGCGATTGAGGAAATCTCCTCGACCGCAAATCTTACCTTCCGTCCCGGTAAGTCCTACGAGTCAACTGACGTAGGCTCCGACGGAGAGTACATCTACAAGACTCCTACGGGAGATACCGCGACAGTTCTCATGGACGGCTCGGCCGTTGAGAAGGCAGAGGCGCAGTACTATCAGGACGACAGCGGTAAGGCGCAGTATGTTGTAAGCCTTACTCTCAACGAAGAGGGCGCCAAGACCTTCCAGGAAATCACCACTACCTACTTAAACCAGACTGTCTCCATCTGGATGGACGACATTATGCTTTCCGCTCCTACCGTTCAGGCGACAATCACTGACGGCAAGGCGCAGATTTCAGGCAGCTTCACCGCTAAGCAGGCAACAGAGCTCGCTCAGAAGATCAACGCGGGCGCGCTTCCCTTCCAGCTTGAAACCGCCAACTACGGCAACATTTCAGCTACTCTCGGTGAAAACGCCCTTACGGCAATGGCATACGCGGCGGTTGTCGCCTTTATCCTCATTGCTCTGATCATGATTATTTTCTACCGTCTCCCCGGTTTTGTAGCGATCATCGCTCTTATCGGTCAGATGGGTCTTACCGTTGCGGCGGTTTCGGGTTATTTCCCCGCGTTCCCGTCCTTTACCATGACACTGCCCGGTATCGCGGGTATGATCCTCTCCATCGGTATGGGCGTTGACTGTAACGTTATTACTGCGGAGCGTATCAAGGAAGAGCTGCGCGGCGGCAGAACGCTCGACGGCGCTCTCGACAAGGGTTCCAAGAACTCGCTCTCAGCGATCGTCGACGGTAACATGACCGTTGTAATCGTATCTATCATTCTTATGCTGGTATTCGGACCGTCCAACATTCTTTCCTTCATCTTCGGCGAGTCCACTACAGGTACCATCTACGCGTTCGGTTATACACTGCTCGTCGGTGTAATTTCCAACTTCATCATGGGTATCTTCTTCTCAAGACTGATGCTCAGAAGCATTGCAGGTATCAAGCCTCTGCGCAAAAATTGGTTGTTTGGAGGTGCGAAAGATGAAAAATGATGTTCAGACCAAGACTGACGTTCAGATGACCGAACAGGAGGTCAGCGAGAAGTTCAACCGCGGCAGAAAGGTTATCGACTTTGTCGGCAGCAAGAAGATCTTCTTCGGTGTTTCGCTCGGAATCATGCTGATTGGTATCATCTGCAACTTCATTTTCGGCACCACCCTCGACATTCAGTTCTCGGGCGGCGCGACCCTTACCTTCAGCTACACCTCTGACGAGGAGCACCCCATCGACCAGAACGCCCTTTATGATTTTATCCAGGAAAAGACAACCGATAAGATCACAACCTCGTTCTCTGAGGATCTGATGGGCAACACAGGCAAGAACGTATCCGTACAGTTCTCGGGCAACGACTCCATCGAGACCGATATTCAGAAGAACCTCGAGAAGGATCTTCAGGCTCAGTATCCCGACAATAACTTCATCACACTTGAGGCGAACTCGGTTGACGCTTCCATGGGCTTCAGCTTCCTGCTCAAGTGTCTTGCGGCGGTAGCTCTCGCGAGCATTCTGATGGTTCTCTATGTAACCATCCGCTTCAAGAAAATCGGCGGTCTTTCCGCAGGCGTCATGGCTCTGGTAGCTCTGTTCCACGACGTAGCGATGATTTACTTCCTCTACGTTATCTTCCAGATGCCTATCGACTCAAACTTCATCGCGGTTGTACTCATGATTCTCGGTTACTCACTGAACGATACCATCGTTATTTACGACCGTGTCCGTGAGGAGAGAAAACTCATGGGCAGAAGAACAGACGTCGGCACCGTATTCAACGTTTCTGCGACAAAGACGCTCAAGCGTACAATCATGACCTCTGTCACCACCCTGACAGCGATTATGACCGTTTACGTACTCGCGACGATCTTCAATATCTCCTCGGTTAAGGGCTTCGCTCTTCCGATGATGATCGGTGTAGTTTCAGGCTGTTATTCCTCAATCTGCATCGCAGGTCCTCTCTGGGTTATGTGGCAGAACCACAAGGCAAAGAAGAAGGCCGCAAAATAATAATATTAAAAAACGGAGAGGCTTGTTTTCAAGTCTCTCCTTTTTGTTTACAGGATATTTTCGGCGTACGGGTACTCGCTGTCCTTTATGGACGCGAGCGCCCTTTTTGTTTTCTCGCTTTCCGAGAAGTACATATCGGGGTTGCCGCTTTCAATGTGCGATTTCATCTGAGCGATGCCAAGTCCTATGCCGTCCACATAGTCGTGAATCAGCAAAGCGTCGATTCCGTGAGCGCTGTCCGTCCACTCGTCGTTCAATCGAGTGCATTCCGTGAGAGCGTTCTCGAAATCGTCGCGCAGCATATAGCCGTCTATTCTGTCAATCGTTTCGGTGTAGCTGTCCACGCTGCTGCTGATGTAAGCTGTTTCGATTACAGCGCCTATTGCGCAGGCTGCGAGAAGGGCTAGGGAGATTATTATACGCTTCATGAAACCTCCTTTGCGATCAGGTTGTATTTGCCGTTTCCGTCGAGGGTGAGGATAAAGACCTCGCTTAGCTTTGCATTATTCTCTTGCAGAATATTATCGACCTGCATACGGCTGCCGCTGCACAGCTTCAAGCCGTCGTCGAGCAGCTCTCCGTCGCAGACCACCACAGCCTCCAGCTTTTTGTCGTCAATTGTAACACCCAGATCCTGAGCGGTCGGCACGCGGTTCTGAGGCTTCTCAAGAACGCTGATTGAGCCGTTCGTTTCCACAATGCAGTACTGCACCTCGTCGATTGAAAATATATCCTGCTGCCTGAGCTGTGCGAATAAGTCCTCGGCGCTCATTCTCAGACGCTTGAGCTGCTTTTGCAGGAGCTTTCCGTCCTCGATTACCACGACAGGGTTGCCGCAGATCAGGCGGCGGAACAGGCGGCTCTTCATCATCAGCGCGCTCGCAGCGATTTCGAGCGACACCAGAACAAGCACGGGGATAACGCCGCTGAGCAAGGGCTGCGAGGTGTTCTGCATCGGGAGAGAGGCAATATCCGATACCACCAGAGTCACCACAAGCTCGCTCGGCTGCATATCGCTGATTTGCCGCTTTCCCATCAGGCGGATCGCGAGAATAATAAATACGTAAAGGATCACCGTTCGTAGAATTGAAATAATCATTATATCACCAAGCCTATTATCTGCAAAATTGCTCTGTATATTCGCGGGGTTTTTGCTTAGGTTAATAATGGTGATTGTATGAATTATTCTATAAACGAAATAAAGCTCAGTCTGCAAAGTCAGTTTGACGATTCCGCCGACCTTAATGTGCGCGTTTTTACACTGAAATCCGCTCTGAAGATTCAGGCGGCGGTGATAACCATGGAAGGCCTCGTCGATAAGGAACAGCTCTCCCAGAGCGTTCTCAATCCGCTTCTGACCTTTGACTACGGCGCGCGCGACTCTGCCGCCGTGTCTGTTACTGCGTATTCCTCGGTGATGGCATCGTCCGATGTGATTAAGCTCAGCTCGGCTGACGAGATCGTGACCTACATCACCTCGGGATTCGCTGTGCTGATGATTGACGGGGCAGAGGAGCTTTACGCCGTCGGCGTTCAGGGCTACAGCTTCCGCGGAGTCAGCGAGCCTGAGAGCGAGGTTGTACAGCGCGGCTCACGCGAGGGCTTTACCGAGCCGCTGCGCGTCAATATGTCGATGATTCGTCGGCGAATGAAAACGCCCGACCTCAAGTTTGAGCAGATGACCGTCGGTACTGACAGCAAAACACAGCTGATGATTTGTTATCTGCAATCTCAGGTTTCGCTCGACTTGCTCAACAAGCTGAAAAACCGCCTTTCCGGCTGCAATCTCGAAACCGTTCTCGCCTCGGGATACCTTTCTGACTATCTCGAGGACAACGGCTCGGGCAGTCTTTTTTCGGGAGTCGGTATATCCGAAAGACCCGATACGGTCTGCGGCAAGCTGACCGAGGGCAGGATCGCGATTATAGTCGACGGCACTCCTGCCGTGATGATCGTTCCGCACCTCTTTGTCGAGGAGTTCCAGAGCGTCGACGACTACTCAAACCGCACCTACTATGCCGCCTTTATCCGCCTGATGAAGTACCTCTCGTTCTTCGTCTCGGTATTTCTTCCCGGACTGTACGTCGCGCTCGCGCAGTTTCACCCCGAGTATTTCCCGACGTGGCTGCTGATCAATACCTCCGAATCCCTCGCTCAGACTCCGTTTCCCGTGACCGCCGAGGTGCTCGCGATAACGGTGGTGTACGAGATAATGAAGGAAGCCGGTCTGCGGATACCGAAATCCCTCGGTCACGCGGTCAGCATAGTCGGCGCGCTCGTAATCGGTGACAGCGCGGTCAACGCGGGTATAATCAGCGCGTCGACGCTGATGGTTGTCGCCACCGCCGCGATATGCGGCTATGTGACGTCGCCTCTCTATCCGCCGATAATGATGCTTCGCATGCTGTTTATCGTCGTCGGCGGCTTCACGGGACTGTGGGGAATAACTCTCGCGACGGCGGTTGTGCTCATCGGAATGTGTGCCAAGACCTCCCTCGGTGTGCCGTACCTGTCCTCACTGTCGCCGTTTTCGCTGAGAAGAATGCGGGATGTATTTATCCGCGCAGGCTGGCGGCAGCTCTCGAAGCACACGATCCGTGTCCAGAAGTTCCCCGAGACGGAGGTGCAAGATGCAAACAGAGGTTAAGTTTTCGTCCAAGCGTTTTCTGCTCGCTTTACTCCTGTGCGCGTGCTCGGTAATTCTTTTGCAGAATAATGATTTGTCGCCGAACGCTTCGTTCACCTTCAACGCAATCTGCATCGCGGCAGGACTTGCGGTCTGTTTTTTGTTTTTCCTTCCTTCGCTCATACTCAAAAAGCAAACCGATTCCGACGTGCTCACGCTCGCGCGGAGGTTCACGCCAAAGCTGAGGATTCCTATAGCGATTTTTTACGCGCTGTATTTTGTCTATGCCGCGCTGTATTTCCTGCTGCCGTATATCGATATGTTCCACACGAAGTATTTTCCCGAGGTCACGCCGTGCCTGATAACGTTTATCATGCTTCTAGGCTGCGCTTACGCCGCATGCAAGGGCGTGAACGTGATCTCGCGGTTCGGCATATTTCTCTTTCTGTTTGCGCTGCTGACAAATATCCTGATGTTCGGCGGCAGCCTGTCCGAGCTTGATTTCAGCCACTACAGCTTTGAATTGAACGGCGAATTCAACGCGTTCATGCAGAATACGCTTTACTTTGTCACGCCGTCATTTATAGCTGTGATCTTCGCCTGCTGCTCGGGTGTGACTCGGAATTTCCGTTTCCGCCAGCCTGTGTTTACCCTGATTTTCACGGGATTAAAGTACGCGGCGGTCATTTTCTTCGTCTGGTTCGCTCTGGGAGACTACGTCGGCAGACAGACCTATCCTGCCTTTGTGCTTTCGCGCGTTGCGCACTTCGGGCCGTTCGCCGGAATCGAGAGCTTTTATCTCGCTCTCTCGACAATGTCGGTGTTTATGATAGTGTCGCTGTTTTTATGCTGTATCTCGCGCGGCACGTGCAGTGACGGCAACCGGAAATGCGTGCTGATTTTCACTCTTATCATCTTCGCTCTCTATGTCACTGCGACATATATTAATTCTGTAAAAGAAATATTAGCCAATCCGATACCGCTGCTTCTGCTGACCTTTGTTGCGGCGGTAATGCTGCCTGCGGCGTATATTTTTGTTGGGAGGAAGTCAAATGCGAAGGGGAATTAGCATATTATTAACTGTCGCTGCCGCCGTCATGCTTTCTGGCTGCAACAATTCTCGTCAGATCGAAACCGCGTCGATTATCAAGAATGTCAGCGTCGACCGCCGCGGCGGACAGGTGGTTTACACCTTCTACCGACTGTCGAGCAGCGAAAAGCCGTGGGGTATAGACGTGCCGGCGGACTCGTTTGAACAGGCGTGTGCGCTCGCGAGAGAGCAGTATATCCCGAACCTGTCGCTTGCGAAGCTCGAGCTGCTGATGCTCAGCGAGGACGTGTACAGACAGGTAATGCAGGACGACGTGGATTATATCTCGACACAAGCGTCATTCTCGCCGATTGCCTATGTCACACTCTGCGACGACGGCGCGATTGAGAGGATAAAGGAGACAAACAGGACGCAGAGTCTTATAGAGGAGCAGTTAATTCTCTTAAAGAAAAATAACCCTTCAGTGAATATAAATTACCTCTCGATTTTCAACAATTTTGCCCGAAGGGGAGAGGACAGCTTCACGGTGCCGTTTATTAGTTCTGAAAAAGAATTAAAAGTCAGCGAATTTGAGATTGACCGTGAGAAAATGAAAAAAACTGCGAAATAATTGTAAAAAATTTTATGAAAGGACTTTATCTCAGCCGCGTTTTGTTGTATAATATAACTTAATTGTATAGTGACTATTTATACCCATTTTTCGAAAGGCGGCGGCAGTATGTCTGAATTTTCAGTACCCTTATCCGAGCTTGTTGAGCGGCTCGGTCTTGACAAGGTTTATATCGCGGACAACTATGAGCAAACCAAGATTTCAACAGTCGAAATCAACCGTCCGGGCTTGGAGCTGACGGGTTATTTCGAGTTTTTTGACAACAAGAGGATCCAGGTGCTCGGCAATACGGAGTTTGCCTATCTCGGACGCTTTGGCTCCGAGGCTCAGAAAATGGTAATTGAATCCATTTTCAGTTTCGGCCCGCCCGCGGTAATTATTTGCCGCCATATCGAACCGACAAACGTAATTCTCGAGAGCGCGAAGCTCCACAAGGTGTCGATTTTCGCCACAGATGAAAATACTTCCGATCTGACGGCCCGCCTTGTACAGTACCTGAACCGCGAGCTCGCCCCTAGAATCACCCGTCACGGCGTGCTCGTTGAGGTATACGGCGAAGGCTGCCTGCTGATCGGCGACAGCGGCGTAGGTAAGAGCGAAACAGCGATCGAGCTGATAAAGCGCGGCCACCGTCTTGTCGCGGACGACGCGGTCGAGATCCTGCGCACAAACGTCAATACGCTTATCGGTCAGTCGCCCCAGAATATCCGCCATTTCATCGAGCTGCGCGGCATAGGTATCATCAACGCGCGTCAGCTCTTCGGCATGGGCGCTATCAAGACCCAGGAAAAAATCGACATGGTCGTCAGTCTTGAACTGTGGGACAATTCCAAGGTATACGATCGCATGGGACTTGACAACGAGGTCATGCGTATTCTCGGAGTAGAGGTGCCGGCGCTCACAATTCCCGTAAAGCCCGGCCGAAACTTGGCGGTTATCATCGAGGTTGCCGCCATGAACAACAGGCAGAAGAAGATGGGCTACAACGCCGCGCAGGACTTGCTCGTCAATCTCGGCATGGATCTCTCGGCAATGCCCGCGCCCGGAAAAACCGTAGTCGACACATGGGAATAAGTTTTAAGGAGTAATATGAACAGATCTGATATTATATATGACCTTGCGATGCTCCTCGGCTGTGAGGCGCGCAAGAACGAACCTCTCAACAGGCACACAACCTTTAAAATCGGCGGCAACGCCGACGTTTACATAAAGGTCGGCACGCTCAGCAAGCTCAGCGCGATCCTCAAGGAATGCCGCGAGTCCGACGTCGATTACCTGATCCTCGGCAATGGCAGCAACGTCCTCGCCTCGGACGAGGGTTTCAGCGGAGTTGTGATCCGCCTTGACGGCGACTTCCGCAGGATCTCGCTAGTTGACGACAACACGATCTACTGCGGCGCAGGTGCGAGCCTCGCTTCATTGTGCAAGTTTGCCCTGAAATGCGGACTTACGGGACTGGAGTTCGGCTGGGGTATTCCCGGTTCGGTCGGCGGCGCGGTGTTCATGAACGCGGGCGCATACGGCGGCGAGATGAAGGATGTTATTTTCAGCGTTTCACACATCGACCCGAGCGGCGGCATAGGCAGGATCGAGCGCGATGACCTCGAGCTCGGCTACCGCACCAGTATTTACCGCAGAAACAACTGCATAATAACGGGCGTTACCCTCAAGATGCAGAAAGGCGAGCCCGACGAGATCCGCGCGAAGATGGACGACTTCCTCGGCAGAAGAAGCGACAAGCAGCCTCTCGAGTACCCGAGCGCAGGAAGTGTTTTCAAGCGTCCCGAGGGAGCTTTTGCAGGCGCGCTGATTGAACAGTGCGGACTCAAGGGCAAAAGACACGGCGGCGCACAGGTAAGCGAGAAGCACGCGGGATTTATCATCAACGCCGGCAACGCGACCGCACACGACGTAAAGTCACTTATCCGTGAGGTTCAGACCGAGGTAGCCGACAAAACAGGCTATACTCTCGAATGTGAGTTAATTATTTTATAAAGGGATCCGTATGGAATTTGTAATTATTTCGGGTATGTCGGGCGCGGGAAAGACCTCCGCTCTCCACGTCCTCGAGGACATTGGTTACTATTGCGTCGACAATATACCGTCGTCGCTGCTCCAGACTTTATACAATCTATGCCGTAGCTCCTCTGACGAGGGCATGAAGCGCGTCGCGGTTGTTGTTGACGTGCGCGGCAATGAAAACTACAAGCAGATGGCAGCCGAAATCGAGGAATTCAAGAACGAGAACGCAGGCGCGAAGCTACTGTTTCTTGACGCGAAAAGCGACGTGCTAATTCTCCGCTACAAGGAAACGCGCAGAAAGCATCCGCTCGCTGACAAAATCAGCGAAGGCTCTGTTTCCGAGGCGGTCGAGCGCGAGGTAACTCTGCTCTCATCTGTTAAGAAGCTTGCCGACTTCATGGTGGACACCACAAAGATGTCCAACAAGCAGCTGCGCGAGCGCGTTATGTCGATGTTCATGGAGGACACCTCTCAGGGCATCACACTGACCTTCATGTCCTTCGGCTTCAAGTACGGAATCCCGCTCGAGGCTGACACGATTTTTGACGTGCGCTGTCTGCCTAATCCCTTTTACATTCCCGAGCTTAAACCGCTCACGGGAATGAACAAGGAGGTCTTTGATTACGTGACCGAGAGCGAGGACACTCTGGGCTTTGTCAATCACAGCCTTGGACTGCTCGACTACGCAGTGCCGCTCTATCTCAAGGAGGGCAAGAGCGAGCTGGTTGTCGGAATCGGCTGTACCGGCGGAAAGCACCGCAGCGTCACCGTTGCGCGCATTTTTGAGACCCACTTCCGCGAGCTGGGCTACCGCTGCGTAATCCAGCACCGCGATATCGATAAATAAGGTGCGATATGTCATTCTCATCAGAAGTAAAAAAGGAGCTTTGCCGCACCGAGAGCTTTGACCGCGACGTATTGCGCGCGGAGCTTTACGGAATGCTGCTCTTCGGCAAAGTCTTTCGCGACAACCAGATAGTATTTACGACAGAGAGCTCTCACGCCGCGCGTCGGATAACAATGCTGCTCGAAAACCTCTTTATGCCTATCATCGAGAAGCAGACGGCGCTCCGCCCGAAGTCAGACGAAATGAAGCTCTACCGCATATCGCTGATTGACAGCGGCGAGTGCAGGCGAGTGTTCGAGTCCTTCGGCCACAGCGCAGGAGAGGTCACTCTAAGAGTTAACCGCGCGAACGTCTCGAGCGACGAACAGTCGGCGGCGTTCGTCAGGGGAGTATTTCTCAGCTGCGGTTCGGCGTCAGACCCGATGAAGAGCTACCACGCGGAGTTCTGTGTGCCGCACAAGAACCTCGCCTCCGATCTCAGCAACATTCTCCGTGAGGTCACAGAGTGCCGTTTCACGCCGAAAACGGTTATCCGAGGCGGCAACTACGTCGTCTATTTCAAGGGCAGCGAGCAGATCTGCGATTTGCTCACCTATATCGGAGCGCCCGTACAGGCGATGGAAATCATGGGCACCAAGGCTGTCAAGCAGGTGCGCAACAACATCAACCGCTCGGTCAATGGAGAGGTTGCCAATATCAGAAAAGTCGCTTCGGCTGCCACAAAGCAGCTTGAAGCTATAAATAAAATCAAACGGACGAGGGGTCTTGAGAGTCTGCCCGATGACCTCAGGGAGATCGCTTATCTCAGGCTCGAGAACCCCGAAATGTCGCTGCGTGATCTCGGCGCGAATTTGTCAACGCCGATAAGCCGCAGCGGAGCTAATCACAGAATGCAGCGCCTGATGGAATACGCGGGCGGGCAGGAGGACAACCATGGATAAAAAAATGACTTTTGAAGAGGCTAACCGTGCGCTTGAAGAAACTGTAAGTAAGCTTGAGAACGAATCCTCTTCGCTCGACGAGAGCATGGCTCTGTACGCCGAGGCGTGCGAGCTGCTCGCGTTCTGCGTCAATGCGCTCGACAACTACAAGGGACAGATCATGGATATCCATAAGAGAGTTATTGAGGGAAAGGAAGAGGAAAAATGAAAACCGATTACGCCAAACTGACAGAGCAGGCGCTGCTCGATTGTCTGCCCGGCCTCAATTGCCGTGAACGGGTGCTGATCGAATCGATGAAATACAGCCTCGAGGCAGGCGGCAAGCGCGTACGTCCGCAGCTTGTTTTTGAGTTTTCAAGACTCTGCGGCGGCAGCGACGACGCGGCGGCACCGTTTGCCTGCGCGGTCGAAATGATCCACACCTACTCGCTCATTCACGACGATTTGCCCTGCATGGACGACGACGATCTCCGCCGCGGCAAGCCCTCGAATCATAAGGTGTACGGTGAGGACATCGCGCTTCTGGCAGGCGACGCGCTTCTTACACTCGCATTTGAAACCCTCTCAAGCGACAGAGCGGCTATATTGTCGGGCAACAGAGCGTGCCGTCTTGCCGCCAAAACCCTTGCCGCCTACGCAGGCGCAAACGGTATGGTTGGCGGACAGGTCATCGACCTCAAGAGCGAGAACACGAACGCTCCGCTAGAGGTTCTGCGCGAGATGGACTACAAAAAGACCGCCTGTCTTATCAAGGCGGCGTGCGAGCTCGGATGCATCGCTGCAAACGCCGACGACGAACAGCGCAAGGCGGCTTCTCTCTACGGAGAATGCATCGGGATCGCCTTCCAGATTCAGGACGACATTCTCGACCGGACCTCCACAGACGCGGAACTAGGCAAGCCCGTCGGCAGCGATGTGGAAAACAGCAAATCAACCTATGTTTCGCTGCTCGGTATCGAGCGCTGCAGAGAGCTGGTGGACGAGCTTACTCAACAGGCTCTTGAGGCTCTCGGGGCGTTCAGAGCGGATACCACAGAGCTGAAAAATTTCGCGCTTGATCTCGCCAAGAGGACGAATTAATTCCTCAAAAGAATTATAAGGGAACGAGAAAAATGGGAGAGTATAAAATCCTGCCGGCGATACATTCCCCGAAGGACGTAAAGCGGCTTTCCGAGGAAGAGATTCCTCAGCTTTGCGCGGAAATCAGGGAAAAGCTCGTCGAGGTTGTATCTGTCAACGGAGGCCACCTGTCGCCGAATCTCGGCGTGGTTGAGCTGACTGTTGCGCTGCACCGCAGCTTCCGCTTCCCGAAGGACAGCATTGTCTGGGACGTCGGCCACCAGAGCTACACCCACAAGCTGCTCACGGGCAGATACGATAAATTTGACACATTACGGCTCAAGGACGGAATTTCGGGCTTCCCGAAAACCGAGGAGAGCATTTACGATGATTTTAATACAGGTCACAGCAGCACCTCTATCTCGGCGGCGTTCGGAATCGCCAATGCAAAGCTGCTCAGTGGCGACAACAGTCACACTATCGCTGTGATAGGCGACGGCTCGTTCACGGGCGGTCTTGCCTTTGAGGCGGTCAACAACGCCGGCCGTTTCAACAAGAATTTCATAGTGATTCTCAACGATAACAAAATGTCGATATCAAAGAACGTCGGGGCGTTTCCGCGTTATCTGACGACGGTGCGAATACAGCCGTGGTATATCCGCGTCAAGCGCG
Organism: Ruminococcus sp. NATIVEDY160; assembly: GCF_045819885.1. NCBI lineage: Bacteria > Bacillati > Bacillota > Clostridia > Eubacteriales > Oscillospiraceae > Ruminococcus > Ruminococcus sp. NATIVEDY160. The sequence continues at coordinate 744,629 of NZ_CP162391.1, forward strand.
GAACCGAGAAGGTTCTCTCCAAGATACCGCTTGTCGGCAGGCTTGTGCGCGGTGTTCTGCGCCGCAGTAAATCGAGAATCAAGAATATGGTGTACAAAAATACGCTGTTTGATGATTTCGGATTTACCTATCTCGGCCCGATTGACGGACACAGCGTAGAGGAACTCGAAAACGCGTTCAGCGTCGCGAAAAAGGAAAACAAGGCTGTTCTGATCCACGTTGTCACCAAGAAGGGCAAGGGCTATCAGCCTGCCGAGAAGAGCCCGGGTGAGTTCCACGGCATCGGCAAGTTTGATATCGACTCGGGCGAGCCGCTATCCAGCCACAAGGGATTTTCGGCTGTTTTCGGCAAGACGCTCTGCGAGTTCGCCGAGGACGATTCAAAAATCTGCGCCATCACCGCTGCTATGACAGGTGGCACGGGGCTTACGGAATTCTCAAAGCAGTACAGGAACCGTTTCTTCGACGTAGGTATCGCCGAGGAGCACGCCGTCACCTTTGGCTGCGGCCTCGCCTCAAAGGGAATGCGGCCTGTTTTCGCGGTTTATTCTACCTTCCTGCAGCGCGCCTACGACCAGCTTATCCACGATGCGGCGCTCGGCAACAACCACCTCGTTCTCGCGGTTGACCGCGCGGGAATTGTCGGCAGCGACGGCGAGACTCATCAGGGCGTATTCGACGTTTCAATGCTCAATTCAATTCCGCAAACGACGATTTACTCTCCGACCTATTTCGATGGCTTAAAATCCGCGCTGAAATCAGCGATATATGTTGACGACGGACTTGTTTCCGTTCGCTATCCGCGCGGCGGCGAGCTTTACAGACCCGATGATTTTACGCACGAGAGCGTGGATTTTGACATTTACGGCAGCGAGGACTGCGATATGCTGATCGTCACCTACGGCAGACTTTTCTCCTACGCGCTGCGCGCAAAAGAGCGGCTTGCCAATGAGGGTATCGAGGTATGCATTCTAAAGCTGTGCCGCATAAAGCCCATAAACCGAAAGGCGATCGATTTTGCCGCGGGCTTCGGAAAGGTGTGGTTCTTCGAGGAGGGTATCCTCAACGGCGGCATCGCCCGTACCTTCTCGGATATGCTCAATCTGTGCGGCTTTGAAGGCAGCTACCATATTCGCGCTATCCGCGACGGCTTTGTAAAGCAGATGTCCGTCGACGAGGCGCTCCACATGCTCAGGCTTGATTCCGACGGCATGGTGGAAAACATCAAAAAAAGGAATTCTGTTCATGAAAAAAAGACTGGATATACTGGTATATGAAAAGGGCTTTGCCGAGAGCCGCGAGAAGGCAAAGGCGATAATCATGGCGGGCTTGGTCTACGCCGATAATCAGAAGGCGGACAAGTGCGGCACCTCTTATGACGAGAATGTCAGCCTAGAGGTGCGCGGCAGCGTACTTTCCTACGTAAGCAGGGGCGGTCTTAAACTCGAAAAGGCTATCAAAAACTTTGATCTCGACCTCAACGGAAAAATTGCAATGGACATAGGAGCCTCAACGGGCGGTTTTACCGACTGCATGCTCCAGAACGGCGCAAAGAAGGTATACTCGATCGACGTGGGTTACGGACAGCTCGCGTGGAAGCTACGCACCGACGAGCGCGTAGTAAATCTCGAGCGCACCAATATGCGCAAGGTCACCCGCGAGCAGGTGCCCGACGATATCAATTTCTTTTCCGTCGACGTGTCGTTCATTTCGCTCAGACTGATATTGCCCGTTGCGAGGGAGCTTCTCAGCGAAAATGCCGAGGCTGTGTGCCTGATAAAGCCGCAGTTTGAGGCGGGACGGGAAAAGGTCGGCAAGAAGGGCGTCGTCCGCGACCCTCAGGTACATATCGAGGTAGTCCGCGGTATTTATGACTTTGTCCTGCAAAACGGCTTTGACGTGCTCAATCTCGACTACTCGCCGATCAAAGGCCCCGAGGGAAACATCGAGTACCTCATTCATCTCAGAAAATCCGACGAACCGAAATCATACACAGAGGTCACTCCCGAGCAGCTTGTCGCAAGCTCTCACGCGGAGCTTGACAAATAGGAGCGACAATGAAAGCGGCTATTATTGTAAATCTCAGCAAGGAAAAGGCGATTTCCTGCGCCGAAAGGATAGTTGCGCTGATGCGTGAGCACGGCGCGTCCGTGGCGATGCCGATCGAGTGCAAGGGTCATTTCCGCTCGAGCAGCATTACATATTATTTTAGCTTAAGACAGCTTCTTGCTCACAGCGACGCGGCGATCACCGTCGGTGGTGACGGAACGATTATCCACGCGGCAAAGTACGCTGCTCAGACCGACACTCCGCTCATAGGCGTTAACGTCGGCAGGCTCGGCTTCGCGGCTGACGTTGAGACCGAGGAAATTGACAGTCTCGCGCGGCTTATCACGGGCGACTACAGTGTTGAGAACAGGCTTTTGCTAGATATTGAGGTCATCAAAGACGGAGTGTCACGGCATTATCTCGCCGTAAATGACGCTGTTGTGGCGCACGGACAGCTCTCAAAAATCATCGACCTCACTCTTTCGCTCGACGGCGAAGTGATTTCCAAGTACCGCGCCGACGGACTGCTTTTTTCAACACCCACAGGCTCCACGGCATATTCGCTTTCCGCGGGCGGCCCGATACTTTCGCCGCAGATGCGCTGTATTCTAATGACTCCCGTATGTCCGCACTCGCTGTTCTCACGTTCTGTGGTGTTTGAGGAGGACTCGCAGCTCACGGTAACGGTCAAGATCCCGCTAGACTGTTCCTGCGTTCTCACGGTGGACGGCGAGGAAAATATCGACATTCAGGAGAACGATTCCGTAATTATCCGCCGTTCGGAGCAGACCTTACGGCTTATGTCACTAAAAAAACGCAATTTCTATAAAAAACTCAACGAAAAACTCAAGGAGAGAGAGATAAAATGAAAAGCGGAAGACACGAAAAAATTCTTGAAATAATCGCGTCATCATCTATAGAAACCCAAGATGAACTGCTTGCTCGTCTCAGTCAGGCGGGCTACAAGGTAACTCAGGCGACGATTTCGAGGGACATCAAGGATTTGCGCCTTGTGAAAACCCTCGGAAGCGACGGCAAATACCGTTACAGCGCTTCTCACAGCAATTCGGCAGATATCCGCTCAAACTTCCTGCAGCTGTTCTCCACCTCTGTGCTGACTATCGACAGAGCGCAGAATATCGTGGTTGTCAAGACTCTCAGCGGCATGGCAAACGCCGTTTGTGCCGCTCTCGATTCCATAGGGAACAGCAATATTGTCGGAACCCTCGCGGGCGACGATACGATTTTTATTGCGTGCCGCAGCGACGAGAGCGCCGCAGAGCTGCTGGACTATCTTAAACAGCAGAAAAAATAAACCAACAGAGATGATAACATGCTACAGACATTGTACATTGAGAATATCGCGGTTATTGAGAAGAGCGCGATCGATTTCAGCAGCGGCCTGAACGTCCTCACGGGCGAAACGGGCGCGGGCAAGAGTATTATCATCGACGCGATCAACGCTATCATGGGACAGCGAACCTCGCGCGAAATAATCCGCACAGGCGCTTCCTCGGCGTTCGTCAGCGCTCAGTTCGATAACGTGAATGCTGCCGTCCGTCGGAAGCTTGAGGGATTCGGCTTTGATTCAGATGAAGACGAGCTGCTTTTGCAGCGAACCCTCAGCGCGTCGGGCAAAAGCACCTGCAAAATCAACGGCAGACCCGCGACCGCCGCAATGCTCAGAGAAATCGCGGCGGGCTTGATAAATATACACGGCCAGCACGAGAGCTACGAGCTGTTTTCTCCCGAAACCCACATTGATTACATCGACCGCTACGGCAGACTGATACCCGCGCTCGAGGATTACAAGGAGAAGTACAAGAGATATTTAATTCTTCAGAAGAAATTAAACGAAGCTAATTCCGACGAGAGCAGCCGACTCAGCGAAATAGATTTGCTCAGCTTCCAGTCGAAGGAGCTTTTTGATGCTGACATTCAGATCGGCGAGGAGGAAGCTCTGGATTCGGAGCGTTCCGCGCTGATGAATTTCGAAAAGCTGTCATCGCTTCTCAACCGTGCACATATGCTTCTCAGCGGAGAGGACAACAGCGGCTGCGAGCTCGTCGATATGGCGGCGAACGCCATGCAGAACGCCGCGAATTACAGCGCCGATTATGAGGAAATCAGCAATACCCTCACCGACGTATACTACAATCTCCGCGATTGTGCAGAGCTTGTCAGCGACGCGCTCGACAACCTCGAGAGTGACCCCGAAAGGCTGGAGGAAATCGAGGAGAGGCTCGACCTGATCAACCGACTGACAAGAAAATATAATTGTACCGCCGACGAGCTGCCTGCGTTAGCCGAACAAATGCAGAGCCGTCTGGAGGAATTGCTGAACTATGACAGAAACCGCGACGAGCTGATTGCCGCCTGCAAAGCCGCAAGGGAAGAGGCTGAGCAGTCAGCGCTCGCGCTTAGCAATAATAGACGAAAGACCGCTGCGGAATTTGCCGAGAAGGTAAAGGCGGAAATGTCGTTTTTGAATATGCCAAATGTGGAGCTAGTCCCGTATTTCGAGGAATCAGCGCTCTCGCCAAAGGGCATGGACAAGATGGAGCTGTTGATTTCCGCAAACCCCGGTGAAACACCGCGTCCAGTCGCAAAAATCGCCTCGGGCGGCGAGCTTTCCCGAATGATGCTCGCGATAAAAACAGTCCTCGCGGGCACTGACACCGTTGATACCCTGATTTTCGACGAGGTAGATACGGGCATTTCGGGCTCTGCCGCCGAGAAGGTAGGCCTCAAGCTGCGCGAGGTATCGTCGGAGTGCCAGGTTCTCTGCGTTACCCATCAGGCGCAGATCGCCGCGCTTGCCGACCATCATTATTTGATAAAGAAACAGGTTGAGCAGGGAAGAACCTTCACCGAGGTTCAGCCGCTCGACTACGACGGCAGAGTAAACGAGCTCGCGAGAATCATCGGCGGAGTAAACATCACCGACGCGGCGCGTTCTCATGCCGAGGATATGCTGCATATACATGACCATTAAGAAAGGAAGCGCTGATTTTGAAGCTTTGGAAGGTTGCGCCGCTCGACAGGGAAAAGGCAAAGCAAATCGAGCATGAAAATCAAATACCGCCGCTGATTGCAATGCTGCTGCAAATCAGAGGTTTTTCTTCCCGCGACGAGGTGCAGGATTTTCTCAGTAACAACAGCGTTATTGCCGATCCGCTCGAAATCAAGGACATGGACAAGGCGTCCGAGCGCGTCAGACAGGCGATAGACAGCGGCGAGCTTATCTGTGTCTACGGCGATTACGACGCGGACGGCGTAACTTCAACCGCGCTTCTGTATTCGTATCTTGAAACGGTCGGAGCGAATGTCACCTACTATATTCCGTCGCGCGAGACCGAGGGCTACGGCATGAACAAAGCCGCCGTGGATTTGCTCGCCGAAAAGGGCGTGAAGCTGATTGTCACGGTTGACAACGGAATCGCCGCGAAGGAGGAGATCGCCCGCGCAAAGGAGCTGGGCATCGATACGGTCGTCACCGACCACCATATGCCGCTCTCGGAGTTGCCCGACGCAGTCGCGGTAGTTGATTTGCACCGAAAGGACTGTCCGAGTAAGTTCAAGAGTTTATCGGGCGTCGGGGTTGTATTCAAGCTGATTATGGCGCTCGAGGGCGAGTACTGCGACACCGATATGCTGCTCGACAACTACGCCGATATTCTCAGCCTCGGCACGATAGGCGACATAGTTGATCTGCGCGGTGAGAACCGCGTATTTGTAAAGCGCGGACTGGAGCGGATCAAGAACTCCGACCGCCCGGGAATCAGTGCGCTCGTCCAGGCCTCGGGAATAGGCGACAAGCCCCTGACAGCAGGCAGGGTGTCCTTCACCCTTGTGCCGCGCATAAACGCCGTCGGCAGGCTCGGTTCGTCGGGCAGATCCGTCAGCCTGCTTCTCACTGAGGATTACGACGAGGCGGTTGAGATCGCCCAGACGATGACCGACGATAACACCGAAAGGCGCGAAATCGAGAACAGTATAGTTTCTCAGATTGACGAAATGATAAGAAATAATCCCGCGCTTGCCCGCGACAGCGTTATCGTCCTCGACGGCGAGGGCTGGCACCAAGGCGTTGTCGGCATTGTCGCATCACGCGTCAAGGAAGCCTTCGGCAAGCCCGCGATCGTCATTTCCCGCGACGGAGAAAATGCGAAAGGTTCGGGCAGAAGCGTAGAGGGCTTTCCGCTGTGCGACGCAATTGCCGCCTGCGACGAGCTTCTTACTCACTACGGCGGACACCCTATGGCGGCAGGGCTTTCGCTCGAGAGCAAAAACATAGAATTATTCCGTAAAAGAATTAACAAATACGCCGCCGGTTTTCAGAAAATGCCGTATGATACGCTGAATATCGACTGCAAGCTCAATCCCGCCTATCTTGATCTGACGGCTATCAGTGAGCTTGAGTGCATGCAGCCCTACGGCGCGGGCAACCCCACGCCTGTATTCGGCTTTTATAAAATGACGATTGATAATATAATTCCTGTTGGGAATAATAAACATCTCCGTGTTCTTCTTTCACGAAACGGAGCGGGCATCGCCGCGATGTACTTCTTTGTTACTCCCGATGAATTCCCGTATTGCAGAGGCGATGTGGTTGACATTGCCGCGACGCTCGAGATCAACACCTACAACGGGCTCAGTTCTGTTGCCGTTTACATCAAGGATATAAAGTACAGCGACGTCGACAGCGAACGGATACTTAACGCCAACCGAGCGTTCGAGACCTTCATCAGCGGAAGGGAGCTTCCACAGTCGGTTCTTAAACGCCTGCTGCCGGAGCGCGATGATTTCGCGGCGGTTTACAGGTACCTCAGGAATAACGGCGGATACAGATATCCGATCGATACCTTGCCGCACCGTCTGGGAGGAAAAATCAACTTCGGCAGGATCCGCGTGATCCTCGAAGCGATGAAACAGCTTTCACTGATCAATTATACAGAGGGAATGGGCATTTCAAGCATCACCCTCAATCCGACAAGCGGCAAGGTTAGCCTTGAAGCCGCACCCGTCATAAAAGCGCTAAAGGAGGCGATACAGTGAGCAGATTTTCAAACGTAGCGCATTACCAGGACTATTCTGAGCTGGAGCACATTCTCGAAACCTCGAACAACAATTGCGATATGGAGAAAATACGCTCCGCTTATAGCTTTGCCGAGAAGTGTCACGGCGACCAGCGCAGGGTTTCGGGCATTCCGTACATTCTCCATCCAACCTCGGTTGCCTGCATTGTCGCGGAGCTCGGTATGGACACAGATACGATCTGCGGCGCGCTGCTGCACGACACGGTCGAGGATACCTACGTTACCTTAGAAGAGGTAGGCAGACGCTTCGGCGCTGATGTTGCCAAGCTCATTGACGGCGTAACCAAGATCTCAAAGATCCCGTATTCTTCGCGCGAGGAGCAGCAGGCTGAGAACATCAGAAAAATGCTTATCGCGATGGCGGACGATATCCGCGTCATTATCATAAAGCTCGCCGACAGACTGCACAATATGCGCACTATGGACTGTATGCCCGAGCAGAAGCGCAGGGATAAATCCCTCGAAAACATGCAGGTTTTCGCACCGATAGCGCACCGCCTCGGTATCAAGGCGATCAAAGACGAGCTTGAGGATCGTTCTTTGCAGTACCTCGACCCGATTGGCTACAGCGAAATCGAAAACACCCTTCTAATGAACGAGGAGGGCAGAGATAAGTTCATTGAGGAAATCAAGGCTCAGCTCCTTGCAAAGACGAAGGATACCATCAAGAACGTCTTTATCAGCGGCAGGGTCAAGAGCATCAACAGCATTTACCGCAAGACCTTCATGCGCGGTCAGAGCATCGACCAGATTTTTGATGTTTTCGCTGTCAGGGTCATCGTTGACAACGTATCCGACTGCTACAATGTTCTCGGCGTTGTGCACGATATCTTCAAGCCGATTCCGAACCGCTTCAAGGACTATATTTCGATGCCCAAGCCGAATATGTACCAGAGCCTTCACACAACCGTGCTCGACAAGAATGCAATTCCCTTCGAGGTGCAGATTCGCACCTGGGAAATGCACTACACCGCCGAATACGGAATCGCGGCTCACTGGAAATACAAGCTCGGTATGGACAAAAACGGCAAGGTCGAGGACAGGCTGCACAAGAATATCGAGAACGTCAGAAAGATGATTCTCGAGCAGCTCCAGACCGAGGACGCGACAGATATCGCGCGCAATATCCGCAACGACTTCGAGGAAAACGACGTTTACGTCTTTACTCCGAAGGGCGATGTTATGAGCCTGCCCAGAGGTTCAACGCCGATTGACCTCGCTTATCTTATACACACTCAGGTCGGCCACCGCATGGTCGGTGCTAAAATTAACAACAAAATCGTATCCATTGATTATAAGCTGCGCACGGGCGACATCTGCGAGATTCTCACCCAGAAGGAGGAGCATCCCAACCGCGCGTGGATCGATATATGCAAAACCGCGTCAGCCAAGTCCAAAATCAGACAGTGGTTCAAGCACGAGAAACGTGACGAGAACATTGTCGAGGGCAAGGCTATGATCGAACGCGAGTTCAAGCGTCAGGGAATGAACCTCACCGAAGAGGAGTACCCCGAGTTTTTTCGCAGCGTTTCCGTCAAAAAGCAGTACAATACGCTCGACGACTTCTACGCGGCAGTAGGCTACGGAGGTATCCAGCTCTGGAAAATCATGCCGCGTCTGCGCGAGGAGTATCAGAAAACCTACGCGAGCGACCTCGAGAGCATAACCGTACCGCCAGTTCCAGAAAAGCGCAGCAAGGCGAGCTCAGGAGTTATCATCGAGGGCAACGACGACGTTCTTGTTAAGTTCTCGAACTGCTGCAACCCGCTTCCGGGCGACGAGATTATCGGCTATATTACACGCGGCTACGGTGTGTCCATTCACAAGCGCACCTGCACCAACGTGCCGAAGGACATCTCGCAGTCCGAGGAACCCGAGCGCTGGGTAAGCTGCTTCTGGGAGGAGCAGGTCGACGAGGCGTTCCGCAGTACATTACAGATCACAGCTACCGATCGCTCGGGTCTGCTCGCGGACGTGACGGTCAAGCTGTCCACAATGCACATCAACATTCACACCCTCAATTCCCGCGAGGTCAAGAACAACAAGGCGGTTGTCACAGTGACAATCGACGTTATGGGACGAAACCACCTTCGCGGCGTAATATCCAGGCTTTCGGATATTAACGGCATTGAGGAGATCAAGAGATTATAGGATATATCATATGAAAGCAATATTGCAGCGCGTAAAATTCGCGAAGGTTGAGGTTGGCGGCGTGACCGTCGGCGAAATCGGACAGGGCTTCCTCGTACTCCTCGGCGTAGCTAAGGAGGACGACAAAAAGGAGGCGGAGGTTCTCTCAAACAAAATCGCGGGACTTCGCGTCTTTACCGATGAAAACGACAAGATGAACCTCTCTCTAGATGATATCGGCGGCGAGGTGCTCGTTATCTCAAACTTCACACTCTGCGCGGACTGTTCCCACGGCAGGCGTCCGAGCTTTATAGCCGCAGCAAGACCCGAACAGGCAGAGCCGCTATATGAATATTTTTGCCAAAGGCTCCGCGACGCTGGCGTGAAGAAGGTCGCTCAGGGAATCTTCGGCGCTGATATGGCGGTGTCGCTGCTCAACGACGGCCCCGTCACCATCGACATTAACTCAAAGGATTTGAAACGATGATAGATATTAAACTTTACCATGTTACAGAGATCGCCACAAACTGCTGCTATCTAGTCGACGAGGCGACAGGCAAGAGCGCCGTCACCGACCCCGGAGCCGAGAGCAATGCGCTGATTTCTCAGATCGAGAAGGACGGCGGCAGGCTCGAATATGTGATTCTGACTCACGGCCACTATGACCATATCTGCTTTGCAAAGCAGCTTGCGGATAAGTTCGGCGCGAAAATCGTCACGGGCAAGCACAATAACGAATTTCTCAGCAATACCGATTACAACGGCACCGCTCGCCACGGCATTCCGTTCAAACCGTTCTCCGCGGATATCCTGCTCGACGACGGAGAAACCTTCAAGCTCGGCGAAACCGAGATAAAGTATCTTTACACACCCGGTCACACGAGCGGCTGCGGAGTGTATATTTTCGACGACGTTATGATAAGCGGCGACACGCTCTTCTGCGAGTCATACGGCAGAACCGACTTGCCGACCGGCGACGACATGAATATGATCGCCTCGCTCAAAAAGCTCAAGGAGCTAGACGGCGACTACCACGTAATCCCGGGTCACGGCCCGATGACTACGCTCGAGCACGAGCGCAGATGGAATCCTCTGATGAGGAGACTGTAATATGAATCTTTACGTCCGCAACAACAAATTCTGGTTCGAGCTCGAAAACTTAACGCGGCTGTTCTTCCCGAACGAAAAGATAAACGTTTTCAAGGACGATTCAGCCCTGGAGCTGCCTTATATCTGCGCAGAGCAGGGAGAGAATATTACCGTCAGCGTCCGTATCGGCGGTTTTGAAGCGGCAAAATCCGCGCCCGTGTCATCCGACGACGGCGAAAACGAGCTGAGTATGGTCAAGCTGCTCTATGTGATTCTCCGCGATTTCAGCGGAGTAGACCAGCCATGGGGACTGCTGACAGGCGTGCGGCCGATCAAGCTTCTGCGCCGCGTCAGGGAAGAGCTCGGTGAGGCGGCGGTTGAACGCCGTTTTCTCGACGATTACTTTGTCAGTCCGGAAAAGCTCAGTCTCGCGATGATGACAGAGGAGCACGAACAGAGGATCATCAGTCTTTCGCGGCCCGAGAGCTTCAGCCTGTACGTAGGCGTGCCGTTTTGCCCGTCAAGGTGCAGCTACTGCTCATTCGTAATGTCTTCGGTCGAGCGCGCGAAAAAGCTGATTCAGCCGTATACAGACCTGCTCTGCGAGGAGATAAAGGCGACGGCTCAGATCGCGTCGGATTTGGGACTGCGTCCGGAAAGCGTATACTTCGGCGGCGGAACTCCGACCACCCTCAGCGCGGAACAGCTCGATAAGGTTCTCGGAACGGTCAATTCCTCATTTGATTTGTCGAGTTGCCGCGAGTTCACTGTTGAGGCGGGCAGACCCGACACCATCACCGCCGAGAAACTTTATTCCTTAAAAGAAAATAAAGTTGACCGCATAAGCATAAATCCCCAGACGACAAATGATGAGGTGCTGCGTGCTATCGGCAGACGCCACACGGCAGAGGACTTTTTCAGGGCGTTTGCTTTGGCGCGCGAATGCGGTTTTAATAATATAAATACCGACCTTATCGCGGGACTTCCCGCCGATACTCCCGAGAGCTTCGCCCGTTCGCTCGACGATATGCTCAGGCTCGAGGCGGAGTGCGTGACGGTTCACACCCTCTGCATGAAGCGCGCGTCAACACTCACTCAGGACGGCAAGACCCTCAACCGTGAGGAAGCCGCCGCTGCGCGTGAGATGCTCGCTTACGCCAAAAAGCGCCTGACAGAGAGCGAGTACATTCCCTATTACCTCTACCGCCAGACGCGAATGGTAGGCAATCTCGAAAACGTCGGCTGGTCAAAGCGCGGCTGCGAGAGCCTGTACAACGTCTATGTCATGGACGAGACCCATACTATTTTAGCCTGTGGCTGCGGCGGAGTGACAAAACTGAAAAATCAGCAGACGGACTATCTCAAACGGATATTTAACTTCAAATTCCCGTATGAATATATAGACCGATTTGACGAAATTCTTAAAAGAAAAGCCGAGATACAGGGCTTTTACGGCAAATCAACCATTGAATAATATATTAAATAGTGCTATACTATTTGATAATAAATTTAAAGGAGCAAAGCTCCGAAATCAAACAGAAAGGTGATTATTATGGGAAAATTCGATGAAATTTTTGACGATGTAGTAGTTAACGCTAAAGCAGCGGCAGCTGTGGTTTCAAAGAAAGCGTCCACTGTATACGACACATCAAAGCACAAGATTACTGCCGCCGAAATCAGAGGCGAAATCAACAAGAAGCTCCGCGATATCGGTAAGTATACCTACAAGAAAGAGGTATTCGGCGTTGACACCTCCGCTGAGGTCTCTCAGCTGATAGCCGATGTAAAGGAGCTCAAGGAGAACCTCGACATCATCAACGCTCATATTGATTCCGTAAAGAATCAGAAGAAGTGCCCCCAGTGCGAGGCTAAAATCCCCAGAAATTCCATTTACTGCAACATTTGCGGCGCGAAGGTAGAGGAAGATGAGCCTGCTCCCGCAGCTCAGGAAGCTCCCGAAGCCGCTGCAGAGGTTGTTGAGGAAGCGGTTGAGACTGCAGCTGAGACAGCGGAAGAAGCCGCTGAGTAATCGAATCTGATTTATAAGGTGATTCAATTTGTCAAAAAAATATAACGCGGTTGCCAACGCGAGCCAAAGTGCCTCGCAAACCTTTGTCAAGGGAGCCGCGATACTTACCGTCAGCATGGTGGTTGTCAAGGTGTTCGGAGTCCTCGACAAGGTTATCCTCACCAACATCTACTCCATGTTCGGACAGAGCCTTGCCTCGATGGGAATGGGTATTTACAACAATGCCTACGAGGTATTCGGCGTTATTTTCACCGTCGCGACGGGCGGTCTGCCGATTGTTATCTCGCGCATGATTTCCCAGAATATGGCTGAGGAAAGGTACAAGGACGTCAAGCAGGTGCACCGCGTATCGATACCGCTGTTTTTGGTGGTCGGACTCGTCTGCACCATAGGTCTGATGCTTGTCAGCTTTCCCTACGCCTTCAAATTCGTAAAGTCGCCGTATTCGATTTACGCGATGCTCGCCTTGGCGCCGACGGTACTTTTCGGCTGTATCGCGTCAATTTACCGCGGCTACTTCGAGGGACAGCGCAATATGTTCCCGACGGCTGTTTCCGAGGTTATCGAGGCTGTTGTCAAGCTCGTTTTAGGCGCGGCGTTTGCCTATCTTATCATGTACTTCGGAATGGCGCATTACAAGGAGACGGGCAACTTCCTCTGGTTCGAGCTCCGCGATATCAACGAGGCTCAGAACACGATCCTCGCGTTTTCGGTCGCGGGCAATATCTGCGGTATCTCGCTTGCGAGCCTTTGCTCGAGTATCTTTCTGATTCTGAAGTACAAAATCGGCGGCGACGGCATTCCGAGGGAATATTTCGAAAGCTCGATCACCGCAAGGCGGCAGAAGGAAACTCTCGGAATAATTATCCGCACGGCGCTTCCGATTGTCGGCGGCGCGCTCGTTATGAGCATCGGTTCGCTGATTGATGCGGTTATTATCCAGAACGTGCTTTTCGGCCTTGCACAGAACAACGCCGACGCGCTTTTCCGCCAGTACCACGATTACTATCCGCGTGAGGTATTCTACGGCTTCAAGGATATTCCGCCCACGATTCACACCAGCCTTTGGGGCTGCTACGGCTCTTCTCTGACGCTGATGCAGCTCGTTACAGCCGTTACCCAGGTATTCGGCTCAAGCGCTATGCCTAACGTCACAAGCGCGTGGACAAAGGGTGACAAGGCGGAACTCAAGAGCTCGGTAGACACCGTCCTCAAGATGACGATGATGTTTACCCTGCCTATGGCGTTCGGACTATGCGTGCTTGCACACCCGATTATGGGCTTTATTTACGCGAGTCAGGATATCGTCGAGGTCGGCGGAAACGTCCTCACACTGATGGGTATCACGACCATCTTTACTGCGATCATCACACCGATATGCAGTATGCTCAACGGTATCGGCAAGGTCAAGCTGCCTATGATACTCTATACTATCTGCATGCTCATCAAAATCGGCACCTCATGGGTGTTCGTAAGCATTCCCGAGATCAACATTCAGGGCGCCACAGCCGGCTCAATGATTTCCTACGCGATCATCTGCGCTGCGGGCATGTACCTGCTGATCAAGCATTCAAAGGTGGTACCCGACTTCCTCTCAACAACCGTGAAGCCGTTGATTGCTGCGGTTTGCTGCGCGGCAGCCGCATACTTTGCGAATGCCTTCCTCGAGGGAAAGATGAACCACAGGCTCAGCACGATTCTTGCCATTCTTGCTGCGGTTATTGTTTATATTGCAATATTACTAGTATTGCGAACTTTTTCTGCAAAAGAGGTGCGGTTTTTACCAAAAGGCGAAAAAATCGCAAAAACACTTGAAAAATTACACTTAATTGGTTAAAATAGAATACTGTGGGTTGAAAACCCGCGCTATTCGGAGTAATAATATGGAATATCCTGTTAAAGAAAAGTACAACTTTGACGATCTGGTTGAGATTGTCAAAATTCTCCGTTCCCCGGGCGGCTGTCCGTGGGACAGGGAACAGACCCACAAGTCTATCCGCTCCAACTTCATAGAGGAGACCTACGAGGCAATTGAAGCCATTGACAATGACGACAAGGAGCTTCTCAAGGAAGAACTCGGCGACGTGCTCTTGCAGGTTGCACTCCACTGCGAGATGGAGAGGGAAGAGAACAGCTTCGACATCAATGACGTATGCGACGGTATCTGTAAAAAGCTGATTATCCGTCACCCGCATGTCTTTGGCGACAAGAATGCCGGGAATGCTACGGAGGCGCTGTCCAACTGGGACGCTGTCAAGATGAAGACAAAGTCGCAGACCACCTACGCTGAGGCGATGCAGAGTGTTTCGCGCGCTCTTCCCGCGCTCATGCGAAGCGAGGAGATCCAGCGCAAGGCGTCAAAGGTCGGTTTTGACTGGGATGACGCCGAGGGTGCGATGACAAAGCTGACAGAGGAGTGCAACGAGCTCAACGTTGCGATCACTCTCGGCAACGCCGATAACCAGATGGAAGAAATCGGCGACGTGCTCTTCACGGTAGTTAACGTCTCACGTTTCCTGAAGATCGACAGCGAGCACGCTCTCTACAAGGCTTGTGACAAATTTATCAACCGCTTCACAATGCTCGAGGAGCTCGCAAAAGAGCGCGGCATCGACGTAAAGGAAGCATCAATGACGCAACTTGATTCCCTCTGGGAGGAAGTTAAAATAATTCAAAAACAAAAGATTTATGGAGGTAATTGAAGATGAAAAAAACAGATCTTATCGCTGCTGTTGCAGAGCAGAGCGGTCTTTCTAAGAAGGATGCCGAGAAGGCAATCAACGCAACAATCGATACTATCATCAAGGCAGTTGCCGATGGTGACAAGATTCAGCTCACAGGCTTCGGCACATTTGAGCAGCGCCAGAGAAATGCCAGAACAGGCGTAGACCCCAGAACCGGTAACTCCATCGAGATTCCCGCTTCAAAGGTTCCCGCTTTCAAGGCAGGCAAGGGCTTCAAGGATATCGTAAACCAGTAATTGCTTTTCACAAAAGAGCCGCAAGGCTCTTTTTGCTTTAAGAGGTCATTATGAGATTAGATAAATACCTGAAGGTTTCGCGCTTGATCAAGCGCAGAACCGTGGCGAACGAGGCTTGCGACGCGGGTAAAATCGCGGTAAACGGCAAGATCGCGCGCGCGTCATACGACGTGAAGGTCGGCGACATAATTGAAATCACCCTCGGCGCGAGAAGCGTCAAGGTGAACGTCACCGAGGTAAAGGAAGTCGTCCGCAAGGAGGACGCCGAGACAATGTACAGCCCCGTGTCATAAATTCAACAAAACCTCCGTATACTGAAATGAATCGGTAGTACGGAGGTTATTTTTATGGAACCCGCAAAGAAAAAACATTCCCTGATGCTCGACAGCCGCAGCAATCTCGTGATAACGGGAGCCGAGGATGTCAACGGCTTCAATGAGGAAACCGTGTCGGTGCGCACGACCGACGGAACCCTGATAATCAAGGGCAGCGGCCTGCATATCGACAAGCTCAATCTCGAAACTGGCGATGTGTCGGTCGACGGAAAGATCAATTCATTGCAGTATCTCGGCTCGGACGGCAGACAGTCAAAGCTGTCTCGGCTCTTTAAGTAGATATGGAGCTGAGTTTTGCCCAACAGTCGGCGGCGTTTCTCTGGTCGGTTGCTTTGGGCGCGTCGCTTGCCGTGCTGTACGGAATATTCAAGTTTATTCGCTTTTCCTTCTCGCCCGGAAAGGCGGCGGTATTTCTGCTCGACGTTCTGTTTATGCTTTCCGCCGCTGTTTCATGCTTTTTGTTTTCGCTCGGCTTCATTCAGGGCTACGTGAGGTTTTACGTATTTATCGGCGCGGCAATCGGTTTTGCGGCATACAGAATGACCGTAGGAAGGCTGACATTTATCCTTTATAGCCGCTTTGTGCTCGTTTGTCGGAAAATACTAAACAAAATTTTGAGAAAATTAAAATTATTTGCAAAAAAGCTATTGAAAATCTGCCACAAGATATTGTATAATGTAGGAAATAGGAAAGTAACTGTACAACATTTTGATGATAAAGGAAATGAGTATGGCATTGAGAAAGAAAAAGCCCGTCACCAAGAAGGCGCAGGCAACAGGCGAGACCGCCGAGGCACCCGCTGAGGGACCGAAAGAGGTTGAACCTGTAAAGAAAAAGCGCAAGCTGCGTTATCTCCTGCTTTACGTTGCGGCAATCGGCTTCGCGTTCTATGCGGTCATCACCATTATTAATCAGAACGTGCGGATAGCCGAAAAGCGAGCGGAGCTCAGCGAGCTTCAGCAGCAGATCAACGTCGTGGAGATCCAGTCGAAGTATATCGAGAAGGTACGCGGCTACAAGGGGCAGGAGCTTTCGGACTATATGGAAAAAATTGCCAAGGAAGAGCTTGGTTACGTCGGCGAGGGAGAGAGGATTTTTATCAACGTCGCAGGCGATCAATAATAAATTTTGAGGAAAAACAGGGGTAAAAACAATTTATGGCGATTGAAGTCGGAATGATTCTCGAGGGTAAGGTTTCGGGAATCACAAAATTCGGTGCGTTTGTAGATTTGCCGAATTCCAAAACAGGTATGGTACATATTTCAGAGGTCGCGCCCACCTTCATCAACGAAATCGGCGATTTTGTAAAGGTCGGTCAGACCGTCAAGGTGAAGGTTCTCTCGATGAACGACGGAAAAATCAGTCTTTCCATCAAGCAGGCGCTTCCCAAGGATCAGCAGAAGAAACAGCCCAGGGGACAAAAGCAGCCCCGTGAACAGCACAGCGCACCCCGACAGCCCTACAAGCCGGCGCCGCCCGTAACCTCTCCGGGGGATTACGAATGGCAGAGCTCGCGCAAGAGCGCGCCGTCTACCTTTGAGGATATGATGTCCCGCTTCAAGCAGACAAGCGAGGACAAGATGAGCGACCTCAAGCGCGGAGGCGAGAGCCGCGGCTACAGCCGCAGAGGTAATGGCAACGGCAGAAGATAAGCCATTTTTGCGTTGCATAAACGCTACAATACAGGAAAATTTAATAAGGGAGGCAATTTTATGAGAATCGTCTACACAGCAAGAAAAGTTAACCTCAGAGACAACTTCAAGGAGAGAGTTGAGAAAAAGCTGCAGAAGTTCAAGAAGCTCTTTTCCGAAGAAGCGGTTGTAAATGTGGTTGTCACCCTTGAAAAGAACCGTCAGACTGTCGAAATGACCATCCGTGACAAGGCTATGGTATACCGCGCCGAGAGCACGATGCCCGAAATGAACGACGCTCTCGACCGCGTAATGGATATCATGACAAGGCAGATCCGCAAGAACAAGACTCGTCTTGAGAAGCGCATCAAAACCGGCAGCCTGAATGACATCATCGCCGATATTCCCGAGGGAGAGATCGAGGCGGAAGATGAGTACAAGGTAGTCCGCGCAAAGCAGGTTATTGTAAAGCCGCTCACTATTGAGGAGGCAATCCTCGAGATGAACATGGTCAATCACGATTTCTTCATGTTCCTCAACGCTGAGACGAATGACATCAACGTCGTATACAAGCGCAAGGACGGCAATTACGGTGTTCTTGAGCCGTCGTAACAAGAAAAATAAACATTATGGGGGCGGAGTTTCCGCCCCTTTTTCTTTAAGGAGAAAATTATGAAGCTCACTTTTTCTGCACCATGCATTTTCGGACTTGAGGGCATCTGCGCCAACGAGCTGAAATTCCTCGGCATCGGGAACGTCCGCGCCGAAAACGGCAGAGTCCTCTTTGACGGAGATTTCAACACTCTCGCAAAGGCGAGCGTAAACTCGCGCTACGCCGAGCGAATACATATTCTTCTGGCGGAGTTTGAAGCGACGACCTTTGAACAGCTCTTCGAGGGAGTAAGGTCGATAGAGTGGGAGAACTTCATCGGTATGAGCGACGCTTTTCCCGTCAAGGGCAGGTGCCTGAGCTCAAAGCTGATGAGCGTTCCCGACTGCCAGAAAATCGTGAAAAAAGCCGTAGTGTCCCGCCTTTCGGAGAGATACCTCCTCTCGTGGTTCGAGGAAACGGGACCGGTTCACCAGATTCAGTTTCTGATTATTAAGGACAGGGTCAGCGTCCTGCTCGATACCTCCGGAGCGGGTCTGCACAAACGCGGCTACCGCGCGGACTCAAACGACGCGCCTATCAAGGAAACCCTTGCCGCTGCTATGGCGGAGCTTGCGCGCGTCCGTCCAAATCACTTTGTCCGCGACCCGATGTGCGGCAGCGGCACGATCCTAATTGAGGCGGCGATGAAGGCAAAGAACATCGCTCCGGGCATGAACCGCTACTTCGCCTGCGAGCGCTGGAGCTGTGTGCCGAAGGAAGCCTTTGATCAGGCTAAGGCTGAGGCAAAAGAGAAGATACGCGCCGATATCGCCTTCCGCGCTCTGGGCAGCGACATCGATCCTCGCGCACTGGAAACAGCCGCTCACAATGCGGAACTGGCAGGAGTAGGGGAGTATATCAGCTTTGAAAAGCGCGACATCCGCGATTTCAGGCTGTCCGAGGGCTTCGAAACCGTCATCACCAATCCGCCATACGGCGAACGGCTCCTCGACGTCCGCGCTGCAGAGGAGCTTTACAAAATAATGGGAGAGCGCTTCTGCCGCGAAAAGGGCAAGAGCTACACAATAATCACGCCCGACGACGATTTTGAAAAAATATTCGGCAGACGAGCCGACAAGCGCCGCAAGTTATATAACGGCACGCTCAAATGTCAGGTATACCAGTTTTTTAAGTGACGTTCACTGGTGAATTCAGACAAATAATTGCATAATTTTTGGTAACAATAACAAAAATGCGATTAACTCATTGTAACCATTCAGAAAAATGCTAAATTATGTGAAAAAATCAATTAAATGCTTGACCATTTGACCTCGTTATATTATAATATTTAGTGAATAAAAAGACAAAACGGAAACATTTTTGTTACAAAAAGGGGAGAGCTATGGAAACCTCGGTACTTTGCAGACTTAATTCCGCAGTAGAAAAATACGGTGACAAAATCGCCTACAAGGATCCTGAAAACTCGCTGACCTTTAGTCAGTTCAATGATTTGACCAGATCAATCGGCACATATCTCGCGCGTCTTGTACCCGCGGGTGCGCCTGTAGTGGTTATGTCGGGCAGACACATCTTCACACCCGCCTGCTTCCTCGGCGTTGTCAGAGCAGGCTGCTTCTACGCGCCAATGGACGGCGACATGCCCGTGACCCGACTGAACCAGATTCTCGGCGTTATCAAGGCAGACTACATGCTCGTTGACAAAGCGCATCTCGATATTGCCCAGGGACTTGAGTTCCGCGGCACCATCTTTGTGATGGAGGATATTATCGATTACCCCGTTTCCGACGAGCTGCTTGAGCAGAGAGAAAAGACTCTCATCTGCACTTCTCCGCTCTATGTTATCTTCACATCCGGCTCAACAGGTGTGCCCAAGGGCGTTATCACCTCTCACCAGAGCCTGATGACCTATATCGACTCCGTAAGCAAGGTGCTCGATATCAACGACACTGACGTTCTCGGCAACCAGTCGCCGCTCGATTATATCGCCGCTATCAGAGATATTTATTTCCCGATCAGCCGCGGCGCTTCGACCTTTGTGATCCCGAAGAACGAGTTTGCGGTACCCACCGCGCTCTTTGAAACTCTCAACAGGGAGAAAATCACGGCTCTTTGCTGGAGCGTTGCGGGCGTAGAGCTTCCCGCGAAGCTCGGCGCGTTCGACGTGCTCAAGCCCGAATATCTCAAGAAGCTCTGCTTCTCGGGTTCGGTTATGCCCTGCAAGTACCTCAAAATCTGGCAGGAAAACCTTCCCGATGTACTCTATGTCAATCAGTACGGTCCCACCGAGGCGACAGCGTCATGCACCTACTACGTGGTCAAGGAGAAGGTGGACGACGACACCGTTCTGCCGATCGGAACTCCGTATGACAACTACAGAGTTACACTTCTCACCGAGGACAACAAGCCTGTTGCTACCGGTGAAACTGGTGAGATCTGTGTAAGCGGCCCCATACTCGCGCTCGGTTACTACGGCAACGCGGGCTACACCGAGAAGGCGTTTATCCAGAATCCGCTCAATCCCAACTACCGCGAGCTGATTTACCGCACAGGCGACCTCGGCAGCTTTGACGAGAACGGCATTCTGCACTTTCACGGCAGAATGGACAGACAGATCAAGCACCTCGGACACCGCATTGAGCTCGGTGAGATCGAGGAAGCCGCCCGCAAGATCGACGGCGTTGTCGATTGCTGCTCGCTCTACAATAAGCCGAAGGAGCACCTCTACCTGTTCTACACAGGCGACGCGACCTCCAAGGATATTGTACTCAGCTTCAGAAAGAACATGCCTGCATTCATGGTTCCCCGCAAGCTCGTCAACCTTGACAAGCTGCCCACCTTGCCCAACGGCAAGATCGATATGCAGACCTTAAAAACATATTTTAAATAATCATTTTAGAAGGAGAAATTGCTATGATGGATGAATTAATGGAAATCTTGGAAGAACTCAGACCCGACGTTGACTTTGCTAACGAAACAAAGCTTATCACCGACGGTATCCTCGATTCATTTGATATTGTTGCTCTCGTAGGCGAGCTCAACGATGCGTTTGATATCGAAATCAAGCCCAACAACCTCGTACCCGACAACTTCAACTCCGCAAAGGCTATGCTCGCGCTGATTGAAGAGCTCCAGGATGAATAATATGAACGAGAACAAACTCAGAGAAATCCTCTCACAGCTTGGAACGCCTTCCTACGTCTACGACCTCGACGCCTTCAACGCCCGCGCGGCGCTGATCCGCGAGCAGTTCGGCGACAAGGTAGGACTGTGCTTCTCTATCAAGGCTAACGCCTTTCTGCTCGGCAGACTGCCCGAAACCATTGACAAGATCGAGGTTTGCAGCCCGGGCGAGCTGACGATCTGCGAAAAAACAGGCGTTGATGTCAGCAAAATCATCTTCTCGGGCGTCAACAAGACGAAGGCTGACGTTGAACGCGCAGCCGACGACAATGTAGGCACCTTCACAGCCGAGAGCTTCCTGCATCTTCAGCTCATTAACGAAGCCGCGCTCAGCAGAGGCAAGGTTTTTCCCGTTCTGCTCCGTGTGACCGACGTAAAGGGCGGCACCCAGTTCGGTATGGAGGAGGGCGATGTGCTCGACCTTATCCGTAACCGCGCCGACTATGAGGGCGTTGAGATTGTGGGTATCCACTATTTCACAGGCACCCAGAAGCGCAAGGCTAAGCCTATCCTGCGCGAGCTCGACTATCTTGAGGAGCTTGTGCACAAGATCAAGGACGAGCTTGACTTCACCGTACAGCGCCTTGAATACGGCACCGGTCTTGCGGTCGATTACTTCGACGAAAACGCGGACGAGCTCGAAGCGGCACGTCTTGCCGACATCGCACCCCGTATCCGTGAAATCGGCGAAATCGCCGAGCTCACCGTAGAGATGGGCAGATTCTTTGCTGCACCCTGCGGTTACTACTTCACAAAGGTTATCGATGTCAAAACCTGCTACGGTGTGAACTATGCCATCGTTGACGGCGGTCTTAACCAGCTCAAATACGACGGACAGCTCCAGGGTATGCAGATTCCCGTTATTCTTCACCTCAAGGACAACGAAGCATCGGGCAGCGTAGCTCCGTGGACACTCTGCGGAAGCCTCTGCACCACCAACGACATTCTCGCCAGAGCGGCGGAGTTTGACTCCCTCGAAATCGGCGACACCCTCGTGTTCACCAGAACAGGCGCTTATTCCGCAATGGAGGGTATGGCGATATTCCTCAGCCGCGAGATGCCCGTTATCTCTGTCTATTCCGAGAAGGACGGTCTGACCGTTCTCCGCGAAAGACTCTATTCCGACGTATTCAACACCCCTTGAAAATAACCACGCTTGAGGCTGCCAAATCGGCAGCCCCAAGCTTGAGTTTTGTTTACGACACCCCTACATAGGAGATGTTAATTTGACCTATACATCATTAAACTTTATATTCTTTGTGTTGGCGACCGCGCTGGTGTATTTTGTACTTCCCTTCAAGAAGTACCGCTGGACAGTACTCCTCGCGGCGAGTATCTTTTTTTATTGCACCTGGAGCTACCAGCTCGGTGCATTCATGCTTTTCACGACTCTGAGCACATACCTGATAGCACTGTGGCTCAACAGGGTATCGGTTAAGTCCAAGGCTGTGCTCAAGGAGCACAAGAGCGAGTGGAGCCGCGACGACAAGAAGAAGTACAAGAACAAAACCAAGGTTCGAATGCGCCTGGTTATGACTCTCGCGTTGCTGCTCAACTTCGGCATTCTCGCGTTTCTGAAGTATTACAACTTCTTCGCGGGCAGCCTCAACGACATTCTCGGCGCGTTCAGCCTTGACTTCTCGGCGCCGAGCCTAAAGCTCATTCTGCCTCTTGGTATCTCGTTCTACACCTTCCAGTCGATGGGCTACATCGTCGATGTGTACCGCGAAAAGACCGCGCCGCAGAAGAACCCTCTCAAGCTGCTGCTCTTCGTTTCATTCTTCCCGCAGATCATTCAGGGACCTATCAGCATCTACGACCAGCTCGCGGTTCAGCTCTTTGAGGGACACGATTTTGATTTCACACGCTTCAAGCACGGCTGTGAGCTTATCATGTGGGGCTTCTTCAAGAAGCTCGTTATCGCCGACCGCGCCGTTATCGCAATCACCGCGGTAACTGCCGACTACAACAAGTTCGGCGGCACAACTCTGACATTTACTGTTTTGCTTTACGCTTTGCAGCTTTACGCCGACTTCTCGGGCGGTATTGATATTTCCCGAGGCGTCGCGCAGATATTCGGCGTCGATATGATCGACAACTTCAAGCGTCCGTACTTCTCGCGTTCAATCAACGAGTACTGGCGCCGTTGGCACATTTCACTCGGCGCATGGCTCAAAAACTATCTCTTCTATCCCGTGGCTATGTCCAACGCGTTCATCACCGCGAGCAAGAAGATGAAGGGTACGCGCTTCGGCAAGACCGCCGCAGGCGCTCATATCTCGAAGGTACTTCCCACCAGCGTAGCCTCGCTGATCGTATTCCTCGTTGTAGGTATATGGCACGGCGCGAGCTGGAAGTATGTTGCATTCGGTGCGTGGAACGGTATGATCATCATGGTCAGCATTCTTCTCGAGCCGCTGTTCATCAGTGCGAAGGACAAGCTGCACATCAAGGATACCAACATCCCGTTCATGCTTTTCCAGATGTTCCGCACCTTCCTGATCGTTCTCGTCGGCTACGTATTCGACGTTGCGCCCAGCTTCTCGCAGGCTATGCGCACCTTCTGGCTGTTCTTCACGAACCAGAACTTCAAGCTCGGCTACAGCCAGATAAGCGACCTCGGACTCGGCAAGAAGGATTATCTCGTCGTTCTTATCGGAGGTCTGATTATCTTCATCGCGAGCATAATTCAGGAGCGCGCCAAGAACGGCCTAGATATCCGTCACATGCTTGACCAAAAGCCGTTTATCCTTCGTTTTGCGCTGCTGTTTGTAGCCTTGATATCGATTGTAGTATTCGGCATCTACGGCTCCGGCTACAGCGCCGCGGACTTCGTTTACGCCCAATTCTGACGGGACGGTTAAGCCCGGTGGGCAACAATATTTTTCGTAATTACTAAAGGTAAGTGTATTTATGAAAGCAAAGCTATATATCACAAGAGCAATAAAAATATCGGCGTTTATTCTGCTGTCGGCGTTGGTTATCGGCTTTTTGCAGGAGTACGTGCTCTGTCACCACGACGCCAACCGAATGCGCCTTGACGCGTTTTACATCGAGGACAAGGATACGATCGACGTCGCGATGATTGGTTCGAGTGAGATGTACTCGGGCGTTTCACCTGCTCTGCTTTATGAAAAGTACGGCGTCACCAGCTTCCCGTATGCCACAGCCTCGAGCACGGCGGCTGCGATGAAAACGCAGATCAAGGAAGTTGAGCGCAATCAGTCTCCCAAACTGATCGTCATTGAAATCAACTGTTTCCTGTACGGCACAGACAACGAGGAGAAGGAGTCGAGTATCCGCAACTACATCGACAATGTTCCGCTCAACGGCAACAAGATCGAGTATATCGAAACGACTCCGGCTGTACGCGACCTCGGCAGACGCGAGTTCTATTTCCCGATTATCAAGTACCACGGAGTATGGAACGATTTCCCCGAGCCGTGGAACAAGATGACCTCGCGCTTTACCCAGGATATGCGCGGCTACACCTATCTCAGGGGCTACAAAACCACCGCGCAGAAGCTCAACGTAAACGAAAAGATTTACAATCCTACGCTGCCTGCCGACGAGACCCGCAACGACCTCGATCCGAGATACGAAGTGTTTCTGCGTGAGTTCCTCGATTACTGCAAGGAACAGAAGTATGATAACCTTCTCTTTGTACGCTTCCCGCATATCGTTAAGAAGGAAACATACAAACGCTTCACCCGCGGCAATGCGGCATTTGATATAATCAGCGAGTACGGCTTCAATTATATCAACTTCGAGCGCGATGAAAACGTGATGTCTTATACCGCCGACGATTACTACAACTACGACCACATGAATATTTACGGTTCGGTCAAGTTTACGGATTACTTCGGCAAGATCATCACAGAGAAATATAAGGTTCCCAAAACTGTTCTCGACGAGAAAAACACGGAGCAGTGGAACGAGTCGGTTGATTTCTGGCACAAGTTCTATGACTATACCGAGTACCGCTTTAAGCAGAACACCAAAAACAAAAAAATAGAGCTGTGGGAAACAAACGACCTTATCAATAAGGTTGAGGCTTACGCGGCTAAACAAAAATAATTGAAGGGCGCATTCAGCGCCCTTCTTGAATTTTAAATATGTAAGTTTTGTTTTTCAGCAGAATCAGCTTGTCGCTGATCTCACCCAACAGCTCAGCGTTTTTGTCATACCGCTTGTTTTGCTGTCCGGTGTAAATCAGCGTATGGCAGCTCAGAAGCTCCGCGTGGTACGACACATAATCCATGATGATATAATCCGCTGTCCGGTACTTTACGGGCAGCTTTTCTATATCTCCGTAATGGGGAACAAAGAGCAGGGTTCTGCTTTCAATCGTCAGGTACTGATATACAATACCGTCAATATTCATCACTTCGTCAACGGTACCGCTGTTAAGTACAAATGATATGCGGCTGTTCTCGGACAGCTCAAAGTCCGCGTCCTCGGATATTTCATCAGCGTATTTCTGATTGACAATTGTGTTTTTCAAGTCGAAGTGTTCCTCCAGCATCGTGAGATAAGAGGAATAGTTTACGCGGTTCGGGATTACCGCGTTATCAATAACGCTGTTGTATGCGTACAAATCATCGATAACATCGTCGTTGTAACGTCCGTTGCCGCCGCAGCACAGTATTGACAGGCTTCCGTCCTTGCTGACACCCGCGGTCAGTCCTCGATATGTTTGTTTGAGATAGATTTCCGTCGGGTGCGTGTCCGTCAGCACCTGCACTGACCAGCCCGTACCCAGAACGAACGCGGATATGAGGATAGAGGCGACGACGTATTTTTTCTTCGCGTGGATAAGATATCCGACAGCCACAAGCGCGCAGGTTACGCCCAGCCAGATGAAATAGTATAGCTTTTCTGTTTTTACGGAGGAGAACGGGATCGAAGCGACAAAGAAATTGATGTTCAGATGCGCGCCGCAGAGAACGTTCAGCAAAAGCGCGATCGGTTTCGCGAGAACAGAGATGAATGGGATAAAGTACAGCGCCAGCATAATTACCGACAGAATCAATATTAAGCTCGCAATCAGCGAGGTGATGATAGAAACGGGAACAACCAGCAGCGGAATCCGACCGATGAACAGCGTCAGAATCGGCATTACCCACAGCGCAGCCGAAACTGAAACAGCAATCAGGTTGACAATGAAATTCAATATCCATCGCAAAGGCTTTAACTTAACGGAACAGATGTGAAGCACCCGCGTAAGGAAACCGATGATTTTCGGCACCCACAGGACAATTCCGAGTGTTGTGGAAAACGACATCAGCACGCCCAGATCACCGACGACGAACGGATTCGGCAGCGCCAGTATCAGAGCGGCAATACCAAGCGAGTTTATGCTGTCTACCTTTCGATGCACTACGTCGCCGCAGTAGGCGAGGATTACCATAATACCGGCTCTCATAACGGAACGCGTAAATCCCGTCACCGCGGAGAACCCGATGACGACGACAAGGAAAATAATTAACCTTGGCAGCCGCGATATTTTAGTCCGTTTCAGCAGGATATTTATTAGTCCGCAGAGTACGGAGAGGTGCATTCCCGATACGACAATCAGGAACGAGGTTCCAGTGCGCTGAAAGTCGTGCTTGTAGGTTTTTCTCAGACCGTACTTGTCGCCGAGTAAAATAGCCTTGCACAGAGCTCCGCTGTCGCGGTTCAACAGCTTTGTCAGCGCACTCTTACATTTCATTCTTACGTTAACGGCGAGGCTGTACAGAGAGAAGTGCTTTTCTCCTGTGGTTCTCAGCTCAAAGCTGTTGTCCTGAGACGCGCTGAGAAAACAGCCCTTGCTGATCAAGTTCTCGCTTTCGTGCGCGGATACGAACAGCCTGCCCTCAACACAGTCGAATTCCTCAGCCTCAAAGTCGTTATAGACCGTGAGGTTGATTTTGACCTCTGCCTTTTCGCCGTTGATCTCCTCGGTTTGCAGCGGGATAACGATGATTTTGCTGCCTATGTTAATTTCATCGCATATATAGCCTTTGAATGATATTTCTTTATCGGAATAATTATCGACAACGGGCTGGTAGATATAATTCCGATAAAGAAATATACTCACAACCGCCAAAGCCGCGGAAATGCCCGCGAGCAGCATGGTTTTTCCGGTTTCAAATCTTTTTACAGCCAGAACAATGCCGCAGCCTGTGATCACAAAGCCTGCTGCCAGCAGAAAAACAGCGGATTTTGGCAGAAAAAAGGCGACCGCCAGTACAGCCAGATAAGTTGATCCGATTGTACCGAACAGCCGCTTCATTGTTTTTCTCCGGGAATGGTTTAATTGTGGTGGTTCATTCTGTAGCAAAGGGTCATGAGCTTGTCGCTCAGGTGAACATTCTCGACCACGGTATCGCTGTATCGCGTGGTAATATCATAGTGACTGAAATTCCAGAAGCTCCTGATTCCGAGGGAATAGAGTTTATCCAGTACCGTTTCCACATTTTCCTTGGGGATACAGAGAATCGCGGTGTCGACCTGATTGCCGCTGCAATAAGCCTCAAGCTCGTCGTCGTGTCGGATAACCATCTCACCGATGGTCTGACCGACCTTTCTTTTATCGTTGTCAAAGCAGGCGACGAGTTCAAAGCCCAGCTTGTCAAAGCTGAGGTGGTTGGCAAGCGCGGAGCCGAAGTTGCCAACGCCGATGAGTATCGCCTTGTAGCCGTTATTCAGTCCGAGAATACCCTTGATTTCGTCCTTGAGCTGGCTGACGCTGTAGCCGTAGCCCTGCTGACCGAAGCCGCCGAAGCAGTTCAGATCCTGTCTGACCTGCGACGCGGTGACGTTCATGATATCCGCGAGCTTGTTAGATGAGATCCTGTCGACACCTTGCTCGTCGAGCTCGGTGAGAAAGCGGTAATAGCGTGGCAACCGCCGTATTACCGACATGGAAATGCTGTCATTCTTTGACATACGCACGTATCTCCTTTGAGGGATTAAAGCATTGCCGTAAGACGTTCGTTGATTGCCTTGAGGAAGTCCTCGGTGTTTACCTTAGTTTTGTTTTGGAGTGTGGAAATCAGGTACAGGTCGCCTGTCATAATGCCGTCCTCGATAGTCTTGATCGTAGCCTTCTCGAGCTTTTCGGCAAATTCAGCCAGCTCGGGCAGCTTGTCAAGCTCGCCGCGCTTTTTGAGCGCGCCTGTCCACGCGAAGATCGTCGCGACAGAGTTTGTAGAGGTTTCCTCGCCCTTGAGGTGCTTGTAGTAGTGGCGCTGAACGGTGCCGTGAGCAGCCTCGAACTCGTAGATGCCGTCGGGAGAAACGAGCACGCTGGTCATCATGGCGAGAGAACCGAAGGCGGTCGCGATCATATCGCTCATAACGTCGCCGTCGTAGTTCTTGCACGCCCACATATAGCCGCCTTCACTGCGGATCACACGGGCTACAGCGTCGTCGATGAGGGTGTAGAAGTAGGTGATACCCGCTTCCTCGAACTTATCCTTGTACTCGTTCTCAAAGATTTCCGCGAAGATATCCTTGAAACGGTGGTCGTATGTCTTGCTGATGGTGTCCTTTGTCGCGAACCATACGTCGATATGCTGGTCGAGAGCGTAGTTGAAGCAGGAGCGCGCGAAGGAAGAAATGCTCTTGTCAATGTTGTGCATACCCTGGATAACGCCGTCGGACTTGAAATCGAAGATAAGGCTTCTTTCCTCGGTGCCGTCGGGCTTTGTAACGCAGAGCTCAGCCTTGCTGCCGCCCTCAACGCGCATTTCGGTGTTCTTGTAAACGTCGCCGTAGGCGTGACGCGCGATGCAGATGGGCTTTTTCCAGGTGGGAATGTAGGGGACGATGCCCTTCACGAGAATCGGGCTTCTGAAAACGGTGCCGTCGAGGATAGCTCGGATAGTGCCGTTGGGCGACTTCCACATGCTCTTGAGGTTGTACTCGTCCATTCTCGCTGCGTTGGGGGTGATGGTTGCGCACTTAACGCCGACGCCGTACTTCTTTGTAGCATTCGCCGCGTCAACGGTAACCTGGTCGTCGGTTTCGTTTCTGTGAACCAGACCGAGGTCATAGTACTCGGTCTTGAGGTCGACGTAGGGAAGAATAAGGATATCCTTTAACTGCTGCCAGATTATTCTGGTCATTTCGTCGCCGTCCATCTCAACGAGCGGCGTAATCATTTTAATCTTGTCCATTAGCTGTTCTCCTTGGTGTAATCGAGCAGACCGCCGGCGAGGATAATCGCTCTTGTGCGGTCGGAAAGCTCACAGTCTGCCTTGATAGTCTTGCCTGTGGTAGCGTTGACAACGGTTACGTCGCTGCCTGCAGCGATCTCAGCCTTGACATTTGGAAGCTCAAGCATATCGCCGAGCTTGATCTCGTCGTAATCAGCGGCGTTCTTGAAGGTGAGGGGAAGAATACCTGCGTTGATCAGGTTGCTCTTGTGGATACGGGCGAAGCTCTTTACGAGAACGGCCTTGACTCCGAGGAAGAGGGGTGCGAGAGCCGCGTGCTCACGCGAGGAACCCTGACCGTAGTTTTCGCCGCCGACAATAATGCTCTTGCCGAGGGTCTTGGCTCTTGCGGGGAATTCCTTGTCGCAAACGGTGAAGCAGTGCTCGGAAATTTTCGGGATATTTGAACGCAGAGGCAGGATTTTTGCGCCTGCGGGCATGATGTGGTCTGTGGTGATGTTGTCGCCCACCTTGAGCGAGCAGGAAGCCTCGATCGAATCGGTCAGAGGGCTGGTCTTGGGATATTCCTTGATGTTGGGACCTCTGAGGATCTCAACGCTGTCCATATCCTCAACGGGAGCCGGATCGATGACCATGTTGTCGTTGATGAGGAACTTCTCGGGCAGCGCGATGTCGGCAGCCTCGCCGAGGCATCTCGGGTCGGTGAATACGCCCTTGAGAGCCGAAACCGCGGCGGTCTCGGGAGAAACGAGGTAAATCTGACCGTCGGCTGTGCCGCTTCTGCCTTCGAAGTTGCGGTTGAAGGTTCTCAGCGAAACGCCCTTGCTGTTGGGCGACTGACCCATACCGATGCAGGGGCCGCAGGCGCTCTCGAGGATTCTTGCGCCGGCTGCGATCATATCGCCGAGCGCGCCGTTGAGAGCGAGCATATTGAATACCTGCTTGCTGCCGGGTGCGATAGCG
The DNA here is from genome assembly GCF_045819885.1 of Ruminococcus sp. NATIVEDY160. Taxonomy (NCBI): domain Bacteria; kingdom Bacillati; phylum Bacillota; class Clostridia; order Eubacteriales; family Oscillospiraceae; genus Ruminococcus; species Ruminococcus sp. NATIVEDY160. The sequence continues at coordinate 774,892 of NZ_CP162391.1, forward strand.
AGAGAAACGTTGTCGGCAACCTTCTTGCCCTTGAGAATGTAAGCCACGCGCATGAGGTCGAGGTAGCTTGAGTTTGTACATGAGCCGATGCAGACCTGATCTACGGTCTTGCCCTCAAGCTCTTTGATCGTCTTGATGTTGTCGGGGGAGTGCGGACATGCTGCAAGCGGTTCAAGCTCGCTGAGGTTGATTTCGATAACCTCGTCGTAAACCGCGTCGGGGTCAGCGCTCAGCTCGGTGAAGTCCTCCTCGCGGTCCTGAGCCTTGAGGAATTCCTTTGTGATCTCGTCGGAGGGGAATACGGAGGTGGTCGCGCCAAGCTCCGCGCCCATGTTGGTGATGGTGGCTCTTTCGGGAACGGTCAGGGTTTTTACGCCCTCGCCGCCGTACTCAACGATTTTGCCTACGCCGCCCTTAACGCTCATAACTCTGAGTACCGCGAGGATGATGTCCTTTGCGGAAACCCACGGAGAGAGCTTGCCGGTGAGGTTGACTCTTACCATCTTGGGCATGGTGATGTAGTAAGCGCCGCCGCCCATAGCGACTGCAACGTCGAGACCGCCCGCGCCGATAGCGAGCATACCTATGCCGCCGCCGGTGGGAGTGTGGCTGTCGGAGCCAATGAGGGTCTTGCCGGGCTTGCCGAAGCGCTCGAGGTGAACCTGATGGCAGATGCCGTTGCCGGGACGTGAGAAGTAGATGCCGTGCTTTTTGCAGACGGACTGAATAAAGCGGTGGTCGTCGGCGTTCTCAAAGCCGGTCTGGAGAGTGTTGTGGTCGATGTATGCAACGCTTTTCTCGGTCTTGACTCTGGGAATACCCATAGCCTCGTACTCGATATATGCCATTGTACCTGTTGCGTCCTGAGTGAGGGTCTGGTCGATTCTGAGACCGATGTCGTTGCCGACTTTCATTTCGCCGCTCACGAGGTGCGCTTTAATGATTTTCTGTGCGATAGTATAGCCCATAAAATGTACCTCCATTAAGAGTAGTTTTGTTATCATTATAAAAATGTAACACCATGACAATTATATAACAATCTGTCGTTGTTGTAAAGCAAAAAATCCGTCCGCGCACACAAAATATTGTTTTTACCTGACAGATTTGGAAATTCTCTCAAAAAAATTGCCGCTTACGCAAAAAAGGTGATTGATTTTACAAGTTGAAATCACACCACCGCGGTGGTATAATTGTAGGGATGTAATTAAAATAAGTTTATTGGAGTTATCAGAATGAGTATTAGAAACGATTTAAGAAACATTGCCATTATCGCGCACGTCGACCACGGCAAGACCACGCTTGTTGACCAGATGCTCAGACAAAGCGGCATTTTCCGCGCTAACGAGAACGTAGAAGAGCGCGTTATGGACTCAAACGACCTCGAGCGCGAGAGAGGTATCACGATCCTCTCAAAGCCCACGGCGGTAATGTATAACGATATCAAAATCAACATCGTGGACACACCCGGACACGCTGATTTCGGCGGCGAGGTCGAGCGTATTCTCCAGATGGTAGACGGAGTAGTGCTCCTTGTAGACGCGTTTGAGGGCTGTATGCCGCAGACCCGCTTCGTTCTCAAAAAGGCTCTCGGCCTCGGCAAAAAGCCTCTTGTCGTCCTCAATAAAATCGACCGTCCCGGCGCGCGTCCCGAGGAGGTCGTCGACGAGGTTCTCGACCTCTTTATCGAGCTTGGCGCCGACGAGGATCAGCTCGAGTTCCCTGTAATCTACGCCTCTGCACGCGACGGCTATGCCACCGCCGATTACCACGAGCAGGGAACCGACATGAAGCCGCTCTTTGAGGCTATCATCAACGAGATCCCGGCTCCCGAGGGCGAAATCGACGCGGGCTTGCAGATACTCATTTCCAATATAGACGCCGACAACTTCGTCGGCAGAATCGGCGTAGGCCGCGTCGAGCGCGGTACCGTCAAGAACGGTCAGAGCGTGACCCTTTGCCGCACAGACGGCACCACCAAGGCTGTGCGCATCGGCAAGCTCTATCAGTTTGAGGGCTTGAAGCGCATCGAGTGCGACGAAGCGAGCCTCGGCGACCTCGTATGTATCAGCGGCATTCAGGATATCAACATCGGCGAGACCCTCTGCTCAAACGACTGCGTAGAGCCGCTTCCCTTTGTAAAAATCGACGAGCCTACCGTAACCATGAACTTTATGGTCAACAACTCTCCGTTTGCCGGCAAGGAGGGCAAGTACGTAACCTCCAGAAATATCCGCGACAGACTGTTCAAGGAGATTGAAACCAATATCGCGCTGCGCGTTGAGGAGACCGACAGCGCCGACACCTTCAAGGTATCCGGCAGAGGCGAGCTGCACCTCTCGATTCTTATCGAGACAATGCGCCGTCAGAACTACGAGTTCCAGGTTTCCCGTCCGCAGGTAATCACAAAGACTATCGACGGCAAGCTTCACGAGCCTATCGAGTTCCTCATTGTCGAGGTGCCCGATTCATATGTAGGCGCAGTAATGGAGAAGCTCGGCTCGCGTAAGGCGGAGCTTGTAAACATGGGAACGCGCGACGGCGGAGTTACCCACATCGAGTTCAAAATCCCAGCCAGAGGTCTTATGGGCTACCGTCCCGAATTCCTCACAGACACAAACGGCAACGGCATCATGAACCACGTTTTCGATGGCTACGAGCCTTGGAAGGGCGAGATCGTGACCCGTCATCAGGGTTCGCTCATCGCGTTTGAAACAGGCGACACCGTTACCTACGGACTGTACGCCGCACAGGAGAGAGGCAGACTCTTTATCGGCGCAGGCGTGCCGGTATACGAGGGAATGATCGTCGGCGCAAGCCCCAAGGCTGAGGATATCACCGTTAACGTCTGCAAGAAGAAGCATATCACCAACACCCGTGCTTCCGGCTCGGACGATGCTCTCAAGCTCACTCCTCCCACCGTTATGTCGCTTGAGCAGTGCCTTGAGTTCATCGCGGACGACGAGCTTGTTGAGGTAACGCCTAAGACCATCCGCATGAGAAAGCGCATCCTCTCGAAGGAGCAGAGAATGAAGCAGGCGTTCCGCAATAAATGAGTTACGTAATTCTTGATCTGGAATGGAATTCAGCCTACAGCTACAAGCTCAAGCGATTCGTAAACGAGATTATTGAGTTCGGAGCCGTGAGGCTGGACGATGAATTAAATATAGAGAGCGCCTTTTCCTCACTAGTAAAGCCAAAAATCGGCAGAAAGCTGAACGGAAAGGTCAGGCAGCTCACTAAAATTTCTATTACGGAATTAAAACAGGACGGCGTGAGCTTTTTGACCGCTGCTGAAAAGTTCGCTGAATTCCTCGGCGACAGCACGGTTCTGACATGGGGCACCTCGGATATTCACGCTTTGATCGAGAACTACTCGTTCTTTACGGGCGATTATCATATTCCGTTTCTGAAGAGCTACTGCGACTTGCAGGAATACTGCGAACGCGCGCTTGACCGCTACGACGAGGGCAACCAGATGGGTCTGGGAGCCTGTGCCGAGCTGCTGGGCGTTAGCTTTTCCGAGGAGGAACAGCACCGTGCCTTTGCCGACGCGTATCTCAGCCTTAAATGTCTTAAGGCTGTTGAGAACCGCTCGCCGCTCGAGAGCAGTATACTCAAGGCTGACTGTGAGGAATTCTACGAGCGCATGACCTTCAAGAATCACTTCATCACCGATCTTGCCGACCCCGAGGTCGATCGGAATGAGTTGAAATTTTGCTGTGACCGCTGCGGAAACCCGATGCGCAGGGTCAAAAAGTGGCGTTTGCATAACAAGAGCTTTTCCTCAGATTTCAGCTGCAAGAGCTGCAGCAGGAAATTTACAGGCAGGGTAGCCTTCAAAAAACGCTACGAAGGTGTAAAGGTCACGCGCAAAATTATTGAAATAGTTCCAAAAAAGAAAAAAGCACCGCCTCTCGCGGAGCAAGAAACCGTTCGCACTGATTAAGAGTGCGGGCGGTTTCACGTTATGCGGTAAAAACAGGAATTTTTATTCTGTTTCGGAATAATATGTATAGATGTGCATGCGCATGTGCGAACAATATTTCACACAACACAGGCAAAATAATAACAATAATTCCTTATGTATTTAGCGAGATATATGTAGTATCGAACAACAATTAATGGTATAATTATGATGAAAAGAATTATCTTTTATTTAAAATAAATTTCTGCTACACAGTCTCCCGCCATCGGCGTCAGCACATGCAGACAGCCTTATAAGCACACCAACAATACCAAAGAGCCAGATGTGATAAAGCCTGTTACCGAGACAATTACTATCGGCAACGGTGTTACTCTGTACGCTGTTTCTGCGGGCACCTACGCGATTGACAAAAACGCGAAGTCACTTTCGATCAGCGACGAGTATTTTGGTTCCTCCGACAGATATTTCTTCGGCTAGGATCCTGTAGCGATCAGCGACATCAGCAACGTCAAGGCTGAGAGCACAAAGGGCGAAAAGACCTACACTGTTCCCACGGGTTCCGTATCTCTCTGGGCTAACATCGTTAAGCCCGAGCCGGTCGTACCCAAGACAAACCTCAAGATTGTTGCTCCGCTCGCAATGGCAGTTCGCATGCAGGACGGCAACGTATACTACTCGGGTGATTCCGTAGCGGATATCGAGCTCGACAGAGTATACTCCTTCCAGATGTGCAGCGTTGACTGGAGCACAAGAGATACAAACGGCGAGAAGAAGGTTCACAAGCCTTACGAGACCTTCTATCCCAACAAAACGGCTCAGATCCACACAAATCACGGCGTGTATTCTGATGACGGAATCGGTCTTCGCGGTACGGTTGTACTGAATTTTGTCGTTTCCTCCACTGCAAAGAAGCAGGCGTGGGACGCTGACACAAAGACATTCACCATTCCGAAGGGCGACGCGGTTCTTCGCACAGACGTAAACAAGTGCTTCATGGCTTACCGCTTCCACTTCTCGAAGGGTGATTACAACAAGCAGACAGGAATTCCGAATGTAATTTATGACACAGGTAAGGAACACGAGAATACTCTTGAGGATTTCCGGTATAACAAGCCTCTGGAGTCGCTCTCTGTAAATCTGCCTCTCGGAGCTACCGTTCATGCCGACGCTTATATCAACTATACCAAGGTCGGCGATGACGAAGTATTTATCGAGATCGATTCGGAAAATCCCGATCGCTGCTATACAGACTACTATTGGCCGTACTAAAATAACCGTTTGAAACTATTCCTTGCCGTGCTATGCACGGCAAGGATTTAGCTTATTTTGCTATAGGTGATGAAAATGAGAACACTCAGAATACTTTCGCTGATGACCGCGGGAATTCTTTGTATTTCGGCGCTTTCGGGCTGCGGTTCCGATCCGACAGTCAGACAGACCGAGGAAACCAAGGAGAATTATCAGGTTGCAACGGAAGCGACGGGCGACGAAGCGGAAAATATCTACAAATTTACGGCATATCCTTCGGGAAAGACAGACCCTGTCACCTTTAAGGATGTTGAGGTTGACGTAAATGCCTTCGCGCTGCGCAGCCACGAACTCCCTCTTTTAGGCGTTTCACTGATAATTTTTATTGTGACCGTAGCGGTGTATTTTGTTGCGAACTATGTGTCCGAGGGAATAGCCAGACAGGGCGAGCTCTCCGGCTGGGAGTACCTCTATACCGACAAGGCGGGAGTAATTCCCGATGCTGATCTGCGCGTTTACAGCGCCCAGAATCCGATTGTAACCGAGAGCAGCGTGCGCAGGGACAACATATATTTTGTCAAGACGCTCGAACCCGAGGATGACAACCGGACTCTTATTATCCGAACCGACCATTCTCCCGTGATGATCCGCGTAAACGGCCGTGAGGTTTACAACAATATGTTTCAGGATTCAGCCTATGTCGGAAACTGCTACAACGCGGTAACTATCGGCGCTTCCTCGCGGCAGCAGGTTGTTGAGGTGTTCATGAAGCTGCCGTTTTCCGTTCGTTTTGAGGCGGAGCTTTTTCATGGAGAGCACAGCGCATTTTCTCCGACGGCAGGTTTTTTTGCGGGCGGAGTGCTGACAGTACTCGGAATCGTTTCGCTTGCTGTGCTCGCGATTCTCGGCATCGTTAACCGCAGGTGTTTCCGAGCGCTTGGAGCGGCAGGTGTTCTTGCTTACTGCGGCGCGGCGGTTATGATATACAATCTGCCCGAGGTAAGCTATTTTGTTAATCCGCCGATTTGGGTAAATATTGTCGCTGCAGTCACCCACACGACAATGATGCTGGGGCTGCTGCTGATAATCGGCTGGTTTTCACGCCTCCGCAAGCTGCTTGTAGGCGCGTTCTTCGCACTGGGTATAGGCTTGCTTCTGGTAATGATCGCGGTTGACCCGATCCTGATTTATATCAGCAACGCGGCGATGGGATTACTTACCGCGGCGGCGGTGGGTTACGCGGGCTACACCGCAATAGACTATGTCCTCAGGCGAACCCGGTACGCGACGGCAATTTTTGTGATTCTGGTTTACTATTTCCTGATGACGATTCTCGCGTCAGTGCTGTTTCTGCTGCACAGCACAAGTCTGTATATTTACACCGTCATAATACCGACTCTCGTTGTATGCGGAGTGATCGTGTATATATATTACGTGATGTTCCGCTTCGAGCGCAGAAATGCCGAGCTGTACAACCAGTCAAAGCGTTACGGTAATTCCATTGAAAATATCTCGCGGTTTATCCGTTCGATGCTGACCTGCAGCGACAGAGAGGCGTTTTACGAGACTGCCGTAAACGAAATATCGCAGCTTGTCATTCTGTTCAACGAGCGCAACAAGGATCTGTGCTGCTGTGTGGGTGTCCGCGAGGGAGACAGCTTTACCGAGAAGCTCAACTGCGGTGTCAGCGGTTGCCGCTATGATATTATCGAGCGGAACAGCGTTGTCAACCGCAGAAACTGCATTTTTTCCGATACCTACTTCGAATACCTTCTGGAGAAGGACGTGAAAAAGCAGGTAATATTCCATTTTGAAAATATCGTCGGCGGTCTGGACGTGTTCTTTGACAGCATGGTTGAGGCGGCGTACTGCGGCCTTGAAACCTCTTACGAAAACACATTTGGAACCAGTACACGGTCTGTCGACCTGATATTGGGCGAGCTCGCTGAGAACGCGGAGCTGAACAACGGATATTCCCTCGATCATCTCAGCCATATCTGCACGCTGACCCTTCGTTTTTGCAGGGCGATGGGTATGGACGAGGAGCAGGCACAGTCCATGTCTGTAGCGGCGAAGCTGCACGACCTCGGAAAAATCGCCATTCCGCTGAGTATCATCAACAAGGACGGCAGACTGACGGAGGAGGAGCAGGTCATTGTCGCCAGCCACACCGAGTTCGGCTACCTGATCCTGTCGGCTTACGATGAACCGCTTTTGAAACAGGCAGCTGAGATAGCGCGCTACCACCACGAGCATTACGACGGCACGGGTCAGAACGGACTTGCGGACGAAAAAATCCCGCTCAGCGCGCGGATTGTATCGATTTGCGATGTATTTGACGCGCTTATTTCCGAACGCAGCAACAAGAAGCCGTGGAGTAAGGAACGCTCACTGGCATACATTAAGGACAACGCAGGAAAGTTATTTGATCCAGAGCTTGTAAAAATATTTGTTTCACAGGTCGCGGATTAATCGAAAAAAACGGAGGTGAAGGGATAATGGGAACTGAAACAGAAAAGAACGGCGCATCCGGCCACATTTTTGACTAATTAATGTCTACTGAATAAATGCAACTTTCAAACTTCGGAAAAGCAACGATAACATCTCCGCCCTCAGCTTCTCAATCTTTCTCAGGTTGAGGAGCAGGACGGACATCTATGACGGTGACTTCGGCTTTGAGGTGAATACCTCCAAGGGCGAAGCAAAGCTCGTCAGATACAACGGAAACGGCGGAGCTGTTACGCTTCCCGAGTCTTTTCGGGATTATCCCGTAACTGTTATTGACAGAAATGCTTTTTCGGGAAACACCTCAGTCACGGAGCTGGTGTTTTCAAGCACAAACACCACCGTTGAGGAATACGCGTTCATGAACTGCACCTCTCTGGAATCCGTCACGATCCCCGAAAATGTCGTCACCTTTGGCGACAGAGTGTTCTCGGGCTGTACTTCTCTGAAAACCGTTAAGATGAATTCGGATATCGTCAGCATGCCGACGAATATGTTCTCGGGCTGTACCTCGCTTGAGGAGCTCACGCTGAATGACAAAATCGCGGAGTTCAGCTACGGCTGTTTTAACGGTTGCACGTCTCTGACTGATCTGGATTTCGTAACCAACGGTGTCTTGCTTCAATCCTATGCGTTCAACGGCACGGGAGCCGGGTCTGTAGTTCTTTCAGATTCGCTTCTCGCGATTCCGGACTATGCGTTTACAAATTGTCCGAATCTGAGGTATGTGACCATTCCCGAGAGCGTCGTTTTGATTCAGCCAAACGCTTTTGACCGGGAGAACGTGACCGTCCGCTGTTATGAGGATTCTTTTGCGCACAGTTATGCGTTGGAAAATAACATTTCCTTCGAGCTGCTCAAAAAAATAGTGCTCGGAGATGTCAACAACGACGGCGCTGTCAACATCAACGATGTGAGGGATATTCAGCGGAATTTGGCTGAGCTGGAAGAATTCGATGAGTATCAGCAGCTTGCCGCTGACGCAAACCAAGACGGCGCACTGGATATTTCCGACGCAACAGCGATACAAATGTACCTGGCTGACTATAAATTGCCTTATCCGATCGGACAGATTCTGAAGTAAAGATATCAGAAGCACTTGAAAAAAAGTGTAATTGTGCTATACTATTTAGAGAACCAAATGATTATGAGGTGTGGCATGACTTCGCTGACTAAGGACGCAATCAAAAAATCCTTTTTAAAACTGCTCAACAGCAAACCGATCGACAAAATAACCGTTAAGGAGATCGTAGAGGACTGCGGCATAAACCGCAATTCCTTTTACTATCATTTTGACGACATACCTTCACTTATGGAGGAGATTTTCAACGATCAGGCTGATGAGTTTGTCAGTCACACCTTTTCTCCCGATAACCTGTACGACAGCATCATGGAGGCGATCACGTTTTCGCTCGAAAACAAAACCGCCATTCTCCATGTTTTCAATTCTCCGAACCGTCAGTTTTACGACCGTTATCTGAACCGTGTTGCGCGCAGGACGGTTACGGAGTTTTTCGATAATTTCACGAAGGATTCAAAGCGCATCAGCGCGGAAGACCGCGAAGCGGTTGTCATGTATTACAAAAGCCTGCTGATAGGCTTTGTATTTGACTGGGTGTCCGACGGGGCTCAATACGACCTGTCATTGAAAGTCAAGCGAATCTGCGAGATTTTTGAAGGAACCATTGAGCTTGCGCTTGAACGGTGCTCAGAATAATTTAATTAGTTTAGTATTTCAGCCAGGCCGGAGTTATCCGGCTTGGCTTTTTCTGTTAGTCACATTTTAACTATTGTCTGAAAATCCGTCAATCCGATTACTTTGTCTGTTTATCCAAAGCGATGAATGAATATAAAATATATCAAGACAACAGATTAGGAGTGATTAAGAAAATGAAGCTTGGAAAAGCGGTTGTAAAATCCCGCGTTGTCATTCTGATCGCGGCATTGGTATTGTTGATACCGTCGGTTCTCGGAATGATATTCACGCGCGTAAATTACGACATGCTGAACTATCTTCCGGAGAACCTTGATACCGTCAAGGGTCAGAAGTACATGCTGGAGGACTTTCACAAGGGTGCGTTTTCGTTTTTGATTTTTGAAAACGCCGACGAGAAAACCATGAGAGAAGCGTCGGAAAAGATAAAAGAAGTCGACCACGTCGCAACAGTACTCAATTTCAGCGACATTGCCGACGGCGCTATTCCCGAGGAGCTGCTTCCCGACAAGATCTATGACGCGGTCAACGCGGGGGACAGTTCGCTGATGGCGGTGTTTTTCGACTCGTCAAGCTCGTCTGACGAAACAATTACAGCCATTGCGGAGATACGCAAAATCTGTGACGGACAGTGTCTTGTCTCCGGTATTTCGGCAATGGTCACCGATCTGCGCGACCTGTGCGAAAGGGAAGAGGCAGTTTATGTTGCCATCGCGGTTGTGCTCGCCGTTGCCGCAATGATGCTCTTTATGGACAACTGGATCGTACCGTTTGTATTTCTGGCAAGCATCGGAATGGCGATTTTGATGAATCTCGGCTCGAATTACTTTCTGGGAGAGATCTCATACATCACTAAGGCGCTGTCGGCGGTGCTGCAGTTAGCGGTTACAATGGACTACTCGATCTTCCTGTGGAGCAGCTACAATGAGCAAAAGCCAAAGTTTTCCGATAACAGGGAGGCGATGGCAAAGGCGATCCACGAGACCGTTACCTCGGTTTTGGGCAGCTCGATCACGACCGTCGCGGGATTTATCGCGCTGTGCTTCATGACCTTCACGCTCGGCAGAGATCTGGGAATCGTTATGGCAAAGGGCGTGGTGATAGGTGTGCTGGGCTGTGTTACGATTTTGCCGTCCATGATTCTGGTGCTCGACAAGCCGCTGTCTAAAACCATGCACAAATCCCTGATACCAAAAACCAAAAAGCTCGCAGCAGGTCTTGTAAAAATCTTTCCCGTATTTTTGATTCTGTTCGGTGCGCTTGCATTTCCCGCCTATTACGGTTACAGCAAAACAAACAGCGAGGTCTACTACGATATTTCAAAGAGCCTGCCGAAGGATATGGCAAACGTCATCGCCAACACAAAGCTCAAGGACGAATTCGGTATGAGCAATACTCATATGGTACTTGTTGATGCGAATTTGAACGAGAAGGAAATCCGCGAGATGAACGAGGAGTTCAAGAACACGGACGGGATAAAGTTCACGCTCGGTCTTGACAGTGTTGTCGGCAGTATGGTGCCCGAAGAAATGCTTCCCGATTCCGTAAAGAGCATCTTCAAGAGCGACCGCTGGCAGATGATGATACTCAGCTCGGAGTACACCACCGCTTCCGATGAGATGAACGCGCAGATTCAGCAGCTGAACAAGATCATCAAAGCGCACGACGAAAACGGACTGCTTGTCGGTGAGGCGGCGTGCACAAATGATCTGATCAACATAACGTCGGTTGATTTCGCGACCGTCAACCTGATATCGATTATCGCGATTTTTGTGATCATCATGATCGTAGAAAAGAGTATTTCGCTTCCGGTCATTCTGGTTGCCGTTATCGAGCTGGCAATTTTCATCAATCTGGGACTGCCGCATTATTTCGGTGAATCCCTGCCGTTTATCGCGCCGATCTGCATCAGCACCATTCAGCTTGGCGCGACGGTTGACTACGCTATTCTGATGACGACGCGCTACAAACGCGAACGTCAGCTTGGAAATGACAAGCGGACTGCGGTGACAACCGCGCTTGAAACATCAATTCCGTCAATCGTCGTTTCGGCAATGGGATTGTTTGCGGCGACCGTCGGAGTTGCAATATATTCCGATGTCGATATGATCGGCTCGCTATGCGCGCTGATGGCGCGCGGCGCGATAATAAGTATGTTCTGTGTTATCCTTATCCTGCCCGCGATGTTTATGCTGTTTGATAAGCTCATCGGGGTAACGACAATCGGATTCAGAGCAAAAAAGAGCAAATAGCAAGTGGAGGTTATGATGAATATTAAGAAATATCTGCCGAAGGCATTGTCGGCGGCAATGAGTCTTGTAATCCTTTGTGCAGGCGTCGGCACAGCCGCGTTCACCGCGGGAGCTGAAAGCGCAGGCACGGGTACTGCCGCTCAGGAAAGTGATACAAAGAAACCCGAGGGTACAACAGCAAGCGCGAACAAAGCGCAGTATAACAAGAAAGAAACCGTTTATGTTATCGCAGACGCACAGGGTACGCCCGATAAGGTCATCGTCAGCAACTGGATTCAGAACACGGGCGGTGAAAAGAAGCTGAAGGACAAAACGAACCTTAAGGACATCGAGGTGTTGAAGGGCGACAACAGCTTTACCATCAATGAAAACAACGTCTGCGAATGGGACGCGAACGGCGGAGATATCTACTACAAGGGAACAGGTTCAACCGAGCTTCCCGTCGGCGTAGGTATCACCTATGAGCTTGACGGCAAGGCTGTCAGCCCGACCGAGCTTGCAGGCAAAAGCGGCAAACTGAAAATGATCATCAACTATACCAACCGTGAATACAGCGAGGAGACTGTCAACGGCAAGAAAGAAAAGATCTATGTTCCGTTTATCATGCTTACGGGCATGATGCTTGACAATGAAAAGGCTGAAAATGTCAGCGTCAGCAACGGAAAGGTCGTCAATGACGGCACTCATACCTTTGTTGTCGGCTTTGCTGTGCCCGGAATGCAGGATACATTGCAGCTTGACAGCAGCGAGCTGGAAATCCCGTCGTCCGTTGAGATTACCGCAGACGTAAAGGATTTTGAGCTTGCCACAACTCTGACCGTTGCCGCGAACGATATGTTCAGCGATTTTGACGTCGACAAGCTCGACAGCAAGGCAAAGGACTTAGACGAAAAGCTCGACAAGCTCGTATCGGCGACAGATGATCTGCTTGACGGTTCATCACAGCTCTACAGCGGACTGAGCACTCTTCTCGATAAGTCAGGCGAACTGATTGACGGCGTAAATCAGCTCTACGACGGCTCAAAACAGATCAAGTACGGTGCAGAGAGCCTGAAGGACGGCGCAGCGGTGCTCAACAGCGGTGCATTACAGCTTGACAGCGGACTCGGAGAATTAAAGTCAGGCGCGGAAAAGCTCGATAAAGGAGCAGGCGATCTTTCGGGCGGCGCGGCTCAGGTTGACAGCGGCGCAGATTCTCTTGCGACAGGCGCCGCACAGCTCGACAGCGGCGTAGCTCAGCTTCAGGGATATATCGCGCAGCTTTCGGGCGGACTCAGCACAATCTCAGCCAACAGCTCTCAGCTCAACGGCGGCGCGCGTCAGGTGTTCAATACTCTGCTCTCCGAGGCAAACAAGCAGATCGCAGCGGCGGGACTCAGCGCTCCCGAGCTGACAATCGATAACTACAGCTCAGTGCTGGATTCTCTGATAGATTCCCTCAGCGAAGAAAACGCGAAAGCTCTCGCCGAGCAAACCGCACGCAATACCGTAACGGCGACGGTGGAGAGCCAGCGCGATCTTATCCGACAGGGTGTTGAAAACGCCGTCAGAAAGCAGGTCACCGAAGCGGTGCTTGCAGCGGCAGGATTATCAATGACAGCTGATGAATACGACTCGGCTGTTGCCGCGGGTCAGGTTTCCGAGGATATTCAAGCACAGGTCAGCGAAGGCGTGAGCACACAGATGAGCGCCATGCAGGGTACGATTGACGAAAAAACCGAAGCGCAGATACAGTCCATTATCGAAGAGAACGTGAACTCAGAGCAGGTTCAGGCGCAGATCAGCGAGGGCGTTCAGCGCGCTGCAGGCGGAAAGGCTTCCTTAAAGGCGCTCAAGCAACAGCTCGACAGCTACAACATCTTCTATAACGGCATTCTCAGCTATACCGCAGGTGTCGATCAGGCAAACAGCGGCGCTGTGCAAATCCTCAACGGCACTTATGCAGTGAAAAACGGCTCGGGTGAGCTTGCAAACGGTTCGTCACGGTTAAAGGACGGCACAGGTCAGCTCAATTCAGGCGCAAGTCAGCTCAAGGAAGGCTCAGCCGCGCTCAAAGACGGCACTGGTCAGTTGAAGCAAGGCTCCGAAAAGCTTGCGGCAGGAACAGGAGAGCTAAACGCGGGCGCTATTAAGCTGAGCGACGGAAGCGGCGAGCTTTTCAGCGGAATTGATACGCTTCACAGCAATATTCCTTCGCTTATCAGCGGAATCACACAGCTCAAGGACGGCTCCATGCGGCTCAATGACGGCATGAAGCAGTTCAAGGAGGAAGGCGTCGATAAGCTGAAAAAAGCGGCAGACGGCGACATCAAATCTCTCGTAGAGCGAATCAAGGCGATCTCCAAGGTTTCAAAGGGATATCAGTCCTACAGCGGTCTCTCAGACGGCGCACACGGACAGGTTGATTTCATCTTCAAAACCGCAGGAATTGAAAACAAGGATTAATACGGCACACAAAAACAAAGGAACCGGAATAATTGCTCCGGTTCCTTTTTTGCTGTATTTACTTTTGCAGAGGTTCAACCTTCTGAAACGCCATAGCTGACAAAAGCTCAGAAAAGTAAGCGCGCCAGTAGTTGGCATGATGGCCGCCGTACTCGTTGTAATGGAACGCCGTTTTGTCTGCGGGATAACCCATATCCTTCAGACGTTCATACATCTCGGTTACATACGGATCCGTATCTCCGCCGGCGGGGCCTGTGTAAAGGTAAATGAACGGAGTATTATCGGTAAAATCCTTCTCGCCGAGGAAGCTTCTCCATGCCGCGTCGTCATTAGTCCAGAACGAAGGGGAGAGAGCGCCTGCTGTACCGAATACTTCGGGATACTCCATGTTGATATAGAATGTTTCCAGACCGCCGAGCGACATTCCCGTTACCGCCGTGTAATGTCAATAAAACTGGGAATTTTGCGCATTTTGTTTTTACAGTAAAGTAAGCACTATTGTTTCAGCGCGTTTATTTGCGTCAGGGGATTTATTATGCGCTGTAAATCGAGTAGGAGGCTGCCCATTAATTGAGCAGCCGACCTCTCACACCACCGTGCGTACGGTTCCGTACACGGCGGTTCAATAGTTTGAGTGCAGTACCTTGTATCTGTTGAGTATGTCATCATACCCGACGGATGCAAGGTATTCGTTTGTTAATGACCTGTGCAGAATATAACTATCGGCAATTCGCCAATATGCTTTTCTGCTGTTCGCCCACTCCCACGCTTTAGAGTTGTTAATGCCAAGCCGCACAAGGTTATCGTGCTTTGTCTTGATTTTCTTCCACTGCTTCCAATATATCTGCCGTATTCTGCGCCTAATCCATTCATTAAGTCGCTTGATGTGGCTCTCCATATCGGCTATGGAATAGTAGCCAAGCCAGCCTGTTGTGTAACGCTTTAAGCGTTTGAGTATCATCTCCACCGACCTTGCCTGTTTGCGGCTCGTCAGTTCTCGGATTTTGTCCTTGAATCGCTTGATACTCTTTTGATGTGGGCGTATTCCTGCCTTTCGTCCTGTTTTGTACAATGAAAATCCCAGAAATTTCAGTCTGATCGGTGAGCCGACCTGACTTTTCGTTTGGTTGACTTTCAGTTTCAGTGTACCCTCCAAGAATTTCACGCAGTTTGCCATTACTCTTTCGGCTGCTCTGCGGCTTTTGACATAGATGTTGCAGTCGTCGGCATATCTCACGAATTTATGTCCCCTGCTTTCAAGCAGTCGGTCAAACGCCGTAAGATAAATGTTGCTCAAAAGCGGTGAAAGGTTACCGCCTTGCGGCGTTCCCTCTCTTGTCGGACTAATCAAGCCGTGCTCCATTACGCCGTTTCTCAGATACTTGCGGATTAATTGCACGACTCTTTCGTCCTTGATTTGCTCCCTTAGCATACCTATTAGAATTGCGTGGTTCACAGTGTCGAAATACTTTGCAAGGTCTAAATCCACCACATAGCGGTAGCCCTGTTCGTAGTATTCGAGTGCTTTGCTTATCGCCTGATGTGCGCTGCGTTTCGGGCGAAATCCGTAACTGCTGTCGGAAAACAGCGGTTCATACATCGGTTGCAGAACCTGTACGATTGCCTGCTGTATCATTCGGTCAACGACCGTTGGTACGCCGAGCTTTCGCACTCCTCCGTCCGGCTTCGGTATTTCCACCCTGCGCACCGCCTGCGGCTTGTACCTGCCGCTTTTCAGCGCGTTGAGCAATTCCCCGCGGTGTTCCTTTAGGTATGGCAGCATTTCCTCTACTGTCATTCCGTCAACTCCTGCCGAGCCTCCGTTTCTCTTGACTTTCAGGTATGCCTTGTTCAGATTATTTCTGTCAAGTATCCTTTCAAGCAAGTCCTCTGCACCGTCTCTTCTCTCCGTTTCAGTCAAAGCAATACTGCACGCTCCCCTGTTACTCTCTGTTTCCAACATACCCTCGCAGGGGCAGCCGGCTTGCGCCGTTTTCTGTGGTCTTTGCATTGCTCCTTCCTCCTTTCGTTTCCAAGACTGCTATTGTTCGGTCCTTCCCGAAAAATACCTTCGGTACTATGACCTCTGCTGACTTCTTGCAATTCAGCCGTACGTCACCGCACGGGTTCGGCGGGTGTCAATCTTCCTGTCCTTCGCCGCCTTGCAAGACCTCCCCGATTAAGAACAGTAACCTTCCTCTCATATATCTGCCGCATTTACACCACGGGGTTCGTGCAGTATTGGACTTTGTCTTGTTGAGCAGACTCGTCCGCCCCGCAAATGCCTTATATGCGATTTCTGTTCGTCAGACCGAGAGTTTGCCTTAGGCTTACTTCAGATTCCGCCTCACAACGGACACCCTTGCCCTCAGCTAACACTTCCTACTGCCAAGCGTGTAGCGGACTTTCACCGCCTAGTTACTGCCCATTTCGGGCAAACTCAAAAAACAGGGCTGCGCAGTGTGCGCAGCCCTGAAAGGTTGTTATAGTTTATTCTCCGAAGTGGTCAATTAATTCTGCGGCATATTTCTGTATCATTGTCGCGTCATTAATGGTGATCTCTCCGTCGCCGTCGGTGTCAGCGGCTTTTTTCTGATCGTCTGTAAGTTCAACGATTTCAGCTACAGCCTGCTGAACCAGCGTTGCATCGGTAACATCGATCTCGCCGTCGCAGTTTACATCGCCGAGAATGAAGGTCTCAACAATAGTCTCGGTAGTCACCTCGGCAGTTACTCCGCTGTAGCTCTTCGCGGAGTCTGTAATGTTGAACTTGATTTCCTTTTGAGTTCTCTTGCCCTTGACAGTGAAGGTATCGGCGTATTCATCGCCCTCGCTGAGATAAACGGGTTCAATGCTGACGTCCGTGAGTCCTTCGATCTGTACCGTATCAGCCGTAACGGTATCGGGAGCCATGAACTTGCTGAACTTCAGGGTGTAGGAGTTCGTTTCCTCGTTTTTCGAAACAGAAGCGACGGGGTGGGTGGTCTTGTCAACAAGGCTGAAATTCAGACCGAGCTTTTCGGGCGGAATCTCGAATTCCTCGGAGGTCTGCTCCTCGTAGCCTTCCTTCGAGATCGTTACCTTGAATTTGCCCTCGTCGGTGAGCCATGCGTAAGCGCCCTCGTCGTTTGTGAGGATCGGGTTCTGCTGCTCATAGTCTTCGGCGTTCCAGGGTTCCCACTCGTTTGTTTCTTCGTTGAGCTTGTAGATAGTCGCTGTCGCGCCTTCAACGCGGTTGCCTTCAACTGCCTCATAAACTATACCCGAGGGGTCGATAGCGTTTCTCTGTCTGCCGTCCTTTGATGCGTCGCGGTTGTACATATCTGCATCGTCGCCCGGAAGAACGGGGAGACCGTCGGGGCCGATGTAAGCGCCGCCGTGTGTCAGTCTGAAGAAGTTGTGATCGGTGTTGCCCCACTGCCACAGCGATTTGAGTCCGCCTACGGTTACGTCCTTGGGGATATTCTTCCATTTGCCGGTGACGATGTCCTTGAATACGTTTTTAAGGGTTTCGCGTCCGGTCTCGTGATAGTCGCCGAGGTTGCCGTGAGGATTGCCGTCCTTGTCGTAATAGAAGATCTCTTCTTTAGCGGCCTTGGTGCCGACAGGCTCCGGATTCTTGTCGCTTTTGCTTCCGTACAGGCGTGAGCGGTAGGAATCCTCACGCTTGCCGTAGAAGAAGAACAGGTTAAGAGCGCCGGGTACATAATTCTGTGTGGGGTTAAGCTCGTGGTCCGCGATGTCGAAATATCCTTCGCCGATCCACATGCCGGTTTTTGCATCGTAGTAGAGAGGCATGAACTTCCATTCGTCGCCCTTGTGGCTCATGAGAACAATGTCGCCGATATTCTCGTCGTTCTCGAGCTTGAATCTGAAGCGGAGCATTTCCTTGGGGTTAATGCTGACAACGGGGCTGGTGCCCTTGTTGAATACGTCCGTGATATCGTAGTCGTTCACCTGACCGCCGTGCGACTGGCTTGTTTCGTAGGGCGCGTTGAACTTTGTGATATTAACGGTCTCGTATGCCTTGACGATCTTGACCGCGCCGGGAACGTATGTAAATTTAATTACATCGCTCTTTGCGCTTCCGCTCTCTGCGTAAACCTCGAATTCATCTTCGTTGATTGCGGTCTTGCCGTCGGGTACGATATTGAGCTTGTCTGAGGTATATTTGCCGGTGTATTTGTTCGGGGTCACCTTGTAGCTGACGGTGCAGTCCTTTGTTCCGTCGCTCTTCAGGCGGTTGATCGTAACGGTAACGTCATTGTCGGCTGTTGCGGTATAGCCGGATACAATGATGTTGGAGTCTGTAATTGTTGAGGGCGCGAAGATAGAGAGCTTCGCGGTGGTGAACTGAACGTCGCCGACCGGCTTGCAGAAGACGGTGCCGTTGTGCTTGAACTCGATATCAGCGCTCAGATTCTTGACTGCGTCGCTTGAGTTTTTGATATAAGCCGAGAAGCGAAGCTCGCCGCGGGTTTTTCCGTCGGTCATATCAAAGCTCTTGTAATCGCCTGTGTATGAGCCGTTGTCAAAGTTGAAACCATCTGCGGAGAAGGAATTTGTAACGATATCGATACCGTTCGGGATATTCAGATACATTTTGCGCATCTGAGTATCATCTTTTTTCCAGTCGTCGCGGATATCGTACTTCACCGTGAAGTGAACGAGGGTGTTGTCCGAGCCGATGTTTCCTGTTGATTCAATGCCTGTGTTCGCGGGGTTGAATACATAGAAACGGGGATCTTTGAACTTCGGGCAATCCTTGAAGGTAGTGTTGTTGAACGAAACGTCCTCGGCGGCGGTAGTGAGCGTGGTGAGGTTGGAGCATCTCTCGAACGCGTAGTCGCCGATCGATTCAAGAGCGTCGGAGCAAACTACCTCTGTGAGGTTTTTGCAGTCCTTGAAGCTCTGATAAGGAATTGATTTGATCGACTGGGGAAGCTTCTGGTAGCTGATGCCCGACGCCTCAAAGACATTGGCGTCCATTTCGTTTACGGTTTCGGGAATGATAACGTTCTGCAGAATATCACAGCCGTAGAAGCACCATTGCGGAAGCTTTCTGACGCCCGCGCCGAATTGTACCGCGCAGAGATTGTCGCACTGTTCAAACGCGCTGTTGCCGATCGTTTTGACGTTGTCGGGAATGATAACTGCTTCAACGTTAGTTTCTCTTAAGCAGCTGTTTCCGAGCTTTACGATCGTATCGGGAATAGTGATGTCGGTCAGCTTATGAGCACCATAGAAAAGCTTATCGGTAAAGGTCGCGAGGCTCTCGTTGAACGTTACATCGGTGATGTTTGAATTCATGAAGGGACCGTCGGTTGTCGACAGGGTTTTGGGAATATATATCGATGTAAGGGCGCTGTATTCGAAAATACTGCTTTCCATTGTTTGGATACCCTCCTGAAGCGTGAAGCTTTTCAGAGAGGTCGTACTGCCGAACGCACGGCCTTTAATGGTTTTAACGCTTTTGGGGATTACCACGTTATCAAGCGATGTGCAGTGGCTGAAGGCTTCTGTTCCTATTGTCCTCAGTGTGGAGGGCAGGCTGATCGTTGTCAGCTTTTTGCAGCCGTTGCAAAAAGATGTCGGTATCTCGGTAACGCCCTCGGGTATCGTGAGGCTTTCAACCGCTGATTCCTGGAGCAGACCTTCAATAAGCTTGGTTGTTCCGTCTGCAAATTTTATGCTTTTCAGTGACGCGCAACTTCTGAACGAATAGCCGCCGGTCTGCAGGGAAGCGGGCAGGGTGATATCATTGACGGCTGTTCTCTCAAAGGAGTAGCTTCCGATAGCAGTCAGTCCCTCGTTGAAAGTCACCTTCCCGAGCCTTGAGCAATCCTTGAACGCAAAGTTTCCGACAGAAGTGATATTTGCCGGGATCGTGACTTCTTTCAGGTCTGTACACTGTTCAAAGGCGTTGCTCGGAATAGCAGTCAGACCGCTTCCGAAGGTAACCTTTGTAAGCTTGGGATCCTGATAGCAGATATACGCGCCCAGCTCCGTCACGTTGTCGGGGAACTCGATCGACTCCAGCGATTTCATCTGACAGAAAGCGTCGTCTCCGATCTTAGTGACTGTGTCAGGGATAGTCAGAGTTCTGAGAGAGTTGTTTTCTTCAAACATATCTCTGGGGATCTCGGTGATGCCTTCGCCGAAGATTACGGTTTCGAGCAGCTCGGTCTCAGCAAAAGACTCATTTGAATTTGTAACGGTCGTGGGAATGTAGATCTCGGAAACGACTGTGCCCGCGATAAAGCGGCTGCCCATTTTCTCAAGACCCTCGTGCAGTGTGACCGTGCCGAGGATCGGGCAGGCGCTGAAGGCTTTTTCCTCGATCGTCTTGACCGTTGACGGAATATCTACGGCCTGAAGACCGCGGCAGTTTCTGAATGCCTCTTTGCCGATTGTCTCAACGCTCGGTGAAAACTCAATGCTTTCGAGCATATCGCAGTCCGCGAATGCAGAGGTTCCGATCGTTTTGATGCCGTCGGAGATAATGACGCTCTCGATTTCGTCGTTATCCTGAAAGGCTTTCTCGCCGATCTCCGAAACATTCACACCGCCGAGCGCTGCGGGAACGGTCACATTCGACTCAGTGCCGCTGTACTTTGTGATTTTGGCGGTGCCGTCGCTCAGGACGCTGTAGGTGTAATCACCTTCGGCAGCAAATGCCGCTGTACCGAAGACGTTTCCGATGATGACCATACTAAGCAGTATAGTCAATACAAGCGTTACCGAAATGGCTTTTTTCAGTAAGCTTCTGGAAAAGTGATGCTGTTGGTTTACCATTTTGATTCCTCCTGTAATTGATAATTAAGGTGACAGACAGGTAAGCCGCCCGTGTCTGTCCTGAAAGGAGCTGAATGTGCGCTAAAAAATGAGCGCCATTAGCAAAAAAATTGGCAATTATATTATATCACAGTTGTGCGCATTTCGCAACCATTAATTTCACAAAAGCAAAAAATGCATGTTATACGTCGAGTATCATGACTGAAATTGCTTATTAATCTTTCGAATTTTGTCAATTTCTTCACAAATTTCCGTTGTCAATTGGAAAAAACTGTGATATAATAGGAAGGAAAATATACAAGAGGCGGTGCAACAATGAAAAAACACGCGAAAAGAAGTCTTTCTGTTTTTCTCGCGGCAATTACTCTTATTACCGTATTCTTTGCGGGAACGAATATCGGTTCCGTGAAGGCGGACGCTGCAAGCTGGAACGGCACAAATTACGGCGGAGGTTCCGTCGCGGGCTACCGTACCTTTCTCGAGGCGTTCGGCATAGATTACGATACCTATATGAAATGGATGGACGACCACGACGCTGACAGCCCCAATCCTAATTACTATATCGGAACGCGCTATGTTGGCTACGACCACCGCAATCCGAACGGTGACTGCGCAGGCGCCTACGGCTATTACGACTCTCCGGGCACACCGGCGCTTAACTGCACGGGCTTTGTCTGGCACGTGCTCTACAAATCCGCCGTGAATTCGGGCGCGTCACGCTCACAGATCAACTCGCTCCCGATCATGGGCTCGGTCACTCCCACATGGGCGAACCTCGGCGTATACCGTATATATTTCCGCACAAAGGAAGAGGCGCTCGCCTCGGGCATTCTCGAGAAGGGCGACCTGCTCTGGATGTACGGCACAAAGGATAACCACAACGCTATTTTCTACGGAGAAAGCTCCGACCATGACCGCTACTGGCATTCCGCAGGTCCTAACAGCTACGGCAGGATCGACGCTCCGGGTGATTTCCTCGGAATGTGGGTCGCCAAGGTAACGCAGCCCAATAACATCGAGCTTGCGATCAATCCGACAGGTACACATGCAGGCGCGTTCGGCGCGAAGTACTGCGTCTTTTCATCAAAGAGCGAGGCGGAGGCTGCGCGGAGAAATCCCTCGGATATGAACGCGTGGGATAAACGAATCGGCACCATTGCGCTCGACGGCAGCGGCAAGGGATATCTGAGAACCCAGTCGGCTCCTGCGATTTCAGAGCTGTGGGTCAACGGCAAGGCTCAGACAAACCTCGGCTATTTCAACTCGAACCATAAAAAGGTAAGCGCGAGAAATACATATTACGCCGTTCAGTGGAGTCCCGCGAAGGGAGCTGAGGCGGACAACACGATTTACGAATTCAAGGATTCGGGCAAGCGAACCTCAACGGGCTACCGTATTTACGGCTTCAAGATTCCGAAGAAGGTCGCGACTCCCGCGTTTACTAATATTGTCAGCACCTCCAAGGGCGTCAAGCTCAACTGGAACTCCGTTCCGAACGCGGACAAGTACCGTGTGTACTACAAGAACCGCAAGGGAGAATGGACGAGAATGGCTGAGACCTCGTCAACCTCGTATCTGGACACGGACGTAAACTTCGGCACTACATATACATATACTATCCGCTGCGTCGACAACGACGGCGATTTCATCAGCAGCTTCAACAGCGCAGGCTGGAAGCATACCCATCAGGGACTCGCGACACCGCAGCTTACAGGCTTTGAGAGCAGCGCTGAGGGTGTAAAGCTGAGCTGGAACGCTGTTCCGGGCGCGGAAAAGTACAGAGTTTACTACAAGAACTCAGGCGGCGGCTGGACGCGCTTCGGCGAGACCACTTCAACCACCTTCACTGACGAGATCGTCACGGCGGGCAACAGCTACACCTATACTATCCGCTGCGTTGACAAAGACGGAGATTTCACCAGCGATTATAATAAGAACGGCTGGAGATACACCTACACGGGCGTTGAAACTCCGCAGTTTGTCAGCCTGACGAGCGAAGCCAAGGGTATCCGACTCAAGTGGAACGCGGTTGCGGGCGCGTCAAAGTACAGGCTTTACTACAAGGGCAAGGACGGCGAGTGGAAACGGCTCGGCGAAACCGCCTCGACAGAGTTTGTCGACGATATTGTCACCGCGGGCAGCACCTATACCTACACTATCCGCGCGCTCAACGGCAAGGGCAGACTGATCAGCGGCTACAACAAGGACGGAAGCAGCTGCAAATACGAGGGCGTTGCCACTCCGCAGATCACGCGTCTTGAAAACACCTCAAAGGGCGTTCAGATCACCTGGGACAAGGTAGAGGGCACTTCAAATTACCGCGTATTCTACCGCTCAAACGGCACATGGAAGGGCTTGGGCAGCACATCTTCGGTCACAATGCTCGATTCCGACGTCAAGGCAGGCAACACCTACACCTACACGGTTCGCTGCGTAGGCGAGCACGATAACTATATCAGCTCATTCAACGCTGAGGGTACAAGTATTAAATTTGTCAAGTAATTGACTATGCAAATACACTTTTTCGGAGGCAAACATTCATGAAAAAACAGATCATTTCACTTCTGTCTGCGGGAATCCTGCTCTGCGGATTGTCGGTCTCGGCTTTAGCCGCTGAGAACGCCGATTTTGCCGCTGCGTCGGAGACAGAGGAGGCCGCGGCGTTCGCTGCGGACGACGAGGTCAGCGCGAATTACCCCGTGGTTTCGGACTTTGAGAACACCGCGACAGGTATCCGCGTTTACTGGAAGGCGTACAGCGGAGCCGCGCGCTACGGACTCTTCTACCTCGGCGCGGACGGCTGGCACGGCATCGCGACTACGACTTCGCTCAATATGGAGTACGAAAACCTCAAGAACGGGACCGCCTATACCTTCACCGTAAGAGCGCTCAACAGCAGCGGCGACTTCATCAGCGATTACAACCGCGACGGCTGGTCGCACACCTTCATGGCGCCGCCCGTTATCAGCGAGCTTTACAGCACCGACAGCGGAGTCAGCGTAAGCTGGAACGCTCTCAAGGGCGAGAAGAAGTACCGCGTATACCGCATGGACGACAGCCACGGCTGGGCGCGTATCGGCGACACGACCGAGACAACCTTTATTGACAAGACAGCCGCTTCGGGCACACGCTACAGCTACACCGTCAGAGCGATCACAGCCGACGGCAGCCGCGAGACGACGTATTTCAACCCGGGCAAATCGATCTATTATGTCGCGGCGCCAAGGGTCACCGAGATAGTCAACCGCGACGGCAGCGCCGATATCTACTGGAACGCCTGCAAGGGCGCATCGCAGTACAGGGTATTCTGGCTCGACAACGGCACATGGCGCGGTCTGGGCAACACCTCGTCGACGCGCTTTAGTCACAGCGGTCTCAGGAACAATGTCCCGACCACCTATACCGTCCGCTGTCTTGACGACGACGGAGATTTCATCAGCGCCTACAACGCCGCAGGCTGGACGAATACCTACCTTGCGCCGCCTGTTATCTCAAGCCTTAAGAGCACAGAGAACGGCGTTGAGGTCAAGTGGAACAAGCTCGCGGGCGCTGTCCGCTACAGAGTTTACCGCAGGGACAGCTCTCACGGCTGGGCGCGTATAGGCGATACCGCCGACGCAGCATGGGTCGACAAGACCGCCGCTTCGGGCAACCGCTACAGCTACACCGTCAGGGCGATCACCGCCGACGGCAGCAGAGAAACGAGCTATTTCAACGACGGCAGGTCAATATATTATGTCGCAACTCCCGTTGTGACCGAAATCGTCAACCGCAGCGGCAGCGCCGAGATTTACTGGAAGGCATGCAGCGGCGCGTCGAAGTACCGCGTGTTCTATTATGACGCGGCGAACGGTTGGAAGGGTCTCGGAAACACGAATTCAACCTCGTTTACTCACTCAGGTCTGAGAAACGGCAGCACATTCACCTATACCGTCCGCTGCCTCGACAGCAACGGCGATTTCATCAGTGACTACAACGGCGACGGCTGGAAGAACACCTACCTTGCGCCGCCTGTTATCTCTGAGCTCAACCGCACCGCGGAGGGCGTAGAGGTCAGGTGGAACAAAAATGCTTCCGCTGTCCGCTACAGAGTTTACCGCAGAGACAGCTCTCACGGCTGGGCGCGTATTGGCGAAACCACCGACGCTTCTTATGTTGACAAGACCGCCGCTTCCGGTATGACCTACGGCTATACCGTACGCTGCATCACCGCCGACAGCAGCAGAGAAACGAGCTATTTCAACGACGGCAAGTCGATTTACTATGTTTCAATGCCGAAGATCACCTCGGCGGAGAACGGCTTTGATTCGGTCATTCTTTACTGGAACGCCTGCAAGGGCGCGTCGAAGTACCGCGTATTCTATTACGATAAGAATGACGGCTGGAAGGGTCTCGGCAATACGACCGATACCTACTTTGTCCACGGAAAGCTGAAGAATAACGACACCTTCACCTATACCGTCCGCTGTCTTGACGGCGACGGAGATTTCGTCAGCGCATACGACAGGGAGGGCTTTACCCACACCTTCATGGCGCCGCCCGCGATCGGCAGCGTTACAAAGGCTGAAAAAGGAAATCTTGTAAAGTGGAACGCGGTCGACGGAGTGAATTTCTACCGCCTTTACAGAAAAACTCCCGAAAGCGGCTGGAGCAGACTTTCCGACTCCGTTGAGGGCACCGAGTTTGCCGATACCACCGCTAAGGCAGGCAACCTCTACACCTACACCCTCCGCTGTATGGACGATAAGGGCAGCCTGATCACCTCGTATATTGACGACACGAAGTATTACATCGACGGAAAGGTCGCAAACGGCACAGTTAAGGTAAACGGCAACACCTATTACTTTGACAACGGCTATTTCAGAAGCGGCTACCAGAAGATCGGCGGCAAGACCTATTATTATAATGAAAAGGGTCAGATCGAGAAGGACGCGATCGTCGGTTCCGCTTCCGAGGGCTATACCTACGCCGACGAAAACGGAGTATGTATTGAGAGCGAGGAGATAAAGCTCGCCGCCAAGTTCATGATGGAAAAGTGCAGCGGAAGCACCCGCAAGGAACGCTTCAAGTACGCATTCCAGTACATGGCGACGCATTTCCCGTACAGCCGCAGCTACGACCACCCCAAGTACGCGAGCGACGTAGCGCCTTTGGCGATAGATATGTTCAAAAAAGAGAAGGGCAACTGCTACCGCTACGCGGCATGCTACGCCTGTCTTGCCAAAATCGCGGGTTACCGCACGCGTATGTGCATAGGAAGAACCAGCAACGGAAGTCCGCACGGCTGGACGGAGGTTCTCGTAAACGGCACATGGTACATCTGTGACGTCGACGCTCAGCTTCCGCGTTACGGAAATCCCGCGTATACCGCGTATATGATGAGGAGCCACTACTGGGGCACTGTCGCGCAGTACAAATACGAGCTTACCTTCAAGGACGGCAAGGCTGTCTGGAGTTAACTAAAATAACAAATCGCACCGTGAGAAATCGCGGTGCGAAATTTTTTTAAAATACTTTTTTTATTTAAGGTTGGTTTAAGCAAACTCGTGTACACTTCTAATTACAGTAAGGAAAGCTACTGAAATTAAATCCCGAAAGGAGATATCACTATGTTAAAGAAGTTTACAGCATTATTCATAATCGCGATCCTCGCGGGTTCGCTTGCAGCCTGCAATATCAACGGAACCGGCACCGCCGAATCCTCGGCAGTCATTTCCGCCGTG
Source organism: Ruminococcus sp. NATIVEDY160 (assembly GCF_045819885.1). Classification (NCBI taxonomy): domain Bacteria; kingdom Bacillati; phylum Bacillota; class Clostridia; order Eubacteriales; family Oscillospiraceae; genus Ruminococcus; species Ruminococcus sp. NATIVEDY160. The sequence continues at coordinate 801,499 of NZ_CP162391.1, forward strand.
GGCGTTGCCAAAGAATCAACGACACAGACGTCAACCGAAGCGGCAACCGAAAGTCAGAAGCAGTCAAAGCAGACAGAATCGATCATCACCACGGCGTATACCACCTCGAACGGCATGATCGACGCGGGCGAGATGTTCACCAACCGCGACCTCACCCAGACCGCCGACCTCACTGACGCGAAGTACTGCACCGTCAGCGACGGTCAGAACATCAGCATCACCTCCGAGGGCGTGTACGTGATCAGCGGCAGCGCATCAAACGTCACGATCACCGTTGACGCGGGCGACGAGGACAAGGTGCAGATAGTACTTGACGGCGTTTCAATCACCAACACAAGCTCACCCTGTATCTATGTTAAGAACGCCGACAAGGTATTTGTCACCACCACCTCGAGCGACAATACCCTTTCCGTAACAAGCACCTTCACCGCCGACGGCACAACCAACACCGACGCGGTCATCTTCTCGAAGGACGACCTCGTGCTCAACGGTCAGGGCACTCTCAACATCAGCTCGACCGACAACGGCATAAGCTGTAAGGACGACCTCAAGATTACGGGCGGCACTATCGTTATCAACTGTCAGTCAGACGGAATCGAAGCGAACGACTCCATCGCGATCGCGGACGGCAATATCACGATCAAGACATCGAAGGACGCTATCCACGCCGAGAACGACGAGGACAACAGCACAGGCTATGTCTACATCTGCGGCGGCACACTCGACCTTAACGCGGGCAGCGACGGAATCCAGGCGACAACCATTGCTCAGATCGACGGCGGCACACTCAACATCACCGCTGCCGAGGGAATCGAAGGCACCTTTGTTCAGATAAACGGCGGCACGATCAATATTTCCTCGAGCGACGACGGCATCAACGGCGCGAACAAGTCAAGCGCGTACTCCGTAACAGTCGAGATCAACGGCGGCGATATCACGATCTCGATGGGTCAGGGCGACACAGACGCTATCGACTCCAACGGCGACCTCTATATCAACGGCGGCACACTCAACATCACCGCGCAGTCACCCTTCGATTACGACGGTCAGGCGAATTACACAGGCGGCACGATGATCGTAAACGGCACCGAGACCACCACCATCACCAACCAGATGATGGGCGGCGGCATGGGCGGAATGCAAGGCGGCGGCTTCCGCGGAAGATAAGTCCAATATAATAAAAAAGCGGAGAGGCTGAGAAATCAACCTCTCCGATATTTTTAGCCTTCGAGCAATTCGATAAGATAGGGGATAGCGCGCTCAAAATCAACGCCGTACCAGCTTGAGCCGGGAGTATCCTTTGTGATTCTGATGCAGCGCGCGGTATACTCGGCAGCGATTCTGATGCTGTCCTCGATAGATTTGCCGCGGACAAGCGAGCCTGTGAACGCCGAGCTGAAGATATCGCCCGTGCCGTGATAAGCCGCGTCGATATGCTCCTGATTGTAATTGTAATAGGTTTTTGTTTCGCTGTCATAGAGCAGAACGCCGTAGTGACCGTCGAAGCGCGCGCCTGTCAGAACGACCTTTTTGGCACCCTGAGAAGCGAGCTTTTCAACAACGCCCTTGATGAACTCCTCGTCGTATTCCTCGCGGTAGGGAGTGCCTGTCAGGTAGCATGCCTCTGTGATGTTGGGAAGCACGATGTCAGCCTTTGCGCAGAGCTTAGCCATCTCCTTGGGGAAATCCTCGTCAAAGGCGGGGTAGAGCTTGCCGTTGTCAGCCATAGCTGGGTCGATGATAACGAGGTTGCCCTCGGTCTTGAGGTCGTCGATCAGCTTGATGACCTTTGCGATCTGCTGAGCGGAAGCGAGGTATCCCGTGTAGAACGCGTCAAAGGTGATGCCCTCGTTTTTCCAGTGCTCGGCTATAGGTAAAATCTGGTCGTCCAGATCCTTGCAGGTAAAGTTCTTGAACATTGTGTGGGTCGAGAGTACTGCGGTTGGAATGATCGCCGCCTCAACTCCAGTAGCGGAAATGATCGGAAGCGCAACCGTCAGAGAGCACTTGCCGACGCAGGAAATGTCCTGAATAGTGACAATTCTTTTCATAGTGGTTCCTCCTGTCTGTATTGTCGCCATGATTATATCAGATAACTGTACTTTGTCAAACGTACAATTATTACAAAAAGTTAGAGTACAGATGAAAATAATACGAGCCACAAAATTATTTACTTCCTGCCGAAAGTGTGGTATAATGACGAAAAAGGTGAAAGGTGTGGGCATTATGAAAAAGATACTGACTGCCATGCTCGCAGGAGCATTGCTTTTATGCACAAGCTGTTCGGGCGGCGAAAGCTCGTCTGAGGCGGAAACCGCAGCTGTGACCGAAGCATCAAAGCTCGGCTACGACGATGTCAAGGCTCCCGTTGACGCCAAATGGTTCGACGACGCGGTATTTGTCGGCGACAGCGTCACCCTCAAGCTCAATTACTACTGCGACGAACACCCCGAGGCTCTCGGCAGCGCACAGTTTTTCTGCGCGGGCAGTCTGGGCTTTGAGAGCGCGCTCTGGGATATCGACAGAGAGGACGCCGTCCACCCTTATTATAAGGGAAGTGTTCAGCTCGTCGAGGACTGTGTCAAGCTGACGGGAGCGAAAAAGGTCTTTGTCATGCTCGGCATGAATGACATCGGTAATTACGGGACTGACGGCGCGATGGAAAGCGCACGCAATCTTATCGGGAAGCTCAAGTCGAAGTCCGACGGAGCGCTGATATATCTCCAGTCTGTGACTCCTATCCTCGAAGGTCATGAATATGACGAACTGAGCAACACCCACGTCCGCGCCTTCAACGAAAAGCTGCAGGCGTTCTGCAAAGAGGAAGGCTATAAGTACCTCGATATCTACAGCGTTATGGCCGACGAAAACGGATATCTGCGCGCCGAATACTGCGGCGACGAGGAAGCTCAGGGTATCCACTTTACCGACGAAGCCTGCGGTATCTGGGCGGATTATCTGAAACAAAATGTCTGAGGTGATTATATGAAGAAGCTGATTGCCGCTGTGTGCGGGGTACTTGCGGCGACGATTCTCCTTTGCGCCTGCTCGCAGTCAAAGGTCAAGCCGCTCGCGCAGGTTTTTGATTCAATAAAGGAGCAGGTGACGCTCTCAGAGCTGAACGAGTTTCAGTTTGTGTCGGCTCTCGACCGCTACTACGGTATAACGTCCGACGAGGTTGTCGAATTTGCGGGCGGAATAAACAATTCGGGAGTCAACCAGGAAGAAATCGTCATGATAATGGCGTCAAACACCGAGGCTGCCGACCATATCCAGACAGTACTCGAGAACCGCAGACAGGCAAAGTACAACGAGAACAAGAACTACAACCCCGAGCAGGCTCAGATGATTGACAGCTGTTCGGTTGACAGGCACGGAATGTACATCGCCATGTTCATCTCGGAGAACGCCGACAAGATACGCGAGATCTACAACACTCAGCTTGAATTCTGACTAATGCGGCAGTCGCCATTGACCGCCGCAAAAATTTTTACGTAAAATGTCAAATAGATAGTGATTTTTTGTATAATCTGTGATATAATATTTACAGCAATTTTTTGCACTGATTTTACAAAAAAGGAGTTGTTGAACAAATGACAAAAAAGAAAAGAATACTTTCAGTGCTCTCGATCGCCGCGGCTTCGATAATGCTTGCCGCATCGCTTTCCGCCTGCGGCGGCGCTTCGGACAGCTCGGGTACTTCCTCAAGCGCTTCGGGCGAGGCTGCGAAGGGCTCGTATTCCAGCCTTGACGACGGTAAGACTGCCGCGAAGAAGTGCCTTTCCGAATATGATTCGGGCAAAAACGCCGCTGTATTTGCGTTCGCGAACGGCGCCTATTCCAAGGCAAATGACGCCGCCGGCAAGGTCAACGCTGACACAAGCGCCGAGGACGTTGAGAAGGCAGCTTCTGAGCTCGGTCTTGAAAGACTTGATATCACCGACGATAAGGGTACAGTTACGGCATGCTATCCCGAGGGCGACAAGGACAAGAGCATCAAGGAGATAAAGGATATCGCTATCTTCAATAAGGTCGTCAAGGGCATTTCCGACAAGTACATGAAGGATCCAGAGTACAACGCGGACAAGAAGTCCTATTACGTTCTCGCGGGCGTAAAGAAGGAAGACGGCGGCGTTTCGGTCATCGGCTATTACGACGAGTCTTACGCGGCTGTCTGCGGCGGCGACCTCGCCGAGAAGTGCGGCGACAACACCGTTGTTGTCAGCAAGGACAAGGTTATCAGCAGCTCGCTCGACGGCGTTGAAGCAGGCGCAAGCCTTGAGGATATCGGCGTAAAGAGCGGCGACTTCACGAAGGACAGCTTTGAGCTGACCGTTAAAGACAAGAAATACAACGCGGCGGCGGTCACAAAGGGCGATATTACCGCTATCGTTGCGATCCCCGCATAAAAATATTTATTGAGGTGAATTCATGATACCGCAGGATCCCATGATTTTGCTCAGCTATCTGAACACAAAGCTCCGTGACGAATATAAGTCGCTCGATTTGCTCTGCGACGATTTGCAGCTCGATAAATCTGACATAATTCAGAAGATGTCGTCGATCGATTACGCTTACGACGACGCGCTGAACAGGTTCGTTTAGGCGCTGATATGGAGCGTTTTACCCTAAAGCTCGCGGGCGTTGCTATCGGAGTGAGCTGTCAATATAATTCCACAAAAGAATATTGCCGCGATTATCTCACCGATGCAGCGCCCGATTTTTCTGTATCCGTCAGCGCTGAGGATATAGAAGCGGAAAGGCCGTATTTTGAAGAGGAGCGCAGTTCCCGATATCTCGAAACGCTCGCGCTCTACCGCAGGATAAGCGACGGCTTGGCTTCTTACGGCGTATTTCTTCTTCACGGTTCGGCCATTGCCGTCGACGGCGAGGTGTATATTTTTATCGCGCCGAGCGGAACGGGCAAGTCCACCCACACCTCACTCTGGCGAAGGCTTCTGATCCCTCGCGGACATGAGGTTGTCATGGTCAACGACGACAAGCCGCTGATCCGCGTGACAGCCGGTCGGGTTTTCGCTTGCGGCACTCCGTGGAACGGCGCGCACCGACTCAGTACGAACGTGTCGCTTCCTGTAAAAGCGATCTGCCTTCTGGAGCGCGGAGAGAGTAATTTTATCGAAGAGATATCTTCTTCACGGGCGTTGGCCGCGCTGTACCGTTCTGCATACCGCCCGAAGAAGGCCGAAGCGCTTGACGCGGTTCTCGGCATGCTCGATGAGGTCATGCGCGGTGTGCGTTTTTACCGACTTGAGTGCGATATTTCGGCTGACGCCGCCGAAACAGCCTATAATATGATGAAATAAGGAGATTTGTATGAAGCTGAAAAAAGAAATGCTGACTCATTTTATGGACGGGTCGCAGGTCATGGTATCGACCGATAAAGATGTTTTTTCGGGGATTGTCACCTCAAACAAAACCGCGGCGTTCATTATCGACTGCCTGAAAGAGGAAACAACTCCCGACGATATCAAGAAGGCGATGTTCGACAAGTATGACGCGCCGATGGATATCATCTCAAGCGACGTTGACGATGTGATTTCCAAGCTCCGCTCGATCGGGGTCATCGACGAATAATGAATATCGAGCAGTATCTGAGCACTCACGATTCTCTCGTCTATTCCAACAAGGGCGTCAGTATGCTGCCCATGCTCAGGCAGGGCAGGGACCTGATGATAGTCCGCCGCAAGCGCGAGGGAGAACGTCTGAAAAAATACGACGTCGCGATCTATATCCGACCGCCGCACGACTATGTGCTTCACCGAATAATCAGGGTTGACGAGGGCGGATATGTGTTTCTCGGCGACAACTGCGAGAACAAGGAGTACGGGATCCGCGAGGAACAGGTAATAGCCGTCATGACCGCCTTTGTTCACAAGGGCAAACAGGTCGATGTGACGGATAAGGGCTACATTTTTTATTCGCGCTTCTGGTACCTTATTTACCCGATTCGAAGGGCGGCTCGCAGGTCAAAGCGCTTTATCAAAAAAATATTACGTAAATTAACCGGCAGGAAATAATTTCTGCCGGTTTTCCTCTTGCAATAATCGAACAGATGTGCTATAATACATATGAAAGGCAGGTGCGGCATATGGAAGAGAGGCAGTACATCGCGATCGACTTAAAATCCTTTTACGCTTCCGTGGAGTGTGTGGCGCGCGGACTGGATCCGCTCGGCACTAACCTTGTGGTCGCAGATGAGAGCCGCACCGAAAAAACGATCTGTCTTGCGGTGTCGCCGTCGCTCAAGGCATACGGCATTCCTGGCAGGGCAAGGCTGTTTGAGGTGTACGAGAAGCTCAGCGAGGTCAACGCGAGGCGGCGCACCCACGCTCCGAACGGAAAGTTTCTGGGTGCGTCGCAGTTCAAGTACTTTGTCGACCACTGTCCTCACATGTCCGTCGATTTCATCATCGCGCGGCCGCGAATGTCGCTGTACATGAAGGTCAGCGCGCAGATTTACCGCGTTTATCTCAAGTACATCGCGCCCGAGGATATCCATGTCTATTCGATCGACGAGGTTTTCATAGACGCGACAAACTATCTCAGGACATATAAAATGACCGCCCGCGAGCTTGCGGACGTCATGATCCGCGACGTGCTCTCGCAGACGGGCATCACGGCAACCGCGGGCATCGGCACGAATATGTATCTCGCCAAGGTGGCAATGGATATCGTCGCCAAGCACATTGAGGCTGACCGCGACGGAGTGAGGATCGCGGAGCTCAACGAGAGGACATACCGCGAGCGGCTGTGGAGCCACCGCCCGATCACGGATTTCTGGCGCATTGGGCGAGGCATCTCAAAGCGGCTCGAGAGCTGCGGAATGTTCACGATGGGCGACGTCGCGCGGTGTTCTGTCCGCGACGAAGAACTGCTGTATAAGCTGTTCGGCAAAAACGCCGAGCTGCTGATCGACCACGCGTGGGGTTTTGAGCCGTGCACAATCGACGAGATCAAATCATATACGCCCGCGAGCACCTCTCTGAGCGTCGGTCAGGTGCTTTCGAAGCCGTACGATTTTGAGCACGCGAAGCTGATTATCCGCGAGATGTCCGAGCAGCTTCTCCTCGATCTTGTGAAAAAGGGACTTATGACCGACCAGATCGTGCTGACCGTCGGTTACGATACGATCAGCCTTAAGCAGGCGTTCAGCGGCGGGATAACGACCGATTACTACGGCAGAAAAATCCCGCGTCACGCCCACGGAACAGAGAACCTCGGCGGCTTCACCTCGTCGGGCAGGGTATTTGTCGAGGCGGCAGTCAGGCTCTTTGAGCGCATCACCGACAGGAATCTATATGTCCGCCGCATGTATGTCGTCGCGAACCATACAACGAGCGAAAAGGCCGTAAACGACAGCGGAAGAGCGGTGCAGCTCAGTCTTTTTGATACAGCGCCCGCAGAGAGGAAAGAGGATTTGAGGGAGAAAAAAATCCAGCAGGCTATGCTTTTGCTTCAAAGGCGGTACGGCAAAAACGCCGTGCTCAAGGGCATGAACCTTAAGGAGGGCGCGACCGCGATCGAGCGCAACGGACAGATCGGCGGTCACAGAGCGTAACAGGGGAGAAACGATGACAAAAGACACTTATGAGGATATAATCAACCTGCCGCGGCATGTTTCGGAGAGGCACCTGCCGATGTCCCTGCATGACCGTGCGGCACAGTTCGCGCCGTTCGCGGCGCTGACAGGCTACGAGGCGGCGATCGAGGAAGCAACCAAAAAGGGAGCCGCTGATATCGGAGAACAGTAGAATAAGCATGAACAGGGGAGACGCGCGCGTCTCCGTTTGTTTTCTCACGATTCCGACCGTGGAACATAGTATGTAATGCAAGGTCTGATGCTTGTATGAAAACGAAAGGAGAATTCAAGTGAAACTCGATGACTTCATCAACGAACAGTACGGAATATCAAAGCTGCCCGAAACGCCTGTTTACGCGATGGCATACGTGCCGTTCCAGCAGGAACAGCCGAAGGTATACTCGCCCGATCAGGGTTTGGTAGCGGGTACGATGTTCCCGTCTCTTGATAAGCCGTTTTACGGCGGCAAATGCGGTGATGTAAAATGACAAAGAGAGAAACGCTGCTCAAAAAAATCTCGACATATCAGTTCGCGGCGCTCGATATGCAGATATATCTCGACACCCACCCCAACGACCGTGCCGCGCTTGAAAAGGCGGAGAAATACAAGGCGATGGCGAGACCGCTGATCGAACAGTACGAGGAGCAATACGGCCCTCTCACCAAGAAGGTCACCGATACCAACAGCTGGACATGGGTCAAAGGCCCGTGGCCGTGGGAAAGCGAGGATGACTGCTGATGTTTATGTACGAGAAGAAGCAGCAATACCCCGTCAATATCAAAACCCCGAACCCGAAGCTCGCAAAGATCATAATAACCCAGTACGGCGGACCCGACGGTGAGTTAAGCGCCTCTATGCGCTACCTCAGTCAGCGATTCACAATGCCTATGCCCGAATTAAAGGGCACGCTGACCGATATAGGCACCGAAGTCCCTCCGTTTGGTAAAATTTTTTGATTTTGTTCAATTCGCTCAATTTCAGCCTTTCCTTTTAGTATTTTTGCCTGCCATTTTTCGGGAATGAGCTTCAAATGAATGTCAAGCGTCCTGTCCTTGTGAACATAAATCTTATCCACAAGGTTCCGGTAGATGATATCGTCCCATTCCTCGCCGACCGCTACGCTGTTGACGTATTCGGTTATGCTCTCAATGATTTGTGATTGATTGGCGACAAGCGCGCTGTTCGCTTTTTCTTCGTTTAGTTTTGCAAGCAGCGATGCGTGTTCCTCACATAAGCGATCACTGGCTTTTTTGTAGTCAGACGTTTCGATATCGCCCGACAGACACATGTCGAGCAGTTTTTCTTTTTTGGCTTCGAGCTTTGCGATTTCCTTTTCAAAATATTCCACGTTGTTTTTATCGGCGCAGGAGCGCAGTACTTCGCTGACTGTGTCAAGCACACTGTCAAGCAGCTCCTCGCGGTTGCCCATCACGTCGCGGATAATGTGCGTAAGAATCAGCCTGACGTCCGCGTCGCGGATATTGACGTTATCGCAGCCGACGATTTCTCCGTTTTCAAGCGTCTTGCGTTTGCCCTTGTGGTCTTTGGTGACACACGACCAGTTCTCGTATTTGGTACCGTTAGGGCATTTCTTCTGCGAATGGCAGAATGTTGAGCCGCATTCCGCGCAGATGATTTTGCCCGACATCGCGTAGCGGTTGGCAAAGCCGTTCTTCGTGTAGTGCATGTTGTGACGGCGTTCCAGCTCGCGCTGAGCCGCTTCAAACCGTTCGCGCGGAATAATCGGCTCGTGGTGGTCTTTGATGACAACATAGTCCAGCTCTCCATTGTTGGTTTTCTTTTTGTGTGAGAGATAGCTTGCAGTGTAGGTTTTTTGCTGTACCAAATCGCCGCAGTACTTCTCGTTTCTCAGCACGCGGAGAATGACGGTGTACGACCATTCTTTCATGAAGCGCGAGGTTTGGATTCCCGCTTCACGCAGCTCGTTAGCGATCACATGACAGCCTTTGCCTTCGTAGAGGTACTTATGAAATATCAGTCGGACGATTTCCGCGCCTTCCTCGTTAATGATCAATTTGCCGTCGCGAACATCATAGCCGAGCATATCACGTCCGAACACAACGCCCTGTTCCATACGCCTGCGCTGACCCCATTTGACGCGCTCCGAGGTCTTTCGGCTTTCCTCCTGAGCGAGAGACGACATCAGAGCCAATCGAAACTCGTGGTCGGGCTGAGAGGTGTCGATGTTATCGTTGAGGAAGAACAGGCGGATGCCGTACTCTCTCAGCTCGCGCGTGTAGGCGATGCTGTCGAGCAGGTTACGCGCGAATCGCGACACCTCTTTGGTGATGATCATATCGAATTTGCCGTTACGTCCGTCCTGAATCATGCGGTTGAAGTCCTCGCGCTTGAAGGTGTTAGTGCCGGTGATGCCCTCGTCAACATAGATTTCAACCAGCTCCCACAGGGGATTGCGGCTGATGTATTCGTTAAAGTACCGCTGCTGACTTTCGAGTGAGTTTGCCTGGTCCAGCTTGTCGGTCGACACGCGGCAGTAGGCTGCCACGCGGATCACTTCGTTTTGTTTTTTCATAATAGTGCGCCTCCTTTAGCAACACAGTATATCTTTTATTTTCAAAAAGTCCAGATATTTTTTCGGGACGGCAGAATTTGCCGCCCCGAAGTATTAAATTCTCTTTATACATTCCTCACATTGTTTCTGAGTGAGTATTCCCTTTTCCTTGAGAGAAAGGAAGATTGCTTTTTTTATTTCGTTTTCCAGTTCTTTGCATACGATTATCTGCTCAGGCTGTTCGGTCATCATGATTTCCGTTTTCACGACAATCACCCGAAAAATCCTATGCTCGCGCAGATTTTCTTATGCGGTCATCACTCCCTTCGTGAGAAATAGGGTAGAGGTTTCGATTTTTGTTTTCATAGATTTCCTTTCCTCGCCGTATTAAATGCGGCGAATTGATAAGATTTATTACATAGAAATACCCTGCTCGCGCTCGTAGTCCTCGCGGGTGCAGTAGGTGTAGAACGCCTCGTTGCAGATCCTTCTGCCGAGGATCTTTTCGATTCTTTCTTTTTCCGCCGTGCTCATTTCGTCGATATACTGCGGCTGATAATAGTAATCATCGGGCACGGTTGAGAGTAAATCGCCGAGCAGATTGATCAGACCGTCGCTGTACGTCATGGTATAGCAGTCTGGGTGATTCGGTGTAACGTAGTCGAAGTACGGATCGATTATCGCACTGTCACAGCCGCCAAGAGCAAAATATATCTCGAGATTATCCTTGAGGAACCTCTCGTCGAAGAGCTTATTATCGCGTACTTTCCAGCCCTCCGGCGAGGTGAACGTGATATACTTGTACTTATCTTCCCACTGTACATCGTAGCCGTGATAGCGCATGTACTCGATGAACTCTTTCTTGGTAGCCGAGTGTCCGAGGGCATACTCCGCAACTTGAAGCAGATCGCGTTTCCATTTTGCGTGGCGCGGATTCTTGGTTTTGACCTCCGTGACGCTCAGCCCGTACTCAAGGCAGAGCTGATTGGAGTACTCCTTTGCCTGCAGCATTTCGTTGCAGCTCTGGTGAAACATCTTGCCGTTTTCGTAGTTGACGCTGTTCATAATCAGGTGATTGTGAGACGAGATTTGTCAAGGGTACTTTCTGCTAAAGATACACTTTATTTTCTAAACACATTAGACAAAAAATGGTATGTGATCTATGCTTCCTAATAATGCTTTTAACTCAAGGATTATTCACAATTCTGTATATGGTTTTTTGTGCTTAATAAATAAATATTATTAGGCATTTTCTATATTGAAATTTTCGATTATTAATATAAAAAGTAGTCGCTATATGATATAATAATTAAAGAAATGTAAGTCGTTCACTTTTCGGTAAAATACAAAGGCGATTTTTTGGGGGATAATTGATTACATAGTAGTGCCTATCATGATGCGCATTATCAAATTAGCATAACATTAAAAAACTTAGGAGGTTAAAATGAATAAGAAAAAACGAAGCTTATTATTCATAAGTCATGCAGAGAAAGATGGTAAAATCGTATCTGACTTTGTCGATTTACTCTATGATATAGGATTAAAAACCGAGGATATGTTTTGTAGCTCAAGAACAGATTTGGATATAGCTGTAGGCGAGGATATTTATGATTATCTAAGAAAAACGTTAGATTCGGACAATGTTATTACCGTATTTATGCTTTCTGACAACTATTACAAAAGTGCTGCTTGTCTAAATGAAATGGGCGCAGTTTGGTTAAAGCAGAGTAGTTACTATACATTTTTGCTTCCAGAATTTGAATACAAAGATATTAAAGGAGCTATAAATCCAAATGTAAAAGGAATAAAACTTGACATTACTAATAAACGTCTAAATGGTGATTTAACAAATTTCAAAAAGAGAATTGAAAAGGATTTTGGAATTAAACCGTCTGATAGTATAGAAATCAACAGATGGGAAAAACAACGAGAACAGTTTATTGATTCCATAAATCATTACTCTACCGAAGTTAAAATAAACCTTGCAAATTATCAAGGATTTTGTATCAATGAAAATAACTTTGGAGGATGTAGTGTTGCTTATGATAAAACAACAAATATTATCCAAACTAAATTTGATTTTTCAAAGACTAATTCACAAATATGCTCTGTCGTTTTCTTTGTTGGAGAAATAAACGCTTTTAATAAGTTTCAACAGAATAAACGTTTGTCTTTCAAACTCAAAGCAGACAATGAATTTAGTGTTACTGTTGAGCTAAGAATAAAGAATCAAGACGTTCCACACATAATTAAGACAACAAAAGATTGGATTGATTATTCTATCCCTTTAAAAGAATTTGGAGGGGCAACAGATAATTGGAAAGTCTTAACAGAGATAAAATTTTTAACGCATCGAAAAGATATTGATGCTGAATCAATTTACATCAAAGACATAGTTTTAACATAATAATTATACACTCTTAATACAATAGAACCGCCTATAGAAATCATTGGATTTGTTCTATAGGCGGCTTTTATGTTGTAAAAAAGGAATCTGAAATTGTTCTGTAAATTTTTGTAACACAACAAATCGCGATGACGATAGCAGAAAATCGAAATCGAATAAGATATATAATACAGAAGCAAGTTTCCTAAATCCGAGAACAACTAGTTTTTTGAGCGACTAAAAATGGAGTAAAATGTTTGTTCTCTTAAGAATGTTTTGAAAATGCAAGTCAAATAGATGATTAGTAGCCTCAAAGTTATCTTTTGATTTGCGACAGACCCATCTACAAAAACGTATAAAAGATAGAAAACTTCTGCATTGTTCACATTTTTGTATATTATTTTTTGTTTGATATTCACTAAAAGAAAAAAGGATATTCTCTGTTTCGCCAAATAGCATCTTAATTAACGCGGTGTTACAATATACATATCAACATTTCAGGATGAAACAATATCAAAATTATGCTTCTTTATAGTTATTGCTTTGCTATCTGGTGGAAAATTGTTGTATTATATGTTATAATGAAAACACAAAAAGATTTAAAAGAAAGAGGTTAATAAAGTGATTAGAATTGCTGTTTGTGATGATGAAGAAATTGTTTGTTCTGTTCTGGAGACTTAGCTCATTAAGGTTGTTCTGTAAAACGTTAAAGCTTGTCATATATTTCTAAATTCCTTTCCGCAATTAGTTTGATTTCGTCCTCGTCGAGATGCTTAAGCGAGCTTCGACGTGCAATTTCAAGGTAGTCAAAATGATTAAAATTCATCATCTTGTCGCTCTTCTCCCAATGCCTGATAAAGTGGTCGTTAAAGGTAATATCAAAGCCCGAACCGGTATCCGAAATATTAACCTTTTTGCCGATATACTCAGGCGGAACGGAATATTTTTTCCCTTCATAAGAAATCATGGATTCCGAGCTGACTTTTCTTTTTACGGTATCTTCAAAATAGCCTGTCAGTATGTCGAGGTTGGTTTGGATCAGAAACGGCTTTTCCAATTCCAATAAATCAAAGGGCTTTTTCCCTGTAGCCTGACAGACAGAGGAATTGATTTCGTAATTCAAATCCGCGGCAATACGCCGGATATCATCAAAGCAGGTGATGTCTCCGCTGTACACTTTAAGGCGGTTCATCAGCTTTGCGGTAACCTCCACCTTGCCTTTTGTTTCGGGACGGTAAGCAACACAGGCTTTGGGCACGAAGCCGCAATCCTCAGCGAAAACTTTAAAGTTTTCGTTGAATACAGGCTCACTGTACTGTGTACGGGCTTTGTCGATGATGGAGCGCATGTTGTCAAAGAGTATCTCATGCGGTACACCGCCGAGATACTTGAACGCACAGGCGAGGCTGAACTCTACCTGCTGCAGATCCCTCGTCTCGGTCACCATAAGGAATTTAGTTCTTGAAAATCCCAGGATTAACAAGAATACATTAAACTTTATCGTTTCACCGTCCTTTGTTTTGAATTTAAGCGATTCTTTCCAGTCTACCTGAGCTTGCACTCCCGGGTCGGTTTCAAAACGGATAACAGCGTCTTTCTGTTTCTCGATGTTCAGATTGTGAATGTATCTCTTGATTGTCGAATAGCTGCCGGTGTATCCGTGTTCTTTGACAAGGTAATGGTAAATAGCTATCGCGGGAGCTGTTGTTTTTACCTTTTCCTCAATAATATGTTCAAAACCGTCTGTCTTTTTCTGATAAACTCGCTGTGACGGTTTCTCTCCGTTTTTAGCAAGCTCCACATATCTGCTGACTGTTCTGCGGTCACAGTTGAACTGCCTTCCCAGCTTGGAACAGTTAACCTTCATTTCCGATTGTTCTTTCATTATGTACTTCACCCTCTCATAAATATCTTTTCTAAAATTCATCTTCCCACCTCCTGTGGGAAGTATACTCCTCTCTGGAAATGGTTTCTACCTTATCTTTTTTGTACATTTTGAGTGAGCGATTTTGTGCATTTTCAGTTTAGCATTTATATCGATATAAAGAAGGCTGAACAGAAATCTTCTGTACTTTCTCCTGTGAATGCAGTTGAAAATGTAAAAAACTATTTTAATAACATTATTATGGATTCAGAGATAGACATTCAAATGATTAAACTGGTATATATTAAAAAATGTGATTTTGAAAAGATTAAAGATCTTAAAGTTGAGCCGGTTTGGTTTATTTATGGAAACTATAAGAATACTTTGTCTGAAAGTTCTGATCAAAAAGATATGTTGATAAATGATACTTACATCACTTTAATCAGTGCAGTTACCGGTGAGACTATCCCTATTGTATCGATTGGAAGGTAGTGAAAGTCTATGAAAGGTATATTTTTTTCATGCTTTAAGCGGGCATTTTTATCTAAAGGATTTGCTATATCGATTATTGGTACGATGATAATGTGTTACATTAGTGCCAGAGATTACATTGTTCCCGATACAAACTCAGCATACATAATTGATTTGATTGTCTTTACAAGGCTGCATAAGAAAAACCGCAAATTCCGGATAGACTAAATCTAACCAAAATCTGCGGTTATTCATATTATTTTGTGAAAAATATTTTATTTATTTCTCTATCCTCTTGACGGGATGCAGTTCAGATGACTTTGATATGCTCGTCTATGTGCTTTTGCTATATCATGATTACCTTTCCTGTTCGTGAGGTTTTATGTTCCTCTGTTTTTGTGCTTGCTTGCGTTGCTGAAAAGAGTATTCACGAACGGCTCGCAAATCAATATCATCGTCGAGCTTCATATCTGCGTCACGGATGCTGCTGAAAAATGTGTTGCGAGAGAAATACTCGCCGTATGAATTCGAAATCTGATTGAGAGCGTTTCGCTCTTTATCGGAACGAATAGCCAAACGTGCTTTGCCAAATTCGCCTACATTGAATTCTTGGGCTTGCTCCTTGTATTCAGCGTATTGCTGTAACGCTTCGTTCAGCTCGGCGGTGTATTTTCCTTCTCGTTTGTCCAACTCTGCGAGGGCGGATTTCATTCGATCAAGGCTGTCATTGACCGTAGATACATCTTTATCATCGGTACGCTCCATAGCGGCAAGCAGGCGAGCTTTTTCGGATTTCAGTTCTTCAGTTTCTTCCGTCAGCTCGGCGATACGGCGAGCCAAATCACGGTGAGTGATGACCTTGATAACGGGAGTGGATTTCTTCTCCGCTTGAAGCTCCTTCCGTTCTTTCTTCTTTGCGGAGATCTGCTTTACAATACCCTTGTAGCTTTCATAATTTGCCTTCAATTCCTTAACATAATCGGTAATATTGCGCTTTCCGATTTTGGTGTGCAGGATATGATAGCTGATAACGATAACCTTTTCACGCAGAGATTCCATAGCTTCGGCAAGAGTTGGAACAGTGTTTTTGACCGCCTGTGAGATCTTTGCAAACGCAGCTTTCAGCTCTCGTAGCATAACGTTATCCGCTTTGATTTGACGGTTGATTTCACAGCGGTCAGCGGTGAATCCTCTGCGCTCCATCGCTTGTGCGACATAACCTTCGTGGATTGTCGGTTGCTCGTCGATCCCTCTGGCGGCATGGCTGCGGTGGTCAATATGAACGTCGGAGCGATTCGCTTCGTCGAGATATTTATTCGAGATCTGCGCCCAATTCTCTCGCCAAGCGACGAGCTGCTCGTCGCTGTTCCAACGGGCGGTGATCGGATTCTGACGTCCGAATTTCGTACTTTTCGGATATTTATTGACTCGCTCATAGCCGTGTTGCTCCGCTTCTGACGGCGGCATATACATCTTCTTTTTGCCAACAAAATATTGATATTGCTTCTCCCAGCCCTGTGATTTTGCTTGCAGAAACTCGGCGGCTGTGAAGCCCTTTTCCTCTCCGTTACGCTTGCACAGGTATTCCTTTTCGGTTTTGTATTGCCACTTGCCTTTGTCGTCCAAAGGTCTGACGGTAAGCATAATATGAGCGTGAGGATTGTGACCGTCGGTGTCGTGGATAGCGACATCGGCGCACATTCCTTCTGCAACGAAGTTGCTTTGTATATACTCTGCCAGCAGATTGATCCATTGTTCTTTGTTGAGTTCAACAGGCAGAGCAATCACTAACTCACGGGCGAGCCGGCTGTCCTTTGTCTTTTCGGCACGTTCAACGGCGTTCCATAATTCGCTCCGATCCTGCCATTCCTGCGGAGCGTTTTCGGGTAAAAAAATATGCTCCCACACAAGACCGTGCTTGCGGGTGTAATCGTGGAGCACACCGTCATAGTCGTTCAAAATCTTGGAGCAGCTCATATATGCTGAAGCAGCTACAGCACTTCTGCCTGTGCTGCGGCTGATAACTTTTGCTTCTAAATGATAAATCGCCATAACATTTTATCAAGCCTTTCTAAAGTGTTTTTTGTTTCTTTTTATAAAAAAGAAATTGGGTGTCGCCGCAGCGATACCCACGATGTCAAGGCTGTGGTACAGCGTTGACAATGCGGTTGTCGGACAGGCAACCGCACGGAAGGTGACGGCTTTGCGGCGGCTTCCGCAAGGCTCCGACGGAGCCGCAACCCTCGGAGAGCGCACGTCTGCTTTAGCAGTACCACCGCCCATTTTATGGGTGGTGAGTAAGTGCGCCCTTCGGGATAAAAAAAGAAACGCTCCGATTTCTCGAAGCGTTCCACTGATAATGATTATTTGATTAGACTGCATAGATAACCCTCCAACTGTTCCAATGACATTTGCCTAACTTGCGGTATAGCTTTCTCTAAAATGGCTCCCTCTTGGATGAGCCGATGTGTTCGTGCTGCTCGCTCCTTTACACGGTTACGAGCCTGCGCTTCTTCCAGTCTGTGCTTTGCCTGTAAATAATCTTTCTCAGTAAAATTCATCATATAATTTTCCTCCAATCAAAAAGGCGGCTTGTGAAATTGCTCTCACAAGCTGCCGCAGCGTTAATTGTTATTCTGTTTTTGTTCTTTATGCTTTTGCCAACGTTTTCTGTTGTAATTCCTGTTACGGCATTTCACACAACAGAATTTTGCATTGGTTGATTTTGAAATAAATGTCTTTCCGCACTCCCAACACTTCACCTCAAAATTCTTGCCGACGATGTGCTCGCCTGATTTGATTTTTTGGTAAAGCTCCCGTTCATATACACGCTTTTTCCTGAGCTGTTCCTGTCGCTTGACTTCTTCCTCACTCAACTCCGGTTCGGGAATTTCAAACTGTCCGATAAAATTCAGATAGATGTCAACGTCCTGCATACGCTCTCCGTCAATATAGTACGGAGCGTGAACTAAAATCCTATCTATGAATTCATTGATCATCGGCGTAGTCAGCTCGGAGAAGTCGGTGTACTTTTTCGCCAACGTAAGGAACTGTTCTGCACGGACGGTATCTTCTTCAAAAGTTGATAGCTGTTGTTCGGTCTCGGTCACAAAAGCGGACAACTCTTTTTGTTCCGCTTCGTATTCCGCAAGCAGGCTGTCAAAGCGTTCCTCGGTGATCTTGCCGACGGCGTAGGATTCATACAGCTTCTTGATGATTCCGTCAAGCTCGTTAATTCTTCTGCGGCTCTTGTTCAGCTTGCGCTTTGCGTCTTTGACCGCTTCCTTTTGCCGAAGCTGCGAAGCGGAACGAATATCATCTAAGAATTTATCCTTATCCTTAATAGCCGAAGCGCAAGCCGCTTTGATTGTTTCAAGAATGAGAATACGCAGCGCCTTTGTTGAAATGCGGTGTTTAAAGCACACGGTGTCCTTCTTGCGAAAACTCAAAGTATAGGTTGAGCAATCATAAGTGTCACCCGGGTACTTTTTCTTTTCGATGTCGCCGCGTGTGCGGTGGTTATACATCTTTGCTCCGCAATCAGCGCAGAACACAAGACCTGTCAGCGGATTGGCTTCACCAATCGTATCGACACGTCTCGGCGTTTTGATCAGCTTTTGCACAAGCTCCCAAGTTTCTCGGTCAATGATCGCTTCGTGCGTGTCCTTGAAAATCTGCCAATTCTCTTTTGGATTGGCAACGGACTTTTTATCCTTATAAGATTCTTTATGCGTACGGAAATTGACTGTATCTCCCGCGTACTCCTGCTTAGACAAGATAGCTTTTACGGTTGCTTCATTCCAAGAATACGGATGCGAAATTTCGGTTTTGTATTTCCAAAGCCCTGTGCCTTGCCTTGCGTGATAAGCGGCAGGCGTTTCAATTCTTTCGTTGTAAAGAATCGTTGTGATTTCAAAAGGCGTTTTGCCCTCAATTGTCAACCGATAAATACGGCGGACAACCTCGGCGGCTTCTTCATCGATCAGCCAATGGTTTTTATCGTTCGGATCTTTTTTATATCCGTAGATAGCAATGTTCGTCAGCGGTTTTCCCGATTCGCCTTTTGTGCGACAGGCGGCTTGCTGCTTGCGGCTGAGATCACGCAGATACCACTCGTTCATCACATTGAGGAACGGCGCAAATTCGTTGCTGTTCCGGTCGTCGCTGTCAACGCTGTTGGCGATAGCGACAAAATGAACGTGGTATTGGCGGAACATTACCTCGGTGTAAAAGCCTGTCTGCAAATAATCTCTGCCGATTCGGGACATATCCTTGACAAGAACGTGCGCCACCTTGTCGGCTTCAATATCTGCAATCAGCCTTTTCCAAGCAGGGCGGTCAAAGTTGCCGCCCGAATATCCGTCGTCGGTATAATGGACGAGGTTTTCATACCCCTGTTGCTTTGCGTAGCTTTCTAGGTATGATTTTTGATTGATGATGGAGTTGCTGTCCCCGGCGAGTTCATCGTCACGGGACAATCTCTCATACAATGCCGTTATTTTTCCTTCAGTCTGCTTTGCTGCCATATCAGGCGCTCCTTTCAGACTGTCGGCTCATTTGTGGTAAGCTTATTATACCACAAGCCTCGTCATTTTTAAAGGCTTCATTGCGAACAATTCGCAAAATTTTATCTTCCATTGTTTCGCCGTTATCCTTGCAAAACACCTTGACGTTATAGGTGGTCTTGCCGATACGGCGAATCATCGTTGTATAGTTGTTGGTCAATATATTACCTCCCATTGAATTTTATAATTGATTTGTGTATAATGAATTTAGTCAGTTCCTTAATCTGTAACCCCTAAAGTGAAACATTAATAAAAACACCTTACCTACGCAAAAATGCTCTCCAAAAGCCGCGTGAACAGTGGCTTTCAGAGAGCAAAAGCGTTACATTTCAGCTTTATTCGCTCGGTGCTTTCTAACACGTTCTGCCGTTTGCCGACGGCGAGCTTCTGCGGCACATTGCTCTGAACAATACGCCTTTCGTCCAACAGAAGCAAAGAGCTTGCCGCATTGTTGGCACTTCTTAGTGGGTATGCCTTTGAACAAAGCGAATAATTCAGCGTCAGTAGGCAATACGGCTTGCTCGTAATACTTGCACAGCTTGCTGTCGTTAAAGCCTACGCTGAACATATAGCACTCCGTTTCAAGCGGTAGGCAACCATATTCTTTACTGTAATTGGCACAGCAGTTGGTAACGTGCTTTTTAATACGATTCTTATCTCTTTTTGATAACTCTGCCATAGCGTGTCCTCCTTCTTTAATGATAGAAGTAATCTGAAATCAATAAAACAGATTACCCCTCCATATATAGGAGAAATTCGGCACGGTTTGCGGAACTGTTTTTGAAAAATTTTTTAAAATATTTTGGGAGGTGAATTTGCGGTGGATGATTATGAAGAACTATTAGTCGAGCAGGAAGAAGAACAGCTCGCCGAAGCATTAGCTGAAGAACATCAAGCTGAATTAGAAGTACAGCTTGAACAAGACGAGCAACCGCCGCAAATCGACGAGCCGCCCGAAACCAAAAAGCTGAAAAGAGATTTACAGCGTGAAGCGCTCGCCAGATTGGAGAACGCCGCAAGGACAACCGCTGATTTTCAGAATGTGGTATCTTGGTGGAATCGACTTGACAGTAACCGTGAGCGCAGGGAGCGTTATCACGAAGTCAGCCGAAGCGGCTTGGATATTCCGCTTGATTACGGTGCTGCGCTTGATGGTGAGATTATTCCTTACGATATCAACGATGTATTGATAAAGCAAATCCGCAAGGGCGATTATATCGACGCAATCTTTCATTGTCCGTTTGAGATTAACGAATTGGTGACCGACGGCGAGCTTTCAAAGATATTGAACAAATTATCCGACGATCACAAGGAGATCATCTTTAACAATATTGTGCGTGGGACAAGTACAAAAGCTCTCGGCAAAATCAGAGAGCAATCCGACCGTAATATCCGCAAGGTCAGAGCGACCGCCTTGAAGAAGATACATAAAGCATTACTAAAGGTGCTATTGAGCCGCAAAGAAAAAGGGTTTCCTCTCACGATGGAAGAAAAGCAGTTAATAGAAAAAGCCCTTGACGGTAGCAAGAGCAAGTAGTATAATAGTAATATATTATTTTGATTTCAGATTACATAGCGTAATGACGAGGTGAATATAATGGATAAGATTACAGCTGAAAAAGCACAGAAAGAATTAACGATGATATTATTGTACCTTTCACGTTTTACGGAAGGCAGCAGATTTTCCGACGGCAAAGATTTTTATGCTTGGAAAGGCTATGATTTTGACGTTCTTAACAGCTTGGACGATGAAGATTATATCCGTCAGGGCGATCGCCCTTCACGAAGAAAATCTGTTTATCTGACCGAAACAGGAATCGACTATGCCAAAGATCTTTTAGAAAAATACGGAATAGCAGATTGGGAATGATATTATATGAAAATGTTTGAACATTCCAATTCGACTTGGGTTAGGTACAGTGAATATGAGTGGAAGCAAGCCGAGGACGGCAAGCTGTATTTGACCGCCTGCTCCAACGCACAGCCTACAATATACGATCCGTTGAAGGAGTATCAGCAGTTAGTTTTGGATGCTCTGTATATCGGGCGCTTGGGTATGAAGCAGGAGCAGGACGATGAAGAAATACAAGCCGAAATAAAAGCCTTTGCGGAAAAGTATGGGCTGTTCGGATTGATGACGGCGTTACCGACCACACCTTCTTTTATGGACTATGAAGCGGTGTATTTGCCTAAAAACCGTTTTATAAAAAAGGAAACGATGTCCACCGAAGATTATCTCAATCTGTTCTTTCCCTTTGACAAACTTGATGTAGTAAAGCGCAGCGTTGAATCGTTATGGAATATAGAAGGCGACAATATGATGATGGCGCTCGCTATGACAATGAGCGACAGACAGATGGCGGTCAATATGAGCTTTCAGCGTCAGTATGCAGAGAGCTATGAGTGGATGAAGCAGGTGTTTACCGATTGGGCATTTAATGCCACAACAGTGTTTCTGTATTACAATGACTATGATAAGCTGGACGATGACTACAAACAGCTTATGCGGCAGAGTATCCGTGCATTTGACGGCAACGCTCCTGTCTATCACATCGAGCTGCTTGAACAACCGACGCTTGTATGGGATTTCCATTCGCTCCTGCTTGGCGTACAAATGATGTTATCATTTATGCTGACGGATGAACACAATCCTATGAGGGTGTGCAAGAAATGTTCCAAATTCTTTGTAGCAAGCCGCCCAAGCGCTATCTTTTGCAGCCCACGCTGTAAGAATCAATATAACGTGTATAAGAACAGGGCGAAAAACAAAACGACTGATGAAGATGAAACAAACTAATTGGTAAGGTGAAAGAAGATGGCAAATGAGATTATTACAAACAGCAGCAATTCAGAGAACACATATAACTCAATACGGCACAGCATTATTACTGCACAGCAAAAGGTCTATACTGCGGTCAATTCCGCTATGGTATTGGCTTATTGGGAGATCGGTGAGCAGATATATAAAGCCTGCGGTGATAACGACAGGAGTGAATACGGCAAAAACTTAATTAAGTATCTTTCCGATAAGCTCACTATTGAATTTGGCAAAGGCTTTTCGGAAACCAATTTAAGGAACATGAGGAAGTTTTATCTGTGTTTTTCAATTCAGCAGACACTGTCTGCTGAATTGAGCTGGTCGCATTATCAAAAGTTAATGCGTATTGACGACAGAGTGCGTAGAGAGTTTTATACAGAGGAATGCATCAAATCCGGCTGGAGTGTCAGACAACTCGACAGGCAAATCAACTCATTCTTTTACGAACGACTATTATCAAGCCAAAACAAAGAATCGGTATCATCTGAAATTGAGCAGTTGGAGCCGAAACCGGAGTATGAGAAGATTATCCGAGATCCGTATGTGCTTGAATTTCTTGACCTGAATCCGAACCCAAACTTCTATGAAAAGGATTTGGAGCAGGCGTTGATTAATCATTTGCAAAAGTTCCTGTTAGAGCTTGGTCGTGGTTTCTCCTTCGTAGCAAGACAAAAGCATATTACCTTTGACGGTGAGCATTTTTATATCGACCTTGTATTCTACAACTATATTCTGAAATGCTTCGTGCTGATAGATTTGAAAGTCGGAAAGCTGACACATCAGGATTTGGGGCAAATGCAAATGTATGTCAACTACTATACACGGGAATTGATGAATGAAGGCGACAATCCCCCGATTGGCATTGTCCTTTGCGCCGATAAGAGCGATTCGGTAGTAAAGTACACCTTATCCGAAGAAAATACACAAATCTTTGCTTCAAAATACAAGCTCTATCTTCCTACGGAGGAAGAATTCAAGAAAGAGCTTAATCTTGATGATTATGAAAAGCTGAATTAGCTTATATATGATATTGAAAACTCCTGCAAGAACAACAACTTGCAGGAGTTTTCGCTTTTGAGATGATTGTTACATAATCGTAAACAAAAGTTACGGTGTTCACAAAATTGTATATGAAATTTAGTGCTATTTCTCCAATTTTTCCATAATTAATTCTATATGCCAGTCAATATTAATTCAATGAATAAAGTGATATAATAATATTTAGATATCAAGTTGTTTTTTAACAGATAAATATGTTTTATGAGAGGTTAACGATGCAAAAAAGGTATTACTTTTGTTGAATGTATTTCAACACTTTGCACAATTATTATTTGTATTAATAAATTAGTTGTTTTCTTTAGCAAAGTGCAAATCAATAAAGAAAAAAGGCATAATGTTATATAATCTAAATTAAGCCGAGATTAATTCTTTATAATGTTTTTTCATTCACTTTTTTCAAGGAAACACATTATCTGGAAAACAAGGTGTGAAGACACATGGTCAATTGCATTAGTAATTATACTGACTTAATTAATATAAATTGGGAAAGTATTGAACGAAATCATGATATATTCATGTCTAAGGACTGGTTATATATATGGTTAAAGTATTACGGAGATAAGAAGGATTATAGAATATACTATGCTACAGACGAAAGTAATGAAATAAAAGCGGTATTTCCCATAGCTTTCATCAAAGAAAAAGATATTATTACATGCACGCAAATATATGATTCGTGCACTGATTATTCCTATATTATTTGTGATAAACGCTCAAATAAGATTGCTTTGGAATTAATTAATTTCATTTTTCAAAAAGAAACATTTGAAAAAATGATTATTAATAATATACTTATGCAAAGTGATACTTTAAAGATTCTTTTAGAGATTGCTACAAAAAACAAGAAAGAAAGCAAGATAGCTTTTTGCGAGGATAATTATTATATATCAACATCTGGGGATTACTATGATTATTGTCAAAAGAGATCAAAAAACTTGAAAACAAAAATAAAGAAAATAAAAAAGCAAACGAATTATATTTTTCAAGTTGGGCTTGAATATAATGAGGAAATCCTTAACGAAATGATGGAAATTCATCGCCAGCGTTGGAAAGATAGTATGCAAGCCTCAACTTATTTTGATAGTAGAAGAGAAGGATTTGTAAAAGACATATGTCAATTTTTTTCATTAAAAAACAAACTTAGAATATTTATTTTAAAAGATTCCAATACAGGAAAAATAGTGGCTTATCGGTTTGGCTTTATAAATCAAAAAAAATACTATGATTGGAACACGTCTTTTGATATAAATTACAAACAACAATCAATAGGCATTTTATTATGTAATTATGTAATACAATACTGCTTTGAAAACAATATTGAAGAATTCAATTTTTTAAGAGGTGGAGAAAACTATAAAAAAGCGTTTTCAACCGGGAAGAGAGAGCTGGTAACTATAAATATTGACAACACTTTATATACAAACAAAAAAAACCACTTATCTCCTCAAGAGGGCATAAAAGAGGTTTTAATGGATAAAAAGGGATTCATTTTTGATCTCGATGGAGTAGTTTATGCAGGAAACAATCCTATAGATAATACAATTAGATTTATTAACTATTTACAAGAGAAGAATTATTCTGTTGGCTTTTTGACCAATACTAGTTCAAAATCTATCGATGATATAAGAAAAAAGCTTAATCATTTCGGAATTCGAGATCCATTTTATATTGAAACTTCAGCTTCTGCAACTGCACAATACCTAATAGATAATAATATCCGCATCTGCGCTGTTTTTGGAGGCGGAAAAGCTCTTCCAAATGAAATGGAGATAAGAAATATTGAAGTGGTTGATATCTCTTCTAGGCAAAAAAATATAGAAGCGCTTGTTATAGGGTATTCAACAGATTATGATTATGAAAAACTAATTCATATAAATGCCATAATAGCAAAAGGAGCTAGACTTATTGCCACAGATGAAGATAGGATGTTTTCACACAACAAGAAATGCCTTCCAGGAACAGGGTGGATATTGTCCTCAATTGAAACTGTCAATAATATTCATGCCACTGTCATTGGAAAACCTAATGACATCGCTTTATCATATTTATTGAGAAAAATGTCTCTACAAGCTTGTGAAATCGTTATCGTTGGAGATAATTTAGATAGTGATATAAAATCTGCAAAGTTAAGCAATTCACAGAGTTGTTTGCTTTTGGGAGGGGTTAGTAATATGAATGACGTTGCTCGATTGGATGCCAAAAGCAGACCTGAAATTGTATTAGATGATTTAAATAAATTAAAACCATTTATGGAGGAATTGTATGAAAGGAAAAATTAATATCTTAAGTAGCGTAAAAAAAATAAATTACTTAACACCGCCTTCACACATTGTTTTAGTTTCAACCATCTCGAAAAACGGAATCCGAAATGTAGCACCGTTTGGAATGTTTATGATTGCTTCTTCAAAGCCACCAATGGTAGCTATTGGCGTTTCACCGAAGAGTGATACATATAGGAATATAGTAGATACAAAAGAATTTGTAGTTGGTATTCCTATGTATGAGTGTTTAGATAAACTTTACAAAGCAGGAGACAAACTTCCTCCAGAGAAAGATGAATTCCAGTATTCAGGGTTAACGCCATACAATTCTAATAGTATTGCCCCTGCAAAGATAGTGGAGTGCTGTGTTAATATTGAATGCAAATTAAACTGGCTAAAGGAATCAGGAAATCATTTCCTAATCTGTGGCGATGTTATTGATGCTGATATTAACAAAGAACTAATAACATTTGTTGAGGATAGTATTAAGTTGAGAACCTCGCTTGATTGTGCTTATCATATAACAAGTTCAAACTTTGCTGTTGGGTTTTGTGAGATTAAGGATGTTAAGTAGATGCTACATGTATATTTAAGAATTCGTTTTTCTGATTCGATTTCAGTAAATGATGGTAAAAAACATCTTATAAAGGTATTATCAACAGGTAGCTCAAAAGACATTGTTGTTAACTCAAAATCCCAAAATATGCTATGTGGTTTTCATAAGGAACTGGAGTGCAAGATTATTCAGTTCAACGAAGATAAAAGTGTTGATATGGAGATGGTATTTCCTTACTGTTTATCAGGAGCTAACGTTGGTGTTTCAGAATTGATAGGTTCATTATTATATTGTTCTGTTTTTTCTTTCATTGAAAGATACGTTATACTTGACTTTAGTCTAGACGAAACTAGCGAACTATATAAAGGGCCAGAGTTTGGAATTCAAGGAATTCGAAATAAATCTGGAGTGTGTCAGTATCCTCTCTTAGGAACGATTCTAAAACCCAGAACTCGAATTGATATTGCTCGCCAGAACGATGTACTTAAAGAAATACTTGAAACAAAGCTAGTAGACTATATAATAGATGACGAACTAGTAGTAAACCCTCTTTGTTGCAGTTTTAAAGAGAGAATAAGAAACTATAGTGATTTACTTAAGTCAATAAAGAACAATAACAACAAAAATATTCTATATTGGATCAATGCCTCCGCTGATATCGAATTAGCTCAAAATATAATCGAGTATTCAATAAATCTTGGAATAAATACTTTTTGTCTTAATCCTATATCTATGGGCTTTAGTGCTGTAAAGTATATTATTGACAAATTTCGGGGTAAAGCATTATTCATGATAAATAATGTTGGGCGTGGTGTGATAACAAGGAAAAGTGATTATTATATATCCGAAAAAGCGTTGGCCAGATTATCGAGACTGATTGGTGCAGATGCTGTTTATACAGGTCCTATCAGTTCAAATTATCCGTATGACATTCAAATACTTAATGAAGAACGCATAGCTTTACAAAATGATTTTTGTGGTTTCAAACCTTCTTTTGCTGTTACTTCAGGAGATATTGTTAACTGTGTTAACATTACAGATAATATAAAAGCTATTGGTTCCAACATTATGGTACAAATGGGAAGTGGGATTTTAAGTTATGATTACGGCGATAAACTAAATGCTTATAAATTTGTTGCCGATTATGCACTAAATGATGCAATTGCTAATGAAATAGCTTTTGCTTTTTCACAAAAAAAACATGTAGATTCTTTAGAAGGAGATTATTATATGAAAACACAGGATCCTAATATAAAAAGAGCAAAGCAGTTAAATGAACTTTTACAAAAACAGCTTTACCTTAGAAACGAGTATAAAAACGCCTTAACTTTAACCAGAGATCCCCAAGAAACGACTAAGTTTAATACGGAGCTTGATAAGTGTGAAGATACGATAATTGATTTTATGATTAGTTTGCTTAATTTATCAGATGTACTAGACAATATTGATGAGCATCTTTGTAAAGAAGTCTTAGTAATTACTCAGTCTAGAATCGTAGAGGGTGAGGAAGAAAATCAAATTATAAATGAGATTATTCAAACGCTCAAAAGTGAAAACGTAGTCCAAATTGTTGATAATGAAACAAATAAAAAAATAGATAATCTTGATATAAACGCTTCTATAAATAATAAGATTGAGCTCACAATACCTATTATTCCTTTATTGCTAAATTATAAAATGGAATTATCATTAGAGGTTAAACAGCGACTAAATAACACCATTAAAAAACTTTTAAATCTAGTTAAGAAAGAAAAAAAATGAGTGTATTCTTATTTGTTTTAGACGGCTTGGGCGTATTTAATGAAAATTCATTATCAACATATCAGAACCTAACTAAAAAAATATCTATAAATAACAATCAAATAAACTTTTTGTTGAACGCAGGATTAGATAGAGCACTAACCGGTAAATATAATCTGTTATTTCCTAAGTATTGCTATGCAGGTTCGCTAGAAGGTCATAGGGAAATGTTTGATTATTATTCAAACGAAGAATACACTATATGTGATGGAGGTCTATCTAAAGAAATACTTGATGATTTATATATTGAGACGCGAATAAAATGTATTGGAAATATAAAAGGCAGAGGGAAAGACTTGATTCCTGTATTATCAAAAAACAAAGATCAAAAAAGTGTTATACTTTACATCGGTATTGATAGTACAATTTCATTAGCATATGATGTAAAAGAGTTCCGTTTTTCAGACATAGTAAGCTATGCAAATAAGCTATTGAGAATGTTGCACGATAAAAAAATAAACATAAGGAAATTAATTATTCGTGGCTACATAAATCATTTTTCTGATTTGCGAGTAAGAAAAGAAATATTTAAAAAAGTTGATTTTGATGAAAAACTATCCAAACTAGGTTTTTCAAAGTGTTTTGTTAATCCAAAGGTTCAAGATATTTTATGTCTTTCAGGCCCAGAAATCATCCACGCCAATTGTGATAATGAATGCTACAATTACATTTTAAGTAAAAAAATAGCGAGTAATTCACTATACTTTATCAATTTTCCAGATTTTGACTATTATGCACATCAGTGTTTATATAGCAATTGTAAAAATGCCTTAGTAAAGTTTAATGGCTTTTTGCCAGTTTTTCTTAATAAACTGAGTAACAATGATTATGTAATTATCACAAGCGATCATGGAGTAAACTTTATTAATTCCGACTTAAGTAATGCTCATATTAGAGAGGGTGTTTTATTCCTTTGTATCAATGACGGTAAATCATTTGTTCTTAATAGGCAAACTGGATTAGATAATATATATAAAACCATACAAAAAATACAGAAAAACAAAACAATTAGTACTCATTATTCTTTACTTCCATAACTCATTATTTTCATGTTCAATTCTTTGTAATATATTATGCGATATAAGATTACAACATTGAACATATGAATGAGTTTAGGTACATTGAACTATATGATAATATAATCACATTGAAAAATACATCCGCTGCCGAAAGTAACTGTCGACAGCGGGATTTTTCTATACATATACGATTTCATTTAAGACGATTTCTTCTGCGCGGTTGCGTATATTATGTCGACTAAGTCGGCGAGATTACTCTCGCTTTCTCGTCTAAGAACCGTACGTGAGAGTTTCCCCTCATACGGCTCAAGTATTTTATCACGCCAAAGCGCGGTAACATTGGATATGTTTAAGGCAGTCGCCGTGCACATAAATCATATTGTCGACAGCGTTTGTGCCGCCGTCCTTGCGCGGAGTTTTAAAGTGTATTCTTCTTTCTTCCGCCAAGTCAATAGATTTGGAGCAAACAGGGCATATGCCTTTTTGATTTTTCCATACAGTCTTGAATTTTCCCGACAATCTTCTCATTCCGTTTTGAAACTTACGTTTTTCAAAATATTCAGGCTCCAAATAAGGATTTGCGCTTGCCCGAATTTTTACGTGTCTGGTTATCGGTGTGTGTGCTGCTTCCTTCAATTCGGTTTATCCATTGGGATGTTTTCCAGCAGCCATTGATGACTGATGTGGTCAAAGCATCCCTTGATATCTCCCTCTAATATCCATTGTGCTGCATTGCGGCGGGACAACAACTGAAAGAGGTGTTCGCACGCGTCCTGACAGCACCTGCCTTTTCGGAATCCGAACGAGCGGCGGTCTGCTGTTGTTTCAGCTATGGGCTCTAACGCAAGCGCATACAGCGCCTGCATTGCTCTGTCGTACATAGTTGGAATGCCTAAGGGTCTTTTCTTGTTTTTGCCCTTCTTTTCGATATACACTCTCCTCAGCGGTTTTGCTTTGTAGTGCCTGTCCGTCAGCGAGAGCGCGGCTTGCATTTTCTCGGCGGCTGTTTTCCACAGCTCTCCGTCAACGCCAGCCGTTCTCTTTCCTTTGTTCGTCGTGACACGCTTTACAGCTAATAGCTTTGCATAGAAAGAATGCGTCAGCAGAAACTGTAATCTTTTGACTGTATTTTGTTTGTTTTCCGATGTTGCCTTAGCAATTCTGAATTGCAGTCTGTTAACATATTCCTCTGCCTGCTTCCAGTTGATTGAGTTCCACTGTTTTTCAAGCCCGGATTTGTCAGATAACCTCTCGGATTTCTCCGTCGTTGAGTTATTACCTTTCACAGATTTGCCCCCTTTCATGCCATAAAATACCTTTGGACAAGTCTGCGCCCTTTCAGGCTACGGCAAATTTTGAACCGCTATACGCCGTCGTTACAACAGCGCCGTTCGCTTTTTGTCCTGTTCCTTTGCCCTCTGTGTCGTTTCTTACCCTTGCGGGAGCGATACCTCTGTTGCAAAGGAACACATAGGGTTTACCGTGTTCCGTTCAGTTAATACTGCGAATGCCTTAGGAGCCATCTATGAGCCGGGAGCATTTTGTCCATTCACGATAGGGTTAATGAAGCCCCTTCGCCTGTCTCCGTACCTTTTGGTTCAAGCGTTTCAGCCCGTTTCGCTTGTCGTAGCGTGACGACCCTTACGATGATTAACTTGTGTTCTCCATAGCATTCTTATCCTTGCAGTTCATCCGCCTTGGGCTGGCAGATTATCCACGTTGTCATGTGAGCTTCCCACCCTCGCGTTACCGCTTGCGCAGGTCACATTAGGATTACCCCGAATGGATAGGGCAGCATTTCTGCAATTAACTGTACGACTTTCACGTCACACTCATACGACGCACCCAAGCCATTTGGTCGGCTGCTTTGAGCGCCTCGGTCACGCCTTCTTGTTTGGCGATGGCTTTGACGAGGGTATCCATACGCTCGTTACATTCCTTTTCAACCTCTGCCAAATGCGGACGCAGTTTACATGAGGTCAAAAGATTGTAGTATAGGATTCTATGGTGTTCTTTCAGATAACGCCTGCGGCGTTGTCCCCATATACCAATCTCGTAATCGTCCTGATCCGGTACAGTAAGATTAGGGAGCAGATAATCTCCCTGCCGGCTGTATGTACCGCCGAGCTGTTCAAAAATAGTTTTCTGTTTCATGACAGACTCCTTTCATAGTAATAGTTTTACAGTTCGGATTGTAGATTATACTCCTTTCCTATAACTGCTTTTCAATTTACCACAAATGAGCCGCAGTCATATGTACTAAGGTAGTAGAAACTACCCTTTACATAATAGCTCTTGGATGGCGTTGGTGTTAACATGGGTAGCGACGACGATCTGAAAGCCCGGAAAGTAGTCCGCAAATTTCAAGCCGATCTCGTGAGCCGTCTCGGGAGTGAGGTCGTCGTCGGGCGAGAATGACTGCACAATATGGTAGTAACTCCTGCCGTCCTCCTTGTGAAAACGCTTCTTAACAAACCGAAATTCGTCGAGAGCACTCTCGGGAGAACAGTTTACACCACTGACAAGTTTGCTTTCGGTCGCTTCGTCGCGCATGACATAGTCGAAGATATTATTCAGCGGACTTCCTGCAGGAGCGAATTTAACGATTGCCATATCCGCGCCACCTCCTCTCTCGTCTCGCTCAAATCGACCTCATAAGCGAAGCCGGAGTTGACCGCGCGCGTCAGTTGGTTGAGATTATTTCCGATTTTTCTCAGCTCGGAAGCGAGCTCGTCGACGCCTTTCACAACAATAATTTTCTTATCCAACGCACAGTCACGCAGATACATGCTCGGCGTTCGGTAGGAAGAATACGCCTTTTCTTCAATCATTTCTCTCTGCTCGGGCGTGACACGGCAGGAGAGAATTTCTGTTTTCGCTTGTTTTTTCATAAAAATATACCTCCAAATAGTTTTTTAAAGGGGTGCGGGCCTTGCCCGCATCTGCCTTCGCGGCCGCCGGAAACCGGCGGTCGTAATACGAAGGCGAAACTGGCAATAAAGTAAGAAAAGCCGAGGCTCGGAGCCCTCAATTAACGACCGGCGAGGACTAAGCTGTGGAGTTGCCGTAGGCAACGGAACAGATTAGACGAGTGGAAGTTAATTGAGGAACAGCGGAGAGCAACGAGGCTAGACATCAAAAAGTCAGCATAAAAAACTTTCCCTCGCTTCGACAAAATTCGCTTGAATTTGATATGCGGTTTTTGTAGAATAGGGGTACTGTATTGTGGGGCAATCCGGGCAACCGTAATCAATTCTCGGAGTTCATCAGCTTTTTCGGAATCACCCCGGGGCAACGCCGAGGCAATAAATCGCCCCGGTTATCACCCCGGCAGAAAAGAGATAGTCCAGTGTTTGCGAGCCTTTCCAAACCTTATCACCCGAATCACCCCGTTATTCACCCAGACCAACGATATAGTCAAATTCCGATTTTGGAATCCAAATCAATCGTTTGGTTTTGTTGTTGATGTTTATGGATCTGGTATTTTTTCCCGACTTCTTTTCCTTTCGCGATATACCTTCCTCCGCAAGTGCTTTCAGTAAATCGTTCTTTAAAATCGTGAAATTCTCACCCTGCTTATCACAAAGACTTTTCACCATTGTATGAGCCGCGTCGGCATTCAGGTAATAGTTTTTATCATCCTCATAACCGACGAATCCATTCGGCAAATAATCCGGAGGATTAAATCTGTTCAGTACAAATGCCTGTCCGCTTTCAATCAGAGAATATAATTTCTGAATAAATACATGCGTCGGCTTGTCCTGTTCAATATTCATGCTCTGCTTCTTTGCAAGCTCATACAGACAATCTCTGCAACGCATATATGTCGATTGACAATCTTCTTCGGAAATAATTTCATAGTCCAGCAGAAAAGATAGAAAGTATTCCATACCTATCATAAGCCACGCGAACATTTCAGGCACTCTGC
Organism: Ruminococcus sp. NATIVEDY160; assembly: GCF_045819885.1. NCBI lineage: Bacteria > Bacillati > Bacillota > Clostridia > Eubacteriales > Oscillospiraceae > Ruminococcus > Ruminococcus sp. NATIVEDY160. The sequence continues at coordinate 834,360 of NZ_CP162391.1, forward strand.
CGTGACAGAGGATTCCTGAGCTCGAAAATTCATCACGGTAACTCTCAAAGAGATGTTTTAGATTTTCAACAAATGACTGCACGGCGTCCTTGCCTTTCAGGTACCGCGACTTTATCCACTCTGTGTAAGCCAGCATACAGCTGCGCAACGTGCCTTTTTCCGCTTCACGCTGAAAGGAAGAAAGGTTTTTCAAATCAATCATTCCGTCGCGCAGCTCTAACGAGAAATATCTTGCTGTACCGCTCTCGCCGATATCGGGAGCTCGCTCGGCTGTGATAATGGCGTTGCCCTGAGGCGGACGCGACTCCATTGGAGTGGAATCGGATTTCAATTTTCCTCTGCCGATACGGTCGCCGTAACCGCGCATGACTAACTGAGCAGTTTCTGTCAGCCTGTTGACTTCTTTCCTGACGCTCGGATGAAAATCATCAATGCAGGTCAATACATCCTTCAGCGAAAAAGCATTGTACATAATGCTATTGGCAGTGTCACGGAAAGAGAGCGGCAAATCCGAACCTGAAAATCTTCCGTAAAACGAAAGGCATAACGCCGCCAGCGTACTCTTGCGCGTTCCGGTTTTACCGAGCAGACAAAGAACAAACTTCGGCTCATAATTAGCCTGATGAAGAAATTCATTAAGCGGAGTGAGAAAAGTGAAAGCCAGCAACGGCAAAGTGATTTCATCGGGTGCAAATGAGAATTCACTTGTCATAAAAAATGCGCTTGACAAATCGGAGATTTTCCAATCAGTTGCTTTTTCATAGCGACTGAGCTTACCCCGTAAGCTGACATCATACTTTCCGTCGTTCGGCAACAAATATTCCCACTTACCGTCGATATGCTTCCAGCCGGTAACATGGTAAACGTGTATTTTCTCCGCATTCTCCGTTGTAAGCTGAATAGCGTGACGGACGGTTTCCTTTATGCTTCTTTCGGGTTCAAGAACGCAATCCGCTCCCCAGCGTTCTATCAACCAGTTGAAGTTTCCAAGCTCAGAACCTGACACATCAATCTCCGGAAGCAATCTGCCGCTCGAATGAACGCCGCCTAAGCGAAGCTCATACTTTTCTTCTACGCCGTCGTCAACGCTGACCTCTTTGACGATATACGGCAAAAAGTTACTGAGCTTCTTTGTTGTGATTCCGCTTTTGGTGGTTACCTCTTTGTAAAGGCAGCCGTTAATAACCTTGTACGGCAGCGGATACTGTACAGGGCTTGTGCTTGAATTACTCATCTGTAATTCCTCCTTAAAATTATTTTGTGAATACAAAACTCCCGCCTAGGAAAAGTGGGAGTAGTATTCATTTTTTGCGGATTGACGATCCAGCCTTAACCGGCATTCGGCTAAATCATCCTTCCACTCTATCAATGTCAAATATTTTAAAAAGTCCGTATTTTGATATGACAAGTCAAAAATCTTTCCAAAAAGGGGTTGTGACAATCGAACAGTTGTGCTATAATATTATCGAACGGAGGTTCTAATATGAAGTTTATCGAAAATTCAAACGAGGGTTACCACCTCTATAACCGCTTTTCAGCAGACTTCTCCGACGATACAGTCAGACTAAACAACCGCAACTATCCGCTGGGAGCGGTCAGTAAAATGGCGGCGAATATATCTAAGAGTGAAATGGACGAAATTTTGAAGCTCGGCGGTAAAGCACTGAACTGCTATCAAACGATATCGGTTTTGGGATACAACCGAAACGTCTTTCTCATTCATAAGGACGTAATTCTGGATATGCTGTCATATATGAAAAAGCTTGAGATTTTTCAGTGCTTTGATTATGAGGAATCCAAAAGTCTGATTGATGATTTATTATCGGAAGAGTCTTTAGACCAATATGAGGATTTTCTTAGTACGGAAAAACCTCTTACCGAGGAAAGGGTTATTGAGCTGAAGAAAATAAAAAAGCGTTACGCTTACGCTATTGAGTTGGGTCTGATTTATGCCTATATCGGAATCGATACCGCCAACTTCGCCACAGCTGTTCAAAACTTTACTGTGATGTTTATGGAGAAAGCATCGCGCCAAAAATCCGAGCTTGCAAAAACTGCTTTCGAACTATTTAACGATGAGTTATTTATGTTTTTTCTTGAGCAGTCAAATCCCGCTGTTAAATCTATGTGGGGCTTTTCCGTTAAGTCTATGAATACGGTCGTGCCGGTGATTGACGAGGTGAATGGAGAGTATAAAATCCTGCGCAGAGTATATTTCAGCCGTATGATGGATTTCTTTGTCATGGATTTTTTCGAGGCGCTTAGCCACGGGCATTACCTTTGGCAGTGCGGTATTTGCGGAAAATATTTTTTGATGACGACCGCGCACCGGCAGTTATACTGTGAAGAGAAAAATCCGCAATATGATGTGCCGTGTAAATATGTCGCCAAGCATCCGGAAATCACAAACGGGAAAAAGGAATCACAAAAGAAATCGGATACACCTATTCGTATTCTATGGAAGAAAAGAGATAACACCATCAGACAAAGAAAAAGCCGCCACAAATACAGCGACGCTGAATTTGAAGCGGCAAAAGAATATATTATGGATTGCTATGAACAAGCGCAGACTAATTTTGATTATGCGGCAGAGCAATACGAAAAGGATATGGAATTAACAGCGATTGATGAATATGTACGGAGAATCACGGATGTATGAGTTGGATTACATGCACGAACGGTTGGATTGGAATGAATATTTTACACGATATAAGGAAACGGGAGATATAAAATATTACAGGGAGTTTCTTCACTTTTATGAGCCTGTGTTGGATAGAAAAACAAAGCGATTTATTGAACGGTACGAGTTAGATGATTATCGAGCTGAGGATTTGAAGCAGATTTTTTCTTTTCTGCTGTGGGAAGAATTGCAAAACTATGATTCCGATATTCCTCTGTTGCAAATGATAAAGTACAAGGTACAGACTGCGTGGCAGGAGTACGTTAGGGTAAATTGCGGCAATTTTAAAATTGATAACCGTCATCAGTATTTACTCCTGAAAAAGATAGCGTATCTTTACTATCGGAAGAAAGATAATAATAATTCTCTATCAGAAATAATCTCCGAGATTGCGGCTGAGTTGAACCTGACAGAGGAAAGCGTTGAGAATTACCTTGTTGCGGTCTCGACCTTCAAGCCAAAGTACAACGCGGATTTCTATGCAAATGATGATGAAGATGATTTCTATTCCTCTGCTGTGGACTCTGTTGCAAATGATTTGGATACGGAAGCGTTGTATTTTAAGTTGCTGCAACAGGAAAAGCTCAATAGCGCGCTTGCCGATCTTCGCAAGCCGGATAGGTTGTTGATTGAATATGTCTATGGCATTTGTCCTAAGTGTCTGAAAAATAAAGAGAAGAAAACCTTGCGTGAAGCGTCGCTGCTGTTAGGCTTGACCGAGGACGGCGCGGAAAAGAAGCTGAAAAACATACTGAATAAGCTGAAAAAGAGCATGGAAGAGTAAAGGCTGCGGGCAGTGTGCTCCGCAGTCTTTTTTTTGCCCACAAACCGCGACAAACCGCCTGTGTGGGCTTTGTTTGCGAGGTCGGGTAAAACGTGCCCCACCGATTCTTTCGCGCGACACGGGGCGAAACAGGGCGCGTAAGGTGATGCTTGTTATTGTTTTAATAAAATATGTCTTGCAATTTGCACTACAGTGTTGTACAATTAAATTGAAAGATGGTTGATTTATTATGATGAAAGATGCAACTGTCAGCGCACGTGTTCAGTCAGATATAAAAACAGAAGCTGAAGAGATATTAAAAAACCTCGGCATTCCTGTGTCCGTTTTAATCAATTCTCTGTACCGTCAAATTATTTACAGGCACGGAGTACCGTTTGAGCTAACCGTTCCTGCTGCGCCTGCGACAATGCATATATTAACAAAAGAAGAATTAGACAGAAAGCTTCAGCACAGCTACGACCAATCATTAAACGGTCAAGGTGTATCCGCCAATCATTTTTTTGATGAGCTTGAAAGGGATTTGACGTGATGGAGCACTATAACGTTATTATCACACCCGATGCCGCAGTGGATTTATCTCAGCTTAAAAGCTATATCGCCTATACGTTGCAAGCGCCGGAGACCGCTATGAAATATATTCACGGATTACGGTAAGAGATTGAAAAGCTCGAATCGTTTCCGGGCGCTACTGCGCCTGTTTCGGATGAACCGTGGCATTCGCGCGGAATCAGAAGAATAATTTACAAGAAATATTATATCTATTACAGAATAGATGAAAACGCAAAGTGCGTATATATTTTGAACGTGATTTACGCAAGACGTAATCCGCTTAACGCGCTTTCAGAATACAACTAAAAAACAGCTGTGGAGCGTATTGAGCCACAGCTGTATTTGCGCCCACAAACCGCGACAAACCGCCTGTGTGGGCTTTGTTGGGCGAGGTCGGGTACGTGCCCCACCGATTCTTTCGCGCGACACGGGGCGAAACAGGGCGCGTTAGGTTTTCTCACTGCTCATAGCTTCAATCATCAGATGACACCCCTTCGGTGCAGCTGAAAAATCCCGTCGCTTCCACACTAACACCACAACAATTTTATACTCGCAGGTATGGCGGAATTGGCAGACGCGCATGGTTCAGGTCCATGTGAAAGCAATTTCATGCAGGTTCAAGTCCTGTTACCTGCACCAAACAGTAAAAATCCGAACCTTCTCCCAGTTGGAGACGGGTTCGGATTTGTGCTTTTGTTATGATGTTTTTTAATTACAATGTATTATTAAACAAAGACATTTGAGGATTAGATTTGTTTGTAATGAGCTGATTAATAAAATGTTCAGAGCACTTATCTTTGAAGAAATTCAACAAAATCTCTTTACTCCAACTCTCAAATAATAAATCTCTTCTTTCCAAAAACATTTGCTCTAACTCTATAAATGAAATAAAGTTTCCACTCTTACTTGTACCCCTTTTTTGAATTATTTCATATCTATCTAAATTCAATTTTTTCTTTTCATCTAATTCTATTATCCAACCAATTGCTAAATGTTGACTGCTTTTTACTCCATAACTTGGAGTGTATAAAACAAAAGGTTGATAATTATCTATACAATATGAAATACCGATTTCTTCCAATAATTCTCTTTCCAATGTGTTTTTGGCCGTGGAAACAAAATTATTTTTTTTATTATTTGTTTCATCTTCCTGCCTCATGTGTCCGCCGGCATATAATAATAGTTTTCCAGACTCTGGCGAATACTTAGAAGTACTTTGTTTAGTTTTCTTTATACACAGTATTTTGTTTCTCTCTAAATTTGTTATTACAGCAATAGGAATAGGTTGTATAAATTGCTCATTACTCTCAACCTCATCACGGTTAGCAAAACTATATGAATCTAATGAAGACTTAATTGTTTCAAAATCATTGATTCCTTCTCTTAAGGTGATTTCACTTTTAGGAATGTAACCGATTTTTTCGATTAACATATCTTTTAACACCTCTAATGTGCTAAGTGTAACTTCATATCCCACATCATTTTGTTCTTTATCAGTAGTATCAATCTGATGTGTTGCTCGAAATTCACTTCTATATTCATCAATAGTATCCTTAACTGATTTCAAATATTGTTCAAGAACATTTTCCCGCATAATACTTCCACGTTTAGTTGTGAGTAGATTAGCGTATTCTCTTTCAATGGATTCTTGGGGAGAAACCATAAAAACGTAAACCAAATCAATGTTTTTTTGCCACCTATATATTGTTGCAAATTTCGTTAATACATTATATTCATATTCACTCATATTATGTTGAGTTTTTAACCATCTAAACCAGCATAAAGCATCAAATATTCCTCTATCTGAAATAATTATATCAATATCTTCTCCGTTTCTAGCTCTATCCATTTTTTCGTTAATTTCGTTAATAGCAGATGTACAGGTCCATACATTAAATATGGGATTATGCTTATCGCTTATTGGACTAACACTTGCTCTCTCACTTAAAACCGAAGTTTTAAATCCGTTTCTTTTCAAGAATAAATTTAAAGAATTAATACAAGAAGTTTTCCCTGCTTTGGGACTACCACAGAATTCTATTACTATGGGTCTGCGCTGACGATGTAGTTTTTTTAATTTTAACACTTCGCTTGCTAACTGCTCAAGTTCAATTATCTTCTCTTTGTTCTTTTCTATATAAGTATTGTCATTGTTCATTGTTTTTATTCTCCTTAATTATATTATTGATAACATTTTCACCATATCTATCTAATTTTAGAATTAGTTTTCCATTGCTATATCCAACAAAAAAAGATATTATTACAGAAATTAAAAAGAAATTGCTGTTATCAAATTCCTGACCTGCATTCACAAAAAATATACCACTTATTATTCCTATATTTATTATTATCGATAAGATACCACTTATAATTGGGCGGAAATAAAAATAGATTTTTGCACCAAGTTTTCTGTAATAAGTGTTTTCTAATAGAATTGAAGAATCATTAACTAGATTTTGAATCGCTGACTTATATAATTTCCTAATGTAATAAATTGTGGCTCCTAACACTCCACTTGGGAAATCAAACATCAGAATTCCTATCAGTTTTGAGAATCCGTTATTATGTATTTCAAAATTAAATACTAAGGAAAAACATAACCAAAAAAAAGATAGAATTAATACTGTAATATAATAAATAAAAAGATGTTTTATTTCATTCTTTTCTAGAAAAATCCATTTTTCTTGATTATCTAATTTATGATTGTTCTGCATTTCACTCATGATAGTCACCTCTAAGTTTTATACATTTATAATTCTATCATATATTTTTCATACTTTCCATTTATTAATTTGTAGAATTTATATTTTGGTTTTTGTTGATAATATACCAAAAAACTCATACAATTTTGTGAACAATGTTTTGAACTGCCATGTGATTAAAAATCGAGATAATGAATCAATCAATATTCCATGTTTTTTTATTTTACATCTTCATTTCCTTCCTCTGCTGTAACCACTCCGGTTTATTTCTCCGCCCTACTTTACTTTCGAGGAGAGCCTGGAACTATGAGAGGAAACATTTTGCGAGGGATTCAAATTCATACTGTAGCATGTTGCTTTATTTTGCCAATATACAACATCACGGCATGCCTTTGTTGCAGTTGATAAAATATGATGTGCTGTCAGCATGGCACGACTATGTGCGAATCAACTGCGGCAATTTCAATTTGGATAACCGTCATCAATATGCGGTACTGAAAAAGATAGCGTATATGTACTTTCAGAAGAAAGAAAATGATAAACCGCTGTCACAAATTATTTCCGAAATTGCAGAGGAAATGGATTTGTCGGAAGATAGCATAGAAAACTATTTGATTGCCGTAACCACTTTCAAGCCAAAGTATAACGCTGATTTTTACGGCAGTGATGAGGACGAAGATTACTATTCTTCTGCGGTGGATTCCGCTGATAATTGTTTATATACAGAACATATCTTTTTCAAGTTATGCCGACAAGAAAAGTTATTGAACGCCCTCGCCAAACTCAACAAGAAAGACCAGATGTTGATAGAGTACATCTACGGTATCTGTCCGCAGTGTCTGAAAAACAAAGAGCGAAAAACAATCCGCCAAGTGTCCTTGCTGCTCGGCTTGACCGAGGACGGCGCTCAAAAGAAACTGAAATCAATTCTAAATAAGCTACGAAAGCTGCTACAAGAGTAAAGGCAGTGGAAACATTCTGCGTTGTTTCCACTGCCTTCAATTTTGCCCCACAAACCGCGACAAATCGCCTGTGTGGGCTATGTTCGTCGTGGTCGGGACATTTTTCGAAGGTTTTGTTTGAGCGACACAGGGCGAAATATCGCGCGTTTATTTTTTCAAAAACAACTGGCTTTCTCTAACCGATTGACTTTTACTATAGAAATATACGGATACTAATGTACAGTAACAATATTTTACCTAAAATCAACCCCATGAAAACAATAAATGCAACATTGTCCGGCAATAATTGACAATGTATTTTAACGCTTGACATAAATAGAAAAAATGATATAATATTATAAGATATATTAATTGGTTACTTATGGGCTTGAGGCGTAATCTGAGAAAAGCCGCGTAAAAATTGACGGGGTTACTATGTATAAAAATTTTTTTAAAAGATTAATAGATGTTATTCTGTCGGTTTTGGCATTGATAGTATTGAGTTGGCTCTATTTGATTGTTGCCATCATCATAAAAGCCACATCCAAAGGACCGGTTCTGTTCAAGCAGGAGCGCATCGGAAAGAACGGAAAAGTGTTCAATATTCTAAAATTCCGTTCAATGAAAGTCGGAGCAGAGAAAACCGGTTCCGGCGTGTATTCCGGCAAGGGAGATCCGAGAGTTACCAAGGTAGGAAAGTTTATCCGTGCGACAAGTATCGATGAACTTCCTCAGTTAATAAATATTTTAAAAGGCGATATGGCGCTTATCGGCCCCAGACCTCCGCTGACTTACCATCCGTGGAAGTGGGAGGAGTACACCGACGAGCAAAAGCGTATGTTTGAGGTTCGTCCGGGCATTACCGGTTGGGCGCAGACGCACGGCAGAAAAGACGTCGAGTGGCACAAGCGCATTGAGCTGAACGTGTGGTATGTCGACCACATTTCCTTCGGGCTGGATTTCAAGATTTTCTGGCTCACGATTTTCAAGATTTTTACGAATGCAGATAATGAAAACAAAGGCGAAACAGTGAAGAAATAAGGTTGCATTATGGCGCTGAAATTAATGTACATTACGAATAAGCCTGAGATTGCGCAGATTGCGGAGTCGTCGGGCGTCGACAGAATTTTCGTTGATATGGAATACATCGGCAAGGCAGAACGCCAGGGCGGATTGGACTCCGTGCAGAATCACCATACGGTTGAGGATGTGCGTACCATGAAGCAGGCGGTTGAGAGTGCCGAGGTTTTGGTGCGCGTAAACCCGATTCATGAGGCGACTGATGAGTATACTTCATCCAAACAGGAGATTGACGATGTCATTCAAGCCGGCGCGGATATCATTATGCTGCCATATATCACAAGCGTTTCGCAGGCGGAAGATTTCCTGTCCTACGTTGGCGGCAGGGCCAAAACCATGCTGCTGATTGAAACGCCGCAGTCCGCTGAAGCTTTGGATGAAATTCTGGAGCTTGACGGCATCAACGAAATCTACATAGGGCTAAACGATTTGAGCCTTGGTTATCATAAAAAGTTTATGTTTGAGCTGCTCGCCGACGGCACGGTGGAAAATCTGTGCCTAAAGTGCAAGCTGAAAGGAATTCCCTACGGCTTTGGCGGCGTTGCGTCGCTCGGCAAGGGAATGTTGCCCAGCGAGTACATTATCCGCGAGCATTACCGTCTCGGCTCTACTTGCGCTATTTTGTCGCGCAGTTTCTGCAATGTATAAGGTAAAGCATATCGGTATTATCAGCTCGACCTTCATCGACGGAGTAAAGGAAATCCGCGAGCTCGAAGCCGAGTGCGAAAGCAAAATGAGCTATTTCAGAGAAAATGAAAGGGTAGTTGCAGAGCGCGTTCACGCGATTTGCGAGGGATAAGCGATGAATTTATTGGTGACAGGCGCATGGCCTGACGGCAAAAATTGCATAGCAGAGCTTGAAGCGATGGGACATACCGTCACCTTTATGCAGTACGAAAAAGATGCGTTACCCTGCTCTTATGATTGGGCAGAAGGCGTTATCTGCAACGGTTTATTCCTAACCCACCCGATTGAAAAATTCACAAATTTACGATATATCCAACTGACCAGCGCGGGCTTTGACAGAGTAGATATGGACTATGTCAAGGCACACGGCATTGAAATTCACAACGCACGCGGCGTCTACAGTATTCCGATGGCGGAATTCGCCCTCTGCGGCGTGCTGCAACTTTACAAACAAGCGGCGTTTTTCCGAGAGAATCAGAGAAAACATCTTTGGGAAAAGCACCGCGGTTTGCTGGAATTGGCAGGCAAAAAAGTCCTGATAGTCGGCTGCGGCAGCGTGGGGAATGAATGCGCGAAGCGGTTTTCAGCACTTGATTGTGATGTGATTGGCGTTGATTTACTGGCTAATGAGGATAGTCCTCAGGACGTATTGCATATATTACCGAGCAGGGGCAGATTTTACTCGGTTATTAAACCTATGAATCATTTTAATAGTGAGCTCACAAAGGCTGATGTTGTTGTATTGACACTGCCTCTTACGAAACAAACGCTTCACATGATGGATAATTATAGATTAAGTTTGATGAAAGATGGAGCAATATTAGTGAATATTGCTCGCGGGGCAATCGTTGATATAAATGCATTGCTGCTTCATATAAATCGGATTGGCGGAGCGGTTCTGGATGTTTGCGAAGAAGAACCGCTTGACGAAAAATCCCAATTATGGGACAACAAGAATATTATCCTTACTCCTCATAATAGTTTTATCGGGGACCATAACAAAGATAGAATTAAAGCGTGTATTATAGGAAATTTGCGGAGGAAATATAATGTCAATTAAGATTTTAAGAGATGAAATAAAATCTGAATTAGACAATAATTCTAAATATCGAGAGATGCTTTTTAGAAGAGGCTATCTTCTTACAAATAAAAAGCTAAAGAATCTTGAAGAGTACCCTTTTTACGGGATATGGAGCGAGCATAAAGTCGACAATTACTTTCTATATGTACAACGAGAACAGACCGTATATCTACAAAGTGATAATCAATTAACTTCGGTTATTATCGGCCATGCTTATAACCCTTTTGACATGCAGTATCGGGAGGAAGAATTGTGTTCTAATTTAATTAATGCATATACAAAAGGGCTAGAGTCATATTTTGATAAGGTTTCTGAACTAACAGGACTACATGTAATTATGCTTTTTGATAATGGAAAGCTGATTGCTTGTCAGGATGCTTGTTCATTAACAGGATGTTATTTTGGAAGGATAAACAACCATATTTATGTAACGGAGCACCCTCAACTGATTGCTGACTTGTGCGATTTAAAAATGGATCCGAATGTCGAAAAACTGGTTGAAACAAAGTGCTATAACATCGGCAATAGGCATTTGCCCGGTAATGTTACACCGTATAAAGAACTGAAAAGACTTGGTGCAAATACTTATTTGTTCTACGATGGTGCTTTTTCTATTAAGAGATTTTACCCGATAAGAAACCATCCTGAGTTCACCAATGATGAAGATAAAGATACTAACATTAGAGAAATCGGAAGATTAATTCATAACGGCATTGAATGTTGTACCAAAAAATGGAAAAGATGCACAATATCACTTTCCGGTGGAACTGACAGTAAGACTACATTAGCTTGCGCGAATGGTTTATATGATAGGTTTTCGTATTTTAGTTTTCATTCTAAACCGCAAGAACTGGTAGATGCCGAGGGTGCTAAAAAGATTTGTGATAATTTAGGATTGGAACATACTTTATACCATATTCCGGAAGAAAATAGCAGTTTTTCCGATTTTGATTTTATAAAAAAATTACTTCAACATAACACAAACTATTTTGTGAATCTGGCAGATAATGAAATTAGAAAATATATATTTCTCCATGATTTAAATGCGTACGATATAGAATTAAAATCATGGGCTTCTGAAGTGGCAAGAGCTTTCTTTGAAAGAAAATATGAGATAAAAATGCCGACGGTATTAAACGAAAGATGCGCTAGTGTGTTTCAGACAAGATTTTTTGGGCATCCGGGATTGCTAAGGTGGTCGGATAAAAAGTATGCGGAGTTTTTGCAGGAGATTGGGTTGGAAAAACCATTATACAACTATGAACATACTGATTTGTTTTATTGGGAAATCCGCATGGGATGTTGGGGAGTTTCAGTCATTTCTTCCCAACAGTTGTATCATAGAATGACTATGCCAATGAATAATAGAAAGATTTTGGAATTATTTCTCAGTTTCCCGCATGATGAAAGAAAATCCGACTCTGTTCATAAGAGAATTATGGCAAGTATGAATCAGAAGGTTGTTGATGCTGAAGTGGAAATACCTAATCTGTATTTTCATGGTTATCGTATATGGATGGAAAAACTGTTCTTTAAGATGAGAACAACCTTTTATCGGTCAAAGATAAGGTGATTGAAAAATGAAAGTTTTGCTGACTGCGACGGTGCAGAGCCATATTTGCCAATTTCATAAGCCTTTGGTTGAGGTGCTGCACGCTCATGGTTGTGAGGTTCACGTTGCGGCGCGGAACAATCTTGCCGAAAAGAACGGCTTGAAGCTTGACTTTGTTGAGAAGGTTTTTGATATTCCCTTTTCCCGTTCTCCAAAGAGTAAGGATAACCTGAAAGCAGAGAAAATGCTCAAGCAGATTATTAACAAAGGACATTATGACGTTATCCACTGCAATACGCCAATGGGCGGTATTGTTACTCGAATCGCCGCAAAACAAGCGAGAAAAAGCGGAGCAAGACTGATTTATACAGCACATGGTTTTCATTTTTATGAGGGTTCTCCGAAAAAGAACTGGATGATTTACTATCCGGTTGAAAAGTATTTCTCGCGAAAGACCGACACTTTAATCACCATCACTCATGAAGATTACCGCTTGGCAAAGAAGAACTTTCACTGTCGCGTAGAGCATATTCACGGTGTAGGTGTAGATGAAAAGCGCTATTTCCCTGTTGGTAAAGATGAGAAATTTCGACTCAGAAAAGAAATGGGCTTTGGCGAGGATCAAAAGCTTTTGCTCTGTGTAGGAGAGTTGCTACCTAACAAAAACCAGAAAATGGCGATTTATGCCATGCAGAGAATAGTAAAGCAGTATCCTGACGCTATCCTCTTTATTGCCGGCAATGGCTCAGAGAAAGAAAACTTAGAGAATGAGATAAAGCAGTGTGGTTTAGAAAACAACGTTAGAATGCTTGGCTATTGCACTCACTTGCAGGACTACCAGCATATTATTGATGTTCTTGTTGCATGTAGCTATCGTGAAGGCTTGCCTCTCAATATTGTTGAGTCAATGCTGTCAGGTAATCCTGTTGTTGCAAGTATCAACAGAGGACACAAAGAACTCATTCATGATGGTGAGAACGGCTATCTCGTTAGTAAAGATGATTCAGAAACGATGGCTGATAGAGTTTTAGAGTTGTTTTCGGATAATCAAAAAGCTGAAGAAATCCAAAAACGCGCGTATGATTTTGCAATGGATTACAGCTTTACTTCAGTCAAAAAAGAGTTGGAAGTAATTTATTTTAATTAAGCTTGGATGATTAAATGACTTTTAAAAGTGATATCTGGCTGCTTCTTTGGATAGGTTTAGTAGCTTTAGTAGCATATGCTGCAAAACTGAAAAAAAAAGAAACCGTTCTTGGGCAGGAGACAGAACGGTATAGTCTGTTGTTTGCTATTATTACTTTTTTGCCGGTTTTTTTGTTTGTGAGTGTTGGAGAAATACGAAGCGATATATGGTTATATTTAAGTAGTTTCGATAGATTATCTATGTCAATAAATGAAGTGTTTCAAAACTGGTGGACAAACAAAGATCCCGGTTTTACTCTAATCGAAGTTATTATAAAGCAAATTTTTGGTAATAATCGTGATGCTTTTAGAATTGTATTTGCATTAATGCAGAGCATTCCGCTCGTTCTTGTTTATCGAAAGTATTCTGTAGACTATGTTCTTTCCGTTTTTTTATTTATCACTATGGGATACTACAGCGGATGGATGATGAATGGCCTTAGGCAGTTCTTGGCAGCTTGTATTATTTTTGCAGCTACACCTTTGCTAATCAAAAAGAAAATAGTACCGACAGTTTTTATTATTCTTCTTGCAATGACAATTCATACTTCGGCTATGATGATGATTCCAATTGCACTGGTAGTTTGGTTTGAACCTTGGAAAAAAGGTATACTTATAAGTTTTATTGTTTTTGTAGTTGCTCTGTTTGTTTTTGTAAATACTACGGATATGTTAAACGAAGAAATCTTAAAATATGATGATGGAGCAAATCCAATTCGCATAGTTATCAGCGCGATACCTGTTGTGATTGCTTTTGTTGGAAGAAAAAAGATTGAATCCGCTAATAATCCTTTGATAAATATTTGCGTAAATATGTCTGTGTTCACAATGCTAACATTTTTTGTTGCGACTTTTACAAATGGTGTAGGAACAGGTCGATTACCTATATATACAGGATTATTTAATTTAATATTAATTCCATATTTAGCAAAAAATGTTTTCGATGAGAAGATTTCGAAAAACATAAAGCTGTTTTTTGTAATCTTTTATATAGCCTATTTCTTCTATAGCATGTTTACAGGAGCTCAATAAAATGGCAGTTAAATTTAGTATTATTATACCGGTATATAACGTGAAGAAATATCTGTCAGAATGTATAAATAGTGTATTATCTCAAACATATGATGATTATGAAATTATATTGGTTGATGACGGATCTACCGATGGTTCCTCTGCTTTATGCGATGAATTTCAAACTCAAGATAGACGAATAAAAGCGATTCACAAAGAAAACGGTGGCTTATCTTCAGCTCGAAATTGTGGGATTCAGCATGCTAAAGGTGAGTATATTTTATTTTTGGACAGTGATGATTTTTGGAATGATAAAAACGCCCTATCAACAATTGCCGAAATGACGAATCGAAATGTTGATTTGGTTTGCTTTGGCTATCGCGAGTATGTGGATGGACAAGGAGATAATGGGGTAGGAATAGACTTTTATGAATTTGATTTACAACTAACAGATAAGGACGCAGTTTTAAAAGAAATGATTTCAAAAGGCGTTTACGTTTCCTCTGCTTGGTGTAAAGCTGTAAAACGTTCTGTGATTATTGACAATAAACTTATGTTTGTGGAAGGTATTACTTCTGAAGATGTAGACTGGAGCGCTAGACTGTTGAAATGCATAAACAATGTCGCTGTGTTTCCAGAGAGCTTTTATTGCTACCGACAACGTAACAGTTCAATTGTACATAGTATTAAATATGAAAATATTGAAATCTTGACAGATAACATTATTAGGTGTGTTGAATTGGGAAAAGATATACCCGAGGGAAGAATGAAAGCACTCTACTATAATTATGTTTCATATCAGTTTATAACTTTTTTGAAATTGACTTTGCTTTGTGAAGATGATTCCAGAAATAATAAATTGCGAAAGAAAATGAAACAATACCAATGGTTATTAAAATATCATCTCAATAAAAAAGTAAAAATGGTCTATTTGGCAAATAAAATATTTGGTTACAATATGATTTTTCGATTATTAAAAATATATTCTTAAGGAATGTTTATGGAACATTTAACGATTTTCACACCTGCATATAATCGAGCAACGCTGTTGGAAAGATGTTACAGGTCTTTGCAAAGACAAACTAACAAAGATTTTATATGGTTTGTAATTGATGATGGCTCAACTGATAATACGCGCGAAGTAGTCAGCAAATGGATTTCAGAAAACAATGATTTTGAAATCCGTTACTATTACAAAGAAAATGGCGGTTTACATACTGCATACAATGAAGCAATAGCGCATCTTGAAACTGAGTTGGCTGTTTGTATTGATTCAGATGATTACATGCCGGATAATGCGGTAGAAATCATACTTAACTTTTGGCGAAAAAACGGCAGTGATAAGTATGCCGGTATTACCGGGTTGGATTTTGATGCGAATACTAATAAAAACATCGGCGGTTATTATCCCGAAAACCAGAAATCCATAAACTTGATTGATGTTTTAGTAGGAAGATATCCAACAGTTTATGGCGACAAAAAGCATGTTGTGCGTTCTGCGTTATATAAACAGGTTCCGCCGATGAAGTCATTTCCCGGGGAGAAGAATTTTAATCCTCACTATTTTCATTTAGAGATATCGCGTAATTATGATTTTTTGATTGTCAATGAAAATCTTTGCTATGTAGATTATCAGGACGCCGGTATGACTAACAATATGATGTGGCAATACTACAATAGCCCAAATAGTTTTGCGGAAATTAGGCTCCATTATCTTTCGTTTGATAATCTTCCGCTAAAATTCAAGCTAAAGAGTTGTGTGCATTATGATTCTTCTTGCGTTTTAGCAAAAAGAAAACACTTTATTCGTCAGTGCCCATATCGATTTATCGCAACTCTTTGTGTACCGTTTGGGTTTATCCTGTCTAGAATTATTTTGCTTAAAAATCGAAAGAAGAAAGACCAATGAAAAAAGTTTTGTTTTTCATACCTAATCTATCAGTTGGCGGCGCCGAGAAAGTTTTGGTTAATCTCGTCAACAATATGGACAAGAACATTTTCAATATTACAGTACAAACGCTTTTTGCCGGCGGAGTTAATGAGCAGTTCTTGAATGAAGATATAAAACTAAAGCATTGTTTTAAAAAGACTTTCAAGGGAAACAGTAAAATTCTCACTTTATTCAAGCCCGAAACCTTATATAATCGGTTTATTAAGGAGCATTATGACATAATTATCTCATATCTCGAAGGTCCTACAGCGCGAATTGTTTCCGGGTGTACAGATAGAAACACTAAAATTGTTTGTTGGATACATTGTCGATTTGATACACCGGAAACTACGGCTGTAGGATTTCGTAGCTTTGAAGAGGCGAAAGTGTTATATAACCGATTTGATAAGATTGCTTGTGTTTCTAATTGGGTAAAGGAATATTTTTGCAAAGCTGTAGATTATAAAGGTGATATTGAAGTTTTATACAACACCAATGAAACCGAAGACGTTTATAAAAAGTCTTTGCTTCAGGTTAATGATGTGTCTTTTGATGGAGACTGTTTTAAATTGTGCTCTGTAGGAAAAATTGAAACCGTTAAAGGCTATGACAGGCTAGCGAGAATCCATAAGAAATTATTGGATAGCGGTATAAATAATAAAGTATACATATTAGGCGAAGGTTCTCAAAAGGGAGAAATAACAAGTTATTTAAAACAGAATGGATTGGAAAATTCATTTTTGTTTTTTGGATATCAAACGAATCCATATAAATATGTTTCAAAATGTGATTTATTTGTTTGCAGCTCGTTATCGGAAGGTTTTTCTACAGCAGCAACAGAAGCGCTTATTGTTGGAACTCCGGTTTGTACAGTTGAAGTATCTGGCATGAAAGAAATGCTTGGTGAGAACAATGAGTATGGTGTTGTAACCGAGAACAGCGAAGAAGCGCTATATGAAGGAATAAAAATGTTACTGGATAACCCTGATTTACTCGCTCATTACAAGAAGCAAGCAGAAATCAGAGGAAAAGAATTCAGCACAGAAAAGACTGTTAAAGCTGTACAAAAAATGCTATATAGTCTTTGAGGAGAAGTAAAAATGTGCAGAATGAAAATAAGCGTTATTATACCATTCTATGATAAGCGCGAACAAGGAAGAGAGTTATTAAAACAAGCTGTTGACTCTGTGCTCTCACAACCGTATAAAAATATAGAGGTAATAATTGTAGATGATGGATGCCGGGTAGACAACAGGCGCTATTTTGAGAGTTTACAGTTAGCAAACGTAAAGTATTATCGCAAAAATAATACTGGGGCAGGTGATTCCAGAAATTATGGATTGAGAAAATCAGCAGCAGATTACGTTGCATTTTTGGATCATGATGATAGATGGGTAGAAGGATTTCTCGATGTTACGATTGTCGGTGAATTAGAGAAGAATTATGATGTATATGGATTTTCATATTTTTGTTGTAGTAGTGATTTATCAAGAGGAACAAAAATGTCAGTTGATGCAAAATTGATTGGTGGGGGTGCATGTGCAGTAAAAAGCTCGTGGAACCATCATTCAAGTTTTATATTTAAAAGAGATTTTTTGCTATCACATAATATAGAATACGCTCGTATTGACAGAAACGAAGATGAAATTTTTCGAATAAAGGCTTTATATTTTGCAGATAGAGTTTTTTTTTTCGACAAGACAATATTCTACTATAGAAATAACCCCAGCTCTGTTACACATCAAAATATTAAAACGGAAGAATTGTATGTACCCTTAATTAATGAATATATTAAGTTAAGAGAATTTTTTATTTGTAAATTTCCGAATGATAATGAAATAATTGGTATTATGAATGAGTTGATATGTGTATATAGTATAGAGGCGATAGAAGATGTTTGTGCGTCAAATCGAAAATCTAGTGAGATTCAACGTGTGACAGAACAGCTATTACTTAATGAATATATTTGTAATTATACGAAGTATATTAAGAATAAACAGATTATTAGTCGTATTTCGAGATTTTTTAATGAAAAAAAGGATTTTATTGATTGTCAAAAAAGAAAAGGCGCAAAGAGAAGATGGATTAATCATATTAAAAGAATCCCAATCGTTAATAAGTATTACTATCAATATTCAAAAAAGAGATATCCAATAAAGATTGTAAATAGTTATGGAAAATAGTTTTATGAGTTCAGTTTTCCAGATTAAGCTAATCATTTGGGATTTAGATGATACCTTTTGGAAAGGCACTCTTTTCGAAGGCGGAGTCATTATTCCTGATGAACATATCAATTTAATAAAGAATCTGACGGATGCAGGTATTGTTAATTCCATTTGCAGTAAAAACGATTGGGAGCCTGTTAAAGCAGAGTTAGAAAAAGTCGGTTTGCTTGAATATTTTGTGTTTCCTTCTGTTAATTGGGAACCCAAGGGACAGCGTATCAAAAAGTTGATTGCCGATTTGATAAGATCGCTTGTGTTTCTAATTGGGTAAAGGAATATTTTTGCAAAGCTGTAGATTATAAAGGTGATATTGAAGTTTTATACAACACCAATGAAACCGAAGACGTTTATAAAAAGTCGTTACTTCATGTTGATGATGTGTCTTTTGGTGAAGACTGTTTTAACTTGTGTTCTGTTGGAAAAATCGAAACCGTTAAAGGCTATGACAGGCTAGCGAGAATCCATAAGAAATTATTGGATAGCGGTATAAATAATAAAGTCTGCATATTAGGCGAAGGCTCTCAAAAAAAAGAAATAACAGATTATTTAAAGCAGAATGGATTGGAAAATTCATTTTTGTTTTTTGGATATCAAACGAATCCATATAAATATGTTTCAAAATGTGATTTATTTGTTTGCAGCTCGTTATCGGAAGGTTTTTCTACAGCAGCAACAGAAGCGCTTATTGTCGGAACTCCGGTTTGTACAGTGGAAGTTTCCGGTATGATAGAAATGCTTGGCGAGAACAATGAGTATGGTGTTGTTACTGAAAACAGCGAGGAAGCGTTATACGAAGGAATAAAAATGCTCTTAGATAATCCTGATTTACTCGCTCATTACAAGGAACAAGCCAAAATTAGAGGAAAAGAATTTAGTACAGAGAAGACTGTTAAAGCAGTGGAAAATATGCTTTTTTCATTATAGCTCATAGGAGGAAAATAATGGTTCCGAAAGTGATTCACTATTGCTGGTTCGGAGGAAACGAAAAACCAGATATTATTAAAAAGTGTATTCAGTCATGGAGAGAAAAGTGCCCTGATTATGAGATAAAAGAATGGAATGAAAGTAATTTTGATGTTACTATCAATCGTTATATGTATGAAGCTTATCAAAATAAAAAATGGGGATTTGTACCAGATTACGCACGCGCGTGGATAATTTATCATTATGGTGGTATATACATGGATACCGATGTTGAATTGTTGGATAACATGGATTCTTTTCTTAACTATGATTCTTTTATGTTTTGGGAGTCGGAGATTTTTTTCAATTTAGGTATGGGTTTTGGCGCGGAAAAAGGTAATCAAATTATCAAAGCTGTAATGGATGAATATGAGAATAGAGCATTTATTAAACCTAACGGCAAATTGGATATGTTACCATCACCTGCAATAAATACAAAATCAATTAGAAATACCATTCCAGAAATTCGATTGGGAAATTATGATCAAATAATTGATAACAATGCTTTCTTATCTTATAGCGCATATTCAAGATTAATGAAACATTACGGAACCGCTACTTGGACGGATAAACCAAATTTGAGCATGGACGTTTCTCAAAAGGTATGGAAGGACACAAAACTTAAACGTTTCTTGCGTAAACCATCGCGATTAGAATTTGTGGAAAATCATTTCCCCAAAAAACTATATAATGCATATATATTTTTTTCGTATGATTTCTTGGAATTTGGTGGAAAGTTCTTTATAAAAAAGTATGTTTTTCGGAAATGATAGATTTTGACGTAGCTAAAAGCACTTTAACACAGATAATATTGGATACAAAAAGATTGGCAAAGAGAATAATTAACGCTGTATTATTCGACAAGTAGTGTAAAAAATGCTGTTAAGTTTATAAGAAAAAGATTATGAATGTATTAAAAGAATGGATATACCGCTTGCGCGGAGAATACACAACTGAAAAATTGATTTCAATGGGTATGAAAGTTGGGAAGAATTTTGGGCGTCTAAACGGAGTTATTCTGGATCCGAGTCATTGTTGGCTGATTGAAATCGGAGATGATGTCACATTGGCGCCGCGTGTTCATATTTTGTGCCATGACGCAAGTACCAAGACCTTTATGAATTACACTAAAATAGGCAACGTGACCATTGGAAACCGTGTTTTTATCGGAGCTGAGTCTGTTATATTGCCGGGAGTGACAATTGGAGATGACGTCGTAATCGGGGCAAATAGTACCGTGACACACGATATCCCAACTAATTCTGTTGCGGTTGGTTCTCCGGCGAGAGTTATTTGCACTTTGGAAGAGTATATTCAGAAAGAAAAAGAGCGTATGAAATCCGCGCCTGTATATGATGAATCATATACTTTAAGAAAGGATATACCTATGGAGTTTCGTTTGAAACAAAAAGAAGAATTAGACGGTAAAATAGGTTACGTAGATTGATGAAAGAAAACAAAATATCAGTAATTGTCCCGGTATACAATATTGAAAAGTATATTGTAAAGACAGTAGAAAGCATTAGAGATCAAACGTATAGGAATCTTGAAATCATTTTAGTGGATGACGGTTCTTCTGACAGTAGCGGCAGGATACTTGATGAGATTTCTGCTCAAGATAGTCGGATAAAAGTGATACATCAAAAAAACGGTGGTGTGACTTCTGCTCGTATTGCAGGAATAAAGATTGCAACAGGTGAATGGATTGGTTTCGTAGACGGCGATGATTTTATCGAACCGGATATGTATCAACGACTGCTTGAGAATGCGTTGAAGTATTCTGCTCAAATATCGCATTGCGGCTATCAAATGGTATTTCCGAGCCGTGTTGATTACTACTACAACACAGGCCGTCTTGTGCAACAAGACAAGCTAACAGGTCTTTATGACCTGTTAGACGGTTCATTTATTGAACCGGGGCTGTGTAACAAGCTTTTCCACAAAACCTTGTTCCACAGCTTGTTACACGAGGGATTAATAGATTTATCAATTAAGAATAACGAAGATCTGCTGATGAACTATTATTTATTTAAAGCCGCCTCAGCAAGTGTATTTGAGGATATTTGTCCATACCATTATATTTTGCGCAAAGGTTCAGCAGCAACATCAAAGGTAAACGAGCATAAGCTGTACGATCCTATAAAAGTACAAAAATTAATCCTTGATGATGTTAGAAATAATAAGGATCTGGCTAATGTAATATACGGAAGAATGGCAGGAACTTATATTAACGGTGCTGCCATGACTAATCCGGGCAAAGAAACGTATATTGATGAATATATTAAAATGTGCCGTCAAGAGTTAAAAAAGATTAAAGAGCCATTTTTGGCGGGAAATAGGAGTAAGATTTCAAAAATCCGATATCATCTTTGTAGTTTTTCTCCCACATTATATCGTGTATTTTATAAGGTGTACGCAAAGGCAAGAGGAACTGATAATAAATACGAAGTGAGATAGATTATGGATAATCCGCTAATCAGCGTTATTGTACCAATATATAACGTCGAAGAATACTTGAATAGATGTGTTGAGAGTATAGTTAACCAGACATATCAAAATCTTGAGATAATCTTGGTAGATGACGGCTCACCCGATAATTGTCCGCAAATGTGTGATGGTTGGGCGAGCAAAGATAATCGAATCAAGGTAATACATAAAGAAAACGGCGGCTTATCCGACGCGCGGAATGCTGGGTTGGATATAGCTACAGGTGAATATATTGCATTTGTTGATAGCGATGATTTAGTTTCGTATACATTTATCGAAGATTTGTTAAATGCGATTCTAACAACAAAATCAGATTTGTCAGCATGTGATGTTGAGAGTTTTATTGATGATACAGATGTGAATCTTTCAGAAGATGCAGTAGGAAAAGTAGCTACATATACTTCTGAACAAGCATTATCCCAGCTAATTATGGGGCGGGGATTTAGAGCAGTAGCATGGAATAAACTTTATCATTCATCATTATTGAAAGGTGAATGTTTCGAGTTTGGAAAACTCCACGAGGATGAGTTTTTTACTTATCGAATTCTTGATAAATGCAAACAACTGGCTTTTATAAGTGTTCCTTTATATAAATATCGGCAACGTGAAGGGAGCATTATGTCTGTTAAATCGGATAGACATTTAGATATGCTTGAGGCTGGATTACAGAGACTAGAGTTGTTGAAGAATAAGTATCCTGAACTATACAGTCAGGATAAAATTACATTTTGCATAGGATGCTTAAATTGTTATTCACAAGCGGTGCAGGGAAATTTTGAAAACTCTGAAGCGGCTAAGAAGAAGATAAAAATGTTTCGCAAAGAAATACACTTCTCACTATCTGAGTTTAGTGATTTGAGTTTGAAAGATAAATACTACGTGTTTGCGTCTCACCCAAGTTTAGCTTGGATAAGCTCCAGAATTAGACATTAATAGTTAGGATAAACTGTATGGGTTTACTTGGAAAGATTAATAAAAAATATCGGTATATTCAAAGTAATTGGGAAGCAGATATTCGCTTTTCAAAGAAGTATGCAAAACTAAGAAGAAAAGATATTATAAGTTCAACAATTGGTTTGAAAAATATTTCAGACCAAGCGTCCAAGCAAATAGAACAATATATACTTAATCTTCTTGCTGATACAATTCATGAAGTTATTAATAAATACAAATACTTGGAAATATCAGGAGATCCCGTTCCTGATCCGCCAATATTTGTATGTTGGTGGACAGGATTAGAGTCAGCACCGGCTATCGTTAAGCAGTGTGTAAAGAGTATATATAAAAATGCTGGGAACCATCCAGTTAATTTTATAACAGAAAAAAATTACTCGGACTATATTAGCGTTCCGGATTTCATTATTGAGAAAATGAAGTCCGGTAAAATGGGATTAGCGCATTTTGCTGATTATCTTCGAGTGTCGCTGTTAGAAAAATATGGTGGTCTATGGCTTGATGCAACTATTTATTGTTCACAATCTATCCCGGAAAGTTTTTTTGAACTATCATTTTTTACGCTCAAAAGCCCCTATAAATTAGGATATTTGTCCAAATATCAATGGGTAACATTTTGCTTAGGAGGATGGCGAGGCAATCAGTTTTATTCTTTTATGAAAGAGGCTTTTGAAGAGTATTGGTCTAAGAATGATTACGCGATTGACTATCTGTTTTTTGATTATTTGATTTATTTGGCAAAAGAAAACTGTCCATACATAAAGCAACTTATGGATTCTGTGCCTGAAAACACACCCCATAGGGATGATTTGCAAGCTGCTATGAATGCAGCGCTTCCGGCTGAGCAGTTTAGCCAAGTTATTCAAGAGGATACCGAGATATATAAGTTGTCGTGGAGAGAAACTTATTCTGAAAAAACAAATGATGGTAAACAAAGTCTGTATGCCTATTTCTTGGATATGGAGATTTTATAGAAATGAGACAGAGGATTATTAACTTCTTATATAGGCACAAATCATTATTATGGTTACTGTGGGTTTATCACCGGATAATTGGTCGAAACAAATTTATTATTCGGGGGGAATTATCTTCAGATAAATAATTCAAATTTTATCAAAAGTGTGTTTGAATGCAGAGAAGGACATGAAAACACTGTTATTCTTGGAACAAATACCTTTATGAGTAATAGCATACTGTTAATCAAAGGCTCTAATAATATAGTAGAGATTGGTTCGGATGGGTTCATAAATGGCTTAGTGATAACAGTTGAGGGTGACAATAACAAGGTTCATATAGGAGACAAAGTATTCGTATTAGATGATACAAGGATGATTACGGTAGATGGTTCAACTTTGCATATTGGAAACGAGTGTATGTTTTCAGATAGAATTGATATTCGAACAACTGATAATCATGCAATAATTGATATGGATACAAGTAAAAGAATTAACTTTGAAGAAGATATCATAATAGGCGACAAAGTCTGGATAGGAACCGGAGTGAATATTTTAAAAGGAAGCGTTATTCCAGATGGCGCTATTGTAGGTGCACGAAGCGTTGTAACTAAACAGTACCAGCAGAATAATTCAGTGATAGTCGGCAATCCTGCGAGAGTGGTGAGAAATAATGTTCGATGGACAATGGAGAGATAAAACTTAATGATAAGTGTAATTGTTCCGGTATATAATTGTGAAAATGTATTGCATTATTGTATAGACAGCATTTTGAATCAGACGTATAAAGATTTTGAATTAATCCTTGTTGATGATGGTTCAACTGATAAAAGCGGTAAGATTTGCGATGAATACGCAAATAAGGATTCACGTCTTCGAGTTTTTCATAAAGAGAACGGCGGTGTTTCTTTAGCAAGAAATTTTGGAATCGATAATGCAAATGGTGATTATATATGTTTCATTGATAGCGATGATTATGTAAACGGGGATTATCTGGAATTATTAATGCATACTAAAAGCAAATACCCGGAAAGCGACAATATTTGGTGCTGTTTTACGACAGTAAATTCATATGGAGGGAATCCACAAAATAGTAATTGTATAAAAACAGACAAAGACTATGTTGAATTTGATAGAAGTCAAATTATGACTTTGCATGAGAAATGGTTGGATGCGGGACCGGTTTGTAAGTTATATTCAAAAGAAGTTATTGTTAAAAACCGTATCCGTTTTAATGAGTCAATTTCATTAGGAGAAGATTTAATCTTTAATTATGATTATATTGATAAAACAAATGGACAAATTATGGTTAAAAATGTTCCATTATATAAATATGTACAAATGAGCGATGAAAGTTTAAGTACAAAGTATTATCCGGACTTATTTGGTATATACAAGCACAACAATAGCATGATGTGGGATTATATTGTGCGTTGGGGTTGTGATGATGAGCAAAAGCAAATGTTTTATAACTCCTGTTTTTACTTATACGAAAGAGTTTTAACGAATACTTATCATAAAGATAGTGATTGCAAACACAAAGTTAGATATAATACTAGGATTTTGAAAAGTGAAGAGTTCACTAAATCGCTTTATCATTCTAACTGTTTTATTCATCCAGCTTATCGTTTCGCGTATAAACACCAATCTTATTTTATGGTAAGAGCATTAGATATAATCTTAAAAATTAAAAAGGCAAAATAGAAATGAACCCAATCAAATCAATAAAAGAGCGACAAAAAGGATATGTTATTCGCAACTTTTCCAAGAGTAAGTATGCGAAGAAACTTAAGTTATTTCATAATATTTATAGAGGCGAAACATGTTTTATTATAGGTAACGGTCCCAGCTTGAAGGCTGAAGATTTGGAAATGATTTACCAAAAAGGGATTCCAACATTTGCATTTAACCGAATTTATTTGATGTTTGATAAAACGCAATGGAGACCGACGTATTACATTTCGCAAGATGAAAAGACATTAAAGAATTGCACCAAAGAAGTCAATCAAATGAATCTATCGTATAAGTTTATCCCGATTTTTATTGAGTTCTACCATGACGTGCATATTGATAATGCAATCTTGTTTCATCTTGTTTCATCCGGCACGGAATATCCGGAGATGTCAGATGATATATCGTCTTTTGTTGGCGATTCTACAACCGTAGCTGTTACTGCAGCGCAGTTTGCTGTATACATGGGATTTAAGAAGATTTATCTAATTGGTGTAGATCACAGTTTTTCAACGTATCAAAATGATAAAGGTGAAATTATTCAAGATAACAACGCAAGGGATTATTTCACCGATGAATACAACAAGGACAAAGCAGAGCTTTATGTTCCTAATATAGATGCAAGTACGCGAGCATTTATATCATTAAAGAGGTTCTGTGATGAAAAGGTTATAGAAGTATACAACGCAACCCGCGGCGGTAATCTTGAAGTTTTTCCACGAGTGGATTTTGATGAAGAAATAAAGAGGTTGTAAGAATAATGGCAAAAAGTCAATTAAGAGTCGGAGCAGTAATGTCATATATTAATATGGCATTGGGTTCGTTAATACCAATGTTCTATACTCCTGTTATGCTAAATTTGTTAGGGCAAAGTGAGTATGGACTTTTTAAATTGGCAAGCACAGTTACCTCGTATCTTGGGTTAATTTCTTTTGGCATTGGTTCGGCAGTTGTTAGATATTTGGTCAAATATCGAGCTGAAGGAGATAAAGACGGCGAGGAAAGAATGTTCGGTTTATTCAACATTATTTTTCTTGTTCTTTCCGCAATTACATTAGTTGTTGGTGTTGTGATAGCATTTAATGTTGGATTAATTTATGGTCAATCGCTGTCAAACGAACAGCTATTTGAAATGACAATTTTGGTACTGATATTGACAATCAATACCGCAATTTGTTTTTCGGCTACACCATATACGGCTGTTGTTACCTGTCACGAAAGATTTATTTTTTTACAGATAATAAATATAATAACTACTGTTTTAACACCGATTGCCAATTTATTCGTATTATTTTTGGGATTTAAATCAATCGGAATGGTGGCATCATCGTTTGCGTTAACTATTGTAATTAGAATAGTGTATATTATTTATGTAAAATCATCAATTGGTATAAAACCAAGATACAAGAATATGCCAACGTACCTTGTAAAGGAACTGTTGATTTTTTCTTTTTGGATTTTTGTCAGCAATGTTGTAAATCAACTATATAATGCCACCGATACAGTAATTATTGGCGCGGTTCCTGCCTTGGCTACTGTCGGAGTCGCTATATACAATGTTGGCGCAACGTTTACAAATATGATGCAGAGCTTTACAACTGGAATCAACAGTGTACTTACACCAAAAATTAATACAATGGTATTTACCGGTAGTTCAAATGCAGAATTGACAGATATGGTTATTCGGTTTGGCAGATTGCAAGCGTATATTGTCGCACTGGTTTGTAGTGGCTTTATAGCTTTCGGTCAGCAGTTTATTAAATTGTGGGCAGGATCTGATTATTCAGAGGCATACTGGGTTTGTTTAGCTACTATGATTCCTATCTGTATACCTCTTGTACAAAGCGTAGCATTAAATATCATCGTTGCTCAAAATAGACACCGTTTCCGTTCATTAGTTTATTTGGGTATAGCTATAGTAAATGTTATTGGTACTATACTTTGCGTTAATCAGTTTGGCATTATAGGTGCTGCTGTTGTTTCAGGTGTTGCGTACATTATAGGTCCCGGTTTGATTTTGAATTGGTATTACTGGAAAAAGATTGGTTTGGAAATCCCACGTTTTTGGAAAGAAATTGTTAAATTATTCATCATTCCGACCATAATAGCTGCAGTTACGATATTTATTTTGAATTTTGTGACGCTGGATAAATGGATAACATTGTTAATTGGAATTATTATTTATACTTTGGTATTTGCAATAGTCAACTGGTTTATTGTGATGAATGACTACGAGAAAGATATCTTCAGAGGACCGGTGCTAAAAATAGTACGCAAATTCAGGAGGAAGAAAGCATGAAAATTATCGGAATGATACCCGCGCGCGGCGGGTCAACAAGATTTAATAACAAGCCTTTGGCGTTAATCTGCGGCAAGCCCATGGTTTACTGGGTTTGGAAGCACAGCAAGGAAGTATCCGTATTTGATGAAGTATACATTGCAACCGATAGTGAAGAAATCAAATCTGTAGCTGAGGGCTTTGGCGCGAAGGTCATTATGACTTCCGATAATTGCGAAACGGCGACCGAGCGTTTGTGGGAGGTTTCGCATAAGATTGATGCTGATCTCTATGTGATGGTCAACGGCGATGAGCCTTTGGTGCTTGCGGAGGACATTGTGAAGTGCATTCCCGAAACAATCCCGGAGGATGGCTTCTATGTATCCAACCTCATGACCGATTTCTCCAACCCGGTTGAGGTGGTCGATCCGACCAATCTGAAAATCGTCACCAACAAGGACGGTGTTTGCCTGTTCATTTCACGCGCACCTATTCCGTTTCCGAAGGGCGAGATGAACTATGCTTATCAAAAATTTGTTGGTGTAGGTGCTTTTACACACGCTGCGCTTGAATACTATCACGATACACCGCGCGGTCCTGTTGAAAAGATTGAAGAGAACGATTCGTTCCGTTTCATTGAGAACCGCAAGGATTGTTATTACATCAATGCTCACTGCAAAACACTTTCGGTCGATACACCGAAGGATAGAGTGCAGGTTGAGCGCTACATGATTGAACACAACATGGCAGAGTGAGGTACATATGTTTAGTTTAATTGCAGGTCCTTGCGTCATTGAGTCAGAGGAGATGGTGCTCTCCATCGCCAGGCAGATGAAGGACATCACGGACAAGCTCGGAATTCCCTATACCTTTAAGGCTTCTTTCGACAAGGCGAACCGCACTTCTATCAGCGGATTCAGAGGCCCCGGTATTGAGGAAGGTCTGCGGATTCTTCAGAAGGTGAAGGACACTTACAATCTTCCGATTTGCACGGATATTCACGAGCCGTGGCAGGCTGAAAAAGCGGCGGCGGTTTGCGATATTCTCCAGATTCCGGCGTTTCTTTGCCGTCAGACTGATTTGCTCGTTGCAGCAGCAAAGACCGGAAAATGTATCAATATTAAAAAAGCGCAGTTTCTTGCTCCGTGGGATATGAAGAACTGCGTGGAAAAGGTGCGCCAATCGGGAAATGATAACGTCATGCTCTGCGAGCGCGGCACGACCTTTGGTTATAACACGCTTGTTGTCGATATGACCGGCTTGCGCGTGATGAAGGACATGGGTGTTCCGGTTATTTTTGACGCGACGCACAGTGTTCAAAAGCCCGGTGGCAACGGCACCAGCACCGGCGGCAACCGCCAGTATGTTGAATATCTTGCGAAGGCGGCGGTTTCAGTCGGCGTAGACGGTTTGTTTATGGAAACACATCCCGACCCCGATAACGCAAAATCCGACGGTCCGAACATGGTACCGCTCGGCGAAATGGAAGAATTACTGAAAAAGCTTCAAAGAGTTTACGAAGCGGTGAATGAATAATGGATAAAAAGTATGATTACATAAGCGAAGCGAAAAAAGTTTTTGATAAGGAAATCGAAGCGCTCCAAAAAACGCGCGACGCACTCGGCGAGGATTTTGAGACAATTCTCAACCTGATTCTCAATTGTGAGGGTAAGCTGATTCTCACGGGAATGGGTAAGCCCGGTCACATTGCAACGAAAATGTCTGCGACATTTGCGAGCCTTGGTATTCCGTCCTTCTTCATGCATCCGGGCGAAGCCATGCACGGTGATCTCGGTATGGTAGAGAAGAAAGACGTTGTCATGCTGATGAGCTATAGCGGCGAGAGCGAGGAAGTCACGCGCTTGATGCCCGTTCTCAAAGAAATCGGCTGCAAGACAATTGCAATTACTGGCAAGCCGCAGTCAACCTTGGCGCAGGAGTGTCAGTATCATTTCTTCTTCCCGGAGTTTGAAGAAGCGTGTTATCTGCACTTGGCGCCGACCTCAAGCACAACAACGCTGCTCGTTCTGGGCGATTCTTTAGCGGTCATTGCGTCAAGAGCGATTAATTATACAAGAGACGACTTCGGACTTCACCACCCTGCCGGCGCACTCGGCAAAAAGCTGCTTGTCAGGGTGAAAAACCTGATGTACTCAGGTGACGAGGATGCGGTCGTTTTGGAAGGTTCAACGCTCCATCAGGCAATAGTTGAGATGAGCAAAAAAGGCTTGAGCATGGTGACGATTATTGACACCGAAAACAACATCAAAGGCATTATCACCGATGGTGACCTCAGACGAATGCTCGATAAGAATGTAGATGTGTATAACGCTGTTGTCGATGACCTCATGACCAAAAATCCGACCACTGTTGATTACCGCGAAATGGCGGTCAATGCCCTGCAAACCATGAGTGACAAGAAAATCACCTGTATGCCTGTTGTGGACGAGGAAAACAAGCTTGTCGGTACAATTCTTATGCAGGATATTTTTAAGGCAGGGATTGTCAGATGAAGATAAAGCTCTTAGTCATGGACGTTGACGGCACCCTCACCGACGGAAAAATCTACATGGGCGAAAACGGCGAAGTGATGAAGGCATTTAATGTCAAGGATGGCTACGCCATTGCTCATATGCTCCCTGAAATGGGCATTATCCCAGTTATCATTACCGGCAGGAAGTCAAAGATAGTTGAAAACCGCGCAAAAGAAATCGGTATAACTGAGCTTCATCAGGGTGTTAGAGATAAGTTAGCAGTGCTAAAAAATGTTGCAGAAAAATACAATGCTTCACCAGATGAAATAGCTTACATTGGCGATGATATCAATGATTTAGATTGTATTGAGTATTGCGGGGTTACTGCTTGCCCGGTGGACGCGGTTGATGGGGTGAAACGAAAAGTGACATATGTTTGTAAGAAAAACAGTGGCGAGGGTGCTGTGAGAGAATTTATATGTAAAATAGAAGAAAATATACAGGATGCTTAGGAGGAGTTAATTATGAAATATGGAGATATTATCAACAACTATAAGGTTAGAATTCTTTCTGCAAATAATAAAGACTTAGAAACCGAAAAAGTGATTCAAGAAATTACCAATAATTCAACAATATTAGGTGTACATTTAACTGATTCGGACAAGGCTGATATTCTTAATTGTTTGCTTGAGGAATTACAAAGACATAGCTTTGAGAATTTCTCGTTAGACAACAAAGAGTATTTAACATTAATTGATAAAGCTATTAAGCTTGTAAGTGAGAAACAAGAATGAGTATATATGAAGTTATCGCGATAGTTATCTCAGCCGGTGGTATTGTTATTAGCATCATTTCTTTGATTAAAGCGCATAAGGCAGATAAAATATCGCAGGGACAAATTGAACTTAATATTCATCAGTTGATTTCCGGTACAAAAAAGGATGTTTTAGATTTGACACTAATGGTTACCGAGAAATTATCATCTGACCAAGAAAAAACAAAAGAAATTCTAAACCAAGCCTTAGAATCTGCTAAGGAACAGAACTTAAACGCCTATGAAGAAGCATGTGCTAAATACTTGGATAATAAAGTTGATAAGGAAAGATTTAAAAAGAACTATATTATTGAAATCAGACAGTTAGTAGAACGAAATTCGGATAAGTACAATACGACCTCTCCATATAAAGCAACGCTTAAGGTGTATAATGAGTGGAATAATCTGGAAGGGAAATAGATGAGGCTATATTGAAATGAAATATGCTTTTACGTGATTTATGGTTTATAAACATACAGAGATTTGACAGTTTACTTCCGAAAGAGAAAAGAATATGAGAATCAAAAAACAAAATATTTCAAATTCTGATTTGTTAACGTTAATTAGTAAACACAGATTACCGATTATGGGTTTTTCTGCGTTATATATTTACTTGTTTCATGAGTATTTGACATTATTTCATAGCTATAGACCGTTTTTGCTTTTACAGGAATGGATTCGTGGATTTGGATATATTGGTGTGGATATTTTTTTCTTACTTTCCGGTATGGGTTTGATATATTCAATACAAAAAACAAATTTGGCAGGGTATTATTATCGAAGATTCAGAAGATTGGCTTTTCCGTGGATTGTTATGGCGATAACGATAATGGTTGTTGATCAGTGGAGTTTGGAACGGTTTTTAAAGAATATATCAGGAGTATCGTTTTTTACAGAATCAATTTATGCGTATTTATGGTTTGTACCGGCAATATCTGTTTTTTATATTGTATTTCCTTTGTATTATTACTTTTTTAGCCGACAAAACAGCAAATTGATTTTTACTTTGCAAATAATAGCGGTTTGTTTTCTTCTTACATTGGTTTCTCTTGGATTCCTGAGAGATGATATGTATTGTTTTATCAATCGTATACCAATTTTTGTTATTGGTATTTATCTTGGATGGAAATCCAAAAACGGAACACTTGTTTCCTCGAAAGCTATTGTTATTTTAATGGGTGTTTTATTATTAGTTGGAATATATCTAACAACCGGTTATCTTTATTTCGATTTTCCAAAACTAATTCCAATTTTTGAATACAGCTTTCCAAGCGTATTGATAGCAATTCCATTGACGTTTTTCTTAGCCAAAGCTTTCAGTATAATAAAGAATAAAAAGGTTGGCAAGCTTATTTATAAAGCGTTTGCTTTCTTGGGTACAATTTCATTGGAACTATATTGTGTTCAAGAATTTTTAGGGGCAAAAATTGTTCCGTTATTAAATGATAAAATGGGTCATTTTCTTATCAATATAGTTTTATTTGCAGTTGTTTTAATAGCAGCAATTATTTTATCGGTATTAGGAAAGCTGTTTTGGAAAGTTTTTGATGGGGTTCATGAAAGATTATTTGTAAAATAGTATTCTGAGATATGATAGAATAGCGCAGTATAAATCAAGGGTTATTATTCAATAATAGAAAATTAATTTGTTAATATGGAATCATTTTTACTTTGTTATTAATATTGGAGAGGTTTATGAGTTTTGTTTTAGATTATGTTTATCCTTCAAAAGCAAAAGCGATTGCCGAAGCAAGGGATAAATTTCACAAAGTTGATAGCGCGATTGTAGAAACTTACGATAATGCGACTATTCTTCCTGCTGTAAAATTTGATGACTATGATGTGTCACATGGTCGCGGCGGTGTGATGGACGAAAACGGCAAATACGTTGAACTGTCAAAACAAAAAGCCAGAGTTCAAGGTTATTACAATCCGTCTAAATATGGTATAGAAGAATCAAATGAAACGGTTGTTTATTGTGGTTTTTTTAATAAAGTTTGGGGACATTTTATAACAGAGGTTGTTTCTCGGCTATGGTATGCCCTGAAAAATGATAAGAGCGTAGATGCGTATGTTTTTATTGATTCTCTTGATGGCAATAAGCAATTCTCAGGTAATTACTTTGAGTTTTTAAAATTGCTTGGAATTTCAGATAAAGTAAGAATAATCAATAAACCTACAAAGTTTAAGAAAGTTATTGTACCTGAAGAAGGGCTGGTGTATAACGACCACTATACTCAGGAGTTTATTGATTTATATCAATTTATCAACAAAAAGGGACTCGAATTGTACTCTGGTGAGAAATATGATAAGGTTTTTTTCTCAAAAAGAAAGCTACCGATTAGTGCAGAGTCTAATCTTAATGAGAAGTTCTTAGATAATTATTTTAAAAAGAATGGATACAGCATCTTTTACCCTGAACAGTTATCTTTGATTGATACAATAGGTATCCTACAAAATGCCAAGTTTTTTGCAGGTATAGCCAGTTCGTTATTACATAATCAATTATTTGGAACATCAAGTCAAACAACCATCTGTATAGAGAAGCAGGCGTTTTATAATCCGTATCAGGTGATGGTAGCAAAAATTACAGATAGTAAAACTGTTTTTATCGACGCGTGTAGGAGTATATTTACTGTTAGTACAGCAGGACCTTTTATTTTTGATTATACAAAATTTCTTGATAAATTTGCTAAGGATAATAATATGATTCTTGGGAAATCTATGTCAGAATGGAAATTTAAGCGATTGTTTAAGAGATATTTAGCGTATTATTTTGATTTTAACGCTGAATTACCGCCAGACTGGATGTATCGTCAGTATATTATAGATATGACTCGAGAGGCGTATAATGATACAGTAAAATCAAAAAAAGTATTTCGAATGTCATTATACAATCGGATAGTTCTTAAAATAAAGAAAACAATTATTTCATAATATTGAGATACCATAAAAATGGTTTTGTTAGCTATGTTAAGTATAACGGAAAACAAAAATGATAGTGACTATATAATTTTTGCAAAAAGGATTATGCTTTTTTCTGTTTTGTTTTTATAAAAGCATAGTGAATGTAATTAAAAGAAAATATAATAAGGAATTATAAAAGATTTATGTTTTTTTATTTTTTTTATTTCATTGTTTTGGGTAATAAACACATGATTTTATATTGATACCGATAAAACAGATTGTGTTAATGCCAATAATTTGTGAATGAGGATAAAGATGTCAAGTAAGATTAATTACAACTATTTACGTTCCACGAAAGCGGAAAAAGTGAAAGAAATGCATAATAATAGATTTGAAACAAAAAATGATTTATCAACAGAAGTCTATGATAATGCAACAATAATTCCTTTGAAAAACATGAATGATTCAGACGCTTTTTGGGGACGAGGAGGGGTATTGGATTCTTCGGGGGAGTATGTTGAGTTGTCAAAGATTCCCAGATTAATAGATGGCTCATATCAAGTTGATAATAGTGATTATATCGATGAAAAAGTAGTTTACTGTGGCTACTTCCGTCACCACTGGGGAGAGTTTATTGCTTATTGTTTGCCGAGACTTTGGTATGTTTTGAAAAATGATATCACTATTGACAAATATATATTTTTTACTAATGAAAATACTGACTATTCACTGTCTGGAAATTATAAGAATTTAATTGAACGATTGGGTATTATTGAAAAAGTTCAAATCATTTCAAAACCAACAAAGTATAAATCTGTTATTGTACCTGAATTGAGCTATGATACAAGCAGTAAATACTATTCCAAAGACTATTTAGGATTGTTTGAGTTAATAAACAAGAATTCCCACAGCAATCTTACAGAAAAAAACGAAAAGATATATTTGACTAGATCTTCGTTAAAAAAAGCGTCCTCTATGGAAAGCGGAAATGATATGTTGGATGATTTCTTTTCTAAAAATGGCTTTACGATATTATCACCTGAAAAAATATCATTAGATGATCTGATATACTATTTGGATAACGCCAGCACGATTGCATGCATTTCTGGGACACTGCCGCATAATGTTTTGTTTTCTACAAATCAAGGAAAAGATAAGAATGTGATAATAATTGAGCGAAATGCAATGTTTAATTATTTTCAACCCGAAACAGATATTATGACTAATGCAAATGTTACATTTATAGATGCAAATATTTCCTTATATCCTGTCGAACTTTCGTATGGGCCATTTATATATGCAGCAAATAAATATCTTAAGAAATTTGCTGAGGACAACAATTATATAATACCAAATGAAAAATTCCAGACAGAAAAATATAAAAAACAGTTGTTTAAGGAATATATTGGCAGATACAAAAATGAGTATGGTTTATGTTTGTATATGCCTTTATGGAATCTACGATGTTCAAATGCAATATTTGAAGCATATCAGGATGGCGAGGCATATTTCGAGGATTATCTGAAAGGCAAAAAGTATTATAAAGCAAGCCAATATTTTTCTATAGATTTTTTAAAACGAATTGTTAAGAGGATAATACGAAGATAGGTGCATTGAATGAATATTTTTGTTACCGGCGTCGGCGGTCAGCTTGGATATAGTGTTTTGAACGAACTAAAGCGCCGTGGATATGAAGTGTTCGGTTCTGATATAACTGAATCATCCGATATAAAATTAGATATTACAGATAAAACAGCAGTTGAAACGGTATTGAATGAATTACAACCTGAAGCTGTGATTCACTGTGCTGCGTGGACAGCGGTAGATGCAGCAGAGGACAAAGAAAACAAAGAAAAGGTTTATGCCGTAAATGTAACCGGTACGAGAAATATAGCAGAAGTCTGCAAGCAGCTTAATTGTAAGATGGTTTATATCAGTACCGATTATGTTTTCAACGGACAAGGAACAGAGCCTTGGCAGGCAGATTGCAAGGATTTTGTACCGCTCAATTACTACGGACAGACAAAGTTAGAGGGCGAGTTGGTTGTTGCAGAGTTGCTCGACAAGTTCTTTATCGTTCGTATAGCGTGGGTATTCGGCTTGAACGGTAAGAATTTTATCAAGACAATGATTAATGTCGGCAAGAAATACGATACCGTTAGAGTTGTCAATGACCAAATCGGTACTCCAACCTATACATATGATTTAGCACGACTACTGGTTGATATGATCGAGACTGATAAGTACGGATATTATCACGCTACTAATGAAGGCGGCTATATCAGCTGGTATGATTTCTGTTGCGAGTTTTACAAACAGTATGGCTTGGAAACGAAAGTTGTTCCTGTCACGACGGAAGAATACGGCTTGAGTAAGGCAGCAAGACCGTTCAACAGCCGACTTGATAAGAGTAAGTTAATAGAAATGGGATTTGAGCCGTTGCCAACATGGCAGGATGCGGTTAAAAGATATTTGGAGGAAGCAGATTTGTAATGGGACAGATTAAAGTTACAAAAGCACCAATTGAGGGTTTATACATTATTGAGCCTACCGTACATGGAGATGCTCGCGGCTATTTTATGGAGACATACAACCAGAAGGATATGAAGGAAGCCGGTCTTGATATGGTGTTTGTGCAGGACAACCAGAGTATGTCAAAGAAAGGCGTTCTTAGAGGATTGCATTTTCAGAAGCAGTATCCACAAGGAAAGCTTGTGCGTGTGTTTGAGGGTGCTGTGTTTGATGTTGCAGTTGACTTACGCAAGGACAGTTCTACATATGGTCAGTGGTATGGAGAAATATTAAGTGCTGATAATAAAAAGCAGTTTTATATTTCCGAAGGCTTTGCTCACGGATTTTTGGTGCTGTCTGATACTGCTACCTTCTGTTATAAATGCACAGATTTTTATCATCCCGGCGATGAAGGCGGATTGGCTTGGAATGATCCAGAGATTGGAATTGAATGGCCTGATTTAACCGGTGAATACCAAGGTAATTGTAAAGGTGATGGATATGCGATGAGCGATGGAACGCCGCTGAATTTGTCGGACAAAGACCAAAAGTGGTTGGGTTTGAAAGATACATTCCAGTTTTGAGTTTAGATTATTAGTTCCCTATATTTTGCTAATCAAAAGATATAATTTAAGTAGATACTTGATTTAAAACACCGAGGAGAGTTCCTGTTGTCCTACGCATCATTCAACTTCATCGCATTTGTTGCCTTAACGGTACTGGGATATTTCGCCTTGCCGCTCAAAAAGCACAAATGGATTATACTATTAATTTCAAGTTACATATTCTACTTGTTTGCCGGATACAAATATGTGGCGTTTATTCTGTTTACAACTGTCAGCACTTATGCAATTGCGCGATGGTTGGATAGGATTTCTCTGCAATCGAAAGAAACACTTAAAGCGAACAAGCAGGATTGGGATAGAGATACCAAGAAACAGTTCAAGAACAAAACCAAGCGGAACAAGCGTTTAGTAATGGCTTTGTGCTTGGTGTTGAATTTTGGTATCCTTGCCTTTCTGAAATACTATAATTTCTTTGCCGGCAGTTTGAATGATGTGTTTGGTTCATTTGGAATGAGCTTTTCGGTGCCAACGTTAAAGTTGTTTTTGCCGTTGGGTATTTCGTTTTACACATTCCAGTCTATGGGATATATCGTCGATGTATACAGGGAGAAGTTTCCTGCGGAAAAGAATATTGCAAAATTTGCCTTGTTTGTATCATTCTTTCCTCAAATTATCCAGGGCCCGATTAGTTTCTATGACCAGTTGGCGCATCAGCTTTATGAGCCGCATAAAATGGATTTTACACGGTTCAAATATGGATGTGAGTTGATTCTTTGGGGGTTTTTCAAAAAGCTGGTAATAGCTGACCGTGCTGTTGTTGCCATTAATACAGTTGTTGCAGATTACAATTCTTACAATGGTACAACGCTGACCTTTACGGTTTTGCTCTATGCCTTACAGCTATACGCTGACTTTTCGGGCGGTATTGATATTTCCCGCGGTATCGCGCAGATTCTCGGAATTGATATGGCTGAAAACTTCAGGCGTCCGTATTTTTCAAAGTCAATTAATGAATACTGGCGAAGATGGCATATTACGCTGGGCGCTTGGATGAAAGAATACATCTTCTATCCGCTTTCGTTGTCGAGTGTATTCTTAACAACAAGCAAGAAGATGAAAGCCACTAAATTCGGTGCAACCAAAGCAGGCGCTCACATCGCAAAGGTATTGCCGACGGCGTTTGCTTCATTGATAGTATTTCTGATTGTTGGTGTGTGGCATGGTGCCAGCTGGAAATACGTCGCGTTTGGCTTGTGGAACGGCGGCGTAATCATGCTGTCCATATTGATGAAGCCGCTGTTTGATGGCGCTCTACAGAAACTACATATCAATCCGAATAACTTCTTTTGGAGATTGTTCCAGATGCTGAGGACGTTTGTAATCGTCTGCATAGGCTATGTATTTGATATTGCTCCGAGTTTTAGGCAATCTATCTCTTCAATTAAAAAAATCTTATTAAATCAATCTGTTTCAAATGGTTTGATAGAAATAAACTCATTGGGTTTAGATAAGTGGGGTTTTGCTTTAGTTGGGGTAGGATTTGTTGTTTTGCTTATTGCAAGTGTTTTGCAAGAGAAAATAAAGAAGTCGTTACGAGAACAGTTGGACAATAATTATTACTGGGTAAGATATTGTGTTATATTAATCGGGATTATTGTTGTTTTGACTTTTGGAATATATGGGCCGGGTTATAATGCTGCTGACTTTGTATATGCACAATTCTAATAGGTATTGATGTGATGAAGGTTTATATTAAAAGAACAATTAGTATTATTTCTATTATTGCGATAGTTATCTTATATATTTTAGTTTCTGAGAACCTTTTTCTCTATAGGGAGAGTGATTCTCAGGCAAGGTTTGATGGCTTTTACTTAGAAGATAAGAACACTTTAGATGTAGTGTTGATTGGCTCAAGTGAAGTATATAATGATTTTAGTTCAGCAATAGCATATGATAAATTTGGTTTTACAAGCTATCCTATTGGAACACCGGCGCAAAACGGTATTTTTATTAAATATCAAATGAAAGAAGTGTTGCAGTATCAGAATCCTAAACTGTTTATTGTAGAGGTAAATGGCTTTTTAGGAGATGACTCAATATCTGATTCACAAATTAGAAATGTTTGTGAAAATATTAGACTTTCTGATAATAAGGTTTCGCTTTTGAGTAGTTTGAATTGTTGTGATGATGTTTATACATATTATTTGCCGTTTTTTAAATATCACAACGATATTAATGTAGGAACTTGTATATATAATTGCAACAATAGGATGAATCAGTTTGGGTTAGGATATTCGTTGTTAAAAGGTAATTATACAGGAACCTATTCTTGGCAAATAGATAAAGAAGTGGGTTTGGAGGATTCTACTATTAAGGTAGAACTAACAGAACGAAATAAAGATGATCTAATTGATTTATTAGATTTTTGTAAGCAGAATAATTTAAATGTGTTGTTTGTTCGCTTTCCAAGAATTCAAACGTCCAGAACAGCTGAAACTCTTGGGAGAAGCAATGCAATAGAAGATATTATCTCTACATATGGCTACGATTATTTGAATTTTGTCTCGAAGATAGATTGTAGTGAAGTATTAAATCGTAGCGATTTTTATAATAGCGAACATTTAAACATAGAAGGTCAAGAAAAATTCACTCTATTTTTTGGAAACGTTTTATACCAAAAGTATGGTATAAAACGCACGAATCTAAACGAGGAGCAAAAGAATAAGTGGAACAATAGTGTTATTTACACAAGAAAGTTTTATTCATTAGCAAATAAAAAGCTGCTTGAGAATTCGGATAATGTTGAAAAGTATTTATATGAAGATATAAAAACAATGGATGAATTAAATTATTTAGAAGTTAATTAATTTATTCGTTTTGTAGTTGTTTATGTATTGAAGATAGGAAAAGAAAATGCATAGATTAAAGAATTATTTGTTGGAAAAAAGTTACCTGATTTCAAATGTGTTTTTAAGGAATTATCAAAAAGTATACTACCACCGTCTCAGAAAGAGATTAAAGAATAGAGATTTTTCTTTGTTTTCTCCAAATTGTTATGCTGGTTTGATTTATCATCGCTTGGGTTTACAGTTTAAGTCGCCTACAATAAATATGTTATTTCCCAGCAAAAAAGAATACTTGAAATTTGTTTCTGACTTAAAACGCTATTTATCGCTTGACTTAGTTGAGAGCGAAGATGAAAGGTTTCCATATCCGGTAGGCATGCTTGGAGATGTAGAATTGGTATTTAATCATTACAAATCGTTTGAATAAGCAAAGAATGCTTGGGATAAGAGAAAGCAACGTGTAAATTTCGATAATATCTTCATTATATTTGATGATTATGTTGATGCTGAGTATGATGATTTAGTAAGATTTAATCAGATTCCTTGCAGAGGAAAAGTAATCCTTACAGCAAATGAATACCCTGATTTAGATAATACTATACAGATTAAAAAATATAGCAAGGATCATATTATGAAGGCGTATTTGTTAGAAAAAAGTCGTTGGACAGGCAAATGTCCGGCAGATAAAGATTTTGACTATGTCAGATGGCTTAATGGAGAAGATATTTTTCATGCGAAATAGAAACGACACAGTTGATTTATTCAAGTTCATATCCTCGATTTTAATCATTGGTATTCATACAAATCTTTTTGTTGATATTAATGATACTTTGAATTTTGCTTTTGTGGATATCGTTTGCCGTTTGGCAGTGCCTTTCTTTGCTGTTTGCTCTGGATATTTCTTGTCTAAATCATTAGCGAAGAATGAATATGGAGCAAAACCGATTAAAAAGCAAGAATGGAAGATGATAAAGCTTTATGCTTTGTGGACTCTTTTGTATTTGCTCTATTCCATTCCGACATGGATAAAGACAGGCTGGATGTCATTTGGTGCATTTAAGGATTATGCGCTTGCAACTGTAACCCAAGGTTGCCACTATCACTTGTGGTATCTAATCAGCTTGATTTATGCGCTTCCTTTATTTTATCTGTGCGTTAGATTTATAAAAAACAGAAAAATCCCGACTTGCACACAGCACCTAGTAATCAAGTGTTTAAGCCAAATTGATCGCGATATTTAAGCGATTTAGGATTTTTAAAAACCAAATCAATGATTTTCTCTACTTTTTCGAGGTGGTCTGACGGTGGATTGATAACGAAGGAGTAGAGATTCAGGTAGTCCTGTATATCATCACGGCAGAACCCACTGTGTGCGTTAAGAAACATTTTGAGTAGCATATGTACTCGGTTCACAGGGTCGAGAGGGTTTTCACTATCGGCAAGACCTTTCAAGTCTTTTGAAGCGTAACAAACGCTTTGCAAAGATAATTCACTGACTAATTTCTTATGTGTGTTTTCTTTGTCGTGAATCAAAAGCGAATTAGGTTGTATGTGGTTTTGAAACGCTTCATAGCTTCGTTTCTGCGAAGGTTTACCGTATCCTTCCATTATGCAAACGGTATGCTTTTTGTCTGTTGCGACTCCTATACAGATTTGATTGCGTGAAAGACCTCTCGGCAGTGTTCCGTCTTCTTTGTGCTCTCTATCGCTCATAATAACGGAATAGTAGGTTTCATCAAGCCAGACAGTATCGGATAAAACAATGTTTTTCTGCCATTCTTCCAACGTTAAAAACAGTTTTTTAAGCCAATATTTTGATGTTGAGATAGCATTGCGATTGTTCCATGAATCTGCATTCAAGCTGACATACCGAAATATGTTTAAGCAGTACTCAATCCATTCACTAATCGGAATCTTTCTTGAATCAAAGATCGTTCCTGTTGTTGGTTTGAAATACTTACCACATCTACACTTGTATCTTCTTATCCCGATAGAATCAAAACCTTTGCACACAAAATCATCGGAACTACAATACGGACATTTTGCCGGAATATATGAATTTACCATATCTGATTCACCGGCATCAGCTAATCTTGGGTGCCGTTCTTCATAACGTGCAACATAATGCATTTGCAAATACTCCTGTGTAGCGGTTAAATCGTTGTGCTCGTCCCATGGTGTTCTTTTGCGTGATCTGCTCCTGTTTTTCATGCTTGTCACCTCCTGCCGAAGTGACTTCATTATACTATCGTTTAGGTGCTGTGTGCAAGTCGGGATTTAAACAGAAAATTGCTTTTTGTGATAATGATAGTGCTTTATATTATCAAAGCATTGTCTTATGGTTATAGCCCATGGCTGCCGGGATTTATGCAAAGTGCATTCCAAATCGGGAACAAGTTTAGTGCGCTGTTCGATGCGGTATTCTTGTTATTACCGTTGATGTTGTTAGGATTCTTTATCTCACAGAAAAAGATTCCCTTAAAGTTATCATTGATTGGATTTATTGTATCATTTAGCTTGTTAACAGTTGAAGCCTTTACATTAAAAGCATTTGGACAAGAAAGTGTCTCTTTCATATTTTTGACATTTCCTACAGCATACTTCTTGTTTTCTTTGATTTCACAAATGAATTGGAATTTGAATGGTAAAGTATGCACGTTGCTTGGCTCTGCAAGCTTAATGATTTATTGTTTCCATCCAATGATTGTAGAACTGTTTATCGATATTGTACCAAGTTCAATTTTACTGTTTGTGATTACAACGATTATATCGGCTGCAGTAGCTTTGATGTTTGTAATAATCAGAACAAAGATTAGTTCAAGAAAGCAAAGATAACAAGTTAATTAAGCGTGACTTTATTTTTTTCAAACTTGACTTTCCTTTCCGCCTATGCTATACTACCAAAAACCGCATAGGAATGGGAAAAATCAGGTTTCACCGACGTGGTGTAACCATCCGTACCAGATACAAGAATTAGAACGAAATAGCGAAAATTTTGTTAAAAATGCACATATATGTTCGAAAAAGGCTTATCTCAGAAAGAATTTAAGCAAAAGTTATGCTATTTGAGGTAAATGTGTATCCCGCTCTGAGAACCGCAGCTGCACGGGCGTTGAATCATTCCATTGCTGCTTGCATAACCGTGATTGTTGCGTTTCTTTAGTCACGGTCTTGCCGAAGCAAACTAAGATGACTGTACAAATACTGAAAATCTGTTCAGTGAAGAGTTGTTCAGTGCTCAAATAGAATCAAATCTGTGTGGATTGTTTGCATAAAGAATCTATCCTCTCCATTCCTTTTCTCTTGAGTATGCCGTCATAATATGGTAGACTATGATTAGTAAACAATAGAGAAAACACAGAAAGGATGGTCAGCTATGAGCACAAAAGAAATAGCTTTTGAAATATTTAATCGCTTAAGTGAAAAACAGTTACAAGGGTTTATTGCGTTATTTAGTGATATGTATCCTGTGGGCGACGATGATGCTCAAAAAAGAGAAAGAGCTTTTGAAAACTTGCAGAAATTAAGACGTAATATACCGGATATTGATGAAAAGAAAGAACTGGATGAATATAGAACAATGAGGTTCGGTAAGGTATAACAGAATAGCAGGGAGGTGTTTCTTTGTGAGTAATGAAGAAAAGATTATTGCGGAAGTAAACAGCTCAATGACGATGGAAGGCATGCCCCTTACAACAAAGGATAAGATTCGCATCAGATACTTATTATCCAATCCGGATAATTTGGAAACAATGATAAATGAATTGGTAAAAAAACACACGGTATCTTATCCTTAATAATGGTTATTCACATGATAGATTATAGCAATTCTCATGAATGTGATGAACAATACAGTTACCTTGTTGTATTGATTACAAAGGCATACAGTTTATTGTATTCTCTGAAGTTTTTAAACTAAAGTGCAAATGCGCCTTAATTTCAATGGGAGCTTGATATTATTCTAAAACCGAGGTATAATATACTTGAAAGTTAGGGGAAAATACCCATAAGTTTTAAGAATGTGGAGGCTTGCAATGCAGAAGGTTATTAAGCGTGACGATTATCTCGGAAGATTGATTGATAAAAAGGAAAACGGACTGATCAAGGTCATCACCGGAATAAGAAGATGCGGAAAGAGCTTTCTGCTGTTTAATCTGTTTTATGACTATCTGATCAACAGCGGAGTAAATGAGGAACAGATCATTACCATTGCTTTGGATGATGATCTTTTTGTAGATTATCGGGATCCTGGTGAATTGTCAAAATATATTCGTGGAAAAATCGTCAATAAGGATATGTACTATATTCTCATTGATGAGGTACAGTATGCGATTTCAAAGGACGAGCTTAAGAATCCTGATAACATCAGGCTTTATAATGTTCTCAACGGTCTTATGCGGCTGCGTAATGTCGATATATACGTAACCGGAAGTAATTCCAAAATGCTCACGAAGGATGTGTTGACGGCTTTTCGCGGCAGAGGTGACGAGGTCAAGATCTATCCAATCTCGTTTAAGGAATATTATTCTTTTGTTGGTGGAGATAAATCTGACGCGTATGAAGAATATGCGCTGTACGGT
The DNA here is from genome assembly GCF_045819885.1 of Ruminococcus sp. NATIVEDY160. NCBI lineage: Bacteria > Bacillati > Bacillota > Clostridia > Eubacteriales > Oscillospiraceae > Ruminococcus > Ruminococcus sp. NATIVEDY160. Next base: position 878,831 of record NZ_CP162391.1, read on the forward strand.
GGTATGCCGCTTGTCTTAAGCAAAAAGAGTGATGCGGAAAAGATCAGCTATTTACAGAATCTATTCTCAGAGGTATATTTCAAAGATATTACGGAGCGTTATGACATTGAACTACCCGACGTGCTGAGTGAATTAACAGACGATTTGTGTTCTTCAATTGGTTCTCTTACCAATGCAAGTAAGATTGCGAACACTCTGCGAGCTGTCAAAAACATAAAGGTAACAAGCACAACGGTTTCAAATTATCTGAATTATTTGATAGAGTCATTTTTGTTCAGCAATGCGAAACGCTACGATGTAAAAGGGAAGAAGTATTTTGAGTATCCGTCAAAGTATTATTGTACCGACATCGGACTTCGTAACGCAAGATTGAATTTCAGGCAACAAGAAGAAACGCACATAATGGAGAATATTATCTATAATGAGCTTCTGTGCCGTGAGTGTTCCGTTGATGTGGGTGTAGTAGAAATCGTGGAAACGCACGACGGCAAAAGAACCAAAAAGCAGTGTGAGATTGATTTTGTAGTAAACAGAGGTACAAAAAAATACTACATTCAATCTTCGCTGAATGTTTCGGAACCGTCAAAACTGGAAACTGAACTCAGACCGTTGAAAAATACCAAAGATTTCTTCAAGAAAATCATTATCAGCAAAACCGCGATGAAACCATGGACTGATGAGGAAGGAATCCTTCATCTCGGACTTTATGAGTTTTTGCTGAACGAGAATTCGCTCGATTTGTAAATTGAAAGAGAGCTTCAGGAGAAAAAGAACATTCTCCCTTGACTTTCCTTCCACCTCATGCTATACTACCCCAAAACTGCATAACTAAGCCCAAAACACCCCTTCGGTGTAACTGAAAAATCCAGTCTTGTTCCACTCCAACACCACAAAAATTTATATACTCGCAGGTATGGCGGAAGCATTAATTTTGAACTCCGGCCTCGGTAGCCGGATGGGAGTTTTGACATCGGAACACCCAAAATGTATGACACAAATATCGCACAGCGATACCATATTAAGTCGTCAGTTAAGGCTTATCGCGCAAGCAGGCATCACGGAAGTTATCATGACGACCGGCTATTATGACAGTATTCTTGAGGAATACTGTGAGAGCCTTGATCTGCCGCTACAATATACTTTTGTCAAGAATCCTGTCTATGACAAAACCAATTACATATACTCTATTTACTGTGCGAGGGAATATCTGGATGATGACATTCTCCTGATGCACGGGGATTTAGTATATGAAAACACTGTATTTGATGATGTTCTTAAAAGTAAAGACAGCTGCATGACCATCAGCTCCACTTTGCCGATTCCGGAAAAGGATTTTAAGGCGGTTTTGTCAGAACGAAGAATCTGCAAGATAGGTATAGAATTCTTCGATAATGCTGTCGCTGCACAGCCTTTGTACAAGCTAAATCGTGACGATTGGCGTGTTTGGCTTGACAGGATCATCGCTTTTTGCGAGAACGGCAACACCAAATGCTATGCGGAAAATGCTTTTAACGAGGTTGCAGAATCCTGCAAAATCGTTCCGCTGGACGTGCAGGACAGGCTTTGCGCCGAAATTGATAATCCAACGGATTTGAAAAAGGTTTCCGAACAGCTCAAGATCATTGAGAACCGCACGGTTTATATGTGCTTTTCTACTGACATCATTCACAGCGGTCACATTGCGGTCATGAAGGTAACTGTGTAGGATTGGCGGCAGGCTATCACCTGGCAACAGGAAAAGTACCGGTCGTCTATATGCAGAACAGCGGCGAAGGCAATATCATCAATCCGCTAGCGTCGCTTTTGAATGATAAGGTTTATGCAATCCCGATGATCTTTATCATCGGCTGGCGCGGTGAGCCCGGTATTCATGATGAGCCTCAGCATATCTATCAGGGTGAAGTAACCGTCAAGCTGATGGAGGATATGGATGTAAAGACCTTCATCATCGGCAAAGAAACCACAAAAGATGAACTGAAAGCAGCTATGGAGGATTTCCTTGCTTTACTGAAAAACGGTAAGCAGGTAGCGTTTATTGTCCGTAAAGGCGTGTTGGAAAATAGCGAAAAGGTTGTCTATAAAAATGACAACACCATGACGCGCGAGGAAATCATTCAGCATATCGTACAAGTGACAGGAGAAGACCCGATCGTCTCCACAACTGGCAAAGCGAGTCGTGAGTTGTTTGAAACAAGAGTAGCAAACGGTCAAAGTCATCAATACGATTTTCTGACAGTTGGATCCATGGGTCATAGTTCGTCAATTGCGCTTGGTGTTGCACTGAATAAGCCGGACAGAAAAATCTGGTGTATCGACGGTGATGGCGCCGTTCTTATGCACATGGGTTCTATGGCAGTAATCGGCGCAAACGCGCCGAAAAATCTTGTCCATATCGTCATCAATAACGGCGCACATGAGACTGTCGGCGGTATGCCTACAGTAGCGTCAAACATGGATATAGTCGCCATTGCGAAAGCCTGTGGTTATCCGAATGCAATCAGTGTGAGCAGCTTTGCACAGTTGGACAGAGTTTTGAATGAAGCTAAATCAAGAAATGAGCTCAGTTTGATTGAAGTAAAGTGTTCGATCGGAGCGAGAGCAGACTTGGGTAGAACTACTACGACGGCGATTGAGAATAAAGAAAACTTTAAAGGATTCCTTTAATAGATAAGGGAAGATGATGAAAGGGATTATTTTTGTAGGTGGATTCATGTTTCCTGAGTGCGGAATAATCATACCGTCGAATCGCTACTTTTCATGCCTAATGTGGTGTTTTTCTATTGTATATACTTTTCCTTTTCCAACGGATTGATGCTTTCTAGAGAGCACAGCGCTTTGGAAGATGAATTATGTTATAATCTCAAGGAATAAAATAAAAAAGTTCAAAATCTACTGATGTTATTATGAGCGAAAGAGGAAAAAAACCATTATGAATATAAAAGATGATTGTTTTTTTACTATTATAATTTGCGCTTATAATGAAGAAAATCATTTATCAAAAAGCGTTGATTCTATATTGAAACAGACATTTGAAAATTTTGAAGTTATTATTGTAGATGATGGCTCAACTGATAGAACTATTCAGATTTGTAGACACTATCACAACAAAGATAAAAGGGTTCGTTTTTTTCAACGCTCAAATCATGGTTTGTTTCAATCAAGAATATATGGAGTTTCACATTCTATTGGAAAATATATTATGTTTTGTGATGCAGATGACTATTATGTTTCCAAAAACGCTTTTGAATATATATACTGTATTCTAAAGGCAAATAATTGTGATATGTTACAATTCGGTTACTATAATAAATACCATTTGCTTAAATCTAATAAGACAAATTATAACGATGAATCTGTTGGAAAAGATATATTTAAGTCTAGAGATTATCCTCAATTAATATGCAGTCACTGGAAAGAGTCAAAATTGAATAATCCTGTATGGAATAAAGTATATAATAATAAGTTGTTTCAAAATCTTCCCTCCGAGTTGAAACAGCAAAGAATTTTTTGGGGAGAAGATCAAATACTAAATCTGTTTCTACTGGAAAAATGCGAGAAAGTGTATTTTTGTTCTAAGCCGTTATACTGCTATCTATCTAATGTTGGTGCTACAAAAAAATGGAGAAGAGAAACAATGCATGACTTGGATATAATAAAAAAATACCAACTTATGTTTGTGGAGAAATGTGGCACTGAAGAGAGAAAAATGTATAAGAGAGAGTTGTTTGCAGAAGTTGCGGCTTGGTTTTTAATCCATTTGGAGTTAAGTATTCCTGTGTTGACTCGTCCTGAAATGATTGATTATATAAACGAAATACTAGAGTTGCCGCGTTTTCAGATTACAAGGCACTACTATTTAAGCGAAAACGATGAGAAATGGGAAGCGGTAGATTTGCTTAGGAAAGCTGATCCAGAGGAATACTATATTGCTGCCAAAAAAAATTACTTGACGAATAAAAAGAAAAATGTAATAAAAAAACTAGCAAAAAAGATTATATAAAGCATTTCAGTGCTTTAGTAAACTATGCTTTCATGGCAACCTTCTGCTATTAGTGCACTGATTTCTATCATCCCGGCGATGAGGGGGGACTGGCTTGGAACGATCCAGGAATCGGTATTGAGGGGCCGGATTTAACAGGAATATATCAAGGAAACTGCAAGGGTGACGGATATGCGATGAGCGATGGAACACCGTTAAACCTTTCTGACAAAGATCAGAAATGGTTCGGATTGAAGGATACATTTCAGTTTTAACGAAGATAATAAGGTGTTTGACCTGCTTAAAGAAATTTAATTCCGTCAATGTCGTTGATTTAGTCCGCAAAATAGATAGCTGTTATCAACGATAGCAACTTTAGCACAACTCGAGGAGAGGGATCTTTATAGTTGTAATCGGTAAAGAACCGGTTGATGAACTGTATAACCTTTACACAATACATATCTTTTTCGGTGTCTGGAGAAGATATTTTAGTTGTCTGAATCAGACTGACGTTTTTGTGATAGTATAATAATGTTAGCTAACAGGTAATAAGACTATGGATAATAAAGATAAAGAATTATTAAGTAAGATTGTTGAGCACCAATTTACAAGGACAGCTTTGCAAACTGTTATATTTAATAAGTTATTGTTTGATGGATATGTATGCTGTAGTAATGGATTATATCCCAGCAATAAAAAGGTGTTGTTAGATGTATTGCCAAAGCAGTCGCCCATTAATGATTTAATCAACACCAAACCAAAGACTTACACGGAGCTTTTTGATAGAATAGAAGCTATAAAGATTAAGATAAATAATGGTAAACCCCTTTCTTTTACTGAAAGCCAAAGTATCGTATATGCAATACTTGAAACAGGGGATAGCAAACAGAAAGCAGATGTTGTATTTTTTCTGTTAAATAATTCTGTGGAACAGACTAGATTCTATCAACATGGTGAGTTTATTATTGAAAATGACACAGAACTGGTAAACATAGAATCGTTAGATCAATTTATTGCGCAATTGGAGAAAATACCTGAAAAAACAAACCTGTTATTTCGAGAACATACCAATATAAATTATAGTATTCAACCTTCTATCTTCCGTGCGCCTAAATTTTACAAAAACGAATATATGATGTATCAGGAATTGGTTATTCGTTGCCCCGAATATTTTATATCCTGTAATTCGCATCTCGACTTTTTGGTTGAAATGCAGCATTATGGACTACCAACTCGCTTGCTTGATTTTACATTTAATCCGTTAATAGCCCTTTATTTTGCTTGCGAGAATCAATCAAACACCGGTGAAATTATCATTTATTCGGTAAATAATTCAGAATTGTTTTACGGTAAAGATGAGAAAGTCGCGATATTGTCCAGTCTTCCAATGTTTACGTATAAGAAACAAAAGCAGATTTTTAAGTCTATTTCAAATGATTCCGATAACTCGGTTGATATACAAGAATTAATTGATGAGGTTAGAGTAGAACGTCCAACTTTTTCAAGAAAGCTTACAGTATCGGATATTCGTGTTCCAATTTTTGTAAAGCCTTCAAGAAATAATAAACGCATTGCTCATCAAGAAGGAGCTTTTCTTTTGTGGGGGTTGGATACAGTACATTATGATGAAAAATTCAAAGGGGAGTTTGTTGGTGATCAAGAGAAATACCGACTTCAGCAAAATGATAAAAAAGTTGTTTTTTATATACAGTCTAAGAATAAGGGGAAAATTCTAAAAACGCTAAATCGTATTGGAATAAATAAGGCGTTTATTTACCCTGAAATTGATGATGTAGCAGATTATTTAAAAAGTACAATTGAATGAGAAATATTGCATAATGGTTTTCTATTCTCCCTTGACTTTCCTTCCCACCCATGCTATACTACCCAAAAACCGCATAACCAAGCTAAAAACACCCCTTCACCGAAGGGGTGTCATCATCAGCTTGACAGCCAAAGAGAAACCTCGACGAAACGCATCGCGCTCGCCGAGGTTCATAAGTTCAGTGTGGTTGTCTTTGATTTTTTGGAGTATGGCGTTCTGCTGCTCCGTCAGTGTAGCCGATAAATCCTGCTCATGGCGAATCACCAGCTTTGCGGTAATGTCGTACTCACTTCCGCGCACGACTTCATATTCGTGCGGGGCTATGTTGCCGTAGTAGAGATTTTCGAGTGTGGTCATATTCTCACCGTCCTTTCTAAGCACAACAGGATACCACAGAAACAGAAAAAGTCCAGAGAAAAAGAATAATCGGTCTGATAAACACCAGACCGATTAAATCTTACCTTAATTCTACTTCATATTCCGCAAGTAATATCTGTAAATGTGTTGCGTCGGCGATGTTGATTTCATTATCGCCATTAGCGTCAGCTAAAACCAACTGTTCGCCTGATAGTGTTTCCAGCTCTGCAAAACCAAATGCTGTGGGTGCAGAGAATGAACAATATCCGCAATCGCGCAGCAGAAATTGTGAACAATGAATTAATATATACATAAAGTTAACCCGACAGTCTCATTAAGAATGACGTAACCGTCAAATGAGGTAAAGAAACATCCGCCACAGAAACCGATTTGGTACTATGGCGGATGAGATTATTCAGGGATGTTTTCAGTTGAGGGAGTTGCATTGGTGCGTCAAGCATTTGGCACGTTCCACGGCAACAGGCAATCCGGGGATTCGCCCGGATTCAAATTTGGCGCTTTGGTGAAGATGTATTTCAAGTAGGTGTACGGCTCCAATCCGTTTTCTTTTGCCGTTTCGATGATGCTGAAAATGGTTGCGCTCGCTTTCGCGCCGGACGGCGTGTTGGCGAACAGCCAATTCTTCCTGCCGATCACAAACGGCTTGATGCTGCGCTCGGCGCGGTTGTTGTCGATTTCCAGCCTGCCGTCTTCAATATATCGGCGCAGGTACGGTTCCTCCTCATTCAGGTAATAAATCGCCTTGCCGAGCTTACTTTTCGGCGCGATGCTGTCGAGCGTTTTTGCCCACGCAAAGAATGCGTCCAGAAGCGGTTTTGCTTGCTCCTGTCGCTCTTTCAGCCTGTTCTCAAAGCTGAGTTTTTTGATTTTTCTCTCAATGGCGTACAGCTTGTTACAGTAATCCAAGCCGGTTGCCGCCGTCGAGCCCTTGCGCTGTTCTTCTTTCAAAACCTCCAGCGCCTCGCAGAATTTCCGCCTCGCGTGTGCCCAGCAGCCGACGACGGTAACGCCGTCGATCCCTCGATACGCCGTGTACCCATCAGTGTGAAGCCACCCTTTGAATCCCTTTAGGAAATTCTTTGCGTTCTCAGCCTTTCGGTTTGGCTGATAATCGTAGAGCACGATCGGATTCTCGGCACATCCGCTTGTTCTGTACAGCCACATGTAGCTCTTGCCCGGCGTTTGTTTTTCCTTTGGGCGCAGTACCTTAAGCGTGGTTTCGTCGGCATGAAGAACATTCTCGCGCAAAAGCAGCTCTTTCAGCCGGTCATACAAGGGCTCAAGCCACAGCTTTGAAGCGGTGATGAACCAGTTAGACATCGTCTGACGCGATAGCTCAATGCCCTTTTGCTTGAGCTCCTGCTCCTGCCGGTAGAGCGGAGAGTGCATGACAAACTTTTGCGTCATCAAATGAGCAACAGCCTCCGCAGACGCAAAACTGCCCTTGATGACAGGGTTCGGCTGCGGTGTTTCCACGACAGGTGTATCCGCTTCATTCTCATGACATTTCTTGCAGGCATAGGTGTAGTAAACATCCTCACGGATGACTACCTTCGCAGGAATCATCTCAAGATGCTTTGTGACCTTTCTGCCGATGACTTCCATTTCTTCGCCGCATTCGGGGCACTTCTTCTCCTCTTCGCTGAGATCGTGCTCGACGACGTAGGTCTCGACATTCTCGGGGAGCTTTTCGAAGCAGCCGGTCTTCTTCCTGCGCGTATGCTTTTCGACGGTGATTTCTTCGGTTTTGCTCTCAATGTCCTCAATTAATTCGGCTTCATTAAAGAGCAGAGAGATACCGTCATAGAGCTGTTCCGTGTGTTCCGAGCTTGAACCGAAGGTTTTCTTTTTGATGATCTGCAGCTGTTCTTTCAGCCAGTTGAACTCCGATTCAATCTGCTTAAGTGAGTCATATTCAGCTTTGGTAATCGTAACAGTCTCGCTGTTTTTCACTTCGTTTTTCATGCTCTTATTATACCACAAAAAGAGCGAAAAGTACAGTGTTTATGCGGAATTTCTGCGATTATCCGAACTTTATTTTTTCAATTTTGCGGTTTGCTTTCGGCTGCTGAATATTCAGTCCTTCCATTAACCAGCGGTACTGCTGCGGTGTGATGCTGAGCGCTTCGTTCTCACTCCGAGGCCACTGAAATTTGCCTTTTTCAAGGCGCTTGTAGAGCAGCAAAAAGCCGTCCCCCTCCCAGTAGAGCGCTTTGATCCGGTCGGTTCGCCTGCCGCAAAACAGGAACAGCGCGTCTGTGCAGGGATCGAGCTGAAACTGCTGTTCCACAATCGTCGCCAAGCCGTCAATGCCGCGGCGCAAGTCCGTGTAACCGCATGCGAGGTAAACCTTCTTCGTGCCGCAGAAATCGTTCAGCATGACTTCAGCGCCCGAATGAGCGCGGTAAGCGTCGCTTCGTCGGCACCGTTATGAATGTCCGCGCGGACTTCTCCGATATGTACTATGGCGACAACGCTCTCCTTCCGGTATTCGTTTGCAGGCAAGGAAACCTCTACAAACTGATTACGCTGTTGCAGAGCGTTCCAGACCTTTTGCTGACGGTAATGAAAAGTGCTAACGGCAATGCCGTTTCGCTCGCACCAGCTTCGCACACTCAATCCGCTGCTGCGGCACTCCTCGACCTGACGTGACCACTCTGCGAGATTGCTGTTTTCCTTGATAACTCTGATCCCATTTGACACAATACCACTCCCATGCAATTCGTGTACGATCGAATCCAATCGAATACAACGGAATACAATCGTACACTTTGGTTTTGTCTCTATTATTGCATGAGAGCGCTTGATGTGGCAATACGGTTGCGGATTTGACGGTTACAGAATGACTGTCGGGCTTTAGTATATTTAGGTTATTAACCCTGCGCCGCCATCATCATATCCTTGCCCGCGTTCCATGCTTTGCCGACTTTTTCGCCGCTGACGTAATAGCCGCTTTGGAACTGATCGAAGATCAATGCGTTCAGCTTTTCGGGATTAACTTTGCCGTTGTCGTCAAGGACTTTTCCATCAGCGCAGACATTGACGATTGTGCCGACTACCGCGTGGAGATGTTCTGTTTCAACTATCTCGGCGAGCTCGCACTCCATTGTTAAGGGGAACTCTTCAACGACCGGAGCGTTGACGAACTTGCTCTTTGTCGCGTGACAGCCCGACTTTTCAAACTTATCAGGCATCTTGTTACCGGTGGCGATACCGAAGAAGTCCGCCTCAGCCATATGAGCCTTGTCCGCAAGCGCGACGGTGAACGCTTTGCTGAACCTTATATTCTGCGTAGTCTTGTGACCTTCGCTGATAATGAGGGCGATTTTATCCATACCACAAATCGTACCCCAAGCCGCGTTCATCACACAGGGCACTCCGTTTTCATCATAAGCCGCTACCATCAGCACGGGCATCGGGTATAAAGCGGGCATTGAGCCTAAATCTTTTTTCATTTTGTTTTCCTCCTGAGTTTCAATAATTTGCTTAGATAATTGCCAATGACGGCAAATAAAGTCATCACCGCTAAATAGTCGGCGATGAACAACACTCTCGATTCGCTGAAATCAAAAAACGCGAACATCGTCCTGCCACTCATATATCCCCAAAAACCTCTTTTGATAAATACATAGATTCCGTATGCGGCGATCAGAATAAACACTGCGCGTCCGCTCCACTTCATTACATCAAAGCTCTTTTTGCTTTTCAACGGTCGGATTATCTGCTCGGTATGCAGTCCGAGGTGCAGGCTCAGCAGCACATAGCACCAGTAAGCACAAATTATATGAATTGTCCGAGCTGTTGCCGCTACTCCTTTGAGCTGCAAAAATGTATAGATGTGCTTTGACATACTTATACCCGACAAGGGCTGTAAAAACATCACTATCAATAATATGAAATTGAATGCGGTGATAAATATCCGATAGACGTTGTACTTTCCGTGCGGGATAGCTTTCCACCATTTCAAGTGTAGTATATGATGGACAATAAACAATATGAATATTAATGTTCCAATTATTTCGTGGAACTCTTCACCAATCAGGGAGTACGCCATCAAAAGCGGCATTAACACCACCATTGACAAGTCAATGATGATGTTAGCTGTTTTCTTTTTGTTTCCTTTAGTCATTGGCGTGAATATCATAAGCGCTGAGAAGCCATTCGCCTACGCCCGGGGCGTCGGGATCGTGATTGCCCTTGCCTGTATCGAGCGCGCGGATAGCGTTCATCTCGTCTTCGGAAAGCTCAAAGTCGAAGATTTCCATATTGCTCTTGATACGCTCGGGCTTTGTAGATTTTGGAAATACGATAATACCTTCCTGATTCTCAAATCGAAGAATAACCTGTCCCTCGTTCTTTCCGTATTTTTCAGCAATTTCTGTGATAACAGGATTGGTAAGCAAATCAGCTCTGCCCTGACCGAGCGGAGCCCACGCTTCGAGCTTAACATCGTTTTCGGCGATGATTTTACGCAGTTCCTTTTGCTGACAATACGGGTTGAACTCGACCTGATTGACAGAGGGCATTGTATCAAAACTGGGGACAAAGCTGTTCCAGATTTTCGGCGTCATATTGCTTACGCCGATAGAACGAATCTTGCCTGCTTTCTTCGCTTCTTCCATCGCTTGCCACGCTTCGTCAACCTTGCCGTAAGGCTGATGAATCAGGTACAAGTCCATATAATCGGTGCCGAGCTTTTTAAGCGATGTGTCAATCGACATTTTTGCGTCCTCATACGCGAAATCCTGAAGCCACATTTTACTTGTGATCCAGATTTCTTCGCGCGGGATTCCGCTGTCCTTAACAGCCTGACCGACTTCCTGCTCATTGAAGTAAGCAACAGCCGTATCAATGTGACGTATGCCGAGCGAGAGCGCGGTCTTGACCGCTTCGTAGGTACTGCCGTCGGGTGGAATCTGAAACGTTCCAAATCCGATTGCGGGGATTTTATTGCCGTCGTTTAATGTAATGAAATCCATAGTTAGCCTCCTGTATAGTATAATCAGTAGCCCAGACCTGTGAGCCATTCTGTAACCTTATCTTTTGAATCGCTATTTTCAATGTCACCGCCGCGGATTGGCAGACCTTCCAACACTGTCGCGTTGGGTTCCTCGGTTTTTATTTGGTCATAGGTGCCGCTGTCTCCCGAGCCCTCGTGGGTATTGAAGGGAATGATTGTTTTACCGCTGAGATCGTAGGTATCGAAGAAGGTTTGCATAATCATCGGCAGCTCGTACCACCAAATCGGATAGCCGATGAAAACCGTATCGTAGCTTTCGGGGTTGAATTGCAGCTGCTTAAACTTCGGACGGTCGCCGTTGTCGCGCTCGGCTTTTGCCTTGTCAGCCGTTTCGTTGTAGTCCTCAGGATATGCCTCAACAGGCTCGATTCGCTCCATATCGCCGCCGATCTTGTCGTGAATATAGTTCGCCATTGTTTCGGTGTTGTTGCTCCAAGAGAAATAGACGATTAGCGTTTTACCGTCAGCCGAAGTGTTGCTGTCATTTGATGTGTTGTCTGCTTTGGTTTCCGATGTTGAAGTTTCTGCTTTAGAGCTGTTATCGCCGCTTGTTTCGCCGCACGCAGCAAGGGAAAATACAAGAATCGATGCGAGAAAGATCGCTATCACTTTTTTCATTTAGTTGTCCTCCGTATCATATGCATTTTTCAGCCCAATTCTCAACCTGCTCTTTGGACGAGGGTGCGCTGCCGCCGTGAACGGCAAGGCTTTCGCCGATTTTCGCGCCCTTGCAGGCGTTTTTTATAGTTTTAGGAACACCGCCTAAGCCTGAGCCCTCGTGGGTAACAATGTAGTGAACGGTCTTTCCCGTGAAGTCGAGCCTTTCAAGCTGGGTATACATCGCCATCGGATAGATACCCCACCAGTTCGGACCTACCACAAAGATGTTGTCATACTCGGATATATCGTCGAGGTACTCTTTTAACTCGGGACGAGCCTTCGCTCTGAGCTCCGCTTTCGCTTCTTCAATACAAACCATATAATCGGTATCATAGGGTTTGACGGTATCGACCTCAAAAACATCCGCGCCGACGGCATTTTTGATAAACTCGGTGATCAGCTCGGCATTGCCTCTATCAAGATGTTTGATTGAGCCGTTTACATAATTCTGTCCGCGTCTTGAATAGTAAATAATCAGGTTTTTCATACTGTTCTCCTTATATGTTCAATGATTTAAGCCATTTTGCTACTTTATCTTTACAACCGCGCTCAGCTTCCGACATTTCGATTGGTAAGCCTTTGAGGACGGTTGCGTTTGGTTCAAGCTCTGCAATCGTGCTGTATGTGCCTCCGTCACTTGAACCCATATGAGTATTGAACGGGATGATTGTTTTTTCCGAAAAGTCGTACTTATCAAAAAGGGTGTAAATTATCATCGGGAAAGTGTACCACCACATCGGGTAGCCGATAAAAATGTTATCGTAGCCGTCAACGTCGATCTCGTTTTTGATAGCGGGACGCATATCCTCATCGTGTTCCTTTTTTGCGTAACGCGCGAGAGAGTTGTAGTGGTTACGATTGCTGTCGTAGGGTGTGACAGGCTCGATCTCAACTAAATCCGCGCCTGTCTGAGCGGCGATTTCCCGCGCGACTGCCTTTGTGCTTTCGTACACAGAAAAGAATAACACTAAACTTTTTGACATTTTATCCACCTCAGTTATATGTTTCTATTGATTGCAATTATATTATATGTTATAATTCAGTAAAAGTAAAATGCTTTTTAGTTATGAAAATATAACTGTTGGTTATATGCTTGGTTATATGTGAGGTTATTATGATCGAAATCTATCTGCTTGAACAATTAGCCGCGTTCGCAAAATGCGGCACACTCTCAAAAGCCGCCGAAGAACTGCTCATCAGCCAGCCCGCGCTGAGCCGCTCAATGAAAAAGTTAGAGGACGAGCTGGGCGTAAAGCTCTTTGTGCGTGAGAATAAAAAAATCTCTCTGAATGAAACGGGAAAGCTCGCGGCGGCTCTCGCTCAGTCGCAGGTGAATCAGAACAGGGAAATGATAAGCCGTATTATTGAATTTGACCGCAGTCTGCGTTCGATTCATATCGGCTCGTGCGCGCCTCAGCCTATGGCGGAGCTTATGCCGATTCTTCAGGATCACTTCGGAGATATGACGATTTCCTCCGAGCTCGTGTACGGAGAAAAGCTTATAAACGGGCTGAAAAAAGGCGTATATAATCTGGCGGTTTTCAGGGAAACGGTCAATGACAAGACTCTGTTCTTTCAGCGCTACATCTCCGAGCACCTGTATATCTGCGTTCCCGAAACTCACAGGCTTGCCGATAAAGACAGCGTAAAATTCTCCGACTTAAACGGCGAGCGCTTCCTGCTTTATCAGCATATCGGATTCTGGAAAACCGTGTGTGAGGAATATATGAAGGACACGACCTTCCTGATCCAGCCCGACCGTGACACCTTCGCCGACTTGGTGGGAAACACTGACTATCCCGCTTTCGCATCCGACAGAATTATCGCCGAGGACTACAGAATGGAAGGCAGAGTGTTCATACCAATAGATGAAGAAAAGGCACGCTACACCTTTTATATCGCGTGCCGAACTGAGGACAAGAAAAAGTACGCCGCCTTTTTCAACTCTGTCCGTGGCGAGGTCATCGGCAAATAATATCGTTTTACGGAAGAACAGACCGAGTTGTTATGCTCGGTCTGCTTTTTACTATTTTCTTATAAATTGATTTTCCGATTCGGGTGTATCCGCGCTGATGTAACGCTCCGCTTTCATATGAAGGTCGTACTTCTTACGCAGCGCGGCGATTTGCGCCATCATCGGGGAGGCGTGGTGAATATCGAGCGCATCCTGACTGCTCCAACTGTCTATCAGCAGGATAGTCTCGGGATCGTTCATCGGGAATAAATATTCATAGCGCTCGTTGCCGTCCTCGTTCCTGATAGTTTCGGCAATACCGCTCGCTTCCATTTTTTCGGCGAATTTCCTCGCGGCGTCGCCCTTGCCTGTATAGTATAGATTAATAGTTATGCTCATATCTTTTCTCTTGCGTTTGAACTATGATTTATAGCTCAATATAATACGGACAGATATTCTCAAAATGTCCGTCCTTCATCCTAAAGCCGTTAGGGATAACGCCAAGCTGTTTAAAGCCGATTCTCTCGTACAGGTGACGAGCGTGGATGTTTGATTCAACAACGGCGTTGAATTGCAGAATCATAAATCCGATATCCTTTGCCTGCGCGATACAGTCAAGCACAAGCTTTTCGCCGATATGCCGACCTCGGCATTTAGAGCTGACAGCGTAGCTCGCGTTGCAGATATGCCCGCAGCGCCCGACATTATTCGGGTGCAGGATATACAAACCGACAACCTCCCCGCTGTCATCGACTGCAACTCCGCAATAGCTCTGCTCGGCAAAGAATTCCGCGCCTGTTTCCTCGGTCAAAAGCTCCTCCTGCGGAAAGGCGATACCGTCCTCAACTACTTCATTCCATAGGTTTATCATCTGACATATATCATCATTTTCATATTTACGGATTATCACGTTTTTACTCCTTTTATGTTTCTATTTTTGGATTCACGCTGTTAATCTGTTTTCCGTACCTGTAGATAATCAGGAAAAGCACGAATACAAACGCGACAGTTATTAAGATATTTATCATCATATTTTCCCGAAGCAGCATAAGTGTTATAAACACCGCACTTATCGCTCCCGCTTTAATGAACAGGATGTTGTACTTACTGCAGCGTGCCTTTGCGTGTCGGTTGCCGAGCGCGAACAGACAAATAAAATACAGTATCAGCGAACCGATAAGGAACAGTATCTTCGGAATCAGGCTGATTTCGGTTTCACGCATAAACTCCAGTCCGTTTGTGATGTTGTTCATCGAAAAAATAAGGAAGATGTGCAGCAGCATATATCCGAGTCCGTTAGTCCGCTTATCCCTGTCGATGATATTGTCATAAAACATACCGTAACTTAAGAACAGCCCGACTACAATCAGAAAAGCCATCAGAGCGAAATAAGTACCGCTGACTGAAAAGCCTCCCTCAAAGTAGGAAGAAATAGCGATAATCATTTCTCCGAAGGTAAAGACAACATAAAGCATAGCGCGCTCGGAAAGATGCGGAAAGTCAACGACATCGGCACTGTTCTTCTGACCGAAAATCAAAACCGCGCCCATTCCGAACAGTATAGCCGCCAGCGACATCCATGTGTTGCCGAATGTCTGATAGAAAAATATATCCGACGCGACTATAGCGGCTTCTATAAAGAGGATAACAGCCATATGAACAATATGATTTCGGTTATGAGCGTTATCCTTTTGATTACGCAGTTCAAGCAGGTATTGCACACCGATATTTATGAGAATCAGCGCCCACGCGATATGATACTGCGTATGATACGCCTGCCAGTCGGTTCTCGTTCCTTCGCCGATAAAATACAGCAGGAACATATTCACAAACATAAAAATATGCTCCCTTACGCTGTGCCGACCGTAAACATTTATGTAGTAAGTGCTGTAGTTCCAAATCTGGATGATGGCGAGCGTCGTCATCACATAGGAAAGAAACGCGGGCATTGTGACAAAGCCGTTATCAAAGATATGCAACAACTGATTATTCCGCCCGATGATATATACGAAAATCAGGTCATAAATAAGCTCGATGTATTCGACCTTTTTCTCTTTTGGCTGCAAAATCTCCCGAATCATTTGTGTTCCTTTCAAAGCTTATCAGAGATTCTATCTTATAAAATGCGTCGGCTGCCATTTTTCTTTTTCAGGCAGACCGTATTGTTTTTTGCCGAGAGCGATGCTCTTCATCAAGAATGTCATATTACGGGCAAGCACCCTCATCGTTTGCAGTCCTTCCGAATCCTGTTCAGCCTGACCTTTTTCTCTGCCGTGTACGGAGTTCCAATACTGGCTTGACGCTACGGGCATTCCGCAGATGGTAAAATACTTGTTCAGCTCATCAAAGGTTGCCGAGCAGCCTCCGCGTCTCGCTACGGCTACGCTTGCGCCGACCTTCATGGTCTTGTCAAAATGAGTGCTGTAGAAAAGTCTGTCAAGGCAGGCGATAAGCGTCGCGTTCGCCGAAGCGTAGTAAACCGGGGTAGCGACAACAAGCCCGTCAGCCTCCTCAAACTTCGGTGCAAGCTCATTTACAACATCGTTAAATACGCATTTGCCGTTCTTGAAGCAGGTTCCGCAGGCGATGCATCCGCGTATGTCTTTGTTTCCGATTTGAACAACCTCGGATTCCACTCCTTCGTTATCAAAAATCTTTACCATTTCGTTAACTGCGATCGTGGTGTTGCCGTTCACTCTGGGACTGCCGTTGATAATCAATACTTTCATATTATTCTTTCTCCTTAACAATTCTATTTTTCTTTTTTAAGCTAACGCTCTGAAGCAGTATTCCACCGATTATCAGTACGAGCGCAAATACCGCGTTAATTGTGATTTGTTCTTTTAAAACGAACCACGATATGATAATCGAAATAAACGGCACAAGGTAAGCGAGGTTTGCTATTTTGGCGGAATCGCTTGCGTCCTTTAACGCAATCGCCCACAGCAGATACGCCACAGCGTTGACTACGATCCCGAGCCACGCTATTCCTAACCACTGCACTCCGATAATTGGCTGCCATTTTTCAAAAAACAAGCTCAGCACAAACGAGCACACCGCAGTCGTAAACCAGATCCACATCATAGTGACATTCTGATTAAGGCTGTGCTTTTTGTTGAGCACCGAAAAAAGTCCGTAACAGACCGCCGCCGTAACGCACGCGATGATTCCGAACAATCTGTTGCCTGAAGTATTATCATTGCTGCCGAGCGTGAGCACTACGATCCCCGCGAATGACATAAGCATAGCAATAATCTTCTTTGCCGTAAACTTTTCTTTGAGGATAATACAGGCGAATATCACTATCATCACCGGCCACAGATAGTTGAGGATACAAGCCTCCTGTGAGCCGAGCTCGGCGATTCCGTAATAGTAAAGCGCCGAGTACATAAACAGCCCCAGAAAACCCAAGCCTGCAATAGTAAGGTAATCCCGAACTTTGTAGCTTGTCATCTCTTTTATTGAGCCGTTAATTATATTCAGAATCAGCAGGAACACAAACGCAAACGCGCTGCTTATCGTGAGCGCTTGAAGCTTCGGGATATCCCGAAGCACGAGCTTTACAACCGTCGCGAGCGTCGACCAGATAAGCACAGTCACTCCTGCGTATATATAGCTTTTTTTCATATATTACTTCCTTTTTGGGTTTCTATATTGAAACAAAACTTATTTTGCAACTACGATCGTGAGCATTTCCAAATCGTCATCGCCTGTGTTTATAATGGTGTGTTCAAATCCTTTCGGGCAGATGTGCATAACGCCCGCTTTCAGTTCTTCTTCCTCACCGTTACAAATCGCTTTTCCCGTACCGCTGATGATATAGTTGAGGTCGTCTCCTGAGTTTTGCGTGTGAGTTCCAATACTGCCGCCTTTATGGATTCGGGTGGGAATAATACGATAGTTTTCGTCATTGTACATCTTCACAGTCATCATTCCTGTGCCGTCGTTCATACACGGAATTTTTATCTCCTGAATTTCGTTAAAATCTATTAACATAGTTTGTTATCCTTCCCCGCCGAAGCCGTTGACAACAATATCATCCCACGCTTCTGCGTCGATTTCTTCGTCCTTGAACAGCTTTTTTCTGTCGGCTTCGGTGATAGTTTTTATAACTTTGCACGGGTTACCCACAGCGATACTCCACGGAGGAACATCACGGGTAACTACGCTGCCTGCGCCGATGACTGAATTTGAGCCTATCGTAACGCCCGGAAGAACTACCGCATTGCCTCCTATCCAAACGTTATCGCCGATCGTGACGGGTTTTCCGTATTCATAGTATGAACGGCGCGTATCGGGATGTACGGGATGTCCTGCGGTATAAATCGCCACATTCGGCGCGAGCATACAGTTATCGCCGATTTTTACCTTCGCTACATCTATAATCGTACAGTTGTAGTTTGCGAAAAACTCCTTGCCGACCTAAATATTAAAGCCGTAATCGCAGTAAAACGGCGGATTAATAAACGCGCCGTCCGACTTGCCGAACAGCTGTTTAACTACTTCCTTTATTCCGTCAAAATCGGAACGGTCCATAAAGTTGAGCTGCTGTAAAATCTTACGGCACTCTTTCTGCTGAGCGAATGCTTCGTCGTCGCAAACATATGCCATACCCTTGTCTCTGCGTTCAATCTGATTCATAGCGTCCTCCAAATATTTACTGATTTTATGATAACAGAAATCAGAATAATTGTCTACAAAAATCTCCACTTGGAAATGTTAAAATCCAAGCGGAGGTAGTTTTATTCTTTACACTTGCCGCAGCGGGTACAGCCGTTGCAGATTGGTTTCATTCCGCAGGTCTGGCATTTGTCTCCAAAATAGGGTTCATAATAATCTTTGTCGGCGATTTTGAAGCCGAGTTGACGGGTTAGCGTGAAGTCAATCGGCTTACCCTTGAAGCTCAGTCCCGATTTATACGCCTGATTCGCCTGTAACTCACTGCCCTCAATTTGATAGGTCTTGCCGTCCTTGACGAAGCGTCTGCCTGTGCCGATAAAGGCAAAGGTGACGTTATATTCCTCACACTCGTCACGGAGCCGCTTTACCCACTCATAATGACACGGACGGGCTCCTGCGTAATTTTCGCCGTCGCAGATCACCTGTTCAAGCTGTCCGCTTTTGAGGTAATCTTTAATGCTGATCTCACCTATAAACGGCGCGCACATAATTCCCTTGTGCTTGAACGGCAGCGACAACAGGATCGGGATTCGCTCGTCGGCTCTTTTTTGGTTCTCACAGCTGACGTTGAAAAAGACATTCTCCCAGCCGTCGCCCCAATCGTAGGGTAAATGGTCTTTCACTCTTTCAGGTCGTTTCGTCAGCAGGAAGAAAATAACGTCGGGGCGCTGACGGATGATGTTCCACGCTTCATCACGCCATTCGTCTGCTTCATCAAGGAAAAAGTCTGAGGTCATACACACGCGGAGCTGTTCGCCGCTTTTGATTTTGAAATGTCCGCTTTTGTCCTTTGACAAGGGATAATTGAAACCGGATTTAGTGCGGTAGATATCCGCGCCGTTCTTACCGCGCTGCGCGTCGAGAAAGTACATATAGCAGTTCTCGCAGCCCTCGCTGCACTTTTTGCAGCCGTGCCACGGATTCCAGATGTCGTGCAAAACCTCACCTCCTGTTTTGTTATTTTTCCGGATTTATTCACCCAAGTCTTTGATGACCTTGCCGATGTCGGAATTGACACAAACAGATTGATCAACGATTTCATCAGGACAATAGCTTTCGCCGAGATTGACACAAGCATAAACGGCGTTTTTGTTCTGTGCTGTCAGCTGCCAAAACGGATATTTGATAATACCGGGGGTATTGCCGCCGACTCCCAATTCAAGATAAACGATGTTTTTACTCTTGTTTTCATTGATGAAAGAGTTATACCTCTCAGCCGCCCTGTGCCAGCCCTCGTCCTCAACGAATTTGTCATCGCTTCTAAGGTTCATTGTCATCGGCTTTCCGCATACAGGACAGTGTGGGATCTGATCAGACGGGACTTTCATATTCTCCTGCTGTTCGATCATTGATATTACCGCATCATAGTTATCGTAGGTCTTGTCGTGACAGGGAACGGAGCATTGGAACAAACCGTAATCGCCCTGCGTGTAGAACAGCCGCTCCTTATCGAAGCCTGCCATCTGGAATTGGTGATCGACATTCGTCGTCAGGACAAAGTAGTTTTTATTCTTAACAATCTTCAAAAGATCATCATACACAGGCTTAGGCGCTTTTTCGTAGCGGTTGATTGAAATAAAACGGCTCCAATATGCCCAGAACACCTCCGGAGGATACCGCATCACCATAAAGCCGCCGGAATACATATCGGTGATCCCGTACTTCTCTGCAAAGTCGGAAAAGTGCTTATAAAAGCGTTCTCCCGAATAGGTAAAGCCTGCCGATGCAGAAAGTCCTGCACCCGCGCCGATGACAACCGCGTCGGCGTTGTTTAGTTTATCTTTGATTTGCTCAATCTGCTGAGAGTAATTCTCGGTAGATTTGTTTATCTGAATCTTTGAAAACATTGAATATCACCTCAATCTCGTGTTTCTTTTGATATTCTTTAACGGTATTGACCGCAATCTCAGCCGCTTCTTTTTGAGGAAATCCGAAAACGCCTGTTGAGATACAGCAGAAAGCAACACTCTTACAGCCGTTTTCCTCGGCGAGCTTCAGGCAGGAGAGATAACAGCTTTTGAGCAGCTCACGATCCTCTTTTGTCAGAGCGCCGCCGACGATAGGTCCGACGGTGTGAATAATATATTTACAAGGCAGATTATAGGCAGGCGTGATTTTTGCCTGACCAGTCGGCTCTTCATAACCCTGCTCCGTCATTATTTCATTGCATTTGCAGCGCAGTTGTACGCCCGCATAGGTGTGGATCACGTTGTCGATACAACCGTGATAGGGATTGAAACAACCGAGCATTTGACTGTTGGCGGCGTTGACGATAGAGTCGCATTTCAACGTGGTGATGTCACCCTGCCAAAGATAGATATGATCTTGAACCGGCTCTAAATCCGCAATATCGGTTATACCTTTGCGGCGGTTTTCTTCCTGCAAATACTCGTCTTGAATCCTCAGGGATTCCTCGCTTATCTCTCTCGGCATACGGATATTGAACAGCGAGCGGAGCAGTCGCTTTTGATTATATTCATCTGTAGGTATTTCAATTCTTTCTCCGCGTTCGGATAAAAGAGTATTGATTAAAAACAATCGTCTTTCTGCCTGCGTCATAACATCACCTTCTCAAACTTCTACTACTATTTTACCATTCACCTTTCCGCTGTCAAGAGCGATACACGCTTTATTGATATGGTCTAAATCAAACTTCGCTCCGATCAGCGGCTTCAGATGATGCTCGTCCATAAGGCTGAAAATATCCTGAATCATTTTCTGTGTCGGGTAGTTTGAGAAAAAGCCTGTCAGATATACGCCGTTGGGAATATCCTTTATCGGGTCGAAGCCGTTCCATTCATACACCTTGCCGAGCACGCCTGTGTTGCAGACGACCGCGCCTTCGTCAAGAGCGAACATCGTATCTCTGAGGGCTTTGATCCCAACAAGCTCAAGCGCTTTAGTAACGCCGCTGACCTTGCCCTTTATCGTGCCGTCATCAAGAATACACTCATCACAGCCTGCTTCTTTTAAAAGCGGCAGTTTATCCTCTTTGTGGGTAGTACCGACAACAGTACAACCGAGAGCTTTGGTAAGTTGGATCGCCGCATAACCGAGAGCACAGGTCGCACCCCTGATAAGAAGCTTATCGTCGGGCGTGAGCTGCAGGCATTGGAACAGTGAGCCCCAAGCGGTAAAGTAGGTTTCGGGGATCGCTCCCATTTCTGTCCAAGACAGATTGCTTTCGACAGGGAAAACGTGATGAACAGGAAGCAGGGCGTATTCGGCATAACTGCCGCCAAAAGAACGTCCCATACCGCCCATCAGGGCGACAACCTTTTGACCGATATTAAATCCGCTGTCGGACGGGTCGGCAATCTCTCCGGCGCATTCAATACCGGGAATGATCGGCTTGTTGATATAATCTTTTTCTATTTCAAATTCTCTTAAAATCTGTTCCGAGTGATTCAGTCCGAACGCTTTGATTTTTACAAGCACCCAACCGGGCTTTACCGTGGGCACTTCTACCTCTGACAGAACGATATCCTCTGCCTTTGTCGGCTTCGTCAATACAACTGCTTTCATTTGTCAACACTCCTTAACAATCCGTTTTCTTCACTCGCCCAGCACTGCGGATCATCGGCGTAGAAGTCGCCGTTTGTACCTTTTGCTACTGCAGGACAACCTCTGCACCACGCGAGCAGCTTGCAGCGGCTGCATTTGCTGAACTTATCGAAATCTCTGTAACACTCCATCGAAGTCAGCCAAACATCCGCAAGCCTGTCCTCAAACACATTGCCGACCTTGCTTTCCGCAACTCTGCGGCAGGCGAAAATATCGCCTGTAGGAAGTATCGTAATATGACACGCTCCGCAATTACACCCTCCGTAGATCATACCCTTTTCGGCGTTTTCGGGAATCGTGAACTCACCTGTTTCATATTCATAAAGCGTCCAGAGGTGGTCTTTTTTATTGAAATAAGTCTGACAGCCTTCCGCTTCATACTCCTTGAACTTCTTGTCGCAGGCTGCAAGCAATCTGCGGTACTCCTGCGCGGTCATACTCGCGTCAAGGTCGCCGCCGCTCGGCACATAACGGGAGAAGGCAAAGACATTCGCTCCCGATTCTACAACCGCGTCGATAATGCCCGTGACCTCGCTCATATTTGTCTTGGAAACCGTCGTCATAACCACGGAACGGATACCCGCCTTATTGATACACTTTACCTTTTCGAGCGTGCAGTCGTAAGAGCCCGGCTTGCGGAACCAGTCGTGTGTTTCACGCAAGCCATCGAGCGACAGCTGATACTTCTCACAGCCGAACCATTTTAACTCTCTGCAAACTTGGTCGTTGAGGTGGAACGGATTGCCGAGGATCGTAAACTTGATATCGTGGTCGTGGAACAGCTCAAGCAACCGCCAAAAGTCAGGGTGCAAAATCGGATCGCCGCCCGTCAGATAAAAGTACGGCGTGCGACTGAACACCTCGCAAAAATCAAGGCAGTTGTAGAAGGTGTCCTGCATCTGTTCCCACGTCATTGATTTCAAACAGGTATGTTTGCCGTCTGAAAAAATGTAGCAGTGCTTGCACCGCTGGTCGCACTCATCCGTGATATGCCATTGAAAAGAAAAATAGGGCTTACTCATAATACTAACCTCGCATATATAAACAGCATTTGCTGATATTTGCATAATCGCCCTCCGAGTAATCAGAGGGCATTACGGACAAAATTATTTGTCACCCGCGCCGCAGGCTGAACCGCAAGCGGAAACCTTTTCGGCAGTGCCGCAAGCAGAAGCCTTCTCCGCAGTACCGCAAGCCGAAGCCTTTTCAGCAGTTCCGCAGGCAGAAGATTTGCCGCCCTTTGTCCAAGAAGCAATGTTGGATAATGCCATAATCGTTCTCCTTTCGCTTATTTGCAGCGTTTTATTGCTTACAAGTTTATTTTACAGTACGGAGAACAATGTCACAAGTACGCACTTTTCTATTACTCAGTCACCTTTTTGTAACTACTCGACAAACCGGTTTCGGTCTGTTATACTGTATTCAGATAGGAATGTTACACTATTTAATAAACCTTTGGAGGTGCAGTATGAAAACAAAAGCCGAATTGCCCGATTGTCCCGTCGCAACAACCGTGAGCTTGATCGGAAGCAAGTGGAAGCTGCTGATACTTCGTAATCTTCTCGTCAGACCGTGGCGGTTCAACGAACTGAGAAAAAGCCTTGACGGAATCAGCCAGAAGGTGCTGACCGACAGCCTGCGTTCGATGGAGGATGACGGTATCATCACCCGCACCGTTTATCCCGAGGTACCTCCGAGAGTAGAGTACGCCCTGAGCGATCTCGGCGAGAGTATGCGCCCGATCATCAAGTCGATGGAAACGTTTGGGATCGATTATAAGGAACAGTTTGAAAAATAATAACGACCGATAAAATGAGCAGGACAGCCATTGGAACCGTCCTGCTCATTTTTATATTTCAATTTTCCCGTGTTTTTCTTCATACTTCTCAATCGCGTCACGAATCAGAATCAATATCTGACTGTTCGCCGAGCGACCTTCGTAGTCTGCTACAACGTGCAGTTTATTGAGCATTTCTTCATCAATTCGTATAGATAAACTCTTTACAGCCATAATAAAACCTCATTTCATATTTATTATGACTTTATTTTATGCCTATAATGTGTTATGATGTTTGATATAGGCGCATAATATGTCTAATATATATCTAAAGAGGTTATCAGAATGAAGTCGTGCTGCGGGTTCGGGCATAGGAACGTATTTGAGAATATCGGCGATAGATTGGATAGCGCGGTTGAAGCGGTAATACAACAGGGCTGCAAAGTATTCTACACCGGAGCTATGGGAGAATTCGACAGTCTGTTTTCCTCCGCCGTCCGCAAGGCAAAGAAATCTCACCCGCATATTAAGCTGACTTGTGTGAAGCCATATTTTACGAATGATATAAACGCCGACAGGGATTACTACGACGCTATGTATGATGACGTAATTATTCCGCTCGAGCTTATCGGGGTTCACTACAAAGCCGCTATCAAGGCTCGCAATCGGTGGATGATAGACAACAGCGACGTTATTCTGATTTACACCGTTCGCAACTACGGCGGCGCGTGTGAGGCAAAGCGATATGCACAGCACGAAAACAAAGCGATAATTATCATTTAAGCTTTTGCCATACAGCTTATCGTAAAGCTCTTGCTTGACTTTTAGTACTTTTGCACATAGAAAAACACCGTACATACAAATTTGTTCTGTACGGTGTTCTGTTTTAGGCTTTCAATCGAATATTTCTCCATTGATCCAAAGTATCGCCGTTATTCATGATGATGTTCGAAACTATTAAATTGAATACACCCTGACATCAAATACTTTTGACTTATGCTTGTCTTTTTCCAAAGCTGGTCTAATAATCTTGTTATTTCTTCTTGTATAGCAGTAAAGCAGATAAGATTTAAGGTGATTTGGGGGCTTTAATTCTAATTTGTCATTATAACTGCCCGTTTTTCCGCATCGAGGGACTTCGGTAGGAATCTATCCGGCAAACGCTCTGAGATTAAATAATGCAAAAAAAGAAAACCGCCTGAAAGTCACAGACGGTAAAACAGTATGTTGATTCAATTATACGCCATAAAAGCCTTTGTCGCTGTAAGTAAGCCATGTCAAATACATTTCTTTGTAATTCATTTTAATAAAGCTGCGGATTTTTGAAATTTCTCGGTCATTCAAAATCCCTTTGGACTCTACTGTCGTATCACCGTTGCTCATTACAAAGAATTTAGCGGAACCTGCTTCGGTCAATTTTTTATCACTTGCGTGCACATGCATTGCTTCAACAATACAGTGGGATGTAAAATACAAATAGTATCCGCAAACCATGAAGGAGTAATATTTCGGCATCGTTTAATCCTCCAAAAACATTTTATTTCTTCTTAAATAATCCGCAGCAATTTCTATCTCAATATCATCCATACTGGATTCTATCACGTTATCGTCCGAGTCGAAAACGCAAGCGGTTTTGCGTGACAAATTAACAACCTGTATGCCTGCCGGAATGACGGTAAAAGCGTATCCGTTAACAATCATTTTCGCGTTTTCGGCAATTTTAATCATATCAGTCATAACTAATATTCACCTCTTTGATATTCTTCAGAAATTCACTTGGTTCAATACACAGATTATGCAGTATCGGAATCAGGTCGATATACTCCTCAGTTTCAACTCCGTTGTATATAGCCAGCACAACCAGATACCCGTTGTCCCACTCCAATATCTTTGTATATTTTTCAAGACAAACCGGAGCAGCGAAGCGAATTCTTGTGCCGTTATATGTGAAAGATGTAAAACACTTATCGTTGGATAACGTAGCAACAGTATTCATGTCAAGCACCACCTTATAAAACTATTATACTATGTCCATTTCATAAATTCAATATGAAATATAGCTTTTATACTGCATACAAATTCACATCATACTTCTTCGCTCGCGGCTTGTCTGTTTCGCTGTATGGGTTGATTTCCCGTCCGGTTCTTCTGTTTGTACAGAAGAAACTGTAGCTTTTGAACGCTTTATGTAGTTTTATTTCCGAATTAGAATTATAATCTGCGTATATTTCTGAATTCGCATTAAAACCACTGTTTTTACCGTGTTGAGTGTCCTCGATAGGCACTGAGGAGCTGAACCATCTTGAGATGATAGGTGCTATTGTATATCAGCTGACTAAGAACCTCACCGAGGAGCAGATCAAGGCGGCCGGCTTTGAGGATTACTTTGTTGACCACACGACGGGCATCTATCCTCAGTCCGCGTCGGGAGTTCCGTGGACAGCGGCAGGCATGCAGAGCAAGGGCGACGCGATTACCGACCTTCACGAGAACATGGCGGCTGAGCAGAAGGCTATCAATCTACCACATAACTATAGATCAATCGCTTATAGTTATTAAAAATTCCAATGGATATTGATAATTCGATTGTTTTTATTGCCGCCAACTTCAATATAGTCTATAAGTGTATTGACAGTTGTGTAATCTAATTCTTCAATATCCTTGAATTGTTGCAAAAGCTCGTATTGAGATTTAGAATTAGACAACTGATAATCTATATCATCAATTTGTGAATTTAGCTTTTTAACATCATTTTCTAATGATTGTTTCTCAGTATTAAATTCACGTTTTAATGATAGAAAATCTTCGACTGAAATAACTCCGTCTAATTTATCAATATATGCGTCTTTGATACGAGCGTCTAAGTTTTCAATTTTCTGGTTTATTGTAAAAGCAAGACGTTGTAATTTTTCTTTTTTCTGTTGTAATCCATTTGAAGGGTTTATCTCACTTAAAACATAATTATCGTCTACATATGTGTTATACAAGATTTTAATTTGTTTTAATACTTCTCTTTGTAATACTTTTTCTGAAACAAATGTTCCTGTACATCTATTGTCAGCAAAGTAAGCAGTATTACAACGGAAATATCTTTCGTGATGAGTGTAATAAATCCTCATGGCACTTCCGCAACGTAAACAACGAACTTTTGTAGCAAAGATATTTGGCTTACCAGTTCTCCCACTTTTGGGCTTACTGGCTCTTAATCTTTGTACTCTGTCCCAAACATCTCTACTGATAATTGCTTCGTGTGTCCCTTCAACAATATCCCATTCTTCTCTTGGTTTGTTTCTTTTCTTATTGGATTTGTAGGATACGTTTTCTTGTACCCCCTGTACTGTATTGCCAATATATACCTCATTTGAAATCATGCGTTGGACTGAATACGTGTGCCAAATATCAGAACATTTTTTATTGACATTTTGAAATGGTTGTCCATGTTGTTGTTTGTATGTTGCAGGGTTAGGTATATGTTCTGTATTAAGCCTTCTTGCAATAGTTGTAACACCATATCCTTGTAAGTACAAATCAAAAACATATTGAACGATTTCAGCAGCTTCTTTATCAATGACAAGATGATTTTTGTTGTTCGGGTCTTTGATATATCCATATGGAGCGAAAGCACCAACCCATAAACCTTGTCTGCGTTTAGAGGATAGTGTTGCACGAATATTATCGGATAAATCTTCAAGATACCACTGATCTACAAGAGAATTAATTTGTCGTGATTTTCTATTTGCTTTGTTAGAAGAATCGTTATTATCAACAATACTCAAAAATCTAATACCCCAAACAGGGAAGAGTCTATTGATATATTTTTCGATCATTTCCATGTCACGAGCAAATCTTGATTGAGTTTTGCAGATTATCACATCAAATTTATTTTCTCGTGCATCATTAATCATGCGATTGAAATCAGGTCTATCTCTATCCGAGCCACTAAAATCTTCGTCATTATAAATGTCATAAACAATCCATTCTTTTTGACGACAATAATCAATGAGCATATTCTGTTGGTTTATAATAAAAATAAAGGCGGATGGACATCTTCTAATCTTACTAATGTTGCGACTATTGTATTAGACGGATTGAAGAACCTTGGTTATTACCCAATCATCTATACTGGCTACGAAGAGCTTGCGATGATGAACAACCATATCAGAAACGATTATGATTGTTGGTTCGCACAATGGAGTTCTCGACCGAGCGCGTATAAATATAATCGTATGGGTATGTGGCAATACGGTGGAGAAACGAATTACATTGATAGCCCGACAATTTCTGGTGTTGGCGTAATCGACCAAGATATTGCTTATAAAGATTACCCAACTATCATTAAGAATGGTGGGTATAATGGATTTAAGAAATCGAGCGACAAAGACGTAGCTCCGACACCTACACCATCTCCCACTCCGACTCCTACCCAAAGCGATGATGATAAGAAGATTGAAATTCCATCTATTAAGTATCGTGTACGCACTAACGGCAAATGGTGGGGCGAGATTACAGACCTCACAGACTATGCTGGTGTGGAGGGTGCACCGATTACCGACGTTATGATTAAACCAACGAAGGGAACTGTAAAATATCGCGTACATATTTGTGGCGGCAGTTGGTTGCCGTATGTAACTGGATATGATGTAAATAACGATGAGAATGGTTATGCTGGTGACCTAAAGCCTATTGACGCTATCGAGGTATACTACTATACTCCTTCAGATGTGGCGAAGAGCACTGGTTATTTACGTGCAAAATACAGAGTATCCCCGTCGTATTCCGCAAAATATTTTGATTGGCAATACGACAACGAAACAAGCAACGGACAGGATGGGTATGCTGGTGCATTTGGTAAAACCATTGACAGATTACAGATTACATTAAGTAAGTAATACTTGAAAGTTACTTGAAAATACTTGAAGGGTGTATGGACTTATCAAAAAACTCTATACGTTCCTATCGAGTATAAAATTAGGGTGTAGAGAAATTCATCTCTACACCCATTTTTTTACGATTAAGGTTTATATGATTTCATTATGTAGCAGATTCATAGCCTTACGAGAGCAGAAGGCGAGAACGACATACGACAACATTCTCCGCTTCTGCGACGACTATGATGTAAAGGACGCTATCCGTTTCCTGAGAGCGCGTGAGGTCGTGCACTATCAGCGCTTCGGCGAAAACCTCAGACTGCTGACCGACAAGCTTGATGAGAAAAACTTCTACGCTTTCAATCCCGAATTTGACAAGGCGTGTTTTAAGAAAAAGAAGTAACAAAAATAAAAAATTAATATTGTTGTACTTGACAAACTAACAACGTTAGTATTATAACGACTAACGCTGTTAGTTTTGCTTTTTTTGGAGGTAATAATGAGCACAAAGGGATTAACAAAGGAAAAAATCATCGCGGAGGCGATTGCCTATATCGAGGAGAGCGGGCAGTCAAGGATTTCTCTGCATGAGCTGGCTCGCAGATTGGGGATAAAAACGCCTTCTCTCTACAACCACATCAAGAACACAAGGGATTTGCGGCACGAGATTTTCAGACATGCTATCACAATGTTTGTCGACAATCAGAACGCCGCTACCGAGGGCAAGCAAAAGGATGAGGCGGTTATGGCGTTTGCTGACGCGTACTTTTCGTTTGCGAGGGAGAATAAGGGTCTGTACCGACTGATCATGTCAATGCCGCAGGACAACGACGACACCGAAAAGGAGCTTGCGGTTCCGCTGCTCGAAACAGCAATCAGACTGTTGCGTGACTACGGCCTGAGCGACGAAGAGTGTATTCACTGGCAGCGAGTATTCCGCGCCACGCTGCACGGGTATGTATCTCAGGAGGATCTGGGGTATTTTTACTATTATAAGGACACGGATCTGGAAAAAAGCCGTCAGCTTGCTGTTCAGTGCTTTCTGACGGGGCTTCACGCGGAAATAAATGCTTAAAAGAGGCGCAAAAATGCAAAAGAAAAACGAATTATTCACAACCATGCCCGTCGGCAGGGCAGTCGCGAAGCTGGCGGTGCCAACAGTAATCAGTCAGATCGTCGTCATACTGTACAGTCTGGCGGATACCTTCTTCGTCGGACAGATCGGCGCTCCTAACCAGCTTGCGGCGCTGAAGATACCCTGCTGCGACAGCGAGCTGATTGAGAAAATCGCGATAGAAACAGGCTTTGCGAAGGAATACGTCGAGAGATTCGGCGAGTACGCTGTATCTGACAGCCTGTACGATAACGCGCTCGCGGGCAGAACCTACGACGGTAAGTCCGACGCGGACAAGCTCTGGCTCGCTCAGAAGGACGTTATAACGCGGCTTGCGAAGGAAGGCTCATGCGTGATAGTCGGCAGGTGCGCGGATTTCATCTTGCGCGATATCGCAGATTGCCTTTCGGTTTTCATTCACGCGTCCGACGAGAAGCGCGCTGAGAGGATAGTGTCAGTTTACGGTCGGCGCGAGGAAGCTCCGGCAAAGCGCCTGCACGACAAGGACAGAAAGCGCAGAGCGTACTATGAGCTGTACACCGGAACCTCATGGGGAGATATAGCAAATTACACGATCTGCCTTGACAGCGGCGTACTGGGAACAGACAAATGCGTTGAGATCATAAAAGGTTTATATTAACACAAACAGGAAAGAGCCGGTCACAGTGAATGTGACCGGCTCTTGTTGTTTCAGTTCACGGCGAGCATCTTTATAGCTTTTCTTAAGTACAGCATAAATATTAAATACTGCACTACCGACATGATGTTAAAGAATATCTGCAATAATGAAACGATAATGAACGACGAGTTATCGTTGAAAATCAGGATAGCTATATTTGAACAGGTTTCGATTACATAGAAAACGCTGAAAAGCGTATATAACCTGCTGCCCGTCTGATCCATTTCCTTTTTGTCGAGCTTCAGGGACAGGCTGCGGATTCCCTGAATGACATAGATGATCGCCAGAAAGCTCGTGAGCGTAGTCAGCAGACCTGTAATAGTGCCTACAGCGTTGTCGCCCGACCAGATCATTCCTATGATAGAGAGTGCGACGCCAAACAGGATAGAATAAAGCGCGACCTTGAAGTTTTCGTTCTCACCGGACGCCTTCAGAACTCCGATAATTGTCAGCGCAAACCCTGCCAGTAAAAATATGACGGCAAGTATCGCGATGATCAAAAACGGAGCCAACAGCAGCTCTTCTTCCGGGAAGTTTATGTAAATATAATAGTTTATCATGTTGCCGATAGCTGATGCAGTCGAAAAAACACTGGCAAGCATAAATGAAATCTGCGCCAAAAATACTATTTTGATACCGCGCTCGGCTTTTGGAAATGTCATATATAACTCTCCTTTTCAGAGTACTAGATATAATAACCCAGCTTATTATATTGTAAAGTGAAAAAAATGTTTTGTCAATGTACAAACGCATAAAATTATCCAAAATAATTACTTGATTTTACGCTATTTTTTGTTATAATATATTATGTATTATTGTTTATTGGAGGATATCGTGGAAAACGTAAGACAAATACCTACAAAGCTAAACAAGCTGAATTGGATTGTTCCCGCGTGCTTCGGATGTTCGTGCGCGCTGTTGGCGGCGGCGATCTCGCTTCTTATGGTCAGGGGCTTCGACAACATGGAGCACAGCTGGCTGTTCAGCATAGGCGCGGATTTGTTCTGCATGGCGGTATGCGTTATGCTTTGCTTCAGCTGCGTGCTGAACTTCAAACGGAGAAACGAGCACACGAGGGTTTTTGTCGGTCTGCTGACAACCAACGCGATGGCGATGTTTCTGGACGAGGCGGCGTGGCTTGTGCAGGGCATTCCTCAGTTCAGAACACTCAATTTGATAATAAACGTGTTATTTTATATGAACGGCGTTGTTTTGATTTACGAGTTCTGGCAGTACGTGCGGCGAGTTCTCAAGATGGAAAACAGCCTGATGAGGGCGGCTGACAGCATACTGAATCTGCTGCTTATCCCGACGCTGCTGCTTTGTCTTGTTAATTTCTTTTATCCGCTGTACTTCATGGTTGACGAAAACGGCTGGTACCAGCGCTGCGACAAGTGGTACATAAGCCAGCTGTATATGTTCGTCGCGCTGCTGATAGTAATTCTGGAGCTGCTGATGTCGAGGGCGTCGAAGAAAGACAGGCTGGTCGCTTTTTCGTTCGTCGTAATTCCTCTGATAAATCAGCTGCTCACGCGGTACACATTCGGAATCTCGACACAGTACGCCGCGATGCTCGTATCGATCGTCCTTATTTACGGCGTGCTGTTCGCGGAGCGTGAAAAGACGATCAACTCGACGGAAATGGAGCTGAACGTGGCGACGCGGATACAATCCGATATGCTTCCGAACACCTTTCCGTTTTTGCCTGACAGGACGGAATTTGACCTGTTTGCCTCGATGACTCCCGCAAAGGAGGTCGGCGGTGATTTCTACGACTTCTTCATGGTTGACGACGACAGGCTGGCGCTTGTTATTGCCGACGTTTCGGGAAAGGGAATACCCGCCGCTCTGTTCATGATGGCGTCAAAGATTCTGATAAAGAACTGCGTGATGACGGGCAAAAGCCCGGGAGAGGTTCTCAGAACCATAAATAACCAGATCTGCGAAAACAATCAGGAGGAGATGTTCGTCACTGTCTGGCTGGGTATTCTTAATCTCAGTGACGGCACCCTCGTTTCGGCTAACGCGGGTCACGAATATCCTCTGCTCAAGACTCCCGACGGCGATTTTGAGCTGGCCAAGTCGAAGCACAGCTTTGTCGTAGGCGGAATGAAAGGACTGAAATACCGTGAAACCGAGCTGAAGCTCGAACCCGGCGCGAAGCTGTTCCTGTACACCGACGGAGTTCCCGAGGCGGAAACAAAGGGCGAGAAGCAGTACGGCTACGACAGGTTCCTCGCTGTTGTCAACAGGCACAAGAACGGCACTCCTAAGGAGCTGCTCGCGTCTGTAGAAACGGATGTTAAGGACTTTGTACAGGAATATCCGCAGTTTGACGACCTCACCATGCTTTGCGTGCATTATATCGGAAAGGATGATAATGATGAAAGAGCTGACGATTGAAGCGGCAGTTGAAAACATAGATAAAGTTACTGCTTTTGTGACAGAGGAGCTTGACAAGCTCGATTGTCCGATGAAGGCCGAAACCCAGATCGCGATCGCGATTGATGAGCTGTTCGGAAATATCGCACGCTACGCTTATTCTCCCGATATCGGCAAGGCTACGGTCAGGTTTGACGTCGACGAGAATCCGCTCTCGGTGATTATCACCTTTATCGACAATGGCGTTCCGTTCAATCCGCTTGAGCAGACAGAGCCTGACGTTCACGCTTCCGCTAAGGAGCGCAAAATCGGAGGCCTTGGAATCTTTTTGGTTAAGAAAACCATGAATATGGTTGAGTACGAATACAAAGACGGTCAGAATATTTTAAGAATAAAAAAGAACCTTGAATAAGACAAAAGAGATGAAAGAATGAAAAACAACGGAAAAATAATCAGTAAGCTGTTCCGCAATTCGGTGATAAGTATAATTGCGGCGGCGATTGCCACAATGCTCGGCATTGTTATCGACGGTATTATTATCGGCAGGTTCCTCGGATCCGACAGCATGGCGGCATACGGACTTGTTACTCCGATAATCAACCTTGCCACCGCGTTCAGCGGCATTCTGGCGACGGGCGCTCAGATCATCTGCGCGCAGTATCTTGGCGCGGGCAGCAAGCAGAAGGCAAGACGCGCGTTCTCGATGTGCATGGTCATCACGGTGATTATCTCGCTGTTAATGGCTGCGGGAGTCCTGATTTTCAGGTATGATATCAGCCGGCTTCTCGGCGCCCGCGGAAACGCTTCAAATCTGCTCGAGCCCACCGCGGATTATCTTCTCGGTATCGTGTTCTCGTTCCCGTGCGTGCTGTTCCTGTTTGAGTTCAACTCGCTGATGAGGCTCGACGGCGACGCAAACCGTGTTGTTGTCGCGGTTGTCGTCATGACGGTGCTCGATGTCGCGGGCGACCTTGTCAACGCGCTCGTGATTCACGGCGGTATGCTCGGCATGGGTCTTACAACCTCTATCAGCTATGTAGCGGCGCTGATTATTATGCTGCTCCACTTTACAAAGAAGGATATAATCTTCAAGTTCTCGTTTAAGGGACTTCGCATAAAGGATCTGGGAGATATTATCGTTACAGGCTCGTCCTCGGCGGTCGGCTCGGCGTCCTCGATGCTGCGAAACGCGGTTCTCAACCAGATTATGGTCGCGTCAATTATGTCCAGCACAGCGGTCGCTGCTCTCGGCGTAGTAAATACCGTTTTCAACTTCACCTCGTCGACAATGCTCGGCATTGCGATGACGACCGCGATAATCGCGGGCATGATTCTCGGCGAGCAGGACAGAGTCGCTGCGGAATCGCTAGTCAAGGTGACGATGAAGGCTACTCTTATCGTAGGAGCTGCGCTGACGGCGATACTTATGATCTTCGCCGATTTTATCGCAGGCGCGTTCGGCGGTGCTGACGGCGCTCAGATGGTCGCTATGGCTACAAAGGGTCTGCGAATCTATGCGCTGAGTATCTTTTTCTACGGACTCAACGTCGCATTCATCAACTACACTCAGGGAATGCGCCGCACGGTCGTTTCAGACATCTTCTGCTTCCTCGTCAACTTCCCGTTTATCGTGCTTCCGGCGCTCGCGCTCTTCGGTGTTCTCGACGCCGACGCGGTATGGTGGTCGTTCCTTATCGGCGAGTCAATCAACCTCGTCTGCATTATCGTCTACGCGGCGATCAGGAAGCGCGGATTTCCGTTCCGAGCGAAGGATTACCTGTTTCTCAGGGACGGCTTCGGCGTTTCGGAGGATAATCTCCTCGACTTCTCTGTAACCGAGCAGTCGCAGGTTGTTCCCGCCTCAGAGGGAGTGGCGAAATTCTGTGAGGAAAAGGGCGCGACGCCCAAGGAATCCATGATGCTCTCGCTTTTTGTAGAGGAGCTGAGCAACAATATCATTAAGTTCGGGTTTGCCGACGGGAAGAGTCACAGCATAGATATCCGCGTTATCAAGCTCGACAACGGCTGGACGCTGCGTATGCGCGACAACTGCAAGCGGTTCGATCCGACCGAGTGGATCAAGCTTCACGAAACAGACGACAAGACAAAGAATATTGGTATCCGTATGGTGTGCGGTATGGCAAAGAAGGTAGAATACCTCAGCACTATGGATTTGAATAATATTACCATTACAATATAAAGGAGAAATCAATATGAACATCAAAAGAAAAAAGGACAGCAGCAATCTCTTTGTAACAGTAAACGGCAGAATCGACACAGTAACCGCGCCCGAGTTTGAGGCGGGAGTAAAGCCCTACCTCGACGGCGTAACAGATCTGACGATCGACTTCAAGGAAGTAAACTATGTTTCTTCCGCGGGACTCCGCGTACTGCTTTCACTCCAGAAGAAGATGATGGCTCAGGGCGAGATGAAGCTTGTCAACGTCAGCGAGGCTGTAAACGACGTATTTGAGGTCACAGGCTTTGACGAGATCCTGACATACGAAATGGGTGAGTAAGTATGAATATCATTGAACTGCTTGAGCAGTATACAAGAGAAAAGCCCAACGCTGCAATCTTGTTTGACGAGGCTCATTCCAAGGGTATTACATACGCTCAGCTCGACGAGATGAGCGGCAGGATATACGCCCACCTCAGCGCAAAGGGAATAGGCAGGGAGGACTTTGTTCTGATCAATCTGCCCAGAGGTATTATGCCCGTTATCGCGATGATCGGCGTCTGGAAGGCAGGCGCGGCATGGGCGCTGGTTGAGGATACATACGCACCCGACCGAATCGACTATATCCGCAACGACTGCGGCTGCAAGTACGAGCTCAACGCCGAGTGCTGGGACGAGCTGATGGCTACAGAGCCGAAGACAGGTCACGCCGTTACCGACGACCACGATGCCGCCTACGCGATTTATACCTCGGGTACTACAGGCAACCCCAAGGGCGTTCTGCACGAGTACGGCAACCTCGGCAGAGCGATCGAATCCGTCCGTCTTAACGGAGAGAACCCCTTCAACGGCAAGGACAGACTCGCACTCCTCGCGCCGATGAACTTTGTCGCGTCCGTAATCGTTATCCTCGAGGTTCTCAGTATCTGCGGCGGCAAGATGTTCATTGTAAGCTACGCCACGATCAAAAACCCGATGGCGCTTAAGATGTTCTTTATCGATAAGCGCATCACGATCACCTTCCTGACTCCGTCCTATGTCCGCATGCTCGGCAACCAGACAGGCCCGTTCCTCAGAATGCTCTTTGTCGGCAGCGAGCCCGCGAACAATCTCTATAACAAAAACCTCGATCTTGTCAATATTTACGCCGCGTCCGAGAGCGGATTCGCGGTAGGCGTGTTCAAGATCGACAGGGAATACGAGACCTGTCCGATCGGCAAGCCCGAGATTGAAACTAAAATCACCCTGATCGCCGAGGACGGCACAGAAGCCGAGGACGGCGAAATCGGCGAGCTCTGCTTTGAAAATCCCTTCGTCCGCGGCTATATCAACCTTCCCGAGGAAACCGAGAAGGCGTTTGTAAACGGCATTTATCACACGGGTGACCTCGCGCGCAAGGAAGCCGACGGCAACTACGTCCTGCTCGGCAGAACCGGCGACATGATCAAGATTAACGGCAACCGCATTGAGCCTGCCGAGATCGAAGCGTCCGTAAAGCAGGTGCTCGGAATTGACTGGGCAGCGGCGCGCGGCTTTGAAGAGGGCAACAAGAGCTATCTCTGCGCCTATTACACCGCCGACGTCGAGGTCGACACCAACTACATGCGCGAGGAACTATCGAAGCGCCTGCCTTATTACATGATACCTGCCTACTACATAAAGATCGACAAGGTGCCGCTCAAGCCGAACGGCAAGATGGACAGAAAGGCTCTGCCCAAGCCCGACACCTCCGACTTCAAGACAAGCTACGCCGCGCCCGAGAACGAGATCCAGCGGAAGCTCTGTACCGCTATGGAAAAGGTGCTCAAGCTCGATCAGGTCGGCATCAACGACGATTTCTATGAGCTGGGCGGCGACTCGCTCGGTTCTATCCGCGTAATCACCGAGAGCGACCTGCCCGGACTTAACGCGGGCGAGATCTTCCGCGGCAGAACTCCCAAGAATATCGCAGCTCTGTACGAGGCGAACCACGCTAACGACGACGGCGAGGCTCCCGAGCAGAAAAACGCCCGAGCGATGGAAACAGACCATCCGTTGACAACCGAGCAGCTCTACATGGTTGACTATCAGCTTTACACTCCGAAATCCACCATGTACAACCTCTTCTCGATGCTCAAGGTAGACAAGGATATGTTCGATATGCAGAAGATGGCTGAAGCAATGCACACAGCTATCCGCAACCATTCGGCGCTGCTGACCACCTTCCACTTCAACGAGGACGGCGAGATCGTTCAGCGCTATACGCCCGAAGTATTGCAGGATATCCACGTTGAAAAAATCAGCGAGTTTGAGTTCGCCACCTTAAAGGACAACCTCGTTCAGCCGTTCAAGATGATCGGCGGCTGTCTGCACCGCTGCCGCGTATTCGAAACAGAGAAGAGCGGCTATGTATTCTTTGACGTTCATCACACGCTTTTCGACGGCACCTCGCTCAAGGTATTCATGGGCAACGTCGGCAAGGCGTACATGGGCATGCAGCCCGAGCTGGATCTGTACTATCTTTTCCTGCAGAACCGCGAGGACGCAGTTGAGTCCGAATTCTACGAGGAGAGCCGCAAGTACTTTGAGGAGCGCTATGAAGGCGTAGAGTGGTCGAGCTACCCGAAGGTTGACCACGAATCGCGCGAAAACGAGATGGGCGAGCTGTTCGCACCTCTCGGAATCGAGCAGCCCCAGATGAAGGCGGTAGAGCGTCAGTACAAGGTCAGCCGCAACGAGTTTTTCATCACCGCGGCGATTCTGTCAATCGCGATTTACAACAAAGAGAACGACATCAAGATTTCATGGATATACAACGGCAGAGAGGACATGACCGCGATGAACACAGTCGGTCTGCTGTTCCGCGACCTTCCTGTCGGCGTCCGCTTAAAAGACGAGATGACACTCCGCGAGCTGTTCGCAGAGGTTCACACCCAGGTTCAGAAGGGCATTGAGCATAGCTGCTATCCCTATGTAGATATCCACAACCAGGTCGGCGGTGAAGAGGCTGCGTATCTGCTCTATCAGCGCGATATCCGCGACATGGGCGGCCTTGAGGGAATGAACGTCGAAACAATCGATGTCCGCCAGAACCAGGCGGCTTCACAGACGGTTCTCGATATGGAGATCCTCGACGGCGCGGACGGTCTTATCCTGATGATCGACTACACCGCGAGCCTCTACGACGACGAGAGCATGAACGTCTTCAAGGATACCTACCTCAGAGTCGCTCAGGGCTTGGTTACCCACAACTCTCAGAAGGACGTTACAATCGGAGAAATCCGCAATAAATACACCAATAAAAAGAACTTCTTCGAGACGATTGCCGGCATATTCAGGAGAAAGAAATGAACCTGAACAGAAAAAACGACGCAAAAATCATTATTCGCCACCGCTACGGCGTCAATCAGCGCATAACGGGTGAGTATGATACCGACCTCGCTGTAAAATGCCGCAACGGAGTGTTCGTCGGCGGAAAGACAGGCGATGTGATCGCCTTCAAGGGAATCCCCTTCGCGCAGCAGCCCACGGGTGAGCTGCGCTGGAAGGCTCCCGTTCCTCCCGCGAACAGCGACGGCGTTTTTGAGGCGTACTACAACGGAAAATCTCCGATCCAGACCGAATGGAAAACCGAGCAGGCGTCATACTATCCTCAGGGCGAGGACTGCCTATATCTCAACATATGGGTGAACCGCACCGACGACCGGACGGATAAGCCCGTCATGGTATTCCTCCACGGCGGCTCCTACGGCTGGGGCGGCACCGCCGACCCTCTCTACGACGGCAAGGCGCTTGTCAGCAAGCACCCTGATATTATTCTCGTCACGGTGGGTTACCGCACGGGTCTGATGGGCTTCGTTGACTTCTCATATCTCAAGGGCGGCGATGAATATCCCGACGCACCGAATCTCGGAATTCTCGACCAGATTGAGGCTCTGCGCTGGGTTCATAACAACATCAGGGCGTTTGGCGGCGATCCCGAGAACGTGACTGTATTCGGCGAGTCCGCAGGCGGCGGAAGCGTTTCGCTGCTGCCGATCATTCCTCAGACGAAGGGTCTGTTCCGCCGCGTAATAGGGGAGAGCGGTTCGGTCGCTCTGACATTCTCAAAGGAAGAGTGCCGCGAATTCACCATGCGCCTGATAAAGGAGAGCGGCGCGAGGTCTATGGACGATCTGCTCTCGATGGACGAAAATCAGCTTCGCGCGCTCAACGAGAAGGTAAATTACTATAACAACTTCCCTCAACGCGACGGAAGGCTGATTCCTGAGAATCCCTATGAGCCTTATGAAAACGGCGCGACCGCTGACGTTGATATTCTGATCGGCACCAATTCGAACGAGATGAATTACTGGATAGGCGAGATCGGCGGCGTGGTTCCTTTCCGTTTCAGCATACCCGTGAAGTTCGAAAACGACATGAAACTCCTGCCCAAAGAGGATAAGGCGCGTGCAAAGCAGTTTATGTCAAGGCTGCACGGTCACAGCATGTGGCGCATGGCCGAGTTCTACAACGAGATGATGTTCCGCCTGCCTGCTATTTATCAGGTGCAGGAGCATTCCAAGAACGGCGGCAAAGCGTATATGTACTACTGGACTGTGCCTTCCGCAATGCCGCTGCGCAAGGCTTGTCACGCCGTAGAGCTTGCATATGTCTTCGGCAACCTCGACGAAACGATCTACACCGGCGAGCGAGCCGACGAAGCTCTGTCGGATATGGTGATGCAGATGTGGACGAACTTCGCGCGCACAGGCGACCCGTCGGTCAACGGACTCGGCTGGTTCCCGTACGACGAAAGCTCGCGTGTATCGATGGTGATTTCGAAGGAGCCGCACCTGAAATCCGACGTGCTCCGTGAACAGCGTGAGCTTCTGTCACCGCTGCTGCATTACATGATCAATCCGTCATACGCGACGCTTGACTATAACGTGCCCTTTGTCCGCAAAGCTATCTTGGGCGGAGTCGCAGCAGCAGCCGCCGTTGCAGGTATAGCGATTCTCGTCAAGAAATTACTCGACTGACAAAATATAAAACCATAAAAGCCTGTCGCTTCCATTGCGGCAGGCTTCTTTGTATATATAGAAAAATCCCCCGAGGAGAAGACGGACTCGGGGGATACAGGGTGAAGGATTCTCAAAACAAAATCCCGGAATAAGCAAAATAAAATTATGATCTGAGGTTTTTGCGGCGGTATGTCAGCGGAGTTATACCGTAATATTTCTTGAATGCGTTGCTGAACTTGGTGTGCTTTGCGTAACCGACAGCGTCCGAGATATCTCCGACCTTCATATCGGTTGTAGCGAGCTTTTCGGCAGCCCACTCCATTCTGACCTTTGTCTGATACTCTTTGAAGCCGTAGCCATAAACCTTCTTGAAGTATTTCTTAACGGTTGTGTCGCTGGTACCGTATTTTTTCGCAAAATGTGTCGCGGTGTGTTTTGAACCGAAATCATCGGTCAGGCAGCGGTAAATGTCCTCGGCAATAAGAAGCTGCTTTTCAGAAACGTCAGTGTGTTTATCGGTGCTTATCTCCTTGAGGTCAGTACCGAGATTATGTCCGATTTCAACGGTGAGCGCGATGAGCATGATCCCGTCAGCTCTGCTTAAACCTGAATTCAGGAGCTTATCAAGGGTTTGCTCTGTTGTTTTAGAATAGTTGAATACATAGCCGTTGCTGTCGAATATCTCCTCTTCGGGGAGACACATCTCTTCAACAACAAAGCGGAGCATTCTGAGCATTGCGCTTTCTTTTACAAGTGTATCAACCTGCATGATGATTTCAACGCCTGAGAAATTATCGCTCGTGAACAAAAAAGACTTGTCGTCGCCGATGCCGTAATCCATCATCACCTGACCCGAAAGAAGTATGCCCTCGGAACCGTTAACAAAAAAATGACAGCTTCCGCGCTTGCAAATCAGTGTGCGGAGATACCGTCCTTCGTCACCCTTTCTGAATCCGAGCTGCCAAAGGTCGGGAATCTCGGAGGAATGAATATCAAAAAAGATGATTTGCATGCTTTCAAAGGGGTGATAAGAAAAGATATAGCCCGCGCCGTTTGGCAGTGAAAGTTCGGTTCTTTTTTTGTGTTCGCTTTTTAAAAATCCTGCATTGTTCAGGTGACTGATTTTATCTGCCATTGAATTTCCACCTCAAAAAAAGGAAAAAATATCCATTTATTCCTAATTCTAAATTTTAACATAAAACATCAGTAATTACTACCCACTTTCAAAATATATGAACCTTTTAGAATAGACATTTTCGGGTTTTTGTTAAAAAAATTTTTGTTTAGTATAAATATTCGTTTTCAGACAGGAAAAAGCGCCGCCCACGGATTGTCCGTAGGCGACGCTTTGATAGATGAAAAATTATAATTCAACGTTGAACAGGTTGCGCATGTGGTTTATCAGATCGTCCGAGGTCGCATTGATAAGCGACGCTTCGTTGATTCCGCTGAGACGTTTCAATTCGTTGGTTGCCTGAGAATCCGATGTGAGGTTGTAACCGATGGTGTAGACGGGGATTTTCAGACCGCCGACGATCGGAGCGACGCGGTCAAGACTGTAGCCTCTGTTTTGTTCGCCGTCAGAGAGGACGAATAGCATCATCTTCGCGTTCGGAATTTCCTCCTTCTTGTCGACCATCATCTTGAGTGCGACAAGAACCGCGTTGTAGGTGGCGGTGCTGCCCTCGATGTCGAGCGCTTTTACCGCTCCCGAGAAATACGCTCTGTGCTCGTCGTCGAAAACGTCAATCGGAAGATTGATGTGGACGTTATCTGCAAACGAAACCAGACCGATGTAGTTGTCAGAGCTGATATAGGACGAAGTGGCGAGTAATGATTCTTTTAAGGAATTAATTGGTGAGCCTGCCATGCTTCCCGATACATCAGCGACGAATACCGCGATAATCGGCTGACCGCCGTCCTTGCTCTGCTTCCAGATTTTCTGGGCAGCGAGATAACC
The DNA here is from genome assembly GCF_045819885.1 of Ruminococcus sp. NATIVEDY160. NCBI lineage: Bacteria > Bacillati > Bacillota > Clostridia > Eubacteriales > Oscillospiraceae > Ruminococcus > Ruminococcus sp. NATIVEDY160. The sequence goes on from NZ_CP162391.1 coordinate 920,832, forward strand.
CGCGCCGTCCATTCCGTTCGGCTGACTCTTGTATTCGTTGTGGAGGTTAAAGCCCTTTTTGTCGGCGAGGCTCTGCGATTCGCTGCTCAGGCAGAACTCTGTAAACAGCTTTGCCGCTTCCTGCTTTTCTGACGAAACGTAGTCAAAGGTATAGAGCGGGTGGTCGTGGCGGATACCCGCGGGGGTGTAGACGTAGTTTTTCAGCTCAGGTGTGTTGTGATAAGCCTGCTCCTCCATGACCATCGCTTTGATAATACCCTTGGTCGCCTGGTCACGGAGAACTCCGGTGGTGTAGGCGACAGGCGGCGACTGCTTCTGATAGTCGATCAGCTTTTGCTGAGCCGTCTGCGACAGCGGATCATCCCTGTCGAACGCGTAGAGCATCGAGGTGAGGATATTCAGTCCCGTTGACGAGGTGTAGGGGTTTGTGTATGCAAAGGTCAGATCTCCTGCGAGAGAAGCGTTGAGAACATTCTCGAGTGTGACCTCGCCGTATTTTTCTGTAAAAGAATCATAAGTTTTCTTTTCCATAAGAACGCCTGCGGTGTTGCCTGCGATCCTGTCGGCGAGCTCAACAGTTCCGACGCCCTTAGCGGCGAGCATAAGCCCCCATGCTTCCGAACTGGGTGCGTAAACGTCGGGTTTGTAGTCGCCCTCGGTCATATAGGTCAGAACCTCGCCCGAGGTGATCCTGCGGACGGTAACGCTGACGGATTTTCCGCCTACGGTCACGCCGCTGCGGTTAAAGTTCTCGGCGACAATGTTCATCCAGTCGTCGGGAGAATCAGAGCTGAATTCGGTGGCGGCTGCAATTTCGATATTGATAGAGCCGTTTCCTTCCACGGTCAGAGGGAAGGTTTTGATATCTGCGAGCGTAGCCGACGCCGCTTCGTTCTTGTAAATATCGAGCTGCGGCCTGACCTCGTCGGTTTGTATCTGGTCGTTGAAAGCCTTCAGCTCTTTTATAGCCTCGTCATAGGAATAAACCTTCTCGCTGCCTGATTCGTATTTGGTGCAGCCTGCGGCTATTCCCGAGAGCATCGCGAGCGAGAGCACGCCCGCTACGATTTTTTTAGTGTTTTTCATTATTGCCTCCCATAGACGACTTCATGACTTTCAGCCATGCGTCAAGCTCGCTTCTGTCACTGACGCCGCTGCGGTTGTAGTTGTTGATGTAGGCGACGGAATATCTCAGAAGAGTGGCGACGGTTTTAAGTTCCTCCTCATTTTCGGCGAGGGAGGAGTTGATGATGTTGCCGTCGAGCTCATTGACGCTGCTTTTGCTGTCCTCGACGAGGATACAGCAGTTGATGATATTGCGGATATTGCGGCAGATGCGTTTCTCGCTCTCGTCGATGATCTCAATCGTGTCCTCGAGATAAATTGCCTCGTTTGCCTCAAGCAGACTCCTGTGACGCGCCTGATAGGTGTCGATCCTGTCCATCTGCTCCAGACAGGTTTCGACAAGCGTGTTGAGGTTAGGATTTTTGCGGCGGAGCTGTTCAAGGCGGATACGTGTTTTCTCGGGGTTGAGGCTGTCCTTCGCGTAGTCTGAGAACTGCTTTCTGTCGGTTTCGCGGTCATGCTCGAGCTGCTTCTGATTGCTGCGGCGCTGAACGATTGCGGGAATAGTGCCGCCTGCCAATGCTGTCACGCCCGTGCAGAGCGTAACGGCGGAAATGGTGGAGAGCAGGCTTACGCCGCGAATGCCGATTGCAACAATCATAGATGATGAAGCCAAAAGCCCCGCGGCAATTCCGACGAGTCCGATCGCGGAAAGTATCGCGCCGAGTATTCTGAGCGCTTTCAGCATAATTCATCACCTCTTTCGTTAAAAAATCTTTTCATTAATTTCCTGCGGTAGCGGAGAGAATGCCCTGTACAAGCTCGCGCTCGGAGTTTGCGATAACCTGAACCGCGGCACGGCGGTCCTGAGCGCCCTTCTGCTCGATCGCGATGTAGTCGAGGACAGCTCCCGTGATTTCTTTGTTTACATAGTCGATGGTCTCAATGTCAATAATGCTTCTCTGCGAGGACTTCGCTGATTCAACTACGCCGAGGTGGAACTGAGCCGCCTGTTCTCTGAGCATCTTGTTTGTGAGGTCGTCAACCGCGTTGGCAGCCTGAGCCGCCTGCAGATTGTTGTTGATGGCGATCGACATGGCGATTTTCTTTCTCCACAGGGGCATGGTGTTTACGATGCTGCTCTGGAGCTTGAGGGTCATATCCTGGTCGTTGTGCTGGATCATGCGGATCTGCGGAGCGGACTGCAGACAGCTTGTACGTGTGAGACGGAGGTTGTGAACCTGCTTCTCAAACTGGTCGAGGTTCTTTGCGAAGTTGTCGGCGAGCATAGCGTCCTCGGGCAGACCCGAAGCCTGAGCTTTAGCGTAAAGCTCGGCAAGTTCACCGCTGCGCGCGTCCTCAATCGCAATCTCAGCAGCCTTGATATACATGGTCAGAGCCTTGAAGGTGTTCCAGTTCTCGTCGTAGAGCGCGTCGAGCATAGCGATATCCTTCTGCAGGTTCAGCTTGTGACCCTCGAGCTGCTTTTCGATGCGCTCAAGCGTCTTTTCGGCGCTCTCGTTTCTTGTGCGTGTGGTGATAGCGGCGCCCTTGATCTTCTTGAAGAAGTTCGAGAGAAATCCGCCCTGATCCTTGCCGCCTTCGACGCCGTCCATAGCGACAACCATTTCAACGAGCAGGTTGCTGATTTCGCCCGTGTTCTTGGTCTTAACGTCCTGGAGGGTTTTGGTGGCGATTGCGGCGGACTGCTTTTGAATGGTCGCACCGTAGTTTGTAATGATTTCGGACTTGTGCAGGTCGATTTTCTTTGCAAAAGCCTCAACCTGAGCCTGCTCCTCGGCGGAGAGCTTTTCTACCTCGCTTAATACCTTTTGAGCTGCAAGGGCGTTTTCCTGCTCCTGAACAGGATCTGCAGCGGGTTCCTCGGGCACTCCGTCAAGCACTAACTGAATATCAGACATAGTTTATTCATCCTTTCATAAATTAAACAAAAATATAATTTTCTTTTAAATTTTATTATAACAAAAACGCTTGAATATTGTCAAGAGATTGGTTATAAAATATTGTCCCCGGACAGGAATCCTGCCCGGGGACGGAAGTAAATGAAGAAAAAGATTATACAACTGTGTTGAGATATTCGGTGATTTCAGCCTCGGTGGTCATTGCCATTACCTTTTCGGCAACAGCGTCTGCCTCCGCCTTTGTCCACTTGGAGATGTTCTTTCTGACTCTGAGGACGGAAGGCGCCGAAACGCTGAATTCGGTAAGTCCGAAGGAAATCAGCAGCGGAATCATCATCGGGTTGGCGGCAGCCTCACCGCACATACCGACGGGGATATTGTTCTCTCGTGCGTTCTTGATAATACGGCGGATCATGCGCAGAACGCTGGGCTGGAACGGGGAATAGAGGTAAGAAACATCGCCGTTGCCTCTGTCAGCCGCCATAGTATAGCCTGTGAGGTCGTTTGTGCCGATGCTGAAGAAGTCTGCTTCCTTCGCGAGGAGATCTGCGATCACACCGGAAGCGGCGGTCTCTGTCATAACGCCGACCTGAATGTTCTCGTCGAATTCAATGCCCGAAGCTCTGAGGTCGTTCTTTGCTTCCTCAACAAGCTCCTTGCCCTGACGCAGCTCTTCGATCGCCGTGATAAGCGGGAACATGATGCGGATATCGCCGAACGCGCTCGCTCTGAGGATCGCCTTGATCTGCGACTTGAACATATCGCGGTTCTTCAGGCAGTAGCGGATAGCGCGGAAGCCCATGAACGGGTTCTCTTCCTTGGCGAGTCCGAGATAGGGGATATCCTTGTCGCCGCCGATGTCGAGTGTACGGATAATGAGCGGCTTGCCCTTGAGAATCAGGCTCGCCTGCTTGTACGCTTCAAACTGCTCGTCCTCTGTGGGGAGTGAATTTCTGTCCATGAACAGGAACTCCGTGCGGAACAGACCTACGCCTTCGCCGTCAGCCTCGACAGCCTTAGTCGCGTCCTTGGGAGTACCGATGTTGCAGAACAGCTCGTATTCCTCGCCGCTTGCAGAGAGGGTCTTTTTGCCTCTGAGACTTTCGAGTTCACGGCGTTCTCTGAGGAACGCTTCGCGCTTCGCGGTGTATTCTTCGATTTGCTCTTCGGAAGGAGCTGTGATAACATCGCCGCTCTTGCCGTCGACAATGACCTGCTCACCGCTCGACAGGCTCGAAACCGCGTTCGGTACGCTGAGTACGGCGGGGATTTCGAGCGCTCTCGCCAGGATAGCGGAGTGAGATGTCTGTGAGCCTGTTTCCGTGATGATGCCGACGATGTTGTCCTTGTTGATGCCGGCCGTCATCGAGGGGGTTACTTCCTTGGCTACTAGCACTGTGCCTGCGGGAGCGTCGCTGATCTTGACCTCCTCAATGCCGAGGAGAATCGAGAGCAGACCGTCGCGGATATCCTTGACGTCCGTAGCTCTCTGCATGGTCAGGTCGTCGCCCGTTGCGGAGAACATGTCGATGAACATCTTGCAGATCTGTTCAACCGACGCCTCGGCGCACTGATGAGCCTTGATCAGGTTCTCGATTTCGCCGCCCATGAACGGGTCGCGGATAATAGCGATGTGACCGAGCAGGATCTCGGCCTCCTTCTCGCCGGTGGACTTGCGGATATTCTCCGCCTGCTCCATGGTGTTGCCGCAGAACTTGTCTACGGCATCGCGGTAACGTTGAAGCTCCGCGTCTATGTCAGTAACCTCTTTCGGTATATAATCAAGCGACTGTTCGACGACAATCATGACTCTGCCGATACCGATACCGTCGGAAGCGCCAATACCTTTTAACATTTACAATCACCTCTTGTTTAGGTACTAATATTGTAGGGCGACCGCGAGGATCGCCCCTTAATACGTGGTTTTATTCGCCCAAGCCGCTCTCGATCATCTTTACGGCTTCGTCAAGAGCCTTATCCTCTTCGGGACCGTCGCAGATAAGCTCGATTTCGCTGCCGCACTTGATGCAGGCTGCGATAATGTTGAGCAGGCTCTTAGCGTTGTAGTTGTTGCCGTTAAAGTTGATGGTTACGTTGCAGGGGTATTTGCCCATAGCGGTTGCAAATACGGAAGCGGGACGCATATGAAAGCCCTGTGCGTTAACGAGTGTTACTTTCTTTGATACCATATGTCAAAACTCCTTTATGTTCATTTTGCGGGGAGAGCGTCGGGCTCTCCCCGATAAAAATATTATTGCTTAATAAGTCAAATTATTTCTTGATAGGTCTCTTGAGGATGGCGAGCATGAGCATACCGAGAACGGAGCCGATAGCGAGCGCCAGGAAGTACAGAGCGGGGTTGCCGATGGTCGGGAGTACGAAGATACCGCCGTGAGGAGCCATCAGTGTGCAGCCGAAGAGAGCGGAGAGTGCGCCGGCGGCAGCGGAGCCGACGATGCAGCTCGGGATAACCTGGAGCGGATGACCTGCGGCGTAGGGGATAGCGCCCTCGGTGATGAAGGACAGACCCATGATGAAGTTAACGGGGCCGTTCTTTCTTTCTTCGTCAGTCCAGCGGCTTCTGAAGATAGTGGTGGAGAGAGCGATAGCGATTGGAGGAACCATACCGCCGATCATAACCGCAGCCATGATCATGTAGGTAGCGTTGTTGGGTGAGTTAGCGAGCAGACCTGCAGCGGTAACGTAAGCAGCCTTGTTGAACGGGCCGCCCATGTCGATAGCCATCATGCCGGCGAGCAGAGCGCAGAGCGGAACGATGAGAGCGGGGTTCTTGGCCATCTCGGTAACGCCGTTTGTCATACCTGTGTTGATGATACCCATGATCGGGTTGACGGCGCACATCATAACGCCTACGATGCCGAGACCTGCGAGAGGATAGATAAGTACGGGTTTGATACCTTCAAGCGCGCGGGGCAGGTGGTCGCACAGCTTTTCGAGCATCTTCATCAGCCAGCCTGCAACGAAGCCTGCGAGGAGAGCGCCGAGGAAGCCGGATACGGAGGTGCTGTCACCGCCGGGAGCCGCGAAGGTCGAGCCGACAGCTGCGAGAGAGCCGCCTACAAAGCCGACGAGCAAGCCGGGACGGTCAGCGATTGACATTGCGATAAATCCTGCGAGGATAGGAAGCATGAAGCCGAACGCCACGCCGCCGATTGACTTGAACCAAGCCGCGACGGGAGTTGCGGAACCGAAGTTGCCGTCCTGAGGAGCGCCCATTGCGGCGTCGATCAGGAATGCGATCGCGATAAAGATACCGCCTGCTACAACGAACGGAAGCATATGCGATACGCCGTTCATCAGGTGTTTATAGAGCTTTCTGCCGAAGCTCTCGTTGCCGCCGCCGTCTGAGGACGCCGCAGCAGCCTTGTCGGAATGGAATACGGGAGCCTGACCGTTGATGATCTTGTTGATGAGCTCCTCGGGCTTGTGAATGCCGTCGGCAACCTTAGTCGAGTAAACGGGCTTGCCGTCGAAACGTGCGGTCTCAACGCTCTTGTCGGCAGCGATGATGATACCGTCGCAGTTCGCGATCTCCTCGGCGGTCAGAACGTTCTTGGCGCCGCCGGAGCCATTGGTTTCAACCTTGATGGTAATGCCCATCTGTTCGCCTGCCTTGGCAAGAGCCTCGGCAGCCATGTAGGTGTGAGCGATACCTGTCGGGCAGGCTGTTACAGCCAGTACGCGGTAGCCTGATTTAGCTTCCGCTGCGACAGCCTTAGCCTCGTCGGGGAACTGCTTTGTTTCCTGATCGTCGATGATCTTCAGGAACTCGTCGGGAGTTTTCGCCGCCTTGAGCTTCGCGGTGAAATCCTCGTGCATAAGCATCTGCATCAGTCTTGCGAGAACCTCGAGGTGAACGTCGCCGTCGGTTGTCGCCGCTATCATGAAGATGAGCTTGCAGGGCTGACCGTCGGGTGAGTCGTAGTCAACGCCGTTCGGAACGGTGATGGCTGTCAGAGCGGGAGCCTTGACCGCTTCGCTCTTGGCGTGGGGAATAGCAACCTCCATGCCGATGGCGGTTGTGCCCATTCCTTCGCGGGCGATGATGCCTTCCTTGTAGGCTGCGGTGTCTTTCAGGTTACCGCATTTCTCGTGCAGGCCGACCAGCAGGTCGATTGCTTCACTCTTGGAGCTCGGTGACGCGCCCAGAGCGATGCCTTGTTTTTTCAGCAAATCGGTAATACGCATTATGTTTCCTCCTTGATTTTTATTATATTATACGCTGTACTCTTACAGCTTATGGCTCTTTGTAAACCTCGTCGAACTTCTTGAGAAGCTCGACGATTTTTTCCTTTGTCGCGAGTCCCGGAAGGAATGCAGTTGCATTGCCGCAGACGCTTCCGAGCTTGAGGGCGTATTCATAGTTCTTTTCCTTCTCGTAACCGGCAACGAAGCCCGCTACCATCGAGTCGCCCGAGCCGACGGTGTTGATGACCTTTTCCTTGAGAACGCCCGCCTTATGCTTGTTTCCGAATTCATCGATCAGCATAGCGCCTTCGCCGCCGAGCGAGATAAGCACGTTCTGAGCGCCCATCATCTGGAGCTCCTTGGCGTATTTCTCAATGTCATCCTCGGTCTTTACCTCGACCTCGAAGATCTCCGAAAGCTCCTGGCGGTTCGGCTTTATCAGGAAGGGCTTATACTTGAGGGAGTTGACAAGCAGCTTCTTTGTCGCGTCAACTACGATCCTGACCTTCTTGTGCTTGATCCTCTCGAGCATTCTCTCATAGATGTCGTCGGGCATTGTTTTCGGAACGCTGCCCGCGATAACGAGGGTGTCGTCGTTTGCGATTCGGTCGATCTTCTGGAGAAGTCTCTCGAGCTCTCTGTCGTCGATGTGAGGACCCTGACAGTTGATTTCGGTTTCCTCGCCTGCCTTGATTTTGACGTTGATGCGCGAGATGCCGTGCTTCAGCTTGATGAAATCAGTGATTATCCTGTCGTTGCGGATACCCTTTTCGATCGCCTCTCCGGTGAAGCCCGCCACAAAGCCGTAGGCGGTGCTGTCGAGGTCGAGCTCCGCGAGCACGCAGGAAACGTTGATTCCCTTTCCGCCGTAGTAGTACTCCTCGCTGGTGGTGCGGTTTGTGATACCGTTGACCAGCTTGTCAAGCCGTACAATATAGTCGATTGACGGATTGAGCGTAACGGTATAAATCACTTCATTACCTCCTTTATGACTGTTTCGTTTGCAAATCTATTGTCGGGGATGTGATCCGTGATGATGCAGCACTGCTTGAGCTGTGCGAACGATACGGAAAACAATCTCCTGAATTTCGTTCTGTCGGCGAGGATAAAAGCCATGTAGCTTGTGTTTATCGCCACTTCCTTGATGCGCGCTTCCTCGAGGTCGGGTGTCGTGTAGCCCGCCGAGAGGTCAATGCCGTTTGTGCCCATAAAAGCCTTCGAGAAGTTCAGGCCCTTCATCGAGAGAATGCTTTCGGCGCCTACAACAGCCTCGGTCAGCGGTTTTATCTTGCCGCCGAGCATGTACGTGCTCAGACCCTTTTGGATCAGCTTGCGCGCGTGTGAAATGCCGTTGGTGACGTAGGTTGCTTTGTCGTTGTCTATAAAATCAATAAGACGCGAGGTGGTGGTGCCTGCGTCGATATAAACAAAGTCGGTATTGTTGATAAGCCCGGCGCAGTACTTCGCGATTTCGGTTTTTTCATCATACATAAGGTTCTCGCGGGTGTGGACATTGTCCTCGTACATTCCGCCCGATTGGGTGATAGAGGTCGCACCTCCGAAAACCTTCTTGATTTTACCAAGCTCGTCGAGAGCTGTCAGGTCACGCCGGATAGTGGATTCCGAGGTGTCGAGCAGCTGCGCCAGTTCCGCAACGGTAACGGCGTTCTTGTCGTTGATGATGCTCAAAATTGACTGATATCTTTCCTGGGTAAGCAACTTCAATCACCTCTTAATACCATTATAGCACATAAATTATCAAAGTCAAGCAAAACTATTCAAAAATAATCAAAAAAACTATCAACTCATGAAACATTATTATCTAAAATGCGAATTTACAAATCTGCGGAAATTTTATATAATATGTATACAGTCGAAAAGCAGGCTGAATATCGCGAAAGGGGGATAATAAGTTATGGCAGAGAAAACCAAGGTTGTGATCACCGATATCCAAAAGACAGTGAAGGTGCCCAAGGGACTTCGCATGCTTATCCGCAGGTGTTGTCTTGCGACGCTCATACTCCAGGGCTACAGCGCTTCCGCTGAGATCGACGTCATCTTTACCGACAATGAGGAAATCAGAAAAATCAACGAAAAAATCTTCGGCTGCAGCAGCGTTGAGAATATGCTCTATAAGCCGATGAACGAGGACGGTGTATTGGGTGCCGTCTATGTATCGCTTGAACGTGCAAGCGAGCTCGCGCAGACTTATTTCAGTTCCCTTCAGAGGGAAGCGGTGTATTTGACAGTGCTCGGGGTACTAGGTATTCTCGGGTGCGACCCTGAGGACGAGGGAAGCAGAGCCCGTGAGGAAATGATTATGTATGAATTGGGGTTCCCGATGTCCACGGCGTATACGCTCAGCAAATAAAATAACAGACATCGACGACAAAAAGCACGCCCGTCTTTCGGAAGGGCGTGCTTAATCTTTATATATACTATTATATCAGGGCAACAGATGACCTGCGGAGGTGTAGAGCCTGTACCACTCGTCGCGTGTGAGGGTGATGTCGGAAGCCGCGGCGACTTCTTTGATACGGTCAAAGTTCATCGTGCCGGCGATCGTCTGGATCCTTGCGGGGTGACGAAGTATCCACGCCGCCGCGATCGCGGTCTTTGTGGTGTTGTACTTCGCGCTGATCTCGCCGAGCGCCCAGTTGAGGTCGGGATAGGTCTCGTTGCTGTCTACGAATGAGCCGTTTTTGCCTCTGAACGGAGCCCATGCCTGAACGGTAATGCCGTGCAGACGGCAGTAGTCAAGCAGGTCGCCGTTTCTGTCAGCGCCGCCCTCGGTGATCATATTCGCCTCGATACCTGTTGAAACAAGGCTTGAGTAGGGGATACTGAAACGCATCTGGTTGCAGTGGATCTCCTGTCTAACGCAGGTCTTGAGCAGCTCTATCTGAGAGGGGCGGTGGTTTGATACGCCGAAATAGCGAACCTTGCCCTTGCTCTCGAGCTCGTCAAAAGCCTTTGCGACCTCTTCGGGCTCACAGAGCGCGTCGGGACGGTGGAGCAGGAGAATATCAAGATAATCGGTGCCGAGCCTATTCAAAATTCCGTCGACCGATTTGATGATGTGCTCGTATGAAAAATCGTACATCACGCCGCGGATAATTCCGCACTTTGACTGGATAATCATTTTATCTCTCGGAACCGAAACGCTCTTCGTAGCCTCGCCGAAAAGCGATTCGCACTCGCCGTCGGAGTAAACGTCCGCGTGGTCAAAGAAATTTATGCCCAGATCGCAGCAGTGCTCGATATAATAGGGAATAGCGTTCTTCTCGAGGTTATTCATTCTCATGCAGCCCAGACCGATAACGGGCACCATAAGGTCGGAGTTGCCAAATTTTACGGTTTTCATATTAATCTCCTTTTAGTCTGTCGCTGTTTCTCTCTGACGGGTGCTGATGCCGCGCGGAGAGATCGGAAAGAAAATATCAAATGGGAATATATCCCGACTGTTCATAATATAATTATATATGCCAAAATATCGCAAGTCAATTGTCTGTGCAGAAATTATTTAAGTTAGTCTGTGCTAATTTATTATTCGAAAATCCTTGACAAAGTCTTAACATTCCGATATAATTAATTTTGAAAAAGCAGATATTTCTGCTGCTTTTTTACACGAATCGGTTAGTTTTGACTAACCTTTTTATCAGCCAAACGGTTAGCATTAGCTAATCTTGCTTAGGAGATGATGAAATGGTGCCATTGATTTTTGCGAATTCAGGCGACAGCTTAATAATAAAAAAGGTCGGCGGCAATCGTGATACAAAGAAGCATCTTGAAAACCTCGGCTTTGTTGTCGGCGGCGAGATTTCCGTAATCAGTGAGAACGACGGAGATCTTATCGTCAGCGTCAAGGAGTCGCGCGTAGCCGTCAGCAGAGAGATGGCGGAGAAGATTATGGTATAAGGAGATTATTTTATGAATACACTCAAAAACGTAAAGATAGGAGCGACCGTCAGGGTCATTAAGGTTCACGGTGAAGGCCCTGTCAGGCGCAGAATTATGGATATGGGCATCACGAAGGGCGTTGAAATCACCGTGCGCAAGGTAGCGCCTTTGGGCGATCCGATGGAGCTTACCGTGAGGGGCTACGAGCTCACGCTTCGCAAGGCGGACGCGGATATGATAGAGGTAGAATAAGGCGCGAAAGGCGCAAATGAAAGGATAATATAAATGGAAATCAAAATTGCCCTGGCGGGCAATCCGAACTGCGGTAAAACGACGCTGTTCAATGCGCTCACGGGTTCTAACCAGTTTGTGGGCAACTGGCCGGGCGTAACCGTTGAGAAGAAGGAAGGCAAGCTAAAGAAGCACCCCGACGTGATTCTCACCGACTTGCCGGGTATCTACTCGCTTTCGCCGTACACCCTTGAGGAGGTAGTGGCGCGAAATTACCTTGTTAACGAAAGACCGGACGCGATCCTCAATATCGTCGACGGAACCAATATAGAGCGAAACCTTTATCTTACCACTCAGATGACCGAGCTTGGCATTCCCGTTGTAGTCGCGATAAACATGATGGACGTTGTCCGAAAGAACGGCGACAAGATCGACATTGCCGAGCTGTCAAAGGCTCTCGGCTGCCGCGTGGTCGAGATCTCGGCTCTCAAGGGCACGGGAATCAACGAGGCTGCCGAGGAGGCGATTGAAGCGGCGAAAAATGACAAGACCGTTCCTCAGCACGCATTCAGCGGCGCGGTTGAGCACGCTCTCGCTCACATTGAGGAAGCCGTTATTCATGACCTTCCCGAGGAGCAGCAGCGGTGGTATGCCGTCAAGATTTTTGAGCGCGACGAGAGGGTGCTCGAAAAGCTCAACATTCCCGGGGACGTTCTGAAGCATATCGAAAAGGACATAGCTGCCGCCGAGAAGGAGCTTGACGACGACGCGGAGAGCATCATCACAAACGAGCGATATGTCTACATAGGAAAGATAATCAAGCGCTGTTATCATAAGCACAATCAGGGCAGGCTCACGACCTCTGACAAAATCGACAAGGTCGTCACCAACCGTTACGCTGCGCTGCCGATTTTCGTGCTTGTAATGGTTGTGGTTTACTACGTATCCATCAGCACCGTCGGCACGGCGTTCACAAACTGGGTGAACAACGGAGTGTTCGGCGACGGCTGGCACCTGCTCGGAATGGGCGACACGGAATACAGCGAGGACTACGAGGACTACGGAAAGGAGCATTTCTTTAATCAAAAGGAAATCGGCGAAATGCTCCGCGAGGCGGAAAAGACAGAGAAGGAAGTCTCCCACGGTCAGACGACAGCGGCAAGAACCCTGCGCGTTGATTTCTTTGCTGACGAACCGAGCCTTGAAAAATTCGCCGCGCACTATGAAACCTACGGTTCAGCGGTTGTTGCACTGGGCTATGACCTCGACACCTTGGTTGACCCGATTCTTGATGAAGCGCCCGATCCGTCCGAGTACGGCGTGTGGGTCAAGAGCGTTCCGACGCTCGCTCAGGAAGGGCTTGACGCGATCAACTGCGCCGACTGGCTCAAGGGTCTGATTATCAACGGTATTATCGGCGGCGTAGGCTCGGTACTGGGCTTCCTGCCGCAGATGCTCGTGCTCTTCTTCTTTCTTGCTTTCCTCGAAAGCTGCGGCTACATGTCGCGTATCGCCTTCGTTATGGACAGGATTTTCCGCAAGTTCGGACTCTCGGGCAAGTCGTTTATCCCGATGCTTATCGGCACCGGCTGCGGAGTTCCGGGCATCATGGCTTCGCGCACGATCGAAAACGAGCGCGACCGCCGCATGACTATAATGACAACCACCTTCATTCCCTGCGGCGCAAAGCTGCCTGTTATCTCGATGATCACAACGGCGCTTTTCGGCGGCGCGTGGTGGGTAGCGCCGAGCGCGTATTTTATGGGCATGGCGGCTATAATAGTTTCGGGCATAATGCTCAAAAAGACAAAAATCTTCTCGGGTGATCCCGCTCCGTTTGTCATGGAGCTTCCCGCATACCACCTCCCGACATTAAGCAACATTCTGCGTTCAATGTGGGACAGAGGCTGGTCGTTTGTCAAGAAGGCAGGCACTGTTATCCTGCTCGCGTCTGTCATTATCTGGGCAGGCTCACACTTCGGCTGGACGAACGGCGTGTTCGGCTTCAGCACAGATATGGCGCTCGCGGACAGTATTCTCGGCAAAATCGGCGATGCAATCAAGTGGATATTCATTCCGCTCGGCTTCGGCAACAGCACAGCGAGCGTAGCGACTATAATGGGACTTATCGCGAAGGAAGAGATCGTCGGCGTATTCGGAGTACTCGACTTCATCAGCATGACAAAACTCTCGGCGTACTCCTTCCTGACCTTCAATCTTCTCTGCGCACCGTGTATTGCTGCTATGAGCGCAATCAGAAGAGAGATGAACTCAGCCGCGTGGACGGCATTTGCTCTCGCGTATCAGTGCCTGTTCGCTTACGCTGTGTCGCTGATGATCTATCAGCTCGGCTCGGCATTCTTCGGGAATATGAATCTTATCGGTCTTATCGCGGCGGTTATCGTGATGGCTCTCATCATTTACCTGCTCGTCAGACCTTACAAGGAACCGAAAAAGCTAAATGTAAAGCTCAAGTGAGGTATATATGGAATGGTTAGCTGCTAATTGGGGCACCATCGTTGTCGGCACGGCAGTCGCGGCGGTTTTAGCCCTGATAATTATAAACAGAGTAAAGAAGAAAAAACAGGGTCAGTCAACCTGCGGCTGCGGCTGCGCAAACTGCCCGATGAAAAATCAGTGCCATTAATTTTTCAGCCATATCGGTTTTCGGTATGGCTGTAATTATTTACCGAAAAATATTGACGTTGCTTCCGTATTTGTGTTATCATTGTTATATAAAGTGATTCGGAGGGGCGAATTATGGTCAAAAAGGCTTTTTCTGCCGTGCTGACGGTTCTTGCGCTTATCTGTTCCGCATTTTTGCCGTCGTTCGCGGCACAGAGCGGTAAAATTGACTTCAATAATCCCGATTTTATCCGCGGAATGGACATATCCTCCGTGCTTTCTCTTGAGCAGTCGGGCGTTAAGTTTTACGATGAAAAAGACAGCGAAAGCGACCTGTTCAAAATCCTCGCTTATCACGGGGTAAATTATATCCGCGTCCGCGTCTGGAACGACCCCTTTGACGGAAACGGCGCGGGCTACGGCGGCGGTAACTGCGACGTTCAGTCCGCGGCTGAAATCGGCAGACGTGCTGCAAAATACGGAATGAAGCTCCTTGTTGACTTCCATTATTCCGATTTCTGGGCTGACCCGAAAAAGCAGCAGGCGCCCAAGAAATGGCAGAATTATTCTTTATCGGAAAAATGCACCGCGCTTTATGATTTCACTCTGGATTCGCTGAACAAAATAAAAGCGGCAGGCGCGGATATCGGCATGGTGCAGATCGGCAACGAAACCACCACGGGCATAGCAGGAGAGTACAGCTTTGAATCCATGTCAAAGCTATTTGATTCGGGAAGCAGGGCGGTCAGGGATTTTGACAAAAACGTCCTTGTCGCGCTTCACTTTACAAATCCCGAGCGCGACTGTCATGTTAAGTACCTTGCCGATTCGCTCAACAGATACGGCGCTGACTACGACGTTTTCGCAACCTCATACTATCCGTTCTGGCACGGCAGCCTGAGCAACCTGACGACGGTTTTATCCTACGTCGCTGACACCTACGGCAAATACACCCTCGTCGCAGAGACCTCATATCCCTTCACACTCGACGATACCGACGGCTTTCGGAATACCGTCAACAGCGGCGCGAATTCCTCGGGCGAAAACCTGCTCTGGAGCTTCACGCCACAAGGTCAGGCGGACGAGGTTAGAGCTGTGATGAACGCCGTAAACGACGTCGGAGAAAGGGGACTCGGCGTCTTTTACTGGGAAGGCGCGTGGATCACCGTCGGCGATACAACGGGACTGAGCGGCAGCGCTTATTCAGCCCGATATAAAGCAAACAGCAAGCTTTTGGAAAAATACGGCTCAGGCTGGGCTTCGAGCTTCTCGGCGGCATACGACCCCGACGACGCAGGCAAGTACTACGGCGGCTCAGCGGTTGACAATCAGGCGTTTTTCGACGCTCATGGCAGGGTACTGTCCTCGCTCGATGTTTTCGCGTCTGTCACGGGAAAAATATACGGTGACGCTGATAACGACGGCGATATCACTGTGACCGATGTCACCGGGGTTCAGCGTATCACAGCGGCTCTCGTGACTCCCGATGCTCTGACAAACCGCGTTTCCGACGTGAACGGCGATGGCGTTGTCGATATTGTGGACGCTACGGAGATACAGAAGTACATTGCGGGCTATAAGTCCGATTATCCGATAAATAATCCAATCTAAGGAGGCAAATAATATGAACACCATCAAAAACAATATCCCGATTATCCTGATGCTGATTTTTGAAATCGCAGTTGGCGTATTTCTGCTTATCAACCCCGAGACCTTCACAACCATTGTGGTGATTTGCTTCGGAATCTTCCTCACGGTAGTCGGTCTGATTTATCTTATCCGCTATTTCAGCGCGCGCAAGAAGCAGGAGGAGAGTACCTTTACTCTTATCTGGTCGATAATCCTGCTTGCGATAGGAATATTCACAATTTCAGCTCACGGTCTGATCATGTCCTTCTTTGCCTTTATCGCGATACTCTACGGTGTGATACTGCTGATTTCGGGCTTTATAAAGATCATGGGATATTTCAACTCAAGAAAAGCCAACCAGCCTGTTTCCGCTTTCAGCATCATCAGCGCGATAATTTCTGTAATCCTCGGCGGCGTTATTCTTGTTAACCCATTTGAAACCACTCACTTTCTATTTATGTTCGCGGGAATCGCGATTCTCGTGTCGGCACTGTTTGACATCATCACTCTGATTTTTGTCGCTCGCGCAGGCAGACAGGTGATCGACGACGGCTATGTTGAAGCGACGGTTTATGACGAGGACTAATAGACAACAGTAAGAGGTGAAGCAAAATGATAACCGAAATGACCTATGCGCGTCAGATGCTCAGCATCGGCGGCTATAAACTCGTCGTCTGCGCGAAGGACAGCGTCCATGTTTCCGAGGATAGCGGACTTGATTCGCTGCTTTCACTTGTCGGAGAGGACACATGGATTGGTGCTGCCGCAGCCGACAAGGTTGTCGGAAAAGCCGCGGCGATGCTCTTTGTACTCTTAAGGGTGAAGTCTTTGTACGCGGAGGTTATCACGGAAACCGCTAAGGCAGTGCTCGAGGCGCAGGGTATCGAATGCGTGTACGGAACGCTTGTTGAGCGTCTTATCGATGCCGACGGCAAGGTGTGTCCGTCAGAGCTGGCGGTTGAGAATGTCGTCGATCCTTCCGACGCACCCGCAGCGCTTAAATAAACAATAATTTTTTGGAAATATTATCTTTGTAACAGGGAGTGATTATTTATGGTAGAAATGAACAGCAGAAAGGCGGCAATCATCGGCTGCGGATTTGTAGGCTCGGCATCGGCATTTTCACTTATGGAGAGCCATCTGTTTTCCGAGATCGTGCTGATCGACGCTGACAAGGACAGGGCAGAGGGTGAAGCTCTCGATATAAGCCACGGACTGCCTTTCTCAAAACCCATGCAGATTTACGCGGGCACTTATCAGGACATCAGCGACGCCGCCGTCGTAATTGTCACCGCGGGCGCGGGTCAGAAGCCGGGTGAAACAAGACTCGATTTGGTCAAGAAGAACGTCGCGATCTTCAAGTCGATTATTCCGGAAGTAGCCAAGTACAACCGCTCGGGCATTCTTCTGATAGTCGCGAACCCCGTTGATATCCTGACCTACGTCGCAAAGCAGCTCAGCGGATATCCCTCGAACCGCGTGTTTGGCTCGGGAACCGTTCTCGATACCGCGAGATTGAAGTATATGCTCGGCGAGCACCTCGGGGTTGACAGCAGAAGTATCCACGCCTTCATAATCGGCGAGCACGGCGACAGCGAGATCGCCGCGTGGAGCAGCGCGAATGTATCGGGCGTTCCGCTCTTCAAGTTCTGCAACATGCGCGGACATTTCCACGAGGAAGAAACTTCGCGCAGAATCGCCGAGGAGGTCAAGAACAGCGCCTACGAGATCATAAAGCGCAAGAAGGCGACCTACTACGGCATCGCGATGTCGGTAAAGCGCATCTGCGAGGCGATTGTAAGGGACGAGAAATCGATCCTGCCTGTATCGAGCATACAGAATTCGGAGAAAATCAACGGCGTCGCGCTCAGTATGCCCGCGATTGTCGGCAAGCATGGCGTTGAGGGTCAGGTCCCGATTGAACTCAGCGATGAGGAGCGCGCAGCTCTGCAGCGTTCTGCCGACACTCTTAAGGCGGTACTCAACGACGTTCTTGAAGAGGAATAGGAAGTAAGTAAAGGTCGGGTCTTGTGTTGGCCCGACCTTAACGATGCGGAAATAATTACATATTTTTTTGAAAAACATATTGACAAATCAGCGGTTCTGTGCTAAACTATTTACTGTTGCCGAGAGAAGCAGCGGCAAAGGCAGTTGGGAGTTTAGCTCAGCTGGGAGAGCATCTGCCTTACAAGCAGAGGGTCACAGGTTCGAGCCCTGTAACTCCCACCAATAATGGCCCGGTAGTTCAGTTGGTTAGAACGCTAGCCTGTCACGCTAGAGGTCGACGGTTCGAGCCCGTTCCGGGTCGCCAAATTTGCCTCTGTAGCTCAGTTGGTAGAGCAGGGGACTGAAAATCCCCGTGTCGATGGTTCGATTCCGTCCGGAGGCACCATAAATATGCGGATGTAGCTCATCTGGTAGAGCGCCACCTTGCCAAGGTGGAGGTAGCGGGTTCGAGCCCCGTCATCCGCTCCATTGAAAAAAGAGAGTACCAAAGGTACTCTCTTTTAATTTTTCAACAAGAGAGGACAATGTATTTTGCGCCTTCGTTTTCATTGACATTTATCCGTTAAATTGATAAAATTAATATAATATCACTAAGCGACACGCACACGGAAATCAGGTGAACTCAATGCGTAAGGCTCTCAAAAGCAAACGGTGGACAATTATCTCTCTTTCTCTTGTATTAATAATGCTTATCGGACTCATCGTCCTCGGCGCGATAAACTATTACAGGTTTGATTTTTTCGATAAAAAGTCAGTATTTCTCGACGGCTCTTATTCTGTTGACGACGGAGAATGGACGCCGATCGACCCTGACACGCCGATTGTCAACCACGGCTTTCATAAGGTTGTATTTAAAGGAAAATTGCTACCCGAGCTTGAGTTCTTCACGAATATCAATATTTCAACCAAAAACATCTGGTACACCCTGAAAACCGCCGACGGAACACCTCTCGTCGAACATGTTTACAGAGATAAAGATGAATATCTTGAAAGTGTTTATAATGTCTATACGCAGAGTGCCGACGATCCTGACGACCCGTTTCTTGATAAGGAGTACTTCAAGGAGCATTATCCGGTCTATTACTCACTCGAAATGTTTTATCCTGACACACCCGGCTACTATGTTCAGACTATTGATATGGATTATCTGAAGGAAATGGGCGTGACTATGGATACCGAATTGGTTTTGGAGCTCGATAACCCGTACCCGATTTCACGAACCAATCTTTCGGACACGCTCGAGGTCACTCTGAGCTTTGCTAACGGCAGTTACCTGCAATTCTTTTTTGATTCTCTGCCGTCGCTTTTGTTGTTTGTTCTGGTGTGCTTTTTCGGTGTGTTCCTGTTTCCAATCGCGGGCTTCATTCTCGGCAAAATCAATTATAAATACCTGACCTTCGGCGTACTCTGCCTGTTCTGGGGCTTGTATATGATAGCTCAGAGCATCAGTGAATACATGAACCTGTGGATAATCGACAGCACCGTCTGTATGATGTTCGAGATACTGCTGAATTATTTCTTTATCATATCCGTGTTTTTCTATCTGAGGGCGAATCTCGAGCGGTCGGTAACGCGAATAATCGCAACGGTAACGGTTACTTTCTATCTTTTAATGGTGATAGCCGCTGTTATCAGTCATTTCGCGGGATTTGTCGACCTGTACGGCTCAACTCCGAATATTTACATCTTTACCGCGGTTTGTACGATAATAATAACCGTGCTTCTGATTATCGAGGCTCGGAACAACAAGCAGGCTGTATTCATTCTCGCCTCATGGACGCCGCTTACGCTGTCGATTATTCTAGACGTGCTTAACCGCTGTTTCAGCTTTACTGATATTCACTTCTACATCTTCGGAAGCGCGATAACAATGCTTTACCAGATAATCCGTCTGATTCGCGATCTGAAGAAGCAGTATAAGGAAGCTATCCGTTACCAGCAGATGCAGAAGGAGCTGTACGAGGCGAAGGTTTCGATCATGGTCAGCCAGATCCAGCCGCATTTCCTTTACAATTCGCTGTCGAGTATCGCTATGCTTTGCAAGCTCGACCCCGACACCGCTCAGAAGGCGACGATCACCTTTACAAAGTATCTCCGCGGCAATATGGATTCGCTCAAGCAGACGTTGCCTGTGCCGTTTGAGAGGGAGCTTGACCACCTCGAAAAGTATCTGTATATAGAAAAGCTGCGTTTTGCCGACAAGCTGAACATTGCCTACGACATTCAGTGCACCGATTTTGAGCTGCCGCTTTTGTCGATCCAGCCGCTTGTTGAGAACGCAGTCAAGCACGGAGTCGGAATGAAGGAGGACGGCGGCACCGTTACAATCGCCACTCGCGAAACTGACAAGGCGTATGAGGTCATTATATCCGACGACGGCGTGGGCTTTGATACCGAAGCCAAAAAGAACGACGGACGCTCGCACGTCGGCATGGAAAACACTCGCAGGCGCTTGAAAGATATGTGCAACGCCGATGTTGAGATTACAAGCGTTATAGGCGAGGGAACAGTCGCCAGAGTTATAATTCCAAAGGAGAATAATAAATGAGAATATTGTGTGTAGACGACGAGCCTCTGATGCTTCAGATGCTCGAAATGGCAGTAAGGGAAGCCGAGCCCGACGCGGATATTACGGCGTTTTCGAAGCAGACCGACCTGCTCAACGAGGCAAAAACAAACGGCTGTGATATCGCGTTTCTCGATATACATATGAGAGGAATGAACGGCGTTGAGCTTGCGAAGGAGCTCAAGGCGGTTAACCCGAAGATGAATATAATCTTCGTCACGGGCTACAGCGAGTACACGGGCGCGGCAATGCAGCTTCACGCGAGCGGCTATATCATGAAGCCCGTAACCGCCGAGGACGTTGCGCGAGAGCTTTCCGATTTGCGATTCCCGATCGTACCGAAGGACAACGCGCTCTTGAAGGTTCAGTGCTTCGGCAACTTTGACGTATTCACTCCCGACGGCACGCCCGTCCACTTTGAGCGCAGCCGTTCAAAGGAGATCTTCGCCTATCTTGTGCACCGCCACGGCAGTTCGTGTACGATAAAGGAGATCGCCGCTGCTCTGTTTGAGGACGAGCCATATGACAAGAAGCAGCAGGCGTATCTGCAAATCCTTATTTCCGCCATGATGAAGAGCCTCAAGAAGGTCGGAGCGGAGAAGGCGATAAACAAGAGCTACAACAACCTGTCCGTAAACGTCAGCACACTCGACTGCGACTACTACCGCTTTGCCGAGCTTGACGCGGGCGCTGTCAACGCCTACGCGAACGAATACATGAGCCAGTACTACTGGGCGGATTTCCTTTTCAATGAATTTTAAAAGAATAACACCGTTCTTCTCTGACAGGGAAGAACGGTGATTTTTTATTGGATATAAACAATAGCGGTTCGTCTGAACGCGTTTACAAATCTCATAACGGCGGCGTAACCGAGGTTGATGCAGTAGCCGTAGACCATAATGGTTTGTTCGCGGAATATGATCCCGATGATGAACAGCGCGATCGTAGCCGCAACGCTGATACAGCCGCTGATGAACTTCAGCTTCCACGACGGAGCGCCGTTTTTCTTAGCTTCAAGCGCGCGGAGAATATCTATAGCGCCCGAGAACGCGAAAACGCCCATCAGGTATATCATGATCCAAACTGTCGATATCCGAATCAGACTGAATGTAAACAGTGCGAAATCCAGCACGATGATGCTTTGGTACAGGAAGGTTTTTCCCCCGACCATGTGACGCGCCATTTTCGCGTAGTACCACAGCATTCGGAAGCCGTAGAAAACCAGAGAGAGAGAGAGAATCAGAGCGACAATGCTTAAGCCGCTTTCGGGTACGGCAAGCAGGATCAGTATGAGCAGGAGAAGTGCGACTCCAGCCAGAAAGCTTTTGACACGTTGAAATTTACTCATTTTTTGCACTCTCCTTCCTGTTCAGCAGCTTGCGGAAATCGCGGATTCCCTTGAAGCCCTTGCTGCTGTACTCGATGGAGTAGCCCGCGAGCTTGTTGCCCGACTGGAAGATCTGGTTGGTCACCATGCTTTTCTGCGCGAGTGCGCCGATGATGAATTTGCCGAGGAAGGTGTCGTCCTTTTTGTCGTCGTCCGCGTCAAGGTATTCCTTCTCGATTTTATCGACGTCGATTTCCTCGAGCGAGTGACCCGACAGCTTCCTGCCGAGCTCACGCCAGTCATCTGTAGAGTCGAGCTGAACGGTGTGCAGAATACGCCGGATATCGTCCATAATAGGCTCTGCCGCCTCGGTATCGTATTTGCCTCGCTCGAACGAGGGATTAACTCCGCGCAGGAATTTGAGCGCGTAGATCATCTGACAGAACGCGTTGAGATAATCGGCGGGATTATCCTTGACGATCTCCTCATACTGCTTCCATGCGGGGAGATACTTGTACTTCACAAAGCAGTAATCGGGCAGATGTCCCGCGCGTCCGTGACCGAGACTCATGATAGAGTTTTCGTTGTTGTAGTAAACGGTGTTTGTATACGCGCTGTGTTCGGGGTCGTCGGGCGCGGAAGGATTGTGGCGGAAGTTCACCTTTCGTTCCACTTCGCCGTTCTCACTCTGAACCAGCTCAAAGCAGTGGTAGTTTATATTGTTTATAACGAGCGACGGCGTGCCCGCGAAGTACCTGTGAGCCCATGTGTCTGCGAGAACGTGCATCGCGATACCTGCCGCCTGCTCGCTTTTGCCTTTGGCGAGGCTGACGGTTTTCTCGAGCAGTTCGCTGTTCGGGTTGCAGATAAGCCTGTATTTGTTAAGGTATTTCTTTGAGCATTTCTGCTTTGGCTGAGCGTACAGATCGCCCGGCAGGAAGTGGAACGACGCCCAGATCCTTGTGATGTCCTGCAAGCCGATGATATCTGTCCGCGCGTCCATCAGCTCGAGCTGCAGCTGAGTGGTGGCAGCCGACTGAGGAGCGTGCAGCTTTGAGAGCATTGTTCTGGTGCATAGGTCGACCATCTGTGAGCTGTATCCGATGACCGCGCTTTCCTCATGCGAGTAGCCCGCGAGAATAGCCGCACAGTATGTGGCGTAGCAGTGAAAATCCTTATTCATGCGCACCTCCGCGAACCCTGAGCAGCTTTTTAAGCTTTATGCTCGAAATAATGATCTCAATAATCAGCACGATAGAAGTCGTATCGATAAGGAGCGTAATGATCTTATTCAGCAGTCCTTCGGTTGCGCTGAACATAGCGGTTATCTCGGTGATCACGCCAAACACGTACAGAAGGATTGTGATTATGGCGGTGATCAGATAAAACCAGCCCTTCTTTTTGCCGCGGCCCTCAGACCGCGCGGAAAAACCGATGACGCAGCGCAGAATGAAGTCAAAAATCGCGACAGTCATAACGATAATAAAAAATGCGATCCTGTAGATGTCATCGGGAATTTGACCGGTTGAGTCAATGATATTCGGAATGTCGACCGTGCAGAGAAGAAAGTATTTGATGACCGTCCAGATGCCAAACGCGATCGTGCCGGTGCCAAGCGTAATAAGATTGTTTTGCAGGCGTCTTATGGTTGCGTCCATGCCAACTCTCCTTAATATGCAGCAAGCCTTTTGATGGCTTGAGAGGGATTTTCTGCTTTGAAAACAGCGGTGCCCGCGACGGAGACGTCAACGCCAGCCCTTGCGACCTCGGCGATGGTTGCGTCGCCTATGCCGCCGTCGGCTTCGATCAGAACATTTAAGCCGCGTCTGTTGATTTCAGCCTTGATAGCCTCCACCTTAGGCATCATGTCAGCCATAAAGCTCTGTCCGCCGAAGCCGGGCTCGACCGTCATGACAAGCACCAAATCGAGCCTGTCGAGGTAGGGGAATACCGCCTCGGCAGGTGTTTTGGGCTTGAGCACCAAGCCTGCCTTGATTCCGCGGCTTTTGATTTTGTCGATAGTCTTGTCGATATCGGAATCGCTTTCGATGTGGAAGGTGATGATGTCCGCGCCCGCGTCGGCGAAGTCGTCGATATACCGCAGCGGATCGCTTATCATCAGATGAACGTCAAAGGGCTTGTCCGAGAAGGGACGAACCCATTTTATTATGGGAGCGCCGAAGGTGAGGTTCGGGACAAAATGACCGTCCATAACGTCGAGGTGCATCCAGTCCGCGCCTGCCTTGTCCATGCGCGCGATTTCCTCACCCATTTTTGAAAAGTCGCAGGATAACAGCGACGGAGCAATCAGCATAATAATATCTCCCTTCGTTACGGCTTCTGGATAGCGGGCGCGGCGATTGCGGCGACGCCCCAGAATACCGCATAAATCAGCACCTCGAGCGAACCCATAACGCCGATATTTGCGTACAGCGAGAGGACAGAGGCGATGAGAATACCGAGGACAATTGCGATTAGCTGGATCATGATCGCCAGCGAAATGTTGCTTTTGATTTTAACGCTGCCCGAAACAGCTCTCGCGAGTGAAGCAGCCTTGCCGCCCGTGATTAGGTATGAGCGCGAGGTTTCCTCGGTGGTTGTCTGTGCTTCCTTGAGCACATGACCCAAGCCTGTAGGCAGCACCTTGATGCTGCGGTAGAACAGACCGTAGAGCTTTGCCACGAGGTCGTCGGTGATGTTATAGTCGGTGGTGCGGATAAGGAAGCTGATGCCGTTTGCCTCGGCGCGCTGCAGTTCTGCCTGGAGCTCCTGATCGGCGTGGTAGTTTGTGACGACCATAGCGACCAGCCTGCCTGCGCGCGAGATATATGTGATCTGTCTGCCCTTTGAGGTGTAGCGTTCCTCGTATTCGGGAGTCGGGGTTTCAACGCTGTATTTGTCCATCAGGTTGCGCGAACCGACGAGAATGCGTTCGCCGTTGATCCAGCCGACAAGACCGAGCTCGTCCTCGTAGAGCACGGACTCAACCTCGGGAAGGCTTTCGCCTGTTTCGGAGATAACGGAGTCAAAGGCGTTCGCGAGCGGATTCTGCGCTTCCTTGAGAACCGCGATACCGCAGAGCAGGGACTCGTCGACGTTGTATTCCTCGTATGTCTTGATGCCCTCAAGCTCGATGCAGTCGGTGGGGAAGAGCTCGTTTGCGTCGAGCATAATCGCGGTGCTGTCACAGAACTGCTTGATCGACGGATAGCCCGAGAGCATCGCGCCGTAGCCGAGCAGGTTCTTGCACAGCCTTTTTACGGGGAAATTGACCGCGAGAAGGGTTGAAACGGGGATAGCGAGCGCCGTGATAAGAGCGAGAGTGTTTATCGCGCCGCCGAAGGAGAGCTTGACCACTCCGTAGAACAGCGCTATTACGACCGCGATGACCGAGGTGATAGGCGCGAGCTTTGACGCGAGATCCTCGCTCGGGTCGGGCGCGTAGGAAATTTTAAGGAAATTGGCAGGGAAGCCTGTCTTGTGCTGATAGGCGATAAGAGCTCTGTCGGCAGCGGTGCCGCTGAGCATCTTGCCTGCGACGTATTCGTTGTTGTATATCTTCGCGGCGTACTTCTGTCCCTTTGAGGAAACGAAGCGGAAGTTGTCCTTGACGCGGAGCACCATGATCAGCTTGCCCAGATTGTTCGTGAAAAATGCGAGCAGCACGACGACGCAGTAGTAATTGACGCTGAAAACGGTCATGTCGCCGAGCATGAAGAACGATGCGATCGTCTGCAATACCGCCGCGACGCCTGCAACGGCAACTGCGGTGTCGGAATTGCCCTTGAACCTCAGCAGCGGAGTCAGACCGCTCATGATAGCGACTCTGTTCACAAATACCGAGAAGCCAACGAGCAGGAAGTTGAATACCGCGTATGCCGCTGGAGCGACGGGTACGGCGGAGATTATAGCGTCGGGGAAGATTCTCGTAACTACGGTCAGAATGAAGGACAGCAGCGTTACAATGCCCATGATAAGCGTGCGCGAGAACAGCTTGCGGATATTGTGGTTTAGCTCGAAGAGAATACTCTTCTCGTCGTCCTCGCCGGTGTAGTCCTCAATGGTTTTGGATTTTTCCTGAGGGATATCATCGTCATCGGACTCGTCCTTTGAGAAGAAGCCGACAACTGCCGAGAGAATCTTCTCCTTGGTTGAACGCTCGTCCTCTTCCTTTTCTTCCTCCTCGACCTCGGGCTTCGGCTCGGGACGGATAACGTGCGTGATGACCGAGGGGTTCTTTGAGCGGATATACTCCTCGTACTCGGTGGTCACAACCTCGGAGAAGCGGCCTGCCTTGATGTTGAGCATATCCTTCGGATCCTCGGGACGGTAAATCGGTACCTTCGCCACGACCCTCTCGAGCGGCTTTTCGGGCTTTTCGGGAGCTTCTGCAGCTTCCGGCTCGGCTTTTTCGGGTGCGGCGGTTTCGGCAGGCTGTTCCTTTTCGCCGTTCTCACCGTTCTTACCGTTCTCACCGTCGGGAACCTCTATGTCGATAGAAGTAATGTTTTCGATCACGGGGCTTTCACGGAACGCGTCGGCGGTGCTGAGCACCTCACCCGAGAACCTCGTATCCTCGGCGTATTCGGGAGTAAGTGTGACGATTTTTCCGGGTTCCTTGGCAGCTTTTTCGGCCGCCTCGCGTTCAGCCTTTTCTTTAGCCTCACGCTCGGCTTCCTCGGGAGTCTGCACCTTTTCCTCGGCGCCGTCCATGATCAGCTCTGCCTGCATCGTAGCGGCGTTTTTATCTCCGACGATAGTGTTGTCGTCGGCTTCTTCCTTGTCGAGGTCAAGCGGGTTAGCGTTTGTCAGACGCGGCTTCATGTCAGCGTTGCTGAAAATATCCGCAACCTTAGGTTTAACACGGTATTTCTGAGCGGTGCGCTTCATTTTTTCGCGGTCAGCCATCTCATGGGTCTCCGCGAGGATATTCTCGATCTCGAGTTCCTTAAGAAGCTGTTCCTGCTTCTCCGCGTCCTTATTGAAATCTGACAAGGCTTTCACATCCTTTCCTTATCTGTCTTTCATAGCCTCGTACATCAGAATGCCTGCGGCAACAGATGCGTTGAGGGAGTTAATCTTGCCTTTCATGGGCAGGGAAACTATCACATCACATTTTTCTCTGACAAGCCTTGAGATGCCCTTGCCTTCATTGCCGATGACAATAGCGCAGGCTCCCGAGAAATCGCACTTTTCGTAGTCGGTTCCGTTCATATCGGCGCCGAAAACCCACACGCCGCGCTGTTTCAGCTCGTCGAGCGTGTTCGCGATATTGGTGACTCTCGCTACGTTCATGTATTCAACAGCGCCCGCGCTCGCCTTGCCAACGGTGTAGCTAAGCCCTGCGCTTCTGCGTTTGGGGACTATTACGCCGTGAACGCCCGCGCATTCGGCTGTGCGGATGATCGCGCCGAGGTTGTGCGGATCCTCAAGCTCGTCGAGCACGAGGATAAACGGAGCTTCATTTCTCTCTTTGGCTGTTTTGAAAATATCGTCAACAGTGCAGTAATCCCTGACGGCTGCAAAGGCGATGATACCCTGATGGGTTGAGCCGCCGCTGAGATAGTCGAGCTTTACGCGGTCGACCTCCTTGATCGGGATCTGCTTTGCTTTAGCCTTGGCGAGAATCGCCACAACAGCGCCGTTTTTTTCGCCCTTCGCAATGAGTATCTTATCGATCGGGCGGCTGCCGCGAATGGCCTCGCTCACGGGATTTCTGCCGGAAATAACGTCGGTTTTTACATCATTTTGTTTTTCGTTCATATGAATCCTCTTGTCACATAATTATACATTTTAATATTATATCACAGATTTCGGAAAAAACATAGGGTTTTTGAAAAAAATTACGACAGATAATAGGCTCCCATGTCGAAATATTCGGGAATCAGTCCGTAAAGCCCTGTTTTGCTGTCCATAAAGATGATATTTTCGAGCGGAAACGGCGTCAGGCTGAAATAACAGGCGAGAAAGAGGAACAATAAAAATACGCACGGCGCGAAAAAACGTTTCAGCTCAAGCTCTGAGTAAAACAGCCGCAGCGATACCGCCGTACAGATGCAGAGTGATATCAGACACATAGCCGTAAATGCGGCGCTGTCGGTTTCGAGCCCGAATAAGCGCAGCACAAGCGACCCTGCCAGTAGGGTAGTGGTTAGCAGATACAGCGCGGAGGTTTTAACAGCGGCGAGGCGGTGAAGCGACGGCTGCAGACTGAGCGCTTCGAGGATACCCCAGAGCAGATACGAGAGCAGAAGCGGCTTTATGCACTCCCACGGGCTGTTGTTTACGGAGCCGAAGAGCACACCGATAAGTCCTTTTCCGCTGAGCTCGTACAGCTTTCCCGCGAGGATCGCGTACAGCGAACAGAACAAAATTCCGCCAATTTCCATTTCTTTCAGGTATTTAGCGCGTTCAGGGTTCATTTTTGACACCTCGTAACACTTATGACAATATTGTATTATATTATTTTAGAATTAAAAGCGGCTCAAAATAATTCTGTTTCGGAAGATATACAGACCGTATAATTCTTGTTTTTCAATAAAATGTGGATAACTCTGTGGAAAATGTGTAAACATACCGCTTTTGAAGGTTTTAAAACCGCTGAATACGAAGCGATTATTCAAAAGTCAAGGGTTTTCTTACAATTCCACATAAAATATTTTGTGAAAATACGGCTCGCCTGCAATTACAAATAGTTATAAACTTCTGTCAATGGCGTTTGAAGTCAAAACAAATTACAGTTCTGTTTTAATAAAAAAACAGCCGCACAGTCACTACGCTCATCACCAGCGCGGTAAAATCGGCTGCGAGAGCCGCAGGCAGGGTGTGTCGTGTGTTTTTGATATGAACCGAGCCGAAGTACATTGCCGTCGCGTAAAAAGTCGTTTCGCTAGAGCCTGCGAGCACAGAGGCGACCCTGCCCGCAAAGCTGTCCGTGCCGCAGTCCTCAAAGACACTGAGCAGCAGAGCGGTCGCTCCGCTTCCGGATACGGGACGCAGCATAGCCATCGGCACTATCTCGGGTGGAAATCCGAGCCTTTGCGCAATCGGAGATATCGCAGAGCAAATAACGTCTACCGCACCGCTTGATTTCAAGAGGCTGACCGCGAACATCAGTCCGATGATCGTCGGCGCGATATTATAGAGTGTCCGTATTCCTTCTCTCGCTCCAACCATGAATATGTCAAAGACGGGCACTCGCCGTATCAGTCCGAACAGTACTATCACGCAGGCGAATATCGGCATAGCAAGCTCCATCTTACAATCTCCTTTTTCTCTTGTTAAGCCCGACAGCTATCATGAGCGCGACAGAGAGCGCGCAGGCAGAGCTCAGCCATACGGGTACAAGTATCTCAAACGGCGCGTTGCTGCCATAGGTTTGCCGCAGAGAGCCGAGCATTGTGGGCAAAAGCTGCAGCGAGGCGGTGTTCATCACGACAAAGACTATCATCTCGTCGCTCGCGGTGTCGCTGCTGCCGTTGAGTTCATTCAGTTCGTGCATAGCCTTCAGACCGAGGGGAGTAGCCGTATTTCCGAGCCCGAGCAGGTTGGCGGTAATATTCATCGTAATACTGCCGAAGGCGTCGCTTTCCTTGTCTAGATTTGGAAAGAGCGGACGGAGCAGCGGAGAGAATATCTTGGCAAAAATGGCTGTCAGACCGCTTTCCTCGGCGATTTTCATTATTCCCGACCACAGTGTTATCACACCTGCGAGGGTGAGCAGGAGCTGTACCGTCTGAGCGCCGCTGTCAACGATCGCAGCGCTCAGGTTTTCGCCTTTGCCGAGAAAGATTGAGCACACAACGCTCAGGAGCACGAACGCGCTCCAGATGTAATTGAGCATATCATCACCATACAAGTTGTTACTATGTTATCCGCAATAACAGAACATTGACATTGATGTCGATAATTGACAAAAATGCCAATTTATGGTAGAATAAAGCTACAAGCAGGATAATTGTAAAATTGATATTAAACGGAGAGACATTATGATTTTTACTAATTTCAGAGAAATTGACAAGCTCGGCAGAATCGTGATCTCCAAGGATATCCGAAAGCATCTGGGAATCGAACCCGGGGACGTTCTGCAAATCAACACAGAGGGCGAAAGCATTATTATTAAGAAGGCGGAGAAGAAATGTATTTTCTGCAACGGCGAGGACGAGCTGCGCGAATTTGAGGGTAAGACCGTCTGCGCAGGCTGCCTTGAACGCCTTCGCGCTCTATCCTAAATATATAGGTGACGGTGCGTAATTATGAAGCTTTATTTGTCAAATATTTCAGATGTTCTGCCTCGTCACAGGGATTTGCTCACCTATGAGCGGCTCATGAAGGCAGAAAGATACAAAATGCCCGATGATAAAAAACGCTGTATCGCGGGCGGTGTATTGCTGTGGCATTTTTTAGGCGACACCGCTATCACCGATAACGGCTACGGCAAGCCTGTCGCGTCTGACGGCACGGCTTTCAACCTCTCGCACAGCGGCGAATGGATACTTCTGGCTGTCGGTGAGGGAGAGGTCGGCTGCGATATAGAACGCCCGGAGCACGTCAGCTATGAGAAGATGGGCAGGATCGTTTTCACGGAGAACGAGCTGCGCCTTATTAAACAAGCCCGCGATAAAACGGGCGAGTTCTTTAAGCTCTGGACAAAAAAAGAAGCCCTGCTCAAATGTATGGGCGAGGGCTTTCACCGTCCCGCAAAATCTGTCGACGTGAGCGGAGATTCCTTTGTTGACGGCAACAGGAAGTATTATCTAAGAACCGTTGTGTTTGCCGACTATGTGATTTCCGCGTGCGCGGCGGATACGGACTTTGAGATGGATATTGAGTTCGTTGATTTAAGACAATTATAAAAAAACGGCTGTCGTGTGGCAGTCGTTTTGTGGTTTTATTGATTCGGAACTACAGCGAAGAACACTAAGTCCTCATCGCTGTCGTTGATCAGACTGTGCGAGTGACCCTTCGGGCAGTAATGGCACTGACCTGCCTCGACCGCGAGCTTTTCTCCGTCGTAGAGAACGGTGCCTTTGCCGCTGAGAAAGTAGATGATCTCGCTGTTGGTGTCGTGCAAATGCTCGCCGATCGTCGCTCCGGGTACGAGGGTACCGTGCAGAAAGCGGTTCAGACCGTCGTAGTGCATCTTCGCCGTGAAGAATTTCTCTCCGCCCTTGAAGTTCGGGATATTCTCGCTTTTCTCGTTTTTAATATCAAAAATCATATCAACACTCCATTTTTCATAATTTGCAATCATTTTATCACATTCCTTGCCGCATATCAACGAAAAATAAAAAAACTCTTGCTTTTTTTCCGCCTTCGGAGTATAATAAATGACAGTTGAATAAAACCTTATCAAGAGTGACGGAGGGACAGGCCCTGTGAAGTCCGGCAACCTGCCATAAGGCAAGGTGCCAAATCCTGCGGTTTTACCGAAAGATGAGTTTATTGTGCGCCTTTCGGAAGAAGGGCGCTTATTTTTTTACTGGAGTGATTAAAATGGCAAAGAGATTGTTTTCTTCGGAGTCCGTAACAGAAGGACATCCCGACAAGGTGTGCGACTGCGTTTCAGACGCGGTGCTCGATAAAATCCTGGAGCAGGACAAGAATGCTCACGTAGCCTGTGAAACCACCGTTACCACAGGCGTTGTACATATCATGGGCGAGATCTCAACCACCGCGAAGGTGGATATCGCCGCCGTAGCGCGCGACGTTATCAGGGAAATCGGCTACGACAACCCAGAGTACGGCTTTGACGGCAGCGGCTGTGCAGTGCTCGTATCAATGGACGCTCAGTCACCCGATATCGCAATGGGCGTCAACGAGAGCTATGAGCTGCGCGACGGCGAGGACGACGCCGACAATCAGATCGGCGCGGGCGATCAGGGCATCATGTTCGGCTATGCCTGCGACGAGACAGAGGAGCTCATGCCGCTTCCAATTTCTCTTGCGCATAAGCTCGCGAAAAAGCTCACCGAGGTCAGAAAGAACGGCACGCTTTCATATCTCCGTCCCGACGGCAAGACTCAGGTCACTGTTGAGTACGACGGCGACAAGGCGGTCAGAGTCGACACTGTCGTTGTTTCGACCCAGCACGACGATGACGTTACCACCGAGCAGATCCGTGAGGATATGATCAAGTACGTTATCAAGCCCGTAATCCCCGAGGTTCTCCTCGATTCCGAGACAAAGATCTTCGTAAACCCCACAGGCAGATTCGTTATCGGCGGTCCTGTCGGCGACGCGGGTCTTACAGGCAGAAAGATCATCGTCGACACCTACGGCGGCTTCTCACGTCACGGCGGCGGCGCTTTCAGCGGCAAGGATCCGACAAAGGTTGACCGCAGTGCGGCGTACTACGCGCGTTATATCGCAAAGAACATCGTCGCCGCGAAGATCGCAAAACGCTGCGAGGTTCAGCTCGCTTACGCTATCGGCGTAGCAAAACCCGTGTCCATCATGATCGACACCTTCGGCACCTCGGAGTTCAGCGACGACGCTATCAGCGAGGCGGTCGGCAAGGTGTTTGACTGCCGTCCCAATTCTATTATCCGCCAGCTCAACCTCACCGAGACAAAGTACAGACCATTGGCGGCGTACGGTCACATCGGACGCGAGGATCTGGGCGTAAGCTGGGAAAAGACAGACAAAACCGAGGCGTTGCTCAAGGCGCTCAACGCATAAAAACAAAAAGCAGGGAAACGGACTCTCCGTTTCCCTGTAAATTTATCCCTGCAAGCCGAAAGAAATCGATATGGCATTGTCAATGGCGTTCATCGAACGCGCGTCGACGGTGCCCATTTTTTCTTTAAGCCTGCGTTTGTCGATGGTTCGCACCTGCTCGAGCAGCACGACGCTGTCCTTTGACAGACCCGATGTATCTGCGTGCAGCGGTATGTGTGTCGGCAGCTTTGCTTTGGACTGCTGGCTGGTGATAGCCGCCGCGATCACGGTGGGGCTGAAACGATTCCCGACGTTGTTCTGCACGATCAGTACGGGACGGATACCGCCCTGTTCCGAGCCGACCACGGGGCTTAGATCCGCGTAATAGATATCTCCGCGACGTATATTCAAGGCTTTTCACGCTCCAAAAATTTTTTGCCGTTCCCGGCTTGTATTTTTATTTTTGACAGCCGGGTTTTGCTTTATTCAGTTATTACATATTATTTTACGGCGTGAAATGTGTGCGGTTTTAAAGTGCGGCTGCGTCCTCAAATTCAATTTTGCCGCTGCTGTTTTCAAGCGAAACAAGATACCCTTTCTCGTCGGAAACAAGCTCCCAGCTGCCGATTTCCGCCTTACCGTCAGACAGACTCAGCCGTCCGTTTTCCTGTTCGCGGCAAATAGCGTCGAGGACGTTTTTAAGCTCCGCGGGCAGCGAGGGAGAGGGCAGGTACGCTTCGTCTGCGGTGCACTGCAGTCCGTCCTTGCTCAGATGCAGCTCGCCGTCGCTGTAGCCGATCGACAAGCCATTGAGCGTTTCGGGAGAGCTTAGGTGAAGATTCATTCTGCCCTGACGGTTGTATGTAAGGCTGCCGCTCAGCTTTTGTCCACGGTAATCGGCATTGAAGTCGGCTGTGAAATCCGTCACGAGCTGTGCGTGCTTCGCGCCGGCGCAGCCCGGGAGCATAATCAGCGCGAAAAAAAGGACACATAATGCTTTCAAAGATTTTGTCATAAGACACCTCCTTGTGCATTATATGTCCGTATTTTTTTATCATGACACCGAGCAAGCCCTGAGCGCCTCGGAAATGCATTCGATCATGTCCGACGGGAGCATAGAGATTTTTCCCAGCTTTTCAGCCGCGATGTCGCCCGCAAGTCCGTGAAGATATACCGCCGCCGCTGCCGCGTCAAACGGCTTTGCACCCTGAGCGAGCAGCGCGCCCGCGATACCCGCGAGAACGTCTCCGCTTCCGCCTGTCGCCATGCCGCTGTTTCCGGTGTGGTTAACAAGAACCCTGCCTTTGGGTGACGCTATCACGGTACCGGCGCCCTTCAGAACGGTAGTTACACCGTATCTTTCGGCAAATCGTGCCGCGAGGTTTTCTCTGTCGGCGTTTACCTCGGCGGGCGTTGACTTTATCAGCCTAGCGAATTCCCCGGGGTGAGGGGTAATGACGATATCTGCCTTTGCCTTTTTCAGAATTTCGGGGTCGTCGGCAATGCAGTTGAGCGCGTCCGCGTCAAGCAGCACCGGATTCCCACAATATTCTATAAAAGAATTAACAATCTGCTTTGTATCATTGCACACCGACAGTCCGCAGCCGATAACAACAGCGCTGCAACGCTTCGCTTCCTCGAGCAGCTTGTCAATGCAGTCTGCGCTGAGCTTTCCGTCGGGTGTTTCGTCAAGCGGTAAATATACGCTCTCCGGGATTTTCATGGCGACGATAGGATAGATGCTTTTCGGCAGAGCGCATTTATGCAGTCCGATTCCCGTTCTGAGAGCAGCCTTTGCCTCGAGCATTGCGGCACCTGCCATACCGTAGCAGCCGCAGATACTGAGCAGAGTGCCTATAGTTCCCTTGTTGGCATCGTCGGGACGGTTCGGGATCGCGCGCCTGAAAGTGTTTTTATCCGTCAGTTCCATATCAATAGTTATTTTTCCGGTAGAAGAGTCTGATGACGAGCTTCTTGTCGAGGTGTGATTTCATGCCCTCGAGAATGCTCTCGTTCGGTGTGAAGATAAGCAGACACTTTCCGAAAGCGGGGCTGTTGAACGCAGCGAAATAGTTCTCGTCCTTCGAGTCGATGTCGCGCGCGGCGACAAAGGTTTTTGTGAAGCGCATTTTGTCAATGACCTTCTCGTCCTTTGTCAGCTCGGTGATCTCGTTGATCGGCACTCTGCAGATAGGCTTGCGTTTTCTGAGCGCGATGATTTTGGAGATGTCGAGGTCATTGCCCGCGACTGAATACTCATACTCTACCTTCTGCTGCGAGAAAACATACCAGACTCCGTAGATGCCGCCCATGAAAAGAAAAATGCTGATCATAAAGATGTACTGGATATGCGTCATAATCGCCAGACCCGCGCCGATAAACGGAATCATGATCAGCACGACGACAGAAATGATTTTGATAACCAGCTGTTTAGCCTTGTTTACTCTTTTGACAACCTGTTCGTTAAAGCCTTCCATATCAAAGCTCCTTTTTATTCATATTAACTAATATATGATATCACATAATAATTTTTTTTGCAAGAGAAAAGCCCGCACTGATTACTCAGTGACAGGCTTTTTTCTGAAACGACAGATTGTAAGGCCGATTATCGCGGTAACAAAAAGCAGAATGCTTATCCACTGCGAGGTCGACAGCCCGAAGAGAAAGCCGCGGATCTCGTCGCCTCTGAAAAACTCAAGTGTGAAACGCACGACGGGATAGACGAGCATATAAATGAAAATCAGCTTATCCGTCATGATTGATTTCTTGAACAGATAGAGAATGAACAGGAAAATCAGCAGGTTCAGCGCCGATTCAAAGAGCTGAACCGGAAGGCGGTTGACGTCGTTTATATCAGGGTTTATTGTGTTGCCGTGAACGGTGAAGCCGAACGGAGATTCAATTCCGTAGCAGCAGCCGCCGAGAAAGCAGCCGATTCTGCCGAAAACGTGAAACAGGGGAGTGAGCACGGCGTAGATGTCGAGCAGGTTCCGCGCCTTGATTTTCTTGTCGAATTTGCAGTAAACTCCGATTGCCGCGATGCCGCCGAGAAAGCCGCCGTAGAACACCATGCCGCCGATCGCGTATATCATAACGTCTCTGAACTTGTCGAACCAGAGCTCGCCGATATTCTGAAACGCCTTGATGATGAGATCGAGGTGGGTGATACCGTAGACGATATGCGCGCCGATGAATATGCCCGCGCCGATCGAGAGAAGGATCAGCAGGAAGTCGTAGATGTCGCGGCCGAAGCGCTTGATAAGGTTGTTGCCCACAAAGGTGCAGGCGACAGCGCCGAGCACGACCATAATTCCGTAGGTGCCGACCTCCCAGCCGAAGATGTGAAAAGAAGGAAACATTCGATAACTCCTTAATAAAACAATACAGCCAGCCACAGGCTGACTGTAGATTGTTTATAAGTTTTATTTTGCTTATTGAGCAGCAGCGGAAGCAGCGCTCTGAGCAGCGCTCTCGATTGCCTTCTGAACGCTGGGATCGGAAGCAACACAAGCGGTGCAAACGGTGCAGGTGAGGAAGCCGATGAACGCAAGTGCAAGACCTACGATGGAAAGAACAAGACCAACGGTGGGAACGGGTGATGTCTGTCCTGCTTCCTTGAAGCTCTTCTTGGAAAGGATCGCAAGAATCAGACCGACGATAGCAGCGATGAGAGAAACTATGTTGAAGATGGGAACATAGAATGTTACAATCGCGAAGGCGCCGAGAACGATAGCTACGATACCAAGTACCTTATTGCCTGTTTTCATTGTTATATCCTCCTGAAAAGATTTTATTATGCAGCAATTTTAACTGCTAAGATGATTATATGATATTTAATTTTTAATGTCAAGTATTGTTCTATTTTTTTGTTGTATATTTACAAAATTGTAACTTGTCAATTAAACACAGTTTTTATATTGCCTAAAATGGAAATATGTATTTTTGTGTCTTTTTGCAGAGAAAATGACAGGTTCGTCTATTGTATTTTCATATGATACAATTATTCGGGCTAAAAACAGTCCGCAGGACTGTTTTCTTAACGCCCGTTCAAATCCCTTCGGATACTTAGCCGCCCGAAGTACGTTCTATAATCCGAAAAGTTCCATCTCGCCTTATGCGGTGTGTTTTGGTCAAAAGTATCATCTGCTCGTCGGGCTAAAAACAGTCCGCAGGACTGTTTTCTTAACGCCCGTTCAAATCCCTTCGGATACTTAGCGGACAAAAATTTATGGGGTACCTTTGGGTACCCCATAAATTTTGGCCCGCCCGAAGGGATTTGAACCCCCGATCTCCGGAATCGGAATCCGTTGCGTTATCCAGCTGCGCCACGGGCGGATATTGCGCGGATTTACCGCGCTTAAATTATTATACACTATTTTGAAAACTTAGTCAATCATTCAGACAATTCTTCCCAGATTTCGTAAAGACTTTCCTGCTGTGCCTGCAGCTCCTCGAGCTTGTTTGTCAGCTCAATCAGCTTTTCATAATCAGAGGTGACGCTTTCGTCGCCGAGATGAGTCTGGATTTCCTTCATCTGAGCGTCAAGGCTTTCGATTTCCTCCTCGGTCTTGCGCAGCTTTGTGCGGCGTTTGCGTTCCTCGCTTTGACGCTGCTTGTTGAGAAAATATTCATTCTGGGGCTTTTCCTTTTTCTCGGCGGCCTTCTCCTGAGCTTCGCTTTCCTTTGCAGCCTTTATGCGCTCGAGGCAGTAGTCGTAGTTGCCGAGGTATTCCTTCATTCCGTCCTGTGTAAGAACGAGAACCCTGTCGGCGAGCTTGTTAATGAAATATCGGTCGTGGCTGATTATGAGCAGAGTGCCGCTGTATTCG
This sequence comes from Ruminococcus sp. NATIVEDY160, assembly GCF_045819885.1. Classification (NCBI taxonomy): domain Bacteria; kingdom Bacillati; phylum Bacillota; class Clostridia; order Eubacteriales; family Oscillospiraceae; genus Ruminococcus; species Ruminococcus sp. NATIVEDY160. The sequence goes on from NZ_CP162391.1 coordinate 957,801, forward strand.
GCGAGCGTTTTTTCAAGCTCCTCGCGTGAGGCGGCGTCAAGGTGGTTTGTCGGCTCGTCGAGCAGGAGAAAGTTGCTGCCCTGAAGCATCAGCTTGAGCAGAGAAATCCTCGCTCTTTCGCCGCCGCTCATCTTTGACAGCGGCTTGAACACCTCGTCGCCTTTGAACAGGAAAGATGCAAGCGCAGAGCGCACCTCGGTCTGCGTCATATTCGGGAACCTGTCCCACACCTCGTCAATTGCGGTTTTGCTCAGGTCGAGATTTTGCTGCAGCTGGTCAAAGTATCCTGTCATCACATTCGCGCCGAGGTCAAATTCACCTCTGTCCTGCGGCATTCTTCCGTTGAGAATGCGGAAAAGCGTGGTCTTGCCGCAGCCGTTTGCGCCGAGAATAAATACTCTTTCGCCCTTGCGGATATGTATGTTCACATCTCTGAACAGCTGCTTCTCGCCGAAGGATTTAGCGAGATTGCGGCATATAAGCACATCGTTTCCGCTCTCGAACTTCGGCTCAAAGCGCATACGCATTGTTTCCAACTCGCTTTCGGGTGTGACGAGCTGCGCCTTGATGCGGTCGGCTTCCTTCTGACGGGAGGCGGCGGTGATGAAGTTCCTCTCACGTCCCCAGCGGCGCTGTTGCTCAACAATGCCCTCGATACGCCTGATTTCCTTCATGTCGTTTTCGTATTTATTTTTCAGAGCCTCGTTGAAGGCTTCTTTTTTGCGGATAAATTCCGTGTACGCGCCCTTGTAGCACATGATTTTTCCGTGCTCAAGCTCGATCGTCTTGTTCGTGACGTTGTCGAGGAAGTAACGGTCGTGGCTGATAATAATCATCGAGCCCTTGAAATCTCTCAGGAAGTCCTCGAGCCAGCCGACAGCCTTGATGTCGAGGTGGTTGGTCGGCTCGTCGAGGAGAAGCAGGTTGCTGCGCGAGAGCAGGAGCTTTGCGAGGCTTAGCTTTGAGCGCTGACCGCCGCTGAGGTTGCCGACGGGCATAGTGAAGTCGTCCTCAGAGAAGCCCAGCCCGAGAAGCGCCGAGCGCGTGCGGCTCTTGTAGGTAAGACCTCCCTGAGCTTCATATTCCTCAATCAGCCTTGTCTGACGTTCCACGAGCGCGTCGAGGTTGCCTTCACCGGCGTCGATCGACGCTGTTACGGCGGCGATTTCGTCCTCGGTTTCGCTCAGATAGTCAAAAACAGACAGCAGCTCGTGAAAGATATCCATTCGCGGGTTGTTGCAGGCGTGCTGCTCCATGTAACCGACGCGCACGCTTTTTTCAAAGGCGATAATGCCTTCGTTCGGATCGATTTCTCCGTTTAGGGCGCGGAAGAGAGTGGTTTTTCCGACGCCGTTAGCCCCGATAAAGCCCACCTTGTCGTGAGTCTCCACATCAAAGGACACGTCGGAAAACAGCGTTCGCTCTACAAAGCTGACGCTGAGATTTCGCACCGATAATGCGGGCATATAATCACTCCCTTATTTGCATACTATTTTTATATTGTAGCCTAAAATCCCGAAAAGAGCAAGACAAAATTAAAAATATGCCAGAGATTAACGAAAGAATAGGCAATAATGCCGATAATTATCAGCACGTTTGCGAATTTATTCTCCGCTTCACCCGTCAGCTTAAAGAGCACTCCGCATAGGACTATCAGCGCCAGCGGAATCACGCCTTTAATCAGCAGGGTAGACCCGAATCCGCTGAGTACGGGCTGCATAATCGGGTTAGCCTCGGTAAATCTTCCGCTTCCGATAAGCGCCTCCGTGCATATCCAGTCGATCAGGTTGAGCAGATACAGAAGTCCGAGTTTTGTGTAAAACGAAACTCCGCTTTTTTGCCGTGCCGCGGTCTTATCTGTCATAGTAATCACTCCTTGGGTTTATCATTCGCTCCGTTTGGTTTTTTATTCGCAGAACAGAATATTTGAATATTGAAAATGGATATGAATTATGATATAAATATACTATAAAAACAGTAGGAGTTATCATTATGTCGCTTGTGGAGTTCAGAGACGTTTATAAACGCTACCAAATGGGAGAAATCACGATCAACGCCGTCGACGGCATATCATTTTCGGTTGAGGAAGGCGAATTTGCCGTTGTCGTAGGCGCGTCGGGCGCGGGAAAAACCACTGTGCTCAATATCCTCGGCGGAATGGACAGCTGCACCGAGGGCGAAATCATCGTCGGCGGCCGCAATGTCAGCCGTCTCAGCGACAGACAGCTCATAGAGTACCGCCGCTACGACATCGGATTTGTATTCCAGTTCTACAATCTCGTTCACAACCTCACTGCAAAGGAGAATGTCGAGCTTGCAGCCCAGATTTGCCGCGACCCGATGGACAGCGAAAAGGCGCTCGAGAGCGTCGGTCTGCTCGAACGAAAGGACAATTTCCCGGCGCAGCTCTCGGGCGGCGAACAGCAGCGAGTCAGTATCGCACGCGCGCTCGCAAAGAATCCCAAGCTGCTGCTCTGTGACGAGCCCACAGGCGCACTCGATTACAACACGGGCAGACAGATTCTCGCGCTGCTGCAGGATACCTGCCACAGGCAGAAGATGACCGTCATGCTGATTACCCACAACAACGCGATAACTCCGATGGCTGACCATGTAATAGAGATGAAAAGCGGCAAAATCGTCCGCGATGTATATAATGAAAACCCGAAATCCATAGACGAGATCGAATGGTAATACATTAAAAATATTCCGGAAAGGAGGCGGCAGTATGACACGGGCGTTGATCAGGAACACATTCAGAGAGATAATCGGCACAAAGGCGCGTTTTTTCTCGATTATGGCGATCATAGTGCTCGGCGTCGGCTTTTTTACGGGCATCAAGGCGACAAGCCCTTCTATGTACAATCTCGCCGAGAATTATTATCGTGAAAAGAGCCTGATGGATTTCCGCCTTGTTTCCACAACCGGCTTTACCGAGGACGATGTGAAGGCTGTTTCCGCGGTCGAAGGCGTTCAGAGCGTAATGCCGTCATACTTCTTTGACCTTATGACCGCCGCTGACGAGGGCGGCGATTTGGTTCGCCTGATAGCCGTGCCCGAAGATTATCTCAAAAACCCGTCGCTCAACGATATTGTAATCAACGAGGGCAGAGAAATCAAAAGGAGCGGCGAGATCATCACCGAGAGCGTTGCGTTTGCTAACGCGAAGCATCAGCTCGGCGGCAAAGTCCGTTTCGCGCCGATGGCAGGCGACAGCAAGGTCACTGATATGCTGTACAACACCGAGTACACCATTGTCGGCAAGGCTGAGTCGCCGCTGTATATATCCTATCAGCGCGGCATTTCGCAGATCGGCAACGGCAAAATCGACGAGTATATGTACGTGTCCGCCGAGGATTTCAAGATCGACCGATATACAGAGCTGTATGTCAAGGCTGACTACTCCGACGGCGTTTCCGCGTTTTCAGATGAATATATTGAAAAGACCGACGAGCTTCAGGAGAAGCTTGAGCAGGCGGCGTCCGAGCGCGAGGAGGCGTTTCAGGTCGAGGTCATCGATAAGGCAAAGTCAGACCTGGCCGACGCGAAGGAGAAGTACAACTCAGAGAAGAGCGACGCCGACAAAAAGCTCAGCGACGCTGAAAAGCAGATTCGTGAAGGTGAAGCGGAGTACGACGAAAAGATAGCCGACGCAGAGCGGCAGCTTAAGGACGCTCAGGAAAAAATCGCGGACGGCGAAAATGAGCTTGCCGCGGGAGAATACGCTTATTACACCAAAATCAGCGCCGCGGATAAGCAGCTGGACGAAAAACGCGCAGAGCTCAGTGACGCGGAGAATAAGTATAAATCCTCGCTTGCAGAGGCGCAGGAGAAAATTGCTTCCGCTCAGGCTCAGATAGACAGCGGCAGAGCACAGCTCGAGGCAGGACAGGCAGAGCTTGAGAGCAAGGCGGAGCTGTTCGCGTTTTTGGAGAAGGCACAGCAGGCAGTTGAAACGGTAAACGAGGCGATAAGCAGACTGCAGGAGCTGGGACTTCACGAAAAACTTACCGGGATTATCGACGGCACAAAAACCATAATCGACGATCTTACAAAAGAGAAAAAGCTCACACCCGAAGAAGCGCAAAAGCTGCGCGACGCTCTCGACAAGGCGCAGGAAATTATCGACGGCGCACAGACGCTGACCGATCAGGTTCAGGCGATACTTGAGAAGGCGGACGAAGTGCTCTCGGGTCTGAATGAGGAATACCGCAATGCCGAAGCGCTGCTCGAGCAGATGAAGCAGAAGCTCGACGACGCTCAGGCGGAGCTCGACAAGCAGGCGGCTGAGGGTCAGGCACAGCTTGACGCGGCAAAGGCTCAGATAGACAGCGGCAAGGCACAGCTCAGCGCAGCATCGGCGGAGCTTGAAAGCCAGCGAGCGAGCGGACTTGCGAAGCTCCAAAACGCGCGCTATTCATTGCAGCTTGCAAAGACTGAGTACGCAAACGGCGTATCTGAGTTTGAAGCCGAAAAGCAAAGCGGCCGCGAGAAGCTCGACGACGCGAAGGCAGAGTATAATAAGAACAAAAGCGAAGCGGATAAGAAGTTCGCCGATGCAAAGAAGCAGATAGACGAAGCGCAGGAGAAGGTAGACAGCCTCAGCCCGTCGCAGTGGTACGTGTTTAACCGTGACGATAACCCCGGTTACTCAACCTTTTCACAGAACGCCGACAGGCTCGACGCGGTCGCGTCTGTATTTCCGCTTTTCTTCCTGCTGGTCGCGGTTCTCGTCTGCGTGACGACAATGACCCGCCTGATTGAGGAAAAGCGTACCGAGATCGCGACGCTGAAGGCGCTCGGTTACTCGAACGGCTCGATTATTCTGAAATATGTAATATATTCCATGCTCGCCGCCGTATCGGGAAGCATCGTCGGCATCGCCGCCGGAGTGCTGACGCTGCCGTTTATCATCTTCAACGCCTATAAAATAATGTATTACATCGGCGATATCACGCTGGTGCTCAATATTCCCGCAATTGTACTGGGAATACTCGCCGCGGTTATAACAACCACCGCCGTTTCGATTATCGTCTGCGCTAAGTCGTTGCACCTCAAGCCAGCGCAGGCAATGCGCCCGAAGGCTCCGAAGCCGGGCAAGCGCATTTTGCTCGAATATATCACTCCGCTCTGGAAGCACATGGGCTTTACCGCGAAGCTGACCGCGCGAAATCTCTTCCGCTACAAAGTCCGCATGTGCATGACGGTTCTCGGTGTCGCGGGCTGTACCGCGTTGATTGTCGCGGCGTTCGGTCTGCTAAACAGCTTCGACCCGCTGACCGAGGTGCAGTTCGGCGAGATTTACAAGTACGACGTCATTGTCGCGCCAAAGGACAGCGGCACCGCTGAAGATCTGGAGTATCTTGAGGAGCTTTCCGACAATACGGGCTGCGCGACAGGAAACCTTCTGGTTTCACAGAGCGACGTCACAGTCTGTTACGGCGGCAAGGAAAACAGCGAGTCGACCTATCTCTGGACGATGTCTGATCCGCAGAATTTTGATAATATGGTTTCTATCCGCACCAGGAAGGATCACACTCCGCTGCCTTTGGATAACAACGGTATTATGGTAAACGAAAAGCTCGCGTCTATCCTCGGCTTTTCGGTCGGCGATACGATCACCCTAAAGATAGGGGATAAGACCGCCGAGGCTAAGGTCAGCGGAATCTTCGAGCAGTATATCTATAACTACCTCTATCTCACGCCGGATTATTACCGTCAGCTCTTCGGTACAGAGCCCGAGTACAACCTGATGATCACCTGCCTTACCGACAAGAGCGATGAAACTCAGAACGAGTTCAGCTCCGAGCTGCTTGCGGACGACAGAGTGACCGCCGTTTCGTTTATGGGCGCGAATATCCGGGACTTCAAGAATATGCTCAACTCACTCAACATGGTAGTCGTCGTTATGATTGTCTGCGCGGCGGGACTTGCGTTTGTCGTGCTCTACAATCTGACGAATATCAATATCGCCGAGCGTGTGCGCGAGATTGCAACCTTCAAGGTTCTCGGTTTCTATAATAAAGAGACCTCGCGTTTTATATATAAGGAAAACCTCATACTGACGGTTCTGGGAATACTCGCGGGACTTCTGCTCGGTATTCTGCTGACAGGCTTCATTATCCGCACGGTAGAGGTCGACAATATCATGTTCGGCAGAGATATCTATTTTACAACCTATCTTTACGCTTCGGGACTGACGCTGCTGTTCTCTCTGATAGTAAACGCAGTCATGAGCTTTAAGATAAAAGCTGTCGACATGGTAACCAGTCTGAAAAGCGTTGAATAAGAAAAAACTTCACACGAGGGTTATTTCCTGTTGAAAATGTATATTTCTTGTTGAAATATGGGGAATTATGTGTTATTATATAATTTAGGCTTTTATATCTCAGAACAGATAACAGGGAGGAAATGATATGAAAAAACCGATTGTTGCGTTTTTCGCGGCACTCATAGCGATATCCGCGTCGGGTTTTGCCGTATCCGCAGCTCAGACCGACAGCGGTATGAACGTCGCCGAAGCGTCTCAGCAGGCGCAGGCTTCATGCCCCGTTGTGACGGATTTTTATAATACCGCCGACGGAACGGAGGTCAGCTGGAAGGCTTATCCGAACGCCGCGCGCTACGGACTGTTTGTATGGAACGGCGATAGCTGGAAGGGCATTGCCACTACCTCAGGGCTCAGCCTGACCCACAAGGGACTGAAGAGCGGAGAGGTTTACCGCTATACCGTCCGCGCAATCGGCAGCGACGGCGAATTCTGCAGCGACTTCAACCGCGAAGGCTTTGAAAACACCTTTATCGCGCCGCCCGAGATGACGGCTGTGCGCAACTCTGAGAAGGGCGTTTTCCTTGAGTGGACGAGCCGCAAGGGTGCCGAGAACTACCGCGTATACCGCAAGTCGGGCAATTCGGGCTGGTCAAGGCTAACCGATACCGCCTCAAACTTTTTCACCGATGAATCGGCAGTATCTGGCACGACATACAGCTATACCGTCCGCTGCATCACCGCCGACGGCAGCGAGTGGACGAGCTACTACACCGACGGCAAGTCCGTTCGCTATATCAAAGCGCCCGTGATTACCGATTTCGCAAATACCGCTACAGGAACGCGCATTTACTGGGATAAGTGCGGCGGCGCGTCAAAGTACCGTGTGTTTTATCTCGACCGCGACAATGTCTGGAGAGGTCTCGGAAGTACCTCGTCCAACAGTTTCACGAGCGAGGATCTGCTCTCGGGCGAGAGCTACACCTACACCGTGCGCTGCCTTGACAGCGACGGAAACTACATCAGTGATTATGACCACGAGGGCAAGAGCTACCTCTTCCTGACAACTCCGAAGATCACCTCTCTCAATCCCGTCACCGAGGGAGTAGAGGTCAGCTGGGGAAGTCTCGCGGGCGCCGTAAATTACCGCGTCTACCGTAAAACAGCCGATACCGACTGGCGCAGGGTAGGCGATACCACAGCCACGACCCTCGTTGACAGGAACGCTCCTTCGGGCGTGCAGGTAAGCTACACCGTCCGCGCGATCACTGCCGACGGCAGCGACTGGACGAGCTACTTCAACAGCGGCAAGTCTATCACCTATATCAAAACTCCCGTGATTACGGGCTTCTATAATACCGCAAACGGCACCGAGATCATGTGGAACAAGTGCGGCGGCGCGGCAAAGTACCGCGTGTTTGTCCTTGAAAACGGAAGCTGGAAGGGTCTAGGCAACACGACCTCCGAGAGCTTTGTGAATAAAAATGTAAAGTCAGGCGAGAGCTACACCTACACGGTTCGCTGCCTTGACAAGAACGGCGACTTTATCAGTGCTTATGATAAGGACGGCAAGAGCTTTATTTTCCTCACTCCGCCGGTAATCAGCAGCCTTGACGTTACCGAAAACGGTGTTGTGATCAAGTGGAACGCCGACAAGAACGCGAAGAATTTCCGCATTTACCGCAAGACCGGCGGCTCCGACTGGAGCAAGCTTGCGGATACCGATTCGAGAACTTACACCGACAGAACCGCCGCCTCCGGCAAGGAGTATTCCTACACCGTCCGCTGCATAACCGCCGACGGCAGCGAGTGGACGAGCTACTACAACAGCGGAAAGTCCGTCATGTTCGTCAAAACTCCTCAGGTCAAGTCCTTTGAGAACGTTTCCGAAGGCGCGAAGCTCAGCTGGGACAAGTGCGACGGCGCGTACAAGTACGGCGTTTTCTATCTTGACGGCGAGAACGGCTGGAAGGGCATCAGCTCAACCACCGATACATATTTTATCGACAAGACCGTCAAAAACGGCGAGACCAGAACCTACACCGTCCGCTGCCTTGACAAAGCTAGCAACTTCATCAGCCCGTTCAACAGGACAGGCTGGACAAACCGCTATTTCGCGCCGCCTGCTATCTTGAGCGTAAGCAATGCGGTCAAGGGAAATAATATCAAGTGGAACGCTGTTGACGGCGCCGCGGGTTACCGTCTGTACAGACGCACAATAAGCTCCGGCTGGGCAAGACTTTTTGATTCTACCCCCGAAACCTCCTACAATGATCTGACAGCCGAGAAGAACAACGCCTACGCCTACACTCTCCGCCTTGTCAATGAAAAGGGCGAGCTTATCAGCTCCTACATTGACGATACAAAGTTCTACTACAACGGCGCTGTCGCTAACGGCACGCTTTCGATCAACGGCAAGTCATATGTATTTGTCAACGGCAAAATCCGTCAGGGCTATGTAAAAATCGGCAATGACACATATTACTATAATTCCGACGGCGTAATGCTGAAGGATTGCCTTGTCGGTTCATCAGCCGAGGGCTTCCGTTACGCCGGCAAGGACGGCAAGATCGATTTCAACTTTACAGGCGTTACAAAGAACTCCTACGGTTACTGGTACCTCGAAAAAGGTACTCTCGACTTCACGATAAGAACCGGCGTGACCTACGGCGGCTATGACTGGAACGTCGAAAACGGCAGAGCCACGAAGGTCACCACCGAGAAGGACAAGACCTATCACCGCGCTTTCCTTCTCCTTGACAAGGTCTGCGACAGAAACATGAGCAAGAGCGATAAGCTCTGGAAGATGTTCCGCTATATCCAGAATGCCTACACCGAGTTGAACCCCAGAATCCCGCACTATCACGGCGACGGCTGGGAGGTTCTCTACGCCAACGATATGCTCGTCTACGGCAAGGGCAACTGCATCAGCTATGGCTCCGAGTTCGCCTTCCTCGCAAAGGCTATCGGCTATGACAACTGCTACGCCTGCCACAGCGGCGGTCACGGCTGGGCAGAGATCGAGGGTAAGGTCTACGATCCCGAGTGGGGCAGACACTTCTTTGACCACACCTATTTCGGCATCGACTACTACAACAATCCTACCAGCGTGAATTACACCGTAATCAAGGGCGGCGCTGCATGGATGCACGTCAAGATCTAGTCGGAAGGAATATCTTAAATGGTTTTTAGTTCACTCGTTTTTCTCAGCGTGTTTCTGCCCGCGGTGTTTCTTCTCTACACGGTGATACCCTCGCTCAAGGTCAGAAATATCCTGCTTATTCTCGCGAGTCTCGCGTTTTACGCCTACGGCGAGCCTGTATATGTGCTCCTGATGCTTTTCAGCTCGGTGCTCAATTACCTGTGCGCGCGGTGGGTGGAGCATAATCCCCAAAAGAAAAGCAAGGCGGCGCTTGTCACGGCGATTGTCGTCAACCTCGGCATTCTCGCCGTGTTTAAGTACACGGGAATGTTTGTCACCACCTTCAACTCCCTTACAGGCTTGCAGGTGCCCGTTCCCGAAATCGCGCTGCCGATCGGCATCTCGTTCTTCACCTTCCAGGCGCTGTCCTACGTCATCGACGTATACCGCGGCGCTGTTGAGGTTCAGAAGAACTATCTCAACATCTTACTCTACATAACCTTCTTCCCGCAGCTTATCGCGGGTCCCATCGTAAAGTACCGCGATATCAACCGTCAGATCACCGACCGACACCAGGATATCGATAAGATCGCGCGCGGTCTGAGACGTTTTATCTGCGGTCTTGCAAAGAAGGTATTCATCGCAAACACCATGGGTCAGGTCGCCGACGTTTTGTTCGCGCAGGACGTGAGCACTCTCGCTCTGCCTTCCGCGTGGCTCGGCGCGGCAGCCTACCTGTTCCAGATTTACTACGATTTCTCGGGCTATTCGGATATGGCTATCGGCCTCGGTCTGATGTTCGGCTTCGAGTTCAAGGAAAACTTCATGTATCCCTACGGTGCAGTTAGCATTCAGGACTTCTGGAGACGCTGGCACATTTCGCTCTCCACATGGTTCAAGGAGTACCTCTATTTTCCGCTCGGCGGCAACCGCAAGGGTAAAGCGCGCACCGCGCTCAACCGCCTGATCGTATTTTTCTGCACAGGCCTCTGGCACGGCGCAAACTGGACGTTTGTCCTCTGGGGACTCTGGCACGGCTTGTTCCTCCTGCTTGAGGAATACGTTCCGGTCATGCGCAGGCTCCCGAAGGTGCTTGGCCACATCTATACAATGCTGGTCGTAATACTCGGCTTTGTCCTTTTCCGCGCGGACACGATTTCCTACGGCTTCGCCTATATCGGCAGAATGTTCGCGGGATTCGACTTTTCTCCGTCCGCTCTCAGTGTCGCGCTCACACAGCTCACACCCTGGTTCCTCGTCATGCTGGTCGTTGCAATCATCGGCTGCGCGCCTATCCGTCCGCTGGCTGATAAGATCCGCGCCAATGTTTACGGCGGCGCTGAGCTTTCAAAGGCATGGAAGGGCGTACAGGCAGTTCTGTATGTTCTCGCCGCGGCAGGTCTTGTCTGGTGTATGCTCCGCCTTTCCTCGGGCGCGTACAACCCGTTCATCTACTTCAGATTTTAGAAAGGCGGCGTGACATGAAAAGAATATTACTTATAATCTTCACCGTGTTCTGCGTCGCTGTTTGCGCTGTACCGTCGGTCGGAATGATTTTCCGCCCGACAGACAAGCCGATAGGCAACGAGCGCCAGTCCGCCGCTCCGACGGTCACAAACAAGGACGGCAGCTTCAATTTCAGCTACTTTACTCAGCTCGGCGGCTATTATGAAAAGCACTTCGCTTTCCGTCCCGAGATGATACAGGCTGACGCTATGATTCAGTCGAAGGGCTTCTTCACTTCTAACATCAACACCGTCCTCGTTGGCAATAACGACTGGCTGTACTACACCTCGAGCACCGACGATTACCTCGGCAAAAACACCCTTTCCGATAAAGAAATCAACGGCGTTGTAAATAACCTCAAGCTGATCCAGCGTTACTCCGAATCAAACGGCGCTCATTTCCTGTTTACGGTCGCGCCGAACAAGAACACGCTCTATCCCGATAATATGCCCTATACCTACAGCGCGAAGGTGTCCGATACCCATAACAGGGATTTGCTCCATTCCGCGCTCAAGGACAGCGGCGTGAACTACTGCAACCTCTTTGAGCCTCTGTCCGAACAGAGCGAAACGCTCTATTTCGCGCGTGATTCCCACTGGAACAACAAGGGTGCTCTGCTCGCGTACAACACGGCGCTTGACACACTGCAGAAGCCTCACGACGATTATTCCGCCGCCGAGGTAACGCGCAAGAAGGACTTTACGGGCGACCTCAGCAAGATGCTCTATCCCGTATCTTCCGAGCCGGAGTACAATTACTACTACGGCGCTGAGGAAAAGTACACATACACCACAGATACCAAGTCCGTCGAGGATACCCTGATTCAGACGACAAACCCGAACGCTTCGGGCGCTCTCTATATGTACCGCGACTCGTTCGGAAACGCGCTTGTACCGTTTTTCGCGTCCGCTTACGGCAATGCGATCTTCACAAAGGCGTTCCCGATGAATATCCGTCAGGATATTGCAGCAAACAAGCCCGATACCTTTGTCATGGAGCTTGTCGAGCGCAACATCAAGTGGCTGATCACAATGCCGCCGATGCTGCCCGCGCCCGAGCTGAGCTACTATAAAGCCTCGGGTACGGTTGAGGGCAAGTTGAATGTAAGTGTTAAGCCCTGCGATTACGCCGCGGAATACACTCAGATTTCCGCTCTTATTGACAGCGCGGATTTAAGCGGCAGCGAGGAATACAATATCACCGTCAAAGACCAAAGCGGATTAGAAAGGACCTTTGAGGCGTTTTCCTATAAATCCGAGGACGGCGAAGGTTGCCTTGCGTATCTGCCTTCCGAGAGCTTCCCGGCGGACAGCTCGTACGAAATCAAATTAATGGTAAAAAACAAGGACGGCTTCTTTGAGCTTCGTTCTTGATAGGAGGAATATATAATGAAAAGATTAACAACTGCCGCGCTGGCGGTACTGACCGTTCTGGTAATGGTATTTTCACTCACGGCATGCGGAGGAAAGGCCGTTACTTTGACTGTTCACGACAAGGACGCCAAGACCGAGGTTGAGGCTAACGTCGGAATGACCGTTTCACAGGTTCTCGAAAAGGCTGAGATCAAGCTCGGCGAGAAGGACGAAACCGAACCCGCCAAGGACGAGAAAATCGCCGAGGATATAAAGGAAATCACCGTTAAGCGCTACGCCAAGGTAACCGTCAAGCTCGGCGATGAGTCGAGAGAGATCGAGATGACAGGCGGTACTGTTGCCGACGCCATCAAGAAGTCAGGACTTAACACCGACGGCTGCGAGCCCGACATCGACAAGGACAAGTACCTCGAGGACGGCATGGTTATCAACATGGTAAAGGGCACAAAGGTCACACTTACCGTTGACGGCAAGACAAACGACGTAGCTACCAAGGCAAAGACCGTTGAGGACTTCCTCAAGGAGCAGAAGGTTACTCTCGGTGCGGACGACGAGGTCAGCGAGAAGCTCACCGCCGAAATCAAAGACGGCATGAAGATCGTCGTTAAGCGCGTTGAGTACAAGACCGAGGAAAAGACCGAGAAGATCGAGTACAAGACCGTAGAGAAGGAAAGCGACAGCCTCGAAGCCGGCAAGGAAGAGGTTACCCAGGAGGGTAAGGACGGCGAAAAGACCGTTACCTATAAGGTCAAGTACGTAGACGGCAAGGAGGACAGCCGCGAGAAGGTAGAGGAGAAGGTCACCAAGGAAGCGGTTGACAAGGTTGTCACACGCGGTACCAAGGCAGAGTCCTCTCAGCAGGAGCAGCCCCAGCAATCACAGCAGCAGGAACAGCCTCAGCAGTCACAGCAGGAGCAGCCCGCGGGCAAGACCGTTGTCAGCAAGGAGAACTTCCCCGATTGCGACGGTTCGGGTCACGGCTACTACGAGATCCACTACTCCGACGGTTCCGTTGAGTACCAGCAATATTAATAACCATCAAGCCGGCAGCTTTCTGTCGGCTTTTGTTTTACATTTTTTCGCATTTATGGTATCATGGTTTCAGACAGATTTTCAGGCGGTGATTCTATGAAAAAAATCGCGGTGGGTATTCTCGCTCATGTCGATTCGGGCAAGACGACCCTCTCCGAGGCGCTGTTATATACGTCGGGCGCTCTCAGCAAGCTCGGCAGGGTAGACCACAGGGATTCCTTTCTCGATACGAACGCTATTGAGCGCGAACGCGGCATTACAATATTCTCAAAGCAGGCTATACTCTCCTGCGGCGACGTTGAGTTCACTCTTCTCGATACTCCCGGGCACGTCGATTTTTCGGCAGAAACCGAGCGCACGCTGCAGGTGCTCGATTATGCAATTCTCGTAATCAGCGGCTCAGACGGTGTTCAGAGCCATACACAGACGCTTTGGAGGCTTCTACGCCGCTACCGTGTGCCGACGTTCATTTTTGTCAACAAGATGGATCTTGACAGCGCAAGCAGGGAGGTGGTGTTCTATCAGCTCCGCACAAAGCTCAGTGACGGCTGCGTTGACTTCGGAAATCAGGACGAGTTATTTGAAAACGTCGCCTTATGCGACGAGGAGCTTCTCGTGAAATTCGAGGAGGATACGCTGAAAAAATCAGATATTATTGAAGCGATAAAACAGCGCAAGGTTTTTCCGTGTCTTTTCGGTTCCGCACTCAGATTGGACGGCGTGAAGGAGTTTCTAGACTGCCTGTGCGAATATACCGAGATGCCAGGTTACGGCGCTGATTTCGCCGCGCGCGTGTTTAAAATCTCCGAGGATTCCTCGGGTAACCGCCTGACCTTTATGAAAATCACAGGCGGCACTCTCAGGGTCAGAGAGGTTGTAAAGAGCGATAACAACAAGAGCGGCGAGAAGGTGAATCAGATTCGTGTCTATTCGGGCGAGAAGTTCGCCGCCGTGGACGAAGCCGCCGCGGGTACGGTCTGCGCCGTTACGGGACTCAGCTTTACGCGGACAGGCGACGGTCTTGGCAGCGAAAAAAACGCCGCATTGCCGATGCTCGAGCCAGTGCTCAATTTCTCGGTTATTCTGCCTGATAATATTGACGTGCACACTGCCCTCGCGAAGTTACGCATTCTCGAAGCAGAGGACCCGCAGCTAAACGTCATCTGGAACGAGCGGCTTGGAGAGATCCAGCTCCGTCTGATGGGTGAGATTCAGCTCGAGATCCTCAAAAGAGTAATAAATGACAGATTAGGTTTTGAAGTAAATTTCGATAAAGGAAATATAATTTATAAAGAAACCATTACCGATACGGTTGAAGGGGTTGGTCATTTTGAGCCGCTCCGCCACTACGCCGAGGTTCATCTCATTATGAAGCCGGCAAAACGTGACAGCGGAATTGCAATTCGCAGCGAGTGCCGCGAGGACAGCCTTGACAAAAACTGGCAGCGACTTATCCTTACACACCTCTCCGAGAAAACCCATCTAGGTGTTCTCACGGGTTCACCGATCACCGATATGGAGATAATTCTCGCGTCGGGCAAGGCTCACGCCAAGCATACCGAGGGCGGTGATTTCCGTCAGGCAACCTACCGCGCTGTCCGTCATGGTCTGCGCTCGGCAAAGAGCATTATCCTCGAGCCTGTGTTTGAATTTACGCTCGAGGTACCGGTTGAGTGCGTCGGAAGGGCGATGACTGATATTCAGCGTATGCACGGCGACTTCGATCCGCCCGAAACCACAGAGGACAGCGCAGTTATCACAGGTACCGCACCTGTATCCGCCATGCGCGACTATCAGCGTGAGGTGGTGCAGTATACGCGCGGAAAGGGCAGGCTGCAGTGCTCGCTCAAGGGTTACGCGCCGTGTCACGATCCCGACGAGGTAATCGCCGCCATTGGCTACGACTGCGACGCGGATACGGATAATCCCTGCGGTTCCGTATTCTGTTCTCACGGAGCGGGTCATAATGTTAAATGGAACGAGGTCAAAAAGTATATGCACCTGCCGAGCGCGCTTGAGCAGCCAAAGCAGAAGCCGCTTACACGAGAGAGAATGATTGCCGAGTGCAGCACGCAGGAGGATATTTTCATTCTCGACAAGGAGCTCATGCACATCTTTGAGCAGACCTACGGTCCTGTCAGAAGGCGCACGTCAGGCGAGAGCAAGCGTCATTTCGCGGCACCGTCAGAACCGAAATATCAAAAGAAAAAGCCGTCCTACGACGGCACGGAGTATGTGCTCGTTGACGGCTATAACGTGATTTTCGCGTGGGAACACCTCAACGAGCTCGCCGAGACTAATATCGACGGCGCGAGAAGCGCACTGATCAATATACTCTGCAACTATCAGGGCTTCCGTCAGTGCGAGCTGATAGTCGTGTTTGACGCCTACCGCGTAAAGGGCAGCCACCGCGAGGTCGAGCAGGTGAACGGGATCAGCGTCGTTTACACAAAGGAAGCTGAAACCGCAGATATGTACATCGAAAAAACCTCCCATCAGCTCGCCAAAAACAACCGTGTGCGAGTTGTCACCTCAGACGGATTGGAGCAGCTTATCATTCTCGGAAACGGCGCTCTCAGGGTTTCCTCTCGCGCTTTTCTCGACGAGGTAAGGAATGCCAAAGAGGAAATCAGGCGGATAATCAGCGAGGAGAATCAGTCACATATATGATACTGCCCAATATATTTTTGAAATAATAATTGTTTTTTTGTCGAAATATGTGGTATAATATTATATATGTATTTAGGAGGTAATATTATGAATAATATTGTCAAGTCGGCTATTTCCACAGCCGCAGGAAAAATCTTTAAGCTGAAAACCTCACAGAAAATCGCAATCGGCGCTGCTGCCGCTGTTACCGCCGCTGCTACGGGTCTTGTTATCGCCAAGAGCGTTCAGGCAAAGAAGCAGGACAGAAGTGTCAAGAGCCTTGTTCTTGAGGACGCCACAAGAGCTTTGCCCGTTTCCGTCAAGAGAGAACCGAGCTTCGAGGAGAGCATGGAAAAGAGCTCAAAGCCCTTTGTGCTTCCGCAGGCGGTCAGAAAGAGAATCGGACTCCGTGAGCTCGACGATTTCGAGGATACATTTGTTCTCGAGCCTAAGAACAAGACGACCGACGACGTGATTTTCTATTTCCACGGCAGCAATTTCTGGTACAACCCCTCGCGCTACCACTACGCTTTCATGAGAAGGCTTTCAAACAAGCTCGGCGCACAGCTCATTCTTCCCGTATATCCCAAGGCTCCGGCTCATACCGCGGTGGAGATTCAGCAGATGCTTATCGACCGTTATCTCTACATAGTGAGAGGCAAGGGTATTCCCGCCGAGAACGTAGTATTTGTCGGCGACGCGGCAGGCGGCGGTCTGGCTCTGGCTATTCTGCAGAAGCTCAGATATCTCGCGCTTCCCATGCCCAAGCAGGCTTTCCTGATTTCTCCGTGGCTCGATATCACCAACAGCAACCCCGAGATGGAGGAGATTCAGCCGAGCGACCCCATTCTCAATATCGAGAAGCTCGCCTTCAAGGGTGAGAAGTACGCGGGCGACCTTGACCTGACACACCCCGCAGTCAGCCCGATTTACGGCGACCTCGTCGGTCTGCCCAAGCTGACCGTATTCGCGGGTACACGCGAAATTTTCTGCGCCGATGTCAGGAAGCTGCGCGAAATCGCCGAGGACAAGAACCTCGATATCGACGTTCATATCTACAAGAACCAGATGCACTTCTTTGTAGGTCTGCCGATTCCCGAGGGAGAGGAAGCGATCGGTATTATCGCTTCCGAGCTTTACGGAGCCGAGGAGGACGACAGTCTGATGGATATTTCCGACCTTGACGAGTCCGAGCTTGCTGATGCTATTGTGAGCGAGGCTGAAACTGAGGACGGCGAAGGCGAGATCCCTTCCGTAGAAGAGCTTAACGCTATCGCAGAAGATGCTGTCGACGAATTCACCGAAGCCGAGATTGAGGACTAACACACAAAAATAATCAACGCCCCGACAAACGTCGGGGCGTATTTTAATATCTGTCCAGAAAGCTGTATTCCTTGCCCTTTGTCTTGAAGCCGACAAAGGTGTCGAGGTGAACCCGGTGCAGACTGTTGAAAATACTTTTCTCGATATTTGGGTTAGTCTTTTTAAGCTCGCGGATAAGCTCTTTGATTTCCTGCCTTTTTGTGCCGCCCGTTTCCTCAACAAACTTCGCGTCGGTAAAGCGGCAGGCGCATTGAATGAAACGCAGACCGTTGTATCTTGTCCACGCGATGATATCGTCTTCGTGAACGCAGTAGAGCGGTCGGATAAGCTCCATTCCTTCGTAGTTGGTGCTTTTCAGCTTTGGAATCATGCCCTGCAGCTGAGAGCCGTAAAACATAGCCATAACAGTTGTTTCAATCACGTCGGAGAAGTGGTGCCCGAGTGCGATTTTGTTGCAGCCGCGTTTTTGCGCCTCATGATAGAGGTGTCCTCTGCGCATTTTCGCGCACAGGTAGCATGGGTAACGGTCAACCTTTTCGGTGATATCAAAAATATCTGTGTTAAAAATTTCAACCGGCAGCTCTAGCAGCTCGGCGTTCTTTTTTATCTGCAGCAGATTTTCTTCGTTGTAACCCGGGTTCATCACGAGAAAAATCTGTTCAAACGGCACCTCGCTGTATCTTTGAAGCATCTGCATCAGCTTTGCTAGCAGCATTGAATCCTTGCCTCCGGAAATACAAACGGCGATCTTGTCGCCTTCCTTTATCAGTTCATAGCGCTTTACGGCGGCGACAAACGGATTCCAGATCTTTTTGCGGTACTTTTTTGTTATACTGCGCTCAACCTGTTGAGCGAATGTGAGTTCTCTTTTCATACTATCTCCTCGATTCAAGAGAATTATAGTAAAAAATCGCTTGGTTGTCAATATGGGATAAAATTGCTGATATGATAAATTGTCATGACACGTATTGACAAAGTGTAAATTATTGCACACAATACCAATTGTTTGCGACATAATTATATATTATAATATATATAAGGTATATAACGAGGTGGTGATTCGTATGCTGACTGATAACAAGTTGCTGCGTATCAAAAACGGAGTTTTGCTCCTCCTTGCTGTTATCTGTCCGATTGTGTGCAGACTTATTTCGATTCCTCTTCCATCGGTGATGACTGAGTGGGACAAGACTTCTCTCTATATTCGTAACATGACCGGTTATCTTCGCGATAACTATATTTCACTTGCGTTTTTCGTTGTATTTTTAACATCGGGATTGACCTCGCTGCTTCTGGGTAAACTGATTCACAGAAAGTTTGACCGCAACAAGGAAGCTTCGGTAATCAGTTTAAGAGCGGGATTATTTTTCCTTATCGCAGCGGCGTTTTTCCTTACGGACGCGAATACAATGTTCGTTCTGCCCGGCTCACGTGAGCTCTCGGGTTATATTTCGTGCGCGAGTCTAATGCTTATGCCGCAGCTGTTTATCGCCTGCGTCAAGCTGGTATACAAGCGCAAATGGATTATTCTGTCGGAATGGATCTTCCTTATTTTGGAGGCAGCGTTTTTCATTCTCGGTATGCTGCAGGCGCCGCAGGAGTACGTGACATTGACAGTTCGCGTTTTAGGCTTTTTGTTCTGCTTTTTCGTTATGTCCAGTGCGTTGCTGCATATCAGAACGCTGTCAGGCAAACAGACCGACGGCAAGCATCTTGCAATGGTGCTGTGTGTTGTTCAGATAGCGCTGATTATTTCGGGACTTGTATTTTATATCGTCCAGCAGAGAAAACTATTTATGCTGTGCTGTGGTCTGGCACTATCGATTTATGCGTATATCGTATTTTCGGAAATGCTGAACATTGCCGCCCGCAGGTATATAAAGACTTCTGATTACGAGAGCGTGCGCAAGATGGCTTATATCGACAGCCTGTGCAATATCAATAACCGAAATGCCTTTATTCTAGAGCAGGAGGCCAGCTTTGACTGCGATGAGCTGTGTTACATTGTCTTTGACCTCAACAATCTCAAGCGGATCAACGATAAATACGGTCATGCCGAGGGTGACAAGATAATAAAGAAGGCGGCTGAGATAATCTCACTTTCATTCGAGGACTTCGAAAAATGCTTCCGGATCGGCGGCGACGAGTTTGCCGTGATTGGACGTTACAAAACTCTTGCTCAGATTGAGAAGGCGCTTCGCAAGTTTAAAAATCATATTAAGGAATACAACAGCAAATCCAATCTGAAGCTCGACCTCGCATACGGCTACGCCCGCCGCGAGAATACAGATATCAGTACATACGAGTTGTTCAATAAGGCAGACAAGGAAATGTACCGCTTCAAACGCCGCGGAAAGGCGCTTATAAAAATGAATGCATAAAACAGGGAGCTGACGCGAGTCAGCTCCTTTTTGCATGTTTTTGCAATGATTTCACATACTATTTGAGAGGTGATATCATGAAAAGAATCGGAAACAGAACTCTGATTTTTGAAAATACTCCCGTAATCAAGGGATACGCGTCTGTTGCGGGAAAGAAGGAGTACGAAGGGCCTCTCGGAAAATTCTTTGACAGAATTATATTCGACCCATACAACGGCATGGAAACCTTTGAGGATGCCGAGAGCAGCTTTCAGGCCGAAGCAGTCAGTTTAGCGATTGAGAAAAGCGGAGTGACTACCGATGAGATTGATTATATATTTGCGGGCGATTTGCTGAATCAATGCACAGGCTCGAGCTTTGGTATACGCGATTTTCAGCTGCCTTTTCTCGGGCAGTACGGCGCGTGCTCAACGATGGGGCAGGGGCTTATTATGTCGGCTGTGTTCACAGACAGCGGCGCCGCGAGAAACGCTGTGTGCGCAACCTCCTCACATTTTTGCGCGGCAGAGCGACAGTACCGCTTTCCGCTCGAGTACGGCAGTGTGCGTACGCCGACAGCTCAGTGGACGGTAACTGGAGCCGGCAGCTGCGTTGTCGGAAGAGCAGACAGCGGTGTATCAATAGCCGCGGCTACAGTCGGAAAAATAACGGATTATCAGGTCACAGACCCAAACAATATGGGCGCCGCCATGGCACCTGCTGCGGCGGATACCATAGCGTCCTTTTTCAGGGATACAGATACCTCGCCTGAAAATTACGATTTGATCCTTACAGGCGATTTGGGTCTTGTCGGCAGCCGAAGCCTTTATGAGCTGCTTTTCGCTGAAGGTTTTGATATCAAGAGCCGGCACAACGACTGCGGGTTGATGATTTTTGACCGTGAAGCACAGGACGTACACGCGGGCGGTTCAGGGTGCGGCTGCTGCGCGACGACGTTTTGCTCAAAGATAATGAACGATTTAGAGAACGGGATTCTTTCAAATATTCTTTTTGTTCCTACAGGCGCATTGCTCAGTGCGACTACCGCTGAACAGAAGAAAACGATTCCGTCCATCGCGCACCTGATTGATTTAGTTTCTCCGATGTGTTCTTAATAAACAGTATCGTATAGGGAAAATTTTATTGATTTGCTTCGTTTGTTGGAAAATTAATACGGCTGCATAAATCTCTTTGCGCGGCAATGGTCGCAAGCGTATCGCCTAGCTGCACAAGCACAGAGGACCACAAGGCAAGCTCTTCGTCGTTCAATCAGCAGGCAATGGTGTTTGCAGCAGCTGTAACCGCGGCTGTTATTTCACAGGCGTTCATTTTTATCATCTTCCTTAAACTTTATTATGATATTATATGCAAAAGCAGAGCCGGGGAAACAAAATCCTCGGCTCTGTAATTATAAACCTGTTACAGTCAAGCGTGACTGTTTTTGCTTTTATTCTGTTTCAAACAGCTGCATCTGGCTGTAAATATCCTTGCGCTTTGCCGCTTCGCGAAGCATGACAGATGTACCTTTGTTCTTGCGTTTCCCGGTTATCAGCAGGCCGATATATTTGCCGCCTTCGGCAACCCAGCCAATAGGCAGAAAGAACCTGTGTCTGTCAATCCAGCCGTAGTCATTATATACCTTGCGGTTCAGGGTACTCAGACCCTGAGAAACAATGCTTTTGTCATCAACGGTGTTTTCACCGCGGTTTGAAATATATTTTATCTCGCGGTATCGGTTCATATCCTTCTTGCCGAAGTTTCCGCCGTTTAGGATATCAGTTATGACATTTTCCAGCTGCTTTTTGTCAATCGAATTATTCTGTGCCCATTTCTTTTCCGATATTCCGAGATATTCCTGAGAGACAAGCGTCATGATCTGAGCGAACCGCCACAGTCCGAAGCTTTTGAGTTTATCTTCAAAAAGCTCTGTAAATTCATCGTTGCCCAGCCGCTCGACAAAAACAGCCCAGTCGCAGAGGTGGCGCAGTCCGATTCCTTCACTTGTCATATGCGAGATTATGTGCAGCAGCATGATCAGGCCGTGGTGAAAAGTGTCCGGTATGCGGCAGACAGCGCCGTCCAAGGTGACCGTGACGGAAGTATCGATTATTCTTTCGGCTTCCTCTCTGATCATTTTTCCTGCTGCATTATTGGGAATACCGTTAATGCTGCGGTGCTGTTCCCAGATGCTGAGTGGCTTTCTCTGAAAGGCGATGTGCTTTGAAGTATCTTCTTCTCCGTGGTCAATCTCAAAGCCTATGCTCATTACCGCCAATTTTGCTCTTTCAAAGTCGGTTTCTCTGACAAGAAAGTCCACATCTCCCATATCCCTGAGCGAGGCTTCGGGGTAGTAGTAAGCCGAAGCGAGTCCTTTTATTGCGGAGTAGGGAATATTGTTTTCCGTCATCAGTCTGTGAAGCTCGTCGTGCTCAAAGAAGTTCGCTGTGTTTTGCAGTACGTTTCCGAGAAACTGCTCGTTTTTCTGAGCGAATTTTTCAGGTGAGTATTTGATGATTGCATCGCGGAGGAATGGGAAAATCATGGTATATACAGTTTGCTGCGATGCTTCTTTAATAATCGCAGGCAGCTCGTTCTCATCGATCTGAGGCTTTGCTCCTCCGAATAACTGATATCGGACAATACCGATCAGCTTTTCCTGATGTGTTTCCATTTGTTGCTTCTCCGTTTATTGATAAGCTTTTTTATTGCAGTGTAAATCAAAAATGCCGTAGCTCCGGCAAATGCGCCGATTGTATTCATAATAACGTCGTCCGTTTCACAATGTCCGAGTGAAAAGAAATACTGACACGCCTCTACGCACGCAGAGATAACCATTCCCGCCGGCACGGTCAGCAGCACCTTGTGCCTTAAGCGCTCCGGAAGAGCGAACGGGGTACTTAGTCCGAAGGGGATAAACAGGAATATGTTCATCTGCATAGACCTGAGTATTTCAGGCTGTTCCTTGATCTTTGTGAATGAGATGAAAGGAATCAGACTGAGTTCTCCGCCTTGTGAACGTTTGTAAATTGTAAAAAACAGAATTAATCCAACCGATAGAACGCAGCATATTGTACTGATGATTCGCCGGGGTTTCTTCGGCAGAAAAAGCATCATTATCAGCCAGATAAGGTACATTCCCGCCATTTCGAGATATACAATATTCATCGGCTGCGCGTAAAAATGTAAAAAATTTATCATTGATATCCGCCATTCGTTTTGATATAGATATTGTAAAGGAAAATTGCTCAAATGTCAATTAATTTGCGTTATCTGATTGAACAGGCAACGGGAATGTGTTATACTGAGCATGTAGAAAACAATACAGATATCTGATAAGGAGGCAGCGATGTTTTACTGGTTTTATCCGATGAACGGCTTATACACCTACAATATGGGTACCGCAATGGGCAGACTGCTAATGGATATGCGCGCGCAGATTCCGCAGAAAAGCTCTGATGTTTACTACGCGGTGATCGGCGGCGAGAGCAAGGGTCCGTTTTCATTTGACGAGCTGCGCGAGCTGATCCGCGAAAAACAAGTCACCCGCGAAAGCTATATCTGGAAGCCGCAGATGGCTGACTGGGATTTCGCTGCGAACATCTCAGAGGTCAAGCCTCTTGTGAGCTTTACTCCGCCGCCGGTACCGAAGACTGTTGAGGGAGAGGACGCGGAACCGCAGAGTGATGCCGGCAATAATGATGTAACCGAAACAGATCTCACAGAATAAAAATGACTGCCGAAACCGTTCATGGTTAAGGCAGTCTTTTATTGTTTGGTATTTAATCAGAAGGACGAACCGCCGCCACCGCCGCAGCCTCCTCCTCCGCCACCGCAGCTTGAGCAACCGCCACCGCCGCAGCTTGAACCGCCGCTGCAGCCGCCGCCCGACGACGAGCTGACGTAGATTTTCTCTCTGCGGGTTTCATAAACGCTGACAGGGCCGACAACTGCGTTGCCTGCGGTCATTACTCGCGCGTGCTCGTAATCCTTGCTGAGCGGATTGTGTCGCTTCGAGAAGGCGATGCTGAGAGCGATGATCACTCCGAGCATTGAGGCGATCACAGCGTAGCTTGTGTACTTCATCGGCTCGCTGATGAATTCGCCTTTAATTGTCTTGTACATCTGACAGTACGCTTCCTTTGCGAACATGTAATAGTCCTTCGAGGTAGCGTAATGACTTGCGTTGTCGGTAATGGAACGCGCCTTTGAGTCTGTGATGTACTGGTACATTGTACCGTATGACTGAATAACGACCTTGCGAGTATTCATGTTTATCATCAGGATCGCCGCGCTGTCAAGGTCATATAGCGAGCGGCGCTTAACTCTCGCCTGGTCAATGTAATCGGTTTTGTGAACATCTGTCGACCAGAAAATGATATTGCCGTATTCGGTCAGAGGAGTCATTTCCTCGATCAGCTTTGCCTCTTCGCTCTCGGTCAGAAGGTCGATGTCGTCGATAATGATCGCCTGATACGAGGTTTCGGGGTTGGTGTACTGAGCGTCCTGCCGCTGAGCAGCTCCGACGGGTAATACGCAGCAGAGAATGAGCAGCGCGGCGATAACGGTTGAAACAAAGATTTTAGTTTTCATCGTAACGCGCTCCCTTCTTGTTGAACTGGGGCAGGGGTCGCTTTGCGACGTTAGTCTGGAAGTGAATGTGGAATAGAGCCAGACCGAACAGCTCTGCCGCCGCGACAAAGCAAGCGCCGTATGAAACTGCGTTGTAAGCGGGGTCAATGTAAACGATCATTGCGCCGATTGCGATGCTGAGATACATAGCCAACTTGAGCCAGACGACCTTTCTGAGGAAGGATTTCGCTTCGGTTATAACGCGCGTACGCAGAACCGAGGTGTTGTCCGTTGCCATTTTTTTGATCAGACTTGTATACGCAGCCTGCCTGAAATGCGCGAAGAGCATAATGACAGCGGTTGCCATCATCGGAATAATACAAATGAAAAAGCGATCCTTTTCATATGAGCCGTCGGTTATCGCGCCGATAAACGCAAATAGACAGACTATCAGCGAAAGAGTGTAGCCTCCTGTGGCGACCCTTGTTCGGGTGCCGCCTTTGCCCGATACGGTGCGGTTGAATGAGTTTTGCAGATAAAACATACCCGCGTTCATAAGTATAAGGCAAAGTCCTAATGTGCCGTTCGCCTTTATTGACGGAATAGACGGAATCACGTTCATCAGCAGCGCGATAATTCCGAAGATTGCCGCTGACAAGCCAAGTGCGAAAAGAAGGATCCTCAGAGGACTGAGCGGAAGGTCTGCGGCGACCTTTCCCGTCTGTCCGTTGACAGTGGCGTATGTGATCTGCTTGCCGTTGCGGTAGCTCATGAACCAAACGGGGTTGAGGGTGCGTTTTGCAGACTCTATGTTGACCTTGGCTCTTACCTCGTCGGGATTTGGAGTAATCTTGAGATTTTCACAGCAGCTCTTGACCGCGTTGTCGTTCACCAAGATATTAACGGCGTCATCTTTGGTTTCGAGGTTAATCGCGGAGTCGTACTCGTGAGCGCTGACGTCGCCGGATTCGGCGTAAAAGCCGCTGAGATAGCCCGGGGCAAAGGGCATCTGCTGACGGTACTCATACGGCGCGAGAGCGTCGCTGATGTCGTCGTCAAAATTTATGGACGCGTCGCGGGAATAGCCTTCCAGCGCGAGGTTTGAGTTACCCACAACGTCGTAGTGTATGATTTCGTATGTATTGAGGGAAACGTGCTGCCGCCCGGACTGAGCCGGAACGCGGAACTGACCGCTCATAACTGCGCGGTAGCTCCAGTAGGGCATATATATACCGCGGAAGCTCTCGATAAGATCTGACTTGCTGTACTTGCGCGAAACAAAGGGATGACGGCGCACTTCCTTGCAGTACGCTTTTTTGCAGTCCTCCTTTGTGACCTTGAAGGGAATGATGTAGTCGGGCTTCCATTCCTGACGCATCTTCTCGTAGATCATCGACGCGCCGCCGCAGTACTGGCAAAAGCCTACGGCGTCGTTCTTGTCTGTGGTGAGCAGCTCCGCGCCGCACGAGGGACAGATATATACGTAGCTGTCAAACTGCGATGAACGCGCGTCGTCACGAGAGCTGTTGTCGGAGAGCTTCTGTGTTTCAAACAGGTTTCCGCAGTGGTCGCACGCCATTTTCTGAGAGGCGATATCGAACCGAAGGGCAGCTCCGCAGGTGGGACAACCTACCATGCATTATCTCCTTTCTCAGATCCTGACGGGGATATTCTTGACCGCCAGATATTGCTTGAGCTGAGGGATAGGGATTTCTCCGAAGTGGAAGAGCGAAGCCGCGAGCACAGCGTCAGCCTTGCCCTCGGTAAACGCGTCGTAGAAGTGCTCGAGCGCGCCCGCACCGCCGCTCGCGATAACGGGGATATTCACTCGCTCGGAAACCGCTCTTGTCAGCTCGAGGTCATAGCCCTTTTTCTGGCCGTCCTCGTCCATGCTTGTGAGCAGAATCTCGCCCGCGCCGAGCTCAGCGCAGCGAAGCGCCCATTCAACGGCGTCGATGCCCATAGGAGTTCTGCCGCCGTTTATGTATACCTCCCAGCTGTCGCCGCTGCGTTTAGCGTCGATTGCCGCGACAACGCACTGGCTGCCGAATTTATACGCCGCCTCGCTGATAAGCTCGGGACGGTGTACAGCCGCGGAGTTTACTGACACCTTGTCGGCGCCCGCTCTGAGAAGCGCGTTGAAATCATCAACGCTGCGGATACCGCCGCCAACGGTGAAAGGAATAAAAATACTGTCAGCTACCTTTTCAACCATGTCGATGGTGATATTCCTCGAGTCGCTCGATGCGGTGATATCGAGAAATACAAGCTCGTCGGCGCCCTGAGCGTCATACTGCTTTGCGCATTCAACGGGATCGCCCGCGTCAACGAGGTTTACAAAGCTCATACCTTTTACGACCCTGCCGTTCTTGACGTCGAGGCAGGGAATAATTCTTTTTGCGTACATAATCAGCCCTCCACAATCGCAGCGAAGTTTCTCAGGATCTTGAGGCCTGTTTCGCCGCTTTTTTCGGGGTGGAACTGCGTCGCGAACACATTGTCCTTTTCCACCGCCGCGTCAATCATTACTCCGTACTCAGTCTGAGCCGCCACGATATCTCTCTCGTAGGCGTTGAGGAAATACGAGTGAACGAAATATACATACGGATTCCGTTCGATTCCCGTGAACAGTCTGCTCGAGGGGTTGATTTCGATGCTGTTCCAGCCCATGTGCGGGATTTTCAGTCCTTCTTTTTTCGGGATTTTGCGAATGCTGCCCGCGAAGATGTTCAGACCGTCAGCCTCTGGACTTTCCTCACTTGCAGGGAAGAGAAGCTGCAGTCCGAGACAGATGCCAAGGAACGGCTTGCCGCTGGCGATAAACTCCTTAACAGCCTCTCTGATACCGAGCTTTTCCATGTTGTCTACCGTGTCGCCGAAGGAGCCTACTCCGGGGAGAATAGCGCCGTCCGCTGACATGATCTCGTCTTTTTTATTTGTGATGAAGCAGTCGCAGCCGATATGCCTGAGCGCCTTGTAAACGCTCTGAATATTGCCTGCGCCGTAGTCGATAATTGCAATCATTTTACCGTCCTCCTTATCTTATATAATAATATTATCATAGTAAAAGTTCTTTTGCAACCAAAACCTTTAATAACGTCAGAAATCTTTCAGGGATTTGGAAATTTCCTTCAAAAAATATTGAATTCTGCAAGTGAGTGTGATAAAATGAAATACGTATGAGAATAAATTAAAGGAGTATCATAATAATGATAACACACCTTTTGACAAGAATAGATCTGATGATGAACAGCTTCTCGAAGGGACAGAAGCGCATTGCGCTGTATATCGAGGAGCATTATGATAAGGCGGCGTTCATGACCGCCTCTAAGCTCGGCGAAACCGTCGGCGTTTCCGAGAGCACAGTCGTCCGTTTTGCCACAGAGCTTGGCTACGACGGCTATCCGCGCCTGCAAAAGGCGATGCAGGAAATGATCCGCAACAAGCTCACCTCGGTTCAGCGAATTGAAGTCACCTCGAGCAGAATCGGCAACAGCAACGTCCTCGACAGCGTGCTCAATCAGGATATCGACAAGATCCGCCGCACGATCGAGGAAACCTCGCACGAGGACTTCAACCGCGCGGTCGACGAGATCTGCAACGCGAAGAGAATCTACATCTTCGGCGTTCGTTCCACAGGCGCGATCGCGGGCTTTCTGGCGTATTATTTTGAGCTGATTTTTGACAACGTGGTTCTGATAAATACAACCTCGGCGACCTCTACCTATGAGCACATTTTCCGCATTACCGAGGACGACGTTATGATCGGTATTTCATTTCCGCGCTACAGCTCGATGGCTATTGAAGCGATGGATTTCGCGCGTTCACGCGGAGCTCACGCCGTGGCTATCACCGACAGCATGGCGTCGCCGCTCGTGCAGTCCGCCGACTCGATACTGATCGCGAGAAGCGATATGGCGTCCATTGTCGATTCGCTCGTCGCGCCGCTCAGTCTGATCAACGCCCTTATCGTCGCGACCGTCCTCAAGAAGAAGGACGAGGTTTCGGAGACCTTCCACGCGCTCGAGGACGTATGGAATCGCGAGGGCGTTTATACCAACCACGACGAAAAGGCAGAGAAAAATGGTAAGTAAGAAGGTTCTTGTCGTCGGCGCGGGTGCTGCGGGACTTATCGCCGCAGGTACAGCCGCAGAATACGGCGCCAGCGTCACACTGATAGAAAAGAACCGGCGCGTCGGCAGGAAGATCATGATCACCGGCAAGGGGCGCTGCAACATCACAAACAACTGCGACGTCCAGACCTTTATCCGCAATGTTCCCGTAAACGGCAGATTCCTGTATTCGGCGATCAACCGATTTTCTCCCGAGGACACGATCGGCTTTTTCGAGAGTCTCGGCTTGCCGCTGAAAACCGAGAGAGGCAACAGGGTATTTCCCGTTTCCGAACGCGCGGTAGACGTTGTCGATACGCTGCGCGAATATGTATTGAACAGCGGCGTGAAGATAGTCAATGACACCGCCGTTGCATTGATTTTGGAGAACGGAGAAGCCCTCGGCGTTAAGTGTGAGGGACAGAGTTATTATGCCGACAGCGTTATCGTCTGCTGCGGCGGCAAGAGCTATCCGCTGACAGGCTCGACGGGCGACGGCTATCTTCTCGCAAAGCAGGCAGGTCACACCGTGACAGAGCTTAAGCCTTCACTCGTTCCGCTCGAGAGCAGCGACCACGAATGCAAATCGATGCAGGGGCTTTCGCTCAAAAACGTGTCACTAAAAATCATCAATAAAAATTCCAATAAAGAATTATACTCCGACTTCGGCGAGATGCTGTTTACGCATTTCGGTATCAGCGGTCCCATGGTGCTTTCCGCAAGCTCCCATATCCGCGATATTCCGCCGGATACCTACACGGCGGTGATCGACCTCAAGCCTGCCCTCGACAGCGAGCAGCTTGACCGCCGTCTGCAGAACGAATTCAAGGCAAACTCCAACAAGGACGTTTCCAATTCGTTCTCGAAGCTCTTACCAAAGAAAATCATTGTCCCCGTGTTAAAGCGCTGGGGAGTCCCGTTTGATAAAAAATGCAACGCCGTTACGCGCGAGGAGCGGCACGCCCTGTGCGCGATCCTCAAGGGCTTTACGGTTCCGATAAGCGGTTTCCGCCCGATAGAAGAGGCGATAATCACCTCGGGCGGCGTGAAAACCGACGAGATCAACCCAAAAACCATGGAAAGCAAGCTCGCAGCCGGGCTGTATTTTGCAGGTGAGGTGATCGACTGTGACGCGTACACAGGCGGCTTCAATCTTCAGATAGCATGGAGTACCGGCAGACTCGCGGGCGAGAATGCCGCAATATAGAAAGGAAGTTTTGTATGTCAACCGCAATCGCATTGGACGGCCCCGCAGGAGCGGGCAAGTCCTCTATCGCACGAAGAGCCGCTAATGAGCTCGGATATATTTACGTGGACACAGGCGCGCTCTACCGCACCGTAGGCCTTGCCGCTTCGCTCCGCGGCATTGAGCCTGTCGATTCTCCCGAGGTGGACAAGCTCCTCTCTGAGATCAAGGTTGAGCTGACCTTCAACGCTCAGGGTGAGCAGATCGTTCTTCTCGACGGCAGGGACGTTTCGGGTGAGATCCGCACTCCCGAGGCTTCAATGACGGCGTCAAAAATCTCTGCGATTCCCGCCGTAAGGGCGTATCTCCTTGATTTGCAGCGCGATATGGCAAAGACAAACGACGTTATCATGGACGGCAGAGATATCGGCACTGTCGTTTTGCCCGACGCTAAGGTAAAGATCTTTCTCACCGCTTCTCCCGAGGCACGCGCTCAGCGCCGCTATAAGGAGCTTATCGAGAAGGGCATGGACGTTAAATACGAGGATATACTTCAGGACGTTATTACGCGCGATTACAATGACTCCCACCGCGAGATCGCGCCGCTAAAGCCTGCCGAGGGCAGCGTCACTGTCGACACAACAGAGCTCGACTTTGAGCAGAGCGTCGACAAAATCATCTCAGTGATAAAGGAGAATCGCTGATGGCACAAAATAAGGTCTTATACACTATCGGCAAGGGTATCTGTATGCCGATTTTCAAGCTTTTTTACCGTTTCAAAACAATAAACGCCGATAATATCCCCTCAGAGGGCGGCGTTATCATAGCGAGCAACCATATCTCAAACTCCGACCCGCCGCTTCTGGGACTTTCCGCAAGGCGCAGGATGTACTTTATGGCGAAGGTCGAGTTGTTCAAGAACAAGTTTTTCGGCGCGCTTATCCGTGCGCTCGGCGCTTTTCCCGTTGAACGCGGCGCCGGCGACGGCAAGGCGATAAAGACGGGCGAGGATCTGATTAAAGAGGGCAACGTCATGACTATCTTTATCGAGGGCGGACGTACAAAGACAGGCGGCCTCATGCGTCCGCGAAGCGGCTGCGCGCTTGTTGCCCAGCAGATGCAGGTTCCTGTTGTACCCGCGTGTATCACGATCGTCGGCAACCCGAAATTCCTCTTTTCAAAGCGCGTGATCGAGTTCGGCGAGCCGCTGACCCCAGAAAAGCTCGGACTGACCGTCGACGGCGGCAGACGCGAGCTTAAGGACGCGTCAAATATGATAATGGGCGAAATCAAGAAAATGAGGGAGAGAGCTCTCAATGAGTATAAAAAAGGCTGATTCGGCGGGCTTCTGCTTCGGAGTGAACCGCGCGATAAGCATGGTAAAGGATCTGGTTGACCATGACGTCAAGGTTTGCACCCTCGGCCCGATCATACACAACATGGAGGTCGTCCGCGAGCTCGAGCAGCATGGCTGCCGTCCCGTCGAGAGTATCGGCGAGATAAACGAGGGCGAGATTCTTGTTATCCGCTCGCACGGCGTTCCGAAGACTGTTATCGACGAGCTCGATAAGAAGGGTATTGAGTATCAGGACGCGACCTGTCCCTTTGTAAAGAAGATCCACCGCATCGTAAGCGAGGTAGTCGTTGGGGAAGAGGTTGTTCTGATCGCCGGAAATGCGAGCCACCCCGAGGTCAAGGGTATCATCGGCAACTGCAAAACCGATTGTTATACATTTAACAATGAAGGTGAATTGGACAACTTGCTTATAAATATTCTGAAAGAGAATAATAAATTGGTAAAAGTTGTGGCACAGACAACATTTGACACAAAAGAATGGAAAAAATCTGTAAAAAAGATAAAAAAACTATGTACAAATTCAAAAATATTTGATACAATATGTAATGCTACGTCAGTTAGGCAGAGTGAAGCGGATGAAATAGCCGCTCAGTCGGACTTTATGGTAGTCATAGGCGACCGCCACAGTTCCAACACAGCCAAGCTTTTTGATATATGCAAACGCAGATGCGGGAACACGGTGCTTATCGAAACTGCCGCCGAGCTGGATATGAATCAGGTTCGCGCTGCCGAGAACATAGGCGTAACTGCAGGTGCTTCAACGCCTGCAAAGATAATAAAGGAGGTACTGGATACAATGAGTGAAGAAATCAAATCCGGTGAAACAACAAATTTAGAAGAATCTTTTGAGGAGCTGCTTGAAGAATCCCTCAAAAACTTAAATACAAATGAGAGGGTAATGGGTACTGTCATCAGCATTGCGCCGAATGAAGTACAGGTCGACGTCGGCAGAAAACAGACCGGTTTTGTTCCTGTGTCTGAGCTGTCAAATGATCCCAGCGCGAAGCCTGAGGACATCGTCAAGGTTGGCGACGAAATCGAGCTTCTTATCATGAAGACAAACGATCAGGAAGGCACCATCATGCTTTCCAAGCGCAGAGTAGACGCGCAGAAGAGCTGGGAGGAGCTTCAGGAGAAGGTTGACTCTCAGGAGATCCTTA
Organism: Ruminococcus sp. NATIVEDY160; assembly: GCF_045819885.1. Taxonomy (NCBI): domain Bacteria; kingdom Bacillati; phylum Bacillota; class Clostridia; order Eubacteriales; family Oscillospiraceae; genus Ruminococcus; species Ruminococcus sp. NATIVEDY160. The sequence goes on from NZ_CP162391.1 coordinate 989,838, forward strand.
CAAGCAAGGTAACAGAGGCTGTCAAGGGCGGCGTAATCGTTCTTTACAACGGCGTAAGAGTATTTATCCCCGCTTCACAGGCGACTGCGAGCCGTGACGAGAGCCTTGAGGATCTCGTAGGTCAGGACGTTGACTTCCGTCTTATCGAGGTTTCACAGCGCGGCAGATACAAGAGAGCTATCGGTTCTATCCGCAGCGTACTCAAGGAGCAGAGAGCTGCTCAGCGCGAGGAGTTCTGGAAGAACTGCGAGGTTGGCAAGCGCTACACAGGCGTTGTCAAGTCTCTGACAAGCTACGGCGCGTTCGTAGACCTCGGCGGCGTATTCGGCATGATACACATTTCCGAGCTGTCCTGGACACACATCAAGCACCCCTCAGAGGTTGTTAACGTAGGCGACACCGTTGAAGTTTACGTTAAGGACATCAACGAGGAGACAAAGAAGATTTCTCTCGGCTTCAAGAACGCCGACGACAATCCCTGGGAGATCCTCAAGAGAGATTATCCCGAGGGCACCGTTGTTAACGCAACCATCGTTGGTCTTACCACCTTCGGCGCGTTCGCTAACATCATACCCGGCATCGACGGTCTTATCCACATCTCACAGATCGCCAACAAGAGAATCGACAAGCCCGCTGACGTTCTGTCCGTAGGCGACACAGTTGAGGCTAAGATCACCGCTATCGACTTTGACAAGAAGCGCGTAAGCCTTTCCATGAGAGCTCTCCTTCCCGAGGACGAGCAGGCTCCCGTTAAGGCTGCCGCTGAGGTCGCTGAGACTGTTGAGGAGGCTCCCGCTGAGGAAGCTGCCGACGCTGAATAATTACATATTTTAAGGTTATTCTAATGCGGTAACTTCCCTGCGGAGGTTACCGCGTTTTGTTTCTAAGAAGGAGGGAAGAGCATGACGCCAAAGGAAGAATTTATACAGATTTATAAGGAAAACATAACCCGCAAGGGCGCTGACGAGCTGCTTGAGTGGCTGCAGCGCACGGATTTCTTTACCGCACCCGCGAGCGCGCGCTATCACTGTGCCTGTGAGGGCGGACTTGTTATCCATTCCGTCAGTGTGTTCAACACAATGATGGAGAAGCATTTTGACGAAGAGACCGACAGCGTTGAGAGCTTTGCGATCTGCGCGCTTCTGCATGATCTGTGCAAGGCGCAGTTTTACAAGGTGTCCACCCGCAACGTCAAGAACGAGCAGACAGGTCAGTGGGAGAAGGTGCCGTATTTCGCAATCGAGGATCAGTTCCCGTACGGCCACGGCGAGAAGTCCGTATTCCTGATCGAGCGCAAAATGCGCTTGAAAATCGAGGAAGCTATGGCTATCCGCTGGCACATGGGCGAGTTCGGCGACAAGAACAGCAACGTCATCAGTCAGGCGTATGATAAATATCCCCTGGCTGTAAAGCTGCACCTCGCGGACCTGGAATCGACCTTCCTTCGCGAAAAAGGCTATTCTCAGGTAAAATAAACTTTCGGGGCGGTCTTTACCGCCCTTATTTACAGGTGATAAAATGCAAAAGCAGGCTGCCAGGAGCAGAATTGACGAGCTTGTAAAAACGCTCGAATACCACAATAACCTTTACTATAACCAGGACTCTCCCGAAATCTCTGACTACGAGTACGATATGCTGTTGCGCGAGCTGGAGAATCTCGAAGCTGAGTTTCCCGAGTTCCGCTCGCCGGACTCTCCGACGAACAGAGTAGGCGGCAGTGCGGGCGAGAAGTTCTCGCCTGTTGTTCACGCAGTACCTATGGAGAGCCTACACGACAGCTTTTCCGAGGAAGAACTGCGCGATTTTGACCGCAAGGTGCGCGAGGTCGCACCAGCCGCGAGATATGTAGTCGAGCCTAAGTTTGACGGCCTTTCCGTTTCCTGCGAGTACCGAAACGGCGTGTTTACGCGCGGCTCAACAAGAGGCGACGGCACTACGGGCGAGGACGTGACCGATAATCTCATGACAATAAAAAGCCTTCCGAAGCGTATCGCGAACGCTCCTGCGTTCCTCGAGGTTCGCGGCGAGGTGTATATGTCCTTCAAGAGCTTTGACGAGCTCGTCAGGAGGCAGGAGGAAAACGAGGAGAAGCCCGCCAAGAATCCGCGGAACGCCGCAGCAGGCTCTCTGCGTCAGAAGAACGCCAAGATAACCGCCGAGCGCGCGCTCGATATATTCGTATTCAACATTCAGCAGGTCGACGGCATGACGCTGACCTCTCACCGACAGAGCCTTGACTACCTCTCGGAGCTTGGCTTTCCGACTTCGTTCTACACCGTCTGCGACACTATCGACGAGGTGATTGAGGAGATACGCAAAATCGGCGACAACCGCGGCGAATATGACTACGCTATCGACGGCGCGGTCGTAAAGGTGGACGACTTCTCTGTGCGAGAGCAGCTCGGCAGCACCGCGAAGTACCCGAAATGGGCGGAAGCCTACAAATATCCGCCCGAGGAGAAGCCGACAAAGCTGCTCGATATTGAAATCAACGTCGGCAGAACGGGCGTGCTCACTCCCGTGGGAATCTTTGAGCCTGTGCTTCTGGCAGGCACAACCGTCAGCCGCGCGACTCTGCACAACAGGGATTTCATCGAGGAAAAGGGCATCTGCGTCGGCGATACCGTCATTATCCGCAAGGCAGGCGAGATCATTCCCGAGGTTCTTTCTGTCAGCGAGCACGCCGAAAACGCCGTGCCGTTTGAGTTCCCGAAGGTCTGTCCCTCCTGCGGAAGTCCCGTTTCCCAGGACGACGAGGCGGCTATCCGCTGCACAAACACCGACTGTCCCGCACAGCTTACGCGCCACCTGATTCACTTTGTCAGCCGTGACGCTATGGACATCGACGGCTTGGGGCCTGCGGTTCTCGAGCAGCTTATCGCCGAGAACCTTATCAAGTCGCCTGCGGATCTGTACCGCCTGACCGCTGACGATATCATCGCTCTCGACCGAAAGGCTGAAAAGTCTGCCAATAATCTGATAGCTGCGATAGAGAAGTCAAAGGATAACGAGCTGTACCGCCTTGTTTTCGCCCTCGGAATCCGCAATATCGGTCTGAAGGCGGCGAAAATCGTCTGCGAAAACTTCCTCACTATCGACGATATCATGAATGCGAAGGCTGAGGATTTCGAGAAAATCGACGGCTTCGGCAGTATCATGGCTCAGAGCCTTGAGAACTATTTCGGACTTGAGAGCACAAAGGAACTTGTTTCACAGCTGAAGGAGCTCGGGCTCAAGATGAAGCCCTCCGAACAGAGAGCGTCGGGCGGCATCTTTGAGGGCAAGACCTTTGTCCTTACGGGTACTCTGCCTACGATGAAGCGCAGCGAGGCGTCAAAGTTGATCGAGCAGCACGGCGGAAAGACCTCGTCCTCCGTTTCCAAGAAAACCTCGTACGTCCTCGCGGGAGAGGAAGCCGGCAGCAAGCTGACAAAGGCTCAGACTCTCGGCATTCCTGTCCTCAGCGAAGATGAATTTCTGAAAATGATAAACGACTGATTATATGACCTGTCTTAAACGGCAGGTCTATTTTTTTGCCTGTCCGCATAGAATTAACTGTAGTCAAACGAAAGGAATGATAAGCATGAAGGAAGATTTATTCCGTTACCGTCAGGCGCTTTCCTGTCTTGCACAGCCCTTGCGCGGCTATTTGCTCGACAACGGGAATGTGCTTGCGGATAAAATCACCGAAGTCCGCCTCAGGGTCAACCGTCCTGTCTGTGTTCAGTGCACGTCAGAGCGGCTGTATATCACAGCTTCGGGCAGGCTCAGCCCGTTTTATTCCGACTCTCTGCTTAAAGCGGACAGGCAAATGCTCGAGAGCGCGGTACATACAATCTGCGAGTATTCGGTTTACAGCCGCCAGAATGAGATATCCGAGGGCTTTGTCACACTTCGCGGCGGACACAGAGCAGGCATCTGCGGCACCGCTGTTATGCGCGGCGGCGTGATCTCAAACATCCGCGATATCAGCTCGCTCAACCTTCGCTTTGCCCGTGAGGTGCGCGGCTGTGCGGATAATTTGCTCCGAAGGATTTCGAACATAAAGAGCGGCGTTCTTGTCTGCGGTGCGCCGAATTCCGGCAAGACCACCTTTATCCGCGACCTCGCGCGGCAGCTGTCATACAGATACAAAATCTCGTTGATTGACGAGAGATATGAGCTTGCCGCCTGCGTCGGCGGTGAACCTCAGAACGACGTCGGCTTGTGCGACGTTTACTGCGGCTACCCGAAGGCTGCGGCGATGATTCAGGCGGTGCGGAGTATGTCGCCCGAGATAATAATATGCGACGAGATAGGCTCCGCTGAGGAATTTGACGCGCTTGCCGAGTGCCGCCGCTGCGGAGTTTCGGTTATCGCGACGGCTCACGCGGAGAACGCTGACAGCATGATCTTCGGGCAGCTTCTCGATACAAATGCCTTTTCGACCGCTGTTTTCCTGAAGGACAGAGAGGTGTCCGCAGTTAAGAGCCTCGGTGAGCGCCGTGCCGCTTAAAATTTTTGGCTGTCTGCTGCTTGTCGCGGCGGCGTTTTCAACGGGTGCGCTGCTCTCGAAAAGGCTGTACAGGCGGCGCGACTTTCTGAACCGCTTCAAGACCTTTTTGCAGGCGCTCAAAACTCAGCTGCGGTTTCACGGCGGAGATATTTTTTCGCTTGTAAACTCCTGCATAGGGCAGTCACAGCTTCCGATGATGTTCGTGAGTGACGAGAAGCCGTTTGAAATCTGCTGGAATGAAGCCGCTGAGTGTATCCCGCACTCGTTTTCGCTGACCGGTAACGACATCGCGCTCATTCGTGACTGCGGCTCACAGCTCGGCAAGACAGACCTTGAGGGACAGCTGAGTCATCTCGGGCTGATCGAAGCGCGTCTGGATTCTCTTATCGCGGAAGCCGGGGAGAGCATCGGCAAAAAATCAAGACTATATAAAACCATGGGTTTCTTCGTCGGGGCGTCGGCGGCGATTCTCCTGTTGTGAGGTTTATGATGGACGTTGAGTTGATTTTCAAAATAGCGGCGGTCGGCATAATCGTGGCGGTGCTGACACAGCTTCTGATCCGCAGCGGCAGAGAGGAGCAGGCTATGCTGACTTCTCTTGCAGGGCTTATCGTGGTTCTGACGCTAATAGTCAGCCAGATAAGCGGCTTGTTCAAGATGATAAAGCAGCTATTCGGATTCTGATGAATATTCTCAGTGTCTGTGTGCTGGCGGTGGTAACGGTCATTTTTATCGCCGCTCTGCGCCCGAAAAACGCCGAAATCGCTCTGCTTCTCGGGGTTGGCTGTTCGGTGCTGATACTCGTCTTTGTGCTCTCACAGGCGCAGTCAGTCGTCAATACCGTCAATTCCATTGTCGCCGCCGCGCAGATAAGCACGGGATATATCGCGATTCTGCTTAAGGTCATCGGAATCTGCCTTGTCACGGAATTCGCCGTCAACACCTGCCGCGACGCGGGCAGTCAGGCGCTTGCAGGCAACGTTTCGCTCGCGGGCAAAATCCTCGTCACCGTCACCGCCTTGCCGCTGTACGCGGATATTCTCAACGCCGTCATAAAATTATTATCATATTCATGAAGAAGTTAATTATTATTCCTGTTTTTATCATAGCCGTCTGCGTTTCCGCTTTTTCCGTCCGCGCGGAGGAGATAAATTACGATATGTCGGGGATATACGACAGCCTCTCGGACGACGCGAAGGCACATATGCTCTCGCTCGGCGCAGACAGCGCGGACGCATCAGACCTATCTGATTTGTCCTTTGATACCGTCTTGGCGGAAATAGGGAAGATGGCTGCCGAGAATCTCGGCTCGCCGCTGAGGGGTCTGATTTCGATTACCGCGATGCTCCTGATCTGCTCAATGCTGACAGCATACAAGGGTTCGCTGAGTACCGATATGGGTACAGCACTCGATATCATCCTTGCACTTTGTCTCAGCGCGGCTGTGGCTATACCCGCGGCTGAGCTTATCAAGACCGCGGGAGACGTGATCGTCAACGCCTCGAATCTCATGCTCGCGTACATACCCGTCACAGCGCTGCTTCTGACCGCGTCGGGCAGTATCGCGGGGTCTGCCGCCTACTACGCGTCCATCATCGGCTTGGGCGAAGGAGTTTTACAGCTCAGCTCGCGTGTGATAATCCCGTTTATGTACATGCTCCTCGGTATCTGTATCGCGGGCGGCGTTTCTTCGGGAGTTAACCTCGGCGGCTTTTCAAAAACGCTCTCAAAAGCTTCAAAATGGCTGCTGGGCTTTATGATGGCGCTGTTTTCGGCTGTTCTCGGTATCCGTCAGGTGCTTTCTAACTCGCTCGACAGCGTATCCGGCAGAGCCGCGAGATTCGCCGTCAGCTCTTTTGTACCGGTTGTCGGCTCCGCGATCGGCGAGGCTCTCAAAACAATTCAGGGCAGCGTTTCAGTGCTCAAATCGGGCGTGGGAGTGTTTGTTATTATCGCCTTGGCGGTGACCTTCCTGCCGCTGCTGCTGCGCGCAATGCTATGGATATTCACCCTATGGATTGGACGTTGTGCTGCCGATGTGATGAACCTGCCGCAGGGCTCGAGAATGCTCGGCGGCTTGTCTGAGGTGCTGTCTGTCCTCGTTGCCCTGCTTATATGCGTTATGACAGTCTATCTGATTTCCACCGCACTTGTTTTTACGATAGGAGGGAGTCTGTGAATGGACTGTCCGCCGCTGTTGTTACCGCCTGTGCCGCTTCTCTTATCGGCGCTGTGGTGTCGGGCTTTGTGACCGACGGCGGCATCAAGAAAATCCTCGGGCTTGTGCTCGGCGCGTTCACGATATGCGCGATGATCGTTCCCGTGAGCCGTGCCGCGTCGGATTTCTCCGTTAATATAGAAAATCACCAATCCTACGGAGAGCTGACGGCGACCGCCGACGAAGCCTGCCAGAAGCAGCTTGTCAACACGACAAGACAAAACCTCGAGGTTACCCTCAACGCTATTCTCAACCAGAACGGCATCTATCCGGAAAAGGTTGAGGTGATCCTCGCTTTTGCGGACGAGAACAGCATAATTATCTCTCAGGTCAGCATATATATCAGTAACAGCGATATTTCACAGACGGCGAAGATCTCTCAGCTAACCGAACAGAGCTTTCAGATCAAGCCCGATATTATCAGGAGCGAAGATGAATGAAGTAAAAATCAAAGAGAAGATCACAAAGCTCGCTGACAGCGGCATGCTTAAAAAAATCATATTCATCGCGGGAATCGCGGGAATCGCCCTGATTTTACTCTCGAGCGTAGATTTTTCCGCGTTCTCGCACAAAGAAAGGGATGAGGAGTTTTCGGTAAAGACCTACAGCACAAAAATAGAGAGCGATCTTGAATCGGTCATATCCAAAATTCAGGGCGCGGGAAAAACCAAGGTGCTGCTGACGATTGAGAACAGCGTTGAGTACGTCTATCTCGAGGACAGCACCACAAAGACAAAGGAAGTTGAGCCGCTTATTCGCGGAGTGCTTGTTGTATGTGAGGGCGGTGACGAGCCTGTTGTGGTCGAGCGGATTACCGAGGCGGTAACAAAGGCGCTCGACATCTCGACGGCAAAGGTATGTATTACAAAATTATCAGAATAAAGGTCGGTAATGCTATGAAATTTCAGAAACGATATGTTATCTCGGCGGCGATACTTCTCGCCTTGGGCGCGGCGGTGTATGTGAACTGGCAGTTCAATTCCACGGCGGCGTCAACCCCGAAGGAGCTTGGTGCGGCCTCGTATGTGAACGCGACTGTCGCGTGCACCTATGACGAGGCTGTCGAAACCTCCGCGCTCTCGAAGGAGCAGCGAAATTACTTTGCCACCGAGCGCACAAAGCGTCAGGCTACTCAGGACAAGGTGATCGACGAGGCAAAGGAGATATTTAACCTCGAGAATGCCGATGAGGGAGAGGTCAGCGAGGCGCAGAAGAAGGTCGAGCAGATCCTCAAGAACTTCACCATTCAGGACAGCATCGAGAGTATCATCAAGGCAAAGGGCTTTTCGGAGTGTATGTGCTACATCAGCGACGACGGAGTGACCGTTGTGGTGCCCGAATCGGAGCTTAACGACTCGACCGCGCTGATTATCGACGACGCGGTGATTTCACACTACGACGTGTCCTACGAGAACATTTCAATAGTCGGCGCGTAATGATCAAAGAGGCGGATTTTTCCGTCTCTTTTTGTTTACATTCCCGACCTTATGTGCTATAATATAATTGAATAAAAATGTAAAGTTGGTTGTATTATGTGTGAAACAGAAAACAATGAAGTAAAGCTAACAAGAAGCGAAGCGAGAGAACAGGCGTTCATGCTTCTTTTCTCAAAGTCCTTTGACGACGAGCCTCTTGAGGAAACGATTGAGGATAACGCCGAGATGTTCCGCGGTGGCGTCTGCGGCTATGCGCAGGCGGTTGTTTCGGGCATGGAGGTCAAGGGCGAGGAGGTCGACGCGGAGCTTTCCAAGTACCTCAAGAAGGGTTGGACGCTCAAGCGCATCTCAAAGCCTTCGCTTGCTATCCTGCGCCTTGCGGCGTATGAGATCCTTTACCTCGACAGCGTGCCCGACGGAGTTGCTGTCAATGAGGCGGTAGAGCTTGCGAAAAAATACACTATTGACGAGAGCGGTTTTGTAAACGGCATTCTCGGCTCATTGGTTCGCGCGAAAGAGGCAGAGAAATGAGCCTGTTTCTCGGAATCGACACTTCGAATTACACAACTTCGGTTGCGCTTTATGACTCCGCGACAGGTGAGATCGCGCAGAAAAAACAGCTCCTTCCCGTAAGGGAGGGTCAGCTCGGTCTGCGCCAGAGCGACGCTGTCTTTCACCACACCGCACAGCTCCACACGCTTTTCGGGGAGCTGCTTGAAGGTGTGAACCCAAGAGAAATAGCCGCCATAGGCGTGTCCACGCGGCCGCGCCCGGTTGACGGCTCGTATATGCCGTGTTTCACAGTCGGAGAAAACACGGCAAAAATTTTATCCGCCGTGCTCAGGGTTCCGCTCTTTGTGTTTTCGCATCAGGAGGGACATATCGCGGCGGCTCTGTACAGCGCGAAGAGAGATGATTTGTTTGACAAGGAGTTTCTCGCCTTTCACGTCAGCGGCGGCACGACCGAGGCGGTTATCGCAAAGGGCGACGGCTTCGGCTTTTCGGTTCAGATGGCGGCAAAGACTCTTGACCTAAACGCGGGACAGGCTGTTGACAGGGTAGGGCTGATGCTCGGACTGCGCTTTCCGTGCGGTATGGAGCTTGAACGCCTTGCTGAGCAGAACACTGAATCCGTTAAGGTTCGTCCGACTCTCAAGGGCTGTGACTGCTGCCTGAGCGGAGTTGAGAACCGCTGCAAAAAGCTCCTTGAAAGCGGAAAGAGCAGGGAGTATGTCGCGGCGTTCTGTATCGAAAGTATTCGCGTAACGCTTTCCGCCATGACAGACGCGATTTTTGAAAAATACGGCTCTATGCCTGTTGTCTACGCGGGCGGAGTCATGTCGAACAAAATCATTAAAAATTCTTTTGAAGAAAAATACAACGCGGTTTTTGCCGAGCCTGTTTTTTCCTCGGACAATGCGGCGGGAATCGCATATCTATGTTTCAGGAAGTTTGAAAATGTATACACCTAAATTCACAAGTCCGCCGGTGCTGACGGTCTCGCAGATTGACAATTATATCCGCAGTGTTGTCCAGAGCGACCCGCGATTGATGAACGTCATTGTTACGGGAGAAATCACCGATATGAAATCACCGTTCTCGGGTGCGAAGCATAATTATTTCATGCTCAAGGACAGCGGCGCGGTGATAAGTGCCGCTATGTTCATCGGCGACGCGCGCAGAGTTGTTTTCCGTCCCGAAAACGGCTTGAAGGTAATCTGCCGCGGCAGGATAGACTTTTATCCGCCGAGCGGCAGACTTCAGCTTATCATCGAGGATATGCAGCCCGACGGTATCGGCGCGCTCAGTCTTGCCTTTGAGCAGATGAAGAAAAGGCTCGAAGCCGAGGGATTGTTTAAGAAGGAACACAAGAAGCCGATTCCGAAGTTTCCGCGCACAGTCGGTGTTATCACCTCGCCGACGGGCGCCGCTGTCAGGGATATTATACACAATCTATACAAGCGCTTTCCGTGCGTGGATATGATCCTTTACCCGACTCTTGTACAGGGCGACGCCGCACCGGCGCAGCTTGTCAGAGCGGTGCAGGAGCTTGACGCGTCGGGCTTGTGCGATACGATCATCATAGGCAGAGGCGGCGGCTCTATAGAGGAGCTGTGGGCGTTCAATGACGAAAAGCTCGCTCGTGCGGTTTATAACTGCAATACTCCGATAATCTCAGCCGTCGGTCACGAAATCGACCACACTATCTGCGACTTTGTCGCCGACGCAGCGGCGTCGACCCCGACTGCCGCCGCGGTTCTCGCGGTTCCCGACCGGGCGGATCTCAAAGCAAATTACAACGCGCTCCATAAAAGCATGAATTCCGCCGTGAACAAGCTGCATGACAGACAGGCAAAGCACCTGACCGAAATCAGACGCATGATGGACGCGCTCTCGCCGCAGAAGTCCTTTGACAGGTATGACGGAAAACTCAGGCTGCTTGAGCACCGCATGCAGAACGCGGTTGATAAGAAATTGAGCAAGGGTGAGCATGCCGTTAAATCAGCGGCTGTAAAGCTCGAGAGCCTCAATCCGATCGCGGTTCTCGCTCACGGTTACTCAATCGTCGAATCAGACGGAAAGCTGATAAAAAGCAAAGAACAGATAGGGAAGGGCGACAAGCTCACCCTGACCTTCTCGGACGGAAAAACAACCGCCGTCGCCACAGGAGAATAAATTATGGCATTCACACATCTCCATGTTCATACCGAATACAGCCTTCTCGACGGCGCGTGCCGCATAAAGAAGATCGCCGCCGCCGCGAAGCAGAAGGGCTTTGATTCCCTTGCAATAACCGATCACGGCGTCATGTACGGCGTGATTGATTTTTACCGCGCCTGCAAAAAGGAGGGTATTCACCCCGTCATCGGCTGCGAAGTATATGTCGCGCCTAAATCGCGGTTCGACAAGACAAATTCCTTTGAAAAATACTACCACATGGTTCTCCTTTGCGAGAACAACACCGGCTACCATAATCTGATCAAGCTCGTATCAAAGGGCTTTACCGAGGGCTTTTACTCAAAGCCGCGTATAGACGACAGCCTTCTCGAGGAGTACCGCGAGGGCTTGATATGCCTGTCAGCCTGCCTTGCGGGCGAGATTCCGCGGAAGCTGTCCGCGGGCGATTACAAGGGCGCAAAGCAAAAGGCGGAGTATTACCGCGACCTCTTCGGCAGAGAGAACTTTTATATTGAATTGCAGGATCACGGGATCGAGGAACAGAAGCGGATCATTCCCGACCTTGTCCGTATCGCCGACGAAATAGGGGTAGGACTTGTCGCGACGAACGACAGCCACTACATCGAAAAAGAGGACAGCGTGATTCAGAGCATACTATTGTGTATCCAGACAAACCGCACCCTCGACGACCCCGACAAGATGGAGTTCAAGACGAACGAATTCTATCTCAAGACTGAGGACGAAATGCGCGAGGTGTTCTCAAAATACCCACAGGCGCTCGAGAATACCCACGACATCGCCATGCGCTGCAACGTTGAGTTCGAGTTCGGCGTCCGCAGGCTTCCTCATTACACGGTTCCGAATAACGAGAACCATCTCGATTACTTCCGCCGTCAGTGCTATAAGGGATTGAACAGACACTACGGCGACAATCCCGACCAAAGCCTTATCGACCGCCTCGAGCACGAGATCGGTATAATCAACAGAATGGGCTTTGTCGATTACTTCCTGATCGTCAATGACTTTGTGCAGTACGCAAAGTCAAACGGCATTCCCGTCGGCCCCGGCAGAGGTTCGGGTGCAGGCTCGCTGTGCGCCTACTGCATCGGCATCACGGAGGTAGACCCGATAAAATACAACCTGATTTTTGAGCGCTTCCTCAACCCCGACCGCGTAAGCATGCCCGACTTTGATATCGACTTCTGTGCCGAGCGCAGAGGAGAGGTCATCGATTATGTCGTGCGCAAATACGGCGAGGACAACGTCGTCCAGATCATCACCTTCGGCACTCTCGGCGGCAAACAGGCTATCCGCGATATCGCAAGAGTAATGGGCTTGCCGTACGCTGTGGGCGATGAAATCAGCAAGATGGTTCCGCGCGAGGTCAATATAACGATCAGGCGCGCCATGGAGCTTAACCCCAAGCTGCGCGAACGCTATGACGGAAACCCTCAGATAAAGGAGCTTCTCGATTATGCCATGCGCGTTGAGGGTATGCCGCGCCAGTCGGGTATGCACGCGGCAGGCGTAGTTATCACGGAAAATCCCGTTTCGGACTACGTTCCGCTCTCGAAAAAGGACGACAACGTCGTCACCCAGTTTACCATGACCACCATAGAGGAGCTTGGCTTGCTCAAAATGGACTTCCTCGGACTTCGCAACCTCACGGTTATCGACGACGCGGAAAAGCTGATCAGGCGGTCGCACCCCGATTACGATCCCGGCTCTATCCGTGACGACGACCCCGCGGTCTATGATTTATATTCAAAGGGACTGACAGAGGGCGTGTTCCAGTTTGAGAGCAACGGCATGAAGAGCGTGCTGACCCGTTTGAAGCCCGACAGCATCGAGGATCTGATCGCCGTCGTTTCGCTTTACCGCCCGGGTCCCGTTGACAGCATTCCGACGTATATCGAGTGCCGCCACAACCCCTCAAAGGTCAAATACAAGCACCCTCTGCTCAGGGATATTCTCGGCGTGACCTACGGCTGCATCGTCTATCAGGAGCAGGTCATGCAGATTCTCCGCACCCTCGCGGGTTACAGTCTCGGCAGGGCTGACACCGTCCGCCGTGCAATGAGCAAGAAAAAAGCTGATGTAATGGAGCACGAGCGCGAGGTATTCATCAACGGCGAGGTCGATGAGAATGGAAATGTTATTACCGAGGGCTGCCTGCGCAGGGGCGTGGACAGACGCGTCGCGGAGTCGCTTTTCAACGAGATGGAGAGCTTCGCGCGGTACGCGTTCAATAAATCCCATGCCGCCGCCTACGCGATTGTTTCATACAAGACCGCGTGGCTCAAGGTTCACTATACGCGCGAGTATATGGCGGCGCTTCTCTCGAACTTCCTCGACGACCAGAGCAAGCTCGCCAAGTATACAGGCGAGTGCAAAAACTTCGGTATACGTGTCCTGCCGCCGCATGTTAATTACAGCATGCCCGGCTTTTCGGTCAGCGGAAAGGATATCCGCTACGGTCTGCTGGCGGTAAAGAACATCGGCAGGCAGTTTATCGACCAGATAGTCGTCGAGAGACGGTACAAGCCCTACAGCTCGTTTTATGACTTCTGCAAGCGCAACCACGGCAGGAACATGAACAGCCGCGCGCTCGAGAGCCTGATAAAATGCGGCGCTCTCGACGGCTTAGGCGCGAACCGCCGCCAGATGCTCACCATGAGCAAGACGGTTCTCGACGACCTCGACTACGAGTCAAAGCATAACCTGAACGGTCAGATGTCGCTGTTTGACATGGGCGCTCAGGAGGTCAAGTCCTCTGAGCCTGTTGTGCCCGACCTGCCCGAGTTCCCCGAGGACGAGCTCATGCGAATGGAGAAGGAGATCGCGGGCATGTACATTAGCGGCCACCCTGTCGATAAATACTCATTATTCTCTGAAAGAATAGAAGCTGACAGCATCGGCGATATCATTGCCGATGAATCCGAGTATCACGACAGACAGAAGGTAACTGTTGTCGGCATTATCGCCAAGGCGAGCACCATTCAGACCAGCACCCACAAGCTGATGGCGTACGCGACGGTGGAGGATCGCTTCGGTTCGGTTGAGCTTGTGATTTTCCCGAATGTCTACGAACGCTGCTCTATTCATCTGATCGAGGGGAATGTCGTTGTTGTCAAGGGCGCGCTCGATTTCAGAGAGAATCAGGCGCCAAAGATCATCTGCGATACGGTTGACAAAGCGCGCCCGAACGAGGAGTGTGAAAGCACCCCTCAGTCCGCGCAGAAGCCTGAGCAGAACATAAAGCCCTCAAATCAGAGCTTTTCAAAGCCGCAGCAAGGCGGAAGCGTTATTCCGAAGAACCCGACAGCGCTCTATATCAAGATCGACGACCTCAACACCGAGCTGTACCGCCGCGCGAAGCGTGTTATCGACATTTTCGACGGCAGAACGCCTGTGATCTTCTATCTCGCGGACACAAAACGGCAGGTAAAGGCGCCTGCCAATATGTGGGTAAGCCTCAATGAAGTGATGATACGCGAGCTGAAATACCAGCTGGGAGAAAAGAACGTTGTCGTTAAATAGAAATTGTTAATGAATACTTGTATTTGTATTCGTTATATGTTATAATATAGTTTAATTTGAATAAAAACTGCTGTGCTTATTGTACAGCGGTTATAATGGAGGATCAAGTTTAAGTGAAAAAGTTAATGTTAGGCAACGAGGCTGTAGCCAGAGGCCTTTACGAAGCGGGCGTCAAGGTAGTATCGAGCTACCCCGGAACGCCTTCTACCGAAATCACCGAATTTGCCGCAAAGTATGAGGAAATCTACTGCGAATGGGCGCCCAACGAGAAGGTTGCCGCAGAGGTCGCGTTCGGCGCTTCTCTGCGCGGTGTGCGCAGCGCCTGCGCCATGAAGCACGTAGGTCTCAACGTTGCAGCTGACCCGCTCTTTACGCTCTCTTACACAGGCGTTAACGGCGGTATGGTCATTTTCGTGGCTGACGATCCCGCTATGCACTCTTCTCAGAACGAGCAGGATTCACGTCACTACGCTATCGCCGCAAAGGTTCCTATGCTCGAGCCTGCGGATTCCGCCGAGGCAAAGCTCTTTGTCAAGGAAGCGTTTGAGATTTCCGAGAAGTTCGACACACCCGTCATCGTTCGCATGTGCACAAGAATCGCGCATTCACAGGCCGCTGTTGAGCTCGAGGACAGGGTAGAGAAGGAGCTTCCCGCCTACGAGAAGAATCCCCAGAAGTACATCATGGCTCCTGCTAACGCTATCCGCAGACACCCGTTTGTCGAGGAGCGCATAAAGAAAATCGCTCAGATGTCTGAGACAAGCTCTCTCAACCGCGTTGAGTACGGCGGAACAGAGAAGGGCATCATCTGCTCCGGCACCTGCTACCAGTATGTAAAGGAAGTTTTCGGCGACACCGTTTCCGTGCTCAAGCTCGGTATCGTCAACCCGCTTCCCACAGAAATCATTAAGGACTTTGCCGCTAAGGTTGACAAGCTCTATGTTGTTGAGGAACTCGACGGCATTATCGAGTCACACCTCAATTCCCTCGGAATTCCCTGCGTCGGCAAGGAGATGTTCTCACCGATCGGCGAGTATAACCAAACCACTATCCGCGAGGCGTTCGGACTTCCTCAGCCCGAAAACGTTACTCTCGACACAACGGTACCCGTACGTCCGCCCGTAATGTGCGCGGGCTGTCCTCACCGCGGACTGTTCTACACCCTCGCAAAGCATAAAATCACCTGTCTCGGCGACATCGGCTGCTACACCCTCGGTTCTGCGGCTCCGCTGTTCGCTCTCGATTCGACCCTCTGCATGGGCGCTTCCGTTTCGGGACTTCACGGCTTCAACAAGGCGGGCGGCGCTGACAGCGAGAAAAAGACTGTCTGCGTTATCGGCGACTCAACCTTCATGCATTCGGGCATGACAGGTCTTGTAAACGTCGCTTACAACGGCTCAAATTCCACCGTTATCATTCTCGACAACTCCATTACAGGCATGACAGGTCACCAGCAGAACCCGACAACAGGCTACAACATCAAGGGCGAGCCTGCGCTTGCCGTAAACCTCGAGGCTCTCTGCCATTCAATCGGCATTGACAGAGTCAGAGTTGTGGATCCCTATAACCTCAAGGAGTGCGAGGAAGCTATCCTCGAGGAGCTTGCCGCTGACGCGCCCAGCGTTATCATTTCGCGCAGACCCTGTATGCTCCTCAAATACGTAAAGGCAAAGCCGCCTGTTACCGTTAACAAGGACAAGTGCGTAGGCTGCCGTCAGTGCATGAAGCTCGGCTGTCCCGCAATCAGCATCAAGGATAAGAAGGCTGTCGTGGACTTCACCCAGTGCGTAGGCTGCGACGTCTGCACCCAGCTCTGCAAGCTCGGCGCTATTGAGAAAGGAGACAGATAAAATGGAAACAAAGAATGTAATGATCGTCGGTGTAGGCGGTCAGGGAAGTCTCCTCGCAAGTAAGCTCTTAGGCGCTCTGCTTGTCGCGGAGGGCTACGACGTAAAGGTCAGCGAGGTTCACGGTATGAGCCAGCGCGGCGGTTCCGTCGTTACATACGTCCGTTTCGGCGACAATGTATATTCTCCCGTTATCGCCAAGGGCGAGGCGGATTACATCATTTCGTTCGAGAAAATCGAGGCTGCGCGCTACGTTGAGAATCTCCGCAAGGACGGCAAGATCATCGTAAACTCACAGATGATCGACCCGATGCCCGTAATCACCGGCGCCGCTGAGTATCCCGAGAACGTCCTCGACGAGCTCAAGGAAAAGGGCGTGTTTGTCGACGAGATCGACGCGCTTTCACTGGCACAGCAGGCAGGCAACGCCAAGAGCGTAAACATCGTGCTCATGGGCAGACTTGCAAAGTACTTCCACATCGAAAAAGAGAAGTGGATCGAAATGATAAAGAAAACCGTAAAGCCGCAGTTTGTAGACGTAAATCTCAAGGCTTTTGAGTTGGGTTATAACTATTAAGGCGGAGCCGCGAACGGGAAACCGCGGCAGTGCATTTAATATAATGGGTTTATATTAGGAATAATAAAACAAAGGAGTGACCGCCAATGGGCAAGTATTACCAGCCCGAAATCGAAACCGCCTCCCGCGAGGAAATTCTGAGAATTCAGAATGAAAAAATTGTGAAGCAGGTCAAGCACGTATACGAGAATGTACCGTATTACCGCGACCTCATGGACAAGAAGGGCGTAAAGCCCGAGGATATCAAATCCGTAGACGACATCAAGAAGCTGCCGTTCCTCTCAAAGGCAGACCTTCGCGAGGCTTATCCCTACGGTCTGCTTGCGACAGACCTCAAGAACTGCGTCCGCATTCAGTCGACCTCAGGAACCACGGGAAAGCGCGTTGTAGCCTTCTACACCCAGAATGATATCGACATCTGGGAGGAGTGCACCGCCAGAGCCATCGTCGCCGTCGGCGGCACAGAGGACGATGTGTGCCAGGTTTGCTACGGCTACGGCCTGTTTACGGGCGGCGCGGGACTTCACGGCGGCTCACACAGAGTCGGCTGTCTGACACTTCCCATGTCGTCGGGCAACACCGAGCGCCAGATCCAGTTCATGATGGACTTAGGCTCCACTATCCTCTGCTGCACACCCTCATACGCTGCGTACATCGGTGAGACCCTCGCCGAGATGGGCTACAAGCCCGAGGACAACAAGCTCAAGGCAGGTATCTTCGGCGCGGAGCCGTGGACGGAGGAAATGAGACGCAATATCGAGGAGAGCCTCGGCATCAAGGCTTACGATATTTACGGTCTGACCGAAATCAGCGGTCCCGGCGTTTCCTTCGAGTGTGAGGAACAGCGCGGAATGCACATCAACGAGGACCACTTCTATGCCGAGATCATCGATCCCGATACGGGCGAGGCTCTTCCCGAGGGCTCAAAGGGCGAGCTCGTATTCACCGCTCTCGACAAGGAAGCCTTTCCGCTTCTCCGTTACAGAACACGCGATATCTGTGTGCTGACCCGCGAGAAGTGCTCCTGCGGCAGAACTCACGTCAGAATGTGCAAGCCCATGGGAAGAAGCGACGATATGATGATTATCCGCGGTGTAAACGTATTCCCGAGCCAGATCGAAACCGTTCTGCTCAATCAGGGCTACACACCCAACTATCAGATCATCATCGACCGCAAGAACAACAGCGATACCTTTGATATCAACGTCGAGCTCAAGCCCGAGTTCTTCTCGGATATCGTTTCCGAGAACCTCGCCAAGGAAAAGAAGCTCGAATCCGCGATGCGCACCATGCTGGGCATCGGCCCGAAAATCCACCTTGTGCCGCCTAAGTCAATCACCCGCAGCGAAGGCAAGGCTGTCCGCGTTATTGACAAGCGCAAGCTGCACGACTGATCCCGTTATCGGAGAAAGGAACAATTATGGCAATCCGACAAGTTTCCGTTTTTGTAGAAAACCGCCCGGGCAAGCTGCATGAAACCCTCAAGATGATTGCTGACTCGGGACTTAATATCCGCGCTCTGAGCATTGCCGAGACAAAGGACTTCGGCATTCTCCGCCTGATCACCTCCGACACACCCAAGACAATCGAGGTTCTCAGCAAGGAGTCTATCATCAACACAACCACCGTCATCGCCGCAAAGCTCGAGGACAGGGTAGGCGCACTCTGCTATGTGCTTGATTTTCTCGCGCAGGCTGAGGTCAATATCGAATATATCTACGCCTTCACAGCCTCCGAGGATTTCGGCGCGTACGTTGTTATCCGCGTAGACGACGCTCAGAAGGCTGAGGAGGTTCTTAAAGCGCACAACATTCCCACACTCTGTGAGGACGACATCAAGGACATCTGAAAAGCGCGTTTCGGCGGTATGGCAGTCAGAACCGTCCGGTACTATGACAAGCGCCGTATTCTGACCCCGTCCTGCGGACACAAAGGCTTCTGCGTAGAGATCGCAAGACCTAAAGAAAACAACTAAAAGATTCACTCCCCGAACTGCCGGGGAGTGTTTTGTTCTATCAGGAAAGCCGCGCGCATATAATTTAAAATACCCTTGTTTTTCACTGTTTTGAAAAAAAGTCAAACAAAGTCAAGAAAACCCCTTGACATTTCCGAAAAATGGTATACAATAGTATTAGCACTCAGGAAATGAGAGTGCTAATAACTTTATATATTAAAAATAGGAGGCTATTTTTTTATGACTATTAAACCCTTACTTGACAGAGTAGTACTTAAGGTTGAGGAAGCGGAGGAAAAGACCAAGAGCGGTATTATCCTTTCCTCAGCGGCTCAGGAGAAGCCGCAGTTTGCCACAGTTGTCGCGGTAGGCCCCGGCGGCGTTGTTGACGGCAAGGAAGTTGAAATGTACGTAAAAGAAGGCGACAAGGTAATCGCGTCCAAGTACGCGGGCACCATGGTCAAGCTCGACGGTGAGGAATACACCATCGTCAGCCAGTCCGACATTCTCGCCAAGGTTGAATAATTCAGGAGGTATATGATTATGGCTAAGCAGATTGCATACGGTGAAGACGCAAGAAAGGCTCTGATGAAGGGCATCGACCAGCTTGCGGACACAGTTAAGATCACACTCGGACCCAAGGGCAGAAACGTCGTTCTCGACAAGAAGTACGGCGCGCCCCTTATCACAAACGACGGCGTAACTATCGCCAAGGAAATCGAGCTCGACGATCCCTTTGAGAACATGGGCGCTCAGCTCGTAAAGGAAGTTTCCATCAAGACAAACGACGTTGCCGGCGACGGTACAACGACTGCCACACTTCTCGCTCAGGCTCTCATTCGCGAGGGCATGAAGAACGTTACCGCCGGCGCTAACCCCATGGTACTCAAGAAGGGTATCGCGGACGCAGTTAACGTAGCTGTTCAGGCTGTCATCAAGAACAGCCAGCAGGTTTCCGGCACAGACGACATCGCTCGTGTCGCTACCGTTTCCTCACAGGACGAGTTCATCGGCAAGCTTATTGCCGAGGCTATGGAGAAGGTAACCACCGACGGCGTTATCACCGTCGAGGAGAGCAAGACTGCCGAGACCTACAGCGAGGTCGTAGAGGGCATGATGTTCGACAGAGGCTACATTGCTCCCTACATGGTAACAGACACCGACAAGATGGTTGCCGAGCTCGACAATCCTCTGATTCTCATTACAGACAAGAAGATCTCGACAACCCAGGAGATTCTCCCGATTCTGGAGGCTATCGTACAGTCAGGAAGAAAGCTCCTTATCATCGCCGAGGACGTTGAGGGTGAGGCTCTCACAACTCTCGTACTCAACAAGCTCCGCGGCACCTTCACCGTTGTTGCTGTCAAGGCTCCGGGCTTTGGCGACAGACGCAAGGAGATGCTCCAGGATATCGCTACCCTCACAGGCGGCACAGTGATCACCTCTGACCTCGGTCTTGAGCTCAAGGACACAACTGTTGACCAGCTCGGTACAGCCCGTCAGGTCAAGATTGAGAAGGAGAACACCATCATCGTTGATGGTGCAGGCGACAAGGATGCTATCAAGGGCAGAGTTGCTCAGATCCGTCAGCAGATCGAGACCACAACCTCCGACTTCGACCGTGAGAAGCTCCAGGAGCGTCTTGCAAAGCTCGCGGGCGGCGTAGCCGTTATCAAGGTCGGCGCTGCAACAGAGATCGAGATGAAGGAAAAGAAGCTCCGCATCGAGGACGCTCTCGCCGCTACAAAGGCTGCCGTTGAGGAAGGCATCGTAGCAGGCGGCGGTATCGCTTGCATGAACGCTATCCCCGCTGTCGCTGAGTTTGTTGACACACTCGAGGGCGACGCTAAGACAGGCGCTAAGATCGTTCTCAAGGCTCTTGAGGAGCCGCTCCGTCAGATCGCCGCGAACGCGGGTCTTGAGGGCAGCGTGATCGCCGAGAACGTCAAGAGAGAGAACAAGGTCGGCTACGGCTTCAACGCTCTCACAGAGGAGTACACAGACATGGTTGCCGCGGGTATCGTTGATCCTACAAAGGTTACCAGAAGCGCGCTTGAGAATGCTTCGTCAGTCGCTTCCATGGTTCTCACCACAGAGAGCCTTGTTGCGGATATCAAGGAGCCCACACCTCCCGCACCCGCAGCACCCGACATGGGCGGCATGTATTAATAATGAATAAACGTCAAGGGTACGCTTTGTACCCTTGATTTTTTTTCGCCCATGTATTATAATGTCACTGTTAGGTGGTGTAATTATGAAAATAAAAGAAGATTTTGTACTCCGCAAGGTTGCGGATTCATATGTTGTCGTTCCCGTTAACAAGCTGACGCTTGATTTCAACGGTATCATTACCCTCAACGAAACAGGAGCGGTTCTTTTTGAGAAAATGCAGAAGGGTACAAGCAGGGAAGAGCTGATAGAAAACCTTCTTGCCGAATACGACGTTTCTCCCGAGAAGGCGGCGGCTGATGTAGATAAATTCATTCAGAAAGCAAAGGATGCTGATGTCCTTGAATAAAGAGGTTCAGCTCGACGAGGTGATAGCGATCATCTCCGAGAAGCTAAAGGCGGGCGGAACCGTGACCTTCACTCCGAACGGAACAAGTATGCTGCCGATGCTGCGCGACGGCGAGGACGTTGTTGTGCTCAAGGGCACCGAGGGAAAAAGGCTGCATCTGTTTGACGTACCTCTTTACCGCAGGGATAACGGGCAGTACGTGCTGCACCGCGTTATAGATTTTTGCCGCGACGGGTCTTACGTCATGTGCGGCGACAATCAGTTCGCAAGGGAAAAGGGGATCCGCGACGACCAGATCATCGCGGTAATGACGGGCTTTTACCGCAAGGGCAAGACGTATTCCGCAAATTCATTTCTGTACCGTGTGTATGTCAATTTCTGGTACTACACGCGGCCGTTCCGTCACACCTATTCGTTCGGAAAGAGCAAGGCGTCGCGCCTGTTCAAGAAAAATGACAGCCAAAAAGACAAAGAATAAGGGACTGCAGCGGCAGTCCCTTTGTTTATATCTGTTCGTTTGTCTGTTCGTTTTCCGCGGCTTTTTTCTCAGATGGTTCCGCGGCTGTTCCTTCCGTTACCGCTTCGGTGAAATCATCGGTTGTTTCCTCATCGGTTTCGTTCGCAGCGACAACAGTTTTGCTTGACTTTTTGTTGATATTCGAAATCAGCTGTTTAATCTTTGAGTAATCCGAAAACAGAATTGTATCCAGTGCGAATGCCGCCGTCGGCAGCAGCAGGGGAATGTAGGTCGCAGAATACTGCGATTTTGCCTCAAACAGCACATGGTATCCGAACGCGCCGAGAACTACAAGCGGTAAAAGCACGGTCTCAACGCCTGACTTCCGGCGGATAAAAAGCATATATATTCCCAGCGCAAACAGCAGGAACACGATCTGCATGTAGAAATTAAAGTGCAGATGAAGGAGCTGTCCGGTGCTTCCGTCGTAAATTCCGTTTGCCAGTCCGCTTGGTTCAAATGAGTGACCCTTTACCTGGCTTACCCAGATACATTCATAGCTTGGCTCGTTCCACTGGCTGAGAATTTTTTTGCTGTAGAATTCAAAAGCGTAGTTCAGATTTGTTTTAAACGCGTTCGTGCGCTGAGAGATATGCTCGCCCGCGATTTTGTTGCCCGCTTCCGTGTCGTAGTTGCCTTGCTCGTAATCATCAATCGCGGTTGTTGTATACCAGCCCGGAGCCATACCGGATTCCTGCATTCCGAGATCGAGATACATCGTCTGAGAAACGCCGCTCTCGATTTTTGTG
Source organism: Ruminococcus sp. NATIVEDY160 (assembly GCF_045819885.1). Classification (NCBI taxonomy): domain Bacteria; kingdom Bacillati; phylum Bacillota; class Clostridia; order Eubacteriales; family Oscillospiraceae; genus Ruminococcus; species Ruminococcus sp. NATIVEDY160. The sequence goes on from NZ_CP162391.1 coordinate 1,012,368, forward strand.
TTGGCGCGAGCCTCGTAGCTTTTTATGATAAGCGGAGTCACGCCTATGCAGGTAACGCAGACAGCGAGTGCAAAGGCGAGGCTTTGCCATTTCTTATCCCTGATTGTGTGAAGGATCAGCATGATAACAAATGCCGCAAGGAGAATCAGGCAGTTGTACTTTACAACAATTGAGAGTGTCAGCAGCAGTCCCGACGGGATAAGCCAGACATATCTGTTCGTTTTGAAATACTTGATCAGGAAGAATGACGCCCAGATTCCCAATGACATACCGAGAACGTTTCCGTATACGAATGTGCACATCATTATCGGCTGCAAACACGCCGCGAGGAGAATGATCGCTATGAACTCAATACTTCTTTTCTTAAACAAGAGCCTTGTGATCTTGGCGAGCGCGAAATACGTGGAAGCGAGGAAAAGCACGTTCAGAACCTGAACGGGGATTGAGCTGTCGGTTCCGAAAATCCTGTAAATGATCTCCGAGAAGAGTACAAAGCCGAGCTGGAAGGGGTAGAAGTTGAAGTATGAATGTCCGTTGAAATAATCAGCCTGATAAAAATCGGTGTTGTTGAACAGCGGAGAAAAGTCGTTTTTTGCGGCCTTTGTCGCCGCTTCAAAAATATTAAGGCTGTCCGCCGCGGGCATTGATGTGACCGAGAAAACCCACACAAGCCCCAGAATGACCGTCCACACGGCGAGCGCGGCTTCTATCAGTTTTATGTTGACCTTTGCAAAGAAGTCGCAGAACCGCCGCAGCCAGAATAAAATCGCGATAAAGATCACTGTAAACAGAACGTTCAGAAAGATGTTGTCAGCTTCAAATATGACTTTCTCGTTATAGAAGTCGGCAGGATCGAAAACACTTGTCTGAAAGAAGCTCATTATTGCGATGTAGCCGAATGCCATGAATATGAGCAGACAGATGATATTTACGACCGCAAGCTCGATTTTGCTTTGTTTTTTCTTATCGGCTATCGTGTCCGGCTGAGGGTTGGCGCCGCTTAATCCTGCTCCCGATATAGTTTCTGTTTCTATTTCTGTCATTTAGATGTTAAACTCCTTTTTCACAGAGCGCTCGAAAAGCTTTCTGATACAGTCCTCAATGTCAGCGCCCTCAAAGAGCACGTTGTAAACGCTCTCTACAATAGGAAGGTCAACATGGTATTCCTGACCTAGCAGGTAGAGAGCCTTTGAGGTCATAACGCCCTCTGCGAGCTTTTCGAATTTTACGCCCTTTACAAGATCCTCGCCGAAGCGTCTGTTGTGGCTCCACGGTGAAAATAGGGTAGCCTCGTAATCGCCGAGGTGGCACAGACCGTAAGCGGAGAACTCGTTGCCGCCGAGCGCCGCGATAAGTCTTGCAATTTCGCGGGTGCCTCTCGCCATGAGCGCGCCCTTGAGAGAGGTGTAGTTCAGTCCGTCAAGAATACCCGCGGCGATGCCGATGACGTTCTTTGCCGCCGCGCCGATCTCGCTGCCGATGAGGTCGGTGCCGAGATAGAAGCGTATAAGATCGCTGTTGAATTCGCTGACAAGCTTCTTCTTGACCTCCTGGTTCATGCTGTCGATGACCATGCAGTTAGGGATTCCGCGCACATAGTCCTGAGGGTGTCCGGGGCCGACCCATACGGCGATGGGAGTCTTGCTCTCGTCAACAAAGTCGCCGACGACCTGGCTCAGACGCTTGCCCGTTGTAACCTCAACGCCCTTCATGCACAGAACGATGGTTTTGCCGTCGAGGTTGTTTTTTGCGATATCCGTCATATATGATCTGAGGTGCTGGGAAGAGATGGAGATGACAATTACCTCAGCGTGATCCACAGCGGTTTTAAGGTCGCTCGTCATTTTGATCGACTCGGGAAAGCTGAGATAGTCGTTCTTGTGCGTATCCCTGAGTCTGATGAACTCAGGGGCGTTTTCAAGACCGCTGCTGATAACGTCGTGTCCGATTTTGTCAAGATACCATGCGATGCAGCTGCCCCAGCGACCGCATCCTAAAACTGAAACTTTCATAATATCATGCTCCTGTATGTAAAAAATGTCAATCGGTTTTGGGCATAAAAAAACCCGCCCGACCGTATGATTTAAATAATAACCTGCCTACGAATAGAACAGGTGGGTGCCCACCTTTGTGCTTCAGGCTCCCTTCTTCCAAAAAGTGGGAGGTCTGCACACCACGCAAAGAGTAGGGCTCCCGATTTAAGTGTTGTAGGGTTATTTGTAAATCATTCACGCATCGGGCAGGCAATGTACCAACCCAAAAATATTATATGAAGGAAAGCGGTTTATATAACTTTCTTTCTTTATCTATATTTTACATGGTTTTAGGCTTGAAGTCAAGAGTTATTACAATTTAAAAATAAATATATATATAACTAACTTTTTTCAAAAAAAGTATTGACATTTCACAACTGATATGATATATTATACATGTTAAATAAATTGTGACTTCCTTTCTATGTGCTTGATTACTCCATAAAATTACCTAAAAACCGACGGAACGCAACCGTCGGTTTTTACGTTTCAGAAATAATTAGTGAAACTTTTGATACTTTTATTGTGTTTTGCCGCCGTCGGGGTTATAATCTAATCGGGACAATATACTTTTATGATTACAGGGGTTTATTATGAAAGCATTTGATAAGCTGCCCGAGGAGTTTCAGAACGACGAGGTCAGGCAATATTACGATATTCTCAGCAAAAAGCAGGCGTCCGTAATTTTCAAGAGAGCGTTCGACCTGTTTGTTTCCGTGATACTGCTGATATTTTTGATCATTCCAATTGCCGTTATCGCCATCGCGGTCAAGTGCGATTCCAAAGGCCCTGTCATGTTCAGACAGGAGAGAGTGACGAAGTACGGCAGGCGTTTTAAGATATTCAAATTCCGCACCATGGTCGTAAACGCCGAGAGCCTCGGCACAATGGTAACGACCGACAGCGACTCCCGTGTTACGCGCATTGGCAGAAAGCTGCGCAAGTACCGCCTTGACGAGCTGCCTCAGGTGTTCAATGTTCTTTCGGGAAGCATGACGGTTGTCGGAACACGCCCCGAGGTTCCTAAATACGTCGACATGTATGAAGATAAGTACTATGCCACGCTTTTGCTTCCCGCGGGAATCACTTCGCTCGCTTCAATTATGTACAAGGACGAGGAGAAGCTGCTCGCGTCGACCGAGGACGCGGACAAGGTATATGTTGAAACCATTCTCCCCGAGAAAATGAAATACAATCTGGAATACACCGAGCATTTCAGCTTTGGCTCAGATGTCAAGCTCATGTTCAAAACCGTCAAAGAGGTATTTTCCTGATTCAGAGGTGAACCATGTCAGCCTTTAAAACCAAGCTAAGCGATTCGTCCCTGTTCAGAACGCTGTATATAATTGATTTATTTTTCTGCATGGTGTCATTCCTGCAGATACCCGCGTATATATTCCTTGTTTTTCTGTTTTGCTGGGGACTGCGTCTGGTATATCTGAACCAGAAACGCTACAACACCTTCTTCAAGCTGCGATTCGGCATTTGGATAGGCGCGTTTCTCGCGTTTTCGCTTATTTCGGTGCTTATAAACTTTTCATTTACGATTCTATTCAGCGTGCTGATGTTTCTGCACGTCATGATATGCTTTTTCCTTTTTTACGGAATGCACACCGAGCCCGATCTTGACTTTAAGGAAGAGCTTTTTATAATCGGACGCGTGATTATCGTATGCACAACGCTGTTCAACCTTATCGGATTCTTCTGCCTGCTGTTCGGCATTTCGTTCAACTGGAATTTCTACGATCTTCACTGGGTATATTTCCCGATTTACGAGAACCGTTTTACAGGCTTGTTTGTCAACCCTAACCTTCTCGGCTTCGTGTCCGTCGTAACGATCGTGCTGTGCCATATGTTCAGCAAAAACAGCCTGCGCGGTGAGGTTAAGGCGCGCGGCTTCGGCAGGGTATTTCTCTATTCCTGTATGATCGTCAACCTGTTCGCGCTGATTCTCTGTGACTCAAATGCCTCGTTTGTGCTGGCTCTGGGCTATGCCGTCGTTTACCTCGCGTACATATTCTTCGATACGCGCGAAGGGCTGACGCCTTCAAAGGTGTTCATAAAAATAATCACTCTGCTTCTCGTATCGGCGGTATTTGTCGGCTCGTCGATGATATTCCGTACGGTATTCAAGGCGGGCTTTGCCGCGGTAACGGCAAAGACAAACGCGCTTGTCGACGTTCTCTTTGACGAGGAAGAGATCATTCACGACATAACGGACGGCGATTCATCTCCCGAGGAAAAGAAAGGCGCTGTTACCTTCGACCATGAAAATACCAACATCGACAGCGGCAGGTTCAAGCTGTGGCGCGAGTCGTTTGATTTGTTCAAGATTTCGCCGATCATCGGCATTGCTAACGGAAACATAGTCTTTTACAGCGAGGAATACCTGAACGGCACGCTGAAATACAGCTATCACAATAACGACCTGCATAACGGCTACCTGACTATTATCGTTTCAACAGGCGTTCTTGGTGCGCTGCTGTTCGGCACATTCGGCTTCCGTTTTGCAAAGCATGCCGCTCAGCACCTGTTCCTGCGGCGAAAAACCGTCCGAACAGAGATATATCCGTGCCTGTTCGCTTTTCTCGGAGCGTATCTTGTCTACGCGCTGTTTGAAAAGGCTCTGCTGTATGACATATCCTTCATGGTCATGTGGTTCTGGCTGATGATGGGCTACACGAGCTGCTACGTCGCGAAATACGAGCACCTGATCGAAACCCAGTATCTTTTCCACCAGAAACGAATTCGCAGAACAATGCTATAATACTGAAACCTGATAAAAAGCAGACAAACTTTGCGGTCTGTTTTCCGCTATACTTCGTTGTCGTCCTTGCAAGGCGCCAGCCTTGCGGCGTCCTTCGCCTCGTCTGGCGAAAAATATTCCCGCAAATCTAAGCCTGCTCCTTATCAGGAATCAGTATAAAACTACTTGTATAATTCACAAAACTGATGTATAATAACCATAGGTGTATCAAAATGCCTATGGTTATTTTTTTCTGACGGTGATAGTATGACGCTATATTTGAGAAGAGACGTTTCCGCGGGCAACAGATGCTTCACTGTGTCTGACGCTTTAGGCGCGGAAAAATACTTTGTGTCGACTCCGACGTCGGGTCTGATGACGAAGTTCAAGCTCGTCATAACAGACACCACGGGGAATGAAGCCGCCAGAATCAGGCGGATACCGCTTGTCGGCACAATGACGTATGTGCTGCGTTTCGGCAGAAAGCACGTCACTCTCGTGACCGTTCCGACCACAAAGGGCATTTCGGCGTATTTCTACGGAAGCAACTGGCACATAGTCGGAGAGTTTGCCGCGAAGAATTTCAGCATCATCGACGTCGACAAGACGCTGATTTGCGAGCACAGGAATCACGCCGACTACTGTGAGATTAATATACCCGGCAGCGGAAATGAGCTGTTCTGCGTCGCCGCGTCGGTATGCTCGAACCTTATCAACACAATCGACAGTCCTGCGCTGCAGGCTGTATAATACGGGAGGTAAAAATGATGGATAAACTTTTACAGCTTTTAAGCACAAATTCGCAATTCACAACGGGCGAAATCGCCGCTATGCTCGGCGAGCCCGAGGACTATATCAAGGCTCAGATCAAGGAATACGAGAATCAGGGCATCATCAAGGGCTATCAGGCTGTCGTCAACTGGGAAGGTATCGAGGACAGCTTTGTCGAGGCTCTCATTGAGCTGAAGGTAACCCCTAAGAAGGAGACAGGCTTTGACGAGATGGCTAAGATGTGCATGGCTTTTGAGGAGGTCGAGTCAGTTTATCTTATGGCAGGTGTATATGACTTCGCGCTTATTGTTCGCGGCGAGACCATGCAGGACATCGGCATGTTCATCGCGAAGAAGCTCTCCACGATCGACGGAGTTATCTCCACAGGCACTCACTTCATCATGCGCCGCTACAAGGACAGAGGCATGAATGTTTTCAATGAGGACGCTCAGGCTGACGAGAGGAGTTTAATTCTCTGATGGAATATTCAAAATATATGAACAGCGGTATCCGGTCGGTCAGCCCGTCGGGAATCCGCAAGTTCTTTGACATTGCCAACGAAATGCAGGACGTAATTTCCCTGAGCATCGGCGAGCCTGATTTCCAGACTCCGTGGCATATCCGCGACGAGGGTATCCGCAGCCTTGAGAAGGGCAAGACATGGTACTCTCCGAACCGCGGCTTTGCCGATCTGCTCAAGGAAATCTCAGGCTACTACAAAAGGCGTTTCGGCATTACATATTCTCCGACCACACAGACCCTTGTTACCGTCGGCGGCAGCGAGGCTATAGACCTCTGCTTCCGAACCATGATCGAGCGCGGCGACGAGGTAATTATCCCGCAGCCGTCGTTTGTATGCTACGAGCCGCTGACCGTAATGGCAGGCGGTGTGCCTGTTATCATCAACACAAAGAACGAGGACAATTTCCGCCTGAAGGCAGACGACCTGCGCGCAGCGATCACCGACAAGACAAAGCTGCTTGTGCTGCCGTTCCCGAACAATCCGACGGGCGCTATCATGGAAAAGCACGACCTCGAGGAGATCGCCAAGGTGTGTATCGAGAAGGATATCTTCGTCCTTTCCGACGAGATTTACTCAGAGCTCACCTACGGCGGACGTGATCACGTTTCGATCGCGTCAATCGACGGAATGTATGAGCGCACGATAGTGATCAACGGCTTCTCAAAATCCTACGCCATGACAGGCTGGCGTCTGGGTTACGCGCTCGGACCCGACGAGATTATCGCCCAGATGACAAAGCTCCACCAGTACGGCATTATGTCCGCACCGACCACAGCCCAGTATGCGGCGATCGAAGCGCTGAAAAACGGCGACAGAGATGTAGACCGCATGCGCGACGAGTACGATATGCGCCGCCGTCTTGTTGTCGATTCCTTCAACGATATGGGACTAACCTGCTTTGAACCGCTCGGAGCGTTCTATGTATTCCCGTGCATCAAGTCGACGGGACTCAGCTCCGACGAGTTCTGCACGCGCCTTATCATGGAAAAGCACGTCGCGGTTGTACCGGGCACAGCCTTTGGTGAGTGCGGCGACGGATTTGTCAGAGTATCATATTCCTATTCTCTAAAGCACCTCAAAATCGCGCTCCAGAGGATCCGTGAGTTTATCGAGGAACTTAAAAATGGAAATTAAGGTCAAGGCTCCCGCGAAAATCAACCTCACCCTTGAGGTTCTGGGCAAGCGTCCCGACGGCTACCACAATATTTCTACCGTAATGCAGGCGGTTGACTTGTACGACGTTATCACCATCACCGACAACGACAGCGGCAAGGTGACGATTTCCTGCAACTACGAGGGTGTGCCGTGCGATGACAGCAATATCTGCGCGAAGGCGGCTTACTGCTTCTTTGACTACTGCAAAATGGACGTCAAGGGCGTTCATATCGATATCAACAAGACGATTCCCACACAGGCGGGACTTGCGGGCGGCAGCAGTGACGGCGCTGCGGTGATAATGGGACTGAACGCGATGTTTTCTACTATGCTCAAGTCCGATGAAATGCGCGCGATAGGCGAGAAGGTAGGCGCTGACGTACCGTTTTGCATCGAGGGCGGCACAAAGCTCTGCACGGGAACGGGTACTACGATAAAGAAGCTCCCGACCTTCCGCTGTTCGGATATCGTCATCTGCAAGCCCGACACCGTCAGCGTGTCCACCGCAGAAGCATACAGCAAGGTCGACGCACTCTCGCCGCACCCGTCCTACACCGACGAGATGGTCAAGGCGCTCTACAGCAGGGATATGTTCATGATCTCCACGACGATATTCAACGACTTCGAGCTTGCCCTGCAAATCCCCGAGGTGAACGAAATCAAGCGCGTCATGCTCTCCTGCAAGGCGAGAGGCGCGGGCATGAGCGGCTCAGGCTCTGCGGTGTTCGCAATCTTCACTACCTCCGGCAGGGCTAAGAAATGCTATGAGCAGCTCAAAGAGAAATACCCCGAAACATTCCTGTGCAAGCCCGTAAAAATCGGCTGCGCGGTTGATTAAAGAAACAAAACCTGTCCATACTCACTTTGAAAGGACAGGTTTTTATTATGAAATTATTTATCAAGGCGCTCTGCTTATCATTTGTATTCACGGTAGTATATTCGATGATTCCTTTTCACGCGGACTGTCAATGTATCTCAGATGACACCTTCCGACTTCATATCCTCGCGAATTCCGACTCTGACGCCGACCAGTCGTTAAAGCTAAAGGTTCGCGACAGGGTTCTGGAGTACACCGAGGAATTGTTCAAAAATGCCCAAGACAAGACCTCCGCGGAAAATGCCGTCCGTGACAATCTGCAAGCTATAGCTGACACAGCCTACGCCGAGGTTCTCGAAAACGGCTTTGATTATCCCGTGAAGGCAGAGGTCACGCGAATGTACTTTACCACGCGCTATTACGGGAACTACACTTTGCCGTCTGGTATGTACGACGCGCTGAGGATCTCGCTCGGAAAGGCTGAGGGACATAACTGGTGGTGCGTGATGTACCCGTCGATTTGTCTGTCGTCGGCGACTGAGCGCGAGGACAGAGCAAAACAGGTTTACACCGACGGTGAATACCAGATTGTAACAAATGAACAGCCCGAATATAAATTCAAGATTGTAGAGCTGTTTGAACAGCTCCAAGCCTTGTTCAGATAAACCCAAAGAAAGAGGTGATCATATTGCTGCGTTTTATTCTCGGCAGAAGCGGTACAGGCAAAACGCGCGAGATGTACCGTCAGATTATGGAAAAAATCAAAAACGGCTGCGACAGGCTGATTGTACTTATACCCGACCAGATAAGCCTCGAAACCGAGAAGGAGATACTTTCTCTTCTCGGCGCTCCCGATAAGCAGAAGGTGAACGTTTTCGGCTTCAACAAGCTCTGCCGCTTTGTTTACGAACAGACTTCAAATCCACCGAAGGCTCCTGTTGACAACGGCACCAGAGCCGTTCTTATGAGCCGCACACTTGACGACCTCGACGGTCATCTTCGCCTGCTTAACCCCCGCAGCAACCGCAGTCTTACATCGCTTATGCTCGACACACTCCTCGAGTGCAAGAAGAACTGCGTAACTTCCGAACAGTTGCGCGAGGCGGCAAACGGCGCTGTCGATGAAACACTCAAAAAGAAGCTGCTCGACACCGCCGACATTTTTGACGTGTTTGGCGGCAGGCTATCTACGTCGCACGTCGATCCGCTCGACGATATTGACAGGGTAAATGAGCTGCTGTCTGCTCACCCCGAGGTTTTCAGCGGCTATACGGTGTTTATCGACGCGTTCAGCGGCTTTACCGCACAGCAGATGAAACTCGTCGAGCACCTGATGCTCAACTGTGAGGAGCTTGTGATTTCTCTCGCGCTCGACCCGATCTTGGAGTCTGAGGACGGAGTATTTGCCACAACCGCGCAGACTCACCGCAGACTAAAACGCTTTGCAAAGGAGCAGAGCGTAAAAATCCTCACTCCCGTCAGACTTGAAAAGACAATCCGCTTCCAAAACGATGAGCTTAGCTTTCTCGAAGAGGGAGCCTTCCGCGGCGCGGAATTTACCGATAAATTCGACAATCCGCCCGAGTGCATATCTCTCTACGCGGCGGACGATACATATGATGAATGCGAAACCGTCGCGCGTCAAATCAAGCGGCTTGTTATCGAAAACGGCTGCCGCTACCGCGAAATCGCCGTAATCACCCACGACACAAAGCTATACAGCGGCATAATCAATGCGGTTTTTGACAAGTATCAGATACCGTATTTCCTCGACGAACACAAGGATTTGGACGTAAAGCCGATCGCGCGCGCCGTAAACGCGATTTTCCGTATTTTGCTCGAGCGTTTTGAGCGGTCTGACGTTATGCTGCTATTAAAGAGCGGTCTGCTGCCGTTTACACAGAGCGAAATCCGAGACTTCGAGGACTATGTTTTCGTCTGGGATATCGACAACGCCGCGTTTCTCAGCGAGTTTACAAAGAGCTCGCGCGGTTTTGGCGAGCCGCTCAAGGAGGATTTCAAGCGCGACAACGCAGAGCGCGTCCGCAAAACCGTTGTTGACGCACTTCTCTCGTTCAAGGAAGCCGTAAAGGACAAAACCGCGGGAGAAGTCACGGAACTGCTCTATGATCTGCTGACCGAAAAGCTCGACGTCCGCAGCGGCATGAACGGACTTTGCCGCAGACTTGAGCACGGCGTTTCCGGGAGCCTTTCCGACGAGCAGGTTCGCATCTGGGAGCTGTTTGTCAGGGCTCTCGACAGACTTAAGGACGCGGTGGGTGATGAGCGTATGCCGCTTCGCCGCTACTACGAGCTGCTTACTCTCGAGCTGTCCGCGATCGAGTTTGCCGAGATACCGCGTTTTCTTGACTCGGTTATTATAACAAACGCCCAGCGAGTCCGCGACCCGCACTATAAGGCGGTATTCCTAATCGGCTGTACCGAGGGCAGCTTTCCCGCGAATCCTCAGAGCGCAGGTTTGTTCTCCGACTACGAGCTGCAGGCGCTCTCCGACAACGATCTCAAAATCACCGAAAATCCGGTTGACTTTGTGAATCTCGAGATTTTCATGGCTTACAACTGCATGGTATCATGCTCCGACAGGCTTTTTCTGAGTTACCCGAAGCTCGCTCTTTCCGCCGCGAACGAGGAGAGCGCGGGCGGCAGGCTTAAACCTTCTGTTCTTATTGACGAGGTGTGCAAGCTATTTCCGAAGCTCAGTCCGGCAATAAGAACCCGCGTTCCGTACGAGGATATGCTCGTCAGCATGGACACGGCGTTTGAGGCGTATTCGCTTTCTTTGAGCGACAGCGCAGCAGATTTGTCCGGGCTGCGCGAGGTGTTTGCTGATAATCCCGACTACAGCCCCAGACTCAAAGCGGTCGAGAGCGCTGTTGAACACAAGCCGTTTGCAATTAATGACGCGGATAATGCCGACAGGCTTTTCGGAAAGGTTCTCGATAACTCCGCTTCAAAGGTTCAGACCTACTACAAGTGTCCGTTTCGCTATTTTTGCGCTTACGGACTGAAAATCGACGAGAAGCGACGCGCCGAAATCAACCCGATTGAGCGCGGAAACCTTGTCCATAAGGTGCTCGAGCGCTTCTTTAATACATACCGCACAAAATCCGAATACGGAGCACTATCCGACAGCGAGATAAAGGCCTTTGTCACCGCCGAGTACACCTTATATCTTGATACATACATGGGCGGCGCCGAAGGCAAGACAGGCGCGTTTTCCTTCCAGTTCGATATGCTGATGGAAAAGACCGTCAAGGTTATCCGCTTCATTATCGACGAGCTGAAAAACAGCGCCTTTGACGTTGAGGACACCGAGCTCGATTTCCCGAACGATATCCACAGCTACAGCTACATTCTGCCAGACGGCCACGAAATACGTATCCGCGGCAAGGTCGACAGGGTAGACAGCTCCGTTCAGGACAATGAAAAATATATCCGTATCATCGACTATAAATCAAAGTCCGAGTCCAAAGGCTTCAGTCTTACCGAGGCGTATTACGGGCTTGATTTGCAGATGCTTATCTACCTGATTGCCATTACGCGCAACGGCGGCTACCGCTACGGCGACTTCAAGCCCGGCGGAGTGCTCTATTCAAACGTGCTTTTCGGTCAGTTCAGCGAAAAGGAAGCAAAGGGCAAGACCACGGACGACCTGATACGCGACGCGTTCAAGCTGAAGGGTCTGTATGTTGATGATGAACGCTTAAGCATCGCCGACAAGAATAACTTCAAGCCGCAGTCGAGCACAAAGGTCAGTCCCGAGGAGCTTCAGACAGTATTCGGCAAGGTCGATCTGCTTATCAGGGAAATGGGCGAGAGCCTTTACAGCGGAATAATTCCTGCTCAGCCGCTTAAAATCGGCAGCAAAACCACATGTGAATACTGCGCGTATGAGGACGCTTGCTCTTATAATATGAACGAACCTAAAATAAATGCCTTTGCTGCGGTAAGGAGCAAAAAGCGCGAGCATATCCTCGCACAGATGAAGGAAGATGTTGACGCGGCAAACGAAAGCGAGGTGAACGGCGATGCCTGAGAAGAAAATTAAATGGACCGGCGACCAGCTCAACGCGATAAATTCCGACGGTACTGTTCTCGTGTCGGCGGCGGCAGGCTCGGGCAAAACCGCTGTTCTCGCCGAACACGTCCTGAAAATGATTACGGGCGATAAAAATATCGACGTGGACAGACTGCTCGTACTCACCTTCACACGCGACGCCGCAGCGGAGATGAAGCGCAGAATACAGGAGAAGCTCGACGGGCTGATTGTCAGCGAGGGCGCATCGGCACAGCTTTTGCGCCAGAAGCAGAAGCTCTATTCAGCCCACATTTCCACAACTGACAGCTTTTGCTCGTCGCTTGTGCGCGAGCATTTCTCGGTATTGAATATAGAGCCCGATTTCCGGATCGCGAGTGACGACGAAATCATGACCATCAGCAACAAGGCGCTCGATACAGCCTTTGAATCGTTTTTTGCGGCGAATTCTCCCGATTTCCGCAGTCTTTTGCGTTCGTTTGCCTCGGGCGGCGACGACAGCGGACTAAGAGACGCTGTAATCATGGTTCATGATTTTTTGCAGAACCAGCCCTTCCGCACTCAGTGGCTCGACGAGATGGTAAAAAGATACACTGTCATGCCGTTTTGTCAGACCGAGTGGGCGCAGGAGATTTTGAGGAGCCTGCCCGAAGAGCTCGACTCAATGCTTTCTGATATCACCGCTGCAATTAACACAAACAAGCTCACACCGGCGCTCGAGGAAATCCTGCTTCCGCTGCTCGAAAAGGACGGCAGGAGCATTATTGAACTCAGAAACGGACTGGAAAGCGGCGGCTACGGTGAATACTGCGAGAGGGCTAAGACTCTCTTTGGTACAGACTATGAGGAAAATCCCGAAATCAGCGAGAAGCTCCAGAAGAACAAGAAAACCCCGATAAAGAATATTTTCGGCTGCCGCGCCCAGATACGCACGAAGGTTCAGTCATATATCGGCGCCGACGAAGAGATTGAGGAGCTTTCCGGTCAGATGGTGACGCTGAGCGAACTTGTTTCGGCATTCAACCGCGAGCTTGCCGTTCTCAAGGACAGGAGAAATATCCGCACCTTCTCGGACGTAAGCGCCTTGACGGTAAAGCTGCTTGCTGAAAACTGCAAAGCGGACGAAGCGGAATTTTGTACAGGCGGATTCTATTACAAACGAACAGAGCTTGCGAAGGAGCTCTCCTCGAGATTTGCGCAGGTTATTGTTGACGAGTACCAGGACGTTAACCTGATTCAGGAGGTTATCTACAACTGCATTTCAAGCGGCGGCGACAATCTCTTTATGGTCGGCGATATCAAGCAGAGCATCTACGGTTTCCGCCAGTCGAAGGCTAAGCTCTTTAACGAGCGCAAAAACCGTTACGCTCCTTTTGACAAAGCTAACCCGAGTTATCCCGCGACGATTTACCTGAGCGAGAACTTCCGCAGCTGTCAGCAGGTGTGCGAGACCGTAAACTATATTTTTTCGCGCATTATGGCTGATTACAAGCCCGAGGAATATCTCAATTTCGGGGCGGAGGGCTACGTGCGCGATCCAAAGCGCGACACAGAAATCAGCCTGATTTACCACGATAAAATTGACGAAAGCTCCTCCGTTACCGCTCTCGAGGCGCGCTACACGGCAGGCAGGATCCTCGATATGATAAACAGCGGTTACACCGTACACGAAAAAAACGGGGACAGACCGCTGCGGTACGGCGATATCGCGGTTCTTATGCGCGCCAAAAGCGCCGCGGATTCAGACGACGAGTCAAAGCAGAAGGGAAGCGCGGAGTTCGTCAAGCAGCTCGGCAAATACGGAATACCCGCGTATTGCGAGGAGAGCGAGAACTTCTTTGATGCGCGCGAGATCAAGCTCGTTCTCAATATCCTTCGTGTTATCGACAATCCGTCCGACGACGTCGCGCTTCTTTCGGTGCTTGTCAGCCCTGTATACGGCTTCACACCCGACGATCTGGCGGTTATCCGTCTCGGCAGCGGCAAGGCGTCGCTGTACCGTTCGCTTAATATCTGCCGCGAGGACGACAGCGAAACAGGCAGGAAATCCGCGCGTTTTCTTGATGAATTAAAGCGCTTCCGCGACCTTGCGTCGGTCAGCACGGTCGACGAGCTGTTAGAGTCGGTATATGAACGCACAGCCATAATCGCCGTGACCACCGCTGTCAACGGCGGAGCGTATCCAGCGAGAAATCTCGACCTGATGCGCGTTTACGCCAGAAAGTTTGCTTCAAACGGCTACAAGACACTGTCAGATTTCAACGGCTACATCGACCGCCTTCTGAGCAACAATCGCAAGCTTGCCTCGGCGTCGCAGGTCAAGGGCGACGCGGCGGACTGCGTACAGGTCATGAGCATACATAAGTCGAAGGGTCTGGAGTTTCCGATATGCTTTCTGGTTGACACCGCACACAAGTTCAACGAGATGGATTTCCGAAAACATGTCATGACAGACAGCGAGGCGTATGTCGGAATAAGACCGATGAAAAACTTCGTCCGCACGCCTACCTTTCCGTACCGCGCGATCACGCTCAAAAAACGCCGCGAAAACACAGATGAAGAAATGCGTTTGCTCTATGTCGCTCTGACCCGAGCGAAGGAAAAGCTGATTATTGTAGGCACGGACAAAAATATGGACAGCTCCGTAAAGAACGCGGCGGCGAAAACGCTTAAAGGAGAAATCAACCCCGGGGATATTTACTCGTGTAAGAGAATGCTCGACTGGATTCTTTTTACGGCGGCGGTAAATCCGTCCACACGCGCGCTCTTTGACGAGAACCGCACGCCGGGTGAGAGCGAATCAAACTGGCTTCTGCATAAAATACAGACCGAAAAGGAGCTTTTCCCGTTTGAAGAAGCTCAGGACAGAGAAACAGTCGGTGAAACTCAGAGCACGGACTCACGCGGCTATCGTTCGATTCTTGAGAAGAACCTTTCCTTTGAGTACCCCGACTCCGACATAATCGGCGTGCCGCAGAAGGTAAATCCTTCTCAGGTTTCTCACAGTGAAAACCGTGAATACTCAGGCAGAGCGCTTGTTATTCCCGCCTTTGCAAAGGACAGCGCGAAGCTCAGCCCGACCGAAATCGGAACGGCACATCATGAATTTCTACACTACTGCGATTTTGTCGCTGCGCGGGATGATCTGGAAGCGGAGATAAACAGACTTCTCAAGACGGAGAAACTGACTCAGCGCCAGTGCGACTGCCTTGACCGCGGAAAATTAGCGGAGATTCTGCAAAATCCTCTGTTCGAGCGCGTGTTAAGCGTGCCTGAAAGCAACGTGTACCGCGAGAAGCAGTTCACGGTCTTTGTCCACCCGTCGCTAACCTGCGAGGGAGAGTTCAAGTCAGACAGACGGCAGATCGTCGACGGCGAGGTGGATCTGGTATTTATTGAAAACGGAGAGCTTGTGATCGTCGACTACAAGACAGACAGAGTCCGCGATGTTGAGGAGCTGCGCCGCCACAAACCGCAGCTTGACTTGTACGAGGAAGCGATGAGGCAGGTACTCGGACTTCCTGTCAGGGAAAAAATCATTTTCTCGATCACTCTTAATCAATCGGTTTCGGTTTAGAATTTCGGTATTTGTATTGAATTTCAAATCCTTTGTGATATAATAGCTTTCAGAACCATCACCTGAAATTCCGAAGGAGTACTGTCATGGACGACAAATTGATAAATCCTATTCCCGAGTTTGTCACCGCCGAAGAACGCGAGTCCATTCTTGCTTACCGTAAGCTTTCAAAAGGAAGAAAAGGAAGCATTTGTGAAAGAGTATCTCCCGAATTTTCAACCAAAGGATAAAGAGGAATAAAACATTCGGCCTTCCGTAAAGTCCCGCGCAGAGACTTCGGAAGGCCGTTTTTATGTATGAAAGATTTATCGGATAACTAAAACACCGCCGCTTTCATATATTATATTGTAGGGAGGAAAACTATACAGAAGGTGAAATAATGGAAAACAAATTAATAATGTTCGGTTCTATGACGCCGATGATGCGCGCCAGGGAGCTGCTGCGCCGCCACGGAATACGCGGAATAACCGTGCGCACTCCCGCGCATTTGCGTCGCGGCTCCTGCGGCTACAGCCTGAAGCTCCGTTCGGACAGCGCTGAGCGTGCAGCTGAGCTGCTCAGGGAGAACCGCATACCGTTTGTCGGTGTAGCCGCCGCTGATTACAGTTGATATATTTCGATAACGGAGCGACGACCTTTCCTAAGCCTCAGTCGGTTGTGCGCGCAGTCTGCGGCGCTGTGACCTCACTCGGCGCAAATCCCGGGCGAAGCGGCCACAGCATGTCCATGAAGGGCGCGCAGATGATTTATTCCTGCCGCAGCGAGGCCGCGGAGTTTTTCGGACTCAGCGAGCCCGAGCGCGTGATATTTACCCATAACTGCACCGCGGCACTCAATACGGTGATTCAAGGCGTGCTCAAAAGGGGAGACCACGCGGTGATTTCGTCGCTTGAGCATAACGCCGTAGTCCGTCCGCTCGAGGAAATGAAAAAGAACGGCGTTGAGTATTCGGTCGCTGAGGTTTTTGAGGGCGACGACGAGCAGACTATCCGCAGCTTCCGTTCACAGTTTCGGAAGAACACAAGGCTTGTTGTCTGTACCCACGCCTCAAACGTGTTCGGTACAAGACTTCCCGTAGAGCGTATCGCGGCGCTTTGCAGGCTCAACGGAATTCTGTTCTGTCTTGACGCGGCTCAGAGCGCGGGCGTGCTGCCGATAGATTTGTCGGACGGCTGTATCGATTATCTCTGTACCGCGGGTCACAAGGGACTGTACGGGCCTATGGGCACGGGACTGCTGCTGATAAACTGCGACACAATGCCCGACAGTCTTATACAGGGCGGCACGGGAAGCTATTCCTCAGACCTCAGTCAGCCTGAGCAGCTGCCCGACAAGTACGAGAGCGGCACTCCGAACGTCGCGGGTATAGCAGGACTTCGTGAGGGAGTGCGGTTTGTCCGCAGCAGGGGTGTTAAAAGTATTTCAGAACACGAAATGCGGATTGCGCAAATGATTTATGACAGGCTGCAAAGGACGGACGGAGTTCAGCTCTATACAATGCGGCCTGAAATATCGAGCCATGTACCCGTGATATCATTCAATGTCGGCGGTATGGACAGCGAGCATGTGGCGCAGCTTCTCAATGACCGTTACGGTATCGCCGTACGCGCAGGGCTTCACTGCGCGCCTTTGGCACATCTCAGCAAGGGCACCGAGAAACGCGGGACAGTGCGTGCGGTTGTGTCGGCGTTCAATAACATGCGCCAGGCGGAATATTTCTGTCAGTGCGTCAATAAAATTGTCAGTTATAATGAAAAAAAGGTTGCATTCGACAATTAAAATGTGTTAGAATAGAAAGGAAGTATGAAAGGAGGAGAGGTATGGAGTTTTTCGAGCATTTTCTGTCCGTAATCAAGACAATAAAGGTACGCGACGTTATCGATATTCTCGCGATTGCGCTGATTATTTTCGGCCTTTTCCGTCTGGTTCGCGAAACCCGCGCCTTCCAGCTCCTTAAGGGTATCATTTTCCTCTTTGTCATTTACTTCCTTGCTTCTCTGTTCCAGCTCGTCATGTTGTCCTCGCTTCTACGCGCGCTGTTTGAGGCTTCGGTTGTAGTAATCGTCGTTATCTTCCAGCCCGAGATACGCAAGGCGCTCGAGCAGCTTGGCAGAAACAAAACATGGAAAAAGTATTTTTCAGGCTTCTTCTCGAGATTCGGCAAGTCCGACGAGTGGGTAGAGGCGGTCAAGAAGTCCATCGAGGACGCTGCCGATACATCTGTGCTTTTCTCGCGTTCCAAGACAGGCGCGCTCATGGTTTTTGAGCGCGAAACCATGCTCTCGGATATCGCGGCAACGGGCACGATAATCGACGCGCAGACCTCGGTTGCCCTGTTCGGCAATATCTTCTTCAACAAGGCGCCTCTCCACGACGGCGCGAGCATAATCCGCGACGGCAAGCTCCACGCGGCAGGCTGCATTCTTCCGCTTACCGACGACAAGACCGTCGATATCAACCTCGGAACCCGTCACCGCGCCGCACTCGGCATCAGCGAGCAGAGCGACTCAGTTGTGCTTGTTGTAAGTGAGGAAACAGGCGTTATTTCCCTCGCGGTAAACGGCGTGCTGACGCGCGACTACACGCGCGAGACCCTTGTGCGCAAGCTCAATGAGCTTCTGCTTGACGAAACTCCGGAGGACGAGAATAATAACCGCAAATTCGGCAGAGGGAGGAAGAAAGATTGAAAAAGCGAAGCCTCTCTCAGTTGATATTTTCTAAAAACTATGTAATTTTCATTCTCGCCGTGATAATCTCCATCGGTATCTGGACTTATATGAGCCTTAATTCCTCAAACGATACCACCGTCACGATCAGCAACGTGCCGATTCAGATGGACTTGTCCGAAAGCTCGCGGAAGCTGGGACTTCAGATTTTTACCGACGAGAAGCAGACCGCTTCCGTAACGGTCACGGGCAACCGCACGATTCTCGGTTCGGTAACAGAGTCCGATCTGACAGTAACAGCGGCGGCAAGCTCTGTAAATTCCTCGGGCAACTTCACGCTTCCGGTTTCTGCGGCGAAGAAGAATCTCTCGAGCAACTTTCAGATCACAGGCTCAACTCCGTCGAGCGTCAGCGTAATGGTTGATTATTACAAGGAGAGCACCTTCCAGATTCAGGATAAAATCCTCTTTGGCGTTGCCGACGGCTACTACGGCGCGACCTCGCTGCCGTATAATTCAATTACCATCTCAGGACCTCAGACAGAGGTTATGAAGATAAAGCAGGTCGCTGCTGTCGCGAGCGTCGAGGATAACCTCCTCGAAACCACCGACGTCGAGGCGGACATCGTTCTTTATGACGAGAACGGCAACGAGCTGTCACAGAAGCTGCTGACCATGAGCTTCCGCACCCTGACCGCAACTATCTCCGTTCTCACCGAGAAGAGCGTCAAGGTTGAGGCGGGCTACGTCAACAAGCCGAGCGGACTTGATCTGACCAACCTTGTTGAGATCCACCCGTCGGGAATCCTTCTCGCCGGTCCCGATGATGTTATGAAAACCCTCGTTTCGGTCAAGACGGAGGAGATTGACTTCTCCACGCTCTCCGACGAGGCAGTAACCTTCAATACCCTCGCGATAAACATTCCCGAGAAGTGCAAGAATATCAGCAACAACGCCACCGCACAGGTCAAGATCGACCTCAGCGGCATGACTAAAAAGACATTTGACGTCGATACCTTCAAGGTTGAGGGACTCTCGAGCGCATACAAGGCTGAGGTCACCTCGAAGAATATCAGCGTAACAGTCATCGGTCCGAAGTCCGAGATCGAGAGTCTCGACGCTGACAAGATCACCGCCACGATATCCGCGACGGGTACTGCGGTCAAGACAGGCTCGGTTGAAATGCCCGTAACCTTCCGCTTCGACGGCGCGAGCAGCTGTTGGGCGTACGGAAAGTACACCGCGAATCTCAATATCTCCGAAAGCAAATAAACCAAACGGAAAGGTTCACATGAGCCTTTCCGTTTTTGCATTGTTCAGTATTTGTGTATTCTCACGCTCTGCACAAGCCCGATACAGATAAATGTGCTTATCAGAGAGCTTCCTCCCGCGCTGAAAAACGGCAGCGTCACGCCGATAACAGGAAGCAGTCCCAGCACCATTCCGAGGTTGAGCACAGCCTGCGCGGCAATAACCGCAAACGCTCCGGCACAGATTAGTGAGCCTTCATTTGTGGTTGCTTTTTTCGAATTCAGAATTATAATCAGCATTATCGCGAACAGCAGAGCGATTATCGTCAGACAGCCTATAAATCCAAGCTCTTCACCCGCGACAGTGAGAATGAAGTCGTTTTCCTGCTCGGGCACAACAGCGGACGCCACTCTCTTGCCGTTTAGCCATCCTGTGCCGAACAGACCGCCGCTCGCAAGCGACAGCCTGCCCTGATATTGCTGATAGGCGTAGTCCGCCATAGCCGTGTTTTCCGCGTCGAACAGAGAGAGCAGGCGGTTTTTCTGAGCGTCGTTCATGACGTACCGCCAAACGAGCGGCAGACCTGCGGCGGCGATACCTCCGAGTATCGCGAAGTATCTAAGCTTTACACCGCCGAGCAGCATCATAACCGGGAAAACAATTCCGAAAACCAGAGCCGTACCGTCGTCGCCCTGAAAGTGTATCACCGCTATCGGCAGCGCCGCATGGAGCAGCAGCGTCAGTACCGCCCACGGCTTTTGCAGTAAATTTTTTTCTTTCAGCAGACAGATATGATAGGTGAAGGTTATGATAAAGCACGGCTTGATAAATTCCGACGGCTGAACCGTCATTCCGAAGGGAAGGGTGATCCAGGCGGTGTCGTCGGTGCCGCTGACTCTCATGCCGAAGAGAAATACCGAGCCGGCTAACACTGCCGCCGCTATTGCCGCGAAGTACCATTTTTTGATTATTATCCTGTAATCCGCCTGAGCAGTCACAAACGCCGCCGCAATTCCGATTCCCGCAGCTATGAGCTGCGGACGGAGATAATTATATGTTCCTGCTCTCTGAAGACTGAAAATCAGCAGTGCGCCAAAGACCGTCGCTGTTGCAGTCAACAAAGTCAGCAGACGGTCGGAATTTCTGAAATCGTCAGTTAATCGTTTCAAATCAATCGCCTCGGCACTATTATACGGAAAAATCCTTGTCATTTACAAGCCAAATTTGCAAATAAGAATAATATTGTTTCCCGATTTTGATATAATAAAATGAAATATACTTTTCGGAGGTGCATTTTATGCTGTCTGATATTGAAATTGCTCAGCAGGCGACACTTTTGCCTGTCAAGGAAGTGGCGGCACAGATTGGAATTACCGAGGATGAACTCGAGTTTTACGGAAAATACAAGGCAAAGCTTTCTGACGAGCTCAGCGCACGCGTCAGCGCAAATCCCGACGGCAAACTGATTCTCGTTACCGCTATCAACCCGACCCCTGCAGGTGAAGGTAAAACCACTACCACCGCAGGTCTGGGACAGGCTATGGCTAAAATCGGAAAGAAGGCAATCATTGCCCTGAGAGAACCTTCTCTCGGTCCCGTATTCGGCATCAAGGGCGGCGCTGCAGGCGGCGGCTACGCTCAGGTACTCCCGATGGAGGACATCAACCTTCACTTTACAGGCGATATGCACGCGATTACCTCTGCGAACAACCTTTGCTGCGCCATGCTCGACAACCATATGCAGCAGGGCAATGCTCTGGGCATCGACCCGCGCAGAATCCTTTTCAAGCGTTGTCTTGACATGAACGACCGCGCACTCAGAAATATCATCGTAGGTCTTGGCGGCAAGGTCAATGGCATTCCCCGTGAGGATCACTTCATCATTACCGTAGCTTCCGAGGTTATGGCTATTCTCTGCCTTGCCTCAGATATAGACGACCTCAAGCGCAGACTCGGCAGCATTCTCGTTGCCTACACATACAGCGGCGAGCCCGTATACGCCCGCGACCTCAAGGCAGACGGCGCTATGACGGCTCTCCTCAAGGACGCTATCAAGCCAAACCTTGTACAGACCCTCGAGGGTACTCCCGCAATCGTACACGGCGGCCCCTTCGCGAATATCGCTCACGGCTGCAACAGTGTCCGCGCTACAAAGCTCGCACTCAAGTTAGCTGACTACTGCATCACAGAGGCAGGTTTCGGTTCCGACCTCGGCGCCGAGAAGTTCCTCGACATCAAGTGCCGTTTTGCAGGCTTGAAGCCCTCGGCAATCGTTCTAGTCGCGACCTGCCGCGCTCTCAAATACAACGGCGGCGTGCCGAAGGCTGAGGTGTCAGCTGAGAACCTTGAAGCTCTCAAGGCAGGTATTGTTAACCTCGGCGTCCATATAGCGAACATGCGCAAGTATAATGTACCCGTTGTCGTCGCGATTAACCGTTTCGGCACCGACAGCGAGGCTGAGCTTAACTACATTGAGGAATACTGCAAGGCTAACGGCGCTGATTTCGCTCTTTCCGAGGTGTTCGGCAAGGGCGGCGACGGCGGCATAGAGCTTGCGAATAAGGTAGTTGAGGCATGCGAGAAGCCCTCTGACTTCAAGCCTCTCTATCCGGACGAGCTTACCGTCAAGGAGAAAATCGACGCGATTGCCAAGAATATCTACGGCGCGGCGAGAGTTAACTACACAACACAGGCTGAGAAGGCTATTGCCGAGGTTCAGAAGCTCGGCGCGGACAAGCTGCCCGTCTGCATTGCCAAGACACAGTATTCACTTTCCGACGACCCGACTCTGCTCGGCGCGCCGAAGGACTTTGAGATTACCGTCAGAAACGTCTCGCTCTCGAACGGCGCAGGCTTTGTCGTAGTATACACGGGCGACATCATGACGATGCCCGGACTGCCCAAGACTCCCGCGGCTCACAGCATCGACGTTAACGGCGACGGCGAGATTACAGGCTTGTTCTGATGAACAGATTTATAACAAACAGCGCTGAGGAAACCGAACAGCTGGGTGAACGTATCGCCTCAAAGCTCAAGGGTATGGAGGTCATCGCTCTGTTCGGCGGTCTGGGAATGGGAAAGACAGCGTTTACGCGAGGTTTAGCCCGCGGTCTGGGCGCTGACGATGTTGTTTCCAGCCCGACCTTCGCGCTTGTTAATGAATACAGCGGCAGGGTGCCTGTTTACCACTTCGATATGTACCGCGTCACCTCGTGGGACGATTTGTACTCAACGGGATTTTTTGATTATCTCGACACAGGAGTGCTTGTTATCGAGTGGAGCGAGAATATCGAGGGCGCGCTGCCCGAAAACGCGCTGAGAATAACGATCTCCCGCGGAGAGAGTGATAATCAGCGAATATTTGACATAGAAGGTGTAACACTTGAAGATATTGGCGGTTGACACCACGGCTAAGGCGGCGTCAGTCTGTCTTGCCGAAGAGGATAAAATCATCGGTTCGTTTTTTATCGACACCGCCCTGACACACAGCAGAACACTCATGCCAATGCTCGAGGCGCTTCTCGACAACACCGAAACAAAGGCGGACGAGCTTTCCGCCATTGCCGTAAACGCAGGCCCCGGTTCATTCACCGGAGTACGTATCGGCGTTGCAGCGGTCAAGGGACTTGCATTTGCGCACAATGTTCCTTGCGTTTCGGTATCGACCCTGGAAAGTATGGCGTATAACTGTATCGGCGGCGACTGTATTGTCTGCGCTGTTATGGACGCCCGCTGTTCGCAGGTGTACAACGCGCTTTTCCATGTGAAGGGCGCGAGTGTTGAACGGCTTTGCGATGACAGAGCATTGGCTCTGAGTGATTTGAAGGAAGAGCTGCTGAGAATTGACGGCAACATTGTTCTCGTCGGCGACGGCGCGTCATTAAGCTATGCTTATCTAAAGGACGTCGTTCCGAATATCACACTGGCTCCGATGAACAGCCGCATTCAGACAGCCTCGTCGACCGCTTTGGCAGCGTTCGGGAGCTTGAGCAGGGGAGAGACCCTGACTCCCGCCGAGCTGATGCCTGTCTATCTCAGACTGCCGCAGGCTCAGCGTGAGCTCAATAAAAGATTATCCGAAAACCCCCTCAGCGGTCATTGATCATCGCGTTTATACAAATATAAGGAGAGAGATACACATGATAGCGCTTGGATGCGATCACGGCGGCTTTAACCTGATATCCGCCATAAAAAAACACTTTGACGAACAGGGCATTGCTTACAAGGATTTCGGCACTTACAGTGAGGACAGCGTTGATTATCCCGTTTACGCCTGCAAGGTAGCAAACGCGGTTGTCGGCGGCGAGTGCGAGCTTGGTATTCTTTGCTGTGGAACGGGAATCGGTATTTCCATGGCGGCGAACAAGATCAAGGGCGTTCGCGCAGCGGTTGTAAGCAACGACTTTGGCGCCGAGATGACACGCCGTCATAACCATGCAAATATCCTTTGTATGGGCGGCAGAGTAACGAGTGTAGAGGACGCTCTCAGATATACTGATATATTCCTTAATACCCCGGAAGAGGGCGGCAGACACGACAAGAGAGTTGCTATGCTGACAGAGTTGGATAACGGCAGAACATCGTTTGACTGATAAATAATAGTTAAAACAACTAATCTTTCATATATAATATTGTGCAGAATACTGCTTGATAATACTTCAAATAAGTGTTATCATAATATCTTAATGAAAGGTATTTTTTCAATAAGGAGATTGAATATGAAAGAAACATATAATACCCCTGTTGTTGATATTGTATTTTTAAATGATGTTGACGTTATTACATATTCGAAGGACAATCCTGCCTCTGATGCAGGATCGCCGATTATTATTTGATTTCTCGTATTTGTAAGAAATAATTGAAGAAGATAAAAGCACTGTGGATTCATTTTGTGAGCCCATAGTGCTTTTTGTTTGGTATATTCATTTGATCGTTTACAATGTTGTGCTGTAATTATTCTGTAATAACTTGTAGTAAAATCGGCAAAAAACGACTTATTCACATCATTAACACGAATTAACACTCGTACTATAAGTTCTTAACACTATTGACATCTTTCCGCATCAGCAAAATAAACTGTAATATAATACAACTGCATTATCTAACTATATAGATAAATTATTAATAATCAACAACAGTTAAACGAATTGTAACTGAAAAACACAAAAAATTTCATTTTTTTAAATTTATTTACAAAAAGGGCTTGTTTTTTTTCTAATAAAGTATTATAATAGGTACATAATGTTTTTGGAGAATTTTCAAAAAGAATTAAAACGATTTGGAGAGAGTAAAAAATGAGACTTCGTAAGCAGGAACTTGGAGACCGTAATCTGGTAGGCAACCGCGTGGAGCTTGTCAGAAAGCAGAAGGGTATGAAGCAAAAGGAATTGCTCGCGCAGCTTCAGGTCAACGGCGTAGATATGAACGCTTCCGGACTTTCAAAGCTCGAGGGTCAGATTCGATTTGTAACAGATGTTGAGCTGGTGGCTCTTGCCGACATTCTTGAGGTATCGGTGGATTACCTGCTCGGCAGAGAAACCAAGTCCTAAAAGGTAAAGAGTTCTGTGAGCGTGCATGGCACGCTCTTTTTTCTTTGCAGATAGCATTATATCCGCATAGGGAAGGAATAGTTTAAAAAATTAAAAACCCGATCTCTCGGGTATTTGCAGCGAATTTTTACAACTCACCTTTTTTATTATAACACATTTGAAAATCAAGTGCAAGAGTATTTTTAAAAATAAAATTTAAAAGATTTTTATTAAAACACTTGACAATGTTAAAACTATGCTGTATAATATAGACAAAGAAAAGACAAAAGGAGGTCTTAATATGAAAGCTAAGATTCCTTACAACTATCGTATCATGACCTACATTCGGAGTTTGCCCCCCAATGTATGAATCCCGATTTCGTCGGGACTAAGCTTGAATACTTTATCGGAGTCGGTCAGCGAATCATTTAATTGTTTATGAAACAAAAAATTACATTTTCGGATTACGACTTGAACCGTTAGCTGCCAAGATGCTTGTTCATCATCTAATTTAACTTTCATTTCATATATTTCGTCACAGCAGCCTCGGATAAAGGAAGCATTCTTTACTCAATGAAAATTGGGATGAAAACGGACTTCTTACAATTTAATATAAAATAAACTGGTTTGATAATTAATTCTTTTGTTTTCTGAGGACAGACCGATGAGAATTTGATTTTTGCAGCATTAGCTGTCGGATATAAATTTCAGAATTGGAGATTAATCCCATGCGCTAGGTAAATTTTGAACGGCTATTCTACGAACGGAGAAAGGTCCAATGTAATACTTATCTTGAATTCGGTGAATTTATTTACGGAGATGAGTCCAAAGAACAGTTAAGCCTCTTTTACCAAACCCTGCAGGGTAAGGAATTAATTTGAAATGATTAAGCGGTGACGCGTTGTCACCGCTTTTCGTTTTGCGTAATGCAGTTACGGAATCGGTATTACCGACCCCGTTTTTGTTTTAGTCCATTCTTTTATCACAGAAGTCACACATCTGCATTCCGAGTTTTTCATAGCTGCGTCGGGGGAGATAATCCTCGCTCTGAGTAATGCACCTTGCGTTTTTGCAGTGGTGTTCGGAGACAAATGTATCCCTTTCGTTGAGAACAAAGTCCTCGTCCTGGAGCAGCAGAAGAATCAGCGCCATTCTTCCGAACATTCCGTACTGAGCCTGTTTGAAATACAGTGCTCTCGGATCGTCGTCGATTTCAACGGTAATCTCGTTGACCCTTGGCAGCGGGTGAAGGATAATCATATCCTCGCGCGCGTTTGAAAGCTTTTCCTTATCAAGAACGAAGACGTCCTTCTGCGCCTGATAATCCTCCTCGCTTCCAAATCTTTCTCTCTGAATCCTCGTCATATACAGCATATCAAGGTCTTTGACAGCTTCTGCCAGACTGTTTGAGATCTCGTATCTGCAGTGGTTCTTTTCGAGTATATCAATAATATATATCGGCACGCTCAGCTCGGGAGTCGAAATCAGTACAAATGAATTGCCCTCATACTTTGAAAGCGCCTTTATCAGAGAATGCACTGTCCGACCGTTGAGTAAATCGCCGCACACGCCTATTTTGAGGTGATCCAGTCTGCCTTTCTCACAGCTGAGCGTAACAATGTCGGTCAGAGTCTGAGTGGGGTGGAGGTGACCGCCGTCGCCGCAGTTGATAACCGGAACCTCAGAGTAAAGCGAGGCTGCCATTGCCGTACCTTCTGTCGGATGCCTGATGGCGATGATGTCTGAGTAACCGCTTATGACGGCGATTGTATCCTTTAGATTTTCGCCCTTTGCAACAGAGGAGTTCATCGGATTGTCAAAGCCGATAGTTCTTCCGCCGAGCTTGAGCATTGCGGTCTGAAAAGACATCTGAGTGCGTGTGCTTGGCTCATAGAACAGTGTAGCCAGTATTTTTCCGTCGCAGGCATGGCGGTAGTCCGCAGGACTCTGCATAATTTTCTTTGCCTTTTTGACGAGCTTATCGATTTGCTTTACCGACATAGCCTCAAGGTCAATCAGGTTTTTGTTGGTCATTTTCTCACAACCCTTCCGTATTCTAAGGAATATTGTAGCACATTAATCCGGAAAATGAAACATTTAAAAGAATAATATGAGTTGTATTTTTTAGATAATGCCTTAAATTAATAAAAAGTTACGACTGTTTTGTAAAAAATAAATACAAATAAATAATAAATACAGTGTCGAAACAGCTAAAAGTAATGAATAGATTGAGAAACTCGTTAAAAAATATGGAGATGGAAACTCTCACCGCACCAATGCTCCGAGAACTGATCGACCATATCGACGTGTACGAAAAGAAAGGCGGCAAAAAGAACTACACCCAGCGTATAGTTATCTATTACCGCTTCGTAGGCTTCTTGGAGTTACCAGAAACCGACGGAAACAACTACAAAGCCAATACCCGAAAGGGCGTAGATGTGGAGTATATCCCCACAGCAAAGTCCGCATAAGAGAAAAGTGAGCAGGCGCAAAACCTGCTCACTACATACAAATCAGAAGGAATTGAATAAAAGAATGAGTGTCCATAACTTAAATCCGTTATGAACACTCATACTGGTGCCGGTGACCGGACTCGAACCGGTACGGATTTTACTCCGAGGGATTTTAAGTCCCTTGTGTCTGCCTATTCCACCACACCGGCGAAGGATATGAATTACGCCCCTCACAAACGTAAGGGGCGCAATGGTGACCCGGACGAGAATCGAACTCGTGTTACCGCCGTGAAAGGGCGGTGTCTTAACCGCTTGACCACCGGGCCGTTGGTAGCGGAAATAGGACTCGAACCTACGACACTTCGGGTATGAACCGAATGCTCTAGCCAACTGAGCTATTCCGCCATCTCTGCTGAAATTCAGCCTTATTATTATACGATATATTTATCTTTTTGTCAATAGGATTTTGAAAATTCCTGAAAAATATTATTGTCAAAATATCTTGGAATTAATTAAAAAAGGGGTTGACAAACGGGTCATTTTGTGTTATATTATTAGAGCACTTGAGAAAACAATGAACACGCTGGTGTAGCTCAGTTGGTAGAGCAGCTGATTTGTAATCAGCAGGTCGGGGGTTCAAGTCCGTCCACCAGCTCCAATCAATTTAATATGGGAGAATTCCCGAGTGGCCAAAGGGGGCAGACTGTAAATCTGTTGCGTCATGCTTCGGTGGTTCGAATCCACCTTCTCCCACCATCAGAAAAGGAACATCAGTTGATGTTCCTTTTTGATTATGCAAGCCAAAACAGAGTCTGTTTTCATGGAAAACAAAAACGGAAGTACAAAAGGCTGATACTAATAAGGATGATTTGAAATCACAAGAGAAGCAGCCGATTGGGAGCCTAAAACAGGACACCGTACAGAGTAAATTATTCTGTGCGGTGTTTTTCTATGTGCAAATGTACTAAAAGACAATATGAATTTTTGGATTGCATGACACCTTTTAAATATGGTATAATATAGGTGCGACATAATTTCATTGATTACACAAAGACTAAGTGTGTGTTTTTACCGTTTTTCTTTGGTAAAAATGCACGCTCTGTAGTCATACTTGTCTTTGTGTAAAAGCGTGTATTGAAATTGTGTCGCAGCAATATACGGAGCAGTGCGTTTTTCGTGCGTGCAGCTTCGGTTGTACGCACTTTTTGTTTTAGGAGGGAGCTCTATGAAAAAAGTAATATCGGTATTTTTGGCAGCTTTATTTGTATTTAGCTGTATTAATCTGTCATTCATACCGGTTAATGCAATCACAGACTACACGACCGGTGTAACGGAAGATGGATTTGATTATATCATCGACAACGAAACTGGTGAACTGACCGTAACGTGGGTAGAAGATTACAGTATAACAGATTTAGTTATTCCCTCATATATTGATGGACACCCCGTTACCGCTATCGGCGCACACTTTCTGGGTGATACTCAGTATGAAAATGTTAGAAGCGTTGTGATTCCGGATACTGTAACAAGAATTGAGTATAATGCCTTTGCCGACCGAGAAACTCTAGAGTCTGTTGTTATGTCAAAGAACATAGAATATGTTGGCGATTGCGTATTTGCTAACACCGAGTTGACGAACAACGCAGAGAACTGGGGTGACGGCGCTTTGTATATTGGGAATCTTCTGTATGGCGTTTCACTTGATTATTCCGGAGTGTTTACTATTAAGGATGGAACAACCTCAATCGCTCCATTTTGTTTTTCTTCGCGCAGTTCATGGCATGGATGTGACGGGATAACTGATGTCATAATACCGGATTCAGTAAAATATATCGGTTTGCGCGCTTTTTGTGGATGTACAGGATTGGAATCAATAACGATCCCAGACTCCGTTACTTATATCGATAACGTTGCTTTTGATGGGTGTAGTAATTTAACAGACATAAACATTGATGCCTCCTCTTTGAAATATATAGGTCAAGATATACTCAGAGAAACAGCATACTACTATGATGATGCCAACTGGCAGAACGATGTTTTGTACTTAGATTCAGCTGCGCTATGTGGAAGAAACACTATTTCAAACCTGAAAATAAAAGAAGGAACAGAAATTATTGCCGACTATGCGTTTGCTTGTAACGACAATATTGTTTCTGTCAGTCTGCCGGACAGCATGAGAATCATCTGCGATTTAGCCTTTGATGATCTGCACGCTTTGCCGTCGATTGAATTACCCGACGGAATAGAATATATCGGAAAAAGTGCGTTTGACGGTTGCGATTTGCTGACTGAGCTGGATATTCCTTTCAGCGTTAACTATATCGGGTTATTTGCTTTCAACCGCACAGATAAGCTTGAAAAACTGATAATCAGGAATCCTCATTGTACTATTATTGATAATCATGAAGAATACGCCGGCGGTGCTTATTCGGTTAATACAAATACGACGGTATACGGCGAAGAAGGCTCCACAGCGGAGACTTTTGCAAATAATAACGGTGTGGATTTTGTAGCGTTGTTCTCACAATCGGGAAAAACCGGTAGTAGGTGCATGTGGACATTTGATAATGTCTCCGGAACTCTTTCAATAAGTAATACGAGTAATTATTATGATAGTATAGATAGTTATACTTATGGAAAAGCTCCTTGGTTTTCTTTCAGAGAGTCAATAAAAACGGTTATTGTTGAGGGAATGGTATATTCCGTTGGCGCAAATGCTTTTGCCGGTTGTGAAGCACTTGAAACAGTAATTATGCCAGAAGTATACGATATTGGTGATTATGCATTTTCAGGGTGTATATCGCTTAAAAGTATAGAATTATCTTCAAAAAACAGTACCTGTGCCAATATTGGAAAAAATGCATTTTCCTGCTGTACTTCGTTAACTAAAATCATTATTCCATATTCAAATGTAAATATCGGTGAATATGCGTTTTACTGTTGTGAAAATTTGAATACACTTGGTCTATATTGCTATGCGACTATTGGCAATAACGCCTTTGCATATTGCACAAAGCTCGTTTCGATTTATATGGTGGACAACGGAAGCCCGCTCTCAGGTACTATTTCGAACAACGCATTTTCTGGTGTAACAGCCAATGTTTATTATTTTGACAATTATTCACCTTCTCAAGACAGTAGATTTGGTGGACAATTCAATTATATAAAAATGACCTCCGGTATAATAGGCTATAACGCTTACTGGCATTATGATCAGTCAAATGAAACACTAACTATAAGCGGTACAGGTAAATTGTTTGAATATACATCTGGAAGTGACCTGCCGTGGATGGTATATAATTATGGTGGCGGATATACATATGTAAGCAATATAAAAACGATTATTATTGAAAATGGCATAAATGAAATACCGTCGTATTCCTTTGAGTATATGCGTAATGTCGAATCCGTCAACTTGCCAAACACCTTGCTGAGACTTCAACCGAACGCTTTCAACAATTGTGAATCATTAACAGAAATAACGCTTCCTGCTTCACTTGAAAATGTTGACGGAAAGTGGTACTGGTACAGATGTCCCAACCTCAATGATGTATACTACGTTGGTACCGAACAGGAATGGAATGAAGTGTATGCTTTTACAAACGGTAATGATGATTACCGTATAACTCCACACTTCCTCGTTTATCATCCTGCGACACAATCCTGTACTGTAGCCGGATATCCGGCGCACTATGAATTTGACGGCACTTCAAACACCACCTTCTACGATTTAAATAAAGTTGCGATTCCTACTCCCGAGCCAGACAAACTTAATCATCACTTTAACGGTTATTGGACTAAAGATTCCAATAGTCATTGGCATACTTGTACGCTTTGCGGAACAGCTATTTCAGACAAAGCTGATCATAAATTCGATAATGCTTGTGATGAAATCTGCAATATTTGCGGGTATAAGAGAACAATTGAGCATAATTACTCTACTGAATATACCTCGGACGAAAACTCTCATTGGAGAGTTTGTAAGGTTTGCAGCGATAAAACTGACTTTGGTTCACATATTTGGGACGAAGGTAAGGTTACAAAGGCTCCTTCCTGTACGGATATAGGAATTAGAACCTACACTTGCTCTGTTTGCAAAAAAACGAGAACAGAAGAAATTGACGCAACAGGGCACACTGTAGTAATCGACAAAGCAAAGCCCGCGACCTGTACCAAAACGGGATTGACTGAAGGGTCGCACTGCTCTGTCTGCGGTGAGATTATAAAAGCGCAGGAAATAATTCCCGCGACAGGACATACAGAAGTAATTGATAAAGGCACAGCTCCGACGTGTACTGAAACAGGCTTGACCGAAGGCTCTCACTGCTCTATCTGTGATGAAATCATAAAGGCACAGGAAATAATTCCCGCGACAGGACATACAGAAGTAATTGACAAAGGCAAAGCTCCCACCTGCACCGAAACAGGTTTGACCGAAGGCTCTCACTGCTCTGTCTGCGGTGAGGTTATCAAGGCACAGGAAATTATTCCGGCGATAGGACATACAGAAGTAATTGACAAAGCAAAAGCCCCGACATGTACCAAAACCGGCTTGACCGAAGGCTCTCACTGCTCTGTCTGTGGTGAAATCATCAAGGCACAGGAAATAGTTCCCGCGACAGGACATACTCCTGCGGTTGACAAAGCAAAGTCTGCAACCTGTACCGAAACAGGATTAACCGAGGGCTCTCACTGCTCTGTCTGCAGTGAGGTTATCAAGGCACAGGAAATAGTTCCCGCGACAGGACATACTATGGTGATTGACAAAGCCAAAGCTCCCACCTGTACCGAAACCGGTTTGACCGAAGGTTCTCATTGTTCCGTCTGCGGTGAAATCATAAAGGCACAGGAAATAATTCCCGCGACAGGTCACACAGAAGTGATTGACAAAGCAAAGCCTGCGACCTGTACCGAAACCGGCTTGACTAAGGGTTCTCACTGCTCGGTATGCGGTGAGGTTATCAAGGCACAGAGCGTCATTCCCGCAACAGGACACACAGAAGTAATTGATAAAGGCAAAGCTCCGACGTGTACTGAAACCGGCTTGACAGATGGCTCACACTGCTCTGTCTGCGGCGAGGTTATCAAGGCACAGAGCGTCATTCCCGCAACAGGACACACAGAAGTAATTGATAAAGGCAAAGCTCCGACGTGTACTGAAACCGGCTTGACAGATGGCTCACACTGCTCTGTCTGCGGCGAGGTTATCAAGGCACAGAGCGTCATTCCCGCAACAGGACACACAGAAGTGATTGACAAGGCGAAACCCGCGACCTGCACTGAATCAGGATTGACCGAAGGCTCACACTGCTCGGTATGCGGTGAAATCATCAAGGCACAGGAAATCATTCCTGCAACGGGTCATGATTGGGGCAACGGAACCGTTACCAAAGCTGCCGACTGCCACCACGACGGAGAAATGACATACTCCTGTTCCAAATGCCAAGAAAAGAAAACAGAAGTAATCCCCATGTTGGAGCATCAGTGGGATGACGGCACAGTCACAAAAGAGCCGACATATACCGAACCCGGAGAAATCAAATACACCTGTTCGCTGTGCGGAGATACCCTCACCGAATCCGTTCCGTGCAAAGAAAAGAAAGGAAAGCTGACCATCTCCAATGAAACGGTACGAGCAGGCGACGAGGTTACGGTGAAGCTTTACCTTGATGAAAACCCCGGAATCACAGCGCTCAGTATTAACGTCAATTTCCCGAATAGATTCATTTTGAAGGATGTTCAATATATGGGATTGTTCCCGAATCAGCCAAGCAGCTCACCGATGAACTATAACCCCTTCACCATTTCGTGGGCTTCACCGACGAGCACTGATATTGACAATACGGGTTTGTTTGCCATTCTGACATTTGACGTCGGAATTGATGTTCCGCTTGCCGACTATCCGATCACTGTTACATATAATGCAGAAAATGTTTTTGACAGCGCCTTTGTCAACGTTCCGCTTGATATTGAAAATAGCACTGTCTCTGTACTGAAGCCAACGCCCGGCGATGTAAACCGCGACGGCAACATCAATATGAAAGATCTTGTATTGATTCAGCAGCTGATTAACCGTTGGGACGTTCAGATCGTTGAGTCTGCCGCCGATGTAAATGATGACGGCGAAATCAACATGAAGGACTTGGTGCTCCTCCAACGCTACATCAATGGATGGGAGGTCGTGCTGAAATGAAAAAAGTAACGGCGGTGCTTCTCTCCGCAATTATGCTGTTTATCTGCTCTGTAATATCTTCAAACGCGGCGGATAAACCGATTTTTCAGACAAACATAGTTCGCGGGAATCCCGGCGAAATCGTAGAGGTTAGTCTCGACCTTCTGAATAACCCCGGAATAACTGCGCTGAGTATTGATGTTGACTATCCGACAGAAGATTTGGAATTAACGGAAGTTAAAGGCTGCAGTTTGTTCAGCGACGACATATCCACCGGTAACACAAAAACCAATCCATTGAGGATTTCCTGGTTTTCGTCTGATTCTCAGAACAAAACAGACAGCGGCACTCTGGCAAAGCTGTATTTCCGCATAAAAGGCAACGCGTTGCTTTCAAGAGTGAATATCAGCTATAATCCGGAAAATGTATTCAATAATGCTTTGCAAAACCAAACTTTCAGCATAAAGAACGGTTGGGTATTGGCAGGCGACGCAAAGATAGGAGATACCAACGGCGACGGCTCCGTAAATATCAGCGATGCGACCGAAGTTCAAAAGCACCTTGCGCAGCTTCTGACGCTGAGCGGCGACAGGCTTAAGGCTGCCGACGCGGACGGAGACGGTGTGGTAAATATATCCGACGCGACGCATATTCAAAAATACCTCGCGCAGCTTATTGACCACTTAGGATAAAACAATTGAATCGGTTCGGTTATTTGCCGGACCGGTTCTTTTTTTCTGGACTTTTATAAACCCATGTGATATTGTGTCTTGCTGGGAAAGCGAGGTGAGCACAATGACCACTCTGGAAGATTTCTACTACGGGAATATCATTCCGCATGAAATCCCGATTATCAAAGGCAGTGAGTACGATACCGCAAACAGGCTCGTTGTCCGTCACGATGAAGCGCTGACAGCGACACTGACGGAACAACAGAAAGAAACATTTCAAAAATTCAAAGACAACTACCTTGAGCTATTGACCCTCGGAGAACGCGACGTGTTTATCCGGGGGTTTTCTCTCGGCATCAAAATCGCGGTTGAGGCACTTAACTACGGCAAAATCTGACGCGCCCTGTTTCGCCCTGTTTCGCGCAAAACAAAAAAATCGGGGAAGTACCCGACCTCATCGAACAAAGCCCACACAGCCGATTTGTCGCGGTTTGTGGGGCGCAAAAAGCAGCGCATAGATTGGCATAACGCTAATCTATGCGCTGTGTTATCTAATATTTCAATCTCTCTAACGGTACGCAGAACAGCTGGTCGTAAACCGAAGCCTGATGAACACACCAATCACTGAATCGGTTCACACTAAACACCACAAGGGAGACCTCGCTGCATAGGCTCCCATAGTTGCTGCTGACGTTGATGTAATGCTCCAACTGTTCCTTGGTGATCTTTTCATCGAAAGAATGCGGAAATACACAAACCAGCGTTTTGCCGTTGTTTTCAATAATACAATCAATCTTGAAACGGAATCCGTCCTTATGCTTGAGATAGGCGGGTTTCGTTTTTCCTTTGACATACCGATCGATAAACCAACTGTTATGGATGGGTGAAATCAATAAATACAGCGGACTCATCTACTGCGCCGACTGCGGCAGAAAACATTATCTCTATCGGGGAAGAACGGTCAAGCGTGAGAGCTACAGCTTTATCTGCGGAAACTATCACAAGCACGTCGGTGAAGAAAAATGCACACCGCACTCAATCAGAGAGGTTGTGCTCGACGAAATTGTGCGTGAAGAAATCAACAAGGCGCTCTACTACGCGAGGAACAATACGAAGGAGTTTACCGATTACATAAGCAAAAAGACTTCCTCACAGTACAGAAAAGAGTTGAACGCCAAAACTGCGGAGCTGTCAAAAGCAGAAATGCGTATTGTTGAATTGAAATCGCTGTTCAAGCGATTGTATGAGGATAACGTCCTCGGGCGTATCAACGACGAACAGTACAGAATGTTATCCGCTGATTACAATGATGAGCAGAAGGAGCTTGAAGCGACTATTCCTGACTTGCAAAAAGAAATTGATACACTCAAAAATGAATGTACCAATGTTCAAAAGTTCCTTGACATCGTCAGGAAATATGTATGTGTTCAGGAACTGACGCCGGAGGTACTGAGAACCTTCATCAGCAAGATCGTTGTTCACGAGCGTGAGAAAAAGCACAGCCAGACCTCTCCGCAGCAAATCGATATCTATTTCCGCTACATCGGAACATTCGCTCTGCCGGGGGAAATCAACCAAGCAGAAGAAAAAACGCATGACGAAAGGCGGACAGCCTGAACTGTCCGCCTACGCATAGGGCACCGCCTTAAACTGAAAACATCCTTTTCGGAATCAGCCTAAAGTACTTCCGTTTTTATCTGGAGCGGATGAAGGGAATCGAACCCTCACGATCAGCTTGGAAGGCTGAAGTTCTACCACTAAACTACATCCGCATATCTGCAACAATATGTATTATAGCATTCTTTTATTTCGTTGTCAAGATTATCTGTGTAAAAAATCCTGTAATCTGTTTTGAATATTCCGCCTTTCCGTTTAATATACTAATAGTAAATACATTTAGAAAACGGAGAGATAATATGTCAAAGCTGCGAAATTATGCTTCAGCGATCGCGGTGCCGCTGCTTCTTGGAGCGGCGGTCGGATTCCTCACAATGAGTTCTATGGATTATGATACACTCAATCATCCGCCGCTGTCACCGCCCGGGATTCTTTTCCCGATTGTCTGGACTATCCTTTATATACTCATGGGCGTGTCCTATGGAATGATAAGACAGACAGGCAGACCGGAGTCTTCGGATTCGCTTATCTATTATCTGCAGCTCGGTGTGAACCTGCTGTGGCCGATTGCGTTCTTTTTGCTCAAATGGCGTCTTTTCGCGTTCTTCTGGATTATCCTTCTTGACGTATTGGTGCTCGTCATGGTGTTCAAATTCTACTCGAAGGACAGAACCGCAGGTCTGCTTCAAATACCATATGCCGTGTGGGTGATTTTTGCGACCTACCTTAATCTCGGCGTGTATCTTCTGAATAAATAAAAAACAGGCGGCAGTTTATCTGCCGCCGTTGATGTATCAGCTCAAAAATCCGTTGATAATCTGCTGTTCGGCTTCCGCTTCAGTCAGACCGAGGGTCATCAGCTTGATCAGCTGGTCGCCCGCGATTTTGCCGATAGCCGCCTCGTGAACGAGCATAGCGTCCACGTTGTTTGCCTCAAGAGAGGGGATAGCGAGTATTTTGCCGCTGTCCATAATGATCGAGTCGCATTCTGTGTGGCCGCTGCAAGGAGCGTTGCCGGCGATACAGGCGTTAAAGGTTTGCTCAGAGGTATCTCTTGCGACCGAGCGCGAAACAACGTCGGCTGTAGAGCCTTCACCGTTTAGAGAAACCTTGTAGCCGCTGACAGCGGTCTGGCTGCCGTGAGTCATCAGACGCTCCTTTATAAGCAGCTTGGCGCCTGCTTTGAGTTCGGCAATCGTCATGCGGTCTGTGGAGTCAACGCCCTTGATCTGCTCCATCTCCATTTCCATCACTCCGTTTTCCTCCATGTATACCTCGGTGACGGGGTTGAGAATGCGCTTGCCTTCGCCGTTTCCGGAGCCGTAGTGCTTCTCTACGTACTTAATGCGCGAGTTCTTGCCGACATAAAAGCGGTGAATGCCGTCGTGCTGAGAATCGTGCGCGCCGCAGTTGTCGATGCCGCAGCCCGCTACGATGGTTACATCGCAGTTGTCGCCGATGAAAAAGTCGTTGTATACCTTCTCCTTAACGCCGCTCTCGCTGATAACGACGGGAATGTGCACGTTTTCACCCTTGGTGTCGGGTTTGATGAAAATGTCGATACCCGAACCGTTTTTCTTTGAAACAATGTTGATGTTTTCGGTTGTGTTTCTGCCTGCGAGACCGCTGTTGACGCGGAAGTTATACGCACCCTGAGGTTCGTCAGTGATGTCGGCGACCTCGTTTAGAATCATTTTTGAAATATCGTCTAAGCCTAACATTCCATAACCTCCTTACTTTAGTCTTTCACAGGCGTCTACCGCCGCTGTTGTGCCGATCAGTTCGGGAAGAATATCCTCGACGCTGCCTTGCTTTTTGATCGTGCCGCCCGAGAGCAGAACGATTTCGTCGGCGATGCGAAGAATTCTTTCCTGATGTGAAATAATGATGATTGAGCTGTCCTTGATTTCCTTCTGCATATTCTCGAAAATGCGGATAAGGTTCTGGAAGCTCCAGAGGTCAATGCCTGCCTCAGGCTCGTCAAATACGCTCAGCTTTGTCTGGCGCGCGAGCAGCGTTGCGATTTCAATTCTCTTGAGCTCGCCGCCCGAGAGGGAAGAGTTGATTTCGCGTTCGATATAATCCCTTGCGCAGAGTCCGACCTCAGAGAGGTAGTTGCACGCTTCCGCTATGGTAATATCTTTGCCTGCCGCGAGTCTGAGCAGGTCATGGACGCGAATACCCTTAAAGCGGACAGGCTGCTGAAAGGCAAAGCTGATACCGCGTTTAGCACGTTCGGTGATAGACAGTTCTGTAATGTCCTCGCCGTCAAAAATAATCTGACCCGAGGTGGGCTTTTCAATGCCCATAATCAGCTTTGCGAGCGTGGATTTGCCGCTGCCGTTCGGGCCTGTAATAACAACAAAACGGCTGTTGTCAATTTTCAAATTCAAATCGTGCAGAATTTCCTTCTGCTTTCCGTTTTCCTCTACGCTGAATGAGAGGTTTTTCAGTTCCAGCATGTTTTCTTCTCCCGTATAGTTATTCTTTTGATAATTATATAACAAAGACGGACAAAAAGCAAGTAAAAACGGGCGCCATTTCACTCGCTGTACTGTATTGCGTTAAATGTAATAAGAAATGCCCCGCCCGGCAAAGCGCCGGACAAGGCATTTATGTAAAGCTTAGCACAGCTTACTTATTATTTGTCGTTTGTACTGTAAAAATTCATCTGTCAGGTTGAAATCAGACCTTCTCGGTTTCGGTTCGTTTATGATAATCTCGTCGGTTATTGTACCGGGCTTGCCGCCGAGAAGATAAATTCTGTCTGAGATCAGAATAGCTTCGTCGATATCGTGGGTGATAAACAGAATCGAGAGGTCGATTTTTTCCATAACATTCAGGAACCAGCGGTGCATTTCGCTTTTTGTGAGAGTATCGAGAGCGCTGAACGGTTCGTCGAGCAGCGCGACGCTGCTTGATGCCATATATGTTCTCAGTAGCGCGGCTCTTTGCCGCATACCGCCCGAGAGCTCAGACGGATACATCTTCTGGGTGCCCTCAAGTCCGAATTCCGCGAAATACGGGTTGACCTTAGCGATAGCTTCCTTTTTCTTTACGCCCCTGATAATCAGAGGCAGAGCGGCGTTTGCCTCAATTGTGCGGTAGGGAAGGAGCAGGTCCTTCTGCAGCATATAGCTGATTTTTCCCGGTACGCCTGTGATATCCTCGCCGTCGAGCAGGATTTCACCCTGCTGCGGACGGTTCAGACCCGAAATTACGTTGAACAGCGTGGTTTTGCCGCCGCCGCTCACACCGAGCAGGCAGACGATCTCGCCTTCGCCGACGGAAAGCTGAATGTTTTCGATTACATTGACCTTGTTGTCGTAGGAATATGTGATATTCCTGGCTTCAAGCCTGTTCATTTATTTCTCCAGATACTCGTTTGTAAAGCCTGTGTTCTCGGGAATCTCCACTTCGAGGAGTTTCTTCTCGTTAATCCAGTTGTAGAACGCATTCCATCTCGCTGCGTCAATGTAACCCCACTGCTCAACCTCAGCCTTGTACTGATCGGCCATATATTTCTGGCTTTCGAGAACCAGTTCTTTGTCAAGCTCGGGAGCTGCCTTGACGAGAATGTCGGCTGCGTCATCAATATTTTCAATGCTGTACTCGTAACCCTTTTTCAGAGCGGTGAGGAAAGCCTTTGTCTTGTCGGGGTTTTCGCTCATCCAGTCGGTGTTGCCCGCAATAACGGGAGTGTAATAGTCGAATACGGGGTTGATGTCCTTGAAATAGAAGTAGTCGGTGTCTACGTTCTTGAGCTTTGTGGCGATGCCTGCCCAGCCGTAGTAAACCCATATAGCGTCTACGGACTTGCTCTGCAGAGCGGAGGCCTCGTCGGTAACGGTGCTGGGAATCAGCTCGACCTTGTCGAAGTCACCGCCGTCGTCCTCGATAACCTGCTTAAGAGTCGCCTTCTCAATCGGCAGATCCCATGTTGCGTACTTCTTGCCCTCAAGACCCTTAGGTGTGTCGATGCCTTCGCCCTTGCGGGAGATAATACCCGAGGTGTTGTGCTGAAGTACAGCCGCGACAGCCTCAATGGGCATCTTTGTGTCGCCTACAACGGTGGGAAGCATGGTGTCCTGGAAGGTCATGCAGAACTGAGCCTTGCCTGTGCCGACAAGAGCCTCGGCGCCGTCCTCAGGCGGCTGAACGATTTCGACCTCAAGACCTGCCTCGTCAAAGTAGCCCTTTTCCTGAGCTACATACAGACCTGTGTGGTTTGTGTTGGGCGTCCAGTCGAGCACAAAGGTGACTTTTGTTTTCTCGGCGGAAGCGGCGGTTGTTGCCGTTTCGTTGTTTTCACTGTTGCTGTTGTTGGCGCTGCCGCAGCCTGCCATACCGAGTGTGAGCATCGCAGCTGCCATTACAGCGGCAAGAATTCTTTTTTTCATTAGTATTACTCCTTTTATTATCCCTTTTTGTTATTCCAAGGCATGCATTTCTTCTGCAAAATCTTAACAAGCCACATCAGGATCATGCTGAGAGCCGAAATCAGGAATATGACGGCGAACATCTTGTCAAAGGAATACGCCTTTTTAACCCTTGTCATGTATACTCCCAAGCCGTTGAAGCCGCCCAGCCATTCGGAAATGACGGCGCTGACAACCGCGTATGAGACTGAAATTTTGAGACTCGCGAAAAAGTCTCCGAGTGCCGCAGGGAACTTGACGTAACGGAAAATCTGTTTGTCGCCCGCGCCCATCGAGCGCAGAAGGCTGACGGTGTCCCTGTCAACCGACCGAAAGCCGTCCAGCATGTTGACAGCGATGGGGAAGAATACCACCAGCACTATCAGAATGATTTTCGGCAGCATCTCGTAGCCGAACCAAAGCACAAGCAGAGGTGCTATGGCTACGGTGGGGATCGTCTGCGTCAGCACGATCAGCGGATAGAGCGCGTGTCTGATAACCGAAAACCTGTCCATCAGCACCGCGAGACCGAAGCCCACGATGATACCGATGATCAGGCCGATGAAGGTTTCGAGCAGCGTTACGCCCGCATGACTTAGCAGAAGCGGAAAGTCCGCTATCAAAGCTTGTACGACCTCAACGGGCGATGGCAGCATGAACGAGGGTACAAGCTCCGTCATGCTCACCACCTGCCAGATAATAAGCAGAATCAATATCGCTGCGAGCGGCGGTACGATCTTATTGGTGGTGTTTGGTAACTTTCTTTTCAATTGTCAGCACATCTCCCTCGGGCTTGTACGTTACTTTGATGTATGCGAGCACGGAAGGCGCACCTGCCCTGATCGCGATGTGCTGGCACTCCTTGACAATATCCATCAGCTCGTCGTAATCACCCTCAATCGCGGTTTCAAACGGGCCTACATAGTAGTTAAGTCCTGTGCTCTTGATATAGTCGATGACTTCGTCGACAATGCGGATAAGCTCGTCGTCGTTCTTCGCTTCCGGCAGAGTCTGGATTGCTACGCTTGCGTTCATTTTACATTTCTCCTTATTATTAGTATAAAATAAAAGCGCTGCGGATAGCCGCGGCGCTCAAAATTACGTTTTGAAACGAGCTTCCTACGTCGGCATTATCCGAATCAGGTTAGAGGGTAAGGACGAAACAGCCCATTCTCAGCCCGCTTCAGCGGACACCCCTGCGTTTATTTCATACCTAGCATACAACGAATTTCCGCTGATGTCAAGCTTTAATTTCGAAACCTGTCAGATAATGCAGCAGAGCCTCCTCGGCGGAAAAGCCTCGCCTGCAGAGGTAATCCACACCTCTGAGACTCACCCCGGCGCATACACTGTTTTTTTCATAGTCAGGGTCAAGACAGTCCCACGGTGACGCGGTTGGAATCAGATAGGGATATTTTTCATTGGAAACAGTCGCACCGTTTGACGATTCTGCGTATGGAATATACATTTTACTACCACCCTTTTGTATGTATAGTTCTCTGTTGGAATTATAATAATGCTTTGCAAGTAAATAATATTCATTATCAGAATTATTATCGGAGGCTTTTACAGTTGGATAATCAGTATTTGCCAGAATTACCATTGCCTTTACGGCTTCATCACAAAAATCATCTTCGCAAAGCTCTGCGGCAAGGGCTATTATTTCGTCATTACTGTTATCTGCGGTACTGTCAAAGCGCTGATTATCTCTGCACACAATTATCGCGGGAATAAACGCCATGACGATGAGCAAAAGGGAAAAAACCGCGATTTTTCTTTTCAAATCCAAATCAACCCTTTATTTCGCACAAGAATTTTGTTACTCATGCACCATACTTTGTAATTAAATATTTCTTGACAACAGCGCGTGTTTGTCTTAAAATATAATATGTACGTATTTGGGGAAAAATACCCCTGTATAGCAGCTCATTTTCAGAACGGAGAGTTTTATGAAAGTAAAATTTACGCTGATTCCCTTTATTCCCGCTGCTCTTGCAATGATTATTTTCCGCGTTATGAGTATTTTCGGCGCGGACGACAGCGGTCATTTTTTGGGAATGGACAAAATGGCTGTGTCTTACACAGCAATCGGAATTGCGGCAGTACTCTTTGTCGCGTGTATTATCATCAATATATTCGACAGGAAAACATCGCCTGTTTATCCTGTCAAAAAGAATATCGCCGCGGCTATATTATCTGCTCTTTCCGGAGCGATGGTGATAGCAAGCTCCGTAGCGACCTTTATGAACAGCACAACTGATTCGGAATATTACGTTATGTCGCTCATCAGTGCGATCGCGTCTATTCCCGCAGGTATTGCGTTTTTCCTGATGACCCGCATTCATTTACAGGGCAAAACCGTCGTTTCCGGACTATCCACTCTCTTTGTATTTCCCGCTATCTGGGGTTGTACCGAGATTGTATATGAGTTTCTTGAGGCGACAAAGGTGTCTATTTCCGCGACGGACATGACTCCGTTGTTCTGCTTTATTTTCCTTTCTCTCTACTACTTCTCGCACGCGATGGTGCTTTCGAGAGTCAAGGGCAGAAGTCCCGTCAAGGCTTGCTTTATTTACGGCTTACCTGCTGTTGCGCTTGCGCTTTCATACAGCATTTACCGTCTCTTTACCGGTATTCAGGAAGGCGGCGGATACACTTCCGTACTCAATGCGGGAATGTTCTTTGTGCTTGGTGCGTATGCGATTTCGTTCATCACAGAGATGGCGTTCAATTCGCTCACTAAGGATGAGCTCAAGGTGATTGACGGACTTCCCAACTCGGACGAAGCTACAGAGGAAGAGAAGAAGTACATCAAAACCGAAAGCTATGATGAGTTGGTTTTTTCGGATGATAAGGCAGGAACTGCTGAGGCAAAAGCCGATTCCGAGTCTGCGGATAATCCCGAGCCTGCAGCTGACGTCAGACCGTCTGAGTATTATCTGAATGCAAAGGGTCTTGACGATTTTATCATCGGTTATCAGGCGCCTGTAGATGACGAGCCCGTTCCTTATCTCACCAGTGCAGAAAAGGCAAAAACCAATGACAGCGATTTTGTGGTCGGTTACGGCGATAATTCTCAGAAGGCATCGCAGGAACCGCAGCCCGAGCCTGTTGCTGAAGCAAAGCCCGAGCCTGCTGTTGAAGCAAAGCCCGAGCCGGTTGTAGAAACTAAGCCCGAGCCTGTTGTTGAAGCAAAGCCCGAGCCTGCTGTGAACAGAAGACCTGTTCAAAAAGCTCAGCCTGCTCCTGTGAAAAAATCACGCAGCGATGTTGCGGATCTGCTCGATGAGCTTGACAGCAAAATCTGAGTTGACAAACGGCTGATTCGGTGATATTATATTAAATAATAAAAAGCGTTGAGAAGGACATGAGTCTCAGAAAGCCGCTTTCAGAGAGCAGGGCGTTTGGTGAAAGCCTTGTATCCGGCACTGTTGCTTACCGCCTTTGAGCCCGTGCAGGAAATGGCGCGGCGTATTAACCGCGTTAAGGTTTTTGAGGACAGCGCAAGCTGTCGAACTTGGGTGGAACCACGAGTAACTTCGTCCCAATATTCCTTTATGGAATATTGGGGCTTTCTTTTTATAAACAATTATTTCAGATAAAGGAGAATGAAAGATGATTAACATTGAGTTAAAGGGCGGCGTCGTCAAGGAGTTTGACGCAGGAGTATCGCCCGCTGAAATCGCAAAGTCAATCGGCATGGGTCTTTATAAGTCCGTATGCGCTGCCAAAATCAACGGCGAGGTATGTGACCTGCGCACCCCTATCAATGAGGACTGCAAGGTTGAGCTGCTGACCTTCGACGACGCGGAAGGCAAGAAGGCATTCTGGCATTCGGCTTCACACGTTCTTGCACAGGCGGTAAAAAGACTTTATCCCAATGCAAAATGCGCGATCGGTCCCGCTATCGACAGCGGATTCTACTATGACTTTGATGTCGAGAAGCCCTTCTCGGCAGAGGATTTGGAAAAGATCAAGGCTGAAATGAAGAAGATTGTCAAGTCCGGTCTTGAAATCAGCCGTTTCGAGCTTGCTCCCGATGAGGCAATCGCTAAGCTTACAGAGATGGACGAGCCTTACAAGGTTGAGCTTGCCAAGGAGCACACGGACAAGG
Source organism: Ruminococcus sp. NATIVEDY160 (assembly GCF_045819885.1). Lineage (NCBI taxonomy): Bacteria > Bacillati > Bacillota > Clostridia > Eubacteriales > Oscillospiraceae > Ruminococcus > Ruminococcus sp. NATIVEDY160. Next base: position 1,056,936 of record NZ_CP162391.1, read on the forward strand.
GCGAGAACATCAGCTTCTACAAGCAGGGAGAGTTTGTTGACCTCTGCGCGGGTCCTCACCTCATGAGCGTCGCTCCGATCAAGGCGGTTGAGCTCACAAACTGCACAGGCGCATACTGGCGCGGCGACGCGAGCAAGGCACAGCTTTGCCGCGTATACGGCGTCGCATTCCCGAAGGCTTCAATGCTCGAGGAGCACCTGACACAGCTTGCCGAAGCCCGCAAGCGCGATCACAACAAGCTCGGCAGAGAGATGGGCTTCTTCACAACAGTTGACTATATCGGTCAGGGACTTCCCATCTTGCTTCCAAAGGGCGCGAGAGTGATCCAGCTTCTCCAGCGCTTTGTCGAGGACGAGGAACAGAAGCGCGGCTGGCTGCTTACAAAGACTCCCTTTATGGCTAAGAGCGACCTCTACAAAATCAGCGGACACTGGGATCACTATCAGGACGGCATGTTCATTTTCGGCGATCCCGACAGCGACAGCGAGGTATACGCTCTCCGTCCGATGACATGCCCGTTCCAGTATCAGGCATATCTCAACAAGCAGCGTTCCTACCGCGACCTGCCGCTCAGATACAACGAGACCTCAACTCTGTTCCGCAACGAGGCTTCGGGTGAAATGCACGGCTTGATCCGTGTGCGCCAGTTCACAATTTCAGAGGGACACCTCATGTGCACACCCGAGCAGCTCGAGGACGAGTTCAAGAAGTGCGTAGAGCTTGCGGCTTTTATGCTCAAGACAGTAGGCTTGTATGAGGACGTTTCCTACCGTTTCTCCCAGTGGGATCCCGACGACCGCGCCAAGTATATCGGCACTCAGGAGGAGTGGGATAATGTTCAGGATATGATGGGCAAGATCCTCGACCACCTCGGAATCAAGTACGAGATCGGCGTCGGCGAGGCTGCGTTCTACGGTCCGAAGCTCGATATTCAGATCAAGAATGTCTACGGCAAAGAGGATACCCTGATTACAATTCAGATTGATCCGTATCTCGCTGAGAAGTTCGACATGGAATATGTTGACCGCGACGGCGAGAAAAAGCACCCGTTCATTATCCACCGTACCTCGATCGGCTGCTACGAGAGAACTCTCGCGCTTCTTATCGAGAAGTATGCAGGCGCGTTCCCGCTGTGGCTTGCTCCCACACAGATCAAGTTGCTTGCTGTTGCAGACAGACACCTCGACTATGTTTACGAGATCAAGAAGCAGCTTGAGGCTGAGGGCTTCCGCGTTGAGGTTGACAGCAGAAGTGAGAAAATCGGCTATAAGATCCGCGAGGCGCAGCTCGAGAAGGTTCCCTATATGTTCATCGTAGGCGACAAGGATATCGAGGCAGGCACAGTTTCTGTCCGCCACAGAAAAGAGGGCGACCTCGGCGCAATGCAGCTCTCCGACTTCATCGCTCTCGCTAAGGAAGAGATCGAAACAAAGGCTATCAAGTAAAAATATCGCAAATTTGAAAAAAACTCTTGCAATTTGTAAATAGATGTAGTATAATCTATCTGTTAATTGTGTAAAGAAGTAGGTGAAAAGAATGAAAGAAAACATCCATCCTAAGTATGAGCAGACCACAATCACTTGTGCTTGCGGTAATGTAATTGAAACAGGATCAACAAGGAAGGACATCCGCGTTGAAATCTGCTCAAAGTGCCATCCTTTCTACACAGGAAAGCAGAAGCTTGTTGATACAGGCGGACGTGTTGACAGATTCAAGAAGCGTTTCAACATTGCGAAATAACATTTTTCGAAGCTCAAAGGCGGCACGCTTGTGTCGCCTTATTTTCGTTTGAGGAGGGGAACTGCCGTGAATAAGGATTACAAGACCGTTGCGCGTGAGGCGAGCGACGAATTTGTCGAGAAGCGTTCGCGCTTTATCGGCTACGTCAAGCCCGTCAAAACCGAGGAAGAGGCTGTGGCTTTCATCAATCAGAAGCGCAGCGAGCACTGGGACGCGCGTCACAATGTCTACGCATATTCCTTGCGCGAGGGCAATATCAAGCGCTACAGCGACGACGGCGAGCCATCGGGCACGGCAGGTATGCCTGTGCTCGACGTAATTGTCAAAAATGAGATCTATGATGTCTGCGTTGTCGTTACCCGTTATTTCGGCGGCGTGCTGCTGGGTACAGGCGGTCTGGTGCGCGCGTATTCGCAGGGAAGCAAGATCGCCCTTGAGTCCGGCGGAATTGTTTTGATGCAGTCATGTTCGCTCTGCGGGGTTTCGTGCAGCTACAACCGCTACGGCAAGGTCAGCTCTCTTGTTATGGAAAACGGCGCGACAATAGACGATACAATATACGAATCGGATGTAAAAATCAAGTTCCACATTCCGCCTGAGCAGCTTTCGCAGCTTAACAAGAAGCTTGCGGACGCGACCTCGGGCGAGGTGCAGGCGGAATCTGACGGAGAATCATATTTTATGACGCCGCTAAATTCCTGAATATTTTTTGAAAAAAATAAAGGATATCGGAAAAAAACGGCGTAATAATATTTAGAATACCATTTTTTCAGGAGAACTGCGGGAAAGGAGGCGTTTTTTTGGCTTTTCCCGAGGGCTTTATTTACGAGTTAAAAGCGAGAAATGATATTACCGAAGTCATTTCCAACTACATAAGTCTTAAACGGCGCGGCAGGAACATGGTCGGCCTGTGTCCGTTTCACGGTGAAAAAACGCCGTCTTTCAATATATATACGGAAACAGACTCCTTCTACTGCTTTGGCTGCGGTGCGTCGGGCGACGTTATTTCATTTATAATGAAAATAGAAAACCTCGATTACCTCGACGCTGTGCGTTATCTTGCACAGCGCGCGGGCATAGAGGTTCCCGACAATTCCTACGACAGCAGCATGAGCAATCTGCGCAAGCGGATTTTTGAAGCTAACCGCGAGGCGGCGCGTTTTTATTACAGGACGCTTATTTCTCCCGCTGGCAGAACAGGACAGGATTATCTCCGACGCAGAATGCTCACGGACGCGACTATCCGCCACTTTGGACTGGGCTTCGCTCCTGACAGCTGGACTGCTCTCAGTGACTATCTTATCGATAAGGGCTTCAAGCCCGACGAGCTTATAAGCGCCAACCTTTCGGTAAGGCGGCGCAACGGCAAGGGCGTTATCGACCGTTTCCGCGGACGCGTTATGTTCCCTATTATCGATTTGCGCGGAAATGTAATCGCCTTCGGCGGCAGAATCATGACTGACGAAAAGCCGAAATATCTCAATTCCTCTGATACTCCCGTATTCAAGAAGAGCGAGAACCTCTTTTCACTTAACAACGCTAAGAACTCCGGCAGCAGAGCGCTGCTTCTTTGCGAGGGCTATATGGACGTGATTTCCGTCAATCAGGCGGGCTTTCAGAACGCTGTCGCGTCGCTGGGAACGGCTCTTACCTCGGAGCAGGCGAGCCTTATGAAGCGCTACGCCGACGAGATCATTATCTGCTATGACGCTGACGAAGCAGGTCAGAAGGCGACGGCAAGGGCGATTCCGCTGCTTCGCGAGGCAGGGCTCAACATCAGGGTACTCTCGATCCCGAACGGCAAGGATCCCGACGAGTTCATCAAGTCAAAGGGTGCCGACGGTCCGGCAGCGTTCAAGGCGATAATCGATGCGAGCGGCAACGATGTTGATTACCGTCTGCAGAAGCTGAGAGCGGACTATAATCTTACCACATCAGAGGGCAGGGTAGGTTATCTCGAAGCCGCGGCAAGGCTGATTTCGGATATTAAAAGCCCGATTGAGCGCGATGTCTATGTTTCCAAGCTCTGCAAGGAGTTTGAGATCGATAAAAACGCATTTAATTTGCAGATAAATAACCTCAGCAGCCGCAACAAGCGTGAGAACCGCAAAAAGGAAATGCGGAAAATCCGCTCCGAGCTGAACGGTACGAATGATAAAATCGACAAGGAGCGGCATACTAAGCTGAGAAGCACCAGTGCTGAGGAGAGTCTTTTGGCTCATCTGATAAATAATCCGGACTCGCTTAAGGCGATCCGTCAGTACATCTCGGCAGAAGATTTTCAGAATTCGCTGATGAAGCGTTATTTTGAGTATTTCAGTGGCAGAATAGATTCTGGACTTGACCCGATGAACAACGTAACGGCAGATTTCAGCGACGATGAGCGGTCGAGGATATATCAGATTCTCTCGAAATACTCGGGAATCTCACAGACTCCGCAGGCGCTTTTCGAATGCATTCAGATCATCAAATCCGAGAGCGAACGTCCGAAGGATACCGCCGGTATGACAGACGATGATATCTCAAAGCTGTTTGCGAATATGAGGAAAAATAAAAAATAATTGGAATAGAAGGAAAGGATGTGTGTGCGTATGGCACAGCAGGAAAAAAGGTCACTGGTAAAGGAGCTTGTCGAGTTAGGCAAGCAGAAGGGTTCGCTGACTAACCAGGATATTCTCGACGCAATCGGCGAAGCCGATATGGATCCCGAAAAGCTCGAAAAGCTCTATGACGCAATTGAATCTCAGGGTATCGAGATTATCGAGGACATGGTCGATATCAAAATCGAGGATATCGAAATCCCCTATGAGGAATCCAAGGACGACGACTCTTCCGCACCTGTATCCGATACGGGTCTTGCCATCGACGACCCTGTCAAGGTGTACCTGAAAGAAATCGGCAGGGTTCCGCTGCTTTCTTCCGATGAGGAAGTTGACCTCGCAATCCGTATCTCAAACGGCGACGTAGCCGCGAAGCAGCGCTTGAGTGAAGCCAACCTCCGTCTTGTTGTCAGCATTGCCAAGCGCTACCTCGGCAGAGGAATGCAGTTCCTCGATCTGATCCAGGAGGGCAACCTCGGTCTTATCAAGGCGGTTGAGAAGTTCGACTATACAAAGGGCTTCAAGTTCTCCACCTACGCGACATGGTGGATCCGTCAGGCTATCACCAGAGCGATTGCCGACCAGGCACGCACGATCCGTATTCCCGTCCACATGGTTGAAACCATCAACAAGGTCAAGAAGGTTCAGAGCCAGCTTCTCCACCAGAACGGTCACGAGCCCACTCCCGACGAGATCGCAGAAGAGATCGATATGCCCGTTGACAAGGTGCGCGAGATCATGCGTGTAGCGCAGGAGCCTGTTTCTCTTGAAACTCCTATCGGCGAAGAGGAGGACAGCCACCTCGGAGACTTCATTCCCGACAATGACGCTCCCGCTCCCGCTGACGCCGCTTCACACACAATGCTCAGAGAGCAGCTCGCCGACGTGCTCTCAACTCTCACACCCCGTGAGGAGAAGGTTCTCCGTCTCCGTTTCGGTCTTGAGGACGGCAGAAGCCGCACCCTCGAGGAGGTAGGCAAGGAGTTCAATGTGACCCGTGAGCGTATCCGCCAGATCGAGGCGAAGGCTCTCAGAAAGCTCCGTCACCCCTCGCGCAGCAGAAAACTCAAGGATTACCTTGATTACTAATATTCCTTTTTAGAATTATGTATGAATTTGAAGATGTCGCTCAGATGCTCGATCAGATAGCGGACGCAATGCCGTACGAGCTGTACCGCGACTTGAACGGCGGCATTTCGCTTCTGCCGCAGACAAAAATCCATCCGCAGGCGCTTCACAACGACCTGTTCATTCTCGGCGAGTACATACGCAATTCCCTCGGCAACGCGATCGTTTTTTACTACGGCTCAATCGTCCGCATATACGGACATGTCGGCAGGGAAGAGCTCTACCGCCAGCTGACGCGTATCCTACACCACGAGGTCAGGCACCACAACGAGTATCTCGCGGGCACGGACGATCTCGGAATCTGGGACGAAGAGCAGATAGTTGATTATCTTAAGCGTAACGGAGTAAAACCGAATAAGTAAAATTTTACGGACAGGCTATTTCAGTCTGTCCGTTTACTTGTGCAACATTTACATAATTGGAGTAAAATTTTCTACAACCTAAATAGATTGCCTAAAGAGCAAATTTCTTATAAAGAATTATTATTGCTGGCTGTTTGTGATACAATGATAATGATAAAATGCGCCAAATAGGAGGCATTGCGTTGAAATTCAAAAGATTGATATCAGGAGTATTGAGTATGATAATGATGAGTGGACTGTGTGCGACCGCGGCTAACGCGGCAGGTGAGAAGGACTATCAGGCATACGCGGCAAAGCTCGACAAATGGGCTTATAACGGCACCGATTTGGGAGCGACTTTTACCGAAAAAGGCACTACCTTTAAGCTCTGGTCGCCTTATGCTGACGGCGTTACCCTTACTGTTTACGAAAAGGGCAGTGAGGACGAGGGCGGCGAGACAGTCGCGACCAAGGAAATGAGCTTTGACAAAAAGACGGGCGTCTGGGAAGTAGGCGTCAACGGAAACCTCGCGGGTATGTACTACACCTACACCGTCAAGCACGGCGACGACGAGTATGTGACGGGTGATATATACGCGAAGGGCTGCGGCGTAAACGGCAAGCGATCGATGGTAGTTGACCTCAGCAAGACTAACCCCGACAACTGGGAAAACGACAGACATATCTTTGTTCCTCATGCTACCAACGCTTCCGTTTGGGAGATTTCCGTAGCTGATTTTTCCTCCTCGGAGAGCAGCGGCGTAATTGACTCTCACCGCGGAAAATTCCTTGCGTTTACCGAAAACGGCACCACGATCGACGGCGTTCAGGGCGGAACTCCGACCTGTGTTGACTACCTCAAAAAGCTCGGTGTAAAGTACGTCCAGATCATGCCGATGTACGACTTCGGCTCCGTTGACGAGAGCAAGGACATTATGGAGCAGTACAACTGGGGTTATGACCCTGTAAACTACAACTGCCCCGAGGGTTCATACTCAACCAACCCATATGACGGCAATGTCCGCATCAAGGAATGTAAGCAGATGATTCAGGCGCTCCATAACGCGGGAATCGGCGTTATCATGGACGTGGTTTACAACCATACATATTCCACTGATTCATGGTTCCAATACAGCGTCCCGAATTACTACTACAGAATGAATCCCGACGGAACCTTCTCAAACGGCTCGGGCTGCAGCAACGACACCGCTTCCGAGCATCTGATGTTCCGCAAATATATGATTGACTCCGTGACCTACTGGGCAAAGGAGTACCACATTGACGGCTTCCGTTTTGACCTTATGGGTCTGCACGACGTAACCACGATGAACTCAATCCGCGACGCGCTCGACGGACTTTATGAGGACGGCAGCGGCAAGCAGATCATCATGTACGGCGAAGCATGGAACATGGAAACCAACGCCGACACAGGAACCGTGATGGCAAACCAGAATAACCTCAAGCAGCTCAACGCTCGCATCGGTGCCTTCAACGACGGTATCCGTGACGCGATCAAGGGCAAGGTTTTCGGCGGCGGCGAGGGCTTTGTACAGAAAGGCAAGAACCGCTCCGGTATCAAAACAGGCTTCCTCGGTCAGTCCGAGGCGAGTACAGGCTGGGCGAGCGCGCCTACACAGTGCGTGACCTACGCGTCCTGCCACGACAATCTCGCGCTTTACGACAAGCTCGTCGATTCAGTTTACGGCGACGGCACATACCGCGACCGCCACGAGGATCTTGTCGCGATGAACAAGCTCTCGGCGGCGATCGTAATGACCTCTCAGGGTATTCCGTTCTTCCTCGGCGGCGAGGAATTCGCTCGCAGCAAGGACGGCGACGAGAACTCATTCTCTTCGTCACGCGAGGAAAATATGCTCGACTGGAAGAGCCTCGAAAACTACAGCGATATAGTTGAATACTACCGCGGACTTTTCAAAATCCGCGAGACCTTTGCAGCGCTCACCGACAGCACCGCGACGACCGCAAATAACGTCACCACTCTTGAAAATCTGCCTGCAGGCGTATGTGCCTATGTTGTACCGAATACGGAATCAGGCAAGTGGAACAAGCTCTGTGCTGTTTTCAACGGCTCGGACGATGATCAAAACGTAAGTATTGAGGGCGAATGGATCCAGATCGCGAACGAGGAATCGGCAGGTCTGAGAAACCTCGGCACAGCCTCGGGCAACCTCAGCGTAAAGGCGCATTCAGCAGCTATTTATGTTGACAAGAGCAGCTACGAGAAGGCGGGTATCACCGACAGCGAGGGTATTGTATTTATCAATTACTACGATAATTCAACCAAGGAAAAGCTAAAGACGCAGGCGGTATCCGACGCTATAGGCAAGACCTTTGATGTTAACGCACTTGCCGCGGCGCTCAATTATGATATCAAATCATCATCGGGCGATACCAGAGGCGAGTTTACGGATTCCGTCAAGCACGCAGATGTTTATGTAGAAAAATACGCGGGCAAGATGTGCGATGTTACGATCCGATTTATCGACGATATAAACGGCTCGGAGCTTGAGGATTCGTTTATTATCCGCAACAGAGAGGGCAATGCGTACTTCACACCGCGTCTGCCAAGTATAGAGGGCTACCGTCTTGTTCTTGACCAGATGCCCGATAACGGCGCCGGCGAGATGAAGGGCGAGAAAATCACCGTTGATTATAAATACACCAGAGTAACCGACGATACCGACGCTTCTGTCTGCGTAGTCAACGCGGTTTATATGGCGGACGACGGCAGGATCATCGAAAAGAGCACCATCACCGGCTCGGCAGGAGAGGAGTACACCCTTCCCGATAACGAGTACGAGGATCTCAATCTGATTGAGCTTCCCGAAAACTTCACGGGCGTTTTCCGCGAGGGTGAAATCAATGTTCTGTTCCGCTACTCTTCACGTCCCGACCCATATGCCCAGGCGCTCAAGTATGTAATCATTGCTCTCGGAGTGATCGGAGTACTTTGCGTTGTATCCGTATTCACCTCGCGCTATTCACGCAGGGAGCGCCTGAGAAAGAAAATGGATATCATTGAAAATACGGACGAATAGGTCAGATATTTCCGCTCCGTGCGGAATCAAGATAATTATAAAAAGGAGAGAATATCAATGAAAACAACAAAAAAGATTGTTGCTTCCGTTCTTGCCGCGTGTATGCTGGCGTCAACGAGCGTGATAACGTCTTTTGCGGCTGTTGATGACGATACGGTCGGCGTTACGCACGATTACATCAAGGCCAACGAAGCGATTGACGCTGAGTACACGTACAGCAAGGACGACCTCGGAGCAAAGTATACCCCTGAGTCCACGACCTTCAAGGTATGGTCGCCGACTGCAACCGAGGTAACGCTCAATCGCTACGCCACCGGCTCCGACAAGGAAGCAGGCGCCAAGAAGCACGGAACCGTCACCATGGAGAAGCTGATGGACGGCGACAAGTGGACGGGCGTATGGACAACGACAGTCAGCGGCGACATCAAGAACACCTATTACACCTATTCAATCAAAGCTGCGCATCCCAAGTCAGGCGCAATGCAGACAGCCGAGACACAGGACGTTTACTCCGTTGCAACAGGCGTTAACGGCAAGCGTTCAATGGTTTGCGACCTCGAATCCACCAACCCCAAGGGCTGGGAGAAGGACGGTCATGTTCTTCCCGACAAGAGCACCGACAGCTACGTATGGGAGCTTCACGTCAAGGACTTCTCATATGATAAGGGTTCGGGCGTCAGCGAGGCGAACCGCGGCAAGTATCTTGCCTTCACAGAAGAAGGAACGACCCTGAACAGCGCTGGTAAGATTTCTACCTGTATCGATTATCTCAAGCAGCTCGGCGTAACAACCGTTCAGCTCAACCCCTTCTATGACTTCCAGTCAATCAACGAGGCGGGCAGTGACGATCAGTTCAACTGGGGCTACGATCCTCAGAACTATAACGTTCCCGAAGGCTCATATTCCTCAAATCCCTACGACGGCAACGTAAGAATCAACGAGTGCAAGCAGATGATCCAGGCTCTCCACAATGCCGGCATCAGCGTAGTTATGGACGTTGTTTACAACCACACCTACGCAAGCGACAAGGAAGGCTCATGCTTCCAGGCTACCGTACCTGATTACTACTACCGTCAGACCGCGACCGGAGCATTTTCCAATGGTTCAGGCTGCGGAAATGAGGTTTCCTCTGAGCGAGCCATGACCAGAAAGTATATTGTTGATTCCTGTCTCTATTGGGTCAACGAGTACCATGTTGACGGCTTCCGCTTTGACCTCATGGGTCTTATCGACACCGAAACCATGAATATTATCCGCGACGAGCTCGACAAGATCAGCCCGAAGCTCACCATCTGGGGTGAAGGCTGGACAGGCGGTACCTCCACCTATGCAACCAACACCTGCACAGGCCAGAAATTCTATCCCGCTGAACAGAAAAACGCATCTAAGCTCAACGAGCGCGTTGCTTTCTTCAACGACAAGATCCGCGACGGTATCAAGGGCTCTGTTTTCGATATCAATGATAGGGGATTCATCGCAGGCAACCAAAAAGCTGCTAAGGATATCCGCTACGGCGCAAGAGCTAATTCAGCTGCAAAGAACGGCTGGCTGGCTCAGTCTCCCGCACAGTGCGTAACCTATGCCGACTGCCACGACAATGCTACCCTTTACGACCAGATCATCGCTTCCGCGGGTCTGGGCAACTACGGCGAGAGAAATGACACCGCTGTTGCGATGAACAAGTTTGCTGCGGCGATTCAGTTTACCGCTCAGGGCGTGCTCTTCAATCTCGCGGGACAGGAGCTCGGCAGAACCAAGTACGGCGACACCAACAGCTACAAGAGCTCACCCGAAATCAATAAGATCACATGGAACAATATCGTTGATTATGCCGACCTCGTATCCTACTACAAGGGACTGCGCTTAATCAGAGAGAACTTTGCTCCGTTCACTGCAGCCGACAAGAGCTATCAGAATGCCTACACCTTTGACTATCCCACCAATCTTTCTCAGGAAACGACAACAGTTTCATACACCGTTCAGAATGATACCGAAGGTCAGTGGAATAAGATTGCTGTTCTCCTTAACAGCGCGTCCAAAGAATTGACAGTCAGACTTTCCGATACATCTGTTTCCGACTGGGTTGTAATCGCGGACGGCACACAGGCAGGCGTTTCAAAAATCAGAGAAGTAAAGGGCAGCTCCTTCAAGGTAGACGCGAACTCTGCTGTTATCGCTGTTGACAAGGAGAGCTTCGAGAAGAATCCTATTAAGTCCGATATGGGCAAGGTAGAGGTTGAGTTCCTCCACGTTAACGGCAGACGTCAGCTTGCAAAACCCGTTGTTCTTCAGGGCGAATACGGCACATCGTATATTGCTTCTCCTTCCGCGGGCGTTCCTGCTGTTTATGTTCTCGACAGTGTTGAGGGCGAAACCTCAGGTGTATACAGCGAGGAAACCAAGAAGGTTACATATCTCTACAGAGACTATGTTCCCGAAAATCTTGAGAAGTTCGGCGATGTAAACGGTGACGGTGAAGTTAATGTTGCCGACGTAACCGAGTATCAGCGCTTCCTTGCTGAAATTGTTAAATTCCCGCCTGAAAAGGTTGCAGGTCTTGACTTTAACTATGACGGAGACACCAACATTGCAGATGCATCTATGCTCCAGAAATATCTGGCAGGATACGTTGTATCCTCCGGCGAGGTAGTAATCAACTATTTGTATACAGACGCTGAAGGCAAGCTGCAGAACCTCGTAGCTCCCATCACCATTCAGGGAAGAGTAGGCGATGAGTTCACGAGCTCCGAGTATCACGTTATCGGCTATGCCATTGACAAGACAAGATATCCCGAGATAACCGAAGGCAGGATTCCTTACGGTTCTACACTTGAGATCAACTATTACTATGTAGCAGGCAGCCTTGATGTTAAGCTCCACGTAAAGCATAACGGAACAGAGACATGGGCTCCTACACTCTGGATCTGGGGTGCTGGCCTCGACGGTAAGGATAAGGGCAACTATTCGCCTGATGACAACGCAAAGTGGCCCGGCGTTAAACTCACCGACGAAGACGAGGACGGCTGGTTTGATTACGGCTTTACCTATCGCGGCGCAGGCAGCTACAACGTTATAGTGTCCAATGCCGGCAAGACGCAGACAAAGGACTACAAGGGCTTTGTAGACAACGAGATGTGGCTCGTTATCGACGATTCCAAGCTTGAATCAGGCGATTTTGTCACCTTCTATACCGACAATCCCGATACAAATCCCAACGCGCCTATTGCACAGACTCTTTATTAATCAAAATAATTGCGGCGGTCTCTGATGAGGCCGCCGCTTTTTTGCGTGAAGGATTATTTTGTTTTGAACACTGCCGTAAAGGTCGTGCCGTCGGTCTGATTGCTCTGCACAGTGAGCTTTCCGTTCATATTCTGAACTATGTTTTGTGCAATGGAAAGCCCGAGTCCGTAGCCCTTTGTTGTGCGTGATTTTTCCGCGCGGTAGAAACGGTCAAAAATGTGGTCTATATCTTCTTTTGCGATTACGTTTCCGCGGTTGTTGACCGAGAATTCAACTGTATCATTTTTCTTGCTGAGAATTATTTTTATAACGCTGTTTTCGTCGGAGTATTTCACGGCGTTGTCAATCAGAATATGAGCGAGCTGGTTGAGCTGTGTCTGATTTCCGTCTATGGTGATGTCAGGCGCGATTTCTGTATCTATGAGCACTTCCTTTTCAAAGGCAACAGGCTCAAAGTTCAGAGCGGAGCCTTCGACGATCTCGCTGAAATTGACCTCCGACAGCTGCAGCTGGTTTTCTCCGGCGTCGGATTTCGCGAGGAAGAGCATCTGGTCAATCAGCTGTTTCATGTGCTGAGCTTCGTCCTCTGTGCTCTCAAGCCACTTTTGTTCCTGTTCGACCGTCGAGCTTTTGTGTGACATCATTATATTGTTATTAGCAAGAATAACCGTCAGCGGAGTTTTCAGCTCGTGAGAAGCGTCAGCGACGAACTGTTTTTGCTGCTCCCAGGCTTTTTTGACGGGTTTTACCGCAAGCCACGAAAGCCCTAAACTGATGAACAGTATGATAATCATGCTGCCGAGGAAAAGACCCGTGTTGATAAAGATTGAATTTCTGAGATTTTCAAACAGCGAAGTGTTGCTCGCAAAGACAATCAGGGTGTTTTCGAGGTCGTTCCTTTTGACGTACATCAGGCTGTACTCGTTGATCTGTCCCGATTTTTCCTGTCGTGCCACCGCGATTTCAACGCATTTTTTCAAATCGTCCTCGTCAATGGTGACGTTGCTTTCGTTGGTGCTGATGATATTACCGTCATTGTCAATCTCAACCACAACGTATGATGAAATCTCCATCGGCGCGTTGTCGTGAATATCCGGTTTGTTTTTGTAGCTGTCCTTTTCATTTTTGTCAAACGGCATCTCACGTTTACCGCTGTCATCGGTAGCGGGTTCAAACCCCATTTCCTTGCCGTTTCGCTCGACGACCCTGTCCATTCCATGCTCGAGCTCGTTGTAGGAGTTCGAGAAATTGTTGATACAGACGGTCGTGAAAATTCCGATAAGAACAATTCCGATAAGCCCCATATTAATCAGGGCAATGCGCCATCTCAGTTTTTTGATCATGACTTCTGCTCCAATCTGTAGCCTACTTTTTTGATAGCCTTTATTTCGGTAGATGATTGTATGAAGTTCAGCTTGCGGCGCAAAAAGGAGATATACGCCTCAACGTTATTTGAGCCCGCGTCTGAGTCATAGCCCCATACCTTTGTGATGATATCTTCCTTTGAGATGATAATATCGCGGTTCGCAATCAGCAGCTTCATTATTTCAGCCTCCTTGAAGTTCAGGTGGACTGACTTAGCGCCCTTGCTGAGCATGCTTGTGGAGGCGTTGAAGTTAAAGTCGCCGTAGCCTGTTTCGTCGAGCATAACCTCGCCTCTGCGCCTTGTCAGAGCCTTGACGCGAGCGAGCAGCTCCTCGGGAGCGAATGGCTTGGTCATATAATCGTCGGCACCCTGATTAAGACCGGTCACCTTATCGCTGACAGTGTCCTTTGCGGTGAGCATCAGTATTGGAGTTTCAATCTTGTTTCGGCGAAGCTCTCTCGCGACCTCAAAACCGTCGCGGTAGGGGATCATGATATCGAGAATAATCAAATCATAAATACCGCTCATTCCGTAGTCAAGGCCGTCGTTTCCGTCATAAACCACGTCGGCCATATATTTTTGTTCAACCAGAATCTGTTTAAGCGCTTCCGCCAGGCGCTTTTCGTCTTCAACGATCAAAATCTGCATAATTCTGCCTCCTAATAATAGTATTTTAACATCTATTATTCTAAAGGACAATACTTAAAAAATCCTTAATAAAAATAAAAATTTTTAAAAACTTTTTTAAGGATTTAAGCTATTTTTAAGTTTTAGACCTTATACTACAGTCAAACAAAGGAAAACAACCGAAAGAAAATTAAAAAAGCTTAAAACTTTTAAGTGTTTTTTAAGGTTTGGGCGTTATCCTTAAACCAAGCTAAACGAAAGGGAGGCAAACAACATGAAAGTTCAGACTATCTTTGAGAGAACAGAGATTAAATATATTATCACGTTAAAGCAGCGCGAAGCGCTTCTTAAGCTGATCAGCTCCTACATCAAGCCCGACGAATACGGCGAGAGCACGGTGTGCAGTCTTTATTTTGACACAGACGATTTTCTTCTTATCCGCAACTCAATGGATAAGCCCGTCTACAAGGAGAAGCTCAGACTCCGCAGCTATTCCACACCAAAGCGCGACAGCAACGTGTTCCTTGAACTCAAGAAGAAGTACAGAGGCGTTGTTTACAAGAGAAGGCAGACGCTCAGATACTCCGACGCGATGGATTACATTCTCAACGATGAGCTGCCGAACGACTCGCAGATCATGCGTGAGATCGACTACACGATGGCTCGCTACAAGAACCTCAAGCCGAGAATGTTCATCGGTTACGACAGAACAGCATTCTACAGCAAGACCGACCACGAGCTCAGGATCACCTTTGACAAGAACGTCCGCTTCCGCACCGAGAATCTCGACCTCGCGAAGGGCAGCTACGGCGAGAAGATTTTGCAGCCGAACCTCTGTATCATGGAAATCAAATCTCTCAACACAATGCCCTTATGGTTAACCTCAGCGCTCAACGAACTCAAAATATTCCCGGGTTCGTTCTCAAAATACGGAACAGCCTACAGAATAGTCACAGAAAGAAATCAAATGATGGGAGGAACAAACTGTGCTTAATCAAATTTTTTCAGCTATCTACTCAGAAACCTTTACACCCGACATCTATCTCATATGCACGGCAGTTTCTCTGGTGCTCGGCGCGATAATCGCTTTCACGGCGAGCTTCAGAGCCAAGCAGAGCAAGAGCTTTCTGTTGGCGTTATTCCTGATTCCCGCAATCGTGCAGACAGTCATCATGCTGGTGAACGGCAGCGTAGGCACAGGCGTCGCGGTAATGGGCGCGTTCTCACTGGTAAGATTCAGAAGCGTCGCGGGTTCCGCGAAGGAAATAGTCAGCATCTTCCTTGCGATGGCAACAGGCTTGGCTACGGCGATGGGCTACATCGGACTGGCGGTATGCTTTGTAGTGATTATCTGTATCGTAATGATTATCGCTTCAATTGTGCACCTTAAAGAGAAGGATGACCTTGTACGCGACCTCAAAATCACGGTTCCCGAGGATCTCAACTATGCTCACGAGTTTGACGATCTCTTTGATGAGTACACCCACAATTCAAAGCTTCTCTCCGTCAAGACCTCAAACATGGGCAGCCTTTACAAGCTGATTTACCGCATTGAGCTTATCCATGAGGACGATGTCCAGAAGTTTATCGACGAGCTCCGCTGCCGCAACGGCAATCTTGAAATCGCGGTTATGATGCCCGCAGTCGAGGAAGCAAGACTTTAATTCAGCAACAATAATACCGCACAGCCCGTCTGTGCGGTATTTCCAAGAGACGTTTTTGAAATCGGGAGATATGAAATGAAAAAAAGAATTATGTGCGCGATTATCAGCGCAATGCTTATAGTGTCCTTTACCGCATGCAGCACTCAGGGCGGTTCGGGTTCACAGACCTCAACCGCAGATACGGCCGCGAATAAGAGCGCGGCAGCTTCGGACGAAATCAAGGACGGAGAATATGACCTCAGCTTTTCCCAACGCGACGCCGATTCCTCCTATGATGAAAGCGCCGCGGCAAAGATAACCTTCACCGATACCTCAGCCGAGTCCTCGTCCGGTTCGGCTGAGGTAAGCGGAACAACAGTAACGATCAAATCCGAGGGTACCTACATTGTTTCAGGCAGCTGTAAGGACGGCAAAATCGTCGTCGACGCGGACGAAAAAGCCAAGGTTCAGGTGGTATTTAACGGAATCGATCTGACCTCAAGCACTTTTCCGTTTGTTGTAAAGAGCGCCGACAAGGTGTTTATTACACTTGCAGACGGCAGCGAGAATACTGTTTCCGACGGCAGCAGCTACACCGAAACCGTAGGGGAGACCAACGTTGACGCGGCGATTTTCAGCAAGGAGGATCTCAGCATCAACGGCGGCGGCAAGCTGACAGTAACCGGCAGCTACAAGCACGGTATTCTCAGCAAGGACGACCTTGTAATTGCCGGCGGAACGGTTTCTGTCAAGGCGGCTTCAACGGGCGTTGAGGGCAAGGACAGTCTCAAAATCAAGGACGCAGACCTCACCGTGGAAGCAGGCAGCGACGCCATCCGCGCGACCAATACGGAAGATACAGCCACAAAGGGCTTTGTATATATTCAGAGCGGCAAGCTCACACTCACATCAGAAAACGACGCAATCCAGTCAAGCTCACTTCTCAGAGTAGACGGCGGCGACTTCAATATCACAACGGGCGGCGGCTCTGAGAGCGGCAAGACCCACACAGAGGAAAATTTCGGACGCGGCGGCAGAATGCAGATGTTCTCCTCAAACTCCGATTCAACCGATACCGACAGCGCAAAGGGTCTGAAATCCGCCGACGCGATTAAGATCAACGGCGGCACGATCAATATCAATTCCTCAGACGACGCGCTTCATTCAAACAATTCGCTCAGCGTAGACGGCGGCGAGCTGAAAATCAGCTCGGGCGACGACGGACTCCATTCCGATACTACTCTCACCATCAACAGCGGCAAGATAGATATTTCAAAGAGCTACGAGGGCATCGAGAGCGGTGAAATTACCGTGAATGACGGCACTGTTATTGTCACCTCCTCCGACGACGGCTTCAACGCGGCGGGCGGCAACAACGGCACGGAACGCCAGGGGATGTTTGATTCTGATTCGAGCAAGGTTCTCACCATCAACGGCGGCTATGTTTACGTCGACGCGAACGGCGACGGACTTGATTCAAACGGCGTACTGAAAATCAACGGCGGCACGATCCTTGTCAACGGCCCGTCAAACGACGGCAACGGCGCACTCGACTCAGGTTCTTCGTGCGAGGTTTCGGGCGGTACGATTATCGCCATCGGCAGCAGCGGCATGGCTGAATCACTCACCGCGAACGGACAGTGCTCGATCATGACCGACATCGACTCTCAGGCGGCAAATACTACAGTCGCGCTGACCGACAGCGAAGGCAATGTCCTCGCTTCGATCAACTCAACCAAGCAGTTCAACAATGTTGTCGTTTCAACTCCCTCAATCAAAAAGGGCGAGAGCTACAAGCTTGTGTGCGGCGGAACGGTTGACGGCGCCGACAGCTACGGCTTTGCTGACAGCGGCAAGGTAAGCGGCGGCACAACCGCGGCGGAAATGACTATGGATTCCGAGAGCTACTCAAACGGCGGCAGCCGCATGGGCGGCGGAATGGGCGGAATGCGCGGTAATATGCAGCCGCCTGACGGAAATATGCAGAACAAACCCCAGTTCTGATATTTCTGATAACGAATTATGATAACGACGAAATTTTCATAAACATCTCCTTGAACCGGGTTGCCTGTATGGTGACCCGGTTCTCCCTTTTAAAACAAAAAGCTGCCCGTGAAACCGGACAGCTCAATATTTAATTTGAACTTACGACCTTGCGCACATTCCTCTCGGAGAACTGAATAAGATTGAACAGCGATGAAGCGCCTTTGTCGAAGTAGCTCGAAATAATGTCTGGCGATAGCGCGAGCGAGAGCTTGTTGCGTTCGATTACCGCGTCAATCAGCTCGAGGTCAAGCAGCATTGAGGCAGAGGTAAGGTTTTTATAGCGGTTGCGGTCAAGCGAGAACATAGTCTGGGTATTGCTCCTGTCGGCACAGTAGATTGCGCGGAAAACCTGGTACTCGGCGCACATAAGGTAGTTGCTGACGGCATTAGTCAGCCGTTTTTCGCCTATTTGAGCGAGCAGGTCGAAAATCACCGCTGTGGTGTTGGTAATCAGCTTTTTGTTGACCTGATTGATCATATTGCCCTTCATATGTCCTATTTCGTCCGCGTCGGGGAAGTCGTCCGCAGTTACGGAGGCGGGCTTGCGCTGTACGGTTCTGCCGAGGAGATAATCCGCAGAAACGTCGTAATACTCCGCGGTTTTCACCAGAAAATCCAGTCCGCACTCGCGGATTCCCTTTTCGTAATGTGAGAGCAGAGCCTGGGAAATACCCAGATCCGATGCTACCTGCTTTTGGCTGAGTCCGCGTTCCTTGCGCAAAAATGTAATAATTCTCGGAAAATCGCTATTCAAGACTTGACACTCCGTTTCATTTGATAGTATAATAATTTAGTTATAGATTGCCGTTTTTTACTTTATACATATAGTATAGCCTAAATTTGACAATTTGTAAATATATTTTGAATACGCTGCACAGGAGAATTATATGAAATCCTATGTTATTCATTTCATACGCCACGGCGCGATTGACGAGACGCTATCGGGAAAATACATCGGTTCGACCGACGTGCCGTTGTCGGATAAGGGCAGGGAAGCTCTGCGCAAGCTCGAGCGTGAATGCCGCTATCCGTATACAAAGGTAGTGTTCACAAGTCCCTTGAAGCGCTGCACCGAAACCTGCCGGATTCTCTATCCGGAGCTCAGCCCGCTGTCGATTGCCAATCTTCGCGAATGTAACTTCGGCGAGTGGGAGGGCAAGACCGCTGAGGAGCTCAGGAACGATCCCGTGTTTGAAAAGTGGCTTGCGGGCGACAGCGAAGCAGCACCGCCTCACGGTGAGAGCAACGCTGACTTTATCCGCCGCATCTGCAAAATGTTCGAGAGCATAGTCGAGGGTCTGATGAAAACAGGCACCACCGACAGTGTGATTGTCACCCACGGCGGCGTTATTATGACTTTGCTCGCGGTTTACGGTCTGCCTCAGGCGAAGCCCTTTGAGTGGACAATGGACAACGGTTACGGCTATTCAATCCGCATTACCCCGATGCTTTGGCAGCGCGACAAGGTTGCCGAGGTTTTCAACCGAATCCCCATGATTGAGGACGAAGATTAATCAGATATTAACGAAAAGGAGTTTATTAATATGGCAAATTATAAGATTACATTATTAAAGGGCGACGGTATCGGCCCCGAAATCGTAAATCAGGCAGTAAAGGTGCTCGACAAGGCAGCGGAGAAGTTTGATTTCACCGTTGAGTACGACGAGGCTTTACTCGGCGGCTGCGCGATCGACGCCACAGGCGTTCCGCTTCCCGAGGAAACCGTAGCGAAGTGCAAGGCTTCCGATTCCGTAATTCTCGGCGCTGTAGGCGGTCCCAAGTGGGATAACCAGCCCGGCAACAACCGTCCCGAGGCAGGTCTTCTCGGCATTCGCGGAGCACTCGGACTATTCGCGAACCTCCGTCCCTCCGTTATCTTCGGACCGCTCAAGAGCGCTTCCCCGATCAAGGACGAGATCATCGGCGACAATATGGACATCATGATCGTCCGCGAGCTCACCGGCGGTATCTACTTCGGCGAGCGCGGCAGAGATGATGATTCCGCGTGGGATACAGAGAAATATTCCGTTGCGGAGGTTGAGCGCATCGCGCGCGTTGCCTTTGATATGGCTATGAAGAGAAACAAGAAGCTCACCAGCGTTGACAAGGCAAACGTCCTCGAGTCCTCGCGCCTTTGGAGACAGACCGTTATCAACGTTTCCAAGGATTATCCCGAGGTAGAGCTCAACCATATGTATGTTGACAACTGCGCGATGCAGCTTGTCCGCAATCCCAAGCAGTTTGACGTAATCGTCACCTCAAATATTTTTGGCGACATTCTCTCCGACGAGGCTTCAATGATTGCAGGTTCAATTGGAATGCTCGCGTCAGCCAGCCTTTCGGGCGGCAAGCTCGGTCTGTACGAGCCTATCCACGGTTCAGCTCCCGATATCGCGGGCAAGGGTATCGCCAATCCTCTCGCGACAATCCTTTCTGTGGCAATGATGCTCCGATACTCTCTCGCACAGCCCGAGGCGGCGGAAGCAATCGAAGCGGCTGTAGCAAAGGTTCTCGAGACCGACCGCACTCCCGATATCTATGAAGAAGGACTTAACAAGGTCAGCTGTGAAGAAATGGGAGACCTTGTTTGCGCACAGCTGTAAAGGAGGCGTTTTATGCAGCTTTATGATATGCATTCGCATATTTTACCTGCCTTTGATGACGGCGCGAAAACCGTCGAGGATAGTCTTGCGCTGATTGACTGCCTGAAAAGGCAGGGAGTCCGCAATATTTGCCTGACCCCACATTTTTATACACACGAGATGGGCGTGGAGGATTTTCTCTTTTCTCGTCAGGAGGCGTTCGAGAGATTTAAGCCTTATATTCCCGACGACGTCAATATAGTTCTCGGCGCTGAGGTATATGTGACGCATTATCTTTTTAACAACAACGATTTGTCAGGCCTTACATACGGCAACTCAAAGTATATCCTCACTGAATTTGCCTACAGCTCAACCTTTAATGACCGTACGATGCAATTCCTGGATATGTTGATGCGAAATCACGGGCTTATACCGGTTATTCCTCATGTTGAGCGCTATGAATATCTGATTGATAATCCCGAAGTTATCCGGGAAATGCAGGACATGGGCATAATAATCCAGACAAATATCAAAAACTACGTCTCAAAAGCTCCGTTTTTCAAAAGGCGCAAGCTGTTGAAATACATTGCTAACGGCTGGATTGATATTCTCGGCTCAGACGCGCATTCATTTTCTCACAACACTCCCGAGGATTTCTCCGAA
Organism: Ruminococcus sp. NATIVEDY160; assembly: GCF_045819885.1. NCBI lineage: Bacteria > Bacillati > Bacillota > Clostridia > Eubacteriales > Oscillospiraceae > Ruminococcus > Ruminococcus sp. NATIVEDY160. The sequence continues at coordinate 1,077,974 of NZ_CP162391.1, forward strand.
GCGATGAAAACTATTGCGGAAAAGTGCGGAGAGGATACTCTCGCGCGTATGATGAAGAATTCAGAGAAAATTTTCAGCAGAGCCATATTCGGAAACTGATATTATCACCGACAGACTATTTTGCCTGTCGGTGTATTTTTTTGGAAAAAACCTTTTATTGTCAATGAAAATGTGGTATACTATTTAATGATTATATTTTTGGAGTTGATAAGATGAGTTCCATTAACAGACTGAATATAGCCGAGGGAGTTTATTTTAACAGCGTCAGAGACAGTCGCTTCAAAACGATGAAGCTATCCGCAAATCTTTTTGTGCCTCTGAGCGCCGAAACCGCTTCGGCAAACGCTTTGCTTGCAGGCGTTCTCTCGCGTTCCTGCAAGGCTTATCCCGATTTTACCGCTCTCAGCCGCAAGCTGAGCGCTCTCTACGGTGCTGAATTGAGCGTATCCACAACAAAGGTCGGCGAAAACCAGGTGATTTCCGTATCTGCCTCGGGACTTGACGACCGCTACGCACTGGATGGCGACAGCATCGCCGCCGAGCTTTCGGCGCTGCTCTGCGGAGTAATTTTTGAGCCGAATGTAAAGGATGATGCTTTTGTTTCCGAGGAGGTTGAGCAAGAGCGCAGACAGCTCCTCGACGTGATTGATTCCGAGTACAACGAGAAGCGCATATACGCTAACGGCAGAATGATTGAGATCATGTGCGCCGACGAGATGTTTGGCGTCAAGCGCTACGGCACCGCGGAAAAGATCAAGGAGACGACAGCGCAGTCACTTTACCTGACGTGGCAGAATCTTCTCAAGACCGCTGTTATTGAGATCATGTATATCGGCGACAGCGCTCCCGACAAGGCGGTTGAGGTGTTTACGGAGACATTCTCAAAGATGAATCGTCAGCCCGCCAAACTTCATACCGAGGTTATCCGCGAGGCAGGTAAGATAAAGCGCGAAACCGAGGCAGTGGACGTTTCTCAGGCGAAGCTCGTCATGGGCTTCCGCGCAGGAGTCGCTGTCCCCGAGAAGGAGATTACCGCCACGGCTCTGATGTGCGCGATCCTCGGCGGTACTGCCACCTCAAAGCTGTTCTGCAACGTCCGCGAGAAGCAGAGCCTTTGCTATTACTGTGCTGCGCGTTACGACAAGCACAAGGGCGTTGTTGTTATTGACAGCGGTGTCGAAACAGAGAACGTCGAGAAGCTTGAACGCGGTATTCTGAAGGAAGTCGAGGACATGAAAAACGGCGTCATTTCCGACTTCGAAATCGACTCAACAAAAATGGCTATGATCAACGTATACCAGTCGTCCAACGATACCGTCAGCGGAATAGAAGCGTGGTATTCATCTCAGCTGCTGCAGGACGGCTTCAAGACGATCGAGGAGGCCTGCGCGAAAATCAACGCCGTTACAAAGGAAGAGATCGTCGCCGCCGCCAACAAGCTGCAGCTCGACACGGTATATGTACTGACTAATCAGCAAGAGGTGAAATCATGAACATGACGGAAATCAAATCCGCGCGTGCGGGCGACAGCTACTATAAGATCATGCACAGCTCAGGTCTGACTGTTTATGTCTATCCCAAGGAGGGTTATCAGTCAGCCTACGCGATTATCGGCACCAAGTACGGCAGCATCAATAACTGCTTTTCGGTAGACGGCGGAGAGAAAATCACGGTTCCCGACGGAATCGCCCACTACCTTGAGCATAAGCTCTTCGAGAGCGCCGAGGGCGACGCCTTTACGCGCTACGCCGAAACAGGAGCCAGCGCTAACGCATACACCAGCTTTGAAAAGACATGTTATCTGTTCTCGTGCACCGATCGTTTTGACGAGAGCCTAGTGATCCTTCTCGACTTTGTACGCGACCCGTATTTTACTCCTCAGACCGTTCAGAAGGAACAGGGGATAATCGGTCAGGAAATCAAGATGTACGACGACGCACCCGACTGGCGGGTTATGTTCAATATGCTCGAGAATATGTACCACACCCACCCTGTGAGAATTGACATCGCGGGTACCGTGGAGAGCATCGCGGAAATTACCGCCGAGAAGTTATATGACTGCTACAACGCTTTCTATAACCTGCACAATATGGCGCTTTGTGTTTCGGGCAACATTACCGTTGAACAGGTCATGGCTATCTGCGACAAGATGCTCAAGCCCTGCGAAAAGCACGAAATAACAAGCTATTTCGAGGACGAGCCTTACGAAATCGTGAATCCTTACGTTGAGCAGAATTTCCCCGTTCTGATGCCGACCTTCAACCTCGGCTTCAAGGAAAAACCCGACGCGCTCGACGAGAAGAAGCTCGCCCGGACGGATATCCTGCTTTCCATGCTCGCTTCACCGACGAGCAAGCTCTACCGCGAGCTGATGGACAACAATCTTATCAACAATTCCTTCAGCTATGAGCTGTTCGAGGGTCCGGGTTACTGTGCCGTGATTTTCGGCGGCGAGTCACGCGCACCCGGACAGGCTGCAGAGATGATAAAGCAGTATATCGCAAAGGTCAAGACCGAGGGACTTGACAGAGAGGACTTCGATATCGCGCGCAAATCCGTTTACGGCGACATTGTTTCCTCACTCAACTCCGTAAGCTCTATTTCAAATACGATAATGAGCTACCATTTCAGTGACAATGAGCTTTTTGCCTATATCGACGCGGTGGCTGACACGACCTTCGAGGAGGTCAGCGAAAGACTGTCCGAGATGCTCGACGTTTGCAACTGCACCCTTTCAGTGGTCAAGAGCCCGGATACGGAGGTTTGATATGGAAAATTTTCACGTTCAGTTTCCGAACCTCGGCTGGGAGTTTGACATCAGCCGTGTGGCGATTTCGCTGGGTTCTTTCAAGGTCTATTGGTACGGCCTGATAATAGCGACGGGACTTATGCTCGCGATTCTCTACGCCTACAAGACAGCTCCGCGTTTTCAGCTCAATTTCAACAAGCTGATGAACTGTGTTTTTGTCGGACTTGTTACCGGAATAATCGGCGCAAGACTGTATTTCTGCATTTTCAAGTGGGATTATTATTTCACACACCCGATAGAGATATTTTATATTCACGAGGGCGGCTTGGCGATATACGGAGGCATAATCGGCGCGATAGCGGGCGGACTTGTCGTCGCGAAAATCCAGAAGATGCGTTTTTTGCCGATTCTCGATGTTGTTATGATTGGCTTTCTTATCGGTCAGGGACTCGGCCGCTGGGGTAACTTCTTCAACCAGGAGGCTTACGGCACCGTGACCAACCTGCCGTGGGCTATGATGAGCGAGGGCACTCTCAATCAGCCAGTTCACCCGTGTTTTCTCTACGAATCGCTCTGGTGCCTGCTCGGCGCGCTGCTTCTGCACCTCTACAGCAAGTACCGCCAGCGCTACGCGGGAGAGATATTCTTCATGTACCTCGTCTGGTACGGCTTTGAGCGTATGTTCGTCGAAGGACTCCGCACCGACAGCCTTTATCTTCCGTTCCGGGTATTCGGCATGGATATCAGGGTATCGCAGGTGCTTTCATTCGCGCTATTTGTAACAGGAATCGTCATTTTAATTATCAACAGACACAAGGAGGAACCATTCTATGCAGATTATAGACGGCAAAAAGGTATCGGCAGAGGTAAAGGAGAGAGTCAGACAGCAGACGCTTCAGCTGAAAAATGATTACAACATCACCCCGGGCTTGGCGGTTGTAATCGTCGGCGACGACCCCGCCTCCAGAGTGTATGTTAATAACAAGAAAAAAGCCTGCGAGGTTGTCGGCTTCAAGTCCGAGGAGTACGCTCTGCCTGCCAAAACGACCCAGGAGGAGCTGCTCGACCTTGTAAAGACCCTCAACACCAAAGAGGACATCAACGGCATTCTCGTACAGCTTCCGCTGCCGAAGCACCTCGATGACAAGGCGGTTATAGAGGCGATTGATCCCAAAAAGGACGTCGATGCTTTTCATGCGGTGAACGTCGGCAAAATCATGCTCGGCGAGTACGATTTCCTGCCCTGCACACCCGCGGGCGTAATGGAAATGCTCCACTCCTATGACATTCCCGTCGAGGGGAAGGAGTGCGTTGTCATCGGCAGAAGCAATATCGTCGGCAAGCCAATGGGAATGCTTTTGCTCCACGAGAACGGCACAGTAACCATCTGTCACAGCCGTACAAAGAATCTCGCCGAGGTTTGCAGACGCGCCGATATTCTTGTCGCTGCGGTGGGAATCCCGAAGTTTGTCAAGGCCGACATGGTCAAGGACGGCGCGGTAGTGATCGACGTCGGTATGGACAGAGATGAAAACGGAAAGCTCTGCGGCGATGTTGATTTTGAGAACGTCAAGGACAAGTGCTCGTTCATCACACCCGTACCCGGAGGCGTAGGCCCGATGACAATTTCGACACTGATGAAGAATACTCTCAAAGCCTGCAAGCTCCAGAATAATATCGAATAAAAGAAATAAATATTGATACTTGACATATATCTTGTTTTGTGTTATAGTATATAAGCCGCATATTGTGGGTAGGGTATAAGTGCGCTTATCCCGCAAGACATTATGCACCCACAGATAGCGAGCCCATTGTAAAGGATTGAAACTATGTACGCAGTAATTCAGACAGGCGGCAAGCAGTACAAGGTTACCAACGACGAGGTAATCTTCGTAGAGAAGCTTGAAGCTGAAGCAAACGACACCGTAACCTTCGACGTAGTAGCAGTCGGCACAGACGACGGCGTTAAGGTTGGCACTCCCTTCGTAGAGGGTGCAAAGGTTACAGCAGAGGTTCTTAAGAACGGTAAGGGCAAGAAGATCAGAGTGGCCACCTACAAGCCTAAGAAGGGCGAGAAGAGAGCTAAGGGTCACAGACAGCCTTACACACAGGTTAAGATTACTTCTATCGAGGCATAATGATTGAAGCAATCTTCACGGTAACGGATAAGGTGATTCAAGGTTTTGAGATAAGCGGTCATTCGGATTATTCCGAAGAGGGCAGCGATATCATCTGCGCGGCGGTCAGCTCCGCGGCGTATATGACGGCGAATACTTTAACCGACGTTCAGTCCTTAGCGGCTGAAATTACCGAACAGGACGGACTGATGAAGGTCAGCCTGTCACCGAAGGACGCAAAGGCGGCTGAGGTAGTCCTCAACGGCTTTCTGCTCCATCTAAACGCTCTTTCGGAGCAATATCAAGATTATATTAAAGTTAAAATTTCGGAGGTGTAAGGTAATGCTTAAGATAAACATTCAGTTATTCGCTCACAAAAAGGGAATGGGTTCTACAAAGAACGGCCGTGACAGTGAGTCAAAGCGTCTCGGCGTAAAGCGCGCAGACGGTCAGAAGGTTCTCGCGGGCAACATTCTCGTAAAGCAGAGAGGTACCCACATTCATCCCGGTGCCAACGTAGGCAAGGGCTCTGACGATACACTGTTTGCTAAGATTGACGGCGTTCTCAGATTTGAGCGCGTTGGCAAGGACAGAAAGCGCGCAAGCGTTTATCCTGTTGAGCAGTAATAGCAGCTTAGTTGGCTCTCTCAAAAGCGCATTTTGAGAGAGCTTATTTTTTGAGGTAAATTATGTTTGTAGATAAAGCTCACATCAAAATCAAGGCGGGTGACGGCGGCGACGGTGCTGTTGCGTTTCACCGTGAAAAATACGTTGCCGCGGGCGGTCCCGACGGCGGCGACGGCGGCAAGGGCGGCGACATTGTATTTCTTGCCGATACCAACCTCAGCACGCTCGCCGATTTCCGCTATAAGCGCAAGTACACCGCGCCTCGCGGAGAGAACGGCAGAGGCGGACGTTGCCGCGGCAAAAACGCCGAGGATCTGATTATCCGCGTGCCTATGGGCACCCTCGTCAAGGAGGAAAGCACCAACCGTATTCTCGCGGATATCTCCGACAACGAGCCGCACGTCGTCGCAAAGGGCGGCAAGGGCGGCTGGGGGAATCCGCATTTCGCTACTCCCGTCCGTCAGGTACCGCGCTTTGCAAAGCCGGGTCTGCCCGGAGAGGAGTTCGACGTCGTGCTCGAGCTCAAGCTGCTTGCAGACGTCGGTCTGGTAGGCTTTCCTAATGTCGGAAAGAGCACGCTCATCTCCGTCGTTTCACAGGCAAAGCCCGAAATAGGCAACTATCATTTCACCACTATCACTCCCGTTCTCGGCGTAGTGTCAATGGGCGAGGGCTCGAGCTTCGTAATGGCTGATATTCCCGGTCTTATCGAGGGCGCGTGGCAGGGTACAGGTCTCGGTCATCAGTTCTTGCGCCACGTGGAGCGCTGCCGTATGCTCGTCCATATCGTCGACGTTTCGGGCAGCGAGGGCAGAGATCCGATTGAGGACTTCAAGACCATCAATTCCGAGCTTGAAAAGTTCAATCCCGAGCTTGCTCGGCGCCCGATGATTGTTGCGGGAAATAAGTGCGACATGGCGACCGATGAACAGATCGAGGAATTCAAGCAGTTCGTCAATTCCGAGGGCTACGATTTCTTCCCGATCATGGCGGCTATTCGTTACGACGTCGATCCGCTGTTGAAGAAGATTCAGGAAATGCTCTCACAGCTTCCGCCGATTACCCGATATGAGGCTGAACCCGCACCTGTTCTCGCTGTCGAGGACTTTGAGGATCACACCGTTTCTATCCGCAACGACAACGGTATCTTTGTTGTCGAAGCCGACTGGCTGCTTCAGGTTATGCGCGGCATCAACTTTGACGACTACGAGAGCCTTAATTATTTCCAGAAGGTTCTTGTCAACGGCGGTGTAATCGACGCCCTGCGCGAGCACGGCTGCACAGACGGCGACACCGTTTCGATTTACGATATCGAATTTGACTTCACCGACTAAGGAGCGCCTATGGAAGAGATAAAACGCACCGCAGCTGACGGGTATTCTCCGCTGACGCTCGCATTTATCGGCGATGGGGTATATGATCTGCTTGTCCGCGACTACCTTGTCCGAAAGGCGAACCGACCCGTCGGTGAGCTTAATAAAATCAAGGTATCGCTCGTAAACTGCGAAAGTCAGGCTGCTTTTGCCAAAGATTTAATGCCGTGCCTGAGTGAACGCGAGCAGGCGGTATATAAGCGCGGCAGAAACGCCGCTCCGAAGTCCGCTTCAAAGCACGGTACCCTTGCCGACTACCACAGCGCGACAGGTTTGGAGGCGCTGTTCGGATATCTTCACATCAATGGAGAGCAGGAACGCATAAACGAATTATTTTCATTAATTATAGAAAATCAGGACTGTCAGTAGGCAGCCCTGATTTTTTACAGAAAATTTCTTGTATAAAAATGCTAAAATACTATTTCAAATTATCATCATTTATGTTATACTATTATTTGTATTGATAATATAAAGAAAGATGGTGATTATTTTTGCATAAAAGAATTATAGCTTCGGCGTTTGCCGCGCTTATTCTCGCGGGTACGGCGGCAGCATTTGCGGGCTGTCAAAAGGGAAATGAGCAGCAGGCGCAGAGCGGAAGCTTCAAGCTCGCCGATAAGGTAGCTGACGGAGCGATTCTGCAGGCGTTCAGCTGGGATTTCAACACGATCAAAAAATCAATGGCTGACATCGCTGCTGCAGGTTTTACAGCGGTGCAGACCTCTCCGATCAATGCATGTCTTGAGGGAGAGGACGGCGGCATGGAGCTGTACGGCGACGGCAAGTGGTACTACCACTATCAGCCGACCGATTTCAAAATCGGCAACTACCAGCTCGGCTCGCGCGAAGAATTTACGGAGATGTGTCAGGAAGCCGACAAGTACGGTGTAAAGGTTCTGGTGGACGTTATCGCGAACCACACTACACCTCAGCTTGACAAGGTCGCCGATGACCTCGTAAAGGCTGGCGGCGGCAGCTTTGAAACGCTTTTTCACAAGAACAACGACAAGGACATAAACAATTGGGACGACAGACTTGAGTGTACTACAGCGAAGATGGGCGGCTTGCCCGACATCAATACCGAGCGTCCGTCCTTCCAGGATTATTTCCTCGAGTTTATCAATGACTGTATTTCCTGCGGCGCCGACGGCTTCCGCTACGACACTGCCAAGCACATCGGTCTGCCCGACGACCCGAAGGAGGACGACGGCTTCGAGAACAATTTCTGGGAGCGCGCGGTAACAGAGATCGACAACGCCGACAATATGTTTATTTACGGCGAGGTCTTGCAGGGCGGCAACGACAGGCTCGATGTTTATATCGACACAATCGGCAGAACTACCGCGAGCACCTACGGCGGCAAGATTCGCGGCGCGGTATCGGGCAACTTTATCGATACCTCGTCTGTTTCCGATTACTGGATCGGCAAATCCGACCCTTCCAAGATTGTAACCTGGGTAGAGTCGCACGATAACTACATCAACGACAGCTCGTGGCAGTCGCTCGACAACGACCACGTAATTCTCGGTTGGGCTATCATCACCGCGCGAAAGGACGGCACTCCGCTGTTTTTCTCACGTCCCTACATGAGCTCATGGGAGAATATCTGGGGCATGAACCGCATCGGCGCGCAGGGCGACGATATGTACAAGGACAAGCGCGTATCCGCTGTCAACTTCTTCAGAACCGCGATGAAGGGTGAGGAGGAGAACCTTGTCAATCCGAACTTCGACTCAACTGTTCTGATGATTGAGCGCGGAAAGAAAGGCGTTGTGCTTGTAAATACCTCGGGTGAGGCTGAGGTGAATTTTGACACAAACCTCGCTGACGGCACCTATACCGATCGAGTTGACGGCAAGACCGAATACACCGTCAAGGGCGGCAAGCTAAGCTGCGAGAGCAAGCTTCCCGAAAACTCCGTTGTGGTGCTTTATAACGACGGTTACACCGAATACGCTCCGTGCGCGAACACAGGCGTTGCCGAGGGCACCTCGTTTGTTGTCGGCGGCGAAAGCACTGAGCTTACACTGACACTTGAGAACGCCGAAACAGGTACCTATACCTACAACGGCGAGAGCAAGTCGTATAAGGACGGCGACAAGTTGACAGTGAAAAAGCCCGCAGAAGGCGAGGTAGCTGTTGTTGAGCTTTCCGCGGAAAACGAGAAAGGTCTGCCCACCTACGAGCGTATCGAAATCACCTTCCGTGAGGAGTATAAAATCGACAAGGGCGCCAAGGTGTACTTTGAAAAGCCTGAAAGCTGGGGCGACGAGGTTTACGCCTATATTTACGACGTAGACGAAAATGAAAACAAGGTATGGCCGGGCAAGGAAATGACCAAGGAAGACGACGGCAAATACAGCTATACTATTGAAAGAAATTGGAACAGTCCGCTGATTATCTTCAACGACGGCGACTACACAGACAGTGTGCAGTATCCCGAGGGCAAGGGACTTAAGGTTGAGGCGGACAAAACATACAGCGTCAAGGAGGACTAACACATGAGTGAGATGAAGGTAGAGGGAAGCAAGATCCCCGCGGAGGATATAACCAACCCCGAGTTAAAGGAAGCAATCGAGGCGATGCAGGCTGAGGGCAGCAAGCAGAACATCGACAATATGATCAACAAGGTGATTGAAGCCAAGTTTATCCTGCCTGCACGCGTAACACAGATACCGAGTGCGAGCACAACGAACGGAAGAACCGTTATGAATAATCAGACGCAGGTTCAGTTCAGACTTCTTGAAAATACCAAGAAGGAAAAGTTCTTCGGCGTATTCACTGACATCGAGGAGCTTTACAGATGGAAGGGCAACGAGGAAGCTCAGAAGGTAGTCACCGACTTTGACAGCATTGCCCACATGGTTATGGATCCGAAGTCCAATGTTCTCGGCTTTGTTATCAATCCCTTTGGCAAGAGCGTGACCTTCCCCAAGAACATGGTCATCTCCATCAAGCAGCAGAGAGATTACATGAGAATGGAGAACAACACCCTCAAAAATGGCTCGCAAATCAAGCTCGGCGAACCGAAGGAGTACCCGATTGATATGATGGCGGCGCTGATCAACCATTTCAGCACAGAGCCGGGCGTTAACGCCGCTTTCCTGCGAATGATTGAGCAGGACGGTCAGCTCAGCTACTTCATCGTTGTTGACTTTGTCGGCAACACCCAGCAGGTATTTGAGAGTATTTCAGAGGTAGCTCAGCCATACCTCGACGATGAGATCCAGCTCTCCATGATGCCGTTCTCGATGGAGTTCGCGAGAAATGCAGTCAAAGGTATTGAGCCGTTCTACATCAAAAAGGAAGAAGATTAAATACAAAAGAGGCTTTCGCGGTTATGCTGCGAAAGCCTCCGATTGTTTTATGATTAAACCTTATTTCTTCATACCCATCGCGATCTCAACAGCCTTGTACGCGCCGTTGTACAGCCCGATGGAGTTGTTGATTTGAATTGCCTCGCACATCTGAGTCAGCAGCTCCTTTTCACCCAGGAACATATCAATCATCTGCAAGGTGTGTGGGATATCCGTGCACTCGAGAGTACCGTCGCCCATTTCCGCGGAGTGGATTGCGCCCCATTTTTCATGGCCGCCGATTCTCTTTAGAAACAGCTTTGGAATGGGGTAGAACGCCAGCTCACTCGGCTTGGTGAGCAGAACGTCAGCCGAACGCATCAGCAGATTTGTGCAGTAAACCGCCTCGAAGATGTTTTCGTGCCAGAACGCGTGAATGCCGTAAACATCGCCGTCAATCGCCTTTTCCGCGAATTGCTTTGTGTCCTCCCAGTTGCCGAAATGGGTTTTGCTTGCAACATCAAGGTATTTGGTTTCTTTCAGCAGTTCTTCCCAGACCTGCTTGTAGTCGCCGACATTAACATAAATAACCGCTTTCCTGCGGCGCACATACGGCATCAGGTGCTTGATTACCGCGCCGAACAGCTCTCTTTGTGCGCCTGCTCCGCCGATAGTAAGCAGGAACCGCATCGGCTTGTTCTGGCTCTTTCGCATGAGGCGTTTTCGGCAGTCGTCCTCGAGGTTTGCGACAAGCTCGTGGTCGATATAGTGTCCCGTATAGACCAGGCTGTCTGCGGGCATCGGCTTAAGGACTTCCTTTTTTCGCATGCCGTTGAGTATTCTGTAGCCCATATATGCCTGATGCGTCTGAACGGTATGAACGCTTCCCTCGGCAAGGTGCAATGCCATCGGCCAGTTATCGGGGATAGCGTTGACAACATATTGCATTCCGGCGTGGATAGCCGCCTGAGCAGGCCAGACATGAGTTCCGATTATCGGCAGATCTTTAGGGATATTTTTGAAAACCGCCGCCATCAGCTCGGCGTTTTTCTGGTCTGACGAGTTGTAGCTGAGCTGGCGGAAGCCCTCGTAGTTCATAGGCTCCCAGACCGCCTTGTTGAATGCGCGGCTTTTTTGCGATATTCTGGAGCCGAGGGAATAGAGGTCGTTCTGAGCGCCGATGACCTTTGTGCAGGTGGTTTCCGAGAATGAGTTCAGATCCATCCAGTACGGGGTATATCCGAGCGCTTGAGCGGCAGACGCCATTGCGATTGAGATGCGGTAATGACCGAAGCCCATGCGGATGTTGCCAACGATAATTCCCTTTTCAAGGTCAAAAGGCTCATTGCTTTTTCCTTCGTTGACTCTGATGTCGTACACACCGAGGGAGTCGTGAAGCGTTGAGTTTGGCAGCAGCTTTACAGAGTAGTCGCTGCTGCTGTCATCGCCGTATTTTTTCGTGTATTTTTGTTTGGTTCTGAGCGCTTTTCTGTAATCCGCTTTGCTGATTTCGTTTCCGAATATGCGTTTGCTTTTGTCGTTCATGATTTTCCTCTCTTTCCCGTATTCATACTGATATTCAGACGAAAAAAGTTTAAAAAGGTTAATATTATATTATCATAAAAATAATAGATTTGCAACGAAAAGTGAAAAAATATTATTTAAGATGTTGTAACCGCTATTCCGCAGATTGTTGACATCAGGGATATTTTCGGGTATAATATATTATATGTAATTATAATCAGTGGAGCGAGGTGGGCTGATGAGGCGGCAATGTGAAAACTGCGGTAATTACCTGAATGAAACAGATCGCGCTTGTCCTGTGTGCGGAATTCCAGCGTCTTTTCCTGAGGACAAAGTAAAAGCCGCGTCGGACGAATTTGACAGCCTTGTCCGCAGCTCTAATCCGTCGGTAAAAAGGCAGCGGTATGTTACCCTTTCGACAGTTGTCATTGCTGTTTTGTCAATAGCTCTTTTGCTTGTTACCTTATCTACCTGTCTTGGCGGCTCAAAATTGTGCAGCAAGCCGATGAATTATAATAAGGATTTGGGTTACTACAACTACAATAATACGGTTTATTATAATCAGGGCGGAAACTGGTACGAGTATGACCCGGCGCTTGGCTGGATTCTCGCAGATCCAAGTGATGATTTTCTCGATCATTACGACAATTATTATGAGGGTCAGATTAATAACGGTTCGTCTGATGTCTCGGATTTCCGTGACAGCGAATACTATGACCCAAACGCCGGTCTGACTGAGCAGGACGGCGATATGTGGAACCGTGACAATGGACAGAACCATCAGGAATACAGCAATTTGGATTCCGACATGGATGATGATTGGTAAAAAATCCCACTATGCAAACCGTGAAATAAGTGTTATAATTGTATTATCAGAGTTTTGAATTGGCTATCGGGAGTAATGAACTATGTTTGCCAGAATCAAAAGCCTTGACTATAAGGTGCTCAACAATATCAGCAGGCTTCATTGTCCGTCGCTGAATATAATAATGAAAACAGCTTCGCGTTCCGCCAACGTAGGCATTATATGGTGGCTTATCACGCTTCCTTTTCTTATCCGTCCCGAATGGCGCGCGACAGGCTTCAATTTCGTTGTAGCTCTCGCGTTCGCGCATGTAATGGGCGAGGGCTTGATCAAGCATGTTGTAAAGCGCATCAGACCTTGCCACAGCCTCGATGACGACGAACAGCTCATTAACCGTCCGAGGTTTTATTCCTTCCCGTCGGGTCATACCACCGCATCGTTCGCGATGGTCGGCGTTTCGGTGCTGCGCTGCCAGGTCATTACTTTTGTGCCGATAATAATACTGGCTTCGCTTATCAGCTTCTCGCGCATATATCTCCGTGTACATTATCTTACCGACGTAATCGCGGGAGTGCTTCTCGGTACGAGCTGCGGAATGCTCTCTGTTCTGTTTTTCGCGGCAATCGGTCTGTATTAAAATCTTATATGTGAATAACCAAACGCCCCGTGGCAATAATTCTATTATAGAACTATTGTCGGGGGCGATTTTTTGCAGTACGGAAAGGTTGAAATCTGCGGTGTTAATACCTCAGAGCTGAAGGTGCTAAGCGAGGAACGCAAGCGAGAGCTTATGCAAATTATCCGCGGCGGTGACAAAAAGGCGGCTAAGCGTGCGCGCGATGAGATGATAGAGGGCAATCTGCGGCTGGTTTTAAGCGTTATTCACCGTTTCCGCAACCGCGGCGAGGAGCTTGACGACCTTTTTCAGGTTGGAGTAATAGGTCTTATAAAGGCGATAAACAATTTTGACCCTAAGCTGGACGTCAAGTTCAGCACCTACGGAGTGCCGATGATTCTCGGAGAGCTCAGGCGCTACCTTCGCGACAACAACAGTGTGCGCGTTTCGCGGTCAATGCGTGATACCGCCTATAAAGCCATGCAGATAAAGGAGAAGCTGACTGCCGAGCAAAACCGTGAGCCGAGCATGGACGAAATAGCGCGCCGTATGGGAGTTCCGAGAGAGGACGTTGTGCTCGCTCTGGAGGCGATTGTCGAGCCGGTATCCCTCTACGAGCCGGTTTTTTCCGACGGTGCGGACACAGTGTATGTCATGGATCAGATAAGCGATACGGGCGATGATTCCGCGTGGCTTGAGGAGCTTGCAATAAAGGACGCGATAAAAAGCCTTTCCGACAGGGAAAAGCGCATTCTCGGTCTGAGGTTTTTCAAGGGAAAAACCCAGATGGAGGTCGCTTCCGAAATCGGAATATCCCAGGCTCAGGTCAGCAGAATTGAGAAAAGCGCGCTAGATACCATCAAAAAAAGCATATGAAAAAGCTCCTCATTTTCCGGTCTGCAAAAATGAGGAGCTTGAGTATTTATTAAGGCTAAAAGTCCGCGCGCCGCTCAAGGAAGGTGTGAAGAAAATCTCCGAAAATCCGTTCCCAGGCGGATTCATGGTGCTTTTCTTCAAACAGCACAACCTCGTTCAGCTTGTCAAACGGATAGCATTCCGTCAGGATCTCGTAGGTTTTCTCGACGCTTTCAAAAACATTCATCTCAAGCTCGTCGCCTGCGCCCGTGTAGATATACAGATACGGAAGGCATTCGTTCAGCTTTGAGTATATCCAGCTTTTCATATCCTCCTCAGAGTAAAGCAGAAAAGCGGGAGAGAGGACGCCTGTGGCACAGAATAAATCAGGGTGGGAGAGTGCTGTAAAAAACGCCTGCAGTCCGCCCGAGGAGCTTCCGCAGATTGCGGTGTCGGTTCTTGAGCGCTTTACGGGGAATTTTTCTTCCACAGCCGGCATGACGGTATTGACGATGAATCCGTCAAAAATCTCACCCTGAGGAGTTGTGAGATCGGGCAGTTTTTCGGGACAGATAATTTCTCCGATGCTTTTCGGGGTGAGCTCGCTGTCGCGAAGGTGTGAATCATTGAATATTCCAACAATAACGGCAGTTTTGCCGCTGTTTTTGATTTCGGCTCTGATGGTTTCAGGGATTTTCCAGCAGCCCCAGACAGCGGTTTTTTCATCAAAGAGGTTTTGTCCGTCCGTCATGTAGATTACGGGCAGGGTTTCATTTTCCTCATGCTCGGGAACGAAAACGCGAACCAGACGGTCGCCGTGGTCAGGGTAGGGAAGAAATAAATCGGTGAATTGCTCCTTAATCATACTTTACCTCCGTAGCGCCGAAAAATCGGTTTGTTAATAATATTATCTCATACAGAGTGGCGTTTTTCAAGAAGAAATTGACCTTGCAACCTATTAATTTATTCTTGAAAAATTACTGAGGTTATGATATCATCAAGTTAATGGATATTATTGCATAAAAAAATTCCGGAGCCTGAACATGAAAGCAATACTGATTGTCAATCCCGTTTCGGGACGAACGATGATAAGTGAATACATCGACGATATACTGTTGGTATTAAAGAAAAAGAGAATTGAGACAACTACGTTGATGACGAAACGCAAAAATGACGCGATGAATTTTGCGCGCGAGTACGGCGAGAACATCGATCTGATTGTCTGCTGCGGAGGTGACGGCACTCTCGGCGAGGTTGTAAACGGAGTGGCTCCGCTCCAAAACCGTCCCGCGATAGGCTATATCCCAACAGGCACGACTAACGACTTTTCCAAGAATATGGGACTTACCTCGGATATCCTTATGTCGATAATCGATCTCAACCACGGCGTAGTTCAGGAGCTCGACGTAGGTAGGTTCAACGAGAAGTATTTTATCTATGTCGCGTCCTTCGGGTTGTTTGCCGAGAGCTCATACGCGACTCCGCGCAACCTCAAGCAGCGCTTCGGACATCTCGCTTATGTGATTACCGGCACAAAGGAGCTTGTAAATCTCAAATCATACCATGTAAAGCTCTCGGACGATAAGGGCAACACCTACGAGGACGACTATGTCTACGGTTCGGTCAGCAACTCAACCTCAATCGGAGGACTGATGCGCTTTGACGAGGAGCTTGTCAATCTGCAGGACGGGCTCCACGAGGTTGTGCTTATCCGCCGCCCGAAAAATATTTTTGAGTTTAACGATATTGTCCGCGCGGTGCTAAGCGGCAGGTACGATTCAGACCTGATTACAGTTTTCAGCGCATCCAAGGTGACCTTTGAGTGTGAAGAAGAGATTGACTGGTCGCTTGACGGCGAGCACGAGCGGACAAATCAGCCTGTTACGGTTGAAAACGTTCACCGCGCCATTCGGCTGGTTTTTCCGAAATCCGTTGACATTAGTCACAAAAAATCGGAAAGTTATTGACAACTCAAAAAAATATACTATAATATAATGGTACATTATTGTAAAAGGAGAAAAACGTATATGAAAAGAATTATTGCACTGGTAATCGCTGCAATCATAAGCGTGTCCGTACTTGCGGGCTGCGGCGGCGGTTCCGACCTTAACAAGGTTATGTCCGACATCAACAGCACCTACAGCCTGAACCTCAAGACACTCGAGAGCAAGGATGACCTTTCCAAGTACTATTCCATCAAGCCCGAGAGCGTAAAGCAGTTCGCCGCGGAGATTGATTCCAACAACAACGCGCCTGTAGAGATCATCATGGTAGAGGCTACCGATGCCAACGCTGCAACCGAGATTGAGAAGGCTCTCGCAGCCCGTTACAACTCCATTGTCAGCCAGTACGCTTCCTACACTCCCGAGAAGCTCGACATGGTTAAGAACTGCAAGGTTACAAAGGACGGCAATTATGTCAGCCTTATCGTTGCCGATAACGCAGCCGAGATTCTCCAGAAGTATCAGGACAGCATTAAATAAGAAACCTTAGGGGCGGCTTGTCCGCCCTTTCTTTTATCACTTTACAAGGACGAAGTCAGAATAATGCAAAATGATTTAAAGCAGCAGTTTTCTTTTATGAATCAGATGCAGCAGCAGGCGGTTTTCGCGACGGAAGGGCCTCTGCTGATACTTGCGGGAGCGGGCTCCGGCAAGACCACTGTTCTCGTTAACCGCATATCCTATATACTCCGGTCGGGACTCTGCAAGCCGTGGAATATCCTGGCAATTACCTTTACCAACAAGGCTGCGGGCGAGCTTAAGGAGCGTATCTGCAATACCGTTCCCGAAGGCGGCGCCGATATCTGGGCGGCGACCTTCCATTCCACCTGCGCGCGTATTCTTCGCCGTTACGGAGACAGGCTCGGTTATTCGAGCCACTTCACCGTGTACGCGACCGACGACCAGAAGCGGCTTGTCAAGGAAATCATGAAGCAGCTTCAGATTGACGAAAAGCAGCTGCCAGTCAGGAGCGTGCTGTCAGATATTTCGAAGGCGAAGGATAAAATGCTGACTCCTCAGCAGATGAAGAAGGACGCGGAGTACGACAGCCGCAAGGTTTTCGTCGCCAAAATCTACGAAATATATCAGTCGCGTCTGAAAACGGCTGACGCCATGGATTTTGATGATTTGCTCTGCAAGGCGGTCGAGCTGTTTGAGCAGGAGCCCGAGATCCTCGGATTTTATCAGAACCAGTTCAAGTATATCATGGTTGACGAGTATCAGGACACCAACAAGGTGCAGTATAGGTTCGTATCCATGTTAGCTCAGAAGTACGGCAATATCTGCGTAGTCGGCGACGACGACCAGAGTATCTACAAGTTCCGCGGCGCTACGATCGAGAACATTCTTTCCTTTGAAAAGACCTTCAGCAGAGCGCGGGTTATCAGACTTGAGCAGAACTACCGCAGCACACAGAATATCCTCGACGCCGCCAACGGAGTTATTTCCAACAACACGATCCGCAAGGGCAAGACGCTCTGGACGGAGAACCCAAAGGGTGAGAAAATCAATATACATACCTGTGACAGTGAGCGCGACGAGGCGGCTTTTGTTACAAAGACGATTATGGACGGCGTGGCGAACGGCAGAAAGTACTCCGATTTCGCGATACTTTACCGCACCAACGCCCAGTCGAACGCCATTGAGCAGTCGCTTTCACGCAGCGGCATTCCTCACCGCATCATCGGCGGTCACCGCTTCTACGACCGCGAGGAAATCCGCGATATGGTGGCTTATCTGCAGGTAATCAATAACCCTCATGATGATATCCGTCTAAGCCGTATCATCAACGTACCGAAGCGCTCGATCGGCGCCAGAACCGTTGCGGTTGCAGCCGAAATCGCTTCAGGCCTCGGCGAGAGCATTTATACGGTAATCAAGGACGCGGACGCTTATCCGCAGCTTTCACGCGCGGCGTCAAAGCTCAGGGAATTTGTCAGACTGATTGACGGCTTGATCGAGGCTGAGGCAAGCGGTGATTATTCTCTTGCGGAATTATACAATCTGATTATCGAGCATACCGGCTATGAGAACTATCTCCGCGTCGAGAAGGAAAACGCTGATGTGCGCATCGAGAACATCGAGGAGCTTTCCTCAAACATCATCAAATTCGAGGAGGACTACGGCGACAAAGCCGACCTTTCCAACTTCCTCGAGGAAATCTCTCTTATGACAGATATCGATAATTACGACGCCGACGCCGACACCTGTGTTATGATGACTCTCCACAGCGCTAAGGGTCTGGAGTTTCCTGTTGTATTTATTACGGGCATGGAGGACGGCTTGTTCCCGTCAAACGCCTCAATCAGCAATCCCGAGGAAATCAACGAGGAACGCAGACTTGCCTATGTAGGCATAACACGCGCCAAGGAAAAGCTATATCTTACCAAGACGAAATACAGAATGCTTTTCGGTTCCACGACATACAATAAGGACTCACGCTTTTTGGGTGAAATTCCGTCCGAGCTTGTCGAGCGTACAGGTGAGGGCAGACTGAGAACCTCGTCCGCCTTTTCTTCTTCGGGAACTGGCGGCAAGATCAGCGTCGGAGTTGGTAAGGGCGCAAAGCCGATGGCTGGTGTGCCGAGGGCAGGAGCGTATCAGCCGCCCGCAGCTAAGTCGGGCATTACCTACAAGGTAGGCGACGTTGTACTTCATAAGCTGTTCGGCAAGGGCATGATCATGACCGCCGAGAAGATGGGAAACGATACCCTGCTTGAGATCGCCTTTGACAAGGCAGGCACCAAAAAGCTGATGGCGAATTTCTGTAAGATGGAAAAAATATAGAAGGTGATGGATTTGTCCAGACTCATCAAGTCAATATTATGTATGTCGCTTGCGGCGTGTATGCTGCTTTGCGGCTGCGGCGCTCCGCAGGAATCACAGTCCGAAACGACCGCCGAAACCACGGCTGCGGCAACTACTGTACCAGCGAAGCCTGCGGCTACAATCGACGAGACAGCAAACGTCAAGCGCTATGATTTCCTCTCAATAAAGCAAAAGACCGACGAGATAAACTCCGCTTTCAACGGCTATGTTTCAGAGAGACGCTTCAAGGGCGTTATCTATATGAAGCTCGGTAATGACTTTGAGTATCTCAGCGCGACGGGTTCATCTGACGCCAATAACCACAAGAACAACTCGATCAACACGCGTTTCTATATCGGCGCGCTTACAGAGCAGATGACAGCAGCGGCAGTTTTGTCATTAGTTGACAGTGACAAGCTGAGCCTTGACGACACCATCGACAAGTTCTTTCCCGACTACAAATACGGTGAAGATATTACTGTCGATAACCTGCTCAACATGACCTCGGGAATCCCGAACTATATTGTACGCAGCGATATCAGCGACATGGCGGCAAATTTGCACATTGCCATCAACGACGATATAAAAGAGGACAATTCGTTTGATGAAAACAAAAAAATCATTCTGGATTGGATACTCTCGCAGGATTTGCGTTTTGAGCCGTCCTCTTCCTTCGAAAATTCCGACAGCAACTACTATCTTTTAGGTGAGATCATTGCAAAGGTAAGCGGCGAGAGCTATGAGGATTACATCAATTCCGCGATTTTCAAGCCTCTTGCGATGAACGCGACCTCATTTGACGGCGGCGATAAGCTCGCGCTTCCGTATGACGGCAACGCAGAGGGCGATAAGCTCTGCTACAGCGGAGTTGGATATTCCGCATGCGGAATGATTTCGAACATCTCTGATTTGCTCAAGTGGACTGACGGCATATTCTACGATAAAATCATCAGCGATGAATCGATAAACAAAATGCGCACCCCAACCGAAAACGGCTATTCATGCGGTATGTATATAAGCGGTGACAGACTTTCCGCTTCGGGCCGCTGCGGAGCATATTCCTCAATGCTGAGCTATACCACCGACAAGAGCGAAATTTTCGTTTCTCTCTCGAACTACAACTTTTCAGACCCGTCATTCCTGCGCGGATTATTCAGAAAATATCTGTCCAAATTCTCGGCGGGATAATCACACAACCTGTTGACCTCCATACTATGGTATTACAGTCAGACTGTAAATACTTATATGGAGGTTATTTTTATGTCGGAAGTCAGCATTGATAATGACGCTCAGACCACGCAGAACGGCGACGGTCAGGAAGTCCAGTTTGAACCCGTCTGCATAGAAGTACCGCGCATTTATGACAGCTGCGGCGCAAAGGATTGTCTGAGAGATCTGACGGTATTCTTCACCGCCGAGGATCAGGATCTGGTTGAGACAGCAGCCTCGGTTCGTGTGACAAAGGCGAGCGTTCTCACCGCTAACATTTCGGTCGATTCCGTTGCCTTTAACCGCGGATACTACGCCGTCGATGTCGTTTTCTACATCGCAGTCGGCGCCGAGGTTTACACGGGCAGAGGTACGCTGCCCGCGACGGTGACGGGACTCGCAACCGCCTCAAAGCGCGTTGTGCTTTACGGCAGCGACGCGAACGCGAAGATTTTCTCGGGGGATAAGACGCCTGAGATTGACGCGAGCGACTTTGACAGCTGCAACGGAGCCGTCAGCACCGCGCCTAAGGTGACAGTTCAAGTTTCAGCGCCGATGGCGCTCGCGTCCTCAGTGGAGCCGGTGACCGCGCCCGATATCCTGCCGTTCGTGCCCGAGGCGGTCGCAAACTACTTCGGTGAGGAGCTCGTCGTGCCGACTGCCCAGCATATCCTTGTAACCCTCGGAATCTTTTCTATCGTCCAGCTCAGCAGAAATGTGCAGCTGATGATTCCTTCCTACGATTTCTGTGTTCCGAGAAAGGAATGCGCGGCAAAGACAGACGACCCGTGCGAAGTGTTCAGCAAGATAGAATTCCCGACGGAATCCTTCTTCCCGCCCAGTACCGCCGATACCGATTCGGGCAGCGCTCCGTTCGGCTGCGGCTGCGAGTAATTAATAAAGAGGAACTGATTTTTTGTCAGTTCCTCTTTTCAAATATCCAGTCAGTGAGCTCTTCGCCCTTGACAATATACGCTTTTTCCGCGATTTCCGCGAGGGGAGTGTCGCTGTAGCTGTCAGAGTAAAACTCCTCGATTTTTCCATTCGGAAACATTTCGTAGAATCGCCTGACCTTTTCTTTTCCGTGACAGTTGATACCGTCGTAGATACCTGAATATTTATCCACGCGCGAAGCCATCAGATATCGTATTCCGAGTATTTGGCAAATCGGTTCAAGCAAAAATTCGGGCGACGCGGAGATAATAACATCGTCGTCCTTTTGCTGCTTTAAGTAGTATTGTTTGATTTTCGCACGGCTCTTTTCCCAGAAATCCTTAACGTCGCGGTCAATATCGCAGTTTCTCAGAAAGCGGTACATTACCTGCTTGAAATCCGTCTTGCTGCCTTTTCTGAATAGATAGAATTTAAGGAACGCACCGAGTAGCGAGGGAGCAAGAAGGAGGATTTTTTTATGCCGTTTCAGCGAAAAAAGATAAAAATCGGCGGTCGAATCTCCGCCATATATCGTTTTGTCAAAGTCGTAAACATTCATTCATATCACCGCTTTAATTATACACTTGTTTCTGCCGTGAATCAAGCCCTGCCAAAATTCGATTATAGAAAAAATAATTTGACAAACTATTGAAAAATTCCGATACATATGGTATAATTATAAACCAAAAAGTATTATGGGAGCGTATATGTTCGGATATCTGCAAATCGACAAGGCGGAGCTTAAGGTCAGGGAATATGAAGCGTATAAATCCGTATACTGCGGACTGTGCAAACAGCTCGGCAGGGACTACTCGATTTTCGCGCGTTTTGCCCTCAGCTACGACTGTACCTTCTACGCAATTACTTTGATGTCGCTGCGCAGGAGCTGCAGCGGTTTTAAGGACGGAAGGTGCCGTTTCAATCCCCTGAAAAAATGTAAGTATGCCCGCTGTGAGGACGATTGCTACAGCAAAGCGGCGGCGCTGACGGTGATTTCGGTCTACTATAAGCTTTGCGACGACATCAGCGACAGCGGCTTTTTCAAAGCTCTCGCAGTACGGCTGATAAAACCGTTTTTCTCACGCTGGAGAAAGAAAGCTGCCAAGCGCTACCCTGAGCTTGATATAATTGTCCGTGATATGCTCAATTACCAGATTGCGGTCGAGCAAAAGGACAAGCCTTCACTTGATGAGGCGGCACATCCGACCGCATATATGCTTGCAGAGATAATGAAGTCAGAGGGCAAAACAGAATCCGACGCCCGGGTATTGTACGAATGCGGCTATCATCTCGGAAGATGGGTTTATCTGATGGATGCGGCGGACGATTATGAAAAAGACAAAAAGCGCGGTAACTTCAACCCGTTTTTGTCGGTTGAAACCGATGCTTTACATGAATATATGGGCGCGGTGCTCAGCCAGTCGCTGGCGAGAGCATATGACGCGTACAACCTTCTGAATCTGTATGATTTCAAGGGTATTCTCGACAATATGATGCTGTTCGGATTTCCGCTAAGACAAAACAGCGTGCTGTCCGACCAAAGGGAGGTAAGAAATGAGCAATCCATATGAGGTGCTGGGAGTTTCACCGAGTGCCACGGATGAAGAAATAAAAAAAGCGTACCGAAATCTCGCGAAGAAATATCACCCGGATAATTATGCCGACAGTCCGCTCGCGGACGTTGCCGAGCAGAAGATGAAAGAGGTCAACGAGGCGTACGATGAAATAAACCGCATGCGCCAGAAGGGCAAGGGAACAGGTTCTACGGGATCGTCCTCATACAGCAGCTCTGGCTACAATTCCTCGGGCTACGGCTATTCAAAATACAACAGCGTACGCATTTATATCCAGCGCAACATGATAAACGAAGCTGAGAATGTTCTCAACGGCATTCCCGAAAACGAGCGCGACGCGGAATGGCACTTCCTCAGAGGAATGTGCTTCTACCGCAGAGGCTGGAGCGACCAGGCAAACGTTGAATTCCAAACGGCGGTCAATATGGATCCTAACAATCAGGAATACCGCACCGCGGTCAACAATATGAACGCTCAGCGCACCTACAATTACGGCGGCTACAACACTGCGAACACCTACGACTCAAGCGGATGTTCCGTATGCGATATCTGTTCGGCGCTTATGTGCGCGAACTGTATATGCAGCTGCTGCAGGTCATGCTGATATGAAGAGTCCGATTCAGAAGCCGACCTTCAAGATCGCTCTCTGCGCGATTATTGCCGCGCTTGCGGTCATGCTGATGCTGATCACATCGCTGATTCCCGTCGGCACCTACGCTCTGCCGTGCTTTGCCGGAGTTTTGCTTATCGCGATTGTGATTGAGTACGGCGCGAAATGGGCGCTGGGAGTTTACGCAGTTGTGTCCGTTCTTTCGTTTTTTGTTGCGGGCGACAAAGAGGCTGTGCTGTATTTCGCGATGCTTTTCGGCTATTATCCGGTGCTAAAGGCGTTTATCGAGGGTAAGCTGAAAAGCAAGCTTGTGCAGTATGTTCTCAAATTTGCATTGTTCAACGCGGCGGCGGTCGGCTCGTTTTTTATAGCGACAAAGCTGATGGCTGTTCCCGCGGAGGAGTTTACTTTCTTCGGAATTTATATGCCGCTCGTGTTTTTGGCGTTCGGCAACCTGTTTTTTCTGCTGTATGACTTTGCGCTTACAACGTTTGTCGTGTTTTACGTCAGAAAAATCCGCGAAAAACTGCTCCACATATTCAAATAATCCGTATGGATTGTTGCAAACAATGTCATATTGTGTTATAATTTCTTTATAGAATTATTTTATTGGTAGGAAGGTGAAAATATGAAACAAAAGGCAGTTGTCAGAATTGTCTGTATTGTGCTCGCCGTTATTCTGGCAGCGTCAGTTTTTGCGATTGCCATACCTATGATTACCGCAAACGCGGCGGCGAAGCCAGTCACAGGCGGAAGCGGCTACATTTCTGACGATTATGTCAATCTGCGCTCGGGCGCGGGCACAGGTTACAGCGTGCTGACCTGTATGCGTGAGGACACAAAGGTCACCTTTGAAAGCGGCGACCTCTACAGCTCGGACTGGTACAAGGTCACCGAGAAGGAAACAGGTAAAACAGGCTATGTTCACAAGGACTACGTCACCGCTACGGACAGCGGCAGCGGCAGTTCCGACGCCGAGGTTAAGGCTGATGATTCGTCGTCCGGTTCCTCGTCCTCAGGCAGCGCGACAGGCTATATCAACGACGACTATGTAAATCTCCGTTCGGGCGCGGGTACGGGCAATTCGGTTTTGACCGTGATGCGCAAGGACACAAAAATCACCTTTGTCAGCACCACCGCGAAGAGCGGATGGTATAACATCAAGCTCTCCAACGGCACCACAGGCTGGGTGAGCGGTGATTATGTGACCGCCGACAAGTCGTCCTCAGGCGGCAATTCGGGCAGCGGCTCGGGTCCTTCGTCGTCCGCGTCGACGGGATATGTCAGCGAGGACTATGTTAATCTCCGCAAGGGCGCGGGTACCGGTAACGCGGTTATTACCTGCATGCGCAAGAATACCAAGTTCACACTCGTAAGCGAGAAGCCTACCGGCGACTGGTACAATATCAAGACCTCAGACGGAGATACGGGCTGGGTTATCAAGGATTACATAACCATCGAGAAGAACAGCTCCTCGGGCGGCAGCTCGTCCTCAGGCGGCAGTTCGTCATCGGGAAGCCTCAGCCTCTCGAATACCTCTGAAACGATCTACACAGGCAACCAGCTTGCCATAACCGCCAAGGGCGGCTCGGTCAAGTGGTCAAGCTCCGACACATCAGTCGCGACAGTAAACTCAAACGGCGTTGTTACCGCCAAGAGCTCGGGCTCTGCGAAGATCACAGCGACCTCGGGCAGCTCTTCCGCAAGCTGCAATGTAACCGTCAAATCGGGCAGCAGCGTAAACATCTCCTGCACAAGCATAGAGAATATGCGCCGCGGAAAGTCTGTTCTGCTCAAGTCAACAACCTCGGGCGTAAAGTGGAAATCCTCAAATACCAAGATTGCCACAGTCGACGGCGGTGTTGTCGACACACAGTCCCAGAACGGCTTTGTCACTATCACCGCCTACACCTCAAGCGGTGCGGCGACCTGTTTGATTGAGGTAATCGGCAGAGATAATATCCGCTTTGTATACGCGACTCCGAACTCCGCTCCCAAGGGCTCGAACGTAACCTTCAAGGCGATTACCGATACCGACCGCGTAGGCGTATACTTTGTCGTCACAGACGGTTCAACCTCATACACTGTCAACGCCTCAAAGGAAAAGACAGAGTCGGGCACAATTGTCTGGTCAGGTTCCCAGAAGCTCAATTCCTCGGGCAAGTGGACATTTAAGGCTTATTCGAAGTTTGTCGACTACGACAAATATCTCACAACACCCGTCAATGGTGAGGGAGAGGTATTTGTCACAAATTCAACCGACAGGACTACCACTGTCACGGGCGAAAGACGAGCGAGCGACGAGGTTATCAAGCTGATTTCGGTATTCGAGGGCTTCCTGCCTGAGATTACCGCCGACGCTATCATCTCTGACCCCACAGTCGGTTACGGCAAGGTTATTACCACCAACGAGCAGTTCTACAACAACGTCACGCGCACAGAGGCATACGCCTATCTCTGCGAAACCGTTAATTCGGGCGGTTATACCACACGCACAAACGCTTTCCTTACTTCTAACGACGTCAAGTTCAATCAGCAGCAGTTCGACTCGCTTGTTTCATTTGCTTATAATGTCGGTTCGTACGCTATCACGAATGACAGTGATTTGCGTTCCGTACTTCTCGATACGGGAACAGGCGCTTCATCTGCCTCTGTCAAGTCAGGCGGCAGCGGTTTTGTCAACGATGATTATGTAAACCTTCGTTCGGGCGCGGGCACGGGTTATTCCGTAGTTTCAACACTGAGCGAAAACACCAAGTTTACCTTTGTTGACGGAAAGCTCTACAATTCGAGCTGGTATAAAATCAAGCTCTCAAACGGCACGACTGGTTATATCTACTCGCAGTATGCCTCCGCTTCGGGCGGTTCGGGCAGCCGCGACCTGAATAACGTCAGCAAGTCACGTTATGTTTCCAATTTCTTCCAGTGGCACCACGCCGCGGGCGATTGCTGGTGGGGACTTCTCTACAGACGAATTGACGAGGGCGAGATGTTCTTCTACGGCGACTACGAGAACGACGGCTGGCTCAACAAATACGGATTCAGCTATTCCTGCTCACGCAGCAGCGGATTCAGCATTTAATAACTAAGAAGGATAATTTATGAAAAAAATCGGATTTATCGGCGCGGGCAATATGGCGACCGCAATTATTAAGGGCATCATCGCCCGCAACGGAAACGCTGACAACATTAATGTTTTTGACGTCAGCGAGGAAAAACAAAATTTGATGAAAGAGCTTGGAGCCGCGGTATGCGGCTCCTGCGCTGATGTAACGGCGAAAAGCGATATCATCGTTTTGGCGGTAAAGCCTCAGCATTACGCCGAGGCGATCGCGTCGCTCAAGGACGCGGCTACCGCGGAAAAGACCTTTGTTTCCATCGCGGCAGGCATCTCCATCAGCTATGTTCAGAACGCTCTCGGCAAAGCCTGTCCTGTTGTCAGGGTAATGCCCAACACACCTCTGCTTCTCGGCAAGGGCGCTTCCGCACTCTGTCCGTCGGATAATATTTCGGAAGAGGACAAGCAGATCGTTGAGGAGCTTTTCGCGGGCAGCGGAGTTTGCGAGTATATCACTGAGGAGCACATGAACGAGATCATCTCGGTCAACGGCTCCAGTCCCGCATATATTTACCTCTTTGCCAAGGCTATGGCGGATTACGCCGAGTCATGCGGCATTGATTACGACAAGGCAATGAACCTTATCTGCGCGACCCTTGAGGGTTCGGCGGCGATGCTCAGGGAGAGCGGCGACAGCGCCGATGTGCTGATTGAAAAAGTCAGCTCCAAGGGCGGCACTACAATCGCGGCTCTCAACAAGCTGCGCGAGCACGGCTTCACCGAGGCTATCCGCGATGCGATGCAGGCTTGCACCGACCGCGCCGAAGAGCTCGGCAAATAAGAATATTTCACGGATTTTCCTCATATGCTTTAACGGACAAGTTAAAGAAAGGAATGTTTCCGTGAAAGGCATTGTATTTTCGTTCAAAAAATCTCATTCGACGGCGAAGCGGCTGCGCTTCCACATGCCCGACGTTGTTTCCGCGTTCAGAAAAAGCGGTGTGACGGTTATGTTTGTCATTCTTCTGCTTTCGGGTCTGGCTTTCGGAGCTGCGTACGCGCACGGCGCTGATGATTCGACGCTGCAATCTCTCGATTTTCTGTTTACGACCAACCTCGACGCCCGCATGAGCAAGGGCGCTCTCGGGATTTTCAGCGCGTGTTTCGCCTCGGATTTTATCTTTGTCACAGCAATCTATCTGTTCGGACTTGCACCGTGGGGACTGCCGTTTCAACTGTTTACAGTGCTATTCAAGGGCTTCGGCACAGGACTGACCGCGGCGTATCTGATAATCAAAAACGGGCTTAACGGCTTAGGATTCTATCTTCTGGTGCTTTTGCCGGGAACCTTTCTGTTTTGTATCGCGCTTACGGGCTTTTCGGCTCTGGCGTTTCCGTTTTCGATTCGTCAGTTCAAGCTGCTTGTATCAAAGAATCTGCCCGACGGTGTGCTGCGCGAACACTTTTTGCGATACAGCTCGCGGTTCGTTTCCGCGCTGATTATGACATTTTGCGCCTCGCTTCTCGACACCGTCCTCTGGACGCTGTTCGCGGAAGCGTTCCGGTAATTTTTTCATTCGGAGGAACTTATGGCAAATGAAAACAAAACCCTGCCGATAGCGCGGGTATTCAGCAACCTCTTTCACGGTTTTCCGAAGCTGTTGCTGACCAATCTTTTGTTTGCGATACCTGCCGCCGTATTTTTCGCGATATTTTATGCGGTCAATACGCTGACAGGCTTAAATTCGTTTTTTGTAATTCTGTTTACGGTGATCCCTTTGTTTCCATTTTACGCGGGTGTGGTAAGTGTAACGCTTCACCTTGCAAAGGGAGAGACGGATGTTGACGTATGCAGGACATTTTTTGCCAACGTCAAGGAGAACTTTCCGCGTTTTCTGGTTCACGGCGTACTTTTTTATATTGCCGCGTTCTTCACATACTACTCGATAACGCTCTACTTCCGTATGGGTGCCGAGAACGGAGTCTTCTATGTGCTGATGGCATTCTGTATTCTTATCGGAATATTGCTGATGTTCTTTTTCTATCACATTCCGGCCATGACAGTCAGCTTTGAGCTTCCGATGAAGGCTATTTACCGCAACGGACTTCTTATGAGCTTCGGCGAGCTGAAATCCAACCTTATTGCGACCTTCGGGTTGTTTCTGTTGTTTGTTGTTGCCTCGTCATTTCTGATTTGCTGCGGCGGCAACCCAATAGCTATCGCGATTGTCACCGCTGTTCTCGGATTGTTTATCCTGCCGTCGGTTATGGCGTTCATAATCAATTCCGCGATTTACAAGAGAATGTACGCGATGATTACCGACCGCGAGGCACAGTCCCGCAAGGTGGACAAGCGTCTCAGCGAAAAATACACCGAACTCGAAAATCTGCGCCGCAAGAAAGCGGAGGAGGATACTGCCGAGCAGCTTCGCAAGCTCGAAATCGACGAATCCGCAGATGGCGACGAATATATATTTTTTAACGGAAAAATGATTAAACGCAGCGTTTTACTGAAAATGAAACATGCTGCCGAAGAAAGCTGGGAAAAGTAAATGGCAGGTAAACACAGCCAAAAGGGTTCAAACGCACCTCTTGTTATTTTGATTGTCGTAGCTGTTATCGTTGTCGGCGCGATAGTCGGAGGAGCGATTTTTCTGATGAACGGCGGTTTGTCAATATTTAA
This sequence comes from Ruminococcus sp. NATIVEDY160, assembly GCF_045819885.1. NCBI lineage: Bacteria > Bacillati > Bacillota > Clostridia > Eubacteriales > Oscillospiraceae > Ruminococcus > Ruminococcus sp. NATIVEDY160. The sequence goes on from NZ_CP162391.1 coordinate 1,106,814, forward strand.
TAAGCAGGAGACGACAGCTCCTGTCACCACTGATGTGACTGCGTCAGAGGCTGTTCCGACAACGCAGGCAGATCAGGCTCAGACCACAGCGCCTGCCGAAACAAAGGCTCAGACTGAGGCGACCACCGCTGCGGACGAGGGCGTCCACACAGAGGACACTCCGATTGATATTGCGGTTCCCACAGATCCGGGCGTTGAGGTGAGCTATTTCAATGCAACCTTCATTCCGAACGGCGATGTCGACGACAATCTCACAGGCGGCAAAGCCACTCTGCGCGAGGTATTCGGTTCGGGCTACAGCGACGGCGTCCTGAGCTTCAACGAGGACGGCACCTTTAAGGATACACTGATTTCGAGTGAGTCCAACCGCGGCGCTTATGTTGTCCAGGACAAAACCATTCACGCGACCTACACTAATGACAAAAATATGCGTATCGAGGTAACCGAATGGGACGGCGGCACTCCCTCGAAGTTCAATATTCAGTACGGAGATTACACCGTGTATTTCGGGTAGGTGAAAGCCATGAAAAAAACGGCACTTATTTCCGCTTTTGCCGCGGCGCTTCTTTGCCTGATTATATTTTCCGCGTGTAACGGCTCTGTGAACCTCAGCAACACCCTTTGGGTTCCTGATTCGGCGAATAACGCGAGCGGCGACGAGGTAGATATCCGTGAGGTTTATAATTCCCATTATTCAAACTATCAGGGTACCCTCAGCTTTTCGTCAAACGGTACCTTTGAGCTTTGGCTCAGCCCCGGCGACCCGTCGGACGGCACTCACACGGGTACATATGAGCTTTCGGGAGACAAAATCAACGTTCTGTTTGACGACGATACCCAGTCGCAGTTCGATATTGTTACAAAGGGCGGCACACAGTGCATTGTAGTGACATATGACGGCTACGATGTTTATTTTACAAAGCAGTAAGGAGCTTTCATTTTGAGTACGGAAGTTAAAACTATTCCCAACGCGAAGGAACGCATTTATCTATATGACAACGTCAAGTGCCTCGCGATTATCCTTGTTGTCATAGGACACGCCATCAACTATCTGACGGATTTTGACGGCTACACGCTTGAAAAGGGCATGTATGTGATGATCTACTCATTTCATATGCCGCTTTTCCTCTTTGTCAGCGGACTGTTCCTCAAGCCGATGAACGCGGAGACGAAATTCCCGAAATACAAGATTCTCGCGTTTGTCCTTATCGGTCTGGTGCTTCGTATGATTACAGCTGTTGTCCGCATTTGCACCGGACTTCCGCCCGTATACGCGACCTTTGAAATCTACGACACCTACACATGGTTCATGTGGGCGATGGCGGTATTTACCGCGCTCGTCTGGGCATTCCGCAAGTTTGACGGAAAGTTTGTCATGCTGTTCGCCTTGCTGATCGGAATCATGGCGGGCTTTGACAGCAACCTCGGCGACGAGTTTGCTCTTATGCGTATCGCGGTATTTTTCCCTGTATTCCTGCTGGGCTATTACCTCGACCCGACAGAGCTATACAGGTTCCTTAATAAGAAGAAATTCAAAATTATCGCGGCGGCATTTCTTGCTGTCTGCCTTGCGGCATTCCTGTTCCTTCTGTTTTTCCACCGCGACTTCCTGTTCTCACTCAGACCGATTTTCACGGGAAGAAACCGCTATACCTCGCTTGACAGCAGATGGCTTTTTGGCCCGCTTTACAGAATATTTGCCTATGTGCTGGCTGTCGGAATCAGTCTTGCGCTGATTTGCATTCTGCCGAACAAAAACCTCGGTTATATTTCCGGCATCGGTGCGAAAACCCTACAGATTTATTTCTGGCATAAGAGCTTCCTGATTGTTTTCGAGGAGCTTCATGTATACGAGAGTATCGAGAGATTCACAGGCAGTCTGGCGGCAACGGTAATTTATCTGTTGATCGCCGTCGGCTTGGTGTTCCTCTGTTCGCTGCCGTTTTTCTCATTCCCGACAAAGCAGATTCTCGCTATCGCGAAAAAACAATAAGAATCACAGCTCCCGCTTCGGCGGGAGTTTTTTTATCCGCTCAAAACGTACCACCGCACGCTGTCAAAATATACATCTCTGATTTTGCCGAGGATAATGCAGGTGTATTTAATACCTGTGGCGCCTTTTGTGTCGGTCTTGAAATACCTCACGTCTATAACCTCGCTTATCGGGTATTCGGCTCCGTTATCCCAGATAATTTTTATGGGAAGCATAGTTCCGTCACGCTCAAATTTAGCGTCAATCCGAATATATTTTTTCATAGTTTTCATCTCACGCAATCGAATAGATGTTTGCTTTATAAGTATATTATAGAACGTGCGTTCGAAAAAGTCAACAGGGAATTATTGCTGAAATTATAATTGTAAAATGCTCAACACAATATATTCGGTTACATAAATGTAAATTCTGTGGACAAAATCAATATCTTGTGGTAAAATAAATTATTAATACCAATCAAACAAATATTTGATGTTTTACGGAGGTCTGTTATGGAAGCGTACAAAAAGGAATTTATTGAATTTATGGTAGACTGTCAGGTTCTGAAGTTCGGCGACTTCGTAACCAAGAGCGGCAGAAAAACCCCGTTTTTCGTTAACACGGGATTTTACAGAACAGGCGCACAGCTTCGCAGACTCGGCGCGTACTATGCCGAGGCGATCAAGGGCGCGTTCGGACTTGATTTCGACGTGCTGTTCGGACCCGCCTACAAGGGAATTCCGCTTTCTGTAGCCGCAACTATCGCAATCAGCGAGAAGTATGACACCGATATCCGCTATTGCTCCAACCGCAAGGAGGTCAAGGATCACGGCGACAAGGGAATTTTGTTGGGCAGCCCGATAAATGACGGCGACAAGGTCGTTATTATTGAGGACGTTACAACCGCAGGCACCTCTATCGGCGAGACTCTGCCTATCATAAAGGCTCAGGGCGATGTAAATCCCATCGGCCTTGTTGTTTCGGTTGACCGCATGGAAAGAGGCCAGGGTGAAAAGAGTGCTCTTGCCGAGATCGAGGAGACATACGGCTTAAAGACCACCGCTATTGTCACAATGGCAGAGATAGTCGAGCATCTTTATAACAGAGAATACAAGGGCAGAGTCATCATTGATGACAAGCTCAAGGCGGCGATTGACGCATACTATGAGCAGTACGGCGTAAGATGATTTGACGGTGATTTGTCATGGGAGATAGCAAAAAATCCGAACATTCCGGACACAGGGAGCGGTTAAGGCGACGCTTTATCGATAACGGACTCGATGGTTTTGAGGAGCACCAGGCGCTAGAGCTGTATCTGTTTTATGCGATTCCGCGCAGGGACACAAATCCGCTGGCACACAGACTTCTCGAGCGTTACCGCAATATCGGCGGAGTGTGCGATGCTCCGATCGACGAGCTGGAAAGGGACTTTGGGCTTTCCGAGAGCGCGGCGGCGCTGCTCAAGCTCCTGCCCGAGATGTCGCGTCTGTATAACGAGTCAAAACTGTCGGATACTAACCTTATCGACCCCGAAACGGTGGGTGATATGATTGCGCGCCGTTTTATCGGCAGAACCAGCGAGGCGGTAGCGCTTCTTCTGGGCAGCGCGAAGGGCAAGATTCTCTATTTTGACATAGTGGCGAAGGGTTCGGTAAGCTCTTCGGATTTTCCGCTCCGCAGGATAGTCGATCTGGCAATCCGCCACAACGCGCGCACAGCCTATATCGCTCATAACCACCCAAGCGGTTCTTTGCTTCCGTCCCGCGCCGATATTGATGTAACGAAGCTGCTGGACAGCACTTTGTCGTCCGTCGGCGTTCACCTGTTAGACCATTTTATCGTAGCGGACAACGAGTATGCCTCGCTGCGTGAATACGATTTGATATAAGTTATGGATTTTAAGCTTCATTCAAAGTACAAACCAACGGGCGACCAGCCCCAGACAATAGACAAGCTCGTTTCGAGTATTCAGGCGGGCAACAAGGAGCAAACATTGCTCGGCGTAACGGGTTCGGGCAAGACCTTTACAATGGCTAATGTCATTGAGCGCCTGAACCGCCCGACGCTTGTTCTCGCGCACAACAAAACCCTTGCGGCACAGCTGTGCTCGGAGTTCAAGGAGTTCTTTCCCGAAAACTCTGTCGAGTATTTTGTGTCGTATTATGACTATTATCAGCCCGAGGCATATGTCGCCCAGACCGACACCTATATAGAAAAGGACAGCTCAATCAACGACGAGATTGACAAGCTGCGCCACAGCGCAACCCTTGCGCTGTCCGAGCGCAGAGATGTGATCATCGTCGCGTCAGTGTCCTGTATCTACAGTCTCGGCAACCCGATTGATTACCGCAATATGGTAATTTCTCTGCGCCCTGGAATGGAAAAAAGCCGCGACGAGCTTGTCAAGAAGTTGGTTGAGCTGCAATACGAGCGCAATGATATCAATTTTATCAGAAACAAATTCAGAGTCAGAGGAGATGTGGTGGAGATTTTTCCCGCGTCGTCCAATGATTCTATAATCCGTGTCGAGTTTTTCGGCGACGAGATTGACCGCATCTCCGAGATTAATCCGCTGACAGGCGAGCTTAAAGCGATTCTGCGGCACGCCGCGGTATATCCCGCCTCGCACTACATTGTATCGCGCGACAAGATGCAGACAGCGCTTGCCGAGATAGAGCGCGAGCTTGAGGAAAGACTGGCATATTTCCGTGAAAACGGAAAGCTGCTCGAGGCTCAGCGCATTGAACAGCGCACGCGCTACGATATGGAAATGCTCCAGGAAATAGGCTTTTGCTCGGGCATTGAGAACTATTCGAGAATTCTCTCGGGCAGAGCGCCGGGTTCGTCGCCGTATACGCTGCTCGATTATTTTCCAAAGGATTTCCTGCTCTTTGTCGACGAGTCACACGTAACTCTGCCGCAGGTGAGAGGAATGTACGCGGGTGACCGCGCACGCAAAAAGAGCCTTATCGATTACGGTTTCCGCCTGCCTTCTGCATACGATAACCGTCCGCTCAACTTTGACGAGTTCTACGAGCGCGTAAATCAGGCGGTATTTGTCAGCGCGACCCCGGGTGACCTCGAGCTTGAGAAGAGCAAGGTCGTCGCGGAACAGATCATCAGACCCACGGGGCTTCTCGACCCCGAGATTTCCGTCCGTCCCACCGAGGGACAGCTTGACGATCTGGTGTCAGAGATCAATATCCGCACCGAGAAGAAGCAGCGCGTTCTCGTCACGACACTCACCAAGAAGATGGCTGAGGACTTGACCTCGTACCTCGAAACAATGGGAATCAAGGTGCGCTATATGCACCATGATATCGACACCGTGGAGCGCATGGAGATCGTCCGTGATTTGCGCCTCGGAGAGTTCGACGTGCTCGTCGGAATCAATCTTCTGCGCGAAGGACTTGACATTCCCGAGGTATCCCTTGTCGCGGTGCTCGACGCCGACAAGGAGGGCTTCCTGCGCAGTACACGCTCGCTTATCCAGATTGTCGGACGTGCCGCGCGTAACAGCGAGGGCATGGTAATTATGTACGCCGACAGCGTCACCGAGTCGATGCGCGTAGCGATTGAGGAGACCAACCGCCGCCGCGAGATTCAGAATGCCTACAACGAGGAGCACGGCATCGTTCCTCAGACCATCGTCAAGAAGGTCAGCGATATAATCGAGATTTCCACTCACAGCGACAGTGAGTTCAAGAATACAAAGAAACTGAGCAAGGCGCAGCGCCAGCAGCTTATCGATAGCCTGACAAAGGAGATGAAGGCTGCCGCGAGACTGCTCGAGTTTGAGCACGCGGCGTATCTCCGCGACAAAATCAAGAAGCTCAGAGGTTGATTTTTGGGCTGACGCAAGACGCGCGTGAAAGGCTATGCTTTATAATCACCGCAGATTCCCGCGGGAAGCTGCGGTGTTGACCTGTATAAACGGATAAAACGAAAAAACGAACAAGGATGAATTGAATGGCAAGAAAAAAGACGAATGAATACGGCAACGACAGTATTACCACGCTGAAAGGCGCCGAAAGGGTTCGCAAACGCCCGTCAGTAATTTTCGGCTCGGACGGACTCGAGGGCTGCCAGCACTCGGTATTCGAAATTCTCTCTAACTCAATCGATGAAGCGCGCGAGGGCTACGGCAAAAAGATTGTCGTAACCCGTTTTGCTGACGGTTCAATCGAGGTTGAGGACTTCGGACGGGGCATTCCCGTCGACTACAACGAGAAGGAAGAGCGCTTCAACTGGGAGCTTGTGTTCTGCGAAATGTACGCGGGCGGCAAGTACAACAATAATGAAGGCGAGAGCTATGAGTTTTCTCTCGGTATGAACGGCTTGGGACTTTGCTCAACCCAGTACGCCTCTCAGTATATGGACGTAGATATCCGCCGCGACGGCTTCCGCTACACCCTGCATTTTGAAAAGGGCGAGAATATCGGCGGACTGAAAAAGGAACCGTACTCAAAGCACGACACAGGCTCCAAAATCACATGGAAGCCTGACCTCGAGGTATTTACAGACATTGATATTCAGCCCGAGTACTTTCTCGATGTAATGAAGCGTCAGGCGATTGTCAACGCGGGCGTGGAGTTTGTGTTCCGCAATCAGACCGACAGAACCTTTGAGACGACAACCTTCAACTATGCCAATGGCGTTGTAGACCATGTCGCGGAGCTTATCGGTGAAAACGGACTCACCACCGTTCAGCACTGGGAAACCGAGGTCAAGACCCGCGACCGCGACGATAAGCCGGAGTATAAGTGCAAGATGAACATTGCCGTAGCCTTTTCAAATAAGGTCAACGCCACCGAGTATTACCACAATTCAAGCTGGCTCGAGTACGGCGGCGCACCCGACAAGGCTGTGCGTAACGCGTTCGTCTATCAGATTGACAACTACTTAAAAAACAACAATAAATACAACAAATCCGAGGGCAAGATCAAGTTCGACGACGTTGAGGACTGCCTTGTCTGTGTAATTTCCTCGTTCTCGAGCGTTTCTTCTTATGAGAACCAGACAAAGAAGGCGGTCACCAACAAGGGTATTCAGGACGCGATGACAGCCTTTCTGCGCCAGAGCCTTGAGATTTATTTCATCGAAAACCCGCTCGAGGCGGAGAAAATCGCCGAGCAGGTGCTCGTCAACAAGCGCAGCCGCGAAAACGCCGAAAAGACCCGTCTTAACATAAAGAAAAAGCTCTCGGGCAACCTCGACATGACCAACCGCGTCGAGAAGTTTGTCGACTGCCGCAGCAAGGATATTTCTGTAAGAGAATTATTTATCGTGGAGGGCGACTCTGCTAAAGGCGCCTGCGTTCAGGCAAGAAATCCCGACTTTCAGGCAATTATGCCGATTCGAGGCAAGATCCTCAACTGCCTAAAGGTCGACTACGACCGCATTTTCAAGAGCGACATCATCACCGATCTGCTCAAGGTGCTCGGCTGCGGCGTCGAGGTCAAGTCCAAGGCAAACAAGCACCTCGCGACCTTCGACATGGACGCTCTGCGCTGGAACAAAATCATCATCTGTACCGATGCCGACGTGGACGGCTTCCATATCCGCACAATGCTTCTGACCATGATATACCGCCTTGTGCCGACGCTGATTCACGAGGGCAAGGTGTTCATCGCCGAATCTCCGCTGTATGAAATCACCACTAAAAATGAGGTTTATTTCGCCTACGACGAGATTGAAAAGGACAAATTCATCGAGCAGATAGGCGAGGAGAAGTTCACGATTCAGCGAAGTAAAGGTCTCGGTGAAAACGAACCTGACATGATGAACCTGACAACAATGAATCCCGAAACCCGCCGCCTGATCAAGGTCATGCCCGACGACGCGGCTCAGACCGCCGAGATTTTTGACATCCTCATCGGCAACAATTTGCAGGCGCGTAAGGACTACATTGTCGAGCACGGTAACGAATACATCGATAATCTTGACGTAAGCTGAGGAGGAAGAAGAATTGGCACGAAAAAAATCAACCAAAGCTCCAAAGCCCGCCAAGACAAAGGGCGTAATCAACGGCGCGGGCGAGGTAGTGGAGCAGCCGATTGTTTCTACGATCCGCGAAAACTTCATGCCCTACGCGATGAGCGTAATTCTCTCGCGCGCTATCCCGGAAATCGACGGCTTCAAGCCGTCCCACCGCAAGCTGCTTTTTACCATGTACAAGATGGGCTTGCTGAACGGCGCGCGCACAAAGTCTGCGAACATCGTCGGCGCAACGATGAAGCTCAACCCTCACGGTGACTCCGCGATTTACGACACAATGGTTCGTCTGTCGCGCGGTTACGAGGCGCTTCTGCACCCGTATATCGACTCAAAGGGTAACTTCGGTAAGTTCTACAGCCGCGACATGGCATGGGCTGCGTCCAGATATACAGAGGCAAAGCTCGCCGCGATCTGTAACGAGCTTTTTCGCGATATCGACAAGGATACCGTAGATTTTGTCGACAACTACGACAACACAATGAAGGAGCCGACTCTGCTTCCTGCGACGTATCCGTCGGTGCTGGTCAACGCCAACACCGGTATCGCTGTAGGAATGGCGTCCAACATCTGCTCCTTTAACCTCCGCGAAATCTGTGAAACAACGGCGGCGCTTATCCGCGACCCCGACCATGATATAAAATCCACTCTGCCGGCTCCCGATTTCAGCGGCGGCTGCCAGATTATATACGACGAAAAGGCGTTCACTCAGGTCTATGAAACAGGCAAGGGCAGTATCCGCCTGCGCGCGAAGTACGTCTACGACAAAAGCGCGAACTGCATTGATGTGCTCTCGATTCCCGCCTCAACCACCTGCGAGGTCATCATTGAGAAAATCATTGACCTCGTAAAGCAAGGCAAGGTCAAGGAAATCTCCGATATCCGCGACGAAACAGGTCTTGACGGTCTCAAAATCACAATTGACCTCAAGCGCGGCACCGACCCCGACAAGCTGATGGCAAAGCTCTTCAAGCTGACCACCCTTGAGGACAGCTATGCCTGCAACTTCAACGTGCTTATCGCAGGTGTACCGCGTGTTCTTGGAATCAGGGAGCTGCTCGACGAGTGGATTGCCTTCCGCATTGAGTGCGTCAAGCGCCGTACCTTCTATGATCGCACCAAAAAGGCTGAGAGGCTGCACCTTTTGAAGGGACTTGAAAAAATCCTTCTCGATATCGACAAGGCGATCAAGATTATCCGCGAGACCGACGAGGAGGTCGAGGTTGTACCTAACCTGATGATTGGCTTCGGCATCGATCAGATTCAGGCGGAGTATGTAGCCGAGATCAAGCTGCGACACCTCAACCGCGAGTATATCCTCAAGCGCACCAAGGACATCGAGGATCTGGAGCGCGAGATAGCCGAGCTTGACGACATATTAAAGAGCAAGGCGCGTATCAAGACGATCATCGTCAAGGAGCTTAGGGCTGTTGCCGACAAGTACGGTCAGCCGCGAAAGTCCATGATTATCTACGAGGACACCGCAGTCTACACAGAGGAGGCAGAGGAGGTACCCGATTACGCCTGCACCTTCTTCTTCACAAAGGAAGGCTATTTCAAGAAAATCACTCCTCAGTCGCTGCGAATGAGCAACACCCACAAGCTCAAGGAAGGCGACGAGATAACTCAGGAAATCGAGTTCTCCAACAACTGCGATCTGCTCTTCTTTACCGACAAGGCTCAGGTATACAAGACAAAGGCGAGCGAGTTCTCAGACACAAAGGCTTCTGTTCTCGGCGAGTACGTCGCGGTGAAGCTCGGAATGGACGAGGGCGAGAATGCCGTCTATATGGTAGCGACAAAGGACTACAAGGGAATCCTTCTGTTTGGTTTTGAGAACGGCAAGGCGGCAAAGGTTCCGCTGGAGGTTTATGCCACCAAGACCAACCGTAAGAAGCTCACCGGTGCATATTCGGATAAGTGTCCGCTTGCGGGAATGCTCAAGCTCAGCGAGGACGGGGAAGTGCTCTTCAAGTCGTCCTCGGGCAGAATGCTTCTCGTGCACACGGGCGCTCTGGCAATCAAGACGACCCGTTCGACGCAGGGCGTGGCTGTCATGAAGCTCAAGAAGGGACATCGTCTGTTTGAGCTTCAGCCATACTTAGAGGGAACCTTCGTAAAGCCGCAGCGTTACCGCACAAAATCGCTGCCGGCGCTCGGCGCGCTGCCTACAAATGACGACTTGAAGGACGAGCAGTTAACACTTATCTAAAAAATTTAAAAAATATCTTGATATTTAAAAAAATTTATGGTAATATATATAAGTTGAATAATGCAGAATAGCGGCAGGCCCGCTAAATGAAAGGACGATATAGTTATGAACGCTTGGGGTATTGTACTCGGCATCTTGCTCGCGATTGTATCCATCGCAATTATTGTAGTAATCATTCTTCAGGAAGGTAACCAGCAGGGCATCGGCGTTGTTACCGGCGCTGCGGATTCCTACTTCTCAAAGAACAAGGCACGTTCCATCGACGCATTTCTTTCTCGCTGGACGAAGGTGTTTGCTGCGGTATTTGTTCTGTTTGTAATCGCTCTTAACGTGCTCAGCTATTTCAACCTTCTCGGCTGATAGCATATTTTCCCAAAACAAAGCATATGATAGACCGTCGGTAACCGGCGGTCTGTTTTTTTATTCACAGTCAGTACATACGAATCGGAGATGTTCATATGCCTTGGTGGGGAATAGTCATAATATTTTTCGCTACATTCATCGTGTTTGCGCTGCTGCATTTCACGGCAAAAAATAAACGCCCGTTCAGACGGGCGTTGTTAAGTATGGCTTTGGGAGCGGGTACGCTGACAGCGATCAACCTTACCGCGGGATTTACGGGAGTATATATTCCCGTCAGTCTGCTGTCGGTACTTGTTTCCGTAATCGGCGGAATACCCGGAGTAACTCTGCTTCTCGCGCTGAATCTGTTTTTTTAGCTCTGCGAATAAATATCCTCAAGCGCGTCGTCGATAGCCTCGCGGTTTTTGGTCATGAGCGCGAGCATGGTTTTGTAGACGGTCACAGGGTAGCTTAGGAAGTTCTTCTTCATCAGCTGTGCCATCTCTTCGTCGGGAGCGTAGAGTGTGAAGGAGAATAAATCCGTATCTCCGCCCGAAACGCGGCAGTTTACCTGAAAACCGTCGCCTGTTTTAACTATGTCAACAAAGTTCTCGCGCAGGGTTTTTCTTTCGGCAAGCAGCTCAACGGCGCAGCGCAGAGCTTTCTCCTTGACTGAGTAGGCGAGAGTACTCTCCAGCTGTTCGGCGACCAGTTTGCCGTTATCGGTCAGGCGGTAGGTCTGTTCGCCGTCGACAATCTCGTCCTCGGCTAAGTTTTCACTGCGTTTGAGCTCGTCGAACGCCGCCTTGACCTCAAAGAAATTAGCCAACTCATATTCGCGGATCGCCTCAGTAATAACACTCTCGGACATTTTATCCTTAACGCTGTTAAAAAGATAACACATAAGCACTTTGATTTCATGCTTGCTTCTCAGCCCCCCAAGAGCGATTCCTTCGTCGAAGGTATCAAACGCCATAAAACTCACCTTATTTCCGATTATTTTAATATCTGAACCTATTATAGCATATAATAACAGAAACGGCAAATGTATTTTGCACAAAAATTATTTGACGTAGCGCAAACATTATGCTAAACTATAGTGAAGGAGGTCGAACAATGGAAAAATATATGCCTTTTATATGGATTGGCTTCGCGATTGTCATGGCGGTTGTTGAAGCGTCCACCACACAATTAGTTTCACTATGGTTTGTACTCGGCGCTGTCGCCGCGGCAATATCTACGATATTCACACCGTCCATCTTCGTGCAGCTGGTGGTATTTCTTGTTGTATCGGCGATGTCGTTGCTTATTACAAGGCCGCTGGTCAGGCGATTCCGCAAGAACAGCGATAAGGTCGGCACCAACGCGGACAGGCTGATAGGTCAGTTCGGTATCGTGACAAAGGGAATTGCCGATCCGTTTTCCGTCGGACAGGTAAAGGTGCTCGGCGAAACATGGAGCGCACAGTCAGAGATAACCCCGATTGAAGTCGGCGCTAAGGTGGAGATCCTCGAAATCGAGGGAGTCCGCCTAATTGTAGAAGAAAGGAAATAACTCATGCAGGGAATTATCGGCATTTCGGTTGTAATAGCCGTATTTTTGATTATATTGATCCTCATAGTCCGCAACATCAAAATCGTGCCTCAGGCTCACGCATATGTGATCGAGCGTCTGGGCACATATCACGCAACATGGCAGACAGGACTGCACCTCAAGGTTCCGTTTGTCGACAGAATCTCCAAGAAGGTTTCTCTCAAGGAGCAGGTAGTCGACTTTCCGCCTCAGCCCGTTATCACACGCGATAACGTCACAATGCAGATTGATACGGTCGTGTATTTTGAAATCACCGACCCGAAGCTCTACACCTACGGCGTTGAACGTCCGCTGAGCGCGATCGAGAACCTCACCGCAACAACTCTGAGAAACATCATCGGCGACCTTGAGCTCGATAACACGCTCACCTCGCGCGATACGATCAACGATAAGATCCGCATTATCCTTGACGAGGCGACCGATGCGTGGGGTATCCGCGTTATCCGCGTTGAGCTCAAGAACATACTTCCGCCGCGCGAGATTCAGGACGCGATGGAGAAGCAGATGAAGGCGGAACGTGAACGCCGCGCCAGAATTCTCGACGCCGAGGGTGAGAAGCGCAGCCAGATTCTCGTAGCCGAGGGCCTTAAGGAAAGCGCTATTCTCAAGGCGGACGCTGTCAAGGAGCAGAAAATCCGTGAGGCTCAGGGTGAGGCAGAAGCGATTCTGACCGTACAGAAGGCTAACGCCGACGCTCTCAGAATGCTCAACGAAGCCGCGCCTACCGACAAAATCATTCAGCTCAAATCCCTTGAGGCGTTTGCAAAGGCGGCTGACGGCAAGGCTACAAAAATCATTATCCCGTCCGATATCCAAGGACTTGCGGGCAGCGTTGCCGCGATCAAGGAAGTCTGGAAGGACGAAAATTAATCTACGGGCGCGCTTTTACGGCGCGCCTTTATATAAGGGAAGGGTGATGTGATTGTACTGGATTGAGCTGCTCTGGTATTTTATAATTACTTCGTTTTTGGGCTGGCTGTTCAGCTGTATATATAATTTCTTCAACGAAAAGAAATTCTATAACAAGGGCTTTCTGACGCTGCCGTTTTCACCTACATACGGCGCGAGCGCGGTTCTTTGCTACCTTGTGTTCAATCAGCTCAGCGACCATCTTTTTATAATGTACATAGGCACGACGCTTCTGCTGTCGTTTTTTTCCGTACTTGTGGGACTTGTCGGAGAGAAAATCCTCGGCTGCAAGCCGTGGGACTATTCGCACATGAAATTTGCAATCGGAAGCTACATCACGTTTCCTTTTGCTCTGTTGCTCGGTTTGGGCGGCACGTTCGCGGTCAAGATTCTGATTCCCGTAATCAGACTTCAAATCCGTTACCTTCCCGATTACATGAGCATGATTATCGCGCTCTCAATTGCGGGAGTGATCCTGATTGACTACATTTTCTCTTTTATCACTATTTTCCGTCTTAAGAAGCGCCTGAGCAAATTCAGGGAGGACAACAAGCTTCACGATGAAATCAGCGAGGAAGAGCTGTCAGAGCTTGAGAAAAACTACAACAGGATTCTGACCAACAACATTCTGCGCAAGCGTATGACCTCGGCGTTTCCTGAGCTTCGCGGTTCCGCCTATGTAAAACAGGTGACGCAGAAGCTCGACGAAATCAAAGCGGACAACATGAAACAGTACACTGCTGTCTATGAGAAAGAGGAGGATAAGCCCTTTGCCTCGGGTTTCTGCTTCGAGAAGCTGTTTATGCTGTTTTTGATCGGCTCGTTTATCGGCACCTGCATTGAAACGGTCTACGCTTTTTTTGTCGAGGGTCATTTTGAATGCCGCGTCGGAGTGGTTTACGGCCCGTTCATTCCCGTATACGGAGGCGGCGCATGCCTGCTGACCACCGTGCTCTACAGGCTCTTCAAGCTGAGTGATACGCTGATTTTTATTATCAGCGCGGCACTGGGCGCGTTCTTTGAGTATATCTGCTCATGGGGGCAGGAAACCTTTCTCGGCACCGTTTCATGGGATTACAGCGATATGCCGCTCAACATCGGCGGCAGAACCTGCTTGCTATACGCCTGCTTCTGGGGTTTTCTGGGACTTATCTGGGTGAGATATCTGTATCCGTTCATGTCAAAGCAAATCGAGAAGATACCCAAAAAGCAGGGCTCGGTTATTTTGGTTGTTCTGTTTATCTTTATGCTCTTCAACGGAATCATGACGGTTATGTCAATTTACCGCTGGAACGAGAGAATAGACGGCGTACCCGCTTCAAACGCCGTAGATGTGTATTTTGACAAGCATTTCGATGATGACCGGATGAAGTTTTTGTTTCCGCACATGCGCGATTCCGAAAGTCTGGAGGAGCTGCAGAGCGACTCAGCGACACCCGATTCAGCCACACCTGACTCCGCACAGTAAAATATGCTTTTACAAGGACAGAGCAATCTGTCCTTTTTGTTTTTAATTCTTTTACGCTATTGCAATTCAGAGAGTTTTTCGATATAATATATGAGTTAAACTATAATCAAATAATTGTCAGGAGCGAAGTTATGAAAAAGGTAGCAATCATCATGGGTTCAGACAGCGATTTTCCCGTTGTTTCAAAGGCAATAAAGAAGCTTAAGGAATTTGACGTTCCGTGCGAGGTTCACGTTATGAGCGCGCACAGAACACCCGACGCGGCGATTGAGTTTTCAGCCAACGCTAAGAAAAACGGCTTCGGCGTGATTATCGCGGCTGCAGGCATGGCGGCTCACTTGGCTGGCGTGCTCGCGGCAAAGACCACACTTCCCGTTATCGGAATTCCCTGCAAATCCGCGCAGCTCGACGGAATGGACGCACTTTTGGCGACCGTGATGATGCCCACAGGCATTCCCGTGGCAACGGTTGCGGTTGACGGCGCTGCTAATGCCGCTATTCTTGCGGTTGAAATGCTCGCTCTCTCAGACGAGGTTCTCGCACAGAAGCTGGAGGACATGAAGGCAGATATGGAAAAGGGCGTTGCCGAAAAGGATAAGGCAATGCAGGCTAAGGTGGCGGAGCTTTGATGAATTATATGGAAATCCCGCGTTCCGAAAAGGCAATGGACGAATGCGGCGTATTCGGTTTTTACAACAATAACGATATCGACAGTATTGCGCTGACCCACGACGCGCTTTACGGTCTGCAGCACCGCGGACAGGTGAGTGCAGGCATTACTGTCAACAACGGCGGCAAGTTCTCGACGATCAAGGAGCTCGGAATGGTTTCCGAGGTTTTCCCTCAGAGGGTTCTCGATAAGCTCTCGAGCGGAAAAATCACCGTCGGTCACGTTCGCTACACATCGAACCAGAGCCTCGACAGAGCCGCTAACCAGCCGCTCGTGCTGCGCTATAAAGAAGGCTCACTCGCGATAGCCAGCAACGGCGCGATAACTAATTTCCCTGAGATACGCAAGGAGCTTGAGCGCGGCGGCGCGATTTTCCAGTCCAACTCAAACGCCGAGCTTATGGGCTATGTGATCGCTACAGAGCGCTGCTCGACAGACAACCTCGAGGACGCGGTTCTCAGCGCTATGTGCAAGCTAAAGGGCGCGTTTTCAACCGTTATTTGCGCGCCCAGCCGTTTGATTGGCTTCAGGGATATCTACGGCTTCCGTCCGCTCTGTATCGGCAAGCTTCAGGACAGCTACATCATCACCTCTGAGAGCTGTGTAATCGACAGCGTCGGCGGAGAGTTTGTCCGCGACGTTCAGCCGGGCGAGATGGTAGTTATCGACGAGGACGGCTTCCACAGCTATTTTTGCGATAAAAAGAGCGAAAAAACCTCGCTTTGTATCTTTGAGTATGTTTACGTCGCCAGACCCGACAGCGTTATCGACGGTGTGAGCGTTCACACCGCGCGTCTGAGAGCGGGCGAGCTGCTCTATAAGGAATATCCGATAGAAGCCGATATGGTTTGCGGCGTTCCCGATTCGGGCATTATCGCCGCCGAGGGTTATGCGAAGGCATCGGGAATTCCGTTCGGCATGGGCTTTATGAAGAACAAGTTCATCGGCAGAAAGGTCGGCACGGGCATGGAAAAGAAAAAACGCCTGATGCAGACCAAGCTCACCGCCCTTAAATCAAACGTCGAGGGCAAGCGTATTATTGTAATCGACGACTCGATTATCCGCGGCGAGACCACAAAGCACATCGTAGGTCTGCTCCGCGAGGCGGGCGCGACTGAGGTTCATATCCTCATCAGTTCGCCGCCGTTTATTTCACCCTGCTATTACGGCATTGATATCCACGACAAGGAAAATCTTATCGCCACCAAGCACAGTGTTTCCGAGATTCAGCAGTCAATCGGCGCGGACTCTCTCGGCTATCTCAGCGTAGAGAGCCTTCGCGAGACCGCAAAGGACGCCAAAATCGACCTTTGCGACGGCTGCTTCACCGAGAAATACGCGGCGGAGGTGCCGACGACGTTCTTTGTCGATAAATACGCAAATAAAATCAAACATAAGTAACGGAGGATTATTATGGAAAGCTTTTCAGAAAGTTACAAGGCGGCAGGCGTTGACATCACAGCCGGCTACAAGAGCGTGGAGCTGATGAAAAAGCACGTTGCGCGCACAAATACCCCGGGCGTTGTTTCGGGTATCGGTGGCTTCGGCGGACTGTTCAAGCCCGATTTCGCGGGCATGGAGGAGCCGGTTTTGATCAGCGGCACCGACGGCGTGGGCACAAAAATCAAGCTCGCCTTCCTGCTCAACAAGCACAACACCATCGGTATTGACTCCGTTGCCATGTGCGTCAACGACGTCATCTGCTGCGGCGCGAAGCCGCTGTTCTTCCTCGACTACATCGCTATCGGAAAGAACATTCCCGAGAAGGTAGCGTCAATCGTCGAGGGTATCGCCGAGGGCTGCGTTCAGTCCGAGTGTGCATTAGTCGGCGGCGAAACAGCCGAGCACCCGGGTCTTATGCCCGAGGACGAGTACGACGTTGCGGGCTTTTGCGTAGGTATCGCGGACAAGCCCAAGATGATTGACGGCTCAAAGCTCAAGTCAGGCGACGTTCTTATCGGTCTGCGTTCGTCAGGCGTTCACTCAAACGGTTTCTCTCTCGTCAGAAAGATTTTCAATATCAACGAGGAGACGATCAATAACACCTATCCCGAGCTCGACAAGCCTCTCGGCGAAACCCTGCTCACTCCCACAAAGATTTATGTAAAGCCTATCCTCGCTCTCATGAAGGAGGTTGAGGTCAAGGCTGTTTCCCATATCACGGGCGGCGGCTTCTACGAGAACATTCCGCGTATGCTCAAGGACGGCATGACCGCTAAGGTCATCAAGAACAACATTCCCGTTCTTCCGATTTTCAAGCTCATGCAGCGCGTCGGAAACATTTCCGAGCACGATATGTACAACACCTTCAACATGGGCGTCGGCATGATCGCCGCTGTAGCCAAGGAGGACGCTGACAAGGCTCTTGTGGTTCTGAAGGATAACGGCGAGGACGCTGTAATCCTCGGCGAGGTAATCGAAGGCAGCGAGGGAGTTGTGTTCGCATAATGAAAAACATTGCAGTATTGGTTTCAGGCGGCGGTACAAACCTGCAGGCGCTCATTGACGCTCAGAACAGCGGCAAGATCACGGGCGGAAAAATCACCTGCGTGGTTTCCTCAAATCCCAACGCCTACGCGCTTACGAGAGCCGCGAACAATGATATTCCCACAGAGGTAATCCGCCGTAAGGATTTTGATACCTTTGAAGCGTACGACGAGGCACTGACCGCGCTGCTCAAAGCTAAAAACGCGGATTTGATTGTCCTCGCGGGCTTCATGACTATCCTCGGCGGTAAGATTATCTCAAATTTCCAAAATAGAATTATAAATATCCACCCCGCGCTCATTCCTTCCTTCTGCGGCGAGGGCTACTACGGACTGCGCGTCCATGAGGAAGCCCTGAAAAAAGGCGTGAAGGTCACGGGAGCTACGGCACATTTTGTAAATGAAATCTGCGACGGCGGCCCGATAATTATCCAGAAGGCTGTCGAAGTTAAAACAGGCGACACCCCCGAGGTTCTCCAGAAAAGGGTAATGGAGCAGGCCGAATGGCTTATTCTTCCTCACGCGGTAGACCTCTTTTGCAACGATAAGATAAAGGTAATCGGTAACATCACCGAAATTCTTGAATAAACGGAGGCAAAAATGAAAGCGGTATCACTCACCAAAGAAATTTCTTCCACAAGCTATCCCGGCAGAGGCATCGTCCTCGGCAGAAGTGCGGACGGCAAGAAGGCAGTAATCGCTTACTTCATCATGGGCAGAAGCGAGAACAGCAGAAACAGAATATTTGTAGAAACAGCCGACGGAATCAAGACAGAGGCGTTTGA
Organism: Ruminococcus sp. NATIVEDY160; assembly: GCF_045819885.1. Taxonomy (NCBI): domain Bacteria; kingdom Bacillati; phylum Bacillota; class Clostridia; order Eubacteriales; family Oscillospiraceae; genus Ruminococcus; species Ruminococcus sp. NATIVEDY160. The sequence continues at coordinate 1,125,245 of NZ_CP162391.1, forward strand.
CCCGTCCAAGCTCGTCGATCCTTCTCTGATTATTTACGCGCCTGTTCGCGTTCTCGGCAACAAGACGATCGTTACCAACGGCGACCAGACAGATACTATCTATGAGCTTATGAACCAGCAGCTCACCTTTGAGCAGTCGCTTCGCACACGTGAGTTCGAGCCCGACGCACCCAACTACACACCCAGAATTTCGGGTATCGTAAAGTGCTCCGACGGCAAGATGAACTACGCGCTTTCTATCTTAAAGAGCGCTGACGGCAATCCCGACTGCTGCGAGCGTTACACCTTCTCTTACGACGCACCTCTCGCCGGCAAGGGTCGTTTTATACACACCTATATGGGCGACGGCAATCCGCTCCCGAGCTTTGAGGGCGAGCCGACTTTGGTAGAAATCGGCGACGACGATATCGACGCTTTTGCCCAAAAGGTATGGGACGCTCTTGACAGCGACAACAAGGTATCGCTCTTTGTCCGCTACATTGACGTAGAGACAGGCAAGGCTGATTCCAGAATCATCAACAAGAATAAGTAAGGGGATATAAAAATGAACGAATTACTCTTAAAATACGGCTGTAATCCTAATCAGAAGCCGTCAAAGATTTTTATGCAGGACGGCTCTGAGCTGCCCGTAGAGGTGCTCAACGGCAAGCCCGGCTACATTAACTTTCTCGACGCGTTTAACTCATATCAGCTCGTGCGTGAGCTCAAGGCTGCAACGGGACTTCCTGCTGCAGCTTCCTTCAAGCACGTAAGTCCCGCGGGCGCTGCGGTTGCTACCGAGCTTTCAGACACCCTCAAGAAGATTTATTTCGTAGACGACCTCGAGCTTTCTCCGATCGCTTCCGCATACGCTATGGCCCGCGGCGCTGACAGAATGTCCTCCTACGGAGACTGGGTAGCTCTTTCAGACACCTGCGACGTTCAGACCGCAAAGCTCCTCCAGCGCGAGGTTTCCGACGGCATCATCGCTCCCGATTACACTCCCGAGGCGCTTGAGGTTCTCAAGACAAAGCGCAAGGGCAGCTATAACGTTGTAAAAATCAATCCCGACTATAAGCCCAACCCCGTAGAGCACAAGGACGTTTTCGGCGTAACCTTTGAGCAGGGCAGAAACGAGCTTGTTATTGACGAAAATATGCTTCTTCAGAACATCGTTACAGAGAACAAGAACCTCACAGAGGAAGCAAAGCGCGACCTTCTTATCGCTCTTATCACCCTCAAATACACCCAGTCAAACTCCGTATGCTACGCCAAGGGCGGTCAGGCAATCGGCGTAGGCGCAGGTCAGCAGTCCAGAATCCACTGCACCCGTCTCGCAGGAAACAAGGCTGACATCTGGTACCTCAGACAGCATCCGAAGGTAATGAACCTGCCCTTCGTAGACAATATCCGCCGTCCCGACAGAGATAACACTATCGACGTATATATCTCCGACGATTATGAGGATGTTCTTGCAGACGGCGTTTGGGAGCAGTTCTTCAAGACTAAGCCCGAACCCCTCACACGCGAGGAAAAGAAGGAGTGGCTCTCAACCTTCAGCGGCGTATCTCTCGGTTCAGACGCGTTCTTCCCGTTCGGCGACAATATTGAGAGAGCAAAGCGCTCAGGCGTTGAGTTCGTAGCTCAGCCCGGCGGCTCGATTCGCGACGATAATGTTATCGACACCTGCAACAAGTACGGTATGACCATGTCCTTCACGGGCATCCGTCTGTTCCACCACTAAGAGGTAAAATATGAAAATATTAATGATTGGCTCGGGCGGCAGGGAACACGCCCTGATTAAAAAGCTGCTCGAAAGTCCCAAGTGCACCAAGCTGTATTGCGCTCCCGGCAACGGCGGTATTTCCCGCGACGCCGAGATTGTGAACATCGGCGTTATGGACAAGGAGAACATGGTTAAATTCGCCAAGGACAACGCCATTGATCTGGTATTTGTCGCGCCTGACGATCCCCTCGCCGCAGGTATGGTCGACGCGTTCCAGGCTGAGGGTATCCGTGCCTTCGGTCCCAACGCAAACGCTGCGATTATCGAGGCTTCCAAGGTTTTCTCCAAGAACCTGATGAAAAAGTACGGCATTCCCACTGCCAAGTACGAGGTTTTCGACGACCCCGAAAAGGCTATCGCGTATGTCAAGGCTGAGAACACAGTTCCTGTTGTAGTCAAGGCGGACGGTCTTGCTCTCGGCAAGGGCGTAATCATTGCCCAGACGATTGATGATGCTGTAGCGGCGATCAAGTCCATCATGGAGGACAAGCAGTTCGGCGATTCAGGCAACAATATTGTAATCGAGGAATTCCTTACAGGTCCTGAGGTTTCGGTTCTTGCCTTCACAGACGGCAAGTGCGTAAAGCCCATGGTCAGCTCCAAGGATCACAAGCGCGCATATGATAACGACGAGGGTCTTAATACAGGCGGTATGGGTACCGTCAGCCCGAATCCTTATTACACCGACGCTCTCGCCGAAGAGTGCATGGAGACGATTTTCAAGCCCACAATCGAGGCTATGAACAAAGAGGGCAGACCCTTCAAGGGTTGTCTGTACTTCGGTCTGATGATGACTCCGAACGGGCCTAAGGTTATCGAGTACAACGCACGCTTCGGCGATCCCGAGGCTCAGGTCGTTCTTCCCAGACTAAAGACCGATCTGGTTGACATCTGCGAGGCTGTTATCGACGAAAAGCTCTCCGACCTCGACATCGAGTGGTATGACGGCGCTGCGGCGTGCGTCGTAATGGCGAGCGGCGGATATCCCGTTTCCTACAAGAAGGGCATCGAAATGTTCGGTATGGACGATAAGGGTCAGGTAGACGGCGCAATTGTCTATCACGCGGGCACAAAGTACGAGAACGGAAAGTTCTATACAAACGGAGGCAGAGTTCTCGGCGTAACCGCAACGGCTGCAACGCTTGACGAGGCTCTCGAAAAGGCATATGCCGCGGTTGACAAAATCAGCTTTGAAGGCATGCACTTCCGCCACGATATCGGACGTACAAAATAAGATAAAGACAACACCGCATTTCGTTTTGAAATGCGGTGCGTTTTTTAAGAGGCGTTTTTAAGCTGCAGGCGCAGTCTGTCAGAAATCATCGCGATAAATTCGCTGTTGGTGGGCTTACCTCTGTCGTTGTGAATAGTGTAGCCGAAGTACGAGTTGAGCACGTCTACGTTTCCGCGATCCCAGGCAACTTCAATCGCGTGACGAATAGCGCGCTCCACCCTTGACGAGGTGGTATCGTACTTTTTCGCGACAGCAGGGTAGAGCTGTTTGGTTACGGCATTGATTATTTCAGGGTTTTCTACCGACATCATAATCGAATCCCTGAGGTAATGATAGCCCTTGATATGAGCGGGAACGCCGATCTCATGGAGAATCTGCGTCACCTTGACCTCAATGCTGTAAGCGTCAAAACGGATAGGCGCGAGAAACAGCTTGTCAGAGGATTTTTGGGTCAGGAGAGAGATGTTCTCGCAGAGCTGACCTACGTCATACGGCTTTAACATAAAGTAATCTGCTCCGGCATTCATCACCTCACGCTCCAGTACAGAGCTGTGGAATGACGAGAACACAATGAATACCGGCGGCTTATCGCTTTGTCGTTTGATGCTGCGCATAACTCCGATAGCGTCGAGGCGCGTCATGAACGCGTCCATAACAACGACATCGGGTGATTCGCTTCGGATTCTGCTGCAAAGCTCTTCTCCGTCCTTTGTACAAAAGACGGCGGAAATATTGCAATCCTGAAACCTTTTTAAATTCTCCGACGAAAAATCCGCCGCTTCCTCGGTAATAATCATTTTCTGGCTATTGTCCATGTTCATAATCTCCTAACTTTTTGATTGTGAAATAATATTACCATAAAATGGTAAATTTGGCAATAGCTTCCGAGAAATTTTTTCACATTTTTTTCAGGCTTCATTTTTCGACAATTAAGAATCAGTAAAACCAGCACAATATATAGTTAGACCAACTTAATTGCACACCATAAATTGTGCTGCTACGCCATAACCCTCCTCGGGATTGTTCAGAAATACGTGAGTGACAGCGCCGATCAATTTGCCGTTTTGCACAATAGGGCTGCCGCTCATACCCTGCACGATTCCACCGCATTCGTCAAGCAACCGCTTATCTGTAACTTTTATGACAAAATTTTCATTATTTCGCGGATCATCGTTGCGGATACTCGTTATTTTGAGATCATAACTCTCCGGACGGTCGCCGCTTATGGTTGTAATGATCTGAGCGTCACCTGTCTGGATTTCATCAAACTCCGCGATTTCAAACCTATCTCCGCTGAGATAACTATTGTCGATAATTGTTCCGTAAATGCCGTTTATCGTGTTATTTGTCACTGTTCCGAGCGTTTTGTCGGTAAAGTAACCGTTCAGGCTGCCTGCCTTTCCGGTGCTGCTCTTCTCTACCGAGCTGATGCTCGCGCCTACGATTTCCGCTTCACCCAGCGGCATCATCGCTCCTGTGTCACGGTCGCATATTCCGTGACCGAGAGCGGCAAAATAATTATTATCGGGATTATAATACGTCACTGTACCGATCCCCGCGCAGCTGTCGCGAACCCAGGCGCCGAGCAGATAAGTGCCCACGGTATTCGCCTGAGGCTTAACGGTTTTGCATAGCTCCTTGCCGTCGCGTTCAATAATGAAGCTCATTCCTTTTCCGCCGCAGCCAGTTGCAGTTTCCTGAAGATCCTCGTTTGTTTTAATTTCAATTCCGTTTACTTTTTTAATAACGTCGTCAACCTGCAATCCGCCTTCCTTCGCAGGACATACATAGTGACTGCCGTTGAAGAATTCCTCCAGTTCAATAACCATCACTCCGTCGTTATAGAATTTTACGCCAAATGGCTGACCGCCGAGTATAACAGTACTACTTTCGGCTGACGCGGATACGGGTACTCCCGTGATAAACATTGCAAAAGCCAAAACGAATGCGGTTGTTCTTGCAAATTTTTTCAAATAATCACCTTCTTTCTGTTGCCCAAATTAGCTTTTGCATTTATAATATAAGAAAACGGTGTTTTTTATTATTCAATGAAACATTGGAAACGCTTTTTTACGAAAGCCCGACAATCTGTCTTTTTTTCAAATTATTTTCAATTGTATTTAATTTTTCAAATTTGAGGTTTAAAATGTCAGAATCAATTCAAGGACTGACCTCTGCCGAGGTCGCCGAACGTCAGAGGCAGGGCAAGACTAACGCCGCCGTAACACTTAAAACCAAGTCAATAAAACGTATATTTTACGATAACATATGCACGCTTTTCAATCTGATAAACGTCGTGCTCTTTGTATCGCTGCTTTTGGTAGGCTCATATAAAAACCTTCTTTTTATCGGCGTTGTTTTTTTCAATACGATCATCGGAATTATCCAGGAAATCCGTTCAAAGCGGAGCGTAGACAAGCTCACCATTCTTACCGAAACAAAGGCAGAGGTGCTCCGCGACGGAAAAACGGTTCAGATTCCCAAGGAAGAGCTCGTCCTTGACGACATTATCTTTCTCTCGCGCGGCAATCAGATTCCTGCCGACTGCGTTGTTGTCGACGGCTCCTGCAAGGTCAATGAGAGTTTGTTGACAGGCGAGTCGGATCTGATTGAAAAAGCAGAGTGCGACGAGATGCTCTCCGGCAGCTTCATCTCCGCCGGAAAGTGCTGCGCTCGCGTCGCGAGAGTCGGCGCGGACTGCTACGCCTCAAAAATCAACAGCGAAGCCAAGTACATCAAGAAGAATAACTCCCGGATTCTCAGATCCTTCAAGTTCATAATCAAGCTCTGCACAATTATCATTTTCCCGATAGGCGCGCTGCTCTTTTGCAGCCACCTGTTTTTCCAGCACGCGGGCTTGCAGCAGTCTGTTATCAGTACGGTAGCCGCGCTTGTCGGCATGATTCCCGGAGGTATGATTCTTCTCACCAGCTCTGTTCTGGCGGTGTCAATTATCCGCCTTTCCCGCAAAAAGGTACTTGTCAATGAGATGTACTGCATTGAAACGCTCGCGCGGGTCGACGTTATATGCCTCGACAAGACGGGTACTTTGACTGCAGACGCGATGCACGTTTCAGATTTGATAACGATAAACGCAGACGAAGCAGAGATAAAAACCGCGCTTTCGTCCGTACATCACGCAAGTGAGGATATAAACGCCACGCTGCAGGCAATCGCGGATTATACAAATGATATCAGTCCCGTAGTGTGCAACCGCTTCACACCGTTCTCCTCAGAAACAAAGTGGTCGGGCGGCGAGTTTGCCGACGGAAAAACATATATTATAGGTGCTGCGGAATTTGTATTTTCTGATAAAGAAAAATACAGAGAGGTTTTTGACCGCATTTCCGAGATTTCTGACACCGTCAGGATTATCGCGCTCGTAAAGAGTGACAGGCCGATTGATGGTCAAAAGCTGCCCGACGATTTATCTCCGATGGCACTTGTACTTATCAAGGACACCATGCGCGAAAACGTCAACCAGACAGTCGATTATTTCAAGGAACAGGGCGTTACTCTCAAGGTGATTTCGGGCGACAGCGTACAGACCGTCCGCAATATTGCGAAAGAAACAGGCATTGAAGGTGCTGACCGCGCGGTTGATATGACGGAAATCAAGACCGACGAACAGCTAGACGAGGCAGCGGAGAAGTACAATATCTTCGGCAGGGTAACTCCGGCGCAGAAGAAGAAGCTTGTTCTTGCTCTCAAAGCCCACGGTCATTCCGTTGCGATGACGGGCGACGGCGTAAACGATGTTCTTGCACTGAAGGAAGCGGATTGCTCCGTAGCCATGGCTTCGGGCAGCGAGGCGGCGCGAAATGTATCTCAGCTCGTTCTCGTAGATAATGACTTTGCCGCAATGCCAGAGGTTGTTGCGGAGGGCAGACGTACCATAAACAACATCGAGCGAAGCTCCTCGCTTTATCTTGTAAAGACGATCTACTCAATCCTGCTCGCGCTGTTCTTTACATTCACCGCTATTACTTATCCGTTCGAGCCGATCCAGCTCACACTTATAGGAGCGCTCACCATCGGATTCCCGTCGTTTGTTCTCGCCTTGCAGCCAAACCGAAATATCGTCAAAGGCAATTTCACTCTGAATATTATTGCTCGTGCCTTACCCGCGGCTATATCTGTATTCCTGAATGTTGTAACAGTCGCGGTTCTCAGCCTGACTCAGCCGATTTCCCATGCGGAGATATCAACAATCGCGGTTTATGTCACCGCGCTGTCATGCCTGCTGCTTGTTATCAGACTTTCACTGCCTCTCAACGCCCTGAGAAGCACCATGCTCGTTCTGAGTACAGCGGGACTGACAATAGCGTTTATCTTCTTCGGAAAGCTTTTCAATCTTGTTTTCCTAAGCCCGAACGCGATTATTATTCTCTGCGTTCTTTCAGCGCTTACCCTTGTTATTTTCAACCTGATGTATTCGATTGCAGACCGGTTTATTCGGAAAAATAAAAATCAGACAATCAAGAGATAATATGAAGATACCTCAAAATGCTAAATTGATCATTCACAGACTTCAAAATGCGGGCTTTGAGGCTTTTGCCGTCGGCGGCTGTGTCCGTGACAGCCTGCTCGGATTTACTCCTCATGACTGGGACATCTGCACCTCTGCAAAGCCTGAGCAAATCAAAGCCTGCTTTGAAGATTTCAATACCATCGACATCGGCATCAAGCACGGAACAGTCGCGATTATTGTTGACAAAGAGCCGTTTGAAGTAACCACCTATCGGGTTGACGGAGAATACCGTGACAACCGACATCCCGAGAGCGTGACATTTACATCTAACCTCAGAGAGGATTTGGCACGCCGAGATTTCACCGTCAATGCTATCGCCTACAACGATGAATACGGCATAGCAGATTTTTACGGCGGCGAAAGCGATTTGAGAAATCGCCTTATTCGCTGTGTCGGCAATCCCGATGAGCGGTTCCGTGAGGACGCTCTGCGTATTCTCCGCGCGCTGCGGTTTGCTTCGTGCTACAGCTTTTCTATTGAGAACAAAACTGCAGCCGCGATTCACCGCAATTCTGAGCTTCTGAATAATATCGCCGCCGAGCGCATTCAGTCGGAGCTTGTACGACTGCTTTGCGGCGATGGTGCGGAGGATATTTTCAACGGCTTCCGCGACGTGTTCGCTGTATTTATCCCGGAGCTTGCCGAAACCTTTGACTTTGATCAGAAAAACAAGCACCATCGCTACGATGTTTTTCACCATATAACTCACTCCGTCGGACTAATAGAGAGTGACCCGGTTCTCAGGCTTACAATGCTTTTTCACGACATCGCAAAGCCGCGCGTATGCACGACCGATAAACACGGCTCGCGCCACTTTAAGGGTCATCAGTTAGTCAGCGCCGATATCGCGCGTGAGGTTCTCAGCCGTCTGAGATTTCCGACAGATACGATTGAAACCTGCGTAACTCTGATTATCTGTCACGACGTCCGCTTTAACGGAACGCTTGCGCAGGTAAAGCGAGTCCTGAATAAAATCGGCGTGGAAAACATGCGCCGCCTCTTTAAGGTGCAGTACGCCGATACGCTCTCGCAGTCTGATTATCTGCGCGGGGAGAAGCTCGCGAAAATCGATACCGCCAAAGCCCAGTTTGAACAGATTATGGCAGAAAATCAGTGCTTTTCTCTGAAACAGCTCGCGGTAAACGGCAGAGATATAATCGACATGGGAGTTACCGGCGGCAAACAAATCGGCAGATTGCTGAATTTACTGCTAGACAGCGTAATTGACGGAACGCTTCCTAACGAAAAAGCCGCCTTGCTGGCGGCGGCAAAAGAATATTCTGTAAAAGAATAAAAACCCGACCGTTCGGTCGGGTTTGTTTTATGTATTTTAGATTCTTGCAACGCCTGATTTGATTGCGGCGTTCTTTACAGCCTCAGCAACGGTCTTGCCGACGCGCGGGTCAAACGCGTGGGGAAGAATGTACTCAGCGCTGAGGTGTTCGTCGTCAACAAGAGAAGCAATCGCGTAGGAAGCCGCAACCTTCATCTCCTCGTTGATGTCGCTGGCTCTGCAGTCGAGCGCGCCGCGGAAAATACCGGGGAAGGCGAGAACGTTATTGATCTGGTTCGGAAAGTCGCTTCTGCCTGTGCCGACAACAGCCGCACCTGCTTTTTTCGCGAGGTCGGGCATAATTTCGGGAGTGGGGTTAGCCATAGCAAAGAGAATCGGATTCTCAGCCATCGACTTGACCATATCCTCGCTTACGCAGCCTGCGGCGGAGATTCCGAGGAACACGTCCGCACCCTTCATAGCGTCGGCGAGAGTACCTGTCTTGTGGTCGAGATTGGTGATTTCAGCCATCTCGCGCTTGACGGCGTTTAGTTTTTCGTCGCCCTTGCAGATAATGCCCTTGCTGTCGCAGAGGGTGATATCCTTTACGCCCATGTTCATCAGGTGTTTTGCAATCGCGATGCCTGCCGCGCCTGCGCCGTTCATAACGACTTTGATGTTCTCAAACTTCTTGCCGACGAGCTTGAGCGCGTTGAGCAGACCCGCCGCAACAATAATTGCGGTTCCGTGCTGGTCGTCGTGGAAAATCGGAATATCGCACTTTTCCTTGAGCTTCTGTTCGATCTCAAAGCATCTGGGAGCGGAGATGTCCTCGAGGTTAATGCCGCCAAAGGAGCCGCTGATGAGATAAACTGTGTTGACGATTTCATCGACGCTCTTGCTTCTTACGCAAATCGGGAAAGCGTCAACGTCGCCGAACGCCTTGAACAGTGCGCATTTTCCTTCCATAACGGGCATGCCTGCCTCGGGACCGATATCGCCGAGACCGAGAACCGCGGTGCCGTCTGTAATAACGGCGACAAGGTTGTTTCTTCTTGTCAGCTCGTAGCTTTTGTCATAATCCTTCTGTATTTCGAGGCATGGCTCGGCAACGCCCGGGGTATAGGCGAGGGCGAGCTCCTCGGAATTAGATATCGGAACGCGCGAGATAACCTCGATTTTACCGTTCCAGTCATAATGCAGTTTAAGTGATTCCTTTCTGATGTCCATATGATTACTCCTTTCTTAACCTACAGTATTATAAACCAGATGAAGCTGATTAGCAAGTGAAAAATCAAAATATTTGACAATTCGCGGGATTTGATATATGATAATGATGCGAGTGCGCCGAACAGCCGCGGGCAGAATCCGAAAGGATCTGTGCGAGGAAAGTCCGGGCTTCACAGAGCGATAATAACGGCTAACCGCCGCCGGGGGCGACCCCAGGGCCAGTGCAACAGAAAATAACCGCCCGATTTTCGGGTAAGGATGGAAAGGTGAGGTAAGAGCTCACCGGAGGGTGGGAGACCACTCTGCCGTGTAAACCCTATTTGAAGCAACACCGTGGAGGGACATATACGCTTGCTCGGCGTGTCCCGTGGAGGTGGCATTGAGCAGGCTCGGGTAACCGACTGCCAAGATAGATGGCTGTTCAAGACAGAACCCGGCTTACAGACGCACTCGTTCAGGCTGTCGCTTTGCGGCGGCCTTTTTACTTTTCAATGACCTTTTCAGCGCACTTAATTCCGTCAACCGCGGCTGATATGATACCGCCCGCGTAACCCGCGCCTTCACCGCAGGGATACAGCCCTTTCAATCCGACGCTCTCAAGCGTATCGACATTTCGCAAAATGCGGATAGGTGAGGAGCTTCTTGTTTCAAGCCCCGTCAGCACGGCGTCGGGATTGTCAAAGCCTTTCAGCTTTCTGCCCATACTGATAATCGCTTCTTTCATCGACTGCGAAATCTCCTCGGGCAGAATGGTATTCAAATCACTCAGTGTAAAGTCAGGTCCGATGCTCGGCAAAACCTCGCCGAGATTATCGGACTTTTTGTTATTAATAAAATCTCCGACTTTCTGAACAGGCGCGCTGAAACCACCGCCGCCGAGTGCAAACGCTTTTTCCTCAAGTTCGCGCTGAAAGTACATTCCGCCGAGCGGACTATCGCTGCGGTAATCCTCAGGAGATACTCCGACGAGAAGAGCGGCGTTTGAGTTGCGTTTGTCACGGGCATACTCGCTCATGCCGTTTGTGCACAGCCTGTTTTGCTCGCTCGATGCGTTTACGACCTTTCCGCCGGGGCACATACAGAAGGTGTATGCGCCGCGGCCGTTAGAGGTATGTACGTTCATTTTGTAATTCGCCGCGCCGAGAGCCTTGTTGCCTGCGAATCTTCCGTACTGAGAGCGATCAATCTCTTCGCGCAGATGCTCGATTCTCGCGCCGACAGAGAAAGGCTTTGCTTCAATCGGAAGCTTCTTTTCGTACAGCATTTCAAACGTATCTCTCGCGCTGTGACCGATGGCAAGGATAACGCTGTCGGTTTCGATAATGTCAGTCTTGCCGTTGGATTCAACGACCGCGGCGGTTATTTTGCCGTCAGCTGAGTGAAATCCGGTCAGCTTTGTTTCAAACATAACCCTGCCGCCGAGTTCGATGATCTCCTCACGCAGCTTTTTTACGGTCAGCTTCAGCTTGTCCGTGCCAATGTGCGGCTTAGCGTCATAAAGGATTTCTTTGGGCGCGCCGTGACCGACAAACTCCAGCAGAACCTTTCTCTGACGGCTGTCCTTTGTACCCGTGTTCAGTTTTCCGTCGGAAAATGTTCCCGCGCCGCCTTCTCCGAACTGTACGTTCGACGAGGTGTTGAGCGTTCCGTCCGTCCAGAATTTATTAACGTCAGCGGTTCGGCTGTCCACGTCCTTGCCACGTTCTATCACAATCGGATTCGCTCCGCTTTGAGCGAGAATCAGCGCGGCGAACAGTCCCGCGGGTCCCATTCCGACCACAAGGGGAGAAGCGCCGCCTTTCCATTTCGGAACGTCGTATGTATATGGCTGAACCTTAGACGCGTTTTTCGCCTTTTTCAGTACGTTGTCCTCATTTATATTCAGAACCACGTCGACCGCGCAGAGAAAGAAAATATTATCCTTTTTCCTTGCGTCAACCGAGCGGCGGAAAATGCTCACGCTCTTTACCGCGCTGTTATCAACCCTCAGCTCGCGACAGATTCTCTTTCTGACTGCCGCGTCGTCATAATCAAGGGGGATATGTACGTTGTTAACTCTTATCATAGCTGTTCACCAACAATCATGCCGCTGATAAAGGCAAAGTGCAGGTTAAATCCGCCGCATTCGCCGCATATGTCAACCGCTTCGCCGCAGACATAAAGATTCCGCACCTTTTTGCTCTCAAAGCATTCGCTTAATTCATTTGCCTTAACGCCGCCTTTGACGCACTGAGCGTGTTCAAATCCGCTCAGCTCTGTGACAGCAAAATCCATGCTTTTTAATGTTCTGGCTGCCTTTTTGATTTCAATATCTGTCAGTTTACCACAGAGCCTTGAGAAATCCTTCATTCCGCTCTGCTTCATAACCGCCTGTGAAAGTCTTTTTTGGAGAATACCCGTCATCAGATTGTCGGCGGTCAGACCTGCAAATAACTCTTTGTTCGATATCAGAATATTATATAATTCCTTTTCAGAATAATCGGGCAGCAGATCTATTGAAATAATATCTCCGTTCTTTGCGTAAAGAGATAGGTTAAATACGCAGATGCCCGACAAGGCTCCATCCGCGAACTGTATCTCGCCGCATTCTGTTTTTACAGGCTTGCCGTTTCTCAGCAGGCTGACGTTTCCCGCTGCGCGCAAACCCTTGAGAGATTTTAATACATCGGATTTTACCTGAACAGGGCAGAGGGCAGGCTGAAACGGCTCAACCGCAAGACCGAGATTTCTCAGATAATCCGCGCCGCTTGCGTTTCCGCCGAGCTTCGGAGCCGCCTTTGAGCCGCATGCGATAACGATTTTTTTGCCAAAGAACTCACTTTCCGCTGTTTTGATATGGAATCCGCCGTTTTCGTGCTTCAGGGTTCTGATCTGTTCGCCGCAGAAAATTTCAACTCCGTATCTGTTGCATGCAAATCTTAGTACGTCGAGCACAGAGCTTGCCTGCCGCGAAACAGGATATACCCTGCCTTCGCTGTCGGCAAAGGTGAGCAGACCTAGGGACTTAAACTCTCTGAGCAGAAAGGTTGCGTCATACTTCTCGAACAGAGACTTTGCGTTAAGGCTGCCGACGTATTTTTCGGCAAAAATACGTGTGTTCGTCAGGTTGCATCTGCCGTTGCCGGTTGAAAGAAGTTTCTTTCCGACACGGTCGTTTTTCTCGATAATCGCGATATTCAGTTTCGGGTTTTGCCGTTTCGCGGTGATAGCGCACATCAGACCGGAAGCTCCGCCGCCGACAATAAGCGCGTCAAAATTATATGTCATTATTTTCACCTAAAAAACAGGGCAGCGTCTGCTGCCCAATTTTGTTACTATACTTATTTCGGAGCGAGGCAGGAAAAAATACCGCCCGCGCCCATGCTTACGAGCAGGCTTGCAGTACCCATGATAACGCCCGCGATCAATACGCCGCACATAACCGCGATAGAGCTTTTCTTAAAGCCCATGTCGAGGAAGCTTGCCGCGAGAGTACCCGTCCATGCGCCCGTACCCGGGAGAGGAATGCCTACGAAGAGCATAAGAGCGATAAACAGACCCTTTCCGGCTTTAGCCTTGAGCTTTTCGCCGCCTTTTTCGCCTTTGTTGTAGCACCAGGTAAAGAACTTGCCGATGTATTTTTTGTCCTTACCCCAGATAAGAACCTTTCTGGCAAAGAAGTAAATCAGCGGAACAGGCAGCATATTGCCTATAACGCAGATAACATATGCCCAGAAGAGCTGCCAGCCTTCCATACCCATGCCTACCGCAACGGGAATCGCGCCTCTCAGCTCAACAATAGGTACCATTGAAATAAAGAAAATGATTAAATAATTCAGAAACATAAAATTCTCCTTTTCAATCAGTCAACTCAAAGTATAACAGAATCAGCTGTTTTTTTCAATAGCTAAGATGGCAAGTTTTTGGCTGTAAAATCAAATCTTTCCGTAAATTCTGACACATAAGGTTAAAAAGTATTCATATTCATTGACATTCACTGTATTTGATGTAAAATATACAAAGGAGTGATGAAATGAATCATAGAGCATCTGCCCGTTTTCGGGCCATTATTTTAGTTTTAACCGCAGCGGCAATTGTCTTTGCCTTTGTGCATTCCGCGATGTCATCAAATATCTCATCACAGGAGAGCAGGTGGGCATATGTGTTTCTTAACGGTATTTTGAAGGCATTCGGAGCCGGTTATCAGCTTTCGGAGCATTTTGTCCGTAAGCTTGCGCATTTTTCGGAATACACAGCTATCGGAATGCTTCTGACAAGCTGCGCCTATTCCTTTGACCGTTTTAAGCCGTACCGCTATCTGGCGTATGTATTCTTTGCGGGACTTGGCACGGCTTTTGTTGACGAAACGATCCAACTCTTTTCGGAAGGACGCGCGGGAATGATAACCGATATGTGGATTGATTTTTCAGGTGTAGTTCTAGGCACCGCGATAATGCTGCTGTTTTATTTTGTATATCAACGAATCAGAAGGAAGAAGATGAAGCATGAGTAACGAAGTAAGAACGGAAAACAAAATGGGCACAAAGCCTATGCTGCCGCTCATTCTGACGATGTCGCTGCCCGCGATGTTTTCAATGACTATTATGGCGATGTATAACGTGGTTGACAGCATTTTTATCGGCAACTACGATCAGGCTGGACTGACTGCTATTTCTCTCGCGTATCCGCTGCAGCTGTTTCTGATTGCGGCCTCAGTTGGTACGGCTATCGGCGTTAACTCACTCGTTTCACGAAAGCTCGGCGAGAAGGATTTCAATATGGCGAATTCCGCCGCGACCCACGGACTTGTGACCTGTCTGTTTACATACGCTGTATTTTTGCTGCTCGGGCTGTTCGCGGTCAAACCTTTCATGGGATTGTTTACTACGGACGCGCACACTGCCGACTGCGGTGTTCAGTATCTGACAATAGTTCTCTGCTTCTCGGGCTTTGCGACTGTCCAGATAATGATAGAGAAAACCCTCCAGGCAACAGGCAACATGATTTATCCGATGCTGTTTCAGCTTCTCGGCGCGGTGGTAAATATTATATTTGACCCGCTTATGATTTTCGGCATCGGTATTTTTCCGGAATTCGGTGTTGCGGGTGCGGCAATCGCGACTGTTTTCGGACAGTTCTGCGGCATGATATTCTCAGTTATAGTTCTTTTTAAGAAAAATCATGAGGTAAAGGTAAGCTTTAAGAATTTCAAGCTCAACGGAGCTATTATCAAAAATATCTATGCTGTCGGTTTACCTTCTATTATTATGCAGTCAATCGGTGCGGTTATGATGCTTGGCATAAATACGATATTTATGACTGCAGGCTCCGCTGTTTCCGTCACGGTTTTCGGTATCTACTTCAAGCTACAGAGCTTTGTGTTCATGCCGTGCTTCGGACTCAACCAGGGCGTAATGCCTGTCATCGGCTACAACTACGGCGCGCGCAACAGGAAACGCGTTTATTCCGCGCTCAAGTGGGGTCTGATTATTGCGGTTATAATCATGTCGGTCGGAGTTCTGCTGATGTGGCTGATTCCGGACGTGCTGATTTCTATGTTCGGCGGCGGTCAGGAGCTCATGAAAGTCGGCGTTCCCGCGTTTAAGACTGTCAGTCTTTGTTTTCTTCCCGCAGCGGCAGGTATCTTGTTTACAACGCTGTTCCAGGCGGTGGGCAAGGGTGTACGCAGCCTGCTCATGTCGGTATGCCGTCAGCTCGTCATTCTGCTTCCGGTAGCGTTTATACTGGCAAAGACAATCGGAGTCAGCGC
This sequence comes from Ruminococcus sp. NATIVEDY160, assembly GCF_045819885.1. Lineage (NCBI taxonomy): Bacteria > Bacillati > Bacillota > Clostridia > Eubacteriales > Oscillospiraceae > Ruminococcus > Ruminococcus sp. NATIVEDY160. The sequence continues at coordinate 1,141,027 of NZ_CP162391.1, forward strand.
GGTGTGGTATGCTTTCCCGATTGCGGAAGTCGGCTGTCTTATTCTTGCAATCTGCTTCTTCTTAGATTTGGTAAGAAACGATTTCAAAAAACTCAACTGATTATTTTTCACCTCGGCGCATATATTTGCACTGAGGTGATTTTTTTGGAAGAAAACAGGAATTCGATAACCTATGACGATAACTGGCAGAGCGTGAGTGAGAGCGAGGTGCCGGTAATTCTCGACCCCGCACAGGCATCGGAGGACGATGTACCCGAACCCAAGTCGGTCGCTCCGCCGAAGCAGCTGCTTCTGACGTTACAGCTTGTGATTTGTCTGCTGATAGCGCTTGCAGCCTTTGTGATGAAAAGCATTGGCGGCGAGCTGTATCAAACCGCGCACGAATGGTATGTGAGCAATCTCAATAATACGGCGATTTTTGACGGCAGGGAGGATTATAATCTCGGAATACTGACCGAAAAGGCGACTGCTGATGAGGTTTAGGCTTTGCGGAATACGAGTTGAAATATCCTATCTGCTTCTGTGTCTTGCGGCAATGAGTGTAATTCTCGGAATATTTCAGAGCTTCTGCTGCTGTGTTTTGGCTGTGATAATCCACGAGAGCGGGCACCTTATTACAATGCGTGCTCTGGGATATTTCCCTGAGAGAATTAAGATTTTGCTCTTCGAAATATCCATCTCCGACCCCTCAAGGCAAGAGAGAAGTGCGCGTGAAAACATGCTGATAATTTTTTTCGGTCCCGCCGCGAATTTTATTTGTGTTCTGCCGCTTTTTCTGGTATACTTATGTGGAACGGAAAAAATTCTCCCTTTTGCGGCGGCAAATCTGTCTGTCGGACTGTTTAATCTGCTGCCCGTGATGTCGCTCGACGGCGGACAGCTTCTGTTTATCCTGCTGTGCCGAAGTCGCACTCCCGAACAGGCGGAAAAAATCGTCTGCCGACTGACATTTATCTCTGTTTTCCCGATAGCCGCGCTGGGATTTGTGATTTTGTTTCATTCTCACTACAACTTTTCACTGCTTTTTGTCTGCGTGTATCTGATATTCGCGCTTTTTACCAGGCAGGAAAAATACTACTGACGGAGGTTGCCATGGTCAGCAAGGAAATCGAAAAACTGCTCTTAAAGGTTCAGAAGCCCGGCCGCTATGTCGGCGGAGAGCTGAACGAGGTCATCAAGGACAAACGCAAGGTGGACGTAAGATTTGCCTTTTGTTTCCCCGACACATACGAGGTCGGAATGTCGCACCTTGGAATGAAAATACTCTACAGCCTTTTTAACAGTGTGGATTACATCTGGTGCGAGCGTGTTTTCGCGCCGTGGATAGATATGGAAGAGCTGATGCGCGAGCGTCAGATTCCGCTTTATGCATTGGAGAGCGGCGATCCCGTTTCGGATTTTGATTTTATCGGCTTCACACTCCAGTACGAGCTGAGCTACACTAATATGCTTAATATGCTGAAAATGAGCAATGTGCCGATCTATTCGCGCGACAGAACCGAGCTGAAAAACATTGTCGTTGCCGGCGGTCCATGCGCCTGCAACCCTGAGCCGATTGCGGATTTTGTGGATATGTTCTTTATCGGCGAGGGAGAAGAGGTCGACCTCGAGGTCATGGAGTTGTTCCGTGAGTGCAGGGCAGAGGGCAGATGCAAGTCGGAGTTTCTGGAGCGCTGCGCCCAGATCGAGGGCGTCTATGTGCCTTCCTTATATGAAGTCAGCTACAATGACGACGGCACTATTGCTGCTTTTACTCCGAAGGGCAATGCTCCCGCGGTGATCCATAAGCGACTGATGAAGAAGATGGACGAGAGCTTTTATCCCGACAATTTCGTCGTACCTCTCGTCGAAATAGTCCATGACCGTGCAGTGCAGGAGATATTCCGCGGCTGTATCCGCGGCTGCCGTTTCTGCCAGGCGGGATTTATATACCGTCCCGTACGCGAGAAATCGCCTGAGGTTATCAACGAGCAGTGCAAAAAGCTCTGCATGAATACGGGCTACGACGAGGTGTCGCTGTCATCGCTGAGCTCGAGCGACTACAGCCAAATCGTTCCGCTGCTCGAGAAACTGACAAGCTGGTGCGGTGAGGAAAAGGTCAGCATTTCGCTGCCGTCGCTGCGCGTCGACGGCTTCACCGACGAGATAATGAATAAGATCAAAACCGTCCGCAAGAGCGGTCTGACCTTTGCTCCCGAGGCGGGCAGTCAGCGTATGCGCGACGTTATCAATAAGAATGTTCAGCACGACGAGCTTATGCAGACCTGTGCCACAGCGTTTGCGGGCGGCTGGACAACCGTAAAGCTCTACTTTATGATCGGTCTGCCGACGGAAACAATGGACGACGTCGCGGATATCGCGCACCTCGGTCAGTCGGTTGTCGATACATACTATCAGACGCCTAACCGCTCAAAGGGCAAGTCTGTGCGAGTAACGGTTTCCGCGTCATCATTCGTTCCGAAGCCGTTTACACCCTTCCAGTGGGAGCCGCAGGACACTATTCCCGTTCTCCACGAGAAGCAGGCGCACATCAAGGAGAGCATTACTACAAAGAAAATCACGTTTAACTACCACGATGCGGACACCAGCTTTCTCGAGGCCGTATTCGCACGCGGTGACAGAAAGCTCGCTAAGGCGATGGCTCTCGCATGCGAGAGAGATTTCCATTTTGACGGCTGGAGCGACTGCTTCGATCTGCAAAAATGGCTGGACATCTTCGAGGAGTGCGGCATAGACCCTGCGTTTTACGCTAACCGCCGCCGTTCCTTCGACGAAATCCTGCCGTGGGATCACATCGACTACGGTGTAAGCAAGCAGTTTTTGATCAAGGAGTGCCAAAAGGCATACAATAACACAACAACACCGCACTGCCGCTTACAGTGCAGCGGCTGCGGCGCGGCAAAATACGGGGAGGGAGTTTGCTTTGAGAAACGTCAGAATCTGGTTTAAAAAGGACTTTGAGTGCCGCTACATCTCACACCTCGACCTCAACCGCACTATGCTCCGCGCGCTTCACAAGAGCAAGCTGCCGATCTGGCATACCGAGGGATTCAATCCGCACCCGTTTGCGACATTTCCTTTACCACTATCGCTCGGCTTTCGCGGTGTGAACGAGTGCATGGACGTCAAGCTTGAGGACGATGCATTTGATATTAAGACAATTCCCGACAGGCTTAATCCTTGTTTGCCGCGCGGTATTCGTGTGTTCGACGCGACAGAGGTCGTTATGAAGGCGGGCAAGGTCGCTTACGCGTCATTCACGATGCGTATTAGTGCGGACAGGCTCTCGTCGTCTGTAGTGACCTCTCAGCTCCGTGAGCTTCTGAGCCGTGAGCACATCGAAATCGAGAAGAAGTCAAAGAAGGGCATGAAAACGGTCGATATAAAGCAGGGTATCCGCAGCTTTGAGCTAAAGGAGATGTTCGACTGCGCGCAGCTTGACGTGATTCTTTCCGCGGGCAGCAGCGACAACGTAAACCCTCAGCTCATTATTTCAGCCCTGCAGCGTGAAAACGGCGTTGAGTACGACGCAGACATTACCCGAAATGACTTATTTAATTCCGAATTAGAATTATTCAGGTGAGATTATGTTTGAATTTACAATTAATGAAGCCGAGCTTCTGAATGGATTCCTGCGCGATTTTTCCGCCTATGTAAATAAATCCTACAAATTCACGATGAAATTTCTCGCCGGTCCCGAGCGGAGTGATTTCAGCGAAAATGATAAGCTCGTGCTGATTTCGGTCAACAAATCTGTCTATCAGAACCTCTACAGCTTTCTGCGGCTGAATGACAGCAATATGCAGTATGCGGCGTTCAGCTGTCTTGAAAGCGCGGTATATGCCATGCGGCTGTTCAACGTGATCGCGCCGTACACTGAGTATCGCTACAAATTCCTCACTGACCCCGAATTTTCATTAACGGAATGCGAGGACGACCTGGCAGGCGATGAGGGAGAGTTTGACGAAAATACAGAACATTTTTCTTTGAAAGAATTTTGTGAAGGTATTCACAAGGTAAATGCCTTCGAGCTGAAAACCGCGTCGATTTCCTCTCAGCTAAACGATGGAAATATTTATCTCGGGTTATCCTGCGGCAAGACTCTCAGCGCCGAGCTTCAGGACGAGGTGCGAAAGAACCTCATAGGTGCGTTTGTGGCTCTGTCAAAGTACGCTAGAATGTTCGAGAGCGATGGAGTTGATGAAGAATTGAAGGCGCTCGAGGACAGTCTGTACGAGCGTTTTCTTGAATATCTGCGTAAATAGCGAAGAATCGTCAGTCTTTCAATAAAACTTTCACCTATGTTTTCACAAAACTTCAAATAGTTTTCACAAACAGCCTGTAATATATAATCACAGCAACAAGATAGGCTGTAAACAAAGCTTACCACCAGTTTTTTCATAGATGTTCCTTTTATTAGTAGAAAGACCGACCGTGAGGTTGGTCTTTTGCTTTGTAATGAAATATGTATTATTATTCCTTAAACGAATATTTAAAAAAGACCTTTGGTGAGAAGGTATACAAGATTTCTCTTGACGGCGGCATGACCTGCCCGAACCGCGACGGTACTCTGGGCAGACGCGGCTGTATTTTTTGCAGCGGCGGCGGTTCGGGAGAATTCTCGGCTGACAGGAATCTGAGCATTACTGAACAGCTCGAGCAGGCGAAGACACGTATCCGTCAAAAGACCGATTGCAGGAAGTTTATCGCATATTTTCAGCCTTTTACCAATACCTACGCCGACGTTTCATATCTGCGGCGCATATTTTACGAAGCGATTCTTCCCGAAGAGATAGCAGTGCTTTCAATTGCCACCCGACCCGATTGTCTGGGAAGAGATGTACTTGAACTGCTCTCTGAGCTGAATAAAATCAAGCCTGTCTGGGTTGAGCTGGGTTTGCAGACCGTTCATGCGCAGTCTGCTGAGTATATCCGACGCGGTTATCCTCTTGAAACCTTTGATGAGGCAGTATCTGATCTCCGTAAAAACGGCGTGAGCGTAATCACCCACGTTATTCTTGGACTGCCGAACGAAACGAAGGAAATGATGCTTCAAACCGTGCGTTACGCAGGGGAGAGAAGCGACGGAGTAAAATTGCAGCTTCTTCACGTTCTCCGCGGCACAGACCTTTTAAGTGATTACGAGAATGGTGAGTTTGAGACGCTTAGTCTTGAGCAATACCTTGACATTCTATGCGACGCAGTCGAGGTTCTGCCGGAAAATACCGTTATTCACCGTCTGACCGGCGACGGCGACAAAAAGCTGCTCGTCGCGCCCTTGTGGAGTGCGGATAAAAAGCGCGTATTAAATGAAATGAACCGTGAGTTCAGGCGCAGAGATGTGGTTCAGGGAAGAAAATATAAAAATTTCGGAAAACCTCTTGATTTTTCCAAATGAATTTGGTATAATAACCAACGGTGTTTGGAGAGATGTCCGAGCTGGCCGAAGGAGCATGATTGGAAATCATGTGTACGGTAATCACCGTACCAGGGGTTCGAATCCCCTTCTCTCCGCCAAAGTTGCCCCCGTAGCTTATGCTTCGGGGGTTCGTTTTTTATTTGCATTTTTGGTTAATGTTATGAAGCGCGTTCTTGTTTTACTGATTATCATTTCTTTATTATTTTGTACGGTGACAGCGTCAGCGGCGTCATCTGTTTCCTTCCGTACTTCTGACTGCGAAACAGCGCGGAACCGTGTTTTTACCGTCAATGTCTGCGCGGCGTCAGGCAGCCCGTTGTGCGCGGCGCTGTTTGATATTACATATGATTCATCGGCGTTTGATTTTCGCGGCGCGTCAGTCCAAAAGCCCGCGCTTGTTGAAACAAACAGCGGGGACGGACGAGTCAGACTTGATTATCTGAACGCCGGCGGTACCGACTGCAGCGAAGAAGCCGTGATTTTTACTTTGTCGTTCAAGTCAAAGAAAGCCGGTACATATACCTTTGGCTATACCGTATCGCAGTGTGTTGACAGCGACGCCGAATTTATGTCGGTAGGAGAGGTAAGGTCCGGTGTTATAACCGTAACGGGAAGCGGCAGCACATCTCAGAGCAAGTCGTCAAATTCATCAAAGTCCTCTTCGTCAGGCAGCGGCAATTCAAAATCCTCTTCGAGCGGAAAGAGCAAATCGGGTTCTTCCGGGAAAACCGAGAATACTACGGAAGCAACGGTTCATGATTACGGCTCATTTTATGATTTCACCGACCACGACAGCTCAAATGTAAACCTTGTCGCAGTAGCGGTACTCTGTGCGGTCAGTATGGCTTTGTCGGCAGCGGCGGTACTCGGGATTCTGAAAGTCCGCTCCGTAATCAAACGCCGAAAAGCCGACGCCAATGATGATAAATCAAAAAGTGATGAATAAATCGTGATTTTTGTTGAATAATTTTTCATAATCGCTTGATTTTTGGCAAACTTTCTGCTATATTAATATTATTGTTGAAAAAAAGGAGAGAAAATTTATCATGAAAAAGATTTTATCCGCAGTTTTAGCAGTTGCAATGCTCTGCACCTGTGTTCTCATGTTCACGGCGTGCGGCGGCAACAATTCATCTGCTGCTTCCGACGCTTCCTCAAAGACCGAGGCTAAGGAGCTTCACATGGCGACCAACGCAGCCTTTGAGCCTTACGAGTACAAGGAAGGCGGCGAGGTAGTTGGTATCGACGCAGACATCGCGAATGCTATCTGTGAAAAGCTCGGCTGCAAGCTCGTAATCGACGACATGGATTTCGACGCAATCATCACCGCAGTTACCTCAGGCAAGGCTGACTTCGGTATGGCAGGCATGACCATCACCGACGAGAGAAAGCAGTCTGTAGATTTCACCGATCCCTACACCAACGCTGTACAGGTTATCATCGTCAACGAGAAAGACAGCCCCGTAGCAAGCGCTGACGACCTCAAGGGCAAGTCAATTGGCGTACAGATGGGTACCACAGGCGACATCTATGTTACCGACATCGAGGGCGCCAAGGTTGAGCGCTTCAACAAGGGTGCCGACGCGGTTCTCGCTCTTACTCAGGGCAAGGTAGACGCTGTTGTTATTGACAACCAGCCCGCTAAGGCGTTCGTTGCTCAGAACGCCGGTACAAAGATTCTTGACGACCCCTTCGAGAACGAAGAGTACGCAATCTGCCTCAAGAAGGGCAGCGAGCTTACAGAGCAGTTCAACAAGGCACTTAAGGAGCTCAAGGATGACGGTACAATCGATACCATCATCAAGAAGTACATCAGCGAGTAAAATTTTTGAATCGCGACGGGCAGGTACTTGTGCCTGCCCGTTTGATTTGAGTAAGGGTATATTATATGGATTTTTTTGAAAGTATCGCTCAGAGCTTTATCAAAACCTTTATCACCGACGACCGCTGGCTTCAGCTGCTGAGCGGTCTTGGCGTAACGATTCTCATTACGCTTGTGGCGGCTGCGATTGGTATAGTTCTCGGCTTTTTGATTGCAATGGTGCGTTCCACCTACGATATGCAGCTGCAGGGAAGAAAATGTTCGAATCCTTCCGACTATATCCTCAAGGTATTGAACTTTATCTGTAATTTCTATATCACAATCATCCGCGGCACACCTGTCGTTATCCAGCTGATGATTATGTATTTTATCGTATTCGCAAGCTCGCGCGACGGTATTATCGCGGCGTTCATTTCCTTCGGTATGAATTCCGCGGCATATGTTGCCGAGATCGTCCGTTCGGGCATCATGTCGATTGACAAGGGTCAGTTTGAGGCGAGCCGTTCAATCGGTTTTGACTACAAGAACACAATGATTTACATAATTATCCCTCAGGCGTTCAAGAACATTCTTCCCGCTCTGGGCAACGAGTTCATTGTGCTTGTAAAGGAAACCTCTGTCGCGGGTTATGTAGCGCTTCAGGATCTGACCTACGTCGGAAATATGATCCGTTCGCGTACCTACGAGGCGTTTTTCCCTCTGATTACGGTCGCGCTCATTTACCTGATTATTGTTCTGATTCTCTCGTTCCTGCTGAAGAGACTCGAAAGGAGGCTGCGCAACAGTGACCACTGATAATGTATTGATTAAGGTTGACAACCTCTGTAAATCCTTCGGCGACACCGCCGTTCTCAAGGGCATCAACGCCGAGATCGACAAGGGCGACGTAATGGTTGTGATCGGTGCGTCAGGCTCCGGTAAATCAACATTCCTGCGCTGTCTTAACCTTCTTGAGGAACCCACCTCAGGCTCGATCTTCTTCGAGGGCGTTGACATTACAGACGCTTCCGTCAACATTAATATTCACCGCCAGAAGATGGGAATGGTTTTCCAGCAGTTCAATCTGTTTCCTCACATGACAGTCCTGCGCAATCTCACCCTCGGCCCGATTAAGCTCCTCAAGCAGAGCAAGGAGGAAGCCGAGGCAAACGCGATGAAGCTTCTCGAGCGTGTTGGTCTTGCGGACAGAGCTGACGCGTATCCGTCACAGCTTTCGGGCGGACAGAAGCAGCGAATCGCCATAGTCCGCGCTCTTGCGATGAATCCAGATGTTATGCTCTTTGACGAGCCGACCTCTGCTCTCGACCCCGAAATGGTAGGAGAGGTGCTTGAGGTTATGAAGCAGCTCGCAAAGGACGGCATGACAATGGTCGTTGTCACTCACGAAATGGGCTTTGCGAGAGAGGTCGGTACAAACATCGTCTTTGTTGACGAGGGAGTAATCGTCGAGCAGGGAGCACCTTCCGAGTTCTTCGAAAATCCCAAGTCACCCCGACTTAAGGAATTCCTTTCAAAAGTTCTTTAATTCTTTATAAAAATAATAAACACAAACGCGGTTTGATTTTGTCGGACCGCGTCTTTTTTTGTCCTTGAAACTTTGGTGAAAAGACAAAATATTTAGTGTTTTTGCTTTACATCACTGCCAATATATAGTATAATATAACTAAATATAATTGATGAGGTGTTAAGATATGAAACCCAAATACAAGCGTATTTTATTAAAACTCTCGGGCGAATCTCTCGCGGGCGAGGACAAGCACGGCATTAACTTTGATACAGTTATGCGCATTTGTGAACCGATTAAGAAATGTAACGAAAAAGGCGTACAGATCGGCATAGTTGTCGGCGGCGGCAACTTCTGGAGAGGCAGAAGCTCGGGCGATATGGACAGACCCCGCGCTGATCACATGGGAATGCTCGCTACAGCTATCAATGCTCTCGGTGTATGCGACGCTCTCGAGCAGCTCGGCATACCCGTACGTGTTCAGACCGCTATCTCCATGCCTCAGGTAGCTGAGCCCTATATCCGCAACAAGGCGATCCGCCACATGGAGAAGGGCAGAGTAGTTATCTTCGGCTGCGGAACCGGCAACCCGTTTTTCAGCACCGACTCCGCGGCTTCTCTGAGAGCTGCCGAGATCGAAGCCGATATCATTTTCAAGGCTACAATGGTTGACGGTGTTTATGATTCCGACCCCAAGACAAATCCCGACGCCAAGAAGTACGACACTGTTTCACATCAGGAGGTTCTCAGCAAGGGACTTAACGTAATGGACAGCACCGCTGCCGCAATGTGCAGGGATAACAACATTCCGATTCTTGTATTCAGCATCGAGGATCCCGACAACATCTACAAGGCTGTCTGCGGTGAAAATGTCGGCACAGTCGTATCGAACGACGAATGATCAAGGACTTAATTTCATTTTATATTTTAGGAGGAGATTAACATGAAAGAACAGCTCAAAAAAGCAGAGGAGCGCATGAACAGACGTCTTGACCACCTCTGCACCGAATATGCCGAAATCCGTGCGGGAAGAGCAAATCCCGCCGTTCTTGACAAGGTTAAGGTCGATTATTACGGAGCTCCCACTCCCGTGAACCAGCTTGCCGCGGTTTCCGTGACCGAGGCGAGAACCCTCACGATCCAGCCGTGGGACGCTTCTATCCTCAGACAGATCGAAAAGGCTATCCAGAAGTCCGATATCGGCATCAATCCGATGAACGACGGCAAGATTATCCGCCTCCAGTTTCCGCCTCTCACAGAGGACAGACGTAAGGAGATCGTCAAGGACGTTCAGAAGCTCGCCGAGGAAACCAAGGTTCAGGTGCGCAACGTCCGCCGCGATACCATTGAAAAGCTCAAGGCTATGAAGAAGTCGGGAGGGCTCACCGAGGACGATCTCAAGCTTGCCGAGAAGAAAACCCAGGAATTAACCGATAAATTCACCAAGAAGGTTGACAGCGTTTCAGCCGATAAGCAGAAAGAGATTTTGGAGCTGTAATATGGCGTTTTTCGGTCGAAATAAAACCGAAACCGAAGCAGTTGAGCTTGTCCTTCCGAAGCACGTCGGAATTATCATGGACGGCAACGGACGGTGGGCAAAGAAACGCGGTCTGCCGCGCAAGGCAGGACATACGGAAGGTGCTCGCACCTTCCGTAAAATCACGCGTTACTGTTCGGAAATCGGTATCAAATACCTCACGGTCTACGCTTTTTCCACAGAAAACTGGAAGCGACCGGAGGACGAGGTCGGCGCGCTAATGAAGCTTTTCAAGTCGTACCTTGAGGAAGCTATCTCAGATTTCAAGGACGATGATATTGTCGTGCGCTTTATCGGCGACAAAAGCGGCTTTTCTCCGGAGCTTCGCGCGCTTATGGACGAGAACGAGGAGTGCTCGCGTGAACGCGAAGGCATGGTTCTCAACATCGCGATGAACTACGGTTCGCGCGACGAGATTGTCCGAGCTGTCAGGAGCATTGCGGCTGACGTAAAGAGAGGCGAGTTGAGCGAATCGGACATTTCCGAGCAGCTTATCTCTGACAGGCTCTATACCGCGGGACAGCCCGACCCCGACCTGATTATCCGTCCGAGCGGAGAGTACCGCATTTCAAACTTTATGCTCTGGCAGTCGGCGTACACGGAGTTTGTGATCATGAACAAGCTCTGGCCTGATTTCCAGAAGTCCGATTTGGACGAAGCGCTGCGCATATATTCTCAGCGCAACAGGCGTTACGGCGGCGTTTGAGCAGCCGCGCCTTGAGAGGAGCAAATTAATGAAATCACTGAAACCGAGACTTTTGACCGCCGCGATCGGTATACCCGCCGTAGTTTTGATAATCTTCCTGTCAGAGCTTTGGCGACCTACCTTAAATCTGGTTGTGAGCGGTGTAACGGCCGTAATGATAGGGGAATATCTCAACGGTAAGGGAATGCTGAAAAACTATCCGATATCCGTCGTTTGCATTTTAGCGGCGTTTCTTCTGACGCTGTTGTGCGCGACCGCATATGTTTACCTGATACTGGTTGTCTTTATGCTGGCGGCGTTCATGGTGCTGATTATCCGTCACAAAAAATTCAGCTATATTGACTTTTGCTACGCGGTGTTCGGAACTCTTCTGATAGTTTTCGGTATGAGCGCGATGGTGCTTGTTTGCAGCAACGGTATCAGCGTGACCTTCGGGTTCTTTGTTGTACTAATGCTTCCGTGGATGGCTGACGCGGGCGGATTTTTCGTCGGCGCGAGCATGGGAAAGCACAAGCTCTGTCCCGAAATCAGCCCCAAAAAGACTGTTGAGGGCGCAATCGGCGGCGTTTTGTTCTGCATGATTTCCGCTGTGGCGCTGGGACTTATTTTCCAGCTCTGGGTATTTTCGGCGGTTTCGGTCAATTTCATTTCGATGGTAATAATCGGCGCGCTCGACGCGGTATTTTCCATCGTCGGCGACCTCAGTTTTTCACTCATTAAACGCAGTCTCGGCATTAAGGACTATGGCACGATTTTTCCGGGTCACGGCGGTTTTCTCGATCGCTGCGACAGCATAATCTTCACCGCGCCTATTGTTCTGTTGATCAGTCAGTATATGCCGATATTAAGCTTAGGGTAAAATTATGAAACATAACCTTTCAGTATTGGGTTCCACAGGGTCAATCGGCACCCAGACGCTCGACGTTGCAGAGAAGCTCGGCCTTAACGTCCGCGCGCTGACAGCAAACAGCAATATTGACCTGCTGGAGAAACAAATCAGAAAATTCAAGCCTGAGCTTGCCGTTGTATTCCGTGAGGATAAGGCGGCTGAGCTGAGGGATAATATAAAAGACACATCTACAAAGGTTCTCGCGGGAATGGACGGTCTTATCGCTGCGGCTACGCTCGACAGTGCCGATTTGGTCCTCAATTCCGTAGTCGGCATGGTCGGCTTGCAACCCACGATTGCCGCGGCAGAGGCAAAGAAGGACATCGCCCTTGCAAACAAGGAAACTCTTGTCGCGGGCGGTGATCTGGTGACCGATGCTGTTCGCCGTAACGGAATCAGGCTATTGCCCGTCGACAGCGAGCACTCGGCGATTTTCCAGTGCTTACAGGGAAATCCGCCCAACAAGGCGCTCAAGAAGCTGATTCTCACCGCTTCGGGCGGTCCGTTTTTCGGCAGAACCACAGAAGACCTTCGCGGCGTCACCGTGGAGCAGGCCCTCAATCATCCTAACTGGAGCATGGGCGCGAAAATAACCATCGACTCCGCGACTATGATGAACAAGGGACTTGAAATCATCGAGGCGGCGCGTCTGTTTGACGTATCGGGTGATGATATCGACGTTGTTGTACACCGCGAGAGCATTATTCATTCTCTCATAGAGTACACCGACAACTCGGTAATCGCGCAGCTCGGCGTGCCTGATATGCGCATTCCGATCCAGTACGCGATTACGTATCCCGAGAGATACGAGTCGCCCGTCGAGGAACTGAACCTCGCGCAGATCGGCAAGCTCACCTTCTTTGAGCCCGATTACGAGACGTTCAAGTGTCTGCGCGCGTGCAAAAAGGCTCTCGCAATGGGCGGCGTAGCCACGGCGATCGCAAACGGCGCGAATGAGGAAGCGAATATGCTGTTCAGAAAAGGCAAAATCAGCTTTCTTGAAATCGGAGAACTTGTTATGGGTGCGGTCGACAGCATCGAAAACAGCACGCCTGCGTGCGTAGACGACATTCTCACTGCCGACAGACTTGCAAGGCAGTACGTTACCGACAGGGTATAAACAGGGTATACAGGGCAAGATTCGTTGCGGAATCTGATATGGAGTTGACTTATATTAAATGCAGTTTTTAATCACGTTAGCGCTAATCGTAATCGGCGTACTTCTCTTTGAATTCATTATTTTCGCCCATGAGTTCGGACATTTTATCACCGCCAAAAAATCCGGCGTTCAGGTAAATGAGTTCGCGCTCGGCATGGGACCTAAGCTCTTTGGCTTCAAGAAGGGCGAAACCCAGTATTCGCTCAGGCTTTTTCCGATAGGCGGCTACTGCGCCATGGAGGGAGAGGACGCTGAGAGCGATAATCCGCGGGCTTTTACAAACGCGAAAATCTGGAAGCGCATGATTATCATTGTCGCCGGAGCTTTCATGAACTTCGTCGTGGGCTTATTGCTTATGTTCGTTGTTCTTGTTCAGCAGCCGTCCTTTGAGAGCACGATCATCAGCGGCTTTGCGCCTAACGCCTTCACCGCGAGCAGCGGCTTGGAGGTCGGTGACAAAATCGTAGGCATAAACGGCTATCCTGTCTGGAACATAAAGGATCTGCAGTTTGCCATTCAGACGATGCAGTGCAAAAGCGTTGATCCCGATTCCCTCGAGGTTTACAAGGAGGACTGCGCAAATCTTCCCGTAAGAACCTTTGTCGAGCTTGTAAATAACGACGAAAAGTATTACGGCGCGAAGCTGACAGACGAAGAATACAGCGAGCTTTATCAGATTCTGCTCAAATCCGCCGATCCGATTCAGGCGGCGACGACCAAGGAAGAGGCGTATGACGCGGCAAAGGCTTCAATTGACTCGCTCTATGCCTACAAAGACATCAATAAAACCGAAAAATACACATATCCCGAAATAGAAAAGCGCGACGAGCGTTTTCGCTATACCGCCGACGTAGAGGTTGAGCGCAACGGTGAGAAGCTCACGCTTGAGGGTGTGCAGTTCTACACAGAATATAAATCCGAGGAAGCGGCAAAGGAAAAGAATACAAAGGAAACAGTAGTCCGCTATGATTTCTCCGTTGAACCGATCGAAAAGAATTTCGGCACGGTTCTCGGGCAGACAGTCAGCCAGACCGCCAGCCTTGCAAAGACAGTCTGGCAGTCGATTGTCATGCTGGTTCAGGGCAGGTTCAGTTTTACTGACCTTTCGGGTCCTGTCGGCATTACCAAGGCAGTGTCAATGGTAGCGTCCGAGGGTCTCAAGGTAAACTTTATGAGCGCTGTTAACAATATCATATTCATCATGGCGCTTATCACCGTCAACCTCGGCGTAGTCAATCTTCTTCCGTTTCCGGCTCTCGACGGCGGACGCTTTGTAATGCTTGTTATTGAAGCTATTATCCGCAGACCTATTCCGCGTAAATTTGAGTATATCATCAACGGAGTGGGACTTGCGCTGCTTCTCATATTCATCGCGGTAATCTCCGTCAAGGACGTATGGCAGTTAGTTACAGGAACATTTCCGGGTATGTAGGAGGAAATATGAGCAGTAAAATTCAGGTACAGGCAGGAAATCTCAAGATCGGAGGCGGCGCTCCCGTAAGTGTGCAGTCCATGCTCAACGTCCCCTCCACAGACATAGAAGGCTCTGTCCGTCAGGCGATCGCTCTTGAGGAAGCGGGCTGTCAGGTAATCAGAGCCGCAATTCCCGACATGGACGCCGTTCGGCTGATTCCCGCGCTCAAGGAAGCGGTCAAGGCACCGATCGTCGCGGATATACATTTCAATTACAAATTAGCGCTTGAGGCTTGCGCCGCGGGCGTCGACAAAATCAGAATCAATCCGGGCAATATCGGCTCGGACGACAGGGTCAAGGCTGTGGCGGACGCATGCCGACAGCGCTCGATCCCCATAAGAATCGGCGTAAACTCAGGCTCGCTCGAAAAGGAAATCCTTGCGAAGTACGGTCATCCCACTCCGCAGGCTCTATGCGACAGCGCGCTTTATCACGCCTCTCTGCTGGAAAAATTTGACTTCAACGACATCGTGCTTTCAATGAAAAGCTCGACTGTCTCCACAATGATACAGGCTTATGAGCTCGCGGCCGAGCAGTGCGACTATCCGCTGCACCTCGGAGTAACCGAAGCGGGCACCGAGCGAATGGGCATAATCAAATCCGCCGCCGGCTTAGGCGCGCTGCTTACTCGCGGTATCGGCGATACTATCCGCGTTTCGCTGACCGCCGACCCCGTCAGGGAGGTATATGCAGCCTTTGATATTCTCAAGGCGCTCGATATGCGCGAGGAGGGCGTTCAGTTCGTTTCGTGCCCGACCTGCGGAAGAACCCGCATCGATCTTGTCGGAATCGCGAACGAGGTTGAGGAGCGTCTGCGCGGCTGCAAAAAGAACATCAAGGTCGCCGTTATGGGCTGCGTGGTAAACGGCCCGGGCGAAGCCAAGGAAGCCGACATCGGAATTGCAGGCGGCGAAGGCTGCGGCCTTGTTTTCAAGAAGGGCGAGATTTTGTATAAGGTTGACGAGGATAAGCTCGTCGACGCCCTTATGGATGAAATTGAAAAAATGTAAAGGAAATATATGAAAACATTAGGAAGTATATTTGGTTCGTCGGTGGGCAACACAAAAATACCCGATCGAATAACCGGTGGTGTGGTCACGCGCGTCAACATAATCAACGAGGTGCGTCTGATCACGCTTTGGGTACATTTCAGTGAACTGATACCGCTCGACGACCTTATCCGCACCGAGAAGCTGTACGCGAAATCGCTCGACTCCTCGGTTGTGATAAAGCCGCACTTCGGCAGGGAGCTTTTTACCGTAAGGTATTTTTCCGAGCTTTACAAGGCGGCAAGACGTGAAATACCCAGTATAAACGGCACTCTCAACAACGCCGACGTCAAACAGGACGGCAAGAATCTCAGGATTACCCTTTACAACGGAGGAAAGGCGATTCTCGATGCAAAGGGTTTTGACGGAGTGCTTTTACGGCTTATAGCCGAACAATTTGATTTATCCTTTAATTTGATATATGACGGTCTCCTTGAGATGACCGAGGACAATACCGCCTACCAACAGCAGATGCAGAACGCGCAGAAGCAGGTTCAGCGTCAGCAGCTCGAGCAGGCGGTTCAGACAGAAGCCGCAGACGCGGAGGTTTCGGAAAATGTCAGGGCAAAGCAGCAGGAAGCCGCGGCCACAGAAACCGAGATCCGCGAGGGAAAATTTGCCACTCCGCAGCTTATTGAATCCTCTATCCGTCCTCTGTACGGAACAAATATTCGCGGCAAGATGATCCCAATCAGCGAAATAGCCATGGATTCGGGCAAGGTCACTGTCTGGGGCGACGTTTTTGAGCTTGAAAAACGCGTTACAAAATCGGGCGACAAGAATATCTTTACGATCAATATTACTGATTACACCGGTTCAACAACCGTCAAGGTGTTCAATACTATCCGTGAGTCCGCTGTTGTCGACTCAATCCGCAAGGGCGATACAATCGCCGTTATGGGCGACGTTGAGTACGACAAATACGCGGGTGAGCTTGTTGTAAACGCCCGTGCGATCGGTACCGCCGAGAAGGTAAAGGTTGTCGACAAGGCTCCCGAGAAGCGCGTCGAGCTTCATCTCCATACAAATATGTCCCAGATGGACGCGCTCACACCAGCGAGCGAGCTGGTGAAGCGAGCCGCCGCGTGGGGTCACAAGGCGATCGCGATTACCGACCACGGTGTTGCGCAGGCGTTTCCAGACGCGATGAACGCCGCCGAGCGCATAAATAAGGACGGGGAGAAAATAAAAGTCCTCTACGGCACCGAGGCGTATTTTGTCGACGATCTTGTCGAGTCGGTATCAGGAGAGCAGGACGAACCGCTGAGCGGCACGTTTATTTGTTTTGATATCGAGACGACGGGCTTGTCGCCGTTAAAGGACAAGATTACCGAAATCGGCGCGGTAAAGATTGAAAACGGTGCAGTTACGGATATCTTTTCGACCTTTGCCAATCCCGAGATGCCGATTCCCGCAAAAATCGTTCAGCTCACGGGCATCACCGATGCAATGGTAAAGGACGCGCCGTCGCAGTCTGAGGCGGTTTCAGCCTTTCTCGAATTCGCTGGCGACAGCATTCTGGTCGCCCACAACGCGCCGTTTGATACCTCGTTTATCCGCAAGGCGTGCGAGAATATGGGTGTTGAGTATAACTACACGTCCATAGATACCGTGGCGATTTCCAGAGCGATTTTGCCCGATATAAAGAACGTTAAGCTCGATACTGTCGCGAATTACCTGCGTCTGGGCAAGTTTAACCACCACCGTGCGACAGACGACGCTGATATGCTGTCAAAGATATTTGTCAGCCTCTGCGGACGTCTTGAAGCGGATTACGACATTCACTCGACCGCCGAAATCAATACAAAAATCGCGGGCGGTGATTTCAAGAAGCTGCCCAGCTACCACCAGATTATTTTAGCAAAAAACAAGGTGGGCTTGAAGAATCTCTATAAGCTGATTTCTCACAGCCACCTTCAAACCTTCTATAAAAAACCGCGCATTCCCAAAAGCCTGCTGGTCAAGCACAGGGAAGGGCTGATTCTTGGTTCCGCGTGCTGCGAGGGACAGCTCTACAAGAGCATTCTCAAGGGCGCTCCGTGGGGAGAGATCAAGCAAATCGCTTCTTTCTACGATTACCTCGAAATCCAGCCTGCGGGCAACAATGCCTTCATGCTCCGCGACGGCACCTTCAAGAACGTCGACGAGCTTCACGAGATCGACAGAACCATTATCCGTCTCGGCAAGGAGCTCGGAAAGCCCGTCTGCGCGACCTGCGACGTCCATTTCATGGATCCTCACGACGCAGACTTCCGAAAGATTTTGCAGGCATCGCTGAAATTCAAGGACGCCGACAACCAGCCGCCGCTGTTTTTCAGAACCACAGCCGAAATGCTCAAGGAATTTGAATGGCTCGGCAAGGATAAGGCGTACGAGGTTGTTGTCACTAACCCCAACAAAATCGCCGATATGTGCGAGAGCATACGCCCGATTCCAAAGGGCACCTTTCCGCCGAACATCGAGGGTGCGCAGGAACAGCTCATCAGCATTACATGGCAGCGCGCCAAGGAAAAATACGGCGATCCGCTTCCCGAGATCGTAAAGGCGAGACTTGACAAGGAGCTCAATTCAATCACAACCTACGGCTTCTCGGTGCTTTACATGACCGCACAGAAGCTCGTGGCCGACAGCGAGGCTCACGGTTATCTCGTAGGCTCGCGTGGATCGGTAGGTTCCTCGTTTGTTGCGACCATGTCCGGTATTTCCGAGGTTAATCCGCTCTGTCCGCACTACGTCTGCAAAAAGTGCAAGCACAGCGAGTTTATCACCGACGGCAGCTACGGCTCGGGCTTTGATATGCCCCACAAGAACTGCCCGAACTGCGGTACTCTGATGGATCAGGACGGCCATGAGATCCCGTTTGAAACCTTCCTCGGCTTCAAGGGCGACAAGGTTCCGGATATCGACCTCAACTTCAGCGGTGAGTACCAGTCAAAATCCCACCGCTACACTGAGGAGCTGTTCGGCAAGGACAACGTATTCAAGGCGGGTACTATCTCGACCGTCGCTGAAAAAACCGCGATCGGCTTCGTAAAGAAGTACCAGGAGGAACGCGGTATTTCCATGCACAAGGCTGAGCTTATGCGTCTTGCCAAGGGCTGTACAGGCGTTAAGCGCACAACGGGTCAGCACCCGGGCGGCATGGTTGTAGTGCCGAGGACAAATGACGTTTACGACTTCTGTCCTGTTCAGCACCCGGCCAACGATATGACCTCGGATAATATTACGACCCACTTCGATTTCCATTCTATTCACGATACTATTACAAAGCTCGATGAGCTCGGACACGATGTTCCGACCATATATCACTATCTCGAGCTGTTCACTGGTATCCCCGTAATGGAGGTATCAATGAGCGACGAAAAGGTAATGTCGCTGTTCACCTCCACAGAAGCCCTCGGAGTAAAGCCCGAGGATATCGACTCCGAGATTGGCACCTTCAGTATTCCCGAATGCGGCACAGGCTTTGTTCAGGGAATGCTTATCGAGGCTAAGCCAAAGACCTTTACCGACCTCCTGCAGATTTCGGGACTTTCGCACGGCACCGACGTTTGGCTCGGCAACGCGCAGGATCTCATTCACAACGGAACCTGTACGATTTCCGACGTTATCGGTACCCGTGACTCGATTATGACATACCTTATGCACAAGGGTCTTGACGAGAGCATGTCATTCAAAATCATGGAGATCGTCCGTAAGGGCAATGCGACAAAGCTGCTCACGGAGGAGCATTTCAAGGCGATGCGTGAGCACAACGTTCCCGAATGGTACATTGATTCCTGCATGAAAATCAAGTATATGTTCCCGAAGGCGCACGCCGCGGCATATATGATTGCGGCATTGCGGCTCGGCTGGTACAAGGTTCACAGACCGCTCGAGTATTACGCGGCGTATTTTACAGTTCGCAGCGACAACCTTGACGGCGCGGTCGTAATGCAGGGTCATTCAGCCGTAAAGGAAAAAATGAGTCTTATCAAGCGCAAAATCGGTATGCATGAGGCTTCCGATAAGGAAGAGAAGGAGTATGGTACCTACCAGATCGTCAACGAGATGTTCGCGCGAGGTATCGAGGTACTTCCCGTTGATATCTACCGTTCAGATGCCAAAATGTTTACAATAGAGGACGGCAAAATCCGACTGCCGTTCTCATCTCTGCCCGGTGTCGGAGAGGCGGCGGCTGTATCGCTTGCCGAAGCCGGAAAGCAGGGAGAATATCTCTCTATCGAGGATATGCAGGTGAAAACAAAGGTCACCAAGGCTGTCATCGAAACGCTTCGGGAGTCGGGTATCCTTAATGACCTGCCCGAAAGCTCACAAATGTCTCTTTTTTAAGGAGTGATAACCATTGAAAAAGCTGCTGACGCTAAAGAACGTGCTTATTGCCATCGCCTTTACGGTGCTGCTTTTGCTCGTAAAAGACAACATGGACGTGGTATGGGGTATCCTCGGTAACATATTATCGATCCTGTCACCGTTCTTCCTCGGCTTTATGATTGCCTATATTTTGAATTTTCCGTATAAGTTCTTCTACGGCAAGGCATTCAAAAAGATGGGCTCAAAGCACAAGATATGGCTGAATTTCAAGAAGCCGCTCTCGGTAATCTGCACATACATCATATTTTTTGCGGTTATCGCCGCCTTAATAGGCATTGTTGTTCCGCAGATTGCAGCCAACCTGAGTACCCTGTATGAGAATATGCCTAAGTACATGCAGACGGGTTACAACTATATTGATCAGCTGTTTAAGTTCCTCAACACTCATCTGCACACCAATTTCAGTCTGGACGCGACGGTCACAGAGCTGCAGACAAGACTTACAAAATTCCTCATGAGTCTTGACTTTTCCACCACCGCGGACGCGACAAAGAATGTCCTCGGTATTGTGGGAAATATCCTCACAAACACAGCATCGGGACTGTACAATTTCCTCATGGCGATTATCATTTCCATCTATTTCCTCGCCTCAAAGGATCAGCTCTGCCGTCTTGTAAAGCGTCTGGCGGTTGCCTTCATTCCCATGAAGTTCCTTCCGCGCGTGTATGAAATCGTTGACGTAACCGACACAAAATGCGGTCGTTTTCTGGTTGGCGATATTCTTGACGCGGGACTTATCGGAATTTTGACTTATATAGTAATGTCGATCTTCCATCTGCCTTACGCTCCGATGATTGCGGTTCTTGTTGGCGTAACCAACATCATTCCGTTCTTCGGCCCGTTCCTCGGCGGCATTCCGAGCGCATTGATTCTTTTCCTCGTCGACCCGATTTACGCGTTCTGGTTTGTAGTGATCCTCATTGTTATCCAGCAGCTGGACGGCAATATTTTCAAGCCGAAGATCATTGGCAACCAGCTCGGCATCTCGAGCTTCTGGGTACTGTTCAGCGTAATCGTCGGCGGCGCGCTTTTTGGATTGCCGGGCTTCATTCTCGGTACCCCGATTTATGCCGCTATCTACACTCTTATCGGCAAGCGTGTCCGCAACCGCATTGATGAAAAGGGTAAGATCGCGCAGGAAGCTCTTGATTTTGATGTACTTCATTATACGGAGATTGCAGCCGAGCAGAAGAAGCTTCGCGCCGAGAAGGAACAGGAGCAGATGGATAAGTTAAAGAAGCGCCTGCACCTCGATAAGTTTCTCAACCGCGAATCTGATGATGAAGAAGACGCTGATAATAAATCAGAAGACACAGAAAGCGAGAATACAGAGAAATAAAAAACTTCTCACAATTCTTAATAATTCATGCAAAACAGCGAAACCGCACAGTCAAAGTTTTGATTGTGCGGTATTGCCTTGACAGGGCACTTTTATTATGGTAATATATTAACGCATTATCACACTAAAGCGTTTTATGGAGTAAGAAATGAAAAAGTATTTAAAAATTACCCCCGAAGGAACAAAGGATTTTCTCTTTGCCGAGTGCTCCGCGATGGACGACATCTGCGGAAAGATCGAGCAGGTATTTGTAACAAGGGGTTTCAAGAAGGTAATAACCCCGGGAATTGAGTTCTATGATGTTTTCTCCGTACCCTGCAGCGGCATTTCCCAGGAGGAGATGTTCAAGCTCACAGACAATAAGGGAAGACTTCTGGTTGCACGTCCCGATTCAACTCTGCCGATCGCGCGCATGGTTTCATCGCGTCTTAAGAGCAGCCTGCTGCCCGTAAGACTTTATTACAAACAGGCGGTTTACCGCAACCAGCCGACTCTCACAGGCCGCCGCACAGAGTTCATGCAGATGGGTGTTGAGCTTCTCGGAGCACAGGGTCTGAGAGCTGATCTGGAGATCCTCACCACAGCCATCAGCGCGGTTTCGGCAGTCGCCAACGATTTCCGCATCGAGCTCGGTCATGCAGAGGTGTTCGACGCGCTTGCCGACGGCCTTGATATCGATGAGGATTACAAGGAAAAAATCCGTGTTTCAATCGAGAGCAAGAACTATTCTGCTCTAAACAATCTCCTCGATAAGCTCGAGCCGAGCAAGTCGGTAACGGCTATCCGCAAGCTACCCTCACTTTTCGGAGGAGAAGAGGTGATCGAGCAGGCGGCGCATATCTGCGAGGGCACGAAGGCGCAGTCCGCTCTTGAATACTTACATACATTATATAAGAACCTTTCGACCCTCGGTCTCGGCGACAAGGTTATCATCGACCTCGGTCTTGTTCAGCGCAACGATTATTATACAGGCTTTGTGTTTGCGGGATATGTCAACGGCATCGGCGACGCTGTTATCACAGGCGGCCGCTACGACAAGCTCCTCTCGGAGTTCGACGCTCCCATGGGGGCTGCGGGCTTTGCCATCGACACAGACGCGCTGACCATTTTAAGACTGTCCGACGAAAGCATAAGCTACTCGGACAACCCCGATGTGCTTGTTTTTGCCTGTGACGGGGCTGAGATGAAGGCTATCGAAGCTGTCGCAAGATTTAACGCCGACGGCAGGAAAGCCAGATTCAGCGTACTCCCGACATTGGAGAAAACGAAGGCATTTGCCGCAGCCCGCGGTATCGCGGAGGTCATCAGCGTAGGGGAGGAAGAAGAATGAAACCGTTGAGAATAGCTCTGACAAAGGGCAGGCTCGAAAAGACAACAGTCGAGCTGCTCGAAAAAATCGGTTATAACTGCGACGAGGTCAGAAACAAGGGCAGAAGGCTTATCCTTCCTGTCGGCGACAACGACTTTGAGGTGGTTCTCGCGAAGGCGGCTGACGTAATTACCTACGTTGAGCACGGCGTATGCGACCTCGGAGTAGTAGGCAAGGATACTATACTTGAGAACGGCAGTTCCTTCTATGAGCTGCTCGACCTTAACTTCGGCAAGTGCCGTTTCGCGCTCGCAACAAAGAAGGATATCGATTTCTACAGCGGTTATAATACGAAAACAATCGCTACGAAGTACCCGAACGTGACGCGCGCGTTCTTTGACGATAAAAATATGGATGTGCGGATTATCAAAATCGAAGGTTCAGTTGAGCTTGCTCCGCTTGTAGGACTTGCCGACGGAATCGTCGATATCGTAGAAACAGGCTCAACCCTCAAGGCAAACGGTCTTGAGGTCATTGAGTGGGTAACAGACATTTCCGCGCGTCTGATTGCCAATACAGCCAGTCTCAAGCTGCGCAAGAAGGAAATTGAGGCATTACAGAAGAAATTGGAGGCAGTTACCCAATGATTACCACAGTAAAAGCAGACGGCGTACAGGAGTACGCGTTTATAGATACTCTAAAAAAGAGAGCGCAGAATTCGGACAAGAACGTAATTCCCGTAGTATCCGAGATTCTCGAAAACGTCCGTGAGAACGGCGACAAGGCGGTGCGCGAGTACACCGTAAAGTTCGACGGCAAGGCTCCCGAGCACACCGAAATCACCGCCGAGGAAATCGATAATATCGTTAAGCTTTGCGACCCTGAGCTGCTCGAAACCTTCAGGAAGGCGTCCGACAACATTGCGGACTTCCACCGCAGACAGGTGCAGCAGAGCTGGCTCACCACAAAGACAAACGGCGTGATCATGGGTCAGCGCGTGCGCGGCTTAAAGCGCGTCGGCATCTATGTTCCTGGCGGTACGGCTGTTCTTCCGTCATCGGTACTGATGAATGCGATTCCCGCGAAGCTTGCGGGCGTTGAGGAGCTTATCATGGTAACTCCGCCTCAGAAGGACGGCACTCCTAATCCCAATATCGTTGCCGCTGCAAAGCTCGCAGGCGTTGACAGAATGTTCCTTATGGGCGGCGCTCAGGCAGTCGCGGCTCTCGCGTACGGCACAGAGACAGTTCCGAAGGTCGACAAAATCGTTGGCCCCGGCAATATCTTTGTCGCTACCGCAAAGAAACTTCTCTTTGGTACCGTCGACATTGACATGATCGCGGGTCCCAGCGAGATTCTCATTATCGCCGACAAGACCGCCAATCCGAAGTTCCTTGCAGCCGACCTCATGAGCCAGGCTGAGCACGACAAGCTCGCTTCCTCGATTCTGCTTACCGACAGCGAGGAGCTTGCCAAGCAGACAAAGGCAGAGCTTTCCGTTCAGGTTGAGAAGCTCTCAAGAAAAGAGATTATCGACAGCTCACTTGGGAACTTCGGCGCGATCATCGTTTGCAGCGACATGAAGCAGGCGGTTGACTTTGCCAACGAGCTTGCACCCGAGCACCTCGAGGTATGCTGTGAGAATCCGATGGAATATGTAGGCAAGCTCGACAACGCGGGCTCGGTATTCCTTGGCAATTACAGTCCCGAACCGCTCGGCGACTACTTCGCGGGACCGAACCACGTACTTCCGACCAGCGGCACCGCCCGTTTCTTCTCGCCGCTGTCCGTTGATGCTTTTATAAAGAAATCCAGCTTTATTTACTACACCGAGGACGCTCTTAAAGCCGACGCAGAGGACGTTATCCGCTTTGCCGAGGCTGAGAGCCTTACCGCGCACGCCAACTCCATAAAGGTGCGCTTTAACCTCGATTAAAGGACGAGTATAATGTATACGTTAAATAAAAAGATAATAAACCTTGTGCCGTATGAGCCAATCAGCGGCACATATGATATCCGTCTTGACGCGAACGAATGCCCGGACAATCTTCCTGAGTTTATCCGTGAGGATATCAAAGCTGAAATCGACAAGCTCGCTTTCAACCGCTATCCCGACCCGATGGCGAGCTCTGTTGTTGAGGCTTTCGCGTCATACTACGGCATAAATTCCGCGCTTGTCACCGCGGGCAACGGCTCCGACGAGCTTATTTTCCTGATTGAAGCCGCTTTTCTCGAGAAGGGCGACAAGATGCTCGTTGTATCTCCCGACTTTTCGATGTACAACTTTTACTCCTCGATCTGTGAGGTGGAGTGCGAGACCTTTGTCAAGAACGACAATCTCGACATTGACGTTGACGCACTGATTGAGAAGGTAAACAGCGACGGAATAAAGCTCTTGATGTTTTCAAATCCCTGTAACCCCACCGGCAGAGGAATCACCGCCGATGAAGCGCGCAGGCTTGTCACATCTGTCGATGCGCTTGTTATTCTCGACGAAGCTTATATGGACTTCTGGGATCAGTCCTTGCTCAGCGAGGTTGAGAAGTATTCCAACCTGATTGTTTTCCGCACCGCGTCAAAGGCAGTCGGTTCAGCGGCGCTCCGTCTGGGCTTTGCCGTAGCCAATGAAACGATTTCGCGCGCTGTCAAGGCGGTAAAATCGCCTTACAACGTCAATAGCTTTTCTCAGGCGGCAGGCGCGGTAATCTTCAAAAACAAAGAATATTTGCAAAACCGTCAAAAAACGATTGTCAAAAACCGCGAAACATTGTATAATGGTTTGATGGAACTCGGAAATGCGCAGGAGGATTTCACTCCGATCGAGAGTGTCGCAAACTTCGTGTTTGTCCGCACCTCCCAAGCCGAGAAAATCTTCGCTTACCTCAAGTCAAAATCCATCGTTGTCCGTCTGATGGGCAGTTATCTCCGCATTACGGCAGGCACCGGGCAGGAGGTAGAGCAGGTTCTTAATTCTATACGAGAATATTTTGAGGTGACAGCATGAGAACCGCGACCGTAAACAGAAAAACAAAAGAGACTGATATCAAGCTGTCTCTCTGCCTTGACGGAGGAGAGGTCAGCATCAGTACAGGCGTGGGCTTTTTTGATCATATGCTCAACTCCTTCGCGACACACGGCAGATTCGGCCTGATTGTAGACGTGAAGGGTGATTTGGAGGTTGACGAGCACCACACCGTTGAGGATACGGGCATTGTACTCGGCAAGGCATTTGCCGAGGCATTGGGAGATAAAGGCTCAATCGAGCGTTTCGGCAGCTTCTATGTTCCGATGGACGAAGCGCTCGCTTTCGCTTCCGTTGACGTCAGCGGCAGACCGTTTCTTGTGTTCGACGCCGACTTTCCGCAGGCGCGCTGCGGCGATTACGACTGCGCCATGACCGTTGAGTTTATGCGCGCGTTCGCGTTCAACGCTGGAATCACCCTGCATCTTAAATCAGTTTACGGCGACAATTCCCACCACATCACCGAGGCACTCTTCAAGGCGGCGGCTCACGCAATGCGTCTGGCTGTAAAGGAAAACGCTTCGGGCAAGCCGTTATCGACAAAGGGAGTGTTATAATTGTATATTTTACCGGCAATTGACATATATCAGGGCAGCGCTGTCCGCCTATTAAAGGGCGACTATTCCACCGCGAACAAGGTTGCTTCATCGCCCTATGACGCGGCGCGTTCGTTCGCCGAGGCAGGCGCTTCGATGATGCACATGGTTGACCTCGACGGCGCAAAGGACGCCAAGCTCGTTAACGCCGACTTGATCGCTGATGTTGCAAAAACTTCCTGTCTATCGGTCGAGGTCGGCGGCGGTATCCGCGATATGAAGGCGGTTGAATATTATCTTTCGCGCGGAATTGACCGTGTTATCCTCGGTTCGGCGGCAGTAAAGAATCCGCAGCTTGTAATTGATTCGGTCAGGGAGTACGGCGACAGGATCGTCGTCGGAATCGACGCGAAGGACGGAATGGTCCGCGCGGAGGGCTGGCTCGACAACAGCGAGATCAACTACATAGAGCTTGCGAAGCGCATGGAGGACGCAGGCGTCCGCACGATAGTCTTTACCGACATCGATCAGGACGGCACTCTTGCGGGGCCTAATCTCAGGCAGCTTGGCGAGTTGGTCAAAAGCGTAAGCTGTAATATCATCGCCAGCGGCGGTGTAGCTGTACTCAAGGATATCCTCAATCTCGCCGAGCTGAAGGTTTACGGCGCGATCTGCGGCAAGGCTATCTACAGCGGCACACTTGACCTCAGACAGGCAATAGAAATGACGGAGAAGAAATGATGGATCTCGATAAATACTTTGTAAAATCGGAGCTTATTCCCGCGATTGTGCAGGAAAAGTCCACGGGCGAGGTACTAATGCTCGCCTACATGAACCGCGAGAGTATGCAGCTGACGCTTGAAACAGGCTTTACATGGTTCTGGTCGCGCAGCAGACAGGAGCTCTGGAACAAGGGCGCGACCTCAGGTCATCTGCAAAAGGTTATAGATATTTACGCCGACTGTGACGACGACACTCTTCTCATCACGGTTGAACAGACAGGCGCTGCCTGTCACACCGGAAGCCACAGCTGCTTCTTTAAGAAATTGAAATGAGGTTTAATATGAACGACAGAGAAATTCTCGCCGCGCTTTACGCGACGGTTGAAAACAGACGCGACAACCCCAAGGAAGGCTCCTACACCTGCTACCTGCTCGACAAGGGTCTGGACAAGATCCTGAAAAAGGTGGGCGAGGAGTGCAGCGAAACGATCATCGCGGCAAAGAACGGCGACAACAGCGAAACCGTTTATGAAATCGCCGATCTGATATATCACCTCACCGTTATGATGGTGCAGCAGGGCATTCCGCTTGAGGACGTTCTCGCAGAGCTTGACAAGCGCAGCGAAAAGACAGGCAACCTCAAGACCTTTCATCAGGTAGATAAGAATAGCTAAAAAATAAAGGGCGTGCATTGCACGCCCTTGTGATTACTAAAAGAGTATTGAATTTCTTAGCCGACTCTGCTGAGAACATAGCTTGAAAGCGCGTTTTTGAGGCTTTCGGAAGGTTCGTTTTCCATCAGCAGCTCGATAGGCTTATGAATGTCGAGAGAGAAAACTCCGATGAGTGAATGAGCGTCTACGGTGATATCGCCGCTGCGCATCATCATCTGGCTGGGATAGTGAGAGAGAATTTCGAAAATCTCCATTAAACCGTTTTTGTTCATTGCTGAAATAGGCAGTGAATACATAAGCGCACCTCATTATCTGAAAATAGCTTGTTGATAATCTTTATGACAGTAATATAATACCACTTAAACGGCAAATATTCAATCAATTATTACAAAGTTTTACAAAATCAACATTTTCAATAAAAAGGAATCCATAATGATGAATTTTAATGTAGTAACGCTGGGCTGTAAGGTCAATCAGTACGAATCTCAGGCTATGCGTGAAGACTTGATTGCCCACGGATATCTGCCGTCGGACGACAGGGAAAAGGCGGACATCACCATCCTAAACAGCTGCACCGTAACAGCGGTAAGCGACGCCAAAAACCGCAAGCTGATCAACCGCCTTCGCCGCGTAAATCCCGACGGAATTATTATCCTTACAGGCTGTATGCCGCAGGCTTTTCCCGAGGAAACAGAACGGTTCACAGGCTGCGATATCGTTCTCGGCAACCGCGAGAGAAAGCGCCTGATTCCCGCGATAGAGGAATATCTCTCAAACCGCGGCAGACTCGTCGACATACCCGCCCATATTTCAAAAGGCGCTCAGTTTGAGCCGATGACGGTGTCGTCCTTCAACGAGCATACCCGCGCCTTTATCAAGATTGAGGACGGCTGCAACCGCTTTTGCTCATACTGTATTATTCCTTACGCGCGCGGCAGAGTCCGCTCAAAGCCCGTTGATGAGCTGAAGCGCGAGCTTGAAACTCTCGCTTCGAATGGCTACCGCGAGGTTGTGCTGGTGGGAATAAATCTCTCCGCTTACGGTCAGGGCGAGGATTTTGACCTTGCCGATGCTGTGGAAGCCGCTTGTTCTGTTGAGGGCATCGCCCGGGTCAGACTCGGTTCACTTGAGCCAGAGCAGATGACCGAGCCGCTTGTGAAACGCCTTGCGGCGCAGGAGAAGTTCTGTCCGCAGTTTCATCTTTCGCTCCAGAGCGGCTGTGACGCGACACTAAAGGCGATGAACCGCCACTACAACAGCGCGGAATATATGGAGATTGTCAACCGCCTGCGAAATGTTTTTGACAATTCGGCTATGACAACGGACGTTATGGTAGGCTTCGCAGGGGAAACGGAGGCGGATTTTGAGGCGTCGATGGCGTTTGTAAAGTCCGTAGGCTTCGCTAAGGTTCACGTTTTCCCGTACTCGCAGCGCAAGGGCACTAAGGCTGCGGACGCGCCAAATCAGGTTGACCCTGCCGAGAAGGAACGCCGCGCAAAGCTGATGGGAGAACTTGTTTCCCGCGAGAGGGAAGAATTCCTTAACTCTCAGGTCGGCTTGACAGAAGAGGTTCTTTTTGAGCGGATCCGCAAGGGATATCTCGAGGGCTATACAAAGAACTACACTCCTGTTCATGTCATTTCCGACGACCATTCGCTCTGCGGCGAGGTCTGCAAGGTAAGATTGGTTTCCGTCGGCGATGACTGTTGTATGGGCGAGTTAGTCTGATTTCAGCTCATTGCACAGATTTTTGATTTCCTCGGCTGCGTCCGCGTTTTCAAGACTCGAATAGCTGTAGAGCATAAATCCGGAAAACTCATTTTTCTTTTTCAGAATATTATATTCGGCTTTCAGAATATCATTCTTTTCAAGCCAAGTACCCTCGTCCGCGTCTGTACCTGCTTTGTAGCCCGCAAGACCGGCGTAAAGCTGAACGCCTTCGGCAAGCGGCAAATCGCACCAGTCCTGTGCTGCCTGTTCAAAACCTAGCTTCGGATTGTCAAGGCTGAAATACAGCTGAGGACAGATGTAGTCGGCGAAGCCCTTGATACAGCACCAGCTGACAACATCGGCAGAAAGATTTGCGTTGTTGTCGAGGTTCCCTTGAGGAGAAATACCAAAAGTAACGTTTCTACCGCAGTTTTGCAGCCGCAGGTAAATCTCAGATAAAAGTATGTTCACATTAAGCTCGCGCCACCTCTCAAGACTCAGACCGCTCGACGGGTGTGAGTCAAGATACTCCATATATTCTGGATAGTCTGTTTCTCCGATATCTGCAGGGTAGAAGTAATCGTCAAACTGTACGCCGTCGATATCGTAGCTTTCCGCTATTTCGAGCACACCGTCCTCAATAAGCTGTCTTGCGTCTGCATTTGATGGGTCGAGGATAATCCCGCTGTCTGTTTCAATGCACAACTCGGGATGTTTGACGAATATATTATCATCACAAAGCTCGTTCGGGACGTTGTTAACTTTAACTCGGTACGGATTTACCCACGCTTGAATATCCAGTCCGAAGTTGCCGCAGATCTCGCACATCACTTTTAGCGCGTCATACCCGGCTGTTTCTCCCTGGATACCCGTCAGTACATGCGACGCGGGGTATAGGTCGGAGCTGTAGAGAGCGTCGGCAAAGGGTCTTACCTGCACGACAAGCGTGTTGAAGCCTTGCTTCTTGCAGGTGTATGCCATATGCGCGAATTTCTCGCGGAAGGCTGATTCACTTTGATTATCCTCGTTTTCCATGCTCAGCTCCATATAGGTAATCCATACTCCGCGCATTTCTTGTTTTGGTCTGGCTTCCTCTGCGGTGGCGGCGACCTGCAACGCAGGTTCCTCGCTTTTCGGCGGAGTCAGTACGCTGAACGCAACTGATAATCCGAATAAAATAAAACTGACGACAATCGGTACAATTTCTTTTACCTTCACATTTCTCAACCTCGGTGATATTATGATTTACTTATTAATTTATCTCGCGCTGATAAGCCTTATCTCTGTTATCCTGACGGTCAGCGACAAGCGCCGCGCGCGCAAGCATAAATACAGAATCCGCGAAAGTGTACTGCTGCTCTTTTCGGCGCTCGGCGGAAGTCTTGCAATGTTCATTACAATGCTGCTTATCCGCCACAAGACAAATCACATGAAGTTCATGCTTGGCATTCCGCTGATTATCGTAATTCAGCTTGTCGCGTTTTTTGTGATATGGGGGTTTATCCATGGCTGAGCCGCTTCGATTTACCGTTCCCGAAGAATGCGGCGGCATGGTCGCAAAGTGGTTCCTTAAGAGCCGCTGCGGACTTTCTACAAGAATGATAACACGCCTTAAGCGAGAAAAAGACGGAATCCTGATGGACGGCAAAATTTTACGCACGATAGATCGCGTTACAGCCGGCGCAGAGATAATAATCAACCTTCCCGATGAAAGCAGTTCATTTATTGAACCGATAGAAGGCAGCTTTGATATCCGTTATGAGGACGAGCACATTTTAGTTGTAAACAAGCCGCCGTTCATGCCTGTACACCCGGTTAAGCAGCATCAGACAAACACACTCGCGAATCTTGTAACCGCATATGCGCAAAAAAACGGCGCGGAATTCGTTTTCCGCGCGCATAACCGCCTTGACCGTAACACCTCGGGACTTGTGCTGATAGCCAAGGATAAATATTCTGTTTTTCAGCTGCACCAAGCGGTGCGTAAGGTTTACTTCGCGCTTGTCCACGGCAGGCTTGAGGGAAGAGGCACCATAAACAAGCCTAT
The DNA here is from genome assembly GCF_045819885.1 of Ruminococcus sp. NATIVEDY160. Taxonomy (NCBI): domain Bacteria; kingdom Bacillati; phylum Bacillota; class Clostridia; order Eubacteriales; family Oscillospiraceae; genus Ruminococcus; species Ruminococcus sp. NATIVEDY160. The sequence goes on from NZ_CP162391.1 coordinate 1,172,319, forward strand.
AGGTCTGCATGACGACTCAAAAATTGTCCGCCATGTAGTTGAGAGCGGCAGCCCTGCGATTACGCACTACAAGTCTGTTTTCAGCGGTGACGACTACTCTCTTATCTTGCTGGTGCTCGAAACAGGAAAGACGCATCAGATCCGCTGTCATATGAGCCATCTCGGTCATCCGCTGCTCGGCGACGATTTGTACGGCGGTTCTCTCGATCTGATAAACAGGCATGCTCTCCACTGCGGTGAAATGAGCTTTTGTCACCCGGTGACAGGCGAAGAAATCAATATTACCGCACCGATTCCCGATGATATGCAAACGCTGATTGACAAGTTGATAGAAAAATAACAAGAGGAAAGGCAGAAACCTTTCCTCTTAATTGTTTGTTCAGTTTTCAGATCTCTCAACAACTACCTCATAAATCTTGAAGTTATCCAGCTCCTTGACAAGAGAATAGGAGATAGTTTCATACTTATCGGCGTAGTTGAGGTTAAAATACTTTTCCTTTTTGAAGGTAATGTTTTCATCAATAACGTATATTTTGTGATTAGAGAGCAGCGCCTGATAGATGTTCTCGGGCAGATTGCGCTTTCTGAGCATTTCCGTTTTGTGGAAGTACCCGAAGCTGTCAAGGTTTTCGAGATATCCGTAGCGGAAGCCCCACAGCGGGTGGATATAGTTTTCGGTGTAGTGGTCAAAATCCAACATGCTGTCATTGTCCATAACGTAGTAGCAGTCGGGGTTTCGATTGATTTCAGTAATCAGATTCCACGGAGCGTCGTCCTCCTTGTCGGGGTGGCTGAATACATAAACGGTGGTATATGCCGCAAAGAGAGCGACGAGAACAGCACAGGAAATTATCATATATCCGTTGCTCATACGCAGCTTTGATGAGGGCTTCTGACTGCGCTCGACTTCAAAGTTAAATGAGAAGAGCAGCAGAACGATCATAAATACCCAGATTCCGTAAATCCGGTGGTCGGCGCCGTCAAAAAGATAGCGGATTACTACGCTTGAGCCTAAGGCGGTTATGGCGTAGAACAAAGGGAAGAACGAGAAACGGTTCTTGTGATAGACGATAAACACCGCTGATATCAAAAGATACACAAGTCCCGCAATAGCGAACGCGTCAAAGCGGGCAATATGTCCCCAGATGTCGTTGAAAACATCTCCGAGAGCGTAGAGAACGGTTTTCTCGCTTTTTTCGAGCTGCAGATTATGAACCATTTTCAGACTGTCGGTAGTGAGCATTTTGTCAGCGTCGTAGTAGTTCATTTTGAGCAGCTCATACTCGCAGTTGTCGTCAATTCCGACCGAAGCGAATTCGTCCTGGTTCTCGGTAAAGTCCGGGAAGGGAAGAGTGTCGACCGCTTCGCTCAGATGCGCGTACTCGTAATATTCAGCACTCTCATCTGTTGAGTGGTTAATGGAGTATGAGAACTGATTCGCGCCGAGTGCGAGCAGAGTGATGAAGATAAACATCAGCAGGAATGGGCGGAAGTACCAGAAGAACTTCTGAAAGTCCAGACGGTACTTTTTCTTCGCCATCATATCGCCGAAGAAGAATGCGATTGCGAACGCGAGCGCGACGAAGAAATAGACATAACAGTAAAACGTACCGAGCAGAATCTCTGCCACACCTGCCCAGCAGGAAAGGGTATACCGTTTGTTGCGGATAGCGTTGAGCACGAGAAGGAATCCGCCTGCAAGAAGCAGAGCCGAGGTTTTGGTGCTGTCGATTTCCGAGTAGTGGTTCAGCGCGAAAAGAATGTTTATTACCATGCTGAACACAAACGCCTTGCGGTAGTTATACTTGTCCGCGAGCACGAAGGTGATTGAGGTAAACGCTGCGAAAGACAGCGCGACCTCGACCATTACAAATGCGTTGATGTCGGTAATCGCATACTGGATTGTGCCGACGATCACCGCGAGAATGTAATTTATCGTGTTGCTGTAGTAAAAATGGTCACGGCAGATCAATATTGAATTGTAATAGTCGCTGCTGTTGGCGTAGGAGAAAGTTGTAACCCAGATGCAGAGAATAGCGATAATCAGGTTAAGCGCAACTGCGAACAACAGCTTGCTTTTCAGCAATTTCAATATTTTCTCTTTCATGATTATCTGTAGCCTCTCGCGTGCTGTTCGTTGTAGATGAGGTTGATATTCTTGGTTTCGTAATCATTGAATACAACCTTCTGAGAGAACTCGGAAGCGGTGTATTTCGGGGTGTACCATGACTGTGAGCGGAAGTATTCATTAAGAGAGGAATCGGTAAAGATTCTGCCGCGGCGTGCGTAAATCTCGTTGAAGGCAATGTTGAGCTCGCTGTGGCTCATGCTCTTGACCTCGCTCTGGCTGAGATAAGATGTGTTGTACTTGCACGCGCTGAAGGGCACGTTATCGTCGGAGGAAGAGCTTGAGCTGCTCTGACGCGGAGCCTCGGTCGCGGGTGTTTCGGGCGATGATTCGGGACCTGTGGAGATATCAACGATTACGGTGGTGCCCTTCTCAACAGAATGACCGTCGCCGGGTGTCTGGGCGATGATAAGACCCTCGTCGTATTCGTCGCTGGGTCTGTGTCGGCCTTCGCTGATCTTCAGTCCGTCCGCCTCGAGCATTTCCTTAGCCTGCTCAAAGGTGTATCCGCGGACAACCTTGACGGTTACGTATTCCGCAGCCTCGGATTTTTCGGTGTCAGATGAAGAGGACGAGGATTTTGTAGTTGAGGGAGCGGTTGTCGCTGCGGCGGTAGTTGACTGGGTGCTCTTTGTCGCGTCTGAGGCAGAGGTGCTGCCCTGAGCTGCAGTTGCGGTAGTCGCGGTCGCTGCTGAATCGTTTGACGCGCCGAAGGGATTGCTGCCGAAGAAGCCGTTGTTGCAGGCGATCAACCCGAGCGCCGCGAGGAGCGCGAGGATAATGCAGATACCTACGATAATCGCGATAATAAGTCCTTTTCTGCTTTTCTTTTCATCTTTATAGTTATCGTTCTCGGTAACAGCGGCGAACGGATCAAAGTCCTGAATCGCAACGCTCTTCGCTGACGGCTTTACGTCCTCATAATCGTCAAAGTACGAGCCGTAATCCTTTTCCTTTGCGCCCGAAGGCTGGTCGATGGTGAATATCTTTGTCTGGTTTTTGTAGTCGTCAAAGACTCTGTTGTCGATTTCAGGCTCCTGATACGAGGGCTTGATGTCGTCGACGGATTCAGCTTCGTCAGACGCTTTATCCGTTGTATCATTCGCAGCGTCGTCAGCGGAACCCTCGGGCTTTTCCTCGGGAGCAGCGTCAACAGGGGGAATAGGAGCGACTACCGGAATAACCTTTGTGTCACCGTCGGTCTTTTTATTTTTCTGCTCAAAAATGTTGCCCTCAAAGTCTGTGCTTTCGGGTACGATCATTTCAGGTTGATTTTCTGACTCATTTTTAATGGAAAGCAGAGCGTTTTTGATATTGCCCGCGTTTTTCCAGCGGTTTTTGTTTTCGGGCTGGCAGGCGATGTGAATAACACTCTTTAGCTTCTGACTGCCGTTTGCTGTCGGGGGAACATTCTCGCCGTTCAAACGTTTTTCGGCTGCTTTTTCGGGCGAAAGACCCTCGTTTTCAAAGGGCAGCTTGCCGTTGTTGCACATGCCGTACATCAGCAGACCGAGAGAATAGATATCTGTAGTGAAGTCAGCCTGACCGCCGTTTTTGATCTCGGGCGCGAGATATCCTGCGTTGTCGTCAAGGCTCTCCGCGTCCATAAATCCGCCGAGCTTGTATTTTCCGTCAGCTGTGACATAGATGTTTGAGGGCTTGATGTCGCCGTGATAGATGTTGTTAGCCTCGAGCTTCTCGAGGATCTCGCTCATTTGAATACCGAAATCAACAACCTCGTTCTCGCTGAATTCCTTATTGTTGAGCTTGTCCGAGAGGGGAATGCTGCCGTCGGTGACAATATAGAGCTTCAACTGCTTTTTGTCGGGGTTGTCCTCAACACATACGTCTACGTAATTAGTGATATCGCCGAGGGCTCTTACCGTATTGACAAAGCCGGCTTCGTCCTTGATAAAATCGATATCTTCCTGGTTATACAGCTCGTCCGCGAATTCATAGTAGGCGAGTTTAGCCTTTACGCTGTCATCGTTTCTGTTGACAAGACTGTAAATTTCGCCTTCATCGGTGTCCGAAACAAGAGCGAGAACCTTCCAATCGCTCAATGCTGCGGGCAATTTGATTTTAGCCATGTTACTAACTCCTTTTCATATGTATTTTTCTTAATTCGAATTAAAAATTGATATTCTATCGTATTATAACATATATTTATTTATTTTTCCACTGTTATTTCCAATTTGTAAGAAATAGTTATAATCCATGTAAATTATTGCAGTGGTCAGCGTCTCAAAAAACTGAGTCACTGACCACTGCAATTCACTCTAAAAACCTTTTTTCTCTTTGACTCCGCATATCCCGCCCGCGATTCCGCCGAGGATTACAGCGGCAGCACGGATTCCCGTCAAAGCGGTGACGGATTCTCCGCCCTTTGACAGACCCGCAATTGTAATCAACAGGAATATAACCGCGCCCGTTATCGCTCCGACCACCAGCCCGGCGCCGTGATTGAGCTTAGCCGCGACAAATCCGCCGCCGAGCGCGCCGAGTGCTGTGACGGCAACCATAATGTAATCCGTCAGCTCAGCGCCGAGCAAGCCCGAAGTCAGCATGATTACCGCGAAAATACACATCAGTATCACGCAGCCCAGTACTCCGCACAGACTGCCCAGGGAAACGGATTTTATCAGCTTCTTTTTGTCAGACATAAAAAACCACCCCGAATATCATCTTGTAAATGATATTCGGGGAAGTAAAGAATTATTCTTTTGTGTCGTCTTCCTTCTTCTTTTTGAAGAAGCTGAAGCCCTTCTTCTCGGCAGCCGCGGTCTGCGGGCCTTCCTTTACGGTGTCAACGGTGGAGATGCACCACTTTTTGAACTTCATCTTGACTCTGTCGGAGCCTGTCTCGATGATGATAGCGTCCTCGTCGTCCTTGATCGCGACGACTCTGCCCATAATACCGCCGATAGTTGTAATTTCGTCGCCGATTTCAAGGGAGTTTCTCATCTGAGCTTCTTCTTTTTTCTTCTTGGAATTAGGACGGATCAAGAAGAAGTAGATACCTGCGATTACTGCTGCGTAGATTAAAATCATGACCCACATGCTGTTGCCGCCGAAAAGGCCGCCTGCCTGCTGTGCGTCAGCTGCTGAATACATAAACATATAACTTCATTCCTTTCAACACAATAAGTTGATTATAACAGCAATTCCCATAGATTGCAAGCCATTTTTGAAATTTTTTTAAATTCTCACGCCGAGAATGTTCCTGTATTTTTCATAGAACGCCGTAAACGTGCTGTTGTCGAGCTCGGTACGGATAATTTCCATGAGATTGTTGTAAAAATACAGGTTGTGCATTACCGCGAGCCGCATTCCGAGCATCTCGCCGCTTTTAAGCAGGTGACGGATATATGCCCTTGAGAAATTGCGGCAGGTAGGACAGTCGCAGTGCGGGTCAACAGGGTTTTCGTCAAGCTCGTATTTCGCGTTGTTGAGGTTGCGCACGCCGTCCCATGTGAACAGCTGACCGTGTCTTGCGTTGCGGCTCGGCATGACGCAGTCAAAAAGGTCTACGCCGCGGTAAACCGCCTCGAGAATATTGACGGGAGTACCCACACCCATCAGATAGCGGATTTTGTCTTTGGGAGCGAAAGGCTCGACCGCCTCGATTATCTCATACATAACCTCGGTAGGCTCGCCGACAGCCAGTCCGCCGATTGCGTAGCCGTCGAGGTCAAGCTCTGCGATTTCCTTCATGTGATTGATTCTCAGGTCGCGGTAGGTGCCGCCCTGATTGATGCCGAACAGCATCTGCTTCGGATTAATCGTGCCTTCGGTCTGATTAAGCTCGTTCATTTTTGTAACGCACCGTTTCAGCCAGCGTGTAGTTCTCGCAACGCTGTCGCGGGTGTACTCGTAGGGCGAAGGGTTTTCTACGCACTCGTCGAACGCCATAGCGATTGTTGAGCCGAGGTTAGACTGGATTTTCATGCTTTCCTCAGGACCCATAAATATTTTGCGTCCGTCGATATGTGAGTGAAAGGTTACACCTTCTTCCTTGATGTCGCGGAGCTTCGCGAGAGAAAAGACCTGAAAGCCGCCGCTGTCGGTGAGAATCGGGCCCTCCCATCGGGTGAATTTATGCAGACCGCCGAGCTCTTTTACCTTGTCGTCTCCGGGACGCAGGTGAAGGTGATATGTGTTGCAGAGCTGCACCTGACATTTAATATTTTTTAAGTCGAGAGCCGAAACAGCGCCTTTGATCGCGCCGCATGTGGCGACGTTCATAAAAGCCGGAGTCTGAATCGTCCCGTGAGGAGTGACAAATTCACCTCGTCTGGCTGTTCCTTCGGTTTTTATTAATCTATACATATTTCCTCCGGAAATAGAATTATTCTAAAATTATAACTGCCTTATAATATGCACATCGCATCGCCGAACGAAAAGAATCTGTACCTTTCCTCAACAGCGGTTTCGTATGCTTTCATAATTTTGTCGTATCCCGCAAACGCAGAAACAAGCATAATCAGTGTGCTTTCGGGCAGGTGGAAATTTGTGATAAGTCCGTCGAGCACCTTGAACTCATAACCCGGGTAAATGAAGATATCTGTAAATCCCTCGCAAGCCTTGATTTCGCCGAACTGAGTAGCGACGCTCTCGAGAGTGCGGCACGAGGTAGTGCCGACAGCGATGACCCTTCCGCCGTTCTGCTTTGTCTGACGGATAAGTTCGGCAGTTTCAGCCGGAATCTCGTAGTGCTCGCTGTGCATTTTGTGGTTAGTAACGTCGTCAACCTTAACGGGACGGAAGGTGCCAAGACCGACATGAAGGGTGACGTATGCGATTTTTACACCCTTAGCGCGGATCCTGTCCATAAGCTCCTCGGTGAAGTGCAGTCCGGCTGTAGGCGCCGCCGCCGAGCCGAGCTCGTGACTGTAGACAGTCTGATAGCGCTCTTTGTCCTTGAGCTCTTCTGTAATGTAAGGGGGAAGAGGCATCTGACCGATTTTGTCGAGCGTGGCAAAGAAGTTTTCGTCGCAGTCAAAGTCCACCACTCTGTTGCCGTCGTCCCTGACCTCCGCGACCTCGGCTCTCAGCAGACCGTCGCCGAAGCTGAATTTCGCTCCGACCTTGGCTTTTTTTCCGGGCTTACATAGAGTTTCCCAGCGGTTGCCGCTGATTTGTCTGAGAAGAAGGAACTCGACTCTCGCGCCTGTTTCGTCCTTAACGCCGTAGATTCTCGCCGGAAGTACGCGCGAATCGTTTGCAACCAGCAAATCGCCTTCGCCCAGATGGTCAATAATATTATAAAAATGCTCGTGCGATATTTCGCCCGTTTCTCTGTCTAGAACAAGCAGGCGTGAGCTGTCGCGGGGCTCAACAGGAGTCTGCGCGATCAGTTCCTTAGGCAGGTCATAGTAAAAATCACTTGTTTTCATAGTCATCACCGAAAAAGTTAAAATATTGAAATACAATTACGCCGCAAAATAATTGACAATAAGCGCGTAAAATGGTATATTATAGAGTGAGGTATATTTGGAGTAATCAGTACCTTAAACGAAACGAGGTACTGAAACCTCGGCAGTCGCCGTTTCTATAATAATATAAATTTTCGAAATAGGCAACCGCTTTTTTAAATTTTGTAAAAATTCGGAGGAATCACAGTGAAAAAGTACAAGGTAGGAATCATCGGAGCAACAGGTATGGTAGGACAGCGCTTTGCGCTTCTTCTTGAAAATCACCCTTGGTTTGACGTAACCGTATTGGCAGCGAGCGCAAGAAGCGCGGGCAAGAAGTACGGCGACGTAGTTGAGGGCAGATGGCATATGGCTAAAGAGCTTCCCGAGAAGTACAAGGATATGGTTATCACCGACGCCGAGAAGGTTGAGGAGGTTGCCGCTCAGGTTGACTTCTGCTTCTGTGCCGTTAACATGAAGAAGGATGAGATCAAGGCTCTTGAGGAACGTTACGCGAAGGCTGAGTGCCCGATCGTTTCCAACAATTCCGCACACCGCTTCACTCCCGACGTACCGATGGTTATTCCTGAGATCAACGCGGACCACATCAAGATTATCGAGGCACAGCGCAAGCGTCTCGGCACAAAGCGCGGTTTCGTAGCTGTCAAGTCCAACTGCTCGCTTCAGAGCTATGTTCCCGCTGTTAATCCCTTGAAGGAGCTCGGCGTAGACAAGGTATTGGCTTGTACCTATCAGGCAATTTCAGGTGCCGGAAAGACCTTCAAGACATGGCCTGAGATGATCGACAACGTGATTCCCTATATCGGCGGTGAGGAAGAGAAGTCCGAGAACGAGCCGCTGAAGATCTGGGGTCATATCGAGGGCGACAAGATTGTAAACGCCGACGATATCTCCATCACCTCCCAGTGCATCCGTGTCCCCGTTTCCGACGGTCACACCGCTGCCGTATTCATGTCCTTCAAGGACGGCGTTAAGAAGCCCACCGTTGAAGAGATCATCAATATCTGGGAGAACTACAGCGGAAGAGCTCAGGAACTTGAGCTCCCCAGCGCACCCAAGCACTTCCTGCACTACTTCACAGAGCCCGACCGTCCGCAGATCAAGAGCGAGCGTAACCTCGAGAACGGCATGGCGGTATCTGTGGGACGTTTAAGAGCTGATACCCAGTACGACTACAAGTTCGTTTGCATGTCGCACAACACATTAAGAGGCGCGGCAGGCGGCGCTGTATTACTCGCCGAGCTCCTCTGCGCCGAAGGTTATATGGATTGATTCGGAGGAAAATTTTATGTCAGACCACATTTTCACAGGATCGGGCGTAGCTTTGATTACCCCGATTACTTCAGACGGCAAGGTTAATTACCCTGTCCTTGAGCAGCTGCTTGAGTTCCACGTCGCCAACGGTACCGATGCGATAATTGCATGCGGTACAACGGGGGAGGCTGCGACTCTTTCCGAGAAGGAGCACTGCGAGGTACTGTCGTTTGTGTCTGAGAAGATCAACGGAAGAATTCCCGTTATCGCAGGCACAGGCAGCAATGATACCTCAACTGCTGTTATGCTCTCGCGTGAGGCGCAAAAGACAGGTGCCGACGCGATTCTCAGCGTAACACCCTATTACAACAAGACCTCACAGGCAGGTCTGGTAAAGCACTTTAACGTGATTGCCGATTCTGTAGATATTCCTGTGATTCTTTACAACGTACCCTCGCGTACAGGCTGCAATATCCAGCCCAAGACCTGTCTTGAGCTCAGCCGTCACGATAATATCCGCGCTATCAAGGAAGCGAGCGGCAATATCTCTCAGGTAGCGCTGATCCGCTCTCTCTGCGGAGACAACCTCGATATCTATTCGGGCAACGACGACCAGACCGTACCCTTCATGTCACTCGGTGCTCTCGGCGTTATCTCGGTTTTCGCCAATATCTGCCCGACAGAAATGCATCAGATTTGCCAGCTCTGCCTCGAGAATAATTTTGCCGAGGCTCAGAAGCTGCACTTCCACTATCTCGAGCTCATGAACATTATGTTCAGCGACGTCAATCCCATTCCGATCAAGACCGCTATGAACCTTTACGGTTTTGATGCGGGCGAGTGCAAGCTGCCCCTCGTACCCATGAGCGTAGCAGGTTATCACGACCTCAAGGATTGTCTTGCAAAGTACGATTTGCTCGATAAGGTATAAACTATAGAGATCAAAAAGGGCGGGCTTTGTCCGCCCTCTTTTCTAATCAATTCAAGGGGGAATTTCAAAATGACTAATATAGCCATAGTCGGCTGCAACGGAAAGATGGGTTATTTCGTAGCTTCTGCCGTAAAGGAAAATCCCGAGGCTCAGACGCTTTTCGGCATCGACGCCTTCGGTGAGAATAAGCACGATTTTGCCGTATACAAGAGCTTTGACGAGGTTCAGGAAAAGCCCGACGTGATCATTGATTTCTCTAATCCCGCCGCTCTCGACGGAATGCTCGCCTTTGCCGAGAAGCACAGCGTACCCTGCGTAATCTGCACCACGGGTTACTCGACCGAGCAGGTTGAGAAAATCAAGGCAGCAGGTGAGAAGATAGCGATTTTTTACTCCGGCAACATGTCGCTCGGCATCAATCTTCTGATTGAGCTTTCAAAGCAGGCGGCAAAGGTACTCGGCGGCAGCTTTGATATCGAGATTCTTGAGAAGCACCACAATCTCAAGCTTGACGCTCCCAGCGGAACGGCTCTGATGATTGCCGACGGTATTTCCGAGACGCTTCCGCAGGAGCCGCAGTACATATATGACCGCCACACGATGCGCAGGAAGCGCACCAAGAACGAAATCGGTATCCATTCTGTACGCGGCGGCACAATCGTCGGCGAGCACGAGGTGATTTTCGCGGGACACGATGAGGTAGTTACGATCACCCATCAGGCGCAGTCCAAGGAAGTATTCGCTGTAGGTGCGGTAAACGCCGCTGTATTCCTCGCAAAGCAGGGTGCGGGTATGTATTCAATGTCCGACCTGTTAGCGGATAAGTTTTAATTAAATAAAAAATTAGCCGGCTCGGAACAACAGTGTTCTGAGTCGGTTTCTATATAAAGAAAAAGAGACGGCTGAAAAACCGTCTCTGATGGTCGAGGTGACAAGATTCGAACTTGCGACCCCATCGTCCCGAACGATGTGCGCTACCAAACTGCGCTACACCTCGAAAAAAACAGCCTCGAGAAACTCGAGGCTATTGGCAGCGGAATAGGGATTCGAACCCCAACAAACAGAGTCAGAGTCTGTCGTGCTACCGTTACACCATTCCGCTAAGTTGTTTGCATCCCGTATGCAACGTCTATTATTATATATTATTTTTGCCTGTTTGTCAAGGGTATTTTTAAATTAATTGCTTCTTTTTTTCAGAATTCTGATATCTCTGCCAAAAAAGTTCAGCTTTTCCGCTTCGCCGTTCAAACGTGACACCAGTCTGTTCGAATAAGTCTTCTCCAGCTCGCGCATTGTGAAGTTTGTGTTTATGATAACGGGCTTGCGTGTGAGCAGGCGGGAGTTGATCAGGTTGTAAATGTGCGAAACTGAGAACTGGCTGATAAATTCCGTGCCGAGGTCGTCGATAATCAGCAGGTCGCAGTCTGTAGCCATGTCGAGAAGTTCGTCGGTTTCACTTCTCTGGCGCATCTGACTTTCGTAGTGAGCAATAATAGCGGGCGCTGAAACATAAATAACGCCGTAGCCTCGTCTGATAACCTCGTTTGCTATCGCCAGGGAGAGGTGGGTTTTGCCGAGTCCTGTCGCACCGCACATCAGCAGGCTCTTTGATTCGGTTGTAAAATTATTTGCGTATCCTTTACAGTAGCGAACGACGCGTTCCATGTGCTGACGCGGATTTATTCCGTTTACGTCTGTTTCATCGGGGTAGAGGTCGAGCTTAAAGCTGTCAAAGGTCGAAAGCCTGAGCGGAGCGTGGCGGTTCAATTCCTCACACGCACATTCGGTAAGTGTTTGCTTCAGACAGGTGCAGATAAGCGTTCTGCCGTTCTCATCGTAATATCCTGTATCAGAGCATCGCTTGCAGGTATAATCGGGCTCGAGCGCGTCTGAGGTGTATCCGTTTGAAACCAGAAGCTGATTAAGATCATCCTGCATCGCAAGGTTCTCTCTTTTCAGCTTTTCAAGCTCCGCATTAACATTGCCGCCTGAAACAACAGCTCTTGCGGCTCTGATTCCGCTGGCAGCTATTCCTTTTTCAAGCTCGGCTGCTCTCGGAAGCTTTGCGAAAATCTCCGCGCGTCTGAAATCCGAATCGCGTTTTGCAGCCAGTCGTCTTTGAGCCAGCTTATCGGCTGCCTTTTTTTGAATTCTGATGCTGTATCCCATGGCAAACTCCAGTTTTATTCGTAATCTTCAAGTCTGTTTATCTGTTCAAGCTCGTCGATATCATAAGAGCTTGAGGTTGAGGCAGGCTCTTTTTTCTTTTTTGCGTTTTCAAAATCAGCAAGGTCGTTTTTGTTCTGAATGCCGTTGTTGTGCCAGCGCTTCAAAATACCGTCTATGTAGTTGAATTTCATTTCACCTTTTGAGTCCACACAGCGCTCATACGCTTCACGCAGCATATCGGGAGAGAACTTCCAATCTGTGACCCATGTGCTGCAATAATCGAGCTGTTTTTTGCTGGGTGAGCCGGCATTTTTCAGACCGAATGCCGAGGCGACGATTGAATAGCATTTTGTACGCTGAGTAGCAAGCCTTATTTTATTGTCTGCTTCCTCAACAGAATTAACGCCGTCGTTTGCCCATGAAACGCCGAGCCGTTCAATCGTTCTCATGTTGCCCTTGTCAATACTGATTGCGTACTGGATAAGCATGAGAATAACGTCGAGAGGCAGTCCGCAGGTGTCCTTGAGCATCAGCAGGGTAGAGATATCCGCGTTTGATAGCACCTTGCCGAGGGCGGTCTGAGCTTCGCTGACAAGAATTTTCAGCTCTTCGTCGACTGCCAACTGCTGAACCGTAAACACATAGTCGGGTTTTTGCGGTTTTGTAACAGTGAAACGGGGTTTTTCGGGTTCTGTCGACGGCGCTTCCGCGACAGTTTTTTCTTCGAATACAGGCTCGTCCTGTGTTGTTGATAATTCTACTATAGAATTATTAACAGGCGTGTAAACCTGATCGCTTTTTTGCAAAATACCCATATTGACCCAGTAATCCAGAGCCTCGGGAATATCAGTTACATTCACGCCCGTACAGGCAGAGATATCCTTGTTATCAAGCTCCTTGTCAGCGTTTCGCAGCACATAGAGCAGTACCTTAAGCTTTACGCCGTCAGAGAATTTAAGACCCTCGTCGACAATTTTTGAGGGCACAGCGAAAACGGAGCGCCATGCTCCGAGATTTATCGTTACCGACATTCTATCTACTTCCTATATCTTATTCAAACTTTAGTATACCATATAAAACCATGTTTGAAATAAGAAAATAGAATTATACAAATTTTTGTCCCGATAAAAAACTGCCGCCGAGAAACCTCAGCGGCAGATAATTTTTTTAATTTTTGCTGTGACCGACGATCTGAATGAGCAGGTCAAGGATTTTAACATAAATCCAGAGAACGGTGAAGGCAAGGCCAAATGCCGCTGACCACTCGTATTTTGCGGGAAGCTTGTTTGTTACAACGTGATCGATTGTGGCAAAGTCAGTGATAAGGAACAGGCTCGCGATGATAATAGAGATAATCGTAAGTCCGAGAGAAATCCAGAAGTTTCCGAGAATGCTCGCTACAAAAGGTCTGGTAAAGGGAATGAGGTATCCGAGGAAGCTGATGATCGAAACGCTTATCATTGTGACGAAAAGTGAGAGCATAACCATTCTGAATTTCTTGGTTACCTTGATAATTTTTGCCGAATAGAGGATTCCCATCGTCAGAACGATAGCGACTGTAATTACGAGCGCCAGAAGACCGAGATACTCATAACCCTTGATGACGGTAAATACGATAAACGAAATCACGAAGCCCTGGCAGAACGAGTAAATCGTGCCGGTAACAGGGATAATCGGTCTTGCAAACGCGGAAATGATCTGAGTGATTATTGCCAGAATAGAGGCGCCTACGAAAAATCCGAGCTGCATGAAGGATGTGCTGACCTCAAAGCCCTTGTAGTTGAATGCCAGTTCCTGCGGCTGGTTTGCGAAGACAGTCGCGTTCATAACCAGGTACGCCATCATTCCTGCGACGGTGACGAGAAGGAAGAAGGCTGTCTTGATCGTGATTCTGCCGTAGCCTGCCGCTTTCTCATCGTAGCCGGCTCTTTCCTCAACCTTATTCAGACGGTTGATAACGGGGTTCGATCTGAAAAAGGATTGCTTTTCTTTTGCGGCTGTGCTGCTGGCGTTGTTTTTGTTCGTGCTATTCATAATTTACCTCCTGTTTATTTTCTGTAAAGCCTGTCTGTTTCATAGGCAGGCTCAGTGGTCAAACGGATGCCGAGCTTCTTGAGAGTGCGGGTATCTGTTTCCGAGAGGATAACAGTCGCATGAGCTTCGGTGTCACGCAGCTTCGGCAGCTGTGCCATAGCGAGCTTTGCGGTCGGATTCGTTACGGCAGACATCGAAAGAGCGATAAGGATCTCGTCGGTGTGGAGCCTGGGGTTGTTAGAGCCGAAGTTCTCAACCTTCAGCTTCTGGATAGGCTCGATTACCGCCGCGTCGATGATATCGACCTCTTTCGGGATTTTCGCGAGAGATTTGAGAGCGTTGAGCAGCATTGCGGCACAGGCTCCAAGAAGATTAGTCGTCTTGCCCGTGAGGATCCTTCCGTCAGCCAGCTCAATAGCCGCTGCGGGCGCGCCTGTAGCCTCGGCTTTGTCAAGGGCGATGGCGACAACCTTGCGGTCGTTGGTAGTCAGTTTGTTCTGTTTCATCAGCAGACCGATTTTGTATGCCTCGTCAACAGCTCCGACGCCCTTGGTGTGATTGCAGAGAGCGGCGTAATAGCGGCGGATAATCTCCTGATTCGCGGCGGCACAAACGGCTTCGTCGTCGATAATGCAGTTGCCCGCCATGTTAACGCCCATATCGGTAGGCGATTTATAGGGAGATTCTCCGAGAATCTGCTCGAACATGGTGTTGAGAACAGGGAAGATCTCAATATCGCGGTTATAGTTTACGGTGGTTTTGCCGTAAGCCTCAAGATGGAACGGGTCAATCATATTTACATCGTTCAGATCGGCTGTAGCGGCTTCATAAGCGACGTTAACAGGGTGCTTGAGCGGAAGGTTCCAGATAGGGAAGGTTTCAAACTTTGCGTAACCAGCCTTAACGCCGTGCTTGTGCTCGTGGTAGAGCTGAGAAAGACAAACCGCCATTTTTCCGGAACCGGGGCCGGGTGCGGTGATTACGACCAGCTTTCTGGAGGTCTCAACAAAATCATTCTTGCCGTAACCCTCGTCGCTGACGATCAGATCCACATCGGTGGGATAATTCGGGATAGAGTAGTGGTGGTAAACGTTTATTCCGTTGCCGATCAGATGCTTTTCGAACTTTACGGCTGTGGGCTGTTCTGCAAAACGTGTGAGCACGACGGAATTGACGCACAGGCCGCGGCTGCGGAACAGATCGATCAGACGGAATACGTCAAGGTCGTATGTAATGCCCAGATCGCCGCGAACCTTGTTTTTTTCGATATCATCGGCGTTGATTACAATTACTATTTCTGCTTCATCTTTGAGCTGCATGAGCATCTGCAGCTTTGAGTCGGGCTTAAAGCCGGGCAGAACCCTTGAAGCGTGGTAGTCGTCAAACAGCTTGCCGCCGAATTCGAGATACAGCTTTCCGCCGAATTTATCGATTCTGTCACGGATATGCTGCGATTGCGTTTCCAGGTATTGATTATTATCAAATCCTATTTTCATATCTTAACCTCCTGAGAGATAAAACTCTGTTTAATTATATCACCTATATTTACAAAAATCAATTATTTTTTCATAGCGGGTGCATAACGAATTTATCGGAAAATAAAAAAATTATAAGATAAAGAGTGACTTTTCATTAATGTTGTGATATAATAACCATGTATTTGCCTAAACAGGTATTTTTAGGAGTGAAAATATGAAAAGAATAATCGCAGTTTTATTGTCCGCGCTCGTGCTTTCAACGGCTGTTATGACCGGATGCGGACAGTCGTCATCATCTTCATCATCTCAGTCGTCAGCGGCAACCGAAAAGACCGCCACATCAGCCACATCAGCGGCGTCGTCAAAAAGCTCGGGCTCAGAAAGCTCAAAAACCGACAGCTCAGCAGAGGAATCCTCTGTTGCGGGAGGCTGGAATATTGACGAAGACGTCAAGCCTGTTGTTACAAAGGAACAGAACGAGGAGTTCAGGAAGTCGATCAATTCCTTTGACAGCCTTAACATGGAGCCTGTTGCTTTGCTCGCTCAGCAGGTTGTAAAGGGCACCTATTCAGCTTTCCTTTGTCTTGACACGACCGTCGCCGACAATCCTGTTACAACATGGGATATTGCGGTTACATACACCGACCTCTACGGAAAGGCCAAGCTCACTTCCATTATCGAGGTTCACCCCGATAATGTTAAAACCGCTGAGTCAGCGGGCGAAGCTCTTGTGGATTCGTGGGAGACCGTCGAAATTACCGAAGGCGCTGTTCTGGAGGACTCACTCAAGGAAGCTCTCGACAGTGTTATGACCAAGGAATACACGCCTATAACGGTTCTGGGCACACAGGTCGTATCGGGCACAAACTATGTTCTGCTTGTTCAGGAAAAGGAGGACGGCAAGCCCGTGAACTATGTGGTCGAGCTCAACGTCGACTCCGAGGGAAAAGCCGAGCTTGTAAAAGAGGCTGTATTTGATTTGAATTACTACCTGTCAATATATAATTGACAAAGCGGATTTTAATGCTATAATATCTATGGAACCGAAGTTCCCGACAGTTCGTTTGCGCCATCCTGTCGTTAAATAAAACCAGGGCATCTGAAGCGCGGGATAACTGCGCCCTGCAATAATAATTGTATTGAGATGCGTCTGTCTTGGCAGGCGCATTTTTATTTTTGGAAGTGAAAGAATGTATCTGCTGAAAACAAAAGCAGCGTTTGACAGCGCGCATTTTCTGTCGGGCTATAACGGCAAATGTTCAAATATCCACGGCCACCGCTGGACGGTAGAGGCTTGCGTCTGCAGCGAAAAGCTGATCGATAAGGGAGAGAAGAGAGGAATGGTTATCGACTTCGGCGACCTCAAGCGCGAACTGAGAGCGCTTGCCGACAGCTTTGACCACGCGCTCATTATCGAGAAAAACAGTCTAAAGCCAAAAACAATGGAAGCGCTCCGTGATGAAAACTTCCGTGTTATCGAGTTTTCGTTCCGTCCGACAGCCGAGAACCTTGCAAGATATTTTTATGTGGCTCTGCGCGAGAAGGGTCTGCCTGTCAGGAGCGTAACCGTATATGAAACGCCCGATAACTGCGCTGTTTACGAGGAGGAGCCATGCTTGAGGTAGTTGAAAGGTTCGTAAGTATCAACGGCGAGGGAGCTCACGCGGGAGAATTGGCGGTTTTTATTCGCTTCAAGGGCTGCAATCTCTGCTGCTCATACTGTGATACGGCATGGGCAAACGAGCCTGACGCAAAAGCATCACCGACCTCAGTAGAAGAGCTCGTCAGATGGGTTAAATCCGTCAACGTCCGTAACGTCACCCTTACAGGAGGCGAACCGCTGCTGCAAAAGGATATTGAGCCGCTTGTTGCCGCGTTGAAGGATTGCCGCGTCGAGATAGAAACAAACGGCAGTGTGCCGTTCTCACGGTTAGCGGAGATTGAACACAGACCCGTATTCACAATGGACTACAAGCTGCCCGGCAGCGGTATGGAAAATCACATGAATACCGCAAACTTCGCGCTGCTGAACAGTCACGACAGTGTAAAATTCGTTGTCGGAAGCGAAGAGGACTTGAACAGAGCGGCTGAAATAATAGATAGATTTAAGCTAATCGACCGCTGCCACGTTTATTTCAGTCCCGTATTCGGCAAAATCGAACCCGCGCGTATTGTTGAATTTATGACCGAAAGAAACCTGAACGGTGTCAGAATACAGCTCCAACTCCATAAGTTTATCTGGTCGCCCGAAAAGAGAGGTGTTTAATATGGATACAAAGGCAATCGAAGCACACGTAAAGGGAATCCTCGAGGCAATCGGTGAGGATCCCGACAGGGAAGGCTTGCGCGAAACTCCCCAAAGAGTCGCGAAAATGCTCGGGGAAATGCTTGAGGGCATAGCGTATTCCAACCACGAAATAGCCGAGATGTTCGGCAAGACCTTTGATAATGACTGTCTGCCTGAGTCAGAAAACGCTGTTATAATGCGCGACATAACCGTATTCAGCTATTGCGAGCACCATCTCGCGCTGATGTATGACATGAGCGTCAACGTCGCCTATGTTCCGCGCGGCAAGGTTCTCGGACTGAGCAAAATCGCGCGTATTTGCGATATGGCTGCAAAGCGTCTGCAGTTACAGGAACGTATCGGAAGGGATATAGCTGAGATCATATCCGAAACGGCGGACACTCCCGATGTCGGCGTTACGATCAGTGGCTGTCACAGCTGCATGACCGCGCGCGGCATAAAGAACTCAAACGCAAAAACATATACTACTACATATCTCGGGGCGTTCAGGGACGACGCGGCTCTCCGTGAGCTGTTGAGATGAGGAGAATAATATGAAGGCTCTTGTTTTATTCAGCGGCGGAGTTGACAGCACGACCTGTCTTGCGCTCGCTGTGGAAAAATACGGAAAAGAAAACGTCCTTGCTCTCTCTGTCAGCTACGGACAGAAGCACAGCAAGGAGCTTGAGGCGGCTCAAAGAATAGCTGAATACTACGGCGTACAGCTGAAAAGGCTCGATTTATCCGTCATATTTGAGGATAGCGGCTGTTCTCTGCTCAAAGGCTCGGAGGACGAAATCCCAAAGGAAAGCTATGCCGACCAGCTCTCCAAGACCGACGGAAATCCCGTGTCCACATATGTTCCTTTCAGAAACGGACTGTTTCTCTCGGCAGCGGCTAGCGTCGCGCTTTCAAACGGCTGCGGAGAGATATATTACGGCGCTCACAGCGACGACGCGGCAGGCAACGCTTATCCCGACTGTTCGCAGGCGTTCAATGATTCCATGAACATGGCGATATACCTCGGCAGCGGAAATCAGCTCAACGTAACAGCGCCGTTTATCGGAATGACAAAGGCTCAGGTCGTTGCTCAGGGATTAAAGCTGGGCGTACCGTACGAAATGACCTGGAGCTGTTATGAGGGAAAGGAAAAGCCCTGCGGCGTATGCGGCACGTGCCGCGACAGGATCGCAGCGTTCAGAGCAAACGGAATCGAGGATATTATATGAGAAATGACAATTTAACCTTATTAGGCAATAAAAACGTTCAGTACTCGTCGGACTATTCTCCCGAGGTGCTCGAAACCTTCCGCAACAAGCACCCCGAGAACGACTATTTCGTAAAGTTCAACTGTCCGGAGTTTACGAGCCTGTGTCCGATTACGGGACAGCCCGACTTTGCGACGATTTATATTTCATACATACCCGACGAGCTGATGGTGGAAAGCAAGTCCTTGAAGCTGTATCTGTTCAGCTTCCGCAACCACGGCGACTTTCATGAGGACTGCGTGAACATCATCATGAAGGACTTGATAAAGCTGATGGACCCGAAATACATCGAGGTCTGGGGAAAGTTCTTGCCGCGCGGCGGAATTTCCATCGACCCGTATTGCAACTACGGCAGAAAAGACACCAAGTGGGAGAAGCTCGCCTGGGAACGTCTTTCAATGCACGATATGTACCCCGAGCAGGTCAATAACAGATAAAAAAAGCGCCGTCGAAGGCGCTTTCAATTTATAATATATATCCCGTTACGAACCGCATCGGCGTTATTTGTAAAAGGTCGAAGCTCAGCGCCTGATCTGATGAAACGAAATTCATGGAGCGGTACTCGCCGTTTTCGCTGCAGATGCAGTAAAAATGCAGTCCTCTGAAGCCTTTGTTCCACGCGCAGACGATGCCGATTTTGCCGTCAGTCAGGGAATTTTTGAAGTGCTTAACCGAAATATAATTCTTAAAAGGAATATTATTCTTTTTGAAGTATCTTTTCAGGCTGAACGGCTTTGTCCCGAATACTCCGAAAAGCCATGGCATTCCGAGCTTTTCCATGGCGCGCAGCAGGTCTGAAAACTCCGCGTCGATTCCCTTGAAAACAAGCGCGTTGTAGAGCGCAACGACACCGCAGCCCACCTTTGAAACAGGCTTGCGGCTTTTGCCGTAGCACAGCTGAGAGATTGGATTGTTGCATTGTCCGTAAATAAATTCCCTCTTCATAAATACGCACCTTGTGTTTTTGGAATTTTGTGATATAATATCAAATAGAAATTTTTAGGGGAGAGATTATGAAAAAACTGATCATATCGGTACTTATTGCCGTTTCTCTTATTTGCTTTTCAGGCTCTGTTTCAGCCGCTTCGCCCGACGAGGCGGTAATGATCTCACAGCAGGACGGCCTGACTCCGCTGTACACCACAGCGCCCGACAGTTCGCTCAAAGACCATTCCAACCGCATGAGCCGCGAACAGGGAATACTTTTTTACACACAGACAACCGCTCTCGCACTGATAGCGGGTTATCTTATTCTATTTAAGGTAAAGGGTATTCCTCACGGCGAAAAAATGCACAGACGAAGAAGAAAGGACGGCTGACTGCCGCCCTTTAATTTTTTAGCGCAGACGCTTAAAGAAGCTCTTCAGCAAGCCGGCACATTCCTGTTCCATTATTCCTCCGCTGTAAGCGGGTTTGAAATTGAACGGCATCTCGAACAGATTTGTAATAGTGCCGCAGGCGCCGTTTTTGAAATCGTACGCGCCAAAGTACACCTGGGGAATATGCGCGTTAAGAATCGCGCCCGCGCACATTGGGCACGGCTCAAGTGTTACATAAATCTCACAATTCCACAGCCGCCAGCCGCCGAGTGCTTTGCAGGCGTTGTTTATCGCGTCAATCTCCGCATGGAGAAGGGCGTTTTTTTCTTTTTCGCGGCGGTTCCTGCCGGTTGCGATTACCTCGCCGTTTCTCGTAACAACCGCTCCGACGGGCACCTCGCCGTCGTCGTACGCTTCCTTTGCCATTTCAAGCGCCAGAAGCATGAATTTATTGATATCCGTACTCATGTTTATTGGTTAAGTGGTGTTAAACAAAGGATTGTAAATGTCAGAAAAACGCTCATTGAAATCATGACTCCGGGATTGACCAGAAACGCGCTCATTTTGTTTTTCAGCGTGAGCAGCTCAGCGCCTTTTTCAATCGGCTTTTCTTTGTCGCTCAGTGAAAAACTTACCTTTTTGCTACGGGCGAGATAAATAAACGAGAGAACTCCCGAAACAAGGAAAAGCAAAACGATAATCAGCTGGATAATTGTAAGCTCTCTTTCGTCCGGATTGCTGTTAGTGTAGAGGATCGTGAACAATATGGCGTAGAAATTATTCATGAAATGAAGCAGGATAGACGGCAGAATTGAATCGGTGATGATGTCGATATATCCGAAAATCAGACCGACGGGCAAGGTGAAAACGATCTGAGTTGTGTTTGAGTGCATTGCGCTGAACAAAATTGCCGAAGCGACAACCGCGAAGGCTCTGCCGTATTTTTTGAGCGAGCCCATAACCAAACCGCGGTACGCGAATTCCTCGGCAAAAGCGGGAACAATAGCTACGGAAATGATGTTCAGAATTATCTCGAACGGAGTCATCGCGGAGGATTCGACGCTGCCCGCGGTATTTTGCAGACCGAAAATCGAAAGGTTTGTTTCAAAGATATCGGCGGCATAATTAGAAGCCATTGCAACCGCCATTCCCATAAGTATCAGCGGAATGAGCGTAGTAGCGCCGACTGTTGTTTTGCCGAACGCTTCCCTGAACTTAAAGCCCGTTGCGGCAATAAACAGAATACCCGGAATAAACGCCGCGCCTACGCTGATAAAAATGTCCTGCAGCTGTGTCAGCGTCTCGTCTGTGCTTATACCGAGAGTCTGAAACAGAAGTAATAAGCCTATGGATAAGACGTACATCGTGGCAGTGTACGTGAGCGCGTAAAAACCGACGGCGGTGCATCTTTTTCTGAGCTTTTTTTGGGTGTCGCGTCTTATTGTATCCTCTGTAATTACAGGCCTTGGAATATACTGCCTGTACTGAGGGTAAGTGTATTGCTGCATATTATCAACTCCGCGTTTTATTGTACCATAGAACGGCGTTTTTTTCAAGGATAACATTACAAGAATGTAAATTGACAAACAGCCCCTTTGGTGGTATTTTGAAAGTGGAATATTCTGTCGTTTCAGAAAGGATTGAGAGATATGGTTACCGCGATGCTTTTTGCCGGCGGTATCGGCGCGAGAATGAAGTCGTCAGACCTGCCGAAGCAGTTTTTAGAGGTAGGCGGAAAGCCGATCATCGTTCACACAATGGAGCATTTTTCAAGGCACCCTATGGTTGACGGTATTGTGATCGCCTGCAAAGAGGATTGGATCGAGTACCTTGTGGAGCTTATCGAGCGTTTTTCCGTCAAGAAGATACGCTCTATAGTACCCGGCGGAGAAACAGGCTTTGCTTCTATCCACAACGGAGTTGTCGCGACTGCCGCTTTTTCGACAGAGCCCGAGGATATCATTCTCATCTGCGACGGCGTCCGCCCGATGCTGTCCGACCGCCTGATCACGGACTGTATTCTCGAGACCAAAAAGTACAAGACTGCTGTGCCCGTTACCCCGAGCATAGATTCTCTTCTGTACAGTCCCGACGGCGAAAACTGCAAAAAGAGCTACGACAGAAACACGATGTACGTCACGCAGGCTCCGCAGGGCTATATCATGGAGCGCATTCTCTGGGCGCATGACGAAGCCGAAAAGCGCGGAATAACCAACCCGATTTCATCAAGCGAGCTGTTTATCGAGCTGGGAGAGAGCGTCCATCTGTTCAAGGGAGAGCGTTTTAATATCAAGGTGACGACTCCCGAGGATCTGGTCACGCTCCGCGCGCAGTTTTATTACGAGAATTACAAGAAATTTGCCAAGGAAGAATTGAAGTATGGATTATAAAGTAAAGGATTGCGTCCTTCAAAGCATATACAGCGACGCCTATGAGATCGCGAACGCCGAAATTCCGTGGGACAAGCTCGTCGGTTCAACAGTACTTATCACGGGCGGCGGCGGATTTATCGGCGGCTATCTTGCGCTCGCGCTTCTCACAAGAAACGACGTCTACGGCTCAGATATCCGCGTTATTTCACTTGTCAGGAACGCCGAAAGAGCAGAGAAAAAGTTCGGAAAGCTTCTCAGACGCGGTGATTTTTCATTGTGCGTACAGGACGTAAACGAGGAAATCAAGGCTGAGCGCGCGGATTATATCATTCACGCCGCAAGTCAGGCGAGCAATATACAGTTCGAGAACGACCCCGTCGGCACAATCACCGCCAACCTTACGGGAACCGCGAATGTTCTTGATTTCGCAAAAAAGAGCGGCGCAAAGTCGACTCTCATCGTTTCAAGTCTTAAGGTATACGGAATTATTTACGGAAGTCAGGATAAAATCACCGAGGACGACAGCGGCTATATAGATTTTACTTCGTACAAAAACTGTTACGCTATGGGCAAGCGCGCTTCCGAAACCATCGCCGCGAGCTACTGCCGCGAGTACGGAATGAATGTCAAGTTAGCAAGACCTGCCTATATCTACGGCGCGGCGACTCTCGACGACGACAGGGTATGGGCGCAGTTTATCGCGAATGTTGTCAGAGGGCAGAATATCCTGCTCAAGAGCAACGGCGCCGCCAACCGTTCCTTCTGTTATGTCACCGACACGGCGACGGGACTTCTGACGGTGCTGCTCAAGGGTGAGAACGCCTTGCCGTACAATATTTCATGCGAGCTTTCGGATACAACGATACGCGGCTTTGCAAGGGCGGCCTGCGCGGCTTTTCCGGAGAGAAACATCAGCCTGAAATTTGCGAATCCCGCTGACGAGCAGGAACCTCAAAATCAGCCATCGCCGCTATGTCAGGTACCCGAAATTCTCGACAATAAGCGGCTCAAATCGCTCGGATGGCAGCCAAAAGTGTCGCTTACAGAGGGTATAAAAAGGGCAGTTGCTGTATTAGAAGAGCAAACAAAGTAGTAATTTCGTCTATTATACACAATCTGTTGTGTTCTTGTTGACAACAGCACAAAATGTGTGATATTATACAATAGTATAGATAAACTGTTTATTGTCCCTTTTAGTCGGATAATAAGCTTTTAACCTGTTAAGAAAATGGGGGTTATGATGAATACCGCTATTATTCTCGCCGGCGGTGTCGGCAGCCGTATGGGCGTCGACAGACCGAAGCAGTTTTTGATGGTAGAGGACAAGCCGATTATTTCCTATTGCTTTGATATCTTCCAGAAGCATGATGAAATTGACGCCATGGTTGTTGTTGTCAGCGAACAGTGGCAGGGTTTTGTTGAGGAGTACGCCGCGAAGTTCGGCGTGAGCAAGATTTGCGGATACGCTCCGGCGGGAAAGACCCGTCAGCACTCCATTTACAACGGACTCAAGTGCATCGCCGAAAACGCGCCCGATACCGATATTGTTATCGTCCACGACGCGGCGCGTCCGCTTGTATCTGACAGGATCATCTCCGACTGCATTACAGGCGCAGCGGAATACGACGGCGCAATGCCCGTTATCACCGTCAAGGACACAGTTTACCAGAGTGCCGACGGCGCGAAAATCGACTGTCTGCTCAAGCGCAGCGAGTTGTTTGCGGGACAGGCTCCCGAGAGCTTCAAGTTCAAAAAATACTATCAGATACATAACGAGGTCAGTGACGAGGAAATCGGCGCTACTGCGGGCAGCAGTGAGATCGCTTACCGCCACGGCATGGAGATCCGTATGGTAAAGGGAAGCGAGCGCAACCTCAAAATCACCACTATCGAAGATTTGGAAACTTTTGAAACAATACTGAAAGGCGGCAATTGATATGGATACTATGAAGGCGAGAGTGTTAAGAGCTGTCGGCAATCTCGAGTACTGCGACTATCCCATGCCCGAGGTCAAGCCCGACGAGGTGCTTTTCCGCGTAAAGGCTTGCGGCATCTGCGGCTCAGATATCCCCAGGATTTTTGTAAACGGCACCTACCATTTCCCGACAATCCCCGGACACGAGTTCTCGGGTGAGGTCGCGGGCGTAGGTGACGAGAAATACAAGGATTTGATCGGCATGAGAGCTACCGTGTTCCCGCTGATTCCCTGTAAGACCTGCGAGAACTGCAACGACGGCAAGTACGAGATGTGCAAGAGCTACGATTATCTCGGCTCGCGCAGTGACGGCGCTTTCGCCGAGTATGTGAGAGTTCCGGTGTGGAACCTCGTTCCGATTCCCGACAGCCTTTCCTTCGAGGAAGCAGCTATGACCGAGCCCTGCGCCGTTGCGCTTCACGCGCTCAGACGCGCCCAGATTGAGGTCGGCGACAACGTGGTTATCTTCGGACCCGGCACGATCGGTATGCTTATCGCACAGTGGGCGAGAGCATGGGGTGCGAGAGTTCTCCTTGTAGGCACCGACGTAAACAACTGGGATTTCATCGAGAGCATGGGCTTCACCGAGTACTGCAACTCCTCCAAGGAGGACGCGATCGAGTGGGTAAAGAAGATGACAGGCGGCGTCGGCGCGGATATCGCAATCGAAGCTGTCGGCATCGCGCTCACAGCCTGCAACTGCCTTGAGGCTGCGGCTTCGGGCGGCAAGGTGATCTTTGTCGGCAATCCGCACGGCGATTTTACCTTCCCTCAGAACACATACTGGCAGATCCTCAGAAAACAGCTTTCCATTTTCGGCACATGGAACTCAGCCTACAGCGACACTCACAAGAGTGACTGGAACCTTGTTGTAGACGCTATGGCTAAGGGCATGATTGACGCCAAGAAGCTGATTACACATAAATTTGACCTTGAAACCATGGATAAGGGTCTTGATATCATGAAGAACAACAGCGAATTCTTTGCTAAAATCATGGTGGTAAATCAATAAAGAGGTATTGATATGAATGGAATGTTGTCACCTTCTCTGATGTGCGCCGACGCGCTGAATTTGCAGTCGGAGATAGAGGCGCTTGATAAGCTCGGCGTTGAATATATTCACCTTGATTTCATGGACAATCACTTTGTCCCGAATATCACTCTGAGCGCCGATCTGATCAAGGCGGTCAAGAGTGTGCTGGTGAATATGAAGCGCGATATTCACATCATGGCGTATCAGCCCGAGCAGTTCTTTGACAGAATGGATATCGGACAGGGCGATATTGTCGCCGTTCACTATGAGGCGTGCGACAATCTTCACGAGGTCATCACCGACATCAGACAAAGAGGAGCAAGCCCGTTTGTCGCTATCAGTCCGGACACAAAGCCCGACGTTCTCGAGGATTTTCTCGACGAAATCGACGGCGTATTGCTTATGACCGTATACCCCGGATTTGCGGGACGTCCGATTGTTGAGGGCAGCTTTGACAAAATCAAGGCAGTCCGCAAGCTGCTCGACAGCAGGAGAGAGGGTATTCTCCTCGAGGTCGACGGTCACGTAAGCTGGGATCTGTGCGCTGAAATGCGCGTCTGCGGCGGCGATATGTTTGTGGCGGGTTCGTCCTCGCTCTATCAGAAGGGACTTGACCTTGCGGAAGCTGTTGAACGCATGAGAGCGTTAATTTCTTAAAAAACTAGGGGTGTATTTGTGGAATATCAGATTGAAGTAAAAGAGTTATCTATTGCCAAGAATAAAATGACTCTTACGATTATGGGAACGATTTCCGATCCGACCATCAATTCTCATTTTCTTTCAAATCCCAAGCTGGTGTTACATTTCAATAACGGCAAAGAGGACAGACGTATTCCGTTTGTCCTTTCGAATGTAACCCACATTGACGGAAAATGTTTTTTCTCGGGCAGATATAATTACCGTCTGGATCTGCTTTTCTGGAAAACCAGAAAGGAATGCCTGCCCTTTGAAATGTTCCTCAATCTCGGCTTTGCCGATTTTTACGAGGAAAAAATCCCTGTTGACCTGACTCCCGAGCTTTCGGAAACCGACAACAGGAATTTCAAGTATACGATTCACGGAAACAAGGTAGAGTTTCTGCCGGACAGGAAGAGAATCCAGCACAATCCTGTTGCGAAGTTCTTTGTTAAGCTTTTCAACGGAATTCTCAAGACAGTTCTCTTTATTCTCTCCATCGCGCTGATTCCGTTCTTTATCCTGGAGGCGCTTCTGCGCATGACAGGTATTATGAACCTGCCCGCGCGTTTCAATGACGAAAACCCGATCAAGCGTTTTGTAGCCTACATATTCTGGCGTTTTTCAAGAGTATCCACCACAGACCTCTCTATCTGGAAGGTAAAGAGATGGATATTCAGAAGATGCTTCGGCTTCTACAAGACCTTCTACAAGGTTCAGGACAAGAAGATTTCCTTTATCTCACTCAGACGCGATGATCTGTCAGGTAACTTCGCCTTTGTATACGACCAGCTCAAGGGTGATGACAGCCTCGACATCAACTTTATTCTCAATGAGCACACTATCGCTTATATGTCCTTCAAGGAGATCCGCGCATTTACGAAGGCATGCGCGACAAGCAAGTTAGTTGTGCTCGACGAGTTCACACCTCAGATCCACTATATCGATTTGAGGGAAGAGACCAAGCTGATTCAGCTCTGGCACGCCTGCGGTGCGTTCAAGACATTTGGCTTTACACGTCTTTCCAAGCCCAAGGGCTCGCCTCAGCCCACAAGAAACCACAGAAGCTACGACTTTGTCACCGTCAGCTCAACATACTGCAAGAAGTGCCACTCCGAGGGCTTCGGTATTGCTACCGATAATGTTGTTGCGACAGGTATCCCGAGAACAGACGTGTTCTTTGACGAAAATTACAAGGCGGCTGCGCGCAAGAAGTTCTACGACGCTCATCCGACCTTCAAGGGCAAGAAGATCATTCTCTTTGCGCCGACATTCCGCGGCATGGTCAAGGAGACCGCGTTCTATCCCACAGAGATGTTCGATATCAACGAGGTATGCTCCAAGATTCCCGAGGACTATGCGATTATTATCAAGCATCATCCCTTTGTCAACGACGTTCAGCCGATTCCCGACCGTTATGCGGACAGGGTAATTGACCTTTCGGCTGACAATGAGCTCAACGACCTTCTCTTTGTTACTGACGTAATTATCACTGACTATTCATCTCTCGTCTTTGAGGCGTCTCTGATTGACATTCCCATGATCTTCTACGTCTTTGATCTGGAAAAGTATATCAACGAACGCGACTTCTACTTTGACTTCAAGCTGTACGCACCGGGTAAGATCGTTTATTCGACCGAGCAGCTTATTGATTCGATCCGCAAAGAGGACTATTGCACTGAGAAGATTCAGCCCTTCGCGGATATGTTCTTCGATTATCGTGACGGCAGATCAACACAGAGAGTAGTCAAGCTGATTTACGATAATCTTAAATAAATTTCGAAAACCTATTGACAAAACTGGGCTTATTCGGTATAATATAAAGGCTGATGAAAATCAGATATGCGCCAATAGCTCAGCTGGATAGAGCAACTGCCTTCTAAGCAGTAGGTCAGGGGTTCGAGTCCCTTTTGGCGCGCCAATAGCGCCAAAAGGCGACTCGAAGGCGACCGTGCCCGCATTGCGGGTAAAAACGTCATGGTATGACGTTTTTAGGGAGAGAGCAGATGATGCTCTTTTGTTCGCACTGAACTACGCAAGCGAGAAGGACTTTTCCAAAAGTACAATGTACTTTTGGCGCGCCAATAGCGCCAAAAGGCGCGACAAGTGGCACCAAATTAATTTTGGTGCATATATGGTGGGATTAGCGTAGTTGGTTAACGCGCCAGTTTGTGGCACTGGAGACCGACGGTTCGAATCCGTCATTCCACCCCACTTGACTCATTAGCTCAGTTGGCAGAGCACTTGACTTTTAATCAAGGTGTCCGGAGTTCGAATCTCCGATGGGTCACCAAATGCCGCACAAGGGAACTTGGGCGGCTTTGTTTTAGTCAGTTTTCTGCCAACTGAGCTTAATTATTTTGGGCTGTCGCCAAGCGGTAAGGCAACGGACTTTGACTCCGTCATCCGTGGGTTCGAATCCCGCCAGCCCAGCCATAAAGGATATGCAAAAAAGATATATCCCCGAAAAAGCCCGATTTTATCGGGTTTTTTCACGTTTTAGGGGCGTGATATTTTTGTCACGAAACGTAGATGTAAATCGGTTATTTCGCAGTTTGTCGGGAACCGAACTTCCGTAGAACAACAGAAAACAAGAATATGGGCAGCAGGCAACAGAAAATGTTGTCTGCTTTTTTTGAGCCAATCGTTTAGAAATAAGCGGTTGGCTCTTTTTTTATTTCTCAAAAAGTAAGGAGTGTGAAAACATTGATATTTACAGAAAACCGGTATGACCGCAGCATGGAACAAATGATGAAGGGCATACCAAACTTTTACCCGAGAGGCTCGGGAATCGTAGTGACCGGCAATTTTCGCTATACTGCCAACATGTGTAATTGCAAATGGTGCGAATACTATGGTGGAAAGAAAAAAGGATGTTTGGTTCCAAAATGCGTTTGCTTAGAGGAACGGATTTCCGTTGGCATTGCATCTGTCAAAGAAATCATGACTGAAACCATGTCTGAAATCAAGCATGGCGGTTTCCTTCGCAGGCTCAGGAGATATATAAAAGAAAGCGAGGCTATACCAATGACATTTATTAATGAAAAACATCGATTGACTTTTGACGAGGCCCTGACCAGACTCAACAAATACGACAGAAAGAACACGGCGCTTATGTCGGCACTCTATCTTCTGACAGCAGATTACCGCCTGTGGCTTCAAACAAAACGATTTGTAGAGAATCACAGCATCAGCTTCGGCAAGCTTCGTCCCAAGAACTGCTCCGAAGAATCCTATCCCCTCTACTGCGCCGCGAAGGATTTGTACCTCGGCACCAAGCACATCACCATAAACGACCTTGCCGACAATAAGCTGATTGGCAGCAAAACCTTTGCGCTTATTTGCAACGCAATGGCGATTCGGAAGTTTGGGCTGGGAGCTGTCAGATATATCGATGAAGCGGAAAAATGAAACGAAGAATCCTATTAGCTGTTTCTATTCTGCTGGTATTCGTCGGATTAGCTATGCTCATTGCCCCGAGAGTCTCCAATCAAGTCGGCAAACAAATAGCTCATTCAACCATTGAGGATTTCAAATCACTGAAAAGTGAAGCAACCGCAGACGAGATAACTGACGAAAAGCGCTCTGAGCAAAGCAAAATCAATCAGGAGCATCAAGGTTCACAAAAGAGCGGTGAAACAGAGCTTGGGGAAAACCGAGAAAACATCCCCAAAATTATCAAGCCGGATTTCACTCGACTGTATATGGATAGCATTGCCTATAACGAGGCTCTGAAACAACACCAGGCAGAACTGCTTATCAATGAACAGGCATACCAAAAACCATCGCTTAATTTGAGCAGTTATGGAATCGAAAGCAACGTTTATGGATATGTTTCCGCGCCGTCAATCGGCTTGGAACTTCCTATCTTTCTCGGCGGCAACGATGACAACATGGCTCTCGGCGCTGCGCACATGACCTACACCTCGCTCCCAATTGGCGGCAAAAGTACCAATTGTGTGCTGTCAGGACATTCGGGATATATCGGCAGAATCTTTTTTGACTACTTACCCAACCTAAATATCGGCGATGAAATCGTTGTAGAAAACTACTGGAACACCCTCACATATCAGTTGACCCGGAAACAAATTTACAAAAGCTATGAATCGGCAGCCTGCTTTATTACCGACGGCAAGGATTTGCTTACGCTGATTACTTGCATATCAGACGGACACGGCGGCTTTGACCGGTTCTACGTTATAGCGGAAAGGAGCTAAATATGAAATACTATTACCGTACACGCGACAGCCCCCAACTCCCGTTCAAATTCACCATTCCAGAAGAAAGGAGAGAACAATTGATTAACACTATCAAAAAGGTGATTGCCGTTCTGCTTGTATTCACCGTCATTGTCCTTGCGGCGTGTTCTGTTGACTTATCCCCGGTCAAGGCGGCTGAAATCGGCAACAGCGTCAATTTGGATGGCTACGGAGAATACATCTCCAACGATGAACTCGGAGAATTGGTGTCCTACGGCGGATATATCTCCAAAAGAGAATATGCCGCGCAGCTTTCCGACAATTCCGTCGGTGCAAGCTACAATCCAAGCTTTGCCGGATGTTACGATACCAACGGATATCAAATCACCGTCAGACGAGCGATGGCTGGTCAATATGTCGGAGAATCAGCTTTAATGATTTATGTGAACGGTTCGAGAGCATATTGCATTCAGCCTGGGACGGCACTGAATACCGGCTCATCTCTGACGCAAACAACCTCAAGCGGCGTGTGGGCAAGCTTGTCGGCAAATCAAAAAGAAGCGGTCAACGTCGCACTGTGTTACGGCAGAGAAGGAAACTTTTCAAATATAAAGGGAAGCTCAAGCATCAATTCAAACCAATGCTACATTGCGACGCAGCTCATCATTTGGGAGATAATCAAGGGCGAGAGAAATCCAACCGCGCCCTACGCACTGAAGGGCAATGGCTACCTCTCTATGTACTATGCTGACGGTCACAACGGTAACATAGCCAACGCATATCATAAAATAGAAAGCGCAATGGCGTCGGCAAAAGCAATACCCTCTTTTGCAGGAAAATCATCTTCCAATGCACCGCTTTACACGCTGAACGCAACCTATAATAACATCAAAAAAACATGGAGCTATACACCGCTGACGCTGACAGACAGCAACAGCGTATTATCCCAATTTACCGGTTTCAACAATAAGACGCTTGACGTCGGCAACGCAACAGTAACAGTGAAGGTGAGCGGAAACAAAATAACGCTGACGCCGTCGGCAGGAAAACTGAACGCTACGTCGAAAGAAGTTATTCTTCAATCATCGAAAAGCGGTGTTCCGAAATCCGGCGAGACAAAGCTGATTGCATACGCTTCATCCTATCAGGATGTTGTGTCCGGCGGTTCGGTTTCAGCACCATCGGCATATTTCACTGTGAGAGTTACAGTCACAGAAAATGCTAAGTTGGATTATGATTTCCATGTTCGTAAGGTTATCGGTACACAAAATGAGTATGACAATCGTGATGGGGATGTTATTGACGGAGTTGTATCAACCTCCGAAAATCTCAAAGGATGGTATTTCCGTGTTGAAGTATCAAATGTTTCCACCTTTTACCGATATTACAACGTAAGATCATTTATTCTGGGCCCGACAGACGAGGCAGGACGGACACAAACAGTCGGTGAATATGTGATGGAACACTTCAACTACAGTATGGCTTCGGTTATGTCAACTGCTTTGTCACGTTTGAATGCGTTTCTGGATTCCGAATTGGAACAACTCCTCTGCTTTGATACAGAGATAGACGCAGAGGATTTTTGCAATCACAAGTCCGCCATATTTATTATTATGCCGGAGGAAGACCCCGGCAAGTTTTTTATGGTATCGCTTGTAATCCAACAGCTCTACCGCGAGATACTCGCCGTCGCTGATGAGAACGGCGGCAAGCTGAAAAACCGCGCCGTATTCTTCTGCGATGAGTTCGGTACGCTGCCTAAGATTGAGTCAGCGGAAATGATGTTTTCGGCGGCTCGTTCCCGGCGTTTGCAGATCGTTCCCATCATCCAATCCTTCTCTCAGCTCGACAAGAATTACGGCAAAGAAGGTGCAGAGATCATTGTTGACAACACGCAGATTACACTGTTCGGTGGCTTCGCCCCGAACAGTTCCTCGGCAGAAACCCTCTCCAAAGCACTCGGAAGCAGAACCGTCATGTCCGGTTCGGTGAGTAGGGGAAAGGACAATCCGTCTCAGTCTTTGCAGATGGTAGAGCGAGCACTGATGACGCCTGATGAGTTGAAATCGCTTCCAAAGGGCGATTTTATCGTCATGAAAACAGGTGTTCATCCCATGCGTGTACATCTGAAATTGTTCTTCAAGTGGGGGATAGAGTTCGATGAGGACAATCCCTATATCGTACCCGAGAACGGTAATCGCAAGGTGGAGTATGCGGAGAAACAGGAAATTCAAAACGGCATTATGCAGAAGTATCACCCGGAATCCGTTTTTGATGCTCCCGCACCGTCTGAGAAGGTCACTGGCGGCAGTCAGGCTCAGGAGCAGATATCTGTCAGAGAAACACCCAAAAGAGATATTCCTAGACGAAATACCGACAGCAAAAAGCGCGGTTCGGGTGAAAGTCCATCACTGCCTGAGTTACCAGAGCACTCTATACAGGAGGTGAGAAGCAATAGGCCGTCTTAGTTTTCTCTATTGCTCCGACCTGCCACACCGGGCTGTTTCTGTCTATATCTACCTTGATGACAGAGCCAACAAGGACGGTGAATGCTGGCCGTCTATCACAACTATCGCCAAGGAGCTGAAGCTCTCACAGTCGACTGTCCGCAGAGCGTTAAGAGATTTGCGTAAAGCAAAGCTAATTGAAACCGAACAGCGTTACCGCAAAAAAGGCGGTAAAAGCAGTCTGCTGTACAAGCTCAAAGGAAAATAGAAAAGAAGCGGATGACCAGTGCCATCCGCTTCCGATTACTTTTTGCTAACAACAGGCGGCTTTGCCTGAACAGGAGCCGCGTCAACAAATAAATCCTTATATCCGTTTTTGATTCGCTTGCACTTCATGCAGTATATTCGTTTTCCATCCTTGGAGATTGATTTGAGGTATCTTGCTTCCCAACGTCCATCTTTCCTTTTGTAAATATTTGTACCTTTTTTGGCGTATATATCACCCTTTCTTTTTTGTTATTTATAACAATTATAATCTGACGAAAAATCTGACAAGAAAAGAATTGAAAATGCAAATAGTTATTATGTGTTTTGAACAGAAACGGAATAAAAGAAATAAGAAATTTCAAAATATTTGAATTAATCCTAAAAACTCTATTGCTTAATTCGACAAAACGTGTTACAATATTGTTGGATTTATATATAATTTGCCTTTCACAGATTAAAACAATCTGCGAAGTATTATGCTCAATCGAACGATTGTTTTTGTGTTGCTGATTGAGTTGCGAACAGATTTTTTTCTTTTGGAGGAATCATCATGAGAATCAGACTAGCCATTTTGGAAAAGGACGTTAGTTATCTTAATCGTATTGTAGCAGTATTTAATCAAAAATATTCAGATAAAATCCAAGTTTACTCATTCACTGAAATAGAACCAGTGTATCAAGTTTTAAGAGAAACAAAAATTGATGTTTTATTAGTAAGCGAATATTATAATTTTGATATTAGTCTTGTTCCTTCAAGGTGCGGGTTTGCGTTTTTTGTTGATTCGCGCGATATTGATACCTTAAATAATCAGAGAACCATATGTAAATATCAAAAAATTGATTTAATATATAAACAAATATTAAGTATTTATTCTGAGAATACCGAGAACATAACCGGTCTGAGAATATCCGATGAAAACTGTAAACTGATTGCGTTTTGCTCTCCGTGTGGTGGTTCTGGAGTCACCTCAGTTGCTGCGGCGACAGCAATTCAACATGCTCTGAATGGGAAAAAAACGCTCTATCTTAATCTTGAAAAATATGGTTCAACTGATGCTGTTTTTCAATCCGATGGTCAGTTTGATATGAGTGATATCATTTTTTCTTTGAAAAGTAAGAAGACTAATTTGAGCATAAAACTGGAAAGCTGTGTTAAACAGGACAAGCATGGGGTGTATTTTTATTCTTCAGCTAAACAAGCTTTGGATATGTTAGAATTGCGCGAAGAAGAAATTATTAGATTAATAAACGAATTACAACTCACAGGTTCCTATGACTACATAATTGCAGATTTAGATTTCAACATGAATGATGGATTTATGAGTTTACTAAAGGTCTTTCATTCAATAATTATTATTGGAACCGGGAGCGAATTGTCAAATGCAAAAATATTTAGGCTTTATAATTCGTTGAGCATAAAAGAGAGTATGGATGATTCTCCAATTTTGGATCGAATGATACTACTTTACAATCAGTTTAGTAATAAAACTGACAGAATAATTAGCGGAATTGAAATGAAAAATATTGGAGGTATTCCTCGATTTGAACATGCAACGGATATTCAAGTTGTTGAGCAAATTGCAAAAATGGCTGTATTAAACAATATTGAATAGGTTTGGGGATGAACTATGACTTTTGAAAGAGAACAAGAAATTGTAGCGGAAATCAAAAAATATGTAACTGACAATCTTCCATTAAGTCAAATGAGTGACGAGGATCTTCAGGAACAAGTTGAGCATATAGTAGCTCAAAAACTGGCTAACGTTTACTGTTCGATTGATCAGAGGGTTTCAATTGTTCAGCAGGTTTATAGTTCTATCCGTGGCTTTGGGTTACTGGATACAATTATTTCTGATGATACTATAACTGAAGTTATGATAAACGGTCATGAAAACGTTTTTATTGAGCAGAACGGACGATTGTTTAAACTAGATAAACAATTCGAAAGCCAGAGAAGATTAGAAGATGTTATTCAAAGGATTGTTGGACTTGCTGGGCGTGAAGTCAATCAGGCAAATCCAATTTGTGATACAAGATTGCCGGATGGATCTCGCGTAAATGTAGTACTGCCTCCTATTTCATTATGTGGCCCAATTCTAACTATTCGTAAGTTCTCTAAGACACCCATGACGATTGAAAAGCTGATACAGTATGGATCGATTACTCAAGAGATAGCAGAAAAATTAGAAATATTAGTTAAGGCAAAATACAATATTTTTATAAGCGGTGGAACGGGTTCTGGAAAAACAACTTTTTTAAACGCATTGTCGAACTTTATTCCTAAAGATGAACGCATTATTACAATAGAAGACTCTGCCGAGCTACAGATAAAGAATATTGATAATTTAGTAAGCCTAGAAACAAGGAATGCAAATGCTTCCGGAGCGGGTCAAATAACAATTAGGGATTTGATTAAATCATCGTTGAGGATGAGACCTGAGAGAATAATTGTTGGTGAGTGTCGTGGTGGCGAAGCATTAGATATGCTCCAGGCAATGAATACGGGACATGATGGTTCGTTATCTACGGGTCATGCAAACTCGACGGAGGATATGCTTAGTAGACTGGAAACAATGGTGTTGCAGGGTGCAGCGGGACTACCTTTGGAAGCCATAAGACAGCAAATAGCTTCTGCGGTAGATATTATTATTCACTTGGCTAGGCTCAGAGATAAATCAAGAAAAACAGTAGAGATAACCGAAGTCGTTGGGTATGAAAACGGAACGATAAAACTCAATCCTCTGTATGTATTTGAGGAAGATAGTAATTCAACGATGGAAAAGGTTTCCGGTGGATTAAAAAGAACAAACAATAAAATGATAAATGATTTTAAACTGAGATTATCTGGTGTCTCAACTGAAATCTAAGGGGTTAATTATGTTTGATAAAAAAAATCAAAAGAAAATTAAATATCTTTCATCACCCATCAATACACCAATGTTAAACTATAATTGCTATTTCCCAACATTAATGGAGAAAATGTTATATTTTACAGTTTCTTTTATTGGGGGAGGTGCTGCTAGTTTAATTTTCTTTTCTGGTTTCTTTAAATCTGACGGGCAACCTACTGTGGCAACATATATTTGTGATGTCGTAATTTTTATAGTAGCAGGATTTATTGTATCTAGATTGTTGTACTCAACTTTCTTGGATAAAAGAAAAGAAAAACGCGATAAACAATTACGAAATCAATTTAGGGATCTTTTAGATTCATTATCTGCTTCTTTTTCTTCAGGTGTTAATTCTACCGATGCATTTAAGACGGTTTATGAAGATATGGTTCAACAGCATGGAGTCGACTCATACATAGCCATAGAAACTAGAGAAATCCTAGATGGTGTAAATCAGAATGTTAGCATATCGCAAATGTTGAAAAGCTTTTCTGAACGTAGTGGAAACGAAGACATAGAGAATTTTGCTAACGTATACGATATTGCACTACAAAAAGGATCGGATTTGAAAACTGTAATAAGGCGTACTCATGGCATTATTAGTGATCGAATTGAAGTAAATGATGAAATACAAACAAAACTTGCTTCAAATAAACTGCAACATACCGTAATGACTATTATGCCAATTGGAATTGTGGCAATTCTTCGATTAACAAATGAATCAATGGCAAATAGTTTTGCGACTCCTTTGGGCGTAGTAGTAAATATAATCGCTGTATTAATGTTTATTGGTTCATATATTCTTGGGCAGAAAATTTGTGATATTAAATAAGTTAAGGTGTGTTAAATGGCTCAGTTAGTTATTATGATAATTGCAACGTTTTTTCTGTTGCTTCTAATATTGGGAGCAATAAAGAGCAGAAATTACATAGAAATAGTTGATAGCTTTTCCGATTCGCCGATTAAGGAGTTATATGGAATAGGATTTGCTGTGACTGATATGAGAATTGTGTTTTTTAAGGATGCATTAGTTAATAGTCTTAGAAAAAAAACGACTCTGATCTATGGACAAAAGTATTCTGAGTATTATGCTCGTTCTGCATTTGCTAAAGCGATGACATTTACTGTTGTTTTCTTAGGAATATTGCCTGCATTGGGAGTTGTCATGGGCGATATTTGGTCAGTTTTTATGCTAGTAGTAGCTATAATAGCGACAGGATTTGCATGGAATTTTTGTGTTCTTTCCATCACAGATGAGACAAAAAAGAGACAAGAAATTTGTATGGCTGAATTTCCTGATATGGTAACTAAATTTGCGCTGTTAATTAATTCTGGTATGGTGCTAAGAGATGCATGGGATACAGTTGCAAATAGCAAAGATAATACATTGTATGAACTTATGCGTGAGTCATGTGAATCTATGAGAAATGGTACATCAGATATAGATGCAATTTATGAGTTTGGTTTGAAAACGAATAGCCCTGAGATTAGAAAATTCACAGCATCAATGATTCAAGGTATGTCGAAAGGTAATAATGAGCTTTCAGTTTTTCTTACAGAACAAGCACAAGAACTATTGTCACACAAAAGGCAGATGTTGCTTCAAAAAGGTGAAAAAGCCTCTGGTAAGCTATTGATTCCAATTGGAATCACATTTGTTGGAATAATTCTTATAATTGGTGTAGGTGCTATGCAGGCCATGTCGCTTTAGTGACAGCCGATACATAATAAATGAGAAAGGAGGAGGACATATGCTGTATTTAAACTATTTAGGTTTTCGTGCCAAAAACGCCTTTATTAGATTCATCAAGAAGGAAAATGGTGATACAAACTTTATTTCCATCATTATTATTCTTGCTATTGTTATGGTTGTTGCTGCAATTTTTATCGGTTTCAGAGAGCAGATTGTAAACTGGGTTACTACAACCTTTGGCCAAGCTTTTGGTGAGGTTCAGGATAAAGGTGGCAAGAAGTAAGATGAATTAGCAGATGATTTCTTAGCAAGTTCATTGTTGGTATTCGATTATGAAAAAACCTTATAGTATTATCTGGGTTTCAGTAATCTGTGCTGAGGTTAATCGGCACAGATTACTGAAAAAGGAGAGTAATCTGTGATGTTGATTAAAGTGTTATCTATTGCATTATTTGTACTATTATCATCAGTTACTATATATCTAACCTCGCTATATATTAAGATTAGATTAGCCAAAGAATTGAAAGATGAATCAGAAACAAAAATACTTGTTGGCAAGGAATTATATGCTTTGATGGGTATAAGTGCAGTTGTTAGTCTTGCTGCAGGATTGTTAATTTATGATAATACTACATCACTGTTAAGTTTTTATAAAATTATCTTTATTTATCTAACAACAAGTGTTATCGCAGTTACAGATGTTAAATTGAGAATTATCCCGAATATCATTACACTGATATTGTTGCTTGGTGGGGTGGTATTCCATTTAATAGATATTTTTATTCGTCAAGATAAAACCGGTATTGTTAGTCAAATACTAATTTATAATGTTATAGCATCAGTTATAGTGGTTATTATTTTATGGGTTCTTTCATTAGTGACACGCAACGGTATGGGCTTTGGAGATATCAAGTATTTAGGAGCACTTTGTTTTACCGGGGGCATTACATTATTGTTAGTTTCTCTGTCAGTTTCGTTAATTTGTAGTTTGGTTGTAGGTGTTACGTATGTTGCTAGAAAAAAGAAAAAAATGAAAGACACAATTCCATTTGGCCCATTCATTTTGTTAGGTGTAGTTGCATGTATTTTTACAGGTTTAATGTAAGGAGATTAGGATGAAAAAAATAGTTAGCATAATTGCTATAGTAACGTTATTAGCTGGTTGGTTAATGATTGCATGGAGCTTTCTGGGCACGGTGATTAGTTTCCATAGCAATGTATCCTTAGCAGAGCAAAGTATCAATGATGGGTTATACGAGCAGGGAGTGGAGTATTATAATAAAGCGCTATCTCTACGAGAAGATAAAGAACTATATAAACGAATTAAGGATACCTATTTGGACTTTTATAAGGAACAAAAAAACGATTATTCTTACAATAGATATTTGGAATCATTGGAAAAGTGCTGTAATGTTTTTGCATATGATGGAAACCTATGGGAAGAACTCGTAAGTAGATACTTTGAAGGAAAGAAATATAAAGAGGCTAATGAGGCGATAAAAAAGGCAGAAAAAAATAATGTTATTACAGAAAAGACATTAGAACTGAAAAAAGAAATTAGTCATATGTATCAGGTTTCATTTTTGAATGTTAAGGAGTACACAATAGGAAAAAACAATACATATTCAGTAACGGATGGCAACGTGTATTGGAATATGGATTTTTATGGAGAAACTCTTGGCTTGGAGTATAAATATGTTGGGCCGCTAGATGAAAGTGGGAAAGCTGTATTTATTGATAATGCAGGTAGTAATATCCGCGATTATCACGAGATAACAAGAATTAAACTGAAAACAAATATAGGAAAAAGCGGGTATTTTAATTCTGGAGTTGTACCGGTTGAAACTGACGGGCAGTGGATATATTTGGACGAAAATGGCAACGATGCTGAAATCGGAACGTTTGATTATGCTGCTTCCATGTGTGAAGGTACAGGGGCTGTGAAAAAACAAGATGTTTGGAGTATAGTTAATACATCGGGTGATGATTCAAATCGAGGAAAGTACAGTGTGATTGAATTAGACCAGTATGGCTGTCATACTGATGGTGATTATTATATTGGTGCAACAGATGGAGAATTTTCAGTTTATGATTTTAATGGCAATAAACTTGTCGGTTTAGATAATGTAGCTGATATTGATATAGGAGAGTTTGGTGATTTGTTTGCATATAAAGACAAAAAAACCGGGCTATGGGGCTATATGAACAAATCTGGCGAGTCTGTAATACAACCGAAGTATTCCAATGCAAAGGGCTTTTCGAACGGCTATGCTGCTGTTTGTAATAGCGAAGGTTTGTGGGGAATAATCGAAGAAGATGCGACAGAGGTTACAGATTACGAGTTTTATTATGTTGGATACTTTACTCCTGAATATACTTGTATGGTTTCCAGAACAGAGGGAGCTATGGGAGTTTTTTCATTTGCTTATTAAGTTAACGAAATTGAGGTGTCAAAATGGGTCTGAACGAGAGTTTTGAGACTATTAATTTAGATGAATGGTTTCCAGTCTTGATCACTTATGCAATCGTTTTAGCTATAAGTATTATTATTTGCAGGAAACTTATAAATAATTATAAAAAAATACCAGATAAGTGTGTAGATGCTAGATTAATTAAGACGTCTGATTATTTTGGCGATGGCGAAACGAATGATGGCTTACCTTCTACTGCTTCGTATACAATAGCAAAATATGAATATTATATCAATAACTGTCGGCATACAATAAAAACAAAATGTTTTGATTCTATCCCTAAAAATATTACTTTATATTATAAAAAAGGAAATAGTGATATTAGAGTTGAAAAGACTTTTTCATTACCTGACAAGTATAAAATACTTATGGGAGTATGGCTCATTCTAGGAGTGACTATAATTACAATCATTATATCGTGGGCGTTTGGTTTCGAAGTGATAAGGAAGATGTTTGAATGAAAACAATAAGATTAAGAACAAAAAGTAGAATGAAATACGATGAAACCGGAGAGGTTATGCTAGAATCTCTGATAGTTTACTTGGTGACTTTTACATTGTTATTTATGGTATTAGCACTTATTATGGTTAGCTATCAAAAGTTTACCATAAAAACTGTTGCCGCTGATGTTGCGGTTAAAGTTGCGCAAAACTTACGATATGGCGAAATTGAAATTGAAGATGGGAATTATACCAAAGAAAACATTAAATCAATGAAGGCTTATAGATATTTATTTGGTCAAGATAAAGAATTGATAAAAAGCATTGAGTCTATGGGCGAGAAATATACATACAACCGACTGATTAAGACAACATTTAAAAATGTTGTTACTGATGAAAACACGGATTTTTCCATTAAACTTGTTTCTGACGGGCCTGCACTTCGGCATATTACAGTTACTATAAAAGGTGATTATAAACTTCCATTTGATGATATTTTAGATTTTTTTAATCTAAAAAATATCACAGAATATGAAGCGGTTGAAAGCGCGGAGTGTGTTGACGTATTAGATTATGTGAACTATATCGATTTTTCGAAGAATACTGTTGATACACTTTATGGAGATTTAGGTGGATTAGGAAAACTGGTAGATAAGATCTGGGCACTAATTAACAGGTTTATAAATTATTAAGAGGAGATTGAGAGGGATAATTGTGAAAAGAAGGTTTGTGAAGTGTGCTAAAGGTGCGGTTTCCTTATTTCTTATTGTACTGTTATTGCCATTTACTCAGATAGCGACAATACTGGTAAGTGCACAACGGTATAATTCTTCCATAGGCTTGCTTGATGAAGTTATTGATTCGTCGTCATTGTCAACATTATCTGATTATGAGGGGTATATTCGTGAAAGATTCGGTTTGTTCGGTGTAGCCCAAAAAACTGAGTTGTCAACAAATTTTAATTCATACTTTGATTATAATCGTTCAGGATTATTGGAGAAAGCGTTTAGTGATAAACTAGCAGTTAATGTAACTGGTGACTTACCGTTGAATGACGATGACATTCTTTTGGCACAGATAAAGGAATATAATAAGCTTAATGCTCCTATTAATATGTTAAATGACGGACTTGATTTGAGTGAACTCATAAAAAAATTTGAGAAAAAATTTGATTTAAGTAATATTCTTGATATGGCAAATTCGGGAGTTGATATATGTAACGGAGCACTTGATTTTAATGAATCATATGAGAAACTACTTAAGCTTTCAGAGAAACTTGATAAGTTAAAAAGCACATATCAAGACAAGTATAGCGAATTCAATAAAGCTATTGGTGACATATATGAAAAAAGGGATGAGATTGCCAAACTTGAAAGTAAAGATAATACGCTGAGTGACGAGTTAACTGCATTAAAGCAGAAGCTGGAATCGCTTAATAAAGAAATAGAAGATAATAAAGACAATAATGACAAACTAAAAGAAATCCAAAAAAACATCGAAGAATTAAATAAACAAATCAAAGACAAGGAAAAGGAGATTTCTGATAATAAAAGTGAGAATAGCAAAAAAAACAGTGAAATTAAATCTTTGATTAATACATTTAATACTAAACGTGATGACTATGCTAACTCCCACACGGACTTGATTGTCAAGTTGGGAGAATATAAGAAAGAGATGAAGGCAGCGCTTGACAATATTAATGCTTTGATTAAAAGTACTGGCGATTTTGTAACATCAACTGAAAAAAGTGTAAGTGAATTGAACAAGGTTGATGCAGAAAATGACAACAAAAAAATAAAAAAAGAGTTGGAATCATATGAGAGCAAAGAAGCAGATGAAAGGTATTATGAATTGGTTTTTCAGCAATCGGATAATGATGATACTATTGCTTCCAATACTATAAACAAAGGTATTGCTGATGGATTTAAAAGTGCAAATACTGAAATATCAGAGCTCTGCACAGAGGCAGAACAAGCATTTGATGAAAAAGCAATTCAGGGTACAATTGATACATTAACTGCACAAAAAAGCACAGTTAGTTCACTTACCGCTGAGAGTGTAAAAAACAAAAAAGACGGAAGTGAATACTATACCGAAATTAATGTAGTGTTGAATCGTGAGCAATTAAAAAGACTTTATGATTATTTTGACGGTTTATCAGATAAAATCGGTGCGGATTTGTCTGATATGTGGGAAGGAATAAAGTCTTTCCTAGAATCTATATTCAAGGTGAAACTTGTTTATGATCCTGCATTGTGTTCTAAAATAGATACTAATTATTTTGCCAATCAGTTCGGAATAAAAATTGATAATCCTGCAACAAATCCGGTGGCTTCATTTATTCAGAGCGTAGGAAATTTTGTTACAGGTTTTGTGGATTTAGCAACAGGCCTTGCTTCATTTAACTTTGTGAAAGCGTGGAATGGAATAAAAAAAGTATTTACCAGCTTATATAACTTGATTAAGTCATTGATAGAGATTCCTGTACAAATAGTTTCAAATGTAGTTCAATATATAAAAGACCCATCAAAGATGTTGTTACCCTATTATTTTACAAAAACACTTCCTTGCAGAACAGACTATAAAACGGGCTCAAATATGACAGGGGCGTCATTCTCGAAGATAGAGTATGCAAATTATGGAGATAGTGGTGTCAATGGATTGCCGGTAATAGAAAGTGTTGTTTCTTTGTTTAATTTGGTTACAGGAGAAAAAGA
Organism: Ruminococcus sp. NATIVEDY160; assembly: GCF_045819885.1. Taxonomy (NCBI): domain Bacteria; kingdom Bacillati; phylum Bacillota; class Clostridia; order Eubacteriales; family Oscillospiraceae; genus Ruminococcus; species Ruminococcus sp. NATIVEDY160. The sequence goes on from NZ_CP162391.1 coordinate 1,215,801, forward strand.
AGCAAATGATAAAATGTTTTGCGGAGCAGAGTTAGAGTATTTATTGGCTGGATCAGAAAGTGAAATTGCTAATCAATCCACAGTTTTTGGTATGTTATATGTGATACGACTGCTATTGGATATTCCGGGCTGGTCAAAAGCGGCTGAATTACAAGCATTGGCATCAGGCCCTCACTATGGCATTATATTTGCTATATATTTGTTGTTAGAGCCTTTCCTTGATTGCGTTCTGTTAGTTAATGGTAGTCCAGTATCAATTTTAAAAGATGTTCCGTATCTTAGCGTTGCGGGAATGACAGAATTTATACCAAAAATTGTTTCGGTTGTTCCTACAGACAGTACAAGTAAAGCTAAAATGAAAGATAAATTTGCTCGGATTTGGAAAGGTACGGGCGAAGCAATGGATGATGCTGAATATTCTTATGATAAAGAAACAGTAGTTTCCGAAAAAGATAATACAGATAAAAAGAATCCTCTTGCTAAATATGGTAAGGATTTATTGAAACTAAATTATAAAGAATATCTTATGTTACTAATGCTGTTGTTTTCTAATCATGACAGTGAACTTAAACTATTTAAGAATATAATTCAAATGGAAACACAAGCATATAACACAAAAAACTTAAAAGGTGATTTTGATTTAAGAAAATCGTACACACAAATTAATTGTACGGTCACTGGTTCTGCGACGCCTTTGTTAGCTACTGCTTTTAGTGAATCAATATTTAAATTCAAAAGGCAGCAGTGTAGAGGATATTAATGGAGGAAATATGAGGACTCGTGAAGAAGGCTCAATTACAGTTGAAGCTACATTATGTGTTACGCTGTTTATGATTTTCGCGCTGTTTTTAACAACTTTGTTTTATACAGTTTACGTTCAAGAGGCGGTATCCCATTCTATTATTCAAACTGCTGATAGTCTTAGTCTCGAAGCTTATTCAATTAAAAAACTAGAGCCTGACGTCAACACTGGAGCAAAAGCAGCAATAACATCATTAGGCGTAAAACTGTTTTCACCCGGACAAGGAGATGAGCATTTTCGGACAGAACAACGTTGGTTTTCTGAAGATAGATTAGAAGAAAAATATGTTGAAGAACCGGAAATGTCAACGAAAAACCCAGATATAAGAAACATTGATTTATCTGAAATTATAAAAGATAGATTTATTGGATATTTAGCTAATGGTGACGAAGAGTACGCGGATCAGTTTCTGAAGAAAATGGGTGTTATAGATGGTTTGAGTGGAGTAAATTTCTCTGAATCAAAAGTCAAAAGTGGAAAACTGTATATCACAGCACGATATCAAGTGAAATATCTAGTTAATATTGGGGACTTAGGAAGACTCAATGTTTGTCAAGAGTATTGCTCAAAAATTTGGTTATAATTTGAGGTGCATAATATGAATAATATTCATATAGAAAATCAAGGTAGTTCAACCTATTTGGTCTATACCATCCAATCAAATGATATATTGGATACAATGAGTTTGGGCATGATTACAAATAATAGTATAAAAGGACTTGCTCCAACTATATTCACTCAGATGAACACAACAAAATATATAAAATATGAAATCACAGCAAAGTTGGCAGCCAGTAAGATGTTTATTGGTGCTGTCAACAAAAAGCGTTTAGTTGGAGTGTTCTCGGGAATAGTTGAGGCGTTATTGTCTGCAGAAGATTATATGATAGATGCAAACAGTATAGTTTTAGATTTAGATTATATCTTCGCTGATGTCAGTACATGTGAAACGATTCTGATTTGTTTGCCGATTGTATGCGAAAATACTGAAAGTGTAGATTTACGTACATTCTTTAAAAGAATAATGTTTAACATCCAATCTGATCAAACGGAGAATTGTGACTATGTGGCTAAAATATTAAACTACTTAAATGGAGTTTCTGCCTTTTCACTGTTAGAGTTTAAAAAAGTCCTTGATGATATTATTAGGAACGACTCTTCAACAAATAGGTATGATTCCACAACTCCAGTTAATCCGAGCGTAAGTCATATAAATAATAGACAATCTGGAGATGTCGCGGGTAGCTCTACTTCTGTGAGAAAGAATGTTCAGCAAACAACAACTGTTCAATCAGTTAACAATCAACCAATTGTTCCACCACAGAATAACCAGCAGATTACTATCTCTTCAATACCACAAGTTAAGAAAAAGAAACAAAACCAAAAGCCGATTGAGGTGCAACAAGCAGTAATAAATACTGATGAGAAGCCTATTTCGATGTTTTATCTTCTCCAGCATTATAATAAAGAGAATGCTGCAAAATATAAAGCGCAGAAAGCGGCTAAGAAAGCTAAGACAAAATCGAATGTTCAGACAAACATCCCAGTTTCAAAAAGTAGCACACAATCCAAACAAGCTACATCCTTTGGATTTGCTGTTCCAAGTCAGCAAAATCAGTCTTTTGCTATTCCAGGTCAACAAAATCAGTCCTTTGCAATCCCCGGTCAAGGAAGCGGTTCTTCTCAAACCGTGACTCCACCTCAAAAATATTCGTCTGCTACCACCCCTGTTAGCCAACAACCAATCAATCAACAGGTACAGCCAGTAAGCCAAGGATATAATCCGAACAGTAGTTACTCAGAGAGTCCTACGGATTTTGGCCCGACTACAGTGCTTGGAGGCAATTCGGATGGAGCAACGGCGGTTTTAAGTGATATTCCTGCTTATGGTGAAGAACACGTGAAACAACCGGTTTTGATTCGAGTTAGAAATAACGAAAGAATCCCGATTGACAAGCCGTATTTCAGAATTGGCAAAGAAAAGAGTTACGTGGATTACTTTATAGGCGATAACTCGTATATCAGTCGTGGACATGCGAGTATTATCACAAGATATGGTCGCTATTTTATAGTTGATAATAATTCACGAAATCATACTTATGTTAATGGACAGATTATTACTAGTAGCACAGAAGTTGAGCTTCAAAGTGGTTATACAATAAAATTGGCAAACGAGGAATTTGAATTTAAGTTGTTTTGAGGTTAATGGATAATATATGAATTTTATTATTGCTGCCGATACCGACATCGGCAATGTTAGACAGACTAATCAAGATAGCGTAGCTGTTCTTGTTGCGGACACCGGAAATGGTCCAATAGCATTTGGAATTATCTGTGATGGAATGGGCGGTTTGGCTAAAGGCGAACTTGCGAGTGCAACATTAATTAATGCGATGGTTGACTGGTTTAAGAATTCATTACCTCAACTGATATCCACAGATATTGATGATAGTGTTATACGAAAGCAGTGGACAGAAACAATTAGGTTATACAACGAAAAAATAAAAGATTATGGTGCGGAGAGAGGATTTAACCTTGGAACAACAATAGCTGCTATCCTTATTACTCAACAGAGATTCTATATAGTGAATGTTGGAGATTCAAGAGTATACGAGATTAGTAGTAATTCTGTTAAGCAATTGACAGAGGATCAAACAGTGGTTGCTCGTGAGTTGAAGTACGGAAGGATCACACCGGAACAGGCTAAAACAGATCCGCGCAAAAGCGTGTTATTGCAGTGTGTAGGTGCTTCACAAACAGTTAATCCGGAATTTTATTTTGGAACACCCATTCAAAACTCTGTATATATGATTTGCAGTGATGGCTTTAGACACGAGATTACTAATGACGAAATTCATAGATTCTTTTGCGCTGAAAATAATATCAGCGCAGAAATGATGAGTTCCAATATCCGACAGCTAATCGAAATAAATAAACAGCGCATGGAGAAGGATAATATTACCGCTGCGCTTATCAGGACATATTAAGGGGTGTTTCTATGCTGGAAATAGGACAGCTCGTTGACAATAAATACAGAATACTGGATATCGTCGGCAAGGGCGGTATGAGTGTAGTTTATCTGGCGCGTAACGAGAGGGCAAATAAATCTTGGGCAATTAAGGAAGTCCGCAAGGTTGGAGAAGAAAACCTTGAGGTGAAAAAGAACAGTTTAATTGCCGAGACGGAGATGCTAAAAAAATTATCGCATCCAAACCTACCCACAATTGTAGATGTTATCGAAACGCGAGATACTTATCTCGTTGTAATGGATTATATCGAAGGTAATGACCTTGCCGAAGTGCTTAAAGAGTATGGTGCTCAATCCCAAGAGAAGGTCGTCGATTGGGGATTGCAATTGTGTGACGTGCTTCAATATTTGCATACACGAGATAAACCGATTATCTATCGTGATTTGAAACCGGCAAATATTATGCTTGAACCGGAAACCAGAGACGGCAAGAATAAAATCATGCTGATTGACTTTGGTACGGCTCGTGAAGTTAAAATTGCAGATGCTAATGATACCATTAGCCTTGGAACAAAAGGTTATGCTGCACCGGAGCAATTTGGCTCCAACGCTAAAACAGATGCCCGAACAGATATATATTGTTTGGGTGCAACGCTTTATCACCTTATAACAAATCATAGTCCGGTTAATGAAGTGATGAAGCCAATTAGAGAAATCAATCCTTCACTATCACAAGGATTAGAAAGTATAATTCAGAAATGCACAGAATATGATCCGGATAAAAGATACCAATCTTGTGCAGAGCTTACATATGCTTTAGAACACTATAGAGAAATCGATGATGCTTATCGGAGAAAGCAGAAAAGAAAACTTACTCTCTTTATTGTGTCAGTTAGTATGATTATTGTTAGCCTTATAGTTTCGCTATTTGGATTCATCAGCGCTCAAAACAGGAAGTCTGAAGATATTGAAACATATCTTTCTGTTGCCAGTAATGAAACCAACACAAGAGAACAGAGACAAAAAGCGTACTATCAAGCTATATCGCTTGATCCAACTGATGAGAGATTTTATAGTGGGGTACTGGATTTGTTTCTTTCTACCGATGAAGCAGGAAATCCCGAACAAAATTCTCTTTCTATTGTAGAAATTACGGATTTGGATTCATTAACAGTTACTAATAATAAAGGTGTTCAGCCTCTATCTGAATTTCAATCCCGTAATAAAGCTGGTTATGAGAAGTTCTGTATGAACACCGGCATTAGTTGCTGGTATTATTATAAAAGCAGCACCAAGGCAGAATCAAAAGCTGCTGAGTGGTTTAAGCGTTATTTGGATTCTGTTGGCGACGTTGATTCCGAAGAAGTAAAATTTATCAATATTTACTATTCAATAGGACAATGCAAGAATGAGCAGAATGCGAGAAAAGCTGAACTTAAAACGAAATACGAGGAGCTTTGGAGTTTGCTTAATAATTTGTATTCGGTATGTGAACAATCAAGTGACGAAGAAGCAGTAGCACTTGGCTGCAAAGAGATAGTAACAGAAATTGATAAAAATTGCGTGTCATTCGCTGATCTTGAGTCTATTTCAGAGTCTACACTTATCGATAAGGTCGATGAGGTTAAGATACTGGTGGATAAAACATATATGAAGGCGGATAGCAGCATTAAGCAATTGATTGAAGGAGAGTTTACTTCCATAGATTCCAATGGTCAGAAAACCGATATCCCCGGTTATTTCTCATCGGTAAAAAGTCGGATAGAACGTAATCTTAGAGGTAGGTGATATTATGTTTTCTTATGATCAGTACAATATAATTTTTTTCATAGGTATAATGCTTGCCGGTTTTTTTCTTATTCTTTCCGTTGTTCTGTTCTTTGTGCTAAAAATACCGGCCGTTATCGGTTATTTGAGTGGTTCCACAGCCAAAAAAGAAATCGCAGAAATTGAGAGTGGAACAAAAAAAAGGACGCGAGTTCAGTCAAATGCTGATTCACCTAAAACAAAGGTTACCGAAAAAATGCCGGATACTGCAAAGATGGGAAAACCAGATGAAGAAACTAATATACGAGGAACAACAACAGCAAGTCTTTCTAAGGAGTTGTCCAATCATCAGTCGTCTAATAAGAAGTTTCAAGAAGAGCAAACAAGTGTTTTGGTCACAGATTCGGAGGCATCAGATATTCGTCAATCAGAGGGAACAATCGTTGCGGATACAGAATATGCTGAGCAAACATCTGTTTTGGATGAAGGGACATCTGTGTTGTATTCTAATATTGGAAAAGATGTGAACTTCAGTGTGCGAACAGAAATAGTGCTGTTTGTCAGCAATGAAGTCATTGCGTAAGGAGCAGTTAGCGTGAAAATTTCATTTAGGTTTTTAGCTATATCAATTATTTTTTTGTCAATAAGCGCCTTATCAATAGCTTTGATTCCTCTATATAGTATGATGGGGGATGAAAAGAGTGTATCCATATCCTACGTTGGTACAGCCTTACTTTGGATAGGAATTATTGGTGGGTATATTACGTTGTTTCTGTTCTACAGACAGTATAAACAGCTTAATGCAAAGGGGAGTATTGGTGCAATCACGTTTTTTAGAAACAGATATGCTTCCGTAGTCGATTTGATTCTGATTCTTGCTGTTGCGCTTGTTGTTGTTCTTTCACTGTTAAAGACAGGTACGGTGGGAATTTTCTCACTGTTGTTTGGAATAGTATTTCTGCTTTTGAATTTACACTGTATATTTAATGGCAGAGTTTATCATACACTATTATCAAAAAAGAGGAGCGGTAGAAATGGATAAGTCTGTAAAAACTTTTGCGTATCGATTCATTTCCATACTTTTGTCAGTTCTAATTGTGATTTCGGCCAGTTTAGTCGGATTGATTTCAACGAATGCTATATCATCAAATGAGATAAAGGCAGGAGATGGTGCGAGACTGTTTACGGTTATCACTTCCAACATTGATAAAGCATTTTGCTATTGGTGGAAGGACGAAACTGAAAATGGGTTTATTGCGGATGCAAACCCGAAAACAAACAATACAGAAATATTCTGGAATTTTTCTATTCCGGATTCAGCAACGCAAGTAACGATTACTACAGAAGATCACTGGAATGAAAATCCAGAAAGTGATAATGCTGATATCAAGTTGACTGATGCATTGACTATTGGAAGCAAGATGTCATCTCATCTTGTAATTAATCTTGCAAAATCAGAAAAGACACTCTCTGATTTTGTGAATACCAGTTTATCAATCAAGAAGCAAGATGAGCCTATAATTGTTAAAAAAGGTAATTCTGTTGATATTGCGAAATTTGAGGATTTCAAAATAGAAGGCTCTTTAGCGGATTATGTTGATAATGTTGCTGGTTATGAGGGCGATACACTTGTAGCCAATGTTTCAGCAAACAATACGATGTCTTACGCAACAGAATCATTGGGAAAACATACTATTGAATTCGCTGTTACTGATGCAATTGGAAATCTGGTAAAGGCAGATAATGATTACACAGTTTATAATAAGACCAATCGGGAAGAGTTATCCTTTGAAGGTAATACTTCCGTGTCAATGGTTTTTGGTGTTGCACAGAAGCCATTGGCTATTAAAGGTTTATCTGAAAATGATTCTGTCAGCTATACTTCTTCCAACCCAAATATAGCAGTCGTAGATAGCGATGGAATGATTGTGCCCGTTGGAGTAGGTAATACAACAATAACTGCGACTGTTGCCGAAACAGACAGCTATTTTGAGGCGTCTGCCGATTATGACGTTGAGGTTAGTGCTGGAAATGGTAACGACTATGTTGCGTTTGCGAAGAATGTGGATTTTGATACTCCGGAGAATATTGTATATGGAGAAACTTTTGAGAATCCCGTTAGCTTTAATTCTGCGGCCAATCCTGATGCAGTTGTAACGTATTCGTCCAGTGATGAAAGCATAGCAACAGTTGATTCAAACGGAACCGTATCAGCTGTTTCCGTTTCAAACACTGCAGCAATTATTACCGCTAAAGTAACTGGTTTATCTAATCTTACAGATGCAGAATTGCAGTATCAGCTTTTTGTAAATAAGGCTGAGTTAACTGTTCCGGACGAAGATATAAAATCCGAAACGGTTGATTTCAAACCTGAGTTAATGGTAGATTGCTCTGATAATTTTAAGCTTCCAATAACGGATTATGCTGCAAAGTATGAAATAACCTCTCAAAAAGCCTTGGACAAAAAAACAATCAAGGATGCTGCAACCATTGATAGCGATGGCGTCCTTAAGGTTAGCAGATCGGGTATCTTTGAAATAAAGGCAACTATTTCATCTGATAATTATAATGATAAAGAATTAGAATTCACCGTAACTGTAAGAAAAGCAGACCGAACTGATTTCAGTTATGAAGAAAACACAAGAAATCTTTTTGTTGGATGTTCATATGATATACCTGTACCTGCAAATCTGCTTGGAACAGAGTTTTCTATAGCTGAAACTGACAAGGATTACGCTAAACTCGAAGGTAATAAAATCGTTGCATTGAAGAAAAAAACAGACGGTGTGGTTGTAACTGCTTCTATTGCAGAGGATGATTGTTACAAGGCAGCGCAAACCAGCATCACGTTTATCCTTGATTATTTTACTCCGGCTGAGAATCCCCCCTATACTATTTCCGGAGAGACTTCGTCTACTTCAATTGAGTCAGCTTATGTTGGTGATGTAACAATTAAGCCCACCGGTGAATATAAGATTGCGTTATATAACGAAGACGCGTCGAATAACACAGAGCTTCAATTCTCAGACACAATTACATTAAGCAACAATATCAGCAATCCACGAATTGTACTCAAATCAAACAGTTCAGTTGAAGGATTAACAGGTGCTGTTTCAGATGTGATTGATACCGGTCTCTTCTTGGATAAAACAAAACCAACCGGTACAATCACTGCAAATGAGCTTGAGAAGAGCTTTAATGCATTATTACAGCTTATCACATTTGGTCTTTATACACCGTCACAAACATTCACGATTGAAGCTGAAGATAATGAATCGAATGCATTTGAATCCGGAAGAGACGGTGACTTCGGTGATGTTCGGATTGAGTATTATATTGATAAGGAAACTGTTGAGGGAGAAAGCAAAACCGCAGCTGATTTAGATGAGCTTGCGTCCGAAAAGTGGATAGAATATGAAGATACATTCACAGTTAAGGATATAAATGCAAGAACTGTTGTGTATGCAAAACTTACCGATCCCTTTGGAAACTATCAATATATATGCACAGAGGATATTGTGTTTGATACCGAACGCCCGCGTGTAACAGTATCATTTGATAACAATTCATTTAGCGAAGAGTACTACTTTAATGCGCCAAGAACAATGACGGTTGTAGTTGAAGATGACAACTTTGTTCCGAGCGATAATATGTTTGCTATTTCCGCAAAAGACTTTCAGGGAAAAGGAATCGAAACACCGAGCGTAAACTGGAACGGAAATACAGCGACGGTGAATTTTACTGTCGATGGCTTTTATGAATTTGATGTAACGGACAACTTAGTCGATCTTGCAGGAAATAAATGTTTGATTACATATGATGATAACACAAGACATGCGAACAAATTTGTTATAGATACTACAGCTCCCAAAGTTCTGGTAACATATAATAACAATAATGCGCAGGATAAATACTTTGACAATTTCAGAGAAGCGACAATTACTGTAGATGAGCCGAATTTTACTGCGAAAGAAAACATGATTGAGATTACAGCAGTAGATGCTGAAGTTCCTTCCGTAAAATGGGAGAAAAACGAAGCGAAAGTGGAGTTTTCCTCTGAGGGCGAGTTTACATTTGCAATCACTGATGGATTTGTTGATAAAGCCGGAAACAAGGCTGAGGTAACCTATAAAGATGGTACTGTTGCTGCTGAAGATTTTGTCATTGATAAAACAAAACCTGTAGTTGAGCTGTCTTTTGACAACAACGATTCTGACAACAGTTATTTTAACAGCGAGAGAATTGCGACTATTACTGTGACTGACAAACATTTCGTTCCGAGCGATGGGATGATTAAAGTAATAGCACAGTCTGCTACGCCTGATGAGGTAGAAGCTCCTGTTGTAAAGTGGAACGAAAACGGTAATATTGCTACTGTTGAATTCAAGGACAACGCTCATTATAAGTTAGAAATCACCAATGCTTTAGTTGATTTGGCGGGCAATGGTTTTGATGAAGTGAGTGTTGATAAAGGAACCGTCTATGCGTATGAGTTTACAGTAGATACGGTTGATCCTATTGCTGTTATCAAATATGATAACAACGATGTTAAAAACGACAAGTATTTCAATACAAACAGAACTGCTACAATTGAAGTTGATGATGTAAACTTTGAGGGAACTCCCGATATGCTTAAGATTACTGCCGAAAACGCAAAGGGAGAGATGCATACCCCGGAGCTTTCATGGGATGGTAATGTCGGAACGATTGAGTTTACAGAAGATGGTGTATATACAATAGAAGTAAACGAGAATAAATTCAAGGACAGCGCAAATAATATTTGTCATCTTGGATATCCTGATGGAACGGAGGCTCCGTTCGAATTCGTTATTGATAAAACAGCTCCTGTTGTGAGTGTAGAGATAACGAATACAGACAATGTCAACGGCGATTTTTACAATCAATCAAGAACGGCAAAAATTTTGGTAGAGGATGACAATTTTGTTGCTCTTGAAAAAATGATTTCTGTTTCTGCTAACGATGTCAACGGAGACGTAACTTCTGCACCAAGACCTGATTGCGGTGGCAAGAGTTTTGAGATAGTATTTGACGGTGACGCTAAGTACACTTTCTCACTTACAGAGGAATTTGTCGATAAGGCAGGAAACAATTTCACCATGGCAGAGGGCTCGGAGGAATTATATGAATTTACTGTTGATCAGTCTGCTCCGGAGTTCCTTGAAGTTGAGTATATTCATTCCAAAGACGGATTGAGCGGAACTTTCCAGAAATTGATTGAATTGTTTACCGGTAATACTGTATTCTTCCCTGATGAAGTGAAAGCAAAGATTACAGCAAAGGATAAGGATTCAGGCATCAATAGGATTGAGTATTCGGCGCCTGCTGTTGGAAATCAGATTGGTATCAAAGGCGTTGAAAAAAACACAACCGATAATTCAGTTGTTACAGAGGGATTTAGTGTTGAGTTTGTAATTCCTGCGGAATATATTGGTAAGGTCGATGCAACGGCGTATAATAATGCGGAATTGGCAACAACCACAGATGAAGGTGAAATTGCAGTAAGCAGCGAAAAACCATCTGTAAAACTAGAACTGATTAATGAGAAAGAAGATTATAGATTTTATAACGGTAAGCGTTACTACAATACAGATGCTAAGCTTCGTGTAACGGTTAGAGATGTTTTCTTTGATGCGCAAGGTCAGGTTAAAGATCAGCTCGCAATAAGAAACAACCTTACAATTACAGAAAAAACCGATAATGGTGAACCTGTTTTACTAACTATACCGAAAACATCTGATTGGAATAGAGTAGACGGAACTAACGAATATTATGCCGATTTTGTCATTTCATCCGAAGGTGAAAAGCGAATTGAAGCTTCATACATCAATAATGTTGGTAAAAAAGCAGAAGATGTATTTTTGGATAGTTTTGTTATTGACCATACTGTTCCAACGGCGATGATTTCTTACAACAACAACAACGTTGTAAATGGTAAGTATTTCTCTTCACCAAGAACTGCAACAATCTCTGTAAGCGATAACTATTTTGAGTTTACTGATTTGTCATTTGACCAGAGCAAAGATAACGTTGAGAAAATGTTTGAAATCTCCGCTGAAGATATCAATGGTAAGATAATAGACAATGCTTTACCAGAAGTAACAATCAGTGAGGACAAGCAGAGCGCAACCCTTTATTTTGAGAAAGATGCAAATTATAAAATATCTGCTGTGGCGGATAAGTTTGTGGATTTTTCAAATCAGCAGGTACAACTTTCCGAGGCTGACGGAACGGAAGCTGCGTTAGAATTTTGTGTAGATAAAACAGATTCTGAATTCCTTGAGGTTGAATATGTACATTCCGATGAAGGATTGACCGGTACATTCAAGAAACTGGTTGAATTATTTACGGGCAATACTGTTTATTTTCCGGACACAGTCACTGCAAAAATCACTGCAAAAGACAAAGTTTCCGGTATCAACAGAATTGATTATTCTGCTCCCGAGAGCGAAAAAGCAACTGAAAAAGATCTTATTGGAAGTATAATGCTAAAAACTGCTGAAAACAAAGATATAAGCGAAAGCTTTAGTGTATCATTTAATATTCCGGCAGAATTTAAAGGAAAGATTGCTGCAACAGCGTATAATAACGCGGAATTAACAACCAACAGTGATGAAGGAAATATTATTGTTAGTAAGAAAAAACCCGTAATTTCACTTCAGATAGTAGACACTAAAAAACCGGTCACTCACAATAGTATTGACTATTACAACGAGGATGTCACTATTAGAGTAAAGGTAGAAGATGTGTTTTTTGACGCCATTGGTGAGCGTGCAAATTCAAGCTCGACCAATTTAATTATCACAGAGGCAACAAACGATTCATATAAGAATTTAGATGTTAATTCCCTTGTGTGGACAAGAATAGGAGAGTCAAACGAGTACTATACAGATATAAAACTTGAGGTTGAAGGTACAAAGAGATTCTATGTTTCTTACAAGAATAATGTTGGCAAATCTGACAAAAAACAATTGGAAAATTTCGTTATCGATAAGACTGCTCCTGAAGTTTCCATTAAATTTGACAATAATAATGTAAGAAATGAAAAGTATTTCAATGCCAAGAGAACAACAACAGTAAAAGTTACTGATAAGTACTTTGTTGGATTGAATAATATGCTCTCCGTTACCGAGAAGAACAAAAACGGAGCAGTTCCGACTGTAAGCTATAAGTATTCTTGGGATGCTGCGAAGCAGAACGCCACAATCACATTTGAAAAGGATGCATTCTACACCTTCAACATTTCAAATGAATTTGTAGATCTTGCGGGCAATCGTCCTAATGTTCATTATGCTGATGGCACGAAAGCTCCAAACGATTTTGTTGTTGATGCTGCGGCACCAGATGAACTTGAAATACTGGTTCAGGGATTGGAAACACACGAAAGAATTGATGACATCAAAGTCAATAGTCAGCACAGTGATATTCCGAAGTATTATAATAAATCGGCCGAAGTAGTCATTTCCGCTAATGATGCACTTTTGAATCCGGAGGATCTAAAGCTCGAATATTCGGTTGTTCTTTCTGATGCTACAATTGATAAAAAAGCATACACAGGTTCGTTCAGTTTCTCACCTGACAGAACGTTCACTGTAACGGCATATGTTGAGGACAAGTCCGGAAATAAGACACAGATTCATTCCAACAAAATTATTTTGGATAAAACTGCACCCGACATTGACGGCATTTCTCCGGAAATAAAGCTTAACGTTAATTCAAATCAACCAAAGATAGACAAAAACAACGAAAAGCTTTATAACGGGAATGTTATAGTTGATTTTGTGATAACAGATCCGATTTTCAACAACAGTTGTTCTGGATTGAATCCTTCCGAACTCAAATATGAGGTGCTTAACAACGGACAGCGTTCACAATCAGGTGTATTGTCAGGCGCAGCTATTCAGTTTGATGGAAGATTACAGAAACTCTCCGGTTCAGTAACAGTTGAAGCAGATAAGAATAACAGTAACTTTGTTGAATTGCTTGTTTATGCAAAGGATAATTCTGAGAATCCTGCTCAAGATTCTGCAAAGATGCGAATTGATATAACCAATCCTACAATTGATGTTTCGTATTCAAATAATTCTCCTGACAGCAGTTACACTGAGTATTTCAATAATTCTCGTACTGCTACGATTCAAATTACAGAGCGCAACTTCAACGAGAACAAAGTAGTTGTTAAAGCTACAAAGGATGGTGCGGTATTTACTCCCGGATTGAGTTGGAGTCATTCCGGAACAGCAAACACAGACTCTTATATCCATACGGCAAGCATCGAGTATGCAGATGACGCGGATTATACTTTTGATATCACGTATACCGATGAAGCTGATAATCCGGCAAGTGCTGTGAATTATGGCAATTCTGTTGCTCCAACTAAATTTACGGTTGACAGAACAAATCCTGAGATTCAGATTTCTTATAATTACAATGAAGCTACAAACGGCAACTATTATAACCAGCACCGCGTTGCAACCATTACAGTAACTGAACATAATTTTGATGCGCAAAGGGTAACGTTCAGTTGTACAGCAAATGATAACGGTGCAACCGTAACTGCTCCTTCGCTCTCTGGATGGAGTGATTCGGGAGATATTCATACAGCCACTGTTTCCTTTGATAACGATGCGTTATTTGTAATGAATATTAGCCTTAATGATATGGCAGGGAATGCAGCAAATACGGTTGAGGAGCAAAGGTTCTATGTGGATACTAAAAAGCCCGATATTAAGCTGGATGGATTGGAGAAGAATTCAGCAAATAAGGGAGAAAAGATTAGCTTCACTCTTTCAACCTCCGATCACAATCTTAATGCCTCAACTTATGATATGAAATTTACAAGAATTGATATCAATGCCGGGGATGGGAAGAATGTGTTTAACTCGGATCATGAAGTGAGAACATCAACGGAGATTACGTATTCAGAAAGCAATCTCGTAAATGATGGTATTTACAGAATTACCTGTACAGCAACAGATATGGCAGGAAACAAAACATCGACATCAGAAATTGTCAATAACAAGGGAGATAAAATGGGTGAAGATGAAATACTCTTCTCTGTAAATCGTTCTGGATCAACATTTAGTATTAAGGACGATGTTCGTGAAATCATTGACAAGGGATATGTTCAGGAAATATCAGACGATATCGTTATTACTGAGATAAACCCGGATAAGGTTGACAAGTATGCAGTATCGCTTAAGGTCGGCAATGACCAGCCGAGAGCACTGAACGAAGGAGATAACTTTACTCGTCTGCTCGATGACAGCAAGCCTGACAAGTGGAAACTCTACACCTATACAATTAAAAAAGATAACTTTATCGATGAGGCAGCCTATAGTTTGGCGATTACGACAACCGATAAGGCAGATAACACTTCGTATAGTGAAACAAAGAATCCAGATTATTCTAAAGAACCGGATGCTAAAATCAACTTTGTTGTCGATAGAACAATTCCGCAGGTTGTTGTAAATAACCTCGAAGAAGGCGGTCATTATAATGTTGAGACACAGACAGTTGATATTGTCGCTAACGATGATAATCTGCTTCAAAATGTAGTAATCGTTCTCAACGGTGAAACTGTTAAGGAATACTCGGAAGAAGAATTAGCTGAAAACGGCGGCAGAATGACTCTTGATATTCCAAGTTCTGAGTCGTTACAAAACCTTAAAATTGAAGCTGTGGATGCTGCGGCAAATTCAACCGAGGATACCGAGGAAACAGAAGTTCACTTTAATAGTTTCCTGGTAACCACCAACTTATTCATCCAGTTTATCAATAATCCGGTGCTTGTCATTTCGTCAATTGCAGGTGTACTGTTGATTGCAGGCGGTATTGTGTTCTTAGTATTAAGAAAGAAAAAGAAGTCTGCAAAATAGCAAGTGTTCATGAAAAAATGCGTGATTTGAAATGAAAAGACATATGGAGGTCATTCATGATAAGGTTCATAAAAGGTGACATTACAAAAGTGAATGACGTTGACGCAATCGTAAACGCCGCCAACAAATCTTTGCTTGGTGGCTGAGGCGTTGACGGAGCTATTCACCGAGCTGCAGGAGTACGCTTAAAAATGGAATGTCTCAAGCTTCATGGCTGCGAAACAGGAGAAGCAAAAATAACCAGAGCATAAAAGTTACCGTGTCAGTATATTATCCATACGGTAGGACCTGTATGGAAAGGTGGAACTCATAATGAAGCAGAGTTGCTCGCGGCTTGTTATACTAATTCATTGAGATTAGCGCAGGTGCATGGGATTCGAATAATTGCTTTTCCATCTATTTCGACAGGTGTTTACGGTTATCCATTAACACAAGCAGCGATGACAGCAATTGAGGCTGTGAAGAATTATTTGTTTCATAATCCCGATAGTTTCGATTTGGTTGAGTGGGTTTTGTTTGATGACAAAACTTATGAAAGCTATTTATCTGCAAACGATAGATTCAAATAAAAACATTTATGGAATTGTGAAATTATAAAAGTAGCCATTCTACATTTGTGGAATGGCTATTTTCGTCTAGTATTATAATGGTGGAGGATTCATTTGTGAGAAATAATCTTGCATAAGAATCGAAAAAGTTATTACCGTATGTGACAATAAACATTGTATTCTCATTTGTTTTGCTCCGTTAGGAGATGCCGATGAAATATGGAATTATAGTTTTGCAAGGAACATTCAAATAAATTGTTTCCTTATAAATACTGTTGTATTATTCAAACACCGTTACTGATAGAAATAAATTCTGTTTTGGGTAAAACATTTACATTTAAATTCTATAAGAGGAAATGAAAGAAAGAGAAATGTGCAGTATAGGTAAAATTATTGACAACAAATATGAACTTAAACAATATATTAACAAGGGTGGAATGTCGGTTGTATATTTGGCAGTGAACATACACTTGGGTAATCGATGGGCAATAAAGGAAATCAAAAAAACAAACGAACAGTATAATCAGTTTTTTATTAACAGCTTGATTGCTGAAGCCGGATTAATGAAAGATTTAGATCACCCTGCCTTTCCCAGAATAGTTGATATTATAGATACTGATGAATATCTTTATCTGGTGATGGACTATATAGAAGGTCAGACCTTAGAACAAGTTCTTAATGAGTATGGACCGCAGGATGAAAAAACGGTTGCACGGTGGGCGATTGAACTGTGTGGAGCACTGTCATATTTACATAATCAGAATCCACCGATTATATACCGAGATATGAAGCCTTCAAATATAATTATAAAACCAAATGGAAGTTTGAAAATAATTGACTTTGGTACAGCTCGTGTATTTAACCCACAAAAAGCTAATGATACAGTTGCACTCGGAACAAGGGGGTTTGCTCCACCGGAACAGTATGCAGGGCGAACAGATGCACGTTCTGATATTTACGCTTTGGGAATGACAATGAAGTATTTGGTAACTGGAAATAATCCATGCCTTGAATACTCTTCAAATACATATGAAACAAAGCAGATTTCGGAATCAATGCAAGCTATTATTGACAAATGTACAGAAATAAATCCCGATAATCGCTATCGAAGCTGTGAAGAACTTGCAAATGATTTAGCTCGTGTGTGCAGTAATAGTAAAGTCAAAAAGACTAATACTCTGATTAAGATAATTATTCCAGTTGTTGCAGTAATTGTTGCTTTGGGAATTACAATTACTGTTATTGCTGTTAATAATGCCAATATTACGAAAAACACTCAAAGTGAAAACATGTCGACATCTGCATCTGCGACAATTGTATCTACTAACCATATTTATACAGTGCCGGACACAGTTGGAATGGGCTATGAAAAAGCATTATTGCTGCTAAAAGAATCAGGATTTACTGTTGAATCAGAAGAAGAATACAACGACAATATAGAATATGGACACGTTATTAGGCAAAGCGTTCAAGCTGGTGAGCAGTTTGAAAAGCCGCAAGTTATTGAGCTTATTGTAAGTAAAGGCAAAGAGAAAATAGATACCGATACATCAGAGGTTTCTTCTAATTCTAAAGTTTCTTCAGAAAGCGCTAATGAAAACGGAGAATATATAGATTATAATTCCGTCAATAGTAGTAAGGGTAATGAGGCTTCTAATGAAGAGGATTCTTTGAATAGTGGTAACTTAGAAAACAGTGATAATTCCAAAAATGATAGTGAATATTCAGATGTTATCTCACCGGAACAGAGTTTTAATGAACACGGAGGACAAGATGGTGGCGAAATTGACGGTGGAGGTGGTAATGCAGGTGGTAGTCATATCGGTGGTGATGGTGCTGACGCTGCTGCTCCGTAATAGTAATCATTTGTTTCTGATTATTACAACAGAGAACTTTATAACTATATAATTATTTAGAATGCAAAATGATTAGTTGTATATTGGTGACATATGTGTATCAAAAAGGCGTGCTGTGGCTTCGGTCATAGAGAAGTGTTTGAAAACATTACAGAGAAAGTAAATAAAGCTGTTTTAGTAGCGGTAGAACAAGGATGTGAAGTCTTCTATACGGGAGCTAAGGGGCGATTTGATGAGATGTTTTCATCCGCGGTTAGAAGACTAAAGAAGGGCTATCCAAACATAAAACTAATTTGCGTTAAACCGTATTTTTCTAAAGATATCAACGAGAATGGAGACTACCTTTATTCATTGTACGATGAAATAATTATCCCAACAGTGTTAGCAGACATTCATTATAAAAAGGTTATTACCCAAAGGAATCAATGGATGATAGATAGAAGTAACATCGTGATTGGATATTCGATTCGTGACGACGGTGGGGCAAATACAGCTATAAAAAATGCAAAGAAACAAGGAAAAACAGTATTATTGATAAAGAAATAAAGATAAATAATTGTTGTATATTTCGAGGTGTGTTATGAAAAGAGGGTTATTTAATTTTTTACCCAAAAAGCAGTTTTCTTTAGAAAACAAAAAAGTTTCTATTCTGGGAGATTCAATCAGCACACTCGTTGGTTGGAATCCAATGGGATATAATGTGTTTTATAAAGATGAAATTTGCTTTGAAGCGGATATATACAATTATTCTGATACATGGTGGGGGCAAGTAATTGATTATTTTCATTGCACTCTATTGGCTAATAATTCATGGTCAGGCAGTAGGGTAACTAAGCTTCCAAGTAGAACCGAGTTGTTTCCTTCAGGATGTAGCTCTGAAAGAATAAACGGACTTACAATTGGAAATGAAACGCCTGATATTGTATTTGTTGCGTTGGGGGACAACGATTGGGCAAATGGAGCAAAGCTATATAAATGCAGCGTACCGGAAGAAAGCTTTACAGATGCATATCAAATTATGCTAAATAAAATAAAAAGCGCTTATCCGAAAGCCAAAATATACTGTTTGAATCTTTTTACAACATTTATTCCCAATAGACCGACTTTTGTATTTCCAAAAATCTATCAAGGAAACAATATTGAAGATTACAATAGGATGATTGCTAAACTTGCCCAAAAGAATAAATGTCAATTAGTTGATATCTATTCAAAAAATATTAGCATTAGTACGATTGATGGGTCTCATCCAGATAAAGAAGGGATGGCTGTATTGGCACAAATTATAATTGGAGAAATAACCAAATAAAGGAATAATTTTATATCAGTCAAGTTAAATAAAGGAAAAAGGATTGTTATGCGAGAAGAATTATACGCTGCTATTACAGTCTTTTCAGATGTTTATTTGAAATGCAAAGTAAATATAGTGAAAGAGAATAGCGTGTTTTTTACTGACTTCAATTTTAAAATTGATATTATAAGCACTCACAATGATTATATACAATTTAAATTCTATGATGAATACATTAATAACGCTTTTTACAATAAGACACAGAAGCTAGTAGCTAGACGGCTTGGAATCCATTTAGATAAATCCCTTTTGCTCGAAAACGTGGTTTTGTTTGATGGAGAAACGACAGCTGTATTTATGGATTGCCTTATAATGATTTGCAAGTATCCGATTGACGTTGAAAGTTTCAAAAAAAGGATTGGGTTAGAACTAGTTGGAGGTCGCATACCCAATTTGGAAGTAATAAAGAATCAATTGAAAATAAATAATCGAGTTAACGAATTTACGGAGATGTTAGATTACTGCAACAGTAACATTAGATTGGCAAAGGTAACTAAGCAGCTGATGAATAATACCATAGTGTATGGGGAAGGTTTTGTGAGCAAAAAAGCACCTAAAAGACAAGGCGTTGTATATTTCGAAGAGAATCTAACACTATTATCAGCTGAAAGGTATTTAAATACAGGCAGAAGAATAGCGGTGTTGAATTTTGCTAATCCTGTTGAGCCAGGTGGCGGTGTTTGGAGAGGCGCCAATGCACAGGAGGAGTATCTTTGCCGCTCTACCAATCTTTACAAATCACTGACTTCAAAAAACGCTGAAAAATACTATGCCGATAACAACAAAATTCGCTCAGGTAACCAGTTCAACAGTATGTTTCTCGGAACAGATGAGATTATTTATTCACCAAGGGTCACAGTTCTAAAAACGGTAGGTGATTATATTGCGCAGTGTTTGATAGGTTATAAAGAGATTTACGCAGATGACAGCTTTGAAATAGACATTTTAACCTGCGCGGCTCCGTTTTTCAGCGGCTCGGGGTATATTCTTCCTAACGGAGATTTAAAGTATCTATTGATGAGAAGAATCAAAAATATTTTTGAAGTAGCCATCGAGAACGGCGTAGACGTTTTGGTGCTGGGCGCATTCGGCTGCGGTGCATTCCATAATCCGCCGGAGGTTGTTGCGAATGCATTTAGAGAGTGTTTATTGGAATCAAGATACATAAAATCGTTTGATGAAATAGTTTTTGCGGTTAAACGTGAATCTATGCCATCAACGAATATTGAGGTGTTTGAGCGACTTTTTTCCAATTTTCCTGCATGTAATGAATACGGGCATGAAAAGCAAATAAAAAAACAGTTGCGAGGTAATTCGCGTAGATAAGCCTGTAAAGGACAGAGGTGTAGATATGATATATACCCCACTAACTAAAAAAGCCCTAATTATATCATTTAATGCTCACAAAAATCAAATTGATAAGAGTGGTATGCCATATGTGTATCATCCATTTCATCTTGCGGAACAGATGAATGATGAGTACTCAACTTGTGTTGCTTTACTTCACGATGTTGTGGAAGATACAGATATAACTCTTGTTGATTTGATGAGTGAAGGGTTTCCTGACGAAGTTATAGATGCGCTATCTTTGATGACACATAACGATGACGTGCCATATTTGGATTATGTTAGAGCGTTAACGAATAATACTCTCGCAAGAAAAGTTAAGCTGGCGGATTTAGCCCATAATAGCGACTTAACTCGTTTAGATAAAGTAGAAGACAAGGATCTTGAAAGGGTAAAGAAATACAAACAAGCTATACTCATGCTTGAGATGGCAGAAAAGAAAGATTAGAAAGCCAGTGCTTTTCAAAACAAATATATATGAGCAATTTATATATGCACCCGTTTAAAGTGTTTCAAATTGTAAATCTCTATTTTCAGTATCTAATTATTGATTGATTTTCTGAACTCTGTAGATGATAGTATGATTAGTGGATATCAGCTGATATTTATTGATGACGATGATATCCCCGAATTAGCGGCTCCCGGTATCTCTCATATGGCACCGAGCTATTTGTGCTGGGTAAATGACGGCAAGCTTTGCAAAGGAAACATGTCGTTCTCCGGCTTTATGTATTTAGAGTGCCAAAATAAATATCTGTACGAGGGCGGTTTCACGGGTAAGGGCGTCGATTATATCAGACGAATCAACGGCGATTCGGAAGAAGTAGTGGCGGAAGGCGAAATCTGCACGATTACCGGTCAGGAATCATACGTTTGGAATGGCGTGAATTATTCAAATATGAGTGAATATGAAGCCGCAAAGAATAATGATTTTAATAAAGCCGAAGCGCAAAAGGTTGACAATCTGATAACATATTCCGAAATTTGCGCGCAAATCAGAGATTATTAAAACATACTGGTTCAAATTAATAATCCCAAAACAACTTACAATGTTTTGTGTCTTTGAATTACGAGGAGGATTAAAGTGTACATTAAATCACTGAAAAAAATATCTGTTATTCTATTTGCAACAGTTGTTTTTTGCTGTATTTTCATATTGTGTTCTTGCGGAAACAAAACTGATTCTTCGATAGAGGTTACAACAAATAATACGATTGAGCCTACCACTGTTAGTGAAGCCACCGATAGTAATGATGCTACAGAAAATAATAACGATGCTGCCTTTAAAGTCGGCAAATACTTGGTAAATATTGATAAGAAGATTATTTGCGCAAAGGATGATGGCCTTTATTATAAAGAAAGTCTGGAATCCGAAGGGAAAAAACTAAGCAACGAAAAAAATGTATACACTATCATGTCCGATGGTGAAACCGTTTTTTATGGCGAAGGATATGACATTGCTGATTCCAATCAGAGAAATACTCCCAAAAAAGTATATAAAACAACGATATCTCAAAACACTTCGGATTTATTATTTGAATCGGATGGTTATATTGAGCTGATTGGTATTCGGAATAATTGTATTTATTATCTTGACCAAAACGAATCAAATCAATCGGCTGTTATGAAATTCAATATTTCCGATAACAGCAAATCAAAACTCACGAAGGACTGGAACGGACAAATCATTTTTTCTTGCGTTCTTGGCAATAAATTATATGCTTATTTGAAGAATAACGATAACAGCAATGGTACGTTTAGGGCATATGATTTATCAACGGAGAAGTTTGAGGATATATACAACGGCATGATGACATATAGTATCTTCCATGATGAGAATCGCGTTGTATTTGATACGTTTTCAATTTCGGAAAACAGCGGAAACAAGAATGATAATCATGTCACATATACTGTCGAAAAAGACGGAACGGTAAAAAAATCGCCTGAAATAACGGAAGACTGCAGCTTTGAATATGCTACGTCAGACGGAAAATATGGCTTGTATTTCAGCACACCGAGCAGTGGAAAATTTGATTTATACACAATAGACTTAGAAAGCGGAGAGGTGTTTACCTCCGAGAACGACGCTGCAAGTTGTATCGGAAAAAATTATTTTGTGACCAGCGATTTGCTGCATCCCGAGAATATCTATTTTATGTATAGCCTTAGACTATATGACATGAACACGAAAACCGCGAAGAAACTCTCTCATGAAGAGTATGAAATTAATATCACAAAGCCAATGTGGATCATAGACGGCTGTGTTGTGGATTGGAATTTGAAGACATATAAAATATATGGAGAACAAGAAGAAACCGTAGCAGAAAACCAGACATCAAAAAATAGTGATGATAATTCTTTTAGTTACACCGAAGGAGTATTTTCATCTGACACAAGTCCCATTGTTTTAACAATTAAAGAGATATCTAATGGCAAGGTGGTTATGCATGGACAACAAGGCAGCCAGAATAAAGCTTATTTCCCGCATGCAGAAGGCAATCTGTATGACGGAAATAAAATGGATTTCGAAACTGTTGATAGTTGGGGCAGCCATTATACAGGACATCTGGAATTACACGAAGACAGCGTTGATTTATCGATGACGCTGACAAAAAAGTCAGTTTATGCAGAAAACACTATTGAATGTGATGTTACTTTATTTAAAGAGTGATATTCATACAGAAAGGTGATAAGTAAAAATGGGAAAACGAATCGGTATCGTTTCGATAATCAGCATTGTACTGTTAATATCCCTTGGTTCTTGCGGAAGTGAAACACAAACACCCGAACCGACTGCGCAAGCAACAGAACTGGTAACTACATCTCAAATGGTAACACAGCAGGTAACTACTGCCGAACCAACTACAGCCGAGCTAACTACCGAACAAATCACAGAGGAACCCTCAACTGTTGCAATAAGCTCAGAATGGAAAGATATGTATATCGATTACATCAGCAGCATTGATATAGGCGCTGGGATGGAAAAATTCGCTTTAATTGATGTGGATGGAAACGGCATACCGGAGTTATTTTATAGTTCAGGGTTCGAAATGGGCGGCGGTTCTATCAGCACCGTTTCTCAAGGTCAGATAAACACAATCAGAACAGGAAGCGGCGGCATCTTTTATTGGAACTCACGTGTTTCTTGTATCGTCGGCAGACAGGGTAGGTATGCGAAGAAAGTCTTTTATATCAGCGGAGGAACCTTACAGTGTGTATTCGATGGTGCCGAACGCGCACAGTCGATGGATTTTGACATGGATAACCCGAATGATTTTACATATTCCTACCGTTTGGATGAAAACAGCAACTACCAAGATGCTTCCTACGATGAATACAACAGTGCATTCTTAAACGCATTCCGTGAAAATGGAAAGGTACTTGTCAATTTTGAATACGACAGAGCCTCTGTTTTTGATGCGATAAACAATTATTAGAATTTGAAAAAGGAGCATGAAATATGAGAGAAAAAAGAATTGTTCCGTTATTCCTGTCAGCCCTGTTGTTATACGGAGTTGCCTTATGCGCATGCAGCGCGCAGAAAAACACGGACTCATCTTCAAAGATCGAAGTTACAACAGCAGTGCAAACTGTTACCGAGCAGAAAACAACAGTGGAAACAACTGCTGAAGAACCATCAACAGAAACAACGACCATCAAAGAACAAGAAACAGCAGCACCGGCAACGGAAACCGTTCAAAACGAGAGCTGGAAGCAAATCTATTCGGATTATGTCAATAGTATTTCAAATTCCGATTATTATGAATACGCATTGGTGTATGTAGATGAGGATGACACCCCCGAGCTGTATATGCACGGAAAACAGAGACCGATGAGCAGTGAATTGTGTTGGATATACAATGACGAGGTGTATTCTCAGAGGTTGATGATTGATGGATTTCTTTATTATGAAAGAGAAAACCTGTTTTTGAGTACCGGCATCCAATCAGGTGTTCAAGGAGATTTTGTTTACAAAATCAATGGCTCTGAAGCAACTCAAGTTTACAAAGGCACTGCGAGCAGATTGATTCAGGGACAGGAAAGATTCATATGGGACGGCGAAGATGTTTCCGAAGATGAGTACAATTCCTTGAGGGCAGAAGTATTTGAGTCTTCGAAGGTAAAAACTATAACGGGTTTTATGTCATTAGATGAATTTATATCAAACCTAGAACAAAAATAAATAGTTATAGTCAGATGTATATCGGTTTGTTTCTTAAACTATAGTTATTAAAAATACAAATAAACTAATACGTCCCCTTCGTTTTGCGAAGGGGACGATTGTGTTTCTGCCATAAACAACTATATTGGTTTATCATCAGTTTTCATATTCATCGAATTCAGGTGGAAATCCGCTGATATCAATAATCCTGTCGATTTGTAAATCAATCGTCGGGATTTTTTTATTTTCTATATCGTCCGAACCATATAGAATCATCTTCTTTGCAAAGGTGTCAATCTTCTTTACAATACCGATCCTTGTCAAGTATCGGCCACCCTCCTTTATCACATCAGGCTCAAAGTATGTAAACGAGAGCGTCGGGTGTCCTCCGTCTTGCAGTAGCAGCTCCACTAAATCCATTTTTCGGTTCAAAACTTCAAGCTCTGCCTCGGACAACTCTATCGGTTTGTAAGTCAATCGCGCTTCCTCGGTTACCATATCATCAAATCCGGTCAGCGCAGCGAAAGGGGCGAACTGCGCGGCTCGATCATATAAGGACATATGCTGACGTTTTGAGGATTGAAAGTGGGGGAGATGGATAATATCAGCATAAACGATTCGTGCATCCTGTTTGTCGTTCATTCCGCTTTATGACCTCCCACTTGACCATTGCGTTCTTTCGTTGTAGCACCTTCCATGAGGTTCATACCCTTGAGAACAACATTTTTTCCAAAGCGCCCTTGCAGATTAAGCATGGCTCTCTGTATATTTCTTTCTTTTTCCTCGCTTTTTTTCTCAGCCTCGCGTTGTTTTTGGACGGTTTCGTAATCAAAAAATAAACTTAGTTGCTCCGGTCCATCCGCCGGTATGTCACGTTCTCGTATCAGATTGCAGGCACAAACATTAACGCGCCGGATGAGAAGTTCAGGGTCAATTATTCGTGTAAAAAGCTCCATCATCGTTTGCATTATTTTTTTTGTGGAGTTCGTGTACTGGAGCTGTTCACAATACGCTATGGTGATATAAAGAATGAACCGTATGAAACCCAACGGCTTATAAGTATCTATAAAAACCAGAAAAAAGCAGATTGTTTCCCAATTGAACTATTCAATCGGACAGTTGATAGCATCACATTCGGATCGGACAATACAGTTATGATTGGGCTAACAAATTGTCAAATAATTAAGGAGGGAAGGCATGCCGCAAGTTGAGCAAAAGGTTGTCAGGGTAATTCAACCAAACCTTGAAAAAGGCACAGATAAACGAAAAAAGTATTCACAAAAGCGCGTTGCGGCTTATTGCCGAGTATCAACACAACAAGAAGAACAGATTAACAGCTACGAGGTTCAGACCAGGTATTATACGGAAAAAATCAATGCGGAACCAAAATGGAAACTTGTCCAGATCTTCGCCGATAGAGGTATATCCGGAACGAGTACAAAACACCGTGGTGAGTTCAACAAAATGATTCGTATGTGTAAGCGAGGTAGAATTGACATGATCATCACAAAATCTATCAGTCGCTTCGCCCGTAACACGGTTGATTGCCTAAAATATGTAAGACTGTTAAAGGACATCGATGTTGATGTGTACTTTGAAGAACAGGGCATTCATAGTATTGAAAAGGGCTCCGAGTTCTATATCACAGTCTATGGCTCAATCGCACAAAGCGAATCTGAAAACATCAGCGCTAACGTCCGATGGGGAAAAGAGCAAAGCGCCAGAGAGGGAAATGTAGCATTCCATTATAAAAACTTTCTCGGCTACCGTAAAGGGGAAGATGGTACGCCGGAAATTGTTCCGGAAGAAGCTGAAACAATCCGTTATATCTATGAACGCTTCCTAGCAGGTGACAGCCATCATACAATCATGAAAAAGCTGCAGGAAAGAGGAATTCGCACTCCGTCAGGTAAAGAGATATGGACATACGGGACGCTCCATTCAATTCTTACGAACGAGAAGTATATGGGAGACGCTATAATAAACAAGACGTTTACAGTTGACTGTATCTCCAAAAAGAAAAAAAGAAACGATGGAGAACGAGCCAAATACTATGTCGAAAACAATCACCCGGCAATTATAGATAGAGCAACTTTCGGTATGGTTCAGGAAGAACTAGCCCGTCGAAGTGGACTTCAAAAAGTTAAGCAAGTTGGCACAAAAACGGAGTTGGGAAAGTATTCATCAAAATACGCTCTCACAGAACTCCTTCTCTGCGGTGAATGCGGAACGCCTTATCGAAGGTGTACATGGACATCAGCCGGAAAAAAACGGATAGTATGGAGATGTATCAGCCGGCTGGACTATGGAAAGAAATATTGTCACAACTCACCGACAATAGGTGAGGAGGAACTTAAGCGTGCAGTTATGAATGCCATACAAACTGTTGCCATGAAAAACTCCAGTCTCCTTCAAACTTTGAAAACGCAAATTGCAATGAGTATAAAATGCGATCACGATGAAGATAAGGAACTTGAAATAAAGGTGAGACTCGAGGAGATAAATAATGAATTCCAAAAGGTAATGTCACTTGTATCTGTTGATGACGATAACAACGATATCATAGAGCAAAAGCTTACTGCGCTAATCATAGAGAAAGAGGCCCTAAATAAAGAACTTGAAGCTTATACGGCACATGATAAATCAAACTCGGAATCAAGAATAAGTGATATTATCAGACTTGCGGATATCCTTGAAAATCAGCCCCTTGCATTTGACGACGGACTGATTCGCCAAATGCTTCAATGTGTTGTGGTTCAAAGCAAGGATTGCATTAAAGTAATCTTCAACGACGGAACAGAGGTTGACCAGCCCGTACAGTAGTTATAAGGAAAACTGCCGATTCGATTCAGCAGTTTTCTTTTTTTGTTATTTAATTTGATTATGTCTTACCGTATCAAAAATGTAATGAGAATAACTGAAACAATTATTGATTACTGTTTTTTCGCAAGTTCAGTTCAGGACAAAGTTTTTTGAAAAATCATCTTTTTTGCTCATCCTTGACAATAAATAGGGCACCCTAAACGGGTGCCTTAATTATTGACTATATAAATCGGCGGGATTCGAAGGCGACCGAGCCCGCCGCAGGCGGGTAAAAATGTCCCGGTGGGACATTTTTAGGGAGAGCGCAGATGAAACTTGTGACGGTGATACACGCCGCAGCAAGCGGGGCAGGTATTAAAGTATAAACCAACCCTACGCCAGCCCAGCCAACGCTCTAATTTTATATTAGGGCGTTTCTTTTCGCATAAAACCGCCAAAAACCGCATGAATGCTGAATAATTGACGCTTCAAAAGTCTGTTTATTATTATCCGTTTTTCTCACTTTCTAAACACTTAAAAACTGTAAAACTACACAGAAAATAACAGTAAAACACCAAGGTGAATTTTCTTTTGCATATCCGGTTTGATTTGTTTCAGAAAGTATGTTATAATACGTAATAATAGAAAGAAGGAAGGTATGATTATGAAAAAGGTATTATCAATTTTAGCTGTTTGTATGGCGGCTTCGATGTCGCTCTCACTCTGCGCCTGCGGTCAGAACGCTTCTTCGGATTCAACGGCTACAACTGCGGCTTCAACTAAAGCAACGGTTGCGACTGCCGCTTCTACAAAAGCTGATTCAAAGCAGTCTGCCGTTTCCGCAAGCTCAACCGTAAATAACAGCGAGCAGAGCGAAACGACTTCTAACGGACAGACTGACGATTCCGAGCAGCAGAAAGCCATCCGGAAGGCGACCGAAAATGCTGCATCTCTTTATGGTGAAGGTGACTGGAGAGTAGCATCAATTCAAGAGACAGTCGACTCAAATGGTTCCCCCTGTTATCGTGTAGGACTTATCAATTATTCTAATTCACAATCTCCGACATATTATTTCTTGAGCAGCAGTACATTTTGTTATCCTGACACTTCAAATGAAGGAAATGGTTCTGAAAATCAGCAAGACGATTCCTCACAGCAGCATGCCATTCAAGGTGTAATATCCTTAGCAAATCAGATGTACGGTGAAGGTGATTGGAGAATCGCTTCCGTTATTGACGCAACTACACCGAGCGGCGAAGCATGCTGGTATATTGGCGCAATAAACTATTCCAAGTCACAATCTCCGACCTATTATTTTTACAGCAGCGATAGTTTTACATATGCCGATGAAGAGGTAAACGGATACTACAACAATTAAAAAAGATCAACTTATTGCTGTCGGATATTTTTATCCGGCAGCTTTTTCATAGTTATTTGTAATTCTGACAAAATTAATTACTTTATTTATACACAAAGCAAAAATATTATGATATAATGTATTTATATTTTAGCAGGAGAATAAATCATGAAAGATAAACGGTTAAAACTCTTATTCGCGTCAGATTCGTTCAAGGGCAGTCTGTCAAGCGCCGAAACCGCCGTTATCCTTGAAAAAGCTGCAAAGGAAGTTTATGGAAGCTGTGATTGCTCAAGCATTTCCGTTGCTGACGGCGGCGAAGGAACCGTTGAAGCGGTTGTATCCGCTGTAAACGGCAGAATAATTTCCGCGCCGGTCCACGACCCGTTGATGAAGCCGATAACCGGGTCGTACGGTGTGATCGACGGTAAAAAGGCGGTAATAGAGATGGCATCTGCATCAGGGTTACCGCTTGTGCCTGTACATCTTCGCAATCCTTTGACTACTACTACATTCGGCACAGGCGAACTGATTCTTCACGCAATCGACAGCGGATACACAGACATTTCCATAGCTATCGGCGGTTCCGCGACAAACGACGGCGGAATGGGCTGTATGCGTGCGCTCGGGGTTCGTTTTCTCGATTCCTTTGGCAACGAGCTCGAAGGCTTCGGCAGAGATCTGGAGAAGGTTTATGACATAGATACAAGCGGCATTGACAAGAGACTGCATGATTGCCGCGTTACCGTTATGTGCGATGTGAGAAATCCTCTCTGCGGTGATAACGGAGCGACGAATACCTTCGCGGAACAAAAAGGCGCTGATGAGCAAACTCGCAGACGGCTTGAATCAGGCATGCAAATTTACCGTGAAATAATAAAGCGGTGTACAGGGGTAGATTGTGACGCTGTCGAAGGAGCGGGAGCTGCGGGCGGTCTGGGAGCGGCGTTAATGGTTTTCTGCAACGGAGAAATGAGATCGGGAATCGATACCGTTCTTGACTTGATCGATTTTGACAGACGTCTTGAAGGCGTTGATCTGGTGGTAACCGGGGAAGGACGCGCCGATTGGCAAAGCGCATACGGAAAGGTTATGAGCGGAGTCGGCATGCGGGCAAAGAAAAACGGGATTCCCGCAGTCGGACTATGCGGTTCTCTTGGTAAAGGCGCTATGGATATTTGTTCTTTTGGCATTGACTCTCTTATGACAACAGTGAATGCTCCGATGACGCTTGATGATGCTCTGGACAACGCAGAAGCGCTGTACTATGAAGCAGCGGTCAGAATGTTCCGACTGATTCAGGTTGGAATGAGGATTGGCAGTACGCAAAACTATAAATGAAAAAGGTGAAACTCCTATGAAAAAACAAAGATTATTGCCTTACCGTCAGTCTGTCCCGTCGATATTATTATTTCAGATTATTTCTTCTCTTGCTCTGCAAATCTGGATGTCGTGCTTTTCGCTCATTTCCAGGCTGTTGATCAGAAGCACGGGACATGTTGCCGTTACGAGCGGAGATTTCTCATTTCTATTTACAACATGGCAGGGAATACTGCTTATTATCTTAGCGATAGTTAACCTGTTCCTGTTTGTAGCGGTTGACCTGAATGCTCTTGTGATTCTTTGCAACAGGCTTTTAACAGGAGAAAAACCGTCCGTATTATACTGTATTAAAGAAGGCTTTTTATCTCTGAAACGGTTTTTGAATCCGCCGGGCATACTGGTGGTTCTGTATGTTTCGCTGCTTTCTCCGATAATCGGATTTGAATTGGTGATTTCGCTGACAAGGGGCTTATATGTTCCAAAATTCATAAGCTCGGTTATCTGGTCAAATCCGCTGTTCTCAATCGGTGCCGTAATTCTGATTGCCGCTTTGTTTTTAGTCGGCGTGTTGTTTATCTTTATTTTACACGGAACCCTGATCGACGGAATGACGCTCAGAAAGTCAGGCAGCAATTCAATTAATCTTATAAGAAAGAACAAGAAAAAATTCTTTCCGGAAATTCTGAGATTTTTCCTTGTATTCCTCGCTGTTTTTGCGGCAGCTTTTGTTATTACGGCATTTATCATTTTTTTATCTTTGTTTTTGCAGATACCCGAAAGCGTTCTAATCCCGATTACCGTGTTTTCGCTGTCATTGATTTCATGCGTCATGCTGATGTTCATACTTATGACAATGCCGCTTTTGACGCTCAAGCTCACCTCGCTTTATCTTGATTTCAAAAGCGAAGGGGAGTGGCGCTATGAGGAAAGAGAAAACAGGAAATCTCCTATAGTTATCGTTACTGCAATAGTTCTTGTTTTGCTTGTTTGCCTGACGACGGTTTCGGTTTCCTGTTTCTATAAAGAACTATTTCCGGGTAAGGTTACAACAGGGTTTATTGCGCACCGTGCGGGCGGTTCTGAAGCTCCCGAAAATACCGCCGCCGGTCTAGATGTCGCTTACAAAATGGGCGCATCAGGCGGAGAAATTGATATTCAGAGAACATCGGACGGCAGTTACATTGTGCTTCACGACAATACATTTTCACGCGTTGCCGGGGTAGACAAGAAGCCGTCTGAGATGACACTGGAGGAGGTAAAGCAGCTTCGGGTCGACGGAGAACCCGTACCTACACTGGAGGATATGCTCGATGCCTCACACGGAAGGCTCACGCTATATGTTGAACTGAAAGGCGAGACCGCAGATAAGCAAATGGCTGACGAGGCGGTTAAGATAATAAAAGACAGAAATATGACGGACGAAACGGTAATCATATCGCTTAAATACGACCTGATAGATTACGTCGAGAGCACTTATCCGGAGATGAATACAGGTTTTCTTGCTTTTGCTTCCTTCGGCGATACTGCCGAGCTCAACTGCGACTATCTCGCACTCGAGGAAGAAACCGCGACCGTGGATACAATCAACAGCATTCATAATAACGGCAAGAAGGTTCTGGTATGGACGGTCAACGACGATGAGGATATCGAGGAGTTTATTCAAAGCGGAGCCGACGAGTTGATTACGGATAATTTGTCGGGTGCAAAGGAAATAATTGAGGAGCTTGACAATCAGACCCCAATGGAAAGGATAGTCTACGGCGTATTGGATATATTTGATTCCTTATAATTTTTTTCGCAGGTGATTTATCTTGAAGGATTTTATCATAAGCAGCAAGACAGATTTGATAAACGCAATCCATGAATTCGGTTTTTTGCCGTTCTTTGCAAATTCAATCGAAGGCTTTTCGATTGAGGAACATATTACACGGGATTGCTGGTACGACAGTGATGATGGCGTCTGGAGTGCTTGGGAGTGGAAGGGCCCGGTGATCCGTGAAACAGGCTGCGCTTACGGCAAATTCTTTGAAAAGAAGGCGTGCTATATCAGTCCCGAATGGTTTCCGGATTTTGCGAACTACCGCCGCGACGGTTACGACTTTGACGCCCGCTACGACGATGGTCTGGCAAATTACCGTGACAAGACTCTATATGAGCTGGTTGATTTCAATGCGCCGATAATCTCAAAGCGTCTCAAACAGCTCGGAAACTACAAAAAGGGCGGAAACAGGGGCTTTGATACCATTATCACGCGGCTGCAGGGTCAG
The DNA here is from genome assembly GCF_045819885.1 of Ruminococcus sp. NATIVEDY160. Lineage (NCBI taxonomy): Bacteria > Bacillati > Bacillota > Clostridia > Eubacteriales > Oscillospiraceae > Ruminococcus > Ruminococcus sp. NATIVEDY160. The sequence goes on from NZ_CP162391.1 coordinate 1,248,244, forward strand.
TGTTATGTCATTATCAGCGATTTTGTTTACATGAAGGATAAGTTCGGCAAGCCATACGGATGGGGAGTTGCCGAGTACTCCACCCCTGAGCGTTTTATGGGCGGCAGCTTTACAGAAAGAGTTTATGAAAAACAGCCTCAGGAGTCCTGTGAAAAAATAATGGAGCATTTTTCAAAGCTTTTTCCGAACGAGGATCTGAAAAAGCTGAAAAAGTTTATTAGTTAATTAAGTCCTATTCAAACTACGAAAAAACGCTGCCGGACTGACTGTCCGACAGCGGTTTTTACTGTGCTTTTATCACTTTGTGTTCCGTCTGAGGCTTCTGTTCAACGAACATATCCTTATAGCCTTTTTTCAATCTTTTGCACTGCATACAGTAAACGGCTCTGCCGAGATTTACGCAGTCAGCGCAGGTCTTTTTGTTTTCCATATTCAAAACCTCCGTACAACTGAAAACAATGGTATTGTAACACGGAAAAATAGTTTGTAGAGTCTTTATTAGAAAATTACAAAACCGTTATCCGATAATTATTTTGTAATTTTCTTCTGTGAAATAATAGCAAAAATAGAAAAAGCGTCATAACAGTAGGGGCTGCCTTCCGTTATGGCGCTCTTTTGCACGTGCGGATCCTTATAACCCTGTGATGTTACTTAACAGTTTTTAAGTGGCGGATACCGGTACCGAGACAGTGAGGACACTGGATCTCGATCCTTTTATCACCGATAATCTCGTATCGGATAACACCGGTACCGACGCAAACATCACAGCGGTTCTTTTTACCTTTCTGGATCTTGGACGCCGCGTTCGCGTTTGATAAACCGATTTTTGCAAATGGGTTTATCACAGTGATTTTCTCTTCACTCATTCTAAAAATACCTTCCTTTTGTGAGTTACCTCACATATAGAATTATATCATGACGCGGCTTTTGTGTCAATTTTTATTTTGAAGCAAAAAAATAGGCGACTTGCAAATTAAGTCGAAAAGGCACAAAAAAATTAATAAAAATGAAATAAAACTCGCAATAATGGACAGCAAATAATGCAAAATCACAATGCTTTTTTGCACAAAAGAAAAATAAATAATTCATATTGAGAATAATGATTTAGTGATAACGAAACTTTTTGTGTACGATTAACAAACTTTTCAGAGCGATTGTCCCAAACAGTCGATTTGCTGTGCCTATTGACATAACTGCGGGATATATAATATAATTAAGCCAAAGCTTTATTAGGGGTTATGGATTGATGAGAAATAAACGCATATTTGCCGGAGTCATAATATTGATTGTCGTTTTGATTTCAGCAACCTCGTGTTCTTTTTTCGGCAAAGACGTTACGATAACCGTAAATGACAACGGAAACGCCGTTTCGGTCGACGGCAAGGATAATATGACTGTTGATGAAATACTCAAAAAAGCAGGTATCACACTGAGTACCCGCGACACGGTTGAACCGGAGTTATCAAAGAGATGGTCTGATGCCGGAGCAGGAGAGGTGACGGTAAAGCGTTATGCGAAGGTAACTGTAACTGACGGTACTTATACACAGCAGCCGGAGCTTGTCGGCGGTACGGTTGAGCAGGCGATTACTCAGGCTGGATTTGATATCAAACAATACGAGACCCCTGACAACATGAAGAGTTATTTGACAAACGGAATGACGATTACTCTTGTAAAGCATAAGGAGCCTGAAACTACCGCTGCACCGATTACAGCGGAGCCGACTACCCAAGCACCCGCAACTCAGTCGTCAGTTAACACGATAAAAGGTAATGACACCGACGGATATTATTATGTCGGCTCGAACGGCGAGGTCGATTACAATTACTGTGACGCAGTGACAGTAGACGGAGTGGACTGGAATGTGATTTGCGGTGTTGCGACGAAGGTCGTTTCCGAGTCCGACAAGACGCTTCATCTCGCCTGCAAGGACGTTGCAAGATGGACAAATTCATCAATGTCCAAGGAGGATAAGCTGAAGGTATGCTTCGATTCAATCAAGAGTGATTACCTCGAGGGTGTCCGTCATAATCCGCCGTACCGCGAGGACGACTGGCCGGTGGTTTGCGCGAACGATATTTTTGTTTACGGCAAGGGTGACTGCTACAGCTACGGAGCAGCCTTCGCCTATGTCGGCAGGGCAATCGGTTACACCGAGAGCTACGCTGTAAACAGCGGCGGCCACGGCTGGGCTGAAATAAACGGTCTTATATACGACCCCGAGTGGAGTATGCACAGCAATAAGAGCACGTATTTCGGACTTAGCTATGACGATAAGGTTGATGTGCCGTACGCTTCCGCAATCTCTGACGGAGCCGAATGGAAACGCAAAAAAATTTATTCATAAAAAAATCCCCTGACAATTGTCAGGGGAAAATTTTTGCTTATTTTACAGTCCGAGAAGCTGCTTTGAAGCCGCGACAATTTCGTCGCAAACAGCAATCGCGTTAACCTTATCTGTGCCGACTGCGGTGATGTAGAGCTTGATTTTGGGCTCTGTGCCGCTGGGACGGATAATAACGCCGTTATCGCCCTCGAGGTGAAGCGCAATAACATTCGAGGTGGGAAGAGTGAGCTGCTCAACTTCGCCTGTAACGAGGTCGGTTTCCTTCTTGAGCTGGTAGTCGCTAACCTTGACGACCTTGTATTTGCCGACAGAAGCGGGGAGATTCTCTCTTGTGGACGACATCAGATCAGCCATCTTCTGCATACCCTCAGCGCCCTCAAACTCAAACGCAAAGGTCTGATTGAGATAGTAACCAAATTCCTCGTAAAGACCGTCGATAACCTCAGCGAGAGATTTGCCCTGCTTCTTGTAGTAAGCGGTCATTTCGCAAATCAGCATGGAGGCAACGACAGCGTCCTTATCTCTTACATAAGTTCCCGAGAGGTAGCCGTAGCTTTCCTCAAAGCCGAAGAGGTAGCGGTTTTCTTCACCCTTCTTTTCGAGGTTGAGGATAACCTCGCCGATGTACTTAAAGCCTGTAAGAACGTTCTTGAGCTCGCAGTCATACTTTTCGCAGAGCTTGTTGATCAGCTTTGTAGAAACGATAGTCTTAACAACAACGGGCTTTTCGGGAAGAGTACCGTTAGCCTTCTTGCAGGAGAGAATATAGTTGGTCAGCATTACGCCGTCCTCGTTGCCTGTAATCAGGCGGTAGCTGCCGTCGTAATCCTTTACGGCGATACCTACACGGTCGGAGTCGGGGTCGGTGGCAAGAAGCAGATCGGGCTGCTTTTCTTCACAGAGTTCAAGACCCTTCTGCAGAGCTTCCTTGATTTCGGGGTTGGGGTAGGGGCAGGTAGTGAAGTTGCCGTCGGGCATCTCCTGTTCCTTGACGACGTTGATTTCCTTAACGCCGATTTTGCTCAGAACCTTTCTGACGAGCTTGTTGCCGGCGCCGTTGAGAGGAGTATAAACAACGCTGATATCCGCGTCCGCGCAGATGCCGGGGTTGACCTGCTGCTCGAGCACGCAGTCGAGATAAGAGTCATAAACGCTGTCGTCAACATATTCGATAAGACCTTTTTCAATCGCTTCGTCAAAGTCCATTGTCTTGACGTCGCTGAAGATATCGAGCTTTGTGATTTCGTCGTAAACTGCCTGAGCCGCGTTGTCGGTCATCTGGCAGCCGTCCTCGCCGTATGCCTTGTAGCCGTTATATTTTGCGGGGTTGTGGCTGGCTGTAACCATGATACCCGCCTGGCACTTGAAGTAGCGCACCAGATAGGAGAGAACGGGAGTGGGCTGCAGCTCGGTTGTAATGTAAGTTTTGATTCCGTTTGCGGCGAGTACCTTAGCGGCCTCTATCATGAAGAGGTCGGCTTTGATACGGCTGTCATGTGAAATAGCGACAGCACCCTTGCCGTACTTGTTGATAACATAGTTTGCAAGTCCCTGAGTGGCCTGACGGACAACATAGATGTTCATTCTGTTTGTTCCCACGCCGATAACGCCTCTCAGACCGGCTGTGCCGAATTTGAGGGCGGTGTAGAAGCGCTCGTAGATTTCCTTTTCGTTACCGCGAATGCTCTCGAGCTCAGCGATTAAATCCTGATCCTCAACGGCGTTTTTGCACCAGGATTCATATAATTTAGTAATCTCCATAGGATAATCCCCCTTTAAAAAGATAGTGGTATAATAGTATCCAATTTTATATAATCATAACATAAAACGGCGAAAAAAACAAGTTATTCTGCAACTTCTTTTCGCCGTTTTAAATCTTTATTTATTTTTTCTCAAGCTGATAGCTTACGTTGGTTTCCGTAACGGAATATCCCTTGCTTTTGAGCTCGGGAAGCAGAGTGTTGAAGTCCCATTTTGCCGATTTCGGAATGTAAATATACTTCGGAGTTTTATCGGGATTCATCTCGTAATACGTGCGCATTCTCGAGAGCGTGTTCTCACCCTGTTCGTTGCCCGTCCAAGCAGAGAAGGTTCCGTATGGGAAATCGTTCATTGCGAGGTAAGGCCATGTCTCAAAGCTCATAAAGAGAATGTTGCCGGGTTCTTTCATCTGAAGAGGAACCAGGTCGGTGTACATATTGTTGTAGTTTGCGACATTCGCGTCAGTGGTTACAATACCTGAGGCGGGACCCTGTTTGATTTCCGCGGTAAGCGCGTCCGGAGCGGAATCCCAGAATACGTGGCAAGTCTTTGCGGTGATCTGTGCTCCGCCCTGGAAGGCGATGATGATACCGACGAGAATATAGCTCAGCACCCGGGAAGCGGTCGTATAGGTGAGGTTATCGGGTGTTTCGCGCATTTCCTTTAGGAGCTGACCGAGGAAAACAAAGCTCGCCGCATTCGCGACAACCATGACAGATGCAATACAGTAAATCATCTGGTTCGAACCGTAGTGAATGCAGAAGGAGTAGATTAGTCCTGTCACAAACACAGCCGCGAAAAGCTCTCTCGGCTTCTTCTCAAGCAGGATATACGATGTGATGCCGATAAAGAGCATCGGAAGCATGATGTGGTTGTATGTCGTTGACGATATTCCGGGAAGCAGCATAATCAGCGAGATTCCCGTTGCAGCGCAGGAAAGACAGAGGTAGACCGCGCGGTGAAGCCTTCTCTTTCTGTCGAAAATCATAAACGCCAGCATAGCAAAGTAGCCGTAAAGTACATACTTGAAATGCGGAGTCATATTGAAAATCGACTGGAAGTAGGTTTCGACCTTTTTGCCGAAGGAAATCGGCGGGTGCTCGGGATCCTTGAGCATCTCGGGAATATTTGCGAAGATATCGCCGACGCCGGTTCTTGTGAGTGTGAAAATCAGGAAAATAATCGCCAGACCCGCAGTTCCTGCTGTAAAGAACAGGAAGGTGCGAAGTGAGAACATATCGCTTTTGAGCACAAAGCGCATTTCTTTATTTCTGATTGCGTAATGTACACCGACGCAGATGCCGTAAATCAGATAGCATACAATCAGATACGGGTTGCAGAGCACGGCTCCCGCGAATGCCAGACCGCTGAGGATCGGCAGCAGTTTTTTAGAGTAATCGGCGGTTGCCAGCAGTACTCCGGCGACGAGCAGAAGCTCAATTCCCATTGTGTTGTAGCTGAGCGCCATGATATTGTAGGGCGTGTAGATAAAGTAGAGCACGCAGCCGAAAACGCTGATGATTCCGTACTTTCTCAGTCTGGTGTAAATGAGTACCGCCGCGCCTGTGTGGAGAACAAGATAGAGCACTCTCGCGGCGATCATGATGCCGTCCGTGGAGCCCGTTATCATTCTGAATAGCGAAACAAAGGGAATGAGCAAAAAGCCCGAGAGCTGAGATACGTGCCATTCGTCGCTGAACAGCGCGTCGCCGAGTGAAAGACGGTGCGGTACGGTGAGGTAGAATGCCTCGTCGCTTCCGCCAAAACCGTAGCGGAGCTTCCAGATAGACAGGATCACGCCGAAGCACATCAGAACGATAAAGAGAATATCCTGCCATCTAATTAAGTTGCCGCCCTGAATCTGTTCCGCAACGACCTTCTTGAGGTACTCGTAAAGCCTGATAATCTGCTTTGCCAGCACGTCCAGAACGAATGAAAGCATCGCCGAGAACAGGAAGCACATTGGAACCGTGATAAGATAGTAGGGAACGCGGTCAACCATTATGGGAACATTCATTCTGAGGTTCTCATAAATCAGTGTGTCGAAAATGTAGGAGCACAGATAAATTCCGAGCGCAAGGTCAGATACGCGCCAGAGCGTGAGCTTTACACCGGGCTTCCAGTTATCTGTCTTGATTCTGCTGATAAGCAGGAAGAAAAGTACAGACAGCACAAACGGATAGAAGCCGTACCAGAAACCGTAAATGCCTGTTTTGAAGCCGCCGCCGTAGCTGCGGAACCAGTTGAATACGGTTGAAGCGAGCAGAGTGCCGACGAAGAGAGCCGCGGCAGCGCCTGTTTTGAGACGCAGACCGTATTCTCTGAGATAAGCGCCCACGAAATAATAGGTGAGAGGATAAAGTCCCATCCAGTAAGCGGGAACCAGCTTCTGGAATTCATCGCTGCCCGTGGGAGTGACCCACCATTCAGCGCTCTGAAAATTAAAGATATTGAGCATTGTGGGAAGAATTGTAAGGCAAACCATGGTGACGACCAAAATCTGCTTGTGTTTTTTGCTTCCCAGTTTATTGTATGCGAGATTGAGGAAGGGTGCGATAAGGAACATTCCGATATACATTTCAATATACCACGAATAATTCGCGCCCGTGAAATCGAGAATAGAGAAGAGGTAGTTAATGAAATTATACTTGCCCGACTGTGCGATCGCTTCGAACATCGCGCCGAAGTTAAAGCTGTAAAAAGCCTCTTTTGCGGCAGGTATCTCGTGAATAGATTTGAAAATCATGCAGGCAAAGGTCGCGAGGATAAAGACGATTACGGTTTTGCGTATACCCTTGTAGTAACCCTTCTGCAGCTCCTTTTTGCTCATAAGATAGCCCGTCAGAATCATGAAAAGCGGGACACAGACGCCGAAAAGCGTGCGCATTCCGACCGCAAGGAACATCAGCGGTCCGTGCAGTGAATCGCCGTTGCCTGTCGTGATGCTGTTGATTATACCCTCGATCGGGCCTAAGCCGCTGACAGGCTCGCTGTAAAAGCCGTTGTGCAGGAAAAAGTGTACGGATAAGACCGTGAATACGGCGACGATACGCAGGATATCCATCGAGCTGTTACGCCGCTCCAATTTTTTAATATTCATTCTTTAAGCTCCTTCTGTCAATCATCCAGATATTTCTCTACGATAAATCGCGGACGGTGCTTTGTCTCAAGATATATTTTACCGATATATTCGCCGATAATACCGATCGCCAGAAGCTGCAGACCTCCGAGAGCCCAGATAGAACAGAGAGTGCTTGCCCAGCCGCTTACCGCAGCGCCGACAAAGAAGCTGACAAGCGAGTAGATGACCATGATCATGCTTATGAGGAAGATGATAACGCCTGTCCATGTGATAATCCGAATGGGCTGTATGCTCAGAGAGGTAATACCTTCCCATGCGAGCGCAAGCATCTTTTTGAGGGGATACTTGCTTTCGCCGGCGAGTCTTTCAAAGCGCTCGTAGGTGACGATATCGGACTTGTAGCCGATCAGCGGAACCATGCCTCTGAGGAAGATGTTTGTTTCCTTGTACTGAGAGAACGCCTCAAGCGCGCGTTTGCTCATCAGGCGGAAGTCAGCGTGATTGAAGATTACCTTCGCGCCCATGCGGTTGAGGATTTTGTAGAACGCCTCAGCGGTAAAGCGCTTGAAGAAGGTGTCGGTCGCGCGCTTTGAACGAACGCCGTATACAACGTCGCAGCCGTCCTCGTACTTCGCGACCATTTCGTCAAATACCTCAATATCGTCCTGAAGGTCGGCGTCAATCGATATCACGGCTTCAGCTCTGTCCTTGAGCGTCATAAGACCGCAGAGAAGAGCGTTCTGGTGACCGCGGTTTCTGGAGAGCTTGATACCTTGGAAAATCGGGTTTTCGTTGTGAAGCTCCTCGATGATCTGCCAGGTTTTGTCCTTTGAGCCGTCGTCGATAAAGACTATTTTGCTGTCAAAGGTTATTTTATGCTGGGACATCATGGATTCGTATTTGCGGAGAAGCTTTTCTGCTGAATCGCGCAGAACCTCTTCCTCGTTATAACACGGAATAGCAAGATATAAGTTTGTCATTTTTTTACTCCTCACATAGTAATACATTATAATAATAGTATTTATTTTGCTAAATGTCAAGAAAACAAAAAACAAAGTGTCTTTTTTTGTAAGATTTTTTTCTAAATTTCGAAAATCCTCTTGTCAACAGAAACGGATTGTATTATAATAAGGAAAGAAATTAACCTTTAACGGAGGGAAAATATATGTCACAGCAGAAAGCTATTGCAGTATTAACCAGCGGCGGCGACGCTCCGGGTATGAACGCGGCGTTCAGAGCGGTTGTACGTACAGGCATCAATATGGGTATGAAGGTTTACGGTGTTTACCGCGGCTTCAACGGTTTGCTCAATCAGGATGTTGCCGAGATGAACCTTCGCTCGGTTTCCGAAATCATCGGCTACGGCGGCACAAAGCTCTATACCGCGAGAAGCGAGGAGTTCAAAACCCTCGAGGCTCAGCAGAGAGCGGCTGAATTCTGCCGCAGCCTCGGTATTTGCGGCGTTGTAGTAATCGGCGGCGACGGTTCTTTCCGCGGAGCGAGAGCTCTGACAAACGCGGGCATCAACTGCATCGGCGTTCCCGGTACTATCGATAACGATATCGCTTGCTCTGAGTACACGGTAGGTTTTGATACCGCCATGAATACGGCGCTTCAGATGGTTGACCGTATCCGCGACACCGCTCAGTCACATGACCGCTGCTCTATCGTTGAGGTAATGGGCAGACGCTGCGGCGACATTGCCCTTCAGACAGGTATCGCCACAGGCGCTACCGCGATCCTCGTCCCCGAGGTTAAGTACAACATCGAGCGCGATGTTATCACCAGAATCATCAACACTCAGAAAACCGGCAAGAAACACTTTATCGTCGTTGTTGCCGAGGGCGTCGGCGGCGTAAGAGATCTCGCAAAGTACATCGAGCAGAGACTCGACATCGAGGCGAGAGCTACAATTCTCGGACACGTTCAGCGCGGCGGTTCTCCGACACTCAGAGACAGAGTCGTTGCAAGCCAGATGGGTTATAAGGCGGTCGAGCTGCTCAAGAACAACATCGGCAACCGTGTTGTTGTAATGCGCGGCGGTAAGATCACAGACCTCGATATCAACGAGGCTCTCGATATGAAGCGCGTATTTGACACCGAGCTTTATAAGATCGCGATGACCATCTCTATCTGATCATTTCACAAACTCATGGGGCGAACTGAGTTCGCCCTTCATTTTTATATTTCCGGAAAGGAATTATGTATATGCTTTCAAGATTACAAAAGCTCTCGAAGGACATGATTCTGTATTCTGTCATTTTATCTGATTTTGAGAAGCCTGATTTTAAGAACGACGCTCTCGCGGGCGTTCGGGCTAACTATTTCAATTCAAATCATTGTGCTCAGAGTGATACAACCGAAATCGAGCTTGACGGCAGACAGCTTAGTCTGAGCTACTCCATGAAGGAAGGCGAGCCGATTTCATGGAAGATTACGAAGAACCATCAGCCGTACCAATCCGTGCGCCGAGGTTCGGCTTCGTCTTATTGCGTGATGACCTATAGCGACAACGGCGTTGTGTATAAGCGCGCTTATTTTGACAGCCGCCATATCTGGCAGCGCACAGATTATTTTCATCAGGAAAAAGAAAATCAGCTGCTTGCCTGTGTTTCTCCGCGTATGTCTGACGGCTTGCTCACTCTCAGGGTCGAGAAATTCGCTGAGGACGGAACCAGAACCCGCGCAACGCTTTATCCGTCCGAAAACCACGGAGGTATAAAATGCGCGGCGCTCGTTTACAGCAACGCGGGCATGCTGTGGTACGATGTCCGTTTCGCGCCGACCTCATTGTCAAGCGCGGATAATGTATCCGAGAAAAAAGGTTTCAGCTTTACCTCTGCAGACTTTTCCGCAGTGAGCGACGAGCCTCTTGATCTGGAGAACGCGGCGGCGTTGTCGGAGGAGGATATCGTTTCCGCTTCCGCCGAGGTGACAGAAAACATTCCTGAGGAAGAAAGACCTTACTCCGCTTACGATAGAATAGAGAGCATATTGCTTGAAGCTCAGAAAACCAATAAGAATATCTTCGGAGAAATTGTCAGCCACGCCGAGAATGAGCCTGCCGAAGAAGAGCTTGTCGAGGAAGAAGCAGAACCGCAAATTCAGGAAGAGCCTGCTGAGGAAGCCGCTGAAGAAATCGTCAATGAAGCCGCAGCTCCCGAGGAACCCGGGTATGAGGTCGCGCAGGAAGGCGAGTACGATATGGAAATCAAAACGCCCAACGGTGTTTATTCCTATTACGGTCAACTCGACGGTAACAATCAGCGTGTGGGAAGAGGCAGAACAACCGCACCCGACGGAACTCCTGTTTACGAGGGTGAATACAGCCTTGATAAACGCAGCGGATTCGGAGTCTGCTATTACAAGGACGGCAGTCCGAACTACGTCGGCAGCTGGGAGAACGGCAGACGCAGCGGACGCGGCGTCGGTTTCCGCCAGAGCGACGGCACCATTCATGTCGGAAAATGGACTGAAAACAAGCCCAACGGCTCAGGCGCGCGTTTTGACAGCGACGGAAACTTTCTTGATGTTTGCGGCTATGAAAACGGTGTGCGCAACGGAACGGGCATTTCCTTTGATGAGGAAGGCAGAATTCTGATCCGCCAATGGGAAAACGGCGAGCTTATTTCCGAGCGCGTCATTTCCGACGAGGAATAGCTTATGAATCAGATTTTTGATTTTTTCAAAGACCATGCCTTTCTGTCAAAGCTTCTGATCTTTCTGATAATTATTGCCGTCGGTGTAATCGCGGTCAAGCTGATACTTATTCCTGTCAAAAAAATCCTGCTCAAAGCAAAGATAGATCACACGGTAAAGACCTTCACCTTTTCTTTTGTCAAGATCGCGCTGTATACGATAGTCGTGCTTATCGCGCTGACGAATGTCGGCGTAGAGATCAACTCGATTATTACCGCAATCGGCGCCGCGACTGTAGCGGCGAGCCTTGCGCTCCAGAACACGCTGAGCAATTTTGTCAGCGGAGTTATTTTGCTTATGACAAAGCCGTTTACGGCGGGAGATCTGATAGAGTTCGGAAACTTTGAGGGATATGTCGAGAGTATCCGCATTTTTTTCACAACCATTCGGACGTTCGACAATAAAATGGTAAAGATTCCGAATTCCAAGCTGACTGCCGACAGCGTTGTCAATTGCTCTATCGGCGAGCTGCGCAGGGTGAAGAACGTCTTTTCCGTCAGCTACGATGACAATATTACAAAGGTCAGGAGCGTTATTCTCGATGTTGTTTCCAAGAATGACCTGATACTTACTGACCCTGAGCCGAAGGTGTATGTTTCCAACCATCTCGACAGCGGAATTGAAATAACCGTGTTTACATGGGGAAAACAGGAAAACTACTTTTCGATTTTATTCTATATGGAAGAACAGGTCAAAAACGCGTTTGACAAAAACAACATCAATATCCCGTATCCGCATGTTGTTGTCAAAAAATAACATAATAAAAATTGAATTCCTGCAAATAATAATGGTGTCGCGATTTGCGGCACCATTTTTTATCAGAGGATGAATAGCTATGAAAAAGATTTTTGCCATTGCTTTTGCGGCGATCATTACCGCGTCTGCCATGACAGGCTGCGGCTGCAATATGGCCAATAACGCCGCGTCCACTGTGTCCCGTACAGCGTCCGACGCTGTATCGGGCGCGGGCAGAATTGTCGACGATGTGGGCAGCGGTGCGTCAAACGCGGTAAGCGACGTTGTTGGCAATACAAACGGCAATGTCAGCGATGACGACGGCGTTATCGGAAACGAAACTCAGGCTGCCACCGAGAACGCGACCGACGACACTGAAATGACTACAATGGACGACTCGGCAATGTAAATAAAGCGGTGGACAGCCACCGCTTTTTACTTTTATACCGCCTTTTCAAGCTCAGTTCTCAGCTGACGAATGATTTTCTTTTCGAGCCGCGAAATATATGACTGCGAAATGCCAAGCTTGTCGGCAACCTGCTTCTGAGTATGCTCCTTCTGACCGTTCAGTCCGAAACGCAGCTCCATTATTCGGCATTCGCGCGGATTGAGCCGCGATACTGCCTCGAGAACAAGGTTGTGCTCAAGCTCGCTTTCGAGATTATTGTTTACCTCGTCGGGATCGCTGCCCAGAATATCGCAGAGCAGCAGCTCATTGCCGTCGTAATCTGTATTAAGCGGCTCGTCGATCGAAACCTCGTTTTTGAGCTGAGAGGATTTTCGCAGAAACATAAGTATTTCGTTTTCAATGCACCGCGAGGCGTAGGTCGCGAGCTTGATGTTCTTTTCGGGAGAAAACGTGTTGACCGCTTTGATAAGTCCGATTGTTCCTATGGAAATCAGATCCTCCGCGCCAGCAGCAGGCGATTCGAATTTTTTCGCGATATAGACCACCAGACGCAGATTATGTACGATCAATATTTCGCGTGCCTTGCATTCTCCTTCGGAGATCCGCTTCATAACCTCAGTTTCTTCCGCGCGGCTCAGAGGCGGGGGAAGGGTTTCGCTTCCGTTGATATAAAACAATTCGTTTTCGCTTAAGAGCAGCATTCTTATCTTCCAAATAATACGCAGCATCAGATTACCTCACTTTCAGTCAGTTCATACGGCACAAGCGCCTTGATTTCGCCATTCAGCACATTTTCGCAAACGCCGAGATACACATCTTGCTCCGACTCCTTTCCGTCGATTTTCAGAGAGCTTAGGCGATAGCCTCTGATAAAGCCCTTGCCGCCGAGACTCTCAAACGGGATCACTCTCATTTTATCATTGCAAAGGTGCAAATCGCGTAGAATTGAGTCTTCGGCAATGATAACATAATCGCCCGAAAACGGTTCCTTAACGTTGCATCCTGTATCAACCGCGGCTAAAAAAGAAGTTGCGTCATTATTCAGCTCAATTTCTATCTGACAGATTTTTTTTCCGCATACACCCTTCGTCAGTCTTTTTATCAGTTTCATAATATAATAAGAAACAAGAGATAGAATAATCAGCAGAAAAGGGGATATATTAAAGTATACGGTATCGTTATAAATCTCCATATCCGCGGGATGAAACGTATTATAGACAAATATCATTACACCGCAAAAGGTAAACGACAGGGCAAAATAGACCGCCGCACGCCTGATAAATGTTTTTGTACCCGAAAAACCGAAGGCTATGAGAATGATCAGCGCGGCAAACAGCAAATCCGAGAGAAAATTAAGTCCGAAAGGCATTGGCGGGAGCAGGGCTGCAAGGCTGAATACTCCGCCCGCAAGACTCCCGAAAATGATTCTGAGCAGCTTTGCCCTGATATTCAGCAGCTTTTGCGTGCAAAGTATAAGAAAGAAGTCGACAAAGATGTTTACCGTTATTAGAACGTCGATATACACGGTTTTCATTTGATTCACCACCGTGTTAATTATCGCATATAAAGGTAATAAACATTGTCATTTTAGGTCAGGAGGTCAAAAATGCTTTTAGGCATCATCATTGGCACCTTCGTCGGGGCATTCTTGGGCGTCAGTCTGATGTGCCTGCTGTTCTACAGCCGGGGGTAAAGGAAAAAGGGACTGTGTGCTCACAGTCCCTTATTTCTGCAATAAAAAAGCGAAGCCCTGATGAGCTTCGCTTAATTCATTAATCTGTGCCTACATAACTCGGGTCGCCGTGGATCACGATCTCGCCTTCACCCGGAATCTCGGGGTAATCGGGGTCATTGTTTGCATTGTTATCCGCGCTCGACTGTGAGTTTGAGTTCGAGTTCGAGGCTTCACCGCTGTTCTCGTCGGCATTTGACTGAGCGTCTGAATGATAAGCCTCATTCTCGTTATTGTAGCTTTGCTCTGCCGAAGAATTGTAGTTGTTTGCCTGAGAATCAGCGCTGCCCGCAGTTGTTGGAACGGTTGTCTTGGGCAGAGTACCTTTCGCGGTAGTCGGCTGTACAGCGGTGCTCGAGGGCGCGGTAGTCGTCTCACTGTTTTTATCTCCTTCACCACATCCCGCGAACAGCGAAATTGAGAGAGCTGCCATTGCCGCGACGGCAAATATGGTTATAATTCTTTGTTTCATAATATCAACTCCTTGCTAAAGCTAACGCCTTTATTATAGGTTCCGGGAATAGTTTTGTCAATAACAGGCAACGTTTTTTCCGTTAATTATCATGCTGCTTTCACATGATAATCACATGGAAAACCATATGAATTACCTTTTGTTATATACGATTTCCTCGCCGTAGGAATCCTCAACAATAAACTGGTTGTTTTCAACACGGTAAGGGCGTTTCACGGGTGCAGTGCTTCCTTCAAAGGTTTCGTAGTAAATGCCGTCCTTGATTGAGTATGTCAGATTCATAACTTTGCCTGCCGCGTTATATGTTCCTGTTCCGTCGGGGTTGAAGGTATAAACATATTCATCTCCGTAGAGATTAAGAGACCAGCTGCCTACGATGCTCTGATCCGCGTTTGCCGCAGCGCTTTCCGACTGAGCGGTTGTCGTCTGGTCAGAGTTTGTTTTGCCTTTGCATGAACAAAAGCTAATTGCGGTTACAAAGGCGGCAAGAATAATCACGGATGTGGTTAAGAATTTTTTCATTAATATCGTTCCTTTCGAAATCATACTAAGTATATTGTATCACAAAGCTGAGTGTTTGTCTTTATCATTATAAAAATTTTTTTATTTTTTGTCAAATTCTTTCGTTTGTCTCGTGACACGCGGCGTTTATTATGGTAAAATATATAAAACAATAATAAAAAGGTATGTGGGATAATGAGTTTTGACAGGAAGAAACGCCAGCTAATAATTTTATCCGTTTTATTTGCGATTATTTTGCTTTTGATTATGATTTGTATTATAATCTCATTTAATAAATGCTCGTCTGACTCAGCCGATACAGCGGATACTGCCGCCTCGAGCGAGCCTGTAGTGCAGACGACAACTATGCCTGAGAAGTATATTATCGACGAAAATGTCAAGGTTATCAAGCAGGACGATCTTAAGGCAGGCTGCGAGACCTACGCCTGCACAATGCT
The DNA here is from genome assembly GCF_045819885.1 of Ruminococcus sp. NATIVEDY160. Taxonomy (NCBI): domain Bacteria; kingdom Bacillati; phylum Bacillota; class Clostridia; order Eubacteriales; family Oscillospiraceae; genus Ruminococcus; species Ruminococcus sp. NATIVEDY160. The sequence continues at coordinate 1,263,440 of NZ_CP162391.1, forward strand.
GCTCAATATGCTCGGCTTTGATCTGGACGAACATACCATAGCCGACAATTATCTTAATTGTCAATTCGTGTATATGGGCGAAGAAGAGGGCGGCGAAAATTACGGCCCCGATCTGTACAGCGCTTTTGCAGGTACAGCCTACGGCGGTTGGGGAGTTTACGCTCCGTCAATGGCAAAAAGCATGAACAATTATCTGAAAGACCGGAAGTCAAACCTGAAGGCGTATAATATGGAGAACGTACCGCTTGAGGACTTGATTGATGAATATGTTTCAAAGGGTGTTCCCGTTATGGTATGGGCGACAACCGATATGGACGAGCCCTACGTATTTACCACATGGATCGTAAATTATGTCGACGAGAACGCGCGCACAAAACTGGGCGATACATTTTCATGGTACATGCACGAGCATTGCCTTGTTCTTATAGGCTATGACAGCGACAGTTATTACTTTGCCGATTCCACCGCAGGAAAGATATCTGTTTTCAAAAAAGACCTTGTTAAAAAGCGTTATGAGCAAATGGGTCAGCAGAGCATAGTTGTCAAATAGGTCGGTTGACTTTATATGTATATTGTGCTATAATCAATAAGTAAAAATTCAAAAAAAAGAGGTGATTAAAGTGACAAGCAGCGATAGTCATGGGTCGGGCAGAAGCGAAATTTCATTCAGTATCTATCACACGGACGCTTTCCTGTTCGTCGCTTTATTACACTGATTATTGATTTTTCAGCCTCTGTGCGGCCTGCGCGCAGAGGTTTTCTGTTTGTCCGTTTCTATTGTTAATTTCAAAAGAACGGGGGTCAAACAATGGCAAATGAAATAAACAACAAGACAGTTGAGACGATGCTGACAGAGCGTCCCGACTACGAAAACGAAATTATCCGCATTATACGCGGAAGCTACTCGCCTAAAACCGCTCAGGGAATGCTTGAGGACTATCACGGCAGCGATGTAGCGCAGGTTATGGAGAACCTCAATTCTCAGGAACGGAAGAAGCTGTACCGTATCTGTTCCGCCGAAATGCTCGCTGACGCGCTCGAGCACCTTGAGGAGGATGACGCGGGAGCATACTTGAACGAGATGGATCTCAAAAAGGCGTCCGCAGTCGTATCCATGCTCGAAACAGACTCCGCGGCGAATATTCTCAGAGAAATCCAGAAGGAGAAGCGCTCGCTGATCATCGATTCGCTTTCTCCGGAAATACGCAGCGATATCCGGTTGATCGCGTCCTTTGACGAGGACGAAATCGGCAGCCGCATGACGACGAACTGCGTTGTTATCCTTGATACACTCACAGTACCTCAGGCGATGAACGAGCTTATCAGTCAGGCTGAGGAGAACGACAATATCTCAACCATTTTCGTAACTGACGAAACAGGCGAGTTCAGCGGAGCGATCGACCTGAGAGATTTGATCACGGCGCGCAGGAATGATACTCTTGATTCGATTACCGTCACTTCCTTCCCGTACCTTTACGCGCAGGAAACGATCGACGATTGTATTGAACAGCTCAAGAACTATTCCGAGGCGTCTATCCCCGTACTCGACAACAACAACCGTTTTCTCGGCGTTATCACCGCGCAGAACGTCATTGAGGTAATTGATGACGAGATGGGCGAGGACTACGCAAAGCTCGGTGGTCTGACCGCAGAAGAGGATTTGCACGAGCCTCTTTTTCAGAGTATAAAAAAGCGTTTGCCGTGGCTGCTTGCTCTGCTCGGTCTGGGTATTATAGTATCAACCGTTGTCGGCGCTTTTGAAAAAGTAGTCGCGCAGCTTACAATGATCATGGCTTTCCAGTCGCTTATTCTCGACATGGCAGGTAACGTAGGTACCCAGTCGCTTGCCGTCACGATCCGCGTTCTCATGGACGAAGACCTCAGTGTAGGACAGAAATTCAAGCTCGTCGCGAAGGAAACAAGGGTCGGTTTTTCAAACGGTATTATTCTCGGCGCGATATCAATACTGTTTGTCGGTTTGTATATCATGCTCTTCAAGGGAAAGGATATCCTCTTTGCTTTTTCCGTATCGGGGTGTATCGGACTTGCGTTGCTTATCGCTATGGCGGTTTCGAGCGCGGTCGGCACACTGATTCCGATATTTTTCAAAAAAATCAAGATAGACCCTGCTGTAGCATCGGGCCCGCTGATTACCACTATCAACGACCTTGTAGCTGTAGTGACCTACTACGGACTGAGCTGGGTATTTCTTATAAATTTCTTACAGCTTTCATAATTTAACAAATTTGGAACATATTAATCAACGGGAGGCGTTCGATGTTTGACGCAGCATTAGTAAAAAAAGATTGTATTGAATGGATACGCAAGTTCTTTGAAGAAAACGGCCCGGGCTGTAACGCGGTCGTAGGCATTTCCGGCGGCAAGGACAGCTCGATTGTCGCGGCGTTATGTGTTGAGGCGCTCGGCAAGGAAAGAGTTATCGGCGTTCTTATGCCCAACGGCGTACAGGTTGATATCGATATGGCGCAGCTTCTTGTCAACCACCTCGGCATCAAGCATTATGTGATCAACGTAAAGGACGCTGTTGACGGAGTTAAAAACTCACTTCCGTTTGAGGCTTCGGCGCAAACTCTCACAAATATTCCGCCGAGGATCCGCATGACTACGCTTTACGCTGTTGCCCAGAGTCATAACGGACGTGTTGCCAATACCTGCAATCTGTCTGAGGACTGGGTCGGATACTCCACACGCTACGGCGATCAGGCGGGAGATTTCAGCCCGTGCTCGTTCCTCACAGTTGATGAAATGAAGCAGATAGGCAGACTCTGCGGACTTCCCGACGTTTTGATTGACAAGGTGCCGATTGACGGACTTTGCGGCAAAACCGACGAGGACAACCTCGGCTTTACCTACGCGGTGCTCGATCGCTACATCAGAACAGGTGAGATCGACGACGAGAATATCAAGAAAAACATTGATGACCGTCACCGCAGGAACCTCTTTAAGCTCAGCTATATGCCTTGCTTCCACACAGAAAAATACTTTGAATAACAGAAAGAGCGGTTTAACCGCTTTTTCTTTTTTAAATAAAAAAACCGTGACTATTTTGGCAATGTTCTCCAAACGGTGAATTGTAAATAATCTGAGAATAAGATATAATTATCTCAGAAAAATGAAAGGCTGATTCTATGGTAATTAAAAAGATAACATCAATAATCCTTGCCGCGTCGACATTCGCAACCTTTGCTCTTGCAGGCGCAACGGTTGAGGCGTCAACCGAAGATCCCACCATTAAGCACGTGGGCAAAACAACTCAGCAGGACGGAATACTGACCGCCTACAACTACAATGTTCCCTCGAACTCAAAGGCTTCCGTAAAAGTCTATAAATCCGACAAGGATAAAACAACAATTAAGTTCGCTGATTTTTTCAATCATCCTCAGACCTTTAACCTCGGCAAAAAAGAATTCAAAACCGAGACTTGGCTCAAATTGGGCGCAGGCGGCATCGGCGGAAGCGCGCCGTACATCGACCTGAGCAACAGCGCCGGCAAATACGAATGCGTAAAAATCAAGCTCTCGGATTTTTCGAGCTATTTCAATACAAACGGCACGCACACTGAAAAAATTTCCGATTACGGCAACCATAAGTACACCTTCAAGGAGGAAGCTGCGGACGCGAACGGCAACCGCTTTTCTTCCGCTCTGCTTATTTACAGCGGCGGTGCTATCAACCACGTCGTACCCGACAAGGACGGTATGGTTCAGATCTATATTTCGACCAAGCCCGGCGTTCCTGTTAAATACACTACGTCATTCTGTTACGAATTACATCAGGACGGAAGCGTTCGCTACGGCGGAGGCGGCGGCAGCTCAGGAAGCTATATCGGCGGTCTTACAATTGGTGACTGTGACCAATCCGGCTATATGGATATTTCCGACGCTACCGCGGTTCAGAGATATTCCGCAAAGATGGAGGATTTCAACAAAGCCCAGATCCGCTGCGGCGACCTCAACGGCGACGGAGTTGTTAACATTATGGACGCCACATTAATCCAGAAAGCAATTGCAAACCTTGACTAATATCAAACGGCTGCTTCGGTTGAAGCAGCCGTTGTTTTTATACCAGCAATTCCGAAATAACAGCGTTTGATACAAGAAATCCCTTAGGAGTGAAGCAAGCCCGCTTTGAATCCAGCTCCATAAATCCCGCCCTTGCGAAATTTCCGATTTTTTTCATTTGCAAAGGGGAGAGGCGATGTTGATATCTTTTTTCAAACTCCCCAAAAACCAGTCCGCTTTTCAGCCTTAGCGAGAGCATGATATATTCTTCTTCATCGCCGCCTTCTCCGTCCTGAATAATTATATTTTCTTCAAAAGCCTTCAAATCCCGTCCGTAACAGAACCGCCTGCCGTTCAGAAAGGAATGCGCCGAAGGCCCGATGCCGATATATTCGCCGCATTTCCAGTAAGCTGAGTTGTGGCGGCTTTCATAGCCCGGAATGGCAAAATTTGAGATTTCGTACTGCTTATAACCGAGCTTATCAAGATAATCTACGGCGAACAGATAAAGCTGAGCCTGTTTGTCGTCGTCTGCGAGGTCGAGCTGATCCTGAATGTCAAAAAACCTTGTGCCTTCCTCGATTTTCAGCAGGTAAGACGAGATATGCTTTACACCGCATTTGGCACAAAAGTCAATCGATTCCTTCAGACTGTCGATATCCTGATAGGGAATGCCCATCATTAAGTCGAGCGACACGTTATCTATTCCTGCAGCCTTTGCTCGTTGTGTGGTAACGAGCGCGTCTTTGGCGGTGTGGATTCTGCCAAGCGCTTTCAGCTCGCGTTCAACCGCTGTCTGGAACCCGACGGAAACCCGGTTAAAGCCCGCAAGTCTGAGCTTTTCAAAATCAAGCGTCTTGCCTGTGTCGGGGTTAACTTCAACGGTAATCTCGGCTTCGGGCTCTACGGTGAAGCAGTCCTTAACACTATAAAGGACATCGGACAGCCTGTCCGCGCCGAGTACACTCGGAGTGCCGCCGCCAAAATAAACTGTAGCGACGTTTTTATCGGTCTGACCGCTCCAGTATTTGATTTTTTCTTTCAGAATACGCATGTAATTATCATAATCCGTTTCAGATGCTCTTCCGCTGAAAAAATCGCAGTAAGGGCATTTGCTCTTGCAGAAGGGAATATGAATGTAAATACCGATTGACTCAGACATAATAAGCCTCTTTTCGGGATAAAATTTTTGAGACAGGAGCATTGCTGCCCCTGCCTCAAAAGTTGGAAGGTATATGAAAAGATAGGAATAATCATTGGTATACTCTTATATTACAATAATTTAACTTTTTTGTCAAGATTTTGTAGCGAAATAATTCAAAAAAATTTTTTTGACATAAATCCCGTAATTATTGTTGACATAAGGCGCATGAAAATTGTAAAATAATAAAGTTGTAGAAAATTCCGAAAGGATTGAATTTATGAGCTCATACAGAGATGAAATCACAAAACGAAGAACCTTCGCGATTATCTCTCACCCTGACGCGGGTAAAACCACACTGACCGAAAAGCTCCTTCTGTACGGAGGCGCTATTAATCTCGCGGGCTCTGTAAAGGGCAAGAGAACGGCAAAGCACGCAGTTTCCGACTGGATGGAAATCGAGAAGCAGAGAGGTATTTCAGTTACCTCGTCGGTTCTCCAGTTCAAATACGACGGCTATTGCATTAATATCCTCGACACCCCCGGACACGAGGATTTCTCCGAGGACACCTACCGCACGCTCATGGCGGCGGATTCCGCGGTAATGGTCATCGACGGCTCAAAGGGCGTTGAGAAGCAGACGATAAAGCTCTTTAAGGTCTGCGTTATGCGCAATATACCGATTATCACCTTTATTAATAAAATGGACAGAGACGCCAAGAATCCATTTGATTTGCTCGAGGATATTGAGAATGTTCTCGGTATCAATACCTATCCTGTCAACTGGCCTATCGGCTCGGGAAAGGAATTCAAGGGCGTTTACGACCGCAATACCGAAAAGATTCTATGCTTCACCGCGAACAACGGTCAGAAGGAAGTAGAGAAAACCGAGCTTGCTCTCGACGACCCCGCGATTGACGACACACTGGGACAGTATCTCAAGGCAGATTTGTTTGACGAGATTGAACTTCTCGACGGTGCCGGCGACGAATTCAACCTCGAAGCTGTCCGCGACGGCAAGCTGACTCCCGTATTCTTCGGCTCGGCTCTGACAAACTTCGGCGTTGAGCCGTTTCTTGAACAGTTCCTTAAGCTCACCACATCTCCGCTTTCAAGAGAAACCGTAAGCGAGAAGGTTGACCCGATGAGCGAGGATTTCTCTGCCTTTGTATTCAAGATTCAGGCAAACATGAACAAGGCGCACCGCGACAGAATCGCCTTCATGCGTATATGCAGCGGCAAGTTCGAGAAGAACATGGAGGTGTTCCATGTTCAGGGCAACAAGAAAATGCGTCTGTCACAGCCTCAGCAGATCATGGCGCAGGAGCGTGAGATTGTCGAAGAGGCTTACGCGGGCGATATTATCGGCGTTTTTGACCCGGGTATTTTCTCGATCGGCGATACGATCTGTTCCGCGAACCACAAGGTGCAGTTCAAGGGCATACCCACATTTGCGCCCGAGCACTTTATGCGCGTCCGTCAGAAGGACACCATGAAGAGAAAGCAGTTTATCAAGGGTACAAGTCAGATTGCGCAGGAAGGCGCTATCCAGATCTTCCAGGAGCTAGACGCCGGTATGGAAGAGGTAATCGTCGGCGTTGTCGGTGTGCTCCAGTTTGATGTTCTCAAGTACCGCCTTGAGAACGAGTACAACGTCGACATCATCATGGAGAGCCTGCCTTATGAGTATATCCGCTGGATTGTGAATGACGATATCGACCCCAAAACTCTCGACCTCGCCTCGGATACAAAGCGGATCCAGGATTTGAAGGGCAACCGTCTTCTGCTCTTTACAAGCTACTGGAGTATCGACTGGGCGCTCGACCACAACAAGGGACTTGAACTCAGAGAATTCGGTACCAACTGATGAAGGACGAAATCTTAGTCTATACTGAGGGCTGCGCATATCCGTTCCATATGCCCGGGCATAAGCGAAATATCCGCGACGGAGTCTTTCCGTATCAGCTCGATTTGACCGAGATAGACGGCTTTGATAATCTTCATCACCCCGAAGGTCTGATAAAGAAAATCGAGGATACGGCCGCACGGATTTATCACGCGAATCGCGCGTTTCTGCTCGTGAACGGAGCGACCTGCGGAATATTATCGGCCGTTAAGGCGGTATCGAACCGCGGCGACAAGGTGATTATCGCACGAAACTGCCATACTTCTGTTTATCATGCCGCTGAGCTGCTGGGCTTAAGACCTGAATTTCTCATGCCTGAGTCCGCAACGAATGATATATACGGCTGTGTTGACCCGTCAGCGCTTGAACAACAGCTTGTCGATAACCCCGACGCAAAGCTCGTCATTATTACCTCACCGACATACGAGGGAATTTGTTCAGACCTTGAAGCCATTGCACGTATTTGCCGTTCTCACGGAACGCGGCTGATTGTCGATGAAGCACACGGAGCGCATTTTCCGTTTCATTCAGCTTTTCCGAAAGGAGCGATGGACTGCGGCGCCGATATTTCCGTTGTCAGCCTGCACAAGACGATGCCCGCGATGACACAGACGGCGCTTTTACTGACAAGCGACGGTTCGTTGATTCAGCCGCTTCAATCCGCGCTGTCAATCTTTCAGACGAGCAGCCCGTCATATGTTCTTATGAGCAGCATTGAAGCTTGTCTGACCTCAAGCCGGGATTTTGATTCATATATCAGGAGATTACGCGATTTTGAAGATGCTATGCTTGATCTGAAGCATCTCAGCTTGCTGTTCAGAGGAAAGCAGGCTTTTGATTACGACACAGGCAAGCTGGTGATCTCAACTCAGAATGCCGACATAAGCGGCATTGAGCTTGCGGACATTCTCAGAAAACGTTATTATATTGAAGTCGAGATGGCGGCTCACGGCTACATTATCGCAATGACCTCTGTTTGCGACACAGACGACGGTTTTGAGCGGCTGAAAAACGCGCTGATTGAGATCGACAGAGAATGTAACCCAACAATCGGCAATGACCTGCAAATCTCGTTTGGACTCCCCGAAAGGCGGCTCTATCCGTTTGAGACAGGAAAGACAAAATCCGTAGTTTTCAGTGAAGCAGAGGGTCTTGTCAGCGCCGAGGATATCTTTGCGTATCCGCCAGGGATTCCGATTATTGTAAAGGGCGAGGTGCTTTCAGCGGAAATAATCACGCTTATCACGCGCCTTCACAGCAAAGGCGTCAATATCATTTCAAGTGAAAATTCATATCCCGATTCCATATTGGTTGCAGATTTGTAATTGACAAAACACGCGCTATATGGTAAGATTTATTTAGGGCACCTCTAAAAATATAGAGTTGTGCAGAGGTGCGGATATTTTATAGTAGATTATTGTCAAAACGACGAAGTCATACTGACGTATAACGAGGAGCTTTGGCAGGAATATGCTGTGAAAGATTTGTGTCTATGGGCAGCTTGATGTTTTTAGAGGTGCCCTATAGATTGATAAAGGAGTTTGATAACTATGAAAAGAATTAAAACTATTGAAACTCGCGATCTTAAGAAGAGCGTAAAGACCGGCGGCTGCGGCGAATGCCAGACCTCCTGCCAGTCCGCTTGCAAAACCTCCTGCGGCGTTGCTAACCAGCAGTGCGAGAAGTGCAGCGAGAAATAATTTTAATTTCAAATGAAGGATTTACGCCGTTACATCTTTTAGTAACGGCTTTCCTTTTGTCAGGAGAATTTTATGATTCATCAATACAAACTTAACGGATACAATATCGTACTCGACGTTTACAGCGGCAGCGTTCATCTCGTTGACGACCTCGCATATGACGTGATCGAGATGTTTGAAAACAGCAGCCGCGAGGAAATCGTTTCCGCCATGCTCGAAAAGTACGCGGACGACGCTGAAATAAATGAAGCTGAAATCAACGACTGCCTTGACGATGTTCAGGAGCTGAAGGACATGGGCAAGCTCTTTACGTCCGACCAATACGAGAACCTCGCCTTTGACTTCAAAAAGCGAAACACTGTAATCAAGGCACTCTGTCTGCATATCGCTCACACCTGTAACCTCAACTGCGAGTACTGCTTTGCATCTCAGGGAAAGTACCACGGCGAGCGCGCGCTGATGTCGCTTGAGGTGGGCAAGAGAGCGATTGATTTCTTGATTGAGAACTCCGGCAGCAGGGTAAACCTCGAGGTTGACTTCTTCGGCGGCGAGCCTTTGATGAACTTTGAAGTTGTCAAGGAAATAGTCGCCTACGCCAGAAGCATCGAAAAGCAGCACAACAAGAATTTCCGCTTTACACTTACCACAAACGGCATGCTCGTTGATGACGACGTTATCGAGTTTGCCAACAAGGAGTGCCACAACGTTGTTCTCAGTCTTGACGGCAGAAAGGAGATTCATGACAACCTCCGCAAAACAATCAACGGCAAGGGCAGCTACGACGTAATTGTTCCTAAATTTCAGGAGTTCGTCAAGCGCCGCGGAAACAAAGGCTATTACGTTCGCGGCACATTCACTCACAATAATACAGACTTCACAAACGACATTTTCCATATGGCTGACCTCGGCTTCACAGAGCTTTCGATGGAGCCTGTTGTATGCGCGCCGAGCGACCCGTACGCCTTGACATATGATGATTTGCCCGTTCTCTTTGAACAGTATGAAATCCTCGCAAAAGAGATGATCAAGCGCGAAAAAGAGGGCAGACCGATTACCTTCTATCATTACATGATCGATCTCACAGGCGGTCCGTGCATCTACAAGCGCGTTTCGGGCTGTGGTTCGGGAACAGAGTACATGGCAGTCACGCCTTGGGGTGACCTATATCCATGTCACCAGTTTGTCGGCGACGAGAAATACAGGCTCGGCGACATCTGGAACGGAGTTGACAACAAAGAGATTCAGGACGAGTTCAAGCTTTGCAACGCCTACGCCCGACCCGACTGTAAGGATTGCTGGGCAAGACTCTATTGCAGCGGCGGCTGTGCGGCAAATGCCTATCACGCGACGGGTTCGATCAACGGAATATACAAATACGGCTGCGAGCTGTTCAAAAAGCGCATGGAGTGCGCGATTATGATGAAAGCGGCTTTGGCTGACAACGATTGACGGAGAAACATTATGACCAGAGATTTATGCTATTTTTATCCATGTCCGCTCAATGCAGTTTACGGAGCTTTTGTACAGACAGCGGCGCAGAAATTCGGCAAGGACTGCAAGCAGACGCCGATGGTATCAATCAGCTTCGGACTGAATTTTTCGATTAAGTACAATATGAACGGCGGCGCGTGCACAATTCATTTTATGCCTTATCAAAACGGCACGGCGATCAATATCAGATATTCCGTCGTACAGCTTATGGGAGCAAGGTACAAGAAGCACGCTCAGGATTTGACCCTGTACGCCAATAATATTCTCAGAGCAAACGCGCAGCCTGCGAATATTAACGTGCAGGAGTTTTTGAACTACGCGGCAACTCAGACCAGAGCTCAGTCACCAATGGTTCAGCCTGCTCAAAATGCTCAGGCGATGCCACAGCAGACTCCTCCTCAGTATCAACCTCAGGCGGCTCCTCAGGCAGCGTATCGTCAGCCTGTTCAGCAGTATCCGTCGCCGCAGAGACCTGCACAGGGTGTTAAGTTCTGTACTAACTGCGGAAAGCAGCTTCCTGCGGACGCGCGGTTCTGCACTAACTGCGGCAAAGAAATCGCCGTTTCGGCACCTGCACCCGCTTGTCCGAACTGCGGAAAGCCCTTGCAGGCAGATGAAAAATTCTGCGTCAGATGCGGAACAAAAATTAATTAACAGAATAAACAAACGCGGAGATGTCACAGAAGACATCTCCGCATATTTTTTTGTCAGAACAGCTTTGCTGTATTTGCAATTACGGCGCAGATGATTACTCCCATCAACGTTGGAAGTAACATTGACGTCAGCGTCCATCTCAGGCTTCCTGTTTCTTTCTTTATCGTCAGACAGGTTGTGGAGCAGGGGAAATGTAATACCGTCATAACCATCATACAAACCGCAGTTGTTACCGTCCAGCCGTTTGCCGAAAAAAGCCGCAGCAGCTCAGGATAACCCGAGTAATCCATCAGCGTGCCGCTTGCCATATACGACATGATTATTATCGGAATCACCGTTTCGTTTGCGGGAAATCCGAGAATAAATGCCATTACTATTACTCCGTCCAGTCCTATGAACCGCCCGAAGGGGTCGAGAAAGTCCGTGCAGTATTGAAGTATTGAGCAGTCTCCGATTCTGATATTTGCCGTCAGCCAGATCACGGCGCCCGCGGGTGCTGCGACGATCACTGCTCTGCCAAGTACAAAAAGCGTCCTGTCAAGCAGCGAACGCACTATTGTTTTTAATATCTGCGGCTTGCGGTACGGCGGCAGTTCAAGCGCAAAGCCCGACGGTGCGCCTTTAGCGACAGTTAAGGACAGCAGCTTCGACACAGCAAGCGTCAGCAAAACGCAGACAAGCAGTATCAGCAGCAAAATCAGCGCGACCTCGATTGAGCTCAGAAATCCGAACGCGCTGCCAGCAAAGAACATCATTATCATCGCGATTAGTATCGGGAATCTTCCGTTGCAGGGCATAAAGTTGTTTGTCAATACAGCAATCAGTCTTTCCTTCGGATTTTCGATGATCCGACAGCCTGTGACACCGCAGGCATTACAGCCGATGCCCATTGCCATGCTTGGGCTGAGAGAGCGAGTTTTGAGCCTGAATGAAGGTTTCCCTGTCGATAATCGCTTCATGCGTACCCTCGACTCTTATCCAATCACCCGATGGGTTTATCAGCGAGGTTTTAAGCTTGAATGATGGCTTGACTGTCTTGTGCTGCACCGTGTTGCCGATATACACCTCATTTCGGATTATTTTTCTGACTGTAGATGACGTCCAGCCGCGGTTTTTGAAGCTTGTATAATTTCTGATATCCAGTCCGTATTTCTGACAGCGGTAGACAAGAGGACAGAGAGTTTTTGATTCATTGAGAAATTCCGCGATACTTCGAGTGGTACAGCCGTTTGCCGCAAGACTGAAAATCGCCCTGACTGCCTCAAAAACCGCGTGATCTATTATCAGGCGACCTTTATCGTCAGGTGACTTTTCGTAGCCGTACGGGGCGAAATTACCGATATAAACGCCGTCTTTCATACGGGCGTACAGAGAAGAACGTATTTTTCGCGAAATATCGCGTGCGTACATCTCGTTGACTACGTGTCGGAACGGTGCGATATCATCGTTCGGGCTTGCCGAATCATAACCGTCGCTGACCGCGATGTATCTCACGCCTTTTCCCGGGAAATAGATTTCCGTATACTCTCCCGCAGCGATATAATTACGTCCGAGTCTTGACAAATCCTTAGTCAGTACAAGATTAATCCTTTTCTGTTCAATGTCCTTTATCATGCGCTTGAATGCGGGACGCTCAAAGTTTGTGCCGCTGAAGCCGTCGTCGATGTATTCGTCCTCGATTTCAAAGCCGTGCTCCTTTGAGTACGCCTTGAGGATCCTGCGCTGAGCGCTGATTCCGACGCTCTCGCTTTGACCGTCGTCCTTTGAGAGACGCATATAAAGCGCCGCTTTGTATTTCATAAAACCACCTCTCTACAGCATATGAAGGAGAGAGGCAAAAAATAAGGCTTGAAGCCGTGTGACTTCAAGCCTTGAAATTATTCAGCGAAAAATTATCTCTTTACGTTGAAAGCGCCCATCTGGGGATACTGAGCTGCATCGCCGAGTTCCTCTTCGATTCTGAGGAGCTGATTGTACTTCGCAACACGCTCGGAACGGCTGGGAGCGCCGGTCTTGATCTGGCAGGTGTTGAGAGCAACAGCGAGGTCAGCGATTGTGGTGTCAGCTGTCTCACCGGAACGGTGTGAGGAGATAGCTGTGTAGCCGGCCTTGTGAGCCATCTTGATAGCCTCAAGAGTCTCGGAAACGGAACCGATCTGGTTGAGCTTGATGAGGATAGAGTTAGCGCAGCCGTTAGCAATACCCTTGGAAAGTCTCTCGGTGTTGGTAACAAAGAGGTCGTCGCCTACGAGCTGAACCTTGTCGCCGAGACGCTCTGTGAGCTTCTTCCAGCCTTCCCAGTCCTCTTCGTCGAGAGCGTCCTCGATGGAGATGATCGGGTACTTCTCGCAGAGAGCTGCCCAGTGATCGATAAGTGTATCGGAGGTGAACTCAAGACCGGACTTGGGCTGCTTGTAGAAGCCAACGCCCTTTTCGCTCTTCCACTCGGAAGAAGCAGCGTCCATAGCGATCATGAAGTCCTTGCCGGGCTCGTAGCCTGCAGCCTTAACAGCCTCGAGAATGGTCTCGATGGTCTCGTCATCGGAGGAGAGGTTGGGAGCAAAGCCGCCCTCGTCGCCGACGGAGGTAGCAAGACCCTTAGCCTTGAGGATCTTAGCGAGGTTGTGGAATACTTCAGCACACCATCTGAGGGCTTCCTTGAAGCTGGGAGCGCCTACGGGCATGATCATGAATTCCTGGGTGTCAACGGTGTTGGTAGCGTGAGCGCCGCCGTTGAGAATGTTCATCATGGGAACGGGGAGCTTTGTGCCCTGAACGCCGCCGAGGAACTTGTAGAGGGGCAGCTCGAGAGCGGTAGCAGCAGCTCTGGAGGTAGCGATGGAAACAGCCAGAATAGCGTTAGCGCCGAGCTTTGACTTATCCTTTGTGCCGTCAAGGTCAATCATTGCCTTATCAACAGCATAGATATCTGAAGCGTCCATGCCGATGATTGCAGGAGCGATTACGTTGTTGATGTTATCAACAGCCTTCTGAACACCTTTGCCAAGGTATCTGCCTTTGTCGCCGTCACGAAGCTCAAGAGCCTCGAACTCACCTGTGGAAGCGCCGCTGGGAGCAGTGCCTCTTGCAACGGTACCGTCAGCAAGTGTAACCTCTGCCTCTACGGTAGGATTGCCTCTGGAGTCAAGAATTTCTCTGCCGACAACGTTTTCGATTGATAAGTAGTTCATAAAATACTTCCTCTCATCTTAAATTTACAGACCGAGGGAAAACTCCTTCAAGTCCATATTTATTGGTTTAGCACTGTTCGTACTAACTATATGTAGTATAGCACAGCACGCTTTTTATTGTCAAGTGGATATTGGTAATTATCGACAAAAAAGGCTTAAATATCGCCAATCAGACACCAAGCACATGCTCAGGCTCTGTTTGCCGTTTGCGCCGCAGCGCGAGAAGAATTTGTCGAGGTTAAAGGCAATGCGCGGAAGGTATCCGGAATCCTCGATTATTGAAAATAAAGGGAAGAAAATCGCCATCGGGGGCAGCATTACCGAAACCACCCAGCTCAGCGTTGTGTACACTCCATCAATCAGAATTCCGCTCAAAAATTCAGACACGTGAATGCAGTCAGATAGCTCATACAGTCTTTCCTTGATAAACGCGAACAGCGCGCTCAGCCATTCGCTGGGATAGTTTGCGCCGACCGCCGTAATCCAGAACAGCAGCGCAAACAAGGCGAGCATAATCGGGATTCCTGTTGATTTTGAGGTCAGTATTTTGTCAAGCCTGCCGCTGCGTTTTGTATTATTTCGGTAGGAAACGCATTTATCACAGATCTCCTTGCTTTTTTTTGAGAGCAAGAGCGCGTTGTTCAGCAGAAACGTATCGGTATTCATCTCGTCTTGACTGAAAGACGGTTTTTCGCAGATATTCAGCACGGTTTGTTTTAATTCGTCTAAGCCCGCCTTTTTCACGGCGCAGGTTTTCAGCACGGGAATACCGAGCTCCTTTGATAATTTTTCCGTATTGATAACAGTGCCGTTTCGCCGGGCTTCGTCGTTCATATTAAGACAAAGAACTGCATTGCGCTGCAGCTGTAATATCTCTAATACATAGCTCAGGTTCCGCTCGAGAACATTTGAGTCAGCGACAATTATCACGCAGTCGGGTTTCTTTTCGCTCAGATACTTTCGCGATACGCTTTCTTCCTTTGAAAAGCCCCTCATTGAGTATGTGCCGGGCAGGTCGGTTACGCTGAACAGGTTATCGCGGTATTTGAACATACCCGTGCACAGCTCGACGGTTTTTCCCGTCCAGTTGCCGGTGTGCTGCTTCAATCCCGTCAGCGCGTTGAAAACAGTGCTTTTTCCGACGTTCGGATTACCCGCAAGCGCAATTTCATATGTCATCTTCACACCTCACCAATATCAGTCTGCTGTCCTTTCGGCGCAGAGCAATCAGGGTATGCTTAACCGAATAGGCGACAGGGTCGCCGAAGGGAGCGATGAACACGGGAGTTATTTCGCTTCCCTCGACAATGCCTAAGTCGTTTATTCTCTGTGTCATCTTACCGGCGCAAAACTCAGCGACAACAGCCGTTTTATTTATCTGTAAATCACATAGTCTTATTAATTCATTCATTCTATCACCGCTTTTACATTTCATTGTATGCGCAGCCGCATTGTTTGTGAGAAAGCCGCTTGC
The DNA here is from genome assembly GCF_045819885.1 of Ruminococcus sp. NATIVEDY160. Lineage (NCBI taxonomy): Bacteria > Bacillati > Bacillota > Clostridia > Eubacteriales > Oscillospiraceae > Ruminococcus > Ruminococcus sp. NATIVEDY160. The sequence continues at coordinate 1,279,019 of NZ_CP162391.1, forward strand.
ATTTGACTTTTTGATATGATAAAATATCACTTGTGCGAAGGAGTATGGAAATGAACAAAACGAACAACATAAAAAGCAGCTTTTATCTCTCTCTGACCGCGATAATCTGGGGCGTTGCCTTTGTCTTTCAGTCTATGGGCAACAACTACATGGAGCCGTTCACCTTTAACTCGGCGCGTAACTTTCTCGGCTTCCTTGTACTGATTCCGATCGTGCTTATCAAGCTCAGGAAGCCCGAGATTTTTTCGGGCAGGAACGAGAGCTTCAAGATCGACAAAAAAATCACAGTTATCGGCGGCGTTTGCTGCGGTCTTGCGCTTGCCGCCGCGGGAATGTTCCAGCAGTACGGTGTAAAGTACACAACCGTCGGCAAGGCGGGATTTATCACAACGCTCTATATAATCCTCACGCCGATTTTCGGACTTTTGCTCGGAAAGAAATGCCATTTCACGGTCTGGATAGGCGCTGTGGGTGCGGTTGTCGGGCTCTATATGCTCTGCATAACGGAGAGCCTGAGCTTTTCCCCGGGCGATATACTCGTGCTTATCTGCGCGGTTCTCTTTGCCGTGCATATTCTGCTGGTCGATTATTTCTCGCCGAAAACCGACGGAGTTCTGCTCTCGTGCATACAGTTTTTTGTCTGCGCGGTAGTCTGCGGCGCGATAGCCCTGATAATCGAGCATCCGTCGTGGGAGCAGATTACTCAGGGCGCGATTCCGATTTTGTACACAGGTATCATGTCGAGCGGCGTTGCCTATACGCTGCAGGTCATCGGTCAGAAGAACTTTAACCCGACTATAGCCGCTATGATTATGAGCATGGAGTCGGTGATTTCCGCGCTTGCGAGCTACTTTGCCTACAGTATGGGCTGGCTCGAGCAGGATCAGAGTATGACCGTCATTCAGATACTCGGCTGCGTTATCATGTTTTGCTCGGTAATTTTTGTGCAGCTGCCGTTTGATAAGCTGCACAAGCATTGACGGCACGGCGTTTGTATGATATACTGTTAACAATTAAAAGATACAGGCTTTGCGTTTTTTCGCGCTGCGAAATGTAATAGAGAATACGGTGAGAATCCGTAGCAACTGTCATTACTGTGTTTGGATTGATCCATAAGTCAGATCGCTGCCGCATTGCCTTGGACTTGCATTCTTGGACAAGAAGAAGCGCAGCCACCCTGACCGTGATTTCACGGCTCTTTGTGTTGTGCTTTTCTGAGTATATCGGAAAAGCATTTTTGCTTTCCCAAAAATTTTTGGAGGAACCAATATGAAAAAAATAACCAAAAACATTATCGCGACAGCTCTGGCAGCTATGACGGCGGTATCGGCTGCAAGCGTTTCTTTCAGCGCGTCAGCCGCGACCGACAAAATCCGCCTGATCGTAAAGAATGAAACCTATTCTGTTTCCGAGGGAGCAGCCTGGGAAGGTATTCTTTATGACAAGACAGTCGATATTTCCGAGGGCAAAGACGCTCTTTCGACCGTTACAGCCGCGCTGAATGCGGATAATGTTCAGCTCACCGTAAACGATACCCAGTGGGGTTCGTATATCGCTGCCGTAAACGGTATTGCCGAGAACGACGCCGCACAGTACAGCGGCTGGATGGGTGTACAGAACGACTGGGTAGTCAACAACAACCTCGCTTACATCTTCCTCAGAGACGGCGACACCTTCGAGCTTACATATTCTGTAAAAATCGGTTCGGATATCGGTGCTGACTGGAACAATCCCACAACAGCCCTTAAGGCTCTCAGCATTGACGGTCCGGCTCTTAACGAGGAATTTACTCCCTCAAATACCGACTACACCGTTACGATCGGTAACGAAACAAAAAATGTTTTTGTACTTCCTACAGCCGAGAACAAGAACTATCAGGTGAGAACGTATATTAATGAGTACGTTCCCGAGAGCGTCGGCTACAGAAAAACCGACGAGATCGAGGTTAAGGCAGGCGACACACTCTATATCGGCGTCGGCAATGCCGCTTGGCCGGGCTCATATCCCGAGGAAACCGTTTATAAGGTTCACGTAATGGCTGAGGACGCACAGCTCGGCGACGTAAACTTTGACGGCAAGGTTGATATTACAGACGCAACTCTCATTCAGAAGGCGAGCATTGACCTCGTGAGCTTCTCAGAGTTACAGAACAAGCTCGCTGAATACAACGGCGACGGAAGAGTTTCCGTACTTGATACGACCGCTATCCAGCGTATGATTGCTTCCAGATGAAAAAGCTGATTTGTTTTGTGCTTGCGCTTGCGCTGCTGTGTCCGATTACCGCTTTTGCATCAGGCAGCAAGACCGACGCGATATATCAGGCTACAGAAGAGCAGCTTCTCAGCTGTCCTGTGCCGCAGGTAGGTTCAATCGGCGGCGAGTGGCTTGTTATCGGGCTTGCACGCGCTGGAATCCTGCCCGATGAAACGGCGGAAGGATATTATCGCAACGTTGTTGATTATATTAACGAAAAGGGCAGCGCTAAGCTGGACCGAAATAAATCAACCGAAAACTCGCGCCTTATATTAGCTTTGACAGCTATAGGCAAGAATCCCGAGAATGTGAACGGATATAACCTGCTGCAGCCTCTTGCGGACTTTAATTTTGTAAAAAAGCAGGGTATTAACGGCCCTGTCTGGGCGTTGATCGCGCTTGACAGCCTGCAATATGAAATACCCGAAACGACCTCAAAAGAGCAAACTACCCGTGAGAAGCTGTTCGATTATATACTGGAAAAGCAGCTTCCGGCAGGCGGCTGGGCTATCGGTGAGCAGGGCGCCGATCCTGATATGACGGGAATGGCGATACAGGCTCTCGCTCCGTATTATAAAAAAAATGAAGCTGTAAAATGCGCAGTTGATAAGGCATTGGGATACTATTCCGCAATCCAGCGTGATGACGGCGGACTTTCGGAAGCTACCGACTCTCCCGAAAGCTGCGCGCAGATGATAACCGCTCTGTCAGCCCTCGGCATTGACCCCGAAACCGACGGGAAATTTATCAAGAGCGGCAACAGCATTGTTGACTGTCTGCTTCGCTTTTCGCTCGAAAACGGCTTTGCGCATAATATCGGCGGTGAATACAATCAGATGTCGACCGAACAGGCGTTTTACGCAATGACCGCCGCGAACAGACTCCGCGAAGGCAAATCATCACTTTATGATATGTGCGATCTGCTGACAGAGTACGATCTGAATCTTGACGGCACGGTCGATATCACAGACGCGACCTTGGCTCAGAAAGCTATTGCCGAGCTTGAAACGCTCAATCTCAGGCAGCTCAAAATCGCAGGTGCGGACAGTCAAGGCGAAATAAAGGTCACATTTGTCACCGAAACTCAACGCTACATCGCTTCACATTAAGGCGGGATTATTATGATACCCTTCATCAAAAAATATAAATTCTTTATCATCACAGCCGCAGCAATCGTTGCGGCTTTAGTGATTGCTTTTGCGGCGGGAAACAGTATTAACGAGGACGCGGCTGCGCCTGACGAAGCACCGACCTTTTCGGCAGACGCAACCTCGGCGACAGGTCCTATCACACGCAAAAGCACTCAGTCGTCGACGGCTGAGAATACGACCGCCAAGGATTCCGATGACACGACCTCAGCAGCGACAACAGCTCCGACGACCGCTGAGGCTTCCACCCGACAGCAGACGACCGCCGGAAACTCAGCCGCGGAGCCTGTTGAGCCGACGACGGACAAATACAAGACCGACCCTGTGCCGACGGACAAGCCTCAGCCCGTTGAGCCGCAGGAGCAGACAACGCAGGACAATACTCTCAGGTGCACGCTGTCGATTTCCTGCGCGACTATTCTCGATAATATGGATAAGCTCGACGAGGAATATCATGAGCTTGTGCCTTCAGACGGCTGGATATTAAAACCCGAGCAATTTGAGTTTTCGGAGGGCGAATCGGTCTTTGATTTGCTCGTCAGAGCATGCAAGGATAAGAAAATCCACCTTGACCACAGCTTTACGCCGGCATACAATTCAGCTTATATCAAGGCTATCGGCAACCTGTATGAATTCGACTGCGGCGACCAGTCAGGCTGGGTTTACGGAGTAAACGGATGGGCGCCTAACTACGGCTGTTCTCGTTACGTGCTGAAAAACGGCGACACGGTTGAATTCCGCTACACCTGTCAGCTCGGACATGACTTGAAGTGGAGCAACTGATGAAGGATTCCTTTTGTAAGATACACCCGATAGCGGGACTTTTATATTTCGCGGCGGTGATTTCATTCTCGATGTTTATTATGAATCCCGTATGCCTGATTGTTTCGCTCTTGTGTGCGCTGACAAACGCCATACAGCTCAACGGCCGCAAGACAGTGTTCTTTGCTCTGAAATTTATCCTGCCGACCGCCTTGCTCCTTGCGCTCATAAACCCGATTGTCAACCACGCCGGAGTGACAATACTCGGTTATCTTCCGTGGGATAATCCGCTGACGCTTGAAGCGATCATTTACGGCGCTGCCTCAGCGGTGATGCTCAGCAGCGTAATATTCTGGTTCTCATCATTCAACACAGTTATGACAGGAGATAAGCTGGTTTATCTTTTCAGTAGAATCGCGCCGTCGCTCGGACTTGTGCTTTCCATGGCGTTTCGCTTTGTTCCGCGTTTTACAGAGCAGTTCCGCGAGGTCAGAACAGCTCAGAAGCTGTTGGGAAAAGAGAAAAACGGCTTTGTTGAAAAGACAAAAACCGCTGTAAGAGTTATCTCAGTCATGCTCTCACACTCGCTTGAAGGTTCTATAGAAACCGCCGACTCAATGAAGGCGAGAGGGTACGGGCTGAAGGGCAGGACTGCGTATTCAAGTTATCGCTTCAATAAGCGCGACGGTATCTGTCTTGCGTTGATTTGTGTGTTTACCGCTGCTTTAATTGTATTGAGAGTACTCGGAGTCGCAAAATACCGCTATTTTCCGTCTGTAAAGGGCGAGTTAATGGGAATAGATTCTATAATTTTTTATTTTATATACTTTGCATTAATGATAATGCCGTTTACTGTCAACATGGGGGAGGGAATCCGTTGGAAGCGTTTACAATCCGCAATCTGAGCTTTGCCTATCCCGAAACAGAAGTTGACGTGCTTAAGGACATTAACTTTTCCGTTATTGAAGGCGAATTTCTGACCGTTTGCGGAGCTTCGGGCAGCGGAAAAAGTACCCTTCTTCGTTTGCTCAAGCCATCTCTTGCACCGCACGGCAGGCTATCGGGCGAAATCAGATTTCATGAAATCGGCATTAATGAGCTTTCTCAAAGACAGGAGTGCAAAAAAATAGGCTTTGTTCAGCAGTCGCCTGATAATCAAATCGTCACTGACAAGGTCTGGCACGAGCTTGCGTTCGGGCTGGAAAGTCTTGGGCTGAAAAATGAAGAAATACGCCGAAGAGTTGCGGAAACAGCGTCGTTTTTCGGGATTGAACAATACTTTGAGAGCGACGTGACAACTCTTTCGGGCGGTCAGAAGCAGCTTCTGAATCTCGCGTCAGTGATGGCAATGCAGCCCGAGGTGCTGATTCTTGACGAGCCAACCAGTCAGCTCGACCCGATAGCCGCGAGCGATTTCATAGCCTGCCTTCACAGAATAAATAAAGAGCTCGGAGTTACGGTTATCATTTCAGAGCACCGAACCGAGGAACTCCTGCCGATAAGCGACAGAGTGCTTATCCTGGATGACGGTGCCGTTCTTTCGCTCGACACTCCGCTTCACACAGGTGAAAATCTGAGCAGCTGCGATGACAGGCTTTTCGCGCTTTTGCCGTCAGCCATGCGTATCTGGCGCGCTGTAGATACTTCGTCAGACTGTCCGGTCACGGTTGCACAGGGCAGGGAATGGCTGAGAAGCTGCGTCAGCACACATGATACATATCCTCTTTATCCCGAAATAATTCCGCCCTGCGGCGATGCTGTAATCAGTCTGAAAAACATATGGTTCCGCTACAAAAAGGACAGTCCTGACGTTCTGAAAAACCTGTCCTTTCACGTCCGCAAGGGTGAGTTCACCGCTATCCTCGGCGGCAACGGCGCAGGAAAATCTACGCTCTTATCTGTCGTTAACGGCACGCTAATGCCGTACAGCGGAAAGATAAATACAAATAAACTTCGAATCGCGACTCTTCCGCAGAACCCTCAGCTGCTTCTCAGCGGCAACACGGTTATCGATTCTCTTAAGGAGATAGACGACTCGCCGGAGCGGCTTAATCAGGTTATTTCCTTGTGCGAACTGGAAGAACTGCTTGAGCGCCATCCTTTTGATTTATCGGGCGGCGAAACACAGCGCGCGGCACTCGCAAAGCTATTACTTGCAAGCCCCGATATTATCCTGCTCGATGAACCGACGAAGGGGATAGACAGCGGCTTCAAGGAACGTTTTGCCGCAATTATCAATACTCTATTATCGTTTGGCACAACCGTTGTTATGGTCAGCCACGACGTGGAGTTCTGCGCGAAATATCCTCATCGCTGTTTGATGCTGTTCAACGGTGAGCTTGTCGCTGAGGGTTCGCCGAGGGAATTCTTCTCAACAAACAGCTTCTACGTCACCTCGTCGCGCAGAATGTCAAAGGGAATCCTTGAAAACACCGTTACAACCGAGGATATAATTTACTGCTGCACGGGTGAGAAGCCAAAAATTCTCTCTGGCATAAATAATGATTTTCATTACACAGAAAAGCCACCCGAAAACCCTGAGCAGAAGCCGAAAATGCCCGTTTGGAAAAAGCTGACGGCTTTGATTGGCTGTCTTTCGCTTATATTCGGAATTCTGGTCAATATCGAAATTATCAAGCTTTCTCTGCCGTTTTGGGCAAACTGTCTGCTTGTTGCAGTACCGCTTGTAATCTTAATGATTTCGCTGAGCGAGCTGACTCACAGGCCGCTTGAAGAAGTCAGGAGCAGCAGGCTTTCAAAGCGCACAATCGTTTCGACCGTGATGATACTGCTCGCGATACCGGTCACTATTTTTATCGGAACGACCTATCTGAAGGACGAGAAATTTCTGTTTATCTCACTGATTGTTCTGTTGGAATGTATGCTGCCGTTTTTTCTCATCTTCGAGGGCAGAAAACCGCAGCCGCGTGAGCTTGTGATAATCGCCGTGATGTGTGCGATCGTAATCGCGGGTCGTTCGGCGTTCGCACCGTTTCCGCAGATAAAACCTGTTTTGGCGCTTGTCATTATCTCAGGCGTTGCGTTCGGCACGGAGTCGGGATTTATGGTAGGCGCGGTAACGATGCTGGTGTCGAATATTTACTTTGGTCAGGGCGCGTGGACGCCTTGGCAGATGTTCGCGGCAGGCATAATCGGCTTTATTGCGGGAATTCTCTTTCAAAAGGGCTTTCTTCGCCGCAGCCGTGGTGCGCTCTGCGTGTTCGGATTCATTGTGACTGTAATGATTTACGGGCTGATTATGAACTTTTCGACGATTATCCTGACACGCGTGCCGATAACATGGGAATCAATCATTTCGTTTTACACTCAGGGCTTGCCGTTTGACTTAATACACGCCTTTTCCACCGCTGTAATACTGTTTTTTGCCGCTGAACCGATGCTTGCTAAGCTCGACAGGGTGAAAACGAAATACGGTTTATATTGAAATGAAAATGAAAAAGCGCCGCATATAAGCGACGCTTTTTCTATTAATATGATATTATTTCGTAACCGTCCTCGGTGACGAGAACCTGGATCTCCCACTGCGCGGAGGGAGTGCCGTCCTTTGTGTAAATCGTCCAGCCGTTCTCCTCGTCGGTGTAAATCGCGGGCTTGCCCATGTTTATCATCGGCTCAATAGTGAAAATCATTCCGGGCACCATAAGCATCTCGGTACCTTTTTCGCTGACGTAGCTGACCCACGGATCCTCGTGAAACTCTAGACCAATACCGTGACCGCCGACCTCTCTGACGACTGAGTAGCCCTTGCTCTTTACAAAATCATTGACAGCCTGACCCATATCTCCGAGGAAGTTCCACGGCTTTACTTCCTTTAAGCCCTCGCTGAGTGCCTGCTTCGCGGCTTCTACGAGCGCTTTCTTTTCAGCGCTGACCTCTCCGATACAGAACATTCTCGATGAATCGGAATAGTAGCCGTTGAGATTGGTGGAGCAGTCGACGTTAACTATATCTCCGTCCTTGAGAATAATGTCCTCGGACGGAATACCGTGGCAGACCTCGTCGTTTATCGAGGTACAAACGCTTTTTGGAAAACCCTGATAGTCAAGAGGTGCCGGAATACCGCCCATTTTGGTGGTGATATCGTATACCCAGCGGTCGATTTCAGCTGTAGAAATTCCAGCCTTGATGTGCTCGGCAACGTAGTCCAGTACAGCAATATTTATTTTAGCGCTTTCCTTGATTTTTTCAATCTGCTCAGCGGTCTTGATGATGCTGTGGTCGGGTACAATATGACCCTCAGCTTCGATCTCCTCAATGCGCTCGTCAAAATCTATGTGGCACTTCTTGTATTTCCTGCCGCTTCCGCACCAGCATTCGTCGTTTCTTCCGGGTTTCTTCATAGCCATACTCCTTACACTTTATTATACCAGATAATTATACCACTTTACGCGCTGTACGACAAGACAAATTTGTATTTTTGTTGCCAAGAACGGTCAAATGCGGTATAATGGTTATATCGTCAATCCCTCTGCGCATATTTTATTGCAGAGGTGGTTTTGTGAATATTAAAAGATTTGCCGCGGTTTTTCTGATTGTGTTTTTTCTCTCGGTTTTTATCGCGCTGATGGTTACCTCAACCGCGCGTATCACCCTGCGCACAGCGGCTATGCCTCAGAAATCGATGCCACATATCGTGATTGACGCAGGTCACGGAGGTGAGGACGGCGGCGCTGTCAGCGGCGACGGTGTACCGGAAAAGGAAATAAACCTCGCCATTGCCAAGGACACGGACGACTTGCTGACGTTTTTCGGATTTGATACCGAGATGACACGAACCGACGACGGCGACCTTTCGACTGAGGGAGATAACACAAAACAGCGCAAGAACAGCGACATGAAGAAAAGACTGGAAATATTCAACGCCTCGGCTGACAATACGGTAATCAGTATTCATCAGAACAAGTTTTCCGATACTTCGTCACACGGCACACAGGTTTTTTACTCGCCGAACAACGAGAAAAGCCTGCTGCTTGCTGATGCGATCAAGTTTTCGGTGAAATCCCAGCTGCAGCCCGACAACGAACGGCTCAGTAAACCCGCGGGCAGCGGTATATACTTACTGAAAAACACTACTCAGCCGGCGGTTATTGTTGAGTGCGGCTTTTTATCAAACAGGGAAGAGTGCGAAAAGCTCAAGACCGAGGAATATCAGCGACAAATGTCGTTCGCTGTCACTACAGGCTTTCTCGATTACTATAACACCAATTAGGATGTGAAATATATGGCAAAAATAAAAAGCGTTTACATTTGCTCGGAATGCGGCTATGAGACCCCGAAATGGGTCGGAAAATGCCCGTCCTGCGGCGAATGGAATACGATGAATGAAGAAATCAAGGACACCGCTAAAGCCGCTCCTGCGGTCAGAACGCGCACTTCAATGACATATGCGCAGCCGTATTCAATCCGCGAGATTTCAACAGACGACGAGCACCGCTATGATACAGGCTGTCACGAGCTCAACCGCGTACTCGGCGGCGGTATCGTCAAGGGAAGTCTGATTCTCCTGGGCGGCGACCCGGGTATCGGTAAATCAACGGTGCTCATGCAGATATGCCAGTTTCTCGGCGACACGCTGAAAATTCTCTATGTATCCGGCGAGGAATCAAAGCGTCAGCTGAAGCTGCGCGCGATCCGCCTCGAGGTGGACTCTCCTAATCTCTTTATCATGACCGAAACCGACGTTGAGGTTGTATGTGAGCAGATCAAGAATATCAAGCCCGACCTTGTTATGATAGACTCTATCCAGACCATGAACCTCTCTGAGTTAAGCTCCTCGCCGGGCAGCGTCACTCAGGTGAGGGAATGTACCAATATCCTCATGCGAACCGCTAAATCGCTCGATATCCCGATGTTTGTTGTCGGACATGTCAACAAGGAAGGTTCAATAGCAGGCCCGAAGGTGCTTGAGCACATCGTAGACACCGTACTTCACTTTGAGGGCGACAAGCAGATGAGCTGCAGGATATTGCGCGCGGTCAAAAACCGCTACGGCTCCACAAATGAAATCGGCGTTTTTGAAATGACCGACAAGGGCTTAAAAGAAGTAGAAAACCCGTCTGTAATGCTGCTTTCGGGCAGACCGAGCAAGGTGTCGGGTACCTGCGTAACCTGTACGATCGAAGGCTCGCGTCCGATTCTCGCTGAAACACAGGGTCTTGCCACACAGTCGGGTTACGGCAACGCGCGCAGAATGGCAACAGGCTACGATTACAACCGCCTTTCCATGATACTCGCGGTGCTCGAAAAACGCTCGGGCTACTTTTTCTCAAACAGCGATACATATATCAATATTGTCGGAGGTCTGAGAGTGGACGAGCCTGCGATTGATTTGTCGATTGCGATGGCTCTTGTCAGCAGTCTGAAGGACGAGCCTTTATATGAAAAAGCCGTTGTGTTCGGTGAAATCGGACTCGCGGGTGAAATCCGTTCCGTTTCTCAGGCACAGATGCGCGTCAATGAGGCTGTGCGGCTCGGCTTTGACAGAATCATTCTGCCTTTCCACAACCTAAAGGGCGTTCAGTGCGATGACGCAAAGCTGATCGGCGTTAAGAATATCAGAGAAGCGTACGAGGCAATAACCCAATGACTGTTATCATGAGCGGAGAGTATTCCGAGCTTGTCAGTGCGATGGAAGAACGAGGAAATAATGTGATTCCGACAAAATGCGTTTCGTGTTTTCATCAGCCGGAGCAGTTCCATGCGGATATGCAGGTTCTCAGAATCCGCGACAGGATATTTACGCTTGATAAGTGCCGCTGGAAGCCTTCGCGGGATTACCCGAACAATGTGCTGCTAAACTGTCTTTTTCTCGGAAATAGGCTATACGGAAAGCTTTCGGCAAATGACGAAACGGTCTTGGAATACTGTAATGAACATGGCATTGAGCTTGTAAACGTGAATCAGGGCTATACGCGCTGTTCAACGCTCGTTGTAAACGACAACGCGGTCATTACCGCTGATCTGTCTATAGAAAAAGCGATGAAACAGAATGGGGTAGAAGTGCTGCGGATTTCTCCGGGACAAATCAGACTTGAGGGCTTTGATTACGGTTTTATCGGCGGCTGTTCGGGAAGAATCGGCAATACAATATTCTTTTTTGGAAATATAAAGATGCATTCGGATTATTCCGGAATAAAAGATTATATAATGCAACATAATTCTAAAATAGAAATATTATGTGATAATATGCCGTTGACGGATATCGGCGGCTTTGTGGAGGTGGAAAGATGAAGCTCAGCTATATTGACAGCGGAAACGAGTTTGATTTCGGCCGAACCTCTGATAATTACGCAAAGTACCGCGATATTTATCCTCAGAGCATGTACGAAAAACTGATTGCATTTGGAATAGGCAAGAGAGGTCAGCGAATTCTCGATTTAGGCAGCGGAACGGCGATTCTGCCTGTAAATATGTACCACACGGGCGCAGAGTTTACGGCGACGGATATCTCGGAAAACCAAATCGCTTACGGAAGGAAAAACGCGTCGGACAGGGGAATGGAGAATATTGATTTCCGCGTATGCTCTGCTGAGGACACGGGCTTTGAGGATAATAGCTTTGACGTTATAACCGCGATGCAGTGCTTTCAGTATTTTGACAAAGAAAAAGCGACTGCCGAAATCCGCAGAGTTCTGAAACCCGACGGAAGGTTCTGCAAGATTTTTATGGACTGGCTGCCGTATCAGGACAGAGTGATTTATGAGTTGGAGCAGCTTGTGCTGAAATACAATCCATCGTGGAACGGCTGTGGTTTCGGCGAGTTCCGCTACAACTATCCCGATTGGGCTGAAAATAAGTTTGAAATAGAAACGATTCATTCCTATAACGCGACTCTGACGTTTACAAAAGAAGCATGGATCGAACGAGTAAAGACATGCCGCGGAGTCGGCGCGAGTCTGCCGCAGGAAAAAATAGCAGAGTTTGAGAACAAATACCGTAAGCTGCTGGATAAGTACGAAGAACCGCTGAAATTAAAGCACCAGATCCATATTGAAATATACAGAGTAAAAAAATAAAGGGGAGATGCAGAGCATCTCCTCAATCTTTTTTGCGGTTGATTTTTGAAAGCGGATTCAGATCAGCCGCGTTTTTCATTTGTTCAGAGCTGAGGTGGGTGTATATCTCAGTCGTTGCGAGGTTTTCGTGACCGAGAACCTCTTTGAGTACGCGAACGTCAACACCGCCGTGCTGATACATCAGGGTAGCGGCAGTATGGCGCAGCTTATGGCAGGAATATCCCTGAGCGCTCAGCCCGATTTTTTCAAGATATTTATAGACCATAGCCTGAATGGTTTTTACTGACATACGGTTGTTGTTGCGGCTGATAAACAGAGCGGTTTTGTCCTTTACACCGTCGACGGGACGAACCTTCATGTAATCCTTGATTGCGTTGATACACGCGGAATTGAGATAGACAACACGTTCTTTGTTGCCCTTACCGAGCACGCGCATGGTGTTGTCGGTGCGGATATCCGTATAATTCAAGCCCGCCATCTCAGATACACGGAGCCCGCAGTTAAGAAACAAAGTCAGAATCGCATAGTCGCGTTCTTTATGTTCACCCTCAACAGCATTCAATAGTTCGATGCTTTGTTCGAGCGAGAGATACTTGGGGAGAGCCTTCTTTTTTTTAGGGGTTTCAAGCTCGTCGATAGGATTCCGGGAGAGATAATGCTCTTTTTTTGAAATGTAATTGAAAAAACCTCTCAGACTCGAAACCTTGCGGGAACGGGCTGCAGCCTTATTGCCGCGCTCTCGCTGGAGATAGTTCATGTATTCATAAGCGTCGTTCAGTGTGACGGACTCGAGCAGCTCAATGCCGATATCGTCGATTTTGATTTGCTCAAAATCCATATCGTCAGGCACGAGCTTACGGGCTCGCTTTAAATAGCGAAAGAAAGTCCGCAGGTCGATAAAATACTCGTCGACAGTCTTGACGGATTTCTGACGGACGGTCTGGAGATAGTAAAGATATTTTTTTAGAATCGGAAACGCTTCATCCTGGAATCGTACAGACATTTTAATCACCAAAAGCAATTATATCATAAAAAGAGAGAGGGATAATTCCTTATCGGAATAATTATACAAAATGAATATTTTGTATAATTGAGGGGAGTATCAAATAAAGGAAACCGCCGGAATAAGCCGTTTTCAGCTATTTCAGCCGATTTCCTTTAATTAGTCATTTCTGTGATCAATACGGTTCCATCATACGCATTCCGTACAAATCTTCTTCGATCTCAAGCATCTGGCTGCCTTCCTGATTTAATGCATCTATGCAGCGGTACAGCTTATGATAATACTCAACTGCCTGATTCCAGCGTTCGGTTTGCTTTTCGTTTAGCTCTGATTTGTGTACGCCGTAGCGTTCAGTGAGAATCGTTCCGAGATATTCCGTGAACTTCGCTGAGCTGTAAATATTCAAGTGCTGAACATTATAATATTCCGAAGCCGGATAACTCATTGTGATTTCGTCGCGTTCAAAGTTTATAAAATCAAAGCCATAGCTGTTGATGATTTTGCCCGCGCGGTTAGCCATGCAAAAGCTCTCGTAGTCATTCTGGCGCACCAGATGCGGCGCACGGATAAACAATACATTTTTGATATCGTTGTCGTTCAGGTATTCCAGTAACACTCTGAGCTTATTGTCGCTGTCCTCGGTAAGCGGCAGCTCACTGTCGTCGGAAATCAGCTTATCGTTTAAATAAGAGCCGTCTTCCCTACACGAACCTGTGTTCGATTTATAGCCTTTCAATAGCGTGTAGCCGCGTATATGCTGTTGAACCAATGCTCCTAAAAACTTGATTCCTCCGGGGTATTCGCTCCACGAGCTGTGGTACTTGATAAACGGCAGATAATATTCTGCTTCGTCGGCAGTTTCAAGGCTCTTTATGTACTCGATTTTGTTTTGGTTGAGCGGTACGTTGTCTATATAATTGCGGATACTGCCCTCTTTTGTTTCGTTTCTGTCGTCGGGATAAAGAAACGGATTTATCTCCATGACAATCAGCTGAGGGTTCTGCGTGCGCTTTATCTCCTTGATCTGAGTGATCGCCGCACCTGCCGTCGCGGAAGCGCTCGCATAAGGAAAGCTTGTAAATCCGAACTTCTCATATGCCAAGCCGGGCGAAAAATCCGAATACGCTTCGCTGGCTCCTGTGAAAACAACGTCAAGGGTATTTTCTTCCTCGAGATAATACCCGTCAATTCTCAGGCGGTTGTGGTCAAGATGACAGAGCACATACTCCTGCAGGACGTACAGCACAGCCGTTGCCGCCAAACAAAATGATGCAATTTTTATCGTTCTTAAAAGATACTTATTCATATGTATCATTATAATAACAGAAAAAGAAAAAGTCAATAGACAAAACGGCAGCCGAACAAGCGTCCGACTGCCGTTTTTTATGGGAAAAGATATTAGGAAAACTAGATTAGCAAACACCCTGCTGAATCATGGAATCAGCAACCTTTACGAAGCCAGCGATGTTAGCGCCAATAACGAAGTTATCCTCGTAACCGTACTTCTTGGCAGCCTCGGAAATGTTCTTGTAGATGGTCTCCATGATGTTCTTGAGCTTAGCGTCAACCTCTTCGAAGGTCCAGGAAAGTCTCTGGGAGTTCTGGCTCATTTCGAGAGCGGAGGTAGCTACGCCGCCGGCGTTTGCAGCCTTACCGGGAGCAAAGAGAAGTCCTGCTTCCTGGATAAGCTTTGTAGCCTCAAGAGTGGTGGGCATGTTAGCGCCTTCTGCAACTGCGAAGCAGCCGTTTGCGATAAGTCTCTTGGCGTCCTCTTCGTTGAGCTCGTTCTGGGTAGCGCAAGGAAGTGCAACGTCGCACTTGATTGACCAGTCGAACTTGCCTTCGGTGTATACAGCGTTGGGTCTGTAGTTCTTGTACTCGGAGAGTCTGCCTCTTCTGACCTGCTTGATTTCTTTAACAGCGTCGAGGTCGATACCCTCTTCGTCGTATACCCAACCGGTGGAATCGGAAAGTGTAACAACCTTAGCGCCGAGCTGAGTAGCCTTCTCGGTAGCATAGGTAGCAACGTTACCGGAACCGGAGATGCAGACGGTAGCGCCGTTCAGGCTCTTGCCGTGATCCTTGAGCATAGCGTCGGTGAGATAAAGCAGACCGTAGCCTGTAGCCTCTGTACGGGCAAGTGAACCGCCCCAGTTGAGACCCTTACCGGTGAGAACGCCTTCGTATACGTTCTTGAGTCTCTTGTACTGACCGAACATGTAGCCGATCTCGCGAGCGCCTGTACCGATGTCACCTGCGGGAACGTCTGTGTCAGCGCCGATGTGTCTGAAGAGCTCTGTCATGAAGCTCTGGCAGAAACGCATAACCTCGTTATCGCTCTTGCCCTTGGGGTCGAAGTCGGAGCCGCCCTTGCCGCCGCCGATAGGAAGACCTGTGAGTGAGTTCTTGAAAATCTGCTCAAAGCCGAGGAATTTAATAACGCCGAGGTTTACAGAGGGATGAAGTCTGAGACCGCCCTTGTACGGACCGATAGCGCTGTTGAACTGTACGCGGAAGCCGCGGTTAACCTGAACCTTGCCGTTGTCGTCAACCCAGGGTACTCTGAACATGATAACTCTCTCGGGCTCGGTGATTCTCTCGAGAATGCCGTTCTCCTCGTACTGGGGGTTCTGCTCGAATACGGGCTCCAGAGATGTGAGTACTTCGGTAGCCGCCTGGATAAACTCAGGCTCGTTTGAGTTCTTTGCTTTCAGCTTTTCAAGCTGCTCGCTTACATAAGACATATTAAGTCCTCCTTGAAATGATATACAAATTATAAACATACATAAGCGTGTTAAAAGAAAAAGTTTGCAAGAGCTGAAAACTTTTCTTTCAACAACGTTACTATAATACACTATTTCATTAAATAATGCAAGAGGTTTTTGCAAGTTTTTTTCTATAAATTTCATATTTTCCGCGTTTTTTACGTTTTTCACAGCTGTTTTGCAGGATTATACCCCCTTATAACAGCATAATATATAGTTTTTATTCATTTTAACGTGCAGGAATCCGAAATTCCACATTCAGATTTCGTTTTGTATAATTCAAGCTTCGGCTTTCCACACACTTATGCACATAAATTTTAGTTGCAAACGGACATATTAACGTGTTATAATTATGTTGATACTATATTATTACTATTTGTATAAAGGAGATTGTCATGGATTACTGCAAACGGTTAAAGGAACTTCGGTTCGAAAACGGCTATACTCAGGAACAGATCGCTTTTATTCTTCACACACGGCAGGAACAGTACAGCAAATACGAGAGCGGAAAACGCGAGCTTCCGATTAAGCATCTGATTACCCTCTGCTGTCTTTACCGCGTATCTGCCGACTATGTGCTCGGAATCGAAAGATTTGTCAAATAACCTCTCTTCCCTATTCCGCGCAAAAAAAGCCACCCGTTTTTCAACGAGTGGCTTTTGAAATAACCGATTTTTACTTTGTCAAATCCTTGAACTCCGAGAAGTCAAAGGTCGCGAAATAATCCTTTGGTTCCTCAGCGCGTCTGATGAGCTTGTGGCTGCCGTCCTCTTTGAGAAGAACCTCAGCGGAACGTAGCTTTCCGTTATAATTATAGCCCATCGAGAAGCCGTGAGCGCCGGCGTCGTGGATATAAATTATATCGCCGATCTCAATTTCAGGCAGCATTCTGTCGATAGCGAACTTGTCGTTGTTCTCGCACAGACCGCCTGTAACGTCGTATTTGTGGTCACAGGGAGCGTTTTCCTTGCCAAGTACGGTGATGTGGTGATACGAGCCGTACATCGCGGGACGCATGAGGTTTGCGGCACAGGCGTCCAGACCGATATATTCCTTGTAAATATGCTTTTCGTGAATAGCTGTCGCGACAAGCGCGCCGAAAGGTGCGAGCATATATCTGCCGAGCTCGGTGTAGATTTCAACGTCGTTCATACCCGCTGGTACGAGGATTTCCTCATATTTCTTTCGAACGCCGTCACCGATGATCGCGATATCGTTCTTCGGTTCCTCTGGCTTGTAGTCAACTCCTACGCCGCCCGAGAGGTTTACGAACTTGATATGTACGCCTGTCTTTTTCTGCAGACGTACGGCAAGCTCAAAGAGAATGCCTGCAAGCTCGGGATAGTAGCCGTTTGAAACAGTGTTTGAAGCGAGAAACGCGTGAATACCGAACTCCACTGCCCCGGCCTCCTTGAGCTCGAGAAACGCCTTCTCCATCTGCTCCTCTGTCATTCCGTACTTGGAATCGCCGGGAGTGTCCATAACCTGAACCTTGTCCTCGCTGTCAGCCATACGGAACACGCCGCCGGGATTGTAACGGCAGCAGATTGTCTTGGGAACTCCGCAGACCTTCTTGATAAACTCAACATGGGTGTAGTCGTCAAGGTTGATCATCGCGCCGAGGTCGTATGCTTTTTTCATGTCCTCGGCAGGAGTTACGTTTGAGCTGAACATGATGTTCTTGCCCGTGATGCCGCAGGATTCACAGAGCATAAGCTCGGTGTAGGACGAACAGTCCATGCCGCAGCCCTCTTCCTGCAGAATCTTCATCAGGTAGGGATTCGGTGTCGCCTTTACCGCGAAGAATTCCTTATAGCCCTTGTTCCAGCTGAAAGCCTTGTTCAACGCGCGTGCATTTTCGCGGATTCCGCGCTCGTCGTAAATGTGAAACGGCGTCGGTACGTCCTTAATGATGTCCTTTGCCTGTTCCAGAGTGATAAACGGTTTCTTTTCCATTCCTTATTCTTCCTCCTCAAAACCCTCAATATACGCTTCGATGACTTCCTTGACGTCATCCATGCCGTCGCCGTTAACGGCTGAAAACGGCAGCAGTTCCACTCCCTCATAGTCTTGCAGCTCGTCCATTACTTCCTCAATCCGCTTTTCATAAGCGGTTTTTTTGAGCTTGTCCTTTTTGGTGAGGACAATGACAAACGGAGCGTTGCACTGATACAGGAAGTTTAGCATATCATAGTCGTCCTTGGTGGGCTTGTGCCTGATATCGATAATCTGGATAATCAGTGCGATTTTGCGCTGTGACGAAAGATATCCCTCGACTAAGCCCGCCCAGCGTTCCTTTTCAGCCTTTGATACCTTGGCGTAGCCGTATCCGGGCAGGTCGACAAAGCGGCAGTTTCTCAGCCTGTAGAAGTTGATTGTCGCCGTCTTGCCGGGCTGTGCGCTGACTCTCGCAAGAGCCTTTCTCTGCACCAGCTTGTTGATCAGTGAGCTTTTGCCGACGTTGGAGTGACCCGAAAACACAATCTCGGGGATATCCGACTGCGGAAGCTGCTTTACTGTTCCCGCGGCAAACTCAAAACTTACTTCGTTAAAATTCATAGGCGCTCCTTACTGCGTCATTCTTGCCACAGGGGCGTTTGCTGATGGTGAAGGCAGACGCGTCTTGTTCCACTCACGCTCGCTGACCTTTATCGGGTCAATCACCGCAATTGACAGCACGTCCTTGAGGCTTTCAACGGGAATGAAGTTGATATTCTCCTTAACAGCGTCGTCGAATTCCTCGATATCAGGCTCGTTGAGCTTCGGTATAATAACGGTGGTTATACCGTGCTTGTACGCCGCCATACTCTTTTCCTTCAGGCCGCCGATCGGCAGCACCTTGCCTCTGAGGGTGATTTCACCCGTCATTGCTACGTCGTGTCTAACTGCCTTTGAGGACAGCACGGAGTAGATCGCCGTAGCCATAGTGATACCCGCGGACGGGCCGTCCTTCGGGACAGCGCCTTCGGGAGCGTGAATATG
This sequence comes from Ruminococcus sp. NATIVEDY160, assembly GCF_045819885.1. Lineage (NCBI taxonomy): Bacteria > Bacillati > Bacillota > Clostridia > Eubacteriales > Oscillospiraceae > Ruminococcus > Ruminococcus sp. NATIVEDY160. Next base: position 1,297,968 of record NZ_CP162391.1, read on the forward strand.
AATATCCTTATTCTTATAGAATTCAGAATCAATTCCGAGAACGTCGGCGTGACTGCGAATGCAGTTGATGGCGATTTTCGCGGATTCCTTCATTACGTCGCCCAAGGAGCCTGTCAGCTCGAGCTTGCCCGTACCGTCCATGATAGCGACCTCGATCGGGAGCAGCTCGCCTCCGACGGAAGTCCACGCAAGACCGTTGACAATGCCGATTTCGTCCTTTTTGCTGACGGTGTCGGGCAGATATTTCTTGTTGCCGAGGAGCGTCTCGATTTCCTTTTCGTCGATTTTAAATGTTTCAACGCCGTCCTCGAGCTTCTTTACCGCGCATTTGCGGAGAATCGAAGCGATCGTGCGCTCGAGAGTACGCACGCCAGATTCCCTTGTATAGAAATCAATCAGATAGTAGATACCCTTCTTTGTGAACTTGACCTCAGCTGCGGTGAAGCCGCAAAGATCGAGCTGCTTCGGAATAAGGTGCTTTTTCGCGATATGGAACTTCTCCTCGCGGGTGTAGCTGTTTATCTCGATGATTTCCATTCTGTCCCTGAGCGGCGCGGGAATGGCTCCGAGGTCGTTCGCTGTGGTGATAAACATAACGTTTGAGAGATCAAACGGTATATCGATATAGTGGTCGACGAACTTGTTGTTCTGTTCAATGTCTAGCACCTCGAGCAATGCCGAGGTCGGGTCGCCTTTGTAATCGCTGGCGAGCTTGTCCACCTCGTCGAGAATCAATACGGGATTGTTTGAGCCTGCCGACTGAACAGCGGAGATTATTCTGCCGGGGATTGAGCCGATATATGTACGGCGGTGACCGCGGATCTCAGCCTCGTCCCTGACGCCGCCGAGAGCGATACGCTGGGAATTTCTGCCGATTGCTTTGGCGATAGACTTGGCGATCGAGGTCTTGCCTACGCCGGGCGGTCCCACAAAGCAGATAACCTGTCCCTTCTGTTTATCGCTGAGCTTCTTTACGGCAAGCTGCTCAATAATTCTGGTTTTTATCTTTTCAAGACCGTAGTGGGTCCTGTCAAGCTCTTTTCTCAGCTTGGGAATGACGATCTTATCCTTGGTCGATTTGTTCCACGGAAGGTCAAGCACAGTGTCAAGATAAGTGCGGATAACAGAGGCTTCCTGGCTGCCGAAGGGCATTTTCATCAGCTTGCGGCATTCCTTGAGCAGAACGTCAGCCGATTTCTCGTCGAGCTTGAGTTCCTCGATGCGTTCCGCGTATTCCTCAGCGTCCTCGGAAGGGTTATCGTCCTCGCCGAGTTCTTCTTCAATAACGCGCTTTTGTTCGCGCAGGAAGAAGTCACGCTGACTCTCGTCAATGCGCATGCGAGCCTTGCGGTTTATTTCGTCCTCTAATCTGAGAATGTAGTTCTCGTTTATCAGCACGTCGAGAACGTCCTTAAGACGTTCAACCGGAGATCGGATTTCGAGGATTTCCTGCTTGACCTGATAGTCGAGCGCCATATTGGCGGCTATGTAATCCGCAAGCTCTCCGGCACGCTTGCAGAGCGCGACCTTAAAAATGATGTCTGAGGGAATCTGCGGAGAAATATCAATGTACTCTTCAAATTCTTTTTTAACGGCGCGCATCAACGCCGTATCAAAATCGTCGTGATCCATAATCGGCTCGGGAATCGGCTGAACCTCAGCCATAAGTCCGCTCGGGTCATGAACCGGTGCGACGATTTTTGCCCTGAACTTGCCCTCGATGACGATTCGCGTCACGTTTTCGGGCTGCTTGAGAACCTGGACAATCTTTGCGATTACTCCGGTTGTATATACGTCGATCAGCTTCGGATCGTTATTTGTCGCGTCAATCTGAGTCGACAGAAAAATCATCTGATCGCGCTTCATCGCTTTGTTTATCGCGGTGATGCTTTTCTGACGGCCAACGTCAAAATGAATCAGAGCTTTCGGAAAAACAACAAGCCCTCTTAAAGGCAGCACAGGTACAATCATTGTGTCTTTATTATCTGCAGCCATATTGTTTCCTTTCTGTTTCAAAATTAGTCAAAAAGAGGGCAAAACCGCAAAGCAGCCTAAGCTGCGCGGTATTTGCCCAAAAAGCAGTAACAACCTACCGCTTAAAATATTTTATCACGATGCCGAGCTGCGCTTTGAGCGCTTTTCTCTTCTCGGCAGCTTGACGGGGAAAGATGCTTTTTCTTTTCTGCGTGTAATCTGCGGCTGCGCACCGTCGGTCACAACGCCCTTTGTGATGATGATTTTCTCGATCGTATCGTCAGACGGAGTCTCAAACATCAGATCCTTTAGAATACCTTCCATGATACCTCTGAGTCCTCTCGCGCCCGTGCGCTGGTCAAAAGCCTTCTGAGCGATAGCTTCAAGCGCTTCGTCCTCAAAGTAAAGCTCAACTCCGTCGAGCTCAAAGAGTTTCTTGTACTGCTGAACGATCGAGTTCTTTGGAACGGTCAGAATCTTTACAAGCGCCTCGGTATTGAGTCCGCTGAGCGCCGTAATAACGGGAAGTCTGCCAATCAGCTCGGGAATAATACCGAATTTAACGAGGTCATGAGCGACAACGTCCTTCATCCAGTCTGACTCGTCAAGCTCCTTGCGGGACTTAATATCAGAGCCGAAGCCGATAACGGAGCTGCCCTGACGTTTCTCGACGATCTTCTCCAGTCCGTCAAAAGCGCCGCCGCAGATAAAGAGGATATTCTTGGTATCGATTTGCAAGAACTCCTGCTGCGGGTGCTTTCTGCCGCCGTGAGGCGGTACGTTGGCGACAGTGCCCTCTACAATCTTGAGAAGAGCCTGCTGAACGCCTTCGCCGCTTACGTCGCGGGTGATTGAAGGATTCTCGGACTTGCGGGCGATCTTGTCGATCTCGTCGATATAGATAATTCCGCGTTCCGCTCGTTCGATGTCATAGTCAGCCGCCTGAATCAGCTTTAAGAGGATATTCTCAACGTCCTCGCCGACATATCCGGCTTCGGTGAGAGTTGTGGCGTCAGCGATTGCGAAGGGTACGTCAAGCGCGCGCGCAAGAGTCTGCGCGAGAAGTGTCTTGCCGACGCCTGTCGGGCCGAGCAGAAGAACATTGCTCTTTGCGAAGTCGACCGAATCGTCGCCCGCAAACGCTCTCTTGTAGTGGTTATAAACCGCGACGCTCAGAGTTACCTTAGCGTCCTCCTGACCGATGACATACTCATCGAGAATCGCTTTGATTTCCTTTGGCTTTAAAAGCTCGGCAAAATCCTCATCGGACAACTGCGGCGCAGACGGCTTGTAATAATCGTGGTCGCGGTCACGCTCAACCTCGCCCGACTGCTCAATGATATTCATGCAAAGCTCGACACAGCGGTCGCAGATATATGCGCCGCTGCCCGCGATAAGCCTTGAAACCATATCCTGCGGCTTTCCGCAGAATGAACAGTAGATTTCCTTGTCGTTGTTTTTATTCGCCATGGATTATCTCACCTTATCTTTTATCAATAACCTTGTCAATCAGTCCGTATTCAAGAGCTTCCTGAGCGGTCATGAAGTTGTCGCGCTCGGTGTCGTTCTTGATGATGTCAAGGGGCTTTCCGGTGTTTTCGGAAAGAATTCTGTTCAGACGAGCCTTGGTGTCGAGCATATATCTGGTATGGATCTCCATATCTGTTGCCTGACCCTTATAGCCGCCGAGAGGCTGGTGAATCATGATGGTGGAATTGGGAAGCGCGAGACGCTTGCCCTTTGTGCCTGCCGAGAGCAGGAACGCACCCATGCTCGCCGCCATACCCATGCAGATCGTGGAAACGTCGCACTTGATATACTGCATAGTATCGTAAATCGCCAGACCGTCGGTAACACTGCCGCCCGGGCTGTTGATATAAAGGCTGATGTCCTTTGTGGGATCCTGGCTCTCAAGGAACAGAAGCTGAGCTACAACAACGCTTGCGGTCGCGGTATTGACCTCGTCGTGGAGCATAATGATTCTGTCGTTGAGAAGTCTGGAATATATGTCGTAGGAACGCTCGCCACGGTTAGTTTGTTCTACTACGTAAGGTACTAATGGCATAATATCAAAACCTTTCTAACTTATTGTTTAGCAGGTTATCTGATAATATTCAAATTATTTAATAACCGCACTGTTCTTTACAAGATCGAGAGCCTTCTGAACCTTGATGTCCTCGGAGAGTGAATCAGCGGGTACGGAAGCCTTAGCCTGCTCAACCTCAACCTTGTAAGTCTCGGCCATCTTGCTGTATTCGTCCTCGAGGTCAGCCTCGGTTACTTCGAGGTTCTCCTGCTTTGCGATAGCTTCGAGAACAAGTCTGAGCTTGACTCTCTTCTCGGCCTCGTCCATGTACATATTCTTGAGAGCGGCCATATCCATGCCCATGTACTGCATGTACATCTTGGGATCCATGCCCTGTGAACGCAGACGCATCTCAAAATCTCTTACCATGTCGTTAGCCTGGTTGTCGTACATCTGCTCGGGAATGTCGCCCTGAGCAAGCTCGATAAGCTTCTCGGAGATCTGGTTGTCAACGTCCTTCTCTGCCTCGTCCTTAAGACGGGCAGCGATTGTCTCCTTGAGCTCATCTCTGTACTCTGCAACGGTCTCCTTCTCGGAAACGTCCTTTACAAACTCGTCGTCAACCTCGGGAAGCTCCTTCTCCTTGAGCTCGTGAAGCTTGATCTTGAACTCAGCTTCCTTTCCCTTGAGCTCCTCAGCCTGATAGTCCTCGGGGAAGTTAACATTGATGGAGAACTCCTCGCCTGCCTCGTGACCGACAACCTGCTCCTCAAAACCGGGAATGAAGTTGCCCGAGCCGAGTGAAAGACTGTACTTCTCAGCCTTGCCGCCCTCGAAAGCAACGCCGTCAACGAAGCCCTCGAAGTCGATTACAGCGGTGTCGCCGTTCTGGGCGGCTCTGCCCTCTACGGTGACCATTCTGGAGTTGCGGTCGCGAACCTTGTCGATTTCCTCGTCGATAAGCTCCTCGGTGACCTCAGTGGACTTCTTCTCGATCTCAAAGCCCTTGTAGCCCTCAACCTCGAGAGTGGGCTTAACGATGATGTCGGTCTTGAAGGTAAAGCCTTCCTTGCCTGCTTCAACAGCCTCGAGCTTCTCTACTGCAACGATCTCAAGGTTCTGCTCCTTGGCAGCTTCATACAGAGCGTCGGGATAGCAGTCCTGCATAGCGTCGTCGTAGAATACCTCTGTGCCGTACATCTTTTCGATAATATGTCTGGGAGCCTTACCCTTTCTGAATCCGGGGATATTGATGCTCTTAACCTGCTTCTTGTATACCTTGTTGATAGCCTTTTCAAAGGTCTCGCCGTCTACGGTGACAACGAGCTCATATGAATTGGCAGCTTCCTTCTTTGTAAATTCCTTCAGTGCCATTTTGAATTCCTCCATTTTTTAAATATCGTCTTATTATAACACAATTATTTCTATAAATCAAGTTATCTGACTAAAACCGGCATGAAACCTATTCTGTCACCCGAAATAAGTCTGAAATCAACACCCTTGTATTCGCCCTCATACGCCAAACGGAAGCCGCCTTTGCCGTGGATATGGCCGTAGTAGCATTTCTTTATGCCGTACTCTATCAGAACGTCCATGATCTCCGGACACTCCACTCCGCGGTAATACGGCGGATAGTGCAGGAAAACGACAGGCTCTTTGCCTGTTTTCACTGCGGCGTCGATCGACATTTTCAGTCTGCCGACCTCGCGGTTGAGCACCTTGATATCCTCGGGGGTGTCGTTTTCAAGGAACCACCCTCTTGTGCCGCAGACGGCAAAGTCGCCGCAGACGTAGGCGTTATTGAAGAGAATGGAAATGGTACTCAGCTCTTTTTCGGCAAGATACTTATCCATTTTGCTCTTTGTCGCCCACCAATAGTCGTGGTTTCCCTTCAAAAAGAGCTTTTTGCCCGGTAAATCGTCAATAAACTTAAAGTCGGTGTAGGTATCCTCGAGCTTCATTGCCCAGGAAATATCGCCCGCGACAACGACGGTGTCGTCGTCAGTAACCAGACTGCGCCAGTTTTCCGCAAGGCGTGAAACGTAGTCGTTCCAGCCCGCGAAAACGTCCATTGGCTTATCCTCTCCGAGCGAGAGGTGCAGATCTCCGATAACGTACAGTGACATCAGTCGATTGAGAGAGCCTTGAGAACATAGGCGGGCATCTCGTTCGCTTCGGTAACGTCGGAGAAGCGTGCCTTCTTGTCCTTGAGGTTCGCAAGAGGCGCGGGTACGGGCATGCCTGTCAGCTCATTGAGCTTATCTACCATATCAAACTCGTTGACGGGCAGAATGCCGTCGGGAGATACCGCCTCAAGAACCGAGCGCGAGAACTTGTAGGGGCTCGCGGTTGAAGCGATGATCGACGGAGTGGTGTCGCCTGTCTTTGCAACATACTGCTCGTAGACATTTACGGCAACGGCGGTGTGAGTATCGCAGAGGTAGTTATCCTCCTTGAAGAGGCGGTTGATGGTAGCCTGAGTCTGACCGTCGTCGCAGAAGCCGCCGAAGAACTTCTCCTGCATTAGAGCCTTGACCTCGTCGGTAACCTCGTACCTGCCCTCGGTCTTGAGAGCGTTCATCCATGCTCTTGTGGTTTCGTCGCTGTCGCCGGAGAGCTTGTAGAGCAGACGCTCAAGGTTGCTGGAAACGAGAATATCCATTGAAGGAGACATTGTTGTATAGAAGTGTCTGTTCTTATCGTATACACCGGTGTTGATGAAGTCGGTGAGAACGTTGTTTGAGTTGGAGGCGCAGATGAATTTGTTGATCGGGAGTCCCATCAGGCTGGCGTAGTAGGAAGCGAGGATATTGCCGAAGTTGCCTGTGGGAACTACAACGTTGATCTTGTCGCCGAACGCGATCTTGCCGTCGTTGACGAGGTCGCAGTAAGCGGAGATATAGTAAACGATCTGCGGAAGAAGTCTGCCCCAGTTGATGGAGTTTGCGGACGAGAAAAGCATGTTGTTCTCGGCGAGCTTCTCTGAGATCTCGGGAGTAGTGAAGATTTTCTTTACGCCTGTCTGAGCGTCGTCGAAGTTGCCCTTGATAGCGCAGACCTTGACATTCGCGCCTTCCTGGGTGTTCATCTGGTGCTTCTGCATGGGACTTACGCCGTTTACGGGATAGAACACAATGATCTTGGTGTGTTCAACGTCCTTGAAGCCCTCGAGAGCGGCCTTGCCCGTGTCGCCCGAGGTGGCAACGAGAATAACAGCATCCTTGCCGTCGTATGTCTTTTTCAGGGATTTTGTGAGCAGGTGCGGCAGGATCTGGAGCGCCATATCCTTGAAGGCGCAGGTGGGACCGTGCCAAAGCTCAAGAATATTGAGAGGTCTGCCGTTAAGCTTTGTGTAAGCGATCGGAGCGGGATTTGAACCGCCGAATTTCTCCTCGGTGTAAGCCTTCTCAACGCAGTCGGCGATTTCGTCGGCTGTGAAGTCGGTCAGAAAATCGGAGAATACCTTTTTAGCTCTGCCTCTGTAATCTTCCTTGAGCAGCGCCTTGAAGGTCGCTTCGTCGTATTTCGGGAACTCCTGCGGTACAAAAAGACCGCCGTCCTTTGAAATACCCTGTGAGATTGCCTGTGCGGCCTCTACCTTTTCAGCCGCGTTTTGGGTGCTGTTATACAACATTTCAATCTTCCTTTCAAAAGAGCTTTAAACAACAATTTATTTTACTACATATTTCAGCGATTGTCAAAGTTTTCGAAGAAATTAAGCGCATTCCGATGAAAAATCTTTTTTATCAGCGCTTCCTTGTAATTTCTTTTGCACATAATATCATATATCTTGTCATAAACACTGCTGTCGGAGAAGTCATTCGGCAGTGTGCCGCCGTCAAAATCGCTTCCAAAGCAGACTGTATCCTCTCCGCCGAGCGAGAGAAAATGCTCGGTGTGTCTTATAATATCCTCTATGCAAGCCTTTTCCGGCTCGTTGTTGAGAAACGCGTTATGGAAATTTATCCCGACCAAGCCGCCGCGTTCCTTGATTATCATAAACTGTTCGTCGGTCAGATTTCTCCTGTGCGGCGTAACGGAGTACGCGTTTGAGTGTGAAGCGACAAACGGCATTTTTGCAATTTCCGCTACATCATAAAACAGCTTCTGCGACGCGTGCGAAACGTCGGCGATAATATGATACTTCTCCATTTCGCGGACGGCGGCTCTTCCGAACCCGCTCAGACCATGCCCGTCCTTTACGTCAGCGCCGTCGCCTATCTGATTTGCGGCGTTCCACGTCAGTGTCATCATGCGCACTCCGCAGTCGGCAAGAAGTCTGACGTTTTCGAGCTTAACATTCAGAGCCAGACCGTTTTCGACTGTAAAAAAGGCGGTGTTCGAATATTTTCGGAAGCTGTCCAAGGGTTGATGCGGTTTGATTATTTTGATACCCTGTTCTTTGCATTCCCTTTGCAGACGTTTGTGCGCCATCAAAAACAGCGCTTCTGCTTCATCTCCCGGACAGGAATCGGGAATCCAGATCGCGTAGCATTGCAGCTTGTGTGACTCAGGGTCGCGGTTGGGCTTTGCCTCTGCCCTGCTGCTTCCAAAGGAGATATTTTCCGTCACGGACTTGTAAAGCGTGTCGCAGTGTAAATCAATAATATCCATTGTCACTCTCCGGAATAAAGGCGTTGTCAAAGTAGTTTATCTGTATCAGCTTGAGGGTGTCCCTGTTTACATAAACCTCGCAGACATCGAAGCGGTACTGGCAGTCGAGATCGTTCTCGTAAATGTACGCAAGTGATGTCCTGTAGATTTTCTCCTGCTTTTTGGTGTCAACCGCCTCAAACGGCCTTGTCAGCGGATTCTCGTGGCGGGTTTTTACCTCGACAAAGGCTACCGTGCCTTTCTTTTCCGCGATAATATCAATTTCGCCGAAGCGCTTTCTATAATTCCTTGAGAGAATTTTGTATCTGTGCTTTTTCAGGTAATTAACGGCGTATTCCTCGCCGATATCGCCAATAGTCTTTGTTTTCATTTTTTCAGAATGTTTCCTAAAAAGCTGATGCGGTGGTACGGACAAGGGCCGTACTGACGGATAGCGTCGCGGTGCATGGCTGTGCCGTAGCCCTTGTGCTTGTCAAAGCCGTACTGCGGATATTCCTTTGCATACTCATATAGCAGTCTGTCCCTTGATACCTTCGCGAGAATCGACGCGCACGCGATTGACATAGACCTCGCGTCGCCCTTGACGATACACTCCGCGTCTATGCTCAGATCGGGTATTTTGTTGCCGTCAATCATTGCGTAGTCCGCTTTAACGGAAAGGCCTTCAACGGCGCGCTTCATCGCGAGCATTGTGGCGTTGAGAATGTTGATTTCCTCGATCTCCTCGACGCTCGAGTACGCTATACAGTATGAAACCGCGGTCGACTTTATGACCTCAAACAACGCCTCGCGCTTTTTCTCGCTTAGCTTCTTTGAGTCGTTCACGCCGTCGATCACAACGCCCTCGGGAAGTATTACGGCAGCAGCGCAAACGGGACCCGCAAGCGGGCCTCTGCCTGCCTCGTCCACTCCGCAAACAGCGCTGTAACCCTTATTAATCGCATTCTGTTCAAATTCAAGCCAGTTCATTTCAATTCTCCGTTCGGCATTTCAACCGTGATTCTGCCGAGCTTTGCAGCTCTGAATTCGTCGAGCAGCATGATCGCGGCTCTTTCGGTGTCGATTTCTCCGCCGGATACGAGCATGCCGCGCTTCTTGCCGATCATACTCAGCAGCTCGTAGGAATCTGTGTTGTCCAAATCAAGCTTCTCGAGCTTGAAGCGGCTGATAAAATCCGCGGGCTTAAGCTGTTTGAGAAAGTCGAGCAGTCTTACGGCGAGCAGCTCGATATCGATTACCTGATCCTTGACAGCTCCCGTAAACGCCAGATGCTCGCCGACGAGCTTGTCGTCAAACTTAGGCCATAATACACCCGGTGTGTCGAGCATTTCGAGGTTGTTGCTTATCGTGAACCACTGGTTGCCTCGGGTAACGCCGGGTCTGTCCTCAACCTTCGCGCGGTTCTGCTTTGAAATACGGTTGATAAACGAGGATTTTCCTACGTTCGGAATACCGACGATCATGATTCTCATTGTGGGGTTCTTCATGCCCTTTGATTTCAGACGGTCGATTTTCTCTTTCATAACCGTATTGACAGCCTGAGGGAATTTATTCAGTCCCGTACCGCTCTTGCAGTCGACGGCGATTGCCGTAATACCCTGAGAGGCGTAGTGGTCGATCCACATTTTTGTAGCGGTGCGGTTCGCCATGTCGCACTTGTTCATAAGAATAACCCTCGGCTTGTTCTGAATGAGCTTGTCGAGGTCTGGGTTTCGGCTGCTTACGGGAATTCTCGCGTCAATGATTTCCGCGACGGCGTCAACGAGCCTGAGGTTAGCCTGTATCTGCCGCTTGGTTTTGGTCATGTGCCCGGGAAACCACTGTATTGTCTGCATATCACTCATATTATCCTCTTTCTATAAAACAAAGCCTATTTCCTTTTGAAAGAAATAGGCCTTAAAATCTGATTAATAAAGATATCCGAAATGGTCGAACGGGAAGGCTACAACCTGCGCTTTACCGATGACGTCCTTGACATCGATCAGACCGATCTCGGTGCTGCGGCTGTCAAGCGATACCTGTCTGTTATCACCCATTACGAAAATCTTTCCCTCGGGAATGACGGACGGGATCACATTGTTGCCGTAGTTGCCGGAGAAGGTGGTTCCCTTGATATACGGCTCGGAAATCTCAATGCCGTCAACGATGATTTTCTCGTTTTCGTAATCAAGCTCAAGGGTCTGACCCTCTGTTGCGATAACGCGCTTGATGATGGGCTTCTTGTACTCCGCGCCGTGTGAGATAACAACGATATCATTGTCGCGCGGTGTGTATAACAGGTTAGTAACTATTACCTTATCCTTGGTCTGGAGGGTGTCGCACATCGACGTACCCTCAACGTCAACCAGACGGAAAACAAAGGTAAGTACAATAACCACGATCGCAATCGCGAAGATAATGCAGCGAATCCAGTCATAAACGCCCGCCATCATGCCGTCTGCTTTGGCTGTGACGAAGCCCTTCTGACCGTTCTCTTCCGAGGTTGCCTTGTAATCAGCCTGCTCGGTAGCGTACTCCGCAGCCTTGTAGAACTTGTCGTAGCTCGGATGCGGCTTGCTGTTCGCATACATTTCGGGGTTAATATCAATTGAAAGGTCTATGTCGGAAGGCAGCTTTGAGCCTTCCTTGTTCAACGGTGTGTCGCTCAATCCTATCACCTACTTAATGCAAATTAAGGAAAAAGGGAACTTAAGCAAGTTCCCTTTAACTATTATTCGAGAATTACTTACGAATCTGTTCCTTAACCTTTGCGGCCTTACCTACTCTGTCACGGAGATAATAGAGCTTGCTTCTGCGAACCTTACCGTAACGGACAACCTTGATGTCCTTTACGTTCGGGGAATGGAGCGGGAATACTCTCTCAACGCCAACGCCGTAAGCTACGCGTCTGACGGTAAATGTCTCGGCTACGCCGCTGCCTCTCTTGGCAATGACAGTGCCCTCGAACATCTGGATTCTCTCTCTGTTGCCCTCGCGAATGTTCACTGATACTCTGATGGTATCACCGATGCCGAATTCAGGAGTGGATTCCTTCACTGATTCAGCCGCAATTGTTTTTAATGCGTCCATATTTCATCCTCCTAATTATTTACCCGATATTCATACCCTTCCATGGCAGCGGACTATCAGTTTCAAAATGACGGCTTGCGCCGTTATCTGACCACGTCGTCGGGAAACGACGGAACCAAATGTATCAGGTTTGGCATAGACTTTTCCAAACCTACTCGGTTATTATATCATAGATAGAATTATAATGCAAGCACTTTTTGGAAAAAGTTTATGCGGATATGTTTCTCAGTTTTGTTAAAAAATTCTTAAAGTACTCGGGAAGCTCTGAGTCAAACTCCATATACTCTCCTGTTGCCGGATGTACAAACCCGATTTTCTTCGCGTGAAGGCACTGTCCCTCAAACGCCACCTTCTCGTTTTTGACACCGTACACCAAATCGCCCGCCACAGGATGACCCAAGGACGCCATGTGGACGCGGATCTGGTGGGTTCTGCCTGTTTCGAGAACACAGCGGATATGAGTATAGCCCTTGTATCTGGCGATCACGCTGTAATGGGTCACGGCTTCTTTGCTGTTTTTCTGAGTAATGCACATCTTCTTACGGTCGTTGGGGTTTCTGCCGATAGGTGCGTTTACAGTGCCCTCGTCTTCCCTGACGCTGCCCCATACTACGGCCTCGTATTCTCTTGTAAATGAGTGCTCCTTGATCTGTCCGGAGAGGAACTTGTGGGACTCGTCGTTCTTTGCGACAATCAGAAGTCCGCTCGTATCCTTGTCGATACGGTGGACAATACCCGGGCGGAGAACTCCGTTGATACCTGATAGACTGTCGCCGCAGTGGTACAGCAGGGCGTTTACGAGAGTGCCGTCGTAGTTGCCTGCGGCAGGGTGAACGACCATGCCCTTCGGCTTGTTTACGACGAGCAAATCGTTATCCTCATAAACGATATCGAGCGGAATATTTTTAGCCTTCGCCTCGTACGGTACAGGATCGGGTATACAAACCTTAATCTCGTCGCCTGTTTTGAGCTTCTGCTTCTTGTTGGCTCTCTCACCGTTCAGACTGACACCGCCGCTTTCAATCAGTCCGACAGCCGCGCTTCTGGAAACACCGATATCCGCGTCTGCAATGAACTTATCGAGCCTTACACCGCTTTCGGAACAAATCAGCGTATGCTCAGTCATTTAACTTATCCTTGTCTGACTTGAAGGCTTTCGAGAAGAAGAAAATGTAAATCACAAGCAGTATTACGCCGATCGTGATGCAGTAGTCCGCGAAGTTGCAGACGGGCGGAAAGAAGGAAATGCTCAGATAGTCGATAACGTAGCCGTAGATAATGCGGTCAATCAGGTTGCCGATACCGCCGCCTATGATCAAGCCCGCACAGATGTAGAAGAACTTGCCCGACGGACGTTTTTTGAACATATAGAAAATGATAACAGCGATCATTACCGAGGTGAGCGCGATGAAAACCCAGCGCATATCCTTGAACATTCCGAAGGCGACGCCGCGGTTTTCGACGTAAACGAGCTTAAACAGGCCGTCGATAACGCTCACTTCACCCACGGGCTTGAGTCCCGTATTCACAAAGTACTTGATGATCTGGTCAGCGGCGACAATCAGAGCGCCGATTGCAAGTGCGATAAAAGGCATATATACCTCCAAATTCCAAAGTATAATCAAAAATCGGTGCAACCGCAATCACACCGATTTTGTAATTATTGTTATCTTAATGTTTCGCAGCAGTGAGCGCAGAGCGTGGGATGCTCGGCGTCAGCGCCTACGGATTTTCTGATTGCCCAGCAGCGTTCGCACTTCTCACCCTCCGCTTTTTCGGCGGTGATTTCGAGCTCGGCGCCGTTATCGGCAATAACGACCTCGGATACGATGAACGCGTCGGCAAGCTCGGGTTCGGCCTGCTTGAGGAATTCAAGGGTCTCTCCGCCCGCGCTGAGAGTGACCTTAGCTTCGAGCGAGCTCTTGATCGTCTTTTCCTTGATCATCGGCTCAAGAGTCTTTTTAACGTCGTCTCTGAGCTCGTGAATGCGGTTCCAGAACTCCATGAAGCTGTCGTCAACGTCTACCGCGACCTTCTCGGGCATCTCGTTGTAGATAACGTGAGAAGCCTCGTCGGCAGCGGAGTGCGGCATAAACTTCCAGATTTCGTCGGAGGTGTACGCAAGGATCGGAGCGATCATTCTTGTCATTGCGTTGAGGATAAGGTACATAGCTGTCTGAGCGGCTCTTCTGCGCGGAGAATCAGCCTTCTCTGTATACAGTCTGTCCTTGAGAACGTCAAGATAGAAGTTTGACATATCTACAACGCAGAAGTTGTGAATGCTGTGATATACAATGTGGAACTCGTACTTGTCGTATGCTTCCCTGACCTTGTCAATAAGGCTGTTGAGCTTTGCGAGAGCCCACTTGTCAATCGGAAGCAGAGTATCGAAGTCCGCCATATCTGTATCGGGATTAAAGTCAAACAGATTGCCGAGGATATATCTCGCGGTATTTCTCACCTTTCTGTAAGCCTCGGAGCGCTGCTTGAGGATATCGAAGGAGATGTTGACGTCGGACTGGTAGTCGCAGGAAGCGACCCAGAGTCTTAATACGTCGGCGCCGTACTGTTTGATAACCTCCTGAGGGCTGATGCCGTTGCCGAGCGACTTACTCATCTTTCTCTTTTCCATATCGAGAATCATGCCGTGAGTCAGAACGGTCTTGTAAGGAGCAGTACCCATTGTTGCAACGGAGGTGAGCAGCGAGGACTGGAACCAGCCTCTGTACTGGTCGTTACCCTCGAGATAGAGGTCTGCGGGGAACTTGAGGTAGCCGCGGCGTCTTACAACGGCGGTATGTGAGGAACCGCTGTCGAACCAGACGTCCATGATATCCTTTTCCTTGTCAAACGAGGTGCAGCCGCACTTTGCGCACTTGGTGCCTTCAGGCAGCATCCCGGAAGCGTCGTGGTCAAACCACGCGTTGGAGCCTTCCTTAGCAAATACATCGGCAACCGCAAGCATAGCGGTCTTGTCGATCAAGGGCTCGCCGCAATCTCTGCAGTAGAAAATCGGGATCGGAACGCCCCATTTTCTCTGACGTGAGATACACCAGTCTTTTCTCTCTCTTACCATTGAGGTAATTCTGTCCTTGCCCCATGAGGGGATCCACTCGACCTCGTTGATAGCCTTTACAGCGTCGTCCTTGAAGTCGTCAACGGAGCAGAACCACTGGTCTGTCGCTCTGAACAGAATCGGTGATTTACATCTCCAGCAGTGCGGATACTGGTGAATGATTTTCTTGAGCGCAAACAGAGAACCGGTCGCGTCAAGGTGAATAGCGATCTTCTTGTTCGCTTCGTCTGTTGTAAGACCTGCAAACTGACCTGCTTCCTCAGTGAGAACGCCGTCCCCGTTTACGGGACAGATTACGGGAATTTCGGGATAGTTGCGGCAGACATTGTAGTCGTCAACACCGTGACCGGGCGCGGTGTGAACGCAGCCTGTACCGCTTTCGAGAGTTACGTGCTCGCCGACAATGAGGAGCGACTCGCGGTCAAGGAACGGGTGCTGAGTTTTCATGTACTCGAGCTCGCTGCCCTTGATTGCAGCGACGACCTGATAGTCTGTAATGCCTGCTTCTTCCATAGCGGAACGGTAAAGCTCTGTAGCCATTACATAATACTCATCGCCGCTCTGGATTACGGAATACTCAAATCTGGGACCGACGCAGATGGCGACGTTGGCAGGGAGCGTCCAAGTGGTCGTTGTCCAGATCACGAAGGATACCTTTGCGGGGTCGATGCCCATAGCGGCGAATTTACCCAAGTCGTCGGTAACTCTGAACTTAACGTAGATAGAGTGGCAGGGATCCTCGGCGTACTCGATCTCGGCTTCGGCGAGAGCGGTCTTGCACTCGGGGCACCAGTAAACGGGCTTTAAGCCGCGGTAGATGTAGCCCTTGTCAGCCATCTCGGCAAATACCTTGATCTGCTCAGCCTCGAATTCGTGCTTGAGGGTGATATAAGGATTGTCCCATTCGCCGATAGCGCCTAAGCGCTTGAACTGCTCTCTCTGGTCGTTTATATAACCTGTAACGAACTCCTCGCAGAGCTTGCGCAGCTCAACCACGGATATATCCGCGGAGCTTCCGATACCTGCCTTCTGTCTTGCCTTGAGCTCGGTGGGAAGGCCGTGGGTATCCCAGCCGGGAACGAACGGAGCCTTGAAGCCCGCCATATTCTTGTAGCGGACGATGAAATCCTTCAAGATTTTGTTGAGCGCGTGGCCGAGGTGAATATCGCCGTTCGCGTAAGGAGGTCCGTCGTGAAGCACAAAGAGGGGCTTGCCCTCGTTACGCTCCATGAGCTTGTCATATAATTTCTCGTCCTCCCAATTCTTGAGGGTAACAGGCTCGCTCTTGGGCAGACCCGCACGCATCGGAAAATCGGTTTTCGGAAGATTAAGTGTAGCGTTATAATCCTGGGACATTGTAGTTATCTCTCCAATTTAATAATTTATCAGTCGGCTGAAACGTCGTAGTTATCGCCGAACTTGAGGTGAGCAAATTTGCTCGGGCGCTTTGCAGCAACCTTTGTGCCGTCGCTGAAATCGGCTTCACCCTGGGCGGGAGCCTGTCTTACGGGGCGCTGCTGCTGTCTTCTGGCGGGCTGTCTGAACTGCTGAGGCTGAGAAACTGTCTCTTCACCCTGCTCATCATATGCAGGCTCGTCGTAGCTCTGCTGTGAATAGTCCTGAGCGTAATTCTCCTGAGCGTAGTTGTCCTGACGGAAATCCGCAGGATTGAAGGTGGGCTGAGGCTCTACGGGAGCGGTGGGATATTTCTCGTCAAGCTCCTTGGTGGTCTTGTCGAGATCCTCTGATGTGGGAAGGTCATCGATAGTCTTGATGTGGCTTCTGTAAAGCTCAATGAGCTCGGCTCTGAGATTAACTGCGTCAGCCTGGAGCTGGAGATAATTCTCCTTCTCGAGAGCGGTCTGGTTGTTTGCCTCAACGGAGATCGCATTTGCCTTCTCCTCTGCCTCGCGGATAATTCTCGCTGCCTTCTCTCTCGCCTCTTTGATGCAGGCGTCGGACATCTTCTGTGAAGTAAGCAGAGCGTTTCTTACGGTCTCCTCGTCTGCTCTGTACTCCTCAAGACGGGTAGCGAGTCTGTCGATTTTATGTACAAGATTGGTTTTTTCCTTTTTCAGCTGTTCAAAGGACGCGATTATCTCATCGATAAATGCGTCAACATCTTCGGCTCTGTAGCCGCCGCTGAGAGTAGCTTTTCTGAAGCTGACATTCTTGATTTCATCAATAGTAAGCATGTTCTGAACTCCTTATCTGTAGTGAATAATTGATAATCTGGTCCGGTGTTTCTTTGTTTCCCCTAATACACCGTTTATTTTATATTTACCCTTGCCCCGTATACTCAGGCTGTCGCCGCTTTCAATCGCCTTGCTAACATTGTCGCAGGGCAGAAAGTTAAGGCTGACGTTTCCCGAGCAGATAAGCTGCTTGGTCTTTTCGCGCGATAAACCCGTTACTGCAGCCACAACAGCGTCAAGTCTGAGTGACGCCACGACATAGGACTGCTCGTCAAAGCCTCTGCCCTTGGGCAGAGTATCGGGATCCGCTTCTTTAATCTTTACGCCCGCGCTGCCGATTTTGAACAGCTGCGAGGTGATGTATGAGCTTATCTCCGACTTGACAAAGACTACGCATCTTCCGTCCTCGACCAAAATATCTCCGACGGTGTCGCGCTCGATTCCGAGCGACATCAAAGCTCCCAGGAAATCCCTGTGAGTGAGCTTGTCCGCTTTTCGGAAGGTGATTTCCAGCGCGGTAACGGGAAAGTCCTCGATTTCATCATAGAAATACAGCCCGAGAACCTTTCGTTCGCTGTCCTCGTATCCGCCGTAAAAGCGGTAGGTCAAAAAGCCCGAGGAGTCAAGGTATCGCTTGGCGACCGCCTGCTTCCGCTCGCTCAGGAACGGAAAGAAGTACGGCTTCTGTCTTTGCTGACAGAGGTACACGCCGTCGTCAAGCTGAGATAAAAACAGCTTGTCGTTATCAGAAGTATACACCGCTGTTTTCTAACTCGTCGAGCAGATCGTCGCCTGTGAGGTCAACGTTGCTCGGGATAATAATATATGTATTTGAAGCAACTCTTTTGATTTTGCCGTTGTTGGCATAAGCGACGCCGCTGAGGAAGTCAAGAATTCTTCTTGCCATATCCTTGTTGGTGTCCTCAAGATTGAGTACAACTGTGTGAGTTTTGATCAGCTCGTCCGCAATCGCGCGTGTTTCTTCTCCGAAGCGCTCAGGCTTGAAGATACCAACCTGCAGCTTGGCTGTTGCGTTGATGTTAACAACCTTATTTCTGCCTGATGTTACTGTGGAAGCTCTTTCACGCTCTCTGGGAGCCTCTTCCTCGTAATCATCTTCGCCCTCGTCGGCGTAGCCGTACTCGTCGTACTCGTATTCGTCGTCGGGAGCGTCCCACATACGCTTGAACTTGTCTACTATTCCTGCCATTTCTATTTCCTCCTAATTATGTATAGTTTCTTGCGCCGAAAAGCGCCGATCCTATTCTAACCATAGTTGCGCCCGCAAGGATCGCCTCGCGGTAATCGTCAGACATACCCATTGAAAGAATATGCATATTTATATTATCTAATTTTTTTTGCGATATGTCAATAAATAAGTTGTGCATTTTATTAAAATATTCAGAAATTTTATGTTTATTATCACAAATTGGCGGAATTGTCATCAAACCTTGTACAGAAATTCCATCAAATCCCGCGATTTGGGCGAGCAATTCCTCGAGGTTTTCCTCAAAAACGCCCGATTTGTTCTCTTCCCTGCCGATATTGACCTCGACGAGAATGTTCGTCGTGATATTTCTTTTCAGTGACTGCGCGGCAATTTCCTTTGCGAGCTTCACTGAGTCGACCGACTGGATCAGATCGACCTTGCCGACGATCTGCCGAACCTTGTTTGTCTGCAAATGACCGATGAACTGCAGCGAACAGTTGTCAAGATCGTAGTCCTCGTATTTTGAGAGCAGCTCCTGTACCCTGTTCTCGCCGATATGGTCAAGTCCGAGAGAAATCGCATGGTTTATCGTAGCGGCGTCTACGGTCTTGGTTGCCGCGAGAAAGGTGATATCCTCTCTCTTTTTTCCGACCTTCTGAGCCGCCTCGGCGATATCCTCGTTTATTTTTTTGTAATTATATTCTACATCAGTGAATGACCTTGCCGTCATACAAATCGTCTCCTTTCACGATTACCTTGTCATAAAGTGAAATTGTGCTGCCGTTTAAGAGAATGCCTTCCTCGGGGCTGGGGTCGCAGATTACATAATCCTCGTCCGCGTAGAGAATAGAGATCTGCTTGAACTGAACCTCGCTGCCGTAGAGAACGTATACGCCCTGAACCTTCTTTTCTTCCTTGTGCGGATTGTCGTTGTCGTCGTATGTGGTCTTTGTTACGAAGTCGTCGTGAATAGCGCGCTTGCTTACACGCAGACCCGTGTATGTACCCATTCCGATTTCGATAGGCTCCTGTCTTGCCTCGAGAATACCGTCGTCCATGTAGTCGCAGCGGAGAATAACAAGGGCGTTTCCGTCCTTCTCTGGCTGCGAGACCTTGTAAATCTCGGCGGGAATCGCTTCCGACGAAGCTTCCGAGAACAGCACCGTTACCGCACTGTCCCAGATATTCAGGCTCGCTGCCTGGTCGGAATTTACCTCGCAGGCTACGTACCACTTTACGTTGCCGATAACCTTTCCGGCGGTATTGTCGGGAACTGAGCCTTTTTTTGCGTTATTCAGATCGTCAAGGGTCAGCTTGTCGATATCGTCGTAGCTGAAGGTCTTTTCATAGCCGTCGCAGAACTCGGTGAAATATCCCGCCTTTGTCGTCTTAATCGAACCCTTGCTGTTTCCTGCGCTGTTATTGAGAGTGCTTATCTGCTCGGAAAGAGAGGCGATTTCCTCGTTGAAGTTTTCGATCTTTCCGGTGTAGAGCATGCGCTGGTTGATATAGGTCAGAAGAGTATCCGCGTCGGTCGCGGTCTTGCTGATATTTCCGTTGTTTGTATCGTCGAGATAGTTGATCAGCTTGTTCTTGATATTGTTGTTGATAATATCAATGTTCATCGTACCCGAGATCGTATTCTTCTGGATATACTCGAGCGATTCCTTCTTTTTCTGGAGCGCTTCTGCGGTGCTGTGGGCAAGCGCGTCCTCAGCGTTCGCGTACACCTTTGCTATTTCTCCGTTAGCGTTAACAGCCTCGCCGTTCGCGACTGAGTACGAAAGCACGCCCTGAGCGGTGTTTTCAATCAGGTTCTCATCGCGGATGATGAACGCATTGGAATAGATTTTGTCGGTTACTGTGGTCTGCACCGCGTTTTCGGTGGGATACATGTCAAAATTCGCGCTGATTAACAGATACGCAACGTATACAACCGCAAGCAAGGTGAGCGCCGCGACAAGTATGCGTTTGAACAGTAGCTTATCCATATAACCTTCCTTTTATAATTTGAACGGCTTTATCGAGAAGCGCCTCAAAGTTCGGCTCTTCGTCTACATACAGCCAATTGATTTCCTTATCTCGTTTGAACCAGGTGAGCTGGCGTTTTGCGTAGCGTCTGGTTTCGCGTTTCAGCTTTTCTATACATTCCTCAAGGCTCTGTTCGCCTTCAAAGTACGGCATAAGCTCCTTGTAGCCTATTGCCTTTACAGAGGTCTGACTGAGCTCTGAACCGAGCACCTGACGCGCTTCCTCGAGCAGTCCGTTCCGGAGCATCAGGTCGACCCTGAGGTTGATCCTTTCATACAGCTTTTCACGGTCGAGAAAGCCCAGACCTATCTTTATCGCGTCATAGGGTGATTCTTCAAGCCTTGACATCTCGTTTTGTTCGGTAATGGTTTTGCCCGTGGTGTAAAAGAACTCAATTGCGCGGATAATGCGCTTTGGGTTTCTGCCTTCCTTAAGCCGCTCATATGACGGCGGGTCAATCGCGCTGAGCTTTTGCAGCAGCGAATCGATTCCCTCTTCCTCATACTTCTGCCAAAGCTCGCGGCTTAGCTTTTCATCGCGTTCCTCTTCGCTGAATTTGATATTCCGGAGCAGAGAGTCGACGTATAAGCCCGTACCGCCTGCCAGTATCGGGAGCTTCCCTCTCGAGGAAATATCCGTGATACATCGCTTCGCGTCGTCTGTGAACATCGCGACGGAGTAGCTTTTGTCGGGCGGCAGGAAATCCATCAGGTGGTGCGGAATTCCCTGCATTTCGGCTTTGTCGGGCTTTGCTGTGGCGATTTGCATGCCCTGATATATCTGCATGGAGTCGGCGGAGATAACCTCGCCGTCAAAGATTTTGGCAAGCTCGACCGCAAGACGTGTCTTGCCCGAGGCGGTCGGCCCGACTACGGAGATGATTTTCTGTTTTTCACTCAAAATATCACGCCCTGCCAAATTGTCTTTCAATCTCGCTTTTTTTCATAACAATACAGATGGGTCTGCCGTGCGGACAGTACCTTATCTGCGGATTTTCCTCAAGAGTCTTTACGATATCGATAAGCTCCTGAGCGGAGTTCTTGTGACCTGCCTTGATCGCGCTGCGGCAGGCGACGTTGTGATAGAACCAGTCCATCTTTTCGGTAAAGATGTCATTCTTGCCCATCGAGATGTAGTCAGCCATCTCAGTGATACAGTCTGCGACCTCAGCGGCTTCAATGTACTGCGGAGCGCTGCGGACAAGAAGCGTGCTGTTTCCGAAGTCCTCGACCTCGAACGAGCAGTCTGAGAACATATCAAGATGATTTATCGCAGCGTCGTACTCGCTCTTTCCGAGGGTTACGGTGATCGGCGTTAGCAAAAGCTGTGCCGACGAACCTGCCTTCTCAGCCTTGAGCTTCTCGTAAATGATCCTCTCGTGAGCCGCGTGCTTGTCGATAAGCAGCATTTCATATTGGTTCTTTTCAACGATGATATATGTATCAAAAAGCTCGCCGACGTATTTCAGCTCGTCCTTCTGCTGCTCATACAGAACAACAGGCTCGCTGTTGGGCTTCTCTGTAACGACGATTTCCTCAGCCTTCGGTTTCGGCTTTGGTGTGTCGGGCTTCTGAATCAGCGGCAAAGCCTGATTCTGTGGCTTTGAGTAGCTTTCCTCGCGCTTTGTGTTTTTAACAGCCTGCTTTGAATACACATCAAACGGATTTTTATTGTCAGTTAAATGCAGATCGTCAAGCGGCTGCAGCTTGGGTTTGGGATTCGGTTTGGAGAATTCGATATCACTGAACGGATTGAATTCGTCCTTCGGCTTAATCTGCGGCTGTACCTTCGGCGGCCCGGGCTTTCTGAAAACCGCCTGAGCGTTATTGAAGGTGCTGCTGCGGCGTATCTCATGGAGAGCCGAATCGTCCTTGAAATGCGCCTGCTTTCTGTCGTCGTGCTTGAGCAGAGCGGACTTTGCGGCATGGTAAACCGCGTCGAAAACAGGACGCTCGTTTATGAAACGCACCTCGATTTTTGAGGGGTGAACGTTGACGTCGATCGCTTCAAACGGCAAGGAGAGATTGAGCACGCAGGACGGAAACTTTCCGACCATAATCGAGCCCTTGAACGCCTCCTCTAAAGCCGCCATAGCCGTGCGCGACTTGACATATCTGCCGTTTATGAAGAAGTTCTGCATATTGCGGTTAGGACGGGAGTTGACGGGCTTTGAAACATAACCCGAAACAGTGATGCCGTCGAGCTGATAGTCAACGGGAATCAGGCTTGTCGCGAATTCCCTGCCGAACACCGCGTAGATTGCCGAGAGCAGCTTGCCGTCGCCGAAGGTTTTCAGCGCCTGTTTGCCGTCGCGGACAAAGGTGAATGCTATCTCGGGGTGCGAGAGCGCGGTCTTGTCAACAATATTCGAAACAGTGTTGCCCTCGGAAACGTCCTTTTTGAGAAACTTAGCGCGCGCGGGTATGTTATAGAACAAGTCCCTGATAACAAAGGTCGTGCCGACAGGACAGCCCGCGTCGTCAAAGGACTTTTCCTCGCCGCCCTCGATAATGTACGAGGTACCGGTGTCCTCCTTCGCGCTTTTTGTAATCAGCTGCAAACGGGAGACCGCGCTGATTGATGCGAGAGCCTCGCCGCGGAATCCGAGAGTCGCTATGTGGTCAAGGTCGTCCTGTTCTCTGACCTTGCTGGTGGCATGACGGAGAAAGGCGAGCTTTACGTCCTCGCGCAGAAATCCGCAGCCGTCGTCGGTGACACGCATAAAGGTAGTGCCGCCGTTTTTGATCTCGACGGTAATGTGCTTCGCACCGGCGTCAATCGCGTTTTCGACGAGCTCCTTGATTACGGACGCGGGTCTTTCAACGACCTCACCCGCCGCAATCAGCTCGGCTACGTGCTTATCGAGCACATTAATAACTCCCAATGCAGTCACCTCCGTTCTATATCATGTTCTTTAATTCGTAAAGTAAATTCATCGCCTCTATAGGCGTAAGTGTGTTCAGGTCGACCGACTTTAGCTTGTCGATAACGGGACTTGAAGCAACTCCCATAAGCGAAAGCTGAGTGTCCTCGTTTACGTTGACCTTCTCGATAATGGTTTCAGCCTTGCCGCTCTCGAGGTCGGCGAGGATTTCCTTTGCGCGGTTGATGATCGTGTTTGGTACGCCCGCGAGCTTTGCTACCTCAATGCCGTAGCTGTCGTCAGCGCCGCCGGGAACAATCCTGCGCAGGAAGGTTATGTCGTCGCCGCGTTTCTTGACGGCAATGCTGTAGTTTTTGACGCCGTCGAGAAGCTGCTCCATAACGCTGAGCTCGTGATAGTGAGTTGCGAAGAGCGTTTTGGCGCCGAGCTTTTTCTTGTCGGCGCAGTACTCGAGAACCGCTCTCGCGATGCTCATGCCGTCAAAGGTCGAGGTGCCGCGTCCGATCTCGTCGAGAATCAGAAGGCTCTTTGAAGTCGCGTTCTTTACGATGTTGGCGACCTCATTCATCTCAACCATAAATGTCGATTGTCCCGATGCGAGGTCGTCTGACGCGCCCACACGGGTGAAAATGCTGTCGACAATGCCGATCTTTGCAGATGACGCGGGCACGAAGCTGCCCATCTGAGCCATAAGGACAATCAGCGCGATCTGCCGCATGTAGGTAGACTTACCAGCCATGTTCGGGCCTGTTATGATGTCTACCCTCTCACCCTTTGTGTCTAGATTTACGTCGTTAGGAACGAATGAGGAGTCCCTGAGCAGCAGCTCAACCACAGGGTGGCGCGAGTCCTTGATCACGATCGCGGTGGACTGGTTGACCTCGGGTCTGACGTATCGGTTGTCCGAAGCGACATTCGCCAGAGATGTCAGAGCGTCTAAAGTTGCCAACGCCTTAGCGGTGTTCTGGATCCTCTCGAGATTATCGGAAACGGTCGTGCGAATAGTCTCGAAGAGCGTATATTCCATCGCAATTGCTCTGTCCTTCGCTCCGAGAATACGGCTCTCCAAATCCTTTAGGTCGGGAGTTATGTAACGCTCGCTGCCGGTCAGGGTTTGTTTGCGAATGTATGTATCGGGCACCAGATTTTTATAGAAATTGGTGACCTCGAGGAAGTAACCGTAAACCCTGTTGTAGCCGATTTTCAGCTTTGGGATTCCGGTTTTTTCTCTCTCCTGAGCCTCAATCTGCGAGAGGATATCCTTGGAGTTGTTCATGTCGCTGTTGACAATGTCAAGCTCCTTGTTGTAACCCTCTCTGATCATTCCGCCCTCGCGAACCGAGAACGGCGGATCGTCGACGATCGCGCTGTCAATCAGTGAATGAATGTCCTCGAGCAAATCGAGATCCTTATAAATCATTCTCATGTAGGACGACTGACAGCCTGAAATCAAATCGGAAATCTGAGGCAGATCAGTGATTGCAGAGCACAGCGAACGCAAATCTCTGGCATTCGCCGAGCCGTAGACAATCTTTGTCATAATGCGTTCGATGTCGTAAATACCGCTCAGTGTCGCCGTAAGCTCCAGCCGCAGCACGGTGTCGTTTACAAGCTCCTCAACCGCGCTCTGACGGTTGTTGATTTTGGAAATATTCATCAGCGGATGGTCAAGCCACGAGCGGATAAGACGCTTGCCCATCGCGGTTTTTGTCTTGTCAATTACCCAGAGCAGCGAACCGCGCTTTGTTTTCGAGAGCATAGTCTGCGTCAGCTCGAGGTTGCGCTGGGTGTTGTAGTCAAGACGCATGTACTGCGCTTCGTTGTAGATCTCAAGGTGATTGATGCGCTCAAGACCGCTCATCTGTGTCTCGCGCAGGTAGTTGATCAGCGCGCCGACAGAGCTTATCACAACGGGCTTGTCCGATATCAGGTGCATTTCGTCGGGAAACTGCTGTTCTACTGTTTCACGGCAAAGCGAAAGCTCGAATTTATCGTCGTCGAGCATTTCGACTCCGGCGGACAGCTTGCTCTTGATAAACTCAGGCAGCTGCTTTAGGTTTATAATATCGCCGCCGAAAAGTATCTCGCGCGGACTGTAGGACGCCAGCTGATTGGTCAGTATCCTGTAGTAATCCCTGCCTGAGATATCGGTCGCGTATAATTCTCCTGTAGAAATATCGCAGAAGCAGATACCGATTTTCTTATCCGAGGAATACATCGAGCAGATGTAGTTGTTGCGGCTCTCGTCGAGCATACTCTGTTCCATGACGGTGCCGGGAGTGATAACGCGGATAATATCGCGCTTTACCAAACCCTTGGCGGCTTTCGGATCCTCGGTCTGCTCACATATAGCTACCTTGTAGCCCTTTGAAACGAGCTTTGCTATGTAACCCTCGCAGCTGTGGAAGGGTACGCCGCACATCGGCGCGCGTTCCTCCTGACCGCAGTCTCTGCCTGTGAGGGTAAGCTCCAGCTCACGGGATGCGAGAATCGCGTCTTCGTAGAACATCTCATAGAAATCGCCGAGACGATAGAACAGAATGCAGTCCTTGTTTTTCTCTTTGATCTCGAAGTATTGCTTCATCATCGGAGAAAGCTCCGCCATTTCTCACACTCCCTTTCTGAAAATAATTACAGCTTATCAGCCGCAGCCGCCGCAGGTGCTGCAGCTTCCGCTGCAGGACTCGGCATAGTCCGCGACCTCGGGGTCAACGCCGTCGATGCACTGCTGAATGATAGCGGTAACGCGGTTTGAGATCTTGTCAAACGCTTCCTTTGCCTCGTTGTAGGCGATCATGTTCTCGTTAGACATGATCTTTGAGTAAACCTCGCGCATCTCTCTGTTGAGGGTGGTCAGCTTCTGCTGATCTCTGTCCTTCTTTGAGGCTTCCTCGTTGATGCCCATTCTCTTTGTGTTGAACTCGCCGATGAGCTTCTGTAACTCCGCGTCGGCGTCGGCCTGAGCCTGAACGTTTTTGAGATTGATGTATGATTCCTCCTGCTGAATTGCTCTGCCGAGTTCTCTTGCAAGTGTGATTGTATCCATTTATATTCCTCCGTTTATATTAGCTCGCCCTTGAGAATCCAGTTGCGGGCTTTTGTAATTTTGACATTCTGAAATGTGCCGATCAATGACGGGTCGCCGTCAAGCTCGACGATGATGTTTCCGCTTGTGCGCGCGTTAAGCTCGCCTGTCTTTTCCTTTTCGCTCTCGATAAGCACGCGCTCGGTCTGTCCGACCATTGACGAACAGCGCTTCGCGGCGATTTCCTCCTGGACGTCGAGCAGCTCTCTGAACCACTTGGACTTTTCCTCGGCGGAAACGGGGTCGTCCATCTTCGCGGCGGGAGTGCCGACGCGCGGCGAATAGATGAAGGTAAAGAGCGAGGTGAACTCTACCTCTCTGATAAGAGAAAGCGTTTCCTTGAAGTCCTCGTAGGTCTCTCCCGGGAAGCCGACGATGATGTCGCTTGTAAGTGATACGCCGTCGATTTTCTCCTTGGCGTAGGCTATGGTCTCGAGGTACTTCTTTCTGTCGTAGCGGCGGTTCATCGCCTTGAGTATTCTGTCGGAACCGCTCTGGAACGGCAGGTGCAGGTGCTTGCTGATATGGCGGCTGTTTGCGATCGCGTCAATCAGCTCCTTTGAGCAGTCCTTCGGGTGCGATGTCATGAATCTCAGCCAGTACTCTCCGTCGTTTTGGTCAATCTCCGAAATGAGCTGAGCAAAGGTTACGGGTGTCTGCAGGGTCTTGCCGTAGGAATTGACGTTCTGACCGAGCAAAGTGATATCCTTGTAGCCCGAGCTTATCATGTCGCGAGCTTCGGAAAGAATAATATCCTTCTCTCTGCTGCGTTCCCTGCCGCGCACATAAGGCACGATGCAGTAGGTGCAGAAGTTATTGCAGCCGTACATGATAGGCAGCCAGCCCTTGAACGAGCCGTCGCGCCTGACGGGAAAGCCCTCGTATAATTTATTATCGTCATTTCCGCGCTCAAATATTCTCTTGCCGTCGACGAGAGAATGGTACATCAGCTCGGGAAAATGGTGAAGCGAGTGTGTGCCGAAAACAAGACCGACGAACGGAAAGCTCTGGTAGATGCGGTTTGCGATATGCTCCTGTTCCATCATGCAGCCGCAGAGCGCGATAAGTATCTGCGGGTGTCTGCGCTTGAGGTTTTTAAGCGCGCCGACGTTGCCGAAAACCCTGTCCTCGGCGTGCTCACGGACAGCGCAGGTATTAAAGAGTATGAAGTCCGCGTCGTCAGGCTCGTCGACAAAGCCAAAGCCCGATCTTGCGAGCATACCCTTGATTTTTTCACTGTCCGCAACATTTTGCTGACAGCCGTATGTACGGATAAACGCGAGAGGTTTTTCGCCTCGCTTGCGAATCTCCATAATTTCGGCGATCAGCGCCATATATTCCTGCTGTTTTTCAGACAGTTTATCCGCCACGATAATATTATCAGACAAATAAACGCCTCCTAACCCATTCTAGTTATTAACTAATTAAGTATATCACAAGTTGATTTTGATTTCAATATTTTTCTTTAGAATTATATAATATATTTCGTTAATAAATAGTCCTTGTTCCACCATATATTGTGGGAATCTCGCCTGTTATGACGTTTTGTGCGACCTCAAAATCCGTGTCAAAGCTTATCGTATCGCCGTAATCCGCGGAAGCCGTCACAATATGAGCGGTCACGACCAGCTTGATGTGGTGCAGGGTCTGATTCATGCCAGCCGACTCAAAGCTGCTCTCGAGGTGCGAGTTGAAGCTGCCCGTCATACAGAAGGTCAGCGGTATCTCGGGGCCTGAGTTTGAGAGAAGCGTCAGCCCCGTAAACGCGCCGAGCGGAATCATGATCTCGCTGTGTTTGATTTTTGTGATCTCGTCCTGCGCGGCGCGTGTAGCCTCGGCTTTGAGCAGATTTATCTGAGCGGAATTCGTTTCGATCGAGCGCGGCTGTCCGCTGTCGGAATATTCGACCTTCGCAAGATCGTCGTAGGAAAGATCAAGCTCGCCGAGCTTGCGGGTGACAGCGTCGTTAATCGCTTCCGCAGCGCACCGTTCGGCAAAGGACGGAATGTAGGAGTTTGAGAACACCTCCGCCTTTTTCTCAAAGCCGTAAACGAGCAGACCGAACACAAAGCAGACAAGCAGAATAATGATGTGCCATTTGCGTAAGCGATGTCTGCGTCTTTTTCTGTACAGCAAAAAAACACCCCTCGTACATGATATACGAGAGGTGTAAATCAGTGAAAATTATTCTTCGCCTTCGCAGCCGTCACAGCCGTCGCAGTTGCCGTCGCACTCTTCCTCTTCCTCGTCAAAAAGACCTGAGAAATCAAACTCAAGCAGCTCGCCGCAGTTCGGGCACTCGATCTCGCCCTCGAGGAGAACGTCCTCGGAAACGTTGAGCTTCTGTCCGCATGCGCCGCAGGTTACTTCGTAGAAGGGATTGTCCTCGTCGTCGAAGTCAAAATCCTCATCTTCATCATAATCATCGTCATCGTCGTCACAGCAGTCGCAGTCCTCGTCATAAAGCTCGGACTCAACCTCCGCGAGATCCTGATCGATTTCGTCAACCTGATCGCTGAGCTCGTCATAAAGCTCTTCCATATCGGTGAGATCGTAAGCGATATCGTCGAGAAGGTCGATGATCGCGTTGATAACCTTAACCTCGGGCTTCTTCTCGTCGAGAGAAAGACCCTCGCAAAGACCCTTGATGTAAGAAATTTTTTCGGTAATGTTCATAGCTTACTCCCGCAGATTATGCTCTGCCCATGTATTCGCCTGTTCTGGTGTCGATCTGGATAACCTCGCCCTCGTCGATGAAGAGAGGAACCTTGATCTCGGCGCCTGTCTCAAGGGTAGCGGGCTTGGTAGCGTTTGTAGCAGTATCGCCCTTGAAGCCGGGGTCGGTCTTTGTAACCTGAAGCTCAACAAAGTTGGGCGGCTCTACGCCGAAAACATTGCCCTTGTAGGAAAGAACCTTGCAGACCATGTTTTCCTTGACGAACTTGAAGTTGTCGCTGAGAACGCTCTTGTTGATGGGAAGCTGCTCCCATGTTTCTGTATCCATGAAGTAATAGAGGTCGCCGTCGGAATAGCTGTACTCCATATCCTTTCTCTCGATAAAAGCGGTGGGATACTTATCGTTGGGGTTAAAAGTCTTTTCAACTACCGCACCGGTAATTACGTTTCTGATCTTTGTTCTGACAAAAGCAGCACCCTTACCGGGCTTAACGTGCTGGAATTCGATAATGGAAACTACCTGACCGTCCATCTCAAATGTAACGCCGTTTCTGAAATCACCTGCTGAAATCATTGTTATTACCTCCTAAGTGTTTTAGTCGCACAGCTTTTGACACTGTGCTCTCATTATCTACCATTATACATAATATCGCCCAAAAAAGCAAGCCTTTTATAAAATTATCAATTCCTTGGGCAGAGATACGAGGTTTTCGTATCCCGTATCCGTGACGCAGAGCATATCCTCGATCCTGACGCCGAACCTGTCGGGAAGATAAATTCCCGGCTCGTCGGTGATGATCATGCCCGCTCTGAGGATCTCATTGCCGCGGTACGAAACAGCGGGAGACTCGTGGATATCAAGCCCTACCCCGTGACCCGTTGCGTGGCCGAAATACTTTCCGTAACCCGCGTCATCAATCACCTTCCGGGCGGCTCTGTCAACGTCTGCGGCAG
Source organism: Ruminococcus sp. NATIVEDY160 (assembly GCF_045819885.1). Lineage (NCBI taxonomy): Bacteria > Bacillati > Bacillota > Clostridia > Eubacteriales > Oscillospiraceae > Ruminococcus > Ruminococcus sp. NATIVEDY160. Next base: position 1,327,762 of record NZ_CP162391.1, read on the forward strand.
GTACTCCCGCTTTTACGACATCGAGCGCGCTAAGCTGCGCGTTTAGAACCGTTGTATAGATTTCGCGCATCTCCTCGGTCGCGTGACCGACGGCGACGGTTCTGGTGGTGTCGCTGTGATAGCCCTCATATACCGCGCCGAAATCGCAGGTGAAAAAGTCACCCTCGGCGATTTTCGCGTCGGACGGCACGCCGTGAGGCAGCGAGGTCTTTTTGCCTGTGATTGTAATGAGGTCGAAGGAGATATCCTCTGCCCCGTTCATTTTCATCAGGAACTCAAGCCTTGCCGCAAGCTCGCGCTCGGATACGCCGACCTTAACGAAGTTGAGCATCTCGAGATACGCCTTCTCGGCGATTTTCTGTGCGGTGCGGATTTTCTCAAGCTCTGTTTCGTCCTTTATTATACGGCAGCCGGCAATCTTCTTGTCAAGCTCGCTGCCGTCGCTGACAGTAATACCCTTTGCCTCAAGCTTGTGTCTGAAAAACCTGAGCCTTGCGACCGTCATGTACTCCGCTTCGATTTTGACCGACTTGATCTCATTTTCGGCAAGGATTTTGAGTAAATCCTCGCTGAGCTTATGAAAGCAGATCACTTCGCAGCCGTGAGCCTTTTGATTTGCCGCCTCTATGTAGCGGAAGTCAACAAGCAGATAAGCCTTTTCTCGTGTGAGCAGATAATAGCCCTCGCTGTGGAAAAAGCCGCAGAAATAGCCTATGTTCTTCTCATTTGTGATAAGCGCCGCTTCCCTGTCGGAAAGGATCTCGCGGAGCCTGTTAATTCTTCTATCGAATATATCACTCATTGCAAAGTTCCTTCAGCGCCTCAATGGCGAGGAAATAGCTCAACTTGCCGAAGCCTGCGATCTGTCCCTTGCAGACGGGCGCGATGACCGAGGTGTGGCGGAACTCCTCGCGGGCGTGGATATTCGACATATGCACCTCGACATAAGGAATCTGTACGCAGGCGATAGCGTCCCTGAGAGCGTAGCTGTAGTGAGTGAGTGCTCCGGCGTTGATGACCGCGCCGCAGAATTCCTCGCGCGAAGAGTGGATTTTGTCGATAAGGTCGCCCTCGTAGTTTGACTGATAGACCTCTGCTTCAAAGCCCGACTTGAGCGCGTAGTCCTTGATCTGAGCTTCGATGCTCTCGGCTGTCTCCGCGCCGTAAACGCCCTTTTCGCGGATACCTACCATATTGAGGTTCGGACCGAGCATTACAAGTATTTTTTTCATATTAATACACCCCTGATAAAAAGGCGGACAGCATAAAACTGTCCGCCCATCTCTTTACCTGTATTTGCGCTTGCGAGCTGCTTCTGACTTCTTCTTACGCTTTACAGAGGGCTTCTCGTAAGCCTCTCTCTTGCGCACCTCGGCAATAACACCAGCTCTGGCACACTGCTTCTTGAATCTTCTTAAAGCACTTTCAAGAGATTCATTCTCTTTTAATCTGATTTCAGCCATCTATTATCCCTCCCATCTGCCACATGGCATGGGTAATATGCAAAATTGCATTTGTTATTATACAATATGCAGCTAATAAAGTCAATAGAAATGTAGAATTTTATAAAAAATTTTGTTTTTGTCAACGATTATGGCTTAACAACGAGGTTTACGAGCTTTTTGGGAACCACAATTTCCTTGATGATCTGCATATTTTCGATCGCTGCTTTTACCTTTTCGTCGGATTTTGCAAGCGAAAGAACCTCGTCCTTTGAAGCGTCAACGGGGATATTGAGCTTAGCCTTAATCTTGCCGTTGACCTGAACAACGATCTCGATCGACTCGTCAACGCACTTGCTCTCGTCGTACTCAGGCCACTGAGCCTCGGCGAGAATTCCTTCGCCGAGCTTGTTCGCGGAATAGACCTCCTCGGTTACGTGAGGCGCGAACGGATTGAGCAGAATCGAGAAGATCCTCAGCTCTTCCCTGTTGATCGTCTTGACGTTGGAGATATCGTTGATAAGAGCCATCAGAGCGGCGATAGCGGTGTTGAACTTGATGTTCTCGATGTCGTCGCCGACCTTCTTGATAGTCTTATGGAACGCGCTCTCGAGCTCGGGACGGATAGTGTCGCCGTCGACGAGGTTAGTCTGGAGGTTCCAGTATCTCTCGATGAATCTGCGGCAGCCGCGGATGCTAGCCTGGCTCCACGGAGCGGCCTTCTCGAAGTCGCCGATGAACATTTCATACAGACGCATTGTATCGGCGCCGTACTCGTTTACGATGTCGTCGGGGTTTACTACGTTGCCTCTGGACTTGCTCATTTTCTCGCCGTTCTCGCCGAGGATCATGCCGTGAGAGGTACGCTTTGCGTAGGGCTCGGGAGTGGGCACAACGCCGATGTCGTAGAGGAACTTGTGCCAGAAGCGGCTGTAGAGCAGGTGGAGTGTTGTATGCTCCATACCGCCGTTGTACCAGTCAACGGGCGACCAGTACTCGAGCGCTTCCTTTGAAGCGAGAGCTTCATCATTGTGGGGATCCATGTAGCGCAGGAAGTACCACGAGGAGCCTGCCCACTGGGGCATTGTGTCGGTCTCGCGGGTAGCCTTGCCGCCGCAGCACGGACAGGTGGTGGAAATCCAGTCTGTCATGTTTGCGAGCGGAGATTCGCCGTTGTCGGTCGGCTCGTAGGACTCAACCATCGGCAGTCTGAGCGGAAGCTCGCTCTCGTCGAGGGGTACGAAGCCGCACTTGTCGCAGTGAACGATCGGGATAGGCTCGCCCCAGTAACGCTGGCGTGAGAATACCCAGTCGCGCAGCTTGTAGTTGACCTTTGCGTGACCCTTGCCCTCTACGGTCAGCCATTCGATGATTTTTTTCTTTGCGTCGTCAACACTCAGACCGTCGAGCATACCGGAGTTTACCATGATGCCTGTCGCGCAGTCGGTGAAAGCTTCTTCCTGAACGTTGCCGCCCTTTACAACCTCGATGATCGGGAGGTCAAACTTCTTTGCGAACTCCCAGTCGCGGGTGTCGTGAGCGGGTACCGCCATGATAGCGCCCGTACCGTAGGACACGAGAACATAGTCGGAGATGAAAATCGGGATCTCCTTGTTGTTGACGGGGTTGATCGCGCGGACGCCGTCGAGCTTGACGCCTGTCTTGTCCTTGGCGACCTCGGTGCGCTCAAAGTCGGACTTTCTCGCAGCGGCAGCCTGATACTCGCGGATCTCGTCCATGTTGCCGAGCTTGTCCGCCCACTTCTCGATAAGGGGGTGCTCGGGTGAGATTACCATGTATGTAGCGCCGTAGAGTGTGTCGGCTCTGGTGGTATAAACGGTGAGAATGTCGCCTGTGGTGGTAGTAAAGTCAACCTCGGCGCCTGTGCTTCTGCCGATCCAGTTCTTCTGCTGAGCCTTAACGCGCTCGGGGTAGTTAACGAGGTCGAGGTCATTGATTAGTCTGTCGGCGTACTCTGTGATTTTGAGCATCCACTGTGACTTGACCTTGTGGACAACCTCGCTGCCGCAGCGCTCGCACACGCCGTTGACGACCTCTTCGTTGGCGAGGACGCACTTACATGAGGTGCACCAGTTGACGTTCATCTCCTTCTTGTAGGCAAGGCCCTTCTTGAAGAGCTGAATGAAGATCCACTGTGTCCACTTGTAGTAGTCGGGGTCGGTGGTATTGATCTCGCGGCTCCAGTCGAAGGAGATACCGAGCGACTGGATCTGCTTCTTGAAGCGCGCGATGTTGTTCTTTGTAACGATTTCGGGGTGAATGTGGTTCTTGATGGCGTAGTTCTCTGTCGGAAGTCCGAACGCGTCCCAGCCGATCGGATAGAGCACGTTATAGCCCTGCAGACGGCGCTTTCTCGCAACGGTGTCGAGAGCGGTATACGGACGCGGATGTCCAACGTGCAGACCCTGACCCGAGGGGTAAGGGAACTCGATAAGAGCGTAAAACTTCTCCTTGTCGCTGTTGTCCTGAGCGTGGAAAACGCCCTTTTCTTCCCATATTTCCTGCCATTTAGGCTCTACAGCCTTATGATTATACTTCAATTTACTTCCCTCCGTAATTTAATCCGTAATGATGTCCGTCAGATCAACGGGCTTGCCGTCCTGCCATAGACGGTCGAGGTCATAAAACTCCCTCGCCTCCTCGGAGAACACGTTGACGAGCACGTCGATGTAATCGAGCAGGATCCAGCTGTTTGAGCGGTAGCCCTCGATGTGGCTGACGGAAACGCCCGCCTTGTCGAGCTGATACTCAACCTCGTCGGCAAGCGCCTTGACGTGGGTGGAGCTGTTGCCCGTTGCGATAACCATATAGTCGGCGATAACGGAAACGTCGCCGATTTCTATAACCTGAATATTCAGTCCTTTTTTGCCGTCAATCGCCTTTGCGGCGGCAACGGCGGTTTCGTAAGCTGTCATAGACTACTCCCTTTCGATATTCAAAACCAATTCGTTGTAACAGTCGAGCTGATCGGGGTGGATCGCCAGCTCCTTTGAGGAGAGGTTTCCGATTGTGAACTTGCAGGAAAAAAGCATCGCGTCCTCGAGGGTTTTCCTCGAGAGCTCACGCATGATATCAACGTCCTTGTAGCTTCTCTCGGCCGAGGTAAAATCCGCGATATAGATGATTTTTTCCAGCAGGCTCATACCCGCTCTGCCGGTTGTGTGGTAACGAACCGCGTTGATGATGTCGTTATTTTTTATACCCAGATAATCGCGCACATATACGCTGCCGCTTATGCTGTGCCACAGCTTAGGTGCGTTTTTCTGCACGCTGTCTAAGATTATACCACCGTCCGCGATAATTTGCAACTGCTCGTCCTTGGGAAATTCCTTTGTCACATCGTGCAGAATTCCCGCGGTGTAGGCAAGCTCCTCGTCGCAGCCGTATATTTTTGCGAGAGCCACCGCCTCGTCAGCGACGTTTACGCTGTGAGTGAAGCGGTAATCCCCCATTTTTTGACGGATGAAATCCTTGTACTCAGACGTTTTCAAGTCAGTCACCCCGCGGTCAGTTTTTCTTTTTCGCCTTGGGCAGAACGATCTTCGGCTCCTTTGGGTTCGGGCGGTAGAGCACGAATTTTGAGCCGATGACCTGAACCACGTCAGCGCCGCACTTTTCGGCGATCATATCAGCCGCCTCGCGTGAGGAGTAGGCGCTTGTCTCGAGCACCTTGCACTTGATAAGCTCGCGCGCGGTGAGCGCGGTGTCCGCCTGCATTATGATATTGCCAGTGATCTCGCCCTTGCCGACGATCAGAATTGTCTCAAAACTGTTGGCAAGTCCTCTGAGATACGCTCTTTGTTTGCTTGTTAACATACTTTCCCCTTCCGATCAGCCGAAATGTTCCCTGAGAGCCGCCTGTAATTTTCTAAGCGCCTTGCCTCTGTGGCTGACCTTGTCCTTATCCTCTCCGCTTATCTGGGCGAAGGTCTTGTCTCCGAAGTAGAAAATCGGGTCGTAGCCGAAGCCGCCGTCGCCGATGAACTCGTAGCCGATTTTTCCCTCGCAGGTTTCTTCGATCTCAATTTTGCTGCCGTCGGGAAGAATGCAGCAGATAGCGCAGGTGTAATGAGCGCCGCGTTTCTCGTCCGGAACGCCCTGAAGCTCCTCCAGAATCTTTGCGGTTCTGTCCTCGTCGGTGACGCAGTCCTCGGGGCTGTAGCGCGCCGAGAAGATACCCGGTCTGCCGCCGAGAGCGTCAACACAGATGCCCGAATCGTCCGCGACTGCGGGCATACCGGTCTTTATATAGGCGGCGTTTGCCTTGAGAAAGGCATTCTCGCCAAAGGTGGTGCCCGTCTCGTCAACCTCGTCGAGCACAACGCCCGCGTCCTTTGCGCTGACGGCTTCAATGCCGAGCGGCTTCAGGATACGCTCCATCTCGACGAGCTTCTTCTTGTTATTTGTAGCGATAATAAACTTCATTATTCAGCGCCCTCCGTTTTTGTGAACAGAGCACGCGCGAAGTCCTCGGCGTTGAAGGGCTGCAAGTCGTCGATCTGCTCGCCCACGCCGATATACTTGACGGGAATGCCCAAACCGTCCTTGATTGCGAGGACAACGCCGCCCTTTGCGGTGCCGTCGAGCTTTGTGAGCACGATACCCGTGATGCCTGTCGCCTGACGGAACTGCTCAGCCTGATTTACGGCATTCTGACCTGTAGTGGCGTCGAGCACGAGGAGTTTTTCCTTTGCCGCGTCGGGAAGCTCTCTGTCGATAACGCGGTTGATTTTCGCAAGCTCGTCCATGAGGTGCTTTTTGTTGTGAAGTCTGCCCGCTGTGTCGCAGATTATTACGTCACAGCCTCTCGCCTTAGCGGCGGCGATAGCGTCGAAGATCACGGCGGCAGGGTCGCTGCCTTCCTTCTGCTTGATGATCTCGCAGCCGCTTCTCTGCGCCCAGATGTCGAGCTGGTCGATTGCGGCGGCGCGGAAGGTATCCGCAGCGGCGAGCAGGACGCGCTTGCCCTGCAAACGGAGGTTGTTCGCGAGCTTGCCGATGGTGGTGGTCTTGCCGACGCCGTTGACGCCGATCACGAGAATTATCGACGGGCTTGTGGAAACGTCAAGCTCTTCGCCGCCCGAGAGCATTTCGGTGATGACCTCCTCGAGCAGTCTGTTGATCTCTTTGGGGTCGGTAATGCCCTCCTTCTTGACGCGGACACGAAGCTCCTCACAGATTTTCTGAGCGGTAGGCACGCCCACATCGCCCATAACGAGCAGCTCCTCAAGCTCCTCAAAGAGCTCCTCGTCTATCTTTGTAAAGGATCTGAGCATGGACTCGATCTGACCCATGACAGCCTTTCTTGTCTTTTTTAAGCCTTCTTTGATTTTACTGAATAATCCCATAAGAATACTCCTTTATTTCGAATCTATTCCCAGCTTTTCGGCGACCTCTGTGGAACGCAGCTCGAGAAGCTTTGAAATGCCCTCGTCCTGCATCGTAACTCCGTAGAGAACGTCTGCTTCCTCCATGGTGCCGCGGCGGTGAGTAATCAAAATGAACTGGGTTTTTGCGGTGAGTCTGCGCAGGTAGCTTGCAAAGCGGAAAACGTTTACGTCATCGAGAGCCGCCTCGATCTCGTCCATTACGCAGAACGGCGCGGGTCGAACCTTCATGATCGCGAAATACAGAGCGACCGCGACAAGTGCCTTTTCGCCGCCCGAGAGAGCGTCGAGGTGGACTACGATTTTGCCCGGCGGGTGAACGAGGATATCAATGCCGCTGGTGAGGATATTCTCGGGGTCTGAAAGCGACAGAGAAGCCGTACCGCCGCCGAAGAGCTCCTTGAAGGTCTCGGTAAAGTTGCGGTTTATAGCGCCGAAGCTCTCGACAAAGATCTCCTTCATCTGCTTGGTTAGTGTAACGATGAGTTTTTCGATTTCAGCCTTTGACTTTTCAACATCGGCGACCTGTACGCTCATAAATTCGTACCGCTCGGAAACCTCTTTGTATTCCTCGATCGCGCTGACGTTTACGTTGCCGAGGCTCTTGATGCCCTGCTTGAGCTCTGTCAGACGCTTCTGAGCCTTTGCGGGTTCCTCGATTTTGATCGCGGTCTTTTCCGCCTCGCGGCGGGTTAGCTCATACTCCTCCCAGAGCTTCGAGATAATATTATTATACTCTTTTTCAATGTTGATCTTGCGTTCTTCAAGTCGTGCAAGCTCTCTGCCCGAAAGCTCGCGCTCGGAGGTCTTGTCGCGCTCAAGGCTGCGGATCTCCGCGGTGCGCTTTTCAAGCTCCTCACGCTGCGCGCTGACAGCGGCGATCTGTTCTGTTACGGACTTCTTTGTCGCCTCACATGAATCGACAGCGGCGTTGATCTCCGCGATTCTCTCGTGTGACTGTTCAATAGCCGCTTTGAATTCCTCAATCTGTAATTTAAGCTGTGCCTTCTTATCCTCGTTATCCGAGCCTGTGTTCTTTGCGTATACGATCTCAGAATTGAGCGCGTCGATGTCCTTCTGTGCCCTGACGATTTCAAGGCGGATATTCTGCATGGTGTCGGATAGCTGCTCGCGCTTCTGAGTAAGCTCAGCGCGGCTGCCCGTGACGGAATTGACTTTTTCTTCGGCAGCGGCGATCTTTAGATTGAGGTCGGTGAGTCTTTCTCTCGCCTCTGCCCTGTCCTTTTTAAGCGTTTCAATACGGTCAAGGCAATCATTTATTTCTTTTTCGGAATTATTAATCAATTCCTTGGTATTTTCATATTCAGTGTCGCAAGCTCTGCTTTCAGCCTGCATACGCGCAAGATCCTGCTGTCTGTTCGACAGATCCGCGCGCGTGCCGAGAAGCTCCGCGTCGATTGCCGCGCACTCACGGTTGAGCAGTTCGGTGTTATTTTCGGCTTCCTTTGCCTTTTTGATAAGGCTCTCTGTCTGTGCCTTGAGCTGAGCGATTTCGGAAGCGCGGCTCAGCACGCCCGTGTTTCTCAGCTGTGAGCCGCCTGTGAGCGAACCGCCCGCGTTGACGACCTGACCGTCGAGGGTCACTACCTTGAAGCGGTAGGAATAGCGCTTTGCGATAGAAGCGGCGCTGTTCAAGTCCTCGGCGATAACGATCTTGCCGAGAAGCGAGCTGAGAATATTTCTGTATCTGTCCTCGCAGGAGCACAGCTCAGCCGCCACACCGATGAAGCCGTAACAGTCGTCGAGGCCGTTTTCGCGCAGCTCTCTGGGCTTGATCGTATTCAGCGGAAGGAAGGTTGCGCGTCCTCCGTCAGAGGATTTGAGGTAGCGGATAGCCTGCTTCGCGTCCTCGTCGCTCTCAACAACGATATTCTGCATTGCCGAACCGAGGGCTGTTTCTATCGCGACGGCGTACTCAGACGGCACCGAGATAACTCTCGAAACAGGGCCGCAGATACCCTTAAGTCTGCCGTTGCGCGAGGCGTTGATCACGACCTTTACGCTCTTTGAGAAGCCCTCGAGGTTGCGCTCGAGGTTCTCGAGAAAGGAGATTTTTCTCCTGTGCTCGTTTAGGTCAAGTGTCAGCCTGTCACTTTCGGCTTTGAGCTCATTTCTCTTTTTATTTTTGGAATTCAGCTTAATTTCCAAGCCCGCTATGGAGTTCTCAGCCGATGAGATTTCTTCCTGCACGTTTTTTTTCTGTTCGGAGTAGCTCTCCTTCATCTCGCCGAGCTCTTTGAGCTGAACGGTTTTTTCTTCGTTTGTTTCTTTAAGGTTTTCGATTCTCGCGGTCAGCCCGTTGATGCTGCTGTCCGTGGTCATGTCGATGACCCTCGCGTCCGCCGACTGGGTTGTCAGTACAGACAGCTCGGCAGTGAGCTCCTGTAATTTATCACCGCTGCGGCTCGAGTCGAGGTTTATAGTGTTTAACTGTTCGGAGATTTTGGCGTACTCGCGCTGCTTTGAGGTGATTTCAAAGTCGAGGGCAGTGATCTTCTCCTGCTTCTCGGCGATAGTCTTGTCGAGCTCATCAGCGTTCTTGTCCGCCTGCTCAATTTCTCCCTGAAGCCTTGCGATGTTCCCGTTATTGTGGAGAATATCGTTCTCGGCAACGGAGATATCCGCGCGCTTTGCGGCAATCTCCGAGTCTAGCGAGGACACCTGATTTCTCAGCTCCTCAGCCTTCGAGGACAGAGAACCCGTCTTGAAATAGATTTGGTCGTTCTCCTCCTGGATATCCTCGAGAGCCTGTTCAGCGGCGTCGTACTGAGCGCGCGCGATGGCGATTTTCTCCTCCTGCTCCTTCAGGCTTTCCTGCGACTTGTCAAGAGTCAGCAGCCACAGAGCGATTTCAAGTCCGCGTTTTTCTTCGGACAGCTCCAGAAACTTCTGCGCCTTCTCGGACTGCTTTTTCAGCGGCCCTACGCGCTCCTCGAGCTCCGTGACGATATCGCGCAGACGCAGTAGGTTTTCCTCGGTGTTCTTGAGCTTTCTCTCGGCGTCGATTTTGCGGTAGCGGTAGCGTGAAATACCCGCCGCTTCTTCGAAAATCTCCCGTCTGTCCTCGCTTTTGGAGGAAACGATGCTGTCGATTTTGCCCTGTCCTATCATCGAGTAGCCGTCGCGACCCAAGCCTGTGTCCATGAACAGCTCGTTGATGTCCCTTAGTCTTACGGCGGCCTTGTTTATCATGTATTCGCTCTCGCCGCTTCGGTAGTACCGTCTGGTGACGGCGATCTCATCACCGTCAAAAGGCAGAAAGCGGTCGGAGTTGTCAATGTTCAGCGTGACCTCGGCGTAACCCTGACGCTTGCGCTTGTCCGTGCCGTTAAAGACAACGTCCTCCATCTTGGAGCAGCGCAGGCTTTTGGGCGACTGTTCGCCGAGAACCCAGCGAATCGCGTCGCTGATATTGCTCTTGCCTGAACCGTTCGGGCCTACGACCGAGGTGATTCCCTGCTCAAAAGATAATTTGGTTTTGTCGGGAAAGGTCTTGAAGCCCTGTATCTGCAATGATTTTAATCTCAAACGCTCACCCCTATGCGCATTTCGTATTTTTCCAATGAATCGTCAAAAATAATATTCACCCGGTAGCCCATTTCCTCAAAGGCGCGCAGGTTACATTTTCTCTGTCCGTACAGCTTGGACAGAGATTTTCTGTTGATCGTGATATCGATATTCCGGCTTTCAAGCAGCTTTGTTTTTTCTAAGAAGGAATTATAAAACAGCTTGCTCTCGCAAAGCTCCTTGAAGGCAGGATGGTAGTTTTCGCAGTATCCGTTCTCGATCAGGCTGTCGGAATAGTGCAGCCCGACGCGGATAATATTGATCTTGTTGTCCTCAAATTTCCTTATCAGCTCAGCGCAGAGTTCAACAGACTCCTTAAGCGTGTACGGCTTGTAGCTGCCGTTAAGGAAGTATTTCTCAAGAGCCGTGCCCTTCATAACGACGGTCGGATATATCCTGACTGTGTCGGGTTCGAGCGCGATAAATTTCTCTGCTGTATGCCTGTCTTTGTCAAAATCCGAGCCGTAAAGTCCCGTCATCATCTGCAAGCCGAGTGAAAACCCGAAGGATTTTATAAGCCTTGAAGCCGTACGCACGTCCTCAGCGCTGTGACCGCGCTCGTTAAGTGCAAGCACATGATCATCCATTGACTGAGCGCCGAGCTCAATCGCGGCAACTCCGTACTCTTTAAGCAAAGCGAGGATCTCAGCGTCGATCGCGTCGGGTCGGGTCGATATGCGTATGCCCGAAAACACGCCCTCAAACTCCCTCGCCGCGTCAAGAAGGGAAATCATATACTCCCTGTCAATCGCGGTGAAGCTGCCGCCGAAGAATGCTATCTCGGCGTTTTTCGCCCGTTCGCCCAAGTCCAACCGAGCCTGTCTGAGAGTTTTACGCACGTCCTCAGCGGTCGGCTGGTACGCCTGACCCGTAATGCTTTTCTGGTTGCAGAAGCTGCACTGATGCGGGCAGCCGTTGTGAGGAATAAATACAGAAATATTGCTGTGTTTAATAGCCCATCAGCTCCAATGCTTCTCTTGCCGCCTGCTGCTCGGCTTCCTTTTTGCTTCTGCCGCCGCCCTTTCCGATGACGTTGCTGTTGAGATGTACCTCAACGACAAAGTGCTTGTTGTGGTCGGGGCCGCTCTCGCCGATAAGGACGTACTCGAGCTTTTCGCCCGGGTTCTTCTGGACGATCTCCTGCAGGGTCGTCTTGTAGTCCTTGACCTTCTTTTTGCGCGAATTCTTTATCGACGGGATAACGAAGTTCAGGATATGCTTCGCCGCAGGCTCCATGCCGCCGTCAATGTAAATCGCCGCGATAAGCGCCTCGAAAGCGTCCGAGAGAATCGACGGTCTCTCGGCGCCGCCGTTATTCCTCTCGCCCTTGCTGAGAACAAGGTAGCTGCCGAGGTCGATTTTCTTCGCGAACTCAAAGAGCGATTTCTCGCAGACGAGAGAAGCCCTGAGCTTTGTCAGCTCGCCCTCGGGAAGCTCGGGACAATGGCTGAAAATGTAGTCGGAAACGACGATCGAGAGCACCGCGTCGCCGAGGAATTCCAGCCGCTCGTTGTACTTGATATGCTGAGCCTTGCGCTCGTTCGCGTAGGACGAGTGGGTCAGAGCCTCGCTGAGCAGGTCTTTGTTTTTAAAATGATAACCGATTTTATTTTCTAAGTCCGTCATTTTTTATCACCAGATAACGCGGCGGTAATCTCGGCAATGGCGTTCGCCGAAACATAGTTTGTCGACAGCTTGATAGCGTTGAACATCGTAGTCGCCTTTGAGTCGCCGTGAGCCTTGAATACAGGCTTTGACGCACCGAGGATAGGCGCACCGCCGTACTTGTTGTAGTCGAATTTTTCCTTGATACCCTTGAGGTCCTTCATGAGGAACGCAGCCGCGATTTTACCCTTTGCGCTGTCGGTGAACATGTGCTTCATGATCTTCATCATGGTGATCGCGACGCCCTCGTATGTCTTGAGAACCATGTTGCCCGTAAAGCCGTCGCAGACAACTACGTCGCAGACGCCCTTTGAGATATCTCTTCCCTCGACGTTGCCGATGAAGTTGAGGCTGCTGTCCTTGAGCATTTTATATGTTTCGCGGTAAAGCTCGGTGCCCTTGTGATCCTCAACGCCGACGTTGCCCAAGCCGACTCTGGGGTTTTTGACCTTCATTACTCTCTCCATGTATACAGAGCCCATGAGCGCGAACTGGTAGAGCATTTCGGGGCGGCAGTCGACATTCGCGCCGCCGTCGAGCAGCATGGCAGAGCCTGTTTCGGTGGGAATAACGGGAGCGAACGCCGGACGCTTGATGCCCTTGATCCGCTTGATTCCGAGAGTCGCGCCTACGCACAGAGCGCCGCTGTTTCCGGCACTGATGAACGCGTCGCCCTTGCCCTCGTTGAGCAGGCGGATACCGACAGCCATCGAGCTGTTTTTCTTTGACTTGAGGACGGAATTGGGCTCGTCCTCCATCGTAATGACCTCGTCGCAGTGAACGATTTCCATGCGGTTGAGTGAGATATTATTCTCCTCGGCGCACTTGCGGATCTCGCTCTCGATACCCGTCAGGACAATATCAATATCCAAGCCCTCGACTGCCATTGCGCAGCCCTTGATTACCTCGAGCGGACAGTTGTCGCCGCCGAAAGCGTCTACAATAATTTTCATAATCAATCACCTAAATTTTCAACAATAAAGCTATCAAGTGAAGCGAGCGCACGCTCGGCGTATGCAGCGGCACGTTCGCGCTTATCTCTAGGTCTGTGTTCAAGCTCGGGCAGAATACCGAGATTCGCGCCCATCGGCTGGAACTTCTTCACGCTCGGGTCTGTGACGTAGCCCTCAAGCGCGCCTGTCATTGTGTCCTTCGGGAAAACGACCGTATCCAGACCTCTGAGCCTTCTGACGGCGTTGATTCCCGCGACAATTCCCGCGTCGGCGCTCTCCATATAGCCCTCAACGCCCATGAGCTGACCCGCAAAGAACAGGTTTTTATTTTCTTTTACAGAATAATCCGCGTTGAGTACCTTCGGAGAACAGATGAAGGTATTGCGGTGCATGACACCATAGCGGACGAAATCAGCTTTGTGGAGCGCGGGTATAAGCGAGAACACGCGCTTTTGTTCGGGGAATTTCAGATTAGTCTGGAAGCCGACGAGGTTGTACATCGTGCCGTCGGCGTTTTCTTTGCGCAGCTGCAGCACCGCCCATGGTCTGTGACCTGTTTTCGGGTTTATTAGTCCGACGGGCTTCATGGGACCGAAACGGAGCGTACCCTCACCTCTCTGCGCCATTACTTCAACGGGCATGCAGCCCTCGTACACCTTCGGGTTGCTCACGTCGAAGTCGTGCAGAGGCGCTCTCTCGGCGGACACGAGCGCGTTGTAGAACGTCTCGTACTCCTCCTTGTTCATCGGGCAGTTGATATAGTCGTCCTCGCCGCCGCGGTCGTAGCGTGAGGCGGTAAAGGCGAAGTCCATGTCAACGCTCTCCGCGGTGACGATAGGAGCCGCCGCGTCAAAGAAGGACAGCGAGTCGCCGAAGCGCTTTTCTATAGCGGACGCGAGCGCGTCCGAGGTCAGGGGGCCTGTTGCGACAACGGTTATCGCGTCGCCCGGCAGGTCGGTGATTTCCTCGCTGATCACCTCGATATTCGGGTTGTTTTTAATTCCCTCTGTGACGAGCTGCGCAAACTGTTCTCTGTCAACCGCAAGCGCGCCGCCCGCGGGAACCCTGCACTTGTCGGCGCAGGTCATGAGGAATGAGCCGAGTCTGCGCATTTCCTCCTTCAATAGTCCTGCCGCGCTCTCGACGCGCATAGCCTTGAGTGAGTTTGAGCAGACGAGCTCTCCGAATAAGTCAGATTTATGCGCGGGCGATTTCTTGACGGGCTTCATCTCATAAAGCCTTACCTTAACGCCGCGGGAAGCGATCTGCATCGCCGCCTCGCACCCCGCAAGACCCGCGCCTATTACATTTATATACATTACTTTTCTTCCGTCTTTAATGTCTTTGAGAAGCCGCAGCCTTCCTTTGCGCAGAACACTGTGGGCTTCTTGCCTTTTTTCTTGAAAAGAATTTCTCCGCAGTTCGGGCACTTCTCGTTAACGGGCTCGTTCCAGCTCACGAAGTCGCAGTTCGGGTAGTTGGAGCAGCCGTAGAAAACGCGCTTGCTCTTTGTGTGCTTGACGATGATATCGCCGCCGCACTTCGGGCAGGGTACGCCTGTCTTTTCGACGAACTTGACGATATTCTTGCACTCGGGATAACCGGGACATGCGATGAACTTGCCGTATCTGCCGACCTTGACGACCATCTGTCTGCCGCACTTGTCGCAGATAAGATCGGTTTCGTCCTCCTTGAGCTTGATTTTAACGCCTTCCATGTCCTTCTTGGCGTCCTTGAGTGTGTTCTCGAAATCGCCGTAGAAGCCGTCGAGAAGCTCTACCCACCGGACGTCTCCGCTTTCAACGCTGTCAAGCTCCTCCTCCATCTCGGCGGTGAACTTGACGTTTACGATATCGGGGAAGCGCTCCTTCATCAGCGTGGTTATCGCTTCGCCGAGCTCTGTTGGAACGAGTGTCTTAGCCTCGCGCTTGACATACTCGCGGCCGGTGAGAGTGGTGATAGTCGCGGCGTAGGTCGACGGTCTGCCGATGCCGTACTCCTCGAGCGTCTTGATAAGCGACGCCTCGGTGTAGCGCGCGGGCGGCTGGGTGAAGTGCTGGTTCTTCTTGAGTTCCTTGCACCTTACTGGCATATCCTTTTCGAGCGGCGGAAGCTGTGTCGACTTCTCCTCAGCCTCGTCCTTGCTCTCGACATAGAGAGCGGTGAAGCCCGGGAAATCCACATAGTAGCCCGAAGCCTTGAAGGTATAGCCGTTTGCCTCGATATCCGCCTGAGTTGTTTTCTGAATGCAGTCAGCCATCTGGGAGGCTGTGAAGCGGCTCCATATGAGCTTGTAAAGCTTGTACTGATCGGAGGTCAGGCTGCTCTTGATCTTGTCGGGTTCAAGGCCCGGCATCGAAGGTCTGATAGCCTCGTGGCCGTCCTGAGCGTTCTTTCTTGACTTGTAGAAGCGCGGCTTGTCGGGCAGGTAGTCGCTGCCGTAGGTTTTGCCGATATAATCGGTCACCTCAGCGATAGCGACGTTTGAGATCCTCAGCGAGTCGGTTCTCATGTAGGTGATAAGACCGGTAGCGCCCATACCCTGAATTTCAACGCCCTCGTAAAGCTCCTGAGCGACCTTCATCGTTCTGCGTGACTGGAAGCCGAGCTTTCTCGACGCCTCCTGCTGGAGAGTTGAAGTGATGAACGGCGGCGCGGGACTCTTCTTTCTCGTGCCGTGTCTTACCTTTGTTACGGTGTAATCGGCGTCCTTGAGGTCGGCTTCGATCTTGTCTGCCTGCTCCTGATTTTTGATCTTTATCTTGCCGTTCTTGTCGGAATAGAGCGAAGCGGCAAAGGTCTTTCTGCTGCCCTTGGGAATGAACTTCGCGTCGATCGACCAGTATTCCTCGGGCTTGAACTTGCGTATCTCGTTTTCTCTGTCGACGATGATCCTCAGCGCGACGGACTGGACTCTGCCTGCCGAGAGACCTCTGCGGATTTTCTGAGAGATGAACGGACTGAGCTTGTAGCCGACAAGACGGTCGAGTATCCTTCTCGCCTGCTGTGCGTTCACGAGGTCGATGTTGATCTCTCTGGGGTTGCTCATACCGTTCTGAACGCCCGTCTTTGTGATTTCATTGAATTCCACGCGGTTGCAGTAATCCTCGGGCAGACCGAGAATATACGCAAGGTGCCATGAAATCGCCTCACCCTCGCGGTCAGGGTCGGTCGCGAGGTAGATGTTATCGCTTTGTTCGGCAAGGCTCTTGAGCTCCTTGACGAGCTTTTCCTTGCCTTTTATAATATCGTATTTCGGAGCGAAGCCGTTTTTGATGTCGACGCTTAGTCTTGCCTTGGGCAAATCGCGAACATGACCCATCGAAGCTACGACCTCATAGTCGCTGCCGAGATACTTCTTGATTGTCTTAGCTTTGGCTGGAGACTCCACAATGACCAAATTTGACATTATATTCCTCCTAATCAATACCTTTTATTTCAACGCGAACCGCCTGTTGCCCTTTGACACAATCAGATCGTAAATTTCGAGCTGTGTCAGTGATGAAATAATCTTGTTGACGGGCAGACCGGTGTCCTGCGATATCTTGTCAATGCTGACAGGTGTGTCGGAGAGGTATTTATACACCGTCTCGGCATCCTGTGAAAATCCCGTAATTTCCTTGTGAACGGGCTTTTTTGAGAGCACTTCCTGTTTTGAAGAGCCCTTATCCTTCTTTTTGACGGACTTTTCGGGTTTGATTCTTCGAACCTTTGATTTTACGGGAATTTTCTCCACCTCGTCGAGCGGAATATCTTCCTCGTCCTGCTGTTCGTCAGGTGTTTTGCGGAGAGCGACGACTATATCCAGAAAATCCGTGACGGGCTTTGCCGCGCCGCTTTTGATACGCTCGTTGGAGCCCTCGTTCTCGGGACTGTTGTTGCCCAGAAGCGCGAAGAGCTGCTTGCCCATGTCAAGGGCGTAGTTCGCGGTGATAAGCGAACCGCTTTTCTTACCCGACTCAATAATCAGCACGCCGTCCGAAAGAGCCGCGATGATGCGGTTCCTCGCGGGGAACTGGTAAGGATAAGGCGGAGTGTCGGGCGGATACTCTGAAATCACGGCGCCCTTTTGGGTAATCGCTTCGCGCATGGCGGCGTTATCCATGAGATACGGATAGTTTATGCCGCAGCCGCGGACGCAGACTGTAACTCCGTTTGACGCGAGAACGCCTCTGTGCGACGCGCAGTCAACGCCGAGAGCGCCGCCGCTGACAACGATGAATTTATACTTTGCGAGCGCGTAGCCGAAGGAATAGGAATTCTTCAGCCCGTAATTAGAGGCGGTGCGTGTGCCGACGATACCTATGGTGTCGGATTTGTCAACATCGGGCAGGCTTCCCCACACGTAAAGCACTGCGGGCGGATTCGGGATCGCCCTCAGACACTTCGGGTAAGCGTCGTCGTCGATCGGGAGTATGCTGTAGCCGAGCTCGTCGCAGCGGCTGATGATGCCGTCGGCAGCGTCTTGCTTGATGTTGCTCAGATGTCTGAGCTCGGTATCGGTAAAAAGACCGCTGAACTGCCATTCTTTCTCACCGCCGTCACAAAAGACGGTGATGTCTCTGTACAGCTCATACAGCGCCTTGATTTTTGTGCTGCCGAAACCGAGAGCCTTGCTCAGCCATATCCAGTATTTCACGTTTTTGCTTTTCATCGTAGCATTTCCCAGATAATAACCGTGGCGGCAGCGGAGGCGTTGAGCGACTCTGCGTTGCCGTTCATCGGAATTGTGATTTTATGCTGACAGGCGGAAACGGTTTGTTGTTTCAGACCGTTGCCCTCGTTGCCGATGACTGCCACGCACGAGTCCCCGAAGGAGATGTCCGTGATTCTTTCGGCGTTTGAATCCACAACAGCCGCGTATGAAACGAGCTCAGGGTATTCGCCTAAGAACTCCGCGACAGTTCCGCACACAATAAACGGTACGCGGAACACCGCGCCCATAGAACCGCGGACGACCTTTGGGTTGTAGATATCGCAGCAGTCGTTTGAGAGAATAACTCCCGAAACGCCGAATGCCTCGGCAGACCGCAGTACGGTGCCGAGATTGTTCGGATCCTGCACATTATCGAGCGCAAGGAATTTTCCGCCATTTTTAATTGTAGCAGACTGTAGGGTTTTGTCAAGTGTTTTTATTGTGCACAAAACGCCCTGAGGGTTCTGAGTGTCGCTGACATGGGAGAATACCGCGTCAGAGAGCAGCACGGCTTCCTCGGCGTAATCGATAAGCCCGGCGAGCTTGTCAGAATATTTTTCAAGAGCGGTTTCGGTCAGATACAGCGTCTTTATCACGGCGCGGCTGAGCATAGCGTCGCGGCATACCCTCAGACCTTCTGCGGGAAACAAGCCCGACTGACGGCGAAAGCGAGCGCTAGACTGCAGCTTGATTAGATTTTTAACCCTCTGATTATCCTTGCTTGTGATCATCTGCATAGTTTTCTCCTGATACAGCAAAAGCGTTTGGAGTTATCCAAACGCTGTTACAGTCATTATTTTACCTTCTCAACAAGAGCGGTGAAAGCGGCGGGATCCGAAATCGCGATCTCTGAGAGCATCTTGCGGTTCAGGATAATGCCGGCCTTCTTAAGACCGTTCATAAAGGTTGAATAGTTAGTGCCGTTAGCCTTGCAGGCAGCGGAAATTCTGGTGATCCAAAGACGGCGGAAATCTCTCTTTCTCTGCTTACGGCCGATATACGCATAGTTGCCGGACTTCATTACCGCCTGCTTCGCCATTTTGAAGTGCTTGGATTTTGCACCCCAGTAACCCTTGGCGAGTTTTAATGTCTTTTTTCTTCTTTTGCGAGTCATCATCGCACCTTTTACTCGTGCCATTCTATATTACCTCCGATATTTTGAATTAAAGTGTGAAGCTGAGATTTATCCCGATTATTTGTAAGGGATAAGGCGCTTCATCTGCGGTGTATTGGTTCTGTCGGCAACAACTGTCTGACGGAGACCTCTCTTACGCTTTCTGGTCTTTTTGTTCAGGATGTGGCTTTTGTTTGCGTGAGCACGAATAACCTTTCCGTTCTTGGAAAGCTTGAAGCGCTTTTTGGCACCGCTATGAGTTTTAATTTTAGGCATTTTAATATCCTCCCTTGATGAAATTACTTGTTTGACTTTGGCGCAAGAAACATAAGCATATTGCGGCCTTCGAGCTTCGCGGGCTTCTCGATAACGGCTTCCTCAGCGCAAGCCTCGGCAAAGCGCTTCATGGTATCAAGGCCGATCTCGGGGTGACCCATCTCGCGTCCTCGAAAGCGTATGGATACCTTGACCTTGTCGCCGTGTCTGATGAATTTGAGAGCGTTGTTGAGCTTAGTGTTGAAGTCATGCGTATCGATATTAAGTGAAAGTCTGACTTCCTTAACGTCAACGATATGCTGATTCTTTCTGGCTTCCTTCTCTCTCTTAGCCTGCTCAAAGCGGTATTTGCCGTAGTCCATAATCTTGCATACGGGCGGGTTGCTCTGAGGAGCGATCTTGACAAGGTCAAGATTCTTCTGCTCCGCAATGTTGAGAGCTTCCTTTGCGGACATAATACCGAGCTGCTGACCGTCTGAGCTGATGACTCTCAGCTCCTTGTCGCGGATTTCTTCATTGATCTGAATGTTGTTATCTTTCTTGCCGATGGTTGAGCACCTCCAAAGCACATTTAGCGAAATAAAGAATGCGGACAGAAATACTTCCGTCCGCAGCAATACACAACTATAGCATAGTCAGATATTGACCCGTGCAGACGGTACCCCACAGGTGAAAGCATTTCTGCTTTGCTTTATTTTACCGAATTATTATATTACATATTTCTGAGTTTGTCAAGAGTTTTTTTGAAAGTTAAGATCAGTTAAAATAATCCTTGTACGTCACCGCGAGCGTCTTGTTTCTGAAGCTTTTGTCGTACGTTACCTCTTTGATGACCGTGACAAAATCGGGCAGAGTAAACTCCTGGTTTTCATCTAAAAGCTCGATTTCAAGCAGAGCGAACCTGTCCCAGAACGGAAATACGTCCAGCTCAAAATATGAATTGTTCCATACTATACAATATCTGTCCTTCGCTATTGTACCGCCGCAATATTCTTTTCGGGAAATATAATTCTCGTACTCTTCCTCGCTGATACTCTCTTCGATTTCTATGCGGCGGATCTCGCTTATCTTTTTCTTGACGGTCTTAATGAAAACCGCGTCCTCTCCCTCGCCGCGCTTTCTGACCCTGAACCTGCCCTCCTCGGGAGTTTCGAGATATGTCTGCGAGAGCGGTACCCTGCAGCAAGCATGCATGTTATTCAAAAGACTGAGGTCGGGATAAAAAATCAAAAATTTCCGTTCTATCTCAAGCGGCTCGGGTATACCTACGACGGCGAGCGTTTCTATTAATAAACGTTTCAGCTTGCCCTCAAAGTCCGTGCTGTTGTCGATCACCCTCAGGTGCGGAGCGCCTGTCCAGACGGAGAGCAGCCTGTTATCTATCCTGCGCGCGGTTTCGATGTCCTCGCTTCTCGCTTCGTTGTTGTCGGTCTGATAATGCTCCTGCGCGCCGTCGGCGGCAGTTACAAGATGAAACACCGCGTCGTACTCACAGAGGATATGGTTCTCACCGAAGCCGTTTTCCTTCGCGTACGCAAAAAACTCCTCGTCTGTAACATACGCGCGGCTGTCCATCAGACCTCTGTCGCAGAGGATAACGCACTTCCCGGCAGTTGACTGTTCAGCGAGTAACCGCAGTCTTTTCTCACCCTCGAGCTGGGTTTTGAACAGCAGGCTGTGGAAAGCATAGCTGCCCATACCCCCGGGAGTCCTGCCCGAGTTCATCAGCGCGGTGGCGGTTTCTTCAAGGCAGAATACCTCTGCGCCGAAGCGTTCAAGCTCTGTTTTAAGGAAGGCGGCAGCAGAGGTTTTACCGGCGCAGGGGCCGCCTGTCAGTGCGATTTTGTAAATCTGAGTCATAAATATCCCCCGAAATTAGCAGATAATATTATTATAATCTGCAATAATATCATTATTTTTCCATAAAGGAATATTAATGCAGTTTTAAAGTGCTAAAATACTAAAAAGAAAATTTCACTTTTGAAAGGAAGTTATATAAATGGCAAAGCAGAATATCGATTGGTCAAACCTCGGCTTCGGTTACATCAAAACCAACGAGCGTTTTGTCTCCAACTACAAGGACGGCAAATGGGACGACGGCGTTCTGACAACCGACGACATGGTAACAATCAGCGAGTGCGCGGGCGTTCTCCAGTATGCCCAGACCGTATTCGAGGGACTCAAGGCGTACACCACCTGCGACGGCAGAGTTGTTGTATTCCGTCCCGACCTCAACGCGTCCAGACTCAAGGACAGCTGCGAGCGTCTTGAAATGCCCGTTTACCCCGAGGAGAAGTTCATCGAGGCGATCAAGAAGGTAGTCAAGGCGAACATCGACTTCGTACCTCCCTACGGCACAGGCGCGACTCTCTATATCCGCCCCTACATGTTCGGCACCAACCCCGTTATCGGCGTTAAGCCCGCGAACGACTACCAGTTCCGCGTATTCACAACACCCGTAGGTCCCTACTTCAAGGGCGGCGCCAAGCCCATCACTATCAAGGTTTCGGACTTTGACAGAGCTGCTCCTCACGGCACAGGCCACATCAAGGCAGGTCTGAACTACGCGATGAGCCTGCACGCGATCGTTACCGCTCACGAGGAAGGCTTTGACGAGAACATGTACCTCGACGCTGCTACACGCACAAAGGTTGAGGAAACAGGCGGCGCGAACTTCCTGTTCGTAACGAAGGACGGCAAGATCGTCACCCCGAAGTCAAACAGCATTCTCCCCTCTATCACCAGACGTTCGCTCATGTACGTAGCCGAGCACTATCTCGGTCTTGAGGTCGAGCAGAGAGAGGTTTACTTCGACGAGGTCAAGGACTTCGCTGAGTGCGGACTCTGCGGCACAGCTGCGGTAATCTCCCCCGTCGGCAAAATCTACGACCACGGCAAGGAAATCTGCTTCCCGAGCGGCATGGAGGAAATGGGCCCGATCACAAAGAAGCTCTACGAAACCCTGACAGGCATTCAGATGGGACAGATCGAAGCTCCCGAAGGCTGGATCGTTGAAATCAAGTAATTCAGATAATAAAAAAAGGCCGCTCAGCTTGGGCGGTCTTTTTGCATATTAATAAACCGAAATCAAAAGGGCTGCCCGATCGGACAGCCCTCTTCAATACATAAATATGGAAATGATTACGCCTGATTCTTAAGCTGAACAGCACCAACGATGTACAGTACGGGAAGAATAAGACCTGAAAGAATGCTTACGATCTGAACTCCGAGACCGCCGGTAGCGAACAAAATGTTAGCAACAAGGCTGAGAACGGCACAAACGATACCAAAGATCATCAGGGTCTTGGCAGCAGCGGGGTTGTCCCAGTTCTTCTTGCCCTTCGCGCCTGCGATGATCTCAACGACTGCGCCTGCAACGGAAATAACAACAGCGATCCAGATAACAGCCATGATAGGACCTGTAGCGCCGCTGTAGCCGTTAGCGGCAAGCGCGCTGTCAACTGCGCTGGAAACCTCGGGCTGTGACATAACAGCGGTGCCGAGACCTGCAATGATGGCAGCGATAAAGCTGAATACTGCGCTTACGATACCGCCGATCATCATGATGATGCTGACGATTTTAAGAAGCTTTGAACCTTTCTGTTCCATAATAAAATCCTCCTCTTGAAGATAAAAAATTGTTTCCGGCCTTTCGACCGAGGTTATTATATCATAAATAACCCTCGCAAAACATTACAACCCTGTAACTTTTAAAGAATATTCAAAAATTTTAAGTTTTTATGCAAATCAATTAAAAGTCAGGTTCAGTTTTAATCAATTTGACGAAGCATTTGGCGGTATCCGGCTGCTTTGTTCCGAAAAACAAAGGAGCCGTCATCAAACGGCTCCTTTTCTATGATCAACCTCTGCTGATCAACCTCTGCGGTTTCTTCTGTCGTTGTTTCTGGGTCTGCGCGGACGTGAAGGACGGTCGTTGTCGCCGTTATCCTCGGGAGTGAGGCCGTCAACGTCGATAAGCACCTGACGGCGGCTGAGGTTCAGTCTGCCCTTGTCGTCGATCTCGGTAACCATAACGCGGATAATGTCGCCTACGTTCACAACGTCGGTAACGTTCTCGGTGCGCTTTACATCGAGCTGAGATACGTGAACAAGACCTTCCTTGCCGGGAGCGATCTCAACGAACGCGCCGAAGTCCATGATTCTGGTGACCTTGCCGAGGTACATAGCGCCGGGCTCGGGATCGGAAGCGATAGTCTGGATAATGTCGATAGCGCGCTTGCACTTCTCGGTGTCAAGACCTGCGACGAATACCTGACCGATCTCGCCCTCTTCCTCGATGTCGACCTTAACGTCGCACTCTGCCTGGATCTCCTTGATGACCTTGCCGCTCTTGCCGATGACCTCGCTGATCTTGTCGGCGGGAATGGTTGTGGTGAACATCTTGGGAGCGTAGGGTGAGAGCTCGGGTCTGGGCTTGGCGATAGCCTTGAGCATGACCTCGTCGAGAATAAAGATACGCGCCTTGTGAGTCTTTTCAAGGGCTTCCTTTACCATCTCGGGAGTAAGACCGCTGATTTTAAGATCCATCTGGATAGCTGTGATACCCTCGTGAGTACCCGCAACCTTGAAGTCCATGTCGCCGAAGAAGTCCTCGAGACCCTGGATATCAACCATTGTCATCCAGCGCTCGCCCTCGGTGATAAGACCGCAGGAAATACCTGCAACGGGAGCCTTGATCGGAACGCCCGCGTCCATGAGAGCGAGGGTGGAACCGCATACGGAGCCCTGAGAGGTGGAGCCGTTGGACGAAAGAACCTCGGAAACGAGTCTGAGAGCGTACGGGAATTCCTCAACGGACGGGATTACGGGAAGAAGAGCTCTCTCAGCGAGTGCGCCGTGACCGATCTCACGTCTGCCGGGGCCGCGGCTGGGCTTGGTCTCGCCTACGGAGTAGCTCGGGAAGTTGTAGTGGTGGATATATCTCTTCTCTGTCTCGCCGTCGATGCCGTCGAGGAGCTGCTTGTCGGCAACGGTGCCGAGTGTGGCAACGGTGAGAACCTGAGTCTGACCTCTGGTGAACATACCGGAACCGTGAACTCTGGGAAGAACGCCGACCTCGCTCGCGAGAGGACGGATATCGTTCATGCCTCTGCCGTCAACGCGCTTCTGCTCGTCGAGGAGCCAGCGGCGGACGATGAACTTCTGGGTCTTGTAAAGGCACTCGTCGATGAGAGCCTCCTGCTCGGGATAGATCTCGTCGAACTTCTCGTGTACAGCCTCGTAGATGGGCTTGAGACGCTCGTCGCGGACGGTCTTGTCGTCTGTATCGAGAGCTACCTTTACGTCCTCCTCTGCGAACGCCTTGATAGCCTCAAACATATCGTGGTCGGGCTCGAGGCTCGCGAATTCAAACTTGGGCTTGCCGATCTCGTTCTTGATATCGTTGATGAAGGTGATGATCTTCTGGTTCGCCTCATGACCGAACATGATGGCGTTGTACATCTCGTCGTCGGAAACGCAGTCAGCGCCTGCCTCGATCATAGCGATTCTCTCGCTTGTGGAAGCGACAGTGGTGGACATGCGCGAAACCTTTCTCTGTTCCTCGGTGGGGTTGATAACGAACTCGCCGTCAACCATGCCTACGGAGCAGCCGGAAATGGGGCCGTTCCACGGAACGTCGGAGATGGAGATAGCGATGGACGCGCCGATCATAGCCACGATTTCGGGCTGGCAGTCGGGGGCAACGCTCATAACGGTGCAGACGATGGAAACATCATTGCGCATGCTCTTGTCGAAGAGCGGACGGATAGGACGGTCGATAACACGGCTGGTGAGGATAGCGTGCTCGGAGGGTCTGCCCTCTCTCTTGAGGTAAGAGCCGGGGATTCTGCCGACGGAGTAGAGCTTCTCCTCGTAGTCAACGGAAAGCGGGAAGAAATCAACGCCTTCTCTGGGCTTGGGAGAAGCGGTGACCGCACAGTGAACGACGGTGTCGCCGTAGGTAACGAGGCACGCGCCGTTAGCGAGCTGGGTCATCTTGCCTGTTTCGACCTTGAGGGGTCTGCCCGCGAACTCTGTCTCGAATACGCGGTACTTGTCAAATGTCATAAAGCTGTTCATTCTAAAATCCTTTCTGAAAATATATTCGGCGGGATTTTACACTGCTTTAGCAATAATATAAAACCGCTGTTACCACTCAGTGGACTTATATTACCGCTAAAAAAAGTATAGAAATCCCGATATTTGAATGTAGGGCAAACGGGAAAAACCCGCCTGCCCTTTTTACTGCAAACTTACTTACGGATGCCGAGTCTTGCGATGATAGAACGGTATCTCTCAATGTCAACCTTCTTGAGGTAGCCGAGAAGGCTTCTTCTCTGACCAACCATCATCAGAAGACCGCGTCTTGAGTGGTGATCCTTCTTGTGAATCTTGAGGTGCTCGGTGAGGTCGTTGATTCTTCTGGTAAGAAGAGCGATCTGAACCTCGGGAGAACCTGTGTCGCCCTCGTGGAGAGCGTACTCAGCCATGATAGCCTGCTTTTCTTCTTTAAGCATTGTGTATTCCACCTTTATAAAAATATTTGTCACCAGCGTCTCAGAATAAGGCTGTGAAACTCCGCATTGCGGCTTGATCCAAAATCCGTGGCGCAGGTCAACTGCTATATTCTACCACAAAAAGCGGTAATTGTAAAGTGTTTTTTCAATTTTTATTTGTTTTCTCCCTTAACGACTTCCTCTTTGGTTCGGCTGATCGTTTTGCTTATACCTTTTATAGCCTTCTGCTTGGCAGGCTGAGGAACATCTCTGAGCGAAAGCAGCAGGCTGCGCTCGTCGCCCGTGATAAACATAACGCCGTCGCCGACATTCTGAAGAGGTCTGCCGTCGTAAAAGAGGGTGTTAACGTCGATTTTCAGAGCCTCGACGATAGCGAGGATCATGGCAACGCTCGGCTCGCACACACCCGTTTCGTACTTGGTGTATGTTGTACGGTTAATGCCGAGAATATCCGCGAGCTGCTTCTGGGTATAACCCATGCGTTTGCGGTACTTCACCAAATTCGCGCTGAAATAGTCCTTTTGGTTATTCTCAGGTCTGTTAAGCATACATTCCACCCCATTCAACATTATTATAAACTATTTTGCCCGTATCTTCTACAAATGTGAAAAAAACTCACAAAGGTTTTTTAGAAAATTTATTTTAAATACCATCTTGCAATTAACGGGAAGTTAGTGTATAATAGATTTGTTGTGAACGCTAATGTGGCGCAGCCGGTAGCGCAACTGATTCGTAATCAGTAGGTCAGGGGTTCGAATCCCCTCATTAGCTCCATAAAAACACGGTACAGTCGATGACTGTACCGTGTTTTTATTTGTTACCCGTGCGGTTGAGGGGATTCGAAGACGAGCGTTAAGAAAACAGTCCGGGGGACTGTTTTTAGCGAGAGAGGAGATGAAACCCAACAGAGCGCACTGAACCCATCAGGCGAGATGGAAGGCATCGGAAGAGCGAACGAACCTCATTAGCTACATTTGTTACCCGTGCGGTTGAGGGGATTCGAAGGTGACGAGAACGACCGCCGCCGGTGGCGGATGAAGGGAGTTCGAGGAAGATCCGAAACAGGGAGTTCGAGGAAGCACCTTCAGGTGCGACGCTGAACGACCATGTTTCAATCGGTTTGCGGCGGGAAGCCCCGCAGGCGAATCGCGAGAGAGTAGATGAAACCCATCAGACCGCACTGAACCCATCAGGCGAGATGGAAGGCATAACCGGTTACGCCCAATCCTCCAGTGTGTTGATTTCCTCGAGCTCGTCAATGTCATATGAGCACATGTTCGTTGTATAGTCCTGTGCAGCCTTGCCCGGTTCTCCGACGTCCTGCATCAGCCAATCGAGCAGTGTGGCGTAATGGTTTGAATAATCCTTGCCCTTGCTTTCGATGACAAGTGACAACCGGTCAATCTTGCTTTGATAATGGTTAGGATATTTTTCCCTGAGGTCTGCAGCTTCGGAATCAGATAATAAAACATTCCCGAAGGTTCCGTGCGGTGAGAGCGTTTCTCTCTCACTTCTTACCATTCTTTTATTCTTTACATTCTTAACATTCTTACGATGTGGTTGATTGTTGGTTATCAGTTGGTTTTCTGTCGGTTGATTGTTGGTTAAGCTGTTGGTTGATTCGTTGGCAGGAGTTTTGAATTCCGCTTGATAATCACGCCATTTTACTATGGTTATGACAGTAAATCTGTTGGTTGCTTCAATGGTTATTTCGTTGGTTGATTTCAGCTTTTTTAATGCTGTCCGCACCTGTTGTCTTGAAAACCCCAAATCGTCGGCTAACTTCTGCGTACTGACAATAGCTTGACCCTCTTGTACTATTATCGCTTTCCATGGTCTCTCCTTAAAACTTGCCAGCAAAAGCAGATGAATAAACACATCTTTTACGACACTATCCTGATACCAGCGCCATGTAAGGAGTTTTCTGTGTAATTTTATAAAGCCGTTTAATGAGGTCAAATGCTCTCAACCTTCTTTCTCCCGGTGCCTGCTCCTTCGTTCAGCCCGGACGTTTTAAATACAGCGTTGTCATGAATTTGTACCGTCATTTGCTATCCCCTTTCATAACAGGGACGTAATTCAGGGAAATTGCATACTTTTATGCAATCAGCTCCAAACAAAAAAACGCATGGGAGAGCTTTTCGGCAATCTCATGCGGTATACTTTTATATTTTTTCAGTACCTTATCCTGAAACGCTTTTCTTTCGGGTCGACGGGGATTGACCTGCGGTCGGTTTGGGATATGCTGATGTACCTGCTGTTTTCAATGGTGATGAGCACCTGCTCTATCTGCGTGCGGGTACCTTGAAGCTCCATGCTGACGGTGCCGTCGTACTCGTTTCTCACCCAGCCCGTCGCGCCGTATTCGTTGGCGGCGAACTGCGAAACATAGCGGAAGCCAACGCCCTGCACCCTTCCGTGAAATACAAAACGGCAGCGGATAATTTCACTTAAGTCCATATCAATGCTCCTTTCACCTTGCTCTTATAATTTAATAATACCAGATACTCAGGCTCTTGTCCAGACAAATCGGCTGGTTTGTATGCATTAATCGCAACAAGCGGTAGAGCAAGCCCGTATCATATGCGGCTAATTTTGTTAAATTTGGGGAAATTCGCACAAAAACCGCGAAAACACTTGCCATTTGGCGTTATTTGGGGTATTATAGGTGCGTAAAGGTATATATTTATGTACTATTTCAGGAGGTTTATGATGAAAAGAACTTTGATTTCAGTCACAGCCGCCGCCCTCGCGGTCACTTCCGTACTCGCGTTCGCAGGCTGCGGCAAAAACGAACAGCCCTCGGCTGACACAGCAGCGACCACCGCTGCCGCTCAGGAAACAACCGCTGCTCAGGCTCAGGGCGCTATCCCCGAGAGCGACACGGTATTCACCTACAACGGCGCTAAGGTAGAGCTCAACACACCGATCGACGACATGCTCGCAACTCTCGGTCAGGCTAACGAAGTAAGCTCACAGCTGAGCTGCCACGGCGAGGGTGAGGACAAGACCTACTCCTACAACGGCTTCACCGTCAACTCCTATCCGCTCAACGGCAAGGATTACGTTATGGAGGTCGTCGTTAACGAGGCAGGCATTCCCACATCAAAGGGTGTTGCGGTAGGCGACCCCGTTTCGAAGGTAACAGAGGCTTACGGCAATAACTACAAGGCTGTCGGCGTTTATTATTCCTACGACGCGGGCAACAAGAAGTCGCTGCAGTTCCTCATTGAGAACGACACCGTTACCGAAATCGACTACTTCTACACCGTATAACCCGATTCTCTTGCAGGGGCGCTCAAACGTCCCTGCTTTTTTCAAAGGAAAATCAGTATGAAGAAAAACGTCCTGCGCTTTCTTAAAATACTATGTCTTATGCTTGCCTTCGCTCTGACTGTCGGGGTATTGCAGCAGCTTGTGCTCGTTCACGCCGACCACAACAGGCAGCGCATAAACGGCTTTTATGAGGAAAAGGAAAACTCGCTCGATATCGTCCTGCTCGGTGCGAGCGAGGTCTACTCGGACTTTGCGCCTGCACACGCCTATGAACACGCAGGCGTGACAAGCTATCTGTTCGCGACCCAGGCGAATTCGATCCTCAGCTACAAGAGCGCGCTCAAGAATATCCTCGACCGCCAGAAGGACGCGCTGATCGTGATAGAGCTAAACGGCGCGGTAAACGACGAGGCGGAAACCACCAAGGAAGCGAATCTCCACAACTACGCAGACAACGTGCCGCTCGATATGACAAAGCTCGAATGGCTCTCGCAGGGTGAGATCGAAAACAAGGAGGAGTATCTCTTCCCCATCATCAAGTACCACAGCCTTTGGAGCAATAATTCCGAGAGCGAGAAGTACATGAGGACGATCTCCGACGACAAGACCCGCGGCTACTGTCTGCTCAAGGGCATTCTCAACGAAACCGCCGTTTTCAAAAGCACACAGCGCTCGATGAACCAGTATTTACAGAAGCTCGCAGACGGAGAGGGCATTCCTCACAACGACATAAAGGCGACCGCCGATTCCGCGCAGAAGCAGAAGATAAAAGAAAGAATCAAAAATGAAGTCAAGCGCACCGACGACAATCAGTCAAAGAAAGGCAGAAAGCCTCTGCCCGAGCTTGAGGAAAAGGCACTCAGAGAGCTGCTGAGCTACTGCAGAGAGCAGAACCTCGAGAATGTTGTATTCGCGAGATTTCCTCACATAGTCGTAAAGCGAACCTTCGACCGCTTTGAAAAGAGCAACACCGTCGGAGATATCGTTGAGGAGTACGGCTATGATTACCTGAACTTCGAGCGCGACTTCGTTGAAACGGGACTTGACGAAACGTCTGACTTCTACAACCTCGACCACCTCAACGTGCGCGGTCAGCAGAAGTTCACGGCGTACCTGACGGATTATCTTACTGCGCGCTACGCCGTCGCACCAAAGGAGCAGAGTGAGAAAATCAAGGCTGAATGGAAAAAGTGCGGCACCTACTACAAAGCGTATGTGAGGTACAGCGAGGAGCTGATCGCAAAGGGCGAAAAGCGTGAGCTCTCCGAGGACTATGAGCTGATAAACAAGCTCGGAGATTATATCTACAAACAATAACATAACCGCAAAAGAGGTTCACCCCGAAAGGGCTGAACCTCTTTTTTTATGCTATATTTTGATTCTCATCCAGGCTTTGCCCATTACGAGGGTGCCTGAGTAGTTAACGTCGCACGGGTCGTCGGGCAATACTCCGAAATGATTGTATTCGTTGTGGTGGATATCCCACTCGGGGTCGTAGTACTTGCCCTCGATCTCAGCCCAGCCGTGACCGCCCGAGTTGCAGGCATAAACCTCCGTGTAGCCTATCGCCTTGCCCATGTACGCGTATGCCGCGCCGTAGCTGTAGCAGTCGCCCTTGCCGTAAACATAGAGGTCGTTTGCGTATACTATCGGCCAATCCATCTCGGTATAGGGCGGGTCGTGGCGCACACCCTCGAGATATGAGGTCTTTATGTAGTCAAAGCACTTCCTGAGCTTTTCCTCGCGGCTCATCTTGCTGTCCGTGCAGGCTGCAACCGCCTTGCACGCGGCGTGCAGGGTCTTGTCGGAATCGCTCTCAGCCTTACCTGCCCTGCCCTCGATAACGTACCAGTCAACGCCGCCGACATTCACGCCGTCGCAGTAGCCTGTGTCTATGACGCCGTTGTCGTCCGCGTAGTAGTAGCCGTCATTCTCGCTGCCGACTATGCCGCCCTTCTGAACCTCGCCGCCGCTGATGTAGTACGCGGTCTTGCCGTCGGACACAAAGCCGTCCTTTCTCATGGTCAGGTGTATCTCCATGCCGTCCGTGAGGTACTCGCGCTTGTCAACGTCGCTGTCGTACATAGAGCTCATGAAGCCCGCCTGTGATATCGCGAGGTCTACCGTGCCGCCTATCAGCTCGACGTCCTTCGTGTCGCTGCCGTTGCTCACCTTTACCTTCGCATAGCGCTTTACGGTGATAGCGTGAGCTCCCGCGTCGACCCACCTCGCGTCGCGTTTGGGTTCTACGGTGTCGCGGTCGGATATGTTTATTCCCGCCGCCCCGAGCAGCTGGGCTACGGTCATATCGTCGGTGCCTTCGGCGGTCTCGGACTTGCCGCAGTCAAAAATCGTCACCTTTACGGGGTCGCCTGGCTTTCCGCAGCCGCCAAGCGTAAACGCCGCCAATAATATCGCCAAAACAGGAACAAGTGAAATCAATCGCTTGGTTCTCATTTCCTAAACTCTCCCTTATACAGCCGTGTGCCGTATTTTATACCATTGCCGCCTTGATCGCAGCAAGAAATTCGTCGTAGCTCTCGAACGCGGGCAGGTCGGGGTTGTCCGCCTTGATCTTGTCGGTGCTCCTGAACAGGAAGCCTGCCTTGCTCGCGCGGATCATGCCGAGGTCGTTGTAGCTGTCGCCTGCCGCGATCGTGTCGTAACCGATGGACTGCAGCGCCTTAACGGTTGTCAGCTTTGACTGCTCGCAGCGCATCTTGAAGTCGGTCACCTCGCCGTTTTCAGCCACTACAAGCGAGTTGCAGAAGATTGTCGGCATGCCTAGCTTCTTCATCAGGGGTGCAGCGAACTGGGTGAAGGTGTCGCTGATGATGATTACCTGACAGCATGAGCGCAGCTCGTCGAGGAATTCCTTTGCGCCCTCCATCGGGTCGATAGTCGCGATAACGTCCTGGATCTCCTTGAGTCCCAGACCGTGCTCCTTTAAGATCTTGAGACGGTATCTCATCAGCTTGTCGTAGTCGGGCTCGTCGCGTGTGGTTTTCTTAAGCTCCTCGATTCCCGTTGCCTTTGAAAAAGCGATCCAGATTTCGGGCACCAATACGCCCTCGAGGTCAAGACAGGTTATATACATTTTTGAACATTCCTTTCAGTGTGAGATTATGCAATTATTTATTTCAGAAGCGTGCCCTGGCTGGCGCACTTGAGATAAGCGTTGATAAAGCCGTCGAGGTCGCCGTCCATTACCGCCTGGATATTGCCTGTTTCGAATGCGGTGCGGTGGTCTTTTACCATCGTGTACGGCATGAACACGTAGCTGCGTATCTGAGAGCCCCAGGTGATCTCCTTCTGTACGCCCTTGATATCCTCGATCTTCTCGAGGTGCTCGCGCTCCTTGATCTCAACGAGCTTTGAGATAAGCATTTTCATGGCAACGTCGCGGTTCTGGTACTGGCTGCGCTCGACCTGGCTCGCAACTACGATACCCGTCGGGATATGCGTCAGACGGACTGCCGAGGAGGTCTTGTTAACCTTCTGACCGCCTGCGCCGCTCGCGCGGTATACGTCCATCTTGATGTCCTCGGGCGCGATGTTGATCTCTACGTTGTCGTCCATCTCGGGCATTACTTCGAGCGCGGAAAAGCTCGTGTGACGTCTGCCCGCCGAATCGAACGGAGATACGCGCACAAGTCTGTGAACTCCCGCCTCGCTCTTGAGGTAGCCGTAGGCGTTCTCGCCCTCGATCAGAAGTACAGCGCTCTTGAGTCCCGCTTCGTCGCCGTCGAGGTAGTCGACCTCCTTTATCTTGAAGCCGTGAGCCTCAGCCCAGCGTGTGTACATTCTGTAGAGCATCTCAGCCCAGTCCTGAGCCTCGGTGCCGCCCGAACCCGCGTGAAAGGTAAGAATGGCATTGTTCTTGTCGTACTCGCCCGTCAGCAGCGTCTGCAAACGCTGCTTCTCGAGCGTCCCGCGCACCTCGTCAACCTCTGCCTGAGCTTCCTCGAGGAGTGACAAGTCCTCCTCCTCGTTCGCAAGCTCGATTAGCGCCGCGGTGTCCTCGTATTTGGATACAAGCGCCTCGTATGCCTCAACCTTGCCCTTGAGCGCGCCTGTTTTCTGCAAAACCTGCTGCGACTTCTCAACGTTGTCCCAGAAACCCGGCTCTGTTGCCTTGAGCTCGAGCTGCTCGATCTCGGACTTCATGCTCTTCATTCCCAGAGCGTCCGAGAGGTCGTCGATGTCTGGCTTCAACGCCTGTAAAGTCAGCATCAATTCTTCAAACTGTACCATACTAATACCTTCTTTCATTTTACCAACTATATATTATACCAAAAAAGGTAAAACTTGTAAACTAAAATTAAAATTTCTTTATCTGTTAAATATTGTTGCATTTGCCGATAAAATTTGTTATAATAACTAGTGACTATAAGTACGGAGGTTAATATGGAGTTTACGCAATACAACTGCCCCGTATGCGACAAGAGGTTTGAGAGTGCGGACGATATCGTCGTCTGCCCCGAATGCGGCACCCCTCACCACAGGGATTGCTACGACGAGCTCGGACACTGCTTCTACGAGGACAGGCATAAGGAAGGTTTTTCGTTCGACAGCCTTCACCCCGGACAGCCCGGGGATGAACAGAAGGAGCCTGCTTTCGAGGATTTCGAAACTATCCTCTGCCCTGTCTGCTTCCACAAGAATCCCAGAGGCACCGACGTCTGTCAGCGCTGCGGCACCGATTTGAGAGCTGAGAACGCATACAATCCTCAGCAGCCCGGCAACGGACAGAATCCCCGTCAGGAAGGCTCGCCGTATCAGGGTATGCCGTTCGGATTCGGCGCTTCGGGTATGCCTCAGTTCGACCCTCTCGCGGGTATGGACAGCAAGGAAGAGGTCGGCGACAACGTCACCGCAGGCGAAGCCGCAAAGTTCACGGGCAAGAACACTCAGTATTTCTCGATGGTTTTTCAGAAGCTGAGAAAGCTCGGCAAGGGCAAATTCGGATTTGCCGCCTTTATTTTCTCGGGAGTATATTTCCTTTACAGAAAAATGTACGGAATCGGAATCG
The DNA here is from genome assembly GCF_045819885.1 of Ruminococcus sp. NATIVEDY160. NCBI lineage: Bacteria > Bacillati > Bacillota > Clostridia > Eubacteriales > Oscillospiraceae > Ruminococcus > Ruminococcus sp. NATIVEDY160. The sequence continues at coordinate 1,361,730 of NZ_CP162391.1, forward strand.
CCTTCTCGCTGATCGTAATCGCCACAAACGTGCTCTCTACCTTCATCATCATGACGCCCGAATGGTCGTCCGCAGTGCGGGAGCTTGCAGCAGCCTCGCCCGACAACATTGCAGGCGATCCGCTTTACGCCTATTCGCTCCTCGGAAAGATGGGCTACGCCTACCTTCCGATCATACTGAACGGCGTTCGCTATGTGCTCATGCTGATAAGCGGCCTTACAGCCAACCGTATTTACTACAACCATTCGATGAAAAGGATACGCAGAATCAAGGACGAGTACCGCGGCAAATCCGCCGACGAGCTCAACAAGGCGCTCGAGGAAAAAGGCGGCGTGAACCTGCCTCTCGCGCTGAGCTTCGGCATCACAACCGTCGCTATCTCGTATATCTGCAACTTCTTTATTATGTCATCGAGTATAACAGCTTAACGGAGGAGAAAATTATGAAAATCACCAAGGCAGTTATCCCTGCCGCGGGCTTCGGAACCAGAGTTCTTCCCGCAACTAAAAACATACCCAAGGAAATGTTCCCCATCGTCGACAAGCCCACGATACAGTACATCGTTGAAGAGGCTGTCGCCGCAGGTATCACTGATATTCTTATCATCACAAACCGCGGAAAGAGTCTTATCACAGATCACTTTGACCGCTCGCCCGAGCTTGAGCAGATCCTCGAAAAGGGCGGCAAGACCGAGTTTCTCGAGCAGGTTAAATCGATCTCTCAGCTTGCGAACATCAGCTTTATCCGTCAGCAGGAGATGAAGGGCTTGGGTCACGCGGTACTCAAGGCTAAGTCCTTTGTCGGAAACGAACCCTTCGCGGTTCTCTTCGGCGACGGCGTTATCATCAGCAAAAAGCCCGCTATCGCTCAGCTTATCGAGCATTACGGCGAGTACGGCAAGGGTGTTGTCGGCGTAAAGAAGGTCGCTGAGTCGGAGATCCACAAGTACGGCTCACTCAAGGTCGAGAACCTGCACGACAATGTTTTCGCCTGCACAGATATGAAGGAAAAGCCCAAGACAAAGGAAGAAGTTCTCTCCCTCTACTCTATCCTCGACCGCTGCGTGCTGCCGCCCGAGATTTTTGAGATTCTCGAGCGCACAAAACCCGGCGTCGGCGGTGAGATCCAGCTCACGGACGCTATGCGCGAAATCGCTGTCAAGGAAGGCATAGTCGCCGTTGAGTTTGAAGGCACCCGCTACGATATGGGCAACAAGTTCGGCATTTTACAGGCTCAGATCGAAGTCGGTCTTGAGCACCCCGAAACAAAGGATCAGCTCACCGAATACATCAAAAATCTCGCAAAAACCCTTTGATAAGCAAAACGGACGTGCAATCACGTCCGTTTTTTAATTGAAAATTAAGGGCGGGACACCCGCACCCGATTTATATTTTTATCGGCACGTTCTATTCAATCGGCAAAAGAACCGGCTTATGCTCGCGATATATCGTATAATGCGTAAAGCCTGCCGCCTTTGCAACCTTTATGCCCTGCTCAATGCCCTTGCCCACCATTTCATCTGAATGCGCGTCGGTGCCGATTGTGATATACCCGCCGCCCAGCTCGCGGAAACGCCTTACGAGCGCTTCGTCGGGCAGGGTTCGTCCGATTGGCTTGAACAGCCCCGAAACATTGATTTCGAGGGCTTTTTTGTTTTGTATAAGTATACCGAAAATGCGGTCAATCTGCTCGGAGTACAGGGTCAGATCGGGATAATAGCCCTCTCTCTCGACTATGTAGCGCAGCGGATAGGTCAGGTGCGCGAGGCTGTCGAAATGCTCAAACGAGGCGGTCTCAATAAGCTCGTCAAAATACCTGCGCAATATTTCATCGATATCAACGGTCTTATAGTCGAGGTAATAGAAATCCTCACACCCTCTGAGGTTGTGTACCGACGCTAATATAAAATCAAAGTCCGCATACCCCAGAGCGTGCTTTGTCTGCTCGGGGTCGTGCATTGGTTCACCCAGCTCCAGCCCTCTTAAAACGAGCAGTCTGTCCCTGTATTTTTCTTTTGCGGAATCAATATCCCGTACCGACTGCGGAATCTGCCTGTCAAAGCTGCCGAATTCACAGTTTTCTCCCAAACAGATATACTCCGCCTCACAGTGGTCGGTCACGGCAATGGCGTAAAGGCCCTTATCAAGCGCTGCCTGACACAGCTCGTCAACGGTGCTTTTTGCGTCAAAAGAATTATCGGAATGCGTGTGCATATCGCAAAGCTTCATGTTTTATCACTCCCGAAAAAATCATATCATAATACTTTATTTTTTGCAATATTTAACTTTACTTTCAGCGTGAAAAATTGTATAATAAATAAGAATGTGTCATACATATTTAATGTATAAAATTGGCACATGGAGGTTAGTTATGAAGGCTATAATTACAGTCATCGGCAAAGACACCGTAGGCATTCTCGCCAAGGTTTCAGACGCCTGCGCAAAAGCGAGCGTGAACATCATCGAGGTGACGCAGAGCGTGCTCCAGGATATGTTCGCCATGATAATGCTCGTGGATATCGACAAGGCTACGATAGAGTTCGAGCAGCTCAGAGAAAACCTGAACGCCGTCGGAGAGTCCACAGGCACTCAGATCCACCTGATGCACGAGGATATCTTCAACAGCATGCACCGTATCTGAGACGGAGGACAGCTATGTTAGAAACAAGAGATATACTGGAAACTATCAATATGATCGATAACGAGAACCTTGACGTGAGAACTATCACCATGGGTATCTCGCTTCTCGACTGCATTGACGAGGACATCGACAAGGCGTGCACAAAGGTTTATGACAAAATCTGCCGCAGCGCCAAGGATCTCGTAAAGACAGGCGAGGACATCGAAAAGGAGTACGGAATCCCGATCATCAACAAGAGGATCTCCGTCACCCCTATCGGCATGGTCGCGGCTCCCTGCCAGAGCAAAAGAGTCGTAAAATTCGCCCACACCCTCGACAAGGCGGCTAAGGAGCTCGGCGTCAACTTCATCGGCGGCTACTCCGCTCTCGTTCAGAAGGGCTTTGCAAGCGGCGACTACGCGCTTATCGAGAGCATTCCCGAGGCGCTCAGCGAAACCGATTTCGTCTGCTCGTCCGTAAACGTCGGCTCCACAAAGGCAGGCATTAACATGGACGCTGTAAAGATGATGGGCAAGGTAGTCAAGAAAACCGCCGAGATCACCGCCGACCGCAACTGCATCGGCGCCGCAAAGCTCGTTATCTTCTGCAACGCTCCCGAGGACAACCCCTTTATGGCGGGCGCGTTCCACGGTGTCGGTGAGTCGGATACCGTTATCAACGTCGGCGTTTCGGGCCCGGGCGTAGTGCGCGCGGCACTTGCAAAGAACGGCGAAGGCAAGGATATCGCCGAGATCGCGGATCTCGTCAAGAGAACGGCGTTCAAGATTACACGCATGGGTCAGCTCGTCGCAAAGGAAGCGAGCAAGCGTCTCTGCGTACCCTTCGGCATCGTCGACCTTTCCCTCGCTCCCACTCCCGCCGTCGGAGATTCCGTCGCGTACATTCTCGAGGAAATGGGTCTTGAGAAGTGCGGCTGCCACGGCACCACCGCCACCCTCGCTCTTCTCAACGACGCTGTCAAGAAGGGCGGCGTTATGGCTTCCTCGCACGTAGGCGGCCTGAGCGGCGCGTTTATCCCCGTATCAGAGGACGCGGGCATGATCGCCGCTGCCAAGAGCGGACATCTCGATATCACTAAGCTCGAGGCCATGACCGCGGTATGCTCCGTCGGTCTTGACATGATCGTCGTACCCGGCGACATCACACCCGAGGTCATCTCAGCTATCATCGCTGACGAGGCGGCTATCGGCATGGTCAACACAAAAACCACCGCTGTCAGACTTATCCCCGCTATCGGAAGAAAAGCGGGCGATATGCTCGAGTTCGGCGGACTTCTCGGCTCGGGCCCCGTTATGCCTGTAAGAGAAGGCTCTCCTGCCGTATTCATCAACAGAGGCGGCCGCATTCCCGCTCCGCTTCAGGCGCTGAAAAACTAAACTGTTTGTCTACGGGCGCAAATTCTCCACCTGATATCTAAGGCGTAATTTCACCTGTTCACATATATCATTTCATCATATCGGAGGTGAGGAAAATATGCAGGACATGATTCGTAAAATCGTAGAAGCGGATACCGAAGCGAAAGCTATGGACGAGGCTAACCGAAAGTCTGCCGAGGAGGAAAAACGGAAGATAGAACAGGAAGCCGCCGCGCTCTACAACAGTTATATGGAAAGCGCAAAGCGTGAAATAGTCAAAAACAACGCATATCTGGAAAAACGTTACTTCAAGCGGTGGACTGATATCACCGCCAAACAGGCATCGTCGCTGATAAAACTGAGAATGGATTATGAACAGAACTGCGACAGATGGGTTGACGAAATCGTCCGGCGTGTGCTGGAATAACAAAGGAGGCGTAAGGATGTCAACTACTTCCTATGCTGTCCTCGCAAAGGCACGGGCAAAGTACGGCAGGCACCTGACCGACCGCGACTACTCAAGCATTGTCGCCTGTCAGAGCGTTGCCGAGGTTATGGTCTATCTTAAATCACACACCCACTTCTCCTCCGCCCTTTCCGAGGTAAACGAACGCGACGTCCACAGAGGCAGACTCGAAATGCTGCTCCGTCAGTACCAGTTCTACGAATTCGACTCGCTCTGCCGGTACGATTCGAGCATGAGCGAGGGCTTCTCGAGATACGTCGTCGAAAAAACCGAGGTTGAGCAAATCATACGTTTTCTCATTTTGCTCAACTCAAACTCAACGGAAAAGTTTATTTTCCAGTTCCCCGCCTATTTTGTCAAGCATACCTCTCTCGACATAAACAAGCTAGCAAACGCGCGCGATTACAGCGAGTTTCTGAGCGCTCTGTCGGGTTCGGTGTATTATGATATACTCAAAATCTACAAGCCCGACCGCAGGGGTATGCTGCCCGTTTCCTACATGGAAAACAAGCTCTACGCCTATGTTCTGGGCAATGTGTTCGAGCTGATCAAAAAGAAGGCGAAGGGCACCGAGCGAAAAGAGCTTCTGCAAATGTTCTACACGATCAACGATTATACTATCTTTTCAAAAATCCTGAGATTGAAAAAGTATTATAATCTCTCGCCCGAGGTCATCAAAACAAATCTCATTCCCGAGTACAGCGACCTCAACGCCAAGATGATCGACAGAATGTGCGCCGCGGAATCCTCGGCGGAGGTTTTCAGGATAATGCAGAGCAAGGGCTGCGGCAGGCTGATAAACAAGATCGGCTACACGTATGCGAGCGATATCAGTCCGCGCGTGCAGTACCGCATGGCAAAAAAGTACATTCATTTTTCCGATAACCCTTCCGTTGTGATGATTTCGTACATGTTTCTCGCCGAAACAGAGCTGACAAACGTCATCAGCATGATCGAGGGCATTCGATATCAGCTCGACAAATCGATAATCCAGTCATTGATTATAAGATGACTGCTAAAAAGAGGTGAATAATTTTGGCAGTATCATCACTGCAGGCCCTGAACGTGATCGGTCTGATGGAACATATCGACGAGGCTATTACCGCACTCGGTGAGTCGGGTGTTTTCCAGCCAGATGACGTCAGCAATTTCTATGACAACGTTCAGGATTTCACACATTTACAAACAAAAAATACCTTCGCGGAGCCTTTGACAAACCTCAAGGCAGCTCTCAACCAGACCAAGCGCAGCTTTCCGCTGACCGACGTCAGCGATTTCAGCCCCTCCGTCGAGGATCTGGAAAACTTCTCCGCCGTCACCACAGCCGATATCGACGCGCTGATCGACAAGAGAGAAACCGCTGCCGCAAAGCTCAATGAGGTCAGACAGAATCTCAGCGTGACAAGCCACTTTATCGGCATGGGCGTTGAAATCGAGAAGGTTCTCAAAATGAAGTACATGAAGGCGCGCTTCGGCAGACTGCCCAAGGACAGCATGTCAAAGCTCGAGGCGTACCGCGACAACGAGTATGTCGACTTCGCCGTCTGCACCGAGGACAAGACTCACTGCTGGGGCGTGTATTTCGCTCCCTTCGACGTGGTGGAGGAAATCGACAAGATCTTTGAGGCGCTGTTCTTTGAGAGGTGCAATCTCGTCAGCGAGAACGAAACGCCGCGCGAACGCATCGAGGACTACAAAAAAGAAATCCCCGCGCTCGAAGCAAATGTCAAAAAGGCGCAGGCTCAGCTTGACAAGTACCTCGACGAAAACAAGGAACAGATAACAAATTATCTCTCCAAGCTCGAGGAGCTTTACCTCTACGCGAGCATAAGAAACAAGGCGCTCCAGTACAACAACAGCTTCATCATCGTCGGCTGGGTTCCTACAGAGAACAAAAAGCAGCTCAGCCGCAGACTCAAGAAGATACGCAGCATCGAGGTAGATTTCTCCGATGCAAAGAACGAGCTGGATAAGCGCCCGCCCGTCAGGCTCAAAAACTGCTTCCTCGCAAAGCCCTTTGAGTTCTACACCGAAATGTACGGCGTACCTGAGTATAACGAGATCGACCCGACGCTCTTCATTGCCTTTACCTATGTCGTGATCTTTGGCATAATGTTCGCCGATCTGGGACAGGGACTTCTGCTCTCGGTCGTCGGCATACTGATGTGGAAGATAAAAAAGATGAAGGTCGGCAGGATACTCTTCCCTTGCGGAATTTCCTCCGCGATATTCGGAACTGTCTTCGGCTCTGTGTTCGGCTTCGAGCACCTGCTCGACCCCATGTTCCACGCCCTCGGCTTTGAGGAAAAGCCGATGCAGGTAATGAACCCCGAGAACACGAACTCCGTTATCCTCACGGCGATAAGCATTGGCGTTATCCTGCTGATCGTCGCAATGTTCCTCAACGTCTTTTCTTCGCTGAGGCAGAAGAATCTCGGCAAGGCGCTGTTCGGCACAAGCGGTCTTTCGGGAATCGTATTCTACGGCGCGGCTATCTTCGCCGTCGTCGCTGAGGTTTTCCTCGGCTGGCACGTGGTTTCGCTGTTCTATATTCTCGGTCTGATCGTGCTTCCGTTTATACTGATTTTCTTTGCGGAACCGCTCGGAGATCTGGTCAACGGCAAAGAGGACTGGCAGCCCGAAAGCTGGGGCGGATATATCGTCGAAAACATCTTTGAATCCATCGAAGTGCTGCTCGGCTATGTAACCAACACAATGAGCTTCCTTAGAATCGGCGTATTCGTACTGGTTCACGCGGGCATGATGCTCGTCGTATTCACGCTTGCCGAAACCGCAGGCGGTGAGTTCAGCATTCCCTACTGGATCATCATTATTTTCGGCAACGCGCTTGTTATGGCGCTCGAAGCCCTGCTCGTTTCAATTCAGGTACTCAGACTCGAGTATTACGAGATGTTCAACCGCTTTTATTCGGGTGAAGGCAGACCCTTCAATCCCGTTAAGTTAAATATTGAATAATTTTTGGAGGTTATTTTTATGTCTATTCTTTTTAATCTTTTATTCTCTGCTGTCCCCGTTATTTTCCTGGTAGGCTCCGTTGTCCTCGCTGTCAAGGCTGTTTCCCGCGGCAAGAGCAGAAAGAGAACACTTCTTATGCAGCTCGCTTCCTTTGCTGCCGTATTCGCTCTCTGTGTTATTTTCCCGATCGTTGCAAACGCTGCAGGCGACGCTTCCGCTGCAGCTGACGCCAGCGGCATGAAGTACATCGCGGCAGCTGCGGCTACAGGTATCGCCTGTATCGGCGGCGGCGTAGCTGTCGGAAACGCTGCTCCCGCGGCTATCGGCGCAACAAGCGAGGATCCCAAGGCGTTCGGTAAGGCGATCATCTTCGTCGCTCTCGGCGAAGGTATCGCGCTCTACGGCGTACTGGTTTCAATGCTTATCATCAACAGCTAAGTGAGAAACCATGAAATTTTATTTAATCAGTGATAACGTCGATACCAAAATGGGTATGCGCTTCGCGGGAATTCCGGGCGTTGTGGTTCACGAGGAGGAAGAGGTCAGACGAGAACTGATGCAGGCGATCGAGAACGAGGATATCGCGGTCATTCTGATGACGGAAAAGCTCGTTTCGCTCTGTCCCGACATAGTTTACAACCTCAAGCTGAACCGCAAAAAGCCGCTTATCGTTGAAATTCCCGACCGTCACGGAAACGGCAGAACGAAGGACAGCATCACCAAATACGTTCAGGACGCCATCGGCGTAAAGCTGTAAGCGTTATCATGGAACTGAGGTAATGATATGGCAAGAAATAAAACCGATAACTTTCTGAGGGCGATCAAAAAATACGCCAAGGCGCAAAGCACGCTCCTGCAGACCGAGGTCAAGCAGCTTAAATCCGAACGGATCAAGGAAGCTGAGGAAACCGCGCGCCGTGACAGCGAACGTCTGATCAAGGATAAGCTGCACGAGAAGCGTAACCATGAGATGGCTGTCCTCGCTAAAAAGACCCAGGAGGGTCAGAAGGAGCTCTTTGTCGAACGCACAAAGATGACCGGGGAGATATTCTCGAAAGCGTCTGACAAGCTGATCGACTTCACCAAAACAGACGAATATACCCAAAGGCTTTGCAACAGCGCAAAGGCTATCGCGGAGCTTTTCGGCGACAGGGACTGCGTGCTCTATGTAAACGAGCGCGACCTCGGCACCGCAGAGAGCTTCAGGGACTTCTTTGCGGGCAAAGTTGAGGCAAAGGCTGATAAAACCATCAAAATCGGCGGTATCAAGGGTTACTGCCCCGAAATGGCTATCATCGCCGACGAAACCCTTGACACCAAGCTGGAAGCACAGCGGGAGTGGTTTATCGAAAACGCCACCCTTTCCGTACTATAAGCCGAAAGGGAGGAATTAAATTAATATGAATCAAAATGTAATATACGGAATCAACGGCCCTGTTGTCACCGTCAGTGACACCGACAGCTTTGAGATGATGGAAATGGTTCACGTCGGCGTTCAGAACCTCGTCGGCGAGGTAATCGGCATCACCGACAAGCTCACCACTATCCAGGTTTACGAGGAAACAACAGGCCTAAAACCCGGCGACCCCGTCACGGGTACGGGCGCTCCGATGAACGTGCTTTTGGGACCGGGTATCATCGACAACATTTTCGACGGCATCGAGCGTCCCCTGAAGGCTATCGAGGAACAGGCAGGCGCGTTTATCAACAGAGGCGCTTCAGTTACATCTCTCGACACCGAAAGACTCTGGAACGTCACAATGAAGATCAAAATAGGCGACAAGCTCGATGGCGGTCATATCTACGCGACCATACCCGAAACCCCGATCATCGAGCACAGACTTATGCTCCACCCCGACCTCTCGGGTGTTGTCACAGAGGTAAAGCCCGACGGCGAATATAAAATCTTTGACACCGTAGCGGTCATCGAGGACGACCTCGGCGAAAAGCACGAGCTCAAGCTCTGCCAGCAGTGGCCTATCAGAACATCGCGTCCCGTAAAGGACAGACTCACGCCATCTATCCCGCTGATCACGGGTCAGAGAATCATGGACACACTCTTCCCCATCGCCAAGGGCGGCACGGCGGCTATCCCCGGCGGCTTCGGTACGGGCAAGACCATGAACCAGCACCAGCTCGCAAAGTGGTGCGACGCGGACATCATCATCTACGTCGGCTGCGGCGAGCGCGGAAACGAAATGAGCCAGGTTCTCGAGGAATTCTCCGAGCTTATCGACCCGAAATCGAACCGCCCGATGACAGACAGAACCGTGCTCATCGCGAACACCTCCAACATGCCCGTTGCGGCGCGTGAGGCTTCTATCTACACGGGCATCACACTCGCTGAGTATTACCGCGACATGGGCTATCACGTAGCTATGATGGCAGACTCCACGTCGCGCTGGGCTGAGGCTCTGCGTGAGATCTCGGGACGACTCGAGGAAATGCCCGCCGAGGAAGGCTTCCCCGCTTATCTGCCCTCGCGTCTTGCAGAGTTCTACGAGCGCGGCGGACGTGTAAAGGCTCTCTGCGGCGACGAAGGCTCCGTTACCATTATCGGCGCGGTTTCTCCCCAGGGCTCCGACTTCTCTGAGCCTGTCACCCAGAACACAAAGCGCTTCACACGCGTTTTCTGGGCGCTCGACAAGGCTCTCGCCTACGCCCGTCACTATCCCGCTATCAACTGGATCGACAGCTACAGCGAATACTTCAACGACCTCGACCCGTGGTTCAGAGAACACCTCGGCGACGACTTCGTTGAGTACAGAAACAGGATCAGCGCGCTGCTCCAGGAGGAAAGCTCGCTGATGGAGATCGTAAAGCTCATCGGCTCCGACGTACTTCCCGACGACCAGAAGCTCGTTATCGAAACCGCGAGAGCTATCCGCGTAGGCTTTTTGCAGCAGAACGCCTTCCACGCCGAGGATACATACGTACCCCTCGAGAAGCAGAAGCTGATGATGAAGGTTATTCTTCACCTGCACGCAAAGGCAAAGGAAGTCGTCGCGCGCGAGATTCCGCTCTCGAAGATTTCACAGCTCGGACTCTTTGACAAGCTCACCAAGATGAAATACGATATCCCCAATGACAGACTCTCGATGTTTGACGGTTATATTGAAGAAATTGACCTCAAGCTCGGCGAATTATTGAAGTAAGGAGGAAACGCGCAATGATTATAGATTATGTTGGCGTTAAAGAAATCAACGGCTCGCTGATTGTTATCGACGGCGTTAAGGGCGTTTCCAACGAAGAAATTGTAGACATTAAGCTCGAAAACGGCTCCACAAGACAGGGTCGTGTCGTTCAGATTGAGGGCGAAAGGATCGTCGTGCAGGTCTTTGAAGGCACGAGAAGAATCAGCCTCAAGAATACCCGCACCCGCCTGACAGGTCACCCGATGGAAATGCCGCTCTCTCCCGAGATCATCGGCAGAGTGCTCGACGGCGCCGGCAGACCTATCGACGGTCTAGGCGACATCTTCCCCGTCAAAAAAGCTAACATCAACGGCACGCCTATCAACCCCGTTTCGAGAGTATACCCCAAGAACTACATCAACACCGGTATCTCGACGATCGACACACTGATGACGCTTATCCGCGGTCAGAAGCTGCCTATCTTCTCAGGCTCGGGTATGACTCACAACGACCTCGCGGTTCAGATCGTGCGTCAGGCGAAAATCAGCGGCGCTGACAGCACTAACTTCGGCGTTGTTTTCGCGGCGATGGGCGTTCAGAAGGACGTCGCGGAGTACTTCCGCAAGAGCTTTGAGGAAAGCGGCGTTCTCTCACGAGTCGTCATGCTCCTCAACCTCAGTAACGACCCGATTATCGAGCGTACGCTTACCCCGAGATGCGCGCTGACCATCGCGGAATACCTCGCGTTTGAGCTCGATATGCACATTCTCGTCATTATGACAGACATGACCTCCTACGCCGAGGCTCTGCGTGAGTTCTCGTCCTCAAAGGGCGAGATCCCCGGCAGAAAGGGTTATCCCGGTTATCTCTACTCCGACCTCGCTTCTCTGTACGAGAGAGCGGGCATGATCAAGGGTCATTCGGGTTCGGTAACTCAGATCCCGATTCTCACCATGCCGAACGACGATATCACCCACCCCATTCCCGACCTCACAGGCTACATCACAGAGGGTCAGATCGTTCTCGACCGCACACTCCAGGGTCAGGGTTTCTATCCGCCCGTAAGCGTTCTGCCGTCGCTGTCGCGTCTGATGAAGGACGGCATCGGCGAAGGCTACACGCGCGCTGATCATCAGCCACTCGCGAACCAGCTCTTCGCGTCATACGCAAAGGTTATCGATGCGCGCGCGCTCGCGTCGGTTATCGGCGAGGAGGAGCTTTCCCCGATCGACAAGAAATACATCGAGTTCGGCAAGCTCTTTGAGCAGAAGTTCGTAAACCAGGGCTTCAGCGAGAACAGAAGCATTGAACAGAGCCTCGACTTGGGCTGGGAGCTTCTGTCGACCCTGCCCAGAGCTGAGCTTGACCGTGTTGACGACGCGGTTCTCGACGTTTATTACAAGGGCTAAGAAGGTGTAGTCATGGCTGTACAGGCAGTACCCACCAAGGGTAACTTAATGAATACCAAAAAATCGCTCTCGCTCGCCAAGAACGGCTATGAGCTGCTCGACCGCAAGCGCAACATTCTCATCAGAGAGATGATGACGCTTATCGACCACGCAAACGCCATTCAGGAAAAAATCGACAGCGCGTACGAGGAAGCGTACATCGCCCTCCAGACCGCGAATATCTCAAACGGCTTCTGCGAGGAGATATCAAACGCTATACCCGTTGAGGACGGTCTGCACCTCGATTCGCGCAGCGTCATGGGCGTTGAGATTCCGATTCTCACCATCGACGAGGTTGAGCATTACGAGTTTTTGCACTACGGCACAAGAACCACCAACGCGGCTATCGACAAGGCGTTTATCCTCTTCTCGAAGGTAAAGTACCTCACCGTTGAGCTCGCGGAGATCGAAAACAGCGTTTACCGCCTCGCGGATTCCATCAAGAAAACCCAGAAGCGAGCAAACGCTCTGAAAAACATCATGATTCCGCGCTTTGAGGAAACCGTCAAGTTCATCACCGACGCTCTCGACGAAAAGGACAGAGAGGAGTTCAGCCGCCTCAAGGTCATCAAGCGCAAAAAGCTCAGGGACAGCGAAAGCGAAAGCGCATAAAAAAATGGCAAGCAGTTAACGCGCTGCTTGCCTTTTTCATTTTTAAATACTATTTATTCATGTCCTTCAGCACGCGGTCAGCCGCGAGCATGATGCCGAGCTTGCCGCCGTGGAAGTTGAGTCCGCCCTGCATCCACACGGCGTACGGTTCTCTCAGAGGTGCGTCCGCCGAAAGCTCGATAGACGAGCCGAGTGTAAACGCTCCTGCCGCCATAATAACCTGACTCTCGTAGCCGGGCATATCGGACGGCATCGGCTGAACAAAGCTGTCGACCGCAGAACCGCTCTGGATTCCGCCGCAGAAGGAAATGAGCTTTTCCTCGTCGCCGAGCATGATAAGCTGGATAATATCTCCCCTGTCGTCGCTGTACTTAGGAGTGGTTTCAAATCCGAGCAGCTCAAAGAGCGCCGACGCGAAAACCGCAGTCTTGAGCGCTTCGCCCGTGACGTGAGGAGCGTGATATGCACCCATGAACATCTCGCGGTTAACGCCGAGAGTCGCGCCGATCTCCTTGCCCGTACCGGGAGTGGTCAGTCGGTAGGCGCACATCTCGACAAGCTCCTTTTTTCCTGCAATGTAGCCGCCTGTGGGAGCGATACCGCCGCCCGGGTTCTTGATAAGCGAGCCTGCCATGAGGTCAACGCCTATCGTGAGCGGCTCAACCTTCTCGACGAACTCGCCGTAGCAGTTGTCGAGCATGATGATCGATTTCGGCGACACGCGCTTTGTGATATCACAGATTTTCTTTATCTCGCGCCATGTCAGAGTCGCGCGCAGGCTGTAGCCGCGCGAACGCTGGATATACACCATCTTCGGCTGCTTTGCGGCGATGTCGCGCTCAGCCTGTTCATAGTCGACGGTGCCGTCGGGCAGCAGGTCGGTCATCTCAAAGTTGATGTTAAAATCCTTGAGCGAACCGGGGTAGTTGCCCTCGATGCCGATCGCGGAACGTATAGTGTCGTAAGGCATTCCGGTCACACAGTGAACAGTGTCGTTCGGGCGGAGAACGCCGAACAGAGCTACCGTCAGCGCGTGGGTGCCGCTCACGAAGTTGTGGCGGACAAGAGCGTCCTCGGCGTCAAAGGCGAAGGCGTATACCCTGTCGAGAGCGTCTCTGCCGAAGTCGTCGTAGCCGTAGCCCGTGGAAGCGCAGAAGTAACTCTCGCGCACTCCCGCGTTCTGGAACGCCTTTATCATCTTCACCTGATGGTATTCCTGGATTTCATCTATCTCGCGCAGCTTGTCCGCGCAGAGCGCCATGGCCTTCTCTGATGCTTCAAGTATGCGTTCGTCAATATCAAAAAATTTCAAATAATCACCCTATAAAAGATATTCTCGCCATGTGCCGCACTCGGAAAAGCCGAGTCCGCTGTAAAAGCTGACGTTCGCGTTTTTCGCGCGGTGGAGAAATACGTTCTTACCCTCGCTGATAAGAGAATTTGTGATGTGCTTCACCACAGCGGAAGCAAAGCCGGACCTGCGGAACTCCTGTGCGCAGGCGACAGCGCCTAAAACCGCGCCGTCGTCGCTTTCGGCAACCGTCATGGCGAGAGCCGCGAGCTTGCCGTCATGCTCAATTCCGCAGATACGCGCCGCGTTGTGGCGCAGCTTGTGGTTCACGTCAACGTAGAAATCCTCGAACGCGGGCGGACGGAAGTTCTCGTCGGCACAGCCGAAAATCAGCTCATACGCCGCGCGCAGGTCAGGCTCGACAAATCTCAGACCCCCGTCCTCCTCAAACGGAGTATTGCGCACGAGAACAGCGCCCGTTGTTGTTTTCATGTTAAGATCAAGCTCGTAGCTGCCGCTGCAGATTATCCCTGCCGCGCCGCCGACGCGCACGAACGACGAAACCTCGTCTAAATCGGATTTGTCGGTCAGAAATAATATAAAATTCGAGCCGTTGCGGGCTACAGCGCCTGTTACGGCACCGCTTTCATCGTCGAGCTGGAGCCAATAGTCGACAAAAACCAGCTCGGGCCGGTAGCTCTGGTACAGCGAAAGAATGCGGCAGGCGAACGGGTCAAGAGCCGAAAAAGCCCTTATAGCGCCCGCAAAGTCAGTGTTTTCGGTGACAGCCTGTATCATAGCTCACCGCCCGCGATTTTCTCAGCCATCTTGTGCGCGAGGAGCATGACGCTCTCGCAGTCTGACTTATTTGCCACGCAGTTAGGCGCGTGAAGGTAGCGGCACGCGAGAGAAATAGCGAGGGTGCGGATACCGCCGTTTGACTTGTGGATAATTCCCGCGTCGTTGCCGCCTGCTACGGCTCGCTTGTACTGAGCCTTGACGCCGATTTCGTCAGCCGTTTCGAACGCCGCCTTTACAAGTCCCTTGTCATAAATCGTTGTTCTGTCCATCACGGAGGCAACAGCGCCTTCGCCGAGGGTGCAGACCTGCTTTGTCGGCTCGATCTCGGGGATATCGGCGGCTGTAGTGGTTTCTATCACAAGAGCGAATTCGGGGTCAATGCTGTACGCCGCGACCTTTGCGCCGCGCAGTCCGACCTCCTCCTGTACAACAAAGGCAAAGTCGGTATCGTACTTCAGATCGCTCTTTATAAGCTCAATCAGGACAAGACAGCCAAAGCGGTCGTCGATAGCCTTGGAGCGTATCGTGCTCTCAGTTTCGGCAAACTCGCTGTCAAAACAAATGCTGTCGCCTATTCCGACAACGCTCAGAGCATCATCGCGGCTGTCAGCGCCGATATCGATATACAGCTCGGAGTACGCCGGAATCGCCGCGTTCTCATCGCCGTTTGTAAGGTGGACGGGCTTTATGCCGATAACGCCGATAACGCCGTTCCTGCCGACGCGGACGCGCTTGCCGACAACGACTCTGCGATCAAGACCGCCGACCTCGTCGAACTTGAGAAAGCCGTCGGACGTGATATCCGTCACCATAAGTCCGACCTCGTCCATGTGAGCTGAGAGCATCAGCTTGTTCTCAGCGCGATCTCTGCCCTTTTTATGTACAAGAATATTGCCGAGATTATCGATTCTGATTTCGTCGGCACAGTCCTTTATTTCATTTATGATTAAGTCGCGAACCTCTCCCTCGTCGCCCGAGATACCGTCTGCGGCGCAGAGCTTTCGCAGCAGTGTGTAATCAATCATCAAAAGCACCTCCGCTGAGAATATAAGCCGAAATCAGCTTTGCGGTACGCTCCGCGTCGTCCGGGTGCATGACCTCCGCCTGGGTGTGCATATACCTCTCGGGAATCGAGAGCATGGCGGTCTTTACTCCGCTCTTTGTAACGGAGATATGGTCGGCGTTGGTGCCCGTTCTGCCCGACATAGCTTCATACTGCAGGGGTATACCCTCGCTCTCGGCGAGAGCCTTGAGCCTCTCGGTCATCTGTCGGTTGAGAATCGGCGAGTAACCGAGCATGGGGCCTTTATTCAGTTCAATATTGCCGTACTGTCCCGAAACGTCAGGCTGGTTTGCAAAGCTAACGTCGACTACTATCGCTTCGTCCGCATCAATCTGAAACGCGCCCGTCATTGCGCCCGAGCCGTAGGTTTCCTCCTGAGCGCTCAGGAGAATAATGACCTTATAGTCAAGCTCCCTGCCGCTGAGTAATTCCGCGACGCGGATAAGAGCTGCCACGGAACAGCGGTTGTCGAGCGCAGGTGATGTGATTTTTCCGCCCAGAAGCTCCGTCGGCTGCTCGCGGAAGGTCAGCTTGTCACCGACAGATATTTTGCGGCTGACTTCTTCGTAACTCATTCCGAAGTCGAGCCAGATTTTATTGATCGGAGTCGCCTTGTCCTCGCTGCCGTCAGAAAGGTGCGGCGGCAGGGAACAGACCGTGCCTGTCAGACCGTCCTCTGTGGTGAGCACTGCATTCTGGAGCACGCGGATATCCATTCCTCCGCACTTGTCGACCTTGACAAAGCCCTTGTCGTTGATATCAGTGACAATCAGACCTATTCTGTCGAGGTGCGCGTCAAGGAGAACGGTTTTCTTCGCGTCGGGGTTGCCGAGGGTGGCGAATAGATTGCCGTTGTGGTCGGTTCTTACCTCAGAATACGGCTCTAAGTATCGCGCTGCCACAGCACAGGCGGATTCCTCGCTGCCCGAAACGCCCTGCGCCGAACAGAGGGCGAATATTATTTCTTTTAAGTCCATCATATTACTCCAGTCCGTTTACTATCGACTTGAAGTGGTTGCCGCGTTCCTCGAAGTTCTTATACAGTCCGAAGCTCGCGCTCGCGGGTGAAAGAGATACGATATCGCCCTTCCCGGTGTTTTCAACAGCGGCGGCGACGGCTTCCTCCATGTTGGTGACGTTGATGATTTTAATAGCGCTTTCGTCGAAATTATCGGCTTCTCTTACCGCCTGCTCGATCTTGGGAGCGGTGTCGCCGAGGAGAATGAGGAGCTTTACCTTGTCGTTGATTACGGGACCGAGCGGCTCGTAAGGAATATGCTTGTCATATCCGCCCGCGATGATCGCGATCTTGAAGTCATAGAGCGAGAGTGTGCCGAGCGCCGTACGGGTCGGGCTGGAAGCTATGGAGTCGTTGTAGTAGCGCACACCCTTGTATTCCCTGACAAACTCCGCGCGGTGAGCGACGCCGCCGAATTCCTTTGCGACCTTGACTATTGTATCAACGTCGACCATACCCCAGACAGCGGAAATCGCCGCGAGGTAGTTCTCGACGTTGTGCATGCCCGGAATGCGGATATCGGAGATATCCATGATTCGCGTTACCTTACCGTAGTCGCTGTAGCAGATCGTGGTGCCATCAAGATACGCGCCGTTGGAGAGCTGTTCCTTAACGCTGAACTTGCAGAGCTGACCGCGGACGTTCTCGGAAAAGCTGTTCGCGATTTCGTTATCGAGGTTGACTACCGCCTTTGAGAACGCGCTCTGGTGAAGCACGATGTTGCGCTTTGAATCGATGTACTCCTGCATATCCTTGTGGATATCGAGGTGGTTCGGCGCGAGGTTTGTGACAACCGCCACGTCGGGGCTTTGGCGCATGGAAATAAGCTGGAAACTCGAGAGCTCGACAACCGCATAGTCGTCGGCACTTATGCTCTCGATTTCGGGCAGCAAGGGCTTGCCGATGTTGCCTCCGAGGTGAACGGTCTTTCCCGCCGCCTTCAAGAACTCGGAAATGATCGTCGTTGTGGTGGTCTTGCCGTCGGAGCCTGTGACGGCAATTGTCTTGCACGGACACAGCTCAAAGAAAACCTCCATCTCAGAGGTCAGTACATTTCCGCTCTCGCGCACAGCCACAAGCTCGGGCTTGTAGAACGGTGTGCCCGGGCTGCGGAAAACTATGTCCGCGTCGATATTGTCAAGGTAGCAATCTCCCAGAATCAGCTCAGCGCCGTACTCCTTTGCGAGCACGCCGTTTTCGCCGAGGGCTTCAAAGTCCTTTCTGTCGAGCGCCTTGACCTTTGCTCCCTTATCCGCGAACAGCTTTATCAAAGGCAGGTTGCTTGTGCCGATGCCGATAAAGGCTACGGTCTTGCCCTTGATTCCTTCAAAAAAACGGTTTACCGAAGTATTCACAAAAATCCCTCTCTCGTAAAATTATCATACTTATTTATTATACTAATAAATGGAGAAAATTTCAACCGTTATTGCAATATTCCCCTGTGGGTGGTACAATGAAAATGGTGATGAAATGCTTTACGATTTTATTATGACTGACAAAAACGACAAAATACCGCTCTATCGGCAGATTTACCACTCCGTCAGACGGGCTATCGAGAACGGCAACCTGAAGAAAAACGACCGCCTGCCGTCTATAAGAGAACTGAGCAGCTCGCTGTCGCTCTCAAAAACCACCGTGATTTCTGCCTACGACCAGCTGTGCGCCGAGGGTTACATTACAAACCGCCCGAAAAGCGGTTATTTCGTCGCGGCTGACTTTGAGAACCGCCCGAAGATTGCCGAGAGCATCGAGGATAATTCTAAAAAAGAAAATAAGTACTACGAGTATGATTTCAGCACCAAGAGCATTGACAGCAGCGTTATTGACCTCGCTATCTGGCGCAAGGAGATAAAAAATATCATCAACCGCAGCTACCTTCTGACCTCATACGGCGACGCTCAGGGTGAGGAAGCCCTGCGTTACGCGCTGCAGAAATACGCGCTCGGAATCAGAAGCGTCAACTCAAAAATGTCTAATATTATAGTCGGCGCAGGTACCCAGGCTGTATTGTATCTCTTGTGTTCGCTGATCGGAACTGATAAACGCGTCGCTCTGCAAAAGTCGAGCTTCGTACAGTCGGAATTCGTTTTCCGCAGCTTCGGATATGAAATCTGCTACTTCGACAGCGACGATTTGGGCGTAACGATCGATTCACTCGACGAGATAAACCCCGATATTATCCTTGTCAACCCGAATTTCTCGGGCAAACGCGGCCTTAATATGCCTGTGACAAGGCGGCTCGAGATGATTCGCTGGGCAGCTAAGCACGGCGCGTATATTATCGAGGACGATTTCAACGGCGAGCTGCGATACAGCTCCCACCCTATTCCCTGCGTTCAGTACTATGACTCTGAGCACACTGTGTACATCGGCTCGTTCTCAAAGGTACTGCTGCCGTCGGTTCGTATCAGCTACATGGTGCTGCCTGAGAGCCTGATGAAGGATTTTTCGGAATGCAAGCCCTACATTAATCAAATCGCCTCAAAAACCGAACAGCTCGCGCTGGCGGGATATCTCAACTCGGGCAAGATGGACTCGCATATCCGCAGAGCAAGGCGTGTTTACCTCGAAAAGAGCAGGCAGACACTTGAGAGTATAAAGAGATACTTTCCAAACGCAGCTCTTACCTTCAACGAAACCGCAATGTATGTCGCCGTTAAGCTGCCGAAAGAAGTAAACCGCGCCGAAATCGACAATGCGCTTGAAGAAAACGGAATCCGTCTGATGACATCTATTAAATCGGACAGTGACTTCGGCTTCTGCTTCTCGGGAATACCGATAAATAAAATAGACGAGGGTATCCGCCTCGTCAGTGAAATAATATTCAAACAGCCGGCTTGTTAAAAGTCGGCTGTAGTTATTTGTATTAAGATTTAAAGCCGCTCCTGAAGCCGCCGATAAGGGTGAAGATACCGAATACGGCTATGTCGGCGATCACTATTGTCGCGCCTACGGGAGTGTTCGCAAGGATTGATACCAGAATACCTATCGCCGCGCAAAATACCGACAGACATGCCGAGCAGATCGTGACGGATTTAAAGCTCTTGAAAACGCGCATTGCGGACAGCGCAGGGAAAATAATAAGCGCGGAAATAAGAAGCGAACCTACGAGGCTCATTCCGATTACGATAATGGCTGCAATGATTATCGCGATAATCAGATTATAGACACTCACCCGTGTACCTGTTGCGCGCGCGAAGTTCTCGTCGAAGGTAACGGAAAAAATCTTGTTGTAAAAGAAGATGAACGCAAGCACAACCACGAGCGACAGCACCGCGCAGAACCAAACGTCCTCTTCCTTGAGAGTGATGATCGAGGTCGAACCGAAAAGCGTTGTGCACACGTCGCCCGAGACGTTAGCCGAGGTCGGGAACTTGTTCATCAGAAGATAACCGAACGCAAGCGCGCCGACGGATATCATCGCGACAGCCGCGTCGCCCTTTATCCTGGTGTTGGTGCCTGTGCGCAAAAGCAGAACCGCGCTGATTATAGTGATAGGCATAACGATGAACATATTATTCGTCAGCCCCACGACAGCCGCGACCGCCATTGCGCCGAACGCGACGTGAGAGAGTCCGTCGCCGATGAACGAGAAGCGCTTGAGCACCAATGTCACGCCCAGAAGCGAGGCACAGAGCGCTATCAGTATACCGACGATGAAGGCGTAGCGCACAAACGGCATCTGGAAAAACACCGCGAGGCGCGAGAACATTTCTTCCATCAGAACTCGCCTCCCATCAGAACCGACAGCCTTTTGCCTGCCTTGCTCTCCTCAAACTGGCGGCGCGTGCCGAAAAACAGCTCGTCGCTGATGTGGAGAATATGGGTGGCGTACTTGAGCGCGGCGGAAATGTCGTGCGAAATCATTATTATTGTGATGCCCTCGTTCTTGTTGAGAGATTCGATAAGGCTGTACATATCAGCCGTGACGATTGGGTCAAGTCCCGCGACAGGCTCGTCCAGAAGCAGCATTTTTTTCGTCGCACAGAGTGCGCGCGCCAAAAGAACGCGCTGCTGCTGACCGCCCGAAAGCTCGCGGTAACAGCGGTTCTTCAAGTCCTCAATGCCCATCTTGCGGATATTTTCCATGGCGACGCGCTTTTCAGCCTTTGTGTAAAACGGTCTGAGTCCGCACCTTCCCTGAAAGCCCGAAAGAACTATTTCCTTTACCGAGGCGGGAAAGTCCTTCTGTACTACCGTCTGCTGCGGAAGGTAGCCGATTTCACGGGAACGAAGCCCGTCGCCGGTGATGATCTCGCCCTTCATCGGCTTGCGCAGTCCGAGAATAGTTTTCATGAGGGTGGATTTACCCGAGCCGTTCTCGCCGACGATACAGAGATAGTCGCCCGCGTTGACGTGAAAGCTGAGGTTCGAGATTATCTCCTTGCCCTCGTAGCCGAGAGAAAGCTCACGGCAGGTTAACTGTGACATATTTTCTCCTTATTTCCCGACCGCGAGCGCCGTTTTGAGCACGTCGAGATTCTTTTCCATCATGCCGATATAGTCGTCTCCGCTGTCAATCATTTCCTTTGAAACTGCCTGCATTGAGTTGAGCTGAAGGATTTGCGCGGTCTTGTTGTCAGAGGTTTCGATTATTGTCTCGGCGAGCTTTCCGTCCGAACCGTCGATCGTTAACACGGCAGGCAGCTCAAGCTCTGTCAGCTTGTCCGCGAGAAAGGCGACTGTCTCAAAGCTCGCCTCGCTGTCAGCCGAACAGCCTGCAAACGCGGCGTAGTATTTCAGCTTATAGTCGTCGACAAGGTAGCGGAACGGAAAACGGTCGCCGAAAAGCAGGGTGTCGTATTTCTTGTCCGCCTTCACAAGAGCGTCGGTGTGCTTGTCGTCGAGGGCTTTCAGCTTCTCCTGATACGTCTTTTCGTTCTTCTCATATACATCGGCGTTTGCAGAATCAGCGGTCTTTAGTCCGGCTGCCAGCTCGCGGCAGAATAGCTCCGCGTTCTTTACCGAGAGCCAGACGTGCTCGTCATAAGCGCCGTCATCGTCCTCCTCTTCCTCTGCCTGCATTCCTTCAACAAGCTCCTCGTCTTTCGCGTAATCGCCGAGAAGGTCGAGCAAAGATACCTTATACTTGCCGTCGTTGTCCTTAAAAAACGCTGCCGCGGAGTCGTTTACCCACTTGTCAGACTCGCCGCCGACGTATACAAAATAATTGCAGTCGCTGATTTTTACCATATCCTCGGCGGTCGGCTGGTAGTTGTGGATATCCTTGCCGTCCTCGACGAGAAGAGTCAGCTCGACGTTCTCAGCGCCGTCTGTGATATTCTGCAGCCAGTTGTAAACGGGATAGATCGTTGTCACTATCTTGAACGCTTTGCTCTCGGTTGTTGTTGTGCCGCAGCCTGCAAATAAACAAAGCGTCATCACGGCGGTGAGCATTAATGCTATAAGTCGTTTCATCTAGTCCTCCTTGTTTTTGCGACAGGACTTGCAGACGCCGTACAGCACCGTGTTCGCCTTGTCAATCTTGAATTCATCGCTTTGCTCGAGGTTATTCATAAGCATCTCGACCCCGGGCATATTCATATGATATGTTCTGCCGCACTTCTCGCACGAAAGGTGCAGACAATCCTTGCAGGAATCGCTGTCGGTGTAGAGATAATACACCTCGCGAGTGCCGCTTTTGCTGACGCGGCGTATCTTGCCCTCCTTCTCAAGGTCGGAGAGGTTGCGGTACACAGCGCTGATGCTGATTCCCTCTCCCGAAAGAGCTGTTTCGAGCTGCTTTGCCGTGAGCTCCTCGTCGGCATGCTCTGACAAAAAAGCAAGCAGCGCCTTCCGCTGCTTTGTCATATACTTAGGCAAATCATCGCCTCCCAATTTGCAATTCATTCGCAAATTATTATACCAAATCAGAGGCGGTATGTCAAGCAATTTGCGAATATTTCGCAAATTCGATTTATAAGGCAAGTAATTATTATTTATGATTTATATATTACTATTGCGCAATTTTTCAGGTTATGATATAATCTTATTGTGTATTTTTAAAAATGAGGAGGAAAATTATGTGGGAGCAAATACTCTCGACCGTTGAGGAGGTAAATAATTTTCTCAACGGTATTGTTTGGGGCTGGCCTGTGGTCATTCTTATTCTCGGCACGGGCATTCTGCTCACCGTCAGGACAAAATTCCTGCAGGTGCGCAAGTTCGGCGAATCGCTGAACACAACCATAGTCCCCACTCTCAAGAGCTTAGGCAAAAAACGCGAGAAGGACAGCCGCGTCAAGTCGGTATCTCAGTTCGAGGCGTTCTCAACCGCTATCTCGGGAACAGTCGGCACCGGAAATATCGTCGGCGTTGTATCGGCAATACTGACGGGCGGTCCCGGCGCTGTATTCTGGATGTGGATCTCGGCGTTCTTCGGCATGGTCACAAACTACTCCGAGAACGTACTCGGTCTGTACTTCCGCAAGAAAGACAAGGACGGCAACCTCTCGGGCGGCTCGTTCTACTACATCGCGAACGGTCTGAAATGGAAATGGCTCGCTTACTGCGCCGCTATCTTCTGTGTGTTCGCGGCAATCGGCATGAGCGGTGTGCAGACAAACAAAATCTCCGGCACTCTCACCGAGGCGCTCACAAGGGTATGGACGGCTGAGAACGCCATGACAATCAAGCTGATCATCGGTGTGATCGTCGCGGCTCTGACTGCGGTTATCATCATCGGCGGCATTCAGAGAATCGGCAAGGTCACATCTATGCTCGTTCCGTTTATGTCGCTGCTCTTTATAATCATGTCGCTCATTGCGATCATCATTCACTTTGACCAGGTACCCAAGGCTTTCGGTCTTATCTTCGAAAAGGCTTTCAATTTCCAGGCGGCAGGCGGAGGTATTCTCGGCTACTCCTTCGCGCAGGTCATCAAAAAAGGCATGGCGAGAGGCGTATTCTCAAACGAAGCAGGTCTAGGCTCGTCCGTTATCGCGCACTCCGCTTCCGAAACAAGAGAGCCTGTAAAGCAGGGTCTTTGGGGTGTGTTTGAGGTATTTTTCGACACCTTCATCATCTGCACCCTCACCTCTCTCACCTTCCTGACGACCTTCGATCTCAACACTCTGACCGCCGATATGGACGACTCCGTTATGGCCATGTCGCTGTTCTCAACTAACTTCGGCACCTTCGGCGTTGCAGTGTTCTCTATTATCCTTCCGCTGTTTGCATTTACGACGATTATCGCGTGGTCGTACTACGGCGAAAAGGCTATTGAATTCTGTTTCGGCTGGGTCAGCGAGAAAAAGCGCAAGTACATAATCATCGCGTTCAAGATCGTTTACGTACTGCTGATCGCGGTTTCCGCGGCGATCCACGGCGAGCTTATCTGGGCGATCGACGACACCTTTAACGGTCTGATGGCTGTGCCGAACCTGATATGCCTGATTGCGCTGAGCGGTCTTGTGGCAAAAATCACGAAGAACTACTTTGACCGTAAGAAAGGCAAAAGACTTGAGCCGATGCTCTCCGCTTATCCCGATATGAACGAGGAATTCAAGCAGGATATCATGACTGACAATCTCGAGATGAAATAAACGCAAATCACCCCTGACCGATTAAGTCAGGGGTGTAATTTTTTATTTATTCCCATTCTTAAGTGCAAAGCAATCATTAAACAACTTCGTTTAATAAATATTGCTTCTCGTGGGAAAATATGGTTTCAATTATACATTTTTGTTTAGTTATCACAGCTTGTGCTATCAAAAAGCTATCAGTCATTTGCTATCATTCGTAGCTTGGTTTATTTCTGATTACTTTTGGTTTATTATAGCATAGCTGTCATTTAAAATCAACACTTTAAAGCGATAAATTGATTATGCTTTTTGATCTTGATAATAAATCGAAAAAGTGTCACGCTTTTGGGCTTCAAAACGCAGTGCTTATGCGCCCTTTGAGAAGCAAAACCAGTTAGGTAGGGTAATTATATTACTTTGCAAGCTTGATGGTAATAGAAAACGCCGCCAAGCAGGAGGGTTCCGACTTGGCGACTTGGTTATTATTCGGTTTTGGAATTATAATGCGGTTATCAATACAATAAAACGTGGCTCTGTAATATTGTTTTGCAAGCCTAGGCTTCCACTAATTCGTTCATTTTTTGATATAATTCCGGAAATTCTTTTCTAAAGGATAAATACGGCTTATAGCTTCCGTCCTTTGCAAAAAAATGAGAGCTGACGCCCTTGTAGCAGAGCTCGTTTGTATCGGTGTTGATGATCTCATAGGCAAAGCTCATCTTTACGCCCTTAAATCCGGTCAACCGCATAACCACCTTGAACGGATCGTCGTAACGCAGGTAATTAAGAAATTCTCCCGAAGCGGAAACGCAGGGGATTATGACTCCCGATCTTTCAAGCTCACTGTAAGTGATGAGATTATCGCCCAGCCAATCCATTCGGGCGTCCTCAAGCAGACGCAGATAATTAGAATGATGCACTACGCCCATTCGATCGGTTTCATAATATTTTACTCTTCTGTTGTATTCCCAACTCATAACGGCTCCTTAACAAATCTTAGTTCTGTCAATGCTTCTGATGTCGGTGCGTTTGATTTTTCCGCTTATGGTTTTCGGCATTTCGTCGGCAAATTCCAGAACTTGGATATGCTTGTAGGATGAAACCTTTTTGTTGACAAAACGCTTGATTTCTTTTTCGAGCTGTTTGCTCTTTTCAAAACCGTCGGCAAGCTTTACCGTTGCTTTGATAGCCTGTCCTCTTGAAGCGTCGGGAATACCCGTAACCGCGCATTCCAAAACAGCAGGGTGTTTCATCAATACATTTTCGATTTCAAACGGTCCGACGCGGAAGCCTCTTGTTTTGATCAAATCGTCTATTCTTCCGACATACCAATAGAATCCGTCTTCGTCCTTATACGCGGTGTCGCCTGTGTGATAAACGCCGTTTCTCCACACGCTTTCGTACAGCTTTTCATCACCGCAATAGCCCATAAATATACCGTACTGCTGTTTTTGCGGCACGACTACGATCTCGCCGACCTCGTTCTCCTTAAGCTCGTTGCCGTCTTCATCAACTATCATGGTGTTGTACAACGGCGTAGGCTTTCCGAGCGAGCCGGTCTTTGATTCGGTACCGACAAGATTACCGAGCATAAGCACGGACTCTGTTTGACCGAAGCCTTCCTTTAAGCACAGACCCGTCTGCTCATAAACCTTTTCAAATACCGAAGTGTTAAGCGCTTCTCCGGCAGTGGTCAGGTGCTCCAGCGCCGATAAATCATACTTGCTCATATTACGCTTGATAAAATAACGGTAAACCGTCGGCGGCGCGCAAAAAGAGGTAACCTTGTATTTCTCCATTATCCGCAGCAGCTTGTGCGGTGAGAAGCTGTCAAAATCGTAAACCATAACAGCGCAGCCGCACAGCCATTGTCCGTAGATCTTTCCCCACGAGGCTTTGCCCCAACCTGTTTCGGCTACGGTCAGGTGAAGCCCGTTTTCACGGACGTTCTGCCAGTATTTAGCGGTGATTATGTGCGAAAGCGAGTAGGTGTGATCATGCACGACTGCTTTAGGGTAGCCTGTTGTGCCGGAGGTAAAGTAAATCAGCATAGGTTCTTCCGCTTTGGTATCAACAGGCGTGAAGCTTTCGTCTGCCGAATCTATCAGTTTTGTCAGATTGATTGCTCCGGGCAAATCGCGGCGCACAACGAACACTGATTCTAACTGCCGCTTTTGCGCTGCGGCTTCAAGCATATCCTCGGCTGTGCTGCCGTCCGGAGTACAGATCGCAAAACGAATATCCGCTGTTTCTATGCGATAGGTAATATCGTCAACTGTCAGCATATTGGTCGCCGGAATGGCAACCGCGCCTAATTTATGGAGTGCAGGTACAATATACCAGTACTCATAGTTACGCTTCAAAATAACGAGCACTTTATCGCCTTTTTTAACGCCTTGTGCTTTCAGCGCATTTGCCGCTTTATTGCTCAGCCGGCTTATGTCGCCAAATGTAAATGTTTTTTCAACCTTGTCGGGGTTAGTATAGACAAGAGCCCTGTCACCGGGCGCAAGGCGAGCCATCTCATCAACTACATCATAGCCGAAATTATAGCTTTCGGGTACGTTCAGCTGAAAATCAACTAATAAACCGTTTTTGTTTACCGTTGGGGTACAAAACTTTTTGAATAACTGCATAATTAATCTCCTTAAATAAATGGAATAATCATGACTGTACAGTTCGTTAAAGGTTGATCGTCACCAACCGTCATCATTATAAAGAAAGAGTTGAAGAAAGTCAACAAATCGGCTATGCAAATTATCTCAAATACGAATATAGTTATTCGAATTTTGCATAAGTGTATATTTTAGTAGCTTTATGTTTATAAGAGTTACATTTTTCTGATTACAAAAAGCAGTGATAAACGCAACGAACAGATCAAACAAAGTCCGGAAAACAAGGATAACAATAAACCGCAGTTTTAGAAATAGACCCCAAAACTGCGGTTTTTATATTACTTACAATAATCCTTCGTCATTTCATCATTAATTTCTTTTGCGGATTTGATTTCGTGAATGTCGCTGATGCCGTTGCCTACGGAAACATAGCCGTTTTCATTTGCTCCGATAATGTCGTGTTCCCTGTCGCCTATCATAACAGCCGAGGATTTATCGAATATATCTCCCGAAGAAGGAGTAACACTAATATTCATAAAGCCATTTGAACGAAGCAGATCATCAGTAAAATTTTCAAAATCCCTACCTTCCATAATATCAACTTCATTTAACTTAGGGATATCAGGTGAAGCATAAGTTACTATATTTGTGATAAATAGCTCTTTGACGCTGTCATTAGTGTTCGGGAAAATACTGTTTTCGAGCTTGTCTATAAAAAATCCGTCATCAGAGTAATCTATATCTATCCCAAACTTAGTTTTATAGATTTCGGAAACACTCGGCGTTTCAGCAATCATTTTCCGAATTTCTGCATCCGATAAAACAGAGTAGTCATTATCGTGGGAATCATCATCTATAACTGTTTCTTTTTCAGCAGGTAATTCGTTATATATTATTTCCCACTCTTTATATGTAACAAGGACATCACGCGGTTTAGCGCCTTGATGAGGTCCAACTACTCCTAACTGTTCCAGTTCATCCAACAATTTGCCCGCTCTCGCATATCCGATTTTTAACCTTCGTTGAATAATAGAAGTTGAAGCATTTGCCGAATCAATAACACACTTAGCAGCTAAATCAAGCATTGAGTCACGTTTAGGGCATATATTTTGACTTCTTTCTTCATTGGATAGTTGCCGAATTTTTTTCTTCTTCAGCTATCTGCCGAATTCTTTTTTCTATTTCGAGATTGTATTGATCGTTGCGACTCACATTATCATCTCCAAGATTTATTATAATTATAGTAACATATCATATGGATATTTGCAACAGGAACACACCTTTAAATCAATCATATTAGCACATTATATCGAGAAATAAAAAAGCCGAAGGCGAAGGCGCGGGACGGCTCGCCGAGACGGTTGACGACGCGGTAGCAGGGGATATGCGCGGGATCGGGATTGACGTGCAGGGCGTAGCCGACGACGCGGCTCCAGCGCGGGTTGCCCGCGAGCATGGCGATCTGTCCGTAGGTCGCGACCTTGCCGCGGGGGATCCTTCTGACAACGTCGTAGATCAGTTCAAAAGAGTTTTTCATCACATCACCGCCTCGTGTTTGATTATAGCATGGACGGGAGGAGATAGCAATATACTTGCTTGACAGTTCGGGAGGACGGGGGTATAATAAGCTTATCAAAAATGTTAGGAGATCGAAGATGAAAAAACTATTCGGAGGAATCAATCTGACTTGGCCGAGGGTGATTATAGGGGCTGTGATCGCGGGCGTGGTGACGGCGGTGTTCGCGATCGTTCCGATATTTTTGAACACGTCGTTCCATACGATAACAGCGACCTTTGAGGTATGGATTTTGTTCGGTATCTTTATCATCATGAACAGCAAATCAAACTTGGATTCCGCCTTGAAGTGCTTTGTTTTTTTCCTGATCAGCCAGCCGCTGGTGTATTTGATACAGGTGCCGTTCAGCAGTATGGGCTGGGGGTTGTTCGGATATTACGGGTACTGGTTTATTTGGACGCTCCTTTGCTTCCCGATGGGCTTTGTCGGCTATTACATGAAAAAGGACAAGTGGTGGGGATATCTGATCCTGCTGCCGATGATCTTGCTGACGGGCATGTCTTATATGAATTATTTTTCGGATTGTCAGTTTTCGTTCCCGCGGTATATCCTGATCACACTGTTCTGTGCGGCGGCGATGATATTGTATCCCGTGTGTATCTTCCGCGATAAAAGGATACGGATCACGGGCGCGGCGATCGGCGCGGCGGCTGTCGTAACACTGACGGTGATCTGCCTGCTCAATCCCCCTGTGTACAGCACGGATATCCTCTCGAGCAGCGAGGAGACGCCCCTTGACGACACGTACACGGTCGCCATTGAGGACAGCAGCTACGGCGATATCAAAATCGTTTATATGGAAGAGATCGAGGGTTATATGGTGCATGCCGACCTGAAAAAATCAGGAGAAACGAGCTTTACGCTCAAGGCTCCTGACGGAAAGACGCGGGAATTCGGCTTGACGATCGAGAGAAATACCTATGAAGTAACGGAGAAATAAAGGAGTCAGACAATGGAAGCGAATAAATATTGTCAATGCTGCGGTATGCCGCTGACGGACGAGGATATGCTTAGTCGTGAAGCGGACGGCAGTATTAACGACGACTACTGCAAATGGTGCTATGCGGACGGGAAGTTCGCCTATGACAGCAAGGAGAAGCTGCTGGATTTCCTGATGGAGCATGTGCCGAATACGGAGGATATCCCTGATGATGAACGCCGCGCGGCGTATGACGGGTATCTGTCGCAGTTGAAACGCTGGAAAGAAGCATAATCAAAGATAATAAAGGCGCCCTTGATCGTGCGGTTTACGGTCAAGGGCGCCTGTTTAGTTATCGGTTCAGAGTGGTGATATGGTCGTGAAACGAATCATCATTGACTTGTCAATCTATAACTTGGCGAAGCAAAATCACTCCCATTCCACCGTTCCGGGAGGCTTGGAGGTGATGTCGTAAACTACGCGGTTTACGTGGGTCACTTCATTAATAATGCGGTTTGAGACCTTGCCGAGAATATCATACGGAATCTTTGCCCAGTCGGCGGTCATGAAGTCGTCGGTCGTTACCGCGCGGATTGCAACAAGCTCGCTGTAGGTGCGCGCGTCGCCCATTACGCCGACGGTCTTTACACCGGGGAGTACCGCAAAGAACTGGCTCATCTTGTCGGCATAGCCGCACTTGTCCATCTCGTCGCGGAGAATAGCGTCGGCTTCCTGCAAAATTCTTACGCGCTCGGCGGTTACCTCACCGATAACGCGGACGCCCAGTCCCGGCCCCGGGAATGGCTGACGCCATACGAGGTCGTGAGGAAGTCCGAGCTTCTCACCTACCGCGCGTACCTCGTCCTTGAACAAGTCCTTGAGCGGTTCGATGATATCCTCAAACTTGATGTCCTCGGGCACGCCTACCTGGTTGTGGTGGGTCTTGATCTTCGCCGCGTCACCCTTGCCGCTCTCAATGCGGTCGGGGTAAATCGTGCCCTGAGCGAAGAATCCCGAGCCGTAGCTCTCGCGGATTTTATTCCAGAACACGTTATAGAACTCAGTTCCGATGATTTTACGCTTG
Source organism: Ruminococcus sp. NATIVEDY160 (assembly GCF_045819885.1). NCBI lineage: Bacteria > Bacillati > Bacillota > Clostridia > Eubacteriales > Oscillospiraceae > Ruminococcus > Ruminococcus sp. NATIVEDY160. Next base: position 1,392,251 of record NZ_CP162391.1, read on the forward strand.
TCCTCGGGATCGCTCACGCCCTTGAGCTTTGAGAGGAACTCGTCCTGACAGTTGATGCGGACAAAGTTCATGTCGAAGAGCTTAGTGAAGGTGTTTTCAACGAAATCGCCCTCGTCCTTGCGCATTAAGCCCTGATCGACGAATACGCAGGTGAGCTGCTTGCCGATCGCCTTGCTGATCAGCGCCGCGGCAACAGAGGAATCAACGCCGCCCGAAAGACCGAGAACTACGCCCTTGTCGCCTACCTGAGCGCGAATCTGCTCAACGGTGGTGTCGATGAAGCTGTCCATCTTCCACTCGCCCTTACACTCGCAAACGTCGTACAAGAACGCTCTGAGCATGTCCTTGCCGTTCTCGGTATGGTTTACCTCGGGATGGAACTGAACGCCGTATAGTCTGCGCTCGGGGTCAGCCATTGCAGCAACGGGACAATGAGCGGTAGCTGCGGAAACGGTAAAGCCCTCAGGAACCTCGTTTATATAGTCGCGGTGACTCATCCACGAAATGCCCTGAGAAGGAATATTCTTAAAAAGAATATTATCGGGGTTGTAATCGGTCACGGTCTTGCCGTATTCGCTGACAGCGTCGTCAGTCGCGGAGACTACGTTGCCGCCGAGAGAGTAAGCCATGAGCTGACAGCCGTAGCAGATTCCGAGAATCGGCACGCCCAGCTCAAAAATCTCGGGAGTGTAGTGCGGCGAGTTCTCGTCATATACACTGTTGGGTCCGCCTGTGAAGATAATTCCCTTGGGGTTGAGAGCCTTGATTTTTTCAAGCTCCACCGTATAGGGCAGGATTTCGCAATACACATTGCACTCGCGAACCCTTCTGGCGATAAGCTGATTGTACTGACCGCCGAAATCGAGGACAATTACCGTTTCCTTGTTCATATTATACCTCTTTTCAAAATGAACGGGGCTGTCTTGAAACAAGACAGCTCCATTTTATTATCTGTAGATGATATCGCTGCGGGACGGGCCGTTGGAGACCATCTTGATCGGCACGCCGATTTCCTTCTCGGCGAACTCGATATACTCGCGGCACTCCTTGGGAAGCTTATCGTACTCAGTGATACCCGAGATAGAGCACTTCCAGCCCTTGAGCTTTTTGAGGATAGGCTTGCATCTCTTGAGCTTGGTTGTTGACGGGAAGTAGTCGATAACCTCGCCGTCGAGCTCATAACCGACGCAAACGGGGATTTCGTCGAGGTAGCCGAGAACGTCGAGGACGGTAAAAGCAACCTGAGTAGCGCCCTGAACCATGCAGCCGTAGCGTGTGGCAACAAGGTCGAGCCATCCCATACGTCTGGGTCTGCCTGTGGTAGCGCCGAATTCGCCGCCGTCGCCGCCGCGTCTGCGAAGCTCGTCAGCCTCGTCGCCGAAAATCTCGGAAACGAACTCGCCCGCGCCTACAGCGCTGGAGTAGGCCTTGACAACGGTGATGATCTCCTTGATCTCGTAGGGCGGAATACCTGCGCCGACCGCGCCGTAGCCCGCGATCGTGTTGGAGGAGGTTACCATGGGATAGATGCCGAAGTCGGTGTCCTTGAGAGAGCCGAGCTGACCCTCGAGGAGAATGTTCTTGCCTTCCTTGATGGCGTTATGTACGAACATGAACGCGTCGCTGACGTACGGCGCGAGCTGCTCCTTGTACTCCATGAGCTTGTCAAAAACCTCCTGCTCGGTGATTTCGGGCTTGTTGTAGAGGTTCTTGAGGGTCGCGTTCTTGATTTCGAGCGCGTGATGAATCTTCGCCTTCAGAGAGTCGGGATCGTCATAGAGCTCGTTGATCTGAAAGCCGATTTTTGAGTACTTGTCGGAATAGAAGGGCGCGATACCGCTCTTGGTGGAGCCGAAGGAATTCTTGCCGAGACGCTCCTCCTCGTAGCAGTCGAACGCGACGTGGTAAGGCATAACAATCTGAGCGCGGTCGGAGATGATGACGTTGGGTGTGGGTACGCCTCTGTCCTCAAGCTCCTTCATTTCCTTGACGAAGTTCTCGACGCTGAAAGCTACGCCGTTGCCGATGATGTTGGTGATATTCTGATGAAATACGCCCGAAGGGAGCTGATGCAGCGCAAATTTGCCGTAATCGTTGATGATGGTGTGACCTGCGTTCGCACCGCCCTGAAAGCGGATAACGATGTCACTGTCATTGGCTAGGACGTCGGTGATTTTACCCTTTCCCTCATCGCCCCAGTTAGCGCCTACGATTGCTTTTACCATGGTTTTTTCTCCTTATGCTTAAACGTTGATTTCGGGTTTGTCCGATTCAATATCCTTGTATTTTTCGAGCGCGGGAGCAACATATTCAGCGAGGAAGTCCTCGGTCTGCTCCTTTGCTCTGCCTGTGTACTTCTCGGGCTGGAGAATGTTCTCAAGCTCCTCGAGCGTTACGCCGAACGCCTCGTCTGATGCGATTCTGCTGAGAAGGTCGTTCTCGCCGCCTTCCTCCTTGATGACCTTGGAAGCTGCCATTGAGTGAACGCGGATTCTCTCGTGAAGCTGCTGACGGTCAGCGCCTCTCTTCTTTACAGCGTCCATCATGATGTTCTCGGTTGCCATGAAGGGCAGCTCCTTGCGCAGACGCTGCTCGATAACCTTCGGGTAAACGACCAGACCGTCAGCGACGTTAGCGCAGAGTGAGAGCACTCCGTCGATCGCGAGGAACGCTTCGGGCACGCTCAGACGCTTGTTCGCTGAGTCGTCAAGTGTGCGCTCAAACCACTGTGTAGCGGTCGTGAAGTAACCGTTGAGCACGTCAACCATCACGTAACGCGAAAGAGAACCGATTCGCTCGCTGCGCATCGGGTTGCGCTTGTAGGCCATCGCAGATGAACCGATCTGGTTCTTCTCGAACGGCTCCTCTACCTCCTTGAGGTGCTGCAGAAGTCTGATATCGTTGGAGAACTTCGCCGCGGACTGCGCGATACCCGCAAGTACATTGAGGAACTGTGAATCGAGCTTGCGCGAGTAGGTCTGTCCCGATACGGGGAAGCAAGCCTGATAGCCCATTTTTTCGGCGATCTTCTTATCGAGAGCCTTGCACTTCTCATGGTCGCCGTCAAAGAGCTCCAAAAAGCTCGCCTGAGTACCTGTGGTACCCTTTGAGCCGAGCAGCTTAGCCTTTGAAAGCTGATACTCGACGTCCTCGAGATCCATCATGAATTCCTGGATCCAGAGGGTCGCGCGCTTGCCTACGGTCGTGGGCTGAGCGGGCTGAAAATGTGTAAACGCGAGTGTCGGAAGCGCCTTGTATTCGTCCGCGAATTTGGAAAGGTTGCGGATAACGGTGATCAGCTTGTTGCGGACAAGCTTCAGACCCTCGGTCATGATGATGATATCGGTGTTGTCGCCGACGTAGCACGAGGTAGCTCCGAGGTGGATAATACCCTTTGCGTTCGGGCACTGCACGCCGTAAGCGTAGACGTGGGACATTACGTCGTGGCGGACGAGCTTCTCTCTCTCCTGCGCGACTTCATAGTTGATGTCGTCGGCGTGAGCTTTGAGCTCGTCGATCTGAGCCTGTGTTACTGGCAGACCCAGCTCCATTTCCGCCTCGGCAAGCGCAATCCAGAGTCTGCGCCAGGTGCGGAATTTCTTGTCGGGTGAGAATATATATTTCATTTCCTTGCTCGCGTAACGCGCGGACAAGGGTGACTCATAACAATCCTTACTCATTTTCCTGTTCCTTTCCGATACATTTGCTGTCAAAATTCATTCCGCCGCGTTCCTTACCCTCGAGAGTCTCGCGGATAATATCGGCGGGGTAATCTCCCGTGAAGCAGCCCTGACAGAAGCCGACAGGCGCGTAGCCTATCATCTCGTGAAGGCTTTCAACAGGCAGATAGCCGAGGGAATCGGCTCCGCTGAGCTTGGTGATCTCCTCTATTGTATGGTTGCAGGCAATCAGCTCTCCGCGCGACGGAATGTCGGTGCCGTAGTAGCAAGGCCACATGAACGGCGGCGAGCTTATGCGCATATGTACTTCCTTTGCGCCGGCGTCTCTGAGCATTGTGACTATGCGGTCGACGGTGGTTCCGCGAACGATACTGTCGTCGATCATAACCACACGCTTGCCGCGTACCATGTCAGCAATCGGATTGAGCTTGATCCTGACGCTCTTCATGCGCTCGGACTGGCTGGGCTTGATGAAGGTTCTGCCGATGTAGCTGTTCTTGACGATCGCCTTTTCGTAGGGAATGCCGCTCTCCTCAGCGTAGCCGATAGCCGCGTCAATTCCCGACTCGGGTACGCCGATGACCATATCAGCCTCAACGGGGAATTCTCGTGCCAAAATCCTGCCCGCCTGCTTTCTCGCTTCATACACACTCACGCCGTCGATAAACGAATCGCTGCGCGCAAAGTAGATATACTCAAAGATGCAGAGGGACTTTTTCTTTTCGCCGAAATCGGGCTTCATTGTGCGAAGTCCCTTATTGTCTACAATGACGATCTCTCCCGGATCAACGTCGCGGACAAACTCGGCTCCGCAGGCGTCAAGAGCTGCGCTCTCGCTGGCAAAAACATAGGTGCCGTTGAGCTTACCCATGCACAGAGGTCTGAATCCGTGCGGGTCGCGCGCTGCGATCAGCTTTCTCGGGCTCATTACGAGCAGAGAGTACGCGCCCTTGATGTGCGTCATGGTCTGAGCAACCGCTTCCTCTACGGAATGGCAGTTAAGACGTGCGCGAGCGATAAGATAACAGATAACCTCACTGTCGATTGTCGTCTGGAAAATCGCACCCTTATGCTCGAGCTCGCGGCGGATTTCAACCGCGTTGGTGAGGTTTCCGTTGTGAGCGACGGAAAGAGTACCCTTTACATAACGCATAACAAGCGGCTGTGCGTTTTCGAGCACAGAGCCGCCTGCTGTTGAATAACGGACGTGGGAAATACCCATCTGACCGCGAAGTGAGTCAAGAATACTGTTGTTGAACACCTCGGTCACAAGTCCCATATTTTTATGATAGTCGATAACGCCCTCGTCGGACACCGCAATGCCGCAGCTTTCCTGACCTCTGTGCTGAAGCGCAAGAAGTCCGTTGTAGCAGGCATAGGCAGGGTCAAGAGAGCCGTCGCTGAATATTCCGAATACGCCGCACTCCTCGTGCAGCCCTTCTTTTACAAAGTTGTCGAAAGAATAATTCAAAATTTCACCATCCGAAACAGGTTGTAATTTTTTATTCGCCGAGACCGATTCTCTTCATCATTTCGGCATAAGCCTCTTCTACGCCGCCCATGTCGCGACGGAAACGGTCCTTGTCGAGCTTCTCCTGGGTGTCAACATCCCAGAAACGGCAGGTGTCGGGAGAAATCTCGTCTGCGAGAATGATGGTGCCGTCGGGCAGTCTGCCGAACTCGATCTTGAAGTCGATAAGGTCAACCTTGCACTCCTTGAAGAACGCAACCATAACCTCGTTGATTTTCATGGTGTATTTCGCGATAGTGTCAAGCTCTTCCTTAGTCGCGGCGCCGATAGCGATAATCTGGCTGTCGTTGATCATGGGATCGCCGAGAGCGTCGTCCTTGAGGCAGTACTCGAGAGTCGGGCACTTGAACGCTGTGCCTTCGGGAACGCCGAAACGCTTTGAGAAGGAACCTGCGGCCTTGTTTCTGACAATTACCTCAAGAGGAACAATCTGAACCTTCTTGAGCACGGTGTCGCGGTCGTTGAGCTCCTCGACATAGTCGGTGGGAACGCCGTTCTTCTCAAGCAGCTTGAACATGAAGTTGCTCATTCTGTTGTTTACAACACCCTTGCCGACAATGGTGCCCTTCTTCTCACCGTTGAACGCGGTGGCGTCGTCCTTGTAGGATACAACGCAGAGAGCGGGGTCATCTGTAGCGAATACCTTTTTAGCCTTGCCTTCGTAGAGCATTTCTTTCTTTTCCATCTGTCATACCTCCAAAGATTCGTTGCGGTGGAAACCGTCGGAGTCTGCCGAAGGTCGCCTGACCGCTGAAAATACCAATACGTCTATATTATATAATAGTTTTGTCATTTTGGCAACCGTATAAGAATTAAAAACGAATTTTTCCGAATAAAATAAAATATTTTCGTATTCAGGTAAATTTATATATAAATTTGCAACAACTCAAAACAAAGAGAAAACCTGAAAATAAGACTTGATTTTTTTAAGTTATTAATGTATAATTAAGCATGGTAAAATTGCCGGTGTGATGGAATTGGCAGACGTAGCGGACTCAAAATCCGCCGGTAGCGATACCGTACCGGTTCGAGTCCGGTCACCGGCACCAAAAAAGACAGTTTTCGGACTGTCTTTTTTCTTTGCCAAAATTTCTCAGAATGCCCAAAAACGCCTTGAATACTGGGTTTCCGAGTGTTCGTACAGTTAAGTTGAGTAAAGTTGAAATCTGTTAAAATAAGATAAATTACTGTCAAATTTACTGTCAATTCTCTTGGCAAAAACGCAGTGTTTATCGAAAAGTCAAAGAATATCGGCATTTGAAATGCTGTCAAATTACCGAAAATAGCCTGAAAAGCGCTGAATCGTGCTTCTGATCAATAAAAAATTTCACTATTTTCGGAGGTAAAGACTATGACGACGACAAAAATATCTTATACACAGCAGGGTGATTATCTTCTTCCCAATTTGAAATTACCCAAACAGCCGAAGGTCGAAATCGGCGTATTCGGTAAACGTAGGCTTCGTTATTTGGAACACAATCGTAAAATTCTCTACACAAATCTGCTTACTAAAGGCAAGCTGACCGCTTATCTCGCCGATATCGACGAACAGGCGGAGAATATGTTTGATCGGTTGGTAAGTCAGCTTGCAGAGCGTGAGGGTGTAACAGAACAGCTCAAAGCAGAAAATCAAATGCTGTGGGTTAAAAAGATGAACTCTATCCGCAACCGTGCCGAAGAAATTGTCAATCACGAGTTGATTTACAGCTAAAAAACAATAGGCGCTTAAAACGCCCGTGAAGGGCATTCTACGCAAAAACGGGGTAACCGCTCAACAACCACCCCATCCCCCAAAACGCAAGCCCTCGGCAAAACACCGAGGGCTTGATTATGCAAAAACCTTATCCTGAATTATTCACGCCATCGCCTGGTAATCGCCCCAACACAGGGAAAATACTAAAAAAATGAAGAAACGGGCTTTCACCTAAAAGATGAAGCCCGCAGGGTATGGAAAAGGGACTTCAAATTTGGTATAATGTAGTTACCACAACAACAAACCAAAGGAGAGAAGTCCCATGGCTATTATATCAGAAACAGTGTTGGAAAGCAATAAGAAAATTCGCGTAAATTTCGATGGCGGCAATCTTTCTTCGGATGGCGGACTGCTTTTGCTCAAGGAGTTTTATCACAAGCTGGGCGTCAATTCGCTGCTCAGAAATCGTTTCCGCACAACGGACACTGCTTCATTCCGAATCCACAAAGATCATGAGAATCTTTTACAGATGCTCTATCAGATTACCGGCGCCTATTTTCAGGACGATCACGCCGACAGCCTGAGAAACGATCCTGTCCTGAACGCTGTTATCGGCAAAACCGCTTTAGCCTCTCAGCCTACTCTGTCCCGTTTTCACAACCGCATGGATGAACGGAGTTTACAGCAGTTGGAAGAGATACAGCGGATTCTTCGCAGAAGAGTCTATTCTGTCGATAAACCGGAGCACATTCTGTTCGACCTCGATTCCACCTTGCTGGCTGCATATGGCACGCAGGAAGGCGAAGCGTTCAACTACCACTACCAAGCCCACGGTTATCATCCCCTGCTTTGCTTCGACGGAATGACCGGAGATTTACTGATGGTAGAACTGCGCCCGGGAACGCAGTATTGCAGCAACGGAGCAGCCGCATTTATGCTGCCGCTTCTGGAGGAATATCAGAGAGATTATCCTCAAACAGCCCTCTTTGCACGGGGAGACAGCGGTTTTGCCACAGATGAACTCTACAGTCTGTTTGAAACAAACGGCACCGGCTATGTCATTCGGCTCAAGGAAAATCCTGTGCTGAGAAGACTTGCTCAAGACTTGGACTCTGAACTGTATGATCTTACCCGGGAGGACACTGTTTCTCATGCCGTCGTGTATGGCGAGTTTCTGTACAAGGCGGGTTCTTGGGATTACCCCAGACGCGTCGTCTGCAAAATCGAGAAGCCTTACGGTCAGATGATTCACATGCATACCTTTGTCGTGACCAATATGGAGTCCTCTCCTGAGGATTTAATCCGCTTTTACTGCAAGCGGGGAAATATGGAAAACTTCATCAAGGAGTGCAAATCCGGCTTTGATATGAGCTATGTCAGCAGTTCTTCCATGATTGTCAACGCCAACCGGGTTCAGATTCATGCGCTGGCATACAATCTATTTAACTGGTTTCGCCGCCTGACACTGCCTGAATCCATGCGAAAGGATCGTATCGACACTGTCAGACTCAAGCTGTTGAAAATTGCAGCCAGAATCGTCAGCTCCGCGAGATATGTGTATTTTAAACTGTGCAGTTACTGTCCATACCAAACGCAGTTTTTCGAGACTCTCGCCAATATTAAAAAACTCAGTCCGCAACTCAAATAGACGTTACCCCGTGTACCTTGACAGCTTCAAAACTCCCGTTCAAAAATTATCTGACCCCCAAGGGAGTAGTGCGCCTTTATTCGGTGGAAAACTTTGCAGGGTGTCAGTTTTGCTGCTGTTTTCTCTTACATATCCATTTTCATACGCAATTCCGGATATCCGTGAATAATTCGGGTGTATTCTTCTGTTAATGGTGCCGGTTTGGTTCTCGTTGCAATGGATTCTTTGATCTCCTTGCTCCAGGGCATAAAGCTTTCCAGATCTTCATTTGAAAACGGTCTGCCTATGTACTGCATATTTGTCAAAATGAGGTTGAGGTATGTGTACGGTTCTATACCGTTTGCTTTTGCTGTTTCGATCAGACTGTAAATGATCGCGCTGGATTTGGCACCTTTGACGGTGTCGGAGAACAGCCAGTTTTTTCGCCCGATAACAAACGGTCGGATCGCGTTCTCGGCAAAGTTGTTGGAAATTTCAACCTCGCCGTTTTTCAAAAACGCTCGCAGATACTGCTCTTGGTTCAAGGCATAATTTACCGCGTCCTCCAGCTTGCTGCCGATAACGGGGTCGAGAGATCGCACCCAAAGGACACGCCAAAGCGTACTTTCCCGGGAAAAGAAGCTCCTGAATCATCTCGTTGGTAACGTCGTCACCCAACGGCCAGGAGATTCCGGCTTTCTTCGCTTTATCAGGTACATCAGAGATCGTGTGACGCGAGCAGTACAACTCTCGCTCCATCGCTCGCTGACTATGCCCTTCGCTGTGCAGTCTTAAAATGTTTCGGTAGTCGATCATTTCGACACCCTCCTTTTTGATTTAGTCACGCTTACGCGTGCCAAATCAATTATAGAGGGTGGTGCTCAGCTCCGTAAAGGGTGGTGCTAAAGCCGCGTGACCGTGGTGCTAAAACTCCGTGCAAGTGGTGCTCACGCGGCGGAATATACACATTTATTATACCACATTTTCGCTGTTTTGTCAGTATTTATCGGAGGTTTTGGGTTATTCAGTTTACATTACTTTAAATTATAATATTTATAATTATCACAACACAGTTTTTGGGTTTTTTCATGCTTTTATTGAATTTTATTATTAATTCTATACAAAGCAAGTCGACAAAATTTATGTTGCTTATATACAATTTATCAGCGATTGCTTTGGCAGTTATACCGAAATATTAATTTGCTTTTTCTGTATTTATTCACAATTTAGTATCATAATCACGCGTATTCTTCCCTCCTGCGCTCAAACGGCGAAAAAAACGCCCTTTTCAGAGCGCAAAAAAGGCCGGCAAAAGCCGACCTTTGAATATTGAAATTTTACAGAGTCTGAACCGTCAGTCCTTCTCCGTCAGATGTGACGTGTATCGAGGACAAGCTGCCGTTCTCGGAGGAAATCATCGCCTCGGCGATCTTCTCCTCTACCTCACGGCGGATTGTATTGCGCAAGTCGCGTGCTCCGCTCTTGCCGCCACAGGATTTCTCAGCGAGATATTCGCAAGCCTTGTCGTCGTATGTAAAGGAAATATGCTTCTCCTCAAGTGTGGATACGTATTCAGCGAGCATGAGCCCCGCGATTTTTACATAATCCTCGGACTTGAGATTATTGAACACGATCACCTCGTCAACTCTCGCGATAAACTCGGGACGGAGAAAATCGGACAGTGCCTTCATTACCTTCTCCTTGGACGCGTCCTCCATTGTCTTTCCAAAGCCGAGAGCACTTTCCTTTGTGCCTGAGCCGGCGTTTGAGGTCATTACAATGACGGTGTTCTCAAAGTTTACGGCTCTGCCGTGAGCGTCTGTTACCTTTCCCTCATCGAGAATCTGGAGCAGGATATTGAGCACATCGGGGTGCGCCTTTTCGATCTCGTCAAAGAGCAGTACGGAATAAGGACGGCGGCGAACCTTCTCGGTAACCTGTCCCGCCTCGTCATAGCCTACATATCCGGGTGGTGAACCGATGATCTTGGACACCGAGTGCTTCTCCATAAACTCAGACATATCAAGGCGGATAAGGGTTTCGGGTGTATCGAAGAGCTGCTGGCTGAGTACCTTTACAAGCTCGGTCTTTCCTACGCCTGTCGGGCCTACAAAGATAAAGGAAGCGGGTCTGCGGCGCGGCGAAATCTGGCAGCGGCTTCGCTTGATTGCTGATGCGAGAGCCTCCACAGCCTCGTCCTGACCGATAATTTTCTTCTTGAGCTCTCCCTCGAGGTCGGCGAGCTTCGAAAGCTCGTTCTCGCGGATACGTGACGCGGGAATGCCCGTCCACAGCTCGATTACCTTGGCGATATCCTCTTCGGTAACGTGCGAAATCAGGCTGTCGGGATCAATGCCCGACAGCTCTGAATCTATTTTAGCAAGGTCGGTGTTGACCTCGGCAAGCTTTTCATAGTCGACATTCTCGGCGGTTGTCAGCTCTTCCTTGAGCTGAACAAGGTTCTGCTTCTGCTCGTTGAGCTTATCGCTGCGCTCAAGATCCTTGTTCCTCAGAGCTGCGCACGCACAGCTCTCGTCGAGAAGGTCGATAGCCTTATCGGGCAGAAAGCGGTCTGTGATGTAGCGCTCTGAGAGGACTACCGTCTTGCGAACAATGTCGTCATCAACAACAACGCGGTGATGGTTCTCGTAATATTCCTTGACTCCCGCGATTACCTCGATAGACTGAGCAATTGTCGGCTCGCCTACCTTGACGGGTTGGAAACGCCTTTCGAGAGCGGAGTCCTTTTCTATGTATTTTCTGTATTCGTTGAAGGTCGTAGCGCCGATTACCTGTACCTCGCCGCGTGAAAGAGCAGGCTTGAGGATATTTGCGGCGTTCATTGTTCCCTCGCTGTCGCCTGTACCGACAAGACTGTGAACCTCGTCGATAAAGAGAATGATGTTGCCGCTCTCCTTGATTTCGGAGACAAGTCCCTTGATACGGCTCTCAAACTGACCGCGGAACTGGGTGCCCGCTACAAGCGAGGTGAGATCAAGCAGCTGGATTTCCTTATTCTTAAGGCGCTGGGGAACATCGCCCGAAGCTATCCTGAGCGCTAGACCCTCGGCGATGGCGGTTTTACCTACGCCCGGCTCACCGATAAGACAGGGATTGTTCTTTGTTCGGCGGGAAAGAATCTGAATTACACGCGCGATTTCGGTATCTCTGCCGACAATGCGGTCGATCTTGCCGTCTCTCGCCTTGCGGGTCAAGTCCTCGCAGTAAAGGTTGATGTGCTTTCTCTTCTTATCCTTCTTCTCGGGCTTTTTAGGGTTGCCGGACTGGGAATCGATCTTCTGTCCGCCGAAGATATTATTGAAGAAATTCGGGAACGCGGGCGCGCCGTGAGAGAAATCATCGTCGTCGCTGCCGGTCTGCTCAGCCGCGAAATCCTCCATCTGCTCAGCGAGATTGCCCGCGCCGAGCTGCTCCATCAGGCTGTTGATGTCGCCGCCCTGCATGAGGGAATTCATCTGATCCTGGACGTTTTCAAGATCCTCGTCGGAAATGCCCATCTTGCTTATCAAGTCCTCTACAGGCTTGATTTTCAGCTCCTTGGCACAGCTGAGGCAATAGCCGATCGTCGGCGCGTCCTTGGAATTATTATTTGTAACGAAAACGACCGCCTGCCGTTTTCCGCATCTGCTGCAAATCATAGTCAGTACCTCATATTATCTGTTGGTTAGGTTCTTATAGGTTTTTATTGTATAATAAATCGCGACAAATAGCAAGTCTGTTCACAAAAGCGTCACGAATTTTTTTTAGCTTTGCTTTCCTTTATCAGTAGCAGGAACATTCTCGAGTAATTCAGAAGTGCAAAAAGCATTACAAGAGCTGTCAGAATAAACAGTACCGTCACAAGAGTGAGGCTCTCGTAGGAGAATACTGCCTTCAAAAAGATTATTGTGACCACCGAGAAATAAAATACGACGGTCGCGAATTTACCGTACCAGCGCGCGGGAGGCGGAGTAATGCGCTTTATCAGCAGAATCAGTCCGCAGAACAGCATGGTGATCTCCTTGAACATCAAAAGCCCCAGAAGAGGCAGAATCGCGGGATAGTAGATTATCATACACAGCGCCACCGAAAACAGCGTGAGCTTGTCGGCGATCGGGTCGAGAATCTTTCCAAGAGAAGTCACCTGATTTAGTTTACGCGCCAGCAGTCCGTCAAAACAATCGGTCAGTCCCGAAAAGCCGATGCACACCGCTGCACCAATATAGTTTTGCTGCAGAAAGAAATACATAAACGGCACAACCAGCAGAAACCTGAGATAGGTCAGCAGGTTCGGAACTGTCCATAAATCGGAGATTTTGAAACTCCAGCTTTCATTATCCATAAATATCACCCTGTATATTTCCTATAAATATACGCACAGCGCCCTGAAAAGCGTACCGAAATACTGGTGGTTATCCGTCAGCGCAGGGCTTGCGTATGTCATTATAACATAAAAAATATTAATTGCAAGGCAAACAAACACAATTCCTTCGATACAGCCGAAAATACCGCCAAAGAAATGATTTATTCCGCTGAGCGCGGATAGTCGGAAGAATTTGAGGATCGCCCTGATAATTAGCTTGATTATGATCATAAAAAGGAAGAACAGCACTGTCATTACAATGACGTTGAGCACGGCGATGATTATCTCGCTCATAGGCTGTTCGATTGTTTTGGCAAGCTGCTGTGCCTGTGTATCGTCAATGATGATACCCTTCTGCAGATTGCCCGTGTTCACTCCCATCGGAGCGAAAAAGGTATTGAGCATTGTATTTACCCAATCGGGAGCTGACTTCATCGAGTTGGCAACCGCCTCGGAAAAACCGTTTTTGGCAATCTCTGACTCGAGGTTCGATAGGATAACCTTCTGAATGAAGGTTGTGTATATCCAGCCCGATATCACTCCCGAAAGAAAATGCGACAGCATAAGATTGAGCACCAATCCCGCAAAATTCAGCAGTGTCCGCGCAAAGCCGCGAATTGCTCCGATAACTATAAAACCGATGATGACCGCTGCGATTATCAGGTCAGATATCATTCGCCCGCCTCACTTTGCTGCTCCTGTTCGAGCTTCTCCTGCTCGCGCTGCTGCCGCTCCATCTCCGCCGTCACCTTCGCAAGATCGAAGTAGCGCATCTGGTTGATACTGAGAACGTAAGCGGTGGAATCCGACGTCAGCGTTACGGCAGTAGCGCCCGTACCCACGTCGCAGGTGTTGGTTATATTTCCCTCCGAATTGAAGGTGTAGATTGTGTTGCCGTCGAGAACGGCCATCGTACCCTTGAATACGGAGAACGACTCGGCGCCCTTTTCGGTGTCTATCTGTGTCTGAACGTCACCGTTATCGTTATATCTTATGAGCGTACAGCTTCTGCCGTCACCGCTTTTTGAGAGGGCTATAGCATAGCTTCTGGTCGACGGACTGAAGCAGTAATTCGTTAGCTTTCCCTCATATTTGACGCTTGCGTAGTCCTCTTCGCCGACCTTTACGACATATGACGCGTTTTCACCGACAAGGGCGATTCTCCTGCCGCTGATATACCTGCTGTCGAGAATCGAATCATTCTCAATCGTGTACTTTCCGACAGGCTCTTCCTTCGAGAAGTCGAGCACATATATGCCCGTGCGCATCGCGCCGTTGTTGCTCGTTATGCCGCAGGCAACGCAGCCGCTGCCGTCGCTGTTTATCGCGACCGAGTTGATGTAATATTCCGAAAAAGAATATTTATATATTCTGTTGTTATTCCGGTCAAAGGCGTACAGCTCGCTGAGAAAGCCGTTGCCCTCGGTGACAAGGCAGAAGTTTCCGTTAGGAGCGATATCTCCCGTGAAAATCACGCCTTCCGCGGTTCCCGCGTAAAGCTCCTTGTCGTATGTGAGAATCTGGTAGCCCGTATCGCCCAGCCCGTAGGTGAGGAAACGGTTTTCGCCGCTCTTCATAACAGGCTTTGAGTAACGAAGCTGAACGTTGGCAATCTCCTTGCCCGAGGAGTTGAGAGTGACGAACGAGGTATCTGAAGCATAGGCGACTCTGCTCTGGTTTACGGCGAAGTTGCCCTTCTTGACCTCGGAGCCGACAAGCTCTACGGGATAACCCTTGCCGCCGTTTCCGAGAACCTCATAGCTCCACCACATGGACAGGTTTTCCGGAGAAAGCTTGTCGCGGTTCGCAAAGGCGAGAACAAGAAGTCCCGCCACAAGCGCGATGGCCACAGCAATGATTATTTTTTTGACTGCCTTCGGAGAGATATTCGTGCGTTCCTGCTCGTAATCCTCGAGAGGAATGTCCTCATAGCTGATGACGGTGCGTTCCTTATTCGGCTTAGTTTCCGCGTACCGTCCGTTTCTTTTATTGAACATATTGAACTCCTGTCAATAATTGACTTTATTCAAATACAGTCCGCATGCCTGAGCGGTAGGCCCCGCGCAGGAGCGGCTGCGGCTTTCGATAATTTCGGGAATCTGATTGGGACGGAACTTTCCCTGCGCAACACGCAAAAGCGTTCCGACCATTATCCTGACCATGTTATAGAGGAAGCCGTCGGCTTCTACTTTCATGATAACCATATCGCCCTCGCGCGTAACAGAGAACGCCTTGACCGTTCTTGCCAAATCGCCCTGCTCGCGGTTGTCGAGGGTGCAGAACGAGGTAAAATCGTGCTTACCGACATACGCCTGAGCCGCATCGTTCAGCAGCTTTTCGTCGAGCGGATATCGGTAATGAAGCGCGTAACCCTCCAGAAACGGAGATCGAACCTCGCTGTTCCATATCTTGTAGATGTATTCTTTGCTCTTGCAGCTGTAGCGCGCGTGAAAGTCGGGTCCGACCTCGCGGCAGTCATTTACTGCTACACTGAGCGGAAGCCAGCGGTTAAGCGCCGCCTTTAGCCGCTCCGGCGGAATCGGGTGGGTAGTCTTGAGGCTGATGCAGTACATATTCGCGTGTACGCCCGTGTCGGTGCGGCTGCAGCCTTTTAGGTCAAAGCCCTCGCCGATTATCTTCGTAAGCGCGGTCTGAAAAGCCTCCTGAACCGTATATGCGTTCTGCTGAATCTGCCAGCCGTGGAACTGCCTGCCGTCGTATGAAATTGTGAGAAGCAGATTTCTTAAATCACGCTCGTCAGGAATATGTTGCATACAATCACTCCGCCGATCAAGGCTGCTGTTGTTATCATCGATATTATATCTCTCGCGCTCATGCGCAGGATTTTCATTCGCGTGCGTCCGCTTCCGCCGCGGTAACAGCGGCACTCCATTGCGGTCGCGATGTCATACGCGCGTCTGAATGCCGAAACAAAAAGCGGTATCAGAATCGGAATCAGCGCCTTTACGCGCTTGAAGAATCCGCCCGACTCCAGATCGGCGCCTCTCGCCTTCTGAGCCTGCATGATTTTGTCGGTTTCTTCGAGCAGAGTCGGCACAAACCGAAGCGCAAGCGACATCATCATCGCGATTTCGTGAACGGGAAAATGTATTGCCGTCAGCGGCTTCATCAACCTCTCCATCGCGTCGGTGAGCTCTGTCGGCGAGGTGGTAAAGGTCAGGCAGGAGCTTGCCAGAATCAGGCAGATTATCCGCACTGTGACAAACGCCGCGCGGTGGATGCCGTTCCACGTTACGCGCAGAATCCACCACTGCCATATCGGTTCACCCGAGCCGTAAAAGAGATTGAGCACCGAGGTTATCAGCACCACGAACAAAATCACTTTCAGACTCTTGAAGTAGAATTTCGGCGATACGCCGCTCGCCGCTATCATAAAAATCGTGAAGGCGGCGATAAGACCGAGGGAAGCGTAATTGAAGGTGAAGAAAATCAACACCACAAACGCTATAAAACAGACAAGCTTCGCGCGCGGGTCGAGCCTGTGCATAAGACTTTTTCCCGGGAAATACTGTCCGAAGGCTACGTCTCTTACCATATCTTACCCTCCTTTTTGAGAATCGAGGAGAGTACCTCGAGCGCTTCGTCAACGGTGAGAACTCCGTCGGGCACATCGGTGCCGCGCTCTCTGAGCGTCTGCATAATCCGGGTGATCTGCGGTACCTTAAGACCGATTTTACGCAGATCATCACCCTTTGCAAACACGCTTTTTGTCTTGTCAAAATCGTGCAGCGTGCCGTGATTCAGAACCATGATCCTATCCGCTACACGCGCGATATCCTCCATGCTGTGTGAAACAAGCAGTACGGTCACACCGCGCTCCTTGTGGTAATTTACAATCTGACTGAGCAGAATCTCTCTGCCCATCGGGTCAAGGCCTGCGGTGGGCTCGTCGAGAATCAGAACCTCGGGCTCCATCGCCATCACACCGGCGATTGCAGCACGGCGCTTCTCACCGCCCGATAAATCAAACGGCGACTTGTCAAGCAATTCTTCCTTAAGTCCCGTAAATTCAGCAGCTCTGCGAACGGCTTTGTCCAGAGCGTCGCCCTCAAGACCCTTATTCTTCGCTCCGAAGGCGATATCCTTGTAAACCGTGTCCTCAAAAAGCTGGTACTCGGGATACTGGAACACCATGCCGACGCGGAAACGGATCTCGCGGATTTTCTTAGGCTCTGTCCAGATATCCCTGCCGTCGAGCAGAACCTGTCCGCTTGTGGGCTTCATCAAACCGTTGAGCATCTGCACAAGGGTGGATTTTCCCGAGCCCGTGTGGCCGATGATACCGATGAATTCTCCCTTTTCGATAGTTGCGCTGAGGTTGTCCACCGCTTTTTTTTCAAAAGGAGTTCCCTGACCGTAGACAAAGCTCAGGTTTTTCAGCTCGAGAATGTGACTCATTTCATCACCTCCAGGAGCATTTGCGCGCACTCCTCCTCGTCGAGTGGAATGCGGTCTATTTTAACGCCGCAGCCCTTTAAGCGGAACGCGAGCTCCGCCGCCTGCGGCACGTCAAGTCTGTGTTTTTTGAGCAGCTCAACCTGCGAGAATACCTCCCCGGGCGTCCCCTGTGTGAGCACCTTTCCGCTGTCCATAACGACAACTCTGTCGGCAGATACCGCCTCGTCCATGTAGTGCGTAATCAGCACGACCGTTATACCCATTTCCTTATTCAGGCGGATAAGGGTCGACATGACCTCTTCCCTGCCGCTCGGGTCGAGCATCGCGGTCGGCTCGTCAAGCACGATGCACTGAGGCTGAATCGCCAGAATACCCGCGATCGCTATGCGCTGCTTCTGTCCGCCCGAAAGCTTATACGGCGCGTGCAGACGGTACTCGTACATACCGACAGCTTTGAGCGCCTTGTCGACTCTCTCGCGGATTTCCTTTGGCGGGACTCCGAGATTTTCAGGGCCGAAGGCTACGTCCTCCTCGACGATGCTCGCTACGAGCTGGTTGTCGGGATTCTGGAGCACCAGTCCGACCTTCTCGCGGATCTCCCATGTTTTGTTCTCGTCGGCAGTGTCATCTCCTTCGACATACACCTTGCCGCTGTCCGGCAATAGCATTGCGTTGAGATGCTTGGCAAGGGTTGACTTGCCGCAGCCGTTGTGTCCTATGACAGCCACAAACTCACCCTGTTCAACGGTGAGCGATACGCCGTCCACGGCGTTCTTGACGGGCTGACCGTCCTCGACGCTGTCATACGAGAAGAACACGTTTTCGATTGATATGAACATATTATTTCTCCCAGATAGCGGTTGAACCGCACGGTAATACGAGTCCCGTGTCGGTCACCCTTAGTCCGATTTCGTCGCTTGAAACGCAGCCGCCGAAGCTCTGCTGAAGCTGTACGCCGAGGAGATATTCCATTACGGCGGGCGACAGTCCTGTGGTATAGGAATTCAGAATGAAAAATACGGGGTTGTTGCTGAGCACCTGACGGCACAAATCGACAAGCGGGAAAAGCTGTTCCTCGAGCTTCCAGACCTCGCCTCCCGGACCTCTGCCGTAGGACGGCGGATCCATTATGATGCCGTCGTAGCGGTTACCGCGGCGGATTTCACGCTGCACAAACTTTACGCAGTCGTCAACAAGCCAGCGGACAGGCAAATCGGCAATCGAGCTCGACTGGGCGTTTTCCCTAGCCCACTGCACCATACCCTTTGATGCGTCGACATGGCAAACCATCGCTCCCGCATTCATGCAGGCCAAGGTTGCGCAGCCGGTATAGCCAAAGAGGTTAAGCACCTTGAGCGGTCTGTTTTCATTCCTGATTTTTTCGGCGGCATAATCCCAGTTCACCGCCTGCTCGGGAAATACTCCCGTATGCTTGAAGCCCATGGGCTTTATATTGAAAACAAGCTGATTGTATCGGATAGTCCAGCGGTCGGGCACCTTGCGATAGGTTTCCCAGTGCCCGCCGCCCTTATTCGAGCGGTAATAGCGCGCGTGAGCGTTTCTCCAGAGAGGGTTCTTTCTGCCCGTAGACCAGATGATCTGAGGGTCGGGACGGATAAGAATGATATCTCCCCAGCGCTCAAGCCGCTCGCCGTCCGAAGTATCAATAAGCTCGTAGTCCTTCCAGTGTTCGGATAATCGCATAAATTCTCCTTAATTGTTGTTATCGAACAGATTCGGCTGCGTGGCAGCACCCTGCACGGCTCCCTTCGGGAAGTCATAACCGAGATGTCGGCAGCCCTCCGCCGTTATACAGCGGCCTCGCGGTGTGCGGCTCAAAAAACCGATTTGCATGAGGTACGGCTCGTAGACGTCCTCAATCGTGACCGCCTCCTCACCGATTGCGGCGGCAAGGGTTTCGAGTCCCACGGGACCACCGTTGTAGAAACGGATAATCGCTTCGAGCATTCGCCTGTCGTTCTGGTCAAGGCCGAGCTCGTCGATTTCGAGCCTGTCAAGTGCAGTTCTGGCGGTGTCAAGAGTGATAACGCCGTCGGACATCACCTGAGCGAAGTCGCGGACTCGCTTGAGCATTCTGTTGGCGATTCGCGGTGTGCCGCGTGAACGGGAAGCGATTTCGATCGCGCCCTCGTAGTCGGTCTTTATTCCCAAAATGCCTGCGCTGCGCATGATGATTTTCGCAAGCTCCTCGGGTGTGTATAGTTCAAGCCTGAGCAGCACGCCGAATCGGTCGCGCAGAGGCGCCGTGAGCTGTCCCGCGCGTGTCGTCGCACCGACTAATGTAAAACGCGGAAGCGGCAGATGATATGACGCCGCCATCTGACCCTTGCCCGTGATAATGTCAATCGCGAAGTCCTCCATCGAGGGGTACAGAACCTCCTCAACCGCGCGGCTCAGACGGTGAATCTCGTCTATAAACAGCACGTCACCCTCGTTGAGGTTGGTAAGCAGAGCCGCAAGGTCGCCCGGCTTCTCAATTGCGGGGCCGGAGGTGATACGGATATTTACTCCCAGCTCGTTCGCGATAATGCCCGCGAGCGTGGTCTTGCCCAGTCCCGGAGGGCCGTAGAGGAGAACGTGGTCGAGGGTTTCGTGGCGAATCTTTGCCGCCTCGATGTAAACGCGCAGATTCTCCTTCGCCTTCTCCTGTCCGATGTACTCGTCGAGGTTCTTCGGCCGCAGAGGATTGTCGCCCTCTGCGCTCTCCTCGGGAAGCTCCGTCGGCTCCATTATTCTGTTTTCAAAATCGAAATCATCAGAAAAATGCGTGTTGCTCATTTACTGTCTTCCCATCTGTCTTAACGTCATGGCTATCAGCTGCTCCACAGGGAGCGAGCTGTCTAAGGTCGCGAGTACAGGCGATACGTCGGCGGGTGTGTAGCCCAGAACTCCGAGAGCCTCAATCGCCTTAGGCGCGTTGCCCGAAACCGCTGCAGCAGCTTCTCCCGATACTGCAGAAAAGCCAGAATCGGAAACCGCAGCCTTCGCGAGCTTGTCCTTTAACTCAAGGATAATTCGCTGGGCGATTTTCTTGCCGATACCCGGCGCGCGTGTTATTGTCTTTACGTCGTCCGTTGCAATCGCCATGGCAACCTGCTCCGGACTTAGCTGCGAGAGAATCGCAAGACCCGCCTTAGGACCTACGCCGCTGACGCTGATAAGCGTCTTGAAGGTCTCAAGCTCGGTAGCGGTCGCGAAGCCGAACAGCTCCATTGCGTCCTCGCGGACATTTAAATATGTATAGAGCGTGACCTCTGTTCCGATTTTTATCTGCTTTAATGTATTGATAGTCGTCTGGCAATTATATCCGACGCCCGCGCACTCGACAACGGCGCTTGAGGTCGTGGTGTGAATCAGCTTTCCTCTGACTGAATATATCATGTTTATCTTCCTTGTATTATTGGTAGTGCGTTCCGCGCTGATACATAGCCCTTCTCAGCTCAGAGCCTGCCGCCTGCGCGTGGCAAACCGCTATCGCTAGCGCGTCTGCAGTATCGTCGGGCTTTGGCATTTCGGAAAGGTTCAGCAATCGGCGCGTCATTTCCATTACCTGCGGCTTCTGAGCCTTTCCGTAGCCTGTGACTGCGGTCTTGACCTGAAGCGGAGTGTACTCAAAAATCGGGATTTTCAGCTTCTGCGCCGCGAGCAGCGTTACGCCTCTCGCCTGAGCCACCTTTATCGCGGTCTTTTGGTTGGTCTGGAAATAAAGCCGCTCAATCGAAAGCGCGTCGGGACGGCAGCGGCTCAGAATCGAATACAGCTCATCGTAGATATACTCGAGCCGCGCGTTAAAGTCGGTATGCGCCTCGGTTTCCACAGAACCGTAGCCGATTGCGCGGTATTTGTTGGACTGAAAGCTGATCGCTCCCCAGCCGACAATCGCGTACCCCGGGTCTATTCCGAAAACAACCAAAATATTACCTCCGATAAAATGGCATAATGAAACATAATAAATTACATTCCAATATATTATACCACAAAGGATTGTGTTTCGCAATATTTATTTCTCTTTTTCGAGGGTAATTGTACCGTCCCCGTAGGTGAGGTCAAGCTGGTCACCCTTTGGCAGATATTCAAATCCGTAGTTGAGCGAAAGCGACGGTATAAAAATGACAATATTGCTGTCGTCTATAACGCATTTTCCCGAAATCTCAATCCTCTCTCCTGCGCTGTCGACGGTAAGCGCGGCGCTGTCACCGTCAAAGCTCAGCCTTACCTCCGCCCCGCCGTCAAGGGTTTTGCTCCACGAATAATTGCACAGCTCGTCTACGCTGCCCGAGGTGCTTTGGGTACAGCCGCAGAGAAATATCGCGCAAAACAAAATAATAAACAAAATTTTTTTCAATTATTTCACTCCCGTCTGTACAAACTATTCTTGGGAAATGTTTCTTATTACAGTTTTGTTAATATTCTTGAAAAGCAAAATATAGTTTGATATATTCTAAGGGAATCATTGATTCAAGTAAGATTTGGAGTGATGAAATTGCAGCGTGAGATTCTTGAGCCCTGCAATATTTTTGAAGAAAACGGAAGCGTGATGCAGGCAGGCTGGTCAAGAACGCCTGTCTTTATCAGAAACGACGAACAAGGCAGGTCTGTCGCAAAGCACTGTGAACGTGAAATCTGCTTTGTAAATAACGGCGAAGTATCGCTTTACTTCGCTGTTGAGAACTACGTGAAGGAATTCAACATAAAAATCGCCGTGGCGGACTTGAAGCACGGCGGCGTTATCTGCGATAATATCAACAAGAAGCTGCGCTTTTCAAAGGTTGAGCTTCCGTCGGACGACACAAACGGAGAATTCACCTTCGATGACAAGGGAATTACTCTTAAGCTGACAAACACAATCGACGGGAAGTTCATCAGGTGCGCGTACAGGGAATTCGGCGGCTTTGATGATTTTTACTGCAATATATTTCTGAAAAAGAATATTGAAGAGAGTCTTAGCGAACTCGCGCCGTTTGAACGCAACCGCAAATACTACTACTTCAAAAGATTTATGCCCTGCTACACCGCACAGGGCGCGATAAAGCTCGGCGGGATTGAATATTCCTTAAAAGAAAATACCGCCCGTGCCTATATCGACAAGACGAGGTACTTCAAGCCCCGCGAGCACCAGTATCAGCGCCTCTCGGCGGACTGCATGCTCGGCGGCAAGCGGTTTTCGCTCAACCTCGCGAGCCGCGTCGGCGACAACCGTTACGGAAACGAAAACTGCTTCTTCTACGACGGCAAACTCGAAAAGCTCTCGCAGATCACCGTCAAGGGCACGCCGAACCGCAACGACAGACCGTATTACTACAAGGGCGGAATGTCGGCGCTCGATATCATGTTCAAACCGTTCACCGTCAGAGGCGAAGCTATGGCGGCAAAGCTCGGAAACACCACCGTGATTTTCGGAAGGCTGTACGGCACTATCAACCGAATAGACTACGACAAGCCGCTCGAGCTCGATAATGCGCAAGCCCATATGATTTTTTCGGAATTTTAAAACAAATCTTGCAAAATCAAATTCTATATGGTATAATACACTCAAAACTTAGTAATTTGGTGGGATTAATATGAAGATTTCGACAAAAGGACGTTACGCGCTGCGGCTTCTGCTCGATCTGGCCGAGCATAAAAATGACGGCTACATTGCCCTCAAAGACATTGCAAACCGTCAGAATGTTTCAAAGAAATACCTTGAACAGATTATTCCTATTCTCAACCGCTCGGATATTCTCAGCGCGAACCGCGGCTACCAGGGCGGATATAAGCTCGCTAAGGAGCCTAACCAGTACAAAATCGGCGATATTCTCAAGCTGACCGAGGGCAGCATCGCGCCTGTCGCCTGTCTTGACCACGACCCTATCGAGTGTGAGCGCGCTGCCGACTGCATTACTCTTCCGCTGTGGAAGGGCTTGTACAAGGTTATTGACGACTATCTCAGCAGCATCACCCTTCAGGATCTGCTCGACAATCAGCGCGAGCTGTACATCAACAATTACGTTATTTAAAATGCCGACGGCGGTTCACAGAACGAACCGCCGTTATTTTTTATTATTTTTGGATATCAGCAGCTTTCTCCGCATCTGAAGGAGCCGAGAAACGCGCGAAGATCGAGAAAACCGTGAGAAAGCTGGTCAAGATATAGAGGAGCAGCGCGAGCATCGAGCCGAGCGAAATCAGATTGATAGTAACGATTGTCAGGATCGATACTACGCCGAGCAGACAGCAGAGAATTGAAACGATGTTTTTCATGTTGCTCTTTCTGTCCAGCACACAGAAGAAAAAGCCGACGATAGGGATTACCAGAAAGATGAAATTCAGAGGAATCATCGTGTTGATAGCGGAATATTCAGACGACGGCAAACCGATGTCGTTGCCCGCGCCGAGTGCGCTGAGCATATCGAAAACAGAGTTTGAATATATTTTGCCGTCCATGCTGTACTGATAATACGGCAATGAACAGAGCACGATTTCAAGCAGATAGAACACCCACATGGCGGTTCTCAGTCGTTTACGGGTTTTATTTTCGGGAATTTTATTCATATTGTCCTCCAAATCACAAATTTTTACAATAGTTATTGTATCACAAAACTTTAATTTGCACAATAGGTAATTTTGTGATATAATATAAATCCGATTATTCCATAACCCTGTTTTCGGTTGTGTTTTAATAATCCATACTTTAGGCATTCACAAAGGAGACCCCATCATGAGTTACATCAACGAAAGCATTATCTACAACATCTATCCTCTCGGTTTTTGCGGCGCGCCGCGTGACAACGACCACCAGCTCAATTACCGTCTTGATAAAATATACGACTGTATCGACCACTTCAAGCGTCTCGGCATCAACGCGCTTGTTTTTAACCCTCTCTTTGAAAGCTCCCACCACGGCTACGACACCATCGACTACAGAATGGTTGACAAACGCCTCGGCGACAACGAGTCCTTCAAGAAAATCTGCGATACCCTTCACGCCAACGGAATCAGAGTTATCCTCGACGGCGTATTTAACCACGTAGGCAGAGAGTTCTTCGCCTTCAACGACGTTCAGCAGAAAAAGTGGGATTCACGCTACTGCGGCTGGTTCCAGAACCTTAACTTTGACGGAAGAAGCTGCTACGGCGATCCCTTCTGGTACGAGGGCTGGGCAGGTCACTACGACCTCGTAAAGCTCAATCTGCGAAACGACGAGGTTGTCAACTACCTTCTCGGCTCCGTTGAAATGTGGATCGACGAGTTCGGCATCGACGGACTGCGCCTTGACGCGGCGGACGTTATCGACCCCGAGTTCTTCAAGAAGCTCAAGAATCTCTGCAAGTCCAAGAAGCCCGATTTCTGGCTCTACGGCGAAATCACACACGGCGACTACAACAGAATCGCAAACAAGGATATGCTCGACTCCGTTACGAACTACGAGTGCTACAAGGGCATTTATTCAAGCCACAACGACCACAACTACTTTGAAATAGCGCATTCCATGAACCGTCAGTTCGCAAACGGCGGTATTTATCAGAATATCTATACCTACAACTTCGTGGACAACCACGACGTCAACCGCGTAGCGAGCGTGCTCCGCGATAAGAACCACCTCTACAATATCTACACCATGCTCTACACCATGCCCGGTGTGCCGTCAATCTACTACGGCAGCGAGTACGCCGTTGAAGGCAAGCGCACTCGCGACTCCGACTATGACCTTCGTCCCTGTCTCGACCTCAACAACGTGCCCAACGCAAACTATCAGCTCTGCGACCACATCATCAAGCTCGGCAAGGTAAGACTGGCTCTCGAGGCTCTCAAATACGGAAAGTTCGAGAACGTCAACATCATGAACGAAAAGCTCGTTTACAAGCGTTACACCGACAACCAGACCGTGTTTGTGCTCTTCAACCTCACCGACCACGACGAAAGAGTCGGCTTTGACTCGCGCTGCAACGCAAAGCTCACAGACGTGCTCAACGGCAATCAGGTATTTGACTGCAACGGCTGGTGCGAGCTTCCCGTTCCCGCGTACTCGACGAGAATCCTTGTTGTCAACGACGGCAGCTTCACAGTAAACCTCGACAGCGAAAACGTCTGCGCTCCCGTTAAGAACGAAGCACCGGAAAAGGCTGAGGAAGAAGTCACCGTCGGCGCGCGTTACCGCCACTTCAAGGGCAATGAATACGAGATAACAGGCTTTGCTAAGCACAGCGAATCAGGCGACAGGCTGGTGATCTACAAGTCGCTCTCAGACGGCGAGGTCTGGGCAAGACCTTACAATATGTTTGTTGAGACTATCTGGGATAACGGCAGACAGATCAAACGCTTCGAGAAAATATGAAAATCAAGGTTCTGATTGCGGCAGCCGCGCTGATTTTCGTAATCGGCATTGCCTGCAGTATATTTGTGCTGTGCTCCCCCTCAAAAAGCATAGTCAATATCGTCCGCGACGGAGAAGTGCTGTACTCCTTTGACTTATCAAAAGAGGAAAACCGCAGCTTTGTCATCGAATACGGCGACAGCAGCAACACCGTCGAGATAAAGGACGGCAAAATCCGCGTGTCAGAGGCTGAATGCCCCGACAAAACCTGCGTGCGCACGGGCTGGCTCAGTTTCTCTGCAATGCCTATCGTGTGCCTGCCCAATCACCTGATCATTGAATTCGCGGACGAAAACAGCGAAATTGACGCGCTGGCGGAGTAATTTATGAAACCGAAACGACTGGCTGAGCTCGCTGTGCTGACGGCGGTATCGCTGATTATCTTCATCATCGAGCTTCAGATACCAAACCCCTTCCCTATTCCCGGCGTTAAGCTCGGGCTCGCGAACATCATAACCGTCTACGCCGTGTACCACTACAAAGCATATGAAACCGCGATGATCGTCGCGGTGCGGCTGATACTCGGCGCGTTTTTCAGCGGGAACGTCTCCGCGCTGATTTACAGCGCGGCAGGAAGCACGCTGTGCCTTATCGGAATGCTGCTGTTGCGAAACGTGATTGATGAACGGCACATCTGGCTCTCAAGCGTATTCGGCGCTGTTCTCCACAACACAGGTCAGATGGCGGCGGCAATTCTTGTCACTCAGACCGTCGGACTTATTGCCTACTATCCTTTTTTGCTCGTATCGGGCTGTCTAGCGGGTCTGTTCACGGGACTGTGCGCGCAGCTTTTGATTCCCAGAATCCGCAAAATAAAAAAATAATAATCAATACTCTCCTTTCATCATATTATAGAGCGATGAAAGGAGATTTTTATGCCTGTGAACAATCAGAAAATCAGCGGCGAAACGCCGTTCAAGCCCGAGTACGACGAATTTATTAACGAATACCGCGGCAGAGGATCGCTTAAGGTTCAGACCAGCGTGGCGCGCGAGGCTTTCCCGATAAAAAACGCCTTTGTGGACGTGGCGCTCATCTACAAGGGCAAGAGGTACTCAATATACAACGACGTGACGGACAATTCGGGAATTGTCGACGAGATCGTCCTGCCGTCGCGGCTGACAGCGGCGACTCAGACGCCTGAATCTGCCGCTTTGGGTGAGCCGGAGTACCTTATCTCGGTATTCCACCCGGGGTTCGAGGAAATAATCGACGCACCCGTGGTTATCCACGACAGGGTCGAAACAATACTTCCGCTGAGCCTGAACCCCTGCAACGGACAGACGGAGGACTGAGTATGGCGACTACTCCCGTTATTCCCACCAATATTACGGTTCATCTGGGACGACCGAACTCCAATGCCGAGAACGTCACTGTTCCGTTTACCGACTACATCAAGAACGTCGCCTCGAGCGAGATTTACCCGACTTGGCCTGAAGCGGCAATCCGCGCGAATATCCTCGCTCAGATATCATTTGCACTCAACCGCGTATACACAGAGTTTTACCGCAGCCGCGGCTACGACTTTGACATCACGAACACAACCGCGTTCGATCAGGCGTACACAAAGGACGGCGAGGTGTACGAGAATATCAGCCGCATTACGGACGAGATCTTCAACAACTACCTCGTACGCACAGGCAGCGTTGAGCCGCTGTTCGCGCAGTTCTGCGACGGCTACAACACAACCTGCCCCGGACTGTCGCAATGGGGTACCGTCACCCTCGCTAACAACGGCATGAGTCCGCTCGAGATCCTTCAATTCTACTTTGGCGACAACGTGAGCATCGTGTTCAATGCGCCTATCAGCGACAACACTCAGTCATACCCCGGTGTAGCACTCAGGAAGGGCAGCTTCGGCGACGATGTGGTAATAATCAAGCGCGAGCTCAACCGTATTGCCCAGAACTACCCCGCTATCCCGAAAATTAAATTTATCAACGGAGTCTATGACCTCGAGACTGAGAATGCGGTCAAAAAGTTCCAGGAGATTTTTAACCTCGACGCTGACGGGATCGTCGGCAAGGCGACGTGGTACAAGATAAAACAGATTTTTGCGAGCGTCAAGCAGCTTTCAGACCTCACGAGCGAAGGACTGACTATCTCTGAAATCTCGCGACGCTATACCCGCGAGCTGCGTCCCGGAAGTCAGGGTCTGGACGTTGAGGCGCTTCAATACTACCTCGCGTTCATCGGTTACTTCTATCCGTACCTGCCGCCGATTCCTATTACGGGTTACTTCGGCGAAATGACGCGCGACGCGGTGTTCGCGTTCCAGAGCTACTACGGACTTCCTATTACGGGAGTCGTCGACGGAAACGTGTTCGCAAAGGTCGAGCAGGTGTACCGCGACGCGGTCGCGGAGCTTCCGGCGAATTACCAGAGCGCAATCGGCGAGCCGTACCCGGGACGTTTCCTTACCGAAGGTGACCGCGGCGAGAGCGTGAGGATCATTCAGGGTTACCTCAACAAAATCGGGCAGAATGTGCCCGAAATCCCCGCAATTGATGTTGACGGAATCTTCGGCCCGCTCACAAAGGGTGCGGTAATCGCACTTCAGCAGTACCTCGGCATTGAGGAAACAGGCGCGATAGGCCCTGTGGAATGGGCTGAAATCATCACACTAGGAAATAATCTTTAAAATGCAGACGGCTCAGAGCAATCTCCCTGAGCCGTATTC
Organism: Ruminococcus sp. NATIVEDY160; assembly: GCF_045819885.1. Taxonomy (NCBI): domain Bacteria; kingdom Bacillati; phylum Bacillota; class Clostridia; order Eubacteriales; family Oscillospiraceae; genus Ruminococcus; species Ruminococcus sp. NATIVEDY160. The sequence continues at coordinate 1,420,621 of NZ_CP162391.1, forward strand.
TTATTTGTTGCTGTAAATGCTGTCGTCTCTTTTCAGAAAATAACGCAGTCCGCTGTAGCGCTTCGTCTGGCGGTTGTTGTTGACCATCATTTCAACCGTGTAGGGATTGCCCACGAGAATAAGCCTTTCCTTCGCGCGTGTAACAGCGGTATAGAGCAGGTTGCGGTAATATAACCTGCTCGGTCCCGGAAAAACGGGAATGATCACACAGTCGAACTCGTTTCCCTGGCTCTTATGGACAGTCACGGCATATGCAAACTCGAGCTCTGACGCATTCTCGTAGCTGAGCGCCGCGATTTTGTCAAAAAAGCGTATCCTGAACAGCTTGTTTTTGCGGTCGATCGAGAGGATAACGCCGATATCGCCGTTAAAGACTCCCTCACCCGTCTCTCCATCATCACGCTCCCAGCGTATGTCGTAATTATTCTTGGTCTGCATAACCTTGTCGCCGACGCGGAAGGTCTTGCCGCCGACAGTCGCCTCATCCTTGCCGCCCATCTTCGGATTGAGGGCATCCTGCAATTTTAGGTTAAGCTCCGCAGTTCCGAGCTCGCCTTTTTTTGAAGGGCAAATCACCTGAATACTATCGATCGGCGAATAGCCGTATGCCTTGGGCAGACGTGTGGTGCACAGCTCGAGAATGGTATTTGTAACATCATTTTTGTTTGCGCGCGGCATAAAGAAAAAGTCCTTGTCTGCCGAATTCAAAATCGGCATACTGCCGCCGACAATGCGGTGCGCGTTTGTTACAATCAGACTCTGCTGCGCCTGACGGAAAATTTTATTAAGGCTTACAACAGGAAGCACTCCGCTATCAACCAGGTCGCCCAGAACATTTCCCGCGCCTACGGACGGAAGCTGGTCGGAGTCACCTACCAGAATCAGCCGGCAGCCCACCGGCAAAGCGCGAAGTACGCTCTCAAAGATATTTACGTCAACCATCGACATCTCGTCGATAATCAGCGCCTCGCATTTGAGGAGGTTTTTCTCGTTTTTGCCGAAAACAGGCTTGTCCTCTCTGTCCCACGCGACCTCAAGGAGGCGGTGCAGAGTCTTTGCCTCGTTTCCCGTAAGCTCGGTCATGCGCTGCGCCGCTCTGCCCGTTGGAGCCGCAAGAAATACGCGCTGACCATTTCGCTGCAATATCTTGATAATGGCGTTCAGGGTAGTCGTCTTGCCTGTGCCCGGGCCGCCCGTCAGCACGAGAAAGCCCTCGGAAAGCGCCATTTTGATCGCGCACTTCTGCAAATCATCGTAAACGATGCCGTCAGCTTTCTCGCATAGCTCGATCGCATTATCGATTCCGCGAAGGCTCTCGGCGGGAAAGCCCTTGAGCAGCTTCAGACGTGACGATATGTAAAGCTCTGTCAGATGCATGCTCTGGCGGAAGATAAATTCACGCCCTTCAAACGATTCGGATACAAGCGAGCGGTCAAATATAAGACGCTCCATACTTTCTTCAACGCTCTGCACTTCAACCCCGAGAAAACGCGCCGCCGTGTCGGTGAGAACGTCGCGCGGAAGGCAGGTGTGTCCGTTACCCTCGTTGCGGCGCAAAATGTAAAGAATACCTGCATTTACACGGATCTCGGCATCACCGCCGAGGTTTTCACGAACAGCAATTTTATCCGCACTCTCAAAGCTGATGCCGAAGTCTCCGTCGCACAAAATATAGGGGTTTTCCTTTATCAGCCTGACAGCCATCGGCCCCAGCGCTTTGAATATCCTGATCGCCGCGGCATTTGAGATATCATACTCACCGAAGAAAAGTACAAGCTTGCGGATACCCTCGTTCGATTTGAGCTGTATAGAAAAGTCAGCCGCCTTGTCAGAGCTGATTCCGCGCAGCATGGCGACGCGCTCGGGCTCGTTCTCCATGACCTCAAGCGTATTTTCACCGAAGGCGTCAACCAGCCTTCTCGCTGTTGTCGGGCCGACACCCTTGACCGCGCCCGATGCTAGATAGCGCAGGATATCCGCGGCACCCGTGGGGCGTTCAACCTCACAGGTCTGAGCGGAAAACTGCAGACCGTAGCTCTTGTGCTCGGTGAAGCTGCCGAGCATTCTTGCTCTGTCGCCCGCAGTGATTTGCGGCATAACGCCCACGGCGGTAAATTCTTCGCCGTCGACGTCAATCTCGAGCACGGTGTAGCCGTTGTCCTCGTTGCGATATACTATTCTTTCAACGCTCCCTACAATTTGGAGCAGGTTATTTTCTTCCATAGAATTATCCAAACAGTTCGCCTTTCAATTCTTCCTTTGTCATCAGCTTCAAAAAGCCGTAGTCCCTGCATACTGTTTCACAAATTTTCCGCGTATGTTCGTCGAGGTCGCAGTCAAGACAGACCGCACAGCTGCGCCTGCCTCTGCCCCATCTTAGCTTTTCTGCGGCGCTCCTGAGTACAAACTCGGCATTGTCGCCGTCGTTTACGGGAGTAACGAGCAAAACGGAATGCTCCTCCCTGTACGAAAACAGCCGCAGCGACAGCTCCCTGACGACGGACGCTGCGCCGATTACGGCGAGCACCACCAGTATGACAGCCGAAACGACGTTCATAAAAATCACCTCGCTACAGTTTATTGATTTTTTTCAATAAGGTGCGAATAATTGAAACAAACAAGGGCACGCTAATAATACATTATAAATCGAGGTGAATATGGTGGATAACAAGTACGCGAATCAATGTATCGCCTGCACGGTGTCGAGCTGCAAGCATCACAACGACAAGAAGGATTTCTGCTCGCTCGAGAAAATCACCGTCGGCATACACGACACACGTCCCGCCGAATATCCCTGCACCGACTGCAGGAGCTTTCAGTTGAAATCCGATTACGATTTCAGTGAGTGTTAAAACACAGGGCGACCGATGGTCGCCCAAAATCTTTTTATGAGTTCTTTTCGGCAATAAGGCGTTCGAGGTCGTCGCGGGTAAAGGCATAGCGCTTGTTGCAGAACTGGCACACAGCCTCGGTTTTTCCGCTCTCGTCCGGAAGTGTGCGGATTTCCTCGTCGCTCATTGTCATGAAGTAGCGCTCGAGCTTTTCGCGCGAGCAGGAGCATACATAGTTTACGGGATTTTCGTCGAGCACCTCAACCTCAAAGCCCTGAAGAGCAGTCTTGCAGATATCGAGAATGCTCATTCCCTTTGCGAGCATTGTGGTCACCGGCTCGAGATTCTTCACGTTCTCCTCAAGCCTGTCGATCGCCTCGTCGTACGCGCCGGGCAAAAGCTGAATAAGAAGTCCGCCCGCCAGAAGAACCTCTCCGTCCTCCTTGTTGATAAGAACGCCCAACGCGCAAACCGTGGGAATCTGCTCCGATGTAGCGAAGTAGTTTGTGATATCCTCGGCAATCTCACCGCTGCACAGCTCGACCTGACCGATATAAGGGTCGCCTGTACCGTAGTCGCGCATGACGCTGAGGGTGCCGTTTTTGCCGACCGCTTTGGCAACATTGATTTTGCCGCTGTTATAGTGTTCTGTCGGGCAGTCGGGGTTTTCAACATAACCGCGAACATTGCCTCGGCTGTCGCCAACAGCGACTACAGCGCCCATCTCGCCGTCGCCTAGAACGCGGAGATTGATAAATGCGTCCTTCTGCTTGAGCATATTGCCCATCATCGAGGTAGCGCAGAGAAGTCTGCCTAGTGCCGCCGTCGCGCTGCGGCTGAGATTGTGCAGCTTCTTTGCGGTAAAAACAATATCCGACGCGTCGATAGCCGAAGCCATTATCGCGCCGTCGCTTGTAATACAGCGTATAATTTTATCCATAAATTAACCTTTCTTTCTCGCGATATAGACCGCGCGCTGTTCGTCGTCCGCGGGCGGTTCGTATGTGAAATCACCGTAGACTGCAAGAAGCTCGAAGTCCGCCTTTTCAAGCGCGTTTGTCAGCTCCAAGGCCGAATAAGCCCGCTCGCAAAACTCCTCGCTGTAGCGCTGATAGGAGCCGTCCTCCTGTTCCTCAAAGAAATCCAGAAGGATCTCGGTGAGCACGCCGTCCTCGGTGACGTTCTGCCACGCGCAGAACACTGTGTCGTTCTCGATCGTAAAGGCGTTGTTGCCGAGAACCTCGCGGTGCTTGTAAGGGGTATTGACATCAAAAATAAAAAGTCCGCCGCCGTTCATGTACCTTCCGACACGAAAAAGCGTTTCCTCAACGTCAGACAGCTCGGTCAGGTGGTTGAGGCTGTCGAGAGTACAGAAGCAGGTGTCGATATTTTCCGCAAGCTCGAGCTCACGCATATCCTGACAGATGTACAGTATGCCGTCGCCGCGCATCGCTTCGCAAAGCATATCCTCGCTTCCGTCAACACCGAAAACATCCACTCCCCGCGATTGCAGCTCACGCGTCAGCGAACCTGTGCCGCAGGCGAGGTCAAGACAAAGACCTGTTTCGTGATTGAACCGCGCACAAAGACTGAGCAGGTAATCCGCGCGTTCGGGATAGCGCGCGTCCTCCATGAGGGATTCGTAAAACCTCGCGAAATCGCTGTAGCTGTCCATCATGACTTGCCGTTCATCTTGTCGAGGACGAGAGAATAGCCGTATGTATCGTTGTCAAAAAGCGAGCGCTTGACGCGGCTGATTGTCGCGGTGGAAGCGCCTGTTTCCTTGACGATTTCGGTGTATACCTTCTTTTCGGTGAGCATTTTCGCTACTACAAGACGCTGTGACATCGCCTTGAGCTCAGCGCTTGTGCATAAATCCTCAAAAAACCGATAGCAGTCCTCCTTGGTTTCGAGGGAAAGTATCGCGTCAAACAAAAAATCCGTAGCGTCGTTTTTCAGCTTGGAATTCATAGTTGCCTCCTTGGAGTATTCCAAATATTTTCATACTCTAAAATTTTACCATATAAAAGCGTAAAAGTCAAAGCATTTTCAAAATATTTATCCCAAATATCAAACAAAAAAAGAACGGCCGGAAAAATCCAACCGTTCGAGAATTTTAACTTATGTTGATAACCTTGACCTCGCAGTTGACAGACTTGCCGTTGTGTGTGGTCGCCGTGATGATCGCGCCGCCCGTTGACTTAGCGGTCAGCTCGCCTGTTTCGCTGTTGACTTTGCAGACATTAGGGTCGCTTGACTTGTAGGTCACAGTCGACATACCGTCCTCGAGGACTGCTTCAAGCTGAGCTTTCTCGCCTGTCTTGAGAGTAACACTTGTCTTATTGAGCGATATCGACTTTGGCGGCGGGCCTACTGTGATCTCGCAGGTCGCCTTGAATCCGTTGAAGGTCGAGGCAGTTACTGTCGCCTTACCCATTGTTACAGCGAAAATATTGCCCTTCTGATCAACTCTTATAACGCTCTCATCGCTCGACGAGAAGGTGATCGCCGAAGCGGAACCCTCGGTGATTGTCGCCTTTAGCGTGAGTCTTTCGCCTGAGCCGATATTGAGCTTTTCCTTGTCGAGCTTTATCGACTTAGGCGCTTTCTTTACGATGATATTGCAGCTTGCGGGCTTTTCATTGTAGGTCTTAGCTACAACCGTAGCGGTACCGACCTTTTTGGCGGTAACCAATCCGCCGATCTTCTCCACAGACACGCTGTCGGAATTATTTGTGTAATAGTAAACCTTCTGAGCAGCCGTGCCCTCGGGAAGTGAGCTGTTCAAATCAAACTGCTCTCCCTCGCCGAGCGTGAGCATATTCTTGTTGAGCGAAATGCTGTCCGGCGCATCAAAAACCCGTACATAGCTCGACGCCGAAACTCCGTTGCCAGAAGTGACGGTGACCTCGCATGAGCCCTTGCCTACGGCGCGAATCCTGCCGTCGTACTCAACCTGAGCGACGCTCGGGTCACTTGTTGTCCACATGAAGCAGGTCTTTGCCTCGGCAGGCGACGAGGTAATTGAATAGACGTAGCTCTCGCCTATGCCCATGGTAATCTTGTTCCAGTTGAGCGAAATCGACTCAAGCTCTGCCTCAGCGCTGTAGTTTTTGCCTGAGGTGGCTTTGGCGTCCTTCGCCTCATAGACCGCCTTGTATTTGTACTCGCGGATCGTGTTTCCGCTGACGTTTGAAATCTTTGACTTGCTCATCGCGGCAACTCCGCAGTCTTTTGTGCCGCTGATATAGTTGTTCTTGACCGCCTGCGCGGAGCTTGAATTGTTGAGCTGGATCGCGTCGGCTCCCGAATTTGCCACACGGCAGTCGGAAATCGTACCTATCCACGAATCATCGGCATAGATGCCGCTGTTGAGGCTGCCCTCAATATCGCAGCCGCTGATTGTCTTGACAACGCTGTCGTCGGTCATCGCGATGCCGTGGTACTTGACCTTGTCAAACTCGTTCGCTGAACAGCGGATAAGGTTGTTGCCCATATCGACGCAGCTTGCGTCGCTGAGCTGGATACCATAGCCGCGGCAATCGATGGTATTGCCAAAAATCCTGATTCCCGTCAGGTAGTAATCGCCTTTCGGCAGCGCGCCGCTTCCGTCCTCAAAGGCGGAATACTTCTTTGAAACGACCTTGCCGATTACCGAAATGCCCGCGTACTGGTAAGGCGCGTAGATGTCCTTTACGGTGCCGCAGTTCTTGATGGTGTTGTCGGAAATCAGAATATTGCTGTCAGTCGGGCGGATATAATCCTCGGAAATATCGGTAGAGGTGCTGCCCTCGTCCGCAAGAACGCTCGCGGGATACATTCCCTGACCGCCGTCAAACATTGAGTAAATCGCGATTCCTCTGGGAGTTCCGTCGATAACGTTGCCGGAAATCTCGACATTCTTCCAGTTCATGCCCTGAATAGCGGCGCTGGTCATATCGGTAAAGGTGTTGTTGCGGATCTTCACTCCGTCAAACGGCGCGTTCAGAATCGCGGTGTGGGTGCCGATTCCTCTCGGACAGTTTGTAAAATCGCAGTTCTCGATGCGGATATTCTTCATCGTCAGCGCCTCCGAACGGCACTGTACGATATGGCCGCTCTTGAGGATATCGAGCTGGATCGCCTCGTAGCCGACCTCGTCAGCGTCCATATACTGGTCGCGGAAGGTGCATTCGAGGACATTGAACCCGTCGACGCCCGCGATTTCCATCATATGGCCGTTATGCTCATTCTGGAAGGTCACGCCCTTCATGGTGAAGTCCTTGGCGTGTGCGACCTTGATCATCGTGTTCGATGTGCCGCCGCCGTCAAAAATACCGCCCTCGATGAGGATATTGGTATGGGCATCGTACCCTGTCGCACCCGAATTCTCGCTATCGTAATCGCCCGTGCGAAGCATATTTGCAGTCGCCTCGGGGTTGCGGTTAAGGGTTACCCCTCCGAGCGAAAGAATTGTATTGCTGTATATGTGAAGCGCCCTTGTGAGGTCGTAGCTGCCCGGCTCTACCGTGACGCGGTAGATATTGTTCTCGCTCGCGCCGCATCGCGCGGTATCTAGCGCCGACTGAATGGCGCTGTAGGTGCCGTAGTCGCTGATCTGCGAGGCGCGGACAAAAAGCTCGGTTGTCTCATCTGAATCCGTGCTTGCCGACTGGGCGTTGGCGACGCCGCAGAAGCCGATTGTTACGGCGAGAGAAAGCATGACAGCCGCGGTTTTTTTGATAAAACCTCTCAAAAGCTCACCTCCAAAATTCTAAATTAAAATTCTCCAAAAGAAAGTTCCATTTTATTTTAACCGATTCGATTACAAAAGTCAACCATTTTTGTCATTTTTTCACAGAGAATTCACAGAATTTTTTTGATGATTTTTGTAGTTTCAGTTTGGTTTTCAGAAAAATTTATGTGTAATTAGTAAATCACGCTCTAAATATATTGCAATCCTGTAACATTTATCATATAAAAAAGAAAGGCACATAAATGCTGTGCCTTTCGTCGCTTTTCATGATAATGTTAATTATGCTGATTTACTGCTCCATACGCGCCTGCAGTTCCCTGACCGTCACCTCGTAACCCTTGACCGCGAGAGGATTTGGTTCCGCGTCCTTGCCCGTAATAAGCTTGTTGATATAGGTCAGAAATTCCGGATTCTTCATTAGAACCGGACCTGTGAGGTGGGTACAGAAAAGATTATTCATTCTCACGCCCTCGCCTGTGCTGTCGCTGCAGTTGCCCAGACCGAGCTTTACGGTAAACATAGGCTTGTCGATGCCCTTGATCTCGCTGCACTTGTTGATAAAACCAACAAGAGGTTGGCTGAGAAAGTCAGCTGTGAATACCGCGTCGGCGGTATTGCGGGTCTTGTTCTGCTCTGTTACGGTAAAGTCGAAAAGGCTCAGTCCCTCAAAAACATTACCGTCGCAGTCGGTTATGGTCTTTCCGAGCATCTCAAAGGCGTTGCCTGTGAGAAGCGCTGCTTTGCCGCTGTCGACATACGCCTTGAACGCGTCGCGCTTGGGCAGGAAATCCGCGAGAACAGACTTCTGACCTCGCTCGGTGCCCGAACCGATATACACAAAGTCATATTCATCAAAATTCACGTCGTCGCCATAGCTCTTTTTCACTACCTCGCAGGACTCGCCGCTCTTGATGATCATGTCGCGAACCGCGAGGACGTTGGCGTACTCGCCATAGAGATTCATGACGTCGTGGTACATATGTAAAATTTTCATATCATTCACCCTTAACACGCGCGAGGAACTTGCCCTTGTCAGAGAAGCAGGTAATCGCGTAGATATATTCCTTCCTGTCGCTGTCGAGGTAGTTCACAGCCTCGTTGATATCCTCAAAGCAGCGGATTTTTTCCGCGGGAATATCCGTGTACTCAAATCTGAGCGCGAGGTCGTTCACGTACTTGCCCGCAAGGACGATTTCACCGACATTCTCGCTCTTGAGCATATCAAAATCAATATCCCACAGCCACGAAACGTCGCTTGTGAAGTACTTTCTGCTGACCGCGTCGACGATAATCATAACGTCGCAGCCCTCCTTGTACGCCGAAGCGACGCGAAGGCTCTGGTCGTAGGAAATGCTGTTCTCGTGCTTTGAGGTGAGCAGTGTACCGCGGCGGCGGCCGAGCTCAAAGGTGATGACTCTGCCGTTCTTGAGCACATAGTCGTTCATATCCGAGGCAATCTCAGCGCCGTCAATGCCGACAATCCGCGCGACTGTGTAAGCGGAGAGAATGTTATAGATATTGTACAGGGATTTAAGCGCAAGAGTTATGCGGTACTTGCCGTCAATCATCATTTCGCCGCCGTCGAGGTCAACCGAGGTGATGGTATAATCGGTATCGTGGCGCTTATAGCCGCAGGAGGTACAGTTATAGTGACCGATGTGATTGTAATGATAGGTCGAATATGTCATCGGCTTGCGGCAGGCAGGACAATACGCGCCGTCGTTGTACGCGCTCTCGAGCGTCTCGGTATCAGATGAAAGCTTGTCCGCGCCGAACCAGATAACGTCCTCTTTGTCCTTTCCAAAAAGCGATACAAGAGGATCGTCGGCGTTGAGGATAAGCTGGGTGCCGTCGCATATACTGTCCTTGAGCGCGTCGAACACCCACTCAGGGTGGCCGTTTCGGGTCAGCTGGTCGCGGTAGAGATTAGTGATAACATAATGTGTGGGCTTGATGTACTTGAAAGTGTAGCGCGCAAAACGCTCGTCGCTCTCAATCAAGAGTATATCGCTCTTCACCTTGCCGCCCATGGTCGCGTTGCTGAGCACAAGAGTGGTAACGCCCTCGATCTGGTTGGAGCCTTCGCGGTTCCACGAGACGGATTTTCCGTTCTTGCTCAGGATATGGGCGATCATCTCAACGGTAGACGTCTTGCCGTTTGAACCCGTTACTGCGATGATGTACTCGGGAAGTGTGACCCTGCTGAGAATATCGGGACACAGCTTGAGCGCAATCTGTCCCGGGAAGCTGCTGCCCTTGCCGATGAGCTTGCCGACAAAACGAAGCAGCTTACAAACCAAAATCGTAATAAAAACCTTCATACGCGCCTCCAAATCAAAAACTAATACTTATTATAAGCCATTCACCTTGTTTTTTCAAGGGTTTTTGCGACACCTTTCATTTATTGGCGCAAATCGCCCTGACAATGACAATTCGGACAATGGCGAAATAATCATTTACAAAAACAATCAAGATTTCTATAATAAATATATATATTTTAACAACAAGGGAGATGGAGCAAATGGCGAAAAACTGCAAATTCTGCGGAACGCCTCTTGAGGACTGGATGGTATTCTGCGACAACTGCGGAAAAAGACAGGACGGTGCTTTTTCAAACGCTCAGCCGCCCGTTCAACAACAACCGCAACAGCCATATCAACCCGCACAGCGGCCGCCTCAGCCTTACCGTAAGCAATACCAACAGCAGCCCTATCAGCAGAGCATAACTCCGCGTCAGCCGGCACCGCAGGGATATCAGGCTCCGCAGCCCAAAAAGACAAACGTCGGATTGATTATCGGCATTGTCGCGGGTTCCGTTACGCTGCTTATCGTCCTTATTGTAATAGCCGTGATATTTTTCTTTTCGGGAATATTAACTCCCAATACGCCGCCGCTTCCCGTGCTGACACAGTTGTACACTGTGCCCGCTGCTACAAAGGCTACGGATAAACCTACCGAGTCTGAAACCGAGCAGCCCACCGAAAAGGCTACAGAAAAGCCCACCGAAAAGCAGACGGAAAAACCGACCGAGAAGCCTGAACCCGCTACCGAAAAGCCGAAGATCGACACCGATAATGTCGGCGACCCGTCTGTCAATGATTTTTCACAGTGGTTTTTAAAGGCGACCGACAGTGGTATGCCATACGACGCCGACACGATTTTCAGCAACAGCAAAATCAACGGCGAATGGAAGGCAATCTTCATGTACAGCGAAACAGGCGTCAATGAGCTCAGCAAGGTCAATATCGAAGCAGGCGACCACGCGGTGACCGTCACAGTCAAGCACAAATACGTCAGCGTTAACGGCGGCGACTATATGAACGACTCAACGCCTGATACATCGTTTGACGGAGCTGCCGACAACGGCTCACTGACCGCCTACAGCAACTCGGGCAAGCTCGAAATCTGGTTCTTCTGGGAATACGAGGGCAAGCAGTACGGTCTCGGCACATTCACAAATCCCAGCGGTGAGAAGGCGAGCGTCGGTCTTATGCGCCCGTAAGGAGTGAGTAAATGAACTGTCCGAAATGCGGATGCGCACTCAGACAAAACGCTGGCTTCTGCCCCGGGTGCGGCAATGCTGTGATTCAGCCGCCGTCCCGTAATATAGTCTTTTGTCCCGACGGAAAGTACCGCTGGGTATATGAAATGAGTCTGCTGAAAAACCCTACGGTATTCTTCCTCGTCTGGAAAATCTTCTTTTTCGTCTTTCTCGGAATTTTCACCTTTATCATAATCCTTGACGCGGTAAGCTCATACGACTTCTTTCCCGACCGTTTGCTTGGAGATTTGAAATTCTTCGGCATATTTGTGGTTGGTATGACCGTGATCGTTGCCGTCAGCGTGCTGATTTACGCAGCGATCATGGGAGGAAAATACTGCGTTCTGTTCGAGATGGACGAACAGGGTGTGCGGCACATTCAGCACCCTAAGCAAATCAAGAAGGCTCAGGCTCTCGCAGACCTCGCGGTTCTCGCGGGCTTTGCGACAGGCAATCTTTCCGTAATGGGAATGGGTATGAACGGCGCGCGAACAGAAATGTACTCGGAATTTGGCAAAGTGAGAAGCGTTAAAGCCTATCGACGCCGAAATCTCATCAAAGTCAACGAGGTGCTAAACCACAACCAGGTCTACGCGGAAAAAGAGGATTTTGACTTTGTTCTGAATTACATCAGCAGCCGCGTTCCAAAAAAATAAAAGCAAAGGCTATGGCGTAAACCATAGCCTTGATTTTTTATATACTGTCGGTAAAGAGATTGTCCTTTGCCGCGAGCACGGCGGACTTCATCTCTTCGTAATCGTTCCACAGCGTCTCTGGAGTGTATTTTTTCCACTCGTCATAACTGTCCGCAATGAAAAACTCACGCATACGCGAGGCTGACATATCAATTATCTTTGGGACATACAGCTCGGCGACCGATACGCCCTCTACGCTGTCGAACCAGCTCACGCGGCGTTCCTCCTTGCCCGAAACGAGCAAATCCGGAGACTTTCCGAAGCGCTCTCTTACGTTTTTGAGAACGTAGTCGCCCCATGTGGAGTTATTGCCGACGCCGATATCCGGCAGCGGATAAATTTCCACCTTATCGCCGAACACCTCGCGGAGAAAGTGTTCCCTCTGTTCGTAGGTATATGGATTCTTTGAGGTGCCGCTCTCCTGAGATGAACCGACGAAGATACCTACTCTCTCGCAGACGGCAACAGCCTTTTCTATCATGTATACATGACCCGTGTGAAGAGTCTGGAAACGGCCGACCATCACTCCAAGGTCAAACGGCTTATTATTCATACCCATTCCTCCTCAGATAACGTCAATCTGACAGCTTCTCATTGTTGCCAGAGCCGCCTCGTGAGCCTGAGGCGTAACGCCCGCGCAACACGCGGAGTCAACGGATATCGGTATTTCGGGGAAATTCGCCTTGAGCACAAGCGCGTTGCTGACGACGCAGATATCGGTGCACAAACCGATTATTTCAATCGAAAAATCATCGCCATCGGCAGAGGCTTCGATCAGGCGCGGAAGCTCAAGCGAGCCGAAGGTAGGCTTCTCAACGGCGGTATATTCTCTGTCAGAAAGCGCACAGGTGACGTTTTTGTCGAGCTTCCAGCCCTCTGTGCCCTTAATGCAGTGCGGCACAGGAAGCTTTCTGCCCTCAGCGGTTTCGGGATAATTATCAAAATGGGTATCGAAAGTGACGAAAATCTCTCCGTCAAAGCTCTTTATCTTCTCAACGACACTCGGCACGATCGCGACAGCGTCACCGCTTCCGAGCGCGCCGTCAACAAAGTCCTTCTGCATATCTACAACAACCAAAAACCGCTTCATAAGCTCCTCGCTTCCTCCTGAATTGTTATCTTTTTTGTATTCTCAGCATGATAATATCACATTGTGATTATCACGTCAACACAAATTTGAGCAATTTGCAGAACTGCCGTTTTCCGCGGTAAAAATAAGGCGGAAATGATTGACAAATCGGGGAAAAGTACTATAATGGTATTTAGTATGGACAAGTGTGCAAACACGCGGCTCACGGAGGTGAACAGCTCTTGTAATTAAGCCCGTCATTTTGAGTTTTGTTAACCGTTATTTGTATATTTTTCTCTATGTTTAAGGAGGTTGTTTTTTGATTACTTCGATTTTCAAGGAACACAAGGGATTTGGAAAACAAATCTTTCTGCTCGCGAAAAACGAGCTGATTAAAACATACAAGGGCGCCGTTATCGGCCCCGGCTGGGCTGTTGTGAAGCCCGCGTTTACGGTTTTTGTATACTGGTTCGCGTTCTCTGTCGGTATCAAAACCATGAAAACCATGCACGTTAACCTCGGAAGCCACGACCCGTTCTCTATTGACTTCTTTACCTTCATGTTTATCGGCATTATTCCGTGGTTCTTCATACAGGACAGCATTATTCAGGGCGCAAAGACCCTTAGAACAAACAGGCAGTTCATTACCAAGGTCAAGTTCCCTGTTTCGACTATTCTTACCTACACAGCGATTTCCAGGCTCTATGTACACATAATGCTGATGGTTCTGATGTATGCTTATGTCATTTTTGCCATCGGTCCGAGCTGGTACAATCTGCAGTTCTTCTTCTACTGCCCGCTGATGTTTATGTTCTTCCTGGCGCTTTCGTGGTCTACCGCACCTATGTCCGCGTTCAGCAAGGACTTTGAAAGCCTTATCGTTTCGATTATGTCGGGTATCTTCTGGCTGTCGGGCATCATGTACGACTCCTACAGCTTCCAGGAGCCGCTGAAGTTTATCATGCTCCTTAACCCGATTAACTTCTTCGCAAACGGCTACCGCAACTGCTTCCTCTACCACAGACCCTTCTTCTACTACAAAACGGAGCTTGCCGTATTCCTCGCGGAATTCATCTTCGTTTTCGCGCTCGGCATCTTCAACTACAACAGACTCAGGAAAAAGCTTCCTGACGTACTTTAATCGGAGGAAAAGCAATGTCTGAGGCGATTATTACTTTCAAAAACGTAAGCAAAACCTATATTCTCTATAAAAATGACCAGGCTCGTTTCAAGGCGCTGTTCTTCAAGCCGCGAAATCCTAAAACCAACAAAGCGCTCAACGACGTTTCCTTTGAAATCTACCGCGGCGAATCCGTCGGCATCGTCGGCGATAACGGCGCAGGTAAGTCGACCCTGCTCAAGATGATTACGGGCGTTGCCTTCCCCGATGAGGGCGAAATCATCGTAAACGGCAAGGTCGCGGCGCTCCTTGAGCTGACCGCGGGCTTCTCGATGGAGATGACAGGCAGAGAGAATATCTACCTCAAGGGCTATATTCTCGGTCTTGAGGACGCGTATATCAAGCAGATTGAAGAGCGTATCATTGATTTTGCCGAACTCGGCGACTACATCGACCAGCCCGTCAGAACATACTCCAGCGGTATGAAAATGCGTCTGGGCTTCGCAATCAATGTAAACATCGAGCCCGATGTACTCGTAGTCGACGAGGCTCTCTCCGTCGGCGACGCGAGCTTCAAGAGAAAGTGCAAGGACAAAATCAAGGAGATAATCTCGGCAGGCACTACGGTTCTCTACGTAAGCCACAACGCCGAATCCGTCCGCGAGATCTGTCCGCGCTCGATTTACCTGAGAAAAGGCACCGTTATTTTTGACGGCAATACAGACGAAACCCTCAAGGTCTATCAGGACTACAAGGCAGCTCAGAAAAATAAGAAAAAATAATGAAAAATAAATTAACCGATTTCCAGGCAGACTGGGCGGCTATGCCCCAGGTCGAAAAGGAACAGATCTTAAAATTAAAAAACAAAACTATAGTAGTCAGCGGACATTCTCTTGCCCGCTGTCTTTGCTATGCGCTGATTTACCAGAACGAAACACGAAATCTCGGCTGTAAGGTCGTGCTCTGCGCTCAGGACAAAAGCCTGATCGACGACCTCTACCCTGAACTGATACTACGCGAGGACTTTGACTTCGTAGATTTTAATTCTGTTTCAGAAATAAACAAAGCAGATTTCATTGTCCACACAGGCTTCTGTAACGAAGCTGTCAGCGATTTCACAGCCGATTTCAGGAGAGAAATCAAGCTCGCGCAGGTCATTTCAGCTTTAGCACAAAAAACAAACGCGCCGTTGGTTCTGCTCAGCGACAGCAGGGTTTACGGCAACCCGAAGCCGCACAGGATTTACGCTGAAAACGAGTATGCGGACATCGTTAACACAGATGCGGCAAACACTGAAAATCAGCTTCTAAGAACCGTTGAAGCGATGTTCAACTGCGAAAAGAAAGCACGCGGCTTTGAGCTGACAACCCTCCGCACGGGCATCATTCTCGGCGCTCACTCGGGAATCAAGAGCTTCCTCGACCCGATCTTCGAGGCGGTTGCTGAAGGCAAAGAAACCTCGCTGTTTAACTCAAAGCAAAAATACTCGTTCGTTTATCTTACCGACGTGCTACGCTCGATTATTTACGCCATGAACGTGCTTGACAGAAATCAAGTCTACAACGTAGTGGGTATAAACTCAACCGTTTCTACAGCGACAATCGCCGCTGTTCTCCATGATGTTTACGGCGACGCGGCAATAATCGCGCTGACTGACGGCAAAGAGCTCAACCACTCGCCCGTCGCAACGGGTAAAATCGAAACCTACGGCTGCCCTGCTGCGTTAAAGCTCGAAACCGCGCTGGAGCTGTGCGTTATGAGCTATATGAAAACCACCGAGGGCATGCAGCTTCCAAACACTCACGACGGTCGGCTCGATGCGATTCAGCAAATCCAGCTCGCCTATCTGCTCGAGGTGGACAGAATTTGCCGCAAGCACAATATTAAGTATTTCCTCGGCGGCGGCACCCTGCTCGGCGCGATCAGACACAAGGGCTTTATTCCGTGGGACGATGACTCCGACATTATGATGCTGCGCGAAGACTACGACAAGTTCTGCAAAATCGCCGCTGACGAGCTGCCCGCGAACATGAGCTTTCAGTCAAACAAAACCGACAAAAGCTGCTTTTATGAATTCTCCAAGCTGCGCGTAAACGGTACCGCCTTCGCCACGGAATTTGCTAAAGAGCATAAGACTATGCACAACGGCATTGCGTTTGATATTTTCTGCCACGACAAAACCGCAAACTCGTGCTTCGGTCAGAAGATACACCTCGCTATGACTATCTTCACCCGCGCGCTTGTTTTCAACAAATGGAATCACCGCAAAACCGAAAACGGCAGCAGAATCCAGACCGCTGTTACGAATTTCTGCGTAAAGCTCTTCCCCATCAGATTCAGTCTTTGGCTGATGAACCACACGATATCATTCTTTAAGAGAAAAAAGAACGCCAAATTCCTGTATGACGGAATGGGAAGAAATGTTTATAACGGAGTATTTCCGGCTGATTTGCTCGACAAGGCGATTTATATTGACTTTGAGGGCTATATGCTGCCTGTTCCCAAGAAATACGACGAGTACCTGCGTTTTCTCTACGGTGACTATATGCAGCTCGCGCCGCTCAGCACAAGGCTCGGCTGCCACGAGATTCTGCTCTGCGATATCGGCAAGTATGACGGACTGAACAAATAAGTGATTTTTTCAAAAAAGCCCGAATTTGTCATTGACAATCGGGCTTTTTTATGGTAAAATAATATTTGTGGTTGAGAAACCGCAAAGTGAATATGCAGGTATGGCGGAATTGGCAGACGCGCATGGTTCAGGTCCATGTGAAAGCAATTTCATGCAGGTTCAAGTCCTGTTACCTGCACCAAGCGAAGATAATCCGAACCTTCTCCCTGTCGGGGACGGGTTCGGATTTGTCTTTTTCTATGCTTATCCGAATTTCAACAGTAAGATTGATAGATATGTTCGTTAAGTGCAAGGCAGGAGGTTTACCGCTCCCTGCCATTTTACAGTATCTTTCTTTCTCTTTTGAATTAAAACAAGTTAATCCCAACAAACAATGTGTTTGTTGGGATTAGTAAATAGTTAAGGTAGTAGAATGTGTGTTATCTTTCTTAAAAAGTTCGTAACGATGAAAGATAAATAGTCTATCCGCGTCTTACCGTATTAACAACACTTTGCATACTCCTGCTACGCATTGCCTCATTTGCACTAACTTGTGCAGATACTTCTATTTCTAAACCTTTTAATGAATCTGCAGTTGGTTTTTTGCTTGCTGGAACTTTTTTCAAAACAGCTTCTCCATTACTCCTGCTTGCTATCTTGGATATAGTTTTAATAAAATTCATGATTAATTACCTCATAGTCGTACAAACGATACTAATATCTCCGACCGTAATGCTGTGTTATTTCCGATAGTCCGTCCGCATTGAATATTATAACCTTGTTCTTTGAAAAAGTCAACAACTTTCATAATAAATAATATCTGGAAATATCTGAAATCTTCATGTTTATTTTGAAAGATAATATAACAATGGTTATAATAATATTATTCAGATGGATTGATTATGCTCAAATTCTTTTTATATCCTTCGAATAATTCATCATTTTTTAATTCGAGCATATCTTCAAATTCTGGTTTTGATTGTTCAGGAGAACGCATACACAAAACGCCTGGATAATGCATCAAAATTATGTTTTGAACGCTATGACCTGTACCTAATGCTGCCGTAGCATCAATTACTATCTCGCCAAATGCTTTGCTTTGAAAGTAATCATCCATCCTATACAGTTCACAAATCCATATGAATCGGGGCATGGGAATTGATGCATATACTTCACGTGCAATCCTGTTGCATAATGAATTAGATCGATACTCTTTAAAACTTCGTGATGATGCCATAAATAAACGAATAACAACATCTTCTTTGGGTTTCAAGAATTCTCCTGCCCACACATCTATACCAAAATGCTCGTGATGCAATACAGATCTTACAACAGCTGCTGCATCAGATGCATCTAAAAACATCCTTTTATACAAAGGTACCGCTATGTATTCAACTCGCATATCAGGGTAAATAGATAGTTTATGGAATGGTTTGATTTGATATATTGGTTGATTATCATCAATAACAATATAGTCTTCAAAGAAATCAGCTGAGTTAATAATTGGATGGCATTTTTCTCTATGCTTCCATGGAATCCATTTATTCCGAATTGCCTTTTGCACATGTGATGCTTCGATTTTTCCATGCCCTATACATACGACAGAATGTCCCGAACCATTTCCTCCAACAGGTGACAAATTAAGTGCAACTGGAAATCCGGATTCAATGTAATAATGCAACAATCTTTTAAGTTCATCTTCTGGATTCATTTTAGATAAGCTGAATCGTTCTATTGAAGAAAAACTATATAATCTCGGAGCAAAGCCAAATTCCGACAGAATTTTCGTTAATATCGGGTATGTTACTGCCGCAATCGGCGCAATAGAGAAAATCACAAAACATATTTTTCTCGCCGTTTTCCTGTTTAGGAGCACGGCGCTTTGTCTTTACGACAAGCGTCTGCACCAACTCAAAATCATCACGGTTGATAATCGGCTCGTGAACATCCTTGAATATAACCCAATTTTCTTTGGGATTATCATAGCGTTTCTTATTCTTATATGATTTAGAATACGTCTTGAAGTTAATAATATCGCCACAATACTCCTGTTGGGTAAGAATTTTGGTAATTGTATTTCCCTTCAACTTTGAGGTCGGCATTTTGTTTGCCAAGCTCGTCAAGTATGATCATGTGTTCGGTGAAGGCCGCCCTGAGATTGACCTGTATTCGTAATCCTTCGCTCGTTTCATAGATCAGTATTTTATCAATAAGCTGCCTGAGATTCGCGTCGCTGATCTCCCCCTCCTTGATGATTTCGTCAATCAGCTCCACGGTTCGCTTCATTTCGGATTTGCGCTTTTTGATTGTTTCGCTGTAGTGCTGAATATCATAAAGCTCCTGCTCGATTTTTTTGATGTCGCTTTCACATGCTGAGAGCATTTCATCATAGACAGAAGCGTGTTCCCTGTCGCGGATTCTCTCCAGCAGAATTTCTTTCTGGTCATTCTTTCTCTGTTCAAGCTCGGCGTTGAGCTGACGGATTTTGCCCGTGACCGTGCTCTTTTTCTTCAGCCACTTTCGAACCTCGCCGTCGATGTTTTCATAAAGCTGTGCCGCTTGTTCCTTGACATTGCTGATTTCTCCGCAGATGATCTCGTCGAGCTCTGTCTCCCGGATGCGGTGCGGAGGACAGTTTTCCTTGCCTTTCATTTCTTTATATGATAATTCATATAAGATTACTATGCTTTATTATATCGATATATTTCTATTTGTCAATAGTTCTGTGTGATATAATTGCATACATAATTTTTCAATTGAAATATTTCCTGATGCACTTGACTTTTCAACAAAAGGGTGTATAATAGCCTTGAACAAACGGGAGCTTGTGTGACAGGCTGAGAGGGAGGTACTACCTCCGACCGGTAACCTGATTTGGATAATGCCAACGTAGGGATATACCTTAGAATTGTTGCGGAGTACTGCCAAATCGGCGGTGCTCCGTTTTTTCTTGCAAGGAGGTTACAAAATGGTTTTAATCAACGGAAAAAACACGTCTGCAGACGGAAAGACAGTCAGTCAGTATCTCGAAGAAGCAAACTTCAATCCTCAGACGATTGCGGTTGAACTTAACGAGGATATTCTGCCCAAGCCGCAATACGGAGAAACCGTGCTCAAAGACGGCGATGTCCTCGAGGTCGTCAGCTTTGTGGGAGGAGGTTAATATGCCTACCAAAGAAGAATGGCAGAATGCCTTTGCCGCTCGACACGGTGAAAAGCTGCAAAAGGTCTTTTCTTCATCGGTCGTCGCCGTATGCGGTCTGGGCGGCTTAGGCTCAAATATCGCGACAGCACTCGCAAGAGCCGGAATCGGCATGCTGATTCTGATCGACTTTGACAGTGTGGATCTATCCAATCTCCACCGTCAGCAATATAAAGCCTCGCAAATCGGCAAATACAAAACCGACGCGATAGTAGAAAACCTGTGCGAGATCAATCCATATATCCGGACAGAAGCACACACCATACGTCTGACTGAGGAAAATGCCCTTACCCTGCTGTCACAGGCAGATGTGATCTGTGAGGCGTTTGATAATCCGCAGGCAAAGGCAATGCTGTGCAATCTCGTATTAGAGAAGCTGCCGCAAAAGTTCTACGTTGCCGCGTCAGGCATGGCAGGTACCGACAGTCCGAATCTGATCAAGACAAAACGCGTCAGCAAACGCTTTTATCTCTGCGGCGACGGCGTTAACGGCGTAGGAGAAAGCGACGGCCTGTTTGCAAGCCGCGTAATGCTGTGTGCGGCTCATCAGGCGCACACGGTTTTGCGCGTGCTGGCAGAGGAATATGAAGTATAACGAAAGAAGGTCAAAATATGAATAACGATAAACTGATACTCGGCGGTCACGAATTCAACTCGCGTTTTATTCTCGGCTCGGGTAAATACTCTCTGAACCTGATTGAAGCGGCAATCAAAGACGCAGGCGCTGAAATCATCACGCTTGCAGTAAGGCGCGCCAATACCAAAGACGGAGAGAACATTCTCGATTTTATCCCGAAAAACGTTACCCTGCTGCCCAACACAAGCGGCGCGAGAAACGCAAAGGAAGCGGTCAGAATTGCCAAACTTGCGCGCGAGCTGGGCTGCGGCAATTTTGTAAAGGTAGAGATCATGCGCGACTCCAAATATCTTCTTCCAGACAATCAGGAGACGATCATAGCGACTGAAACGCTTGCAAACGACGGCTTTGTCGTTCTGCCGTACATGTATCCCGACCTCAATGTTGCGCGCGACTTGGTCAGCGCAGGCGCGGCGGCGGTTATGCCTCTTGCCTCTCCTATCGGCTCCAACAAGGGACTTGCCACAAAGGATTTCATTCAGATACTGATTGATGAAATCGATTTACCCATCATCGTTGACGCGGGCATCGGCAAGCCCTCTCAGGCGTGCGAAGCGATGGAAATGGGCGCTGCGGCGGTCATGGCAAACACCGCTCTTGCAACCGCGGGCGATTTGCCATTAATGGCGGCAGCCTTCCGTCAGGCAATCGAGGCAGGCAGAAAGGCGTATCTCTCGGGCTTGGGCAGAGTGCTCACCCGAGGCGCTTCCGCTTCCGATCCTCTGACGGGATTTCTGCATGACTGAGGGAGAATGAAATGGAAAACCGATTTTTAGTTGATTCCGATTCTCTTTCAGAGGAAGCGCTCAAACGCAAGCACCGTCTGGAAACCGACCCTTCATCAAGAACAGACCATATGGCATATATGGAAGAAATGGAGATTATCGAATCCGACGTGTGCGAGAACGTCATCTCGCAGATGAAATCCTACGACTACACAAAGTACACTGCAAAGGACGTAAAAGCCGCGCTTGAACACGAAACCTGCACGATTGAGGATTTCAAAGCGCTCCTTTCCCCTGCCGCCGAACCGTTTCTGGAACAGATGGCACAGCGGGCGCGTCTTGAAACAGGCAAGCACTTCGGCAACACGGTCTATATGTTCACGCCGCTGTACATCGCGAATTACTGCGAAAACTACTGCGTCTACTGCGGCTTTAACTGCTACAACAAAATCAGCCGCATGAAGCTGAGCATGGAACAGATAGAACACGAAATGCAGGTCATCGCACAGAGCGGAATGGAGGAGATCCTTCTTCTCACCGGCGAAAGCCGCGGACAAAGCAACGTCGAATACATTGGCGAAGCCTGCAAGCTCGCGCGGAAGTATTTCCGCATGGTCGGACTGGAAATCTATCCTGTAAATACAGACGAGTACCGCTATCTGCACGAATGCGGAGCGGACTATGTCACCGTTTTTCAGGAAACCTACGACGCCGACAAATACGAAACGCTTCATCTTTTTGGTCACAAGCGCGTCTGGCCTTACCGCTTTGACGCGCAGGAGCGCGCGCTTCGCGGCGGCATGAGAGGCGTTGCATTCTCCGCTCTGCTTGGGCTTTCCGATTTCAGAAAGGACGCGCTGGCTTCCGCCCTGCACGTCTATTATCTGCAGAGAAAGTATCCATATGCGGAAATGTCGCTTTCCTGCCCCCGACTGCGCCCGATTATCAACAACGACAAAATCAGCCCTCTGGACGTTCACGAAACGCAGCTGTGCCAGATTCTCTGCGCCTACAGAATTTTTCTGCCGTATGTCGGCATCACGGTTTCCTCGCGTGAAAGCGCAGAATTCCGCAACGGTATCGTAAAAATTGCCGCGACAAAGGTTTCCGCGGGCGTATCGACAGGCATCGGAGACCATGAGAGCAAGTACAGCGGCACTGAAGCGGACGGACAGCAGGGCGACGAACAGTTTGAAATCAGCGACAGCCGCAGTCTGTCAGCTATGTATTCAGATATTACAGGCGAAGGCCTGCAGCCTGTGCTGAACGATTATTTATATGTGTAAGATAATATGTATCACAAACCGCCTTCTGTGCGGCAAGGACTTTATCGGTCATCTCGAAGCTGTCGCAGCGGCTCACCCCGACGCTGTTATTCTGCGCGAAAAGGGTTTGTCGGAAGCGGATTATCTGCGCCTTGCGGAACAAACAAAAGCTATATGTGAAAAGCAGCAAACGCTGCTGATTCTTCACAGCTTTCCCAACGCGGCAAAGGCGCTCAGTCACAAAGCGATTCATTTACCCATGCCCATGCTCAGACATCTTTCGGATAGAGAGCGCGCGTACTTTTCTGTCTTAGGCGCGTCCTGCCATTCTGTTGAAGAAGCGAAGGAAGCCGAGCGGCTCGGGTGCACCTATATCACCGCAAGTAATGTTTTTGAAACTGATTGCAAAAAGGGCTTGCCGGGAAAAGGCGTAGAGTTTTTGCGTGAGATTTGCGAAAGCGTCAATATAGATGTATACGCGCTGGGAGGTATTACCGCTCGGAATATCGCTGAGCTCATGCGTTCAGGCGCGGACGGCGCTTGTATCATGAGCGGCTTCATGAAGTCCGAGAACCCCGAAATATTGATGGAGGAATTACACAATGCGATTTCATAAGGATATGCTGCTTTTATACGCCATTACCGAGGAGTACTGCAACCGTCAAAGACCGCTGATCGAGATGGTAAAGGAAGCGCTCGAAGGCGGCGTTACAATCTTGCAGCTGCGCGAAAAGCATTTGAGTGACGAGGAGCTTATGACGGAGGCTCTGGAAATCAAGGAGCTTTGTCATTCCTACGGCGTTCCGCTGATTATCAACGACAACGTCGAGCTCGCTTTGCGCTGCAGTGCGGACGGTGTGCATGTCGGTATTGAGGATACGCCCGTTGCCGAAATCCGTGCAAAGGCAGGCAATGACTTTATCATAGGCGCGACGGCAAAAACCGTTGAACAGGCAACCGCCGCCGAACTGGCAGGAGCGGATTATATCGGCGTCGGCGCGGTATTCCCTTCACCTACCAAGCAAAACGCCGTGCGTATCACAAACGCTCAGCTTCGTGAAATCACCTCAGCTGTGTCGATTCCTGCCGTCGCAATCGGCGGCATTACGCTTGGTAACATTTCGCAGATCGACTGCGGCACCCTTTCAGGGATCGCGGTGGTATCGGCGGTTTTCGGCGCGAAGGATATTACGCAGGCAGCTAAAGAGTTAAAAGCCAAGGCGACTGCTTTGGTTCATTCATAAAAAACAGCGGCGGATCGGGGGCACCACCTTCCGTCGCTCAACAAAAATAATGTGAGGAGAAAATATGAGAACTGCATTATCAATCGCGGGAAGCGATTCCTGCGGAGGCGCCGGTATTCAGGCAGATATCAAAACCATGACAATGAACGGCGTGTATGCCATGACCGCCGTCACCGCTTTGACCGCGCAGAATACGCTCGGCGTGAGGGCGATTCAGGAGGCGACTCCCGAATTTCTCCGTCAGCAGCTCGACGCGGTATTCGAGGACATCTTCCCCGACGCGGTCAAAATCGGTATGGTCGCAAGCTCGGACCTGATTCGCGTTATTGCGGACAGGCTCCATTGTTGCAAGGCGATGAACATCGTTGTCGACCCGGTCATGGTATCCACAAGCAACGCAGCCCTGATAAAGACCGACGCTGTTAGCACTATGACAGAGGAACTGCTTCCTCTCGCCACACTCATTACGCCAAACATTCCCGAAGCTCAGGTTTTGTCGGGAATGGAGATACACAGCAGCGCCGATATGGAGAAAGCCGCCGAACAGCTCGGCAAATCCTATGGCTGCGCGGTACTGCTCAAGGGAGGTCATTGCGTGAATGACGCAAATGACCTGCTTTACTCAAACGGTACGCTCCGTTGGTTTGAGGGAAAACGCATCGACAATCCAAACACCCACGGCACAGGCTGCACGCTGTCAAGCGCGATAGCAGCAAATCTTGCCAAGGGTTACACTTTGGAAAAGTCTGTTGAACGCGCCAAGGATTATATTTCGGGCGCTCTTGCCGCTATGCTCGATTTAGGTAAAGGCAGCGGTCCCATGAACCACGCGTTTGCGCTGAACAATAAATATTCTGACTGAAAGGAACCACTGAAATGAAACAATACTATACGCAAATGGAAGCCGCCAAAAAAGGCATTATCACTCCCGAAATGGAAATTGTCGCCGCCAAAGAGGACATGGACGTTGAGCCGCTGCGCGAGAGAGTCGCGCAGGGCGTTATCGCGATTCCCTGCAATGTGCGTCATTCCTCGATCTCCCCCGAGGGTATAGGTATGGGTCTGCGCACCAAAATCAACGTAAACCTCGGTATTTCGGGCGACTGCAAGGATTACTCGGTCGAGATGCAGAAAGTTGATATGGCAATCAGATTCGGCGCGGAAGCGATCATGGACTTGAGCAACTACGGCAAGACCAACACCTTCCGCCGTCAGCTTATAGAAAAATCTCCCGCAATGATCGGCACCGTACCGATGTACGACGCGATCGGTTATCTCGAGAAAGATCTGCTCGACATCACCGCAGAGGACTTTCTGAGGGTAGTTCGCGCTCACGCCGAGGAAGGCGTTGACTTCATGACGATTCACGCGGGTATCAACCGCCGCGCTGTGGAAGCATTCATGCGCGACAAAAGAAAAATGAACATCGTATCCAGAGGCGGCTCTCTCCTGTTTGCATGGATGATGATGACAGGAAACGAAAACCCGTTCTTTGAGCACTACGACGAGGTGCTTGATATTCTACGCGAATTCGATGTTACCATCAGCCTTGGCGACGCTCTCCGCCCCGGCTGCATTGACGACAGCACTGACGCAGGACAGATTTCTGAGCTGATTGAGCTTGGAAATCTGACAAAGCGCGCATGGGAAAAGGACGTTCAGGTAATGGTCGAAGGTCCCGGTCACATGGCAATGAACGAAATTGAAGCGAACATGAAGCTGCAAAAACGGCTTTGTCATAACGCTCCGTTCTACGTTCTCGGTCCGCTGGTAACCGACATCGCTCCCGGCTACGACCACATCACCTCCGCAATCGGCGGTGCAATTGCTGCTGCGAGCGGCGCTGATTTTCTCTGTTACGTAACCCCTGCCGAGCATCTCAGGCTGCCCGATCTGAGCGACGTAAAGGAAGGCATTATCGCCAGCCGTATCGCGGCTCACGCTGCGGACATCGCAAAGGGCGTTCCTCACGCGAGAGAACAGGACGACGCTATGGCGGACGCCCGTCACAAGGTTGACTGGGATGAGATGTTCAAACACGCGATTGACCCTGAAAAGGCTCGTGCGTACTTTGAGAGCACTCCGCCTGCCGACCGCCACACCTGCTCCATGTGCGGCAAGATGTGCGCTGTCCGCACAACCAACATGATTCTTGAAGGCAAAAAGGTCGAGTTTTGCTCCGAGCTGTAAAATCATTTCATACCGTACAATTTGCAAGCAGCAAGTTGTGCGGTATTTATTTTGTTTCTGTGCTTTTTTCTAAAACAGTTATAGTGGTATCCTATTGCTCGGTATAGATATTTCGAATTGGACAACAGCAGACTTTGGTTGTATAATGACAGCTGTAAGACCTACTTATCCACTATGAAATGAAGATGGAGTGAGAATCATGGAACTACAGTTTCCTCATTTGCTTCGTCTGAACTTTCGGTTCGGGCGAATGTGTTGATGACAAACCAAAACGATTATAAACAAAACAATTCGGAGTATAGAAAGGATTTATTATCATGAAAAAAATAACCGCAATTCTTACAGCAGCCGCACTGGTTCTGACATCAGCAATAGCTTTTGCAGGCTGCTCAAACAAAACCGAATCATCTGATTCATCTGCTTCTTCCGACAAAGCGACATCAGCGGTCAGCACCTCTGCCGAAAAGCTTACAATCGCGATCCCGAATGATACCACAAACGAAGCTCGTGCGCTTCTGCTCTTACAGGAGCTTGGCTACATCAAGCTCAAGGACGGTGCAGGAATTACCGCAACACCGAAGGATATCGCCGAAAACGCCCACAACCTCGAATTCAAGGAAGTAGAAGCCGCTCAGGTTCCCAACGCACGTCAGGACGTTGACTACGCGATCATCAATTCAAACTACGCGATTGAAGCAGGTCTGAATCCCGTCAAGGATTCGCTCGGTATTGAAGGTTCAGCATCCGCATACGGCAACATCCTTGTCGTCAAGGAGGGCAACGAGAAAGAACCGAAACTCCTAGCATTAAAAGCAGCGCTCGAAAGCCAGAAGGTAGCGGACTTTATTAAAGAAAAGTATGACGGCTCTGTTGTAAGCGTCGTAGAAAAAACCACCAACGGATTTGATGATTCCATTGATTACGCAGCACTCAAGGGCGAAAAAGTAACCATCGCAGCTTCTCCTACACCGCATGCAGAGATTCTCTCTGTTGTCAAGGACATTCTCGCAGAGAAGGAAATCACTCTTGACATCAAGGAGTACACCGATTATGTTCAGCCCAACAACGTAGTTGACAGCGGCGAGCTTGACGCAAACTACTTCCAGCATCTCCCCTATCTTGATGACTTCAACGCTGAAAACGGCACAAAGCTCGTTTCAATTTCGACAATTCACGTTGAACCTCTCGGACTCTACGGCGGAAAGCAAACAACTCTTGACGCCTTAAAATAATCATATAAAACTCTGCGCCGACCGTACTGCTTCGATCGGCGCATACTTGTATAAACTATCAGAAAGGCGACAGTTATGATTGAGATTAAAAACCTGTCCAAAACCTTCTCCACGGCTGACGGCACATTCCAGGCACTGAAAAACGTCAACATCTCTGTCAGCGACGGTGATATTTTCGGTATCATCGGAATGAGCGGCGCTGGAAAAAGCACTTTGGTTCGCTGTATCAATATGCTCGAGCGTCCCAGCGAAGGCAGCGTGGTGATTGACGGCGTAGATGTCGGCACGCTCGGGAGACGTGAACTGCGCAAGCTTCGCCGCAGCGTGACGATGATTTTTCAGGGCTTCAACCTTTTGATGCAGCGCACCTGTCTGAAAAACGTCTGCTTTCCGCTGGAGCTCGACGGCGTCGGCAAAAAGGAAGCAAAAAAACGGGCTCTTGAGCTGCTTGAGCTCGTCGGACTCAGCGACAAGGCTAACGCCTATCCCTCACGTCTTTCGGGCGGTCAGCAGCAGCGTGTTGCCATTGCGCGCGCTCTGGCGACAAACCCGAAGGTGCTGCTCTGCGACGAAGCGACCTCTGCCCTCGATCCGAAAACAACGCGTTCCATTCTCTCTTTAATCAAGGATATCAACGAAAAGCTCGGTATTACCGTCATCATCATTACTCATCAGATGAGCGTGATTGAGGAAATATGCAGCCGTGTGGCAATTCTTGAAAACGGCGAGGTTGTCGAACAGGGCGAGGTCAATCAAATATTCAGCTCACCAAAATCAGAGGCGGCAAAACACCTCGTGTTCCCCGGTGAAGAGGAAAATGTCGCCGAGCTCCAATACGGAAAACGCGTGCTGCGTGTAGTGTTCAACGACTCGGAATCGACAGAAACGCCGTTGATTGCAAAGTTAGCGGCGGAAATAGGCATCGCGGCAAATATCCTGTACGCTTCCACCAAGAGCGTCGGCGGAAAAGCGTTCGGCTGTATGCTGCTGAGCTTTCCCGACGGAGAGACAGCCGAAGGAGCCAAAAGGTATTTGTCGTCACACGACGGAATCACGGTAGAGGAGGTTGTAAACAATGGGAAATGATTTGTTTTCTGCTGAGGTGCTCAACGAAACATGGGAAATCATGTGCAATGATATGCCTCTGGCGCTCTGGGAAACCTTCTATGTCACTGTCACCGCAACATTTTTCGCGATAGTCATCGGACTGCCGCTCGGCGTGCTGCTGGTGGTTGGCGAAAAGGACGGTATACTGCCGATCCCAAAGCCTGTCATGGGCTTTCTGAACGTACTGATCAACGTGCTGCGCTCGGTTCCGTTCCTGATATTAATGATTCTGGTGTTTCCTCTTACCCGTCTGATTGTGGGCACGATCGTCGGCACAACAGCGTCAATCGTACCGCTTGTGATCGCCGCGTTCCCGTTTGTAGCGCGGCTCGTAGAAAGCAGCCTGCGCGAGGTCAATCCGAATATCATTGAGGCTGCGCAGAGCATGGGTGCATCGCCGCTGCAGATCATCGTCAAGGTGATGATACCAGAGAGCGTTCCATCATTGATATCCAACTTCACCATTGCCGTCACCACGGTTCTCGGCTACACCGCAATGAGCGGCATCATCGGCGGCGGAGGTCTCGGAAAAATCGCCATTAACTATGGATATTACCGGTATAAATATCTTGTTATGCTTGTTGCCGTCGTAATTCTTGTGCTCCTCGTTCAGCTTTTCCAGAGCGTAGGCACTAAGCTCGCAAAGGCAACCGATAAACGGCTGAAAAGCGGAAAGTAAAAAACACGCAGGCAGATAGCCAAGCGGTTATCTGCCTGCGATTATTTCGATTAATCAGCCGATAAAAAACTGTGACCAGTACATTACTCCGTTTGCGGAATAACTGCCGACACCGATTTTTGTGTAGGACGCGGAAAGTATGTTCTTTCTGTGACCTTCAGAATTCATCCAGCCGTTTACAACCTGAGCAGGTGTCGCATAACCGTAGGCGATGTTCTCGCCTGCCGAGCGATATGTCACGCCCAGATCCGAAGCCGCCGTAAAGCAAGAGCTTCCGTCAGGCCGTGTGTGCGAGAATGACTGCACAATCTCCTTCGCCCTGACATGAGCCACGTTCTGCGCCCCATCGTCCTGAATCAAAGCCGCAAGTCCGTACTTTGCACGTTCTTCATTAACCAGCCGAACGACCTCCGCCTCATATGCCGCGTTAAACTCAGAATCCTGCGGCTTGACAATTTCCGCAACAGGTTTTGTCGGCTGTTCCGCAGGTTCTTGGGCAGACTTGTCCACACTGCAATTACCCTCGGGACAATAACCGCCGCTGATTTTCTGCAGCATGCTCCAATCGCAGCATTTACCGTTCTTTATCTGGTCCATGATGTACCGGACGTTTTTGCAGTTTGCACCCGAGCAGTATACCGCATTTTTGTAAGTCGCTGCCCCTGCCAATACGGATGAACCGGAAATAAGCATCACAGCCGAAAGACCGATGGATAAGATTTTTGAGAATCGCTTCATAACAAAGCTCCCTTCATTGAATTTGGCGTTGCCGCCTATTTCATGCTACCGCAGTTCAAGGGAGTTTTCAATGCAAAAAATCTGGCAAGACCGGATAATTTTTTCTCATGTTAATGCTGTTTTTTCCTTTTGAATACAGTCAAGGACAAGCTTTTCGCCGATATGCTGTCCGCGGCAGGATGATGAAACGGCGAAGCTCGCGTTGCAGATATGCCCGCAGCGTCCGACATTGTTAGGGTGAAGAATGTACAAGCCCACAACAGAAGAAGATCATCTTGCGCTGGTGATAGCAGACGTATCCGGAAAGGGTATTCCGGCTTCACTGTTTATGATGTCCTCAAAAATTCTTATCAACGACCATGCCCTTATGGGCGGCACTCCGGCGGAGATACTCGGTAGAGTCAACAAACAGGTCAACGCCAACAACGACGCCAATATGTTCGTGACTGTATGGCTGGGCATACTTGAAATCAGCTCAGGCAAGCTCACCACAGCAAGCGCCGGCCATGAATACCCGATCATCAATATCAACGGCAGATACGAGCTGCTGAAAGACAAGCACGGTCTGGCGATCGGAGCTATGCCGACGGCAAAATACAAAAACACTGAGATTACACTCAAAAAGGGTGACAGCATATTTGTTTATACCGACGGTGTTGCCGAGGCTACTGACGCGAACAATGAACTCTTTGGCACTGACCGCACTGTTGAAGCCCTCAACGCTATCCCCGGAGACGCTTCGCAGAAGGATGTACTGGCGGGCGTCCGCGCTGCTGTTGACACTTTTGTCAAAGAAGCGCCCCAGTTTGACGGCCTGACGATGCTCGGTCTGAAATACAACGGTCCTGCAGATAATGCCGGAACAGAGGAGCATCATGACGGAGCTTAAAATAGAAGCGGCTGTTAAAAATATCGAGGCGGCGACAGGCTTTGACAAGATTCTCACTTACGAAAAAAGGTGATCACCCCAAGCGGTTTGCCTGTTTCACAAGAGTACAAATGCGGAATCCGTTACAGGAGAATAAAACAACCTCCGATACGGCGTCAGTCAAGGGCACCGTATCGGAGGCTGTTCTGCTGTTTTCATAATACACGTTCCCTGCCCGAAAATCTGAATATTTCATGATCTGCAAGAGAGTGTTCCATTTCGGAACACTCTCTTGAAAGCTGCATCAAAATACAATATAATGATGATAGGTATAGATGCTTCTGACATCAACCATTCATAAAAGAATGGAAAGGAAATCAAGTCAAATGAAACGCTTTTTATTTTACTCAAAAAAGACAGTATGTCTGCTGTTGGTGCTGATTCTGACGGCAGCCTTTGTACCGGCGGTATACGCGGCTGAGCCGGAGGATGCGCTAATGAAAGGCACGTTTACCATGACGACCTTTGACGGCTTCGATCCGGGCGAGCAGACCTTCTATTACAGCGACAGCTATTTTTCATCATCCGGCAAAAAATCAAACGAACATCTGCGCACAATGTCCGCCGCGCTGGTTTTTCCGTTAATGGATTCTTACTATACCGAACGCAAAGACGGCGTCTTACTCGGCGACGCGGACGGCGACGGAGAGATAACGATTTCAGACGCGACAATGATACAAAAATACATCGCGGATTATAATATGCCCGATAATTTTCAGATAACGGCTTGCGACGTCAACGGAGACGGAAGCGTTAATATATACGACGTTACTGAAATCCAGCGTTTTCTCGCAGATTTCGGCAATCCCTATCATATTGGCGAGCCTGTCAGATATGATGAATATGAACTGCCGTTATTATCTAAATAATTCTCCTTGCATTCGTTGATCAATCTGCGCGATACGCTTAACGCAAAGCTCGCGGAAACGGAAGAAGATTGGAACTCGTAAAACCGCTTGACTAACTTTTTCTTCTATGCTAAACTGTCAAAAACCCCATAACCATGCGGGAAATCGAGATTCACCGAACGGGTGTGGCCCTCAAGTCCACGTGTAAGCAATTTCATGCAGGTTCAAATCTGGTTTCCGGTACAAAATAAAAAATCCGAACCTTTCTCCGGTTGGAGATTGGTTCGGATTTTATTTTTCCTATTCATTTATTTCCTTTTGATTTTCGCCCTGATATATTCCAGTCGGTTGAGCGCTTCGTTGAGAGTCTCGTTCTTTTTGGCGAAGTGCAGGCGAATCAGGTGATTGACGTCCTCGCGGAAAAAGCTCGATCCCGGTACGGCACCTACGCCGACATCTCTTGCCAGTACCTCACAGAATTCGAGGTCGCTTTTATAGCCAAACTCCGAGATATCCAGCAAGATATAATACGCGCCCTGCGGTACGGTGTGGACGATACCGATATCATCGAGTCCTTTCAGGAACAGATCTCGCTTTTCGGTGTATTTATTCTGAAGATGTTTGTAGTAATCGTCGCCGAAGTTAAGTCCGACAACAGCAGCCTCCTGCAGCGGAGCAGCCGCGCCGACTGTCAGGAAATCATGAACCTTTTTTGCAACATCGATGATATGCGGAGGCGCGATGATATAGCCAAGCCGCCAGCCTGTTATGGAATAGGTCTTGGAAAGCGATGAGCAAGATATCGTGCGCTCCCACATATTTGGCAATGAAGCAAAATATGTGTGATGATACGGCTCGTATATGATGTGCTCATACACCTCGTCGGTAATTACGAAAGCGTCGTATTTCTCCGCTAAGTCCGCAATGATTTGCAGCTCGTCACGGGTGAAAACCTTGCCGCTGGGATTGGACGGGTTACAGAGAATCAGCGCCTTTGGTTTCTGTCTGAACGCCGCCTCCAGCTCGTCAGGATTGAAATTAAATTTGGGAGGATAGAGCGGCACATATATCGGCTCCGCTCCCGAGAGAATCGTGTCAGCACCGTAATTTTCGTAGAACGGTGAGAACACTATTACCTTATCCCCGGGATTTGTGACGGTCATCATCGCCGCCATCATCGCCTCGGTGCTGCCGCAGGTCACGACAATATTTTCGTTCGGGTCTATGTCAACTCCCATCAGGTGCGACTGCTTTCTCGCAAGCGCTTCACGGAAATTCTGCGCGCCCCAGGTGATGGAATACTGGTGAAAATCTTCTCTGGTGACCTCGGCGAGTCTGTCGAGCAGCTCGCGCGGCGGTTCAAAATCAGGAAAGCCCTGAGAGAGATTCACCGCGCCGTATTTGTTTGAAATGCGCGTCATGCGCCTGATGACCGAGTCGGTGAATGTTTCGGTTCGTTTGGATAGTGCGGGCATATGGCTGCCTCCATCTTTGTATTTTGCTTAGCTAATTATACTCAAATCAGATGTTATAGTCAAGGGTGCGCTCGTCGATCACGCGTCTGGACTTATGCTCTGAGCGTGTATCAAGTCCGCCGTCAGGATGAACCACAACCCTCGCGGGCTTTACACCGATACGCGCCTTCAGAGCCGCTGTCACCTCTGCAGCCACCTCGTCGTCAGACTTAGTATTGTCGGCATTCTTCTCGATTTCAACGGCATATTTATTGGTGAAGTCCTTCTCAAAGATACGGATAAGATACTCGCCCGTGATACCCTCATGCTCGCGGATAACCGCCTCGATGTCGCTCGGGAATACGTTAACAGCTGATACGATGAACATATCGTCCTTTCTGCCCAGAATGTGGATTCTTCCGTGCGTTCTGCCGCAGGAGCACTTGCTGTTGTCGATCCAGCCGATGTCGCCTGTGCGGAAACGAATCAGCGGACGCGCGTGCTTGCGGAGAGTTGTAAATACAAGCTCGCCTACCTGACCGGGCTCGAGGATTTCGCCCGTATGGATATCGATGGTTTCAACTAAAATATGGTTCTCGGCGATGTGCAGACCGTCCTTCGCTTCGCACATTGCGGCACACGCTCCAAAGATGTCGGACAGACCGTAGAAGTCGTAAACCTCCGCGCCCCAGATATCCTCGATCGCTTTTCTTGTGGCTTCAATCGAGCCGCCCAGTTCGCCTGCAACAATGATTTTCTTGATATTCAAGTCCTTTTTCGGATCAATGCCGCTCTTGAGCGCCTTTTCTCCAAGCTGCCATGCGTAGGACGGAGACGTCCAGATTACTGTCGGCTGATAGGTTTTCAGAACGAAAAGCAGTCGTTCGCTGGGAAGCGTACCTCCCCAGATGCACAGCGCGCCGAGGTTCTGCGCGCCGATTACGTCGGGACCGCCGACATAGAGCGAGAAGTTGAGCGCGTGAACATAGCGGTCAGTCGGACGTATGCCGACCTGCCAGAACCAACGGCTCTCGGTGTCCTGGAATTCATCGAAGTCCTTCTTGGTGAACGGGCTCATGGTGGGAACGCCTGTGGAACCTGACGAGGTCGAGATAAATACAACGTCCTCCTCGGGCACTGCCGCCAGCTCGCCGAGGAAGGAACCGACGCCCTGGGTATCTCGCTGGGTTTTCTTGTTGATAAAGGGGAATTTCTGAATATCCTTGAGGGTTTTGATGTCCTCGGGCTTTACGCCTGCCTCGTCAAATGAGCGCTTGTAATACGGCGCGTTATCATAAGCGAATTTTACAATTTCCTGCAAATCCGCAAGCTGTCTTTTTTCCAATTCCTCACGGGGTAAGGTTTCAAGCTCCTCATCCCAGTATTTATTGTTTATATCTCTGCTCATTGCTGATTACTCCTTATTACTCAATTAAAATTTTTATGAATAAACTCCCACTTCGCATCGCGGGACTGTGTGATGATTTCTATATCCTCCGCCGTTAAGTGCTTGAAACGGCTTTGTTTTCTGAGGTAGCTTTCAACGCTTGAAAACTCCTTTGGCTGATGATTCAGTGTGAAAGCGCCGTTTTCATACTCGGCAAGGTACCACAGACCGCAGTCTACCACCTCTTTGGCGATATCCACTGTTTCATCTGTTTTCACACCCCAGCCCGTGGGACACGGTGCGAGAATGTGAATGTATTTTGTGCCCTTTATGCTCTTTGCCTTCTCCACCTTGCGCATGAAGTCGTTGAGATATCCGACGCTTGCGGTGGCGGCGTAAGGAATCCCGTGGGCGGCGACGATCTCAAACAGGTTTTTCTTCGGTCTGAGGTTGCCTCGGATGTTTTTTCCCGCGGGAGTCGTTGTCGTTCTCGCCCCAAACGGGGTCAGCGAGCTTTTCTGAATGCCCGTATTCATATAGGCTTCGTTGTCATAGCAGATATAAAGAATATCGTCGTTGCGGTCAATCGCGCCCGAAAGCGCCTGCAAACCGATATCCGCCGTGCCGCCGTCTCCCGCAAAGCCTACAGCGTGAAAGTCGGTAATGCCCTGCGCTCTCAGCCCTGCTTCAACGCCCGTCAGCATGGAAGCGGTTCCCGCAAAGGTTGAGATTATGGCATTGTTGCCGAAGCAAAGCTGCGGAAAGTTGAAGCCGACCGCCGACATACAGCCTGCGGGAAGAACGGCGACGGCGTTTTCACCGAGAACCTTCAAGGCGATTCTGACAGCTAAGCTGCCGCCGCAGCCCGCGCACGCCTTGTGACCGTAAAAAAACTCTGTTTCGTTCAGATTCTTTGCGTTAACCGCCATTTGCTACACCGCCTATCCCTAAAAATTTCACCGCTGATTTTTGTGATTTCAACTCGTCAAAGATTGTTCTTATTTCTTCTGCGGAAATATTTTTGCCGCCGAGGCCTCCGATATAATTCGAATTTGGAATATTAATTCCTGCCTTCTGCAGCGCGGAATTGACGTTCGTGTAGACCGTGCCCTCGTTACCGAAGGAGATGTCCTTTTCCAGAACCGCTACTGCCTTGGCGTTTTTGACGGCATTCGCGATTTCTTCATTCGGGAACGGACGGAGATATCGCAGCCGCAGCAGACCGACGCGTCTGCCCTCTTGTCTGAGTGCGTCCACAACCTCGCGGACAAGTCCCGCGATACTTCCGAGCGTGATTATGATATAATCCGCGTCCTCGGTTCGGTAGCTCTCGGTCAAACCGCTGTATCGCCTGCCGAAAATGGTTTCAAATCTGTCCTCGGCTTCCTTGATAACAGACTTTGAGTTCAATATCCCGATGTGCTCCTTGTATTTGAAAATGGTATTTGTGTCGGGTCCTGCCGAAAAAGCGAGGTTTCTTGGATGCTGCAAATCGAGCTTGTTCTCTGTTTCGTACTTTGGCAGAAACGCGTTCGCCTGTTCCGATGTGGGCACGTCAACGACCTCGTAGGTATGGGTTAGAACAAAGCCGTCGAGATTAGCCATGAATGGTGTGCTGACGTTTTTGTGCTCCGCGATGTAGAAGCTCATCAGCGCAAGGTCAAGCGCCTCCTGCGCGTTTTCGGCGAAAGCCTGGATCCAGCCGCTGTCGAGCTGCGAGAGCGAATCACGCTGGTCGCCGTAGATATTCCACGGCAGCGCGGTCGAGCGGTTCGCGTTCATCATAACGATCGGGAACCGTCCGCCTGCCGCGTACGGCAGGCACTCCGCCATATAGAGCAAGCCCTGAGAGGACGTCGCGGTAAAGGCTCTCGCGCCGACTGAGGACGCGCCTATCGCGCAGGACAGCGCCGAATGCTCGGATTCCACATGAATAAATTCCGCGTTCAGGCTGCCGTCCTCAACAAATTCGGAGAGCTTCTCCACCACGATCGTCTGCGGCGTTATCGGATAAGCGGAAATCACCTGCGGACGCGCCAGCCGCACACCGTAAGCAAATGCCTCGTTGCCTGATAAAAATGCTTTTGCCATTTACTTTTCCGCCTCCATCTCTATCGCGCCTATTTTACAGATTTTGCGGCAGATACCGCAGCCCTTGCAAAAATCGTAGTCGATTGCCACACTGCTTCCCTCGCGGTAAATCACACCGTCGGGACAATACAGATAACAATTCAAGCAGCCGACGCATTTTTGCGCGTCAATTACGGGACGGACGTTGCGCCAGCCCGCGTTCTTTGTGACAAGATAGCCTGCCTCATATGCGGTCGCGTCGGGAATATCCTCAAAGGCGTTCGGAACGAAATCCCTCAGATACGGCTTCATGCGACGACCTCCTCATATGCCGCTTTGACGGCGGCGATATTCTTCTCATGCAGACGGCGCGGCATTGTCTGTCGAATCGCTTCATATATTTCCTCTAAAGAAATTTCATTCGAGATTGCCGCGAACGCGCCAAGCAATATTGTGTTTGTGATAGGAAGTCCCAGAATCCGCGCCGCTATGCTGTCTCCGTCGAGCGTTATTACGCGCGGGTCGTCGAGCTTTTTTTTTGTATTTAAAAGAATTTTTCCGTTCTGCTTCAGCTCGCGGAATGACTTCGCGCTGAAAAGCGTGTCGTCCAGAAAAATACTGTAGTTGGATTTTGTGATTTCGCTGCGGTTGCCGATCGGCTTTTGGTCGAGCTTGGTAAACGCCCTGATCGGCGCTCCTCTGCGCTCGGGTCCGAAGGACGGGAACGCCAGCGCGTACGCATTATCCTTGAGCGAATAAGCGTCGCCGAGAAGTCTTGCGGCGGTGAAGGCTCCCTGTCCTCCCCTGCCGTGCCATAATATTTCTGTCATGCTTTCGCCCCCTCAGTGCTTCCAGCGAAGCAGGTATTTTTGAATCTTATTGAATCCGAATGAAATGACGACAATCACGATGCCAATCACGATCAAGCCGACGAGCGTGCGTGTGTAGTCGCCGAAATCAGAGTAGTTTTTGATGTAGAAGCCGAGTCCGCTCTGTGCGCCGATCATCTCCGCCGAAGTCAGCAGGACAAACGAAACAGTCAGTCCCTGATTGCAGCCGATGAAAATCTGCGGCAGCGACGCGGGCAGAATAACGGAAAACAGCATGGTGAATCGGTTGACGTTGAGTACCCTCGCGGAATCGAGCGTCTTTTTGTCAACGTTCATCACGCCGCTCATGGTACCTGCCAGCACAGGCCAGAAGGTCGCCAGAAAGATGACAAAAACCGATACCGAACGGAAGGTTGGCAGCAGCGCGATGCCGTATGGAATGTATACGATCGGCGGGATCGCGCCTAAGAACTTTGCAAGATAAGTCGCGACGTTGCCGAGTCGTTCGCTTGAACCGAGCAGCAATCCGAGAATGATCGCAACGGCAGCTGCCAACAGGTAACCCTGCAAAATAATGCCGACCGAGCTGAGAATGTTCGTGAATATTTTTTCGTAGTCGCCGATGAGCTGCCAGAAAACTCTTCCGGGCGGCGGAAACAACGAGGGCTTCAGCAAATTGAATTTTGCCGTCGCCAGCGTCCATGCAATCAGCAAACCGTATATAAAGCTGACGATATCCACGAACAGAGTCAGTCCGAGCGGCTTTTTGATCAGTGCCGACACAATCAGCGTCAGGATCTCCACTCCGACGGCGAACCATATCACATAGCCGGCGTAGGTGTCCGTGGTCAGTTTGTCCGGCAGGAGCTGAACGAGCAGCAGCGCGATAAACAGGAAATGTACCGTTCTGAGATAACGTTTTTTGAGAGTCATTACAGCACGACCTCCTCTCCGCCGATCTTGTTCACAATGTCGCTGTAGAACATCGCGAGCAGCCTGTTGCGGAACTTGTTGTATTCCTTTGTCTGAACAAGCTGCGCGCGATTCCTCGGGCGTGCAAATGGAACCTCTATCTCTTTGTATACCTGACCGGGATGAGCGGTCATCATCACAATCTTATCCGAAAGCAGGATTGCCTCGTCAATGTCGTGAGTGACAAACACAACGGTTTTTCTCGGGCTTGTGCCGTCGCCCTCCCAAAGCTCTAGCAGAAGCTCCTGCAGAATGGTGCGGTTCTTCGCGTCGATTGCACCGAACGGTTCATCCATCAGAAGAATGTCCGTGTCCATTGCGAGCGCTCTCGCGATTGCAACACGCTGCTGCATGCCGCCCGAAAGCTGTGAGGGATATTTGTTTTTGAAGTTTTCCAGTCCGACCTTTTCGAGAAACTCGTCCGCGATTTGCAGACGTTCCGCCTTGGAAGCGGACTTATTGACCTGCTTCACACCGAAAGCGACGTTCTTCCTTGCGGTCATCCACGGAAACAGCGAATAGTGCTGAAATACGACGCCTCGGTCGGTGCCCGTACCCTTGATCGGCTCGCCGTCTATCAGGATTTCTCCCGAGGTCGGGAAATTGATACCCTCCAGAATGCTGAGCAGCGTGCTCTTTCCGCAGCCGCTCGAGCCGATGATGCTGACGAACTCGCCCTCTTCGATCGAAAAGCTGACGTCCCTCAGGGCTGTAAAGCGGTTCTTCTTCTCGGTATAGTCAACCGTTAAATTTTTGATTTCTATCTTACTCATAAACCTTCATCCCGGATATGTTTTGTTATTCGTATTTGTCGAAATGCTCCTGAAGCTCCGCGTAGATTTTATCGCCGGGGTTTTCCTTGATCAGGCTTGCCAAAGCATTCTTGTATATCTCTGTGTTATAGAGCTTATCGATGTCGTAGTCCTCGGTGTAGCCCAGCTCCACAATGGAGTTTTTGAGAGCAACGGTACCCTGCTTGTCGGGATCGGGAACTGAGGTTCCGTAGCCGCCGTACACCTCGGTGTTGATCAGGTTTTCCTCAATGTCAATGTACTTTTTTACGTCCTTGACGGTCTGCTCCTTGTTCTCCTGTGTGAACTTGTACGCCTTGATCAGTGCGCGCTCAAACGCATTGTAGGAGTTGGGATATTTGGAAAGCGCCTCGGTTGTGGCGACCTGACGGCAGCAAGGCTGATTCTTGAGGAGCTCTTCCTCGGAGCAGCGGTAGACGATCTTGTAGCCCTGACTCTCGGCAAGCGAGGTGTATGGTGAATACGCCGAAGCCGCGTCGATGGTGTCATTCTTGAGAGCGTTATAGGCGTCCTTCTGGCTGTCGAAGTAGACGATATTGACCTTGTCCTCCCCCTCGCCGATCTTTATATTCTTATCCTTTAACAGGATCTGCAGCTCCGCGTCCTGTACGGAGTTCTTGACGGAAGCGACGTTTCTGCCCTTGAGAATCGAAACGTCCCAGTCGGTTTTGCCCTCGACGTACTCCGGCTTGATCACATAACCGTGACCGTTGGTCATCTCACCGCCGAAGATAGTCAGGTCGTGTCCCTTGCTCTGGAATGTCAGCGCGGGAACAGAACCGATAAAGGCAACGTCGAGCTTTTCGGATTCAAGACCGCTCGAAAGCTCCGCGGCAGATGAAAACAGCGTGAGAGTAACGTCAAGTCCCTCTTCCTCAAAATAGCCCTCCTCCTTGGCAACAAAGCCGAGCAGGTGAGCGGTGGAATTTAGGTGTCCGAGGTTGAAGCTTGTTTTTTCGAGCGTTGCCTTTGCTGCTTCCGTTCCGGACTCCTTTGCAGTGCTTGCGGAAGCGGAGTTCTCGGAGGTTGAGTCTGATGAAGCTGTATTACAACCCGCAAAAGCGGTTAATGTCAGTGTGGCGGCGAAAAGAGCCGCGAGAATTCTTTTTTTCATTTTTATTTCCCTTTCTAAATGTGTTGATCAATTTATCTTTATCAGTCTCCCGCACAGCAGTCGGGAACATCTGAGGTTTTTGATGTATCGTTATCCGCGTGTTCCTTGCTCTTGCAGCAATCTGGAACCTCGGAATCAGTCGCTTCTTTGTCCTTGCAGCAGTCGTGCGTTGTGCTTTCGCTGTGACTGCTCTCGTTTGATGCGTTTGTCGACGCGCAGCCTGTCACGCTGAACGCGGCGACAAGCGCGATGATACAGACGATTAATACTTTTTTCATTTGATTACTCCCTTTCTGCCCGTTTTGGGCATAAAAAAACGGAAGTCATGCGCTGACTTCCTCAGTGAAACGCAGAATTGCCCTTCACATTCGGAGCGCACAGCATGCCACAACGCAGAAATATCCCTTTTGCATCGTACACATAATAGTATTACAACACGTTGAATAACGCATGGTCATGATGCTCTCTCCTTTCGTTTCAGTGATTATATTTTATCATGGTTTTTGTTAAATGTCCAATATCCGATAGGTATAGTAGGTAATAGGTTTTGCCTATTGGTTTTTTAAGATACGAAGCGCGTTTTTGTACGCGATTTTATCAAATTCTTCCGCAGACAGCGGCAGCTTCCGAAAGGAATCAACCTCGGTTTTGGGGTTCCAAAGAGGAAAATCAGTTCCGAACAAGATCCTGTCAGCGCCGTAGCCCGCGATGTACCGCGACACTCTTTCGGGCGGTAAAAACATGGTGCAGCTCGAAATATCAAGAAAGCAGTCTGTATCCCTCAGTAAAGCAAAGGCTTCCCCGAACAGCGACCAGCCGCCCAGATGGGCGGCGATGACCTGTAATTTCGGGAAATTGTCTATAACACGTTTCAGCCGCGCGGGATGGGAAAAATCAAATCTCTTATCGCCGCAGTGCACAAGCAGCGGCAGCTTTCCCTGAACCGCTTCATAGACCTCGAACAATCTCTTGTCATCAGTATTGAAACGCTGAGTGTCGGGGTGCAGTTTGATGCCCTTAAGCCCTGAGTTAAGAATATATTCGGCTTCTTCCATTATGTTTTCGCAATCGGGGTGCAGCGTGCCGAATCCGTGAAATTCCTTATGCGCGGCTGTTTCACCGAGAATAAACTCGTTGACGTGACGTACCTGCTCAGGCTTTGTCGCAACGGGAAGGAGGACAAATTCATCAATACCGGCTATTTTGCCCTCCCTCAGCAGCTCGTCACCCGTGCCGATACATGCAGGCGATATGCCGTAAAAGTCCGCGGTGGCATTCGTCGCCTTTTGGGCTATTTTATTCGGATAAATGTGCGCGTGAAAATCAATAATCGGCATTTCTTACTCCCAATTTTATTCATACAAATGCTTTGTGAAATAACGGTCGCCGCGATCGGGCAGGATAATCACGATATTGCCGCGCGCGCCGCTTTCAATAAGCTTTTTCGCCGCAGCAAGCGCCGCTCCCGACGAGGAACCCGCAAAGATTCCTTCCTTTTTGGCAAGCTCGCGCGCACCGTCAAAAGCTTCGCCGTCATTCATCTTTACAACCCTATCGACAAGGGACATATCCATCGTATCGGCGATGAAGTCGTTGCCGATGCCCTCAATATTGTAGTCGCCGTGTTCACCGCCGCCCATTGTGGAACCTTCGGGGTCGGCAAGCACGCCGACGATGTTTTTATTTTTCTCTTTCAGAAATTTAACTACACCCGAATATGTGCCGCCGCTGCCTGCGCCTGCAACGAGATAGTCTATCTGACCGTTCAGATCCTCATATATCTCTCTGCCTGTCGTTTCGTAGTGAGCCTGCGGATTCGCCTGATTCTTGAACTGCTCGAGCGTTACCGCGCCCGGAATGGATTGGCGGATTTCCTCCGCCTTATCCCACGCACCGAGCATACCGCCCTCGCGCGGGGTGTTGATGATCTCCGCTCCGAGCGCGCGGAGAAGCGTCTGCTTTTCCTGTGAAAACTTGGTCGGCACCACAAGGATGATTTTGTAGCCCTTATTCAGCGCGGCAAAGGCTATGCCGAGACCTGTGTTGCCTGCGGTCGCCTCGACGATTGTGCCGCCCTTTTTGAGAATACCGCGCCGCTCCGCGTCGGCTATCATATATTTTCCGATTCTATCCTTGACGCTGCCCGACGGATTGAAAAGTTCCAGCTTCGCGTAGAGATTAACGCCGTCAGGGAGATCGAGATGATTGAGCTTTACAAGCGGCGTGTTGCCGATAAGCTCCTGCATATCGTTGTAGAGTGCCATGATTATTCCTCGCTTTCCGCAATCGCCTGTTCCAAATCGGCGAGAATGTCGTCGATATTTTCAATGCCGATGGATAGTCTGATCAAGCCGTCGGTAATGCCGACCTTCTGGCGCACCTCATATGGAATTGACGCGTGCGTCATGCTTGCGGGATGGCAGACAAGACTCTCAACGCCGCCGAGACTTTCCGCGAGTGCAACAAGCTTGAGTGACTTGAAAAATTTCTTAATATTGTAGTTTTCGTAAAGCTCGAATGAAATCATTGCACCGCCGTTTTTCGCCTGACGCTTGTTTATTTCGTAGCCCTGCGCGTCGGGCAAGCCGGGATAGTAGACCTTCTTGACAGCCCTGTGGTTCTGAAGGAATGCCGCGGCTTTTTCGGCGTTCTCAACGTGACGGTCAAGACGCACTCCGAGGGTCTTGATACCTCTTATCAGTAAAAAGCTGTCGAAGGGACCGAGAACGCCGCCTGTGGAGTTCTGGATAAACGCGAGTCTTTGCGCCAGCTCGTCGTCATTGACTACGACCAAGCCGGACACTACGTCGCTGTGACCGCCGAGGTATTTTGTCGCGCTGTGGACAACGATGTCCACGCCCAGTTCAATCGGTCTTTGCAGGTACGGCGTCATAAAGGTGTTGTCAACAATCGAAAGGATTCCATGCTTTTTAGCAAGCGCAGCGACTGCCGCAAGGTCGGTGATCGTCAGCAGCGGATTAGCGGGACTTTCGACG
Organism: Ruminococcus sp. NATIVEDY160; assembly: GCF_045819885.1. NCBI lineage: Bacteria > Bacillati > Bacillota > Clostridia > Eubacteriales > Oscillospiraceae > Ruminococcus > Ruminococcus sp. NATIVEDY160. Next base: position 1,463,653 of record NZ_CP162391.1, read on the forward strand.
AGGATCGCCTTGACATCACTTGTAATTTTCTTTTCGAGAGCCTCCAAATCTGTTGTGTCCTCAATTGAATAGCCGATATTGAAGTGGTTGAAAACCTTGTCGAGCACGCGGAAGGTGCCGCCGTAGACATTGCTTGAAATCAGGACTTTGTCGCCCGATTCAAACAGACTGAGCACCGCTGTGATTGCCGCCATGCCCGAGCCGAAGGCAAAACCTGCCTTGCCGTGCTCCAGCTCAGCAATAAGCGATTCCAATGCCGCCCGCGTGGGATTGCCTGTGCGGGAGTACTCCCACTTCGGTTCCTCACCCAAGCCGCTCTGCTGATAGGTTGAGGTCTGGTAAATCGGTACATTGACCGCTCCCGTGAATTCGTCTGTTGAAATGCCGCCGTGAATCAGTGCGGACTCGATTTTTTTATAATTAGCCATAATGATTACTCCTTGTATTTCAAATCTTCTGCTGTCCAGTTTTGTAAAACTGACAGCATATCTTTTGCCGTTTCTTTTGCGCCGTTCAAATCCTGCTCGCGGTAGTTGCCGCATTCCTCCCGTTTGGCTCCGGGTATTTCGCCGCTGAACCGCGCGATATATTCAAAGCTCTCCTTAACAAGAGCGATTGCCTGTGTGTGTGAAATATTATTCCTTACAAGAAAATAAAAACCTGTTCTGCACCCCATCGGGCCTACATAAATTACGCTGTCCGAAAATCTGCTGTTGCGCGCATAGGTCGAGAAAAGATGCTCAAAGGTGTGCAGCGCGCCGTTGCCGAGATAATCGCCGCCGTTTGGTTTTTTCATGCGAATATCGTAGGTAATTACGTCACCGTCCGTCCGAGAGAGATACATTCCCTTATCTAACTTGTCATGGTTGACGGTAAAGCTTGCGATTTTGTTCATACGCTCTCCCTCCTGTCCGCCAAAATGAAATGGATGTTTTCAAACGCCGTGATGCCGTCCGTTCTGTTTTCAAAATACTGCCGCTCGATCATCTGTGGCGTTTCATGATCCTCTATCTCATAGCTGTAACGCTCCAGCGTTTCGCTGATCTCGCGGAACGAGTAGCCGTGCATCATTTTCTCACCGAGCTTTTCGGTGATTTCCGCGAGCGTATGGACGCGCTCCGCGCCTGAACCGCTCAGTGTTGTTTCGTCGGGATAATCAAAGACGATTTGGCTGTCCGCAGTGCAAAGACCGCTGATTTCGCCTATCGTCTGCGCGAATACCGGAAGCGTCAGGTAATAGGACACGCCGAGGATAGCAAAAAACGACGGCACATCAGGCTGAAAGCCCGCGTCAAGAAGCGCTTGAGTCATGTTATCGGTAGAAAAATCAATCGGCACAAAGGTCAGATTGTCGGGAATGTTCCACTCGAGCTGCTTCACTCTCTCACGCTTGTATCTGCCCGTATTTGGGTGGTCAAGCTCAAAAACATGAATATCGGGATTGCCGTTGCGGAAGGCAAAGGTATCCATGCCCGCGCCGCAAACGACGTACTGGCATTTCCCGTGCTTTTGCGCAAATTCCAGCAGCTTATTCTCCGCGAAAGCGATACGCGACAGCGGTATCGGCGCGATATAGCGATTCAGCTTCTCAATAATCCTCTTTGAGCTGAACGAATAGTTGATACTCAGTTGCTCCGATTCAAAGTCATTTTCAATCAGCTGACCGATTTCCTCATATTCCTCCTTGCCCATCAGATCATAAGCGAGGTAATCGTCAAAAATCTTCTGTCTGCCTGTATTGGAATGATAGGCGCGGGCAAAGGAGCAAAGCTTAGCAGTAGTGCTTTCTCTTGTTTCAGTCATATTCAACCCTCTTTTAAACATAAAATACCGCCTGCTTACGAAAGCGCAAACAGGCGGTGAAACGATAGCTGTATATGATGTCTCAACATCGCGCTATGCCGCCTGTATGCATCATACAAACACAACAGCACATGGGCATAGCAACGCTGCCGAAACGCACGGCGGCGATTTCAGCTGAAAAACGGTTCAGTTTTGCGTTGCTGAGATAAAGCATTTTGATAACCTCTTATTCTGTAAACATCGGTGTGGATAAATAGCGTTCGCCCGTGTCGGGAAGAAGCGCTACGATGATTTTGCCCTTGTTCTCGGGACGCTTAGCGAGCTGAGCCGCTGCCCATACAGCCGCGCCTGAAGAAATTCCGACAAGCAAGCCTTCTTTTTTGGCGAGGATCCTGCCTGTTTTGAAGGCGTCCTCATTCTCAACCTTGATAATCTCGTCATAAACGTCTGTATTCAGCGTCTCGGGAACGAAGCCGGCGCCAATGCCCTGGATCTTATGCGGACCTGGCTTCTCACCGGAAAGCACAGGCGAACCCGCAGGCTCTACCGCGACTATTTTTACATCGGAATTCTGACTTTTCAGATATTCGCCGACACCCGAAACTGTTCCGCCTGTTCCGACTCCTGCAACAAATATATCCACCTTGCCGTCTGTGTCATTCCAGATTTCGGGACCGGTTGTGCTGCGGTGCGCGCTCGGATTTGCCGCGTTCGTGAACTGGCTGGGGATAAAGCTGTTTTCGTTTTCCGCAGCAAGCTCCTGCGCCTTCTGAATCGCGCCCTTCATGCCATTCACGCCGGGTGTCAGAACAACCTGCGCGCCATAAGCCTTGAGAAGATTCCTTCTCTCGACGCTCATAGTCTCGGGCATAGTCAGAATAACCTTGTATCCCCTCGCAGCCGCTACCGCCGCAAGACCGATACCCGTGTTGCCGCTCGTCGGCTCTATGATGACTGAATCGGGCTTTAACACGCCCTTTGCCTCAGCGTCGTCGATCATCGCCTTGGCGATTCTGTCCTTGACGCTGCCGGCGGGATTGAAATATTCCAGCTTTCCGAATATCTTTGCGCCGAGATTTTGATACTCTCCGTAATTCTCAAGCTCTAACAAAGGTGTATTTCCGATCAGGTCGGTAATCTTTTTATAGGTTTTCATCCATAGTGCTCCTTACTTAGCGGAATCATATTGCATAGTTCTCCTACTAACTTAGTAGGTTTATCTGCAATACTATTATCACACTATTCTATGAATTTGTCAAGACATCTGCTAATAGGTATTTCCTATTACCGGTTATCATTATTTCTGAAAACGCTTTTCGTCTTATTGGCAATGCTGACCATGAACAGCATTACGGGAACCTCCGTCAGCACACCTACTCTCGTCGCCAGCGCTGCAGGAGAGGTGGTGCCGAACAACGCGATCGCCACAGCGACAGCAAGCTCGAAGGAGTTCGAGGCGCCAATCATTCCAGCGGGCGACGCAATATCATGTGGCAGCCTCAATATCTTGCATGCAAGATACGCAATCGCAAACACTAAAAATGTCTGCAAAACCAGCGGTACTGCAAAGGGAACTAACGAGTGCCACAACAAAATGCTGCGCAGATTTATACCGAAGGGCAAAAGCATTGACGACTACAGCGCTGATGACATCCTCTACTTTGCGGATAAAATCAACAACCTGCCCAGAAAGATTCTGGGCTACAGAACCCCGGAAGAGCTGTTCGAGCAGGAACTCGACCGCATATATGTTGCCGCGTGAGCCGCGTCGCCGCGAGTTTTTCGAGGGAGGAGCGTAGCGACGAGTGAGGAAAACTCGCGGCGATCTACTACAGACTCAAAAACTGTTGCAACTTGCTATTGCAATTTGCGAAATAATTTATTAGTAACAGCTTAAAAAAATAAACGAGCAGGGCATCAAATTAAACCGTCCTGCTCATTTTTTAGAGGCTTCACTAGAAAGTGTGGGTAGATAAAACCCGCGTTTATGCCGCGAAAGCTATTGACAATGAGTATGCATATGGTAGGCTAAATGCCGGGCAGCAGCCCATTTACATGGCTTGCCTGCGCTGACGGAATACCATATGCATAGAGGCTCATTGTCAATAGACCGTGGAATAAATGCGTTTTATTGATTTATCAGTATTTTTCTACTAGACTGCAATTTCTTAACCACTGGTTCTATGGAAGAGCCATTTTTTATCTCAGATATTTCTCGTACTTTTATGAAATTGCCTTGCCCATCTCAAAAGCTTCTTTCAGTTTCGTACTGCCCTCTATCTCCTTCGGAACAGTAAAGCCTCCGGCAAAGACCTTTCCGGCAAAGCGAGCTTTTTCAAAGCAGTCGATCCAGCCCTGTACGCCTTTCAAAGCGCCTTCATCAACATACGCTTCATCCTCTGCAGCCGTTGTGAGAAGATAAACGTCGCGGAAACGGTAATCGAGCGTAAATAGAGGATTGGCGCGGTCGATCATTGTTTTCATCTGACCGCTCATTTCATAGTAATAAATCGGCGTCGCCCAGACGATCACATCGGCGTTAAGCATCTTTTCTGTAATCGCGTTCGCGTCATCCTTGATGACGCAGTGACCGAGCTTCTGGCAGGCAAAACAACCCTTACAAAAATCGATTGTTTTATTCTTCAGCGAAATCAGCTCTACTTCGTTTCCGGAAGTCCTCGCACCGTCGGCAAATGCGTTGGCGAGAATTTCGGAATTGCTGTTCGGGCGAATACTCGTGCTGATAATCAATACTTTTTTAGCCATAGCTCTCTCCTTACAAATATTCTCTGAAAAATGCTTCCAGCTTATCAAACGGGATCGCGTTCTTTCCGCCGCCGTCGTAAAGGTCGGTATGCACCGCGTCGGGAATAATGAGCAGTTCTTTGTTTTCCGTGTATTTGCTGTCCTTTGTCATACTTTCATAAGCGTCCTTACTGAAATAGCAGGAGTGCGCCTTTTCGCCGTGAATGATCAGAACCGCGCTTCTGATTTCGTTTAAGTACTGCAAAATCGGCTGATTGATAAACGACTGACAGCCGACCATATTCCAGCCGTCGTTGGAATTGAGCGAGCGCGGATGATGGCCGCGGTCTGTCTTGTAGTAGTCGTGGTAATCTTTTACAAAGAACGGCGCGTCGTCGGGCAAAGGATCAATCACACCGCCCGCGCGTTTGTAGCTGCCGTTTTTATAGTCCTCCAAGCGCTGCGCGTTGATTGCGGCTTTAAGCTTGTAACGCGCTTCTTCGTTATTCTCGCTGTCAAAATACCCCTTCGCGTTGACGCGGCTCATGTCGTACATAGTGGAGGCAACCGTCGCCTTGATTCTCGTGTCAAGCGCGGCTGTGTTGATCGCCATACCGCCCCAGCCGCAGATACCGATAATGCCGATTCTGTCGGGGTCGACCTTATCATGTAATGAAAGGAAATCCACCGCCGCCATAAAGTCCTCGGTGTTGATGTCGGGGGACGCCATATATCTTGGCTGACCGCCGCTCTCACCCGTAAAGGACGGGTCAAAGGCAATCGTCAGAAAACCCCGCTCAGCCATTGTCTGCGCGTACAATCCCGAGCACTGCTCCTTGACCGCACCGAAGGGTCCAGAAACAGCGATAGCGGGCAGCCTGCCCTCCGCGTTTTTCGGCACATACATATCCGCCGCGAGAGTGATGCCGTAGCGGTTGATGAATGTCACCTTGCTGTGGTCTACCCTGTCGCTCTTAGGGAAGGTCTTGTCCCAATCCTGCGTTAATACCAACTCTGCTGTTTTCATCATTGCCTGTTCCTCCTGTTATTTGAAAATTTTCCTCAGATAATTATAGAAGCACTGTCTCCAGAATTTATAATCATGTCCATATTCGTCAGCCAGATCTGTCTGATTCTTAACGCCCATTTCATCGAGAACCTGATGATAATACTGTGTACAGTCGATATTCCACGGATCTTCGCTGCCGACCGCCATATAAAGATAATACGGCTTTGTTTCGGCTGTCGGCTGAGGAAATTCCTCAAACACGGGCGTATTCCAGAAAGTGCCTTTATAGTATTCGGTTGGAATCACGCCGGTATCGGGCGCGAATCCCGCAATATAGCCGAATTTATCGAGCCATTTGAAGCCTGTGCAGAGTGATTTCGCACCGCCTTCACTCATACCTGCAACGGCTGTGTATTCTCTGCCTGTTCTGACGGGATAGTTTTTCTCTATATACGGCATTAAGTCCACCGCGACGTCATCGATCGCTTTGTCGTATATGTAACGAAGTTGTTCCTCGGTCTTGTTTTCCTTATCGGACTGCTTGTCGGTGTACATATCCACGTTGACAAGAATCATCGGCACAGTCAATCCGTCGTTCAACATATTGCCGTAGAGCAGGGTCACATATGAATCTGTATCGATCTGATCGCTGTGGCTGCCGCCAAAGCCGTGGAAAATATACATCACCGGGTAGGTTTGGTTCTCATCATAGCCCGCAGGCAGAAGAATATTGCACTGCTTGTTATCCCCCGCCGTTGTCGAATAATAAGTCACGTCCGTTTGTACGGTTCCGTAATCCACGCCGCTTTTCTTTTCAAAATAGCTGTCTGGAATGTCATAGCGGTTCTCAACGGAATATGGGTCGTAATTTGTATCATCAGCGTCTGTTTTTGATGTGCTGCTGTCTGAGGTTGTTCCTTTTGCGTCATTATTCTGTGCGTTGGTACAAGCGGAAAAAACAAACGTACTGATCAGCAATAGTGCAACAATGATTTTTTTCATAAAGCCCTCCGATTAATGACTGAGTGTAATTGTTACGTTGCCGTTTGAAAGCAGCTCCGTCAACTCTGCCTGTGTTTTGTCTGTGATATGTCCTAGGCGTGTATATGCCCATGTGTTGGAGCCGTAGAACACGACCATTGAGTTGCCGTTACTGCCGTGGTTTCTGTTTCACTTCTTTCGCTGTTGCAGGCGCTGAACAGAATACAGCAAACCGCAATCAGCAAAACGGCGAATATTTTATTCATACACTATTCCTTCGTTTCGATTTGCTTTATCAGCTTTGCAGGCACACCGCCGACAATGGTATTGGCTTCAACGTTTTTATTTACGACCGCGCCTGCCGCTACTATCGCGCCGTCCCCTATTGTCACACCGGGAAGAATGGTCACATTCGCGCCGATCCAGACGTTCTTGCCGATAACAACGGGCTTTGGAATGAGATTAGCGCGCTTGCTCGGATTCATATGATGATTGAGAGTTGCAATCACCGTTTTGGGCCCCACCAGCGTTCCGTCACCGATGGTGATACCGCCCTGATCCTGAAACTGACAGCAGGAGTTGATAAACACATTTCTGCCTAATTTCAGATTCTTTCCGCAATCGGTGTAGAACGGCGGAAACATATACGTTCCATCGGGAAACTCTTTGTCCGTTAGTTTTTCCATCAGCGACTTGATTTCATCGGGCGTGTGGCAGGCGTTGTTCAGCTCGACTGTTATTTCCATAGCTTTATTGGACAGCTCGGTCATTTTCAGATGAACGTCTGAGAATGCAATTACTTCCTGTCCGCTGTTCATATAGTTTAAAAACTCTTGTGTAGTCACAGAATCACCTCTCTGTGTCTATATTATACATCAGGCTCTTGCAAATTACAAATACTTATATTAAATATTGTATTATGCTTTACAAGCATATTAGAAGGTGGTATGATAATATAGAGGTGAGCATATTGGAACTCAGAGTTTTGAATTATTTTTTGGCAGTTGCCAGAGAGGAAAGCATTTCAGGTGCGGCAAACGCTCTGCACCTTAGCCAGCCTACGTTGTCACGGCAGTTGAAGGATATGGAAGATGAGCTCGGCAAACAGCTTTTTATTAGGGGCAGAAAGAGGATCGAGCTGACCGATGAAGGCAGGATCCTGAAGAAACGAGCAGAGGAGATCATCGCGCTTGTCGAGAAAACAGAAAACGAAATCACCGTATCCGATGAGCATATCTCCGGCGATGTTTTTATCGGCGCAGGTGAGACCGTCGGTGTGCACTTTCTGACAAAAGCTGCAAAGCGTGTGCGGGACATCTACCCAGACATCCGCTTTCACATCATCAGCGGCGACAGAACCGATGTTGTCGAAAGGCTTGACAGCGGTCTTGTGGATTTCGGCTTGGTGTTCGGAAGCGTTGACGAAACAAAGTATGAATCAATAAATATCCCCAACAGCGATGTATGGGGTGTATTAATCAGAAATGACAGCCCGCTTGCGAAAAAGGAAATGATAGATCCTAAGGATCTATATGACAAGCCGTTGATTGTGTCCCGTCAGGCAGATAAAACCGGAATCGTAAAGCGTTTGCTTCAGCGCTCGGCAGATAAGATGAACATCGTCGCAACCTACAACCTTATTTTCAACGGCGCTCTGATGGTGCATGACGGATTGGGTTACGCACTGTGCTTAGAGAGCGTTCATCAACCGGATCCAAACAGCGAGCTGGTCTTCAAACCTCTGTCCACCGCTGTCAGTGAAGACCTGCACATCGTATGGAAAAAAGACAACGTCTTCTCTAAAGCCTCACAAAAGTTTTTTGAGGAAATAACAAAAGCACGTTAAATGACAAACCTCCGCTTGGAAATCTTAAAAGCCCAAACGGAGGCATTTTTATATCTCTATTATCCCGTGATTTTCCTCGTTCTTTTCGAACGCGTTACAAAAAAATCAATATCTGATTGTTCTACGAGCGCAAAGCTCGCAGAAACGGAAGAAGATTGGAACTCGTTCTTAAGAATCCCCATATTCTTTTATGCCGTATGGTATCATGACATTATTGTTTTTTCCATTTCACTCCCTGAATTATTAGTCACAACAGAAGAATAAATGATTACACCCTCGCCGAAAACGACGAGGGTGTAATTATGCTTATCAGTTCATTATATCCATTTTAGCCGAAGATAAACATCAATATTACGAATAAACCGATAATACAGTCATAAATACCTCTAGTGTTCAGAACGACTATTCATCCACACCAGAACCATTGTTCCGCCCAAAACAAACATAATAATAAAAGCATACCACGCAATCAACTCTCCTGTCTGAACCGGACTGCTGTCCGACGGTTCGGGGCTGGTTGGCAAGGGCTGTGTTGCTTCGCTCGTCTGTTCCGTTTCTGGTTCAATGCGGGCAATTACCTCCGTGCTTCCGCCTTGTCCGCTTTGCGCGGACATAACGGCGGGAACAGTTAAGAGAAAAAGGCTGAACAGCATGAAAAACACACACGCGCCCTTGAATATGCAATTTTTCATACCAATAACCTATGGCAAAGTCATCTCAATAACAACGCCCTGTTATCAAACGTTGTCAATCGTGCTGAAGAATACCATGTAGCCGCTGTAATCGCCGGCGATTTCAGCAATGTTCTGACCGTAGAGCTGCTTCTGATGGAAGCGAAGCGTACCGTTCAGAGTCTGACCCTCTTCATTGAAGCTGGTAAGATAATAGCCCTTGGTGAAGAAATCACCATTGTTGACTCTGGTGGACTCGTTTAAGGTTTCGGTAGAACGGTAAACGTCATAGTTAAATTCTATTGCAGAATTCTCTTTATTTGCGATTTGGAAAGCACGGTCATCTGCACTTGCGTTCTGATCCTTGACATAGACTGCGATTGCCTGCTTTGCGGTGTCAAGACCTGTAATTTCGGTTGCCTCAACAGCATAGGTTACATCCTTGTTGTAGTCATCATTGTCATCGGCGGGAATGGCAAGTGTTCCAAAATCAACTACATCGGGAATGGTGATGATGTAGCTTACGTCGCCGGGAGCGGCGCCGTCAATGTGGGCAATGACTTCTGTATTGCCGCTCCGATTGGTTTCTGTCAGCTGAGCCGCAGATACGGATACGGCTGATAACGCCGCGAGAGCTGCTGCAATAGTGATGGAGATTATTCTTTTTACTTTCATGGAAATACGTCCTTTCAATAAAGATTTTTTATCTCAAGCTTATTTGACAATAAGCCGAATGCCTGATTTTGCTTTTCTTATCGGTTTTCAAATTTGCGCCTCCTGAAATAAGCAAAAACCACGATTGCCAATATAACGATAAGCAATGCGCCTGTATAGAAAGGTTCTCCCGTCTGAACCGCGCCGCCCGCGACAGTGCTGCCGGATCTGCCGGTGTCGTCGGTACTCTTATTTGCGCTGTCCTTTGTGGAGGACGAAGCGTCATCGGAAGGCTTCGTTTGAGTAAGTGCAAAGCTGCCGAGGTCGGCGACGGTAAAGGTCGCTGTACCATTTTCAACGCTGTCGGGCGCGATGGCAATTACTTCGCCGTCTGAATTGATCACCGTCAGCCAGATGGTTCTGCCGTTTGTGGGAACCGACAGTTTCATGCCACCCGCTGTCCACAGCTCGGCAGGCATATAGTTTCCGCTGCAGTCAATCGTATTGGCGCTGTAGGCGGCGATGATATTGCCCTTTGCCGCAAGCTTTGCGTATTCCTCGCTGCCGGAGGAAAGAGGCTGCAGGTCAAATTGCAGATCCTTGTGCATCAGGCTGCTGACCGTGAGGTTTTCGGCGAGGGTAAGCGTCCGCCGGTTCAGGGTTCTGCCCTGAATGATTGGAAAACCATTGTTGAAATAAGTATTATTATAGGCTGTATGCACCCATGCGACGGTATCATCGGTCACGGTGTTGAGCTTGTCAACGAACGCGGGCTTTTTCATGTCGGCGGTTTCCATCAATCCGGAGTTATCGCTGAGCTTTGCGGAGGATAATGCGCCGACAGCGGGAATATTGTCGAAATCCGGATAGAATACATTTCTGACTGCCGCAGAGCTGTTATCACCTGCGATCATACCCTGCTTTTTGCTGTCGCCGCAGGAGGGATGACCGGAGTTATAGCAGGCTTTGATCTTGCCACTGTTATTGCCCGCGATGCCGCCTGAGACTTTACAACTGCTCGAGGTGGAACCGACGGCGCCGTTGTTGGCACAGCCGTAGATTTCACCATTGTTGTCCGCAGCGATACCGCCGCTGGTAACCCCCTCAACTACCGTGGCGTTGCGGGTGCCGGTAATAGTGCCCTTGTTGACTGCCGCAACACCGCCGCAGTTCTCGCCGAAGATATAGGAATTATAGTCTGACGGCTTGATTACTTTTCCGTTAGAAAGAGTGACGGTCTTGCTGCCGGCAAGATTGATACCGCTTGTGCAGTGGTCGATGGTTCCTTCATTGAACGCCGCAATACCGCCTGCGTACTCGGCGGCTGTTACACTGCGACAATCCAATACCATCAAATCTTTAACAATGCCGTCCTTGCCGATGTAATCAAATAACGCCTCGTTTTGGGAGTTATTCATTCTCAGACCGACGATGCAGTAGCCCCTTCCGTCAAATGTGCCGCTGAACGGTTTGTCGGACGTTCCGATACCCTGAGTCCATTCTGAACCGTCGGGCACAATGATGTCGGCGTCAAGATAAGCGGAATCAGAATTGCTGCCGCTATTTACCTGGTCGCGGAATTCGCACAGTTCCTCATAGGTGCGGATACCGCGACCGGCAGGCTCCGGCTCCGTTGCAGGCTCTGTTGTCGGCTCCGTGGGTTCAACGGTTGTCGGCTCCGTGGGCTCTGTCGTGGGCTCAACAGTCGTCGGCTCCGTGGACTCCGTCGTGGGTTCAATAGTTGTCGGTTCAACGGTTGTCGGCTCAACAGTAGTCGGCTCAACGGTCGTCGGCTCTGTGGGCGGCTGCGGAGGATTGCCGTCGGGATAGTTGGAATAGCGGTTCTCGCTCTCGATGTAGTAGATCGTGCCGCGGTTCTTGTCGGGCAGCGGATAATCGTCGGGCGTTTTGCCGTTGTCGATGTTCTGATACCACGCCTGCGTGCCGTCGGTCACGCCCTTGTTTAGCTTGTATCCCGTCTCGCCCGTTTTAAACTGTTCCGCAGAGTGAGGGGAAGCGTGTCCGTAATCGTTAGAACTGTTTACGAGATAGTAGCAGTTGTTGATACTCACTCTATCCGATGTCACAACCGCGATCGGATCGCTGGAACTGGATGAGGCGGCAGTTAGCATTCCGTAGTTGTAGCAGTTGTTGATATTGAGGTAGCAATAGTCGAAGAAAACGGAAGTCCACGGGAAAACGATGATACCGGAAAGAAGCCCCGACAAATCTTTGTAATTATCCCATGATGATGAGAGATCTCCGATATTCGCGCAGTTTTCGACGGTTGCCGTGGGATAGGCTGCTGAGAATACGATACCCGCCGCACATCTGATCGGTCCGCTGAAGCTGCCGAAATTGAGACAGTTGCTGACGGTGTCTTTATCCATAATGTCTGTCGCGATACCCGCAACAGTTACGAGCATGGTCAGGTTTTCGTCGGCAGAGAGGGTCACGTCAACATAGCTGTAAACGTGGTCGATGGTCGTTCCTACGGTCAAGCCTCCCGCTATCGAGGCAAAGCTCAGCACGCTTGAAGAGTACGGATTATAAGTGTCTTCGCGGTGATAGTCCAACTCCGCTTTTCCTTTCAAGGCAAAATTCTGGATCTTTGCCCCATCGCAGTTGACGAAAAATCCGTACTTCATGTTTTCTTCATCATGATTCGTGACCGTTTTGCTGAAGTAGAAATCGTTAATGGTGAAGCCCTGTCCGTCAAAAACGCCGCCGAAATCAGGGATCGGCTCCCACTGAAGGCTTTCAAGGGTGATGTCGTTCATCAGCTTGAACTTCGGCGATTTGTTCTGATTATCAAATATCGCGTGGGTGTGGTCGTTTCTCACCAGCGCGGAGATCCAGAACAGGTTGCCGGCGTTTCTGATCTGATAGCAGCCGTCCTCACCCTGAATGGGCGTTTCATACAGACCGCAGTCGCGGCAAATGCCATTGTGGAAATCATGGTAATCGGGAATGTTGAGTGTGATGTTTTTGGCGGGCATAGTGAAGGTGATGGTCTTGGCATCCTCGTCAACAGTGAGCGGAACATTCTCGGTGATATCCTTGCCCCATTCATCGGTGATGACGATAGTGCCGGTCAGCGCTTCGTTGATGGTGGCGATCAGCGTAACGGTATCGCCCTCATCATACTTCATCTCATAGACGGGAAGGGTTTTGCCGTCGCTGTCAACAAAGAACAGTCCTCTGTCATGCACCACGGAATCTCGGATCGTAACGGTATAGTCCTTTTCCAATTCAGCAAATTCGGGAACCACCACGATGTTCTCGGGGTTTTCCGCGTCAAACGTCACAGTGTAATCGTTATTTATGATGGTGACGGGATAATCCATGTTGCTGGTTTCGCCGTGTGCACTGACGGATTTCAGAACGTGTTTGTCGTCCGTCACCGCTTCAAGCTTCGCCGTTTCGCCGGCGTTGTAAGCAACGGGAACAAAATCCCAGCCGATGTAGAGCCAGCCGCCGCCAACCTTCATATAGCTGGTGGGCTTGCCGTTATTGTCATATACAAATTTATCGGTATCAAATATTAAAAGCTTACCCGATTTATCGTAATCCGCTCTGACAAAAACGTCCTGCGCCGGCATTACAAAGGAATACGCACGTTCGGTAGGCACAAAGCACTGCGCATCGGAGGGCGAGCAGGTCACGTTCTTCAGCTCGTGCTGCTCGGGTTCGGTGGTGTCCTCATCCAGCAGCCATACCTTCGTCACCGTGCCGCTCTCATAGGGACGTACAAAGAAGGTGACCGTCTCTCCCTCGGCAAATTCCTTGCGGGAGATACTGTCGTGTTCTCCGAATTGCAGGTCGCCGTCGAAGGAATTGAGCAGGGTGACGCTGTGGCGAGGGGTCGCGGCGTTCTTCGTGGTAACCTTGACTGTGCAATCCTGATAGGGAGAGGAGAATACAAGCTTATAGCAGCCGCTGCTCACCTCGCAGAGCACATCGGTGACATCGACGCTTTTCTGGTCGCCCGTTTTGGAATCCTTCATTGTCTGGTTGCTGTTATAAAGGGTGGTCATTTCGCTGCCGTCGGCGCGATAGAGCTTGATAGTGTCGATCGCCTTGCCGCTGTCGGGCGTCATTTGCAGCTCCACTGCGGAGCCGCTGTTCACCTTTTGACCGCCGTCGGCAAGCTTGTTGCCGCCGCAGTACAGCGATACTGCCGCGCCGCTGCCCTCCGCCTTTATATTGCGGCTGATGGTCTCGTAGTTCTTCATGATGATCGTCACAGGGTTATTGCCGCTATTAGGAAGATCGGCGATTTTCACGTTGAACTGGTTAGAGCTTGCGGAACCGAGAATCGGCATCGACTCGTTGAGGATCTGCATCTTGTTGCTTGAGTTGTCGTAGCCGCTTTCATTCAGGATGACATAGGCGCCCGTTTTCAAATCGTCATAGTCGTTTGAAGCAGACTTGTATGAGCTCTCGACGTTCGCCGTCTGGGTAAGTCCCGCGACATTTCTGAGGTATGCGTCAAGTTGGTTGCCGGACGAATCCCAGATGTTCGGCGAAAGCAAGTCATTCAGATCTTCCCCGTTGGTGATTGTTTTAAAGCCTCTGTCCCTGCTGTTTTCGTTTGTTTTTTGCAGATTGAAATAATCCTGAGTCGGACAGTAATCACCCGGCATATTATAATTAAAATATAGGTATTGTGTGGTGAATTGGGTCTTTTCATCCTTGTAGTTGCTGACGGCGTATACGGATGAGGTGCCATAGGGCTTGATCAGATAAAACTTGCGGTCGGCATCGGTCACATACGCCTTAAGCTTTCTCGTCAGATCTTGAAGCAGGTTATCTTCAACCTTATGCTCTTCGTATTCTTGATAGTCCATCTGCATATTCTGCATCATGTCGTAACCGCGCATCAGAGAGGTGAGCTGGTTCTGATAGAGCGAACAGAGCTGATAGACGCCGCGAACAGCCTTTTTCTGGCGTTTATCAAACAACGACCATGTGTCGTATACCACCTTCTGGCGGTCCGACTCTTTATCTTTATCATCGCAGTAGCTCACGTCGGAGTTCAGCAGGCACACCTTGTAGCTCGCGTACAGCTGGTAGGCGGTAAGATAGGTAATCAGCGGAGAGGCGGCGTCGCCGATACTCGCCGTCATCAGATCGTACATCTGGTTCTCGCCGACGATCTGTGCCTTATAGCATTCCTCCGCATAATCGAGATAGGTCAGATTATCGGAGCGGTTACCCCAACCGTTAGTGTCCGATAAATCATCCAACAATGCCTGCGACGGCGAATACGGAGAAATCAGCTCCAGATATCCGGTCAGGTCGCTGTCAAAGTTGATGCCGTCCTGATGCTCAACCGCATCGGCGCCGTCGGTTTTTATGCCGTCGTAATATGCGGATACCGTACTGTAAGCGGTTTGAAGATTATGAAAATCCTCATATAGCTGATTCTCGGTCGCATCGGGATCGTTCGAGTCTTTGCAGTATTTTTGAAGCGCATCGTTCAGATCGGTAAAATTATTGATGACGCTTCTGTATTTGTCGTCGAACGAACGCTCTTCCGATACCTTATCATTGAACGCGTATTTGGTGATGATCACGTTCAACTGTGAAAGCAGACTGTTTGTGTGAGAGGTTGCGGCGCGGACGGTCAGATCCAGCTCGGAAAGCTGCTGCTGAATCTCGCTGCACGCCGAAAGAATTTTGGAGTTAGCGACGCCCTGACCGCCGCCGAGGATCTTTCTCGTGGCGTTGAGCACCATCTGAACATTCTCGTTTTCAACCGAGGACGCCGCCTTGCCCAATCCTGCCAGAATAGTGCGGTCGATCAGGTCATAGGCAAACTTCTTCATTTCCTTTGTGGCTAAGCTCGTCACAATTCCGCCGACGGACTCATCGGATGTCTGAACCGCCGATACCACTGAGGGCATAACGCATGACAGAACTATCAGCACAGACAGCAAAGCAGCCGTGACGACAAGTCCTGCTTTTTTTGATAGTCGTTTTAGCATACACAACACTTCCTGTTATAATTTTCCAGGATTATAATAGCAAAAAATACAGGTTATAACAAGGTATTCGGGACTAACGGTCAAATTTAGGGACGAACGGTATTAATTTTTTCGACAAATCGAACAATAATGATATAATAGAAGTTCGACTGCCGTATGCTCGAAAAAAAGTCACTCAGGTGCTTGACGAAACAAAAAAGCACCCTCGGCAAAAGTGAAATTATAGAGATAGCTGACTGCAAATCCCTGCACTCGGAAATTCTCTACTTCAGTGCCTCTACCGCGATTTTGATTCCAAGCTGACGGTAAAACACCATAGGGTAATTTCCACACCATTTGGGATCCACGAAAAAGATGTTCTCATAGTCAGATATATCGTCAAGATACTCTTTTAATTAGGGACGAGCCTTTGCTCTTAGCTCGGCGTTTGCTTATTTGATACATAAAATATAATCATTATCATACAGCTTGACTGTATCGATCTCAACACAAAAGCGCGGATACCATCCGGTTATCCCGCGCTTTTAAATTAAAATAATTAGCCTAAATTATTCACGCAAGTGCCGGTAAGGACCCCAACACCGGGGAAAACACTGATAAAATCGAAAAACGGGCTTTCACCTAAAAGATGAAGCCCGCAGGGTATGGAAAAGGGACTTCAAATTTGGTATAATGTAGTTACCACAACAACAAACCAAAGGAGAGAAGTCCCATGGCTATTATATCAGAAACAGTGTTGGAAAGCAATAAGAAAATTCGCGTAAATTTCGATGGCGGCAATCTTTCTTCGGATGGCGGACTGCTTTTGCTCAAGGAGTTTTATCACAAGCTGGGCGTCAATTCGCTGCTCAGAAATCGTTTCCGCACAACGGACACTGCTTCATTCCGAATCCACAAAGATCATGAGAATCTTTTACAGATGCTCTATCAGATTACCGGCGCCTATTTTCAGGACGATCACGCCGACAGCCTGAGAAACGATCCTGTCCTGAACGCTGTTATCGGCAAAACCGCTTTAGCCTCTCAGCCTACTCTGTCCCGTTTTCACAACCGCATGGATGAACGGAGTTTACAGCAGTTGGAAGAGATACAGCGGATTCTTCGCAGAAGAGTCTATTCCGTCGAGAAGCCGGAGCACATTCTGTTCGACCTCGATTCCACCCTGCTGGCTGCTTACGGCACACAAGAGGGCGAAGCGTTCAACTACCACTACCAAGCCCACGGTTATCATCCCCTGCTTTGCTTCGACGGAATGACCGGAGATTTGCTGAAGGTAGAACTGCGCCCGGGAACGCAGTATTGCAGCAACGGAGCAGCCGCGTTTATGCTGCCGCTTCTGGAGGAATATCAGAGAGATTATCCTCAAACAGCGCTCTTTGCACGGGGAGACAGCGGTTTTGCCACTGATGAGCTCTACAGCCTGTTTGAAACGAACGGTACCGGCTATGTCATTCGGCTCAAGGAAAATCCGGTACTGAGAAGACTTGCTCAAGACTTGGACTCTGAACTGTATGATCTTACCCGGGAGGACACTGTTTCTCATGCCGTCGTGTATGGTGAATTTCTGTACAAGGCGGGTTCTTGGGATTACCCCAGACGCGTCGTCTGCAAAATCGAGAAGCCTTACGGTCAGGCGATTCACATGCATACCTTTGTTGTGACCAATATGGAATCATCTCCTGAGGATTTGATCCGCTTTTACTGCAAGCGCGGAAATATGGAAAACTTCATCAAGGAGTGCAAATCCGGATTTGATATGAGCTATGTCAGCAGTTCTTCCATGATTGTCAACGCCAACCGGGTTCAGATTCATGCGCTTGCATACAATCTCTTCAACTGGTTCCGCCGCCTGACACTGCCTGAATCCATGCGAAAGGATCGTATCGACACTGTCAGACTCAAGCTGTTGAAAATTGCAGCCAGAATCGTCAGCTCCGCGAGATATGTGTATTTTAAACTGTGCAGTTACTGTCCGCATCAATCCCGGTTTTTCGAGACTCTCGCCAATATTAAAAAACTCAGTCCGCAACTCGAATAGACGTTACCCCGTGTACCTTGACAGCTTCAAAGAAATCCCGTTCAAAAATTATCTGACCCCCAAGGGAGTAGTGCGCCTTTTTTCGGTGGAAAACTTTGCAGGATGTCAGTGATATTGATGTCTGATAATGCACAACCATTTGCAGATGCAGTTTCGGATGTGCATGAATAATTCAGGCTTAGGGCTCGATAAAACCGCAACGAAAAAAGAACACTTTTCTTCAAAATCTATTTTTCTGCTATCTGATCGTCAGCAATTGTCCTGTAAAATAAATCGTTCTTTTTTTGAATGCTCTCCCTAACATTACGTGCTATCGAAAAAGCAATTGCTTTTTTTACAAAATTCGTTCTTATCTTAAAGCATTTGATGGAGTTTTATATAAAATCATTATACAGGGACAAATACATCTTATAAAACAATTGCTATTGAGAACGCAATATGTTATACTGCTACAGGCACAGAAAAATGTGTGTAAAAAATGAACGGAGGAATAATCATGTCAACTGATAACAAAAAACTTGAAACAATAGCTTCAGAGACAGAAACAGAAGAGGTCGAAGAAGCAACACCGAAAAAGAAAAAGCTGTTCACGGCAAAGCGAATTGAGGTAATCACAGCTATTTTCTTAGGCGTAACAGCGCTGCTCACGGCATGGGCAACCTGGATCGGCTCGCTTCACGGCGGCAATCAGGCAACCAATTTCACAAAGAGCAACAACCTCGCTTCCGAGGGAAACGCCGCTTATAACTCAGCTATGCAGATGTATCTCTCAGATCTGATGGCATGGAATACCGCGATCGATTATCAACTCGACGCTGAGGTTGCCAAAATGAAGGGCAACGAAGAGGAAGCGAAAATCTATGAAGACAAAATGCACTATTTCATGCAGCAGAACAGCAGTCAGATCCTGAGTGATGCTATGAATCAGATGGACGATTCAATGTCCTCTCCCTTTGAGGTAGAGGGAATGACCGATAAATACTTTGAGGAATCAAATAATCTTATCGCTCAGTCTCAGGAGCTTCTCGAGGAAGGCAAGCGCGACAACAGAAACGGCGACGCCTACAACCTTGTCAACGTTATCTATTCCGTTGTACTCTTCCTGTTAGGTATCGTCGGCGTGTTCAAGAACCTGCCGAACCGCGTTGTAGTACTTTTTATCGCGATCGCAGGCGTTGTGCTCACTACTATCTATATGTTCACGATACCGCTGCCCACAGGATTTAATATCCTCAGCTTCTTCGGAATGGCTTAATTATCATATAACACCCTGTGCCCCGTTTTTTTCGGAACGCAGGGTGATTTTTTACGTTTTTGCCCATGACATATTGATATTGAATTTTCAGCCCGTTTGTGTTATGATTTAACCACACAGATAATACGTTATATAATGAAAGGTGTTATGGACATGAAAATGATACAGAGCTTCTCCGTAGACCATACAGCCATTGTCCCGGGCATATTTCTCAGCCGTGAGGACATTGTCGGCGACAGCATTGTGACAACCTATGATATAAGACTGAAAAGACCGAACAGAGAACCCGTTATCGATGTGGCGGCTATGCATTCGCTCGAGCACATCATCGCGACCTTTCTCAGAAATGACCCCGACTGGAAGGACGAGGTTATCTACTGGGGTCCCATGGGGTGTCTGACAGGCTTTTACCTCATTCTCAAGGGCAGCCGCTCTCCCCGTGAGATTTATGAATTGTTGCTGAGAGCCTTCAGATCGGTCAACGACGCTCAGGAGGTTCCCGGCGCCGCTCCAGTAAACTGTGGTCATTACCTCATGCACAACCTCGGAATGGCAAAATGGTACGCGGCGGAATTCGCTGACTACCTCGAAGCAAACCGGGATAATTCCAAAATCTTTGAGTACCCGAAGGCTGAACGGCTTGTAACTGACGACGGACAGCATTTCTACGACTCGTAATAACAAATATCAAGCGCTTGCCTGAGTGGCAGGCGCTTTTTTCATCGTTTTAAAAAATATTATTTCATTTAAGGATTATTTAATAATTTCTCCGCTATACTCATGCTGTAAGGTTCACAAGAGCGATTTTTGTGATACAATATACTCAGTAAGGAGAATACGTATGTTTTTTGACATTTTGAAACGCGACCTGAAACGCAAAAAGACAATGAATGTGATTGTCCTGCTGTTCGTCATTTTGTCGGTGATGTTCATTTCCTCGAGCGTGACAAATCTGACGGCGGTGACCGGCTCGCTCGACAGCTTTTTTGACAAGGCAGGAGTCGGCGACTATATGACCTTTGAGCGCAGCGGCGGCAGCGTGACGGTAAAGGACGCTGTGAAGAACGCCGAGGGTGTGACAGACTTTAAGCAGGAGGAATGTATTTTTATTTCGGGTCACAGGTTTGTTGAACACGACAACGCAAAGGACAAGCAGAATGCTAACGCGGGCTTTGTAAGCTGTATATCTCATCAGATAGAAAAATATTTTGACAGCAATGACAGCGAAATTACCGAGGTAAAGGACGGCGAGGTATATGTCCGTCAGTCCCTCCTCGACAACAGCAACGCGAAGGTCGGCGACAAGGTTGAGCTGACCGTCAGCAATGTTACCCGGACCTTTACGGTAAAGGATACGCTCAAGGACGCGGTGCTCGGCTCGCGCATGATGGGCAACGCGAGGTTCCTGCTCTCGGAGAACGACTACAAGGCGTTTGAAAAAGCAGAACCTATCGAGCCGTATCTGTTCTACATCAGCTTTATTAACACCACAGATCTTCCCGCGCTCCAAAAGGCTCTGATCGCCTGTGACGCTGTGGCTTTCGGCGGCGACCGCTCGCTGATAGAATTTACATATATAATGGAAATGATCATCGCGGGCATTCTGCTGATCGTCAGCATCGCGCTGATTCTGATCGCGGTCGTGATCCTGCGCTTCACTATCAGCTTTACGCTAAGCGAGGAATACCGTCAGATCGGAATTATGAAGGCGATCGGTATTCCGAACGGCAAAATCCGCTCGCTATATCTTGTAAAATATCTCGCGATCTCGATTGTCGGCGCCGTGATCGGTTTTGCGGTTTCGATCCCGTTCGGCAGTATGCTGCTGAAAATGGTTTCGCAGAGCATCGTGATGGACAACTCGGGCGCAGTTATTCTCAGTATTCTCTGTGCGGCTGCGGTTGTCGGAATCATCGTGCTGTTCTGTTATGTAAGCACGCGCAAGGTAAAAAAATTCACGCCTGTTGATGCTATCCGCAGCGGCACAACAGGCGAACGATATAAGAAAAAAGGCATCATTAAGCTCGGCAAAAAGCCCGTAAGCCCCGTGTTCTTCATGGCAGTCAACGACATTCTCAGCAGTCCCAAGCGTTTTTTGATTATGCTGTTTACGTTCTTCATCGGCATCTCTATGCTGATGATAGGACTGAATATCTCATCAACGATGAAGAGCGGCAAGCTGCTCGGCTGGATTAATATGGCTGAGTGCGACGCGGCGGTTGTGGAATCGGGTGCGATTGAAAAATACATGGTTCCCGACGGCAGAGAGAAGCTCAACAATAAAATAGCCGAGGTGGAATCTGACCTCGCTGAAAAGGGCTGGGAAGCGGATTGCTTTGTGGAAACCATTTCAAATGTTGTCGTTGTCAAAGGCGATACAGAGCTGAAAACCCACGGCGTAGAGGGCGTGAATATGACGCCGGACGAGTATCTGTATTTGGAAGGCACCGCGCCGCAGAACAAGCACGAGATTGCCATGTCGTATGTTGTCGCTGACAAATTAAATGTCGCAATCGGAGATACCGTCACGGTAAAAACTCTTGACGGCGAGACAGAGTGTATGATTACGGCGACCTACCAGACAATGATGTCTATGGGAGACAATATCCGCCTGTATCCCGGTCAAACCTTCAGCTTTAAGAACCTTGCGGGAATCAACGATTTTCAGATTCGTTTTCATGACAATCCAAGTTCCTCTGAGATTGAGAAAAGAATAGAAGCCATCAAAGAAATGTATCCCAATGACAAGGTAATGAACGCGGGCGACTATGTCGATTACTGCGTAGGCGGCGTAGGAGGTATGATGGACGGAGTAACGGGTTTGCTGCTGCCGATTATCATTCTGATCGATATTTTAGTTGCCGTATTGATGGAAAAGAGCTTTCTCACAAAGGAACGCGGTGAGATAGCGATGCTCAAGGCTATCGGCTTTAAAAACCGTTCAATAATATTCTGGCAGACGCTCAGAATCGCGATCATTATGATTGCGGCGGTACTGCTCTCTGTCGCTCTCGCCGACCCAATCGGCAAGCTTGCGACAGGCGGTATTTTCCAGATGATGGGCGCGAAAAACATTATCTTTGACACCGACGTACTCAAAACCTGCATCATATATCCCGCTATCGTCTTTGCGGCAACGGTTTTCAGTGTATTCCTGACTGCGCTCGGGATACGCAAGGTCAATTCAAACGAAATCAACACTGTTGAGTAAGGCGCCGGTGGGCACGTTCTGCGCCTTTTGTAAACTCACCAATCGGGGAAATGTTCATCAACAGCGCGTCAAACGATCGATTTATCAAGAAAGAGGATTACTATGGCTAAAATTATTGAAGTGAAAGACCTTTGTAAAACATATATCACCAACAAAAGACAGAACAACGTCCTGCGCAACGTCAGCTTCTCAATCGACGAGGGCGAGATGGTCGCCGTGATGGGGCCGTCAGGCTCGGGCAAGTCTACCCTGCTCTACACCGTTTCGGGAATGGACAGCATGACCGCGGGTACGGTTCTCTTCGGCAGTAAAAACATCTCCGCGCTCAAGCCCACTCAGCTTGCGGCGCTCAGACTTGACGAAATGGGCTTTATCTTTCAGCAGATGTATATGCTCAAGAATCTCTCGGTACTCGACAACATCATTCTTCCGGCGCGCCAGTCAAAAGCCAACACTCTCTCCGCGAAGGAAAAGCTCGAGCGCGGCAAGGAGCTTATGCGTAAGCTCGGTATCATTGAAATCGCCGACAATGACATCAACGAGGTATCCGGCGGTCAGCTTCAAAGGGCATGTATCTGCCGCAGCATGATCAACAGTCCCAAGATGATTTTCGCCGACGAGCCGACAGGCGCGCTCAACCGTCAGAGCTCCAACGAGGTTATGGAGGAGCTGTGTAAAATCAACGCGGACGGCACCACAATCATGCTCGTGACCCACGACGCGAAGGTCGCCGCAAAATGCTCGCGCGTGCTTTATATTGTTGACGGGAATATTCAGGGAGAGTATAATTTAGAGGGCAGCGACGAGAGAACAAAGGAACGCGCCCTGAACAACTGGCTGCTTGAACAGGGCTGGTAATCGGATTTTGGAGTGAAAAGAAATGGTCGACATTCTTGTTGTAGAGGATAATATCGAAATGGCAGCGCTGCTGTGCGATTTTCTGGAAGCTGACGGCTATTCGGTAAAGCACTGTGCGGACGGCGACAGCTCCGTAAACTCCTTTGAATCGGAAGGCGCAAGGCTGGTGATACTCGATATTATGCTGCCCTCCCTGGACGGTTTCGCGGTCTGCCGCAAAATACGCGAGAACGCCAATACCCCGATCATCATTGTCAGCGCGAAAACCGAAAAGGACGACAAGCTCAACGGTCTGATCCTCGGCGCGGACGACTACATCGAGAAGCCGTATGACATCGATATTCTGCTCGCAAAAATAAAGGGCATCTTCACGCGGCGTTATCAGACAGACATTCTCTCAGACGGATTCCTGAAAATCAACAAGAGCAAGCGCATTGCATACAAGGGAAACACACCTCTCGACCTCAGACAAAAGGAGTTTGACCTGCTTCTGCTGCTCGCCGAAAACGCCGGCAAAACTCTCAGCAAGGATTATCTGTTCAATCAGATTTGGGGCTTTGACAGCTTTTCCGAACCGCAGACGCTGACGGTTCACATCAAATGGCTCAGACAGAAGATTGAAGCCAACCCAAAAAAGCCCGAACACATTGTGACTGTCTGGGGCGTCGGGTACCGCTACGAGAGGTAATTATGAAAAGCTATATCAAACTGACGGTTGCCGTCATCGCTCTGATCGCGGTGATTTTTACAGGAGCGAATTTCATTTTAAATAACGCAGGCAAGGGTGACGAAGGTCGCCCTTATCGCGTTGAGGCGCAGAGAATCGCCGTAAAAATAGAAAACGGCGATGACTATTCCCTGTCCGACTATCCGACTATCACAAATGTTGAAAAGCTGACAGACGGCTTCAAGAGCGGCGACAGCGACTATCTTGTCAAGGATATCGGCGGCACTCTCTACCGCTTTGACTATTCATATAATTCCGACAACAGCACCGCAGTCAGGCTGTTCAACATCAGCTTCGGAGTTGTGGCGGCGTTTGTGCTCGTTCTGATGGCGGTTCTCTTCATCAGGATCATCAGACCGTTTGAAAAAATCAGCGATTATCCCACGGAGCTTGCGAAGGGCAATCTGACGGCGCCGCTTAAGGAAAGCAAGGACAATTATTTCGGCAGGTTTTTGTGGGGACTTGACCTGCTCCGCGAAAAGCTCGAAAGTCAAAAATCAGCCGAGCTTGAGCTGCAAAAGCAAAACAAGACGATGGTGCTCTCACTCTCGCACGACATAAAAACTCCTCTCGGCGTGATTGAGCTGTACGCAAAGGCGCTCGAAAAGGGCTTGTACAAGGACGAGCAAAAGAAGCTCGAGGTCGCGCGGAACATCAACGGAAAGTGCGAGGAAATACGCGGCTATGTGGACGGAATCGTCAAAGCTTCAAGCGGCGACTTTCTGAATCTGGAAGTGCATAATGGCGAGTTTTATCTCTCGGCGCTGATAAGCCAAATCAAAGCATTCTACACCGACAAGCTGAACCTGCTGAAAATCGACTTTTCCATTGAGAGCTTTTCCGATTGTATCCTGTCTGGCGATTTGGAAAGGTGCGTTGAGGTTCTGCAAAACATCATCGAAAACGCCGTGAAATACGGCAATGGCAAGGAAATATCTATTGCTTTCTCGAGAGAGGACGACTGTCAGCTCGTGCATATCCGCAACAGCGGCTGTACTCTCAGCGAAAACGAGCTGCCGCATATTTTCGACAGCTTCTGGCGCGGCTCAAATACCGGAAGCAACAGCGGCAGCGGCTTGGGACTTTACATCTGCCGCACACTGATGAGAAAAATGAACGGAGATATTTTTGCAGAAATCGACGGCGGCGACATGATCGTCACCGCGGTTTTTACAATCGCATAAAAATAAAAAATCCTCAGCAGGTCATTCTTGCTGAGGATTGATTTTTATTGGATTATGTTTTTCAGCAGCGCTCCCGGTAAGGAATCAATATAGGTCTGTGCCGAGCTCTTGTTGCTCGAAACAAACAGTCTCAGACCGCGCTCGACGTTGATATAGTCGATTGAGTTATATGTGCCGATAGCGCCCGGGTGACCCGTACCGCCGTCAAACATCTTCATCAGTCCGTAGCCGTAGCCTGTGCCCGCGTCGGGCGAATAGTTCTCTGTCATCTCGAGGAAGGTTTCCTTTGAAATCAGCTTGCCCTCGGAAATTGCCGACATCCACGCATCCATATCCGCAGCGTTTGACGCGATATCGCCCGCGCCGTTGGAAAGACCTGTTTCAATCACATTGCCGTTATCCTCACCCCTCGTAAGTCCTTCAGCCCATGCGGGATTGTCCTTTACCTCCTCGACAAAGCCCGAGTGAGTCATCTTGAGCGGCTCAAAAATATTCTCGCGCACAAAGTCGTGATAGCGCTTTCCCGAAACCTGCTTGACAATATCAGCGAGCAGGAAGTAGTTCGAGTTGGAATAGGCGTATTTCGAATCAGGCTCAAACTTGAGCGGCTGCGCGAAAATCCACTCCTTGACGGCGGCTATATTCTCGTCCTCGGTATTGTCGAAGGAAACGCCGTCGCACGTCGCTTCGTTCACCATGTCAATTATTCCCGAGCGCATTGTGAGCAGGTTCTTCACAGTCATGTCCTTCCCCACTTCGTACTCGGGGAAATATTTTTCGAGCTTATCGTCAACGCTTAGCTTGCCCTGCTCGCGCAGCATCATTATCGAGGTCGCGCAGAACTGCTTGGAAACGGAACCGATGTACATTGAGGAATCGATGGTGAGGTCGTTATTGCTCTTGTCCTTGCCGTTGACATACTGATAGATGACCTCGCCGTTTTTCGTCAGGCTGGCAACTCCTTTGAAGTTGTTTCTTTTCAGAACGCCGTCCATCGCTTCCTTCTGGTCAGCGGTTATTGCGGCAGCGGTCGTCTGTTCGGTGTCCGACGGGCTGACATTTGAACACGCAGCGGTCGAACAAATAATCATTACTGAGGAAATTATAGCGATAAGCTTTTTCATATAAATACTCCTTTTATCAGCTTTTTTATTCATTATAATACGTCCGTCTGAAGTTCATCTGAAGAAAACGAGGAATAAATTCCAAACCGGCCGCGAATAATAGTACTTGAATCGGAGGGACAAAAATGGAATTTTTAACGGTAATACTGGCGTCGCTGTTTTCGGCGGCGGTTCTGTTTATAATCGCAAAAATCATCGGCCACAAGCAGGTAGCCCAGCTCGAGTTTTTCGACTACATCACGGGCATCACCATAGGCTCGATTGCCGCGGAGCTTGCAACTACGCTGGACAAACCTTGGTGGAAGCCGACAGTTTCGATGATAGTGTTCGGTATAATTACGGTGGTGCTCAGCGTGCTGACGAGGAAATTCCCTCGAAGCAGGAAATTCATCAACGGTACGCCGACGATTATCTTGAACGACGGCAAGCTGTACCGCAAAAACATGAAGAAGGCAAAGCTTGAGCTCAGCGAATTCCTGCTCTTGTGCAGGCAGGAAGGGTATTTCAATCTCGACGATATCCAGACTGCGGTCTATGAATACAACGGCAAGCTCTCTATCCTGCCCGTCAGCACAAAGCGTCCGCTGAACCCCGAGGATATGGAGCTTTCGCCTGAGCCTGAGCATATCGGCACAGAGGTCATCATGGACGGAAGAGTCATCGGCGACAACCTCAAGCGCAAAGGGCTCAACGAAACGTGGCTGCAAAAGGAACTCAAGGAACAGGGCTATAAGAACGCCAAGGAGATTTTCCTCGGTATCTGCGGCGATGAAAACAAGCTTACCCTCTACCCTCTTAAGGATTAAACCCACAAGGCAATTAGCTTCTTCCGTCGATGTCCTCCTTGATCTGCTCAAAGGTCACGCCGTATTTTTCGGCTATGTCGGCGGCGTAGCTGACTCCCTGAGGCGGAGCATTGCTAAGAGCTTCTGCTTGTTTTAATTCTGAGGAAGCGTGCAGATGATCTGCAGCCTTCCGTTTTCGGTGATCCGTGCTTTGATCGTGCCGCCGTGCTTTTCCGTTATCGCGCGCGCTATTGAAAGACCTATGCCGAAGCCGCTGTTTTCTTCCTTTGAGCGCGATTCGTCGCCGCGGTAAAAGCGGTCGAAGAGGTGCGACAGAGCTTCCTCGCTAAGCGGTTCCTTCGAGGCGTTCTCGGTTGAAAAGACGATGTTCTTTCCCGAGCGGCTGAGGGTGATAAGGATATCGCTGTCCTCGGGAGCGTGCTTTACAGCGTTCTCGCACAGGGTGCTGATAAGTCTGCGGACAGCCTGCTCGTCGCCGCAAAGCGTGAGATTTTCCTCCGCGTCCAAAATCAGATTCTTGCCGTTGAACTCAGCCATGCCCGCAAAAGGTGCGGATACGTCCGAAACGGCGTTTGAGAGATTGAAAACACTGCGCTCGAGGTGCGAATCAGCCTCGTCCATGCGCGAGAGATAGATCAGCTCGTTGACGAGCTTGCGCATATTCGAAACCTGCTTCTGCGTACCATGAATCCACTCATTTTGTCCGATATCCATTGACAGAACGTCCATGTTGGCGGAAATTACCGTCAGCGGAGTCTTGAGCTCGTGACCCGCGTCGGTGATGAACTGCTTCTGGCGCTCGATGTTCTCGACTATCGGCTTTATCGCCTGATTGCTCAGAAGAAATACCACCAGCCACGCGAGAAGGATTCCCGCGATACAGGCGCATAATGAAATCAACGCTAGCGTCGCGACCTCGGAATACTTCGATTCGCAGTTGAGGAATACGGCTACCTTCGCGCCGTCGTCCTTGTTGGTGATACGATACATATATGTGCCCGTATTTCCCGAGCTGCTGTCTGACGCGAAAACGCCCTCAGCGATCGAGAGCAGCTCCTCTTCGGTATAGTCGGTTTCCTTTGAGCCGACTCCGAGTAAAAGCTCACCGTCAGTCCTCTGTATAGCGATAAAGTACCTCGATTCCTCGAGAGTGCTCTGCATATGGTTGTGACCCTTTTGCTTTAGCTGCTGGCCGCTGTCGTCTGTAGCGCCGTTTTCGTGCCTGCCTTCTCCCTCGCCTTCGCCGTTCTGGAAGCCGCCTTTTTTCTGCTTTTCCTGAGAGATGGCGTTTTCATTCTCGACGAGGTAGTCAAGGGTCGTATTGAGCTCGCCGATAGTGCTGACAAGATGAACCATGTTTATTGAGCCTGCTACGAGCAGCATGGCGAGAGTAAGCGCTAGCAGCGCGATACGGATAAAGCGCTGCCGAATTTGATTCATCATAGCGTATTCTCCAATGTA
Source organism: Ruminococcus sp. NATIVEDY160 (assembly GCF_045819885.1). NCBI lineage: Bacteria > Bacillati > Bacillota > Clostridia > Eubacteriales > Oscillospiraceae > Ruminococcus > Ruminococcus sp. NATIVEDY160. The sequence goes on from NZ_CP162391.1 coordinate 1,492,016, forward strand.
TATCCTACTCCGCGGACGGCTTTGATCTGAGCGTGCGCGCCGAGTTCTGTGAGCTTCTTGCGTAAAAATGAGATATTGACCCAGACGACGTTGATCTCGGAGTCGCTGTCCCAGCCCCAGATACGTTCCATTATCTGATTAATACTAAGCACCGCACCCTTGTGCTCAATGAGCATTTCCATAAGCTGAAAGGCTTTGTTGTTGAGGCGGACTCTCTTTGCGCCGCACTTGATTGACATGGCGGATTTGTCAAGCTCGATATCCGAAAACTTGATCACGTCGTGCTTGAAGTCCTCCTTGCGCCTGAGCATCGCGCGGACGCGTGCGAGCAGCTCGGAAGCGGCGAACGGCTTCGGAAGGTAGTCGTCCGCGCCTGTGTCAAGACCCGCGACCCTGTCCTCGACAGCGTCGCGCGCCGTGAGCATGAGAGCTGGTGTGGCTATGCCCTGCGAACGCATTTTTTTGAGCACTTCAATGCCGCTGAGCTTTGGCATCATCCAGTCGAGAATCACTCCGTCGTATTCGCCTGTTTCAATATAGTCAAGCGCGTCCTGACCGTTGAAAACGACGTCGACAGAATATCCCGAACGCTCCAGAAGCGTCTGTACCGCCTTCGCGATGTCGCGGTCGTCCTCGGCAAATAATATACGCAAGTCAGGTCACCTCCATAGTGTTGTCATTTTTATTAATTATACCAAAACAGTGATACCATTGCAAGAATCAAAAACGCGATATATACCGTCAGCTGAACCCACGGCATCGCCTTGCCGAGCTGCGAGCGGATTTTGCCGCTGAGCGCGCCCGATAGTCCGAATATCAGTAGCATCGGCGAAAGCGAGCTTGCGAGCGCGAACACTGTTCCGAGCAGAAACGCTTCCGGAATTGACAGAGTGATTACGTAGCCCGCGACCATAATCAGCGGCGCGCACGGTGTAGCTCCGTAGGCAAGTCCTACTGTAAACGATGGGATCACGCGGCTCATGTTCTTTGACGAGCACTTGCCGCCGCATTTTGAGCAGGTTTTTTTACGGTCTCTGAACCATTTCCAAATCAGAAACAGCGCCGAGGCGAGCATTATCCACGACATGGCGTGGTGGAGATTGAAGCCGCCGATATAGCCGTTTTCGTCGATGAATACATTTCCGATCGCAGCGCAGATGGTAGTGATCGAGCAGACGGCAAGCACCTTTCCGAGGAAGAATCCACCGACATGCTTCATCGAGGAAGCAAAACCGCCGCCCTCGGAAAGAATGTATACCGCCAGAAACGATGACGCCGAAGTGCCGCAGCAGGTACCGCAGCCGAGTCCGACGGAAATTGCAGCTGTGAGCACTTCCGCTAACATACGATCAGCCCCTTTCGCTCGCGAGCAGCGCCGCGCCTATCGCGCCGTTGAACTGAGGATGGTTCGCCACAAACACGTCGCGGATAAGCTCGTCCTCAAACGCCTTTCGCAGTCCTATATTCAATGCTCCGCCGCCGGTCATCAGGACGTCGCCGTTCTTTTCGCTCTTCTTCATCATCTTGATAATGCGCTTAGCCATTGAAAGGTGCATTCCCGAGAGTATATCGCGGCGGTCGTACTTGCGCGCGATAAGCGAGATGACCTCTGACTGCGCGAATACTACGCAGGTGCTGTTAATGTCGCAGGGCGCGCTGCTCTCGAGTGAAAGCGGGCCGACCTGATCGATAGTCGTCTCGAGTATCTGCGCGATGACCTCCATAAACTTGCCTGTTCCGGCAGCGCATTTGTCGTTCATGCTGAAATTCTTGACCGAGTAGTTGGAGTCAAGATAAATTATCTTGCTGTCCTGACCGCCGATGTCTACGATCATGCCCGGGTGGTACTCCCTCGGTGCCGTGACCCTTACGCCGTAGGCGTGGGCGGTGATCTCGCTGACATCGTCGTCCGCGACCTCGAGAATCTTGCGGCTGTAGCCTGTCGCCATCGTATATGCTATGCTTCCGACTCCGCTCTCACTCATCAGCTTTGCGAGCAGCTTCTTGGCGGAAGTGTTGTTGTCGATACCTGTTGAGGTGACGCCTGTGCGTATCACCCTCTTGTGCTCATCGAGCAGGGCGGCCTTGAGGTAGGTTGAGCCGCCGTCAAGTCCTGCGTATACCTTCATCGAAATTACCCCTTTCCGTATTTTATCAGCTCGATAAACGCCTCTACGCGGATTCTGAGCTGTTCAACATCTTCTTCGTTATAGTCGCTCTCGACGCGGATAACGGGAATATTCAGCTTGCCGAGCTCCTCCTCGAGCACCTGATATTCGTAGTCGTAAACAAGACATCCGCGCAGAACGTGGTAGATAACGCCCTGTACATTGTAGTCCTTGAGCATCTGCATGATTCTGTAGACCCTTCGCTTGTTGTCTGTAAAGGTCGGGCAGGTACAGGGACGTGTGCTCTTGTTCGCAAGCGCCCGCATTATCCCGTCCGTGCTCTGATCGACGATCGCGGGGGGATCGTAGGCTCCGCGTTCTCCCATACAGGTTTCGTCGCCGACGAGCGCTCCGCCCATCTCCTCGATAAGCAGCGGAAGCTTGAAGTTCGGAAATACTATAGGCGAGCCTGTGATGAGGATTCTCGGGCGGTTCTCCTTCTTCTCTTGTCCCTCGCCATAACTCCCGTCTTGCCGACTGGCAGCTTCTCTTTTTTGTAGAGCAGCTTGCGAAGGAGAACTTCGAGGGTGATACAAACCGCCGAAACCAGAATGATGATACCGAACGGCAGCATTGCAAACAGCCAGCGTGTGGTGAATATCGTATCCGCCTCAACCTGATAGTTGATTGAATAGGTGTTCAGCGCGTCGGGGCGGTAGGTAAAGGTCAGGCCGTTTCTCACGTCGTTGAGATTCAGCCCCGTGATGTCGCCGTTTTCGTCGGTTGTAATGGTTTTCACCGTGCCGTCGGCGAGAGTTACCGTGATTTCTGAGTTCTTCACCGGCTCGGAATTAAAGTAAACCGTGAAGCTCTCTCTGTCCTTGTAAACGACTTCAAACGGTATCTCATTGCTGAGGAACGAGTTCGCGGTAGCATCGTAGCCCTGAGTGTACTCCATATCGGTCTTCGCAACTCTCGTGACGTTCTCGGTCACGCCGTCGCCGTTTGTGTCCTCCCTGATACCCGTCTGAACCGCCGCGAAGCTGCCCGCGAAATCGGACGGCAGCGATTCGATGTAGGTGTTCTCAATAACAGCTGCGCCGCTGTAGGTGAGCGCGTACACCGTTGTATTATCTCCGCTGTGCAGGGTCACAGCATCGTTATCGTATGTAAACGAGAGCGCTTCGCCGTCGTTGGCAACGCTCAGCGTGGCTCTCTCGACAGGGTCGTCGTATTGGAAAAATGCCAGATCTGCCGCAAAGTACGCCGCAACGCAAAGAGCGACGGCAAAAACGGCGAAGAGTATTTTTCCTGCTGTCTTGTTCTTCATATCTCGCCTCCTATGCGGTGTGTCTGTACCTTCGCGCAACCAGCCTGCGCTGCGTCAGCATTTCGCCGAACGCCTCCATGCGGATTCGAAGCTGCTCCATATCCTGATACTGATAGTCGGTTTCGAGTCTGAATACGGGAATGTCCTTTTTCTCCGCGGCTTTCTCGATATGCGGAAGCTCAAAGTCGTACTCAATCTGTCCCTTGAGGATATGGCAGACGATCCCGTCGGGCTTGAGCTGCTTGATCAGGTTCATGACGTATGAGTACATTCCCGTGTTATATATTCTCGCGCCTGAGGAAATCGTGCTCAGGTGGATCTGCGCGATCTTTCTGAGAAGATTGTCGGCTGAGCCGAAGCGGTTCGCTCTGCCGAGCTCGATTGACGCTTCCAGAGAAAGGCTGTCGGCAACCGCGGCAATGTTCATTCCCGCAGAAGTTATAAGCTGCGGAACCTTGTAGTTCGGGAACACAACGGGCGAGCCGAGGATAAGGATACGCGGTCTGTCCTTGCGTCTGTAGGCATAGTGATTCATAATATTCTCAAGCTCATTTACAAGAGCGGTGATATGAAGCAGCCATTCGTCGAGGCTGTCGGCAAAGTACATGCTCTGTGAAGCGAGAATCACGGCCTCGTCAGTGATGAAGCCGCCTGCCAAGGCTGCTGTATCGAGGAAGTTCTGTCTTTGGCGGTGCGCAGAGGCGACCTTCCTGACGGAAGCTCTGAGGTGACGGACATTGAAGCGCTTGCCTGTATGCCTGCCGATCGTTTCCGCGAGAGTCACAAGCTGCTCTGTGTAAAATCTGATCGAATTCTCGCTCTCGTCTGCCGGCGGAACGTCGATAGCCGCTACCTTTCTGCCGCTGTTTCTAAGAATCGAAATCAGCTTGCGCCTGCTGTCAGAGGATACAGCCGTAACGATAAGCGCGTTTTTCGTGATGTCAAACTCGGGATTTATCAGCCAGCCTATCGAGGAACGGCTGAACGGATCGGTGTCGCGCGGAGTCAGTTCGTCTGCCCAGTGGGCTGTCTCGAGGCTTCCGCCAAGCACATAAAACGGACGGTCGCAGACGGAATAGAGAATCTCTGCCGGAATATCGTCGCCGAGCACGATAACGCCGGGATTTCTGCTCTGAAGATAATCTCTGTTGAACCTAGCCGCCGCTGTTTCAAAAAACCAGTTCAGTTCGTGCAGCATAGGGTTTTCCTTTTGGATTCTGTTTATTGTTTCTATCGCTTCATTAAAAAATGAATTATGCTCCATAGGTTTCATAATATTCCACCGTCGCGCTCTCTGCTTTAGCGCGTCCTTTCATACATCTCGGGTTTACAAGCAGGCAGTTGTGTCTGCAGCCGCCGCAGGTCATGCTGCGTAAAAACTGCTCGAGCGTAGGCACGTCGCCGCTTGTATCGTTCTGCTCAAATACCAGCTCGTTTTCGTCATCACTTTCGGGAGAGTAATCGTTTGTGATGATCTCCTCGGTCGCGTACTGCTCGGTGATCACTTCTGTTACGGGAGCGGTGGTATCGGGCTCTGTCGGAACCGTCGTCGGCTCTGTAATATCGTACCTTGTAGTACCCTGAGTCGCCTGAGCTGCAGTTGTCGGCTGTGTTGCGGGCTGTGTTGTTGCCGCTGCCGTTGAGGGACTTGTCGCCCATTCGCTCATTGTCTGACTCTCGCTGTTTATCATTGAAAACGGCAAACGTATCAGCGCGTATGTGAAGCAAACGCCTACCGTCGCCGCCGAAAACCTCTTTATTATTTTCATTCTCATATGAGTCACCTCCTATGTTCTGACTATATATTACATGCCTTTCCTAATACGAACTTAAAATACTTTTTATTCTTTCCAAAAGGCTTTAATCGCCGCCAACAAGACGGACAAGCCCGTAAATATCCACACGGCTATCCAACACCCTGTCGGAATATTGAAGACGTTTGCTGATAATATGTATATGATTATGAGCAAAGATAACATTTGACTTCCTTTCGGGCATAAGAAAAGCACGCTGAAAATCAACGTGCTATAATCTTTCAATGCTTATGATTTCTGTTTCATATAATCCGTACACTTTCCCGTCTGTTGATAAAATATCAAGTTGAGCTATTTCAGGCTCATTGTCAAGTGCTTGGGTAAACCCATAATACTTACCTTCCACCAAAGTATCATCTGTGCATTTCACACGGAGAGTTACTTTGTTGTTTAGCCCTTTTATGGCAGCCAATTTACCGTATAAATCCATACTCGTTACTCCTCTCTCGGGACAATGTGAACGCCTTTATTGCTATAGTGTATCTTGAATGATTTTGTAATTTGTTCGGTTTTTGCCTTGCTGTTTACTGCATATCCGACATAATCATCGGAGACAATAATTTCCTTTTTAGACCACTGCCCATTTTTATTATAAACCAGCTTACCGTGACTGGCATATTTATTTACAAGCAGTTGTATTTTTTCAACGGGAACTGTAATATAACTTTTCCCCTCAATGTAATTATTGTGTCCTTTAATATGTTTACCCTGACTGCCCTCACTAACCGTAAGGTTGACTTTACCATCTTGAATCAGTTTTGAAATTTCTTCTGGTTGCAAGTCTATTATATCATCTAATTTAACTTTTTCAACCGTTTTTTCAGCTTTTTCAGCCTGTTTTCCGAAAGAAACATCCATGCCCTTCCTGCCGTCAATGCTGATCCGCTCCCTCTGCTGGGGCAGGTTCATCGCCTTGGAAAACGCGGCGTATTCGTTTGACAGCGCGCGGTATTTCGCCTTGGCGGCGTTGATGTCGTCCTCGTTCGCCCCGCCCTTTTCAAGCAGCTCGATCTCCTCGCGCTTGCGGCGCAGGCTTGCTTCCATGCGACACAGTCGCCCATGATTGCGAAGTGTATCAAATCCGAAAAGGAAGGCAGAAAGATATTCTACGGCGCGATGATCAGCGAGTCTGTTATCGCTCTGGTCTGGGCGGCGGCAGGCGTCGCGTTCTACGGAACAACACAGCTCCTGAGCGATGCGCTCGCCAACGGCGCTTCAAACGTTGTATATGAGATCTCCACGGGAGTTCTGGGCGTATTCGGCGGTGTGCTCGCGGTAGCAGGCGTTATCGTCTGCCCCATCACCTCGGGCGACACAGCGTTCCCGGCTGCGTTTATGTCCGCAGTCAGCCTGACCTACATTATGATGGCTCAGGAGGGCTTCAGGCTCACTCAGACAATCTCGTACATCTCAGGCGCTTCGTTTGCCGCGGTACTGTTCGTAATCTATCTGGTATTCCTTATCCGCAGGCAAAAGACTCTTAAGCCCATTTAATATCAATACGGTCTGACCGCTATGTGCTGTCAGACCGTATTTTCTTTATTTGAATTAAAGAATTAATACAGATTTTTGCCATAATATTGATTTATTACTGTAGAAGCAGTATAATATAATTAGGAAAGTATCAAACGCTGAAGAAAGAGAGGATTAAGCTATGAAACGGAAAATAAAACCACTGGCTGTGCTTTCAGCCGCCCTGATTCTGGCAGGAAGCGTTCCCGCGTCAACCGCCTTTGCCGCGACCGACGAGGGAAGCGATACTTCTCACATATCTCAGATCGTTGATCCGGTAGTCAGCAATTTCTATCAATATATGCTCAACGACTCTGGCGAAGCTATCCTCCTGGATTATTATGGTACCGCGGAAGATATTGTTATACCCGACGAGATCGACGGACACCCGGTCACAGAGCTTAACGGCAATTTGTACCGCCACAAAAAGAATTTAATAACCCTGACGATTCCCGAGGGTATAAAGACCATTCACGGCGTAGTTTGCTGGAACTGCCCGAGCCTCACGACCGTTTATTACAACGCGCCCGAGTGCGAAGCAGAAAACGGCTTCGGCGCCTGTCCCGCGCTCGAGGACTTTATTATCGGCGAAAATGTTAAGTACATTTCGGGCGGCATTATCCCCGGCAGCATAAAGTACCTGACGATTCCCGACTCTGTTACAAGAATTGCGCCTGAAGCGTTCCAGAGCAGGATCAACCTGAAATCAATCATCATTCCCGACAGCGTTACAACCATCGGAGAAAGCGCGTTCAGATACTGCAGCGAGCTTGAGGAAATTAAAATTGGCAGCGGCGTCACAGAGATTTCCGACACCATGTTTACATCATGCCGCAAGCTGAAAAAAGTCGAGCTGCCCGACGGTATAACGCGCATAGGCACGGAGGCTTTCAACGACTGCCAGCTGCTCAGTGATATAAATATCCCGAATCAGCTCAGAGAAATCGGTGACAGAGCCTTTGCCGGGTGCGGTAAGCTGAGCAGCGTAACCTTCCCCGTTACTCTCGAATCGATCGGTGCGGGAGCGTTTGTGAACTGCATGAATCTCGTTAAGGCAGACCTTACTGAAAACATAAAATCCATCGGCATTATGGCGTTCTTCTGCACGGGCATTTCGAGCGTGAAAATCCCACAGGGAATTACCGAGATAAGCACTCAGTGCTTCTACGGCTGCACAAAGCTCACCGAAGCGTACATTCCCGAGGGTGTTACAACAATCGGCGGAGGAGCTTTTGCGAGATGTAAGTTCACCTCTCTCAGCCTTCCCGAGAGCATCACGACGATCCACGGCAACGCGTTCGGCGGCTGCAATGAGCTCACCGACGTTCATCTCGGCAAAAACGTCACATTCATCGGCGACAGCGCGTTCAGCGCCTGCACCTCGCTGCAAACCATCAATATTCCGGATACCGTCACCGAGATCCAGAACAACGCCTTCAAGGACGACTCTGCCCTGACAGCTATTCACGTTCCCGACGGCGTGACCTACATCGGCTCAAGCTGCTTTATGAACTGCGAATCGCTCGAAAGCATTGACGTTCCCGACAGCGTCACCGAGATTCGCTCGAACGCGTTCAACGGCTGCGCGAAAATGACTGAGCTGCCGTTCTCAGACGCGGTTATCTGTATTGGCAGTCAGGCTCTGCACAACACTCCCTGGCTCGACGCTCAGGCTGACGGCTTGGTTCTCGCAAGAAAAGTCGCCTATACCTACAAGGGAGATATGATCGAAAACACTGCCCTCACTCTCCCCGACGGAATAATAGGAATCGCAAACGGCGCGTTCTATTATCAGCGCAACCTGACCTCTGTAACGGTTCCCGACGGAGTCAGGCATATTGACGCGTATGCATTCATGGGCTGCAGCAATCTCAGCGAGGTAAAGCTTCCTCAGAGCATAGATTACATCGGCAGTTACACATTTTCGAAATGCAGTGAGCTTGAGAGCTTCACAATTCCGGGTTCCGTCACGGCAATCAAGCCAAATACCTTTGACGGCTGCTCAAAGCTGGAGTCAATCACTATTCCGCGCTCTGTCACAAGCATTGACGGCACCGCGTTCCTTAACTGCGATAAGCTCAAAACCGTATACGGCTACCTTGGTACCTACGGCGAAAAATACGCGAAATACAGGCGCTGGACGTTCATTCCGATACGTGATGACGGCTCGGTTATTATCAAAGGCGATCTCAGCGGCAACGGCAGCATCGAGGTTGACGATGTTACAACGGTTCAAAAAGTCATCAGCGAGCTTGTTGAATCCACTCCTGAGCTCGAGTACGCCGCCGACGTGAACAAGGACGGCAAAACCGACATCTCCGACGCGACACTGATTCAGAAATACATTGCGGAAATGGTTGATTCACTGTAATAACACAAAACAAACGCCTTCGCGGAAACAATGCGAAGGCGTTATTTTTTATACAAGCAACAGCGGCAGCCCTTGAAGAGCTGCCGTTGTCTTTATTTATTCTGTTATCAATTCGCCGATGTGGTTGCCGTCTTTATAATCCGCCAGATACCGCTGGATACTTGTTGCATCGGTAATATCCAGACCGTCTCTGCCGATATCGGCAGCCTTATCGTTGAAATTCTCAACTTCAAGGTCTGCGATTTTCTTCTGGATCGATGTTACGTCGTTTATGGTTACTTCTCCGTCGCCGTCCGCGTCACCCAGAATGTAGCTCTCGGTGCCGCCCTTTGAGTCGGAAATAACAACTCCCTTCTCGCTGTAACCGCCTGAGATCACCTCAACGCCTTCGCCGAGCACAATCGCGCCCTCTTTGTCGGAGATAGACTCGCTTATCGCTCTCTGTACCGCCTCTATCGTCAAAGTGCCGCCTGTAACGCCGACTCTGCTGTTTTCGCTGTCGGAGGTGATTCCGCACTGACCTCTGAGTGTGAGCGAACCGCTGCTGAGCATGAGCGAGCTTGAATCCTGATCGTTGCCGAGGAGAAGTCCTACGCCCTCGGTGCTCTCGGCTACAACCATGCTGTCCTCGAGATTGAAGCCGCCGTTATTCACAACGATACCCGAGAAGCGTGAGCTGCACTGAGAGAGAATGTGGGATTTGTTCTTGATTGCAAGCGATTTCGACCAGATGCCTGTTGCCGCGGAGTTGATAGTGATGTCAACGCCGTCCAGAGTGAGCTTTCCTGTGCAGTAGAAGCCGTAGCCGTACAATGCCGTGCTTTCGGTAATGGTCAGGCTGCCGTCGCCTGTGACCTTTATGTCGTGAGGAACCATATTGTAATCCTCGTCAAACTCATAGCTGCCGATGCCGTCGCCGCCTGTCTCGGTAATGGAGCACTTGCCGTTGACAACAACAGTCAGTTCCTTGTCGAGGAAGGTAAGGATACCTGTGCCGAGGTAGTCCTTCTCAGCGCCCTGAGTGATCTGCGCGTTATCAAGAGTGAGTGTATATTCCTTCGGGTCAAAGGTCGCGGTACCCTCGCCGCACTGTACGGTGAGGTGATCCTCGGTGATCTGCTCATTGTTGACCCAGAGGTCGTACGCAGTCGGGACGTGGCTCGTTACAACATAGACGCTGAAGTGGTCGGTTACGAATTCCATTGCATCGTCGTCAGCGTTGTAGCCGGCTTTCATATCGGTCAGACTGCCGTCTTCCTCCTGGCGGAAAACCTTTGCTTTCTCGTCGCCGCCCGGGATTTTTACAATTACGTCGCCCTCGGGCTGAACGGTCTCGCCGCCCTCTGTGAGCTTGATGTCATAAGCCTTATCGACCTTATTGTCACCTTCAACCTTGATTGCCTCAAGCTGAGCTTCGTCTGTAATTTCATTAACGGTCGGTGTCGCCTCGGGCTTTGCAGTCACCTTAACGCCGCCCGATTCCTTCTCGGTGTAGCCTGTGGGCGGAAGGAGCTTCTGCGGCTCAATAATCAGACCGCAGTCTCCGCAGTGAACGCCCGCCGTCTTGCCCGCGGTGGTCGCTGTCGGCTCTACCGCAGGGTCGTTAATCTTCCAGTGACTGTAAGGCTTGCGGAAGTCGGACTTGCTGCTCTCACTGCAGTTCTCGCAGTAGGTCAGGGTGTAGCCCTGCTCGGTGCAGGTGGGATATACCTTCTTGGTTTTCCACTTGTGACCCGTCGCGGGAAGGATCGTATTTTCGCTGAAATACTGGTAGCCGCATTCACACAGATAGATCATCAGGCCGTCCGTCGTGCAGGTGGGAGGAATCGACGTTGAGGCTATGTAAATATGCGAGAGCGGATTTGCCGGGTCATGATTGAGCTGAATAGCCTGAGCGGCTCCGCCGCCACCGCCGCCATAAGCGGGATCGGTGTTCACCTGATAGTTATTCTCCTCCTGGATCTTTGCTTTCAGAGCGGGAGAAGCGTAAATATTCACCTTGCTGCGCGCATATCCGAAGGGCTGGTAACCGATTTCCTCGACGCTTGAGGGTACATGGACGTCGGTGAGGCTCGTTTCCAGAAAAGCCTGCGCGCCGATCTTTTTCAGCGTGTTCGGCAGGCCGACACAATGGATATTCTTGCAGTACATGAACGCGCTGTAGCCAATCTCGGTAACACCGTAAGGGATCTCCACAGAAGTGATACCGAAAAGATTCTCCATGCCTCTCAGACTGCTGCCATAGAAGGCGTAGTCCTCAATTTTCTTCAGCTTGCCGACAGGCATAACGCAGTTGACGAGCGTCTGATGATTATAGAACGCGTAGGAGTGAATCGTGGTGACAGAGGTCGGCAGATTGACAACGCCCATATTGAATCTCGCAAATACAACGCCGTATTCATCCGGGTCTGCGTCGATGCCGTTGATTGTATCGTTATAGTTCTTGTTCGCCTGCTTTGCGTAAAGCACGCCGCCCTTGTACTCGAAATATTTGTTTTCGGAGCTGATGTTGATTGTCTCCAAGGCGGTGCAGTCCATCAGCATCCAGCCTGCGATATACCGCATATTCGCCGGAATTGTCAGCTCGGTCATGGTTTTGTGGTTCTTAAAGTGACGGTCGTCCTTATTGTTTGGATCCGTATTTCCGAAAATGTAGTTGTTGTAAAGAAATACAACGGGCTTGCCGTCGATCTCATTCGGTATAGTTACCTTTTCATCATCGCCGGTGTAGTTGGTGAGCCAGATTTCATCGTAGCTCTCATAGGTTTTAGAGTCATATCTTGAGTGTACCTCATACTCCCAGTTGCCGTAGGTGAACTTTTGCGCGGCGTTCACCGTCACGGGCATTATGCTGAACAGGGACAGCACAAGCGCCGTGCACAGAATTATTGATAACAGCTTTTTCATTATTACTCTCCTTTAATTAATCTTTGTCTATCCAGCCGACATAGCCTTCGGTGTACTGATTGTCAGTAATCGGCGTATATCGGTTCTGATCTCCGATATCGTCCAAAAATCCGTTGTAGGCGCGGTAGATCTCGCCGGTACTGTTGTCGTAGACGCGCTCATACTCCTGCAGCATATCCGAACGCTTCTCCTGAATGATGGTGTCTGACTTGCTTCTCTCCTCAAACGCCTCCATAACGGGGTCGTTATCGTTAACGGTGGTTTGCGGGTTTGTCGCCGACTTAGCTATCTCCTGCCACTGCTTGATGTAGTAGTCGGTGTACTGGAATGACTTGGCTATCGTATCGATAACGGGAGCCCAGTTAACAAGACTGCCCATAGGCGCCCACTGGGTGCAAATACAGTTGATCTCCCACGCGCCGTAATTTGAACCTCTGATGATTACGTCCTTGGAATCCATAATCACCGCGGAGTATACGCCCTCGCCTTCCCAGCCGTTTTCCTTGAAGGTAGCGTACAGCGCCTGATAATCGCGGATAGGAGTGTACGGACGGATTGACTGTATTAGCTCCTTGTTGTTTGGAACGCAGGAATTCTGAACCGTGAAGTAGTCCGTGGTGTCCTTGTACATCGTCTCAAAATACTCCTGAACCGTACCCTCAGACAGTGAAATGCTGAAGCCGAGTGTGGACGCCATTGACGCGTCCTTGGCGGCATAGGCGTGATCCTGATTAAAAAAGCCTATCTTGCCGTCGGGGCTGACAGCTCTCCACGCAAGCTGGTTCGCGTCGCCCTGAAACTCAACCTGCCAGCCGCTCGGAATCTGCAGTGTAAAGTACTGGTTCGAATATGGCTCCCACTGTACAGACGCCCACTCTGCCGGTCTGACATTGACGTTCTCTATCGCCGGAGGTTGGGTTTCCTCGGGATAATAGACGTACTTTGTCGTGGACTCCTCAGTTGATGGTACGAAATCAGTCGTTTCAATCTCGATGTCCTCGTAGTCCTCAGTGTCGTCAATTAACAAATTGCCGAGGAATCCCAGTCCGTAGCAGCCTGTCAGCGAGAACGTGACTAGCAGCGCCGAAAGGATAAGGGCTATTATTTTTTTCATGTATCTGCCTCCTTGAAAAATAGTTTATCTCATGATAAATCTACCACATATCTCGTAAAAATGATATAGAATGTTCCTGCTATGTGGCTTGTTTATGCGGTTTTTTAAACAAAAAATCCTCTCCGCCACGGGAGAGGATAAAACACAAAAATATCGGTCAATTATTTATGACAAGCTTGCACAGAGCCGAGCGGGTCTGTACTCCGGTCTTTTTGTAGATAGAAGTGACGTGGTGCCGCAGGGTGCTGACGGAGATATTAAGCCTCAAAGCTATCACGTCCTGCTTGTCGTCGGTGGTCACAAGCTCGCGGAGCACCTTCATCTCTGAGGGTGTGATACGGTAGCTGTCCTGAATCACCGGGAACGGGTCAGGCGGAAGCTCAGGCTCATAAGTAGTTTCGGGAACAGGCGCTTCTTCGGCAGCTTCGGGCATTGACAGATCAAACGCGCCGGTGAGCGCCATCATCACAATAACCACGACGAGAGCAATTATATCGATTATCAGAACCGCGACCTGAGAAAGTGCAGAAAACTTGAGCGTCATTCCAAGTATTACAGCCGCGCTGTCGAGAACCCGTCCCATGACCGCCCAGACCGCGGGATGCTTTGTCCTCGAGGCAAGCCGCAGAAACGTCAGGTTATAGTAGGCAATAACAGATGTAATGGCGACATAGTACAGGCACATATTCAGTATGTATGTCTCTCTGCCGAGCAATACAGTGTTCAGAAGCGCGACAACAACAACGCAGAGTGTGCTCAGAGGCAATAGCTTGCCGCCCTTTATATCTGCCAAAAAGCCGAAAAGAAGGATCGCGGGTATCATCAGAAGCCGAGGCCAGGTGTAGACGTTGTAGTCGGTGTAGCCCGACGCTACCTGCAGATGATGAATATAGCTGTTATAATAGGTTGTAAAAATCAGCAGAGCCATGGTAATAACTACCGTATAGAACAAAATCGACCGTGGAACAAAGTCTTTTCTCTGTTCGGGCAAGGCTATTGTTTCCTTACTCTTTATCAGGAGAAAACCCATCACGGCAAAGGCTGCAGCAAGCAGTACCGACAAAGCGGGGATCACCGTCCACTGAAGCTGCAGGCAGAACTGAAGCGCGACCGCGGCGGCATATCCTATTCCTATACACAATCCCGCACGCGTTTTTTTCGCAGTAAGGGCTGCCAGCCGGTAATAGACCGCTCCGCCAGTACAGCCGAGGAAAAACACTGTAAGCCCCGTTGTTACGAGATAAAGCAATGAGTCAGCCGGGCTGAATAGCATTACAAGCGCGCCAGACATGCACAACGCAAGTGAAGAAACAGTCAGACCGTTCTTAATCTTCTCCGAAAGCAGTCTCGGCTTGATGAGAGCATGAGAGAAAAAGCCGCAAATCACAACAATCTGAATAAAGAGATACACCAGCTCCTGGTGCTGTTCCGCAAGAAAGCCGCGTCCCGCCTGATTGCCCATGCGGAGGATAATAAACTGCACGAACATAAAGGCTGAGAACAAAACGGCCATTCTTATATTCTTATTCCTTTTAACGGATAATATTGCATTATTCATTGTCTTTTCTCCCTGATTCTTGTCAACAACACAATTATTATAACGGAATAACAAGATTTTTTCAATAGGATTTTTTGAATTCACAAAGAGGTGGTTTTTTCCCTAATGGTGTGTTATTATTAATTATGAAAGAAAAATTGAAAGGATTGATAATATGAAATATGATTATATCACTCTGCGCGAACGTCCCGAAATTAAGGAAACCGCTGCGGAATGGTTCAGCTCAAAATGGGGCGTGCCAAAGGAAGCGTATCTCGAGTGCATGGAGGATTACCTGAGCGGCAAAACGGAGTACGGCTGGTACCTCTGCCTCGACAGCGATAAAATCGTCGGCGGTATGGGCGTTATCGAGAACGATTTCCACGAGAGAAAGGATTTAGCTCCCAATGTCTGCGCCGTTTATACCGAGGAGAGTTACCGCGGTCAGGGTATCGCGGGAACGCTGCTGGATATGGTAGTCGACGATTTGCGATCCAAGGGCATCTCGCCTTTATACCTTATCACCGACCACACGGGCTTTTATGAGCGGTACGGCTGGGAGTTCTTCTGCATGGTTCAGGGCAGCGACCCCGAGCCTTCAAGAATGTATATACATAAATAAAAAAACGGCAGCTGCCGACCAGAAAAAGCCATACCGCGGTTTTCGCGATATGGCTTATTTATCTGCACATAGTCAATAGCTCATCGAGGAGTTTGTCAGCCGCGTCCGATTTTGACAGAAGCGGCAGGTCAGTCACTCCGTCGCGCTTAATCAGCACAAGGTGGTTTGTGTCCGTGCCGAAGCCCGAGCCTTCATCTCTGAGTGAATTCGCCGCAATCAGATCGGCGTTTTTCTTCTGCAGCTTGGCGCGCGAGTTCTCGAGCATATTCTCGGTTTCCATAGAGAACCCGCAGAGCACCTGACCGTCGCGCTTGTTCTCACCGAGCCATTTGAGGATATCCGCCGTGCGCTTCATCGGAATCGAAAGGCCGCCGTCGGATTTCTTTATCTTCTCATCAGCCGTGATCTCGGGAGTATAGTCGGCGACAGCGGCGGTCTTGATGATGATATCCGCGTCGGCAGAATTCGCCTTGACAGCTTCAAACATATCCTGAGCGCTCAAAACATTTACGACTCTCACAAACGGCGGCGGGTCAATACTCACGGGACCGCTAACGAGAGTTACCTCTGCTCCTCTGAGCATGGCCTGACGCACCACGGCGTAGCCCATCTTGCCTGTGGAGTGATTTGTGATAAAACGGACAGGGTCAATGCTCTCTCTTGTCGGTCCCGCCGTAACAAGCACCCTCTTCCCTGCCAGATCTTTTTCTTTCGCAATCACACGGAGAATGTAATCGAGCAGAACCTGCTCGGACGGCATTTTGCCTGCTCCGGTGTATCCGCAGGCGAGGTAGCCGTTGTCGGGCGGAATGACTGTTACGCCGAACTCCTCAAGCGTTTTTATATTGCGCTGAACAACGGGATTTGTGAACATATTCACGTTCATCGCGGGCGACACTATAACGGGGCATTTCATTGCGAGATACGTCGTGCTGAGCATATCGTCGGCGATTCCGTGCGCCATCTTTGCTATTATATTCGCAGATGCGGGTGCAACAAGCATTACGTCCGCCTTGTCGGCAATGGAAACGTGAGCCACGTTATACATGAAGTTGCGGTCGAAGGTGTCGGTCATGCACTTGTTTTTTGTGAGCGTTTCAAAGGTGATCGGGTTGATAAAATTCGTCGCATTCTTCGTCATTATCACGTGAACGTCGGCGTGCAGCTTAACAAGACTGCTCGCGAGATTCGCGATTTTATACGCTGCGATACTGCCCGTAACGCCGAGAACAACTGTTTTTCCTTTTAACATGGCGGCTCCTTACATATCGCACAGCTTGCCGTGCTTTTCGTACCGCGTGATTTTGGAAACGCGGTTATTGTCGTCGACGAAAACCACCTTTGGTGAATGCGCCGCCGCTTCCTCGGGGGTCATCTGAGCATAGCACATAATGATGATCTTGTCGCCGACGCTTACCTGACGCGCCGCGGCTCCGTTAAGGCAAATCATGCCGCTGCCGCGCTCGCCCGCGATCACGTAGGTCGAAAAGCGGCTGCCGTTGTTCACATCGACGATCTGCACCTGCTCGTATTCGATGATTCCCGCCGCTTCCATCAGCTCCTCGTCAACCGTGATGCTGCCGACATAGTCGAGTTCAGCCTGAACCACCGTCGCGCGGTGAATCTTTCCTTTAAGTAATGTAATATTCATTTTGCTCCTTATTCCGCGATAAAGTTGTCAATCAGTCTGGTTTTGCCGATATATACCGCAATTGCAACGAGTACGGGCCCGTCGACTTTGTGGTGGATCTCGATCGAATCCCACTTGACCATCTCTACATAGTCGATTCTCGCGAGCGGCTCGGACTCTATCAGCTCTCTCATGGCTGAAAGCACCTTTTCTCCGTCATGCTCGCCGTCTTTGATCATACGCTCACCCATGAAAATCGCCTTGCTCAGCACGAGCGCCGCCTTGCGCTCCTCGGGTGAAAGGTATGTGTTGCGCGAGCTCTTGGCGAGTCCGTCCGATTCGCGGATAATCGGACAGCCGACTACCTCGAGGTTCATGTTTAGGTTGCGCACCATGCGTCTGATTACCGCGAGCTGCTGAGCGTCCTTCTGACCGAAGTACGCCCTGTCGGGCATCGCGATATTGAAGAGCTTGTTAACAACCGTGCAAACGCCCCTGAAATGGGTCGGACGGCTCTTGCCGCACAGCTCCTTTGTAACGCCTGTCATATCGACAAAGGTGGTGAAGTCGTCACCGTACATCTCCTCGGGCTCGGGGTGGAAAACCATCGCCGCGCCTGTGCTCTCGCAGAGCGCGCAGTCAGCCTCCAGATCGCGCGGATAGGTTTCAAGATCCTCGTTCGGAGCGAACTGGATCGGATTTACGAACACGCTGACGACTACCCTGTCGTTCTCGGCAACCGCGCGCTTTATAAGACTCTGATGTCCCTCGTGCAGATATCCCATTGTGGGTACAAGACCGACGCTCAGACCCTGACTTTTCCATTCGCGCACCTGCGCCTTTACTTCGTTAACTGTTCTTGCTAAAATCATGCGTCTGTCCTCCTCAGCCGAGCTTTTCGATAATTTCGTCGTCGATCGCGTAGCAGTGCTCCTGTGACGGGAACACGCCGCTCTGTACCTCTTTTATATACTGCTCGAACGCCGCCTTCATTACCTCTCCGACGTTCGCGAATTTCTTGACAAATTTGGGTGTAAAGTCGGAATACATTCCGAGCATATCCTGATATACAAGCACCTGACCGTCACAGCCGGCTCCCGCGCCGATGCCGATGGTTGGAATAGTGAGCTTTCCCGTGATAAGCGTCGCGAGCTTTGCGGGTACGCCCTCTATCACAACAGAGAACGCGCCTGCCGCTTCTACCGCCAGAGCGTCCTCGATCAGCTTCTTAGCCGCCGCTTCCGTCTTGCCCTGAACCTTGTGGCCGCCGAAAGCGTTTATCGACTGCGGGGTCAGTCCGATATGCGCGACAACGGGTATGCCTGCCGCAACAATCGCCTTTATCTGCTCCGCCACTTCAACGCCGCCCTCGAGCTTTACCGCGTTGGCTCTCGCTTCCTTCATCAGCCTTCCCGCGTTGACGACAGCGTCATATACGCTCGTCTGGTAGGACATAAACGGCATATCGACCACGACCATGGCGTTTTTCGCTCCGCGCGCAACTGCCGCTCCGTGGTGGATCATGTCCTCCATCGTAACGGACACCGTGTCCTCGTAGCCAAGCATGACGTTGCCGAGAGAATCGCCGACAAGAATCATATTCACGCCTGCCTCGTCGATAAGGCGCGCCGTGGAATAATCATAGGCGGTCAGCATTGTTATCTTCCTGTTTTCGTTTTTTGCCTGCTGCAATGTTAAAACTGTGTTCTTCACTTTAAAATCTCCTTTACACACATATTTCACATTCTCGCAATAAAAGTATCAGTTTGAAGGTATAGCTTCCTCAGAATGCTATCCTTACCGATTATACCATAATTTTATGCCGTGTCAATGGAATAAGGACTATATAAAGAAAAAGGACGGTTTTCACCGCCCTTTTAACGCGAATCAATTAAAGTCCGAGAGCGTTGAGCTCCTGAGCTGTTACCTCGACGAGCTTCTCGCACTCCTTGGCGTTGCTGCCGAATACCTTGCCGACGCCTGCCCAGCCCTTTGTAAGGCCGTCGAGAGCAGCGTTGGACATCATGTTGCCCATGCCTGCCTGCTCCTGCTTCTGAACCTGGAACTTGTTTGATTCCTGACCGAAGCCTGTGCGCATGATCCATACCTGGTTTCTGCTGTCAAGTGCAGGGAAAGTGATTACATATACAAGACCGTGCTTTGTGAGAGAAGGCTCACCCGCGGTAAACTTCTTGTCCTTGATCGCCTCGTAAAAAGATTCGATTGTGTACTTGTTTGAGGTTTTTACTGTTTTAACTTTTACTCCGAATGCCATAGTAACTCAACCTTTCTGAAGATATTGCATTGCTGCAATTTCATTATACAATATTTATTTGCGATAATCAATAAAAAGTATCAGTTTCTGCAATCTTTAACATTTTTATATTGCTTAAAATTCTCTTACGTGGTAATATTGATTTATAAACACACGGCAAGGAGAATCTTTATGGCTACATCTAAGGAATATCTGCAGTACATAGTCGACCGGCTCAGCGGAATGGACGAGATTTCTCACCGCGCGATGATGGGCGAATACGTCATTTACAACAAGGGCAAGGTTATCGGCGGTATCTACGACAACCGCTTTCTCGTCAAGCCCACAAAGTCCGCAAAGGAGCTTCTTCCCGACGCTCCGTATGAGGAGCCGTACCCCGGCGCAAAGGAAATGCTGCTCATCACCGACCCCGAAGACAGCGAACTGATGGAAAAGCTGCTCAACGCCGTGGCGGACGAGCTGCCCGCGCCTAAAAAGAGGAAGAAATAAAATGCATTACGTTAAGGTGATGGGTATCCTTTCTCCAAGCAACGGAATGAACCTATACCGCGGCTGCTCGCATGGCTGCATATACTGCGACTCGCGCAGCAAATGCTATCAGATGAATCATGACTTCGAGGACATCGAGGTCAAGGAAAACGCGCTCGAGCTGCTCGAAGCCGCTCTCAGGCGAAAAAGAAAGCGCTGCATGATTGGCACAGGCGCGATGACAGACCCGTATCTCCCGCTCGAAAAAAAACTCGGATACACCCGTAAAGCCCTTCTGCTCATTGAAAAATACGGCTTCGGCGTTGCACTTCAGACGAAATCTGATCTTGTGCTGAGGGATCTGGATATTCTCAGACAAATCAACGAAAAGACAAAGGCAGTTGTACAGATGACGCTGACGACGGCTGACGAAAAGCTGTGCAGGATTATCGAGCCAAACGTCAGCACTACAAATGAGAGGTTTGAAGCGCTGAAAGCTCTCCGCGACGCGGGTATTCCGACAGTGGTGTGGCTGTGCCCTGTTTTGCCGTTTATCAACGACACGGAAGAAAACATCAGGACAATTCTCGGAATGTGCGTTGAGGCAGGCGTCAGGGGTGTGCTGTGTTTCGGAATGGGACTGACTCTGCGCGAAGGCAACCGCGAGTATTTTTACAGGCAGCTCGATATTCATTTTCCGCGTCTTAAGGAAAGATATATCCGCGAGTACAGAAACAATTATATGGTTGACAGTCCGCGAAGTACAGAACTTATGCGGCTGTTTCACCGAATCTGTGAGGAGAACGGAATTCTTCACAGCAACGATCAAATCTTTGAGTATCTGCGTAAATTTGAGGAAAAGAACGCCGCAGAGCAGCTTTGTCTGTGGTGAAAAAAGAGGGATAGTTTATGGCAAGACTGAAAAACAAGCTGATCGGAATGCTCTACACCGTTCTGCTGGGCGTAATAACAGGAGCGATCGTCTGGGCGTTTCTGAGGGTGATGAACCTCGGAATCGGATTTCTCTGGGATTTTCTGCCCTCGCAATTCAGCATACCTTTTTATACCGTCGGCGTTTGTCTTATCGGCTCGCTGCTGATAGGACTGTACAAAAGCAAATTCGGCGACTACCCCGAGGAGCTCGGTATGGTGCTCGGAAAGCTCAAGAAGAACGGCCGCTATCCGTACAACAACCTGCTCATAGTGTTGATCGCGGCGCTGCTGCCGCTGCTTATCGGCGCGGCAATCGGTCCCGAGGCAGGCCTGACGGGTGTGATCGTCGGCTTGTGCTGCTGGGTCGGCGACAAGCTCAAGCGCTACTACAAGGAAGACAGCGACCTTGCCTCCATCGGCGCGAGCGCGACACTCGGAACGATATTCCGCTCACCGATGTTCGGATTCGTTGAACCGCTCGAGGGTGAGGCTGACACAAAGCTGCCTAAGGCGTCAAAAACAGTGCTGTATATTCTGGCTATCCTCAGCTCGTTCGGCATATTCATTCTTCTGAACAAGCTGACGGGAGGAAGCACAGGCTTCCCCGCAATCGAATTTAACGGAATTGAGCTTACAGATTTGCTCTGGGGACTCGCGCTGACACTCGTCGGAGTAGTAATGGGCGTGCTGTTTCTGGCGTTTGAAAAAATCACGCACTTTCTGCTCGGACTTGTCAAAAACGTCATTATCCGCTGCGCGATCGGCGGTCTGGCGCTCGGAATAATCGGCACTCTGCTGCCTCTCACAATGTTCTCGGGCGAGCATGAAATCGAGAAAATACTGAGCGACGGAAAGACTATCGGCATAGTCACACTGTTGATCATCGCCGTCGCAAAGCTGTTCCTGACAAATGTATGTATCGCGTCATGGCTTAAGGGCGGACACTTCTTCCCCGTTATCTTCTCGGGAATCGCCGCGGGCTACGCGTTCTCAATGATAATCGGAATTGACCCCGGAATGTGCATGGCTGTTGTCACGGCGGCGCTGCTCGGCAGTATTATGAAAAAGCCTGTCGCGGTGACTCTGCTGCTCCTGATTCTGTTTCCGTGGCAGTTTGTTCCCGTCATGCTCGGCGCTTCGGCGCTCGGCGGATTCTTTGACCTGCCGCGATTCTTCAACAAAGCCGATAAATAAAAATAATCAAAAACTGCAACTTACTTCGGATTTCTGCATTTCACCGCCAAAACTGTTGTCAATTTTCATTTGCCGCGCTATACTGTTGCCATAACAAAAACGAAAGGTTGATTGATTATGGGACTTATTTTTCTGATAATTTTCGCGCTGGCTGAAATCGCGCTTGTGGTGCTGACGTTCACAAGGTTCGGCGAAAAAGCGGCATGGCTCAAAAACCGCGCTGTCATAAGAACGGCTGAGGCCGCGCTGATGCTCGGTATCATTCTCGTACCCGCTACGAACCTGAAATGGCGGTTCTTCTTCGCAATGGGAATCCTAGCCGTCCGCTTCCTCTTCGCAGGAATCATGTGGCTCATCAAGCGAAACAAGGCAACAGGCAAAAAGAAAAAGGCAGGCAGCGTTGTAGACTGCATTGTATCGATTATGCTTATCGGGTTCGCTCTCGTGCCCTCGTTCATCTTCGCGAACTACGGCGGACTGCCTACAACCGGCGAATTCAATGTCGGCACAACGGACGCAATTCTCGTAGACGAAAGCAGACCCGATACCTTTGAAAACGACGGTTCCTTCCGCGAGGTTCCCGTGCACTTCTTCTATCCGGAAAACGCCGAAGGCTCCTTCCCTCTCGTTGTGTTCTCACACGGCGCTTTCGGATACTACCAGAGCAATTTCTCCACCTACCGTGAACTTGCGAGCAACGGCTATGTCGTAGTTGCTCTAGACCACCCGCACCACGCGTTCTTTACAAAGGACACCGACGGCAAGATTATTACCGTAGATCAGGATTTCATTAACGAAGCTATGGTAATCGGCGGCGGTGATGACGTGAGCAACGAGGAGGTTTATGAGGGTACAAAGAGCTGGATGGAGCTGAGGATCGCAGACGGCAACTTTGTCCTTGACACGATTGAAGCGGCTAAGAAAAGCGGCACACTCGGCACAGCCTGGCACAGCGAGAACAGCGACGCTGTACTCAACGTCCTCGCGATGACCGACACAGATAAAATCGGCTGCATGGGTCACTCCCTCGGCGGCGCGACAGGCATTGCTCTCGGCAGAGAACGAGATGATATTGACGCGGTTATTGACTTTGACGGCACGGTTCTCGGAGAGGTTGTCGAAATCAAAAACGGCAAATGCGTTCCTAACGACACTCCTTATCCCGTTCCTGTTCTCGTCTTTTCCAACGGCGAAAACGTCGAGGAAGGCGCTTACGTGAACATAACCGGGGACTTTGTAAATAACGCGAAGGACGGCAAATTAGTTACCTTCAAACACGCCGGTCACATGGACTTCACCGACCTGCCTCTGCTCTCTCCGTTCCTGGGCTCAATGCTCGGTCACGGCAACATCGACACCAAGGAATGCATGACAAAAACTAACGAGATCACACTTGAGTGGCTTAACTATTATCTCAAAAACGAGGGAACGCTTGACTTTCAGGCTCAGTACTAATTATGCAAACAAAGATCACCAGAATTGAACGCGACAAACCCGAAATACTCGAAATCCGCTGTCACGAAATCAGCGACGAAGTGCGCGAGATAGTTGCCTTTGTCAAATCAAGGCAAGGACAGCTTACGGGCACCGCCGACGACAGAATGTATGAGATCGCTGTATCTGATATATTCTATATCGAATCGGTGGACAACAAGACCTTCATATACTGCAAAAACCGCGAATATGAAACAAAGCAGAAGCTGTATGAGCTTGAGGAAATACTCAGAGAAAAGCATTTCCTCAGAGTATCGAAATCCGTGCTGCTCAATCTGATGAAGGTCAGCTCTATCAAGCCCGCTCTGAACAGCCGCTTCACCGCAGTGCTGTTTTCAGGAGAGCAGGTCATTATTTCGAGGAAATACGTTCCCGAGCTGAAAAAAGCCCTGAAAGGAGAAAGTTGATTTGACCATAAAAGAATTTCTGATATCGCGTGTCCAGCTGTTCTTTCTGCTGACAACGCTGATCCTCGCGGCAAGCGCCATAATCGGAGCGGTCATCGCTCCCGCGGAAGAGCTTCACTACTACCAGCTTTTCGGCCCGATGGCATTCGCGGGATTGTGCGTACTGCCCACCTGCGTTAGCTTCTTCAGAAAAGAACCGACGCTCGGTCAGTTTATTATCCGAAAGGCGATCGAGCTTGTGCTGATCGAGTGCATTATTCTCTTTATCATTTCGCCGCCCGACGACGACAGCATTCCCGCGCTGCTGTTCTATGTAATCCTCGGAGCGGTCGTGCTGGTAATCTATATCCTCGCGCTGCTTATCATGTGGCTTCAAAAATATAGGCAATCAAAAAAGCTATCCGATCAGCTCAAAAAGCTACAGACAAGCGAATAATACAGACGAAAACCGCAGCCCTATACGGACTGCGGTTATTTTTTGCCTGTCAATCGGGCTTTGCGGGCGGATTGCCTTCGGGCTTGTTTCCGCCGGGAGCACCGCCGCCGTCGGGAGGTGCTTCATGGCCGCCCGATGAAGTTGAAACCTTAATTTCGATCGCTTCACCCTGAGATGCTGTGCCCTCTGTGTATTCCTTGCCGTCTACATAGAGCTTGTGACCGTTGAGGTTGATCGAATCCGCGTCGCAGGTGAGCGATGAAATATAGGAATCGGCTGTGAGAGTCCATGTGGAACCCTTCTCGACCTCTACATAAACGCTGCCCTCGGCACCGTCGGGATTGATCGCGCCTGTAAAGTTAGAGCCGCTCTTGAGATACAGGTTAAGCGTAGATACGCTGTCTACGAGCATATCTCCGTTTATCGTCTGCTTCTCGGCATTGAGAGTCACCTGACCGCCGTTTGAGCCTTCCTTGCCCCAGCCTGCCGCCGCAGCTCTGAGGAATACGCCATCGCCTTCGTTGGTGATTGAGGCGTCGCTGAGATTGATTTCAGTCGCCGTGTTATTGACAAAGAACACGTCGCCGTTCTTGTTTACAAGACTGCCGCCGTTCATCGTGAAGCCCGACAGACCCTGTGCCGCGTCGCCGGACATAGACTGATAAATCATTACCGCCTGATAATAGCTCGACTTATCGCTGTTCTTCTTGTTGTTGTCGGCTGTGAGAGTCACGTTGTTGAGAGTTACCGAGTTCTTGCCCTCTACGACAACGCCCTGCGAAGCGGTCGAAACCATCTCGGCGTCGCTGACGGTTATATCGGCGGTTGAGTAAATTACCGGCGAGCCTGTGCCGCTCGTGGAATAGTAGCCGCCGTTTACATTCACGGTGCCGCCGCCTCTGTCAGAACGGATTGCCGCAGAAGAATTGCCCGAGGTTTCGATTGTGAGATTTGCGGCGTTCATCGTGCCGCCGCCTGTCGTCATCAGACCGCCCGAGCAGTTGCCCGTGGTGTTGATGTAGGAATCAGAAATATTGACGGTCGTGCCCTCTCCGTAGCTGAAAACGGCGTTAGCGTGCTTTCCGTCTGTCTTGACAACCATCTCGCTGAGATTGAGGGTATCGCCGTTTGTAGCGAATATCGCCGCGTTCTCGCCGTAAAAATCAGCTTCGTCGCCGTCGGCTTCGCCTGTCTTTGTAACAAGAATGTTGCTGTAGGACGCTTCCTCGCCGTCCGCAGTTATCGCGTGAGCGCCGTCCTCACTGTTCGATATCGTATCCTTGATCGTGATATCGCTCTCGGCAAGCCGTTTTGTCTGAACCGCCGTTGACGCTGCCTGGGTGGTTTCAGCCGAGGTCGCCGCTTGTGTGGTTCCGCTCTGAGTTGTTGTCTCCGCGACTGACGAAAACTGATTGCCGCAGCCGCTGATTGAAACCGCTGCAGCCACCGCAGTTAAAAGGGATATTAATATCATATAAGATTTGCTGATTTTGGCTTTCATAACGCTTACCTCCTTTAATTTGTCTTTATTTTAATTCCTGAATATTAAACCTAAATTATTCACGCAAGTGCCGGTAAGGACCCCAACACCGGGGAAAACACTGATAAAATCGAAAAACGGGCTTTCACCTAAAAGATGAAGCCCGCAGGGTATGGAAAAGGGACTTCAAATTTGGTATAATGTAGTTACCACAACAACAAACCAAAGGAGAGAAGTCCCATGGCTATTATATCAGAAACAGTGTTGGAAAGCAATAAGAAAATTCGCGTAAATTTCGATGGCGGCAATCTTTCTTCGGATGGCGGACTGCTTTTGCTCAAGGAGTTTTATCACAAGCTGGGCGTCAATTCGCTGCTCAGAAATCGTTTCCGCACAACGGACACTGCTTCATTCCGAATCCACAAAGATCATGAGAATCTTTTACAGATGCTCTATCAGATTACCGGCGCCTATTTTCAGGACGATCACGCCGACAGCCTGAGAAACGATCCTGTCCTGAACGCTGTTATCGGCAAAACCGCTTTAGCCTCTCAGCCTACTCTGTCCCGTTTTCACAACCGCATGGATGAACGGAGTTTACAGCAGTTGGAAGAGATACAGCGGATTCTTCGCAGAAGAGTCTATTCCGTCGAGAAGCCGGAGCACATTCTGTTCGACCTCGATTCCACCCTGCTGGCTGCTTACGGCACACAAGAGGGCGAAGCGTTCAACTACCACTACCAAGCCCACGGTTATCATCCCCTGCTTTGCTTCGACGGAATGACCGGAGATTTGCTGAAGGTAGAACTGCGCCCGGGAACGCAGTATTGCAGCAACGGAGCAGCCGCGTTTATGCTGCCGCTTCTGGAGGAATATCAGAGAGATTATCCTCAAACAGCGCTCTTTGCACGGGGAGACAGCGGTTTTGCCACTGATGAGCTCTACAGCCTGTTTGAAACGAACGGTACCGGCTATGTCATTCGGCTCAAGGAAAATCCGGTACTGAGAAGACTTGCTCAAGACTTGGACTCTGAACTGTATGATCTTACCCGGGAGGACACTGTTTCTCATGCCGTCGTGTATGGTGAATTTCTGTACAAGGCGGGTTCTTGGGATTACCCCAGACGCGTCGTCTGCAAAATCGAGAAGCCTTACGGTCAGGCGATTCACATGCATACCTTTGTTGTGACCAATATGGAATCATCTCCTGAGGATTTGATCCGCTTTTACTGCAAGCGCGGAAATATGGAAAACTTCATCAAGGAGTGCAAATCCGGATTTGATATGAGCTATGTCAGCAGTTCTTCCATGATTGTCAACGCCAACCGGGTTCAGATTCATGCGCTTGCATACAATCTCTTCAACTGGTTCCGCCGCCTGACACTGCCTGAATCCATGCGAAAGGATCGTATCGACACTGTCAGACTCAAGCTGTTGAAAATTGCAGCCAGAATCGTCAGCTCCGCGAGATATGTGTATTTTAAACTGTGCAGTTACTGTCCGCATCAATCCCGGTTTTTCGAGACTCTCGCCAATATTAAAAAACTCAGTCCGCAACTCGAATAGACGTTACCCCGTGTACCTTGACAGCTTCAAAGAAATCCCGTTCAAAAATTATCTGACCCCCAAGGGAGTAGTGCGCCTTTTTTCGGTGGAAAACTTTGCAGGATGTCAGTGATATTGATGTCTGATAATGCACAACCATTTGCAGATGCAGTTTCGGATGTGCATGAATAATTCAGGTTAAAAAAACCTTAAATAAATTTACATTTTTGAAATTTATAACATCATTTTGACAGCTATTCTGAAAAAAAGCTGTTAACCGCTAGAAATCAAGAAAATTTTCTATATTTATGTATTTTTTCCGCGAATAATCTGCCCCACTCTTGGCATTCTTGACGTAAATTTATTTTTGGAGCATGAATACTAAAATAATTAGATTTTTAAATAATCAAAAATATGGTTAGTTTGCACAATAAGATGTGATATTTTTGGTGAATACTTCCTGCCATTTTTTCTATTTCATTGCTATTAGGGAGAATTTTTTCGTTTGTTAGGCGACAAAACACGACTGTTTATGTATAATATGTATCAAAGGGTAAAAAAATGAAATAGAGGGTTGAAAGAAAGAAGGAGTACCTGAGGTAGTTTATGAAAAATTTCGTTATGCAGTATTGCAACAATATCCCAAATGCAGTAACCGAATTTGACGAGAAAAAACACACCGGCACTATAAGGTTTCTTAATAACAACGGAGATCTTACCGGAACGGTAATTTTCTACATTATAGATTCCGGATTGGCTTTCGACAGGTATTCTTTTTCTTCAGAGGAAGACGTTGTCATTACTTCAGATGCAGAAATCTTTTCTCATATACCTCTCGAACGCGTAAAAATCTCATATTGCAACAAAGGCAGATGCGAAGCCACACTGACTAATAACCACCAGTATTATATTTCGGGCGGAGAAATCTCAATCAACTGTGAGCACCCTACAAAAGCTATGCGTATTTTCGGCGGTGATTTTGAAGGCTTTCAGTTCTATGTATTTCTCAATTCAAAATGGCTGAATAAAATGAAGGATTACAGCGACTCAGAATCAGCTCCCGAAAAAATCTACAATATTTTCACAAACAGAAGCGAGCCCAGAATCATCAAAACCGACAAGAAGATGACGGAAATCGCCAGGGAAATCATGAGCTATGCGTCAGAGTCAAAGTTCAATATGATTTCAATCAAGGCAATGGAGCTTATGATTCTGATTGCAAATGATGATAACGAAGCTGTAGGTCTTGAGCGCAAATACTATACAAATACACAGATGGAAATTGCTAGACAGACACGCGATATTCTCTGTGAGGATCTGAGCGTACGCTACTCCGCGAAGGAGCTTGCTCAGCGCTTTGGCATCAGTGAAACAAGCCTTAAGAGCTACTTCCGCGGCTACTTTGGTTTAGGCTATCACGAGTACCAGAACAATATCAGAATGGAAAAGGCCGCTAACCTCTTGGAAAACACCACATTGAAGGTGCTTGAAATTTCACTAAAGGTCGGCTTCCGCAGCCAGACCAAGTTTGGAATCTGCTTTAAGAAGTATTACGGAATGAATCCGCTTGAATACCGCCGCAGAGCCAAACTGAAAAACAAAAATGATTAATTCCCCGTTTTCGACTCCTATACGCTGGAACTCTGTCCTGTGCTTTTGCGCAGGGCAGAGTTTTTTTGGCAAAAAAACGAACCTTCGCGTCCCGGCCAGTATTGACACATACTGCAATAGAGATTAAAATAATTGCGTAAGGTTATTTATAAGGAGAATGAGATATGGGGCAAAAGCTCTTCACGCTGTCATTTGACGACGGCACCGAACAGGACTGCCGCCTTATTGCGCTGATGGAAAAATACGGAGTCAAGGGTACATTCAACATCAGCAGCGGAATATTCGGACGGAAAAGCTATATTAAGCGCGTCGGAAACGGCGGAAAAAGCGCCGCTGAGAAAGACATTCTTCACCCCGAGCTTTACGTCAACCACTATATTCTCACCGAAAAGGACGCGCTCAGTCTCTACTCAAGCCCGAACGTCGAGATCGCGAGCCACGGAACGCATCATCTTGTTCAGTCGGATCTGACAAAAGAGCAGACTGAGGAAGAAATCACACAGGATTTCGAGAGATTGTCCGAGCTGTTCGGATATCGTGTTGTCGGGCATGCCTTCCCTAAGGACACCTTTAATGGAAACGTCATTGAAGCGCTGAAACGAAACGGCGCACTGTACGCGAGGAGGGTTTCGCGCGAACGCCCGAAGGACTTTTCCTTCAATCGAAATGAGCTGATACTTATGCCGACCTGCCGCCACACAGACCCCTTCTCGGACGAGCTGCTCAACAAATTCATTAACACGCCAGCGGGCAATGACGACATGGTATTCGTTCTCTGGGGGCACAGCTACGAGCTGGATTACGGCACAAAACTCGGCTGCTATGAGCACATAGAGCGTCTGTTTCAAACCGTATCGCACGCAAAGGACATACGCTTTGTCACTAACCGCGAGCTATACGAAACGTGATCAAAGAGTGATTTCCGCTTTTCTGCCCTGTACAAACAGAATAAAGAAGATAGCATAGACATACAGCACAGTAATCGCAATGTTGACGTACATCATCTCGCGGAACAGGAGCATCAGCGCTACAAAGCTGAGCCCGAGCACACAGAGAAGCAGAACTGACTTGCGGGTAAAGGCGCATTTGCGCTTGGCGTACTTCTCAGTCAGGAACATGAATGTAAAATATAGCACCATTGAACCGACAAGAAGCACCGTCTTTTGGAGCAGGTTCACTTCCCCGTCACGCATGAACTCCAGCGCGACGGAAATATTGTTGAGTGCGAATATCATAAAGACGTGTATCATCATATAACCCGTACCGTTTGTTATGGTTTCGCGGTCGATGATCCTGTTGTACAGAATCCCATAGGAAAGCAGCAAACCGACGACGATGAGAAAACCCATGGTCGAGAAATAAATTCCGCTTACCGTGATTTCTCCCGTGAAATATGAGGATAGAGATATGATCATCTCGCCGAAGGTGAACACTACGTAGAGCATCGCACGCTCGGAAAGATGGGCAAAATCCACGGGCACCATTCTGTTGAGATTGCCCGAGAGGATCGTCGCGACTATTCCGAACACGATCGGCACATAGGCGATCGAAACGCCTGTGAAGGTGAAAACAAGTATATGGACGCCTACGAGAGCGGCTTCCGTGAAGAGAATCGCCGCCTTACGCTTGAGCTGCATGGTCTCCCACGGAGCGTCCTTCTGGTTTCGCAGTTCGATGAGGTGCTGCACGGCGATATTGACGAGAATCAGCATCCACGCGATATTGAAGTGGTAGAACGCGCTCTCCCACCCTACGGATATTCCGACAGCCATATGGTAGAGCAGGTACATATTGATAAAAAGAAAGACGTGGTCGCGGACTCCGTTTCTGCCATATATATTAATGTAGAATGTCTTAAAGTTCCAAATCTGGATCACCGCGAGGGTGCAAAGCACATAGGCAAGGAAATTCCCTTGGGTCACGTAACCGTTATCGACGTGGTGCAAAAGGGAGTTATTGCGCCCGATGATAAATACAAATATAAGGTCGTATATCAGCTCAAGATATTCGACCTTCTTCTCTTTTTTCAGCTCCAACATGCTTTCACCTTCGTAAAAATGGAATGTGTACAGAAATTAATCTAAATATATACTATCATTTATATCGTGATAAGTCAATCGGAACAAAAAGCAAAAATCCCGCCACTTTCGTGACAGGATTTTCGTTTTTGGCAAGGATGAGCAAAAAAGATGTATTTTCCAAAAACCGCTGAGGGTAGTGAACCCGTATCAAGTCTTTCCATTCTTCGCGGTTTTCAAAGAAGATATCAGAATCCGTTTGATTTCCAAACAGTCGTCAATTAATGATTTTGCTTGCTTTTCATCTAAATATTCTGTTAAAAGCAATAATCGCAACCAATACTCTGTTTCGGCCGTTTCCTTTAGTGATATTTGCAGCTTTGCAATAAAGTCCGCTTGACTGACTCCGTAAACCGCTTCGTTTGCATTTGCTCCGATGATGTTCCGCTTCGAATGATTTGTTTGGAAATAATGCTTTCCTTTTTCTCTTTGGACAAGTATTGATAGAGCTTAACGATTCGTGCGGCGAAGTGCAAAGATTTTTCCAAAAGCGCGTTTTCGTATTTCATAATAGCCAATAACCTTTATTGAATTTTAAAGAAAAAAAAAGAATAAAGAAAAAAGAATAAAGAATAGTGAATAATACACCAGAAACGCCCTATGGGTTCATCTGATTATTATTTATTCTTTATTCATTATTCTTTCTTCTTTGAACCTTACGTCAGTAAGGCGTTTCTGGCGGAGACGGCGGGATTCGAACCCGCGGGGGATTGCTCCCTAACTGATTTCGAGTCAGCCCCGTTATGACCACTTCGATACGTCTCCGTATTCAACCTTATCTATTTTACCCTTTTTTGCTCGAAATGTCAAGTGAATTACAAAAGAAAAAGGAGTATCACGGGGATACTCCTTTGAATAAGCTGTTTGGTATGATTATTTTACCATGGAAGCAACTTCTGCAGCGAAGTCGTCCTGTCTCTTCTCGATGCCCTCGCCCTTCTCAAAACGAACGAACTTGGTGATCTCGATGGAGCCGCCGAGCTGCTTAGCAACGCTGTTTACATACTGGGAAACAGTCATCTTGTTGTCCTTTACAAACTCCTGGTCAACAAGGCAGTTCTCCTTGTAATACTTGTTGATCTTGCCCATAACGATCTTGTCGGCAATCGCTGCGGGCTTGCCCTCGTTGATTACCTGCTGGCGCATAACTTCCTTCTCGTGCTCGATAACATCTGCGGGAACGTCAGCCTTGGTGAGATAAGGAGTGCTGAGCGCTGCGATCTGCATTGCTACATCCTTGCCGCAGGTAACGAACTCGTCCTTGTCAGCAACGTCTGTGTTAAAGTTTACGAGAACGCCGATCTTGCCGCCTGCGTGTACATAAGCTACGCAAGCGCCTTCCATGCGCTCAAAACGGCGAACCTGAATGTTTTCGCCGATTGTGAGAACCTTCTCCTGGAGCATCTCAGCGATGGTCTGCTCGGAGCCGGAAGCCTGAAGCGCGAGGAGTGCCTCAACGTCAGCGGGGTTCTTCTCGATAACGGTCTGTGCGCAAGCCTTAACGAACTCCATGAAGGAATCGTTCTTTGCAACGAAGTCTGTCTCGGCGTTAACCTCAACAACAACGCCTACCTTGCGGTCGTCGCTGGTGGTAGCGTAAGCAACGCCCTCAGCGGCAACTCTGCTCGCCTTCTTAGCCTGCTTAGCAAGACCCTGCTCTCTCAAAAAGTCAATTGCCTTATCCATATCGCCGTCAGCCTGAGTGAGTGCCTTCTTGCAATCCATCATGCCGCAGCCGGTCTTTTCTCTCAGTGCTTTTACGTCCTGAGCGGTAAATGCTGCCATTGTAAAAACTTCCTTTCGTAATATGGTATCGGAAAATTATTCCGCTGTCTCTTCAGTCTCGGTCTCCTGAGCAGCAGCGCCCATCTGACCTTCCTTACCCTCGATAACAGCGTTAGCCATTGCGCCTGCGATAAGCTTTACGGCACGAATAGCGTCGTCGTTGCCGGGGATTACATAGTCGATTTCATCGGGATCGCAGTTTGTATCAACGATAGCTACGATCGGAATATTGAGCTTCTTTGCCTCAGATACGGCGATTCTCTCTTTTCTGGGGTCTACGATGAAGAGTGCGCCGGGCATCTCGGTCATGTCCTTGATACCGCCGAGGAACTTCTCGAGCTTGTCGATCTCAAGGTTGAGCTTGATAACTTCCTTCTTGGGAAGGATATCAAAGGTGCCGTCCTCCTGCATAGCGCGGAGTTGCTTGAGACGAGCGATTCTTCTGCGGATAGTAGCGAAGTTGGTGAGCATGCCGCCCAGCCATCTTGCGTTTACATAGTAAGCGCCTGCACGCTCTGCCTCTTCCTTAACGGAATCCTGAGCCTGCTTCTTTGTACCTACGAAAAGAATGTTCTTGCCCTCTGCGGAAAGCTCACGAACGAAGTTGTAAGCCTCCTCGAGCTTCTTGACGCTCTTCTGAAGGTCGATGATGTAGATACCGTTTCTCTCTGTGAAGATGTACTCCGCCATCTTGGGGTTCCATCTTCTGGTCTGGTGACCGAAGTGTACGCCGGCCTCCAGGAGCTGTTTCATAGAAACTACTGCCATTTTAATTTCCTCCTTAGGTTAAAACCTCCGCCGCGCTCTGAATTTTGTCACTGAAAACAGCGCCTTTTGGCGCCGTCACCTTTGCGACAAGCGTCGGCGTGCGAAATGCTTATATATTATACCATAAAAATAGAAAAAATCAAGAGTTTTCTTGCAAAAACTCTTGATTTTAATTTGTGTATTTGAGTTTTGGTTAAGCGTTCAGGTCAAAGAAACGAACGCCGCCAACCTGTGTGATAAAGGTCTGGGTCTCGTGCCATGAGCTGTAGCCGATGTAGAAGCAGATTACTCTGTGCTGTACAGCCGCGCCGTTGTTATCGAAGATGTAGGATACAGCGCTCTTTACGTCGGAATTGGGCTCAATGGATGTTGAACCGAAGTACTGATACTGCGAAATGATCTGATCGATCGAGCTTGTGTTTGAACGGTTCATGGCGTCTCTGATGGACTGTGCGACAAGCGCGCATCCGAGATAACCCATAGAACCTGCCTCGCCCATTACGAGTCTCTCGAGCTTTGCTCTGTCGTAGCTTGACAGGCTTACTCTTGAGGGGCTGTAGCTGTAATCGGGATTTGCAATATCAATCAGGTAGCTGCCCGAATAGTCCGAATAGGAGTTATTCGCGGCGTATACCGAATCGTTATCATCGTCATCGTCGTAGGAAGCTACCTCAGCGTAGGAATCATCGGAATAACCTGACGCGTAGCTCTCAGCCTTGGCTGACTTGACTGAACCTGAGCTCTTTGAAGATGACTCGGAAGATGAAGAGGAAGATGAGGACTTCTCCTCAGACTTTGTCTCTTCTTTCTTATCGGAAGCTGAGCTCTCGGTCTTTTTCTCGTCCTTGGAAGCGGAAGCCTCCTTGATTGCCTTTGTGGTTTCCAGTGCGGCAGTGACCGCCTCAGTGTTGGGAGCGGTAGTTACTTCCTCGCAGTTGTTGGTGATGACAGCCGAAAACTGATCAAGACCGCCGATTGAGAAGGAAGCAGCTCTGCTGTCCTCATATGCGTCAACGTTGGGAGCAAGAGTTGTTGTCGGGATAACCAGCGCCGCGCATGCGATCAGGCTTGCGCATACGGCTGAGGCAATCTTGACGCCCTTGTGACTCTTTACAGTTTTCTCTGCCTTCTTGGCAGGCTGTGCATATCTGCGGGTTTCACTTCCATAGTGTTTATTATTTGTAGCTCTCAAAAATTTTTCCTCCTTTGGAGTTGAGCGCCAAGCTCACGCCTATATATAATATGTATATGCGGGCGGGCTTTACAGACGGCGCTACGTCTTTAGTCGTTAAATTTTATCAAACACACAATTTCTAAGTGTATTAAAACACAAATAAAATTAAATTGCAAGTCTACCCCCGCCAAAAGGGCTGTAATCGTTATTACAGCCCTGTAATAACTCGGGTTTTTAATTTCTTAAGAAAAATATTCCTTGTTAATTTTCAACAAAATTATTGGCGTTTTGTAGTAGAATGCGCCGAATCTTTAGAAAGTAAAAAATTTCAATTTTTCCCGAAAAATAGCCGTTTTTTCGGCCTTTTCTCGGGTTTCGGCGTCTTGCAGGAAATTATGATCGTGTCTTCGCCGATAAGCTTAATTTTCTCCCACGGAATAATATAATCTTCGCTTTTTCCGAATATTCCAAAGAAGAATATTCGTGCAAATATTACAAAAGCTACAACTGCTGATGATTTTGTATCCACAATTATGTCATCTACGTAACCAAGCCTCGTACCGTCGATTTCACTGATTACTTCCTTGTGCCGAAGGTCGGATAATCTGCAGTCCATAGCCACCCCTCCTGCCCTATATATATGCCGATAGGGTTGCAGATATTCATTGACATTTGACCGTTCATTTGATAGAATAGAGGAAGAAATATACAAGGAGGTCAAGTTATGAAGTATGTTTTTATGACCGACGTTTCCTGCGACCTTACACAAAAGCAGGTTGATGAAGTCGGTGTAGCCGTAATTCCCATGGAATTTCAGATTGGGGACAAGTGCTACATGCATTACCCCGACTGCCGCATGATGAAGCTCGACGAGTTCTACGCCCTCATCGATGAGGGCGCTTATCCCAAAACAACTCAGATAAACATCGACGGCTTTAAGCGCTACTTTGAGCAATATCTCAAGGCGGGCAAGGACGTGCTCTACACGGGCATTCCCACGGGTCTTAGCGGCACCTTCAACACCTGCATGATCGCGGTCGAGGAGCTCAGAGAGAAGTATCCCAACAGAAAGCTAATCGCTATCGATTCATGCTGCGATTCCGCGGGACTTGGACTTCTTGTTTATATGGCAGGCAAAAAATATCAGGAAGGCGCGTCTATCGAGGAGCTTGAGGATTACATCGAGAGCACCAAGAAGAACATTGCGCACTGGTTTGTTGTAGACGATCTCGAGCATCTCAAGAGAGGCGGAAGGATTTCCGCTGTAGCCGCAACATTCGGCAAGGCACTCCAGATCAAGCCGATTATAAGCTGTGACGAAACCGGCAAGCTCGCAAACGTCGGCAAAATCAGAGGCAAGAGCCATGTTATCGACACACTTGTCAAGCACCTGAAGAGAGACGGCGAGAACCTCAAGAAATCCACCGTCTTTATCGGACACGCTAACAGCCCCGAGGTCGCCAAGGAGCTCAAAAAAGCGATCAAGGGCATCTGCAAGGAAGTTCAGCTCTGCGAAATCGGCCCTATCATCGGCTCACACGTCGGCTCCGGCATGATTGCCGTCGTTTTCCCCGGAAAGAGAAACCTGCAGGCTTAATATTTATAAGACACAAAAATACCCTCCCGTCAATTCCGGGAGGGTTTCGTTTTATCATACAGCTCCGCAAACGCGCGGGTCATGTGGGTATATGATTTTTTCAGCCGGGGCTTTTGCGTCAAATTGTCTATCCCCTTGAAATTTGCGTTAAAAAGCTCAATTTTGCCCGATTTGCCCGCGCCTGTCCTTATACCGTCAAAGGTCGTAAAATCGATTTCTGAGCCCGTCAGAGGCGCTATACACGCTTTTGTGCGCGGGTTCTTGACTCCGAGCAGGTACCAGGCAAGTCTGATTTCGAGCTGATTGTCCGCAAGGCAGAAGTCCGCGAGAGAATCAAAGTCCTCTGACGCAGGATTAGCGTTTCCGTAGCGCAACAATCCTGTCTCAACAGACTTAGGCGGAATTGTGACGTCCTCGTCGGGAAGATACATCTCATTCGAGACAAGCATTTGAATCGGGCGGTATTCGCCGCTGTTTTTCTCAAAAGGTTTCTTCTCGTCCTCGCCGAATATGCCGCGCAGAACAGCATATTTATAGTGGAAAACATCACGGTACGCGTCACACAGCAGACGCGTATTTTCTTTTCCGTTGATTTCGAGCAGGTAATCGACGGGTTCGGTAAACTCAAGATCCTTGTCCTTCGCCGATTTGCTGCCCTCGGCGGTTATCTGAATGGGCACGTAATAGGTATCGTTGTCAAAGTCAAAGTCCTTCGGCAGCGACACGAGAAGATGCATATAGTCCGCGTCGTACTGCACACAGACGCGGCTCTCTCCCACTCCGATGCTCTGAGTCCATTCCGAAGCGTCGCCGTCCGGATAGATATCGCTCGTATCAAAGCCAAGCAAGCCGTAGCCCTGTTCGGCGGACGAGAGGTCGTGCGTGCGCATTGCAGGGTCGTCGGGGTAGTACATGTCAATGTTCCATGTGCGTTTGAACCACTCGTCCTGCCACGAGAAAAGAAGTCCTCCGCAGCAGCCAGCCTCGCGGATATCGGCGGTCATTCGCGCGTTGAGCCAGCCCTGTTCGTCCTCGTTCAAGCCGCCCTGCTGATAGTTGTTTATGCCGATATGCGCCACTCCGCGCGAGGTGGACAAGCCGTACTCCGCGATAAGAAGCGGCCGTTTATACTGCGTTTTCAAGTCCTTCGGATTCATCACCGTGAAAACGCGGACGGTGTTTGCGTTCATTGCCGCAATCTGACGGAACCATTCCATGAAGGTGTCATATGTGGTGTCGGGACTCTTGAGGTCGGTCTGCGGCTCAGTAAGACCCATATTCACGCCCTTGATGTAGACCTTCTCTCCGCTGCCGTCCGAGGTGCGCCGGTAGAAATATCCGTTGTCTGACGCAAAGAACGGCATTCGGACATCGCCCGTATCAGGCAGGTCAAGCCGCGCCGGTGCGGCGCTGAACGCCGATTGTTCAAAGCAACCCGCGAGCGTCAGCGCGATCATCGCCGCCAGTATCAGAGCGGTTATTCGCTTCATCGGTAAGCTCCTTTCGCGTTCATTTGGTCGGTTCTGCCTTGCTGCTCTCTCTGTACTGCCTGAGATATTCCTGGAGTTCGAAATATGAAGGTTTCAGACGCTCATGCCAGGTCGGAGTATTCCAGCCGGTATAGGTGTAGCTGCCTCCGAAGGAAATGGATTTTTTGCTCTTGTCGGTGCAGACGCCCATGCCAAAGCTGAAAGAATCATAGTCCTGCGGCGCAAACACCTGCTCCTGCCAAAAATCGCTCATCTGCTGTTTTGACGACGGATCCATGACGTTGAGGAGCTGCCACGGAATACGCGGTGTAGGTATCCACCTTGCCGTTTTCGTCTGTCTTTTTCAGGTAGTCCTCCTGATAATTCAGGCTGTCGGGATAGTAGGGATAGATGTGGTATGACGCGAACATACCCGCGCCGAAATTGCGGAACTTTACGTTCTCGGTGTTGACGGTCGCCTTGTCCTCGTCGTAATGCGGCTCGTTTGGGTGACTGAGCGGGTCGGTGGTGATCCAGTTTGTGAACGCGAGCGGAGCCTGGAACTTGTATTCGTCGGTTTCGTGCTCTATCATCGCGTCGCCCACACGGCAGAGAAACGCCTCGAATGGGGTCGCGGACTGGGTGTAGAGATATTTGCCGTCGTAGTCGCTCATATCGGGGTGCTGCTCGTTTGTGTTCAGAACAAGATTCGGATCCCACTCTATGCCGATGATCCAGCCGGCGAGCCAACGCGAAACGTCCGTGCGGTAGGTGCCGGAAGCCTTGCCTGCCGACTCAGGGATAAGTGCGTTGCCGTGGATAACGTCAACAAGTGAGATCGCGTCGGTCTTGAACCCGCTGAGAATCTTCTCGTTCTCGGCGTAAACATCGCCTAAGCGCTCGATATCGTCCTCGTTGACCCAGATACCCTGATATAGATAAACAGGCTTTTCGGCTTTTTCATTAAAGTCCCTGAGCGCGAGATAGAACTGCGGACGCATTGTGGTATATACGCGGACGCAGTTGCAGTTCATTTCGCTGATGTATTCGAACCAACGAAGATATGTGTCATAGCTGATGGTCAGGTCGCCCGGGAAAAGCGCGGGCTCGGAAGCGCCGATATTGACGCCCGTCATAAGCTCCTCCTGCCAGCCGCCGTTTTTGTAGACATAGAAGGATTTTCCTTCGGTTTTGAATTTGTAGCTCAGGTCGTTGACAGTATCGGTAAACTCCTCGTTTTGCTGCTGCGGCGCGTCCTTGTCGCCGTTTTCCCGAGTAAAGGAAAGCTGCTTTATACCGAACGGCGCCAGCAAGCCAGTCTGAGCCAGCAGAAACAGAGTAGCGATTGTTGCGACGACCGCGATAACGTACTTTTTCATTGCTCAAACTCCTTGCGCTTGATTTTGCCCCAGGTTTTTCTGAGCTTTCTGTATTTGAGAATACCCTCCAGACGGAAAACGGAAATCATCTGGCGGTATCCGAAATTTTCGAGAATAGCGTAGATAGAAATTGAAATACTCTGCTTGGCGGTCATTGCCGCGCGGTGGGTGTACTGCTCGAGCACCAGACTGCCCTCGGACAGAATGACGCCCAGAAGCACCGCCAACAGAAAATACATGACGAAGAAGAACATATTCAGCTCGCCCATGATAAGAGAGAACGGTATCAGGAAGTAACCGATCGTTTCGATTGCAGCGCCGAACAGCTCGAAAATCCAGTTGTACGGCATCGAAAATAATCCGACCATGCCGTAGCGAGGATTGAAGGTCATGCTCCAGTGCGAAACGAGGGTATCCATCAGTCCGATTTGCCAGCGTCTACGCTGACTGCGGATATCTCCGATCGACATAGGACCCTGTGTCCAGCATATAGCCAGCTCGTTGAATCCCTGTTCTTTGCCGCCATCTGCAGGATCTGTTCGTCTTCCTCATAGCCGAATTCGGCAAGAGCCTTGATACAGGCGATTTTATGCTGCTGGTTGTTGCCCGTCGCGCCCGAGAGATACATCTGACGGAACGCGTCGAGCCTGAAGTGAGCAATCGCCTTGATGATAGTATTTTTCATATAAGGGTTGCAGGTTTCGAACAGCCTTGAGGCAAGCTCAACCCTGTCGCCCGAGAAAACGTCGAAAAACTCGTTGACAATGCGCGCGAAATACATTCTGTCATCCTGGATTGAAAGCAGGTATTCCGCAACGACGTCGGTATCGCCGAACTTCGCGAGTCCCATCGCCGCGTTGTAGGCGAGGTCGCGGTTCTTGTTGTCCACATACTTGCGAAGCTCGTCGCGGTACTGCGAGGCTCCCAGATCAGACAGTCTGCGGCAGGCGTAGCTCTTGCGGTAAACATCTCCGTTTTCGAGCATTTCCGCGTAGATTTCCACAGGCTTTGCCTGCTCGTTGACCTCGTCGATTATCACGTCTACGCCCTCGTCGCCGCTCTGGTCGCGGTACTGACGCATAGCTTCGATCGATAATTCATACACCTCAAAATCCCCGTTGACGGATCCGCAACATTGAGCCAGTTCCACGGCAGACGAATCTGCTGCATAATATAGACCTTGGAATTACCTTCCTTCTTGTTGAAGCGGCTGACTGCGGTATAAAACTCCGGCGGCAGCAGATCCTTGGCTACTATGCAGTTCGCGCCGAGCTCTGACGCGTTTTCAATAAGCTTTTCATAGAAGGTAAAGTCGCGGGTGTACATTGTTTTTCCCGGCTCGCAGG
Organism: Ruminococcus sp. NATIVEDY160; assembly: GCF_045819885.1. Lineage (NCBI taxonomy): Bacteria > Bacillati > Bacillota > Clostridia > Eubacteriales > Oscillospiraceae > Ruminococcus > Ruminococcus sp. NATIVEDY160. Next base: position 1,532,400 of record NZ_CP162391.1, read on the forward strand.
CGTTAATAGCAACCGCCTTAAAGCTGATTGACTTCCACTTGCCGTCCTCGAGAACCTGGAACTTGCCGTTGTTTACGCGCGAAACCTCTTCGTGGTGCTTTGTCTCCTCCGTATAGCGCGTAGAAGCGGTATCGCTCAGGATCTTGCGCATGAGAGGATTGTAGAAATTCCAGTAGAAGTTTGAAATATAGCCCTGCCTGTCGTATGAAAACAGCTGGAAAAACTGGCTGGCGAACAGGAACTTGCCGTAGCGTCCGCCCGAAACGTAATCTCCCCCTGCCCCTTTCAAGTAGACATTTTTTGAAAGAAATATCCAGTCACATCGCAGCCGCCGAAAAATTACGTGTCCTTTTCAGGTTCTATAACACAGTTGAGCAGTGGTCAGAAAGCACGTCATTCACGTGCGCAAACAAGCTATTCTGCACGCGATATCCCTGATAATGAAATGTAATTGACGTGCGTATCACACGCGGTAATACAAGTTCTTACTCAAATCGGCGTTTTTGTGTTGAAAAACGCTTGACAAAACCGCGTGTCTGTGTTATGATATTTCCTGCAAGTGACAAGTGTTCATTTGCAGCGATCATATATTTAGGGGTATAGCTCAGTTGGTAGAGCAGCGGTCTCCAAACGTGAACGCCGCAACGATTATCCGCATAAATACTGAACTTTCAAGGCTTGAAACGTTGGTTTCAAGCCTTTTTTCGTGTTTTGATTTTTGCAAGTCGTTAAAGTGATTTATGCAAAATTGAGGTCAAAACCTGCAAAAGATTTTGGAACAGCATCAAAAGACCAGCAATTTTTCATTAGGTTGGAAAGAGACAATTATCCCCTCCTGAAAACCTTGGCTGATACTTTTTCGAGTAAGTATACTTAAATACCAAGGCAGTCTCACCCAACGAAAACCAATTTAATTTTACCCCAATTATAAATCTAAATTTCTTCTCGATAAAGTATAAAACGCTGCACTCAACAAGTCATGTCAAGTGCAGCGTTCACCTTTTTGATCGTAAATATTTTTAACCTGCCACCAGCATTTACAGCATTGGCGAAAAATCCCTTTCTTTGATTTAGCGTCGCAAATTTTGACAGTTAATTGCCGTTATTGCCTTCCTATAACTTTGGCTCAAGATACTTTTGAACCTCTGTAATCAATTTATTAACTTTAGGGATCATATCATCAAGATCTTCTTTTTCAATCGGAATATAATCGTCGTAATCACTGTCATGGCGCATTAAGGACATTGTTGCGATGATGCTCGAGACATCTCTGTCAAAAATGCCGGTTTTAACATACAATCTTCTGAACTCGGAAATAACACCGCTGTGATGCTTTCTGTCTATGCCGTCCAGCGCCAACACTGCTCTCATTGCGTGAAAAACGCTGAATACTGTCTGCTGGCGGCACTTCTGTATCTATTTTCCTTATACAGTGCAACCGCGTCTCCGTAAAATTCAACCGCACGCTCTATTCTGATTTTTGAAATAGATTTCCAATCATCAACTTGCATATTTTATTCCCTCTCTGACGACGTTTTGATAAAACGGCAATACATTCATCAATCTCTCAAACTGTTCTGCGGGCTTTACACTGATTGACACGGTTATATCATGCTCCAAGCTCAAATCACTTGATAATTCCGCAATGTCCGAACGGTGATGGGATATAACAGATTGAGGCTGTTCAACCGTCAGAAGAATATCAATATCCGACTCCTCGTGAAAGTCGCCTCTTGCGTATGAACCATAGAGATACGCTTCCTCTATTTTGCCGAAAATTGCTCGGCAACCCTCATAAACCTCCTGCAACACTATCATTGCTTCGTTTTGAGTACACATTTAAGCAACCTCCTTACTCCCTTTGATTCTATTATAACCGATTTTACTGTATAGTCAACATGCAGATTTTTTCTCATAAATATAGTCGGTCTATGTTTTCAAACATCTGCCTGATCCAATCAGAAACATTAAACAAATTCGTAAACCAGTCAAACCACTCATTTCCAACACGATCAGGGATAAAGAAAACATATGGAGCAGTAGCTAAAGCACACAACAAAGCAAAAATGAATCGCTGACGCTTAATCAATGGAAAACGTTTTCTGATGAGCAATTTGAAGGTCAGGTGATAATTCAGCAAAAAGGCACAAGTGACCGCTGCAAAAAAGCCTAAAGGGATAAAGGAGTTCAAATGTGAAAGGCTGTAAAACGGATCAGCCATATACGACGCATGTTCAGCGAAAAAATCATATTTGATATCTAAAAATCGAGAAATAATCATAGGAGGAAGTCCGCAAATAAGCGCTCCTAAAATATGTGAAACCATTGCACAACCATAAGCAACCGGAACGGTTCTTGCAAGAAATGCACCTCTTATTCGCTTAAAAGTGAGAAATGATATTGCCAACATTGAGAAAAAGCAAAATAACAGCAAAGACAATGGCACGCACAATAAAAGCGGAGGTAAAAAAATCAATACGTATATAGGTAATCCTATTGAATAAAGATGTTTATTTCTCATCGTGCTCATCCGTTCTTAAATAGTCATTGGCGGCAATCACAAAAGTGAGCCTATTATTGTTTTATACATCCAATGGACAGACCTCCCAAAACAAGAAGGCAATAATTTGTGGTGAAATAACTAATCAAAAACTATTTCAATTCCCTTTGTTTTCCGATTGATGCGGAACAAATTCTCATGTGAATTGACCGCTTGTTTTTTTTAATTTTATTATAACCGATTTTGCTATTCAACAGTCATATTTACCTTTCCGGTATTGTCGTCTGCTGCCTATGTTCTTCCATGGTCGCCGACTTCCCAGTTACCGTTGTCAAGCGTTACCATATAATAAGTTTCAGTTATCAGACTATTTGTATTATCAGAATCCTGATTATCGTAATATGTGACGGATAATTCCAAGACATCCTGTAACAACTTCGGCTCAAATGAACGCCTGAATCTCCACAGGTTGTCATCCCGAACCTGTTCGTTATGCTCGTCGTTGTAATCGATTGTATAAAGAGTACAGTCATCAAAGTTCTTAGCAAAAAATGATTTAGCCGCTTCTACGACGTTATTCAACTCAGTTTCCGAATATCTTTGAGAATCAGTTAAATGGACACCGACATCTGAAGCCTCTCCGCAGCCGCTCAACGTCAGTACAAGAATTATCAAGAATGCTGCTATAAATTTTTTCATTTACAAAACTCCCTTCATTTTCGGGTGAAGTGATTTTTAATCATTGCCTCTTGAGGATTAATGTTTATGAAAACAGTGTCATCGCTTTATTGGCTAAATCCAATAAATATTGACGCGGTAGAAAAAATGTGACCGGCGCAGTGGATACAGCAATGATCGCTGCCGCTCTTTTGTTCTTGCTTAAAGAATAGATTTCGGCTCTGAAAAGGCGATAATTCATGAGGAATATTGCCAGTATTGCCATTAAAAATCCCAATATAATAAATGGAAACTTGTCGACGCGCAAATAGAACAATTCCGGAAAAAAACAAATGAAAGCGCCTATTATGTCTCCCGAGAATCCAATTCCCCAAATCATTAAGACAGTTTTGAAATATAGTTTCAAGCGTATTCTTTTATAAAATATCAAGGATATCAAAAGATATACAAGAGCGTCAATCAAAAAGTTTCCAGCCAAAACAAAGAAAATGACTGGCGGAAAAAACATCAGCAGATACGTCGGAAAAATCAAATTATATAATAGATTCTTTTTCAATGTATTTACCTCCTGTTCATCGGCGAGGTGCTTTGAACCCTTTCGGGTAAAGCGATTGTAGATAAATTCATCGGCAGAGAAAATTGAATAATGCGTCTGATATTTTCTTCTCACTCAAATGCTAACATATTATCCGCAAACTTGTCAACCCTCCAAAATGTCAGATTTTACCGGAAAATACACAAATTTTACCAGATTATTGTTTTTACTGTATACAATATGTTATACTGATATATAGATAAGTATCGGATGTGGTAACATGAAAATCTTAATTGTTGACGACGAACAGAGCTTTTTGACGGAGCTTCGGCGGATTACTTCGCGTATCTGCCGCGAGAACGGAATTATCGCGGATATCAACGTCACCTATGACGCGGAATCGCTTGTCAATGGCGGCGGAAAACAATATGATGTCATACTGCTTGATATTGAAATGCCGAAGCTATCGGGACTTGATTTAGCGGAAAAACTGAACGCTGTCAGAAACGGCTCCGACAAGCCTTTTATCATTTTTGTTACGAACCGAGAAGGTCTTGTTTTTGAAGCGCTACGGCAGCAGCCCTACTCCTTCATTCGCAAATCGCATCCGGAGGACTTGGCTCCCTGTCTGATTCGGCTGAATGAAAAATGCGAAGAAGAGTATCTGACAGTCAAGTCCGGACGAAGCACGGATAAGGTTGCGTTTCGGGAGCTGATTTATCTTGAAAAAGTGAATAACTATGTGGTGTTTCACACCACACGCAGCGAACTGCGTGAACGCGCCGCAATGGACGAAAAAGCGGCTGAGCTGACCTCAAAAGGATTTGTCCGCGCTCATATCGGCTGTCTGATCAATATGCGTTATATCGCGGAGATTATGCCGCAAAATATTCGTCTTACCGACGGCACCCTTCTTCCGCTTAGCAGAAAATACAGCAAGGAAGTCAGACGGCAATTCTTTGAATGGATGGTAAATGTGCAATGAACGTCGGATTAGTTTTAGAAATCACGGCGAACATGATCGAACAGGTGATTCTTATCGGATTTCTCTACCTGTTTTTCGATAAGCCCGAGAGCAAGGTGAAACGGATCATTCCCTTGTGTGCGGCAGTTTGCCTGCTGTCTGCAGCGTCGATATACTTTACCTTCAATGAGATGACCTTTCACTTTCTTTACTACATTTTCGCCATGATTGTCATGGTGCTGTATGCCGTGCTTTTTTTGAAGGGAAAGCTGTATTTGCGGATTATCATTCCCATCGCGGTTTCAAACATATCAATCGCTTACCTTACGGTAAATGTCATGAGCACCTTCGGAAAAATCCCCTTTTCCGAAGCGGTTACATCGTCCGAAGCGTTTCGCTGTCTGGTTCTTTTTACTGCCAACGCTTTCTACGCGGTTTTTCTGTTTGTTATCTACAGGTTCAGCAAAGGCAAAATCAACATGCGAAGCCTGTCCGATATTCTGGCATTTATCGTCATACCACTCATCACCTGTACAGTCGGGTTTACCGCTTTGCTGGCGTTTGCGGCGGTTGATTTTAACGGGGATATACAGATCCATATCACCATCATCGCGCTGAGCACAGGACTTATGGCGGTTATCTTCTGGTACCTGCTGATTAAGGTCAGCAAAGATTACCGGGTAAAGGCAGATCTGATGGTAAGCCATCAGCGCGAGGAGCTTTACAGGCAATCCGTATTAAGCACAAACGAGCAGATTGAAAAAATCTCCGCCGTTAAGCACGACGCAAAAAATATGCTGATGTCTGCAAGCATGCTGATTTCTCAGGGCGAATACAACAAGGCGAAGGCGTTATGCGAAAGCATGAGCGAGCAGCTGTCTGCGGCTTATACGCCCGTTCACACCGACAATCCAATGCTCAACGCGATAATGAATGTTGAAATCGAAAAAGCGCAGGAGAAATCAATTGACTTCTCGTATGAAATCGGCGATACGCTTCGGTTTGTGGAAGATACGGACATTGTATCCATCATCGGTAATCTATGCGATAACGCGATGGAATACCTCGTCTCACGCCCTGTTGAGGAGCGAAAAATGACACTATCAATTACGGTTCATCAGGCGTATTACTGCGTGATTTGCAGGAACGCCGTCGCAGGCTCAGTGCTGCAATCAAATCCTGACCTGCAGACCACTAAGGGCAATAAGACGCTTCACGGCAAGGGAATCGGCATACTGCGAAATCTCGCAGAAAAATACGGCGGAGAACTGCTGTTCAATGAGGACAGCAATCAGATTACGGTTTCTGTGATTATGATGAATTGATAATCGGAGGTGGATCTTGTGAAAAAAGAATATAAATTAACAGTTCTGCTGATACCATTCGCAATATTATTATCCGCATGTGCTGGACGTATCAACTTATCGGATTCCGAACCGATCGACAACGCCTACGGCAATGAGTTCGCCAACGGCAGCGAGGTTGAAGAAGGCTTATGGCGCACAAAAGATGCGCTGTATGTCAGAAGGTTTTTGCGAAACTGGGATTGGCAATCTTCTTCCTATACTACGCAAAGCATCTACAAGTTGACCGACGTGGGACAGGAGCAAATCTACTCCGAAAAAACGGAACACAATTTAAGTACCGATCTGCAAATGCGGATGTATCACGGTGAATTACTGGATTATTACCTGCACACCGACACAGAGTCCGGTCATCCTGAAATATGGAGACTGAATATGGACAGCAGGCAGTTCGAGAAATACATCGAATTGGCGCCGCCGAACGGAAGCATACCGTACCGTTTTTTTGTCTTGGAGGATAAACTGTATTTCATTTCTTCGCCCGAAAAGGAAGAAGTGGAGGACTATGTATACCTCTATGATGACGGCACATACACACTGCTGGCGTCCAATGAAACCTTTGGAAATATGTTTCTTCCCCTCTATTTTTCCAAACACAATATGTATTATGTGTTGCCGGAATCATTTGATCAAATCGCTGACAGTCGGTTTTACACCTACTATATTTTCGATTTGGAAGCGACAAAAACCGTCAGGGAAATTCGGCTGGATAAAGTGGCGGAGCTCGATCAAAGCGGCAAAGGCTCATGCAATGACATCAGATTTACAGATCATTATGTTTATTTTAACTATCATTTTACCGACGATGATACCTATACCTTGTACCGCACCGACCTCAGTGATATGAAAACAACCAAGATCGTCGATAACAGAGGTTGCAGGATGAACAGCTGCGGAGATACCCTATATCTTGCGTTCGCGCCAAAGGACGCTTCGGATACGGTAAGGACGCTGCACGTTTTGACGCCGGAAAACGATACCCCTCAGAAAATCTGTACCATGGACATCAACAACCTTTACCTTGTCGATGACAAATGGGTGTATTTTACGGACTTCAGCAATACGATCTACCGGATTTTGCCGACCGGCGAAAATCTGCAAAAGGTTATGTGATTAATTAAACGGTAACGCTGCTAATATAATTGAACTTTCTTGTTTCTCGGATATTTATTCAGACAGCAACATCGGAACGACCTGCTCATTTTTGCAAAAGCAGCTCCGCCCCAAGCAGAATCAACAATTTCAGCTCCGGATCTTTTTCGGACTATCTTTGATTTAGCGTCTCAAATTTTGAACAGTCCTGTTGCTCTGTTTTTACTATACACTACGTGTATAGTAAAAAGGGCATATGCTATGGGCGAATATGGATATGACTGCTATCGACCTGTAAAACGGGCTGTCTCTCACAAATCGCGACAAACGCCCAACACCGTGCAAACAATCCGTTCGGGTACTTTTCTCGCCTTTCTCTAACAAATCGCACACAGGGCGATACACGGCTAAACAGCGCGTTTATTGCTCGCAGTACCGTTTTTTGGTTATCGCTCACTATAGCCGAGCACAAACATAACCTTCAAACACCTCTCAATACGGGCTATCGCTTACAAACCGCGACAAACGCTCAACACCGCGCAAACACTTTTGGTCGGGTACTTACCCTACTTTCCTCAACAAATCGCACACAGGGCGACACACGGCGAAACAGGGTGCTAACCTCGTTGTTCACATAGAAAGACCGTAATATTCTTCGTCTTCGTCATCTACGTTATCATCATAATCGTTATCATCGTTATTCAGATAGTCAGAATATGCGTTGTCGAAATCATATTCGATTGACGGCTGAGCATTCGATTCTTCGACAGCCTGCTCATTCTCCTGATTCCCAAGTGAAATCAGGTAATCAAGCATAGTCAGGATACCCTCTGCGGCTTGGCTGTCATAGACTTCTTCATTGATACCACTGCTGTCTGCACCTTCTTTCTGACCGTGAGCCAGCTTTTTCTCACGGATTTTATCTCGTTCTTTGCTGTCAGTCAGGGGCATCATCTTATTGAGCTCATCCAACCTTTTTCCGGCGATGCTGACGATTTGTTTCGCCAACATAGAGAAAAGAAATCCTATACGGGCAGTATTTACAGTCATCTGTGCGTTGAAATTCATGCTCAACGCCGTCCTGATAAGCATATTTTTCAGAGACCGAAGCTCGGGATTCTTCTCAATAGGTACGTCTGGTTTATCTTTCGTATCATAGTAAAGACTTAACTTTTCGCGGTTGACCTCATTCCACTTTGCATAGATTTCAGATAAATCACCGTCTTTGGCGAACTCATGCAGAGCGAAATCCACCAGCTTTTTTGTCTTTCTCGGCAGATAGCCGTAGAGCTTCTTACCCTTCTGCTGCTGAACTTCATCACGGATTTTTCTCAGTAGCAGTAAATAATAATCGGAGTTCGGGATCGATTGCCGTTTTTGAATCTTCTGTAACTGATCAGCCAACTGCTCTTTCAACTGATTCCGATAGCCGGTTTCTATCGTCGCCAGCTTGTATTGCTCGTCGCGGAAGATGTCCTGACCGAAGGCTCGTCGCAGTTCTTTAATACCTTTCTCAGAGAGAAAACCCTCCTGCCCTTTTGATAAAATGATCAGATGGATATGCGGATGGTGAGTCGTATTATGGAAAGCTCCGTACCATTCCAAATCCTCCACCTTGATTCGGTGGGCTTTTGCAATCTCATTCATGTTGCGGCGAACAAGATTTTTCCACGCTTCTGCATTGTTGAAATGCAGACGTTCCGCGTCCTCACGCCGCAAACTGACCACCTCCGTCCAGATAACACCGTCGTGATTGGCGACCCGATCCGCAACGGTATCAAGGTCAATCGGCATATCGAATTGCGTAAATAATCCGTGAGAGCCGAGTTTTTCAACGCCGGGACGGTTGGAAATATAGCTAACCAAACCTTTCAATTCATCAGCACGGTCGGCGTATCTCTCCGCAACTGCATTCAAAAACTCGTTAGCATTTTCTCTGGTGGGCATTGCATAGTAGTCATCATATTCAAGAAACTTTTTGCTTTCCGGGAACTGCTTTACCACAGAAAGAATAAGATCGTGCTGTTGCGATGAGGCAATATTGAATCTCTTGCTGTTTGGTAGCTTTTCAACGCCTTCACGGGTTGCCATATATCTGATGAGATCAGCCATATCTTTCGCGCTTTTTTGAAAGCGACATGAAACAATTATCTTAGCCATTTTCTTCTCCGTTGATGAAATCTCTTGCCTTTTCCAAGTCGAGAACGCCGTTATGCTCCGCGACAATCTGTTCGGAAACATCATTCAAATAATTCAAAGCGTAGTCGTTTAGCTCGAAGTTACGCGCAGAAAGAATATTGCTTTTGCTCACTTCAACCGCCAACTTGAACAACATCTCACTCAGGTTTTCTTCAAAGCGTGACAAAACCAGCTTGATGTTTTGACTGATGATCGGCGACAAATAGCTGACGCTTCCCTTTTGAGCAAGAAAACCGAGGTAGTAATCTACCGCCTCGCGCACCAATGAACTTCGCGAGTAGCCCTGCTCCTTTGACATGATTTCATCCATCTTTTCCAACTGATCTTTTGTAAAACTGATAGTAACCTTCTTGTATTCTTCCATAGTTTCCTCCTAAAAATATCTCCGTTCACACAAACGCCGCAAATACTGAGGAACCCCTCAGCAAACGTTGCGCGTGTTCGCCTAAAACTGCATAACGGTCGGCTCTGCCGTCCGATGTCTTTCGCGGGCCGTCCCCAAAAGGACGGCTCGCTTTTACCTGCTTCCAATAATCACCGGCGTTTTTGGCTATAAAAAATCCCCTTGCCGTAGCAAGAGGATAACTATCATTTCGTTATTATCTCAAATCTAATGATTGATAATTTCAATTATCGGATTAGCGTTCGCTTCCATTCTCACCCTGCCGCCTATCGGGAAGGTTATCATCGGGAAAACGTGTCCGAAGTCAACACCAAACATAACAGGAATGTTTTTTGGCAATTTGTCGGATATAATTCTTTTGATAACATCCGCGCTCATCTTGCAGCTATCGTCAAATCTGCCGAACACAATGCCTTTTATTTTTTCTTTGCCATAAGCCTGCAGCAATGACTGAAAATTACGGTCAAATTCATAAATGAAATGATCGCCCATAATGTTGTCATCTTCAAGGAATAAGACTATATCGTCTGCTTGTGGCATAAACTGTGTGCCTTGCAGTAGATTAAGCGTACAAAGATTACCGCCGATTATCGCGCCTTCACAAACACCTTGTTGAATGATTGTATATTCTTTTGCGATTTGAGATGGTTTCAGCGTTAAGCAGCCCTCGTTCATCACGCAATCAAAGAACGCTTTTTGTGTATACTCCGGCTCTGTTTCAAAACCAAAGGTGCTAAAATGAGCTCCGTGATAGATGATGAGTCCGGTCTTGGCATATATGGCATTGAGCAAGGCAGTAATATCTGAATAGCCGCATAGAATTTTAGGGTGTTGTCGGATGATTTCATAATCAATATGTTCTAATATTTGGTTCACATTGAAGCCGCCGATTGCCGTCAGAATTGCTTTAACATTGCTATCGAGAAACGCTTCGTGTATATCCTCGACTCTGGATTGTATTGACGACGAATTATAATCGTCTATTTCCCGACTGTGCTTTGAAAAGGAAATATAAAAGCCCTGTTGTTCAAGGCAATGCAAAGCCTTGTTGAATATTTCGTCACGAACAATCGCTAAACTGCGTGACGGAGCGATGACTCTTATCTCGTCGCCTTGATTTAGTTTTGGAGCAAACACTTATCTCACCTGCACTTTCCTCAAAATATCCAAGCTGTGATTGGTAGCGCCTATCAAATCCTGCCGTTCGCAGGTCGCAAAGTGATAGGACAGCCATTTTGCAAAGGTTTAGTCGTCAAATTCTTCGAGATACTCACGAATATACCGGCTTGCGCCATCGGTTGCGACAAGCTTTATACGCTCAACGGGAACAGCTGCGTTCAGGCGCTCTATATCCTCAACACGCACCATTTCAAACAGGTCTTTCGGTTCGCTGATACATTTCCAATCATCGGTAATCATATTCAAATCCATAACGGATTTCAGCTGATTACAACCAAAAACATATTGAATAACCGTCGCTTCGTTCATACAATAGGCAACCAAAATGTAACCGCCCGGCTTTGTGATCCTGACAGCTTCTTTTAGTGCGAAAACTTTATCTTTCTCGGAATACAGATGATACATCGGTCCGAGCAGGAGCGTAACATCATAGGTGTTATCATCCAGCATATTCAAGTCAAGCGCATTACCGAGAAAGGTTTTGATGTTTTCGCTGCCGTCGAGTTTGCTTTTGAGAATGTCAAGATTATGTTGCACCAATTCAACAGCAGTAACATCATAACCTTCTTTGGCAAGGGTAACGCTATATCTTCCGGTGCCTGCGCCGATTTCAGCAATTTTGCAGTCCGCGGTCAGCAGCGGATCTAAATAGCGGCGTGTAGTAAGGTATTCCACTCTGCCAAGACGATTGTTTTCAAGCCTTCCGTCCTCATCGTATTCGTTGTAAAAGTTTTCTAAGAATTTGTTATCGCCAATCATTACTTTTAACCTCATATTTATTCCTTATCTTTTTTATTCTATCACGAATCGAAAGCTATGGCAATACCAACTCCATAGCAGCCAAATCGCAGCCGCTGAAAAAATTATCAATAGACGTGTGAAAAAAACGTGCCCAAGCAGCGGTCAAAGACCACGAAAAACACGTGTGTGTAGTGCAGCATAGTTTATCATAACGGCATTCCCTGTCGCGTGCGAAAGCAGTATGTTTCCGGACAAAATCTTTTAAAAAGAATTGCGATTCCGCGTTTTTGTCCAGAAAACATCTTGACAAACACACGTGTATGTGTTATTATATTTTCTGCAAGTGACACGCGTTCATTTGCAGCGATTACATATTTAGGGGTATAGCTCAGTTGGTAGAGCAGCGGTCTCCAAACGTCAACCGCAACTTGATTTCCCTCATGATTACTGGATTTCTCAGGCTTGAAACTTCGGTTTCAAGCCTTTTTTCGTGTTTGTAATTTTGCAAGTCGTTAAAGTAATTTATGCAAAATCGAGGCCAAAACCGGCAAAAGATTTCGGAACAGCATCAAAAGACCAGCAATATTTCATTAGTCGATGAAAGGCTGTTTTCCGATGTCTGAAAACGTCTGACTGATACTTTTTAGAGTTAGTTCAACTCAAATTTCATATCGGTCTCGCCTATTGAGAAGCAATTCAATATATCCATAATCATAAATCTAAATTCTATCCCAATAAAGATTAAAACGCTGCACTCAACAAGTAATGTCAAGTACAGCGTTCGTAGTTTAAACTGTAAGTGATTTCAACCCATCGTCAGTTATTTCAGCACGGCAAAAAATAGCTTTTCTTTGTTTATGCGTCGCAAAATTTGACCTTTAACTCTGAGGTTTTTCCACTACTATATGCTGCTAAATATACAAAAGAATTATTTAAACTTCCGCAGTAATAATCTATATAATCTGAAGAAATAATTGCTTTGTCATGTCCTGTTATCCAACTATTAGCTGCTGAAAGTTATTCGATCACCGTCAAACTCTTTTCCGCTTTTTTGACGGAGGTTTTGTTGAGCGCTGCAGCGATCACTAAAACTATGAGCGCAAAAACCGCAGCCGTGACAGCAGCGATCGTCACCGTTGTGCTGTTAATGAATATCGCGGAAAGCTCCGGGATCATCGCAATGATAATGAGAACAAACAGAGCGATATACATTACAAATCCGATGATAAGCGCAACGGCGTTTATACCGCCCAGTTTGCGCGATATTTCCGTTTCGCTGTCCCGAGTGAAAACCGGACTCTTGGCATTGCTCACGAGCATACAGTTGACAAAGATCAAGTTACAAAGTACACAGACGAACGCACTATACAGAAATACCCAGCTGCCTGTGAATGTGACGATGCCTGTCGCAATACAAACGATACCGAGAATCAGGATGTACGGCACGCTTCCGAGCGAACAGATCAGCATGGCAAAGCGGAGCTTGCTTTTGTAGTAATCCTTAAAATCAAGCGGCATGGCACGTAAAATATAGAAGCTGCCGCCCTCGCGCGAAAAGGCGGTTCCGGGCAAATTATTGAAGCCGCAGGCAAAGCAGGACGCCGCAACACCGAGAAAGATCGCGCAGATCAGCGCGGCGCTTGTGTCAACAGAACCGGCGGTGCTGAAAAGTGCGTTTTTACCGAAAGCGAACGGCAGAACAAAAAACAGCGGCCAGATAAAGGTCATGGCAAAACCGTAAATCATATAAGCCGGATTCCTGTGCGCATTTTTCGCCTCGTAGGAGGTCAGCGCTTTCAGAGCGCTGCGCTTCTTCCGACCGGAAAGCATGCTTTTTTCGACAGGCTTTTTTGCGGAGCCGGTATTTTGCATGGAGAGCGCTGTGGACAGATAAAACAGCTTGATAACAAGCAAGGCGAAAGCGATAGCTGCAGCGGTAATGCCGAGACTGACGAACAGTCCTATGATACTTCCGTCGAACATAAAGCCATTCATAAACGCGATGTTCGGGAAGTACTCGGATAAACCTGAAAACGCCGAGAGGGCGCTCAAAGCAGCGTCAGGGGAATCATTGCTGTTGAGAATGCTGCTGACGATCAAATATCCGACTGTCAGCACGAGCGTCAGGATACCGCCGATCGCTACCATGATATCGCGATTTCGGATAAAGCCGCAGCATTTGAAGATCACGACTGTCAGCAGCGCGGCGATCGCAAGACCGGTCACGGGAATAAGGACGCTTGAAAGCACCGTGCCGATGTAAAACGCCGCGCCCATTCCCGCACGCAAGCCGAACCCGAAAAAGCTCGCGTTGATCAGTATAACGCTCAGAACTACCGGAAACTTCAAGGTCACGGTCAGCTTGGCAGTCACGATCTGACCCGCCGAAAAAGGCATGGGCAGCAAAACCGGAAGATCGTCCGCCGTGTACAGCACAGTGACAATGTTTTTGACCGATAGCACAAGGCTGAGCAGAAACAGTATCATCATCAAAACATTTGTAAAGTCTTTAAGGGAGATGTACGGCGAGATCAAGGGTTCCGCAAAGTAAGCCGCCGCTGTCAAAGCCGCCGTCAGGAATACCAATCCGACATCGGCAAATATTTTTGCCGCCCTCGGTGAGATCAGCGCTTCACTGCCGCCGATCTTTGATTTGCCGTTGCATTTTTCCAAAACAGAAATGAGCTTTCTCACCTTGGAAAACTCGCCGGTGCCTTTTTGATCACTCATCGTCGGTCATCTTCTTGCATTTTGACGCAACAATAAAGTAGACGACTACCATAAGAATAATGACGCCGAACAAGATCAACTTGATCCACAAGGTATCGTCAAGAACCTTTTGAAACTCGAGAAAATCGATAATACATTCTCCGATCAAAAAGAGACCGACAACGATATACATCAAGACATTGATAAGCTTGTAAGTGCGCGCGCCTTTCTTTGAATACGAGGCGATTTTCGCCTCCTCGCCTTTTGTGAGTGTGCCGGTGAGAAGGATCTTTATACCGAAGATGATCAAACCGATTCCAAAAACTCCAAACGCAATAGACATAATCATTTTTACTACCTCCGATTACTCTTTTGTTTCTGTTAATTCAAGAAAAATGTTTTCCAGTGAAGCATTTGATTTGTGCGTAGCCCTCAGTTCATCAAGGGTTCCGCAGTACAAAAGCTCTCCTTTTTTGATGATGCAGATCTCGTCGCACAGCTTTTCGGCAACCTCGAGCACATGTGTTGAAAAGAACACCGAATTCCCTTTTTTTACGTGCTCGCGCATCATCTGTTTGAGCTCAAATGCCGACTGCGGATCGAGGCCGGTCAGGGGCTCGTCTAAAATCCATACGGACGGATTGTGGATCAGCGCGCCCATGATCATTATTTTTTGACGCATTCCGTGAGAATACGAGAGGATCGTGCCGCTCAGTGAGTCGTAAATGCCGAAGCGTTTGGCGTAATCCTCAATGAAGGCGGCTCTTCCGTCTAAGGACGTATCATAAATATCCGCCATAAAATTCAGATACTCGATGCCGCTGAGTCTCAAAAAGTGATCGGGGCTGTCGGAAACATAGCCAAACTGACTTTTCGCCTTTTTTCCGTCCTTCTGAATGTCGATCCCGTTGATCGTAATGGAACCGCTTGTCGGGCGTATAACGCCCGTGATCGCTTTGATCGTTGTTGATTTACCGGCTCCGTTGTGGCCGATAAATCCGGTGATTGCGCCGTCTTTCGCGGTGAACGAGATATCGTTCACAACGGTTTTATCGCCGTACTTTTTGGTGTAGTTTTGTACGCAAATCAGTCAGATCATCTCCTATAAAAGTTTTAATACCAGTTGTAAAAATAATAGTTTCCGCCGTGATCGGCGATAAAGTAATTGATCATTGTTGCGTATCTTGACTCGCTGATCTCGGTATCGTTATACTCGAAAACATATTGTTCATAAGGCTTCCACTCGCCGCCGCTTGGCGTGTATCTGGTGATCTCGGTGATCTTTCCGTTTTCCTTTTTGACCTCAAATTTTCCCTGCTCTTCATATCCCGTATCCGAATACACCGCGGACAGGAAGCTGACGATACCGTCGTCGTCATAATCGGCGGAATATATGCCTCTGAACCTCACCCAATTCTTTTCTTCACCCTCAGACCATTTCGTGTAAATGCCGGTGTTGGTAGTTCGCTTCAGCAGACCGTTTTCGGTAGTGACCGAAACAGAATCCATTTCCTCCTTCATAACGTCGGGAGTATATCCTTCGCCTGACATAAAATCATCATGAAGAACCATTGTAAAGTATTCTCCGCCGTTGCCGTACTGGTACATTTGTTTTTCCGTACTGCTGCTGTTGAGATGTTTCATATCATAATCGTAAACTCTGCCGTCGTTGTATTTCACAGTGGTTATTGTATTATTTGTAAGATCGGTCTCGGTTCGGGTCGCAGGCTTTTCGCCGTCAAAAGTGTATTCAAATACTGTCTTTACAGGTACGGCATCCTCGTAATTTTCGAGGTTTTCAATCATGACCGGATAGGCGTTTTCGTATTCGAACGACGTTGTCAGCGCGAGCTCCCAATCATCGTATTGATAGTCCCAGCGATAGCAATCGACGCTCTTTTACAAGAGTGTGCGCCGTATCGGCCGTCTGATTCATTTTTTCGCCCGTTTTGCCGCAGCCGGTCGTAAATTCGGCTACGTATTTCTGAATACAGGTGGTGTCAAGAACGGAGACCCTGCCGTCGCCGTTTACGTCGGCAAGCTGCTTTTGCAGGTTGGTAAAGCCGATAAGGTCGATCGCCGCCTTTTGGATCAGCGTCGCGTCGGCTATGGTCACATTGCCGTCGCCGTCAACATCGCCGTACACCGGTCCGTTATAGATGGTATCTATCTTGCGGCTGATATCCTCTATATCATACAGTCCGGAGTAATCAATTGTTTTTGTGCCGTCATCGTTGGCCTTCTGCTTTGTCAGGTCAAAGTCGAGCTCAGCGCCGTTGTCAACGTCTTTGTTGTCCGAGGTAATGAACTTATTATAGCTCGACATCGTGTAGAAAAACAGCTCGGGAGTATACGCGATAAACAGCGAGCAGGCGCCGCCTCCGCTTCTTTCGCCAAAGATCGGGAAGCCCGCGTCCTTTGCCAGGCAAGGAAGCAGATTGCCGCAGGAGTACGAAACCTTTGATGTGATAAAAGCATATTCAAAATCATAATATACACTCTTGTCGAGGTCGTTGATCTCTCCGTCTAAATTCAAATCCATATCGTTATCAACTCTTGAGAGGTTGCCTGTAAGAGTCTGTATTTTTCTGTAGGATGCTGTATAACTGTCTTTGTCTTTGTTTGTGATCATAGCCATGATATACATAACGACCGCCGCGTTGCCGCCTGTGTTGCAGGACAGGTCAATAACAAAACGCTTAATACCGTTTTCCTTTGCGTAGTCAAGAGACCATTTGAAATTATAAACCGCCTCGTTAACAAACGAGTCAAAGGCGAAAACAGCTGTGTCTCCCTCAATATAGAGCTTTGACGCCGACTTATCATCCCATGCTTTGACAAGCTCGTAGTTCTCGTATTTACCACTTCTGTATTCTGCCATATTTCTGCTTTTCTGACCGGAGGCAAGAGTTTTCATCACATAGTTCATCGCTTGTCGGTCACGGAAGTCCTCTAAATCGACTATTCTGTTGAGCTCATCATTTAATGCGTTACCCGGGGTAATAAGCGTTAATACCGCAGGATAATTTACCGCCGTATGACCTCCGTCGTAAAACGCTTCTCCGAGATAAGCCGTTCCGAGAACATAATCAACCATATTTTCCGATAGAAGCAATTCTTTTGCGCGACGGGTATCGTCATTGTACTCGTCCAGAGCTTTGTCAAAGCCTTTTTCTTCAAGCATCGACGCGATCTCAGCCTGACCGGGTCTGCCGTAAAGCTTATCAAACGCGAAGCAAAGATCGTTATAAGTCAGCTCGACCAGATCCTTGCTGCGCACGAGAGAATCATAAACCATCGAGTTTTTGAAATAACAGGTTCCCATAACTATATCGGAAGTATGAATAAAATAAATGTTGTCCTTGTAATACGCCGCCGTATTATACGTCGCGCCGAAAATAAGTCCGATCGACGACACGGGGAAATAGGTTTTTCCGTCATATTCGATAATATCGATTTTATAAGGCGAAAGGTCAAGATCGAGCCCGTTTATTTCTCCCTCGTTGACAGGCGCGTATTCCTTGAGGTAAGGCACGTCCATTTCGGTACCATCCACGTTTGACTGAGCCGAGATAAAGACCTCAAAACAATCGAAATGAAGCGTATCGTGTTGGGGGTCGATAACCATTGTCCCCTTAGGATTGGTTATCGTGTAGGTGCCGTCCGCGTTTTTTGATTCGGATGGCTCGTCAACATATATGTGCTTTAAAAAATCAACCGTAGAAATGAACGCCATATCGGGCATGGAGCTTTTGAACAGACATTGCATCGTCTCGGTATCTCCCATGTTATAGATATGCGCCGTAAGGTCTTTCGCAGTGATCCCGTCTCCGGTTGCAGACGCAGTCATCGGAGCCGCCACACTCAGCAGCATAACAAGGACAAGGGTCACACTGACAGATGATAGTAATTTTTTCATTTTCATACCTCCGTGATAAACAGACAAGGCGTTGCCGCGCCCGACAGACGGGGTAACGCCGTCATAAAGATGATTAGTTTTCTGCCAGCATCTTCTTCGCTTTTGCGAGATAGATCAGCTCGAGACTATAGATGAACACGGTAAACAGCGCCGAAAGACCGGACAGCCAGTTGATAACGCCTGCGCCGAAAGAGGATGTATATGCGCCGAAGCGAATCAATATACTGAGGGCCAAAGTGATAAGGTAGGAAACGACGATCGTGGTAAGGATGCTATGACCTCTCTTGACCATATCGGGTCTGTTGCACTTCGCGGACAGATTCATCAGACCGCCGATCATGAAGAGCGCAACAAGCATATTCAACACAGTGGCAATCGACGATAAAACGGTGCCCAGACCGCCGAGGAAGCCGGTCTGATTCTCAAAGAACGCGGCTACGAATGCAAACAGAGCGCTGAATACGGCACAGAGCACCGCTCTCTTGATTCCTTCCTCATCCTTTGCCGCCTGAATAAAGCCGATGATGTTCATGATCCCTGCGACCAAAAGCGCGATACCGGAAACGATCAACAAAGCGCCCGAAACGGCAAGCAGAGTTGTACCGACTGAATCACCGGTTTCTTGCGAAGCTCCGATCAAGCCCGGAATGAGTCCGGCTCCGCCGATCAAGGCAGCGATCAGTGAAATGATTTCGGCGTTAAAGATCTTTTTCACGCCTTTTGCTGCATTTGGGAATTTCATATTATTCTCTCCTTAGAGTAAAATTTATATAAAAAACGTAAAACGTTTATTATCTAAAAGCGGGTTCCCATCCTTTGTTTATAAAATGACTCAGTTTAATTCTATCACAAATACGCCATAAGACAATAAGATGTGTCAGAGCGTGACATCTTCTTTTGGAATGGTGTTGTATTTCAAAGGCACATCCCTTATAATAAAATAGATACAGTATACTTCCATGAGAGGAAACGCACATGAAGGATTCCTTTGCCGATACCCTGAAACAATTCAGAACTGAAAAAAATCTGTCCCAGCAGCAGCTCGCCGATATGCTGTTTGTGGAACGCAGCACGATAGCAAACTGGGAGACGGGACGGCGGATCCCCGACGCTGTTCTGCTGCTGCGGATCTCCAAATGTTTAGATATGGACATCAACATTTTATTGGAAACGATCGACAACACCGTAGAGGAACCAAACATCATTATGGTTGATGACGAGAGTATCATTCTAAAGGGCGGTATGTCGGTGATCGGTCATTTGCTTCCCAACGCTTTGGTCACGGGCTTTACTTCTCCGACAGAGGCGATCTCATTCGCCAAATCCAACCGCGTACATCTGGCTTATGTCGATATCGAAATGGGCAAGCTCAACGGGCTTGAACTGTGCCGTGAGCTGCTGAAAATCAATCCCCGCACCAACGTGATCTATCTGACCGCCTACCCCGATTACGCGCTGGAGGCGTGGGATACCGGCGCCTGCGGCTTTGCCGTAAAACCCCTTTCCGCCGAACAGGTGCGCGATCACCTCACGCGGCTGAGATTTCCGATAAGGGGGCTGCGGCTATGATGGATTGGACGACATATTTTTCTGCTGTGATAGATTTGTCGACCTTATTGCTCGGTGTGCTCGGAATACTGATCACTTTTATCCTGCGTGATACCGAAAGTCAGTGGCGGAGGTTTTGCATCGTATTCTTTTCCGCGATGATATTAAAAATGGCTGCCTCTCTGATCGGTCAGCTTGCCGATCTGTATTGGAAAAATATACCGCTTCAAACAGCGTGTGATTTCCTCGGCGTTTTGTTTTCATCTACCATTATTCCGCTGTTGACGCTTTACATCTTACGCTGTTGTTCGCAGGAGCCCCGCCAATCATTCCTGTGGAAGCTTATCCTCATCCTTTGGGGATTATCCGCAGCGGCAGCCGTCGGCGACCTGCTGACACGAACGCTTTTTGCTGTTCCGACGCAGGACGGCACAGAGCAAAAGCGTTGGTTGATACTGGTTTATCTGTTTTTTACGGCAATCAGCCTGATCGTCTGCTTTGTCGCGGTGATCCGCAGAAGAAAACAGCTTTCAAAACTCCAATTCATTCTCATATTGGTATATTTGCTGGCGCCTGTTTCTGTCATGCTGCTCGCGATGGAACTGATGCTGTTTGTCGATCAGGGAAAGCGGTATGTCAAGCAAAAGGAAGAAATCGCTAACCAGAAGGTAAGACTTGCCGTACTGCAAATGCGTCCGCATTTCATCTACAACACAATGACGAGCATTTACTATCTGATCGAGCAGGATGCGGCTAAGGCACAGAAGGTAACGCTGAACTTCACCAATTATCTCAGAAAGAATTTTACGACGATCGCCAAGGAAAGAACTATCCCGTTTACCGAGGAGCTGGAACACACAAAAGCGTATTTGTCCGTTGAGCAGGTGCGCTTTGAGGGTAAGCTGTTTATGGAGTTTGATACTGATTACACGGATTTCAGACTTCCTCCGTTGACCCTGCAGCCCATCGTGGAAAACGCCGTCAAGCACGGAGTTGACCCCGACCTTGATCCGCTTACCATCTATATTCAAACCCGAGAAGTAAAGAACGGCGTTGAAATAACCGTTGCCGACACCGGACCGGGCTTCGGCGCGAAGGACAACGACGAGCCGCATATCGCTTTAGGGAATATCCGCGAAAGGCTCGAAATGATGTGTAAGGGAAAAATGGAGATCGCTCCGCGCGACGGCGGCGGTACCGTAGTCAAAATATATATACCTCAATAACGAAGCTGCATTGAAAGCAAAACCGTTATTTCGATCCTATTGAAAGAAACCCGAATCAACCGAGAGTATAACGAAGCGCTTGACGGGTATTTAAAATATTCAGACTATCTTATAGTAAAAAGGGCGTCTGCTATAGGCAAAAATGGATATGACTGCTACACCTGACAAAACGGGTTGTCTCCCACAAATTGTGACAAATGCCCAACACCGCGCAAACAATCCGGCCGGGCACACACTTGTCTTTGCTCAACAAATCGCACACAGGGCGACACACGGCGAAACATAGTGCTAACCTCGTTGTTCACATGGACATACCGTAATATTCATCTTATTCATCTGCATCGTCTTCATCAAAGCCGTCATCAGCTTCATTCAGATATTCAGAATAGTCGTTGTCGAAATCAAATTCATCTTCAGTTGATACAGATTCTTCAGCATCTTGTGTGCTGTCCTAATTGCCGAGCGAAATCAAGTAGTCAAGCATAGTCAGGATACCTTCTGCGGCTTGGCTGTCATAGACTTCTTCATTGATACCGCTGCTGTCCGCTCCTTCTTTCAGCCCATGAGCCAATTTTTTGTCACGGATTTTATCTCGCTCCTTGCTGTCGGTCAGGGGCATCATCTTATTGAGTTCATCTAACCTTTTGCCTGTGCTGCTGACGATTTGCTTTGCCAACATAGAGAAAAGAAATCCTATACGGGCAGTATTTACAGTTGTCTGTGCGTTGAAATTCATACTCAACGCTGTTCTGATGAGCAAATTTTTCAGCGACCTCAACTCTGTATTCTTCTCAATAGGTACATCAGGTTTGTCCTTCGTATCATAGTACAGGCTGAGTTTTTCGCGATTAACCTCGTTCCATTTGGAATAAATTTCAGATAAATCACCGTCTTTGGCGAACTCATGCAGAGCAAAATCTACCAGCTTTTTTGTCTTTCTCGGCAGATAACCATAGAGCTTCTTACCCTTCTGCTGCTGTACTTCGTCACGGATTTTTCTCAACAGAAAAAGATAATAATCTGCGTTGGGAATCGATTGCCTTGCCTGAAGCTGCTGCAACAGGTCATCCAACTTCTCTTTGAGCTCGTTTCTGTAGCCGGTTTCTATCGTCGCCAGCTTGTACTGTTCGTCACGAAAGATGTCCTGTCCAAAGGCTCGGCGCAGTTCTTTGATTCCCTTCTCGGAGAGAAAACCTTCTTGACCTTTCGAGAAAACAATCAAATGGATATGCGGATGGTGCGTTGTATTATGGAATGCGCCGTACCATTCCAGGTCTTCCACCTTGATTCTATGGGCTTTCGCGATCTCGTTGATATTGCGACGAACAAGATCTTTCAACGCTTTGGCATTGTTAAAATGCAGTCGCTCGGCGTCCTCGCGGCGCAGACTGACTACCTCTGTCCAGATAACGCCGTCATGGTTGGCAACTCGTTCCGCTACCGTATCGAGGTCAATCGGCATATCGAATTGCGTAAACAATCCGTGCGAGCCAAGCTTTTCAACGCCGGGACGGTTGGAGATGTAGCTGACCAAGCCCTTCAATTCATCCGCGCGGTCGGCATATCTTTCAGCGACTGCGTCAAGAAATTCATTGGCATTCTCTCTGGTGGGCATTGCGTAGTAGTCCTCATATTCAAGAAACTTCTTGCTTTGAGGAAAATGTTTTACCACCGAAAGAATAAATTCATCCTGTTTTGAGGATGAGAGATTGTATTTCTTTGTGTCCGGCAGCTTTTCAACTCCCTCGCGGGCAGCCATATACCTTATGAGGTCGGCTATATCTTTTGCGCTCTTTTGGAAGCGACACGAGACAATAATCTTAGCCATTTACTTCTCCATCGATGAAATCTCTCGCCTTTTCCAAGTCGAGAACGCCGTTATGCTCAGCGACAAGCTGTTCAGACACAGCGTTCAAATAGTTCAATGCGTAATCATTCAGGTCGCTGTTACGGGCAGAAAGGATATTGCTTTTGCTCACTTCAACCGCCAACTTGATAAGCAATTCACTCAGATTTTCTTCAAAGCGTGACAGCACCAACTTGATATTCTGACTGATGATTGGCGACAAATAGTTGACGTTCTCCTTCTGAGCGCGGTAACCGAGATAGTTATCCACCTCCTCACGCACTAAAGAACTGCGTGAGTAACCTTGCTCACGCTTCATGATTTCGTCTAATTTATCGAGCTGATTTTTTGTAAAACTGATTGTAACTTTCTTATATTCTTCCATATGTTCCTCCATAAAAATTCTTCGTTCACACAAACGCCGCAAATACCGAGGACTACCTCAGCAAACACCGCATGTGTTCTCCTAAAACTGCACAACGGTCGGCTCTGCTGTCCGATGTCATTCGCGGGTCGTCCACCAAAGGACGGCTCGCTTTTACCTGCTTCAAATAATCACCGGCGTTTTTTCGCCTTTTTCGTGTTGCGGGTGATTAATGCTTTTTTCTTCTGCCATAATTGAAGAGTTGCCGCCTGTGGAAAGCATCCACCGCCTGCTTTATCGGCAGAATCCTGTACATCAGGTTTCCGTTTCGTAAAACCCCGTCGTGTCGCTCCACGATAGTACGCTTCGTTTCGATGAGATCCTTCTCCTCTAGCAGCCTCACATATTTCATTACCGTATTTTTACTCTTCCCAAAAATTATGTCAAGAGTATTTCCTGTCGATTTCTGTTATATAGCGACACTTTGTTTTTCCTATTCGTATTACCCAGCCGCATCGCAGCCGTTGAAAAAAGACGTGCGGTTTTCTACTCAGAAAACGCAGTCGGGCAGTGGTCACAGACCACGACAATGACGTGCGATATTCGGGTTTGGCACACGCGATTATGGATAGAATGAAATGCGCATGACGTGCGTATCACACGCGGTAATACAAGTTCTTACTCAAATCAGCGTTTTCGTGTTGAAAAACGCTTGACAAAACCGCGTGTCTGTGGTATCATATTTCCTGCAAGTGAGCGAGGCTCACCACGCAGCAACAGAACATTTAGGGGTATAGCTCAGTTGGTAGAGCCGCGGTCTCCAAACGTCAACCGCGGCTTAATTTCCCGCATTATTACTGGATTTCTCAGGCTTGAAACGTCGGTTTCAAGCCTTTTTTCGTGTTTACAATTTTGCAAGTTGCTAAAGTAATTTATGCAAAATCGAGGTCGAATCCGGCAAAAGATTTCGGAACAGCATCAAAAAACCGGCATTTTTTCATTAGGTTGGGAAAGGCTGTTTTCCGCTGTCTGAAAATGTCTGACTGATACTTTTTCGAGTTAGAATAACTCCAATTTCAAAGCTCTCTCACCCATCGAAAACTAATTTAATTTAACACTCATCATAAATCAAAATTTCTTCTCGATAAAGTATAAAACGCTGCACTCAACAAGTAATGTCAAGTACAGCGTTGCCGATTTAATTGTAAATGCTCACAACTTGCCGTCAGCAATTGCAGCATAGCGGAAAATGAACTATAATCGGGTTTTCGTTTGAGGGGAAAATTGCTTTTCTTTGTTTATGCGTCGCAAATTTTGACTATTTTATTTCCGATAAATCTTTCGTGTATCGCTCTTCGTTGAACGGGATTTTATATTTCATTGTATCATAAATGTGATTAGTGACTATGACCGCGATTTTTTCTTTTGCCTGTTGCTTTGTATAACCCTCTGACAGCAACCGATTAAATGTTATATCCGTAATCGGTGGATTGTTATCTCTCATTTGGTTTTCGACAACTTCAATAATCAACTTTCTTAGTCTCGGGTTGTAACCGTATTCCTCATCACCGGTAATTCTTGCTTTCATCTCGACAACCTCTCTCCTATTTACGCATTTTGAAGCATCTGAACAATTGACGGTTCTTGTTGAATGAGAAACAATAGTTTTTTAGCGGTCGGCGTGGGCGTAGATTTTCCACCCTCCCATGCTTCTACGGTTCGTGTGGAAACGCCGAGCAGTGCTGCGAAAGCTTTTTGCGTCAAGGACAGCGAATGCCGAAGCTCGGAAACGTTAATTTGCGGAAGTGAGCTTTTGCGTGCAAACGTATCCGCCGCAGCCTGCCCTTTTTCAAACGCCAAAGCTTCCTCCAAGCCGCTCTTAACACCCTCAAAAAAGTCTATATTCTTAAAATTATCTTCAATTTCTTCCATTGATAAATTGGTTTTGAAAGTATATTCAGCCACCATCATCACTCCTCTTTTATGGCGTCAATCAGCATTTGCAATTGCTTTTTCTGTTCCGAAGTCAAATCCTCCTGAACATTTTTCGGATATGCGAAAAGCAGATATAATCGTTCTTTTGTCAGTATATCGATGTAAATCACCCTCGCGCCGCCGCGCTTTCCTCTGCCTTCCAATTGAATTCTCAGCTTACGCGCACCGCCCATACCGGGAATTTTATCTCCCTGTTCGGTGTTATTCAACAGAATAAGCTCCAGCGTCTTCGTATCCTCATCTGTTAAGCCCATTGCTTTCCAGCAAGCTAAAAACGGCTTGGTGTACACAAATTCTCTTGTCAAAGCTCCACTTCCTCATACGATATTTTCGTAGCCTTTGTAATTATTATATACGATATTCTCGTAGGTGTCAAGGATAAATATTATTTCATATGCCAAAAACATGCCCGACAGCACATTTAGCACCGCCGGGCAAATTTTATTTTTCGTTACAAAACACTTCCGCTATCAGCCTGATTCTCAAAAATCACCGAAGTCGCGCAACTTAACCTACTTTCTCAAACAAATCGCACACAGGGCGACACACGGCGCGACAGGGAGTTTATTACTCATAGTATTTTTGCTTATAATATTTGCTGCAAAATAAAACTATCCATAATTGAGCATAATTTACACCCAATATTTCAAATTTTTTAACACTAATATGAAAACAAAAGCAAATACGCTTAAAAAAGCCAAAATCATTGTGACTAATACCAAATAATCGAACACCGGCATTGAATACACCACTTCACCATGATTGCGAATGATTCGGTAGTAGCCTAACATATTTGATTTTATATATACATCGCCTTTTTCCGACTCGAAATGATTGATTCGGCATATTGCGCTATATGTTTGTGTGTCTTTCTCTTTTCGGGTTTCGTTGCCTTGCAAATCAAGATAATACGTATTATTGTTTGCCGAAAGAACGATCTCCTGTCCGTTTTTGATTGTGAAAGCATAATCGGTATACTGTATCGGAATATTGTTTATTAGCTTCTGCTCTTTATATACCTCTATGCTATGTTCTTTTCCGATATAAAGATTGTCGCTTGAATCAACCGCATATCCTTTCAGATTCACAGTTACCCGACCTGATAATATCATCAGGAAACAGAAAAGAACAATCGGAGCAACAATACAGATGAATATTATAACAGGCTTCCAGCTTTTTAGCTTTATTTCATTCATATTACCACCGATTTACTAAATCAAATTATTTAATTCCGATCTGCTGAGCCCAAGCATCATAAAGAAAACCGGCGGAATAAAGGTAAGACCTACTGCAAAACCGGGGATCCTCCCAAATGCTCTCGCAAGGCGGTTGTTCAGCTTAAAAAGTATTACAAACTCCGATACAAGCGCACCTATTGCCGCGAATAAAATAAATATAAAGAACGAAGCTCTTATTATAGGCGTTTGGCTGAAAAGCTCGGAAAATCCAAGCACGGGAGCTATAAAACACAATGCGAAGTACACGGCAAAGATCGCAATATATGCCCAAAACAGCTTGATAGTCCAGAGCTTGCGGAACAAAACGCTTTCGCTGTAAAACGGGATAATTCCCTTCCAGCCGGGCAAGCCCATCTTTTTGAATACAAGCCAGCGTCCGACAGCGGTTGCAATCAGTTCCGCGCCTATGAATAAAGCGTAGATGATCACTATTACTGCCATTTTCATTTCTTCACGGTACATTCCAATAATCCTCCCACTTTTTGAAAACAGATTGTTTCGCGGCTATATCACACTCGCCGCAGCCGAGCAGGAAACTGTGCTTCCAAGTATTCCGATCAATGCAAACTTCCCTGAGCGTTAGTTATCCTTTGACGGAAGCTCGAGCTTGTCAAACACACTTTGGTCTATCTCGCGATCGATTGCGATCATAATCGTATTGATTTCTTCAACCACATCGCCCGAGCCGTTCTTCTCAACTCTGTTAAGCATAACTCCGTTATCCTTGTTTATCTCGGCGGTGTAGGTGTGGCTGTGGGTGTTGTAATCGGAATATTTGCCCTTGATTATGAGCTCGTTTTTGCTGTTATCTACCGTTACCGAAACGTCCGTGCTCTCCTTGATTTTATAAAGGCAGAAGTACCACGGGTGATAGTGCTCCTCGGTGTTTATCAGCCCTATGCAGTTGTGGCGCGGAATGTACGCGTTATAAGATATTTCCTCAATCTCTGAGATATCCTGTTTCAGCATATGCGCAACATCGACATATTTCATAATATCGTCGGTCTCTGCGCCGCTGTTCAACCTCGCTTCATCCGAGACGGTATTGACTTGGTTCAATAAAGGCGTATGAAGCAAAGCGCGCGCTTTGTTCGCGACCGCTTCGCTTTTCAGAGCGGTGTAGTCAAAGGCGAGTTTTTCGCTCTGTTCATTTGAGAAAAATCCCTTCATATGATAATCGCCTTCGGCACAGACATATTGGGTCGGGGTTATTCGTTTCTTGTCCTCATCGACCTTGAAAACTATCTCCTTTGCCTTTTCGCTGCGGCGGTCGGCGAGATAACAGCACAGGTTAACCGTTCGGTTTTCGCGCTTAACATAGACCGCCTCGATGGTGGTAAAGTAGTCAAAGGAGTTGCACATCCTGTCCGTGATATAGAGGTCGTTTTCGTCCTTGTGCTGCAGGGTATCGTCGAAGGTGCGCGGCTTTCTGGCGTAAACATCAAAGTTCAAACCGTATTTGGAAAGCATTTCGTAGTCGGTGGTGATGACCGGCTCAGTAACGTCGATTTTATCGCCGACAGGCACGTCAGGCGTGTTGTCGACAGCTGTGGTTTGTTCCGCAACAGTTTCCGTCTGCGGCGGATTTTCGGATTCCGTATTATTGCCGAACTGACAGCCTGCAAACAAAGCACAGCAGACCGCCGCGAGCAGTAAAATATATTTTTTCCTCATTTCATATCACCCTTTTTTAGAATAATCAGCTCAATGGATCCCACTGAAAAACATTGTTTACCTTCGCGTCCGTGTATGGGTCAAAATTATTATCCGAGTAGCTGTTATGAATGAGATCACCACTGCCGGCATAACCGTTTCCATTTAAGCTAAGGCTGTTCATCACAGACTCTCTGTCAAACTCCTGCGGCTCAAACCAACGGTTAGTTACGGTACCTTCGGAGTCGCCGGAGCTGTCCTCTCCGTAAGTATAGCTGTATGGTGCATCATAGATCTGACTGTCATTGGCTGCGAATTCATACACTTCCTCGATTTCCTCATTTTCAGTCGGTGCTTGCGTGAAAGCTTCCGTCGGAGGCTCGGTGATCATCTCTGTGGGTTCCTCTGTCGGAAAGGTATTCTCGCGGCTCTGCACCGGCAAGGTCGGCTCCTGAATCGGACTGAGCGATCGTGAGATCCGCGCTGTAACAGGGGTTGTCAATAAAAACACAACGACCGCCATTGTCGCAGTCACGGCAAAAATGACTTGATAAAACTTCGGTTTATTATATCTCAGAACACTTTCTATACGCTTTTTTACAGGGTGCTCACCGAAAGCGAACGGACACGCCGCCACGGCAAAGCACTTGGCGCTGCATTCAAGCAACACTTCCGAATATTCCTTACGCTCTTTCAGGGGCAATGACTTTACCGCTCTTTCATCACAGGCAAGCTCTGTATCGCGTGAAAACAGGAAATACGCAAGCCATACGAGCGGATTGAACCAATGCACACTGAGAATCAGAAAGGCAAGCGGCTTCCACAGCGTATCAAGCCGTTTGATATGCGCACTCTCATGCAGAAGCACATACCTTTTCTCGTTGTCATTGAGCGTTGAAGGGATATATACCTTCGGGCGAAATATTCCCAACACAAACGGCGAGCCGATGCGGTCACACACAATCATTCCGTTTTCGTCGGGGATATTTTCACTGACCTTACATCGCAGACGAAGATAGCTGACAATCATATAGATAATCATCGCCGTGGCTCCTGATATCCACACGAAAAACAAAAGCTCGGTGAAAATGAGTGTTTTCGTAGGGAATGAGCTTGACTGCCGTATGATTCCGCCGTCAGCAATTAACCGCTCAGGCTCCGGTACGATGCTGAACACAGACGGCACGAAAAGAGGAACGCTCAAACGCAATCCCGCCAACGCCCACATAATCAGTCGTGATTGCTTCGGCACTCCCCTCAGCAAAAGCCGCAAAATCATCACACCGAGTATGACAAAGCCGCCCGAGTAGCTTAGCCTGAGAAGGGTTGCGACAAAAACGTTCATCTCAGTCCTCCGACAAGCTATCGATCAGCCTTTTCAATTCTTCCGCTTCTTCCCTGCTCAATCTGCGCTCACTCGTAAACGCCGCTAAGAATTTTGGAAGTGAGCCGTTAAAGGCACGGTCAACATAGTTCTCACTCTGCATCGAGTAAAACCTGTCACGCGGTATTTTTACGCTTACAAGCTTACCGTCCTTCTGAAAAATTCCGCGATTCGACAACCGTTTTAGCACTGTGTAGGTAGTGGTGCGTTTCCAGTTGAGCTCTTTTTCGCAAAGGGCGATCAGCTCGTTCGTCGTCAGCGGAGCGTTATCCCAAATGATGTCCGCAAACCTCGTTTCTACAGCCCCAAGTGTGTAATTTTCCACTGCTTCATCTCCTTTGTCTACATCATTTCGACAATTATAGTCTACTACCTATCGACGAGCTTGTCAAGTGTTTCTTGGCAAAATTCATCATAAGACTCGGCGGAATTATTTGCGTATTCTTTGTTATAGCGCCGCCAAAAATGAGATGCGTCCAAAATCGCCGATGTCGTGAAACAGGGCGCAAAAGCAGCTACCACGAAATCCACTCAAAGGAACTGTTATCGGGGTATTCGGATTCAAACGCTTCGATACTGTATTTCTGCAAGTCATACCGGATATCAGCGTCCTCTGTTACTTCGATTCCTAAGCTGTTGGTATAGGAAACCGTCGGATATTCGGGAACAGTAAAACTGCTGATATCCAAAACATAATACACGTTGTCCGAAAGGATAAACAGCCGATCATTTTCAAAGGCTGCTTTTTGAAAATCGGCTTCCAGTATCCGCTGCTCCTTGCCGGATTCACCATCAAGATACAAGCCCACATAATCCTCGCGTCGTCCGCGTGCATACGAAAGGTGGACGTTATGATCATAAATGTAATCCGCACCATTTCTGCCGTATAGAATCCTCAAGTCTCCGTCCTGACTCTCAAAAACAGATTGCAGAAACATTCCGATCGGTTTGCAGCCGGATAGAATCAGAACGATTGCAACAGCCATGATTATGATGCGTTTCTTCATATTGGCTACCTCCTTTATTCGATTGTTTTGCAGTTAATCCACCTGTACCGTTCCTGATTGGGATATGCTTCCTCAAATTCATCAGGCGTATATGTGTGATAGAAATTATTGTTCACAAATTCGTGTAATCTCACGTAACTCACACCACCATTTTCTAAATCCAAGCCGTCTTCTTCTGTCGTGGGATAATGATAATCATCAAGATCAAATACATGATATACGCCGTCACAGAGGATAAATATTTTACCGTCTGTATGGACATACTTTTCAAAATCGCCGTAGACAAGCGTTATTCCGCCCATAACGTCATCTTTTTCTCCCAGCACCTTTAGTTTGTCTTTTGATAGTTGAGCAAACTCGCCATGAGTCGGGTGCTCTAAGGTTGCTTTATCGCTATAGTTGAAAAAATTACAATCTATTCCGCTGTAATCCTTTGCTCCGTCCAACGTATAACATCCATAACACGCAGACAGCATTACGCCAATAAGAGTAATTGACAAAACAGATAGAAAACCGGTTATCAATTTTTTCATCATCATTTCTCCCTATTCCGATATTCGAGCAAATCGCCCGGCTGACAGTCAAGCGCTTCGCAAAGCTTTTGCAGTGTGGAGACCTTTATCGCTTTTGCTTTACCGTTTTTGAGTATAGAAATATTCGCCATCGTAATGCCCACGCGATTTGACAGCTCCGTTACACTCATTTTTCGTTTGGCGAGCATTACATCTATATTAAATATGATTTCACCCATATCCGTCACCTCTTAAATCGTCAAATCGCTTTCTTCCTGCAAATCCGCTGCCTTGCGTGACAAATACGATAGAATCGCCGCGGCAGCCGCGATGGAAGCGCCGATAAACGTCAATACAAAGCTCACCATATACACCGCCG
Organism: Ruminococcus sp. NATIVEDY160; assembly: GCF_045819885.1. Classification (NCBI taxonomy): domain Bacteria; kingdom Bacillati; phylum Bacillota; class Clostridia; order Eubacteriales; family Oscillospiraceae; genus Ruminococcus; species Ruminococcus sp. NATIVEDY160. The sequence continues at coordinate 1,563,835 of NZ_CP162391.1, forward strand.
GATGATTCATGTTCAACAGAAAGAAAACGGTATTGCCGACAAAGAAATAGACCGTTGTCGTAAGCGCCAGAAGTGAAACCCGACGGAAACGCTTTGCATTGATTGAAGAAAACGCCCTGTCCCTGCCGATCGAATACGAGATTTTCCATGCGTAGACAAGGACCGCGTAATCCGGAATCACCATTAGCTCCATGAAAATCAGCCACGGAAGGTAGCAGTATTGCGAATCGGGTGCATCGGCAAGAAGTTCGCATCCACCGAACGGAACAGCAACGCCGTAAAAGGCGACGCCCAACAGACAGAATAACAGAATGATGACCTTTGCCAGTTTTGAGAGTGTTTTTTGCGTCATATCTATGACCTCCTTTGCTTATATTATAACCCCAAATGTCGCGAATGTCAATAACCATTTATTGTGTTGCGATATATTTTCGATAAAGCAAGGCATTTTATGTTGATTTCAGTTGTATAAAATTTTTCCCTCATCACAAATCTATATCCCGTTCCAATAAAGAAAAAACGCTGCACTTGACATTACTTGTTAAGTGCAGCGTTTACTGTTTAATTTAGTAATCCGTCATAACTCCCGTCAGTATTTTCAGCGACGATAGAAAATCGCCTTTCTTTGCGTGTCGCAAATTTTGAATGCTCGCAAATAGTAATAAAGTCATATCTCCGACAGTAGGTAACGCAAATAATCCGTCCTGCCATCCATGATACGAATAATACTGACCATAGTATTTTCGACTCTATAAATAGCAATGTAATTTGAGAGGACTAAATATCTCAAGTCTGTTTTCTGACCTATCCTTGATGATAAATCCAATCCCAAATTCGGATTGGATTTCAGATTTGAGCACCCCTTCAGTATTCTCTCGACGATTCTCGCTGCTGCTTGAGAATTTGCCAGTTCGTTTTTGACGTAATTCTTTATCTCATTTAAATCCTGTCGGGCTCGCGGCGTATAGCGCAAAATCATGCCTGCACTCCGAATTCAGTCAGCATATCTTCTTCCGAAATCCAATCCGATTCTGACTTTACACTGTCCTCACCCGCCTTGATATCTGCCAGCAAAAGCGCAATTGCCTGCTGACGGATGACTTCCTCGCTGTTTTGATTCATCAGGAACGGCAGTCCGCCTACATTGAGCGACTGCTGAAAGAATGCGTTTACCGCGTCGGTCAATGTCATTCCGCATTTTGCGTATAAGCTTTCCACTTGCTTTTTTACTTCGGGATTGATACGCATCTGAAATGTCCCCGTTTTGGGCGCGTCTACAATATTCATAATATCATCTCCGTTTTGTTTTCTTCATTATACACCAATCGCAAGGGTGCGTCAATACATTGTTATTACATATCTGATAGTTCATTCATTGTCTAACTTTTTGTATTTTCATCTTTACCATAAATCCCGCAAATTTTACCATTTTATTGAAGTTATCAGAAATAAGTGGTATGATATGCATAATAGAATTGCATTAGCAGAGCCATATAGGAGGTATATCATGAAACAAGTAAAGCTGTATTCCATATTACCGATATATCCTATGTTTATCGCGATGTTAATCCCGCCTTATTCCGGTATCCTGTTGGGATGGAATTTTCTCATTCTTTCTGTTATTCTTGTGATCGTTTCTAAGCTGTGCTTTAAGAAAGTCAGCGGAAAATTCTATTGTGATACCATCTTTTCTGCTTGGCTGTTAGGATTCGCGGCAATCGCGATCTGTTCGTTTGTTGGTCTGGCGGAGTTCTTTCTTGACTATTACATAGACTACGATGTTTCGGAAAAACTCGGGTGTGCCGTTAGCTTCTTTGTTGCGGTGGTGATGATTTTTCTCTTCACCATGATGATCACCTTAAATCCAAAACGGCATAAGGATTTTAAAATGACAATGGTGCAAAGAATCCTTACTTCTCTTGCGATAGCGATTTCAACCGCGCCCTATTCTTTCTTCCTTCCTGAAAAATATGCGGTTTTTCTGAGTGATATTTGGGATAATGTATTTTCATTTAATATTCGATTTAATAGTTAAAGTATACGGAATTAATTAAGATGAAAATTGCGATTATAGACGATGAAAAAGCCTTTGCCGAAAGGCTGCGTGCAACTGTTTTGAAAATCTTTTCCGAGCAGCATACCGCCGCCGATGTAACGGTGACGGATGATCCGGAGAATATCCTGTACACCGGAAAACAATTTGACGTCATTCTGCTTGATATTGAAATGCCCGGCTGTTCGGGAATCGACCTTGCTTCCAAGATCAATGAACAAAAAGGCGGCTCGGGCAAGCCGTATATCATTTTCGTTACGAACCGCGACGGGCTTGTGTTCGACGCATTGAAACAGCAGCCGTTTTCCTTTGTACGCAAGTCGCACTTGGAGGATTTAGAACCGTGTTTTGACCGGCTGATCACGCTTTGCGAAAGTGAAATCTACTATCCTATAAAATCAGGCCGTGATATTGAACGAGTGGCGATGAAGGATATCTTCTATCTTGAAAAGCAGAAAAACTATGTGATTTATCACACCGCGCGCGGAACGATTTCCGAACGGACAACGCTCGACAAGAAAACCGATCTACTGCGCAACGGCTTTCTGCGGACGCATATCGGCTATTTGGTCAATATTCGCTGCATCGAAAAAATCCGGACAGGCGAGATCAGCCTTTCGGACGGCACGATCATCCCGTTAAGCCGCAAATACAGCGAAGCGGTCAGAAAACAGTTTTTTGAATGGATGGCGAAGGAAGTATGAATATCGGATCAGTTTTGGAGATCGCGGCAAATACCATACAGCAGCTCATGTCGCTTGTCTTTTTATACCTGTTCTTCGACAAACCCAACGGCAAAACCAAGAGACTGATACCGTTCCTATCGGCGGCGGTGCTTTTGCTTGCCGTAACGATATACGGAACCGTCAGCGCGTTGACCTCCAATTATTTGTATTACCTCATAACGGCAGTCATAACTATACTCTATACGACCGTCTTTCTGAGAGGAAAGCTTTATCTGAGAATCATCATTCCGATTGCCGTGTCGAATATTTCGATCGCCTATCTGACCGTCAGCGTCATGAGCGCATCCGGCACGCTTCCGTTCGCGAAAGCTGTGGCTCTTCTGGATTCATTCCGATACCCGGTGCTGTTCGTCGCCGATATCATCTATGCCGCTTTTCTTTTCATCATTTACCGATTTGGAAAAGGTAAGATCAATATGCGCAGCAAGTCGGATATTCTGGCTTTCATCGTCATTCCGCTGATCACCTGTACCGTGGGCTTGACAGCTCTGATGCTGCTGAAATCGGTGGATTTTGACGGCACCGTTCAGATATATGTGACCGTCATCGCCCTGTGCACCGCCGTGATGGTGATGATATTCTGGTATCTGATGATCAAGAGCGGAAAAGAAGCGCAGATCAAGACGGACTTGATGTTGAGCCGTCAGCGCGAGGAGCTTTACAAAAGCTCCGTGCTGAGCACTCACGAGCAGATCGAAAAAATATCGGTGATAAAGCACGATATGAAAAGCAAGATAATGTCGGTCGGTATGCTGATTTCTCAGGGAGAGTACGACAAAGCGAAAGCGGTATGCGACAGCGTCGGCGAAACGCTTTCGGCAGCATACACGCCCGTTCACACCGATAACCCCACGCTGAACGCGATTATGAACGTTGAGCTTGAAAAAGCGCAGTCCAATGAAATCAACTGCACCTATGAAATTGCCGACACGCTGAAAAATATACGCGACGCGGATATTATTTCGCTGATCGCCAATCTGTGCGACAACGCGATCGAGTATCTCGCACAGATCCCGAAGGAGCAGCGGCAGATGTCGCTTGCGATAAGCTCCTACAAATCATACTGCAGGGTCGTATGCAAAAACGCTGTTGCTTCCTCTGTTTTAGCGGAGAATCCCGACCTTAATACCACAAAGGACGACAAAACACTCCACGGCAAGGGAATGAATATTCTCCGCACTATTGCGAAAAAGTACGACGGTGAGCTTTTGATCAATGAGGACGGCAATCAGTTGACGGTTTCTGTGATGATGATGAAATAAATAACAGAGGTGGATTTATGAAAGCACCGAACCGTATAATACCCATTCTCGCCCTTTCCGTAACGGCTTGTATTCCCACTGCTATCGCAATATTCTGTGCCGCGGCATTCGATTCGCGCAGTGAGAGCAGCTTGGCTTTGCTGCCGTTGATCGGTATCTCTTTCTTTGCGCAGATCATCCTTCAATTTTATATCGGTATGTTGAGCCCGTCATTTCGTTCTGCATTTGCCATCAGTGTTCCGTCATGTCTGTCATTCGGAACAGCGCTGACAGTGTTTTGTACGCGTGCGCAGCTCTTGGTGATCCGGCGTTTGGCTTCGGGTTACCTCTATGGCATCCATTGGAAGGATGATACAAAAACGTGGTACGTATTCATCGCTTTGTTTTTCTTGCTGTCAGTGACGATAACCATGTTGATCATAAAAGGCGTGTCAGCTTACCGTCGTGAGGGAACTTTATCAATGCCTTTTAGAAACCTGTTTGCAATTCTGGCAGTATTGGTTCCCATTGCGACTGTTGTTTACGCAAATGTGTGCTTGTATTTTCTGCACGGAAGTTTTGAAACTCTCGGCATAGCTGTATGGTCGTATATCATCATGTTTTTCGTCAACATTATTACGGGAATGCTTGTAAAAGGTGATCGCCTGATCCTATTCTTTCCGATTTCCGCAACCGTGTTTTATCTTATATTTTTTTACAGCTATTGGATCGGAGCCGGTGGACTGAATTTTCCGTTCCTGCTGATTTTGCTCATTGCTTCATCGTTTCTTGTCGGAGAAGCCTTAGCGGTCAGCGGTATCCGTCATAAATATGAGGAGCGAAAAGACGAGAAATTATTCGAAGGTGAATATTATGAAAAAAGATAAAAAACTGTACAATATGAATAAAAAAACGAAGCTCTTTTTATTAATGAACATCGGCAACTATGTTCTTGTCTTGCTTGCTTTTTTAGGCTTTAGCCTAAATTATTCACGCAAGTGCCGGTAAGGACCCCAACACCGGGGAAAACACTGATAAAATCGAAAAACGGGCTTTCACCTAAAAGATGAAGCCCGCAGGGTATGGAAAAGGGACTTCAAATTTGGTATAATGTAGTTACCACAACAACAAACCAAAGGAGAGAAGTCCCATGGCTATTATATCAGAAACAGTGTTGGAAAGCAATAAGAAAATTCGCGTAAATTTCGATGGCGGCAATCTTTCTTCGGATGGCGGACTGCTTTTGCTCAAGGAGTTTTATCACAAGCTGGGCGTCAATTCGCTGCTCAGAAATCGTTTCCGCACAACGGACACTGCTTCATTCCGAATCCACAAAGATCATGAGAATCTTTTACAGATGCTCTATCAGATTACCGGCGCCTATTTTCAGGACGATCACGCCGACAGCCTGAGAAACGATCCTGTCCTGAACGCTGTTATCGGCAAAACCGCTTTAGCCTCTCAGCCTACTCTGTCCCGTTTTCACAACCGCATGGATGAACGGAGTTTACAGCAGTTGGAAGAGATACAGCGGATTCTTCGCAGAAGAGTCTATTCCGTCGAGAAGCCGGAGCACATTCTGTTCGACCTCGATTCCACCCTGCTGGCTGCTTACGGCACACAAGAGGGCGAAGCGTTCAACTACCACTACCAAGCCCACGGTTATCATCCCCTGCTTTGCTTCGACGGAATGACCGGAGATTTGCTGAAGGTAGAACTGCGCCCGGGAACGCAGTATTGCAGCAACGGAGCAGCCGCGTTTATGCTGCCGCTTCTGGAGGAATATCAGAGAGATTATCCTCAAACAGCGCTCTTTGCACGGGGAGACAGCGGTTTTGCCACTGATGAGCTCTACAGCCTGTTTGAAACGAACGGTACCGGCTATGTCATTCGGCTCAAGGAAAATCCGGTACTGAGAAGACTTGCTCAAGACTTGGACTCTGAACTGTATGATCTTACCCGGGAGGACACTGTTTCTCATGCCGTCGTGTATGGTGAATTTCTGTACAAGGCGGGTTCTTGGGATTACCCCAGACGCGTCGTCTGCAAAATCGAGAAGCCTTACGGTCAGGCGATTCACATGCATACCTTTGTTGTGACCAATATGGAATCATCTCCTGAGGATTTGATCCGCTTTTACTGCAAGCGCGGAAATATGGAAAACTTCATCAAGGAGTGCAAATCCGGATTTGATATGAGCTATGTCAGCAGTTCTTCCATGATTGTCAACGCCAACCGGGTTCAGATTCATGCGCTTGCATACAATCTCTTCAACTGGTTCCGCCGCCTGACACTGCCTGAATCCATGCGAAAGGATCGTATCGACACTGTCAGACTCAAGCTGTTGAAAATTGCAGCCAGAATCGTCAGCTCCGCGAGATATGTGTATTTTAAACTGTGCAGTTACTGTCCGCATCAATCCCGGTTTTTCGAGACTCTCGCCAATATTAAAAAACTCAGTCCGCAACTCGAATAGACGTTACCCCGTGTACCTTGACAGCTTCAAAGAAATCCCGTTCAAAAATTATCTGACCCCCAAGGGAGTAGTGCGCCTTTTTTCGGTGGAAAACTTTGCAGGATGTCAGTGATATTGATGTCTGATAATGCACAACCATTTGCAGATGCAGTTTCGGATGTGCATGAATAATTCAGGTTTAGACTTGGAGCGGGCATATCTGTGATTTTCTTTTTTTGTCAGCCTGCACTTGTATTTGTAAATTATTATGTTTCGCAACGAATTTGGCAGCTTGCCGTATTGTCGGGACATTTGCTTATTTCAACCATCATAGCCAATATGGCGAGTGTACAGCTTTACTATCAATTCATCAGCAGCGATTCCGAAACGCTGTTAGTAGGACGGATTGAGGCGCAAATAGGAATTGTCTATGTTATCATTCTTTCTGTTATTGCTATCATTATTGCTGCGCTCGAAAAACTGAATAACAGGAAAAAATAGAGATATGTTGCTTTCACTCCCGAAAACGCTCAAGATGATAGTTGGATGCTGCATATTCTCACTCCGGAAAGCGACACTCCAAAAAAAATCTGCAACATCAACACAAGGAATATTTACCTTGTAGATGATAAGTGGGTGTATTTTTCAGACTACGGCAATACGATTTATCGTATTTTACCCTCCGGCGAAAATCTGCAAAAGGTGATGTGAGTAATCTGTAAATTGGAAAAGAGATTACGCTATAGATATTTTGGTTTGATCGTTGCCGACCTTACAAAACGGGCTGTCTCTCATAAAACGCGACAAACGCCCAACACCGCGCGAACAATCCGGTCTGGCACACACTTGGCCTTGCTCAACAAATCGCACACGGGGTGACACACGGCGAAACATGACTACTCTTCATTGTACCAACCTTTGGCAATATCCTCGAGCTTAATTTTGCCGCGCGTTCTGCGGACGTTATTGATAGCTTCTCTGCGCATTTCTTCCAACTCATCATCGGTGAAATGATTTGTCTTTGCGATGACTCTCATCAGCATTTCGAGCTGAACCGCGTAGCGGAACAATCCCTTAGAGATCGCTTTGGCATTGTCCTCGGACACATTTTCAATCGCCTTAGCCAGCTTATCACTCAAAATATCATCGCTTGATTTAAGCGCGCTGTCTGCAATCATATTCTTTGCCGCCGTTTCAAAAAATTCATTTCTCGAACGATAGCCATGCTTTTTGATGAATACATCTACCGTTTTTACCGTTTGTTTATCAAGATACAAGCTTACTCTTTGTTTGTCTTCCGAATCCATATTTTTACCTCCGATAATCTTCAAAATAAATTACACCAACATGGTGATCAACCTAAAAATGCCTGTTTTTTCGATAGCCGTGCGATTGTTGAAAACAACAGCGTTATTTGTTACACCAAACCCAAAACAGGTGTCAACCTAAGAATACTGCACAGGAAACCCTCAAAAACGGCTTGCGGTCGGCGTTGCCGGCCGCTGTGAACCGCAACGGCGCAGCCAAACAGCGCCGTTGCTTTCTCCTGTTTGCCACCCGATTTTGGTACCCACTTTCGGTTTGTGCAATACTAACAGGCACTTGCTGCTATTTGTTTCTGCCGTAATTGTATAGCTGACGTCTGTGAAAGGCTTCCACAGCCCGCTTGATTGGCAGAATCCTGAACATCAGGTTCCCATTTCGAAGCGACCCGTCGTGGTGCTCAACAATGGTACGCTCCGTTTTGATGAGTTCCTTCTCCTCTAGCAACCTCACATATTTCATTACCGTATTTTTGCTCATTCGTAACGCGTTGCCGATGGTTTTAAATGACGGATAGCAGGAGTACGTTTTCCTGTCCTCCATCCGCATCAAGAAAGCGTAGAGAGCAATCTCACCCGCGGTCAGATCCATATTGAAAATTTCGTTCGGCAGCATGAAATAGTTTCCTTGCTTCTTTGGCTGTGACATAAAAAGTCACCGCCCGTGTATCACTCCAATCCTGTTATTTTCTAATCTGTTTGCAAAGAACGTTTTGTAAAATCATATCGTGTTACCCTTACCTCTCGCAATGTTTGTACAAAGAAAAACAGCCGGACGCTTCAGGGAGAATTCTCTCACCGTCAATCGCACGACTATTTCGATACTCGTCTTGTTTTCAATAATCAATTTCTCCTTCCTGGATCGCTGTTTTTTTCTGTCTGTAATATTTTAACACACCTGAAAGTAAAAGTCAAGGAAGGTCAGATTTTTGCGTTCTAAAATGCCGTAGTCTTTGTTTGGGCATTGCAAAAATAGAGACGCGCCCAAAAATCGCCGACACCGTGCAAATATCCTCAGTCTGGTACTTACCCTACTTTCCTCAACAAATCGCACACAGGGCGACGCACGGCGAAACAAGGCTGAAAACTCTTTTCCCTCGTTGTTGGCGAGGGGATTTTTATCACAGGTTGAAGCTGTCGGTCAATCCAACTAATCTGGTTGCGTCACGCTTGACGTAGTAGATTTCCGTAATTTCCGAGGTCGTATGACCGAGCAGTTCCGCCACTTGCTTTACGGATAATGCTTTTACTGTTCCGTCAGGTTGCTTGACTCCGTTGATTAGGCGTGTAGCGAATGTATGTCTGAAAGTGTGCAGTCCTTTATGCGGAAGCCCTATCGCGTCGAGGATACGGTAGAAGCGGTTTCGCATATTTCGCGGATTTGTGAAGCTGCCGTTCTCGTCCGGTATCAGGGGATTGTCCTCGCCGAGATATACTTCCTCGCGCAAGCGTCGTATCATTTCTACTGCCGTATCATTGAGCGGAACGTCACGCTTACTCGTCTTGCTCTTCAGCTTGCCGACCTTGACTTCAAGCTTGGCTACATATTCCAGCCCATCTCTTACATGAACTTCTTTCACACCTCGCTGCAGGTGTATGACGCGATTTTCAAGGTCAATGTCGCTGTTGATGATTCCGCACAGTTCACCCGCCCTCAGTCCGGTGTTGAGCATTAGGAAGTATGCCGCCGACTGCTGATAGACAGGTTTGCCATTGGCGAACCGTTTGAAGGCTTCCGCTTTGATTTGCTCCAGCTCCTCGTCTGTGAACACGACCACCAAATCACACTGCGGCTTGCTCTCCTTGTTGCTTCACTACTGTATGCAGGATAAAAAGACCTTGCACAACGGAAGAAAGTTAGTCACCGGAGTCAACTGCGTGGCGCAATCTGCGTTCAACGAAATGGTGAATACCAAGCTGCAATACCGTAAACCGGGCGGCAGACAGTACTACCACATCATGCAATCCTTCCATCCGGACGAGCCGATTACACCCGAGACCGCGCACGAAATTGCTCTGCGTTTTGCCGAAGAAAACTTCCCGGGCTACGAGGTGTTGGTCGCTACTCACGTCGACCGTCACCACATACATTCGCATTTCATTCTCAATTCGGTGAACGCCGAGACTGGTTTGAAGTTCCATTCCGACAACCATGAAATCCAACGTCTGCGCGACGCCTCGGACAAGCTCTGTATGGAATACGGCTTTTCGGTGGTCGTTCCCAAGAGCAAAAAGGTCAAAGGTATGTCCACCGCAGAGTATCATGTAGCTGAAAAAGGTCAGAGCTGGAAGTTGGATTTGGCGATTGCGATCGACGAAGCGATGCGCTACGCCGTCAGCAAAAAGCACTTCATCGAGCTGATGGAGATGGAAGGTTATAAGGTCAAATGGAAGGATACGCACAAATATCTCACCTACACCTGCCCGAACGGCAAGCCATGCAGGGATATTCGGTTGCATGAGGAAAAATATTTGAAGAAGAATATGGAAGATGAATTCAGAATCAGAAAAGAAATCATTGCCCGAGCTGAAGGCACAGGCACAGAGAAATCTGGACGTAGCAAAGCAGACGACGAGATTCGTTTCCGTACCGGAGAGGTCGTGGACGGCAATGGTGCAACTCCAGCAGACACAAATCAATATGCTCGGTTCGATAGCGGAATCGCTGAAAACTCTGGCAACATGGAGCGACCTCTCGGATATGCAGGAGGAACAGTTGGCGCAGCTGACAGCACGAACCGAGCAGACGGAACAGACCCTGACGGCGTTTCAGGAGACGCTTCGGGAGCAAGCGGAGCAGATTCAAGCGTCGACCTCGACCTCAATGGAAACCTTCCAATCACAGGTTGGGAAAGCGAGCGAGAGCTTCTCACAGCAACTCTCATCGGAGGAACAGGCGGTGAACCCCCACAAGCCCTGACGGGTCTGCGTTTTCTTCCGCGCAATGATAGTAACAACCGCTATGCCGACCACCTCTTTCTGTCTAACAGCTCCGTGAGTTTACGGTTAAGCGCGGCGTATTCTTCGGTCAACTGTTCAAGATTTACGCACGAAATCTTTCCCATGTTACTGAGAACAGTATCTCCTGCTTTTTAACTCTCCGGCTCAAGATTCGGCAGTTTGTCTTCACTCCAATCGTCCCTAAGTGCATACTTGCAGACGGTACGATAGTTGAGATTTGTTGTTCTGGCGATTTCCGCCAAACTTTTCTCTTCCTTTTCGTAGAGATGTTTGATATACTGTTGTTGAGCCATTTTCAACACCCTTTCTTCAACTCCTTAGGTTTTTTCTGTACCCTAAAGAGTAACTGATTTTTCAGGTGCTGACAATGGCTTTTTTTATCAGCCCAGCCTATGCACTTTTCGTGCCCATTTTATGCACTTTTATTTTACTAAAAACAACGATAACTCGGTTATGGAAAACTTCTTTGGTATTATGAAGCAAGAAATGTATTACGGTAAAGTATACTAAAGCTTTGATGAACTGAAACAAGCAATCGAAAAATACATCAAATACTACAACACAAAAAGAATCAAGCAAAAGCTTGGCTGGTTGAGTCCTGTCAACTACAGACTCAATCTTTTAGCTGCATAACAAAAGCGCAGTAGTCGCTAAACTACTACGCTTTGTAAATCTAAGTCCAACTTTTTGGGGTCACGTCATAGAAAAATAACCTTCCGTTTTGTCACTATTGCACATATAAACAGATTCCCATTTGTCGGCGTTTACAAACCATCAGCTATTCGTTGTAAAATTCTTGTAAATTGAATAAAAATATCATATAATTTTTATAGAAAACCGTTCTAAACGGGTAATGTAAAGGAGCATGAATATGACAAGAAAACTCATCAGCCTAACACTAATCTTAGCGCTCATTATGAGCATCACATCCATTTCTGTTGTTTATGCCAATGCAGCAAAAGATGACATTACTGTGGGAGCAGAAACGCTGAATACAAATGATCCTCTCTCAATGATCGGCAAATCAAAGCAAGCTATTGTCAACACTTACGGAAGTGGTTACCGTACCACTACAATGCCCGGCGGCGGTCAAACACCTTATATTTACTACAATAACGCAAATATTCCATATATGTTTGGTATGGATAGAAACGATAAGATTTTTGTAGTAAATATTTATCCGCTTAACGGTTTTACTATATATTTATTTGATGGATTAACCAATCGCTCCACATATAACCAGATTCTTCGCGCGAATACAACGCATTATTATACGGCAAACGACCAAGTACATTATGATGATTATAAAATGTGTATCGAGTTTAATTACACACCATATATCTCAGTAATATATAATTGGACGAACACAGATAAAAACTCAGTCGCTGATTATGTGCAGGTCATTAAGAATAATACTGCCTTTTATCCATCTAACTTGTCTGCCCCCAAACTAAAATCTGCTGTCAGCACAAGTAACGGCGTCAAGATTACGTGGGACAAGGTTCAATACGCTGAAAAATACCGTGTATTTTACAAAGGATCGAACGGCTCATGGAAGCGTCTCGGAGATACAGCCAATACCTCGTTTGTAGACGATGACGTTAAATCCGGCTCAACCTATACCTATACCGTCAGACCAATCAACTCTGCGGGCGATGTGTACACAGGTGCGTTTGACAGCAAAGGAATCTCTGCGACATACAATCCGCCAATGCTCGCTGTACCTCAGATTACCGGATTCGAAAGTACCTCCGACGGCGTAAAAATCAAATGGAACAGAGTTAGTAATGCATATGGATATCGCGTGTTCTACAAAGGTCGAAACGGTTGGAAAGGAATGGGTAACACGTCCGAAACCTTCTTTATTGACACCGACGTCAACGACGAAGTGACCTACACTTATACCGTCCGGTGCATTGATAAAAGCGGTAACTTCGTCAGTGATTACAACAATAACGGCTGGCAGTACACTTATTTAAAGCCACAGCTTGCAACGCCGCAAATCACCAAATTCGAGAGCACCGCTGAAGGCGTCAAAATTACATGGAACAAAGTCAGCGGAGCTTACGGCTACCGGGTATTCTACCTTGGAAGAGACGGATGGAAAGGCATGGGCAATACCACCGGCAACACCTTTGTTGATGATGACGTTCGTGATGGCGGCACTTATACATACACCGTCAGATGTATCGGTCAAAACGGCAACTTCACCAGCCGCTATAATACAAACGGCTGGAAATATACGTATGTCAAGCCTCAACTTGCCACACCGCAAATCACCAAATTTGAAAGCACCTTTGACGGCGTAAAAATCACATGGAACAAGGTTGCAAACGCTTACGGATACCGTGTGTTCTATCTTGGAAGAGACGGCTGGAAGAGCATGGGCAATACCACCGGCAACACCTTTGTCGATGATGACGTCCGTGACGGCGGAACCTATACATACACAGTGCGCTGTATTAACGCCAACGGAGATTTTGTCAGCCGCTACAACACCAACGGCTGGAAATACACCTATAGAGTTCCTTGGCTCACTACTCCGCAAATCAACTCTCTCAAAAGTACAGACAATGGTGTAGAAATCAAATGGAACAAGGTTTCGGGAGCAGCTCAGTACCGTGTATTCTACAAAGGCGCAAACGGCAGTTGGAAGCGGCTTGCCACAACCGTCGCAACCTCATTCACTGATGATGACGTGCGCTCGGGAAGCACTTACACCTACACCGTGCGCTGTGTTGACGCTTCGGGTGAAATCTACACAAGCCTTTACGACAACGCAGGCAAGTCGATAAAGTACGTTAACGCAAAAGCGGACTATATTGATAAGCTGATGGATACCGTTGACAGTTGGTCATATAGCGACATGATAAAAAACGGAGCACAATCCGGGTTTACTTTCATGGATTTGGATTTTGATGGTGTAAATGAGTTCATTGTTCAGCGTGCCGGAGGAACAATGCTAAATCATGACGCAGTTGTCTATACCTACAAAAACGGAAAAGTTACAAAAGTACCTAGTAATGAGGAATTTATACAGAACATGAAGCTTGATTATTACTATAATACAAGTACAAAAAAATATTATATTTTTGGTGAAGCGATTCGAGCAGAAGGCACAATGAATAACCGTTCCCTTTTAAACTATACGCTTACCTATGCTAATAATCGTATCACAACAGAGTATTACTCGGCATACTGGCTAAATATTGCTGCGCGTTCACCCAGCGGCAGAGACGAATATCACTATTACGACGGTGCAGACGGATATCGCCCGGGAATCGGAAATCAGAAGGAGATTACCGAGGCACAGTACAACAGAATCAACTCTGACAAGCTAAAGAACTGTGTAAACTGTAATATGAAACGTAGATTTGTCCTCCAGTATGAGTGGAACCCCCTTTCGAAAGCAGAGAAACGCCGACAGATACTTGACGCTTATAATGCTTTCAGCTATACCAAGCATTAATTGAAAATAATTATAACTCAAATAGTTGTTAAATCATCTAATAAAAGAAATATAAGACTAAGATTACGAACATAGCGGGGAGTTGCTTATATGAAAAAAATATTTATCAGCATACTATTAATACTGGCAATTATGCTAAGTGTAGTTTTCGGTACAGCAATCAATGTCGGAGCAATTAATACAGAGGAATCCGTCGGTACAGAAACGACACACATGAGTAATGGATTCATATATCAGGTTTATAGTGAATCCGCAATGATTACCGGCTATACGGGAACATCAAAAAGCGTAACCATTCCTGCCAAATTAGATGGTTATCCTGTTAGATACGTTGGAGATAATACTCCAAACACAGGTGAAGGATTTCCGTTAACTGGTATTGAAAACATAACTTCTGTTACAATTGGAAATAATGTAATTGGTATTTCAGGCGCCGCATTTAAAAAAGCAACAAAATTAAAAACACTTTCCATCAAAGATAGTGTTTCCGAGATTCATTGGGCTGCTTTTAAAGGTTGTTCTTCGCTTAATACTATTAATATATCATCTCACATAAAGTACATGGGCGCCGGTGTTTTTGATAACACTGCTTGGCTGAACGCACAGCCAAATGGAGTAGTGTATGTTGGCAATTTTGCCTACACATACAAGGGGACTATGCCATCCAACTACACGCTTAATATTAAGAACGGAACGTACGGTATAGTTCCCTTAGCTTTCTATAAATGTAATAACTTAAAATCTATTAATTTACCATCTTCTTTGTGCTGCATTGGCAGAGATGCATTTGAAGGAACTTCATGGTATAATTCTAAATCCAACGGCAGTGTATATGCAGGCAAGGTTCTATACAAATACAAAGGAACCGTGCCCGATAAAGTTGTACTGAATAATGATACTGTTGGGATTGCCGAAAATGCTTTTTGGGAGTTCTCAAATTCAAAAGTAGGCTTAAAAGTATTATCGGTTCCTGACACCTTAAAAGCCATCGGTGCGCAGGCGTTTGTGAATTGTGACAGTCTAAGAAAGCTCTATATTCCAGCAAACGTGGAATACATTGGCGATATGGCATATGGCAAGTCGTATCAATATAAATTCATTCCCGGACAAGGTCAATATCAGATTTATGGAAGTTCTGGTTCAGTTGCTGAACTGTTTGCTAACAATAATGACATTCCCTTTTCTAACCGCATTAATGAATACAAAGCATATGAGGGACTCCCTGCCCCCAAACTAAAATCCGCCGTCAGCACAAGCAACGGCATCAAGATTACTTGGGGCAAGGTTCAATACGCAGAAAAATACCGTGTATTTTACAAGGGTTCGAACGGCTCATGGAAGCGTCTCGGCGATACGGTCAACACCTCATTTGTAGACGACGACGTAAAGTCAGGCTCAACTTATACCTATACTGTCAGACCAATCAACTCCGCGGGCGACGTGTACACAGGCTCGTTTGACAGCAAAGGAATCTCCGCGACATACAATCCGCCAATGCTCGCCACACCTCAGATCACCGGATTTGAAAGCACCTCCGACGGCGTCAAAATCAAATGGAACAGAGTCAGTAATGCATATGGATATCGCGTGTTCTACAAAGGCAGGAACGGTTGGAAAGGAATGGGCAATACAACCGAAACATTCTTTGTTGACACAGACGTCAGCGATGAAGTGACCTACACTTATACCGTTAGATGCATTGATAAAAGCGGTAATTTCGTCAGTGATTACAACAATAACGGCTGGAATTACACGTATTTAATGCCTCAGCTTTCTACTCCGCAAATCACCAAATTCGAGAGCACCGCTGAAGGCGTCAAAATTACATGGAACAAAGTCAGCGGAGCTTACGGCTACCGGGTATTCTACCTTGGAAGAGATGGATGGAAAGGCATGGGCAATACCACCGGCAACACCTTTGTTGATGATGACGTTCGTGATGGCGGCACTTATACATACACCGTCAGATGTATCGGTCAAAGCGGCAACTTCACCAGCCGCTATAATACAAACGGCTGGAAATATACGTATGTCAAGCCTCAACTTGCCACACCGCAAATCACCAAATTTGAAAGCACCTTTGACGGCGTAAAAATCACATGGAACAAGGTTGCAAACGCTTACGGATACCGTGTGTTCTATCTTGGAAGAGACGGCTGGAAGAGCATGGGCAATACCACCGGCAACATCTTTGTCGATGATGACGTCCGTGATGGCGGAACCTATACATACACAGTGCGCTGTATTAACGCCAACGGAGATTTTGTCAGCCGCTACAACACCAACGGCTGGAAATACACCTATAGAGTTCCTTGGCTCACTACTCCGCAAATTACCTCTCTCAAAAGTACAGACAATGGTGTAGAAATCAAATGGAACAAGGTTTCGGGAACAGCTCAGTACCGCGTATTCTACAAAGGCGCAAACGGCAGTTGGAAGCGTCTTGCCACAACCGCCGCAACCTCATTCACTGATGATGACGTGCGCTCGGGAAGCACTTACACCTACACCGTGCGCTGTGTTGACGCTTCGGGTGAAATCTACACAAGCCTTTATGATAACGCAGGGAAGTCGATAAAGTACGTTAACGCAAAAGCGGACTACATTGACAAGCTGATGGATACCATTGACAGTTGGTCGTTTGAAGATTACAGGGGAATGGTGGCTCAATCCGGATTCACATTTATGGATTTGGACTTTGACGGCGTTAATGAATTCATTGTCCAGCGCGAAGGCGGCACGATGAGAAACTTTGATGCGGTTGTCTACACCTATAAAAATGGCAAAGTCGTCAAAGTGCCTGCCAACGAGGAGTTCATTCAAAACAACAACTTCCAATATTTCTATAATACCAGCACGAAAAAATATCTGATTGTCGGAACCGCAGTTTGTGCAGAGGGCACAGTGAATAACCGGAAAATATACAACTACTCACTCACGTATGCCAATAACCGCATTACATCTGATTATTATTCTGCATGTTTTGTAAATGTAGCATGGCGTTCACCCAGCGGAAAGGATGAATATCATTATTATAACGGTGCCGACGGCTATTACAAGGGAATCGGAAATCATAAGGAGATTACTGAAGTACAGTACAATACCATCAACTCGAACAAATTGAAGAATTGCGTAGATTGCAATATGAAGCGTAAATTTGTTATCCAGTATGAGTGGAATCCGCTTTCGAAAGCAGAGAAACGCCGCCAGATGCTTGACGCTTATAACGCTTTCACCTATACCAAACATTAATTTAGAATAATTACAAAAAATGCCGACAGAGCAGATGTTCTGTCGGCATTTAGTATGATTATTTTGACAATACAATAAATTGAGCTATCTTAGGATTAATTTCCTTCATCTTTCAGAATCACTGAAATATATATGATGCACAGATTCACATAAACGCATCAGCAGTTGAATCGCTGATTTTAGTTAATTCAATCTGATCAACAGTCATAAAACCGTATCCCATTGAACTGCGTTCCGTAATATCCGCTTCTAAAATAATAGTGTCGCCATCGAAAGTCAGCGTTCCGCTGCCTTTGTTTGTCCACGAATCGGTATAATCAAAATGCGCGACATTATCTTCAATAAAAAGAGTGCTCTTGGGAACAGTAGCGATGTGTCCTGTTGAACCGGATAAACTCATCGAACACTCAATTTTATTGTCTTCAACCGAGAAAATCACGACATTATATCCGCGCCCGATTTCACCGGTGTTTCCCCAACTGCCGAGGTATTTATCATATTTCCCGGAACCGGAATCATTATATTCGGGAATCGCTAATTCTTGAGGCAGAGCGACAATGGCGTAAATATCCGGATTGACCCGATTCATTTCATCGTCATCTTCTTTCTCGGTTGAGCTGTGTTTTGTTCCGGAATAATTATAATATACCTGGATGGTTTTGATTCGCTCCTTATCATATCGCAATATATGCCCAACACGCTCATTTGGCGGAATGGCACCGGTGGGTGCGTAACCATAGGATGCAATGAATTGTTGATAGTTCATATCTGCAGAAATAGAATCGTTCAGCTTCGCGGAATCATACATTGCAATAAAGCTTATAGTTTGATATTTTCCGCTTTTTAGATTTTCGCGGATTTGCACATTAGCCTTATTTTCGCCTTCCGTATTCTTAAGATTTTGATAGTCTTCCTGCGCTTCGTCAATGTAAAAAACAAATCCGGGGAGCTTTTCATCATTATAAATATAGAAACCACCGTCGGAATACCAAATAACGCCTTTGCTTTGGTCAAAACGAAACTCTCCGCCCATAATATCAATTATTTTGGGAACAGTCATTTCAGATAATTCCTCCGCAGTGTATTCTCTTAAAGTTGTTGCAGGCGCGACGGTAGTCGTGGCGATGCTCGTCGAAATTTCAGAAGTAGGTTGCACGGATGTTCCTCCCTCTGTGGTCGACTTTGTGGCAGCCGAAGTGTTATTCTCGGTCTGGTTGCATCCTGTTAAACTGATAAAAAGAACTACTATCATAACCGCAATTGCTTTTCTCATATCTTTGTCCTCCTCGAAATCAAAATGGGTGCCCAAAAATGAATCACGCAGAAACCTGCACGACTCAATTTATATCATAAATATAGTTTACCATATTTGAAAGTAGTGCGCAATCCAAAAATATTCTGCAAATAGTAGTGGAGTTGCACATAGAAAAACACCGCACAGAATTATTTACTCTGTACGGTGTCCTGTTTTGGGCTCCCAATCGGCTGTTTCTCCGGTGTTTTCAAATCATCCTTATGAGTATCAGCCTTTTGTCTGGCTGTCAAGAGATGACTCCAAAATTTCCAGATGCTTTTTGTTGGTATCAGAGTTGGAGCCGGGTGTATCATAAATCACAAAATCAAACTTTCCTACGGGTAAAGAAGAACGGACAAACGGAACGGAAATATCAATAAGCTCTCCAACCTTATGCTTCTCACCGTCCACCAGCTTTTCCTGATTCAGCATAGAAATCAATCTGTTCATACCTAAAACAGGATTTCCGTTGTAGCTAATCTTCGATAATAATTCTTCCTGCATCACTGAATCGGAAATTCCAAGAACAGAAACGTCGTCACCAAAGCAAACTGAAATGAAGCTGTCATCAAGCTCAAAGGAAACACTGTATGAGTCAGAGCAATTGATCCGAAACACCTTCGCGGTAGTTGGATCGGATCCGCTCGGAAGAATCTCCTCGCCAATCAGACTGTTGATAAAAGCGGATTTGCCGGCGCTGTACAAACCCAGAACGCAAACAGAAACAGACGGTTTGATGGTATCCTCATATTTCTGGATCAACTCAACGATACTGCTTTCCTCATATTTTTCCAGCGTGGTCTTGATACGGGCAAACCTGTCCAATCTCTTTCATGACATAATCAGCGTCCCAATAAAAAGACGAATTTTTGGTGCAGACTATGCAGCTATCAGGATAATACAGCGTAATAACACGGCAGAAATCACCGTAATCGTCCGCGTTACCGATGAAATCAATCTCCAAGCCAATATTGCCACGATTGAAATTGCGGTTAATGATATCCAGGATTTCAAACGCGCGGTTTTGGATTGTGGCATAAATATACTTGTCGCTGACCAGTTCAGAACTGTACTCTTCCAATCCGACATATTTGCCTTCGCCGGGGTCATACCATTTATATTCGATAGTTTTGGCATACGGATCGCAGATTATCCTCATTTTATTAATTGTCGACATACTAACACCCTTTCAAAAGCAACAAGAACCAGCTAAATGAAGTTTAATGCAGTATAATTATATCAACTCTATCAATAAAAATCAATATGATTCTGGATTTTTCATACATATTGTATATTCCAATAGTTTTATTGAAAAAGCTGCTCCACTATCACTCCAATATCTTAAGACTATACTCTCCGAGCTTAATATTTGTATTGACGATGCCGATGTGATGTTCCAGACTGAAAATGATGATGGAATCCCTTGTATCGCGCGCATACAGAGGTGCGTAACCGCTCTTTTTCATAAGCTGCTGCGCTTCATCGACAGTGAGATTCAACCCAAAGCAGAGCATGATCACCTTATCACGCGAGATATTTTTCGTCGTCTTGCCTGCCATTATCTCATAACAATAACCTCGGTTCATACCCGAATTGCGAACTACATCCGCTTTTGTCAGCTTTTTGCGCGCCAGATAGAAATCTATCAGCTCGCTCAGTGAACCGAAAAAGATTTCATTGTCATTTTGGTCAAAGTACTCGTCTACGCTCGGCGTACTCCGAAGGATTTTCATCAAATCATCTGTGCTTTTTTTCATTTTCATCTTCCCTTTTCCTCAATTAGTGATAGAATATAAATATAGTTTACCCTGAATTATTCACGCCATCGCCTGGTAATCGCCCCAACACAGGGAAAATACTAAAAAAATGAAGAAACGGGCTTTCACCTAAAAGATGAAGCCCGCAGGGTATGGAAAAGGGACTTCAAATTTGGTATAATGTAGTTACCACAACAACAAACCAAAGGAGAGAAGTCCCATGGCTATTATATCAGAAACAGTGTTGGAAAGCAATAAGAAAATTCGCGTAAATTTCGATGGCGGCAATCTTTCTTCGGATGGCGGACTGCTTTTGCTCAAGGAGTTTTATCACAAGCTGGGCGTCAATTCGCTGCTCAGAAATCGTTTCCGCACAACGGACACTGCTTCATTCCGAATCCACAAAGATCATGAGAATCTTTTACAGATGCTCTATCAGATTACCGGCGCCTATTTTCAGGACGATCACGCCGACAGCCTGAGAAACGATCCTGTCCTGAACGCTGTTATCGGCAAAACCGCTTTAGCCTCTCAGCCTACTCTGTCCCGTTTTCACAACCGCATGGATGAACGGAGTTTACAGCAGTTGGAAGAGATACAGCGGATTCTTCGCAGAAGAGTCTATTCTGTCGATAAACCGGAGCACATTCTGTTCGACCTCGATTCCACCTTGCTGGCTGCATATGGCACGCAGGAAGGCGAAGCGTTCAACTACCACTACCAAGCCCACGGTTATCATCCCCTGCTTTGCTTCGACGGAATGACCGGAGATTTACTGATGGTAGAACTGCGCCCGGGAACGCAGTATTGCAGCAACGGAGCAGCCGCATTTATGCTGCCGCTTCTGGAGGAATATCAGAGAGATTATCCTCAAACAGCCCTCTTTGCACGGGGAGACAGCGGTTTTGCCACAGATGAACTCTACAGTCTGTTTGAAACAAACGGCACCGGCTATGTCATTCGGCTCAAGGAAAATCCTGTGCTGAGAAGACTTGCTCAAGACTTGGACTCTGAACTGTATGATCTTACCCGGGAGGACACTGTTTCTCATGCCGTCGTGTATGGCGAGTTTCTGTACAAGGCGGGTTCTTGGGATTACCCCAGACGCGTCGTCTGCAAAATCGAGAAGCCTTACGGTCAGATGATTCACATGCATACCTTTGTCGTGACCAATATGGAGTCCTCTCCTGAGGATTTAATCCGCTTTTACTGCAAGCGGGGAAATATGGAAAACTTCATCAAGGAGTGCAAATCCGGCTTTGATATGAGCTATGTCAGCAGTTCTTCCATGATTGTCAACGCCAACCGGGTTCAGATTCATGCGCTGGCATACAATCTATTTAACTGGTTTCGCCGCCTGACACTGCCTGAATCCATGCGAAAGGATCGTATCGACACTGTCAGACTCAAGCTGTTGAAAATTGCAGCCAGAATCGTCAGCTCCGCGAGATATGTGTATTTTAAACTGTGCAGTTACTGTCCATACCAAACGCAGTTTTTCGAGACTCTCGCCAATATTAAAAAACTCAGTCCGCAACTCAAATAGACGTTACCCCGTGTACCTTGACAGCTTCAAAACTCCCGTTCAAAAATTATCTGACCCCCAAGGGAGTAGTGCGCCTTTATTCGGTGGAAAACTTTGCAGGGTGTCAGTTTTGCTGCTGTTTTCTCTTACATATCCATTTTCATACGCAATTCCGGATATCCGTGAATAATTCGGGTTTACCAATTCTTTTTTCCGAGGTCAATATGTACGTAAATCAATCTCAGCTGTGGGATTTCTCTCTTGTAAGCCAAATCCGTAAAAATCTTGACTTGGTGCAAAACAAATTCACACGCCAACTGATGGTCAGACGCATTTCTCCCGCGGCGGATTATCCAGTTTTACAAACGCTTTGCAGAATCAAGCACCGCAATCTCATGGAAATATACGACGTAAAAACGCAGGACGGCGTTTGTATCTCGCTCTGCGAATATATCAACGGCATGACGCTTGACATGCGGGTGGAGTATTATCAGCCTTTTGACATCAGATCCGCCAAAGATATTCTTTGCCAAATCTGCGACGGCTTGTCACAGCTGCACATTAACGGGATCGTTCACCGCGACATTAAGCCCGGAAATGTTATGATCACAGACGACGGAATGGTAAAAATCATTGACTACAGCATCAGCCGACTTATTAAACCGGAACAACGCAAGGATACAACTGTTCTCGGCACGGCAGGTTATGCTTCGCCTGAACAATTCGGCTTTACACAGACAAACGGGAAAACGGACATCTATGCCTGCGGCGTTCTGCTCAACTATCTGCTGACAGGCAAATTGCCAAACGAGCAGCTTCATCAGGGACCATTAACAACCGTCATTCAGCAATGCATTGAAATTGACGAGAACAAACGGTTCGCCTCTGCCGACGAATTAAAAAAGGTTTTACAGGGCAAAAAAATCAATCGCCGCAGACCGTTTCGGCCTCTTCCTGGATTTCGCAGCAAGCATGTCTTTCCGAAAATCATTACTGTTTTCTTCTATATCGTGTGGATTTTCATGCTGTTCGTGTATATAAACGGCTTTCCCATGATAATGAGCAGCAGTCTCAAAAACATCATTCAACAGCTGATTCTCATGGCAGATATTTTGGTTTTCTGGTCAGCACTTCCCTATCTGCTGTTCGGTGACGTGTTCCGTATGTCCGAACGAATCAACCCTGACAATCCCCGCAACGGAAAATATGTATTGCGGATTCTGGGTACAGCGAGTATCATTTTAGGGTTTGTACTGATATTTGTCAGCTTATATCTTTAACAATTCAATTATAACACATAAAAAAATAAATATGTCAGCTGCGAGCTGACCAAAATGAAAGAGCAATCGTGTATGATAAGTACATGATTACTCTTTTAGTTTTATGGAGGTGTTTTCATGCAGTCAGCCATTCGTTTGCAGTGTAAAAGTTGCGGAGGTAATCTTACGATTGACCCCCAACGTGAAGTATTGATCTGTCCGTTCTGCGGCTCTGAAGAGCTGATAACAGACAGCGACGCGGTTGCTGTTGAAAAAATCCGTCAGAAAACGACATTTATGCAATGGGAGCGCGAAGATGCCAAGCGAAAGGAAAAGGAGCGTTCCGCTTATCGAAACAGCAAGGCAGGAATTGTTGCGCTTGTCTTTGTCTTTATCTGCGGCGGAGGGTGCATCGGCAGCTTCACGTCAGCTCGCAACATTTACAACGTATTATATGGGACTGTGCTTTTGATTCAAACAGCAAGTTTTCTGCTCTCTTTTCTGGAGCGAAAGGAGGTTATTCATCTGCAAAAGCTGTTGCCCTTCGACGGAAATAAATTGCCGTCGCTGCTGATGGCAGTCGGATTTCTGCTGTTTATTCCGGCTCTGTTACTATCAACACTATAAAATCACGCAATAAAGGAGAATTGGTTATGAAAGTAAAATCCATTACAGCGGTCGTTTTGTCAGCTTGTCTCGCGATATCTTCAGCGGCAATCATGACAGGCTGCGGCAAAAAGAAAAACGCTTACATTTCTGACACGTTCGCAACTATCAAATGGCCTGACAGCAAGTTAGCGCAAATGCTGCCTGAGCCGGAGTCAACTGTCGGGTTGATCAAGTATGACAGAGCGGACTTGCTTGAGGTGTATATCGGCAGCACAACCTCAGAGCAGTATGAAAAATACGTCAGCAGCTGCAAGGAAAAGGGTTTCACCGAAAACTACGACAGCGGCACCGACTACAACAACTGCCCGTATTACCGCGCCGAGAACAGCGACGGCTACAGTTTATCGCTGGAATATCATAAGCTTGATGATGACACCGATTACGAGCCGATGAAGGATTCCATGACAATACAGCTCAATGCTCCTTACGAGAAAGAAACTGAAGCCGAAACCGAAAAACCGACAGAAAAAGCTACCGAAGCTCCCGCTGAGGAATCATCAAATAAAGAAAGCAAGTCAGAAAACAAATCCATAACTGACAATGATACGGTTACTCCGTCATTCAAGGAAATGATGGACAGCTACGAGGCATTTTTCGACGAATACATAGATTTCATGAAGAAATACAAGGAAAATCCAAGCGACCTGAGCTTGATAAGCGAGTACACGGAGTATTTGAGCAAATATAGCGATTATATGAGCAAACTAAGTGCCGTCGATACAGACAGCCTTTCAGCCGCTGATTTGGCGTATTATACCGAGGTGAACGCAAGAATCACGAAAAAACTTGCAGAGGTTGCAGTATAAAAACATAGGTATAACCCGGCGGGTCAGTCCCAAATTCTGTGTAAACTCTAAATCGCGGTGTAAAATAGAGCAAAAAATATTATTCAGGGGCTTAAGCCCCTTGTCAACATTATAAGCGGGAAACGGAATGCATGTCAAGGGCGGCGGCTCGAGCCGCCGTTCATTTTACCCTGGCAGCGTTAGAGCGTTGCCGGGGTTATGCTTTATTCTCCGCAGCAAAACACTTCCACTATCAACCTAACCCCCAGCCGAAAGCCATTTACAAACCCTTCGCACTCACTCAAGCTGCTCTGCTCCGTCAAAGCGTCCTTGAGCTTTTCCAGAATCTCAACTTCCTGCTCATTCAGTGTTGCTTTGAGCGCGGCGTCATGTCTGATTATCAGTTTGTTTAGCTTATCGCCCTCGCTGTCTTTTGAAATGTCGCGCTCATACGGATGAATATTGCCGTAGAATAATTCTCTGATCGTATCCATCTCGATACCTCCTTTTCAAGCACAACAGGATACCACAGAAAACGGAAAAGTCCAGAACTTATTTCGGACTATCTTTGATTTAGCGTCTCAAATTTTGAACAGTCCTGTTGCTCTGTTTTTACTATACACTACGTGTATAGTAAAAAGGGCATATGCTATGGGCGAATATGGATATGACTGCTATCGACCTGTAAAACGGGCTGTCTCTCACAAATCGCGACAAACGCCCAACACCGTGCAAACAATCCGTTCGGGTACTTTTCTCGCCTTTCTCTAACAAATCGCACACAGGGCGATACACGGCTAAACAGCGCGTTTATTGCTCGCAGTACCGTTTTTTGGTTATCGCTCACTATAGCCGAGCACAAACATAACCTTCAAACACCTCTCAATACGGGCTATCGCTCACAAACCGCGACAAACGCCCAACACCGCGCAAACACTTTTGGTCGGGTACTTACCCTACTTTCCTCAACAAATCGCACACAGGGCGACACACGGCAAAACAGGGCGCTAACCTCGTTGTTCACATAGAAAGACCGTAATATTCTTCGTCTTCGTCATCTACGTTATCATCATAACCGTTATCATCGTTATTCAGATAGTCAGAATATGCGTTGTCGAAATCATATTCGATTGACGGCTGAGCATTCGATTCTTCGACAGCCTGCTCATTCTCCTGATTCCCGAGTGAAATCAGGTAATCAAGCATAGTCAGGATACCCTCTGCGGCTTGGCTGTCATAGACTTCTTCATTGATACCACTACTGTCTGCACCTTCTTTCTGACCGTGAGCCAGCTTTTTCTCACGGATTTTATCTCGTTCTTTGCTGTCAGTCAGGGGCATCATCTTATTGAGCTCATCCAACCTTTTTCCGGCACTGCTGACGATTTGTTTCGCCAACATAGAGAAAAGAAATCCTATACGGGCAGTATTCACAGCCGTCTGCGCATTGAAATTCATACTCAACGCCGTCCTGATGAGCAAGTTTTTCAGCGACCTCAACTCTGTATTCTTCTCAATAGGCACGTCAGGCTTATCCTTTGTGTCATAGTAAAGGCTGAGCTTTTTGCGATTAACCTCATTCCACTTTGCATAGATTTCAGATAAATCACCGTCTTTGGCAAACTCGTGCAGAGCAAAATCAACCAGCTTTTTTGCCTTTCTTGGCAGATAACCGTAAAGCTTCTTCCCCTTCTGCTGCTGTACTGCTTCTCTGATCTTTTTGAGAAGCAGCAAATAATAATCAGCGTTGGGGATTGATTGCTGTGTTTGAAGTTGCTGCAACAGGTTAGCCAACTGATCTTTCAATTCATTTCGATAACCGGTTTCTATCGTCGCCAGCTTGTATTGCTCGTCGCGGAAGATGTCCTGACCGAAGGCTCGGCGTAGCTCCTTGATTCCCTTCTCCGATAGAAAACCCTCCTGCCCTTTCGAGAGAATGATCAAATGAATATGCGGATGATGACTTGTGTTATGGAAGGCACCGTACCATTCTATATCCTCCACCTTGATTCGGTGGGCTTTTGCAATCTCATTCATGTTGCGGCGAACAAGATTTTTCCACGCTTCTGCATTGTTGAAATGCAGACGTTCCGCGTCCTCACGCCGCAGACTGACCACCTCCGTCCAGATAACACCGTCATGATTGGCGACCCGATCCGCAACGGTATCAAGGTCAATCGGCATATCAAATTGTGTAAACAATCCGTGAGAGCCGAGCTTTTCAACGCCGGGACGGTTGGAAATATAGTTGACCAAGCCCTTTAATTCATCCGCGCGGTCGGCATATCTTTCAGCGACTGCGTCAAGAAATTCATTGGCATTCTCTCTTGTCGGCATAGCATAGAAGTCCTCATATTCAAGAAACTTTTTGCTTTGAGGAAAGTGCTTCACCACAGAAAGGATAAGGTCATGCTGACTTGAGGTTGCGATTTTATATTTCTTAGTGTCCTGCAGCTTTTCAACTCCCTCGCGGGTTGCCATATATCTTATGAGGTCAGCGATATCTTTTGCGCTCTTTTGAAAGCGGCATGAGACAATTATCTTAGACATTTTCTTCTCCGTCGATGAAATCTCTCGCCTTTTCCAAGTCGAGGACGCCGTTATGCTCAGCGACAAGCTGCTCAGACACAGCGTTCAAATAGTTCAAAGCGTAGTCGTTGAGGTCGCTGTTACGGGCAGAAAGAATATTGCTTTTGCTCACCTCAACCGCAAGTTTGAACAACATTTCGCTAAGGTTTTCTTCAAACCTACCGAGCACCAGCTTGATATTCTGACTGATGATCGGCGACAAGTAGCTGATGTTTTCCTTTTGAGCGCGGTAACCGAGATAGTTATCCACCGCCTCACGCACCAGAGAACTGCGAGTGTATCCTTGCTCCTTTGACATTATTTCGTCCATCTTTTCCAATTCATCTTTCGTAAAGCTGATAGTAACCTTCCTGTATTCTTCCATATTTTCCTCCGAAATTATTTCATTTCACACAAACGCCGCAAATACCGAGGACGACCTCAGCAAACGCCGCATGTGTTCTCCTAAAACTGCACAACGGTCGGCTCTGCCGTCCGATGTCCTTCGCGGGTCGTCCACCAAAGGACGGCTCGCTTTTACCTGCTTCAAATAATCACCGGCGTTTTTGGTGCTTGTTTTTCTTTGTTTTCTGTATCACAGATTTCAAACGCAAAAATGGGTGCAGAGCAGATTCGGCAATCTCTGCTCTGCTTTTGCTTTACAGGTTGAAGTTATCGGTCAGCCCAGCCAACCTTGTAGTGTCGCGTTTCACATAGTAGATTTCTGTAATTTCCGAAGTCGTGTGACCGAGCAACTCAGCAACCTGTTTTACCGAGAGTGCTTTTACGCTGCCGTCAGGTTGCTTGATACCGTTGATCAGGCGGGTTGCGAATGTGTGCCTGAACGCGTGCAACCCCTTGTGCGGTAACCCTATTGCATCGAGTATGCGATAGAATCGGTTTCGCATATTGCGCGGGTTAGTGAAGTTACCGTTCTCATCAGGTATGAGAGGCTTGTCCTCACCAAGATACACTTCCTCGCGCAAACGGTTGATCATTTCTATCGCATTATCATTTAGCGGCACGTCGCGCTTACTCGTTTTGCTTTTCAATTTACCGACCTTGACTTCCAGCTTTGGCACATATTCCAAGCCGTCACGGACGTGAACTTCTTTGACTCCGCGCTGCAAGTGAATCACCCTATTCTCGAGATCTATGTCACTGTTGATGATACCGCACAACTCCCCTGCTCTCAACCCAGTATTGAGCATGAGGAAGTATGCCGCCGACTGTTGATACACTGGTTTGCCGTTGGCGAATCTCTTAAACGCTTCTTCGCGTATCTTCTCCAATTCTTCATCCGTGAACACGACTACCAAATCACATTGAGGCTTACTCTCCTTGTTCTGCGCGGCGAGGTAGTTATCCTTCTTCGTCATGTCGATCATAGCCATCGGATTGTTAGGGATCGCACCCTCTTGATAGAGTTGCTTAAAGAACATCTTTAGAAGTGAGTACGCTTTCTTGCTCGTTGTAAACGCGTAGCCTTTATTCATGTGCTTGGTGAGCAACTTTTTGATATCCGCAGGAGTGACATCTCCGACAGGCTTATTCCCTATGTAGGGATAGATCTGGTGCTCGGCGGTGCATTCGTAGCGATCATAGGTCGTGCGCTCCACCTCCGGAAACTTATACACCCGAAGCCAATTCTTCATGCTCTCTTTCAGTGGGTTCCGGGTCTCATCCGAGTTGGTGACTTGTTCATTGAAGTTCTTGACATACTCAGTCATCTTCGCCTGCAACGTCTTTTTCTTTTTGCTGGAAAAGCTCTTGCGCTGTGTCGCTCCGCATTCATCACGATAACGAACCATCCCGATCCAGCGACCATCTGACTTCTGCCAAATGTTTCCGTTGTCCAATAATTCTCGTTTCATTGTATCGACCTCCTTTTTTGGTAACCACAACAATACCACAAGCACCGGTCATTATCCAGCAAAATCCCTGACAAAAATCAGAGCAAAAACTTGTGGAAAACCGACTATCTCAACTGCCCTACTTCCATTTTACACGAACAGCTGGGCTATATTCAGGACAATGCTTTTCCGGGCATAAAAAATCCCCATAACCCGACAGTTGTCAAGTTATAGGGATAGATTTCCTCTGTTATCTTCATTATAGCGTATATACAAAAACGTGTCAAGAGCATTTACTGCCGATTTTTGTCGAATCACCCAGCCCCATCGCAGCTGCTGAAACTTCTTACGCAAGACGTGTGATATCGAACATGCCCGAACATCGGTCTTCAAACTTTAAAAGTGACTTCGTATAAAGCCTATTTTTATTGCCAAAACCCGAAACAATGGTTTAAAAACCGATTTCTTCTGCAATCAGTGCATAGCTCTTCACAGCAGAATGAAAGCGATTTTCGGCGCAATAATCGAGAAGATTTTGACCAAATTTTTCTGATAGCAGTACCATAGCATCACTTGAGTAGTACCCGCCCGAAAACGTATAAAAACAACCTCAAAATCCACTCGATCTGGAGTCAATTATTTCTCAAAATCCGTTGTATGACACTCTGAAATCACAGGTTATAGGCATCATCTATAGTTAGTTTCAGCGAATGGTAATCAAGTTTGATCAACTTCAAATTTTGCAATAATTTGATTACCATATATTGGGTGATATTCTACATACCCTCCAACAAGATTTCGTCCTGCTGTTCCAACTATATTTTTTGATTCCTCATTTAAATCATGTAAAGTGGAGTCAATCTGGATAGATGAAACACCTTCGTCTTTGCAGATTGTTATCATTCCATCCTTAACGTGCGCTGTTCGAAACGCTTTATCCAGATTTGTTTTTAATGAAAGCCCCACTCCATTTGGCAGATTTGTTTTTAAGTATACAAAGCTTTCATCAATATGTACTTTAAACAAGACACACAATTCCTTTCCTTCTTCTGGAAGTTTTCTCTGCATGCTAGGAGGCAGGGGTGGTATTTCGCCCATTCGAATTTGTCTGCCATTATAATACCAGGTGTGACTAATATCATGGCTAAAGTATTTTGGAGATTTTATAAACCCTAAAAATGTAACTATTTTTTGTTCTTTTTCAGGTAGCGCCGGCATTTTGATCCCTTTTTTCTCAGCCAAAACATTGTTAACTTTTATATATTTCCAAATAGTATCCAATAAGCTTATTCCAAAGAATTGCGCAGCATCAATAAAAATCAAGTCATCACCTTGAAAGTAACCATATTTCTCATTGTATTCATCTCCATATTTTTCAACAAAATCATAAATCATTTTGTCTTCTGGATCATAATCGATTCTTTCATTTAAAAATACGGGTTCTAACAAAGCATTTACACTAGAGGGTATCTGTGTACCATGTCTAAAGAACACGTTTCTTCTAACGTTAGTAAATAGACTATCAACATCAATATTTGGATATAGTATCTCATCACAAATCGCTTCTGTAAACCAACTAAGCCCTCCTTTATCATAAAAAGCTTTATTGCTAAACATTGTTGCATACGCAATATATACATTTTCAGTTGTGGCCATCTCTGAATAGTTCCCAGAGAAAATCTCCCACTCATCCCTACAGGCATCTATTATAAGAATTAAACGACCCTTATTGCCAAATATGGATATAATATCTTTGATATTTATCGCAGCTTCATCAATGCTTCTGTTTAACTCATATGTTGTTGTAAAATCCACTGGATAAACATAATTATCACCTTCAAAGTGACCTCCATGACCTGAGAAATACACAACATGGATAGAATCTTCAGGTGAAATCTCAACTTGTGCTTGTAGTTTTTCAAAAAATTCGCTTTTAGTTGAATTCTCACAAATGGTAACTTCAAAGCCAATTTGTTTTAGCCTTTTATTCATTGCAAACACATCATGCTTCGAAACAGGTAAATTGAGATCCTTATCATAAAACAGATGTGATTCATTATAATGTTCAGCTGAGAAAAGTATTGCTTTTTTATTCATATTGATCTCCTGCCTAAGTATTCACAAAATTGTAACACGATATAATTATTTCTACGAAAAAGAAATCTTGCTAATGTAATGTTAGTTCAGTATTATTTAGCCTGAATTATTCATGCACATCCGAAACTGCATCTGCAAATGGTTGTGCATTATCAGACATCAATATCACTGACATCCTGCAAAGTTTTCCACCGAAAAAAGGCGCACTACTCCCTTGGGGGTCAGATAATTTTTGAACGGGATTTCTTTGAAGCTGTCAAGGTACACGGGGTAACGTCTATTCGAGTTGCGGACTGAGTTTTTTAATATTGGCGAGAGTCTCGAAAAACCGGGATTGATGCGGACAGTAACTGCACAGTTTAAAATACACATATCTCGCGGAGCTGACGATTCTGGCTGCAATTTTCAACAGCTTGAGTCTGACAGTGTCGATACGATCCTTTCGCATGGATTCAGGCAGTGTCAGGCGGCGGAACCAGTTGAAGAGATTGTATGCAAGCGCATGAATCTGAACCCGGTTGGCGTTGACAATCATGGAAGAACTGCTGACATAGCTCATATCAAATCCGGATTTGCACTCCTTGATGAAGTTTTCCATATTTCCGCGCTTGCAGTAAAAGCGGATCAAATCCTCAGGAGATGATTCCATATTGGTCACAACAAAGGTATGCATGTGAATCGCCTGACCGTAAGGCTTCTCGATTTTGCAGACGACGCGTCTGGGGTAATCCCAAGAACCCGCCTTGTACAGAAATTCACCATACACGACGGCATGAGAAACAGTGTCCTCCCGGGTAAGATCATACAGTTCAGAGTCCAAGTCTTGAGCAAGTCTTCTCAGTACCGGATTTTCCTTGAGCCGAATGACATAGCCGGTACCGTTCGTTTCAAACAGGCTGTAGAGCTCATCAGTGGCAAAACCGCTGTCTCCTCGTGCAAAGAGCGCTGTTTGAGGATAATCTCTCTGATATTCCTCCAGAAGCGGCAGCATAAATGCGGCTGCTCCGTTGCTGCAATACTGCGTTCCCGGGCGCAGTTCTACCATCAGTAAATCTCCGGTCATTCCGTCGAAGCAAAGCAGGGGATGATAACCGTGGGCTTGGTAGTGGTAGTTGAACGCTTCGCCTTCCTGCGTGCCATATGCAGCCAGCAAGGTGGAATCGAGGTCGAACAGAATGTGCTCCGGTTTATCGACAGAATAGACTCTTCTGCGAAGAATCCGCTGTATCTCTTCCAACTGCTGTAAACTCCGTTCATCCATGCGGTTGTGAAAACGGGACAGAGTAGGCTGAGAGGCTAAAGCGGTTTTGCCGATAACAGCGTTCAGGACAGGATCGTTTCTCAGGCTGTCGGCGTGATCGTCCTGAAAATAGGCGCCGGTAATCTGATAGAGCATCTGTAAAAGATTCTCATGATCTTTGTGGATTCGGAATGAAGCAGTGTCCGTTGTGCGGAAACGATTTCTGAGCAGCGAATTGACGCCCAGCTTGTGATAAAACTCCTTGAGCAAAAGCAGTCCGCCATCCGAAGAAAGATTGCCGCCATCGAAATTTACGCGAATTTTCTTATTGCTTTCCAACACTGTTTCTGATATAATAGCCATGGGACTTCTCTCCTTTGGTTTGTTGTTGTGGTAACTACATTATACCAAATTTGAAGTCCCTTTTCCATACCCTGCGGGCTTCATCTTTTAGGTGAAAGCCCGTTTTTCGATTTTATCAGTGTTTTCCCCGGTGTTGGGGTCCTTACCGGCACTTGCGTGAATAATTTAGGTTTAGCTATCTTGAAATGCTCACCTAAGATGGTGGATTCTGTTAACGCATAATCCTTTACTTTATTAAGCTGATTCTTTAGCTTATCTGGAATTTTTATCGAATCCTCTATTAAAAACACTCTGTTTTTTATTTCATTGTGAACCACTTCCATGGAATCTATTCCGTATAACGAAATTGAAACAGCCAGATACTTATTGCTGTTGTTTAACTGCGAAGTAATGTCTTGAATTAAATATGTTTTGCCACACCCCACCCGTAACTAAAAGAGCTCCGTTATTTGAATTTTGGTTTATAAATTCCATTATTTCATGTTTAGTGTCCACATCTAACTCCTTGAATATACAAATAAATTATTGGTTTAGTCTATGTCGTCTTCTACTTAGCATCCCCATTGCACAAACGCAAGCTAGATGTAATCTTCTATAACTATTTTATATTATTTTACCACGTATCGGAATCTATGGCAATAACAATCAATACTTTTCTTTAATGGCTGCCACATCGCAGCCGCTGAAATTTCTTTCGCATAACGTGAGATATCGAACATATCCGGGCAGCGGTCAAAGACCACGGAAAGCGCGTGTGAAAGTGCGGCATAGTTTATCATACAAGATTACCACTCGCATGCGGCAGACGTGCGTTTTCCGGATTAGTACGTGCAAAAGAATTGCGTTTCTGCGTTTTTATCAAGAAAACATCTTGACAAAACCGCGTGTCTGTGTTATGATATTTCCTGCAAGTGACAAGTGTTCATTTGCAGCGATTACATATTTAGGGGTATAGCTCAGTTGGTAGAGCAGCGGTCTCCAAAACCGCGTGCCGAGGGTTCAAGTCCTTCTGCCCCTGCCAAACTCAAAAGTCCGAAAAACGGCTTGAACAAGCCATTTTTCGGACTTTTCTTTTTGCTATTCTCACTTGAAAATCTCACGGCGCACGGTCTAAAAATGCCTTTTTGATGCTTTAAATGAGCAGCAAAAGTGCATCCGGCGGCAACAAATCCAACGTTTCCGTCCGGTATAGCATCAAAATAGCAGCAGTTTTCAGCAGGCTAATAACGTAATTATTCGCAGTTTTCTCCTAGAAATCACTTAGCAACATCTTTTCAGGTGCTGCGGAGTTTTGCGTTATCTTTGATTAGCGTCGCAATTTTTGACTCTAATTTTATGAAAATGAAAACTGTACTAAGCGAAAACCTCAATATAATTATATCAAATTCAGTAAATGCCAGATTTTACAAATTCAATCAATAAATAGGCAAGTAATCTAAAATCTGTTCATTAAGTGATTTTCTTATACTTCTCCAATTTGGCATAAAAGAATCCATCTTAGCTATAAATGATGAGTCATGGTTCTTTTCTTCAAGATGAATTAATTCATGAAGTATAACATACTCAAGACACTCATATGTCTTTTTTGCCAACTGAAGATTAATCCATATCTTTCGTGTATTAATGTTGCAGGTTCCCCACTTTGTAGACATATTTTTAATCTGCCACGATGAAGGATGAAGTCCGGTAATGCCTTCCCACTTAGGTAATGCTTTCTCAATCTCGACTTTTAAAATCTCGCGGTACCATTCGTTAACATATCTCTCACGCTGTTCTGCGGTACTTTCTCTACGGACGGTGAGGATTGCTTTATCTCCATCAAGAATCAGCGAATTGCATTTGTTGCTGTAATTCACCAAAAGGTAATACTGGATTCCCCAAACATAGAAAGCCTCTCCAGACACATATTCCCTTTTTGTTTGGCGAGGTTGTGCATCAAATTCTTCTCTCTGCCGTTTTATCCAACCGATTCGAGTGCGTACAAACATCTCAATACTCTCATCACGCATAGTCAATGGTGCAGAAACCTCTACTCGTCCATCGGGGGGCTTTACATAGAGATGCAAGTTTTTGATTGGTTTTTTAATGACATTAACATCTATGTCATTTACGGTAATCAGCATTAGTATTCCTCTTGTTCAACAATTATTTTAAATATACGTTCAACTTCATTTTTGTCTTTAAGAATCTTATATAACTCTCGTTTTATTTGTTTTTCTTTTACAGGATTATTACGGAATCCATCCATTCTGGAACGAAGAACCGCCTCATGAAGATCTATAGCCAAATCAGCATTATATCCTGTATTATCATATAATGCTCGCAGTGCAGCGGTATGCCGTACCGTTTCCGGGTAATCCTCATTTTCTTCAGGCTTGGTAACATTACGCGCCAAATCAATATATCTTTTGAGAAGCTCCGCATAATCGATAACACCCTGTCTGCGTTCTTGAATTAGCTTATCAAGAATAGCTGACATTTTATCATAGTACTTTGGATTGACCAATTGCCTTTCCACAATTTTTTTGCGAACATTCTTCTCAATTGTTTCTGCGGCACTCTCCTGCTTTCTGCTGTCAGAGTTTTCACCCGTCAGCTTTTCACGTTGGTCAAGGATGAAATCCAACAGCGTAAAGTCGTCGAAGTCCCCTATCTTTTCCGTTCCTTCAGATACAATGTAATTATCAATCAGGAAACGCATATCAGGCTCATATGCTTTGAGATCGATGAAATCTCCACTGGCGCGTCCAATCTGTGCTTTCAGCGCTACATAAAAGTTGACTTCCTTATCCAACTTCTCCTGCTGTTCGGTAGAATACTCAAATTCGGTCATAATCGGCTTGAATTCGGAATAGGCACGAATGAGCGCGTTGACCAATCGATACAGCCTTTCACGCAATCTTGTATACACTTCATCGTCATCAATATCAATGCCATTTTCACCGCAGAAATATTGTTGATAAGCTAGTTCATCCTTGGGAATCGGTACTCCGTCGCAAAGTGAATCAAGCTCATCCAGAATCATTTCAAAGCGAGTTTTAGCCTCTTCCTTGCGATCTTTAAGGAGACCTTCAACATCTTCTTCGGCATATCCTTCAAAGGCGCCTGCGGTGTATTTGTTCATAGCGTCGGTCAATGCGCCGAACAGCTGACGATAATCAACGATATAACCAAAATCCTTGGTTTCACCGTCAAGTCGGTTAACGCGACAGATGGCTTGGAACAATCCATGATCCTGCATTCTCTTGTCAATATACAGGTAGGTACAGGGAGGCGCATCAAAACCGGTCAACAGCTTATCGACAACAATCAGCAGCTTCATATTGTTTGGCTCTTCAATGAACTTCTCTTTTGCTTTGGTCTCGAATTCCTCGACCTTTTTAGCAATACCCGCCGTATCGCCCGAATCCGGGTCAATTCCGAGCATTGTCAGATAAATGCGGTATTTCTCAAAAGCATCTGTTTCATCTTCATCACTGACTGTTTCGGTACGCAAATCACTGATATTTGGTTCGTAAGAAGAGATTATAGCACACTTTTTGAAGTTCAGTCTCTGGAAAATCTCATAATACTTGCAGGCGCTGAGAATACCGTCCGCTACGAGGATCGCATTACCCGTTCCATTTGCAAGACGTGCTTTGGTGCCGAAATCACCGACAATATCCAAAGCGATTTTCTCTAAGCGCGAACCGGAGCTATATACCGATTGCATCGTTCCCCATGCTTGCTTTAAGCGGGCTTTAGCACGAGGCATCAAGCCACGTGTCTTGGCATCAAACCATGTGTCGATGGCGGTCTGTGACATGATCTTTTGCGCAACATCTCTATATTCATACCTTAAATCAAGAATAACGCCGTCATCGACGCCTTCGTTGAATTTATAAGTATGGATAAAACGTCCGAAAACTTCAATACTGGTCGCTTTATTCTTTTTCAGTAACGGTGTACCTGTAAAGCCGATAAGTACCGCATTGGGCATGATCGTTTTCATAGCGAGGTGCAGCTTGCCAGACTGGGTGCGGTGACACTCGTCTACAAAAACATAAATTTCATCTTTTGCGCTGAATCCGGCAGGGAGCGACGCTTTCAGCTCTTCTATGTACCTGTCATAATCTTTGTCGGTCGCTTCGCCGCCACGCTTACCGAATTTATGAATCAGCGAACACAGTAGTCTGTCCTCGTGAGAATTCAGTCTGGTCAGCAAATCCTTTCCGCTTTTTGTACGGATGATCTTTTCATTAACGCCCTTATAGTTCTTTTCAATCTGCTCGTCCAGTTCATCACGGTCGGTAACGACAAGCACGCGGGCTTTCGGATTGTGTGACAGCAGCCACTTGGAAAGCCAGATCATAGTGAGCGTCTTACCGCCGCCCTGCGTATGCCAGATGATACCGCCTTTTCCTGTTGCAAGGCGCTTTTGGGCGCGTCTGATGCCATAATACTGATTATAGCGACAAACCTTCTTTTGTCCCTTATCAAAAATGATATAGTCGTGTATCAGCAACAGAAAGCGCGCCTTGTTATACATCGCATACAAGGAGCGGTCGAGGGGATTACGGATATCGGTGCATTTTTCTTCGATACGCAGCTCCAGATCGTGGCGTTCTTCAGAATACTGTTTGAAGCCGTCATCTTTCCATTCCAAGTAGTATTTCTCTTTAGTTCTGATGGTACCGTAGCGCAGACCTTCGCTGTCGTTGCCCGCCATACAGAACTGGATAGTGGTAAAGAAAGGCTCAATGAACATACCGCGCTGATTGGTCAGGTTCTGACGGATACCGTTTGAGACGGAGACGGTGCTCTTTTTCAGCTCGATCACCGCAACGGCGATACCGTTGATGTAGATGACCAGATCGGGACGCTTCTCGTTATTTTCGATGATAGTGACCTCTTCGGCGATCTCAAAGAGATTATTCCCCGGGGTATCCCAGTCGATAAAATAGACGGTGGTCTGGTTTTCATCGACGGTTTCTCTGACCTGTGCGCCGTATTTCAACAGACGATAAACCTCTTGATTAGCGGCATACAGACCGTTCTGGAGGTTCGTCGACGCTTTGACGAGTTCATCAACGGCACGGACCGCAAGCCCCTCTGTATAACCGTGGTCAGTCAGCCACGCTGTCAGCTTAGCTCTGTCGATATTGGTATTCTCATCATCTCTCAGATTGCCGATATAATCGTATTTTAGCTCGGTCTGAAAGAAGTTGATCACTCTCTTTTGCGTCACAGATTCGGGCTTTCCTACTCTGTCCATTACGCGCCCTCCTTTTCTGTCAGTCTGATATGACCGCTCAGCAGCTCGCTCATCATACCTTGCTTAAGATTACGGTATTTTGCGAGCTTCTTTTCCAGTTCTTCGATCTCATTATCCATGTCGGATAATATGGAGGCGATAGCTGTTTGTTCCTCAATAGTTGATGGCATAAATACAGTTAGTTTTTCAATGCTGCTATGAGAAAGATGTTTTACAGTAGTAGCGCCGACTCCTTTTTGTATTTCTTGCAGTGGCTTAAATAACAAATAATAAACAAATAATAGATCAGCATTCTTAGCGATTAATCTACCAACTCGCTGATTCAATAATGCTGTTCCTCTTTTCCATCTACACGGAAGAAAATCTCCATCCATTCCAATTAGAATATCATTATTATTCACCAAGTATTCATTTTTGTATTGTTCCGTGGTATAGAATACATTTTCGTCATTCTTCAAATCACCGTTTTTTATTAGACGTAGACCTGTTGAT
Source organism: Ruminococcus sp. NATIVEDY160 (assembly GCF_045819885.1). Classification (NCBI taxonomy): domain Bacteria; kingdom Bacillati; phylum Bacillota; class Clostridia; order Eubacteriales; family Oscillospiraceae; genus Ruminococcus; species Ruminococcus sp. NATIVEDY160. The sequence continues at coordinate 1,602,490 of NZ_CP162391.1, forward strand.
TGCTTATTGAAATACTCAGATGAAAAAGGATAGCCAACTTGAAAACTAATACAATCACCTATAGACGCCATTAACCATTCCCCGTCAAATCCAGGTAATCTGCGCTTACCGGTCAGCAGTTCCTGCATTGCGCCCCGCTTGATATTCTTTTTCTTTTCAACCAGCTTTTCGAGATTGTCAATCAAACTATCTATGTCACATAGAGCAGATGAAATTGCTTTTTGCTCAGGTTTTGGAGGAACAGAGATTCTAATAGCAGATAGTTGTTTTCCATTTGTTAATGCACGCGTCGTATAGGTACAGTTACGAACAATTGATTCGCGTATACTTTTTTCAGAAAAGCAATAGCGGCAATACTCCGAAAGGAACATATTATTCTTTGGTCTTCCGCGCAGAACAAAACCGCTGAATACACCATCTTCAATGTCTTCAAGAAGAACAGAAGATATACCGACTTCTTCCGGTGTTTCGGATGTTCTTGTAAAGAATACATCTCCCTTTTTTATATTGAAACGATTGATTTCATTTAAAGACAGAGATACTCTTCCATTAATATCTTTTTTGACAAGGGAACGATTATGATAAACGTCCATGTAATTGACAATAGGTGTACCATAGCCAAAAAACTCTTTGGCTTTATTCAGTCCGTTTTTGAAGTCCAGATAATCACCGATTATTGCAGTTTCCCAACGTTCTACCATTTGAATCCCATCCTTTCCAGATGAGACTTCACCTTGGCTTCATAGCTACTGACTAAGGATTCGAGCGTGGGGAGTGTATCCTCATAGCGTTCGGCGAGCTCGAGGATCCTGTCAGTCATCCGGTGAGAGACTGCTTCATAGAGCATGTCAATACCGTTATAGAGGGAATAATGCCACTTTTTGTTGACGGTCAGTTCCTTGATCTCATCGATCGTCAGCGCAGCGTAACGCGCTTTGACCAGTTCTTCCAGAGCGGCGCGTAAATCCTTGACAAGCTTTGACTGTTCTGCGTTCTTTTCGATCAAACGATATAGCGTCATCAACTGCTCATAATCTTCCGCGTCAGTTTCTGGAGCGGGTGCAGTCTCACGGATAACGCTGATTCGGGCGTTAATGGATGATTTATTAATGTTACCCTTATCATTGCGCGCCAATTCGCACAGAGGATGCTTATTGACATACGCTTCCAGCTCCTTCTTCTTTAAGGGAAGCTTTTGAAGCAGTTTTTTTAGCTCTGCCGATTCTTCCGTTTCGATCTTGTCACGGATTTTATCAATTGCTTTCTTCAATGCCTTTGGCAACTTATCGTCATCATCAATAGCCTCTTTCAGAGCAGAACCTTCTTCCGCGCTTTCAATTATTTCATCTATTTGTGCCTTGGTATCATCAACAATTATTTCAGCTGCTTGAATTGCTTTTGCTTCCTCATAAAAATATTCGTTGATAATAATATCCTTTGGGATAAGCTTGCCATCCCAACTCTTTATTTTATCGGTAACGACAGTAATCTTTTCGCCGTTTTCTTCCTTTTCTTTCGTAACATACTCATAGCTGAGTTCACGACCAACTTTATAACCGTCATGAATAATCAAATAGACGTCATCTGACATTGTTTCCTGCCAATACTCCATGAGCACTTCATAGACATCGTACTTGTCGATGAGCTCCAGCGATTCGTACAATGACAAAATCTGTTCAGAAAGAAACAGTATCAACCGCTTTGGATTATCCTCTTTTGTGAGATTACGGAGTTTTTCGTCTACAGTATCACACCATGCAGTGAACGCGTCCCCGATCTTTTGGGAATAATCGGTGAACTCTGCGTCGGAATAGATCAGCTCGCGAACTTCTTCTTTCGGTAAATTCAGTTGATAATACCCCTCGCGCAGAGGAGAAAAGAGCTTGTTTCTGAGCTCAGAGAAGATTCTCCAGTACACGGCCATGCTGTCGATATCAGAAGCAGGTATGCCTCCTTTGAGATGTGCCTCAATGTTCTGAAAATCTTCCTCAATACCGGAATCAATATAACGCGATATATTCAGGTTATAATTGTTCTTGTTCTTGCCCTTAATCTCGTCATAAGGAACAAATCTGGCATAATGCGGATCATCAATGATCTGATTGTTGAAGGTCGTAACGATTTTATATACATCACGCTCGCGCAAACGGTTCTTGTTACCGTCCTTTACAAAGTCACGACTGGCGTCGATCATAAAGATTCCTGTGCGTTCATCGGCGCATTCTTTGTCAATGATAATAATGCACGCTGGAATACCCGTTCCGTAGAATAAGTTTGCGGGCAAGCCAATAATGCCTTTTATATATCCTGTTTCAATCAACGCTTTACGGATATCTCCTTCAGCATTTCCACGAAACAATACACCGTGAGGCAAAATAACAGCAGCCTTACCGTTTCGTTTCAGAGACTTTAAGATATGCATCAGCCATGCATAGTCGCCGTTCTTTTCGGGCGGTCTTTCAACGTACCCATCAAACCGACCGTATTCTTTCTTTAATCCATCAGTCCAGTTTTTAATGGAGAACGGTGGATTGGCTACGATGTAATTGAATCTTCTGAGCACCGTATTATCTGTGTTCGGTTCAAAATACTGAGGATCTGAAAATGTGTTGCCGGGACGGATTTCTGCGGTAGCTAGGTTATGCAGTACGGCGTTCATCTTCGCTAATCCTGCTGTAGTCGTATCCTTCTCCTGTCCGTAGCCGGAAAGAGAGACGGGAGCCTCGTTGATGGCGCGAATTAACAGTGAGCCAGAGCCGCATGCCGGATCGTAAATAGTCGCGTTGCGATCTTTTTCTTTAGATATTCCGATGATCTTCGCCAGAATACGGGAAACCTCGGCAGGGGTGTAGAACTGACCCTTGCTTTTGCCGCTTTCTGTAGCAAATTTACGCATCAGATATTCATATGCGTCTCCGATCAGATCATCGCCCTCAGCACGATTGCCCGAAAAATCTAATTCGGGACGGCGGAAAATATTGATTAGCTTTCCGAGTTTATCGACCATCTCTTCGCCTTTTCCGAGCTTGTCAGGATCGTTAAATGAAACCTTATCAATGACGCCTCTAAGGTTATTCGCTTCAGCAAGTTTCGCGATAACCTTATTGACGCCTTCACCAATATTCTTGTCTCCTATTAGGTTGACCATATCGTCAAAACTTCCGCCTTCAGGTATATCAATATCAGGATAGTCAACACCTTTGTATCTGTCTGATACATACTTTACAAACAACAAAGTTAAAATATAATCCTTATATTGAGAAGCATCCATGCCTCCCCTGAGTGCATCACAGCTTGCCCAGAGAGAGCTATATAGTTCACTTTTCTTTACTGCCATTTTCCTACCCCGCAAAATGTTATAATTAATATAATTTTATCACATTTTTGCAAGCAAAGCGGTCACATTATTGTAAGTTGAGTTTACAATTTAATCAACTATAACTAATCTGCAGCACAGAATATACCTGTTCAGTCACACACTTGCCACTAATCTTCCAATTCTGCAATCTGTCTATTCAAATTATCACGCTTTTCTTTTAATAACTTTATTTGATAATCTTTTTTGTCTTTAGTACATTGCAGAAGCATTGTCTTTAATTTATTCTTTACAACATCATTACCGATAAGATTTATTCTTTGGGTGAGGGTTTCAATTTGCTCAATCTCAAACTCTCTGTAGTTGTGACTTTCATCGAGCAATATATTTATAATACTGTTTATATAATCCAGTGCATATTTTCCCATTGAATAGTTTTCGATATAAAAGCTATCCTCTAACAGATTATATATATCTAGACCAAAGGTCTGTTTGTGTTGGCTTCGGTTATCTACGACTGTTTTTCCGTCGTTACCTCTGAGATAAACTGTATTCTCTTTTGGTATATCAGAAAGTAATAAAGGAGAATGAGTTGAAAACACCAGTTGGATTTTTTTATCCGGAAATTGCTTTTCAAGCTCATTCAGTAAAACACTAATAAACTCTTGTTGCCACTCAGGATGCAAATACAAATCTATTTCATCAATTAGTAATAAATAGTTATTAGAATACCTGTAATCTCCTGCAATAACAGTGTTCATTTTAGGGACAAGATTTAGTCTTGAAAAAAGGTTTTGAAATGCTCGTTCACCTGTAGACATTCCCATATTATCAAACTTAATATACCGCAATACAAACACTTTATCCTGATTAAACAATTCATTAATGAAATTCACGAATGCTTTATAATTCAACTTGCTTTTATCATAATTAATTATAACATAGTCTTTGTAGCTTGGAATATCTCTTGGTCTGTAACCGTTATCTGGAATTTCGCTATTTTTTATAATTGCAATGAACGATTTTAGTTCGGCTATTGCTTTTATAAAGTATTCTTCATCAGTGTCAATGATTTTTTCAATCCACTCTATTTCATTGTCCAACAAACCATCAAAAGAAGGCATTCCTTCATGATTATAAAACAAACAATATTCAAATACCAATGTAATCGATAAAGAAACCATTAAGAATTTATTAGGTGGTAATTCATTTAAACTACTGAAAAACTTTTCAATTGCACAATAAAATGGATAAAGGTTGTTGCTGGTTGTTCTTTCATCCGGATTTGATTTTCTAAAGTCAGGATTTCTTTCTTCCATAAGACCAACTATATTACGGTATTTTATATAAATCACAGTTGATTTCTTGCCCATGTAATTGTCAAACTTTTCGTCCTCAATCAATTTGAAGTAATACAAATTATCACAAACACTTTGAAAATCATTGGTCGTTAACTCGTTTTGTAAATAAATCTGCGCCCAATGATTTAGATGATTATAATCATCGGAATTAACTGGATGATTTAAGTCCAGGACTCTCCTGTAAAACGCTCTGCTTATATATTCTATATCGCTGTTTGCAATAGATAAATATTTAATACTATCTTCCAGATCTATCCTAAGCCTATCCTCACTGGAATAGTTACTATTCGTAAAGAACAAATCAAATAAATCATAGAGCTTCATTACATTTTCATCCGAAAACATATCCATTTTGAGTTGGCAAGATAAATATGAAGTTTCATTATAAAAATTTTCCTTACCTGTGTTATAAAACACGACAATTGATCCTTCATCTCTACCAACCACGATCAACTCATTTTCGGGCAAGTCGAATTTCCCTTCAGCTCCAGGAATACAACTCTTTATTTGCCTATGCATTTGGTAAAGAAACTTTAGCAAGGTCGTCTTACCCGCACCATTTTTACCAACAACTGCTGTTACATTTACAATAGTATCAGTCTTAAAAATCGATTCAACACCCTGCCAATTCATATCTTCTTTAAAATATACACCAGTTTCGGTTACATCCACAACAAAATTGAATTCGGGAGATAAATTTATACCCTGATTTTCAAAAACATTATTTTCACTCTGATTAATCCAAATATATAATAACTCCATATTTACTCATTCTTTCTTTATAATAATCTCAAAAAATATAATAGTCGTTAATGACTCTCATCATTTCTTGCTTCATTTATTTCAAAAACAATGTCTTGTGTAAGCTTCGATAATGGTCGTTTATGTATGTCATCTCTGGAAAGAGGAACTCCAAATAACAACTCTTTGACTTCTTCGGAAGAAGAAAAAATCTGAGGAAAACTTGTTCGTAAACTGTTTATATACACATCCGAAAACACTTCTGATTTTCGAATAATATCGAAAACAATATCATTATGCAATTCATATAACTTTGAAATTTTAAGCGTTTCGAGTTGATCAGAATACAAATCTTCCGTCGGAGTTGTTTCAACAATTATTGAGTTTTTATTTCTTAAAAAATCCGAATTGATGGGTTTATAAGAGAATCTCATAATATCTATTGCTTTATTTTTCTGATCGTATGGATAAAAATCAAAATCGTTTGTTCCCTTTAACCTATTACAGGTTGAACAGCATGGTATAAGATTGAAAAATGAAACTGCAAGTATTGGATATTTCTCCTTGCTAAAAAAATGATCCAGTTGACAAGTGATGACATTTTCATTTGAAAAAATATAGTTTCTATTACAATATGGACATACAGATATTCCCACTTTCTTTAATAAAAGCAGTTTAGCTTCTTTATTTTTCGAACTTAGACTATTATACAATGTGTCTTTTATATAACAGGAATTTCTCTTTTTTTCATTTTCATTTTTCTTTTTTCTTTTCCTTTTTTTATTTTCTGCTTTATATACTTTATTGTGGTTGTATAAAAAACAATTGTATTGGTCTAAATGATTATCATCAATTTGTTTTTTTAGTTTTTGTAATTCACTATAGTCAGCCTTGACAACTTCCTCAAAAGAATACGGCTCTCCATTATCTTTTCTAAGATAATCTTGACACCATTTTTCAATTTGTTTCTTTTTTTCATCATCCATTTTATCAGTCAATATGCTATAATATTTTGATAAAGCATTACTGTCAACTTTATCTCTTAAATCAATAAAAATCATGTAAATCCACCTCACATTCTCATATTACCATAGATATATAGACTGCGCAACAAATAATTCAACATAAATAATACAACACTTACGTCTAAAGTAATACTTGATTCCTATTTGAATATATTCAAAAATAAAACTACTCCGCTATGACTTAAAACAGTCACTGCGGAGTATAGAGTTATCTTTGTTTACCGCATCACAAATATTGCGATAAATATCTCTTATTATCTTTTGTTTGAGTTGTCAAGAAGAAAAACTTATTTCTTGAAAGCTTTCCTCATCAGCTTGTTTAATATAGTTATCCGCCCCGCTATCACTGTAAACGTATACAAAATGCACAGGTGGTTTTCTTAGGCAAAAGCTTTGGCATACGTATCTAATACATCACTGATAGGTTATTCTTTTACTTACAACCACTGTTTTGACACCTTATTTTCTTTAGTAGAATTGATCAGTAAGTACCAGGCAAATTCCTCAATAGTATCATGATTTGTTGATAAAAGGAGTAAACGCAGAACGCATTACGATAACTAAATCAACAATCTTATTCATCAGTTCCGGGTAATTATCTTGCTTGTTGTAATTCAAACCGGGAATGTATGTGCAGATTATTGCAGCCTTTTTACCATCGAGCCTGTCCCAAACGAAATGACAACCTGCAATATCTTCGATTTCATCCTTGTGTTCAAAAAAATTATCATACAATTCCTTATTATCGGGAACCCAAACTCCAACTCTGATTCTATGTTCTTTGTTCACCAAATCTATCGAAATATGGCATTGTGATGAACCGATTGCAACGGAGTACCAATGATCAGGTGTCGCCTTGCGTTTATTGAACGGCTTACCTCTTTGTTCTATCACATCATTGAACTGTGTCCAGAACTGAATTCGGTTTGTTTGTGTTTCGTTCAATTCTCCTTTATGAGCAATTGATTTGACGGTTTTGGCAAAATCATTTGGCTGCTCGACAATCTTGAACATCGGCGCAGGAGCGGAATCGCCAATGGTATATGCATGCACCTCAATTAAGAAAAATGATAAGTCATCATCAGTGTGTTTGTTCAGCCATTCGATCGCACTGGCGTGTTCATCTCTGGCTTTCGCCACAATCCATACCACAACGCTGGCATCTAATCCGGAAGCGTAAGTAATAATCTTTCCGAGATGGTCGTGATTCGTCTGCTCAAGTTGGTTTTCAATCAGAACGGATTTGCCTGTGAGTTCATCTTTGCAGATAATATCACAACGGTAACTGCCAACAAACCGTTCCGTGTCAACATCCGTCAGTGAGAGGTTCATTTCTTCTCCAAGAGCCCGAATGTTCTCTTCTTCGGCAAGCCACTTTGAAAAATCATATTGCTCATGCGGCCATACAGAACGTATATCAACCTCTTTTATTCTACCGAGTTTCATTTTGCTCCTAGTCCTCCCCAAGCAGTTACAAACTAAACCACCGTTCATATTTTGCTCTTTGGTAGAGTATACCAAAGCTATTTTTAGTTTACACCACTCATAGAATTATTGCAATGATTTATCGAAAATAGTATGAAACAATTTGAGCGTGAGGAGAAAAATCGCTTTGATTTCTTACAACTCAAACCCGTCTGTGATCCCGTTGAGCATATTCGTATCGCGTTTAACGTAGTAGAGTTCGGTGATTTCCGAGGTGGTATGGCCGAGGAGGTCGGCTACTTGCTTGGGGGTGAGGGATTTGATTTTGCCGTCTTTGTCTTTGACACCGTTGATCAATCGGGTTGCGAAGGTGTGGCGGAGGCTGTGGAGACCTTTTGTTTCTATGCCGGCGGCGGTGAGGATTCTGTAGAATCTTTTGCGGAAGTTGACGGGTCGGGTGACTTCGCCGTGGTCGTCGGGGATCAGAGGACTGTCCTCGCCGAAGTAGAATTCTTTGCGGAGGTCTTTGATCATCTCTATTGCTGTATCGTTAAGAGGGATGTCGCGTTTGCTGGTGGCGCTCTTGAGTTTGCCGACGATCACCTCTCGCCCACTCTTTCCGGTGACGCCTTCGCGTTTGGAAGCCTCTTTCACACCGCGCTGAACGTGCATGACGCGGTTGTCTAAGTCGATGTCGGAGTTGAGTAAACCGAGGGCTTCGCCCGTTCTTAATCCTGTGTTCAACATCAGAATATACGCTGCCGCTTGTTGGTATTTTCTCTTGCCGTTGCCGAACACACTGAATGCTTCCGCCTTGAACTTTTCAATTTCTTCCTCTGAAAAGACCGTGATGGTCTCCGTCGGAGGGAGATTTTCTTTGCCCTGGGCTGACATAAAGTTGGCTTTCTTGAGCATTTCCACGTTTGCCATCGGGTTTTTCTTAATGATTTCCTGCTGATAAAGGTATCGAAAATACTCGTTGAGCAGCGTATAAACCTTCTTGACCGTCGTGTAAGCGTAGCCCTCGGTCATCCAATAGTTGAGCAGCTTTTTGATATCCGCGGCTGTGATATCGCCGACGACCTTCTTGCCAAGTTGAGGATAGATCTGGTTTTTGGCGATGGATTCCGCTCTGTCGTATGTCGTTCGTTCCACTGCCGGGAACTTGAAAACCTGTAACCAATTCTGCAAACTCTCCTGCAAGGTCTTTAAGGATTCTACAGAATCGTTTTTATCCTCGTTGAACTCCACGATATATTTTTTCATTTTCTTATTGACTTCCGCTTTCGTGGTACCGGAAAAGCTCTTGCGCTTTCGCTCGCCGTGCTCATCCTTGTACCAGACAACGCCGCACCAGCGACCGTCGGTGCGCTTAAATGCGCTGCCGTTTGTGAGTATTTCACGTTGTGACATGGCAGTTCACTCCCTTCTTTAGCTCAACAATATACCACAGGTTTTTGCGAATATCCAGACTTATTTTTCGTTGTACCAGCCCTTTGCGATATCGTCGAGCTTGATTTTACCGCGCGTTCTGCGTACATTATTGATGGCTTTCCGGCGCATTTCATCCAGTTCATCATCAGTAAACTCATGCGTCTGCGCGATGTAACGCATCATCATTTCGAGCTGAACCGCGTATCGAAACAGACCTTTTGAGATCGCCTTCGCGTTGCTTTCCGTGGCCGCTTCGATGGCTTTGGCGAGCTTTTCGCTCATCACATCGCCGCCTGATTTGATAGCTTCGTCTGCAATCAGGTTCTCCGCTGCCCTTTCAAAGAACTCATTTCGCGAGTGAAATCCGTACTTTTTGATGAACGTATCTACCGTTTTCACCGTTTGTTTATCAAGGTACAAACTTACCCTTTGTTTGTTTTCCGAATCCATATTTTTACCTCCGTCAACCCTCCAAATAAATTACACCAACATGGTGAGCAACCCAAAAATGCCTGTTTTTTCGATGGACATGCGATTGTCGGAAATAACAGCGTTATTTGTTACACCAAACCGAAAACAGGTGTCAACCTAAGAATACTGCACAGGAAACCCTCAAAAACGGCTTGCGGTCGGCGTTGCCGGCCGCTGTGAACCGCAGCGGCGCTCATAAAAGCGTCGCTGCTTTCTCCTGTTTGCCACCCGATTTTGGTACCCACTTTCGGTTTGTGCAATACTAACAGGCACTTGCTGCTATTTGTTTCTGCCGAAATTATTAAGCTGGCGCCTGTGAAAGGCTTCTATTGCGTGCTTGATCGGCAGAATCCTGAACATCAGATTCCCATTTCGAAGCGACCCGTTGTGATGCTCCACAACGGTATGCTCTGTTTCGATGAGCTCCTTCTCTTCTAACAGCCTGACGTATTTCATGACTGTATTTTTGCTGCCCATCTTCAATGCTTCTCCGATCGTTTTGAACGCCGGATAGCAGGTGAAGGTTTTCCTGTCCTCCATCCGCATCAGGAAAGCGTAGAGCGCAATCTCTTCTGCGGTTAGATCCATATTGAAGATTTCATTCGGCAGCATGAAATAATTTCCTTGCTTTGGCTGTGACATAATGCCACCGCCTGTTCACTCACTCCTATCCTACTTTGAAACGTTTTTGTTGATCCATTCGATAAATCTGTCTCTCGGAACCACGACTCTCGCGCCGATTTTCAGCGTTGGGAAACCTTTTTCCTTCGCTAAAACATACGCGCTTGATTTTGAGATGCCGAGAACCTCCGCGACGTCATGCACGGATAACATCAGCGGAAGGTCGTCATAGTTTTTGTACATTCATTTACCTCCACATTTTTCGAAAAGAAAAGCCGATGGCGTCAAGGCTTTCCCTGACTGCTCACGGCTGTTCACAACTGATTCGGTTGTCTTTTGATGCCCCCTCACTACCTTGATGATTCTTTCGCTGTTTTCTTTTCACTATTATTTTAACATAGCTCAAAACAAAAGTCAAGGAAAGTCAGAGTTGGATTTTGTCGACGGCTCTTGACAAATATTCGGCTTGTTTATAGAATAGAATCAGAACAATTTTGGAGCGATTATATGAGCTATATCACCACCGTGACCGGCAAACATTTTTATCCGCTGAATCCAAATCCGCAGGATATCGACATTGAGGACATCGCGCACCCGCTGTCGCTGATTTGCCGCGCGAACGGACATTTCAAATACTTTTACTCTGTTGCCCAGCACTGCATCGCCTGCGCTGAGGAGGCGGTTGAGCGCGGGTGTTCTGTGGAAGTGATCCTCGGCTGCCTGCTGCACGACGCGAGCGAGGCGTATCTGTGTGATGTGACGCGTCCGGTCAAGAAGCATATCACTCAGTATCTGCAGGCGGAGGAAAAGCTGCAGGAAGTCATCTGGAAACGCTTCATCGGTAGGGAGTTGACGGACGTCGAGAAAAAACAAATCTTTGAGATCGACGATCATACCCTTTCACAGGAATTTCACCTGCTGATGCCTGAGGACTTGAACGAGGAATACTTCAATCTGCAAAGTGAGTGCGCTTGCGAGTACCAAGACCCGCGGGAGGTCAAAGAGCGGTTTATTCAATTTGCGCGTATTTTGAAATACGAGATCACTATGCGCGAAACAGAAAAGCTTTTGCGGGCAAAAGAAAACGCCGACAGGCTACAAAGCCTTATCAGCGAATTGGAAGCTTATTATACAAGCGACGAGTGGAAGCGGGATTTCGCTGACGATGAAAAAGGACTGCTCCCGAAAAAGCTGCCGCGCGGTGTGCTCTCCGAGGACGGGATTTACAATTTGTTAGATTCATACCGCGAAAGAGGAAGTTAAAATGAGCATCTGGAATCCGTGGCACGGCTGTCACAAAATCAGCGAGGGCTGTCTGAACTGCTATATGTTCCGCCGCGATGCAATGTATGACAAGGACAGCACCGTCGTCACCAAAACTGCGAACTTCAACGCGCCTGTCAAGCGCAAACGCGACGGCAGCTATGCGATACCGAGCGGCGTGGTTTACGCCTGTATGACCTCCGATTTCTTTATTGAGGAAGCGGACGATTGGCGGCTGGACGCGTGGCGCTTCATTCGCGAGCGCAGCGACCTGCATTTTGTCATCATCACCAAGCGCATCCACCGATTCGAGGTGAGCCTGCCCGATGATTGGGGCGACGGCTACAACAACGTGACCGTCTGCGCCACCTGTGAAAATCAAAGGAGAGCGGACGAGCGTATTCCGCTGCTGCTTAGCTTTCCAATCAAGCACCGCAAAATCGCACACGAGCCGATGCTGGAGCGCATCGATATTGAGCGATATTTGGAAAGCGGTCTGATTGAGGAAGTCACCTGCGGCGGTGAGTCGGGAGACGCAGCCAGGCCCTGCTGCTACGACTGGATTCTCGACGTCCGGGAACAGTGCCGCAAAACCGGTACGTCGTTCCATTTTCATCAGACGGGCGCGAACTTCATCAAGAACGGCAGACGATATCTTATCCCGCGAAAAAAGCAAATGTCTCAGGCACGCAAGGCAAATATCGACATCCGATAAAGGAGATAATTTATGACATTATACATCAACTGCTGTGTCCGCGAGGAATCGAGAACCGAACGATTAGCGCAGGCTGTTTTGCAGAAGCTCGGCGGAGATTTCACGGAGCTGAATCTTTACAACGAAAACCTCAAGCCGCTTGACGGAGAAATGTTGAACAAGCGCACCGCGCTGATCGAGCAGGGCGACTACAGCGATCCGATGTTTGACTATGCGAAGCAATTTGCAAGTGCGGATACAATCGTCATCGCCGCACCGTATTGGGATTTATCCTTTCCAGCATCGTTGAAAACCTACATTGAAAACATTTACGTCACCGGCATCGTTTCCGCTTATAACGAAAGTGGTCTGCCTGTCGGCTTATGCAAGGCGACGGAGCTTTACTACGTCACGACTGCAGGCGGTCCCTACGACCCGACCTACAGCTACGGCTATATCGAGAGCCTTGCAAAAAACTTCTTCGGGATTCCGGAAACGCACTTGGTAAAAGCCGAAATGCTTGACATCATCGGCAACAACGCGGAAGAGATTTTGAATCAGGAAGTCAGCAGAATTTTGGGAAACGCTATTCTTTGATTTAGCGCGGCAAAAATTGAGATGCGCTCAAAAATCGCCGACACCGCGCAAACATCCTCAGTCGGGTACTCACCCTACTTTCCGTAACAAATCGCACACAGGGCGACACACGGCGAAACAGGGCTGAAAAAACAGCTCTGTCCTTTATTCTTAACAGAGCCTTTGTTGCTCACGCAGCGAAAAAATGAGACGTGCTCAAAAATTGCCGACACTGCGCAAGCGATCTCAGTCGGGTACTAACCCTTCTTTCCTCAACAAATCGCACACAGGGCGATACGCGGCGAAACACGCTTAAAAAATCCATTACGCTGAATAAACCGCAAAAGAGTTGCAGCCCCATTTTTCAGGGCTGCGATTTTTTATTCTTCGGTGTGCAACGCTTCCACCATCAGCCTTATTCCCAATCGAAAGCCGTTGATAAAGCCTTCGCATTCGTTCAGACAATTCAGCTCTGTCACCGCGTCTTTGAATTTCCCGAACAGCTCGATTTCGCTTTCATTCATTGTTGCTTTGAGCGCTGCGTCATGCCTGAGAATCAGCTTCGCGAGCCTGTCGCTTTCGCTGTCCTTCTTGATATCGCGTTCGAATGGGTGGATGTTTCCGTAAAATAGTTCTCTGATCGTATCCATGCCGATACCTCCTTTTGCACAACACAATACCACAGTTTTTTGAAAAGTCCAGCGAAAATCTACTTTTTTCACAGCTCAAATTCATCGGTGATTCCGCAGAGCTTATTCGGCTCGCGCCTGACATAATATTTTTCCGTCACAGATGATGTGGTGTGTCCGAGCAGGTCGGCGACCTGCCTTACCGTCAGCGTTTTTAGATTGCCGTTTTCATCTTCAACGCCGTTGATCAGCCGCGTGGCGAAGGTATGGCGCAGACTATGCAAGCCCTTGTGAGAGATTCCGGCGAAATCAAGCAGCGTGTACCATCTCGAGCGGAATGTAGATGGTCTTGTGAAGTCTCCTACTTGATTTGAAATCAGCGGACTGTCTGCACCGAAATATCGATCAGTGCGCAATATCAAAATCATCTCTATTGCCGTGCTGTTAAGAGGGATCGTGCGCTTTGAAGCGGCTGTTTTCATACCGCCGACAATCAACTCGGTTCCGCACGCAGCACCGTCCTTATCGCGTTTGCCGACCTCCTTTACCGCGCGGGTAACGCTCAGCTCTCTTTTATCTAAATCAATGTCGCTGTTGAGCAAACCGAGGACTTCTCCCGTTCTCAATCCCGTGTTGAGCATCAACAAATACGCTGCCGCCTGTTGATGCTTTAATGCTCCTTTCCTGTTCCGTGTAAATACCGCTTCTCTCAAACGACGTATTTCTTCGTCATTCAAGACCGTGACGGCGTCGCTCCGTGCAATAATTTCTCTGCCCTGCGCCGCGAGGAAATTCGCTTTTTTGATCATACGGACATATGCCATCGGATTTTTTGGGATGTGCTCTTCATAGCAGAGATAGCGGAAATATTCTTTGAACAGACTATAGACATGCTTGACGGTCGAATGCGAATATCCCTCATTCATCATTTGCGTCAAGATCCCATTCAAGTCCGCGGATGTGATCTCCGATATGATCATATCGCCGATTCTCGGGTAGATATAGTGCTTGGCGCAATCCTCTTTTCTGTCGTATGTCGCTCTCTCAACCGTGCCGTACTGAAACACCTCCAGCCACTTCTGCATACTTTTTCTCAGCGGCTTCTTCGTTAAATAACGTGAACCGCTATAGCGAACAACGTAAAACAGCAGCTTCCGCTATTATGGCGGGGCTGCTGTTGTTTATGATTGGCTGTTTATGATCTCTTCAAAAGTCCGCGGCGTGTAGTTCATCGCCGGCATCATCACGCCGACGTTGAACATACGGCACGGCGCGTTCAGGCGCTGTTCGGATAATCTGCGGAATTCCTCCGTCAGAATCCATTCGTCGGAATTGTGGACGTGTCCGTAGAAGTGAACCGCGCCCTCAAACCGGTTATTGAAGCTGATGATCGGGTAATGCGAAAGCACAAGCATTTCGTGTCTTCCGTTATGCGGAACTTTCATCTCCAGATAGTCCTGTATGCTCTCAAAGCAATTGCGGAATGCATCATTTTTTAAGAGCTTTTTGTCGTGATTGCCGATGATCAAATGCTTTTTGCCGCGCAGCTTTTTCAGTATTTCAACCGTCTGCTCGGGCTTGAGCCGGCTCACGTCGCCGAGGATATAACACTCGTCATCATCATTCAGTGCGCGGTTCCAGTTTTCAATCAGCGATTTGTCATGTGCTTCGATATCCGCAAACGGCCGTTTGTCGTGTTTGAGCACATTCGCGTGCCCGAAATGCGTGTCGGCTATAAAGAATGATCTTTTCATGGGCGATTGTTTCCTCTCAAATTATGTTGCATTCAGCGAGCGCAACGCACATCAGCACTATTTCAATCTCTTTGATTTTGTGCCCATCAAAAAACAAAGCGCGGGTATTCTCAAGCATATCTCCGAGCAGAGCAGCGTTGCGGCAAAGGCGCAGATAACCGGCACAAGGAACAGCAGAACCGTATTGCCGCTGAAAATATCCGCAAACCAATATTGGAACAGAACGATCCACAAAAAATGCAGACTGAAATACGGAAAAGATCTTTGCGACATGTATTCCGAAACTGAATTTTTATCATCAAGCCTATTCTTTCCGATTCCGATCAGAGCCAATATCATAAACCATTCGGCAAAGGATTTTGCAATCAGGTTGATTGCTTCATAATCCTTTCCCGACCAGATAAACATATACACGTTGGCAGCACTTGCCGCAAGACCGATTGCAAGAGAAATATACCTGTACTTTTCGGCTTTTTCGATTACCTTATCATACGACAAAACATAGTAACCGATCAAAAAAACATAGAGATACTCGGCAAAGCTCTTTCCTCCGACCGACAGCACGCCATACAAAAGCGGGAGCGGTATCACCATCAAACAGATTGCCCAAAACGGGAGTTTTTCCGCCTTTCCCCGGTTTTTGATCATCTTATTTGATAATGCAATGATCCCTACAGACGCCAATGATATGATGAACAGGAAATACAGGAACCAAAACTGCCCGACCGAAAAGCCGCCGTCAAAGCCCGACAAGTCCGTCCATTTTGTAAAGAATACGATATAATGCGCGAAAAATCCGCCTTCGTATGCGCAATTGTTCACATCGCCCATGTAAGACAGTATCGGGCAGAAAACCAGCGTCCCAAACACGAACGGCACGAGCAGGCGTTTTATCCTTTCAATAATGTATTGTCCGTATGTACGTTTCATTAACGCATACCGTGTACTCATACCCGCCAAAAGGAAAAGAAGCGGCATGAAAAACGGACTGAAAAATACAGTAAAACTGCTGATTGCCCGTTTCGGCGCAAAGCATATATAATTCAGCTCGCCCCAAGTATTAAAGGCTTGCGCCGCGTGATACGGAATAAGTAAAAGAACATCCATCCACCTTAAATTGTCTATAAACTGTTTTCTCATATCAACCGTTCCTTACGATAAAAAACGATAGTTATTCACTCTTTATCTCAAAAATACTTAATAGCTTGTTAAGGTTATCTACTGTATAATCAGGCTGTTCATCTTTTGATTTTGGTTCAGCCAACCCACCAAAACCTTGTTTTATCCACACGGTTGTCATTCCGATTTTGTTAGCAGGAATAATATCATTATTGTTCCTCATATTAAACCAAGATTTCCGTCTTGAAAAACTTCTCCTGAAAATCCGTTTTTTCGGTAATCTCTTTCTCGCTGAATGACATATTTTCAGGGCATACTACCCACTTGTCCTCAACATCGTCAAGGCGGTGAATAACCCCGATGACCTTGCCCGTAAATTCTTGAATCGGCTCGTCCACGCCGAGAATATACGCGTCCTGCCACTCGCCGTCGGGAACCGTTATACCCTCAACATAGCCGTAGCTGATCGGATAGAAAATATCCCTATGCTTTGGGTGAACGCTCCCCATCGGTCGGTCGACTGTCACGGTGACAATGGAACCGATGACCGAAGCACAGTTTTTCATTTGCAATGCTCCTTAATTTTTTGCTTTTATCATTGTTTGCTATTTCTGAACTTTTCCAAGCGGTACAGCCGCTCCTCGTCGGGACGGTCAATGCCGTTTTGGTACTCATAATAACCGTTTACGGATGATGGTACTGCCCGTGCTGCTTGGTTTTGCCGTCGCCGTACTGAATGGAAAATTTCGGGCACAGGTGCAGGCAGCGCAGACATAGCGTGCAGTGCTCCTTTATCCAGACGGGCTTACCGTTTTGGATTTCGATCGCCTTTACAGGGCATTGCTTTGCGCACAATCCGCAACCGACGCAGCTGCCCTCAACATAGAAATTACTCGTCCTGCGCGCTTTCAGATACAATTTATCGGACATTGTGCGGACAAAATACGGCGCTTTGGGCGTGGCGTGGTTGCCATTCACCCTCGCTTTGATATTTCCGATCAGCAGCGCGAGGTTTTTGTCGGCTTCTTCATTTTGGCGGCGCACCTTTTCGGCGTCGCTGAGGTCGAACATAGGCGTCCAGTTATCGGGCATTTTCAGGCTGAATGCCGCACTGAGATCAATGCCCTTCTTCTTCAAAAGTTTCTTCGCATCCATTCCGCTGCAGCCCGGTGTTGTTCCGTAGGTCGCAATGGCAAAGGCGTAGTTTTCTCTCTCTGCGGTTATGCTTGCTTTCTCCAGAAACTCGCGCATGATGGCGGGAATTTCCCAAAAGTGCGTGGGAAATACAATGCCGAAAATCTCACCCATTTCCAAAGCGATTTTGCCGCCGCTGTCCTCAACAGATACAGCCGTATCACCGACCGCAGCCGCGATCTGTTCGGCAACATATTTGCAGTTGCCCGTTCCGCTGAAATAGAGTATCATCCGCTCACTTCCTTTTCACCCGGTTTCATTTTCATTCTACCATTTCATTTGAAAGAACACAAGGATTTTAAGAAGTCAAATCAAACGAATCATCCCCTTGACTAATGTTATCATATATGATAACAGTTTGTAAGGCGTCCTGAAAAATCAGCAGCCCTGTTTTTCTGAACAGAGCTGCCGGTTGCGTTCATTTACCAATCATCATCGTCATCCCAAGAGCTGCTAAAGCCGTTGCGATTATCATCATTCCAAGAGCTGCCAAATCCGTTACGATCGTCGTCATCCCAATGGCTGCCAAAACCGTTACGATCATTGTCGTCATCATCCCAGCCTGACACAAAATGCAGCGCACCTGAGTCCATATCCATCGCCATATTATCACCCACGCGCATCATCATATTGCCGTCGGAATCCATTCCCATCGTATCGGATATTTGAAATCCGAAATCACCGTCGTCATGGTCAAAGAACATATTTAATCCTCCTCGTCAAAGTATTCCAACACATAATTGAGCATTTTAAGCGCCGCTTTTTTCTTTGCTTTCTTTTTTGAGGAATCGGTGGCGTTGAACACCTTATCCACATCATCGATCATACACGTTACCTGCCATATAGGGTTGCCGTTTTTGTCGTGGGTTTCCGTGTATTTGTATTCCGGCAATTCAAAATAATCCCGCCGCGCAAGAATTTCAAGCTGATTGATCGCAAGCTGTTCGTCGGGCTCATCGATTTCATCTTTGATGGAATGAAGCAAGCCATTCTCTTTCAGGTATTGATAAGCAAATCTATATACGTTATCCCTTGCCTCGGCGCATTTGTTTCCTGTGGACACAAACTCTTTATGATAATTCCCAAGCGTCAAATGACACACACACAAGCCGCGCGAATTTATAGATGGGTCTACCAAACATTGTAAAGGGGAAAAATATGAGTTAAAGCAAGTTGACGGAACACAGCCATATTCATCTATTGTCCATTGAACCACATCATGCACGTGATTATCATCGAATAATAAATCCTTGGGGCAAAGCATAACCTCAACCACATCCTGCATTTTCTTCAGATCCCAGCCGGAATCAATCGCCACAGCCCCCAATATAGCTTCAAACAAATCCTCTCTAACAGAATCCTTATCGCGAGCACCGTTGTTTTCATCGCTTTTCCCAAGCAACAGATACGGCTCTAAATCCATATCATATATTCTTTGCGCAAGCGTTTGACGGCTGACAAGCAGCTTTCGCAATTCTGTCAGTTTACCCTCGTTGTAATCGGAACAGTATTCTCCATTCTGTCCTGTCGGGCTTCGCCATGTATACATAGGCATGGCTCCGCTTGGCGATATGCGTTTGTCGCTTTTTTCCCGAACACTTCCATACCATTCCGAAAAAAGCTTTCCGACAATAAATTCCAGAACCTTATCGCCATAGAATTCCAAAACCTCATTGTTTTCCACGTTGTGTTCCTGCGAATAGGAACGCCGCACAAAAGCCTGCTCAAGCAGACCTTTGTTTTGAAAAGTGTAGCCTATTTGACCTTCAATTTCTAAATAATCATTTTCGTTCATAAAAAACACCTCTCTGTAATTACTACAAAAAGGCACAAAAACGTCCGACAAGTTGCACTGCTCCCTGGGAAAGCAATGTTCTGTCGGACAAAACAGAATAAATTTAATTCTTTGTTAAAATGTGTTTACTAAGGTTCACTTGCATAAACGGTAATAAACAACTGAAAACAATGTTTCAAATTTATAAAGCCATGCCCTTTTGCTGCTTTTAGTATATCACCCGGCAATATAGATGTCAATCGTTTTCATACCAACAATTTAGAAATATTTCATCTCTCAAAAATCAATTCGTCTCTCATTTTCTTTTGCAAACATGAGAGATGAAACACAAAGGGTCTTTCTTTTTTTGCTTGACTAATCAACGCGGATTGGTTACAATAAAAGCATAGAACCATATCATCGGGGAGGTCTTTTTATGAGTAACAGAGTCTACACGCTTGAAGAAATCGCCGCTATCATAGCTCCTATCGCCGCTCGTTACGGCGTTGACAGAATATATATCTTCGGTTCTTACGCCCGCGGAGAAGCCGATGAAAGCAGTGACATTGATTTGTGCATTGAAGCTGTCGCCATCAAAGGTCTTTTCGCTCTTGGCGGATTGTATTCCGATCTTGAGGAAGCGCTTGGAAAAGAGCTTGATTTGATTACGGTTAAATCATTAAAATATAATGACGACAACGATTTCAAAGAGAATCTGGAAAAGGAACGGGTATTGATCTATGAAGCAGTATAACCGTGACAAAAGCATACTACAGCACATGATTGAGCATTGCGATAAAATTCAAAAGGCGATTAATCGTTTCGGTGATGACTTTGAAACATTCAAAAATGACGACGTCCTGAGAGATGCTGTCAGTATGAACTTACAGCAAATCGGAGAACTCGCCAAGAAGTTTTCGGATGAATTTCTGACCGCAACCCGTCCTGAGATGAACTGGCGCGCTATTACCGGAATGAGAAATCTGTTTGCGCACGATTACGGATCGATGGATATTGAACGCATTTGGGAAACCGCAGTCAACGACATTCCGACGCTGTCAGAGTATTGCAAATGCAAACTTGAATCAGGCATTTATGACTGATAGGTACTCTTTGATTAGGATTCACAAAATAATGATACGTGTTCAAAAACGCCGACACAGCGCAAACACCATTAGGTAGCATTTATAGAACAGATTAAAGATGAACTTGAACCAAACTCCGCATGAGTATGTAGAGGGAGAATAACCTTTATGGGCAAATTTTCCAAACACTGTTTGGAAAATCTACGGATATAATGTGTTGTGACGCGAGGAGATTTGCATGACAAAACAAGAAGTAAAACGATTCTTAAAATCACACCGCAACTTGGAATATTCCGCAGCAAAGTTTGAATACTCAATGTTTTTATACAAAGACATCGAAGAAGAAATGAATGAATTTGTGGCAAAAACGGTTCCCGGAAAGGAACCGGAAAAAGCAGCAAATTTGCAAATGATAGCAGAAGCAAAAAATGCTGAGGATATTGTAAAGCTCATGCGAAAAGAGACGCTTGTGGGAGACAGATTTGAATTAGTACAAAAGGCTCTTGAAATGGAAGAAGAGACGCTTCCTCTTATCCAAAAACGAGCGCTTACCAACAGACATGATGTTTTTATTGAAAACACACTCAAGTATCTTCTGCATTGCAAAACTAATTGCTGTGCTTGGATATTGGAAAATTATCAGAATTTTAAAAGCGAATATTTGAAATCTATGCTTTGCTTGGTATTAGGCTTTCGTGGTGACGTCAGCATGATAGACTTTTTGATGAGTGAAGCGGAACGGTTGGAGAACGAGTATCCAGACGAATCCTTTGATCAGGGACCCACATTGGCTGTTCAAGAGTTGGCAGTCAGATTTTTGAACTGAGTTTTTGAAATCGCTTATCTTTGATTAAGCGTCGCAAATTTTGATTTCTATGCTCAACGTCGGTGTATACCCAGAGCATCACTCTCGCTCCGTTTCCATCAAAATTCTTTTGCAGAATAACCAATAGCATCAAAATAGCATCAATAATATCTCGCAGGGTCAAAAATGGCTTGAAATCGGCATATCCATGTGCTTTTCGGGCTCTCTACATCGCCTCCAAAACCGCGTGCCGAGGGTTCAAATCCTTCTGCCCCTGCCATTCAAAAAACGGCTTAAACACTGCGTTTAAGCCGTTTTTCTATTGCGTTTGCATTCATATTTACAGGGCTTTTTCTACCGTTTTTCTACCAAAATATCGCATGAAATGCTTTAAATTCCACCGTTTTCGTCCGGTACATCATCAAAATAGCATCACATTTTCGGTGTGTTTTTTGCGATAAAACCTTGTATTATTCACATAAAAATATTCTCCGCAACACCATCTTAGGTGCTGCGGAGTTTTGCGTTATCTTTGATTACAGCGTCGCAAATTTTGAGATTGCTTTAGCTCTTTTTTGAGTAGTCGTGAAAGAAGCCGTTCTTTTTGGCGGCTTGCGCCCACAACACCAATTAAAAGGAAATCGTCAAATCCTCTTTTAATGGCCTCCTTGACAGCAAATACAGTATCGGTATCATCTTTTTCGCAAGGCAGCACAATAGTTTCCACACCAAGGTGCGGGTTATCGTGGGAGTCAAAATCTCCCACGATAAGTCTGGGATTTACTTGCAAAGATTCTAAATGATTCAGTCCGCTGTCGCAGAACACGATGAAATCACCGTTGCGCAAACAGCTTTTGATGTATTCATAATTGTTTATGTCAGCACCGCCGACAATAACACAACGTTTCATTATAGAATATCCACCATTTCGTTATTAAGTGCCTTGTTCATACTTCTGACCGCGCAGAACTTACCGCACATAGAACAGGTATCTTCGTGCTCGGGCTTGCGCTTGTCACGGATGCACTTTGCCGTTTCAGGATCAAGAGCACATTCCCATTGAGCCTCCCAATCGAGTGCTCTTCTTGCGTCTCCCATGCGGTCATCAATATCTCTTGCGTGAGGGATCTTCTTTGCAATGTCGGCTGCGTGAGCTGCGATTTTTGATGCGATAATACCTTGCTTTACGTCATCCACGTTGGGAAGTGCCAGATGCTCGGCAGGGGTTACGTAGCAAAGGAAAGCAGCTCCGCTTGCGGCGGCAATGGCCCCGCCGATGGCAGAGGTGATGTGGTCATAACCGGGAGCGATATCCGTAACAATGGGGCCGAGCACGTAGAAGGGTGCACCCATGCAGATGGTCTGCTGCATCTTCATATTCGCTTCGATCTGGTCCATAGGCATATGTCCGGGACCTTCTACCATCACCTGAACGTCCTTTTCCCAAGCACGCTTGGTCAACTCCCCAAGGCGTACAAGCTCCTCGATCTGGCAGACGTCGCTTCCGTCGGCAAGGCAACCGGGACGACAAGCATCGCCGAGAGAGATGGTCACGTCGTACTCACGGCAAATCTCAAGGATCTCATCGTAGTATTCGTAGAAGGGATTCTCTTCGCCGGTCATACACATCCAGGCAAAGACAAGCGAACCGCCACGGGAAACGATGTTCATCTTTCTCTTGTGCTTACGGATCTGATCAATGGTTTTGCGGGTAATGCCGCAATGGAGGGTTACAAAGTCAACGCCATCTTCTGCGTGAAGTCTTACTACGTCGATAAAATCCTTTGCGGTAAGGGTTGCAAGATCTCTCTGATAGTGAATAACGCTATCGTATACGGGAACCGTACCAATCATAGCAGGACATTCGCTGGTTAGCTTTCTGCGGAAGGGCTGAGTGTTGCCGTGGCTGGACAAATCCATAATTGCCTCAGCACCCAAATTAACGGCTGCCATAACCTTTTCCATCTCAATATCGTAATCCTTGCAGTCTCTCGATACGCCAAGGTTGACGTTGATCTTGGTGCGAAGCATAGAGCCGACGCCGTTGGGATCAATGCAAGTATGTAATTTATTTGCACAAATAGCAACCTGTCCTTTGGCAACAAGGTCACGGATTTCTTCCTCAGTTCTGTATTCTTTTGCAGCAACTGCCTTCATTTCAGGGGTAATGATGCCTTGTCTTGCGGCATCCATTTGTGTTGTATAATTTCTCATTGTTTTTGGTTCCTTTCAAGTACATTTTATTTAGAAAACTTACCGGTCAGATCAAAAGCATGGTTCATAGGTCCGGATCCTTGCCCCAGATCGAGCATATCGGCAAGTGCAAGAGAGATATATTCTTTCGCTCTCTGTACAGACGCTCCAAGATCATAGCCTTTTGCGAGGTTGGAGGCAATTGCAGATGACAAAGTACACCCCGTACCGTGTGTGTTCGGATTGTTGATGCGTTTGCCCTTAAACCAACGGTATGTACCATCTTGATACAAAAGGTCGTTGGCATCGTTAATACTATGACCGCCCTTGAGCAAAACAGCACAGTGATAGGTATCGCCGATCTTCTTTGCCGCTTCGACCATATTCTCTTCATCTCGGATGGACATAGCCGCCAGGACCTCTGCCTCGGGAATGTTGGGTGTCACAACGGTGGCAAGGGGTATCAGGTATTCCTTAAGGGTATCGATTGCATCCTCGCTGATGAGTCTTGCTCCGCTGGTTGCCACCATAACGGTATCCACAACGATATTCTCTGCCTTATGATATTTGAGTCTGTCAGCAATAGCTTGAATAAGCTCACTTGAAGATACCATACCGATCTTGACAGCATCGGGACGAATGTCCTCAAATACCGCGTCGATCTGCTGTGCTAAAAATTCGGGAGTCGCTTCCTGTACTCCTCTTACACCGGTCGTGTTCTGTGCCGTCAGTGCTGTGATCGCACTCATGGCATAAACACCATTCATCGTCATTGTTTTCAAATCTGCTTGAATACCGGCGCCTCCACTGCAGTCGCTTCCTGCAATGGTCAATGCTGTTTTCATTTTCATAAAAATACTCCTTTCATTTTTCAGCATCGTTTTGTATAGCGGCATAAGGTGGTGCCCCCAATCTGCCGCTTGTTTGTTATATGGTTTTCAATATAGAATCTGCAAAATCACGGATATAATAATCAGCAAGACTTTGCAGTTCATTCTGTCGGTTTTCGTGCCTGTCATAAACGCCAACAGTTGTAAATCCGTCTGCCTTTGCAGTCTTGAGCGCAAATAAAGCATCCTCAAAAATGCAGGTTTCTTCTTTAGTTGTACCAAAATGCTTCAATGCCTTTCGATAGATGATCGGCTTGTCCTTGCCGAAACCAACCTCAGCGCAGGTGAATATCTCGGAGAAGTAATGACGGATACCAAGTCGTTCCAACGTTTCTTCCACAAGATATCTGTCTGTCACCGTGGCAACGCACATCTTAACGCCGTTCTCCTTAAGCCAACGAAGATACTCCGCAATGCCAGGTTTGAGAGTGACCTTTGTTCTGTAGATTCCCTCAACCATAGCGTTGACGCTGTCCACAATTTCTTTGACAGAAAGTGTGACGCCGTAGTGCTCTCGGTAATATTCGGCTGCCTCCTCCAAGGTAAGCGTCATAAATATCTCTTTCAGATCCTCATGCGGTTCTTTACCAAGTGTTCGCAGATAATCCTCGCCGATGGTTTCCCAGATAAACATGGAATCAAGAAGCGTTCCGTCAAGGTCAAAGATGGCTCCCTTTAGCATAAGCCAAGTTCCTGCGCTCTTGCTTTCAATTCCATCGCCGCCGTCTTGGGATCATCCGCTTTCATAATGGCTGACACTACACAAATTCCGGCAATGGGAATGCCTGCAAGCACGTCAATGTTATCCTTGTTGAGTCCGCCGATGGCATTCGCAGGAATCGGAACAGCGTTGCATATATCCCGAAGGGTATCGGTAGAAGTCAGAACAGTCTTTACTTTGGTCGTGGTAGGATAGATTGCTCCTACACCGAGATAATCAGCACCCTGCTCGTAGGCTTCCTTTGCCCACGGAACCGTCTTTGCCGTTGCGCCTACGATCTTATCTTCGCCTATGAGTTTTCTTGCGGTTGCAACGGGCATATCCTCAGCGCCCACGTGAACGCCTTCTGCATCAATAGCGAGAGCAACATCCACACGGTCGTCAATAATCAGCGGCACATTGTAACGCTTGGCGATGGCGTGAACCTTTTCGGCAAGCTGGATATACTCTCGTGTGCTCTTATTTTTTTCACGAAGCTGAAGAAAGGTTGCACCGCCAATGAGCGCCTGTTCCACACGATAGAGGAATTCTTCCTCGGTGTAGTTCGTGCTGTCGGTGATAAAATATAAACTTGGATCAAACTTTTTCATTCTCTTTACCTCACACATATAGATAATCGTTCAAGACAGGCTGTAAGCCTTCCTCGGCAATATCCTTGTACATTTTATCAAGGCTGCGGTTATCGTCTATTTCAAACTGCTCGTCGCCTTGCACATCACCCGTTTCTTTGCCGGTGTATTTGCTTTCGTGATCGCCGATACCGGTGGAAACTCCTGCCGAAACCTTTGTGGCGGCGATCTTCACAATACCATTTCTAAACTCAGCACTCTCACGGGAAGATACCGTAATACCAACGAAAGGCAAGAAAATACGGTAAGCACAAAGAACCTGACAAAGCTGCTTTTCATGAACGTCCAAGGGGTTGATCTTATCGTTATTGATAATAGGTCTGAGTCTTGGACAGGATAAGGACATTTCGGCGTGAGGATATTTCCTCTGCAAGTAATAGACGTGCAACGCACTTGCCAAAGCATCCTTACGGAAGTCCGACAGACCAAGGAGTGCCGAAAATGCAACACCACGCATACCGCCGCGAAGCGCACGTTCCTGTGCATCAAAGCGGTACGGCCAAACACGCTTGTGACCGAGCAAGTGAAGCTGTTCGTACTTATCGGTATCGTAGGTTTCTTGGAACACCGTTACATAGTCCGCACCGCATTCGTGGAGATAGTTGTATTCATCGGTATTAACGGGATAGATTTCAAGCCCGACCATACGGAAATATTTTCTTGCCAGCTTGCAGGCTTCACCGATATATTCCACATTGCTCTGTCCTCTGCTTTCACCGGTAAGGATTAGAATTTCCTCCATACCGCTGTCGGCAATGACCTTCATTTCTTTTTCGATCTGCTCCATAGAAAGCTTCATACGCTTAATGTGGTTGTAGCAATTAAAACCACAATATACACAATAATTCTCGCAGTAATTAGCTATGTAAAGAGGGGTAAACAAATAGACGGTGTTACCGAAGTGCTTACTTGTTTCAAGTCTTGCACGCTGAGCCATCTGTTCAAGGAACGGCTCTGCCGCAGGAGAAAGCAGTGCCTTAAAATCTTCAACAGTGCAATTGTCGTGCTCCAAAGCCGCCTTTACATCAGCGGCGGTGTATTTTGAATAATCATAGGAGTTCATCTGTGCCATCACATTTGCACACACATCCGATTCAATCACTTCCATCCCCGGCAGATATTCCATATGGTTCTTTCGGGAGGATGGATCGGTTTCAAGACGATGCTTCTTCGCAAGTGCTTCCGGCGATAAATGCTCCGAATCTACAAAAAATTGATTTTCCATAGTTTTCACCTTAATCTCTGAGGAAACCTGTTAGCGGATCGGATGCAGAAGCTCCACGTGTCAGCACTCTGCCAAGTCCTGCAAGGTAAGCTTTACGTCCTGCTTCAATGGCATTCTTGAATGCAGATGCCATCATAGGAAGGTCACCTGCAGTTGCAAGAGCGGTGTTCGCCATAATAGCAGCGGCGCCCATTTCCATTGCTTCGCAAGCCTGAGAAGGTCTGCCGATACCGGCATCTACAATTATAGGCAGGTCGATCTCATCAATCAAAATCTGAATGAATTCTTTTGTGGCAAGACCTTTGTTAGACCCGATAGGAGAAGCCAATGGCATAACGGAAGCTGCACCGGCGTTTACAAGGTCACGAGCTACATTCAAGTCGGGATACATATAAGGCATAACCACAAAGCCTTCTTTGGCAAGAATCTCGGTCGCCTTGATAGTTTCTTGATTATCGGGGAACAGATACTTGGAATCACGCATAATTTCAATTTTTACGAAATTGCCGCAGCCAAGTTCTCTTGCAAGACGAGCTATACGAACAGCTTCTTCTGCATTTCTTGCACCACTAGTGTTAGGAAGCAAAGTAATTCCTTCAGGAATGTAGTCGAGGATACTTTCCTGCTCCTTGGTATTTGCACGGCGAACAGCAAGGGTGATGATCTCTGCTCCTGCATCCTTCACTGCTGCTTCAATCAGTTTCATCGAATACTTACCGGAGCCGAGAATAAAACGGGAGTTAAATTCGTGTCCGCCAATAATCAGTTTATCGTTATTCATTTTTGTTTCCTTCTTTCATTAAGTTTCAAATTGTTCTGCTAAGATTCTGAGTACAGTATGGGCTTGATGAGCTGCACAGAGCATTACACGGGAAGATACGAGACCGCCTCCCGATTGCACGTCACTTTTCTCGTCGCCACATAGATAAAACTTGCTTGTGATTTTTCTCGTCCTGATAGAATTAGCACTACCGAAACCTGCCATACCCGATGCCGCAACAAGATATTTGTCGGGCATTTCTTCAAGGACAAGATTGGTAAGCATTGCTTTGCACTCTGCATCATCAAAGGCTTCGCAGATAATATCTGCACCTTGCAACAAATGGGTGGCATTTTCTTCTTTTACACAGATAGTATGCGTTTCAAGAGTAACATACGGAGCGATCTCTAAAAGATTATCCCGCAAGGCATCCGTCTTGTTCATCCCAAGCTGATTCGCTTTATACTGCTGTCGGTGCAAATTGGTAATATCCACACGATCAAAGTCAATAAGAATCAGTTTTCCAATACCCGCACGGGCAAGAGAAATAGCGACATTAGAGCCGAGACCGCCAAGACCGCAAATGGCAACCGTTACCGATGAGAACTTCGTTTGCAGCTTCTCGCCGTGTCGCTCGGCTAAAGCTTTATTCCATTCTTCTTTCGTTGGGATCAGATTAACCACCCCCCACAAAGCTGACAACCTCTACGCTGTCGCCGTCCTGCAATACGGTTTCGCCATACTGCGATTTGGGAACGATATCTCCGTTTCGCTCTACTGCGATTCGCTTGGGATCGTAGTTTGTAGTTGCAAGGTATTCCGCTACTGTCTTACCTGCAATATTCAGTTCTTCGCCGTTGATCTTTACCATAAAAACACCTCCAAAAACAACAAAAAAGGAAGCTACCGATTTGGTAACTTCCTTAATGTACTTCGTTATTCCTAATATCCTTGTATCAGGCATCCCTACGTTGGCATTATCCAAATCAGGTTCTCGGTCGAAGGTCACACCTTCCTCTCAGCCCGTAATACAAGCTCCCGTTTATTTAGTCGTTTTATTTATTATACATCACTTCGTAAAAATATACAAGTCTTTTTGGTGAAAAAAGTTTGAACAATTGAAATTATCCCTCGTAAGGACGAATGCGAAGTGTTGCACCAACAGATTCACAAATTTTTCGACAGATCTCCTGTTCTTCCTTTGACACCACTATGCTATCGAGTCGCCTTCCTATAAGAAGATTGAACAGGTATATAAAGCGACGCATATTTCATACGAGTCTCTTCCACTGACAAACTCCGGTATTAACAGCAAAGCCCTTGCTGAATCGAAAGCCGATATATTACATACCACTCCTTTCCGTAGCTACCCCAGCGGTGTTACAGCAACAGCATCCAAACGTCATGAATATATCCGTTGGTCTGAAAAGGACAACAGATATATTATTGAGGACGATTTTGAATCCGAGTTCTCAGTATCCACTAAACCTACGGAAACACTGTTTGCTCTTTCTAATAGTGATAATGTCATCTATCTTAATACCTTTTCAAAGACGATTTCTCCTTCGTTGCGTATTGGCTATATGGTTCTACCAAAACATCTTGTAAAAACCTTTGATGATAAAATAGGATTTTACTCCTGTACGGTGCCCACCTTTATGCAGTATGTGCTTACTGATCTAATTAACAATGGTGACTTCGAAAGGCATATTAACCGGGTTAGAAGAAAAAAACGTAAGGAATTATCGTTCATATAGAACTAAAGGCGGTAGAGAAAAAAATCTACCGCCTTTAGTTAATTGTAAATTATATTATGGTTTATAATTTCTGTGGCTCTGTTGCGGATGTTGTTCATCCGAGCAACCCACTCCATTTGATTTTCTGCTTTAAGTTGTTCGGTAATGCCTTCGGACTCTTTTAATTGCTTGATTAGTGTATCAAACATTTCCTCTGCTTGAGAATTTATATCGCAAAGATGGAAATTTAGTTTACATTCCGTTTGAAGTCGGTTGTACGTGAATTTGCGGTGATGTTTAAGATAGTCCAAATGCCACATACCCAAAAGCAATGGTTGACCGTTCAGATCTATGCGTTTTCTACGTTACGCATAGGAGTGGCGGTGCTTATCAAACGCTGCGATATGCAGAAAAGGCAAATGCAAATATTATCAATCTATGTGAATGATTCAACTTTTCGGTTACAGTTTTGCATTTCTGTATGAAGAAAGTTTGTGTTTATCCATCACGTTGTTATCATATATGATAAGCGACAAGGTTAATGAAAGTCAAAAACAACTCAAATTTATTGACCCAGTGCCCAAACGAAAAGCAAAGACTCATCAGGTTTTCGTTGAACTGCCTAAACTTTTTGCCGTAAAAAAAGTTTTTCACTCTTTCTCTTGCGCGGAGCAACTCTGTTTTGGTATGATGTGGGCAGTCAAACAAAGCGCTTTTTTGACATGACAATACTTTATTTCAAAGGAGAATTTGTTATGTTAACACTTAAATCGAAAATGAATACCAAAGTAAAGCCCGAGCCGCTTCCGGATGATGTTATCGTTATCAGAAACGACCTCGATTATGCCAAGCTCTTTGAACACCCGGATTGCGTTTGCGCGGTAGTGGAATGGTGCGGCTGCGTTGAGAATAACGCTTTTACAAATATGCGGCAGCTCAGGCAGGTGATTTTGGGCGATGATATTGAGGATATCGGCGCAGAAGCGTTCAAGGGCTGCTTCAATCTGTTAAAAGTGGATTTGCCTGCTCGTGTGAAAAATATCGGGCTTTTTGCCTTTGAATCCTGCACTTCGCTTGAAAGCGTCACCCTTCCGTACGGCTTGGAAGTAATCCGGTCAGGCACGTTTTCAAATTGCAGAAAGCTAAAAGAAATCCATATTCCTTCCACGGTGACATGCATTGAGTCGAGCGCTTTTGCCGATTGCACGGAGCTTGAAAGGGTGTATGGCGGCGAAGGGCTTGTGACGATTGAAAGGGAAGCGTTTTTTAACTGCAAATCGCTGAAAAGCTTCCCGTTTTCTCCGTCCGTCTGCCACGTTAACGCAAGAGCGTTTATGGGCTGTCCGTTACATTTGCCGGTTACCTATTATCGCGCGCTGTCGCCTCGGGTAAAATACGGAAACAGAACCTTTGCTGTGCCGGACGGCGTGCAGACCATCGGCGCATTTTCGTTCGGCGGCTCAAAAACGATTAACCGTGTTGTACTGCCCGACAGCGTGCGTAATATTTCGCGCTATGCGTTTTCCAACAGCATGGATTATGTAGAAGACGGCTATGATGACATCTATGATATTGTTGATGACTTGCCCGAAAAAATGAATATGCCCAAGGGCTATATGAAGCAGCAGGAGCAGTTTGACGCAATCATGGCACTGACGTTGTGCAATTCGGTTTGGAAAGGCATGACCGATGAAAATGATTTCGCCTCCGTTGCGCTGTTTCAAAACGACAAAACCGCACGCTTTCTTGCGGCGGAAATCATTAAAGAAAAAGACCGCGACAACCCGTATTTGGATATTAGAAAGAACTCAATTGCGTATATGCGCGCGCAATACCGCCATACCCCCGGCGATATGCTTCATCTTGCGGAGTTTATGTCCTTTTTCAACTGCCGATTTTATGGCTACGGACTTGACCCGGAGCTCTATTCCTTTTTCGAAAGTTCTTTTCATGATGGAGAAGCCATTGACAGCCTTTGCCGCGAGGCGATTCAGTGCGGCGCCGGGCAAGCTGTTGATTTGTTTGAAAAATATTGCCGCCTGCCATCCGGCGGAGTACCTTTTGTCTGCATGCTTATCTCTCCTTATGAAGCGGATTGGCTGCTTGCATACCGCTTTGAAAACGCGGCGCTTATCGGCGAGTCGGATTTGCACTATTCCACGGGCGAATGTGTACCAAGGGAGTTTGTGCGCTCCATGGCTGCATCGTCCATTCGGAATGACGTGTTGAACAGCCTGCTGCCGGGCTGTTTTGAGGAAAAACATTCGCCTGAATTAGAAGAATATCAGAAGGCGTTTGCTTTGGTTCCTGACGAGGATTGGCTGATGCTGCTGCGCAGAAATCCGGAGCAGGAACGGGATCTTTTGACTATGATGTGCCGCTACAGCGATGATGGCATGCTGAAAAAACTCTTTGAGCATTATTGCAGGCTGTCGGAGAACTGGAGCTACACGGAAGAAATTACAAGAACGAATATGTGGTTGCAGGCTTTTAATAATAACGAGTCCTATACTGCCAAAAAAATTTGCGCTGAGCTTCTTGAAATTCTTGAAGACCTCGAAGACGAGGAAGAATACGAGTTGGAAGATTGGCACTTTGATTGGCAGGAATCCTCCGGCGAACAGAACGAACAGAGCAAGACGGAATCCTTTGATGGCTGGGACGATGATTGGGAGGAATCCTCCGGCGGCGAAACCGGCGAGCAGAGCAAGACGGAATCCTTTGATGGCTGGGACGATGATTGGGAGGAATCCTCCGGCGGCGAAACCGACGAACAGAGCGAACAGAGCACGTCGGAATTCTTTGACGACACGTATTATGAAGAAGGCATGGATATCTTCGGCGAGCATTACGCGGATGACGAAGAAGATTGGGAAGAAGATATGTAAAAAATCCCCCGGCTTTAAAGCCGGGGGAAAGCTTTGTGCGGTATATTACAGAATTTGTCCGTCCAAATAAAAATTAAAATTCTCATTTGACGTTGTTTCATTATCATAGTTCGATAAGAATAAAATTTTACCTTTGGAATAATTAAAGACAACCGCGTAGTAATACTTATCGCCGAATGGATATTCTGTTTTACGTTGTTTTTGACGTGTACGGTTGCTCAGCGCAATGGTTTTATGCTCACCGTTATTGAAATAGATATGAATGTATTCTGTAAGCTCGTCGCCCGAACCCTCAACCGCCAATTCAAATCGACCGTCGGGCTTTTCGGTTTTAATCAGCTCTTTGACCTCATTTTTATCCGTAACATCGTTGTTGATCCAGATTTTTTTTCCGCACAGCACGTAGTATTGAGGAGCGGCTTTCCCTCCGGGTTCAACAACCACAAACTGAGGCGTTTTGCAGCTGCTGTCATAATAACCCAGATAGTGGCTGAGCAGCGGATACGGATTTGCAGGCAGATATATCATGTAGGGATACGACAGTTCCGCTGCCAAAAACAGCGTTTTGCCTGTTTTGCTGTCTTGCGTTAAAAGCTCCTTCAGCGTTTTGCGCTTATTGTCAAACGGAGAGGTACAGATGGCTGCGTTCATTCTCTGATTAGCCATTGTTTTGTCGGGGTTTTTCTCATCCTTTACAGTCGACTCAAAGCATTGCTGAACGACGTCTATATTCTCAAAATGCGCATCGATATAATACAGCTTTGATATCAGAAAGATATATTGGAGTTTGTGCGATTCATTGATGGAAGGAATCATATTCTGAGGATAAGGGTAATGCACGGAAAAAACATTTTTGTCGGGAGTAACGGAATATTGCTGTGTGCATGTGAAAGAATCAAGCCGGCCGTTTTGCAGTCTTTTCTTGAATTCTTCCATAGATTCTCCGTCATGCGGATTCAGCAAATCCACCTTATCGGGCTCACGCTCCGCTTTTTTCGGCGGCGGATTCAGCAAATCCACCTTATCGGGCTTACGCTTCGCTTTTTTCGGCGAGGGCGTATATTGCATCAACATATACCGCTTGCCTTTTTTTGTATTGTTGTTTGTATTGTTGTAGGATAAAAAATTCTGAGACCATTTTCCCAATTTCTTTACCGACCAGAAGCATACAGGCGCGTCCGGCTCCTCAGGGCAGATTCCGCCAATATCTTTCATACGG
The DNA here is from genome assembly GCF_045819885.1 of Ruminococcus sp. NATIVEDY160. Lineage (NCBI taxonomy): Bacteria > Bacillati > Bacillota > Clostridia > Eubacteriales > Oscillospiraceae > Ruminococcus > Ruminococcus sp. NATIVEDY160. The sequence goes on from NZ_CP162391.1 coordinate 1,636,038, forward strand.
TTGTGCGCCAAATCATATTGCTTTGTCCTGATAATAGTCTGATAAGATTGATCCAGATAGTTGCCGAATTTGTGGTACACTATCCTTTCAGAGTCAATCATATCAAATATTTGTTCTTTCGTCATTTTCTCCAGACCAAATGACTGCAAATCCTTTATGCTAAGTTCCTTTTGCAGATACTTTTTGATGATGTCGGAAAGCACTGCACGCCAGTTTTCGTCTGTGAGTTTGTAAGTATCAAATTTTCTTCTGAGAGCGTTTTCTACGTCGACCTCAGCTTTAGTCAGCAATTCTTCAAAGTTGTCACAGCCAAGCCGCAGACAGTCTTTTGTTCTATTTCGCAATTCATCCTTTGGTAATTCATTGAATTCATTGGTATCAATAAGGTGTGAGCGTTGTTCGCCCAAATCATCCTTGCCGTTATTATTACCGTTGTAAAGCTTATAACCCATTGTGCGGAAAGCGTGCATCACAAGCGTTTCATGATCCAGAAGGATATCGTGTTGGTTTTCGTTTTCGTCAAGGTTGGTTTCGGGATACCACACGCGCAGAATTGTGAATTCTTTTTCGCGTTCATCGACAAGATTATAGTTGCTGCCCTTTTTTTCTCTGGAGGCAATGCTGTTGATGTGCGAAAGCCATCGGTGATAAAAATCCAAAGCCAGTCCGACATAGACCTTCTTTTTCTTCGGTTGCACGATAGCATAAACGCCGCTGCTTTGTTTCGCGTATTTCTCCACTTCGATATTTTCTACAAGTATTTTCATGGCGAGCCTCCCTAAATAGTTCTTAAAGAATTATATCATGGGGGTTTTGGAAAGTCAACATTTAGGAATATTCTCCATAACTAGTCACTGCCTTCAAAACAAGCAATCAGTATAATTCTCGATAAACAGTGCATTTTTCATCGAAATGTGCTATAATAAGTGCAAGAAAATAATCAAGAGCAATAAAAAAGCTTGCACTTAAGTTAGAGGACAGTATGTATAAGTTCCATAGAAATCAACAAATGAGTTTTACAGATTTCAATCAGCCCGCAGGGATGCAGATGGATCCTGAGAACCGCTGGGTAAAGAAGGCTGCGAGTATACCGTGGTACGACATCGAGATAAAATATGCCGCGCTGTTTCCGAGCGAGACCGGTATGCCGGCAAAACCTTTACAAACAGCTCTCGGGTCGCTGATGATCCAGAAGAAATATGATTATTCCGACCGTGAGCTTGTCGAGCAAATCAAGGAGAATGCCTACTACCAATACTTTATCGGACTTCCGGGATATTCTTATGAAGCGCCTTTTGCGCCGTCACTTTTGGTAGAGTTTCGCAAACGTCTGACAGATGACATCCTTGAAGATATCAACGAAATGATGATTCAATTCAATCTGCCTGAAAACAATGAAGACGATAATTCGGATAACAACAGTCACTTCGATGGCGGCGAGGATGCTGAAAGCAAAGAGAATGAGAACTCCGAAGCAGACAACAAAGGCACATTGATTCTTGACGCTACCTGTGCTCCTCAGAACATCTCTTACCCGCAGGACATCAATCTGCTGAACGAGGCAAGAGAAAATCTTGAATCCATCACAGACGATATCTGCTATACCTACAATTTTTACAAGCCAAGGATGTATCGCAAAAACGCGAGAAAAGATTATCTGAATTTGGCGAAATGCAAAAAGCGTACCAAGAAAAAGATCCGCAAGGCAATCAAGCAGCAGTTTCAGTATATTCGTCGAGACCTCGGTTATATCGATATGTTTGTATTAGCCAACGGAGTAGTTCTTACCGAAAAGCAAGCCAAGCGGTTAACGGTCATCAAAGAGCTGTATGAACAGCAAAAGTATATGTATGACAACAATGTTCACAGCGTCAAAGACCGCATCGTCAGTATTTCTCAGCCGTATATCCGACCCATCGTGCGCGGCAAAGCAAAAGCTCCGGTAGAATTCGGTGCAAAGTTGGATATGAGCATTGATGAAAACGGATTCGCACGGTTAGAGAGATTATCCTTTGACGCTTACGTACCGAAAAAGTCAGCTTGGAAAAGATTAAGGCAATATTACAATCTTTGGGATAATTGCTTTAGTCATACTTTCCTGTATGTTCTCCGGAAAATAGTTGTATAATGTATCAAAAACAATCCATGATGATTATTCAATTGCAATCGGTTTGATTTACCTTACCAGTGACAGCGTTCCTTCTGCCCCTGCCATTCAAAAAACGGCTTAAACACTGCGTTTAAGCCGTTTTTCTATTGCGTTTGCATTCATATTTACAGGGCTTTTTCTACCGTTTTTCCACCAAAATATCGCATGAAATGCTTTAAATTCCACCGTTTTCGTCCGGTACATCATCAATATAGCATCACATTTTCGGTGTGTTTTTTGCGATAAAACCTTGTATTATTCACATAAAAATATCCTCCGCAACACCATCTTAGGTGCTGCGGAGTTTTGCGTTATCTTTGATTACAGCGTCACAAATATTGATTCAACACTTACAATTATCTCTATTTGCTCGAAATCAGGAAATGCTTTTTTACTTTTATATTCTTTTCTATCATAACGACCTCTTGCTCCTTCTGATCGCGGCGAGCATATCCATATTGCCGTGCTCGATCTCGTTTCTCAGCGCCGCGACGATCTGATCCTTTCGCTGTAGAAAATCCGGACCAGTCAGGTTCTTGCCCGACACGGTATGGTGGGTGATGAAGGTGCAATCACAGGTCAAATTTTCAACAAACAGCAGTAGCTCTTCCAGCATTTCCTTTTCGGAAAGCGGCGTAAATTCTCCGCGCTGCGCTTCTTCAAGCAGCGGCGTTCCGGGAAATAAGGCCAAGCCGCCTGTGCCGACGAGCATGGGCTTGCACTGACTGAAAATGATTGCCGAGTTGATGGCGTGATCGCGGCTGTGTTCTCTGCCTGCCGTTCCGTTGAGAAAGGTCATCCAAAAGTCGATGCCTGCCTCATGCAGTTTGTTGCATTGCTCAATGATGTCTGAGGCGTGATAACCCTTGTTTATGCGGTCAAGCGTCCAATCATCGCCGCTCTCCACGCCGAGGGAAATTTCTTTCACACCCAGCTCGCGCATTTTCTTCAATTCTTCAACGGTCTTGTTGCGAATATCGGTAACGCGGGTCGCGGCGTAGATATATTCCATCTTGGGAAGATACTTGTTTATCATCACAAGTATCGGCTCTAATTTGTCAAATGAAAGTGCAAGCGGATTTGCGCTCAATAACTGAATTGTCGATGCGTCTGGCTTAATAGCCGCGATCTCCTGCAAGTCCTCCTCGATATGTTCAATAGGGGACATCCTGAAAGGAACGTCGCGGTACATCGTGCAGAACTTGCATTTGTTGTGCGTGCAGCCCTGCGTGATCTCCAAAAGCGGAAAAGTCGGCCAATACGGATTGCGATAAACGGTTCCTGTAAAATGCATAACGTCCTCCTTACAGCTCTACAGCCATTTCTTCTATGGGCTTGTTGCGGTAATGCCACGCATGCGCCTTGGACTTTTCATTCGGATAGCCGAGTCCAAGAAACATCACAGGGATGATATTCTCCGGCAGATGAAAGGTGTCGACAACTGCTTTGGAGTCAAAACCGCGAATCCAGATAGAATGAACGCCGAGCTCCTCTGCCTCGTACATCATCGTTGCAGCCGCAATAGACGCATCCTGCTCACCGGAATTATAGTTATGATAATAGCTATCTTGCGAATTTGTCCAGACGGTATTTATATCATAGCAAACCAATATCATCAGCGGCGCTTTATAGGTGAATGGCGTGACCGTTTTTGCGGTCGCAAGCGCCTGCTCACTTTTAAGCACATAGAACCGCTGCGGCTGGTAGTTGCAGGCTGTCGGCACGATTCTTCCGGCTTCCAAAATCTTATCGATCTTTTCCTGCTCAACCGGTCTGCTGTCAAAGTTGCGCTCGGAATATCTATCTCTTGCCAATTCAAAAAAGCTCATTTCAAAACCTTCTTACTCTACAAAAATACTACCTAATTCCTTTACGATCTTCTCACACGGGTCGATCGACTTGATAAGGCTCGCTACACTGCAAACGGTGTTGACTCCCGCGTCGGGATCGCCCTTGAGCATATCGTAGAAGAAGCTGCCGGAAGGCGGATCAAAGTCGCCGTTTTTGTTCGCTTCAATGCCCTCTCTGCCGATTTTGTTCGGCACGGTTCTCCACTTTGAAAAACCATCGCTCTGCGTGAATACAAGAAAATCATCGGGATGCGTGTTCAAAATATCCTGCTTGGTTTTATCCGCTGCACGGCATTCCTCGGAAAGAATAAAACGTGTGCCGACAAATACGCCCTCTGCTCCGACGACCTGAGCGGCTTTTGCCATCTTCTCATTGACGATACCGCCTGCGGCAAGCACGGGAATGCTGACATATTCGCTGAGCAGCGCGGTTGCGACAGTTGTACCTGTCGAGAGAGAAGGCATACAACCGCCCTCGTCACAGCCTGTAGCGACAATGATATCCGCGCCTGCTTTTTCGGCTTCGATCGCACCTCTGACAGAGGGATTCGCCTCGCGCATGATCACGGTGAAGCCGTCCGCTTTCCACTGCCTGATCTCATCGGGAGATACATTTCCGGCGACGACAAGGATCATCACGCCTTCTTCCTTCGCCAGTTCGATCATCGCCTTGCTGAAGCCGTAAGGATCGCCTGCTTCGGGGAATACGTTGATTCCGAAGGGCTTGTCGGTCAGCGACTTGGTGTTGCGGATCGCCTTGCGCATTTCCTCAACACTCTCTTGGATTCCGCGGACGATCTCGGTAGAGTCGGCGCTTGTTCCCAAAACGCCCAGACCGCCTGCGTTCGATACAGCTGCGACAAGCTCGGACGAGGTGATCCACGCCATAGGTCCCTGGATAACGGGATATTTAATGTTTAAGATTTCACATACACGGTTCATAAAATCAATCCTTTCAATTTGTTGTCTTTATTTTACCCGAAAATATTGACAATTTCCACTTACAGAAATATAATTATGATAAGTTATTTTACAAAACTATATTTTTGTAAGAAAAGAGGTTGTTATGGCTGAAATCACAAAGCTGTGGATAGCGGACAAAATGAAAGAATTAATGAAGCAGAAACCGATCGACAAGATCCGCGTGACAGAAATTTGCAAGGCGGCGGAGATAGAACGTCCTACCTTTTACTATCATTTCAAGGACAAGTATGATCTGGTGGCGTGGATATTCTTTCAGTCGGCAAATAAGACCAATATTGTTTCTATCGAGTCAGCTGCCGAGAGTATGAAGCAGATGAAACAGGATTTTTTGTTCTACAAGCGCGCGTATGAGGATTCATCGCAAAACGCGCTGTGGAGCTATATGCTTGAATATTTTGTGCAGCGCTATGAAAAGATCGCAAAAGAAAAGCTGCGTACCGAAGTGCTCGATACACAGCTCAAATTCAGTATTCGCCACTACTGCTACGGTTCTGTGGGTATGACAAAGGAGTGGCTGTTATATGACAATACCACCTCTGCCGAGGTCGTGGTCGAAATGATGTTCAATTCTATGCCGAAAGAATTATACGAAGTATTTCTCTGAATCAATATTTGATCGTATTGATCTTTATTTTACAATCTCACCCGTCCATGTATTTGTGCCGCCAAATTCATATACATTGGTATATCCGATATTCGCGAGCTTTTGAGAAGCCTCTTTGCTCCTGCGTCCGCTGCGGCAGTAAACCAAAATAATTTGGTTAAGATTGGGCAGTTCCTCCGGCTGCTTATCCGTGATACTCTCGTTGGGAATGAGCACCGCGCCGGGAATATGCCCCTCGTCATACTCATCTTGACGGCGCACGTCAACGATGATATGACCGTCATCCTTTGTCATCATCTCTTTGGCTTCCTCCTGCGTGATCTGCTTGTAGGAAACTGCAGAACTGCCTGACGGCTGTGCACAGCCTGACAGCAGAACAATGATCACAAAAAATACGATTGCTAATCTTTTCATCTCTTTTTCTCCGAACTGTTTATTAATTCAAGTTTTTCAAGCCGGGACAGCCTCTTGATGTGAAATTCCCGGCTCATCGCTTCCTGTTTGGTTTCAAATTCTTCGTAGTAAACCAATGCAACAGGCCGCCGCGTCCGCGTGTATTTTGCAGCTGTGCCGGCATTGTGGGCAGCAAGACGCTTTTCAAGATCATTAGTCCATCCACAGTAAAGCGTGTCATCGACACATTTGAGAATATAGGTGTAATTACTCATACAAAAACAAATCTTTTCAGTCTACCGAACGCTTCCGTTACAAGTGAATACGGAACGGCGAGGTTCATTCTTATACCCCATTCATCATGGAACGGCGCACCCTGCTGCCACGCTACACCTACATCCCAACCTCTCTGAATCAATTCATCAATCGTGAGATCGTGTTTTTTACAATAATCCTCGCAGTGCAGGAACAGCATATATGTGCCTTCGGGTTTCGATACCTCTATGCCCTCAAATTCGTTTTGTATCAAATCATAAGCATAATTGATATTCTTTGACAGCACCTCGCAGAGCTCGTCCACCCACTGATGCCCTTCGTCCTTGTATGCGCCGATCAGGGCGTGCATGGAGAGAACGTTCATTGAATTATAATGAGTCGCGTCCGATTCCCGTTTCATTCTGTCCTTGAGATAGTTATTGTAAATGATATGATAACTGCCGATCAATCCGGCGAGGTTAAAGGTCTTGCTCGGAGCGTAAACGGCAATCGTTCTGTTCTTTGCGTCCTCGGAAATGCTTTGCGTCGGGATATGTTTGTTGCCGTTCAAAAGTATATCAGACCAAATCTCATCGGAGATAACGATACACTGATTCTCCCTGAAAATAGCCATCGCCTGTTCGAGTTCTTCCCTCGTCCAAACTCTGCCGCAGGGATTGTGCGGACTGCAAAGGACAGCGAGGTGTATGTGATTCTCTTTGATTCGTCTGTCCATATCCTCGTAATCCATTCGCCATATGCCGTTTTCATCTTTCTTCAAAGGACTGAGCTCAGCGACTCTGCCCGTGTTTTCCAAGACATGAGTAAATCCTATATAGGTCGGGCTGTGGAGCAGAATCTTTTCGCCCGGTGCGGTAAATGTCTTGATCGCAGTACTGACGCAGCCGAGCACACCGTTCTCATAGCCGACATTCTCCCTTGCTAAACCGGTCACGCCGTTGCGTTCCTTATGCCAGCGGATGATTGAATCGAAGTATTCATCTGTCGGCAGATAGTAACCGTAAGCAGGATGTTCGGCTCTTTTGATGATCTCATGCGGGATAGTCGGCACGGTCGCGAAATTCATATCCGCTACCCACATAGGAATCACCGTAAAGCCGTTTTTCGGCTTTGTGGGAACAACAGCCCAATCTACGCCTGCGCCGATAGCGTCAACCGCAAGCGCGTCTTTACCTCGACGATCCATAATCGTTTCAAAATCATATGTCATAACCGGTATCTCACTTTCTATTATTCTTCGCCCCGCCAAGAGCGAAAAAACTCATTTATTATCCCTCATAAATTCCTTTTTATCTTATTTAATAATACATCAAGCCCAGACTTTTGTAAACTGCAAAGAAGCGCCTTTGCCGCATTAATTCTCCATATCGAGTACGTTTCTTACTCTTTTGGGAAACCACGACACAGGCGGATTCTATTGGTTATAGTGTACGAGCGAAAAATGCGTGTAACTGCCGATAAAACCGCATAACACTCACAAAAAATACTCTCCGCAACACCTATCCCGGTGCTGCGGAGTTTTGCGTTATCTTTGTTTACAGCGTCGCAAATTTTGAATCATTCTATTTATACATGGTTTTTCCCATCCGCATGGTTTGATATTTTGCTAAAAGTAAATGTTTTAACCCTTTCTTTTACTTTTCAAATCCCCCCACTTTACTTCAGATTATATAATCTTAAATAATTTTGCATAAATAGTTTTTTTACAGATTATTATGATTGCTAATTTTCAATTATATCAATACTATTTTGGTAACTAATATTTTAGCAGTTCGTTATATACCTCAATAGCATATCGATCAGTCATTCCAGCAATAAAGTCAATAATAGCCTGAAGATATATTATTTTTGTTTCAAGGCTACCATAGATTTTATCGTTATTATATCTTTTATATTTCCCTGGGTGTTCGCCCAATAAATCTAAGTAAACGTATTTATCCAGATAATCTATAAAATCATTAATTAGTTTTGGATAAACTTTCTTAAGTTTTAATAATGAAGTAATAGTGTTTTGCGTATCATATGCTTCAATCAAAACCATATAAATTGATCGTATTAACGATTTTACATAATTACGGTATACATCAAATTTTTTGTTGCGATATATCTTATCATAGTTATACGCTTTAATCTCATTAAGTAAATCATTGTATTCATCACCAAGTCGAATACCACTTTCAGGTGAACTGTTCTCGCAAATGCTGATAATAAAATTATGCATTATAACAGTGGTGTTAATTGCTTTTTGACCATATTTTTTTGATATTCTTCCAAGTTCAAACAGATCTTGCCGTGTTAAAAAGTGTAATCTAACGGCATCTTCAATATCTCTACCGAGGTATGCGATTTTATCTGAAATTTTCACAACACATCCTTCCCACGTAAAAGGTTGATATTCTCCCGAAGTACTAAATGTGTTTAAATCAATTGCTGATTTTCTTGGCTTAATTCCGTTTTCATCCACTTCACCGCAATGAGAAATAATTCCATCACGTACTGCATAAGTTAAATCAAGATTGCAATAATTTCTTTTTTCATTTTCCAATAGTTCTAACTTATCTACTACTCTCAAACCATTTCGTTCATGCCAAAACTTATCTAACCCATTTTCTTCTCTGATTTTTGTTAATTCTACTTCTCCTTCGTGTCCAAAGGGAGCATGTCCGAGATCGTGCCCTGTTGCAATAGCTTTTGTAAGATCTACGTTTAGCCCAAGATGTTTCGCAATTGTACAGCTGACTGATTCTACATGCTGTACATGCTCCATTCGAGTACAAATGTGATCGTTATCTATATTAAAAAACACCTGTGTTTTATGCTTTAATCGTCTGTACGCAAGACTATGTAAGATTCGTGTATAATCACGTTCATACGGGGAACGTATATCATTTTCACGCTTATAAAGCGGTTTCTCTCGCGCAATATGAATATCCCAGTTGTTATTATCTGACGTAGATGATACTTCATTAAATCTTTTTTCTTCCATAGTTCTTCTCCTTGATATTTAATTCAATTTTTCTTTATCAATTAAATTTAAAATCATATTATAATAAATCAATGTTGCAGTTATATAACTAAAAACAAATTCTACGCCGCTGCATTCGCATTAATGTTATCGATCGTCTGCCGGATTCTCAACCATAAAGAAGTGTCGCTGAATACCTCTACAATGCTTCCTCTATCCGTGAACGGCGGTTCCTGTAAAACCGACAGATCCTTCATCACACCGTTTTGAACTATATACTCAACGATTTGATTAACGAAATAGATTTGTCTGCTGTCAAGGCTCACATCATTCAAGTATTCGGCAAACGCTTCCTTGGCGGCGTTCATATCCATTCCGACGATCTCGCGGACAAATTCGCCCAGCGGCTTTGCGCCAAACTGCTGTTCATATTCTGATTTAGAGCCAAGCTGAGTCCACAATATACTCTCCAACTCATCAACATCAGACTGATCAAGCGGGATATTGCTCCTCAGCTTTGCGATAGCTCCCTCGTCCAGATGACTGCGCAGGTAATACTCAACCTTTTCGTGATAGTTCTTCAGATCATCATTTTCCAAATCCGAATCGACCCAGTCGACAGACAAAATCTCATCATCAAAATTCGTGTTATATATTTGTCCGTCGTGAGGCAGATACTTCATCAAATTTCGGAGCTGTTCTCTAATGTACTCAAAATCATTGATACCCGCGTTATTAAAATAATCGGTATGTAAAATCTTATTGATCAGCTCGGACTGCGCCATGATCTCCGGGATATTCGCCACGCTCGCAATACCGCTTACCTTGTCGAAGAAATCTCTGCGGCGTTTGCCGTAGCCTTTGCCGGCGAGATAACACAGCTCTATCCCGTACATAAGCGCGTCAAATCGCACCGCCTTGGCGTCGTCATCATCGGGAGTGATAAGCGGCGCAAGCTCATCCCTGATATTGAGCGTATCCTCATAGGTCAAAGCCGCGTAGTTCTCCTCTGCGGAGAATTTTTCAACATAACGCAAATGCTGGCGCACGGCGAATTTTTCGCGGTTAAGCTCGGAAGCTTTGCGCACCATATCGTCAACAAGCGATTTACGAAACGCCTGCAAGTCATTCGTCTGATAAGCCAAATCCTGCAGCTTAAAAGCGATCTGAGCTTTCAGATAAAAAATCGCGCTCTGCAAAGCGGCGTTATTCGCGCTCGGCTTGCCCTTATTCATACGGAAAAACGCGAAGTTTCCGCAGAAATCAAAAATATAAAACTTTTCCTTGTCCTTGCCGTCTCTGAGTCCTTCGCACAAGCGCGTACCTCTGCCGATCATTTGCCAGAACTTCGCCTTGCTCATCACCTTTTTGAAAAATACAAGGTTAAGCACCTCGGGAACGTCGATCCCCGTGTCGAGCATATCTACCGAAATGGCGATCTGCGGCATTTTCTGCGGATCGGAAAATTCATCAATAAGGCTTTGGGCGTAGTTTATTTTATTATCGATTACCTTGGCAAAGCCGTGAGCCAGATGAGGGTATTCCTGATTAAAAACCTCGAGTATCTTCTCTGCGTGATTGTGATTCTTGGCGAAAATGATCGTCTTGCCGATTTTCTGCCCGTAATCGACTGTCAAGCCCTGAGTCATAAGGATATTCAAGACCTCGCGGATCGTGTCTTTATTGAAAATCCAGTCGTTAAGCGCGCCCGAGCCGATTTTATCGGGCATTTCTCCGTCCTCATCGGTAAAAGTATTCTCATATTCAGCCTTGTCCTCGTCCGAGAGCTCGTCATATACTATTCCCTCTTCGATGAATTTGAGGCGGGTTTCAACGGACATAAAATCGACCAAAAAGCCGTCCTTTACCGCCTGACTAAGCTCATATGCGTAAGTCGGCTCATTGTCGGCAAGCTCAAAAACCTCATAGGTGTTTTTCTCGACCTCGTCCTTCGGAGTAGCGGTCAAGCCGACCAAAGGCGCGTCAAAATAGTTGAAAATGTCCTTGTATTTGTTGTAAATAGAGCGGTGCGCCTCGTCGCAAATCAGCAAATCAAAATGGCCGCAGGTAAATAGCTTTCCGTCCTCATCCTTGACCTCGTCAATGCAGTTCATCATCGTCTGATATGTCGAGAAAACGCAGTGCGCCGTGTAGTCATTTTTGCTCTCGCAGAGATTCGTCACGCTCAAATCGGGCAAAAGATTCACAAAGCTGCGCTTTGCCTGGGTGACAAGTGAAGTACGGTCGGCGAGGAAAAGGATATTCTTCACCCAGCCGTGGCGCAAAAGCACGTCACAAAGCGAAATTATCGTCCTCGTCTTGCCCGAGCCCGTTGCCATAACGAGCAGCGCCTTGCGGCGGTTTTTATTATCAAGCGAATCGCACACCGCTTTGACGGCGGCGACCTGATAATACCTGCCGGCGATATCGGGGTTTATCATAACGTTTTGCAGGCTGCGGCGCATGGTTTGAAGATTAAAGAGCTTTTCCAAATCGCGTTTTGAATAGAACGCGGCAACGCGCCTTTCGGGGTATACTCCGTCGTCAATGCGGGTGTCAAAGCCATTAGTAAGGAAAATCACCGGACGTCTGCCGTGCTGTTTTTCCAAAATATCGGCGTACAGCTTTGCCTGCTGACGTCCGACAGAGGGATCCTTGCAGGTGCGTTTGGCTTCTATGACCGCCAAAGCCCTGCCGTCGTCGCCGTAGAGCACATAGTCGGCGTATCCGATACCCGAATCGCTCGGCATACCGTGCAGCTCGACCTCGTTTATCCAGTTTTTGCCCTCGATCCATCCGGCGTCCTGGAGCATCGTATCAATATATAGCTTGCGGGTTTTGAACTCAGAGAGGTCGATCGGGCGCGGCGTATATGTCTGCTGCTGCTCGGCACGGCGGGCAGTCAGTTCCTCTTTGAGCGATTTGTTTTCTTCGATCAGCTTTTCAATGTCGATCTTATCATCGCCGGTCACCATTTCCATAGCTTCCGAGGCGGTAAGCTCTAACAAAGACGGATCAAAGGTCTGCTCATGATAATCCTTGCCGTAGCAATACGCGACGAAATCAAGGAAATAAAAGAGGTTTTCAACGCATAGCTCCGCCTGGGGAACAGTCACCTTTGTGGCTGCGTGAGCGGACTTGTTGCCCACCCTGCGGATATAGTCCATGCGACGAAGCATGTCCGCGCCGACGATATCGCGAAACTCATCGGTAGACATCAAAACCACAAGGCTGTCGTTATAAGGCATAACCAAATCACTGTCCACGGAATACATCCACTTGACGGCAAACTCCATCGCCCTGCGGCAGTTGAAAGCGCAGGCGTCGGGGTCAATATGTAAAATCTTCTCCGCGCTGATTGCCACATCGGCAAAGCTCTCAAATTCCTTGTCATTTTTTAAGAAATCAAAGTTGGTCATAGTTTTTCACCCACTTATTTGCTTACTATCGATATATCAAAATCGTATTATTCTTATCATAAAATCACTTTATTGTTTTGTTATAAAATATGCGATCAATGCGCCAGCCAAAACGCATAGTAGATACCAAATAAAGTTTGATGCAAGATTAGTCATTATTGCATTGAATACTTTTCTGAATTTTGATTCCTTATTTGCGCCCGCGCCGCTGTTATTATTTGCGTTTGAAACATTCACTTTTTTGCTATTGCTTACTATAGTAGCTGTGCTATTGTTATTTGCGATAGCATTGTTTCCACCGTTTATTGTAATTTGATTAGTTACTGGTTTGGAATTATTGTTGTTTATTTCAGTTCGATTAAATATGTCTACTAAATTCTGTAATACCACCTTATCGTTTGAATTAATATGTAATTCATCCTTTGGTATAATACTGTTAGTAATAAAAACATGTATATCCGTGTCTTCATAAAAATCAACACTTATTTGTAATTCATAAAATGTAAAATCTGAAACTCCATATGCATGCTGAATGAATTCATCTATACCTACTGTAGTACAACGCATTTCGCCAATAGAAAAGTGAAATTCTGCGTCAAAGTATTTTTGGGGCATGTTGAGTTTTCTTAATGATTCAACGATCCAATCGTAAGTATCTTTTACTGATTGAAAAGTTTCATCACTATACTTATTTTTTATATTAATTGAAAAATCAGCCATAACGATTCCTTTCTATCCAAAAAACTTTTGCATGAGTGATTTTTTTAATGTTTCAAGTTTATCTATGCTTTTTTGTACTGACAATTTCGATTTATCGATTTGTGCTACGAAGTCGGCAAACTGGTTTTGTAACGATAAAGGTGGCACAATCATAGGAATAGATTCTATTTGTTGTTTTGTTATAGCCTCTCTTGTTGCTCCGCTTCCTGCTATCTCTAATAAGTATTTTTGAAAACTATCGCTTGTAAATGCTTTGCAAACGAATATAGGAATTACATAATCATTGCATCGAATAACACAAACGTGCTGATTAACTCTTGCAGGTAAAATATCATCGGGCACTATACAACATCTTGCAACAGAAGCCCCTGTGATATTAAGTAAAACATCTTTTTTTTGAATTGTAACATTGCTAAGTTTTGTCGCTTGTTCGTCTGAAATATGGGCTAAGTCCTTGTATTCAAAGAACCCATTGTGTACATTCATACTTCGGATTAAAGAAATGCCATCTATACAATAGCTATCACGCCCACCTCTTGGTGTCGCTCCAGAACCAATTTTATTTGTTAATTCATTTAGTTGTTGTCTGTGCCATTTCATAGGATTTGAAACCGGATCCCCAAACATCTCCACAAACCGTGATTTGACAAGCTTGTCCAGTTTTTGTGCAATTACCTTGTATTTGTGTATTAGTTTATCAACTGTAATAATTTTTTTTGAAATCTGTTTTTGTGTGTCTTTATCAGGCAGTGGAAATAATGTGTTATCAAATCTAGGTTTTGTTATATGTTTCATTGTTGAGCCGTGAACTTCACTACCCATTCTTTTTAACAAATACTCTACGGTTAAGCAAAAGTAATCTTTATCAACATCAATTTTATCAAATACAACCTTAAAAATGTGCTGATTAAGTAGAGCATCCTCCTTTTCCCATACAAACACTCCTAAACTTGCAGACCAAGAAATAAGAACATCACCTTTTTTAACTAAATACTTTGGGTTATATTCTTTGTTGTAATAGTTAGTTTGATAATCGTTTCCTGTAAGATTTTGAATACGAATTATCGGTAATCCATTGTCTGACCAATCGGACGGCTTGAATGCATAGCCATTTATATATGTTGCAACATCCCCCAATCGAACGGTTCCTTGATTACTCACACAACATCCCCTCCAATTCTTCCAGACCTTTGGCTATTTCCTGCTCGAGCGTTTTGAGGTCGGCGAGGAGCTCACTTGTCGGCGGATATTCTACGGGGACATACTCCACCTTTTTGTACTTATTGATAGAGAGGTCGTAATCGTTTTCGACAATCTCATCCTTGGGAACAAAGAACGACTGCTCGGTGCGCTCGCGGCTTTCCTCCTGCTCGCGGTTTTGGAAGCGGTTGATTATATCGGGGATATCGTTTTCGGTTACGGGCGTGCGCTTGTCGTCGAGCGAGAGCCCGTCGGATTTCATATCATAAAACCAAACCTTGTCCGTTCCGCCGTGCCCTGTCTTTGTGAAAATCAAAATTCCGGTCGATACACCCGCGTATGGCTTGAACACGCCCGAAGGCATTGAAATGACCGCTTCAAGCCTGTTTTCTTCTACCAACGCTTTACGAATTGCCTTATGCGCCTTTGACGAGCCGAAAAGAACTCCGTCGGGTACGATACAGGCGCATCTTCCTCCGACGCGGAGCATTCTCAAAAACAGCGCGATAAACAGCAGCTCAGTCTTTTTGGTCTTGCATGTTTTGAGCAGATCCGCAGAAACCGTGTCATAATCAAGACTGCCCTTGAACGGCGGATTAGCAAGGATCAGGCTGTATTTGTTTTTATCCTGATTCTGGTCGCTAAGGCTGTCGCGGTATTCGATAAACGGGCTTTCGATCCCGTGGGTCATCATATTCATCGCGCCGATACGCAGCATCGTCCTGTCCATATCGTAGCCGAAAAACATATGGTTCATATAATGATCTTTCTTTGCGCGATCAAAGAAAATCGCTTCCTTGTGCGTCTCTTTCAGGTACTCGCCCGCCGTTACAAGGAATCCCGATGTTCCGCAGGCAGGGTCGCAGATAACCTCATCGGGAGTCGGCTGCATAAGCTCTACCATCATACGGATAATATGGCGCGGAGTGCGGAACTGTCCGTTGAGTCCCGACTGGGATATTTTGCTGAGCAAATACTCATAAACATCGCCGCGCACATCAGCGCTTTGCTCCTTATCCACCAGCTCGTAGATATTGTCAAGCGCGTCAACGACCTTTGACAACACAAGCGGAGTCGGCAATTTAAAAATCGCGTCGTCCATATATTTTGCGTAAGCGCTGTTTTTATCGGCGTGAAGGTTCTTGATAAACGGGAACACATCTTCCTGCACAACTGTGTACATCTGCGTTGCGGGAAAATCGTGGAACACCGACCATTTTAGCTGCTGTCCGTTGACTTTTCGTTCTCCGATAGTCACTTCATCCGAAAAAATGCTCTTGAACGGCAAGCCGAGCATAGCGCATTCCTTTGCCTTTGTGTTATCAGCCTCGTCCAGATCGTGTATAAACATCAGATATGTGATCTGCTCAATAACGTCAAGGGGATTAGTCAGTCCGCCTGTCCAAAATATTTCCCAAATACTGTCAATTTTGCTTTTTAACTCACCTGTAATCATCATTCATTCTCCCTGTTCCAAGTGTAAGAGGTGTAGCGACCTCCGCTGATTTTGATTATCTCTCCCTTTGCCAAAAGGTCTGCAAGCGTGCGCTGCACCGTGATCTGGCTGATATCCGGACACTGTTCCATTATTTCGGATTTTGTTATCTTACCGAGCGTGTTTTTGATAACCTCACGGATCCTGTCGGGCTTGGATATGCTTTTTGACGACATAATCTGCACTCTTGAGGTGAAATCCCTGTGCGCGGATATAATGACGCCGAGCATATAGGTCACAAACGGAGCATAATCATTCTTTCCCTCGTGCCATCCTGCGGAGCTGTTTTGAAGCGCGTCATAATATGTGTCCTTTGACTTTTCAATTATCTTTTCAATACTGATATACTTTCCTACGATATATCCGCTGCGATACAAAAGCAAAAGCGTCAGCAGGCGGCTCATCCTTCCGTTGCCGTCGTTGAACGGATGGATGCAAAGAAAATCAAGAATAAAAATCGGGATAAGCAGCAGCGGATCGGCGTCCGGATTCTTTAGCGCTTCATTATATGCGTTGCAGATCTCTTCTACCGCCCCGGGCGTTTCCCACGCGTGAACGGGCTGAAAGCGCACGCTTTTATTGCCTTCGCTATCCTCTTCGGCAATTATATTATCCGCATTTTTATAGCTTCCTCCAATCGAGCTTCCGCTGAATTTGTAAAGATCACGGTGAAGCTGCAGGATCGTCCCGGGCTTTAGCGGAATGTAATCGTAATTATCGTGGATCGTAGACAGAACATCGCGGTATCCGGCGATCTCCTGCTCGCTTCTGTTCTGCGGATTTGTTTTATCAAGGACTATTTTTTTCAGACGCTGATCTGAAGTATAGATGCCTTCCAGTTTATTTGAAGCCTCTGTGCTCTGGATTTTGGCAATTTCGAGCAACTGTGTAAGCGCGTCACGTTTTGCTTCTATAAACAGCGTTTGCTCCCCTTTATATTCGTGGATTTGGGTAAGCATCGTTACGATATCGGGCTGTAAAAGCTTCTTGATCTCAGCAATATAATCAGGCTTTTTCATTTTATCGTTTTCCTTTTCAATTTAATCATATTGTCTGCAATGATATAATTAATTATACCCCTTGAAATACACATTGTCAACGGTTTAATTTAATCATTTTTTGAATTTTGAGTAAATTAAATGCATTTATTTAAGATTTCGTTTATGCATACGAAATACATAAAGGTTTTTCAATCAGCCGCCCCAAAAATAACATTCCCCAAAAACGAAAAGGGTTCGTTTTTGGGGAATAGCTTTTTCTTACTTGTTTATAAAAGGAGTAAACGCAGAACGCATTACGATAACTAAATCAACAATCTTATTCATAAGTTCCGGGTAATTATCTTGCTTGTTGTAATTTAAGCCGGGAATGTATGTACAGATTATAGCGGCCTTTTTACCATCAAGCCTGTCCCAAACGAAATGACAGCCTGCGATATCCTCGATTTCATCCTTGTGCTCATAAAAATTATCATACAAATCCTTATTATCGGGAACCCAAACTCCAACTCTGATGCGATGTTCTTTGTTCACCAAATCTATTGAAATATGGCATTGTGATGAACCGATTGCAACGGAATACCAATGATCAGGTGTCGCCTTGCGTTTATTGAACGGCTTTCCTCTTTGTTCTATAACATCATTGAACTGAGTCCAGAACTGAATTCGGTTTGTTTGCGTTTCATTCAATTCTCCTTTATGAGCTATTGCTTTGACGGTTTTTGCAAAATCATTTGGTTGCTCAACGATCTTGAACATCGGCGCAGGAGCGGAATCTCCAATAGTATATGCATGAACCTCTATCAAGAAAAATGATACGTTATCATCAGTGTGTTTGTTGAGCCATTCGATTGCGCTGGCATGTTCATCTCTGGCTTTGGCAACAATCCAAACCACAACACTGGCATCTAATCCGGAAGCGTAAGTAATAATCTTTCCGAGATGATCGTGGTTCGTCTGCTCAAGCTGGTTTTCAATCAGAACTGATTTGCCTGTAATCTCATCTTTGCAGATAATATCACAACGATAACTACCAACAAACTGTTCTGTATCAACATCCGTCAGCGAAAGATTCATTTCTTCTCCAAGAGCCCGAATGTTTTCATCTTCGGCAAGCCATTTTGAAAAATCATATTGCTCATGTGCCCATACCGACCGTATATCAATCTCTTTTATTTTACCGAGTTTCATTATAATCTTAGTCCTCCCCTGTCAGTTACAAATAAACCACCGTTTATTTTGAGCTCTTTAGTATAGTATACCGGAGCTATTTTTAGTTTACAACACTCATAATAATAATTCAATGATTTATTGAAAATAATATTTTAATATTTGAGCGTGAGGAGGAGAGTTATAATTATTTTACAACTCAAACCCGTCCGTGATGCCGTTGAGCATATTCGTATCGCGTTTGACGTAGTAGAGCTCGGTGATTTCTGAGGTGGTGTGACCGAGAAGGTCTGCTACCTGTCGCGGCGTTAGGGATTTGATGTTGCCGTTTTTGTCCTTCGTTCCGTTGATCAATCTTGTAGCGAAGGTGTGGCGGAGGCTGTGCAAGCCTTTTGTTTCTATCCCCGCCGCCTTGAGTATTCTGTAGAAGCGTTTGCGGAAGTTGACGGGTCGGGTGACTTCTCCGTGCTCGTCAGGAATGAGCGGACTGTCCTCGCCAAAGTAGAACTCGTTTCGCAGGTCTTTGATCATTTCGATCGCGGTGTCGTTGAGCGGGATGTCGCGCTTGCTGGTGGCGCTTTTCAGTTTGCCGACGATCACCTCTCGCCCGCTCTTTCCGGTTACACCTTCGCGCTTTGAAACCTCTTTCACGCCGCGCTGAACGTGTATGACGCGGTTCTCCAAATCGATGTCGGAGTTGAGCAAGCCAAGGGCTTCGCCGGTTCTCAATCCTGTATTCAGCATAAGGACATATGCTGCCGCCTGCTGATATTTTCGTTTGCCGTTTCCGAATGTACTGAACGCTTCCGCCTTGAACTTTTCTATTTCTTCCTCCGAGAATACCGTGATGGTCTCTGTCGGAGGGAGATTTTCTTTGCCTTGAGCGGACATATAGTTTGCTTTCTTGAGCATTTCAACGTTCGCCATTGGGTTCCTGACGATGATCTCCTGCTGATATAGGTGACGGAAAAACTCATTTAGCAGGACGTAGATTTTCTTTACCGTTGTGTAGGCGTAGCCCTCGGTCATCCAATAGTTGAGCAGCTTTTTGATATCCGCGGCGGTGATATCTCCGACGATCTTCTTGCCGAGTTGAGGATAGATTTGGTTTTTCGCTATCGACTCCGCTCTGTCATAGGTCGTCCGCTCCACTGCCGGGAACTTGAACACCTGCAGCCAGTTTTGCAAACTATCTTCTAAAGTTTTCAAAGACTCAACCGAATCATTCTTGTCTTGGTTAAATTCTACGATATATTTTTTCATTTTCTTGTTGACTTCCGACTTCGTTGTGCCCGAGAAGCTCTTGCGCTTTCGCTTGCCTTGCTCATCAAGATACCATACCACGCCTCCCCAGCGACCGTCGGTTCTCTTGAAGGCGCTGCCGTTTGTCAGGATCTCGCGTTGTGACATAGCTGTCATCTCCTTTCTTCAGTACAACAACATATCACATCTCCGGTCATTTATCCAGACCTAATCATCATAATATCCGTCAAGAATTTCTTCAAATCTAACTTTGCCGCGCGTCCTGCGGACATTGTTGATTGCTTCGCGGCGCATACCTTCGAGACAATCCTTATCAATACCATTGGTCGCCGCGAGCACTCTGCACATCATTTCAAGTTGGACAGCGTAGCGGAACAGTCCTTTTGAGATTGCTTTGGCGTTGTCCTCAGAGTATTTTGCGATAGCCTTTCCGAGCTTATCGCTGACGGCAGACTCGTTAGAGCTGAGCAGATAGTCGGCGATATAATTTTCAACCGCCTCCGCGAAAAATTCATTTCTCGATTTGAAATGAAATTGTTTTACCATGTCGTCCGCGCGTTTTACCAAATCCTTGTCCAAATATAGACCTACGCGTTTCATATTTTCAGAATCCATAAATACCTCCAAAAACTCGTGTTAATCAAAATCAACCCACTTCAAAACCGCTTGGAACTGCCGAAACTCGTGATTTCACCTCGAAATATGCGCCTGATCCAGCACCAAAGGGTAAATAACGACACACAGATTGACGCATTTTAAAAATGCGTAAAAACGGCTTAAACAGTCGGCATTGCCGGCTGAAGTGGTCCGCATAGGCGCCTAAGTTAGCGCCTATGCTTTCCCCTGCTTCTTTTTCGACCTTGTTTTTAATGCGTGTTTTGCTGATTCTTTTACTTGATTCCGCCGCTATTGATCTGCTTTTGG
Organism: Ruminococcus sp. NATIVEDY160; assembly: GCF_045819885.1. Classification (NCBI taxonomy): domain Bacteria; kingdom Bacillati; phylum Bacillota; class Clostridia; order Eubacteriales; family Oscillospiraceae; genus Ruminococcus; species Ruminococcus sp. NATIVEDY160. The sequence goes on from NZ_CP162391.1 coordinate 1,656,448, forward strand.
TGGAACTCGTCCACCGCACTTTTGATCGGAAGAAGTTGATACTTCAAGTTACCGTTGCGTTTGAGTCCCGCGCTTGTTATCACACTCGTATGCTCGGTGGTTATCAAACCTTTTTCTTCAAGGCTGTGAACATATTTCATCACAGTGTTTCGGCTCATACGAAGCGCCTTGCCGATCGTTTTGAACGAGGGATAGCAAGAATAAGTTTTGCGGTCTTCCATCCGCATCAGATAACTGTACAGCGCAATTTCTCCCGCGCACAAATCTAAATTGAAAATATCATTGGAAAGGGGGAAGAAATTTCCAACGCGGGGCGGAGATTTATAAACAAAGAATTCGCATAGTGATTTGACAATGTTACCCGCCGACATTGTCGTTCACCCACTTAATAAATTTTTCCTTCGGCACTACCATACGCGCGCCAATCTTCAAGGTCGGAAAAGATTTTGTGTGCATCAATTCATACGCTCCCGAGCGCGAGATGCCAAGCACGCTCGAGACGGTTTTTGCGTCGATGAACAAAGGTAGTTCATCATAGGATTTAAAATCCAAGTTTCAATTCCTTTCTTTCGGGTAACAAAATGACCCGTTACTTGTCATGCCGCAACAAACCTTCCCCCTTTGTAAGTTGCGATATGTAAGAAAAGTAAACGAGTCAAACTCAAAATACGCTTGATGATATCAAGCTATGTAGTAAGTATCTTAGTCGTTTTGCTGTATTTTTCAATTAGCAAAACGGGGGATGATAAATTTTGTTTGTACCTGCCTGCACCGAATAGCTTGTCTGCGGCGCGGGCGTTGCGCTTTGATCTTTGTTCTTGTTCGCCGCGCCTGATGCTATACCTATCAGCAGATATAAAACCCAAGCGGCAATGATAATGCCTGCCTTGATCAAGGGTTTCAGTTTTTTATTCCGCGCGATTATGATGGTGAGCGGTATCGGGAAAATAAAAATCCAGCCGAGTACCCACCAGAAAATTCTTTTCTTTTTCTGCGGCGCGGGCTGAGCAGGAACATTCCTTGCCGCATACACTTCGTGCTGTGCGCGTTGCCGCCCTTTTTCAAACGCATAACCCGCATTTTCGGCATTGTCGATTTGAAGGTGCTGAACCTCATCATCAATCAAGATCTGCGCTCCGCAGTATTCACAAAACGCTGATTGACGGTCAGCGTCAATGCGCAGATTCGCGCCGCATTTAGGGCAGGTCGTATCTATCAATTTCATAGTGAAACCTCCTTTTCATTTTCATACAGTCAAGAACTGCGCAAGTAAAATTTATTGATCCGCGTGCTCGTTATAATAATCTTCCGCGTCCTCGTAATCATAGAAATCATCATAGTGATCATAGTAGAAATCATCCGCGTCAACATAATCTTTAGCGCTGAATTCATCCTCGGATTTGCTCGATTTGGATTTTGAGGAGTAGTTTTTATACGTTGTTTTCTTTGTAGTTGGCTGAACAGTTGAGGATTCCGTTTTGCTCTTTAAAGTGTAAGAAGATTTATCGGAGTCGGAACTCTTTGCGGTCGAAGAATATGACGAAGTGCTGTACGAACTCTTGTATGAACCGGACGATGTTGACCTTTGCTTATTACTTCCGCACGAACCGAAAACACAGAGCACGATAATTACAAGCACAATAATAATCGCAGTTGTTCCGCAGCCCGAACCGCGCTTGCCGTGCTTGGACGGTTTGTTGCCGCTTTCTTTCATAGATTCCTCAAAAATTCTGTATTCAATATATTCATCTAAAAAGTCATCATGCTTAGACATAACAGCACCTCCTTGTTTTGCGTTATTTTCTAAAACTCGTCTTTGTGAAAATTAAAGAAATCATAATATGTTCTTACGTTTTCAAGTTCTGTCCATTTTGAAGTTGTTACGGGAATCGAATCAAGATTATAAATCTTTGCAAATTTCTGTGCCAGCAGAAACGGAGAGTGCGTTGAGATAATAAATTGACAATTATAAAACCTTGCTGCTTCTTCAATAAACTTTGTTAGTTCAAGCTGACGTTTTGCTGACAAACTGTTTTCAGGCTCATCGAGCAAATACAATGAGTTTTGTTTTATCTTTTCTGTAAAATATTTGAAGGCGCTTTCTCCGTTTGAATACTCTCGGACATTTTTAATCAGATTATTGTCAATATATTTTGACTGTGATTTTCTTCTTGCCTCATTGACTTTTTTTAGTCTTTCGTAATCTTCCATCGTGCGGAATTTAAAATTGGAATTCTTATTTTCAATGTATTCTTCGAATAGTTCTTCTCTTTTGTTGTGAATACCATCGTTAAGATTTCTGACATCAATCATATAGTCGAATACATCATCACTGGTGATAATTCTGCTTTCCCGCGGAATTCTTCTCATAATATCTGCCGAACATTTTGAAACATAAATGTCGAAAAAGTTTGACCTGTTAAAAACGGAATTTCTTATCAACCTCAACTTTTCTGCAATAATGTTCAGAAGCGTTGTCTTTCCTGTTCCGTTTCCGCCGTAAAAGATTGTAACAGGCTCAAACTCAATTTCTTTAAATTCCATTTTCGGAAAAATTTGAAACGGATAATAGGTATTAAAGCATGTCCGAACTTCACCATAAACAAAAAATCTCCATTCCGTATTCTCATCTGGCAATTTAAACCGATTCAAATAAATCATTTCTTCACCCCAACACTATCTTTCCGCTTTTCTCGCCGTCAACGGCGTAGGACAACAAAACGCCTTTGCAGATTGCGGCGAAGTAATCCGATTTGAGGTGTTCGTCGTCGTAGTTTTCCTCAATCTTTTGCAGCGTTTCGCGGAGCTGTAACAGAACAGCGAATTCGTGCTTGCAGTGGTATGAGCAGAAGCAGCCGCAGTTGAGGTTTCGGATTTCTCCGCCGGAAAATTCAAAGCTGACCTCATACACCTTGCTGCCCTCAACAAGCGCTCTGCCTTTATTGCCGTCCACGCAGATATAAAGCACCTTGTTGCGGTTGTAATAATCATAGCCTCTGTCGAAGATTTCACTACGGATATTTAGATTGCCCAAATCACTCAGCGCAAAGCTCTCGTCATCATAACCGACAGCGACCTCTGTGTCTGTCTCTGGAGGAAGGAACCATCCGCGGATTTTATCATACGGAATAACGTCCTCGTCAAACGCGATAAGGTGTGAACCTCCGAGATAAAACTCACCCTTAACGTTCGTATCAGCGACAGCGATTACGCGCTTATAGTCGGAAAGTTTAATCTTGAATGAGCGCGACACCTCGGTGACAATGCCCTGAAAACCCTCGAGCTTGCCGTCAACAAAAACGATGTCGCCGACGCGCAAATCAAATTTATCGTTGTAATACGCAAGCGAACGCCCCTTACTCGGAAACCGCACCTGCACTACAGATTTTACAGGTCTGCTCTCGCGGATTTTCGCAACCTGCAAATCCTCTTTTTTCTCTTCCTCATAACCCTTAAAACCGATTTTGAATTTCATAACATTGCCTCCTTTATATTTCTTTTTTGCTTTTGTCAAAGTGAGCTTTTGCTAACCGGGCAAAAATTTCGAAAAAATCGTAACTTCACTTTGTCAATTTACGTTTTCGATACTATAATTATCTCAAAACCACTGTATCATTTAAAGGACAATGCAATTTTGTATTATAATTTCCTTTGATAATTGCAATATTTAATTATCATTTTGCTTGACAGACTGCTTTTCTTTGATTGACAGTCATATTTTAAAACTCGCTCAAAAACCGCCGACAGCGCGAAAATATCATTGTTCGGGTACTTTCCTTATTTTACGCAACAAACCGCACACAGGGCGATTTTCGGCGCAACAAGGCGCAAAAAACGCAGCCCATTAAGAGCTGCGTTTTTCATTCTGCCAGTAGCTATTCTGTTATAAGAAGTCAATATTTCTTTTTAAAAAGCATTTCATCTCTCAAAAATAAATTCATCTCTCAAAAGTATTTCAAAAATGAGAGATGAAATTTATATTTCGCAAGCAGCTCAAAAACTGCCGACACCGCGGAAATGCCTTTTGACGGGTACTTACCCTGTTTTTCGCAACAAACCGCACACAGGGCGATTTTCGGCGCAACAAGGCACAAAAAACACAGCCCTTAAGAGCTGCGTTTTCTTATTCTGTCAGCAGTGATTCTACAGTCAGCCTAACTCCCAACCGGAAACCGTTGATAAAGCAATCACATTCGTTCAGACAATTAAGCTCTGCCCATACGTCTTTCAGTTTGCCGAAAATTTCCGCCTCGCTTTCATTCAGAATCTTTTGAAGCCGCGCTTCATGGCGTAGAACCAGTTTTTCAAGCCTGTCGTTCTCGCTGTCCGGATTAATATCGCGCTCGCTGGGATTGATGTTGCCGTAGTACAGCTCTCTGATTGTGTCCATGCAGACACCTCCTTCAAGCACAACAGAATACCACAAAAATCGAAAAAGTCCAGACCTTTTTCATAATCGTTTTCTTTGATTACAGCGTCGCAAATTTTGACAGAACATCAAATTCAAATACAGCTCTCATTCCAGTATTTCCAAGCCATACTCGCCCAGCTTGATGTTCGTATTTAATATATCCGTGTGGTGCTCTAAGCAGTGAATAATAATTGAATCTCTGGTATCTCTTGCGTAAAGCGGAGCGTAACCGCTCTTTTTCAAAAGCTGCTGCGCTTCATCAACCGTCAGCCTTAACCCGAAGCATAGCATAATCACCTTATTGCGCGATATGTTCTTTGAGGTTTTGCCCGACAATATTTCGTAACAGTAGCCTTTGTTCATCCCTGAGCCGTGAACAACCATTGATTTTGTCAGATTCTTTCGCGCAAGGTAGTAATCTATCATCTCGCTTAATGAACCGAAGAATATTTCGCTGTCGTTTTGATCAAAGTAATCTTCAACGCTCGGTGATTGTTTGAGTATGTTCATCAAATCATCAGTACTCTTTTTCATTTTACATCTTCCTTTTTCTTTGATTTGTGATAGAATATAAATATATTACCAATAAAGACAAACGAGGTCAATATGGTTACCAATCAATATAACTTATGGAACTTTGCATTTGTCGCACGAATACACCGTAATATTGACTTGGTGCGCAACAACATCACGGGACAGTTAATGGTCAGGCGGATTTCTCCTGCCGGGGACTTCGCCATACTGCAAGCCTTATGTCAAATCAAGCGCCCTAATCTTATGGAAGTTTACGATTTAAGATTTCAGGACGGTGTTTGTATCAGCCTTTGCGAATTCATCAACGGAACTACGCTTGCGTTTCAGGTGGAAAGCGGCAATTTGTACGACGTTAAATCCGCGAGGAAAATACTTTGCCAAATCTGCGAAGGTCTTGCAGAACTGCACAGTCGCGGCATTGTTCACCGCGACATTAAGCCCGAAAATATTATGATAACAGGCGACGGCACGGTGAAAATCATCGACTACAGCATTTGCCGTTTGATTAAGCCGAATCAGCACAAGGACACGACCGTACTCGGAACGGCAGGCTATGCCTCTCCCGAGCAGTTCGGCTTTGCGCAGACAAGCGGAAAAGCTGATATTTACGCCTGCGGCGTGCTGCTTAATTATCTTTTGACAGGCAGGTTGCCAAATGAAGAGCTGCATCAGGGTGCGCTTAAGCACGTTATCGTGCGGTGTATTGAGATTGACGAAAGAAAGCGTTTTCAGTCTGCCGAAGAATTGAAGATGGTTTTGCTCGGCAAAAAGTCAAATTCGAGCAGAGCATACCGGCCGTTGCCGGGCTTCCGCAGCAAGCACATTTTTCCGAAAATAATCAGCGTGTTGTTTATCATTATTTGGCTGATTATGCTGCTGATATATATCGCGGGATTTCCTCTGATAATGCAATACGAGCTGAAATACCGTATCCAACAGCTTATCCTGATGGCGGACTTTTTGTTTTTCTGGACATTATTTCCGTATATTCTGTTCGGTGACGTATTCCGCCTGTCAGAGAAAATAAGCCCAAACAATCCCCGAAACGGAAGGTACATAATGCGTTTCCTCGGCGTACTCAGCATTCTGCTTGGCATAGTACTGATTTTTGCCGGACTGCATATCACAAATAATATGATGTAGATATTATAGCACACAAAAATTATAAATGTGTCAGCTGCCAGCTGACCACAAATTCAGAGTAATCGTGTATGATAAATACAGGATTACTCTTTTTGTTTAACGGCAAAAATGAAGTACTTCTACCGCCCTAAAATAATATTTTTTATCGAAAGGAAGTATGAAAATGAAAAAACAATTAATTATTTCAATTACCGCAACGATATGCGCCGCATCTATGCTCATATGCGTCTTATCGGGCTGCAACGCAAAAACCGATGAAAGCTCAGACTCAAAATCATCTTCAAGTGTTTCAAATTCGAGCAAATCCGAAAAATCATCCGATAAAATGATCGATTTTTCAAAACTTGACTGGAAAGTCGAAGAAGAAATAATCGACGGTGAAAGACGACCTATTTTTAGCTATACAAACAATACCAATGTCACTGTATGCGATTTTGAACTGGTGTTCAAGCAAAAAGAAACGACAACAAGAGAGGATTTATCTGTATTCAAAGAGGCTACAGACGCGCTTAAAATCTCCGGCGACGCGCTTGATAAGCTTAACTTTACAGCGTCATGTAAACTGTTTACAAAGCCCGGTGAAACGAACGGAAACGACACAATAGCCATAGACAACAGAGTCGGTTACCGCGTTACGGATATGAAGCAATACGCATTGATGGAACCCGATTACGCCACTGTTGCCTTTCTTGACGGCGGATATATTTACGGAATGAACTATGATTTTAAGAACGAAAAAAGCACACCTGTCAAGAAAGCGGTCGAGGCTTATAATTGGACAGATTCCGAATTAGGCAAAGCTATCCCGAAGCTTGAATGCGAGGTCACAAGAATAGGACTTGACGACGAAGATACGTTTTCAGTGACCGGATATGATTTTTCGGAAGAAATGAAAGACGCTTATCTCAACGCGTGTATAGATATGGGGTATAAAACCGACGACAAGCTGACCGACAATTATATTGACTTAAGTAAAGACAACTATAAGGTCAATGTGGATTACTATGATAAAAACAAAGAGTTAAGAATTAGGGTTGAGAGCAGTAAGCAAGAAAGCTCAAAAGTTGGTTAAGGGAGCTCATATGCCGATAAAAACACTATAATTCCCAGTGCTAAAACAGTGCCGCATTACATCCATTTGCTGCGACACTTTCTATCTTAATTCTGTACCATTCTTAATCTTGATTTTTGTTGTATTTTTAATTGAATTTTTCTATTGGTATGTTATAATATAATAAATGGATATTTATATCTTTTGATATACTGGAGGAGTTTATATGATAGGCGGAATGGTGAAAAAATTAATAATCGTTACAGGCGAAAAAGAAAATGTATATGCAGAATTATTATCATCATTGATTTCGATAAATTATGATAACACAAAAAACGTACAGGTTGCTGGCGCTAAAGGAGAAAGCATAGAAGCCATTGTATGGACAGAAAAAATATACAACCAAAACAAGATACAACTAAGCTCAAATAACAAGATTATCTTTGTTGGAAAAACAAAAGCAACTGAACCATTCGTTGTTAGCATTCGTTTCAACAAAAATCTGGAAAAATTCGGCATAAAGCTTGGCTGGTTAGGAAGTAAAGCAATCGTTTATGTTGAACCTGATAAGCTTTTGGGAGATAAGAATCTCTACGATGAATTTTATAAGTCATATGTTGAATTGTCAAAAAAATATGATGATAGCATTGTAGATACTGAGGCTATAAAAAAAGCAAAGCATTCCGAAAATTTGATAAATACGCTTGAAAAAGGCACCCAGACAGTCGGTAATTTCTTTGGCCGATTATTCAATAAGAAAAAAGAAGAAGCTCTACCAGAAAGTGTTCAAGATAAGGATGAATCGGTAATAACCGAAAGCCAAAATAACGAAATTGCCAATTTCTTTGATTTTGGCGCTAAAATCGAAGCTGGCAATTTGATACCTGATCAGTTATTTAGATATGCAATACTAAGTTTTTATATAAACCATCTCACAAATTTTTTAGGTATAAACAATGAGTAATGTAAATAAGTGCTTTAAGGAAGGTTATCAATTTTATTGTGACAGTATTGGAGCCGCTTACTCTACAGGAACAAGCGTTCACGTTCTTGATAATCAATTTGAATATGTTTTCTGTCAACAAGAACAGATTGACAAACTAATTTCTGAAATAAACCACATCACTGATACTTACAGAAACAATCCCGAAGGATCTCGTCAAGGATTTCTGTTTGAAACGTTTCAACGCAAGACATATGACTACAATAGAATTGTTAATCATCAAGGTCACGTTCCTGAAGCTCAACAACCGGCAATGAGCGGATACGCCTCTCCGGATGCAGTTGTCGATGGAGTCGAATACAACGCAAAGGTATATGCGGATGCTCATAAGACTTTCAGAGATGCTATAGCCGTAACGCATCGAAGCGAATACAATAAACTCAAATCTCCAATTTCCGAAGAACAGTTTAAATCTGAAAGAGGGATAAAAGGTAGTTTAGATAAGCTAAAGCAAGAAGGAAAAAAACACCTTGTAGTCTCAGATCAAAAAGATGATATTATTCGTGACGCAAAAAGCGCTGCAAGAGCATCCGTTAACAAGGGAACGGTCAAAGGAGAAAACTACAGAGAAATTGCTCGTGATACGGTTGACCATATAGAAGACCAGTATGGCAACCAATCAATACCAATTTCAAAAATCAGTCTGGAAGAATTAGACAGACAGGCAATAAATAAACAAATCAGTCCTGAAACTCTCAAAGCATTCGGGATAGATCCTTCAACAACTATAAGTTGGGAACAGTTAAGACAACAAATGATTCAGCAATGTTTAAAAACTGGTACTTCAGCAGCATTGATTGCTGCTGTATTGAATGCTGTTCCTGTTATTATCAATGCAATTTCCTTGTTGATAGAAGAAGGTGAATTGGACAGCGATTTCTTTTGCCGTTTAGGTTATCAATCATTAAGCGCACCAGCAAAGGGATTTTTGATTGGATGTTCAACATCAGCGATTATTAATTCAACAAACTATATTAGGCTAAATGAGGTAGCAAAAGGAGCTACCAATATTAGACCATTAACCGGATTACAATCCTCAATGATTGCATTAGCAGTTTCGGTTTTGATATGTACTGTAGAAATTGCCATACAGAAAGCATTAGGAAAGATAAACCACGCCGAAATGGCAGATAGAATTTTTGATTGTTGCCTAACATCAACACTATCAATTATCGGAGGTCTGGTATCTCAAAATATTATGACCTCTTTAGTCAGTGCCGCAAATCAAAAGGCGATTAATGCATTGTTTACTTCATTAGTATCAAAAGTATTTGGCACAGCGTTTACTGCTGCGTTTCCTGCATTCAATATTCTTGCTTATTTAATTGGCTCAGCAGTGGGATTTGCAATCGCTAAGATTGCCCATTATGGAGCGAAACGAATGATTCTCTCTTTCTGTGTAGAATCGGGCTGCACTTTCTTCGGCTTGGTGGATCAAAATTATGAGTTACCGCAGGAAATATTAGATGAAATCGGAATCGATGTTTTCGAATACGAAAAATTCGATTATGAAACTTTTCAGTATGATAGCTTTCAGCTCGATTCCTTTACTCCGGATGCGTTTGAATATGACAAATTCGGCATTACTATTATACGTCGTGGAGTAATCGGCGTTGGCAAAATCGGGTATCAATACTAAATGGTGGATGTTGTTTGGAGTACGATATGAAAACTAAGATTACTAAAACAATTTCCCTTGTAATTGTTTTTACGATGCTGTTTTCTTCTGTGCCTTTCTATGCTTTTGCAACAGAAGATATTAAATTAGAATCCACTGAAGATGAAGGCAAAACAATTACTATAGGTGAAGCAGGCGGTTATTTAATTGGAAATCTTAAAACCACAAATATACTTTATGCTGACAGAAAATTTAGCCTTCCGACCGGTCACGGTTTTGCCGCTGAAAATGGCAACAATTTATATGATAGTTTAAGTGGAAGAAAAGGAAAAGTTGTTGGTGATAATAACGTTAAAAATGGAGCTGACCGCATTGTTTTCAACAAAAACGGAACCACTACACTAATACAGGATAAATACTACAGCACCCCTCAACGATCAGTGAATGCAGCTTTTGATAGTGATGGTTTTTATAAGTATGTTGATGGTGATGGTTATCCTATGCAATTAGAGGTACCTGCGGATCAATATGATAGTTCTGTTTCATTGATGAAAGAAAAGATAAAAGGAGGAAAGGTTAGGAATGTAACCGATCCAGCTGAAGCAGAGAGTATTATCAGAAAAGGAAAGCTCACATATAAACAAGCGGTTAATCTAACTAAAGCCGGTAACATTGATTCACTAAAATATGATGCAACAACCGGAGTTATAACAGCAGTAAGTGCAGCAGGCATTTCGTTTGTATTGAATCTTGCTATAGCTTCAATTAACGGAGAGGATATATCTTCCGCTTTAACCGATTCTATAAAAGACAGTTTAAAAACAGGTTCTATTGTTGGAATAGCTCATATCCTTGTTAGTCAATTATCACGAACAAGTATTAATAAGCTTTATGTTCCTGTCGGGGAAGCACTTTCAAAAGTGATGGGTGAAAAAATATGCAAAGCTATTCTTGAAAGTGTCGGTATTGCCAGTGCGGGAAAAAGTGTTCTCAGTAAAGCAGCGAAAATCATTTCAAGCGAGATTCATTTACAAGTTGTCTTACTTGTAATTTTGACTATTCCAGATATTGTAGACCTTTTTAGGGGAAGAATATCACCAGAACAGATTATCGCAAATCTAACTGTTACTGCATCAGGTCTTGCAGGCGGTGCATTAGGAGCGTGGGGTGGCGCAGCGTTAGGTGGTGCCATTGCTAACGCTCCGGGAGCCGTTGTTGGTGGCATAGTTGGAGGGGCCCTAGGCGGAGCCGGACTATCTATAGGAACGCAATTATTGATTGATAACTTCACAGAGTCTGATGCAGAAAAAATGTGTTCAATTATTCAAGAAGAATTTGAAAAATTATCTGCTGATTTTATTGTATCAAAAGATGAGGCAGATAGGATTGTTGATGCTGTACAGAAAAAATTAGACGGAGAAACATTAAAAGAAATGTATTCCTCTGAGGACAGAAACAAATTTGCCAACGACTTGATGATTGAGGAATTCGAAAAAGAAGTTGCTAATCGAGAATTATCAACTCCATCTGAGTTTGATATCCGTGTAGAAACAAAAGAATTGCTTAAAAACGTCATTTTTATTCATTGACGGAGGAAAACCAGATTGAAAGAATTAAAAGACGCATTGTTAGAAAATGGTTATTCGGGAAAAGAAGAACTACAAGAAACAGAGATACTAAACGAAGGATTATCGTTCACAAAACTAAGAGACAAACTATACTCTTTGGGTGATATTGTTTTTGAGGATCAAAATAATCATATTTATATTGTCAATGTCAAGTCTTCTTTTCTAAGCAATACGGTTACTGTTGCTATCAAATGGAAATCAAATAAGATTTGTCTTTGCGGATATTGTAGCAAAGGATTGATAAAAACCAATTCAGTTCAAAAAACTTTCAAAAAAATCGAAAACGTAATCATTAGCGATTCTTTACCAAACAAGAAATCCATAAAGAAGTTGATTATCATTGCTATATGTAGCGTAATACTTGTATTATTGGGTATCTTTTCTATTCGTGTAATAATGATAAGAGTGGCTACTGATGATTATAATAATGCTGTAAATGACTTTAATAAGACAGTTGAAGAATACAACGGCATTGCAATTAAAGGTGATGTTAAATCGGTATCAGACCTTCCTGAATCAATGGAGACAATCGATTTGCAAAGTACAGATTTAATATCAATGATTGGAGTTTCCTTAAGCAATAACAGCAGCGAAAAAATCCGAAAAGACACCGATACGGTGCGAGAAATAACAACTGATAACGAAAACGCAATAGCGATAGTAAATCAGTTAATTTGTCCTAAACAGGATTTTGTTATTCAAAAACTGAAGTCAATTGATTCTATCAAAGGAATCGAAGCAGTAACAAAAGAAAACAATCCAGATGGATTGCTTAACAAAGATGGCGGATATTATGGTTGCTTGTATTTTACAACAAATCTATTAGATGAAAAAACTATCCCGGGTAAAAGCATTGTAGATAAAGGCACCGATGCAGGCGGTGCAATTGAGTTATACAATTCACTTGATGATGCAAAAAAGCGGTGTGAATACCTTGCTTCTTATGATGGCACAATTTTAACAACAGGTTCGTATGTTTTAGTCGGCACAATGGTGATTAGAACTTCATTTAAGTTAGATGATAACGAACAATACAAATTAACAGATAGCATAATAAAAGCGATGACAACAGTTTAGTTTATTAAACTCTCTGACTATGTTAGTTTTTAGTAACAATCGTTTTCTTTGATTACAGCGTCACAAAAAAATGAGCTACCCGAAATTTATCGGATAGCTCATTTTACTTTATTTCCTGTTCTGTTTCATCAAACAACGGGCTGTCAAAGAACTCTCGGACGGTGATTTCAAAACCGTCGCATAGTTTCTTGATAGACACCACGCCCGGGTTCTGGCTCTTTTGATTGAGCATACTGTATATGGTTGACGGCGAAACGCCTGAAATATTTGCAAGGGCATTAACAGCGATGTTTCTCTCACGGCACAGCTCTAAAATGCGCTGCGCGACAGCTTCTTTTGTTCTCATAGCCTTCTCCTTTGCGATTTATCGTAATTTAATTCTACAAAAATGTGCGATAAATCGTGTGGGATATATCGCAATTATTAATAATATGTGTTATAATTTACGATATATCCCACAAAGGAGATTGTTATGTTTTCAATTTATACGGTATGTTTTTTCGGGCATAGGCAGGTAGATGATTTTATGGCAGTTGAGCAAAAAGTCGAAGTGCTTGTTGACAAGCTACTCAATGAGCACGAATATGTTGAGTTCCTCGTCGGGCGCGAAGGCGAGTTTGACCTTCTAGTAACCTCTGCAATCCTTCGTTGCAAAAAGCGATTTGATTCGGCAAACTGCTCCGTCATTTGGGTTATGCCTTATCTGAAAGCGGATTATCTCAAGAATAAAGAAAGTTATGATAACTACTACGATTCTATTGAGGTTTGCGAACAATCTGCCAACGCTCATCCGAAATCGGCTATTCAAATCAGAAACCGAACATTGGTTGACCGTTCCGATTTTTGCGTTTTCTGCGTTACGCATAAGAGCGGCGGCGCGTATCAAACGCTTCGATACGCGAAAAGCGTTGGAACAAATATAATAAATCTTTCGGACTTGATTTTTGATTGAAAAAAGTAAAAGAGCGTGCAGGCAGATAAACCGCCGACACGCTCTGTTTGTACTTATGGATTTTTACCAATCGTCGTCATCGTCCCACGATGAACCAAAGCCGTTATTATTGTTGCACGAAGATTTAAAGCCGTAATCATCATCGTCGTCACGATCCCAACCGGATACCATATGCATTTCGCCCGAGTCCATATCCATCGCCATATTGTCACCCATGCGCATCATCATATGTCCGTCGGAGTCCATACCCATGTTATCGGAAATGCCGAAAATCATATCGCCGTCGTCTATATCAAAAAACATAATTAATCCTCCTCATCATAGTTTTCTAAAATATAAATCAGCATTTTAAATGCCGCTTTTTTCTTCGCCTTCTTTTTTGATGAATCGGTGGCGTTGAACACCTTATCAAAGTCGTTGACCATACACGTTACCTGCCATACAGGATTGCCGTTTTTATCGTGGTTTTCGGTATATTTGTATTTTGGCAAATCAAAATAACCGCGCCTTGAAAGTGTTTCCAATTGATTGATTGCCATTGATTCGCTTGGTTCTTCGATTTCATCTTGGATAGGGTTCAGTAAATCTTTTTCTTTTAAGTGCCTGTACGCACATCTGCAAGCGTTATCTCGAGCTTCACCAAGTGATTTTCCCTCTGCATAAAACAAATACTGATATTCTCCCAGCTTCATGTAACAGTGATTACGGCTTGGCGGATATTGCATTGATTCACGATCACAAATTGTATTTTCCGTCCTGCTGTACATATACGAAAAGCCACCATAATAGAACTTCGGCACACAACCATACTCCTTGATTGTCCATTGCGCGACATCTTCTACAAAGTTTTCATCGAATAAAACTGCACTGGGACATAGCATTACCTCGACAGCTTTTTGCATTTGCTCAATACTCCAAGCAGAATCTAACGCCACCGCTCCGAGTATTGCCTCAAACAAATCCTCACGAACAGCATCATTGTCACGTACATTGTTTTCTTCATCACTGCGACCGAGGAACAGATATTTTTCGAGATCTAAGTCATAAATTCTTTGAGCGAGTGTTTGACGACTGACAAGCATTTTCCGAAATTCCGTGAGATGTCCTTCATCATAATCGGAACTGTACTCTCCTATTGTTTTATTGGAATGTAATAGGTCAATATTGAGAGGACGTTGTTGGATTGCTTTTTCATACTCTTCGAACTTTCCAAACTTCTCTGCAAGTATTTTTCCTACAATGAATTCCAAAACCTTGTCTCCGTAAAACTCCAAGACCTCATTGTTTTCTCCGCCGTGTTCCTGTGAATAGGAACGCCGTGTAAACGCTTGTTTTATCAAGTCTCTGTTTTTAAAGGAATAGCCAATTTGATTTTCGATTGCTTCATAATTGATTTCACGCATAAAAAATCACCTCTCTGTAAATTTTACAAAAAGGCGTAAAATGCTGACAAGGTACACTGCTCCCCGGGAAAGCAAAGCTTTGTCAGACAAGGTAAATTAAATTCAAATCTTTGTCAACCTGTGTTTACTAAGGTTCACTTGTATAAACGGTAATAAACAACTGAAAACAATGCGTCAAATTTAAAATACTACGCCCATTTGCTGATTTCAGTATAGCAAATCAAATGGGCGCTGTCAATAATTATTTATCTCGTTTTTTGAGTTTTATTATTTGTTGAATAACAAATTGCATTTCCGGGTTTTCCTGTTTCTGATTCTACAATTTTCACCTTGCTGTTATTGATACAAAAAAGCGATGGTGCTCGAATTGCTCCGGGAATCGTAAATAGCTTTTATGGTTCCCCACGGAAAGGTGTTCACATCCGACAAGCCGTATTCAGCTAAAATTTGTCTGTGCAGTAAGGCTCTTTTTTCTTCCTCCTCAAACGGAACATCCATATCGACACACGCCAAAGAAATCATATATAGCTTACCGTCACGGAAAAACAAATTCACAATATACTTATGATCGTCTATCTCCTTGGCGCCGTTCAAGGGAATGATTCTGATCCCGTCCTGATTCGTATAAAAAGGTGTTTTCTTAAAATCCTCAAATGTATAACCCGGGTAGAACTCTACACCGTCAATCATAATTTTCCCTGTTTCAGGATACATAGTTTCACTGACTTTCCTGTTTAGTTGAGAAACTTTTTCGTTTCAATTTGTGAGATAATTTTACCATATGATCAGTACGATGACAAGAACGGGAATTGACATTTCATCTCTCAAAAATCAATTCATCTCTCAAATTCTTTTCGGAAAATGAGAGATGAAATTTTACAGATCAAAGTCATCGGTTATGCCTTGTAGGTTTTTCAGCTCGCGCTTTACATAATATTTTTCTGTCACCGTAGAAGTTGTATGCCCGAGCAGATCGGCGACCTGCTTGACCGATAATGTCCGCAGATTGCCGTTCTCGTCTTTTACTCCGTTGATCAATCTTGTCGCGAATGTGTGCCGAAGCGAATGGAGCCCTTTGTGCGGAACACCCGCGTCATTGAGCAGAGCGTACCACCTTGATTGCAACACGCTCGGACGCGTATATCCTCTGTCCTCGTCCGAGATCAGCGGACTGTCCTCTCCAAAGTACCTTTCTATGCGCAAGGCCTTGATCATTTCTATCGCGGTTTTGTTCAAGGGTACCGTTCGTTTGGAAGCGGAAGTTTTCAGGTTACCGATGATCATTTCTTTTCCGTTGACAGCTAAATTTCTGTCGCGTTTTGATACCTCTTTTACAGCCCGGTTGATGTGCATTACGCGATTAGCCAAATCAATATCGCTGTTGAGCAATCCGAGAACCTCGCATTTTCGCAGTCCCGTATTCAGCATAAGGATATACACTGACGCTTGATTATGATAAGGCACTTTGCGTTTGATCCTTTCGATCTCTTCCTCTGTCAGGACAGTGATGCTGTCGCTCAGAGGAACATCGTCTTTGCCCTGCGCCGCTAAGAAGTTCGATTTTTTTATCATCCGAACTCTCGCCATCGGGTTGTTCGGGATCCACTCCTCCTGATACAAATAGCGGAAGAATTGATTGAGGATAATATAGATGCGCTTCACGCTTGAGTGGGCATATCCTTCACACATCATCTTTGCCAACAAGCCGTTCAAATCGTCTGCGGTGATTTCGGCTATGATC
Source organism: Ruminococcus sp. NATIVEDY160 (assembly GCF_045819885.1). Lineage (NCBI taxonomy): Bacteria > Bacillati > Bacillota > Clostridia > Eubacteriales > Oscillospiraceae > Ruminococcus > Ruminococcus sp. NATIVEDY160. The sequence goes on from NZ_CP162391.1 coordinate 1,673,009, forward strand.
TTGTCTCCGAGGACGGGATAGATATACAGCCTCGCGGCATTTTCGCGGGAATCATAGGTCGACCTTTCTACCGACGGGAAGCAAAATATCTCCAGCCATTTTCGCATCACTTTTTCAAGCGTTTGATGTGTAAAATCAGCTTCGGCGATCTCTTTTTTAAATACGATAATATAGTCCGATATCTTTTTGAGGATCGCCTTTTTTGTAACGCCAGAGAATCCCTTCCGGCACACCTTGCCGGTTTCATCAAGATACCGGACCGCTCCTCCCCAATATCCGTCGTTGCGCTTGTAGACCGTTCCTTTGTTCAGCAGCTTTTTCAGCGCCATAATAACACCTTCTGTCAAGCTGAACAGTATACTCCTAACCTTAGAAAATATCCAGACTTTTTCAGAAGTTTTTCGCGAAACAAAATCCTTATCTTTGATTACAGCGTCGCAAATATTGACACGGTAACAGCTGCAACTTTGTTATATGGCAACCCGGAATTCAATATAATTTTTTTGCTTGACAAACCCGGTGCTTGTTGTAGAATAGAATCATAACAAATAAGTGTTTTTTGCTTAGAAATGAAGTATACAAAATGAAACGAATACCGAAAACCATCAGCCTGTTTCTGACCTTTATGAAAATAGGGCTGTTCACCTTTGGCGGCGGCTACGCTATGATTCCTTTGATCCATCGCGAGACCGTCGATAATAAAAAATGGATCAGCGATGAGGATATCCTTGAGATCATCGCTATCGCGGAATCCACACCCGGTCCTATCGCTATCAACGCGGCGACCTTTATAGGCTATCGCGTCAGTGGATTTTGGGGCGCGTTCGCGGCAACGATCGGCGTGGCGCTGCCGTCCTTTGTGATTATTACCGCAATTTCCTTTATTCTTGCTGAGTTTCAAAGCATCCGTTGGATCCAGTACGCGTTCAACGGCATACGCGCAGGCGTTTTGGCTTTGATCGTAAAGGCTCTGTGGTCTATGTACAGGCAAAGCCCTAAAGGGATTTTTGCTTATATCATTATGCTCGGCGCATTTGCCGCGACCGCGTTTTTACCTGTCAACGTTATCTTTGTGATACTGATATGCGCGGCTGCCGGGATCGCTCAGGCGCTTATAGCGCGCAGGAGGAACAAATGATGATTTATCTTGAGTTGTTCCTTACATTTTTCAAGGTGGGACTGTTTACCTTTGGCGGCGGCTACGCGATGCTGCCGATGATCAGAGAAGAAGTAATATCCCACGGCTGGCTCGGTCAAAGTGAGCTGATCGATTTTATCGCCGTCAGCGAGAGCACGCCCGGGCCGTTCGCGGTGAATATCGCAACCTTTATCGGCACACGCACAGGCGGTATATTTGGCAGCTTGTGCGCGACCTTGGGCGTGGTTCTGCCGTCGTTTATCGTTATTATGATAGTCGCAAGGTTCTATCAAAAATTCAAAAGCAGCAGGTTAGTAATCGGCGCGATGACCGGCTTAAAGCCCGCTGTGGTCGGTTTGATAGCGGTAGCGTTGCTTTCGCTTTCGCAGACCGTATTTTTCCCTACCGGACTGACAACGGAGGTCTTCACGACAGCGCAGTTTTATGTATCGCTCGGTATTTTTGCGGCGGCGGTCGTTTTAGCTTTCAAAAAGCTCCACCCGATTTTCATAATTCTGCTTTCTGCCGTTGCCGGAGTGATATCCGGATATTTATTGGCGGCATAGTCTTTAACAAACAATCAAAAATCAAACATAAAAAGGAGTTGGGTTCACATGGATAATTTCCGATTTTTCACTCCCACAGAGGTCGTATTCGGAAAAGGCGTTGAAAATCACACCGGAGCTCTCGCTTCGAAGCACGGCACAAGAGCGCTGATCGTTTACGGCAAGGGCAGCGTTGTCAAGAGCGGATTGTTGGCACGAGTTATGCAGTCGCTCAAAGATGCGGGCATAGAATGTGAGGAATTCGGCGGTGCACAGCCGAATCCTACCCTCAGCCATGCTGAGGAAGGCGTTCAAAAAGCGCTTGACTTCCGCGCTGACATCATTATCGGCGTTGGCGGCGGAAGCGCGATAGACACCGCTAAGGGCATTGCGCACGGCGCGGCAAATCCCGGACATAAGCTGTGGGATATATGGACAAAAAAGGTTCCGCTCACCAAGTCCCTGCCGGTAGGAGCAGTGCTTACTATGCCTGCCGCGGGCAGTGAGATGAGCGACTCCGCCGTGCTTACCAATACGGAGCTTGGCAAAAAAGCGGGGATCGGCACGGAATTCAACCGCTGCCGCTTTGCGGTGATAAACCCCGAATGGGGCGCAACGCTTCCGGCTTATCAGCTGGCAGCGGGAATCACGGATATTATGATGCACACAATGGAACGGTATTTTATTCCCGGTATAAAGTGCGACCTCACCGACGAGATCGCCGAGGGCTTGCTGCGCACCGTTATCAAAAACGGCGCTGTTGTCGTGCAAGACCCATCCGATTATGACGCTATGGCTGAGGTGTTTTGGGCTTCGAGCCTGTCGCATAACAATCTGACCGAATGCGGCAGAGGAAAAGACTTCTCCGTTCACAAGCTCGGTCATCCGCTTTCAGCGCGCTTCGGCGTAACTCACGGCGCGTCCCTTGCATGCGTTTGGGGCGCGTGGGCTGCCACACTGTACCGTGACGCGTTGCCGCGCTTTGCGCAGTTCGGCAGACGTGTTTGGAATGTATGCGAAGAGGATGACGAAGCCGCCGCGAAGAAAGGCATTGAAAAAACCGTCGCGTTTTTCCGTTCAATCGGAATGCCTGTTTGTCTTGCGGATCTGAATGTTGATGTCCCCGAGGATATTTTGCCGCAGCTCGCGCTTGACGCGACAGCAAATGACACACTTCGCTTGTCAAGGATCCGTCCGCTTAACGCAAAAGATGTTGAAGCGATATACCGTTTGGCGATAGATTTTCCGCAGAAAGGGTGCTGATCGTGACAAAACAAAAGCCTAACGTACCCTCAGCTGTGATTTCATGGTTCTTTCTGCTGTATTTCGTGATACTCTTTGCAGAACGGCTGCAAAGCCTGATTCGCGCGGCTGCTGCAAATCAGCTTTTTATGGACGCGTTTGAAGGCGTCGCGAGTATAATCGTTTCGCTTTCGCTCTTGTCCGCAGTTATACTGCTTGCGTTTTGCAACAAACCCTTTTGGAAATCGCTGACCGGCAAAGCGGAGCCGGACTATAATATGATGACCGTCACCGCAGGAGTGATCCTCGTTTCGGGGATGATACACACGGAATACACCATCCCGGCCATACAATTCGCTTCCTACGGTATGCTGATAGTCGCTATGATCTTGCGCGCGATACAGCTAATGCCCGAAAGCAAAAACCGCTTCGGGCTGTGGTATTCGCTGATTTACCTTACCGTCTTTTCGATGGCGATACCGGTTGTTTACAAGCATTACACGCTGACGAACGCGACTCTGTTTCACGTTATTGAATACTGCGTTATGTTCGCCTTGGTGTGCTCATTCACTTTGATGCTGCGCCGCTTGTTTTTGGGGCGCGGAGAAAACCTTCTCTTATGGCTCCCGTTCGCGATCATGGCGGTCGGAGACGCAGTTGTTCTGTGGATGGGTTGGACAGCAGAAGTCAACACCTTCGTGCTGATTTTCGCGGCGCTCTCGGTCGTCCTTTTCGTCATCGGAAAAATCATTTTTGCAATAAAAAAATAAGGAGATATGAATGATGCTCCAACGCCGGATATTCTACATAGCCGATATGCACTTTGGGCATAAGAATATACTAAAATATGATAAGCGGCCTTTTGCTGACACCGAGCAGATGGACGAAGAGATCATCCGCAGGTGGAATGAGCGCGTGTGTGATGATGACACCGTGTATGTCCTCGGCGACGCGTTTTTTAAGGGCGAGGAAAGAAGCATTGAAATAATGAAGCGCCTGAACGGGCACAAACGCCTTATCCGCGGCAATCACGACCGCAACAACGGCAAGCTGCTAAAGCTGTGGGAATCCGTCAGTGAGTACGAAGAAATCAAGGACGGCGGACATTTGGTCGTGCTGAGCCATTATCCGATGATGTTCTACGATCATCAGCACGACGGCGCAGTGATGCTGTACGGTCACGTGCATAACACCGGAGAATGGGAGCTTGTCGAGAAATGGCAGCAAGAGCTTTTGCAAATGGATATTCCTGCGCGCATCATCAACGTCGGATGTATGATGGACTATATGAATTACGCGCCGAAAACGCTTGATGAATTGCTTGCCGCCCGCAGCGATAAGTCAGCAAAAACGAATCAGGAGGTATGATCATGATAACCGAATCCTTCAGTGAAGAAAGAGAAGCGCTGTTTTCACCGGGTGCTTTTTTAGGCGAACGGAAATACCTTTGCGATACCGCGATCGCAACTTTTTCGGGCGAGATCTATCAGGCTGTCATCGACAAATACCCCCACCGCGAGGTCGCGCATATCGGTTCGGCAAACGGCTGCAAACCGGTCTATGCCATTGAGATCAACGGTAAGGAAATCGTATTTTATTTATCGTCGATCGGCGCCTGCCTTGCCGGGATAGATATCATCGAAATGCAATGGCAGACGGGCGTCAAAAATCTCATTATCTTCGGCTCATGCGGCGCATTGGACAGCGAAGCGACCAACGGAAGATATATCATCCCCACGCAGGCGTACCGCGACGAGGGTATGTCCTATCACTACGCGCCGCCTGCCGATTATATGGAAATCAAAAACAGCGAAAGGCTTGCGGAGATATTTGAAGAGCTGCGCCTTCCGTTTGTCAAAGGTCGTATCTGGACAACGGACGCGCCTTACCGTGAAACAAAAACCGCTGTTGAGAAAAGGAAAAATGACGGCTGTCTCGCGGTGGAAATGGAGCTCGCGGGTGTTCAGGCTGTCTGTGATTTCCACGAGATAGAGCTATACAGCTTCGTGATGACCGGCGACGTGCTTGACGGAGAAGAATACGTTCTCGAAGGCTTGGATGAGGCAAATCACTGCCTTGATAATTTTAAAATCGCCGTGAAAATCGCCGAGATCATAGAAAGGGGAAAAACAAAGTGAACTTAAAACGAATCAGCGTTAAGCTGTCGTGGATGCTGCGGCATTGTCAAACGCCGCGTTATATCGATCTCAACGGCGGTTGGGCTGATGTTGATGTTATCATAAAGGCGCTCAAAGAGAGATTTCCCGATTTTGAACGCAAGACGTTGGAGTTGATCGTTGCTCAGGACGAAAAGGGACGTTATTCCTTTGATGAAACCGGCACTAAGATCCGCGCTAATCAAGGTCACTCTATCCCTGGTGTGGTTATCGAAATGGAATCTCCCGAGCCGCCTGAGTTTTTGTATCACGGCACAGCCGAACGGTTTTTAGATGCGATCCTCAAAGAGGGTTTGAAGCCGATGACGCGGCAATTCGTGCATATCTCCCCCGATTACGAAACCGCCGTCAAGGTCGGCAGAAGACACGGCAAGCCCGTGATACTAAAAATACGTGCAAGGGATTTCAAGAACGACGGCAACGAGCTGTACCGCTCCTCAAACGGAGTGTGGCAGGCAAGATATGTTGCTCCCGAATACTTTACAATTTGCTAATTTAACAAAACAGCTTCCGCAAACTCTCTGCGGAAGCTGTTGGCTTATTAATGGGTATTTAATTCATTAGATGCTTACCGACGATCGTGTACACATTCTCGGTGTTGATCAAAGCTAAACCACCTGCTTGCTCTTATGCTATATAGCTGTAACAGTTAATCGGCAACTTATTTCTTGCGCTTGAAAATGCGGTCGCCGAGCCTGAACAGGAATGGGTACACGCCGATGGTAACGAAAATGATGACGCAGTATCGTGCCGCGCGTACCGCGTAGGACGCCATAGTTGCAGCGTCGAGGAAATCCTTGCTAAGCGGTAGCTTTAAGAGGGTGTTAAGTCCGAAGTAGACGCCCACGCCCAGCAGGATACGCAGGATGCAGCGCAGGACATTGCGCGTATTCTCAAATTTGACAAATCTATTCTCAAATTCAACCGCGAGGATAAAGCCGATCAAAATACCGAAAGCGGTGTAGTAGTCGTTGCTCCTGCAATAGAACCATCCCGGAAGGGCGATCAGCACCAACAATCCGTAAAATAGCCAGCGGTTTTTGATGGCGCGCTGCAGTGCGGGAACAAGGAAAATGACGATCAAGCCCAGCGCCCAGCCGAACAATACATCCGTCGGATAATGCACGCCTACGCAAAAGCGTGAGATACCCACAAACAGAGGGAGAACGATTCCGATAATCATCAAAATCCTGTTCTTTTTGTAGCGAGCGAGAGAGGTATACAAGGTCACGCCGTTCGTCGAGTGACCGCTTGGAAAGGAGTAGCCCTGTGCCGAAATATCATAGATGTCGGCGCCTCTTTCTACAGGTTTAAGGCATTTGATCCCTGCGTGATCGAAGTACGGTCTGCGCCTGAGAAAGATGTTCTTAATCATAGGATTAAGAGTGATTCCCACCAACACATTCAGTCCGACATATTTGCCGTATTCCTTCTCCCAACACCAGTACAGAAAACCGAGTACGGCGACGCACACAAGCTGTTCTCCCATTTCGCTGAACAAGGACGCGATCACAGTGCCGACAGGGCCGAGCCATGACTGGATCCATTCCATCAGCGCGACTTCCCATTCAAAATAAAACGTATTTCCCATAATGCTATTTCCTTTGCTGATAAATGTTGCTGTTATTCAAACTTTTCCGCATCGAGCGTTTTTATCACTCTTGCAGGGTTACCGACAACCACCTCATAGTCGCCTACGTCATGCGTGACAACGGCTGATGCTCCTACGATGGCATATTTTCCGATGGTCACGCCGGGTGTGATAGTCGCGCCTGCGCCGATCCACGCGCCTTTCTTGATAAGAATAGGCTTGCAGATAAGGATCTGCCTTTCATACGGGTCGTGGTTATTCGTCAGAAGCTGGACGTTTGCCGCTATCTGCACGTCGTCCTCGATCGTTATTCCGCCGCGAGCCATCGCAAGAAGATTATTGTTGATAAACACCCTGTTTCCGATGGTGACTTTATCGAGCGCTGCTCCCGCAAGCGGTGCGCGGACAAAGGAATCCTCGCCTATCCTGCCGTCAAACAGCTCGCGCAAAATATCCATATATTCCGCTGTGCGCGGCATGGTTTGGTTGAGCTTAAAAAGCAGCTCCTCGTGCTTGGCGTACAGCGCCATATCCTTTTCGTTCATTTCACGCAAATCTACTCTGATTTCTTCCATTTCAAGCACCTCTGTTTGTTGTGATAATTTTATGATAAACCTTTGAGGGTTCTTCGTCAAGCCTTGAAGGTATTTATTTGTTTTTCGTTTTCTATTGATTGCAATAAAGGAAATTAACTTGACTACTCCTTCCGGTTTGAGTACAATATTTTCATAAGAGAAGATCACTCAATGACTTCATTATAAACAGAAGGGAAACTAATTATGAATTTAAATTTACTGGAGCAAGTAAACCCTGTTTTTCAACACCGCAAAAATGACGGTCTTCCAGCTTGCGTCAATTGGAGATAAAGACGCGGCTGAAATTGTCGAGAAGCTTAACCTGACTTTTGAAGAAACCCAGAACAGCGCAACTTCAAAAACTTCTCCCGAACTGATGGCTCTAAACAATATTATGCTTGAAACACGTTATCGTACTTCTGTCGCGATCGCTCAGCATTTAGGTTATCATACATTCGTGGATCTGCCCTGCGGATATACGCCGAGAGCAAAAACGTTATCACAAAAGGGTATCACATATTATGGCTTGGATCTTCCTGCCGCGATCGCAGAGGCTGAGCCTGCGATCCTATCCCTGATCGATGAAGATAAGCGTTCCGCGGTGCATTTTTGCGGCGTGGACGCAACTAACGGAGAATCACTTAAAAAAGCGCTTAAAGACGCTGAGGGGCCTCTTTGTATCACGACCGAAGGATTGTTGATGTATTTTTCCGATTTCGAAGCAGGTGCCCTGTGCGATAATATCCGTATGCTCCTTAAAGAACACGGCGGTTACTGGCTGACTTCCGATTCCGAAGCCTCTTTGCAGTACCTGCTGACTCTGCAGCCGATCGCAGGAGATAGATTCAAGGAAATCTTAATGCAAAGTTTGAACAGAGTGCAGGACAAATCGGATGTCAGCGTAGGAAAGAACGCGCTTAACGTCAGTGCCCGGGGCGACACGGCTCAGAATATGAAAAACGCGATGATGTTTTTAGCAAGTCACGGGTTGAAAGCGGAACGCATTATCATCGCGGATCATATGCCCGAGCTGAAAAGTCTTAGCAATGTCACACCTGATCAGGCTCAGACGATCAAGCAGAATATGCAAAAATGCGCCTTCTGGAAAATCACAGCGACGGATACTGCCGCAGCAGTTGACACAGCTGATTTGAAATCCAAGAGCTTTGATATGAAAGCTTCTGTGGTAAACGGCACATTGAACCTGTGTCTGAAAGGCAGGGTCGATACTTTGACCGCTCCCAAAATGCTTGAGATGTTTGAACGGGTCAAAGCAGAGCATAAGCTTAGCTCCGCTGTGATAGACTGTCGTGAGCTTAGTTATATTTCATCGGCAGGTCTGCGCGTTCTACTCATTATGAAAAAGGAATGTAATGAAGGTGTGAAGCTTACCGGTATCACTCCCGCCGTCAGAGAAATATTGGAGCAAACCGCTTTCGACTCTATTTTAGATATAACCGATTAGGTGATACCAAAACAGTAAAGCTTCGTCTATATTGTTTCCTTGCAATTTTTGAAACTATTCCCCCAAAACAAACCAACATCATCAAAAGAGCGCCCATACGCTCCCGACACTTTTTCAATAACGAAAGAATGGCTCAAAAACGGCTTAAGCACTGCGTTTAAGCCGTTTTTCTATTTCACATGAAAATTCTCCGCAACACCTTCTTAGGTGCTGCGGAGTTTTGCTTTATCTTTGATTACAGCGTCGCATTTTTTGTTCACTGCCATATCAATAATAAAAAACTTTTGAAAAGGCAAAAATTTGTAAACAAGCTGTCAACATCGGTTTGATATGCTTTGATCACAGTAAAGGACAGACGAAAAACAAATCAAAAAATAAAATTTCAAAAACAAAAAGATTTGTAAACAAGCTGTCAACTTCGACCTGATATACTGTAATCAAGATAAAAACAAAACAAAACGAAAGGGGCTTTCAAAATGAAAAACTTATTCAAATCAAACAAAACCAATACAAATACAACAAATTCTAAAGGAGTGAAAACAATGAAAAAGACAAGCATTTTCAAGAAGATCATCGCGGGCGTACTTTCCGCAATCACCGTTTTCTCGGTTGGCACGGTAGCGCTGACAAGCGCATCCGCCGCAGAGACAGGCGTAGTAGAATCGGTAAAATATAAAGGCAACACGATCTACTATTCAGACGATTATTTCAGACATTCTTCGACAGAATACGATGAGCATTTAGCTACTCTCTCCTGCATCATGACCAATTTCTCGGTCCCGCTGGATAACCCGAGCAGTCTTGACAGTGACTGGTACCTCAAACAGCCGGAAAGATTATACGGTTTCTTCGGTTCCATCGGCTTCAAGGATTTCGAGACCAACGAAGATTATGTATCCAGATCACGCTTTGATTCGATCGGCGTAGGATGCGCGAACAAGCAGGTAGATGATTACACCGTGATCGGCGTAGGCATCAGATCCGGCGGCTACTTCCGCGAGTGGTCGAACAACGTTTACCTCGGCGACGGCACAAAGTCGGATTACATGCACGAGGGCTGGTACAACGCAGCAAACAAGACCATAGATTATATCAACGAGTATATCTCCGCAAACAGGATCACCGGTAAGATCAAGGTATGGATTGCAGGCTTCTCCCGCGGCGGCGCAACCGCTAACCTTGCGGCAGGTCTGCTGGACAACAAGATCTTGAACGATGAAGAAATCTTCTCAAACGACGTAACCCTCACCCGTGACGACCTGTACGCCTACACCTTCGAGGCTCCCCAAGGCGCGAACTACAACTCCGAGACCGTCGAAAAGCCCGGCAGCGAGCTTTATAACAACATCTACAACGTAGTCAACCCCAACGATCTGGTGCCCAAGGTAGCTATGAGCGAGTACGGCTTCACCAGATTCGGTATCGACAAGTTCATCACCACAGAGTTCTTTGACCCCGATAATTTTGCCGACAACAGAGACGTCTTCCTGAATCTGTATGAAGAGAACGGCACACCCCGCAGCGAATACAAGGCGGATGATTTCAAAATGTACGGCACACCCCTCAAGAAGATGGCTCCTCTGGTCGCAGAACTGGTTGCTTGCCTCCCGGCAGGCGTTGCCGAGGTCGTTTCTCAGATCAAAGACGGCACTATCCTTGTGAAAGATGATACAAAGGCAAACTACGACGCAAATATCGCAACCTATCTGCTGCTCGAAGAGATGACTAAGAACATCGGCAGCCGCAGCGACTACTGCAGCAAGTATCAGCAGGGCGTCAGCAACTTCCTCCTCACCCTCATGAACGACGTAGACGCTCTCAAGAAGGACGAACTGGAATACCTGGCAGGCAAGCTCCTCCTGAGCGAGGCTGTCTCCTCCGTACCCGGCTTCGGTGATTTGGCAGAAGACGCTATCAGAGATGTTCTGCCGGCAGACACAAACGCTGATGAAGTAATCGACTCTATCGGACCCCTCCTCGATGTTGTAGGCGACGTATACTGGGAGCGCCCCAACGAGCTGATCTCCGTAGGACTCTATGTTAAAGAGATATTCCAGAACCACGACAACGGTATCAACATCGCTCACCTCGAAGCTCAGGACAGCTATTACGTAGCAAACTACAACAATAACCACGGCATCCTCATGCCGAAGGTAGAGCTCAGAGATTCCGCTGATTTCGGCAGAGTGACCTGCAAGGATTACAACGATATCGGTCTCTACAACGAGAACGGCAAAATCAACCTCGTAAGCGTAAAGGGTGCTAAGGGAGTCAAGAGCGAAGTCAAGAAATGCACAAAGGGCTTCGCGGTAGGCTATTACTCCTACGCAACTGAGGAAGGACTGGAGCTGTTCGTGCCCGTCAACCGCAAGTACATCCTCAACATGATGAGCTACTCCATCAAGCCGAAGCACACCGTTTCCTACAGCGCATTTTATCAGTCAGTCAGCCCGAACAGCGATTGCCGCTTCAGAGACGGCAGAGGTAATTTCTCCGACTGGTACTTCATGAACAGTGATTTCCTGCAGCGCGGCGTGAACATGAACTACTATAAGTAATCGAACGATATGTGAGGCAATAAAAAAGTTGCAGATCCCTTTTAAGGACTGTTCGATCTCAAAAGATAAAAGCAGATAAACAATCGACCGCTCCGGACTCAGTTGAGTTCGGAGCGGTCTCGGTATATCAATATAAGTCTTCGTCATATAAAAAGTCAGCCCAATAATACTGGCTCATGTATTCGTTCTGATAGGCGTTGACCGCGCCGACGTCCAGCTCCTTGAAGCGGTAATAGTCGCAGTCGAGCACATCGGGATTGACCGCAAGGGCGTTGTAGCTGCGCACTACTGCCTCCTCCGCACCGACCGCTTTAAGACTTTTTATCATTGCGTAAATAAGCTGTTGAATGTGGTTTTTCTGTTTGGTATCAAACGGTTCGTCCTCAAACAGCGCTGCCGCTAACTCTCTGGTAGTGCAGGAGCTGCCCTGGCGGTGCACAAGATAAGCGAACACTTCCTTTGAACGCTGCCGTTCAAAGTGCATATGCGAGCCGTCGGGGAGAAATACGTCGAAGTTGCCGAAGCACTGCACTCTCAGCAGCGCGTTGCTTTTCGGTACGATCGGGAATCGAAGCTCGGAAAGCTCCTTTTCTATTTTCTCCTTAGTGACGGGCTTCATTATATATCCCGAGGCGTGCAGACTCATCGCGTCACCGGTGTACTCCGAAAAGCCCGTGACAAAAATAATATTCATCTTCGGGTTTACGGCTTTTAACTCCTTTGCAAGCTCTACGCCGTTTATTCCGCGCATATGGATGTCGAGAAAAGCAACGTCGCAGCCGTTTTGCCTTGCGTCTTCCAAAAGATCGGCCTGCTTTTTGTACGCGGTCACATCCGCGTCGGGCTTTGCTTCTTTGACCGCCATCTCAAGCATTTTGAGCATCAGCGGCTCGTCGTCAACACACAGTATTCTCATTTTTCGGGTTCCTCCTTTTTCGGGATGATCATTTTAGCGGTCGTACCTTTACCTATCTCACTTGTGATGATAACTTCTCCTCCGCACATATCATAAAGACGTTTTTTGGTGTTTTCCATTCCCACATGGGATCTGCCGTCGTCCTTTTTGGCGTTTGTGTCAAAGCCGACGCCGTCGTCTTCAATTATGACCTCATGGGCAGTTCCGGTGTCGCGTGTTGATATTTTTACGGTACCGCCGCCTTCTTTTTGCCCTACTCCGTGCTTAACAGCATTTTCGACCAAAGGCTGAACGGACAATAGCGGTATCTCAAAATCGGTATCCTGTATGTCATACTCGATTTTCAGCTCATCATCGAACCTCAGCTTTTCTATATACAAATATTTTTTTAAATGTTCTAATTCCGTTTCAAACGGTACGGGCGCGGTTTGTTTGAGCGAATCCATATTGCCGCGCAGATAGTCGGAAAAGGTCACCGTCGCGTTATAAGCAGTGTCGGGATCAAGCTTGCACAGGATCGCGATCGAGCTCAGTGCGTTGTACATAAAGTGCGGTCTAATCTGGCTGACCATCACGCTGACCTTTGCTTCGTACAGCTCGCGCTGTACCTGCTGATAGCGGATCGCTTCCTTGTACTGTCGGCTGAAGTCCATGCCGAACCGTACCATCTGATAAATGATCGTGATCGCAAGACCGATTTGCAGATATTTGGATCCGGAGATGTGCAGATAGAAGTCAAACATATCGATCATCAGAAAAATGCCCAGCGGCAGCCATGAAATCAAATAATCAATGAGAACAAAACCCTTTTTGCCGCGGATCTCGATACACAGCAGCACGGTCATGATCGCAGCAAGCACGATCACGGCAAGATATCTGATCCCTGCGGTCGCCATCATATCCGCCGTATTTGCAGCATGCAGGATAACACAGAGAACCGTAAGTGCAAAAAATGCCGTAATAACGAAGTTCGCAATTATTTTGACGGCCTTTCCGCGCAGCAGCGAGCGCAGATAGATCAGTACGGCGCTCGCAAAGAAACAGCCCGCGAGCTTATCCGTCATCATACACACGGTGGGATCGATAATCCACAGATTCATATATCCGCTGATTTTGTTAACGACCATGAACAGACCCGCAAAAAAGCACAGTATTCCGAAATCGATATATCGAAAATCGATCCGTCCCAGCAGCCCGCTCGCTATGGGGAAAAAGAATACGCCGAAGAAGCATACCAGCAGGAACATCAGACCGGCAGGCAATATCTCAAAAAAGAAATTGAGATACAGTCCGTCGGAATAACTCGTCATAACGTAAAAACAGTCGGAGAAGCTCTCTGTATCAAGCTCATAGGGATACTCTACCACCAGCGTGAACTTATCGTCGCTTTTATACTCGGGCTCTATCTGAACATATTCTGTCATGATATAGTAGCCGGGCGTGTTGATCATTTTTTCAGCCATGTAGCCGGAGCCTTCTTCCATATCTCCGGGGCTTCGCCTGTACTCATCCAAGACCTCACCGCTGCTGTCATAGAGCGTGTACCACACGTTTTTGGATACTATATCCATCGTCGTGGTGTGGTTGGCTTTGACCTGTTTGGTGAAATTTCCCTTGAATACAGCCTTGTGAAAATGCTCGTTTATAGGCTTTGTGTTATCTATGGACTTCCATTCACCGCCGTCAAGCGAGTATTCGCCTTCGAGCATGGTGGTTGATTTGACGGAGTTGTCGATACGCTCGGATACCCTCAAGTTCTGCCATACCGTCCAGCCGAGCAGCAGAAGGATACCGAGCACGATCACCGACATCCATATGCTGCCTTTTACTTTTTTCATTTTATCCCTTCTTTGCGGAAGAATCTTTTATCTGATATTGCGGAGCATTGTTTGACATCTACCGTCAACCCTATTATAGCTTTAATCAGGTAAAATGAAAAGACTTTTTTGAAAAAATTGTTTTTTCGATCTGTTTTTCGCTGCAAACCGCATACAGGGCGATTTTCGGCGCAACATAGCGCAAAAAACGCAGCCCATTCAGAGCTGCGTTTTATTACTTATGATTATTACCGGGAATTTATTTCATCAAATTCTTGCCTGCGTTCCACGCCTTGCCGGCCTTGTCGCCGCTGACATAGTAGCCGTGCTTAAACTGGTCGAAGATAAGAGCTTGCAGCTTTTCGACCTCGACCTTATCATTTTCGTCAAGGATGCTTTCTTCGGCTTTTGTATCGACGATCTTTCCGACGATTGCGTACATATTCTCGGTGTTGATCACCTCGGCAAGCTCACATTCCATTACATAGGGGAATTCATCGATAACCGGTGCGTTGACAACATCGCTTTTAACCGCGTGATAGCCTGTTCTCTCAAACTTGTCAGCCATCTTGTTGCCTGTGGCGATCCCGAAGAAATCCGCAACGTCCATATGCTCCTTGTCGGCGATGCTTACGGTGAAGGCTTTTGTTTTCAGCAGGTTTTGTGTGGTCTTGTGATCCTCATCTATGAACAGCGCGATCTTATCCATAGCGCAAATCATACCCCACGCGGCGTTCATGACATTCACCTTGCCGTTTTCGTCGTATGCGGCTACCATCAGTACAGGCATCGGATAAACACCCGGGAATGTTCCTAAAGATTTTTTCATTTTTATTACCTCGCTTAAATATTTGATATCGCGCCGGCGATAGGCGTATCACCTGAACGCATTTTAATGACTTTTTTGTGTTTTTTATTTTTTCTTACTTATTTTATTCATGCAATTCAAGCGGTAATCCGTCCGGATCGTGGAAAAAAGTCATCTTCTTTCCGGTATAATCATCTTTTCTGATTGGCTCTGTCGGGATACCCAAGCGGTTCAGTTCGGCAACAGTTTCCTCGATGTTTTCTACCGCAAAAGCAAGATGGCGCAGTCCGCAAGCCTCAGGATTACTTATGCGCTTCGGAGGATTCGGCTCGCAGAATATTTCAAGCTCGGCGCTTCCCAACCTTAAATCCAGCTTTATGTCGTTGCGCTGTGGACGATAGTTCTCGCGGATAACCTCAAAGCCCAACAAATCAACATAAAATCGCTTTACCAGTTCATAGTCAGATGTGATAATAGCTATGTGATGAATACTAGTCAGTTTCATTTTTACTCCTTTTAAAAATGTCTTTTCCCGAAAATCGTCTTGTAGAAATACTGTTTGACGCTATGCCTGATTTCCATCAATTTCATTACAAATTCTTCTGTTTAAGATTTCGTTTATACCAACACAAGGAGCTTAATTTTTCATATCCATTGAAACAATACTTTTCAAAACAGCCTCAAACAACGCGCGGTGACCTTCCTCTGTCAGGTGCTGTCCGTCCAAGCTGCTTGCCTTAGCATGATCCGAAGCGGCGAGGAAAGCAGTATTGTATTTATCCGCCAATTCCCTGTAATCCCGCTTCAACTCTCTGCTCACCGCAATGGAACGGTCATTAAAGCCAAAATCAAAAGCTGCCGTTTCAAGATAAAGCGGAGAAATCAGCAAGATGTTTTCAGGGGCAACAACATCAAGGAGCTTTTTAAGGCACAACTCCAAGCCTGCCGTGATCTCCTTTGACGAAGCGTTAAATGCGCTTTTACAGTCGTTAGTACCAAGCATAATGACCGCCGCGTCAAGCGGTTGATTTGCTTTCAGTATCGCAGGCAATGTTACAAGACCGTTTCTTCCGTCACATTCTTCATCATCAAAAGCGGTCGTTCTGCCGCACAAGCCTTCTTCAAGTACCAGCGCGTCTTTACCGAGGGCTTTTTGCAGCAAGCCTGTCCAGCGGATATCTTCGGGATACCGCTCTAATGTAATCGGGACAGAACCCCATGTTACCGGGTCAAAGCCCCAAGTGTTGGAATCGCCGTAGGCAAGAATTCTTTTCATTGTAAACCTCCGTGGTTTTTATACTGTTACCAATTTTCATAACGTTGGTTTTTATTGACCGCCGCGATTTGCCGCATTTCATCATCGGTCAGTTCAAAGTCAAAAATACGGTAATTCTCGGCGATATGGTCGGGATTGGATGAACCGGGAATTGCGATATAGCCTGCCTGCAAATGCCAGCGCAGTATGACCTGAGCCGAAGTTTTTCCGTGACTTTTTGCGATCGCCGTAATCGTTTCATTGTTAAAATTCTCTGACGTATGACCTCTGCCGCCGAACGGATACCACGACTCCACCACAACACCGTATTTACGAACGTATTCCTGCAAAGCGGTGTTTTGATAATAAATGTGGTTTTCGTTTTGAATAACGGCGGGCGGAATCTGCGCGTATGACATCACCTCGTCAAAGGCTTCGGGCGTGTAATAGTTGGAAATGCCGATGGAACGCACCTTGCCGTCGCGCACAGCCTGCTCCATTGCTTTGTAAACCGCTTCATCATTGCTGCCGGGCTGATGGATCAACATCAGGTCGATATAATCAAGCCCTAAATCCCGCAGTGAGTCGTCGATTCCCTGCGCGGCGCGTTCGTAATCGCTCGGCATGATTTTACTTGTGACAAACACATCTTCGCGCTTCACAATACCTTCTTCAACCGCTTTTTTAATTCCCTTGCCGACGCCGGTTTCACATTGATAGTAACGCGCAGTGTCGATCAAGCGGTAGCCGTCTTTGAGTGCGTGATAGACCGAATTTTCCGCTTCCTCGTTGGACAGTGTCCACGTTCCCAAGCCGAGTATCGGCATCTCATATCCGCTGTTCAGCTTCACGGTTTTTGAATCAAAATCAAACTCCGACGCTGATGTTTCATCCTTGGCAACAGGCTGTGCAGTAGTAGGTTGTGCAGTAGTTTCCACTGTTGTATTCTCCTTTTCCGTTACGCTTTGCGGCTGTTCCTTTTGAGATTGAGTACAAGCCGCCATAACAAAGAATACAGATATTGTCAATAAAAATGTAATCGCTTTTTTCACCGTTATCACTTCTTTCGCGCTTTCTTCTACTATAATACCTTTTTCAGAGGAGTCCGTCAACTAAAAACTGCGCTTTGATTTCCGTTTCTTTGATTAGGCGTCGCAAGTTTTGACAAGTTTATAGAAACCATAATATAGACAAATCTGTTTTTGTCTGTTATCATAAAAGTGAACGATTGAAAAACCGGAAATGAGGATATATATGATCGATTACGGCTTAAAAAACAGAGTAGCACTGATTACGGGCGCGAACAATCCGCAGGGGATCGGAGCAGCGACAGCCCTTGCTTTTGCGCGTGAGGGCGCAAAGGTTATTTTGGTTTACAAAAAGATCATTAGACCGTTTGATGTAGTCAAGGCAAGCAAGAACGGAGCGGACAGATACTACAAAGCAAATGCGGGAAACGCGGATATCGTTGAAAGCAAGCTCCGTGAGATGAACGCCGAGTATCTCATTTTGGAAAGCGATATTTCCGAAGAAAAGGCTGTAAAAGAAATATATGCGACAGCATTGGAACGATTCGGTCGGGTCGATATATTGGTAAACAACGCGGCGACAGATGATGAAACCGGCCTCGACACCATCGAAAAAATCACCCAAAAGGTGATCGACGACACTTTCGCGGTCAATGTTCGCGGAAGCATTTTGATGACGAGGGAATTCATCAATCGCCGGCATGATTACGGAAGAATCATCAACATCTCTACGGACGCGGCGCAGGTCTTTGCCGGTCAGATCACATACGGCGCGAGCAAGGCGACATTGGAAGCGCTTACCCGCAGCATCGCTCTTGAGACTGCCAAATACGGAATCACCGTGAATTGTATCGCGCCCGGTCCGACGCAGACAGGCTGGATCGACGCAGAGCTGGAAAAAGCGGTTCTTCCGCTAATTCCTATGGGCAAGCTGATACAACCCGAGAACATCGCCGAAACGATTATGTTTTTGGCAAGCGAACAGGCGCAAATGTTGACAGGACAGGTCATAAAAGTGTCCGGAGGTCACGCGCTCGGATAGACTTAATGAAAGAGTAAGAGCTATGACAAATAAAGAGATTTTAGAAATCGCGTTGAAGCAGTCGGCATATGATTGCAACTGCGCTCCAGCTGATTTTTTGTCGGAACAGAACGTTGTGACGATCTCAAAAACGAATCCAAAAGCGAGGAGATATATACCTTTGCCGTTGGAATGCGACCTTGTTTCATACGGCAACAACATTGTTGCACAGGTGAGTGAACGGACAAAATCCGCGGTATCGGAGTATATCAACAAAATCGATGTGTACCACTGCTTTGAAACGCCGCAAATCAATCTGCTCAATGATTTGCTTGCTCCGTTTGATTTGAAGGTCTGCTTTATGGCGGAGTATTTTCTCCCTGACATGACACAACTAAAGGAACTTGACTGCAGTTATGACTTGCGTGTTCTGCATATAGAAGACTTTGCGGATTTGTACACGCAACAGTGGAGCAACTGTCTGACCTTCAATGAAAGAGAACGCGATGTATTAGCCGTCGGAGCTTATGAGAACGGTAAGCTCATAGGGCTTGCGGGATGTTCCGCCGACTGTGAAATGATGTATCAAATCGGCGTTGACGTATTGCCCGAGTACAGGCGCAAAGGTATCGCTTCCGCCGTCACAAGCAGATTGGGTCTTGAAATCTTGGCGTTGGGCAAGGTGCCTTTTTACTGTGCCGCGTGGTCGAATATCAAATCCGTCCGAAACGCCATAAAGAGCGGTTTTCGCCCTGCGTGGGTGGAGCTGACGGCGAGGAACGTTGATTTTATAAATAAGATGATTAGATAACAAAACGGAGAATCAAAAATGAGAGATCCTGTTTTGCCGGAAGCGATCCGAAAAGCTGTCGGGACAGAAAAATATACGGTTGATAAAATCGGAGAATCCGGTTCCGAGGTCAGGATTTATGACAATTATGTATTAAAAATCCAGCTCCAAAGCCCGGAAACAGATAATGAATATATTATTTCAAACCGGCTTAGCAGTTGTCTGCCGGTTCCATCCATACCGCTGTATGAAATACATAACGGACTTTCCTACACGCTGATGACCAAAGTTGAGGGTAAAATGCTGTGCGATATGGATTATCTGCAAAATCCGGAGCTTGTGATAGATATTGCTGCAAAAGGGCTGAAAAAGCTGTGGAAAACTGATGTGAGCGATTATCCGTGCAACGTAAGCAGGCTTTCAAACCGTTTGAAGGCAGCCGAATACAACGTCGCTCACGATCTTGTAGATATTGAAAACACAGAGCCGGAGACTTTCGTAAAAGGCGGCTTTAAAAATCCCGCAGAGCTTCTCGATTGGCTGAAAAATAACCGCCCGCCGGAGGATATCGTTCTGACGCACGGCGATTACTGCCTGCCGAATATTTTTGCCAAAGGGGATCGCATAAGCGGTTTTATTGATCTCGGCAAGGCAGGACCTGCCGACCGCTGGCAGGATATAGCGATTGCTATCAGGAGTCTGGATCATAATTTTGACGGCAGATATTTTAACGGTAAACCTATTTTTGATTTCAAACCTCAGATGCTTTTAGACGCTCTGGGAGTGGAAATGAATGAGGGGAAATACAGGTATTACTACTTGCTTGATGAGTTGTTTTGAAAAAGGATATGAGGTGCAATCAAATGGTAAAAGCAGTTTTTATAGATTTTTACGGAACATTGGTGCATGAGGACGGCGCAATCATCAGAAAGGTTTCACAGATTATTTTTGACACAGGCGTAGTTCAAAACTATTCCGATATAGGAAGCTATTGGTGGAACGAATTTCAGACGATGTTTCACAACGCTTACGGAGAAAGCTTTGTAACTCAAAGAGAGCTTGAATACCGCTCGCTTCAAAAAACGATCGAGCATTTTCATTCGACCGCTGACGCGGCAGAGCTGTGCGAGATGATGTTCCGACACTGGACAGCGCCGCCTGCTTTTCCCAAAGCAAAAGTGTTCTTGGAGGCTTGTCTCGTTCCGGTCTATATCGTCTCCAACATCGACACCTCGGATATCAACAAAGCCATCGCATTTCACAGCTTTATGCCTGACGGCGTTTTTACGAGCGAGGATGCACGATCATATAAGCCGAGAAGCGAGCTGTTTGCATACGCAATGCGCAAAACGGGGTTTTCTCCTTATGAGGTCGTTCACATCGGCGATTCCTTGAGCAGCGACGTCAAGGGAGCAGGTGCTGCCGGTATCAAAGCCATATGGATAAACCGCAGCGACAAAACGGTTCCCGACGGCGTGATTGCCGTTAATAACTTATTGGATATTTTTGGCACTTCGTTTTTTCGGGAGTAATGGATATGGAATTATGGGATTTATACGATAGAAACGGCAACCTCACGGGTGAGGTCTGGGAGCGGCGTCACGGGAATTATATGAACATTCCCGAAGGGCGGTATCATCTGGTGAGCGATATTTTAGTGCAGCACCGTGACGGCTCCTATCTTTTGACAAAACGGCACCAAGGCAAGGACTTATATCCCGGCTATTGGGAAGCGAGTGCGGGCGGCTCAGCACAGCTCGGCGAAGATCCCGAGGATTGCGCCAAGCGCGAGCTGTTTGAAGAAACAGGCATTTTGTGCAATAGTTTCGAGCTTGTCAAAATCACCTTCAGCAATCGCAGCCCAAGCCTGATTTATTCCTATCTCGCAAAGGTAGACTGTGACAAGAACTCGGTTGTCCTTCAGGAAGGCGAAACGACCGAATACAAATGGGTCGACGCTGCCGGACTGATAGAATACGCGGAATCGGAGCTTGCAATCAAATCTAGCGTTGAGCGATACAAATCATTTTACGACAAGGTGAGGGCTCAAATCAGTATGAATATAACCGATATGGAGCTTTCTCATATCTCCGAATACGCCGAATTGTTTATTTCCGTTTTTAATTCGGAGCCGTGGAATGATGAATGGACAAAAGAAACCGCTCAAATCAGAATTGAGAATATGATGAAAACAGAAACTTTCATCGGAAAGGCTCTTTATGCCGACAACGACCTGAAAGGGCTCATCTGGGGGCAGAAAAAGCAGCACTACAACGGAACGCATTTTCATATAGAGGAATTCTGCGTCAAAACACCGGAGCAAAACAAGGGCTTCGGAAGCGCGCTGCTGAAAGCATTGGAAAAAGCGTTGTCGGAAATCGGAGTTGACAATATTTATCTGATAACTTCAAAGGGCGAAAAAACGGAAGGGTACTACAGCAAAAGGGGATTTGTTTCTTCCGAAAATATGGTTTTGATGACAAAACACTCGTTTTGTGAAACGGAAAAGGTATGATCTGTGCCGAGTCATCCGGAATCAGATAGATAAGAACAGACGCCGCAGAAAAGAAAACAGACCGAAAACCCCGTCAAAAAACAGATGACGAGAAATTCGGTCTTAGTCTTCATTAGAGTTGGTGATTTAATATCCACTCTGTTAAATCGTTTAGTTCGGCAGCCCCTGATGCGATATCGAGGATGATCGTGTACAATTCTTCTTGCTTGTAGTTGAGTTCTATGCCATTCAGCGCAAGCAGAACCAGCATGACGTGGGCTCCGATTCGTTCGTTACCATCCACAAAAGGGTGATTGTTTATCAATCCGAAAGCAAGCCGTGCTGATTTCTGCTGAATTGTGGAAATAATTCTTGATTGTCAAATTTCTGAAACGGCGCATTGTATGCGGAATCGAGCAATCCTTCGTCACGTAGTCCATGTGAACCGCCTGTTTCTTCAATGAGCTGCTTATGGAGATCGATAATTTGTTCTTTGCTGATAACTATCATTTGGCAAGAACCTCATAAGCTTCTCTGTTTTTGGCAATCAACCGTTTAGAGATAGCCATCACATCTTCGTTAGAGGCGAGTTGTTCCTCTTCGGCTTTGCTGAACTCAACGATCAAATAACGAGGAACATTGTTTTTTAAGATGACAGCAGATCCGTTTTCATCAACAAGTCTTGCTACTTTAGAAAAGTTTTGATTGGCTTCTGTGATGGATACGAGAGATTTTGTATTTACATTCATAGGATAGCCTCCTTCAATAATTAATTTGAAATAGGAGAAATATCTCCTAAAATTAGTATAAACAATTATCATAAAAAAGTCAATAGTTTTCTAACAAGGGGAAACTATACCTATTCTGTGACAGCATCGCCCTGTCACGATGATACTCTACCCGAAAACACCTCTTTGCAAAGAAATATGAAAAAGCATATACTTGTCGGCCTTACTCATATATTTCCTTACCTCCACTGATGCGGCAGAACCTTCTTTTCCATATAGGGGAAGCTTTTATCAAACTCATCGACTGCTTTCATATACGCTTCATCGTGTACATCACAGTCAAAAAAAGGATCTTCATAAAACTTTCCGGTCACACCCTTTAATGCGTCCTTCCGAAGCTCATAACCCATAAAAGCATCAAAATTGGAGCCGTCGGGCATTGTTATTCCAAACGTATCGGCAGTCTTAAAGCCGAACTTGGGATAGTACGTCGGAACTCCGCAGATCAAGATCGCTTGATATCCATTTTCAGTTGCCAAACGCATAGATTCCAATAAAAGCTTTTGGCCGATACCCATCTTTTGATGATCGGGATCAACACATAAAGGACCAAAAGTCAGAACCCCTATGTTGCCGTGATTGGTTTTGATTTTAGCTTTTGAATACAAAATAGCCCCGACGATTTTATTATCAACTTCCGCAGCCAACGAGAGCTCAGAAATATAACAGGGCTCATTCCAAAGTCTGTGAACCAGATAATGTTCATCACAACCGGGCATATTCAAATTCCAAAAAGCTCTTTTAGCAACTGATTCTATATCATAATGATCTTTGTCTGTAATATTACGAATGATAATATCCGTTGATTTGATAATTCTTTTCAACTCAATACACATCCTTTCTCTTTTTCCTTTCGCTGATTGCGATACTCTTAAAAAACTGTTCCTTCTGTCTGCGATAATCCGCTGAACTGCCGCTGTATTTTGCCTCGGCTTTTATCTTTTGATAGCTCTCAAAGCGGCCAGCGCTCAGCTCGCCGTTTTCAATCGCCCTACGCACTGCGCAGCCGGGCTCGTTTTCGTGCCTGCAATCGCGGAATCTGCACATATGCGCAAGCTTTTCCACGTCGAAAAACGCGTCGTCCAAGCCTTCTGTGACGTCCCACATACCGAGCTCACGCATACCGGGAGTATCAATGATCATCACACCGTTTTGGAGCATGATCAGCTCACGGTGGGTGGTGGTGTGTCTGCCCTTGCTGTCGTCCTCACGAATGCCGTTGACGTCCATAATTTTCTCACCGGCAAGAGCATTGACAAGGCTCGATTTGCCAACGCCCGAAGATCCCAAAAACACAAGCGTTTTTCCCTTTTGCAAATAGGGCGAAAGCTCCTCCATTCCGTAGCCTGTTTTGGCGCTGACGATGCAGGTTGGGACATTCTCCGCTACACAGCTCGTTTCGAGAATATAAGGCAGATAATCGTCGGTCAGATCCGCCTTTGTCAAAACGATCACAGGCTCAGCCTTTGACTGACGGGCAGCGGTCAGGTAGCGCTCCAGCCGCTTGGGGTTAAAGTCGTGATTGAGCGACTGCATAATAAAAACATAGTCAAAATTTGCGGCAACAGCCTGTTCTCCCCTGCCCTTGTCGGGGTCGCGGCGCGAAAAGTAAGTTCTACGCTCCAGCGTTTTGATAATGCGGCTGTCTCCGCTTCTGTTGTGATCGATCAGCACAAAATCACCCACCGTCGGGAAAACCTCGTTCTCGTAATAGTATTCCTTTCCCTTTAACTGAGCGTAGCCCTCGCCAAAATCGGACACGATGGCAAACCGTCCCTTGTGAACGGCAGTGATTCGCGCAGGAGTGCCGATACTTTCGTTAGAATTGATCTTATAATCAAATCCGTAATCTTTAATATTCAATGTTTATTCCTCCAAATTCAGTTTTATATGATTTCAAATAAAATGCTAACTGAATTCGGACGCAGCAACGTGACGTTGCATCCGATCCCGCCTTTTACAACCTTCTGTTTGAAGGAAACTATACTCAACGGCGGGGTCAAACATGGCAAATAAATATGCCGCAGCAACGTGACGTTGCATCCAATCCCGCCTTTTACAACCTTCTGTTTGAGGGAAACTATAATCAACGGCGGGGTCAATCAAGGCAAATAAAAACACCGCAGAAAGTAACCCGTTATGGGATTTCTGCGGCGCGCCGGATATTTTCGGACAAAAGAAAGCACACCCTTCTCGAGTGTGCTGTTAGCAGTCAAAAATCACGAAAGGTTACATTAAGCGGCACAACAAAAGCAGGGGCTTTCCGTCCCAAAACTTAAAACGTGCCAATATTCAGTTAGCCGGAATATACCTCGCTGACAATCATATTCGTTCTCCTTTCGCATTTGCCTATATTTTTTGTCGGCAAATTGTTACCGATAGTATAGCATTGCCGTTTCGTTTTGTCAATAGGATTTCTACGCACTTATTGAAAACGCCGCCAAGGCGGGTTTTGATTTGATCCCCAGAAACATCGGATTATGTACTAATTCTCTAACCATTTTTTGAATACTCCTTAAGGAATCCGTTCTTCTTCGCGGCTTTTTTCATCAGGGAATTTCATTAGTCTTTCTTCTGAGTATTCTTCAATGCTTTTTTGTTTGTATCGATCGTCTTCCCAAATACGAAAAATCGATCATAAAGATATTCGGTCGTCAGATTGAGCGCCATGTTCAGAATCGTCACGAGAAGCCCGTTCCATCCGCAGCTTTCGGCTAACCAGTTCCCCAGAATAGTTGAAAGCGGTGTGAACACGGCATAATAGGCGGCGACCTTCAGCATGGCGATAGGCACATTTCCCGCGGAGCGGAATGTAAAATTTCGGTTTAATGTGAAATTCCAGAGCACAGACAGGATCAGAGCAATCAAATATTTCGGCCAGTAAGCCCACGGCGTAAAGGCGTCCAGCAACGCAAAAGAAACAAATTCAATGACGCCGGCAGAGATGGAGAACAGAACGAATTTGACGCCTCTGGTTAATTCTTTATGTTTTTTCAACTCCTGTTACCTCCGTTTATATCCTTAAAGTTCGATGCGTTGGTCTTGTAGAGCTTTTTGAAAACCCTGTAGTTGCGTTCGTAAACCCCCTTGTTTGCGGGATCGGGAACGTATACATGATTGGCTTTTACCAACCGGCGCGACAATTCAAGCACATCCTCGCCTTTGACGCCCGCCGCAACAACGAGCGCCGTTCCGATCGCGCCGACCTCCTGAGCGTTGTCGACTGTCTCTATTGTTCTGCCCGTAATGTCGGCAAGCATCTGGCAGGTAACGGAAGACAAGGCTCCTCCGCCAACAAATCGGATCGTATCAGATGTTTTTACCTTTTTCTCTTCGCATTCCAGCAACCAGCGCAGATGATAACAAATGCCCTCCAAAACCGCGCGGATCATATCTCTTTTTCCGTTTTCGATCCTGATATTGAAAAACATTCCTCCCGCGTTGGAGTCCTCAAACGGGCAGCGGTTACCGTGCATCCAAGGGGTAAATATCACGCCGTTTGCTCCGGGCGGAACCTTTTTGATCTCTTCGGACAGGTAATCATAGAGGCTTATATATTTGCTTTCAATATCATCTGCCACAGTAGAATTGCTCAGATAAACGCCGATCTCATCCAGCGCAAGATGCTCCATGACCCATTCAAAGCACTTTCCGGCTGTTTCCAGTTCCGCGTAATAATTGAAGTAACCGTGTTTGGCAGACAGAACGCCTGTTATCATGGCATTGATATCAACGGTTTGATGATCCATAAATGTGGATACCCATCCCGATGTACCGACATAGATATGCGTGTCTCCCGGCGTTGTGCATCCGGCGCCGATATTTACGAAGGTGGTATCTCCTCCTCCGCCGAAGACAGGGATCCCTTCAACGAGTCCGAGCTCCCGAGCCGCTTTATCTGTGAGTCCGCCGACTAAATCCGTGCAGTCGATGATGTCGGGCATATGGTCGGGATTAACCTTATACATCTTTAACAGACCTTTGTTCCAGCCTTCCTTGCCTTTTCGCGTGTCATAAAGGAAAGTCGCAAATGCAGTGTCTGCGGTTCTGACGATTTTTCCTGTACAGCGCGATACGAGGTATTCGCTGATATCCAGCCACTTATAGATTTTTTTAAAAACCTCCGGCTCGTTGTTTTCCACCCACTTGTACTTCCATACCGGGTCTTTTGCGCTGGTTGAGCCGGCGTAATTGACAAGCAGATTCCGCACAAGCTTGTATAGGCTGCAACCGGAAACCTTGATGACGCCGCTGCCCATACATTCCTTGTATTCTTTAAATCCCTTCTGATCGAGATAGTTCATCGGGCGTCTGAGGGCGTTTCCGTTCTCGTCGACAAAAACCGATCCCTGCATCTGTGAGCAGAACGCCAACCCTTCTATCTCTTGGGGCTTTATACCCGATTTTTTTAACACATCACGCGTAGTCGAGCACAGCGCCGCCCACCATTCCTCCACATCCTGTTCCGCGCCTCCGTTGTCAGAAATATAAAGTCCGTACTCGGCAGAAGCTCCCGCTGTAAGATAGATTTGTGAATCGATTTGAAACAGACAGGTTTTTACGCTGCTTGTTCCGAAGTCATAAATAATGATATACATATGTTCTTACTCTTCCAAATGTACGGTCCATCCGGTATCAACTTTCTCACGGACCTTAATAAGGGTTTCCTCGTCCAGCTCAGGCCAGTCAACTACGGTTTGAGCTTTATCTTTTACCAAATACGCTTTTTCGGCGCACAGCGCAAGCGGCGTATCCGCAAGAGAGTCGGAATAAAAATTATCGATTTTCGGAAAGCCGTGGTCGAATATATACCGCGCCTTTTCCTGCGCATACATCAGATTATGCACAAACACCCCGTATTTGCGGTTGAATTCCGTTGCCATAAAGTTCACGCCGAGCCTGTTCGCAATAGGCCCGATGATGCAGTCGGGCGACGCGCTGATGATCAGATCGTCGGGTCTTTTTTGTTTGAGATACCAAGGAACTATCTTCTTCTCGTTTTTATCCCAATACCGCTCGATCTGTTCATCAAAATCATCGATCAGCGTCAGATAGCAAAAAAATTCACGCTGCATCAGATACTCCGGCATTTTCCCCATTTTACGCTTAATCAGGTTTATGACCACCTTCGGAGCAAAGGTGAAACAGAGCTTAGGGTGCCGTTTCATGCACCAGATAAAAAAGTCTATCGAACAATCCGTAGGAAATATCGTTCCGTCAAAATCATATACATTCATATTGTTGCCTCTTAGTTATATGTTCCTTCATGCTTGTGCCTGCGTTGCGGCATCATCATGAGGACCGTTGTATTTTAATCCGACCATCGTCAGATCGTCAAATTGAGGAGCTTCCTTCACAAAAGCGTCAACAGCAGTGCGCACGCCTGCAAGGATCTCTTTTTGCGAAGCACCCTCGGGGATCGCGTTGAGTGCTTCAACGGTGCGGTCTGTACCGAACAGCTCATTGTTCGCGTCGGTCGCCTCGGCAACGCCGTCGGTGTAGACAAATATACTATCGCCCTTCTTGAGCTGGATCTCGGTGTTCTTATACTTGGACATTTCAAATGCGCCGACCGCCAGACCGTGCTTGTCCTTCAACAATTCATATTTTCCGGTCGTGTTGATTATAGGATACTCATGACCGGCGCTCGCGGTGGTGAGTTTACCGGTGCTGATCTCAAGGATACCCAGCCATACCGTTACAAACATATGGGCTTCGTTGTTGGCGCATACCTGCTTGTTCACTCTTGCAAGTATCTCTGCCGGAGAGCCGCCCATAAGGGCATGGTCGTTGATCAAAATCTTCGAGGACATCATAAACAGCGCCGCCGGAACGCCCTTTCCGGATACGTCCGCGATCACCATCGCAAGGTGATCGTCGTCTATCATAAAGAAGTCGTAGAAATCTCCTCCGACCTCCTTCGCCGGATCCATGGAAGCATAGATGTCAAACTCCTCTCGCTCGGGAAAAGCCGGAAAGATGGAAGGAAGCATACCGGTCTGGATCTCGGTCGCCATATTCAGCTCGGTTTCCGTGGACGCAAGCTTTCTGCTCTTGGCGTTGAAGATCACGCAGTACATAATGATCAGCGACATCAGAACGATACCGTACTGACTGGCTTCGCCGAAGCTGCCGCCGATCAGGATGAATTCGATAAGCGGTAAAATGATGAACGTCAGAGCCGCCGCCTTCTGGCTGAACGGGTTGTGGGACATAAATATCATTATGGCCGTAAGAACAGATGTCACGGTAAGGAAAACTTCCTCGACCAAGACGATCTCCGTATCCTGATACATCCCTGCGGCAGTGACCGTGAAGGTGAGCGGTGTAAAAATATTTGCAAGCAAAACGAGCGTTTGGAAGGCCAACAGAATGGGGATGAGCTTTTCCGCAACACGGGCAAGCTTTCCCTCAAAGCCGAGCGTTTCTCTTACATACAGGTAAAAGAGGAAGATCATCGCAAGATCGATCAGCTTGCTCAAAAGGCAGAAAACGAAACAGAGCGTGCGGCTATCCGGCACAAGTACCGTATAAGAGATCACTTCGTTGACTACAAAGCAGGCACTTACCAAAAGGATCAGTATTCTGAAGGCTCTTATCCCTTCGCCTTTCTGCGTCATACATCCAAAAAACAGCGCCGCGCAGATCAGTGCGCCCAATGAATCTATGCCGGCATTATACAGAAACGGTTGCAATCTTGCTTCGGTAAAAAAGGGAGTGCTGAATACTATGATAAATAAAGCGGACGCGATGGAAAAAATCGCTCCGTATAATCGGATATCTTTCAATTTCTTAATCATATGTTCTCTCCGTTATATCGCTGCTTCACCGCCATCATAAAACGGCGTAAGGTCATACAGCTATTATTTTATATTGAACAAGCGGCCGAATCCGGTCAGCTCAAAAACCTCATGTACAGGCTGAGTGAGATTGCGAACGACCATCTCTCCTTTGTCTTCCATGTTCTGCAGAGTGCCGAGCAGAACACGCAATCCCGCGCTGGAGATGAATTCGAGCTTAGCAAGATCCAAGGTCAGCTTCGTTGCATCACCAATGACTTCATTGATCTTGCTTTCAAGAGCAGGAGAAGTGATCGTATCAAGTCTGCCTTCCAGCAGGAAGGTGTATTCGGATCCGTCTTTTGTCATCGAGATCTTCAGATGGCTGTTGCCGCCCGAACTAGATGTAGTATCCTTATTCTTTTTGTTAAAAAGTCCCATGTATGTTTTCCTCCTTATACCTATTCATTGTAATTGTATCACAGACTGAATGTAATATCAATAGTTCAGCCGAGTTTACGTCCGGCGGTTTTTGTGTATATGATAATGAAATGAAGCGTTAGTTTTGTAACATACCGTCAATACTATAACAACGCGCTTCAAAATGTAAGAGCACCGTTTCGGCGCAGCAATCAACGACAGCAAAAAAAATCGTATCATAAATTATAATAACAGCCAAACTCAAAAGTCCGAAAAACGGCTTAACAAGCCTTTTTCGGACTTTTCTTTCTGCTTATTTCTTCAAAAACCCGGCGGTGCGGGCTTTGATTTGATACCCAGAAACATCGGATCGTGTACTAATTCTCTAACCATTTTTTGAATACTCCTTAAGGAATCCGTTCTTCTTCGCGGCTTTTTTCATCAGGGAATTCAATATGCCTCTTTCCAAAATATCGTTATAGCAATTCCCCCAGCACATTCCTGCGACATCCTTTGCCGACATCGTTTTGTAGAAATCCTTGGGGAGATTGATGTCCACCTCACCTCCGCCGGTATTGCCCGCGGATATGCCTTGACATTTTTCATCCTGATTGATATACGCGCTGCCGTCCTGATAAAAGCACAGCGTGAGGATATCTATCCCGCGCTCGAAGTAATCGCCTTCCCTTGCAATCACCGTATCTGTATGGAGAAAACGCAGGCGGTTCTCTTTTGCAAATACTTCGGCTGAGGTATCGAACGCGCCTCTGATGAGCACGTTGTTCTTTTGGAAAAGCTCTTTCTCCTCTTCGGACAGATACAGCCTGCAATCAGGGTTGAGCATCCTGAACTCACAAATCGTCGGTACCAACTCAAAGAACCCCTGCTCAACCTCTTCGACTTCTTCCGAAAGCTCAAAGCAAATGCCGTTTGGATCGGTTCTTTCGGGAAGGTTCATCCAGAAATCCATATCCTTTTTTTGAAGCAGTTTGCCGCCGTGCGCGTCAAATCCGTTTTTTCTGTAACCGCTGCTGACTATCATATTCTCACACCTTGCTTATTGTAATAAAATACCCATCCTTGATCGCTCAACTTGTTATCCCTGCGTCAGCGTCCAATTGGAGAATTCCCTACTTCTTCTCAATCACGATAAACGGGATCCTTCGTTCTGCTTCGGTCAGCCCTGCATGAACTCCGCGCATTTCCCGGGTATGAAAATGGGTAATAAATATGCTCTTGTCAGAGATCGCCAATGCGATATAATCGCCGATCATATCTTCTAAGCCGTCACGATCATTTCCCGTTCCAAACAATCTCTCGGAAAGAGCCTCGTCTTTTGTCAGCAAAACAAAGGAATCTCCAAAATACTTATTGAAAATCTTCGGAAAAGTTTCCTTGTATTAATCTTTCACAAAGAGGTTCAGTGTGCGCGGCTCAAAGGAAGGCGGACGAACAAGACAGCGCATGATCTCAGGATAATCAAGCAGGCAATCATTCTTGCTGTCTATGTGGCCATGATCCGCAGTAATCAGAAACAAAGTATCAGATAATCCCGATACTGTTTTCTCTACCATTTTTTCAAGATCTGTCACGATCCTGTGTGTTTCCGAACTTCCCGTTCCCGTCTTATGCATGGTGCTGTCCGGTTCATTCCAATATGCATAAATGAACTTTCTGCCCGGTTCATGACATAGCTTCTCCACACGGTTCAAGACCGCGTCCGCGCTTTGAGGATACGGCGGCATGAACGGCATAGCGGCATATGCGCTGCCCCCTGACTCGTTTATGATCTCGACGATATTTTTGTACGGAGTGTATCGAAAGCCGACATTGTACTCCGCTGCTGGTGGAGCCTCCTCCAACGAATCCATCGCCCACCTCTTTTTTCCATCCGGATCAGTGGCAGACGGAACAGCGTTTTCTTTTTCCTTTAGCTGTTCTGTGTTCGTAAAAACGGTCACGTTTTTATTGATCTGCGGATAGTAGACGTCCCATCCCAGCCATCCATGTTCATTCGGATATAATCCGCTGAGGATCGAAGTTGTCGCAGCAACCGTTGTAGGCGGATATACGGAATCAAGCGCGCCTGCCATATGGCTTCTGAAAAACCCGTTCTTTTCAAGATGCCTCTCAACGATGGATGATCCCAGCGCATCCAGAATAAGAAGCACCACATTCTTATACTCCCCTTCAAGATACTTATCCGCAAGGGAAAGCGTCCCGGCTGTTGTCCGCGCGCCAAATCTCTTTAATATGGAATTGGATAGGTTCACAAGACAGTTGTTATAGTCCGGCAGAGCGAACCGTATATTTCTGCTCATTTCTGATATTTTTCTCCCTATAGTTCTTCTTTTTTTAGCCTATATATTCCGATTTATCTTTCTATGATTATCATAGCAGAAGACTCACGTTTTGTCCACAACAAACAAGGATTAATAAACAACTCTTGACAAACCGTTTGGCAGTTGTAGAATAGAAGCAGCGAATTTTTCGGAGGAGTTTTTAGTGAGCTATATTACAACCGTTACAGGGAAGCATTTCGATCCGATGAATCCGGTTGACTGTGAAATCGACATTTTGGATATTGCACATGCGCTGTCACTGATGTGCCGGGGCAACGGACACATCAAGACCTTCTATTCTGTTGCGCAGCACAGCATTGCCTGTGCCGAGGAAGCCTTTGAGAGAGGATACACATCGATCGTTATGATGGGATGTTTGCTTCATGACGCAAGCGAAGCATATTTGTCGGACGTGACACGTCCGATCAAGAAGGATTTGCCGCAATACCTGCAGGCAGAGGATAGATTGCAAAACGCCATCTGGCGGCGCTTTATCGGCAGAGATCTGACAGAAGATGAGAAAGAAAAAGTCTTTGAGATCGACGACCTTATGCTCTCGATGGAATTTCATCAGCTGATGCCCGAGAAACTCAATGACGACTATCGGAAGCTGGTAAAAGATGTTGTGTGCGAAACGATGCCGACAGAAATCGTCAGAGATAAATTTCTACAGCTTGCTGCCAATGGATATGAGGATTTTGCCATCCATATCGCAACTGAGGATGAGCTGAAACAAGTGCCGGATATATGCGCTCCCGATATTGCGTCGTCGGCAAAGAAAGAGCCGTTGTGGGTGATGGTCTATGAAGATGAAATCATTGGATGCGGCTATTATGACAGTAGCTCAGCGGTATGCAAATTTGCAGCTGAACCAATCAACTTTGTTTATCCCTCTTTTCTGAGATCCGCCATCATGACGAAATCGAAAACCTGCAACACCTACGACGAATTATGCAGCTATGAAGGAAAAGCAGTAATACTGACTACTACCGAAAACGAAATATTTTATGGCTTCGCCTCTCACCTGCCGGCCGAATACTGCCTTCATGAATTCGGCGTTGAAGAAGAAGCTATCCAGATCGGTATGTACGTTTTTTATCCGTGGGATATTAAAGGCATAACGGATTGGCAAATATCAAAGGTGGTTATTTGATTCCCGTTTTCTTTGATTACAGCGTCGCAAATTTTGACTATCTATTTATAAATAAATCCAACATCAATCGAGTAGGAGGCTGCCCATTAATTGAGCAGCCGACCTCTCACACCACCGTGCGTACGGTTCCGTACACGGCGGTTCAATAGTTTGAGTGCAGTACCTTGTATCTGTTGAGTATGTCATCATACCCGACGGATGCAAGGTATTCGTTTGTTAATGACCTGTGCAGAATATAACTATCGGCAATTCGCCAATATGCTTTTCTGCTGTTCGCCCACTCCCACGCTTTAGAGTTGTTAATGCCAAGCCGCACAAGGTTATCGTGCTTTGTCTTGATTTTCTTCCACTGCTTCCAATATATCTGCCGTATTCTGCGCCTAATCCATTCATTAAGTCGCTTGATGTGGCTCTCCATATCGGCTATGGAATAGTAGCCAAGCCAGCCTGTTGTGTAACGCTTTAAGCGTTTGAGTATCATCTCCACCGACCTTGCCTGTTTGCGGCTCGTCAGTTCTCGGATTTTGTCCTTGAATCGCTTGATACTCTTTTGATGTGGGCGTATTCCTGCCTTTCGTCCTGTTTTGTACAATGAAAATCCCAGAAATTTCAGTCTGATCGGTGAGCCGACCTGACTTTTCGTTTGGTTGACTTTCAGTTTCAGTGTACCCTCCAAGAATTTCACGCAGTTTGCCATTACTCTTTCGGCTGCTCTGCGGCTTTTGACATAGATGTTGCAGTCGTCGGCATATCTCACGAATTTATGTCCCCTGCTTTCAAGCAGTCGGTCAAACGCCGTAAGATAAATGTTGCTCAAAAGCGGTGAAAGGTTACCGCCTTGCGGCGTTCCCTCTCTTGTCGGACTAATCAAGCCGTGCTCCATTACGCCGTTTCTCAGATACTTGCGGATTAATTGCACGACTCTTTCGTCCTTGATTTGCTCCCTTAGCATACCTATTAGAATTGCGTGGTTCACAGTGTCGAAATACTTTGCAAGGTCTAAATCCACCACATAGCGGTAGCCCTGTTCGTAGTATTCGAGTGCTTTGCTTATCGCCTGATGTGCGCTGCGTTTCGGGCGAAATCCGTAACTGCTGTCGGAAAACAGCGGTTCATACATCGGTTGCAGAACCTGTACGATTGCCTGCTGTATCATTCGGTCAACGACCGTTGGTACGCCGAGCTTTCGCACTCCTCCGTCCGGCTTCGGTATTTCCACCCTGCGCACCGCCTGCGGCTTGTACCTGCCGCTTTTCAGCGCGTTGAGCAATTCCCCGCGGTGTTCCTTTAGGTATGGCAGCATTTCCTCTACTGTCATTCCGTCAACTCCTGCCGAGCCTCCGTTTCTCTTGACTTTCAGGTATGCCTTGTTCAGATTATTTCTGTCAAGTATCCTTTCAAGCAAGTCCTCTGCACCGTCTCTTCTCTCCGTTTCAGTCAAAGCAATACTGCACGCTCCCCTGTTACTCTCTGTTTCCAACATACCCTCGCAGGGGCAGCCGGCTTGCGCCGTTTTCTGTGGTCTTTGCATTGCTCCTTCCTCCTTTCGTTTCCAAGACTGCTATTGTTCGGTCCTTCCCGAAAAATACCTTCGGTACTATGACCTCTGCTGACTTCTTGCAATTCAGCCGTACGTCACCGCACGGGTTCGGCGGGTGTCAATCTTCCTGTCCTTCGCCGCCTTGCAAGACCTCCCCGATTAAGAACAGTAACCTTCCTCTCATATATCTGCCGCATTTACACCACGGGGTTCGTGCAGTATTGGACTTTGTCTTGTTGAGCAGACTCGTCCGCCCCGCAAATGCCTTATATGCGATTTCTGTTCGTCAGACCGAGAGTTTGCCTTAGGCTT
The DNA here is from genome assembly GCF_045819885.1 of Ruminococcus sp. NATIVEDY160. Classification (NCBI taxonomy): domain Bacteria; kingdom Bacillati; phylum Bacillota; class Clostridia; order Eubacteriales; family Oscillospiraceae; genus Ruminococcus; species Ruminococcus sp. NATIVEDY160. Next base: position 1,707,763 of record NZ_CP162391.1, read on the forward strand.
ACTTCAGATTCCGCCTCACAACGGACACCCTTGCCCTCAGCTAACACTTCCTACTGCCAAGCGTGTAGCGGACTTTCACCGCCTAGTTACTGCCCATTTCGGGCAAACTCAAAAAAGGACAGGCATGAAGCCTGTCCTTAGTTGTTAATCAATAATCGCTTAGTCTGCTGTATAGGGAAGCAGAGCGAGGTGACGCGCACGCTTGATGGAAGTTGTGAGGTCACGCTGATGTCTTGCGCAGGTACCTGTTACACGGCGGGGAAGGATCTTTCCTCTCTCGGACATATAACGGCGAAGACGCGCAATATCCTTGTAATCGATATGCTCTACCTTATCAACGCAGAATCCGCAAACCTTCTTGCGGCTCTTTCTGCCACGGTTGTTAGGTCTGTCAGCCATTTCGAAGTTCTCCTTTCAATGAGAATAAATAAATGTAGTTAATTTCAGTTAATTAAAATGGTAAATCGTCATCGAGCGGCATATTCTGGAAATCGTTGTTTGTTCCGCTCTGATATGAAGTCTGGGGCTGCTGATAGGACTGCTGTGCAGGAGCCTGATAGGTCTGCTGAGAGGGGTAGGAATTACCGCCGTACTGCTGCTGACCGTATCCGCCGTTGTTATTGTTATTATCGCGGCGTTCGCCCGTGAAGGATACGTTGTCGGCAACAACCTCTACAACATAGCGGTTTGTGCCGTCCTTCGCCTGGTACGTTCTGGTCTGGAGCTGTCCCTCAAGTGCGATCATCGAGCCTTTGCCGAAGTAGCGGCAAACAAATTCCGCCGTATTTCTCCAGCACACGATGTCGATGAAATCAGCCTTTCTCTCCTCGCCCGCCTTGACATAACCGCGGTCAACGGCGATGCGGAAGCTGGTGACGCTCAATCCCGAGTTTGTGGTTTTGAGTTCGGGGTCAGAAACAAGTCTGCCCATTAAGATTACACGATTTAACATTTTCTTCGTCCTTTCGTAATTCGGGTAATTTACCCTACAATGTGATTATTCGTCTTCCTTCTTGATAATGAGTGAACGCATTACGCCTTCGGTGATCTTGAAGATACGGTCAAGCTCCGCGGGGAACTCGGCTGTGCTCTCAAAATCGAAGAGAACGTAATAGCCTTCGCTTTCCTTGTTGATGAGATAAGCGAGCTTTCTCTTGCCCCACTCGTCTACATTCTTCAAAGTGGCATGCTTTTCAATGAGGTTCTTGAACTTCTCGACGATAGCCTGAATGCCTTCCTCGCCCTTCTTCATTGAAACGATCATTACGGTCTCGTAATTTGCTGTTACTGCCATTTCTTTGCACCTCCTTCTGGACATTATGGCGGATTTCTCCGCAAGGATTTGAAGCCCACGCGCTTTGACGCATAAAGCAACAAATATTATTATATCACAAAAATCCCATTTGTCAATCTTTTTTCTCCGCCTACTTAAAAAGATTCAGCGAACTTTTAGGTTTCTGCAACGGCGGGTCAAAGGCAGTCCCGAGGAAGGATAATACTAATACGCCTGCCAAACGCGATACTCTGCTTGCTTATTTTCGGAATATATGCTACAATAAAAGCTAAATCATAGAACAAAAGGAGTGTGTTTATGAAGCTGATAAAAAAATATTTCATCGTACTGCTAGGTATCCTGACAGCTGCTCAGGCTTGCTCCTTAGTTGCCGCTGCTGCCGAAAGCGACGATATCAACAACAAAATTGTCGGCGACGTTGACGGCGACGGGCTTGTCACGGTTCTTGACGCAACCTTGATCCAGAAATATATCGCCGATATTATCGGTAATGACGAACTGAACACCACAACCGCCGACGTCAATCTTGACGGAAAAATCAACATCAACGACACCACGAAAATACAGTCCTACGCCGCCGGCATTTCCGACTCGCTCTACGCGGGCATGACCGTTAAGGAAGCAATAAAAAAGAAAAACAACAAACCGATCGTGACTCCGATCATTTAGTGGCATATAAACAGCGCTGCGTTAGCCGACGCAGCGCTGTTTTTTTTCTTTATTAGAATTTTGCGTCATGCCAGAGCAGGAAGGCGTAGATCGCATAGAGGCGATTCCAGAGGAATTCCTCGCCGCCGAGATAGCGGTTCCACATATCCTTCAGGGTATCCTGATTGAAGAACTGACGCGAGGTTTCGCCGAAGAGCTTGTCGGCAATCGGGCGGTTGTAGCGCTCGTTTTTCAGCCACATTCTTATCGGAACGGGGAATCCGACCTTCTTTCTGAACGCGACCTCATACGGCAGCTTCGAAAGCGCCGCCTTTCTGAAAACGCACTTGTTCTGCTCGCCGTCGAACTGGTACTGAGCAGGGATCCTGCGCGCGACATTGAACAGGCGCAGGTCACTGAACGGTGTGTGGAGCTCTACGCCGCAGGCGGTGCTTGTGCGGTCGGTATTGAGGTAGATATCGCCCTCGAGCCAGAGTGAAATATCAATAGTCAGCTTCTGGGCGAGCGGATTCTGTCCCTGAACCTCGCTCCAGAGTGCCGCGACAGGCTCCTCGGCGCTGACGTTTTCGTCATAGTCGAGCATGAGCGTCTTGATGAAATCCTCGCTCATGATGTGTGAGCAGGTGAGGTAAGTCCACTCCTTGGGCAGCTCGCGCTTGTGGGCGTTGTAGCCGCCGAAGAACTCGTCGATACCCTCGCCGGAATACACGACCTTGGCGTGCTCTCTGACAGCCTCGCAGCCGATTGAGAAGGCAACCGCAGACGCGTCGCCGAGAGGCTGACCCATCTTGTCGATAACGGTGGGAATGCGGTCAAAGTATTCCTGTGCGCCGATCATTCTGACGTTGAAGTCCTTGCCGAGAATCTCGGCGGTATGGCGCGCAAGCTCCGACTCGTCAAAGCCGCTCTCCTCGTAGCCGACGGTATTTGCCGCCTGAGCGTCGCCTGCGGCGAGAAGATAGGACGAATCAACGCCGCCCGAGAGGAATGACTCCTTGTAGGGAAGCTGCTCGTCGGCGCGTTCCTCACCGAGAATCTCGTCGACGACCGCGCGTATCTCCTCCGCGAACTCGTCGGCTGTCTTGCTCTCATCGGGCTCAAATACGGGCTTCCAGTAGCGTGTGAGCGTAACTGTCTTGCCGTCGGACTCGGCGTAGTGACCGGGACGGAGCTTATAAATGCCCTCATAGAAGGTTTCAGAACCGATCGGGTAGCCGTAGAAAAGATACTGCTGGAGCATACGGCGGTTGAGCTTCTTCTCAACACGGGAGTCGGACGCGATCTCGTCGATATCGCCCGAGCAGAGGAATTCTCCGCCCGCTGTGGTGTAGAACATCTGCTTCTGACCCACGTGGTCGCGGAAGCAGTAGACCTTATCTCCGTCGCTCAACGCAAAGGCAAAGGCTCCGTAGAGGTGGTCGACGATCGCCGTGCCCCATTTTTCAAAACCCTTGGCGAGGATCTGCTGCTCTCTGTCCTCGCGTGAAAGCGGAAGGGTGATTCCGAGCTCTTCGCAGAGCTTCTTATAATTGCGGATATAGCCGCTGTAATATTTTATCTGTACCATAGTGTACCTCCGTGTCGTTTGCTGTCAGAATTATAGCATTTTGAGGCGGCTTCGTCAATGCGCGCGGGTCAATTATTTTCATTTCCGACAATTTCGACGCCCTTTGACACAACGCTGCCCCACGACTTCTGCCAGCGCGTATCTCCCTCGGTGCGCAATCTCTTGCGGATCGTCAGTCCCGCCGCGATTTCAACCGATTTGGGCTTTGCGTCCCTGTTGGCGCAGGTGAAGAACACATAGCGCACGCAATAGGTGCCCTGAGCCAGAGCTGAAATATCGAGCCTGAGCTGCAAGGTTTGGCTCTCGCCCTTCTTGCCGCCGCCCGCGTTCTCGATCACAAAGGCTGTGATCGGATAGTGGCGGATATCGCTTATTTCAACGCGCAGGCCGAGCCGCTCTACGTCCTCGAGATATGTCCAGTCAAGCTCGAGCGGAACCTGCTCGTCGTCATAGAACCAGCTGCTCGTCCGTCCGAAGAACTTCGCGCGCGTCAGGTTGAGAAGCTTGCGGCGAACCTTCTCCTTGTGCTTATCGTCGACGTACTCAAAGGAATACAGCTCGTCGTTCTCGCCGCCGAGGTATAGCTTGATCGCCTCGTCGACCTCGCCGTCAAAGACCTTTCTGCCGTGCTCGAGCACGACGCAGCGGCTGCACAGCTCCTGGATAGTGCTCATATTGTGCGAAACATAGAGCACTGTGCGGTTCTCGTCAATCGCCAGCTCGCGCATCTTGGCGATGCACTTTTTCTGGAACTTCATGTCGCCGACAGCAAGAACCTCGTCCATGATCAGGATCTCGGCGTCGAGGTGAGCCGCGACCGCAAAGGCGAGCTTGACGAACATTCCCGAGGAATAGCGCTTGACGGGCGTGTCGATGAAGGTCTCGCACTCCGAAAAGCTGATGATCTCGTCAATTTTGGCGTCTACCTCGGCTTTTGTCATGCCGAGAATCGCGCCGTTGAGATAGATATTCTCCCTGCCTGTCAGCTCGCCGCTGAAGCCCGTGCCGACCTCGAGCATGCTCGCGATTCTGCCGCGGTAGGCGATTTTACCCTCCGTCGGCGAGGTTATGCGCGACAGCAGCTTGAGGAAGGTCGACTTTCCGGCGCCGTTCGCGCCGATGATGCCGACTCTCTCGCCGCGCTTTATCTCGATATCGAAGTTCTCAAGAGCGGTAAAGATCTCGCCCTTCTCGTACTCTCTCGCGCCGATCCTGCGGTTAGGGTCTTCCCTTCCGCGCTTTTTGGCGTACCAGCTCTGCAAATCCCTGCGCAGGGTGCCCGAGCCGATCACTCCGAGGGTGTACCGCTTCGTCAGATGTTCGGTTTTTATTACACAATCCTTGTCCATAAATTACACCGTATCGATAAAATTCTTTTCGACCTTATTGAAGATCACGAGCCCGAACAGCAGAATCAGCGCCGTAACGCCGAGGCTGACGAGCCAGTAGACCCAGTGGAAGGCTCCGCTGCCGAGAAAGGCGTAGCGGTAGGTTTCGACGATCGGTGCTACGGGGTTGAGCAGCAGCACCGTTCCGAGTCCCAGAGGCGCCTCTGAAATCGGATATACAACGGGCGTGATATACATCAACAGCGAGATGCCGAAGTTCACGAGGATATTGAGGTCGCGGTACTTTGTGGTTATCGAGGAAACGATCAGTCCGATTCCCATTCCGAGCAGCGCCGTCTGCAAAACGAGCAGCGGCGTCAGCAGGATCATCAGGTTCGGGTGCACCCCTGTTCCCATCAGCGCGTACACAACGACGAGGATAATATATACCACCGTCTGAAGCGCGAAGTTGATGAAGTTGAATATCACGTTCGCGATCGGCATGACGAGCCGAGGAAAATAGACCTTGCCGAATATCCTGGCGTTGCTGAGGAAGGTCGACGAGCCCTTGTTGAGGTTAGAACTGAAAAAGCTCCAGAGCACGTTTCCCGACATATAAAACAGAAACGGCGGCACTCCGTCGGTTGAGATGCCAGCGATCACGCCGAAAATCACCGTAAAAACAGTGGTTGAAAGCAGCGGATTGATCAGAATCCAGATCGGGCCGAGCACGGTCTGCTTGTAGGAGTTCACCAGATCGCGCTTGACAAAGAGCCAGATGAGGTCGCGGTAACGGAAAAGCTCCCTAAAATTGACGCTGAACAGCTTGTTTTTGGCTTCTATATAAGTAATGTTATCGTTTGACATAGCTTCACTTCCGAAACATATTTGTGCATATTTTCACATATTAACTATATCACAACTTAGATTTTGTGTCAATTACGGTTGATTTGTTTCGGGTTTGGTGATATAATATTTTTTGCATATTAAAAAAAGGAAAGTGATTGAAATGATAAGAACATCAACAATACGGCTCCTGAGCTTCGCGCTTGCTCTCATGCTCTGCTTCTCAGCTGTGGCTCTCACCGCCTGCGGCAGCAAGAACGAGCAGACAAGCAGCAAGACCGAGCAGACCACGGCGGCTCAAACCACCCAAAAGGCGACTGAGGCTGAAGTTGACGCGTCCGCGCTCGAAGGCACAAAGGCTGTCATCGACGTTAAGGACTACGGCAAGATCACCGTCGAGCTGTATCCCCAGTACGCTCCAAAGACCGTCGCAAACTTCGTTAAGCTCGCCGAGAGCGGCTTCTACGACGGACTGACCTTCCACAGGATCATGGAGGGCTTCATGATCCAGGGCGGCGACCCCAAGGGCAACGGCACAGGCGGCAGCGACGAGAACATCGTCGGCGAGTTCTCAGCGAACGGCTTCACACAGAACACACTCAGCCACACAAGAGGTGTTATCTCGATGGCGAGAAGCAGCGATATGAACAGCGCAAGCTCGCAGTTCTTCATCGTTCATAAGGACTCGACCTTCCTCGACGGCCAGTACGCGGCGTTCGGCGAGGTAACAGACGGCATGGACGTTGTTGACAAGATCGCGACAGACGCAAAGCCCGTCGACGGCAACGGTACTATCCCCTCCTCAAAGCAGCCCGTTATCAACTCCGTCACTATCGAGAGAGCTCAGTAACAAATAAACGCGAAAAGGACAGCCACGCGGCTGTCCTCTTTTTTTGTTTAAAACCTCATTGTGAGCGAAATTCTGTTTTTCTTGGGGTCGACGGAGAGAATTTTTACATTTACCACGTCGCCGACCTTGAGCACCTCTGACGGGTGCTTTATGAACTTATCGCAAATCTGGGAGATGTGAACAAGGCCGTCCTGGTGCACGCCGATATCGACGAACGCGCCGAAATCAATGACGTTGCGGACTGTGCCCTTGAGCTCCATGCCCTCCTTGAGGTCGTTGATGTCGAGCACGTCGGTACGCAGCATAGGCGCGGGCATCTCGTCGCGCGGGTCACGTCCGGGCTTCGATAGCTCCTTGACGATATCATCGAGGGTGGGAAGTCCGATTCCGAGGGTATCGGCGAGAGTCTTGGTGCCCTTCGCCTTTACCCTGCCGCTGATATCGGTGAACTTCGCGGATTTTATTTCTTTATCAGAATAATCAAGCAATCCGAGCAGCTCCTTCGCGCTCTTGTAGCTCTCGGGGTGAACGCCCGTGTTGTCGAGCGGATTGCGGCTCTCGGGTACGCGCAAAAAGCCCGCACACTGTTCAAAAGCCTTTGGTCCGAGCTTGGGAACCTTTTTTAATTCTGCACGAGAACTAAACGCACCGTTTTCCTCGCGGTAAGCGACGATGTTCTTGCAGACGGTGGAGTTAAGACCCGACACGCGCAACAGCAGCGCAGGTGAAGCGGTGTTAAGATCAGCGCCGACGGAGTTTACGCAGTCCTCGACAACGCCGTCGAGGGTTTCGCCGAGGCGCTTCTGTGGCATGTCGTGCTGATACTGACCTACGCCGATCGCCTTTGGCTCGATCTTGACAAGCTCAGCGAGCGGATCCTGCAAACGCCTTGCGATCGATACCGCCGAGCGAAGGGTCAGGTCAAGCTCGGGCAGCTCTGTCGCGGCGAGCTTTGACGCGGAATAAACCGACGCGCCTGCCTCGCTGACTACCATGTAATAAACGGGTCTTTCTATTTCCTTTATCGCGTCGGCGGCGAACATCTCGGTCTCCTTTGATGCGGTGCCGTTGCCGATCGAGATGATGTCGACGCGGTGCTTTTTGATGAGTTGAAGCAGCTTTGCCTTTGACTCAGCCGCCTTGCGCTCGCCGTGTGTCGGGTAAATTACGGCGGTGTCGAGCACCTTGCCGGTGCCGTCGACGACCGCGACCTTGCAGCCGGTGCGGTAGCCGGGGTCAAGGCCGAGGACGACCTTTCCCTTGACGGGCGGCTGCATGAGAAGCTGCTTGAGGTTGACCGCGAAAACCTTCATGGCGTTCTCGGCGGCGTTATCCGTAAGCTCAGAGCGGATCTCGCGCTCGATAGACGGGAAAATCAGGCGGCTGTAGGCGTCCTCTCCGGCGGCGCGGAGAATATCGGAGCAGAGCGGATTTCTGCCCTTGTCGAGCAGGCGGTAGATAACAGAGAGCGGACGCTCCTCGTCGAGCTCTAGGCTGACCTTGAGGAAGCCCTCCTTCTCTCCCCTGTTGACGGCGAGAACGCGGTGACCCGCGATTTTCTTGACCGCTTCGCCGAAGTCGTAGTACATTGTGTAGACGCTCTCCTTCTCCTCGTCAGCGGCGACCGAGCGGAGAACGCCGTTATTCTGAGCGATTTCGCGGATACGCTTGCGGATCTCAGCGCTGTCGGAAACCTGCTCGGCGATGATATCCATTGCACCGGCTATAGCCTCGTCGGCACTCGCGACGCCCTTCTCCTCGCTGACGAATTTCGCGGCGTAGTCACGAGGGCTGAAGCCCTTCTCCTGCTTTATGATTTCAACCGCGAGCGGCTCAAGACCCTTCTCCTTCGCTACGCTCGCGCGCGTCTTTCTCTTCGGGCGGAACGGGCGGTAGATATCCTCGAGCTCGCTGAGAGTCTGCGCCTTTTCGAGAGCGGTGGCGACCTCGTCGGTGAGCTTCTCCTGCGCCTCGATCAGATTGCGGATCTCCTCTCTGCGCTTGTCAAGACCGCGCAGGTAATCTAATTTCTCGCTGAACTGACGGATAAGCTGGTCGTCCATCGAGCCGTGCATTTCCTTTCGGTAACGCGCGATAAAGGGAATCGTGTTGCCGTCGTCGAGCAGCGCGATGATGTTCGCGGCGTACTCCTCACTGATTTCAAATTGCTGTGCCAGAACCTTTGAATACTCCATATATATCCTCCGTTTTTTATTGCCCAATGATTATACCACAAACCCGATTTTTTTGCAAACAAAAAGGGCGCGACACGCACGCCCTGATATTTATTTATTTTATCAGTCCCAGATCCTGCTTCCATTTGAGCACGCGGATAACGCTGCGGTCGATCTGCTCCATCGGGATCTCCTGCTTCTCTACCGCCTCGAGCACCGCGGGGTACTGAACCTCGAGGTCTGAGCAGCAGAGCATATCGTTGCCTGCCTTTGCCGCGAAAACCGCCGCCGCGTCGCTGCCCGTATATTCAGAAATCGCGCCCATGATGAGGTCGTCGGTCATGACAACTCCGTTGAAGCGCAGGTCGTTCCTGATGATCTGATGAACCTTGTCCGAGAGCGAGGCAGGATAATCCGCGTCCATGCACTCTACGATATTGTGAGAAACGAGAATGCAGTCCGCGCCTGACGAGATACCCGCCGCAAATGGCTTGAAGTCGTTGCTGAGAAACTCGGAATATGAACGGCTGTCAACGGTAATGCCCGTGTGGGTATCGGAGTTGTCGCCGTAGCCCGGGAAGTGCTTTAGCACGCTGCCGAGCTTCTTTGAGCGGTAGATGCCGACCGTCTTTCCGACAAATTCCGAAACCTCGTCCGCGTCGCCCGAGAACGAGCGCTCGTACATGAACAGCTCGGGATCGCCCGTAACGTCGCAAACAGGCGCGAGGTTGACATTTATTCCGAGGGAAAGCAACAGGTCTGCCTTCTCCTCCTCGGCGCCTTCAACGGCTTCCCAGCCGCCGTTGGTGTAATAATCGCGCGGCGACATGAACGGCTCGTCGCGCAGGCTTGAGCTGACGCGGACGACTGTGCCGCCCTCTTCGTCGGTGCCGATGAGCATCGGGATATCCGACGCGTCCTGATAGCTCTGAATGTTCGCCCTCACCTCGTCCGCCGTGAGTCCGTCAAAGTCCCTGCCGAAGAGGATATAGCCGCCGAGGTGGTACTTCGCGGCAGTTTCCGCCGCGTCCTCGTCGGGGCAGCGAGCAAAAAACATCTGCCCGACCTTCTCCTCGACAGTCATCTTTGCAACCATCTCCTCGAGCATATCGGTCTCGGGCTCGGCAGGCTCGGTGGAATCCGTACCTGCGGCTGACTGATTCTGTGTCGGAGACGGCACGGACGACTGACCCGCGCTCTGACACGCCGTGAGGCTGAGCAGGCAAGCGAGCATTAATATCGCAATAAATTTTTTCATCTGTTCTCCTATCTTACCCTGACAAGGCAGTCGGTCTTAACGCCGTTCGAGAGCTTGCAGGTGATCACCGCGTTGCCGCCTCTTCTCGCTGTGACAACGCCGTCGCCGCTGACCTGAGCCACCGACGAATCGGAGGATTCGTAGCTGATATCCTGTGCCGCCGTTCCCTCCAAAAACGCGGGCACGAGCGACATATGCTGGTTGCGCGCGAGAGTCGCGTCGGTCTTATTAAGATAGAAACAGAGCGGATTCTGCTTTACGTCGACCTCGAAGCCGACGATACGTCCGTCGGGAGTTTCCGCGCGAACCATCGCCTGACCGATGGCTTCGGCTGTAACCTCGCCGCTCTGTGAAACAGTGACGACCTCCTCGTCCGACGAAGTCCAGCTCAGCTTGCCGCTGTAAGGCTCTGAACCGAGATTGACCGTCAGTTTTGCATTCTCGCCCTTGGCGATATCGATTTTCTGCTTCTCCGCCGAGAGTGTGTTTCTCTCCGCGAAAAGCTCGTTCAGCTTCTTTTCGACAAGCTCACCGTATACCTTGTCCTGGGCGTAGGCTACGGGGTGGATCTCGTCGCCGACGTCCTTGTCGTCGTTGCAGTAAAAGTACTGCTTGTTTATCTCTTCGTTGACGGCGCGAAAGTCTGTTTCGCTGCAGATATCCACATACGGGATCTCCCACTTGTCGAGCACCTTGCGCAGCATATCCCAGTAAAGCGGCTGCCTGTCGTCGCAGTCATGGCAGAGGACAAATAGCTTTACTGCATCTTTATAATTCTTTGTGAGAAAATAACAAATTTGTTCAAGCGCGCCTGCCGTCGTGGTAATGTCGTAGAAGCCACCCTTGTTGCTGTCGGGAGTGACCTCGCCGACCTTGACCTTCAGGAATATATCATTGAAACCGCCGTCGAGCAGAATAACGTCGTAATCCTCATGCATAGTGAGCACACGCTCCAGAATACTTGTGCCCGAGCTGAGCGGATTTTCCTTGATTTTGGCAAGAGTAGTGCCGCCGACCGCGTTGGTAGTGAAGTCCATCGAGTACTTCTCGGCGAGGTAGTAGGAGTAGGAGTGGAAGTCCTTGCCGAAGGTGTCGGTGCCTGTGCCCTTCGCTACGCTGTCGCCGTCGCTGTAGAGCTTCTTTCCGTAGAGCCAGCTATGTTCAGGCATGCGGAAGCTGTTCGCAGGGATATCGTAAAGACTGATTTTGCCGCTGATGTATGAACGCAGCAGCTCGAGGTCGGACTCACCGACAGAGCCGTCGCAGTCGAGGTCGGAGTTGAACTTCTCGGGAGTTGAGAGCCTGCCGCCGTTGATATAATTCTCTACGAGAATTATATCCTTGCTGTTGATGCTGCCGTCGGAGTTTACATCGCCAAATGTGAGAGTATCGCTGCCGCTGAAAACGAGCTTTTTGTCCGCAGCGTACTTTTCGGCGGCGGTTCCGATGCAGCCCTTGATCACAAACGAGGTGTTGACGCAGTAATACTGCTCTCCGACGCGCCTGTCGTTGAGGATATCGGGAATACCTGTGCGCGTGCGGCAGTTTACGGCGAAGGCGTCGCTGCCGATCGAATAAACCGTCGGCGGAAGCTCAATTTCGCGCAGAGAGGTGCAGTTGAGGAACGCGCCGAACGAGATCGTGCCGAGTCCGCGTACGAGCTTCACCTCGCTTAGCCTTGAGGAGCCGTAAAACGCCCACCAGCCGATTTTGCGAACGGTGGAGGGAATAGAGAGCTTTTCAATTTTGGAGCGGTAAAACGCGGCTGTGCCGATTTCCGTTACGGTATGACCGCCGAGAGAGGACGGCACGGCAAGCTCGGTATCGCTGCCCGTGTAGCCAGTGACGACCGCCTCGCCGTTTTTGACGGTATAGAGCCAGTCGCTCATGGAAGCGTCGTCTGATGCGAACGCGGGTACGGCGCAGGACAGCCCGAGCATCAAAGCCAGTAATAATGCCACTATCTTCTTCATAATAACACCCAAAAACACAATATATAGTTATTGTACTATTCTTTTACTAAAATGTAAATGGTTTCGGGCAAATTTTGTCGAAAAATAAAACACTCCCGATCCGGGAGTGTTAAACGAGTTTTTAGCCGAGAATCAGCGCGATCGCCTCTTCTCTTGTGACGCCGAGCGACGTTGCGATTTCGTCGCCGGCCATCTTCTCAGCCTCTCTGAGAATGCGGTCGTCGGAGATGTGGAGCCGCTTGCCCTGAGCGGTCACAGCCGCTGCGCGGGCGTGAATAAGTCTTACCAGCGCGACAAGCTCGCGGCAGTCCTCGCCCGAGATGATCCCGCGGAAGCGTTCGGCGCGCAAGTTCTTGTTGTCGATCCAGTCGATGGAGAACGTCCTGTCGTCGAGGATCGCGCGCACTTCATCAGCGGACTTTACAAAGCGCATGCGGCTCACAAGGGTATCGTTGCCGGTCGGCACAAAGACCGTGGAGCAGTCCGACCGGACGGGCTTGAGGACGTAGTACTCCATTTCCGAGGAACCGACGCGGCGCGTGGTTATTTCCTCGATGCGGCACACTCCGTTCGCCCCGTAAAGCACGGTCTGACCTACTGAAAACATATGGCAGTCCTCCCCTTCCTTTTGTTATTATTTTATCATATTATGAAATTTTTTGTCATAGGCAGAATAGACAAAATTAAGGAGAGGTTTTTTCGGCAATTAAACATAGAAAAACAACCGAGAAAACTCGGTTGCCTTTCGGGGGTATATTGGGTTATAGAAGGAATAATCTGAATAAATCGTAAGGACGAAATACGCGCCGCAAATTGTAAATGTTAAAATCAGAACTCCTAAATAAATCACCTAAAAAACAAAGAGAGCGGCGCATATTCCGTTCATTGTCATTTGACACTTATATTATACACAATCCTTTTAGCAGTTTCAGTTGCATTTGCAACATTTTTCGTTTTGACAGGGAAAAGAAAAGTGTGATAAATTGTGCAGTTTTTACAATTTGCGTACTAATTTGTGACGAAACTGTTTGGTACAAAAAAGGCAGCGAATAAATCGCTGCCTCTGAAAAAATCAATGAAATTTTACGGAGCGGTGGTTGCCGTAGGCTCCTTGCCCTTGCTCACGATGATGGTGATATTGGTGCCGTACTCGACAGTATCGCCCACCTGATGATTTTTGTAGCCGATAACTCTGCCCTCGGCGTACTTGTCGCTGTAGGAGTACTCCGCGGACGCGAGCAGACCCTGCGCCGCGATATCGGACGAAACCTGGTCGAGCGACTGTCCCTCGATCTTGGGCAGCTCGCGCATCTGGGCGCCCTTGCTGACGGTTACGCTTACGACGATGTTGCCGTCCTGGCTGACCTTTGAGCCTGCCGCGGGACTCTGAGCCATAACGACGCCTTCCTTGTAGCTGTCACTGTGCTCGTCGGAATAAGCGCGCATGAGCGTTACGCCTGTGCTACCGCCCGCTGCCTTGACCGCTTCCTCGTATGTCATGCCGACGTAGTTAGGAACGGTCGGACCTGTCCACTCTGTGCTCAGGGTCGACTCCTGGGTGGCGTTCTGGTTGCCGCCGAACATTCCCAGGAAGGGATTCTGGTTCTGCATAAGCAGGATAGCGCCCGCGATGCCGAGGATAACAAACGTCGCTGCCGCCGCGATAATCACGATCGAAACGCGGGACATGCCGTTGCGGCTCTTCTGCTCCTTTTCGGAGCGCGAGATATTCATGCTCGCCGTGCGCGAGATCTCGTCCTGGATAGCCTTTGCAGTGTGTGCTACGGAAAGCTGTGAGCGAAGCTCGTCAAAATCCGTGATACGGTTCTCACGCTCAACCTGCAGACCGTTGGCAAGCGCCGACACAACGTGAGGCGGCAGCTTCTTGACGGTGGTGGTGCTCATGAGAAGGCGGCTGTCCTTGAGACGCTCGGGAGCTGCCTTGGGCAGGTGACCCGTCAGCGCGTAGAACAGAGTCGCGCACAAGCCGTAGATATCGGTGATATCGTCGAGCGGAAAGGCTACCTCGTACTGCTCGGGCGCCGCTGCTCCCGAAAAGAGCTGGCTCTTGAGCGAGGTGCCGCGCTTGCGCTCGTTCTCGGTCGCGAAGCCCGAGATCTTGAGCTTGCCCGACGAGGTGATGTACATATTCTTCGGTGAGATCGCGTAGTGACCGACGCCTCTCTTGTGGAGAGCCTCGAGCGCGGAAATGACGGGCATAAAGAGCGGACGCGCAACGTCCCAGTCAAGACTTCCGCCGCTGCGCTCGACGTATTCCTCAAAGGGAATGTAGTCCTCGCTGTCCTCGATCACGTAGGCGGTGTTGTTTTCCTCAAAAATATTGTGGACGTTCATCAGCGCCGAAAGCTCGCGCAGATCGGCAACTACGCGGTAGTAGTTGATAAAGTCGTCCTTGAGCTTATTGTAAACCAGACGGTTTTCGTAGTTAACGCGAACCTCGGTCTCACCCTCGGCTCTGCTGAAAAGTCCGACGGGGAGAAACTCCGCGACGATCGCGATGTCGCCCGTCTGCTTGTCGTAGCAGAGATAACGGGTGCTCTCGCCGTTGGTGTCGATTCCTGCGCCTACTATGTATCTGTTCGCGAGCACCGTTCTGTAAGGAAGGAACGGTGCCTGCTGTTTTTCCGCATTATCAAAGCCGCACTCGGGACAGAAGCGTCTGTCGCCGATTTCCTGCATACATCCCATGCACAATGCCATACTTCTATTCACTCCATACTGTTAAAACTTCACAATCCAAACATTTCTATCATTCCAACTTGAATTATAGCATACTACTATATTTCTTTTCAAGATTTATAGATGTCATTTTCATTACATTTTTGTTATTGTCAAAACGGCCGTCCGCGCCGGCAAAAGCCCATATTTTCCGCCGAAAAATTTCATTCAGCAGAAAAACATCAATATCCTGTGTGGCGCGGTCTGTAACCGTTTGTTATTTTCGTTTTTAGAATTATATCCAGCGGTCATCGCGATTGATTATCATCAGCAGCTTGCCGCTGTGAACCTCGATTTCACACCTCTCGCCCTCAAAAATATTCGATACGCCGACAGGATTGCGGCTCTCGTAGACGTAATTGTCGAGCGGATAGTGCGCGCCCTTAATCGAGAGCGTGACTGAGCCGCAGCCAAGCGGAAACAGCGAAAAGGTCAGCCCGTCCATACCCTCGAAGGAATGCTTTCCTTCGGTGAGCAGGCGGATTTCCTCGTGCTCGGAGAGCAGGGTCACGCTGCCGCCTCTTGAGCCGGCATACTCAAGGGCGTAGAGGTTCGCGACGGTGTGGTCGAGCCTGCCGCCCGTTGCGGCAAGAACCACCATCTCATCATACCCCTTTTGGAGCGCGTTGTCAATACAGTGAACCGTGTCGGTGTATAGCTTTTCGCGCTGAAGGGTGATAGTTTCTGCCGTATCGGGCAGAGCGTCGGCGCAGGAATCAAAGTCCCCGATGATAACCGACGGGGAAACGCCCGCCGCCTTCGCGTATGAGTAGCCTCTGTCGGCGCACAGCACAAAGGCGTTCTGCGGTATTTCGTTTCTTATAAATTCAATGTCAGGCGACGGCGCGCCCGCGATTATGTAACATTTCATCAGAATCACTTAAACTGCCACGGCTTGAGATCCTTGACCTCGTTGTACATGGCGACGTAGCTTTTGTGGCGGGACGGGTGGATCCTGCCCTCGCGTACCGCCTCGAGGACTGCGCAGCCCTTTTCACAGGTGTGCGCGCAGGACGTGAACTGACACTGTCCGAGATATTCCTCAAACTCGGGGAAGCAGTACTGCAGCCTGTCCTTGTCGATCATCTCGTAGCGCTGCAAATCAACCGTCGAAAAGCCCGGAGTGTCGGCAACAAGGCAGCCGTTCTCCTCGAACAGTTCAACCACGCGCGTGGTGTGGCGACCTCTGCCGAGCTTGTCGCTGATCTCGCCCGTTGCGAGCTCAAGACCCGGGAAGAGCATATTGAGCAGCGTGGACTTGCCGACGCCGCTGTTGCCCGTAAAGGCGCTGACCTTGCCGCGCAAAAGACTGAGCAGCGCGTCAGCCTCCTCTCTGCTGTCGGGCGAGAGCTGAAAGACCTCTATGCCGCTGCCGCGGTAGATGTCCGCGATCTCGTCGCCGTTTTTGATGTCGTTCTTCGACACTGCGATCACGGGCTGCATTCCGTTGTTGACCGCCGCCGCCGTCATCTTGTCGATAACCGCGAAGTTCGGAAGCGGATCGACGGTCGAACAGACGATAACAAGAATATCGATATTCGCTAGCGCGGGTCGCTTGAGCTTGTTTTTGCGCGGAAGGATCTCCTCAATGGCGCAAAAGCCGTCGTCGGGCACGGTAATCCGTACCCGATCGCCCGCGACAGGCGAGCTGCCGCGCTTGCGGAAGCTGCCTCTCGCCTTACATTCATACATTTCGCCGTCGCAGCGGACGTAGTAAAAGCCGCCGACGGACTTCATCAGAACTCCCGAAAGCTCCTTCATACTCAATAGATCACGTAGTCGCCCGAGCCGTCGTCAACAGGAGCTTCGGTCGGGGTTACGGGCGCCTCGGTTACGGGCGCTTCTGTTGCCGGCGCTTCTGTTGCGGGCTGGGTGGGAGCCTTGTACTCGTGGGTGACTGTATTGGTGACAGCCGCCTGCGAGAAGTCGATAGTGTACTCGCGGTAAACCTGTCCGTCGAGCTGAACCACGACGTTTGAGGTGCCGCTGCCCTCGAACTTGAGGGTGCAGGTGCTGTTGTACGCGGGAATGAGCGTCTTTGACTGCGATGAGTCGATCGCGCCGTCGACGATTACGGTCATTTCAACCGAGCCCTCGACGTTTGTGGGCAGGTCGACATAAACCTCGACGCTGCGCTTGTCGCCCTTGCCCGAGCTGACAATGAGGGTTACAACCGTACCCTTGTCAACCTTGCCGTAGGGCAGCGGTGACGATGCGATTACGGTGTCCTTCGGCTCCTTGCTCTCGTCGTTGTAGGTGACCTCGACAGTGAGGTTGAGCTCGTTGAGCTTTGACTGGGCGTCGCTGAGGGTCGAGCCGATGATCGCGGGGATCTCGGCGGTCTCGGCGCGCGCGCCGTTTGCGATATAGATATAAACGGTGGAGCCGATGGTCTCCTTGGCTCCCGCCGCGGGGAAGGTGTCGATTACATAGCCCTTCGGGGTCTTGGTGTTCTCAACATAGACGACCTGAGGCATGAGGCTCTTGTCCTTCATCGCACGCACGGCTTCGCTCTCGCTGTAGTTTGTGACGAAGGGTACGCTCATTTCGGTGTCGGTGCCGTTGACTGTGAGGGTGATGGTCGAGCCGGACTTTATCTTCATCGAACCTGCAGCAGGCTCCTGAGCGATGATCGTACCGATCTCCTTGCTCTCGTCGTACTTGCTGTTTATCTCAAAGACGAAGTTCTCGGGGTTGTCCTCCTTCGCCTGAACGAGCGTCTTGCCGACGTAGTCGGGAACCTCTACGTCCTTTGTCTGTCCCGACTGGAACGCCTGGATCAGCGCGAGCGCGAAGAACACAACGCATACGGTTATCGCCGCGATGAGCACGCCCTTGACAACATAGAACATTGCGCCGTGCTCGACGATCACGTTCTCCTCTTCCTCAAAGTCCTCGTCCTCGACCTTGAAGCGGTTTACGCCGTTGCCCTCGTCCTTGGGTCTGTCCTTGATGTTCGAAACGTACTTTGTGGGCTCGTTGTCGACAAAGGAATTGCCGTAGTCAAATACTACCGAGGGATTTAGTCGGAAACGCTCGAGCTCGCTGAGCATTTCGGCGGCTGAGGTATAGCGGTCGGACGGCTGCTTCTGCATTGCCTTCATTGTGATCTGCTCAAGTCCTATCGGAATACCGGGGTTGACCTCGCGCGGACGCTTGGGCACGGACTGGAGCTGCATGAGGGCGACGGAAACAGCGCTGTCGCCGTCAAAGGGCAGCTTGCCTGTGAGCATCTCGTAGAGCATTACGCCGACGGAGTAGATGTCGGTCTTGCCGTCGGTAACGTCGCCTCTCGCCTGCTCGGGCGCGATGTAGTGAACCGAGCCGATTGCCTGATCGGTCATTGTTCGCGTAGCCTTGTCGGAGAAGCGCGCGATGCCGAAGTCGGTTACTTTGATCGTGCCGTCCTGCAGCAGCATGATGTTCTGCGGCTTGATGTCGCGGTGAACGATGCCACACTCGTGCGCGTGCTGCAATGCCTTGAGTATCTGGGTGGTGAGATGGAGCACGTCCTTCCACTCGATGATGCCCTGGCGCTCGATGTACTCCTTGAGAGTTACGCCGTCGATGTACTCCATTACTATATACTGAATCATATCGCCGAAGCTCACGTCGTATACCTTTACGATATTCGGGTGCGAGAGCATGGCGATAGCCTTTGACTCGTTTTTGAAGCGGCGGATGAATTCCTCGTTGTTGAGGTACTCGTCCTTCAGGATTTTGATCGCGACCTCGCGGTCGTCCACGGTGTCGTTGCAGCGGTAGACGTTCGCCATGCCGCCGACGCCGATTAGCTCGTGAATCTCATAGCGCCCGTCAAGACGCTTTCCGATGTACTTATCCATTTCTACGCCTTCCTTTCTCAGTAAATCACGGTGACGGTGATGTTATCGCTGCCGCCGTCCGCCTTGGCGCAGTCAACCAGCTTGTTGATAAGACTGTCGCCGCGGTTTTCATGACAGATCTTGACGATATCGCCGGTGGTGACGTGGTTCGAGAGTCCGTCGGTGCAGATGAGAAGCACGTCGCCGTAGATGAAGTTCGCCACGATGTAGTCGAGTCTGAGAGATTCCTTGATTCCCAGCGCGCGGGTAATGAAATTCTTGTTGGGGTGGTGCTGAGCCTGCTCGTAGGTGAGCTCGCCGCGGCGTACCATCTCCTGTACAACGGAGTGATCCTCGGTGAGCTGCTTGATCTTGCCGCCGCGGATAGCGTAGGTGCGGCTGTCGCCGACGTGGACTACGTGAACCGTGGTGTCCTTGACAAAGACAAATTCGCAGGTGGTTCCCATGCCCGCAAGCTCGGGATCCTTTGACTGCAGCTCAAACACCGCCTTGTTCGCCTCCATGACGATCTCAGCCATGAGCTCGCCGATCTGATCCTTTGTCATGTCGGCCTTGTAGAGTGATGTGATTTTTGTGCTGATATACTCAACCGCGGTGGCGCTGGCAATGTTGCCGCCGTTGGCGCCGCCCATTCCGTCGCAGACGACCGCCCAAACGCAGCTGGGAGAAATAACTCCGAAGCGGAAGTCATCTTGATTTTGTGTTCTGACAAGACCGATGTCGCTTTTGCTGAATACTTCCAAGTTATTTATCCTCCTTTTTCAAATGTTTTCTTCTTAGCTGGCCGCAGGACGCGTTGATGTCGCTGCCGAGGGTTCTCCTCACGGTCGCGGCAATACCCCTGCCCTCCAGAATATTGACAAAAGACTGCTGTCTTTCGAGTTTACTTTTGCTGTAGCCCGTGCCTTCAACGGTGTTTACGGGAATGAGGTTGACGTGGCAGCTCATGCCGCCGAGCCTAAGAGCTAGCTCGCGCGCACATTCGTCGCTGTCGTTTACCCCGTCGATCATCGCGTACTCAAACGTCACGCGCCTGCCCGTAGTGTCAAAATAATCGCGGCATGCCTTCAAAAGCTCGTCCATCGGGTATACCTTCGCAATGGGCATCGTCCGCGCGCGGATTTCATCATTCGGCGCGTGCAGCGACACCGCTAAATTTATCGGCAGCCCTTCCTTTGCGAGCGCGTAGATCTTCGGCACAAGTCCGCAGGTCGAGAGCGTTATGTGCCGCGCGCCGATGTTGAGGCTGTCCTCTGAATTGACAAGGCGGATAAAACGCACGACGTTGTCGTAATTGTCGAGCGGCTCGCCCATTCCCATGAGCACGATATTCGATATCCTCTCGCCTGAATCGCGCTGTGCCGCCTCTATCTGGGCGAGCATCTCGGACGCTGTCAGCGAGCGCGAAAAGCCGCTTTTGCCCGTCGCGCAGAAGGTGCAGCCCATCTTGCAGCCCACCTGTGTGGATATGCAGACAGACGTTCCGTGGCGGTAGTGCATGACCACCGATTCAACGCACTCTCCGTCGGCAAAGGCAAAAAGATACTTCACTGTTTTATCATACCTTGAAACAAACTTTTTTTCAATAGTTGCAACAGAAATGTAACAATAATTCTGTATATAATTTTTCAAATCTGAGGGTATATTGCGCATTTCATCTGCGGAAACGGCTCCCTTTCTGAGCCAGTCCGCAACCTGACGCGCGCGGAACTTCGGAAATCCGTTTTCCGTTATCAGCGCGGTCAGCTCGTCGAAGTTGAGGGATTTGAGGTCGGTTTTCATCGTGACCTCCTTGTGAACGCCGCGCAGTAAAAGCCGTCGGTGTGCGCCTTGTGCGGCATGAGCGTTATTTCATATGCCTGCTCGTCGAAGGCTCTCTCAACCCCGTCGGGCAGAGTTAGCGGCACGCCCTCAAAGTCGGGGTGCTGTGATAGGAACCTCGCGGCGATCTCGTTGTTCTCGCGAGGATTGAGCGTGCAGGTAGAGTAGACAAGCCTGCCGCCCGAAGCGAGATACTCTGCGCTGTGCTCGAGGATTTTGTACTGGAGCTGCGGCAGATCCACGGTCAGAAGCCCGTCCTTGCAGCGGATCTCGGGCTTTCGCGAGAGGATTCCCAGTCCCGAGCACGGAACGTCGCAGAGAATCCTGTCGGCGACGGGCAGCGGCATTCCCACAGCCGCGTCACGGACGGAAGCGCGTACCGAGCCCAGCCCGAGCCTCTTTGCGCCGCTCTCCATCAGCCTGACCTTGTGGTCGTAGAGGTCAAAGGCGAGCACCTTTCCCCTGTCGTTCATGAGTTCCGCCGCCGTAAAGCTCTTGCCGCCGGGCGCAGCGCAGACGTCGAGCATTAGCTCGCGCGGCTTAGGGTCAAGGAAGCTGACGCATAGCTGCGAGGACGCGTCCTGAATGTGGAACAGTCCGTCGCGGAAAGCTCTGAGGTTCTCTATCGCGCCCGTGTTGCTTAAATAAAGCGCGTCGGGCAGAAAGGCGATTTTCTCAGCCTTTACTCCTTCCTTTTCGAGCAGGGCAATCAGGCTGCCGGCGTCGGTCTTGGTCGTGTTTACGCGCGCGCAGATCGGCGGTCTGCCGCTGAGGGATTCGAGTATTGCGACGGCGTTTAATTCTCCGTAAGAATTAATCCACAGCCGCACTAAGTCCTGCGGCGCGGAGTATTTTATGCTGTAATAATATATCTTGTCCTTATCGTCGGGCAGTCTGAACCTGACCTCGGCGCGTGAAATGCTGCGCAGAATGCCGTTGATGAAGCCCGAGGACTTCTGTAACCTGTGCTTCTTCGCGAGGTTGACGCTCTCGTTGACAGCGGCGCTGTCGGGCACCTTATCCATAAAGAGAAGCTGGTACACTCCCATGCGGAGAATCAGCTTTGTTTTTGTTTCTATTTTCCTTAAAGGAATTTTAGAGTACTGCTTGATGATGTAGTCGAGGGTAATCTGCCGCTCGAGCACTCCGTAAACAAGGGCGGAAACAAAGGCGCTGTCCACTCCGCTGAGACGGCTCTCGCGTATCGCGTTCGACAGCGCGAGGTTCGAGTACGCCTGTTCCTGTTCAATTTTAAGCAGTACGTTCAGCGCAACGTTACGTGGATTCGCCATAATATCTCCCTGTTAAATAGTATCTCCGATGTTCAGCGGGTGACCGAGAAGGTACGCCTCGGCTGTCATTCGCTTTTTGCCCTCGGGCTGCAGCTCTGTGATTTCGAGCGCACCCTCGCCGCAGGCAACGACGAACGGCTTTACACTGAGCACTGTGCCTGGCTTGCCGCTGAGGTCGCTCAGGCGCGAGGAATGGATCTTAAGCCGCCTGCCGCCTATCTGAGCGGTCGCGACAGGCCACGGAGAGAGTCCCCTTATCTGGTTATGAAGCTGTGCCGCGGGCTTTGTAAAGTCGAGCGGACAGCGGCTTTTGTCGATTTTTGATGTATGTGTCGCGAGGGATTCGTCCTGCTTTACGGGGGTTATCCCGCCGCGCTCGAGCTTGTCGAGAGTTTCAATGATAAGCTCGCCGCCGAGGATTGCGAGTCTGTCAAACAGCTCGCCCGCGGTTTCGTTCTCACCGATCGGCGTCTCGGCGGTCAGGAGAATGTCGCCTGTGTCAAGCCCTACGTCCATGAGCATGGTCGTAACGCCCGTGACAGCCTCGCCGTCGAGGACAGCCTGCTGTATCGGTGCCGCGCCGCGGTATTTGGGCAAAAGCGAGCCGTGGATATTCACACAGCCGTATTTCGGCAGGTCGAGGACGGTTTTGGGCAGAATCTGACCGTATGCCGCGACAACGATTACATCGGGATTTAATTCCTTAAGAGAATCAAGAGCCTCCTCGGACTTCATGCTCGCGGGCTGAAAAACGGGAATGCCGAGCTTCTGTGCGCAGACCTTTACGTCCGGCGGAGTGAGAATCATCTTTCTGCCCTGAGGCTTGTCCGGCTGGGTGAAAACGCCGGCGACGGCATGCTCGGCGCAAGCCGCCAGTTTTTCGAGGGCAGGCACCGCGAAATCCGGAGTGCCCATGTAAACTATTCTCATGAGTTCTCCATTTCCTCCACTTCCTTGGGTGTGAGGATACGCTCGGCGACGTCCTTGAACACAACGCCGTTGAGGTGGTCGATCTCGTGGCAGAACGCCTTTGCGAGCAGCTCTCTGCCGTCGAGGGTGAACTCATCGCCGTTTCTGTCCTGAGCCTTGACCTTGACGTACTCGGGGCGCTTTGTGATGCCCCACTGTCCCGGGAAGGACAGGCAGCCCTCAAGACCCTCCTGCTCGCCGCTGAACGCGATGATCTGGGGGTTTACAAGCTCTATCACGCCTTCGCCGATATCGATAACGACGACTCTGCGCAGCATTCCGACCTGCGGAGCCGCAAGACCTACGCCGTTAGCCTTGTGCATGGTCTCTGCCATGTCGTCGAGAAGGGTGGCGAGCTTGTTGTCGAATTTTTCAACGGGACGGCAGCGCTTCTTGAGAATCGGGTCGCCGTCCTTAACAATATTTCTGATAGCCATAGTATCACCTTGGTTTTATAGTTGTGAATAAAAATCGGGTGCGGGTGTCCCGCCCGAAATTTTCAATTTTCCACTTTCAATTTTCAATTAACAGACCAGCGCGTTCATGTCGGCGTAGGCGGTCACCTTTTGGAACTCCTTCTCCCCGCCGAAGTTGAGCAGCGCGTCTGACATCAGCGCGCGGAACTCGCGGTTGTTTCTGCATTTTATTATCAGCTTGTATCGGTATTTATTGCTCACCTTGACAACAAGTGCCGGCGACGGGCCGAGAATGCGGAGTGGCAGCTTGCTGTGTTCGCTCTGCGCAAGCCCTACGAAGATATCGAGGAACCTTGCCGCCGCGCGTAGTGTGAGCTGCTGGTTTGCGCCGACAAAGCCGACAAGACAGATATCCGCGAACGGCGGATAGAGCATCATCTCGCGCATTTTTATCTCGGTGTCGTAAAATGCCGCGTAGTCCTGACGCGCCGCCATGCCGATAATCAGGTTGTCGGGCGTGTAGGACTGTATCACCGCGACGCCCTTGTCCTTGCCCCTGCCGCTTCTGCCGACTACCTGAGTTAGCAGCGAAAACGCGCGCTCGTAGCTGCGGTAGTCGTCGGCA
The DNA here is from genome assembly GCF_045819885.1 of Ruminococcus sp. NATIVEDY160. NCBI lineage: Bacteria > Bacillati > Bacillota > Clostridia > Eubacteriales > Oscillospiraceae > Ruminococcus > Ruminococcus sp. NATIVEDY160. The sequence continues at coordinate 1,731,429 of NZ_CP162391.1, forward strand.
TAGAGCGCGTGGTCGGTGTTGAGCACGCCGACAAGAGTCACGTTCGGGAAATCAAGTCCCTTCGCGACCATCTGGGTGCCGACGAGAATGTCGTAATCGCCGTTCGAGAACGACGAAATCATGCGCTCGTAGCTCGCCTTTGACGAAGCCGCGTCGGTGTCCATTCGTAAAATACGCGCGTTCGGGAAGATCTCCGCTATGTCGCGCTCAGCCTTCTGGGTGCCTGTGCCGCCGAGACGCAGCGTGTTGCTGTGGCAGGTCGGACACTCACCCGAAAACGGCACCGAATAGCCGCAGTAGTGGCACATCAGGCGGTTGTTGCGTATGTGGTAGGTGAGCGAAATCGAGCAGTTCGGACAGGTCACACTGTCGCCGCAGTGGGTGCAGGTGACAAAGGAATTGTGACCCCTGCGGTTGAGCAGCAATATGCTCTGACGTCCGTGCTCGAGGTTGCTTTCAAGATGTTCGAGCAACACCTGGGAAAATCCCGTGGTGTTGCCTGACTGCACCTCAAGGTTCATGTCCGCCGTAATCACGTCGGGCAGCTTTGCCTCGCCGTAGCGGTTATTCAGAACATTGAGGGAATATCGCCCGGTCCGGGCGTAGTAAAAGGTTTCGACGCTCGGGGTCGCCGAGCTCAATATCAGCAGCGCCTTATCGCGCAAGCAGCGGTACATCGCAATCTCACGCGCGTGGTACCTCGGGGAGCTTTCGGACTTGTAGCTGTACTCCTGCTCCTCGTCCATGATTATCAGACCGACGTTATCAAACGGCGCGAAAACCGCGCTGCGCGTGCCGATAACGATCTGCGCCAGTCCCTTTTTGACGCGCTTGTACTCGTCGAGCCTCTCGCCTAGGGAGAGCGCGCTGTGGAAAACAGCGATTTTATCTCCGAACCGCTTTGTGAACAGGGCTACGAACTGCGGCGTGAGCGATATCTCGGGCACCATAACGATGATACCCTTTCCGTCGCCGAGCACGCGCTCGATCAGCTTCATGAACACACTCGTTTTGCCCGAGCCCGTTACGCCGTAGAGCAGGCTGACATGAGGATTTTCGTCGCGGTACTCGTTATAGAGATTATTGCAAGCCTGATTCTGCTCGTCTGACAGAACAAGCTCGCCGATGCTGTCGTCGGGCTGTCTGTCCCCTATGCGGAAAACCTCCTCGTCAAAGAGGACGACTATGCCCTTCTTGACAAGAGCGTCGATCACCGCTGAGCTGACGCCGGTGTAGTAGCGGACTTCCTTGACGGGAGCCGCGCCGACCATCTGCAGCAGCTCTACCGCGCTCTCCTGCTTCGGCGTGAGCTTATGAGCGGAGAGGTCGCAGTTCGGCGCGATCGCCGCCATCTTCGTTACCGCGTCGTTTACCCTGCGGAAGGCTTCCTCGGACTTGTAGAGCAGTCCGTCCTGTACCATCTCGTCGGGGACGCGGCTGTCCGTCAGCGCGAAGTCGTCCATCAGCTTTTCGAGGCGGACAGGCTTGCGCTTTGAGTAGATATAATTATAGATACGCTGCTTTTCCTCGTCGAGGATCGTGCCGCCGTCCTCGGCGCGGACGCTGTAGACCGTGCTCAGGCGGTAGTTTATCCCCGCGGGCAGCATTGTCTTTACCGCGTCGTAGAAGGTGCAGAAGTAACGCTCCTTCATGAAACGCGCGACTCCGAGCAGCTCCTCTGAGAGCACCGGCTCTGTGTCGAGCACCGAGAGCAGCTCCTTGAGCTTTTCGTCGGGTTCGATATAGTGCAGCCCGGTCACAATACCCTGACGGCGGCGGTTGCCTCTGCCGAAGGGTACCAGAACGCGCTTGCCGACCGCGCATTCGTCCGCCATACGCGGCGGTACGAGATAGTCAAATTCGCGGTCAAAGGAAAATGTGGTATTTTCAACCGCCACTGAGACGGCCAAAAGCGTTTCCATTCCTTAGATTTCGTCCTCGTCGGGCTCAACGAGGTCAATCTCGTGGTTCTTGATTTCTTCAATAGCCATCAGCACGGGCTTCTCCTCTGTGACGACGCCGTCGCGCTCGAAAACCTCGGTGATCTCTCTGGCTCTCTTTGAAACGCCTACAACCAGAGCGTACTTGCTCTGCTTGCCCTCAAATAAATCGTCTACATTAACCTTATGCATGGTGATTTCTCCTTTCGTGCGCCGTTACTGCGCGTGAATAATATCGTAAACCTCTTTGACTGCTGTGTCGAGGTCGTTGTTGATTACGTTGTATGTGTATCTGCTGCGGCAGCCGATCTCTTCCTTAGCCTTCTCGAGCCGCCTTTCGATCGTCGCCTCGTCCTCTGTGCCGCGGCTTCTGAGCCTGCGCTCGAGCGTCTCGAAGTTCGGCGGTAACACAAAGATACTGAGGATATCGGGGTACTTCTTCATTACCTGCAAAGCGCCCTCAACCTCAATCTCGAGAAATACGGTCTTGCCCTCGTCGAGCAGGTCTCTGAGCTGCTGAATGGGCGTGCCGTAGAAATTGTGGCAGTACTCCGCGTACTCGAGATAACCGCCGGAAGCGATCTTTTCCTTGAAGTTATCGCGGGTGACGAAGTTGTAGTGAACGCCGTCGATCTCTCCCTCACGCGGCTCGCGTGTTGTGTCGGACACGGAGAGACAGACGTTTTCGTCAAGCTCCATGAGCTTTTTGAGAATCGTGCCCTTGCCGACTCCCGAGGAGCCTGAGTAGAGCACCAGCTTTCCCTTTTGATCAGTCATCTTTTTCCTCACTTTCCTCGGCGCGGTTCTGGATAGTCTCGCAGGATACCGCCGAGAGCACTACATGGTTGCTCTCGCTCACAAGCACCGATTTGCACTTTCGTCCGCAGGTCGCGTCTATGAGCATTCCGCTCGCCTTCGCCTCCTGCACGATTCGCTTGACGGGCGCCGCGTCGGGCGCGACTACCGCGATCAGCTTGTCGGAGCTTACGAGATTGCCGAAGCCGATATTTATTAATTTCATATTCCTTCTGCCTTTACTCGATATTCTGAACCTGTTCGCGGATCTTCTCGATCTCGCTCTTGATGTCGACGACCTTGTGGGCGAGAACGGCGTCCTGTACCTTGGAGCCGATGGTGTTCGCCTCGCGGTTCATCTCCTGAATGATGAAATCGAGCTTTCTGCCTACGGGCTCGTCCCTGTCGAGGAACTCCCGAAGCTGGTCGATATGGCTGCGCAGACGGACGGTCTCCTCGGCTACCGCGACCTTGTCTGAGAAGAGCGCTACCTCTGTGAGCACGCGCTGCTCGTCGATCTCGACGCTGAAGCTGTCGAGCGTCTGGCGGATACGGTCGAGCAGACGCTCCTCGTACTCCTTCACGGTCTGCGGAGAACGCTCCTCGATCTCTGAGACGATAGAAAGAATGGTTTCTGTCCTGCCGAGAATATCTTCCTTGAGCTTCTCGCCCTCGGCGGCGCGCATCGCCACAAACGCGTCGAGAGCCTTTGCCGTCGCTGTCAGAACGTCGGCTGTTATCTGTTCCTCGTCCTCAGCCGCCTTGTGAACCGTGAATATGTCGGGGAACCGCGATAACGATACCGCCGTAGCGTCGTCGGCTACGCCGTAGGTCTCGCTGATCTCCTTCATTGCCGCGAGATATCCCGCCACGAGCTGGTGGTTCACAGCGACCTCGGAAGCGACCTCGTCGCTCGCGCCGACAGATACGAACATATCTATCTTGCCTCTTGACACGCGGGTCGATGTATAGCTCTTGAGCTTCTCGTCAAGAAAGCTGTAGGCTCGCGGAGTACGGCAGTTGAACTCGAAATAGCGGTGGTTCACGCTCTTGATTTCAACAGAGATTTCACGTCCGTTTATTTCAGTTTCACAGCGACCGAAGCCTGTCATTGAATGTATCATGTTAAGACTTCCTTTCACCAGAATTTTTTATTCTTTTCGTATTCTATATATTATACCACCGCAATGGTGTTTTGGCAATGGTTTTGTAACCGAATTGTAACCGTTTTTTGTAAGTTGAAAATTGAAAATTGAAAATGAAAAATTAAGGGTCGCTTTCGCTCCGATTTATATTTTTTCAGTCTGTTTATTATCGGTGTAATTAAATAGAACAGGTGCAGTCAGAGTTAGCTGAACACTTCCCGCGTAAATGGTGACAGAAATATCAAACCTTTCAGCAAGAGCGGTCGGAATTATATCAATCTCTCAGTAAGAAAAGGTGCAGTCAGAGTTAGCTGAACACTTCCCGCGAAACTCAGACGTTTCCAATATAAAAAACCTTTAGTACGCGATTTAAAAAACTTGATTTTTGTGTTTAAAAGTAGTATTATAGAGGGTAAGATTGTAAAGGAGGTATTAAAAGTTGGACGAAAATAAGGAATTCAACAATGAAACCGTTTCCGAAGAAAATGTAACAAATACCGAAGCGGAAGCTGCCGAGACTGCGGCGGAAGTTACCGAAGCAGCCGAGGACGCTGCGGAAGCTGCCGAGGAAGCAGCTGAGGAATCCGCAGAGGTGATCTCAGAAGCAGATACCGCTTTTGGCGAAGAGCTCGCCGAGGTTGAGGCTGACGCTCCCGCCGAAGCTCCCAAAAAGAAGAGCCTTATCATGAAGCCCGTGCTCATCGCAGCAGGCATCGTTATCGTCGTGGCTCTCGCGGCTCTCGTGATCAGACTGTTCTTCAACACAGGTCTTGACGGCACATGGCACTATGTAAGACAGGTTCCCATGCTCGCTTCCGATGCCACCAGCGACGAGGCTGTCGAGAATGTCGACGTAGACTACTACTTCACCTTCAGCGGCAGCGAGGTCAAGGCGACCATCGGTACCGTCACCAGCAAGGGCACCTACGAGGTACACAAGAATGACGACGGCAAGTCCGTTATGACCATGGAGCTCACAGACCTTATCACAAGCTACAACTTCCTGCCCTACGGCGAGTACGAGGTCAACGTAAGCGGCAACGCCTTCACAGGCAGAAAGCTCACCCTCACGACCGCTTCCGACGAGTCGGCGACTATCGAGATGACTTCCGCTTCTTACTCCGCTCCCGAAATCAAGCGCGAGAACGACTTCACTCCCGTTGAGTCGATCCAGGGCAAGTGGATATTCAATCAGGAAGGCTATGACCTCAGCTATGAGTTCTCTAAGGACGGCACAGCTACTTATCACGAGAACGTCAGCCAGATGAATATGTACACCGGCGCGAACATGACGATTGACTACACGATCGAGGGTATCTACGACGTCAACGACACCTCGATCACCATGCACTTCTATTACACCAAGGACAGCTCGATGGACATCACCTACCAGTCCGACGGCGACACCCTGTATATCAACGGCTTCCCGTTCGTAAAAGAGGGAACCGCTACCTCGGCTGAGGCTGAATAATATAGAAAAAGGATTGATTTCATGTCAGGACATAACAAATGGAGCACAATCAAACAGAAAAAGGGTAAGAACGACGCTGCCCGCGCTAAGGTATTCACCAAAATCGGCAGAGAGCTGATCGTTGCTATCAAGACAGGCGGAAGCGCTGACCCTAACGTAAACTCCAAGCTGCGCGATACCATCGCAAAGGCTAAGGCGGCTAACGTGCCCAACGACAACATCGAGAGAATCATCAAGAAGGCTGCCAACGACAGCGATTCCACCAACTACGAGGCTGTTACCTACGAGGGCTACGGTCCCTGCGGCATCGCGGTTATCGTTGAGGCGCTGACCGACAACCGCAACCGTACCGCGGGCGAGGTCAGACACTACTTCGACAAGTTCGGCGGCAACATGGGTACACAGGGCTGCGTAGGCTTTATGTTCCAGCGCAAGGGCGTGCTCGTGATCGAGCGCGAGGATCTTGAGAAGGACGAGGACGCCGTTATGACAGACGCTCTCGAGGTCGGCGCCGCTGACTTTGAGGCTGACGAGGACGTTTTCACCATCTACACCGAGCCCGATGATTTCGGCGCGGTAAGAGATGACCTCGAGAAGCTCGGCTACACCTTCGTTTCCGCGGAAATCGAGATGGTTCCCGATACCTACACAAAGATCGAGGACGAGGACGCTGCTGTCAAGATGCAGAAGATGCTCGATATGTTCGAGGATAATGATGATATCCAGAACGTTTGGCACAACTGGGAAGAATAATTCTAGTATAGAAAAAAGCTCGGACGATTGTCCGGGCTTTTTTTGTTGGTATTACGCCTTGCGGATAAACAGCACGCCTAGAGTACCGGGTCCGCAATGCGAGGTTACGGTGCAGCCCGCGGTGGTCTCGAGGATTTCGTCAAAGCCCGGCTGCAGCTCGTTGATCTTGTCGCGGACGGCGTTTACGGTGTCCTCAGAGCAGCGAGTGTGGGTGATGAAAATGCGGTGCTTGTCGATGTCCTCGCGGTTCTGCAGGCGCTCTGTCACATAGTTGATGATCACCCTGTCGATCGTGCCGCGGAACTTCTTGCCCGACTGCATCTTGCCCTCAGTTACCTCGATACAGGGCTTTAGCTTGAGCAGGTTTGCGCCGAGAGCAGCAACGGAAGAACAGCGTCCGCCCTTGTGGAGATAATCGATGCTGTCAACAACGAAGCTCGCCTCTACCCTGCCTGTCAGCGCACGGCATTCCTCGGCGATCTCCTTTGCCGACGCGCCGTTTTCAGCCATCTCGCAGGCGTGTAAAACCACAAGTCCCGAGCCTGTTGAAAGGTTGCGCGTGTCGACGACCTCAACGCCGCCTACCTCCTCGGCAGCCATGCGGGCGGTCGCGTGAGAGCTCGAGAATTCGGAGCTGATGTTGAAATGGACTATTTCATATCCCTGATTGCGCCAGTTGCGGAAGGCGCTCAGAAAGTCGTTGAGGTTCGGCGCGGAGGTCTTGGGCAGCTTGCCGCTCTGTGAAACATATTCGTAAATGTCCTCGGGAGTTGCCTCAATACCGTCCTTTCTGATCTTGTCGCCCATCACCACGTATAGCGGAACGATACTGATGTCATATTTTTTGACAAGCTCCGGCGATAAATCGCTTGTGCTGTCTGAAATGATTTTTACCTTCATAATATTATCCTCCTATTAAGTTGTGGTATTTTGCACAGTTTTATTTTAACATTCTTCGTTAGATTTTACAAGTACAAAATTATAAATTGCATATTTTTTTGCAAACGCGTTTTTTCTTGCATATTGATATGCAATTAAACTATTGCTTCTACGAGCGTATGCGGCCGCATGCGATCGCATACAAGAAGAAAAAGAAGACAAAAAAGAAAAAGAAAACGAAGAAGAACACTCTTTATTTTGCGTGCAAAACAAAAGCATTCTACGGCCGCATGCGATCGCATACAAGAAGAAAAAGAAGACGAAAAAGAAAAAGAAAACGAAGAAGAAAACAAAGAAGAAAACGAACACTCTTATTGTCAGCGCGCGCTTGCCCTCCGGAAGTAAAAGGCGTTTAAAACGCAAAGCAGACCATCATCAGACGGTCTGCCTCGCGATTGTGTGTTTTATGAAAATGAATGTCCCATTAAGAGCATTGCATTTTACCGAAGTTTGGAAAAATCACCAAACTGACCCAAAAGCTCAGTGTTTATGCGGTGTTTGAATGATTTTCTGACTACTATTATACAAAAAAATTCCGTCATTTTCAAGGGGAAAATGACGGATTTGTCTTTTCTAGACAGGAGAAATGACAGGTTGCACATAATTTCGACACAAACTTTGTACAGTATTTTTCGGAATTCTTTGATAAAACCTCAAATTCATGGTTTTTGAATTTTGCCTATCGGCAAATGATACAAAAAAGTGTTCGGTATTTTGACGGGTTATAATTCTTATACAGAAATTCAGCACACGATTATATCGAATCTGAATTTTTTTCGAAATTATTCGAACATTTGTTTGCAATTTCCGAAATTATGGGTTATAATAGAATTACAGGGATTTCGAAACGCCCCGTCGGAAAACCTGAACGAAAAGATAGTAACGAATAATTCACTGCAAAAGGAAGGACGAATAATGAATTATCTTGCATGGTCAAATGAATATAAAAGCACCGCGGACGAGCTTGCCAAGGTGATAGATAAACTCAAGTCAGAGCGGAAAGCCGCCTCGCCCTCCTGCAAAAAGGAGCTTGACCGCAAAATCGCAAAGTTCCGCGTTTATTTCCGCGAATGCATGGAAACCGCTGCCCTGCTCAGAGAAAGGCACGGTGACGCAGCGTGAGAACAGAGGTTTATCACATCAACTCAGAGAACGAGAACCGCTACGGAATGATGAACTCAATGTACAGCCGCGGCTCTGACAACAGCGCCGAGCGCAGGAGAATGTGTAAAGTCCTCACTAAGGCTATGTACGGCTCGCTAACCAAGAAGCAGCTCGCCTGCATGCTCGGTTACATAAACGGCAAACCCCAGAAGCAGATAGCCGAGGAGCTTAACCTCTCGGAATCAACCGTTTCGCGCCACATCAAGGCGGCGAAATACAAGCTGCACAAGATCGCGTATTATTATCACTCCTGACCGCGCTTCTGGGCGGCGTTCTCGTGGAAGAGCACGTCGCTGATAGCCATTTTACGAATGATGTTGCGCACGGTCACGTCAAGACCGCTGCCCTCGCGGTAGTCGGCAGGATAGATGAAATCCACCCTGTTGCGTTCGAGGAGCGCTTCAACCTTCTTCCTGTCCTGATAGACCGCGATAGAGTAGCCTCCGTAGGCCTTCATCATCTTCATACACGGCACGTCGCTCAGTCCGTCGCCGATGTAGATCATGTTGCAGAACGGCACGCGCTTGCTGTCGTCGGGCATCGAGCGGTTGAGGTCGAGGTCGTTCTCAACGTCGAGCACTCCCTTGTTTATGCGGTATACAAACTGGGTCTTGTTTGTGTAGTTAACGTCGGTTTTCGGCCAGACGGGCTTGCCCGAGGAGTCGTAGAGAAACTCGCAGGCAAAGATCGAGCGGAACTTATCCGCGATTTTGGTGCCCTCGATGATCTCCTTCATTCCCGAGGAAATAATGTAGTGCTCGACCATCACTCCGCACTCGCGCCCGAAGACATTCACGCGGTCAAACCAGTCCTCTACCCCGTCGAAAAACTCGACGCTTCTGCCCATCTCGACGAGCTGGCTGCGGCGAAGAGGTATGCCGCGCTGTTCGGACATGCGCACCATGGCGTAGAGATAAGCGAGGACTGAGTCCATGTGCTCGCGTGTGCCGAGATCGTTTGCGAAGCTCCAGAACTCCGCGCTGTCCATTCCGAGCCGCGGAATGAAGCTGAACTCCTGCATATCGCGCGTCGAAAGCGTGCGGTCAAAGTCGTACATGATGGCGACGATCGTTTTTTCGGACATGTTTAGCACTCCCTTCCATTCAAATAATAGCACATCATGCCGCCGAATGCAATCATATCTCCGACGAAAAATTCATATCCTGTTTTGTAAGAAAATATGACGGAGGTAATAAAATGTCAGAATATCTGCCCGAGGGCAGGCTGTCCGCCGACCCCTCGAATTTGCATAAAATGAGCTCGCCGAAGCACCTGCACGAGGCGGCTCAGACAGGCGATGTGCTGGAGGCGAGAGCCGTGATGTGCGACGCCGCTCACAACCTCACTGTCGACCTCGGCTGTATGCGCGGAGTGATTCCCAGAGAGGACGGCGCGCTCGGTATCCGCGACGGCAGCGTCAGGGATATCGCGATCATATCTCGTGTCAACCGACCCGTGTGCTTTACGGTGACGGAGTTTCGCACAGACCGGAGCGGCGCGGAATACGCCGTGCTTTCGCGGGAGAACGCCCAGAAAAAATGCATGGAGAGCTTTATCTCGTCACTCAGAAAAGGCGACGTGGTTGACGCGAAAATCACCCACCTCGAGAGCTTCGGCGCGTTCGCGGACATAGGCTGCGGTATCGTCGCGCTTATGCCGATCGACGCGATTTCCGTGTCGCGTATCGAGCACCCGAAGGAGAGGTTCTCTGTCGGAATGGACATTCGAGCGGTGGTGCGCTCAAAGGAAAACGGCAGGATCAGCCTAAGCCACAAGGAGCTTCTCGGCACGTGGGAACAGAACGCGGCGCGCTTCCGCGCGGGCGAGACGGTATCGGGAATTGTGCGCAGCGTAGAGCACTACGGTGCGTTCGTTGAGCTCGCTCCGAACCTCGCGGGTCTTGCGGAGAGCAGAGACGGAGTTGAGGCGGGTCAGCAGGCGAGCGTGTACATCAAGAGCATTATCCCCGAGAAAATGAAAATCAAGCTGATCATCATCGACACCTTTGACTATAAGTACAATCCGAAGCCGCCCGAGTACTTCTGCAAGGAAAGGCACATCGACCGCTTTCTATACTCGCCCGAGGGCTGCAAAAAACACGTTGAGAGCGTATTCGACTGAGCATTGTCCGATATACTGCCCTATGCTCACTTGAAATATCGACCCTTCTGTGGTATGATATGAGCAAGGAGTTGATGAAATGGAAACGGTACTTCTTGTTATCGGAATCGCCGCCGTTATTTTGCTTGCGGCGCTGATTGTCATAGTTCTTTTATCGAATAAGAACAAGGTCGACGAACAGTATCTCGCGCGGCAGATCAGCGCCGATATCTCGCGGCAGCAGAGCGAGCTGCGGCAGGAACTGACCGCGCAGACCCAGAACTCTGTCGGCGCGATGGGCGGTATGCTCGAGCAAAGGCTTCAGGGCTTTGCAGCGGAAAATCAGCGCAGCCTTAACTCGATCCGTGATACCGTCGAAAAGCGGCTCAACGAGATTCAGACTGACAACGCCCGTCAGCTTGACGAAATGCGCAGCACTGTCGACGAAAAGCTCAACAAGAGCCTGGACGAGAAGTTCAGCAACAGCTTTTCTCTCGTCAGTCAGCGGCTCGAGCAAGTATACAAGGGCTTGGGCGAGATGCAAAACCTCGCGGTGGGCGTCGGCGACCTCAAAAAGGTGCTCTCGAACGTCAAGACGAGGGGTATTCTCGGCGAAATCCAGCTCGGAAGCATTCTTGCGGAAATCCTCTCTCCCACCCAGTACGAGGAAAATGCCGCGACAAAGCAGGGCTCGCGCAACCGCGTCGAGTTCGCCGTTAAGCTGCCTGCTGACGAGGGCGGATTCATCTACCTGCCTATCGACTCGAAGTTCCCGGGCGACACATACCTTGCTCTCCGCGATGCCGTTGAAAGCGGCGACAAGGCGCAGATCGAGGTCTGCGAGAAGGCTCTGCTCGGCACTATCCGCAATGAAGCGAAGGACATTCACGACAAGTACATCGACCCGCCGCACACAACCGACTTCGCGGTGATGTTCCTGCCGTTTGAGGGCTTGTACAGCGAGGTCGTCAACCGCGGAATGGTTGAAGAGTTACAGCACAAGTACAAGGTCAGCATTGCCGGCCCGAGCACGATGGCGGCTCTGCTCAACGCGCTGCAGATGGGCTTCCGCACCCTCGCGGTTCAGAAGCGCAGCGCGGAGGTTTGGGACGTACTAAGAAGCGTCAAGAAGGAATTTGACAGCTTTGCTGATGTTCTCGAAAAGACTCAGACGCGGCTCGACCAGGCGAACAAAGAGCTTGACAACCTCGTCGGAGTCAGGACAAGACAGATGCAAAAGCAGCTCGCGAAGGTAGGCACGGACGAGGGAATTGAAAATTGAAAATTGAAAATGAAAAATGGAAAATTGCGGGCGGGCTCTGCCCGCACCCGATTAAAAAATCAAACGGAAAGGTCTGACAAAGCGTCAAGCCTTTCCGTTTTTTCTATTAAAAAATATTTTACTCCTGCAGCAAGGGTTTAAGATATTGTCCCGTAAACGAATCGGGGTTCTGCGCCACCTGCTCGGGTGTGCCCTGCGCGATGATCTGTCCGCCCATATCGCCGCCCTCGGGGCCGAGGTCAATAATATGGTCGGCAGTCTTGATCAGGTCGAGGTTATGCTCGATGACAACGACCGTGTTTCCGCCCTCAACGAGCATCTGCAGCACGTCCACAAGGCGGTGAACGTCGGCGATGTGCAGTCCAGTCGTCGGCTCGTCGAGAATATATATCGTCCTGCCAGTGCTGCGCTTCGACAGCTCCGTTGCGAGCTTGACGCGCTGTGCCTCGCCGCCCGAAAGCGTAGTTGCGGGCTGACCGAGCTTGATATAGCCCAAACCTACGTCGTAGAGCGTCTTTAGTCTGCGGTAGAGCTTCGGGAGGTTCGCGAAAAACTCCATCGCTTCCTCGACAGTCATGTCGAGCACGTCCGAAATGCTCTTGCCCTTGTATTTGACCTCGAGGGTCTCGCGGTTGTAGCGCTTGCCCTTGCAGACCTCGCAGGGTACGTAGACGTCCGAAAGGAAGTGCATCTCGATCTTGATTATGCCGTCGCCCTGACACGCCTCGCACCTGCCGCCCTTGACGTTGAACGAGAAGCGGCTCTGGTCAAAGCCGCGCATTTTTGCGTCCTGAGTTGTGGCGAAGAGCGCGCGGATATCCGTGAACAGTCCCGTGTAGGTCGCGGCGTTCGAGCGCGGAGTCCTGCCTATCGGGCTCTGGTCGATCTCGATCACCTTGTCGAGGTTCTCGACGCCGCGCAGCTCCTTGTGCTTGCCCGAAATCGTCTTGGCGCGGTTCAGCTCGCGTGCGAGCGTCTTGTACAGTATCTCGTTGATCAGCGAGCTTTTGCCGGAGCCGGAAACGCCCGTGACGCAGACGAGCTCGCCGAGTGGAATTTTTACATTGATATTCTTGAGGTTGTTCTCGGCGGCTCCTCGTATCTCGAGGAACTTGCCGTTGCCCTTACGCCTCTCCTCGGGTACAGGCACGGCGCGCTTGCCGCTAAGGTACTGTCCCGTGACGGAGTTCCCGCACGCCTTTATCTTATCCACGTCGCCGGTGCAGACGATCTCGCCGCCGTGTATACCCGCGCCGGGGCCGACGTCGACAATGCAGTCGGCGGCGTACATGGTCTCCTCGTCGTGCTCGACTACGATCACCGTGTTGCCGAGGTCGCGAAGGCGCTTGAGGGTGCCGAGGAGCTTTTCGTTGTCGCGCTGGTGAAGTCCGATGCTCGGCTCGTCGAGGATATACAGAACGCCCATCAGAGAGCTGCCTATCTGGGTCGCGAGGCGGATACGCTGGCTTTCGCCGCCGCTGAGAGTGCCCGCGCTGCGCGAAAGGGTCAGGTAGCCCAGACCGACGCTCTTGAGGAAGTTAAGGCGCTCGGTGATCTCCTTGATGATTTCAGCGCCGATGATACGCTCCTTCTCGCTCAGCTCGAGCGACTGAATAAAGTCGATCGCGTCGACAACGCTCTTTTTACAGAAATCTGCTATATTGATTCCGCCGACTGTGACGGCAAGGCTCTCGCGGCTCAGGCGGTCGCCCTTGCAGTCGTCGCAGGGGATCTCCGCCATGTAGGTGCGGATCTCGTCCTTAATCCAGTTGGACGAGGTCTCGCGGTAGCGGCGGTCGAGGTTGTTTATCACGCCCTCAAACGGGTGCTCGTAGGTGCCGCTGCCGTAGACGGACCGGCGGTGCAGGGTGAGACTTTCGTCACCGGTGCCGTAGAGGATCTTATCAACAACGTCGTCGGGCAGGTCGCGTATCGGCGTGCTCAGCGAGAACTTGTATCTACGAGCGAGCGCGTCAAAGTACATCGCCGCGATCGTGCTGCCCTCCATCGCCCAGCCGCCGCCTTTGATACCGCCGTCTTTTATACTTTTATTCCTGTCAGGAATTATCTTGTTCTCGTCTATCTTGAGAAAAACGCCCAGACCCGTGCACTTTGGGCAGGCTCCGAAGGGATTGTTGAACGAGAACATTCGCGGGGTGAGGTCGTCGATGCTGACGCCGTGGTCGGGACAGGCGTACTTCTGCGAGAATATCACGTCCTCGTCGCCGAAGTTCACCATGACGATGCCGCCGCTGTGCTTTGACGCGGTCTCAATGCTGTCCGAAAGCCGCGAGGATATCTCGGGCTTGATGACAAGGCGGTCGACGATGATCTCTATATTATGTTTTTTATTTTTCTCTAAAGGAATTTTTTCCTGCAGATCGTAGACGATACCGTCGGCGCGCACGCGGACAAAGCCCGCCTTTCTCGCGCTGTCGAGAACCTTGGCGTGCTCGCCCTTTCTTCCGCGAACCACAGGCGACATAACCTGTATCTTGGTTCCCACGGGGTACGCCATGATTTTGTCAACAATCTGGTCAACCGTCTGCTGGCGTATTTCGCGGCCGCAGACCGTACAGTGCGGCACGCCTATCCGCGCGTAAAGAAGTCGCAGATAGTCGTATATCTCCGTGACGGTTCCGACGGTCGAGCGCGGGTTCTTGGAGGTCGTCTTTTGGTCGATTGAAATCGCGGGCGAAAGTCCCTCTATGCTCTCTACGTTCGGCTTGTCCATCTGGCCGAGGAACATTCGAGCGTAGGACGAAAGGCTCTCGACATAGCGGCGCTGACCCTCGGCGTAAATCGTGTCAAAGGCGAGCGAGCTCTTGCCCGAGCCGGACAGTCCCGTGATAACAACGAGCTTTTCGCGCGGGATCTCAACGTCGATATTCTTGAGGTTGTGTTCCTTCGCGCCTTTTACAATAATCTTTTCAAGTGACATAGCTATTTTCCTGTCGTTTTGTATTTATATTAGTATACCACATTAATTTGAAAATATCAAGTGTTTTTCGCAAGTTTGTTCGAGGTTTCAGCGGTAAAAAGCGGCGGAAGCTCCTGACCTCCACCGCCTGTTATTATTCTTCTGCAGAATTATCTTCCGCTTCGTCGGGTGCCTCGACAACACTCTCGTCAGCCGTTTCAACAGTCTCGGAAGCAGGCTCTGTTACCTCTTCCTCAGGCTCTTCCTCGGGCTCGACATAGGTGCCGTTCATGACAGCCTCGAAGTCCGCACCGCTCATCTTCTCGTGCTTGATCAGATACGCGGCGATCTCATGCAGCTTGTCGATATTCTCGCTGAGGAGCTTCTCGGCACGCGCGTACGCGTCGTTTACGATCTCGAGAACAAGCTCGTCGATCTTCGCCGCAGTCGCCTCGCTGTAGTCCTGAGTGCGCGCCATATCCCTGCCTAGGAATACGCTGCCGCTCTCGGAGCCGTAGTTGACGCAGCCGAGCTCCTTGGTCATGCCGTACTTGGTGACCATTGCGCGCGCGGTCTTTGTTGCGCGCTCAATGTCGTTGGACGCGCCTGTGGAAATGTCGTCGAGGATCAGCGCCTCGGCAACGCGTCCGCCGAGGGATACCACGATATCCTCGAGCATCTCACTGCGCGAATTGTATGACTTGTCCTCAGTGGGCAGAGGCATTGTGTAGCCGCCAGCCATTCCGCGGGGAATAATCGAAATCTCGTGAACGGGATCCTGCGTTTCGAGCACGTCGAAGAGGATAGCGTGACCTGCCTCGTGATAGGCGGTGAGCTTCTTCTCCTTGTCGCTCATGACCTTGCTCTTCTTCTCCGCGCCGACAACGACCTTGATGGTCGCTTCCTCGATCTCCTTCATGGTGATCGCCTTCTTGTCGGCACGTGCCGCGAGAAGCGCCGCCTCGTTGAGCAGGTTCTCGAGGTCGGCTCCTGTGAAGCCCGCGGTGGTCTTTGCGATCGTGCGCAGCTTTACGTCGGGCGCAAGAGGCTTCTTGCGCGCGTGAACCTTGAGGATAGCCTCACGGCCGTTGACGTCGGGATAGCTTACTACAACCTGACGGTCGAAGCGTCCCGGTCTGAGAAGCGCGGGGTCGAGTACGTCGGGACGGTTGGTCGCGGCGATGAGGATTACGCCCTCGTTCACGCCGAAGCCGTCCATCTCCACGAGAAGCTGGTTAAGGGTCTGCTCGCGTTCGTCGTTGCCGCCGCCGAGACCTGCGCCTCTCTGTCTGCCGACGGCGTCGATCTCGTCGATAAAGATAATGCAGGGCGCGTTCTTCTTCGCCTGGTCAAAGAGGTCGCGGACACGCGACGCACCTACGCCGACGAACATCTCTACAAAATCCGAACCCGAAATCGAGAAGAACGGTACGCCTGCCTCGCCCGCGACTGCGCGCGCGAGAAGGGTTTTACCTGTTCCGGGAGGGCCTACGAGCAGTACGCCCTTGGGAATGCGGGCACCTAACTTGTTGAACTTCTCGGGGTTCTTAAGGAACTCGACGACCTCGGCAAGCTCTTCCTTCTCCTCGTCGGCTCCTGCCACGTCGTCAAAGGTCGTCTTGCGCTTTTCGTCGTTGGTGTTCTTGATCTTTGCCTTGCCGAAATTCATCTCTCTGCCGATGCCGCCGCTTCCCATGCGCTTCATCAGGAATATCCACGCTCCGATGAAGATTGCGACCATAATGATCGTCGGGATAAGCTCGAGCAGGAACGAATTGTCGCTCGCGCGGATGTAGTTGTACTTTACAGGCTCGTCGGGCGACGACTTCTCGTTTATCTCCTCGATGAAGAGGCGGATATCGGCAAGCTGTCCCTTGACGACGACCTTGGACTTTGAGTCTGTCTGCTGGTCTGTGCCCGCGAGAGCTGTCAGCGGATTGCTCGCCGCGCTCTCCTCGGTCTTGGGATACGCCTTCTCGCCCTCCTTGAGGGTGATCTCGACAGCGCCGGAGCCGTAGTTGATAGTGTAGCTCTCAACCTTGTCGTCGATGAAGTACTGCACGAGCTCGGATGTCTTTGGTGAATCCGACTGGCGCGTACTCAGAAAAATCGCCGCGACAACAATCAGCACAATCGGGATTGCGAGATAGAGCAGCAGGTTGCGCGTCCTCTTTTTATTGTCCAAATTATTTCACACTCCTTGGGTTTGTTGACCGCGGGGTCGCCGCCGTCTGTATCATTCATAAACGGAACGTTTGAGGATTCCGATATAAGGCAGGTTGCGGTATTTCTCGGCATAGTCGAGGCCGTAGCCGACGATGAACTCGTCGGGGATCTCGGCGCCGCAGTAATCCGGTACGAGAGGTACCTTGCGGCGTGAGGGCTTGTCGCAGAGGGTGCAGACCTTGACGGAATTTGCGCCCTTTGTCATAAGATAGTTCATGACGAAGTTGAGGGTGTTGCCCGAGTCGATGATGTCCTCAACCACCAGAACATCCTTGCCCTGAACAGGCAGAGTGAGGTCACTGACGATCTTGACCCTGCCCGAGCTTTCGGTGCCGCTGCCGTAGCTCGAGGCAACCATGAAGTCGATCGAAAAGTCGAGATTCACGCGCTTCATCAGATCCGCCATGAACGCGACGCTGCCCTTGAGCAGTCCGACCATCATAAACTCTTTGTCATTATAATCTTTTTCTATCTGTTTTGCAAGGGACTTCACAATTTTTTCAAGTTTTTCCTGCGAAAGCAGTACGGATTCAACGTCCTTGTGTAACATCATAGCACTTCTCCCCGTTCAGTTCAATGGTTAGATTTTGGTTTTGGGTGTATATTTTACCCTGAGTTGAATATCCCAGCGCCTCGCACCAGAGTACAACGCTGCCCTCACACAGGCAGATCACGCTGTCCCTGAGCTTTGAGGGTACTCCAATCTCGCGCAGAGCCTTGCCGAGAGATTTGGTTATATTTCTTTTTTGGAAAGAAAACATATCTCCCTCGCGGCGGGTGCGGAAAATCAGGATTTTATTTTCTTTATTAGAATTATCTATCGACGCGGCGACGAGCTTGTCTATAAAGCTGAAGCTCACGCTGCCGCGCAGCTCGACTTCAGGCATCTCTGGGCTGCCGCTGCCGGCGATACAGAATATATTGCGCCTGCAAACCGCGGTATATTCGCGGCTAAGCTCTGCAGCGCCGCCGTTTCTGAGGATATCAGCGATAAGTCCGAGCTTCTTGGAATCGGTTTGAATATAATATTTCTTTAACAGAATATTAATTGCCGTTTTCAGGACGGCCGGGTGGTTGTCAAGCAGCCTGTCCGCGAAATATCCGTAGTCGGTTTCGGCGGCTGTGAGAGCGGCGTCCGCCTGAATGTCGAGGTAATCCGAGACCTCGGCTGCCGTGTCGGTGAAGCGCGTTACCGCAGCTTCAAACGACGGATTCAGCTCACGAAGTACGGGAATCACATGGTGGCGGATTTTGTTTCGGGTGTACTCATCTCCGAGATTTGTGCTGTCGGTGACGAAGTCAAGCCCGTTCTCCGCGCAGTACTCCTCAATCTGAGCACGCGTGACCTCGATCAGCGGACGGATGATCCTGCCGCGCTTCGGCGGAATGCCTGCCGCGCCGCGAAGAGAGCTTCCCCGCGCGAGGTTGAATATCAAGGTCTCGGCGTTGTCATCAGCGTTGTGGGCGGTGGCGATTCTTGCGTTATGCGCTTCGGCGAGCGTTCCGAGAAAGGCGTAGCGCTCATCTCTGCCGCAAAGCTCCTCGCTGACGCCGCGCTGCTTTGACAGAGCGGGAATATCGAGGGTCTTGGAGTAAAACGGTATATTATATTTCTCACAGAGAATTTTGCAAAACCGCTCGTCGCGGTCTGCTTCCTCGCCGCGAATGCCGTGGTTAAGGTGGGCGGCGAGAATCGTGAGGTTGTATTTTTCTTTTACAGAATAAAGAAAGTGAAGCAAAGCGGTGGAATCCGCTCCGCCCGAAAGAGCGACAAGCACGGTGCCGCCGTCTTCGAGCAATTTATATTTTTCGCAGGTCGAGAGAGCCTTATGCGTCATACTTCTTCTCCATGCCCGTGAAGCGCATGAACTCGCCCTGCCAGTGGAGGTTGACGGTGCTGGTCTCGCCGTGACGGTTCTTCGCGACGATGCACTCGCCCGAGTTCATATCCGCCTGAGGAGTCGGGTTGTCGCCGTTTTCGCGGTCGTAGTAGCCCTCGCGGTAGAGGAAGAGCACGATGTCCGCGTCCTGCTCGATCGAACCCGAATCACGCAGGTCTGAGAGCTGAGGACGGTGGTCGCCCGTGCGCTGCTCGGACGCACGCGAAAGCTGCGAGAGCGTGATGATCGGGACGTTGAGCTCCTTCGCCATGATTTTGAGGTTTCGGGTGATCGCGGATATCTCCTGAACGCGGTTGTCGATACGCCTGCCGCTCGCCATTAGCTGGAGGTAGTCGATGACAACAAGATCTACCTGCTTGAGCCTTCTCAGGCGCGCCTTCATTTCGGTGATTGTGATAGTCGAGGTGTCGTCGAGGTAGAGGTCGGCGTTCTTGAGCACGTCGCTCGCAGGGATAAGCCTTCCCCAGTCGCTGTTGTCGAGCTTGCCCGTGCGCAGCTTTGTGCCGCTGACGAGAGCCTCGGACGACAGAAGTCGGCTCGCGAGCTGCTCGCGCGACATTTCGAGAGAGAAAAACGCGACGGTTTTCTTTGACTGGCAGGCGACGTTGCGCGCGATGTTCAGCGCAAAGCTCGTCTTGCCCATACCGGGACGGGCGGCGAGAATGATGAGGTCGCTGCGGTTGAGTCCCGTGATCATGCGGTCGAGGTCGCCGATACCCGTCGGAATCGCGCGGGTGTTGCTGTCGCGTTCGGAATTGAGGTCGTCGAGGCGGTCAAATGTCTGCAAGATAACCGAATTGATGCGCTCGAGTCCCTTGGAGTTCTCGTCGCTGCGGATATCAAACAATCTCTGCTCGGCGGCGTCGAGAATCAGCGAGGTGTCCTCGGCTCCCTCGGTTGCGTCGTCGATGATCGCCCTTGACGCTGTGATAAGCTGTCTGAGCTTGTACTTGTCCGCGACGATCTTAGCGTACTGTCCCGCGTTGCTGTAGGACGGACAGGAGTCCGCAATATTGATAACGTAGGTTTTTCCGCCGCTGCTCTCAAACTCGGGATTGCCCTCGAGCCTGTCGATCAGCGTTACGGGGTCGACGGGAATGCCGTTGTTCATCATCAGCATCATTTCCCTGTACATCAGCTTGTGGACGCCGACGTAGAAATAATCGGGGCTTTTGATGAAGTCGAGCACCTCGTCGAGCATCGAGCTCTCGAGCAATATCGCGCCGAGAACACTCTGCTCAGCCATGGTGTTGTATGGCATTACGCCGAGGTCGGAAGTGAACTCCTCAGCCATGATTACGCCTCGGAAACCTGTACGTCAATCGACGCGGAGATGCCTGTGTAGAGCTTGACCTCCGCCTTGTAGGTGCCGAATTCCTTGATGTCGCGCTCGAGCACGACCTTGCGCTTGTCGACGGCGATGCCGTACTGCTTCTTGATCTCCTCGGCGATCTGCTTTGAGGTGATGCTGCCGAAGAGCTTGCCGTTGTTGCCGTTCGCCTTCATCTTGAACACCTTGCCCTCGAGCTTTTGCTTGTCCTGCTCAGCCTGAGCCTTGGCGGTGGCGATCTTGTAGTTCTTGGAGTTCTCGGCGTTCTTGTACTCGTTCATAGCCTGTGCGTTGGCTTCCTTAGCGAGCTTCTTGGGCAGCAGGTAGTTTCTGCCGTAGCCCTCGCTCACCTCAGCGAGCTCGCCCTTTTTGCCGAGTGCCTTTATGTCCTGCAGAAGAATTACTTTCATTTATATCAGTCCTTTTTTGGTTTATTTTGTTTGTCGGAGTTGTCCTCCTCGGCTTCGTCAAGCACGTTGTCGATAGCTTCCGTCAGCTGCTTTCGCGCTTCCTCGATGGACGAATTGTAAAGCTGGGTCGCCGCCATTGTCTGGTGGCCGCCGCCGCCCATTTTTTCCATGATTAGCTGGACGTTTATCCGTCCGTAGCTGCGCGCGGAGATGTTTATCTTCTTGTGGTCGCCGAAGATTACGAACGACGCGACTATACCCTTGAGGGTGAGCATCTCGTCAGCCGCCTGCGCAGACGCGAGACGTATGTCGTCGGTGAGCTTGTCTGAGGTCGAGATCGCACAGCCGCGGTGAACCTCGCTGCGGACTACGATGTCGACCTTCTCGCGGTATGTATCGATGCTGCCCGAGAACAGCTCCTTTACCGTGAGGGTATTCGCGCCCTTGCGCCTGAGATACGCCGCCGCTTCGAAGGTGCGCACGCCCGTCTTGAGCACAAAGTTCTTGGTGTCGAGCATTATGCCCGAGAGCAGCGCGTCAGCCTGAATGTAGCCGAGCGGCTTGTCGTCGAGGTAGCTGATGATCTCGCAGCACATCTCGCACGCTGACGAAGCTGACGGCTCATGACAGAACACGAGCGCGTTGTTTATGTAATTGACCGCCTTGCGGTGGTGGTCAATAACGACGATCTTCTTTGCCCTCTCGTATAGCTCTCGGCTCTCGAGAGAGGTCGCAAGGTGGGTGTCGACGATAATCAGAAGCGATTTCGGTGTGATACCTCTGAGCGCTTCCTCGGGAGTGGTGTAAATATCGCTCTCGAGCCTTTCGTCGGTGTACTCGATAAGCTGCTGCGCCATCGAGGTCTCGCGGTTTATGACGACCTTGCTGTACTTCTTGAAGGTCTTGTCCATGATGCACTGCATGCCGATCGCCGCGCCTACGCAGTCGAGGTCGGAGAAGCGGTGTCCCATGACGTACACCTTGTCCGCGTCGGCAACGGCACGGCTTATCGCGTTCGCGATGACGCGCATTCGAACCTTGCTGACCTTCTCTGCCGCAGCCGCCGTTCCGCCGAAGAACTCGTAGGTATTGTCGCGGATTATCGCAACCTGATCGCCGCCGCGTCCCAGAGCCATCTCGAGCGCCTTGCGCGCGTTGAGCTCGCTCTCGCGGACGGTCTTGCTGCCGCGGCAAAGTCCCACGGATATCGTCGCGACGTGGCGCGCGGTGCCGATAGAGCGGATATCCCTTAGTATCGGGAACCGCTGGTTGACCATGTGGTCGATGTCGGCGTCGCGGAAGATTATCATATAGCGGTTGTTGGTGATCTTCTTGTACATCGCCTTGTACTCGTTCGCCCAGCGCTGCAGATTCGCCTCGACCGAGATCGCGACGGTGGAGTAGTACTCCTCGGAGCTGGAAACAAAGTCCTCGGCGTTGTCGAAGGTTATCAGCGCCACGCACGGGATCGACGCGTGGTACTCGCGGACGGTGGACTTGTAGTAGGTGTTCTCAATGAAGTGGCAGACCGTGCTGCCGTCGGCATTGAGACAGTAGACGGTGAATTCCCTGCCGTCTACCGCTACGTCCACGCCGTCGCTGTCTATGATATCGACGATGTCGTAGCCTGATATATAGTTGTTGATATGGTCGCCCTCGGGGCTGCGTCCGCCGATCGCCTTGCGGAACCGCGCGTTGCACCACACGATGTCGCCCTCCATTCCGACGACGGCAACGGGGTACTTGTAGCGCTCGAGGTAGTCGCGGTCGATGCCGTTGATCCTGTCCGCGGTCGACCTGACTATTCCGCGTATATACGCGCTGAAACGCAGGCTGAGCGCGATCACGGCGGCAATCGACAGCACCGTTATGCCCAGCTCAACGTAGAACACGATTATGTTGTAGTTTGCGGAAATAGTCGTCATCAGCAGCATCACAATCGTGAAGATTATGAACCACGGCGACAGCATCCAATGTTTTTTTCTCATAGCAGTCCTTTTGTTAATTGAAAATGAAAAATTGAAAATTGAAAATTTCGGGTCGCTTACGCTCCGAATTGTATTTTTGGGTCAGCGGCAGTTTCCAAACCGTCCTTATACTTCCTGTAAGATCGGGAGGATCATCGGCGCGCGGCGGGTTCTCTGTGCAATGAGCTTCGAGATCTCGTCCTTGATGCGGTTCTTGATGATGCCCCACTCGTGAATGTTGTTGTCAGCGCAGTCCTCAAGGATATCGAGCGCGAGCTTGCGCACCTCCTCGAGCAGCTGCTCGCTCTCGCGCACGTATACGAATCCGCGCGAAACTACGTCGGGGCCGCTGATAACATGGCCGTCGTAGACGTCGAGCGAGGCGACGATGATGATCAGGCCGTCCTGTCCGAGGTGCTTTCTGTCGCGCAGAACGATGCTTCCGACGTCGCCGACGCCGAGTCCGTCGACAAATACCTTGCCTGCGGGTACGGGCGCGATCTCCTTCATGTAGTCCTCGTTGATCTCAACCGTGCTGCCAACGTCGCCGATGAAGATGTTCTTTCTGTCCATGCCGAGGAATTCGGCGAGGTCGGCGTGCTTGCGCAGATGCTTCTGCTCGCCGTGGACGGGAATGAAGAACTTCGGTCTGACAAGGCGGTGAATGATTTTCAGCTCCTCCTGGCAGGCGTGACCCGAGACGTGTACGTCGTACATAGACTCATAGATGACCTTGCAGCCGCGCTTGAGCAGCTCGTCAACTACGTTGCCGACGGTCTTTTCGTTGCCGGGGATAGGATTCGCGGAGATGATGATGAAGTCGCCCTCGCCCACCACGACCTTGCGGTGGTCGGAGTACGCCATACGCGACAGCGCGCTCATCGGCTCGCCCTGACTGCCCGTCGTGACAAGTACGATCTGCTCGCGCGGATATTTGTCGAGCATGTCGAGGTCGATCAGAATATTGTCGGGCACGTTAAGGTAGCCGAGCTTCTTGGCTACGTCCATGTAGTTGACCATGCTTCTGCCCGAGAAGGCGACCTTTCTGCCGTACTTCGCGGCGCAGTCGATGATCTGCTGGACGCGGTTGACATTCGACGCGAAGGTCGCGATGATAATGCGGTAGTTCGCCGCGTTGTTGAAAAGCATATTCAGGCTGTCGGACACGAGCCTCTCTGTGCGCGTAAAGCCCGGACGCGATGCGTTGGTGCTCTCGGCTAAAAGTGCGAGTACGCCCTCGTCGCCTGCCTGCGCGAAGCTCGAGAAGTCGATAGCGTCGCCAAGGATAGGCGTGCAGTCGATCTTGAAGTCGCCCGTGTGTACAAGCGTGCCCGCGGGTGTGCGGATAGCAAAAGCCACCGCGTCGGGAATGCTGTGGTTGACGTGAATGAACTTGACTTCCATGCAGCCGAGTCTGATTGTGTCGCCGGCGTTGACGACGTTGAGCTTCGCCTTGTTGAACAGGCTGTGCTCCTTGAGCTTGTTGCCGACAAGTCCGAGCGTCAGCGGCGTGCCGTAAATCGGTATGTTCACGAGAGAGAGAAGATAAGGCAGTCCGCCGATATGGTCCTCGTGGCCGTGGGTGAGCACGATGCCCTTCACCTTGTCGAAGTTCTGCTCGATATAGGTGAAATCGGGGATTACAAGGTCGACGCCGAGCATGTCTCCGTCGGGGAACGCCATGCCGCAGTCGATTATTATCATATCGCCCTCGCACTCAATGAGGGTGATGTTCTTGCCGATCTCATTCAGTCCACCGAGGAACGATACCTTCACAGACGGCTTTGTGGGTCTTTGAGGCCGGCGGTTTGCCTTCGGCTTCGAGCTTTTAGCGCTCTTGGACTTTGCCTGCCCTTTCCCGATATTTGTATTTTTGAGCTTAAAGTTTCTGTTATTGCGTTCTTTGCTCACAAAATTACCTCCATATTCTTCAGATTTGTTCCGATCATATATTAATCCATTACGGATAAAAACCAAAATGGGTATACTGATTTCAGCATACATATACATTGTATATTTTACCTCAAACGCCGCTTTGCTGTCAATATGTTATTGGAATTATGAAAAAGTTTTTCCAAATTTCCCCTGCCCTCTTGTTATTATGGGCGATTTGTGAGAAAATATATCCGTGACAATCAGATGCAAGAAGGAGATACATATGAAAAGAGTTCAGGTCTATACGGACGGAGCGTGCAGCGGCAATCCCGGCCCCGGAGGCTGGGGCGCCGTACTGAGGTACAACGGAGTGGAAAAGGAGCTTTCGGGCGGCGAGCGTGAAACCACCAACAACCGCATGGAGCTATGCGCGGTGATTTTCGCGCTGGAGGCGCTAAAGGAGCCTTGCGAGGTCGAGCTGTACAGCGACTCGCAGTACGTCTGCAACGCGCTCAAGCTCGGCTGGGCAAAGAAGTGGCAGGCTCAGGGCTGGATGCGCAACAAGAAGGAAAAGGCTCAGAATCCCGACCTCTGGGAAAGGCTGCTCAGGCAGTATGACAGGCATCAGGTCGAGATAAACTGGGTCAAGGGTCACGCCGGTCACCCCGAAAACGAACGATGCGACAGGCTCGCTGTCGCTCAGGCGAAGAAGTTTTCTTGATAATTGAAAATTGAAAATGGAAAATTAAGGGTCGCTTCGCTCCGATTTTTATTTTTCATTTCAACAACCAAAAAAGCCGCCCGATCGGGCGGCCTTTGCTCTTTAATATAGTATTACTGTTTCTCGGTGAGCAGCTTGTTGAGCTCCTCGAGGAAGGTGTTGATGTCCTTGAACTGGCGGTAAACCGACGCAAAGCGCACGTAGGATACCTCGTCGACTGTCTTCAGCTCCTCCATCGCGAGCTCGCCTATCTGGCGGGTTGTGATCTCGCGGTCGAGCATGCTCTGGATCTTCGCCTCTATCCTGTCGACCATTTCCTCGATCTGAGTGAGTGATACAGGGCGCTTTTCACAGGCGCGGAGAATGCCCGCGGTGAGCTTGTTGCGGTCGAACACCTCGCGGGACTTGTCGCGCTTTACGACGATGATCGGAACGGTTTCGATCACCTCATGGGTGGTGAAGCGCTTGCCGCATTTCAGGCATTCCCTGCGGCGGCGGATCCTCTCTCCGTCGTCCGCCGATCGCGAGTCGATAACCTTGCTCTCCTCAAAGCTGCAATATGGACATTTCATAACCTGTCACCCCGTCTTTGTGATACTATATTTTCTTATAATAATTCCATAAAGAAATTATACCACAAGATGTTGTGAATTACAACTACATATTGTTTACAATTTAATTACATCAGAAGTTGCGGTACTTCTTGACCTTCCTTCTCTTTCTCTGTCTGTTGCGGTGGATCTTGCCTGCGATGACGTAGCCTGCAAGGATGAGCAGGATCGCCACAATAATGACAATGAACCAGTAGGACCGGAAGATCGTGCCGATTACGTCGAGCACCGCGAGGATTCCGCTGCGGTCGAGATTCTCAGATGGCACGAGGTTTACCGTAGCTACGATCTGCTTGTCGCCTGTCTTTGTGTCGACGTAGTAGACTGCCGCGGTACCTACGGGCGTATCTGTCCTGAGAGGAGCGGATATCACCTCGTCAACATCGGTTTCAACAACGATATTCTCAGGCGTCAGATCCTTTGGCATTACGGCATTGAGGTTCTTCTCGGGAACGAGTGTCACCTTGTCCCTGCCCCAGGCGAGCTTGACCTTTGCCTCGCAGATCGGAGTCTGGGTGGACTTGATCGTCTGCATCTGGAGGTCAACAAGCGCCCAGCGGAACAAATCGGCAGCGTCGGTGAAGGTGTAGTACTCCTCCATCTCGCCCGCCTTGTACGGAGCGCCGAGAAGGATAAGGATATATGAGTTGCCGTCGGCTGAGGCGGTGGTGACAAGACAGCGGCCTGCTTCATCTGTGGTGCCGGTCTTGACGCCCTCGGCGTACTGGTAGTAATACTCGCCGCCGCGGTACTGGTCAATCAGGTAGTTGGTGGTGGTCAGGGCATATTCGTCGCCCTCGCACTTGTACTCCGTGGTGTTCGATATCTCGAAAAAGTGCGGCAGCGTCAGCGCGTAGGTGGTAATTTTGTAGAGGTCGCGCGCTGTGGTGTAGTGGTCGTCGTCATGGAGACCGTCGGGGTTCATGAAGTGGGTGTTCTCGCAGCCGAGCTCGTCGGCCTTCTCATTCATCATGTCGACGAACTTGTCGATATCGCCGTCGCCGACGTAATCTGCGAGAGTCAGCGCCGCGTCGTTGCCCGAGGGTACCATCATCGAATAGAGCAGGTCGATCGCGCTCATCTTCTTGCCCACGTGGTCGGCAAGGTTCGCGGAGGAACTGTCGGTGCCCTTGAGCTTGTCGAGAACCGACTTCTTGATCGGGATACGGGTGTTTTCGATGTCGTCGATGTGCTCGTAGGCGACGATGTAGGTCATTATCTTGGTGGTAGATGCCGGATAGCGCTTCTCGTCGGCGTCCTGCTCAAACACAACCTGACCGATGTCGCGGTTAACCATGAGAATCGACTTTGAGCGGGTGACGACGTTGTTTGAGAAGCTGATTGCGCCTGCGGGCAGGGTCGCCGCACCGAGCAGCACACAGAGCGCGCACAGTACGCAAATGAACTTTTTCATATACTCACTCCTAATTCATCGTATTGTGACCGCCGCGGCTGAACAGCCTGTCGATTTCGGCGTTGAGCAGCCGAAGCTCATCGCTGCGGAGGTCTTTGTATCGGAACATGATCTCGTCGGCGATCTTCTGCGAGAGCTCGAGGCTCTTCGTATCGGCAAAATCGGCTATGGCGAGCTGCGGAAGTCCGTGCTGGCGCTCTCCGAAGAAGTCGCCCGGTCCGCGCATTTTCAAGTCCTCGTCGGCGATTTTGAAGCCGTCGTTGGTCGAGCACATGACCTCCAGACGCTGACGCGTGACCTGATTCATGCGGTCGCTTATCATCACGCAGAAGGACTGCGCATCTCCTCTGCCGACGCGGCCGCGGAGCTGGTGGAGCTGAGAAAGCCCGAACCGCTCGGCGTTTTCTATGAGCATGACAGAGGCGTTCGGAACGTCAACCCCGACTTCGATCACGGTTGTCGCGACGAGTATTTTGTATTCATTCCTGGCAAAACCGTCCATGACGGCGTCCTTTTCGGCGGGCTTGAGCTTTCCGTGAACCACGCCGACGGGTATATCGGGGAAGTACTTTAGCATCAGCTCGGCGGCGTACTCCTCGGCTGAGGCTACGCCCTCGAGCTCGCCCTCCTCGACGAGCGGACAGACGATATACGCCTGCCTGCCGCGCGAAACCTCCTCGCGGATAAACTTATATATCCTGCCGCGTCCCGATACGGGCAGCAGCACCGTGCGGACGGGCTTTCGGTTCGGCGGAAGCTCGTCGATTACCGAGATGTCGAGGTCGCCGAAGATTATCAGCCCGAGTGTGCGCGGAATCGGCGTCGCGCTCATGACGAGCAGGTGCGGATTGTCGCCCTTTGAGAGCAGCTTCGCGCGCTGTGCGACTCCGAATCGGTGCTGTTCGTCGGTTACCGCAAGTCCGAGATTATTGAACTCCGTCTTGTCGGTGATAAGCGCGTGAGTGCCGATCACGAGCTGTATCGTGCCGTCGGCGAGGCCTGAGCGGACGCGCTTCTTATCGCTCTCCCTGAGTGAGCCTGTCAGCAGTCCGACAGTGACTCCCGTACCCTCCAAGAGCTTTTGGAAGGTCTCGTAGTGCTGTGCAGCGAGAATCTCGGTCGGCGCCATGAACGCCGCCTGAAAGCCGTTCTTTATCACGGTGAAGCAGACCGACGCGGCAACCGCCGTCTTGCCCGAGCCGACGTCGCCCTGTACAAGGCGGTTCATCTGGGACGGCTTACTGAGCATATCGTTAACGCAGTCGGCAATCGCCCTCTTCTGCGCGCCCGTCAGCTCAAACGGAAGCAGCTCTTCGAACTGAGCGGAGAAGTCCTCGTGTATCTTCATGCCGCTGAGCGTGCGGCTGTGGTCGCGCAGGCTGCGCATTCCGAGATTGAGCACGACAAGCTCCTCGGTGACGAGCCTTCTGCGCGCGTGCTCGAGGTCTGCGGTTGTTTTCGGGAAATGGATATCCTCTATCGCCTTTCGCAGACCGCAGAGATCAAACTTCTTCCTGATACCCTCGGGCAGCGGGTCGCCGACCGTTTCGGGCAGCATTTTCAGCGACTTCTGCACCGCGCCCTCTATCGTCTTTGAGTTCAGCCCCGCGGTAGAACGGTAAACAGGGTGGATATGAGGCCCCTGACGCGCCGGTGAAAACGCGGGAGCGACCATCTGGGAGCCGTAGCTGTCGAAGGTTATTTTTCCGTAGAAGAAATATTCTGCTCCGTAGGCGAGCATCTGGCTTATGTACTTGTTATTGAAAAAGACGAGCTTTATGGTGCCCGTGTCGTCGTAGACGGTGGTCTTGCATATAAACCGTCCACCCGCGAGCATCGTGTTTGATACCGCGGAGCCGACAACCGCCTTGACGCAGTAGGTGCCCTCTTCGGTGATATCGGCGATTTTCGTGATCTCGCTCCAGTCCTCGTAGGCTCGGGGATAGAACTGTATCAGCTCGCCGACTGAGGATATTCCGAGCTTTTCAAACTGCTCGGCTCGCTTTGGCCCCACCCCCGAAAGAGCGGAAACGGGTGTTTTGAATAAAGATGGCATAGTTTTTAATTGAAAATCGAAAATGAAAAATGGAAAATTTCGGGTCGCTTGCGCTCCGATTTTTTAGTTGGTAATAAAAAACGGTCAGCATAGGCGAATCACCGCCGGACGCTGACCGCAATATTCTGTTGAAATTACTCGATGCTGAGAATGAAGTAGTATACGGGCTGGTCGCCTTTGACGAGAGAGATGTCCGCGCGTGAACCGAACTTGTCCTGAAGCTCGTCAAACGCCTTCTGAGCGTCCTCCTCCTCGATGTCCTCACCGTAAATCAGGGTGATGAACGAGGTGTCGCGGGTAACCATGCTCTTGGCGAGCTTTACGAGAGCCTTGACGGCGCTCTTCTCGGTGATGGTGAGCTTGCCGTTCTCAAGGGCGATGATATCGCCTTCCTTGATCTTCTTGCCGCCGAACTCGCTGTTGCGTGCCGCGAAGGTTACAAGTCCCGTTCCGACGTTGCGGGCCGCGTCCATCATCAGCTGGGCGTTGCTGTCGGCGGAAATCTCGGGGTCGAAGTTGAGAAGCGCGGTCATGCCCTGCGGAATCGTTCTGGTGGGAACGATGATGACGTTTCTGTCGTTGACCATGGGCACGGTCTGCTCAGCCGCGAGAATGATGTTCTTGTTATTGGGAAGCACGATGACGTTCTTCGCGGGCGTCGCGAGAACAGCCTCGTAGATATCGTCGGTGCTGGGGTTCATGCTCTGTCCGCCCGATACGACGTTGACGCAGCCAAGCTCCTTGAAGAGGTTCTTCATGCCCTCGCCTGCCGCGACTGCGACAAATCCGATATCCTCGGTGGGCTCTGCGAACTCGAACTTCTCCTTTTTCGCCTTCTTGGACTTCTTGCTTGCCTTCTTGGCATTCTTGTGCTGCTCCTTCATGTTCTCAACCTTGACGGCTAAGAGCTGGCCGTATGTAAGACCCTGCTCGAGAACTACGTTAGGAGTCTCGGTGTGAACGTGAACCTTGATGATCTCCTCGTCGTTGACTACGACTACGCAGTCGCCGATCGTCTGTAAATATGTGCGAAGGTCGTCGGGATCGAGTGTGCACTCGGTATCTCTGCCGACGATGATTTCAGTGCAGTATGTGAATTCGATGTCGTCGTCAAACTCAGCCGCAGCGCTCTCGAAGGTATCGACCGTAGGAGCTGTTGTCTCCTCGTAGGGAATTACCTCGCCGTCGCGGAAGAAGGTGAGCATGCCCTCGAAGATCGTGCAAAGACCCTTGCCGCCCGCGTCTACTACGCCCGCCTTCTTGAGTACAGGGAGAAGCTCGGGAGTGAGAGCCAGTGCGTCGTTTGCCTTGTTGACGATGGTCTGCCATACATAGATCGCGTTGTGGTTCTCCTTGGAAGCCTCAACGCCTGCCTCGTATGCCATGCGGGCTACAGTGAGGATAGTACCCTCGGCAGGCTTCGTTACCGCCTTGTAGGCAGCGTCAACGCCGATTCCGAGAGCTGCGGCAATGTTCTTGCCGTTGACCTCCTCCATGTCCTTGAGTCCCTGACCAAAGCCGCGGAACAGGATCGAGGTGATTACGCCCGAGTTGCCTCTCGCGCCGCGAAGCATCGCCTTTGCTGCAAGCTGAGCTACCTCGCCCGCGTTTGTGCTGTCGCAGTCCTCGAGAGCCTTCGCCGCCGCCATTACGGTCATCGACATATTTGTACCTGTGTCGCCGTCGGGTACGGGGAAGATATTGAGATCGTTGATGTGATTCTTCTGGGCGCTGATATTGTGGGCGCCGGAGATAATTGCCTGCTTTAGCATCTCACCGTTAATCATAAGCTGCACGTCCTTTTTGTAAACATAAGAAAAATGACATTCTATCAAACATACCTATTATACAAGGTTTCTGCAAATTTTTCAATAGTTAAAACAGATATTAATACGTATTTTCTCTGTAAAATTTTATTACTCTATGCGCAAACTTTCAGCAGTTACGCACTTTCCGCTTTTGTCATCAACTTCGAACAGCACAGCCTCCATCGAGCACTTGCCCGCTGCCTGCTCGAACCGCTCGGGCAGCTTGGTTTTGAGGCGGTTGATGATTATTTCGGTTTTTACGCCGAGGACTGAGTGGATAACTCCCGTCATTCCGACGTCGGTGATGTAGCCCGTGCCCTTCGGGAGAACCTGAGCGTCCGAGGTCTGAACATGGGTGTGTGTGCCGAACATCGCCGAAACCCTGCCGTCGAGATAATATCCCATCGCGCGCTTCTCGCTCGTGGTCTCGGCGTGAAAGTCGACGATGATGATTTTGCTCTCAGCCTGCTCGAGCATTCTGTCCGCGCACTCAAAGGCGTTCTCGAGTCCGTCCTCGACGCCGAGATTGCCCATGAGGTTAATGAGCGTGACGATCCGCCTGCCGGTGTCGATGTTGATAATCCCCTTGCCGGGCGTGGACTTTGAGGGGTAGTTTGCGGGTCGGACTATGAAGGGATTTTCGTCGAGCAGCTCATAGACCTCCCTGCGGCGGAAGGTATGGTTGCCGAGGGTGAGCGCGTCGACGCCGCTGTCAAAGAGATACTGCGCCGACTGCGGCGTTATTCCGTTGCCGTCGGCTGAGTTCTCGCCGTTGCATATTACCAGATCAACTCCGTGGAACCGCTTGAGCGCGGGCAGCTTCGAGCGCAGAAATTGACAGCCCGCGCTGCCTACCACGTCGCCGATACATAAAATTCGCATAAATTAAGCCTCCGTTTCGGTGCGGAAAAGCTCCGCTTTTTTTATTGTAACATATAATCAGTCCTCTGTCACGCTGAATTCGGCTGTTTCGGCAATATTTTCATTGAATACGCAGTTGAATTCGCAGGAAAAGCCGTCCTTGCTCTCGCTGACGGTCAGGCTGCGGCTTACAGGCCGGCTGTCTGGACGTGAAAACGCCTCATACAGCAGCTCGTCGTTTCGGAAAATCTCCCGTGCAGCAGCCTTGTCGGTCGCGGCGTGCTTTTGCTCGAGCTCATGCGAGGT
The DNA here is from genome assembly GCF_045819885.1 of Ruminococcus sp. NATIVEDY160. Taxonomy (NCBI): domain Bacteria; kingdom Bacillati; phylum Bacillota; class Clostridia; order Eubacteriales; family Oscillospiraceae; genus Ruminococcus; species Ruminococcus sp. NATIVEDY160. The sequence continues at coordinate 1,763,424 of NZ_CP162391.1, forward strand.
CTCAACGCTCGTTCCGACAGGCAGGACTGTGCCGTTGAGCACGAGAGAATTGTCGCGGACTGTCACCGTGCGGTACAGGCAGCTTCCGAAGCTCAGCGACGCGGGCAGCTCGAACCAGAGGAACCTCAGGCGCGTGCGGTCTATTTTATTTTCTGTTAAAGAATAATAATCGTACTGTTTGGGAATTTTTAATTCTCTATTGGAAATAACATCAGCGTAGATATCCGCGTCGGCGTGCATATATCTCACACATCCCTGCTTTGTCGGGTTGAAGCCGCTGACGATAAGCTCGCCCTTTGCGACTCCGCTGCCCTCCTTGACAGCGGCAAAGCCCTCGCGCACCTTGAGCTTTGTGATCACTCCGTCGGCGGACGCGACTATATTGCACGGCTCCATGCTCTGTATCTCGGGCTTCTGCGCCTTCTGACGCACCTCGACGTCGGCGGTGCAGCCCATAATATTGACGCTCACCCACGTTATGCCGTCGAGGTCGCGCAGGATATGCCGCTCTATCGGCTCAACATCGAGATTGCCGAGATACGTGCCGACCGAAATTCCGTTTTCGGCGAGAACGCGGCGTATCTGCTGCTCGCTCATGCTGTCCGCGCCGAGGATACGGTATGACCAGAGAAACTGCGAGAGCACCGCGATAAGAACCGCCCCCAGCGCCGCGCCGACGAACAGCCCGAGCCTGCCGCGGTACTTTCGAACAGCGAAGGGCAGACCGCGGCGCTTCGTCACCCTCATGCGGACTCTTGCCTTCCTCGCGAGCGGACGGACCCGGCGGTAATCGGACACCGACATTATTCCGCTGACTCCGCCTTCAACCGGACGCGGATCTGCGATATTCACTCCGCGCACGGCGGCGAGATTGAGCAGCCGTTCGGGAAACCTGCCCTTCGCCGTGAAGCCGACATAACCGCGGAACCATCTGACAACTCCGACTAACATACTCCCACCTCAGCTGATAAACTCGATTTTTGTGATGAAGCCCTCGATTTCGACGCACGAGCCCGAGATACAGCGCACGCTCAGCCCGCGTCCCTCGAACGAGAGCACCATGCGGTTCGTGCTGACCTTGATGTTGCTCGTTTCGTAGAGCAGGATCCCCGTTGAACCCTCGACGTTTACGCGGCGGTTGCCGCTCATCTCAATCAGCGGCGCAGTTCCGAGGTCGAGCTGCACCGCGCTGAGGTTCTTTTTCATAAAAGCATCTCCTTTTCGGGGAAAATTACCCCCTACGGGAAATATTTATGCGGCAGCGGTCATATATATTAGCGGTGATGTGATGTTTGCACGGATTTCCACGCGGCGTTTTGGAGCAATCGGCGCGGCGGTCACGGCTGCCCTTTGCTTTGCGCTGATGATCATTTTCCCGGAGGGCTGCAAAAAAGGCGCCGCCGAGGGACTGAACCTATGTCTCGGCGTGCTCGTTCCGTCGCTCTTCCCCTTTATGGCGGCGGCAGGACTGGCGGTGAAGCTCGGGCTGTGCAGGTTCGGCGGCAGCAGGCTTCCGCTCATGCCCGTCATGCTGCTATCGCTTATCGGCGGCTACCCTGTCGGCGCTAAAGCGGCTGCCGAGATGTACCGCAGCGGTCAGCTAAGTGAATCGCAGGCGAAAACCGCCGCCTACTGCCTTGTCTGCGCAGGGCCGGGATTTTTGCTAGGGTTCGTCGGCAGCATGTACGGCGACGAAACGGTCGGGCTGATTATCTACACGGCTCAGGCGGCTTCGGTCGTACTGCTCACCGTCGGAGCAAATATTCTTTTTCGGAATAATAAATCACCGGCTGCAGCTGTACGCTTCACGCCTCTGCCCTTCGGCACAGCTCTTGTTGAGGCGGCTCACGGCGCGGCGGTCAGCATGGTGAGTATCGGCGGTCTGGCGGTGCTGTTCGGCGCGTTCGGCGGCATACTCGATATTGTCATTCAGAATGAGGATGTGCGGCGGTACCTCTTGTCCTCGCTCGAGGTATGCACGGCGGTGAAGCTGGTCGGCGGCTGCCCGATAGAGTTCTGCGCTTTCGCTGTGGGCTTCGGCGGATTATGCGTGCACTTTCAGATTTTCGCCGCACTCGGCGAGCTGAAAATCAACAGGTTGTTATTTTTCTTTATCCGAATATTGCAAGGACTGATCACCGCTCTGCTGACACATTTCGGGCTGCGGCTCTTTGTCAGAAAGACGGCTGTGTTCTCGACGGCGGCGGTGGACAGTTCGGGCTTTTTCGGCGGCAGCGCGCTCTCGGGCGCGGCGCTGCTGACAGTCGCGGTGTGCTTTCTGTTCACACTGCGAAATCAACTCAGGAGGTAATTTTTATGTGCGGAATAGCGGGCTGGATCGAAAAGGACTGTATGATGACGGAAAGGCGCGAGACGCTGCAGGCGATGTCTGAAACTCTCACGCGGCGAGGCCCCGACGAAAACGGTATCTACCTCAACGGCGACGTCGCGCTTATACACCGCCGCCTTGTCGTTATCGACCGCGAGAACGGCAAACAGCCGATGGCGGCGCGTCACGGCGACGCGACATATGTCATCGTTTACAACGGCGAGCTGTACAACACCGAGGAGCTGCGTGAGGAGCTGCGCTCAAAGGGCTTTCACTTCCGCGGTCACAGCGACACGGAGGTCGTGCTAAAAGCCTTCATTCAGTACGGCGAGAGGTGCCCCGAAAAGCTCAACGGAATATTTGCCTTCTCCGTTTTCAACACGCGCGACAGGACGCTCTTTCTCTGCCGCGATAAAATCGGCGTAAAGCCGCTGTTCTATCATGAGTACGACGGCGGACTTATCTTCGGCTCCGAGATAAAAGCCCTGCTCAAAAGCGGAGTTGTCAAGCCGCAGATCGACGAACAGGGACTGAACGAAATATTCTTCCTCGGCCCTGCGAGAACTCCCTCGTGCGGAGTGTTTAAGGGCGTTTTTGAGCTGAACCCCGGTGAGTGCGCCGTCTACAAAAACGGGCGGCTCAGGCGCAGGACTTACTTCTCGATCGAAGCGCGAGAGCACGGCGAGAACGAGGCGGAAACTATCGAAACCACGCGGTACCTGCTGACAGACGCGATACAGCGGCAGCTAATCAGCGACGTGCCGAGGTGCCTATTCCTGTCTGGCGGCTTAGACAGCTCGATCATCGTCAAAACAGCCGCGATGTACCACCGAGAAAACCGCATGGGCAGGGTACACACCTACTCTGTCGAATACCGCGACAACGCGGAGTTCTTCCAAAAGAGCCTGTTTCAGCCGAACAAGGACTCCGACTACATCGGGCTGATGGTCAAGGACGCGGACACGAAGCACCGCGAGGTTATCCTCGACAACAAGCTCCTTGCAGACGCTCTTTACGACAGCGTTGAAGCGCGCGACCTGCCCGGGTACGCGGACGTCGACTCTTCGCTGCTGCTCTTTTGCCGCGAAATAAAGAAGGACTATACCGTCGCGCTCTCGGGAGAATGCGCCGACGAGCTCTTCGGCGGTTATCCGTGGTACCACAACAAGGACATTCTCTTTGAGGACTGCTTTCCATGGTCGCGGAGTCAGGACGTTCGGCGAAAGCTGCTCAAGAAGGGCTTACTGCCGCGCGGCGAGGAGTACGTGCGGCAGCGTTACCTCGACACGATCTCAATAGCGCCGAAGCTGAGCACAGACAGTAGGCTTGAAGCGAGAATGCGCGAGATGTTCTTCCTCAACTTCTATTGGTTCATGCAGTGCCTTCTCGAGAGAAAAGACCGCTGCTCGATGTACAGCGGTCTTGAGGTGAGAGTGCCGTTCTGCGACTACAGGCTCGTTGAGTACGCCTACAACATGCCGTGGAAGCTCAAGGCTTACGGCGGCAGAGAAAAGGGGATCGTGCGCAAGGCGTTTGAGGACGTTCTGCCAAAGGAGATCGCGTGGCGCAAAAAATCTCCGTACCCCAAAACCCACAACCCCGTGTACTTTGAGGAATGTGCCAAGCGCGTGCGGTTAATTCTGCAAAAGAATAATGTTCTCACCGAAATGCTCGACAAAAAAACGGTGGAGGATATTATCGAGAGTCCCGAGAGCGTTACAGAGCCGTGGTACGGTCAGTTGATGAAGGCTCCGCAGATCCTCGCGTACATCATTGAGCTTGATTACTGGTTCGAAAAATACGGTGTTGAAATCGTCGGCTGAGTGTGATAGAATAATGCCGAGGAAGTTGAACTATGAACAGAAAACGCTACGAAACAACTGTGCGGTTTTTTTCCGAGAACAAAACCGCTAATACATTTTTACTGATAATATACAAGGCGCTGCCGTACATCGTGTTCGTCGCCTACCCTGCCCTGCTGATCTACAAGTTCTTTGAGATCGGCTACGGGATAGAGTGGCAGAAGCTGATTCTGGTGCCGCTCGGTGTGCTGATTCTGGTAACGGTGATGCGAGTCGTGATCAACGAGGAACGCCCTTACGAGAAGTACGGCATGGACTCCGTGTTCCACAAGACAACCGTCCGCAAGAGCATGCCCAGCCGCCACACCGCGAGCGCGTACATCATCGCGATGACCTTTCTCAGCGTGAACCTTCCGCTCGGCATTGTCGCGCTGTGCTTCGCCTCAATGATCGAAGCGTCGCGCGTTATGGCAGGCGCGCACTTTATCCGCGACGTTGTCGTCGGCGCGCTGATAGGGATTACCGCGGGCGTGGTGTTTTATTTCATTCTATAAAAGAAAAAAAGAGGTAATGATCGGCAGAAGCCTTTCATTACCTCGTTTTATTTGTATTGCCCGCTCAGTTGCGCCCTGCGTGCGCACGAGCGATGGCTGAAAAAAGCGCACGCACAAGGTGCGCACGCTTTTTTATGCGAAAAATTATTATTACTTCTTGTCGAGTTCGCTTGTGCAGTGCGGGCATCTTGTAGCCTTGATGTCGATCTCGCTGCAGCAGAACGGGCAAACCTTTGTTGTGGGCGCTTCTTCGATTTCTTCCTTCTTCTTGAGAGAAGCGAGCTTGTTGAAGCCCTTAACGATCAGGAAGATGATGAACGCCATGATGATGAAGTTGATGATCGCGGCGATGAACGCGCCGAAATCGATCGGGTTGTCGGCGGGGCCGACCTTGAGCATGCTGGTCATCTCCTCGATGCTCTTGCCCGCGATCGTGCCGATGATGAGATTGATCAGCGGAGTGATGATCTTTTCGCAGAGTGCGGTTACGATCGCGTTGAACGCGCCGCCGATCATAACGCCGACTGCGAGGTCGAGCACGTTGCCGCGGCTGATGAATTCTTTGAACTCACCGAAGAATTTTTTCATTGATACTTTCCTTCTTTCCTCTTTTTTATAAATTAGCAGAAAACTCTGCCTGAATCCAATATTATTTCAGTATCGCCTTGTGGAATACCTTCTTGCCCTTCTTGATTACGACGAAGCCCTTTTCAAACGCTTCCTTCGTAACCCTTGCGGTAGCCTCGGTCACCTTCTCGTCGTCGAGCGATACGCCGCCCTGCTCGATAAGACGTCTGCCCTCTTTCTTTGATGGGATAAGTCCGCACTTTGAGAGCAGGTCGAGCACGCCGATTCCGTCGTCGCCGAAGTCTGCGTCCTCAAGCTCGGTTGAAGGCATGTTGTCGGTGTTCTGCTTGCTGCCGAACAGTGCGCGCGCTGCCTCCTGAGCCTTGTCAGCCTCTTCCTTGCCGTGGATCATCTCTGTCAGCTCGTGAGCGAGGATCTCCTTAGCCTTGTTGATCTCGCTGCCCTCGAGCTTTGAGAGCTCCTCGATCTCGTCGAGAGGCAGGAAGGTCAGCATCTTGAGGCACTTGACAACGTCCGCGTCGTCGATGTTGCGCCAGTACTGATAGAAATCATATGGGCTTGTCTTTTCGGCGTCGAGCCATACTGCGCCCGACTGTGTCTTGCCCATCTTCTTGCCCTCGGAATTGAGAAGCAGGTTGATAGTCATGGCGTAAGCGTCCTTGCCAAGCTTGCGGCGGATAAGCTCCGTACCGCCGAGCATATTGCTCCACTGGTCGTCGCCGCCGAACTGCATGTTGCAGCCGTAGCGCTGATAGAGAGCGTAGAAGTCGTAGGACTGCATGATCATATAGTTGAATTCGAGGAAGCTAAGGCCTCTCTCCATTCTCTGCTTGTAGCACTCTGCCGCGAGCATTCTGTTTACGGAGAAGCACGCGCCTACCTCGCGGAGAAGCTCTACGTAGTTGAGGTCGAGCAGCCACTCGGCGTTGTCAACCATCAGAGCCTTGCCGTCGGAGAAGTCGATAAAACGGCTCATCTGCTTCTTGAAGCACTCTACGTTGTGCTGGATCTGTTCCTTTGTGAGCATCTGGCGCATATCGGTACGTCCCGACGGGTCGCCGATCATTCCTGTACCGCCGCCGAGAAGCGCGATAGGCTTGTTGCCTGCCATCTGCAGGCGCTTCATCAGGCAGAGCGCCATGAAGTGGCCTACGTGAAGGCTGTCGGCCGTGGGGTCAAAGCCGATATAAAATACCGCCTTGCCTGTGTTGACCAGTTCTCTTATTTCTTCTTCGTCTGTTACCTGAGCAATCAGACCTCTTGCAATGAGTTCCTCATATACTCCCATCAATCTATTCCTTTCTTATACTGATTCCTTATAGAAAGCGGACTTGGATTTGCGAGGATATTTTTCGCAAGACAAGGCGAAGGACGCCGCAAGGCTGACGCCTTGCAAGGACGACAACGAAGTATTGCGAAAAACAGACCGCAAAGGCTGTCCGTTTTATATTAGGTATCAGTATTAGTTAATACTTTTATATTATAGCCTCTAAACACATTTCGGTCAAGGCTTTTTTAGTTAATAATGCATAATTTTCGGCGTTATTTGCGCAAAAGGCTATTTTTTCTTGCGCGAGTACCGCGAATACTTATTCTTTTTGGGCTTCTGTTTATCCGCCATTCCCGCGGGTGCCGTGACGAGGCATTTCTTGCCGCTGCCGATCAGATCGCGCCGTCCCGCCTTTATCAGCGCCTTGACAACGAGCGGCTTGTTCTCGGGTATGAAATACTGCAGCAGCGCGCGCTGCATAGCCTTCTCGCTCTCGGCTTTCGGCACGTAGACAGGCTCGAGGGTGTACGGGTCAAGCTCCGTGTAGAACATCGCCGTCGAGATCGTGCCCGGTGTGGGATAGAAGTCCTGCACCTGCTTCGGGTGGATATTCTCAGCCTTGCAGAACAAGGCAAGCTCTACCGCGTCCTTAAGGCGCGAACCGGGGTGGCTGCTCATGAGATACGGCACGACGTACTGATCCTTCTTTGCCCTGCCCGTAAGAGAGTAGAACCTGTCGCAGAAGCGTTTGTATACCTCGATATGCGGCTTGCCCATCTTGTCGAGAACCGCCGCCGAACAGTGCTCGGGCGCGACGCGGAGCTGGCCGCTGATGTGGTGCTTTATCAGCTCTGAGAAAAACTCGTCGCTCTCGTCCTCCATTAGGTAGTCAAAGCGGATTCCGCTGCGGATAAATACCTTCTTTATGCCGTCGAGCGAGCGCAGCTTTCGCAGCAAACCGAGGTATTCACTGTGCGACACCTGCATATTCGGGCACGGCGTCGGAGCCAAGCACTTGCGGTTCTTGCAGAGTCCGAGCCTGAGCTGCTTTTCGCAGGACGGCAGGCGGAAGTTTGCCGTCGGGCCGCCTACGTCGCTTATGTAGCCCTTGAAGCGCGGATTCTCAAGAAAGCTCTCGGCTTCCTTTATCACACTCTCCTCGCTGCGGACGGTGACGGCTCGCCCTTGGTGAAACGCGAGCGAACAGAAGTTGCACGCGCCGAAGCAGCCGCGGTTGTGAGTTATCGAGAACTCAACCTCCCTGACGCCCGGCACTCCGCCCTGTTTCTCGTAGCACTCAGGGTACCACCGCATATACGGCAGCGAATATACCCAGTCGAGCTGCCCGGTATCAAGCGGCGGCATAGGCGGATTTTGCAGCAGGAGGTAATTTCCGTGCCGCTGGATAAGCGTCTTTCCTCTGACCGCATCGGCTTCCTCGAGCTCTCGCCGTGCGGCGATCGCGTAGTCGCGTTTACTCTCGCGGACGCGCTCATATGAGGGCAGCTCGACCGCTGACTTCGGCACGTAGTCCTTCGTCCTCACCTTGAAGCAGGTGCCGCGGATATCCTGCAGCGCTTCAGCCGGGTAGCCTTCGCTTAGTCGCTTTGCGATCTCAACAGTCTGCAGCTCGCCCATGCCGTAGACGAGCAAATCCGCGCCGCTGTCAAAGAGTATCGACGGCATGACACTGTCGCTCCAGTAGTCGTAGTGCGCGAACCGCCGCAGAGAAGCCTCAAGTCCGCCGATGATTATCGGGCTGTCGGGGTAGCATTCTCTGACTTTGCGGCAGTAGACCGTGACCGCTCTGTCGGGACGTCTGCCGTTTTTGCCGCCTGCGGTGTAGGCGTCGTCGTGACGCTTGCGCTTGGCGACGGTGTAGTGGGCAACCATGCTGTCGATGTTTCCAGCCGACACCATGAAACCCAGACGTGGCCTGCCGAACTGTGTAAAATCACGCGTCTTCCTCCAGTCGGGCTGCGCGAGAAACGCCACGCGCATTCCGCAGTCCTCGAGCACGCGCGTGATTATCGCCGCGCCGAAAGAAGGGTGATCGACATAGCTGTCGCCGCTGACATATACAAAGTCAACTCCGTCCCAGCCGCGCGCCTTCACCTCGGCGGCGTTCATAGGAAGGAAAGCCATGTTGATCACCCCGTTTTTAATGTAAAATTGAAAATGAAAAATTGAAAGCTGCGGGCGGGCTATGCCCGCACCCGTTTTATTCTTCCCTGTTCTGCAGCGCGTTGCGGCGTTCAAGCCACTCGCTGTAGGTCATCAGAACGTCGCGCGGCTTTGAACCCTGGTGAGGGCCTACCACGCCGAGCTGTTCCATGTCGTCTATCATTCGTCCCGCTCTCGCGTAGCCGACCTTCAGGCGGCGCTGGAGCATGGACGTGGACGCTTGTCCCGACTCGATAACGAACTGGATAGCCTCTTCCATCTTGGAGTCGACGTCAAGACCGTCGTCGCCGCCGTCCGAGCCGCTCTTCTTGCCCTGGGCGATCTCCTCTGTGGCGATGCGCTTGATACTCTCCTCGATCTCGGCGTTGTACTCCGCTTTTGAGGACTTCTTGATGTAGCTCGTTACGCCCTCGATCTCTTCCTCGGAGGCGTAACAGCCCTGAACGCGGACGGGCTTGGGCGCGCCTACGGGCGAGAACAGCATATCGCCGCGTCCGATGAGCTTTTCGCCGCCGCCCGTGTCGAGAATCGTGCGGCTGTCCATGTTGGAGCTTACCTTGAGCGCGATTCGGCTCGGGACGTTCGCCTTGATAAGACCTGTGATTACGTTAACGGTCGGTCGCTGGGTCGCGAGAATAAGGTGCATGCCCGCGGCACGCGCCATCTGAGCCAGACGGCAGATGCTGTCCTCTACCTCGCTCGGCGCCGCCATCATCAAATCCGCGAGCTCGTCGATAGCGATAACGACGCGGCTCATCTTCTCCTTGGCGACGGGCAGTCCGCCAACCTCCATTACGGGCTGGACAAGCTCGCCCTCCTCGTTCTCAACGGGAGGATTCTCGCGCATATAGCGGATATTTTTTTCTATCAAAGAATTATAAGAGTCGATATCCTTGCAGTCGTACTCCGAGAATATCTTGTAGCGGTTGAGCATTTCGTTGACAGCCCAGCCCAGAGCCGCGGCTGCCTTCTTCGCGTCGGATACGATCGGCACGAGCAGGTGCGGAATGCCCTTGTACTTCGAGAACTCTACCATCTTCGGGTCGATAAGCAGCAGCTTGACCTCGTCGGGAGTCGCCTTGTAAAGAATCGAGATAAGAATTGAGTTTACGCAGACGGATTTACCTGAGCCTGTGGTACCCGCGATGAGCAGGTGAGGCATTTTCGCGATATCCGTGACGACAATATCGCCCGAGATGTCGCGTCCGAGCACCGCGGTCAGCTTGCTCTTTGAATTGCGGAACACGTCGGAATCGATCAGCTCGCGCATCGAAACCATGCTGACGACCTTGTTAGGCACCTCGATGCCGACAGCCGCCTTGCCCGGGATAGGCGCTTCTATTCGCACGCCGTTGGCGGCGAGGTTGAGCGCGATATCGTCCGAGAGGTTCGTGATCTTGCTGATTTTTACGCCCGGCGCGGGCTGCAGCTCGTAGCGTGTTACGGACGGGCCGCGGCAGATATTGACGATCTTCGCGTTTACGCCGAAGCTCTGGAGCGTGTCCACCAGCTTGCGCGAATTCTGCTCAAGCTCCTCGCGCGCGCTGAGGTCGTTGTTGTTTTCGTTGAGCCGCAGAAGCTGTATCGGCGGATAATGATAGACCTTCTTCTTTTCAACCGGCTGCTCCGCCTTGTAGCCGGCGTTGTCGAACTCCGACGGCTCAGCGGCAGGCTCTGCAGGCTTCTTGGGCGGCTCGCGCTTCGGCACCTCGACGGGCACGGTCTCGGGGTCAGCCTGAACCGCTCCCTGTGAGATGTGCTGCGAGCGCTTCTCCTGAGAGATATCGTCGGCGATATGCTCGACGGTCGAATCTGTATTGTGGTCGTAGGAACGCTCCGCGCGGCTGATGATATTTATCAGGTCGGTCGAAAGGTCAAGCTCGGAGGCGTTGCCCTCGTTGGAGTCGGAATAATCGACCTCGGTGTTGCTCTGCTCGACCTTCTCCTCGGGCACATCCCTGCGCTTGCGGCGCTTCTTCTTGGGGGAATCGAGCGGAATATCGATCGCGCCCGTATTCGACGGCGTGTACTGCGGAAAATCCGTCGCGTACCTGTCGTTTATGTACTCCTCCTGCTCGCGCTGACGGCGTTCCTCCTCGTCACGCTGACGTCGCTGCTCCATGCGCTCACGGTAGCGGCGGCGCTGTTCCTCGCCCGCACGCTTCGCGCGGTCCATTGTGCGGCTCGCGGCTCGCGCAACGTCCTTTACGCTGAGGTTGGTGAGGATAAATATCAGAACGGCGAGCGCGACTATGGTGAGAATAAGCGCGACCGTGCTGCCGCAGAAGAACGCGAGCGGATAGCCCAGAATGCCGCCAATCAGACCGCAGACAAGCGGAATGTAGCCCGTGTCGTTAAACGCGTCGAGGTAGAGGTTGCCGAGCGCCGCGAAGTAGTTCATATTCTGGTGCTTCGCGCCGCCGAGCATATAGACGAACGCGCCCGCGAAGAGTATCGTCAGCACGCACAGCGCGACCTTCGCCTCAAAGTGCGCGACGTACCTCTCTTTCTCATTCATCACGGTCATGTAGATGAAAAACGCGGGAATCAGCAGCATTCCCAGACCGAAGATGCCGAAGAAGAACGAGCGGATAGCCGTCCAGACGTTGCTGCCGGGAATGAATACCATCACGCCGAAGATTATCGCCAGAGCGACGTATAGTATCGACTTTATTCTCGGGCTGAGCCGCGGCTTCTGCGGCTGCGGCGATTTGCGCTTTGCGCGGGTGCGCGCGGCTGTTTTTGATTTAGCTGTAGATTTTTTTGACTGCTTTTTTGCTGCCAAAGCTGTCACTCCTATTTAGTTATCCTGCGACGGGCATCGGGAAAAGATTGTTTCCGATGGGCGCGCCTGTGAAGAGGTTGGTGCCGTTCATGATCTCGATGATTGAAACGACGATAAGTCCGATGCCGACTACCGCGGTGTAGACTACGAAAATGATCATCTTATCGGACTTGAGGAACCACTTGAAGATCCAGATAGCAAGGTAGCCGACTACCGCCGAGACCGCCATGCCAATAAGGGTGGGCACGAGCTCGACATTGGCGGAAGCGGGGTTCTTTACTACGTCGAGACCCTCCATAGCGGCTGCCGCGATGATTGCGGGAGTGCCGAGAACGAAGGTGTAGTCGAGAGCCTTCTGCTTGTTGATGCCGCGCATTTCACCGACCGCGAGGGTTGAGCCCGAACGCGAGATACCCGGGAAGATAGCCGCCACACACTGCATAAGACCGACGCAGAGCGCGTCGACTACGGTGTAGCTCTCTCTGCCCTTAGCACCCTCGGAGCTGCCCTTCATGTGCTTGAAGGAAACCTGAGAGTTGCGCTTGTTGCAGATGATGCCGACAAGAAGCAGGGCGCTCGTTACGCACAGCGAGATTGCCGTGACCAGAAGCACCGGCGACGCGGAAAATACGTCCGCGAGATCCTTGACCTTCATGCCTGTGCCCGGAATCGGGATAAACACCAGAACAAGCGGAAGAAGTCCGATGATGAGCATCATAATGAGGTTGCGCTCGTAGTTCATGTTCTTCCAGCTGAACTTGCCTGTGAAAATGTCCTTGAGCATGCGGAAAAACTCCACGATCAGGCTGCCGATCAGCTTGTGGTAAAAGATGATTACCGCGACAAGTGTGCCGATGTGAAGCATTACGTCGAAGAACAGGTTGCTCTCGCCGCTTACTCCCAGAATATGCTGGGTGATGGCGAGGTGGCCGCTGCTCGACACGGGCAGAAATTCGGTCAGACCCTGAACTACGCCCTGGATTACTGCGTCTAGAATTGTCATATGTAGCCTCCTTGGTTTTTGGGCAAACGCCGCTGCCGCTAAAGGAAACGGCGTTCGCGTTTTTATTGGTTGATTATGAGTTCATACAGCGCGTCTATCGCGTCGGAAACAGTGCCGACGCTGTCTATCAGACCCTCGCGCACCGCGTCCTCTCCATCGAGGATAGTTCCGACGTCGGTGACAAGCTCGCCCGTGTTTAGCACAAGCTCGCTGTAGCGCTCGGGTGTGATGCCTGAGTTTTCGACCACAAAGTTCGTTATCCTGTCCTGCATTCTGCGGAAATACTCAAAGGTCTGCGGCACTCCGAGCGTCAGCCCCGTTGTTCGCACGGGGTGGACGGTCATGGAAGCGCTCTTCGCGATAAAGCTGCGCTTCGCCGCTACAGCGAGCGGTATTCCGATAGAGTGACCGCCGCCGAGTACGATCGACACGGTCGGTTTTCTCAGCCCCGATATCACCTCGGCTATCGCAAGCCCCGCCTCGACGTCGCCGCCGACGGTGTTGAGCAGAATCAGCAGTCCGTCGATCCGCTCGTCCTGGGCGATCGACACGAGAAGCGGAAGAATATGCTCGTACTTTGTGGTTTTGCTGCGGTCGGAGAGCAGGTAGTGTCCCTCAACCTGACCGATTATCGTCAGGCAGTGTATTATCTTGTCCTTGTGGGCAAAGAGCATTGAGCCTGTGTCGGGAAGCTGGCACGGCTGACTCTCCTCATTCTCCGTCCCGGGCTCCATATCGCCCGGACAGCGTACAAATTCATCATCGCTTTGCAAAATCATTTTCTGTTTCGCACCTCCGCGGTTATTTTTCCCGAAAGGCGGACAGTAATGCATATGAGTTTCGCGAAAACGATATGAAACCATTTTGTATTATATCATCAAACGCATTCTTTTTCAAGATTTTCACGTTATATTTCTAATAAATAATAATTATTTTACGGAATTATTGTACTATTATTGTAATTATACAATTATGGAGTGAGTTTCTTTGGATTCCAACATAATAATGGGCGTCGTCATCGGTCTGCTCGTGCTGCTGTCGGCATTCTTTTCGGCGACCGAAACCGCGTTTTCCTTTGTCAACCGCATACGCGTCCAACATTCGGTTGAGAACGGCGACAAAAACGCGGAAAAGGTGCTGTACGTTATCGAGCACTTCGACAACGCCCTGACCGCTATACTTATCTGCAACAACATCGTCAACCTCGGCTGCTCGTCCATTGCGACGGTGCTCTGCCTGAGACTTTTCGGCGACGTAGGCTCCGCTATCGCCACAGGCGCGACCACCCTGCTGATCCTGACCTTCGGCGAGGTTATCCCGAAGTGTCTTGCTAAGGAGCACTGCGACGACTTCTCCGCAAAAACCGCGGGTCTGCTCAAATTCATCACCATCGTGCTCACACCTCTCGTTTTCATCTTCATGAAGCTGCGCTCGCTCGCGCTCAAAATCGCGGGCAAGAGCGAGGACGCTCCCTCCGTAACCGAAAACGAGCTGAAATACATCGTCGAGAGCATTGAGGAGGAAGGCGTTCTCGAGGAGAGCGAGAGCGAAATGGTTCGTTCGGCTCTCGACTTTGACGAGACGACCGCCGAGGAGATACTCACGCCGAGAGTCGACGTGGTTTTTATCAACATCGAGGACTCACAGCAGAAAATCAAGGACATCATCATCGAGAACCGCTACTCGCGTATTCCCGTCTATGAGGAAACGATCGACAATATCGTCGGCATTCTGCACACACGCGACTATCTCGAATGCCTCGCGGACGGCAAGGCTCCCGAGCTCAAGGAGATCATTCAGCCGCCGTTCTTCGTATTCAAATCACAGCAGCTCTCAAAGATCCTGAGCAACTTCAAGCGCACCAGAAACCACATCGCTATCGTCACCGACGAATACGGCGGCACGCTCGGTATCGTGACGATGGAGGATTTGCTCGAGGAAATTGTCGGCGATATCTGGGACGAGGACGAGGAAATCGAGCACACCTACTACAAAATCGGCAAGGACGAGTTCCTTGTCAACGGCGACATCGAGCTTGACGATATGCTCGCGCTCTTCAACATCGACGAGGGCGCGCTTGAAAGCGACTCCATCACCGTCGGCGGCTTCATTCTCGAGCACGCGGGCACTATCCCCAAAAAGCGCGAGAGCATTGAGGCTGACGGCTTCCGCTTCACCGTCATGGAGGTCGAGAATCAGCGCATCATGCGCGTTGTGGTCAAAAAGCTCGAGGAATCCGCAGAAGAGGAAGCGGAGTCATAATCAGCAATCTAAAACCAATACATACAAAAACAGGAAAGGTCTGAAAATTCAGCCTTTCCTGTTTTGTTATTTTGTATTGATATAGCTTACCGCCGCTGTTGCCGCGACCGCTCCGTCGGCGGCTGCGGTGACAAGCTGGCGCACTTCCTTAGTCCTGTTGTCGCCCGCGACGAAGATACCGTCCGTCTTTGTGCGGCAATCCTCGCCTGCGACCGCGTAGCCTGAGCCGTCAAGCTCGATGACGGACGCGAAGTCCCGGTTCTCGGGAGTCCTGCCGACCGCGACGAAGAGTCCGTCGACCTCGATTTTTCTCTCGGCTCCCGACTTATCCTCAACCGTCACAGCGCTGAGCTTCTTTTCAAAATGCAGCTCCTTTACGGTGCTGTTGAGCACGAACTCGACGTTATCGCGCTCTCTGAGCAGCGAAACCGAGGCTTCCTCGCCCCTGAAGGAATCGCGGCGGTGAATCAGATATACCTTTTCCGCGACGTCAGATAGATATAGCGCGTCCTCAAGGGCGGTGTTGCCGCCGCCCACTACCGCGACTGTCTTTTTGCGGTAAAACGCGCCGTCGCAGGTCGCGCAGTACGAGATACCCCTGCCGACGAGCCGGTCCTCGTTCTCAACGCCGAGCTTACGGTTCTCGCTGCCCGTCGCGATGATCACAGCCTTCGCGGTGTATTCGTTCTTCTTGGTTCGGACCAGCTTGTCCTCTCCCCTGTCAACGATTCCGAGAGCCTTCTCAAACTTGAACTCCGCACCGAGCTCTTTTGCCTGATTGTAAACGCCCGTTGCAAAGTCGAAGCCCGAAAAGTGAGCCGCCGCTGGGTAATTCTCGATGTCGGGGGTGTTGATAATCTGACCGCCGTAGCTCAGAGCCTCGAGCACGAGCACGGTCTTGGCGGCGCGGCGCGCGTAAATCGCGGCTGTCATGCCGGCGGGCCCCGCGCCGATTATGATTATATCATACATTACAAAAGCTCCTCAAGCGCCTCGCGGGGCTTTAAGCCGACGCTTCTGTCGACCTCCATGCCGTCCTTTATCAGCACTACGCAGGGAATCGCGCTCACGTCGAACTGCTCGGCGAGCTCGTCCTCCTCGTCAATATTGATCGATACGACCTTTACGTCCTGTCTGTCGTCTGAGATCTCCTCAAGAATCGGTCTGAGCATTTTGCAGGGACCGCACCAGTCAGCGTAGAAATCCGCCAACACGGGTCTGTCGGACTGTAATACTTCCTTCTCAAAGCTCGCGCCTGTAACTTCCAATACTGCCATATTTATCCTTCCTTTCAAATCAGCTTTGCTATATCCGCGTCGATGTCCTTCGGCGGACAGGTCGGGCTGTAGCGCTTTACCACATTGCCCTCACGGTCTACAAGAAACTTCGTAAAGTTCCACTTGATGTCGGAGTCAGCCTTGGCGCTCGTGCTCATCTTGGCTATCGCCTTCATCGTGAGCTTGTTTTTCACGCCCTTGACCTCCTCCGAGGGAGCCTGAGCCTTGAGGAACGTGTAAAGCCCGAGCTCGTTTTCGCCGTTTACTTCGCTCTTTGCCATCTGGTCAAACTGAGTCTTGAACCGCGCTGTGCAGAACTCGTGTATCTCCTCATCTGTACCCGAAGCCTGATTCGCGAACTGGTTGCAGGGTATGTCGAGCACCTCAAAGCCCTTGTCGTGGTACTTCTCATACAGCGCCTCAAGTCCCTCGTACTGCGGTGTGAAACCGCAGCCCGTGGCGGTGTTTACAACGAGCACCACCCTGCCGCGCCACTGTGCGAGGTCAAGCTCGCCGCCGCGGCGTTTCTTCAGCTTATAATCATAAAATCCCATTTGCTCATCTCCTTTGATTGTGTTCAATTAGATTGTATCAAATCTAATTCCATTTGTCAATAGTATTATGCAAATTTTTTCGCGGATTATAACAAGAGGCCTGACGAAACCGCCAAACCTCTCCGCGTATACATATCTTATATTTACGCCCACGGGTCAGAGCTCTCGGGCGGTCTTATTCCGACTAAAATGAACTGCTCCCAGAGATACCACCTGCCGTCCTTTGCAAGCCTGAGCTGCACCTGACGCGGACTGTCCGCGCCGCCCGAACGTATATGGAGCGTAGCGTAGTTCTCATTCTGATAGGAGTAAGGGTTCTCGCTGACGCGCACGCGGTACGGCTCCTGCGGCAGATAATCGTTCTGCGGAGTCGCGCCCTCAAAGTACGAGCGCGGCACATAGTCGCCGTCGCGGAAGCGATCCATTATGAAGCTCTTGTCGTAGCCGCTGAGCGGTCTCGGCCCGCGAAGATATTCTATCATCGAAAGTGACAAATCGGGGTTATCGGGGTAGTAGCAGAACGCGAGCACAGTAAGCGCCGCAGTGTCAAACGGAGTCGCAAGGCGCGCCTGCGGTAATGACAAAAAATCCTCAAAGCTCTCGGGAAGCTTTTCAAAAACGATCTCCTCTGTACGGTTGCTGTCCGAAGAATATCCCGACGGCTTCGGCGCGGATTTGTTCACGCTGTCAAAAAGTCCCATCTGTCAATTCCTCCTTCTCATTCTTACTGATACTATTGTACAACTAAACTCTGTGAAAATCAACAGCTTTATCGTTAAAGCCGGATAATTTCGCGCATTCCGAAAAGCTGTCATTATGCACAAATCGCACAGAAGGAATTTGACGAAGCAGCACCCAAACGGGCGGAAATCGCGCAGAGATTTTCAAAAGGGCGCAGATTTGCTAATAAAAAATACAAAAGCACCTTGTAAACCGCCGGAATTTATGTTACAATTTAAGAAATATATAATCATCAATAAAAACGAAAGTGAGGAAAATCTTATGGAAATCACCAAAGACATCCGCTATGTGGGCGTTAACGACCACAAAATCGATTTGTTTGAGGGTCAGTACGACGTTCCCAACGGCATGGCGTACAACTCCTACGTGATCCTTGACAGCAAAATCGCCGTCATGGACACCGTTGACCGCAACTTTACCCACGAGTGGCTCAACAACCTCGAGGACGCTCTCGGCGACCGAAAGCCCGACTACCTCGTTGTTCAGCACATGGAGCCCGACCACTCCGCGAATATCTTCAACTTCATGAAGAACTACCCCGACGCGACTATCGTATCATCGGCAAAGGCGTTCAACATGATGCAGAACTTCTTCGGCACCCAGTTTGAGGAGAGAAGAATCGTCGTCGGCGAGGGCGATACCCTCGAGCTCGGCGAGCATACCCTGACCTTCGTCACCGCTCCGATGGTTCACTGGCCCGAGGTCATCGTGACCTACGACAGCAAGGATAAGGTTCTCTTCTCGGCGGACGGCTTCGGCAAGTTCGGCGCGCTCGACGTTGATGAGGACTGGGCTTGCGAGGCAAGACGCTACTACATCGGCATCGTCGGCAAGTACGGCGCTCAGGTTCAGAACCTGCTCAGGAAGGCCTCTAAGCTCGACATTCATATCATCTGTCCGCTTCACGGTCCCATTCTCACCGAGAACCTCGGCTACTACCTCGACCTCTACAACACATGGTCAAGCTACTCTGTTGAGAGCGAGGGCATTATGATCGCCTACACCTCCGTTTACGGCAACACAAAGAAGGCAGTAGAGCTGCTCGCCGAAAAGCTCAGAGTCAAGGGCTGCCCGAAGGTAGTTGTAAACGACCTCGCGCGCGAGGATATGGCTGAGTGCGTTGAGGACGCGTTCCGCTACGGCAGGATCGTTCTCGCGACCACCACCTACAACGCCGAGATCTTCCCCTTCATGCGCGAATTCATCAACCACCTCACCGAGCGCAACTTCCAGAACAAGACTATCGGTCTTATCGAGAACGGCTCGTGGGCTCCTCTCGCGGCAAAGACGATGAAGAAGATGCTCGAGGGCTGCAAGAACCTCGAGTTCACCGACACCACCGTCCGCATTATGTCCGCGCTCAACGACCAGAGCAAGGAACAGCTCGAGAACCTCGCGAACGAGCTCTGCAAGGATTACCTCGCCCAGCACGACGAGACCGCCGACAAGAACGACCTCACCGCGCTCTTCAACATCGGCTACGGCCTGTATGTAGTTACCTCCAACGACGGCAAGAAGGACAACGGTCTTATCGTCAACACCGTCACCCAGGTCACCAACTCGCCGAACCGCATCGCGGTCTGCATCAACAAGCAGAATTACTCCCACCACGTTATCAAGAACACGGGCATTATGAACGTCAACTGCCTGTCCGTTGAGGCTCCGTTCAAGGTATTCGAGACCTTCGGCTTCCAGAGCGGCAGAAACGTCGACAAGTTCAAGGACTGCGAGCCTCTCCGTTCCGACAACGGCCTCGTATTCCTGCCCAAATATATCAACTCCTTCATGTCGCTCAAGGTTGAGGACTACATCGACCTCGACACCCACGGTATGTTCATCTGCATCGTCACCGAGGCGAGAGTCACCTCCGACAAGGAGACCATGACCTACACCTACTACCAGAACAACGTCAAGCCCAAGCCCCAGACCGAGGGCAAAAAGGGCTGGGTATGCAAGGTTTGCGGATACATCTACGAGGGTGAGGAGCTTCCCGAGGATTACATCTGCCCGCTCTGCAAGCACGGCGTTGCCGACTTCGAGCCTATCGAATAAAATCCATTTAAATGCCAAGACCGACGCGGTAAAACGCGCCGGTCTTTTTTCGTTCATTTTTCAATACTACTACCAAACCCAGAAGGTTTTGCCTGTAACGCCCGCTCCCTCAAAGATGTCTGCGGAGTACTTCTGAATGGCTGTGGCGTCGGTCACACTCACAACGCCGTCGCCGTTCACGTCGGACGCAAAAAGCGTGCGGGTGTCGGGAGTTTCCATCTCGGCGGCGATTTTCTGAATCGTTGTCGCGTCGTTGACGTCAACCTCGCCGCTGCCGTCCGCGTCGCCCATCTTTACGAACTCAAAGTCGTAATCGCCGTAGAACTGCGACGACAGCCATGCCGCGCGGCTGTAGCACCAGTCGGAAGCGTAATTATACATATCGTAATAGCTGTTCTGGTTGTAGGTCTTGGGCATCTTCATCAGCTCAACGCCCTTATCGTCAATGGTGAAACCGAGATAATCGAGCGTCGTGTGGTCGGCGACCCAGCCGCTTGTTCTGAGCAGCCAGCCGCTCCTGTAGTTCATCTCGGCGCTGCTGCTGAGCAGGTTGAAGTAGCCGTTGCGCGTGTACAGCTCGCCGTCGATCTTCGCGCTCGGAAACAAGCCGTAGAAGTGATATAGCGCCGGCATGAAGCTCTCGAACCAGATCCTCGGCGCCGCCTCCTGAACCTCGGTGTTCAGCGAGATCCTCGCCATGATGTTGGATGGAGTCTTTGTGCCCTTCGGAGTGCCCTTGTAGCGGCACCACCAACCCGTCGGCTCCTCGTAATCGGTAACGCCGAAATTCTTAAGGTCGCGAGTAACGCCTGTCGCGTTGCCGAGGGAGTTGTCGTAATCCCACACGGGCGAGCCGTAAAACTTATACTTGCCGTTTTCGTCTGGCTTGTAGGTAAAGAAGGTGCTCGAAACGCCGCTGTCCCAGTTCTTGCCGAGCTCGTTGATGAGATACAGCTTCGTCACGGAATCAACATCAGCGTAATCAGAGAGCATCATCAGCTTTGAAGAGGTCGCGTTGTAGAACTTGTCGAACTTGCTCTTGACATACGCCTTTACCTCCTCGTAATACGGCTGACCCTCCTCAATTTCGGGAGATTTGATCGTTACCTTGAGTCCCTTTGTGCTGATATAGTAGTCGCCGTCGCCCGCGCTCGCGTCGACCTCCGCGATAAACGCGAAGTTGTCCTTCAAGGTGCCGTCCTCGTTGAGGTAGCCCTCGTCGTCGACCTCGGGTACAAGGCTGCCCGGCTCGACCTTCTCGCACATCTGGTAGCTGCCCCGGTAGAAGCCGTTGACATAGAAATCCACAAACCGTGAATCGGATGCGTAAGGCAGTCCGACCGCGTCGGAAAGATCATATAGAATGCGGTTGCGAGCGAGTGAATCGTCCTGATAGTTCGCAAGAATGGAGTATTTCTTGTTCTTCTCCATGCCCGCGATGCTGACCTTCTTGTCGTAGGTGATGTTGTAACCCTTCTTCGGCTTGTCCCACGAGGTATTGCCTCTGCCCTTTATCTTCTTGATCGGGGTGTTGTCGACCTTGCCGTTGGGAGTGACGATCGCGCCCGTCGCCTTCGCGGAAAGGCTCTTGTCTGAGTTAAGATAGCTCATCAGGTCGGTGCCTTCGCCGTCGGCGTCGCTGTTGTTTATATAAATCGCCGCCTCAGCGCCCGACTTCATCACGCGCAGGGTATAATCCTTTCCGTCAGCGCTGACGGAATAGCTTTCGTCCATGCTGTAGGGTACCTCGGCTGTGGTCTGAGAAGCGATGTCAACTCCGTTGACCGTTACGCTGCCGTCAAAACCGTTGAAAACGTCTATCATGTCACCGTTCGCCGACGAGGGCAGGAAGAAATACTTCTCGTCGGAGCTTATCTCGTTAAAATCCTCGTCGTGGACGCACTGCCATCGCTGCCACGCCTCGCCGTCGTCAGAACCGAGAACCGCGTGGACATACAGAGCCGCGTCCGTCGTAAAGCCCGTGGGCTTGCCGCTGTCGGCAGCCGAAACAGGTACCGCCGAAAACGCGCCGAGCGTCAGGATCGCTGTCAGTAATAACGCCATTATTTTTTTCATTTTCATTCCCCCTTTGCATTATGATTATATCACAAAAATCAGCATTTATCAACATGAAAAACCGTTGAAAAACAATCCGCGTTATGATAGAATGAAAAGAG
Source organism: Ruminococcus sp. NATIVEDY160 (assembly GCF_045819885.1). NCBI lineage: Bacteria > Bacillati > Bacillota > Clostridia > Eubacteriales > Oscillospiraceae > Ruminococcus > Ruminococcus sp. NATIVEDY160. The sequence continues at coordinate 1,785,002 of NZ_CP162391.1, forward strand.
AAATAACTACGGGCAGGTGCGCTTATGAAAAAGTACATTTTGGCTCTCGACGAGGGTACTACCAGCGCGAGAAGCATACTGTTTGACAGGAACCAGAACGTCGTCAGCGTGTCGCAGCACGAGCTGCCGCAGATCTTCCCTCACGCGGGCTGGGTCGAGCAGAACCCGATGGATATATACGCCAACCAGTACGCCTCGATGACCGAATGCGTCGCCAAAAGCGGCATTTCACCCGATGAGATCGCGGGGGTCGGCATCACTAACCAGCGCGAAACCGCCGTTGTCTGGGAAAAGAGCACGGGCAAGCCCGTCTGCAATGCGATCGTCTGGCAGTGCCGCCGCACCGCAGATATCTGCGACAGGCTCGTTGAGGACGGATACAGCGATTATATCCAGCAGACGACGGGTCTGAAAGCGGACGCGTATTTCAGCGGCACAAAGATTAAATGGATACTCGACAACGTACCGGGCGCGCGCGAAAAGGCTGAGAACGGCGAGCTGCTTTTCGGCACAGTCGACACATGGCTCGTGTGGAAGCTGACGGGCGGAAGGGTTCACGTTACCGACCGCACCAACGCCTCGCGCACAATGCTGTATAATATTCACACGCTTTCGTGGGATACTAAACTCTGCAGACTGCTCGGCATACCCATGAGTATGCTGCCCGAGGTCAAAAGCAGCAGCGAGATCTACGGCGAAACCGAGATCATGGGCGCGAAGGTGCCTATCTGCGGCATCGCGGGCGACCAGCAGGCGGCGCTCTTCGGTCAGGGCTGCTTTGACGCGGGCGACATTAAGGTCACCTACGGCACGGGCTGCTTCCTCCTCGCAAACACGGGTCACGAGCCTGTGCAGAGCCGCCACGGACTGCTCACCACGATTGCCGCCACCGAGAAGGACAGAGCGGTCGAATACGCGCTCGAGGGCAGCGTTTTCACCGGCGGCGCCGTCGTTCAGTGGCTGCGCGACGGTCTGAGGATAATCTCGGACTCGAAGGACACGGATTACTTTGCCCAAAAAGTCAGGAGCAGCAACGGAGTGTACGTCGTGCCCGCGTTCTCGGGTCTCGGCGCTCCGCACTGGAACATGAGAGCGAGAGGTATCATCACGGGGCTGACGATGGGCAGCACCCGCGAGCACATTATCCGCGCGGCGCTTGAGTCGATCGCATACCAGACCGACGACGTTATCGCCGCTATGGGCAGCGACACAGGCAGGAAAATCACCTGTCTGCGCGCGGACGGCGGAGCTTCGGCGAACAGCTTCCTGATGCAGTTCCAGTCGGATATCTCCGACACTCAGGTTATCCGCCCGAGCCAGAAGGAAGCCACAGCGGCAGGAGCCGCGTTCCTCGCGGGACTTGCCGTCGGGTTCTGGGAGAGCCGTGAGGAAATCATGAAAAACGCCTCGGCTGAGAGCGTTTTCAAGCCCGCAATGGACAAAAACGAACGAGAAAAACTGCTCGGCGGCTGGCACAGCGCCGTTAGAGCGTGTACGGGGGTAACAAATGATTGATGTAATTGAAAAACGCTTTCCGTCCTCTGACGAAAAGCACGAGCTGTACGCGAGAATATATCTGCCCGAGGGCGAGGTCAAGGGACTTTTCCACGTCGTTCACGGCATGATTGAACACATAGGCAGATACGACGGCTTTATGCGCGTCATGGCTGAGAACGGCTGGATCTGCTACGGCTACGACAATCTCGGCCACGGCAAAACCGCCGCCGACAGCAGCGAGCTCGGCTACATGGGCGGCTACCGCTACCTGCTCGCGGACGTGCGCCGCTTCACCGCCGAGATGAAAAACGACTACGGCGACGACCTGCCCTGCATTCTCATGGGTCACAGCATGGGCTCGTTCATCGCGCGCTGCACCTTCACAAACAAGCTCTGGGACAAGCTGATCATCATGGGTACCGCCGGTCCGAACCACGCGTCGTACTTCGGTACCTCGCTGCTTGACCGACTTATTGCGACCAAGGGCAAGCGGTACATCTCAAAGACTATCGAAAAAATGATGTTCGGCACCTACAACAACCACTTCGACGAGGAGGACGCTCACGCTTGGCTGAGCAGTATCAAGGAAACGCGCGACCTGTATCACGCCGACCGCTACTGCGCCTTCCATTTCTGCGTAGACTCTATGAACGACCTGCTGCAGATGCTGCAGATCTGCAACCGCAAGGCGTGGTTCTGCCGCGAGGAGCTTAATGTGCCGATCTTCCTGCTCTCGGGCAGCGAGGATCCCGTCGGCAACTACGGCAAGGGCGTTCAGGAGGTCTGTAAGAAGCTCCTGAGGTACGGCAAAAACGCACAGATGAAGCTCTACCCGAACTGCCGCCACGAGGTTCTTAACGACACCTGCCGCGACGAGGTCATCAGGGATATTCTGGTGTTTGCCGAGAGATAATATTCTATAAAAGAAATAACGGAAGGGTTCTGCCCTTCCGTTTTGCTTTATGTATTCAAAAATTCCTTTAACTCGCTGAGCCTTCTCTCGCCTATCGCCCTGCCGATGTTGTAGGCGTTACGCATTTTGTCGGGGTCGTGCTCGATTCTTCCGATCGGCAGCGGCTCGTCGGGACAGATCACAAACGCCCTGCCTGCCTTTTCTTCGGCGAACACGAGCCTGCGGCTGCGGTTGTAGTTTTCGTGGCGGTTCTTCATCGCCGCGAGCAGGTTAGGGTACTTTCGCAGAGAAAGCTTCATCAGCGGCATAAGCGACGCGGGCTGCTTCTCGAAATCGCGCGGCTGAGTGAGGATAACTACGTTCTTCTCAAAGCCGCCGCGTATCATAAACCTGAGCGGTATTGAGTCTGACATTCCTCCGTCGAGCAGTTTCTTTCCCTCAAGCTCAACGGGCTTTGACACGAGCGGCATGGACGCAGAGGCGCGTATCCACTCAAAGCAGGTGTCGTCAGCAAGGTCGAGGCGCTTGTAAACGGGCAGGCCGGTGACGCAGTCGGTGCAGACAACGTAAAATTCCATAGAAGAATTATTAAACGCTTCTCTGTCAAAAACATCGAGCTTGTTCGGTACTGTGTGGTAACAGAATTCCGCGCCGAAAAGGTCGCCCGTGCGGATAAGCGACCGGGTGCTGCAATAGCGTTTGTCCTTTGCGAAGCGGGTATTGTAGCGGACAGCCCTGCCGTTCTGACCCGATTTATAGTTACAGCCGAACGCCGCGCCTGCCGAAACGCCGACGAGGCAGTTAAAGCTGATTCCGTTCTCCATCATAACGTCGGTGACGCCCGCGCTGAACAGTCCGCGCATCGCGCCGCCCTCGAGAACCAAGCCTGTTTTCATAAAGACACACATCCTTCCGACATATATGGTACCACAAAATAGAATTTTTGTAAACAACAAAACCGCGCCGGTGGGCGCATTCTCCCGCCTTTGACCGGGTTGAGCTTTATCAGGGCAATCATCAACGGCGGGGTCAATCGTCTTATTATAACAAAAACCGCCCTCGAATCTCTCCGAAGGCGGCATTATTGTTATTTAATTATTTCTTTGCGGTCTTTTTGTCGTCCTTGCCGACGATGAGCTTGATGCCGATGAGGACAGCTACCATGAGAGCTGCGGAAACGCCGAGAACTACGAATACGTTCTGGACGAAGCCCGCGAGCAGATAGCCGACAGCCGCAACGCCCGCAACGGTGAGAGCGTAGGGCAGCTGGGTCGATACGTGGTTAACGTGGTCGCACTGTGCACCAGTTGAAGCCATGATAGTGGTATCGGAAATCGGTGAGCAGTGGTCGCCGCAAACCGCGCCCGCAAGACAAGCGGAGATACAGACGATAACCATTGAGGGGATAGTTCCGTCGGTGACGTTGGCGAGCTGTGACTGGAACACGCCGGTGACGATCGGAATGAGGATACCGAAGGTGCCCCACGAGGTGCCTGTCGCGAAGGAAAGTCCGAGCGCGACGACGAAGAGCAGCAGCGGAAGCAGGATCTGGATCGCGGTAGCGCTCTCAACAATGCCTCTTACGAACTCAGCGGCGCCGAGCTGGTTGGTCATTGTCTTGAGTGTCCATGCGAATACGAGGATCAGGATAGCGGGAACCATCTGCTTGAAGCCCGCTACGATGGAGCTCATGCACTCTGTGAACTTGAGCACGCGGCGAACCATGTAATAAACCATGATCACGATAAGAGCGCCGATCGAGCCGAGCGACAGACCTACGGAAGCGTCGCAGTTAGCGAATGCGTCGATGATGCTCGCGCCCTCAAAGAGACCGCCTGTGTAGAGCATTCCGACAACGCAGAAGCCGATGAGCAGAAGTACCGGAAGAATGAGGTCGATGACCTTGCCCTTTGTGTGGGTAGGCTCGTCGTCCTTGTCATATACGCTGTTGCGTGTGGTGAAGAGGTCGCCGTTGATAGCGTTGATCTCGTGGGTGCGCATGGGGCCGTAGTCTACGTTTGATACGGAAACGAAGATCACCATGATGAGAGTGAGGATCGCGTAGAGGTTGTAGGGAATCGTGCTGATGAAGAGCTGGATTCCGTTTACGCCGTCAACTGTGCCGCTGACAGCCGCCGCCCATGAGGAGATCGGAGCTATGATGCATACGGGAGCTGCGGTCGCGTCGATGATATAGGCGAGCTTTGAACGCGAGATCTTGTGCTTGTCGGTGACAGGGCGCATTACCGAGCCGACTGTCAGACAGTTGAAATAGTCGTCGACAAAAATCAGAACGCCGAGCAGGAAGGTTGCGATGCTCGCGCCGACGCGTGTGTGAATGTGCTTTGCAGCCCATTCGCCGTAGGCACGGCTGCCGCCCGCGCGGTTCATGAGCACGACTATCGCGCCGAGAACTACGAGGAAAACAAGGATACCGACGTTGTAGCTGTCGGCGATGTTGGCGATAAGACCGTCGTTTACGACCGTGGTCATCATGCCGACGAAGCCCGTGCCCATCGAAACAGCGTGGAGCACAGCGCCCGAGATGATACCGATGAAGAGTGAGGAGTAAACCTCCTTGGTGACCAGCGCGAGACCGATCGCGATGATCGGCGGCAGCAGCGACCACCATGAGCCGACCGCTACGGCTTCTTCACCGGTTCCGGTGACGGTGACCGCCTGCGTAATCGGCGCTTGGGTAAAGCAGAACACGATATAGGCGATGACTGCGCCTATGAATATCAGGTTCTTTACCAGATTCTTTTTCATTTTAATTCTCCTATGAAATTATTTTCGCCGAAACGACAATTTTCGGCAAATGAACATTAGTATTTTATCATATTAAAGCGTTAAGTGCAATAATTATTTTAATCCGAATAGATTTTTAGGAAATACGTACAACAACCCGAGTGTCAAATTGGACAGTCTGAACAGTGAAAAACGCAATACCGCACCATTTCGCAATCTCAAAAGCGGTTTTCTGTCCGCAAAGGAAGATTCAGCTTAGTTGTATTGCACAATAAAATCATAGGCGCTCCATATATTCTGCACAAAACTGTGCTATACCTCTTGACAAAACGAATAAAAAGTGAGATAGTAGATAGGTAATCGCGACCCCGATATCGTATTGGTTTCGGGGTATTTTTTCGGGCAGTCTGCTTTAGCCATTTAAATCGCAAAAAAAAAAAACGGGCTGCCGTCCTATCAAACTTAAAGGAGCATGATTATGCCAATCACAGAGTTTCTGACAAGAAACGCAACCTATTTCAAAAACGACGTCGCGCTTGTGGAGATCAACCCCGAGATCAAGAACATTCCGCATGTGACATGGCGCGAGTACTCGCTGATCGAGACCGCAAGAGGCGGAGCCTTCCGCAAGCAGCTGACATGGGGCGAGTTTGAGAAGCAGGCGAACCGCTTTGCGAATCTCCTGCTCACCAGAGGTATCAAGAAGGGCGACAAGGTCGCTATTCTCCTGATGAACTGCCTTGACTGGCTGCCGATCTACTTCGGCATTCTCAAGGCGGGCGCTGTCGCGGTTCCGCTCAACTTCCGCTACACCGCCGAGGAGATCAAGTACTGCCTCGAAAAATCCGACTCGGATATCCTCGTTTTCGGCCCCGAATTCATCGGCAGAGTCGAGGAGATCCGCGACAGGATCCCCAGACTCAAGGACTGCTTCTACGTCGGCGACGAGTGCCCGAGCTTTGCAGACAGCTACGACAAGCTGCTCAATTACTGCTCGTCACAGGCTCCCAGCGTTTATATCACCGACGAGGACGACGGAGCTATCTACTTCTCGTCGGGCACTACAGGCTTCCCGAAGGCTATCCTGCACGCTCACGCCGCGCTCGTTCACTCCGCTAAGGTCGAGCAGGCTCACCACCACCAGAAAAAGGACGACGTTTTCCTCTGCATTCCTCCCCTCTACCACACGGGCGCGAAGATGCACTGGTTCGGCAGCCTTATCTCGGGCGGCAAGGCTGTTCTGCTCAGAGGCGTTTCTCCTGAGTGGATAATCCGCACCGTCAGCGAGGAGAGATGCACTATCGTCTGGCTGCTCGTTCCGTGGGCTCAGGACATTCTCGACGCCATCGAAAGCGGCAGAGTCGACATCGACGGCTACGAGCTCAGCCAGTGGAGACTTATGCACATCGGCGCTCAGCCCGTTCCGCCCACTCTTATCAAGCGCTGGAAGGCAGTATTTCCGCACCACGCATACGACACCAACTACGGTCTCAGCGAGAGCATAGGCCCCGGCTGCGTTCACCTCGGCATGGAAAACATTAACAAGGTCGGCGCTATCGGCATCCCCGGCTACGGCTGGCAGGTAAAGATCGTCGACGAGAACCGCAATGAGGTCACCGACGGCGTAGGCGAGCTCGCGGTCAAAGGCCCCGGCGTTATGAAGTGCTACTACAAGGACGCTAAGTCCACCGACGAGGTTCTCGACGACGAGGGCTGGCTCTACACCGGCGACATGGCTGAGCGCGACGAGGACGGCTTTATCTACCTCGTGGACAGAAAGAAGGACGTTATCATCACGGGCGGCGAGAACATCTATCCCGTCCAGATCGAGGACTTCCTCCGTTCCAACGGCAGCATAAAGGACGTCGCGGTCATCGGACTGCCCGACCAGCGTCTCGGCGAGATCGCAGCCGCGATCATCGAGGTCAAGGAAGGCTTCTCGCTCTCCGAGGAGGAGGTCAACAACTTCTGTCTTGATTTGCCGCGCTACAAAAGACCGCGCAGGGTGATCTTCGCGAAGGTTCCGCGCAATCCCACCGGCAAAATCGAAAAACCCGTGCTCAGAAAAATCTACTGCGGCGAAAGCGTTGTCGCCCAGCAGAATGAGATAAATATCAAATAAGCGGAACGCAAAATCCAAACCGCTTAAAATGGGGGTATCTTAAATGGTATTGAAAATTGTAATGTTGGTTCTGTTCTTCGGCGTAATGGTCGGAGTCGGCATCTACTGCCGCAAGCACGCAACTGACGTAAACGGCTTTGTGCTCGGCGGACGAAGCGTCGGCCCGTGGCTGACGGCTTTCGCCTACGGCACATCGTATTTCTCCGCGGTAATCTTCATCGGCTACGCGGGACAGTTCGGCTGGAAGTACGGTATCGCGTCCACCTGGATCGGTATCGGCAACGCCCTTATCGGCTCGTTCCTCGCATGGGCGATCCTTGGCCGCCGCACGCGCATTATGACCCAGCACCTCAACTCCGCGACTATGCCCGAATTCTTCGGCAAGCGCTTTAACAGCAAGGGACTCAAGATCGGCGCGTCGATCATCGTATTCATCTTCCTCATTCCCTACACCGCTTCTCTCTACAACGGCCTTTCAAGACTGTTCGAGATGGCGTTCGGAATTCCCTACATCTGGTGCATCATCGCGATGTCGGTGCTCACGGGCATCTACGTTATCGCGGGCGGTTACATGGCTACCGCTATCAACGACTTTATCCAGGGTATCATCATGCTCATCGGTATCGTCGCGGTAATCGCCGCCGTTCTCAGCCAGCAGGGCGGCTTCCTTGAGGCTCTCAAGGGTCTTTCGCAGGTCACTGACGAGACCGTCAGCGATATGCCCGGCGCGTTCAACTCCTTCTTCGGCCCCGACCCGCTCAACCTGCTCGGCGTTGTTATCCTCACCTCTCTCGGCACCTGGGGTCTGCCTCAGATGGTTCAGAAGTTCTACGCCATCAAGCACGAGAAGGATATCCGCAAGGGTACCGTTATCTCGACGGGCTTCGCTATCATCGTCGCGGGCGGCTGCTACTTCCTCGGCGGCTTCGGCAGACTCTTTGACGTTGACGTTGCGGCAAACGGCTACGACGCTATCATTCCCACAATGCTCTCTACCCTGCCCGATATCCTTATCGCGGTCGTCGTAATCCTCGTGCTCTCGGCTTCGATGTCAACTCTCAGCTCGCTCGTTATCGCGTCGAGCTCAACTCTGACAATCGACCTGCTCAAGGGCAACATCATCAAGAAGATGAGCGACAAAAAGCAGGTCGTGCTTATCCGTATCTTCATTGTGGTATTCATCGCGATTTCGGCGTTCATCGCTATCTACCAGACCCAGAGCAAGAACGAGAGCGTGAAGTTCATCGCTCAGCTCATGGGCGTTTCGTGGGGTGCTCTCGCAGGCGCGTTCCTCGCTCCCTTCCTCTACGGTCTGTACTGGAAAAAAACCACAAAGCTCGCCTGTTGGGTCAGCTTTATTTTCGGCGCGGGCGTTATGGTGCTCAACCTCTTCTTCCGCTCCTTCTTCCCCGTTATTCTCCAGTCGCCCATCAACTGCGGCGCGTTCACTATGATCGCGGGTCTTATAATTGTTCCGCTCGTCAGCTTCATTTCACCCAAGCCCGACAAGCAGCTCGTTGACGACGCGTTCGCCTGCTACGAGAAGCGCGTTCCCGCCGCTCAGAAGAGGTCGCTCGACTGATGAAAAAGCCTTTGAAGCGTATGATTCACCTGCTGAACCATACGGGAACGATGAAAATCTTCTTCGCATACCTTATCGTGCTCTGCATAGGCGCGGTGCTGACGTGGATTTTTGAGCCGCAGGTTCAGTCCCTCTGGGACGGCTTCTGGTTCTGCTTCGTGGCGTCGACCACGATCGGCTTCGGCGATATCACCGCCGTCACAGTGATAGGAAGGCTCGTTGTGATTTTTGTCACCATCTGCGGTATCCTCACCGTAGCTATGGTGCCGGGCGTAGTCGTCGCGTACTACACCGAGTACCTCAAAACCCGTGAGAGAGATACGGTTTCGACCTTCCTCGAGAAGCTCGAGAACCTACCTGAGCTGAACAAACAGGAGCTTAAGGAAATCTCGGAGCGCGTCAGGGAATTCAAAAAAAGGCATAAAAAATGATAAAGGCGCCGGCGGTCAAATCCGTCGGCGTTTTTTGTTGAAATCGGGCGTGGTTTGTGATAGAATATTTTCATACAGGAGGGCGCTATGAAATCCGCAAGAAACAAGACTATCGATATCAGCGTTGACGAGGGCAGAGAGTACCTCGGGCGCTGCGTGACCGTCCGCGAAAAGGCAGCGGCTGATGAAATACTGGACAGGACTATACTCGGCGATACCTTTGAGGTTTTGCCGCTGCTGCCCAAGAGCTTTGCCGACCTGATAATCGCCGACCCGCCGTACAATCTCACAAAGGACTTTCACGGCAGCACCTTCCGCGAGACGACCGCCGACAGCTACCTTGAGTACACCGAGAGGTGGCTGAGCCTGCTCGAGCCGATTCTGAAGGACAACGGCAGCATGTACGTCTGCTGCGACTGGAAATCGAGCATCGTCATAGGTCAGGCGCTCGCTAAGCGCTTTCACATTCAGAACCGGATTACCTGGCAGCGCGAAAAAGGCAGAGGAGCCATGCGCAACTGGAAAAACAGCATGGAGGACATCTGGTTCGTTACGAAATCAAAGGACTACACCTTCAACCCCGACGCGGTAAAAATCCGCCGCAGGGTCATTGCGCCGTACAGGGTGGCAGGCAAGCCAAAGGACTGGGAGGAAACCGCCGAGGGCAACTTCCGCAACACGGGCGCTTCTAACTTCTGGGACGATATCTCGGTTCCGTACTGGTCGATGCCCGAGAACACCGCTCACCCGACTCAGAAGCCCGAAAAGCTGCTCGCAAAGCTGATTCTCGCCTCATCAAACGAGGGCGATACCGTATTCGACCCGTTCCTCGGCTCAGGCTCAACCTCGGTGACAGCCAAAAAGCTCGGACGGCACTACTCGGGCATCGAGCAAAATCCGCAGTACTGCGTGTGGGCGGAAAAACGCCTATGCGACGCGGAAACAAACAAGTCAATCCAAGGCTTTGAGGACGGCGTTTTCTGGGAAAGAAACGCAAAAATCCGTTAACGGAGGATAGCTATGCTGAAAAACAACTCAAAAATCGCGCTGATTCCCGCGTACAACCCCGATCAAAAAATCACGGGCGTTGTCAGGGGCTTAAAGAACAGCGGCTTCACCGTAATTATTGTAAACGACGGCAGCGACCCTGAATTCGACTATCTCTTTGACAAGTCGAACGGCGCCGACGAGGTTATCGCCCACGAGGAAAACAGGGGCAAGGGTATCGCGCTGAAAACAGGACTTCGCTGGATTTACAAGAACTGCACGCCGCCCTACACCGTGGTCACCGTCGACGCGGACGGTCAGCACCTTACCTCGGACGCGCTGAGGGTTTCAAGCGCCGCGAAAAGATGTCCGTCGACGCTTATAATAGGAAGCCGCAGACTTAAACACGATGCGCCGTTTCGCAGCAAGAGCGGAAACCTCATCACTCGTGTTTTTCTGAACACACTCACGCCCGTGAGGATCTATGACACGCAGAGCGGACTGCGCGGCTTTACACACGACCTGATCCCCGTGCTGACCAAAATCGAGGGCAGCCGTTATGAATATGAGATGCAGATGCTGATCGACGTTGACAGAGAGGGGATCCCGATAAAGGAGGTTCCGATCGAGGCGGTTTACATCGGCGACAACGGCACCTCGCACTTCCGCACGGTCTACGACTCGAGGCGGCTGTATAAGGTCATCTTCAAAAACGCGGGCAGAAGAAAGAAAAAGCGGAGGTAAGCGCGCGTTTACCTCCGTTGTTTTTTGGGTGCAGCCGAGACTTTACACACCTCAAAAACCCGCATAAAATCTATGTAAAGAGATACTTTCTTTACTTTTTTGAAGAATAATATTATACTGGTGCCAACAACTAAGGGAGGTGAGCCTATGGGATGGCTTCTTATTCCGTTAATCATCATTATCGTAATCATCGGCGTCGCGTTCGTGAGGAACCGCAACGAGCAGTTCAGGTTCGGCTCGGGACTCTTCAAAAACAGCGAATACAACCTTGACGATCAGGACGAATTCGTCGACAAGGAATACTACGACAAAGACGGTCTTTTGAAATGAGGCGTCAGACATGAACTTCGGACAAAATCTTCAACAACACAGAAAAGATAAGGGCCTCTCTCAGGAGGCGCTCGCAAATCAGCTATTCGTGACACGTCAGAGTGTAAGCCAGTGGGAAAACGACAGGACTATGCCCTCGGTCGATCTGCTCCTCAAGCTCAGCGATATTTTCGGCACCACGGTGGACGCTCTGCTCGGCAAGCCCGAAACGGAGAGCATTCCGCAGCCGATATCCTCGGTTAATATTCTTACAAAGAAAAAAGATATCCGTGCTGCAATGCGCTCTGTCAGGAATCCTGCGGCAACGGTTCTGATTTCGGTCGCGCTGCTTTTGGGCTTTCTCTGCGGCATGATGCTGTTCTTCAAATACAATATATATAACACTCGCTACGCTCTCGAGCACTCGACATGGGATTTTATTTACCGCTACGGCATAGCGGCTCTGCTCTGTCTTTTGGTGGGAATAACGCTTATGGTCATCGGAATTATCCTCACGAAAAAAGCAGCGGGCTTCGGCACAAATCACCCCTGCTCGCTGAGGTTCTTCTATGACCACCTCGAGATCGAGGAGGAAAATGCCGAGCCGCTGAGCCTGTTCTACGCGAATATCCGCTCGATCACCGAGACCGACGCGTATTTTATCCTTAAAATGCAGAACAAGTCGCGGCTGTGCGTTGACAAGAGAGAAGTCGAAAGCGTCGAGGAGCTTTCAAAGCTGCTCAAATCCACACCCCACTACCGCGACCGCAGGCTGTGCAAAACTCATCAGACAGGCGGCAAAAGGCTCGTTATCCTGCGTATCGCGAGGGACTTCCTCTTTGTGTCAGCGTTTTTCACACTGCCGGCGTCGCCTATCATCTTCGGCTGGCTCAACACCTTTATCACCGAAAACCAGCCGCTGAGAGTCTTTCTCTTCCTGCTGCCGATTCTGTGGGCAGCGGCTGTGGCTGCCGCGGGAATCGTGCTCGTGATAAGGCACGTCAAGGCGCTGCGGCTGATCATTGCGGGAGGTACGGCGATTATCGTCTGCGCGGTATTCTCTTTCATTATAAACAACGCGAACGTGCTGTACGACCTTCAAAACGAACGTATCACCTCGGAGAGCTTCACAGATTACATGGAGGCTCACGGAATGACGGTTGATAACACAATAAAGGGCAGAGAGGAGCTTTACATCACCTCGTGCCTGACAGCGCACCCCGAAAACAACGCCTTCAGCATCATACTCATGGAGTTTGACGAGTTTACTCAGGAAAAAGGTCTGTTCTCGGCGCTCGAGACATTCGGCGATCTTAAAAACAAGATCTGCTCAACTCCGCGGCGGACAACGCGCTACACCTCGCAGGATTTCTCGTTCAACACCTTCTACACCGAAACGACAGGCGACAGAATCGCCTATGTTTCGCTCAACGAATACACGGTGATCTATTTCGAAGTGCCGATTGAGAAGGAAGCGCAGCTCAGAGAATTGCTTAAGGACTGGGAATTACAGCTGCCATATTAAAAAAACGGAGGGCGAAAGCTCTCCGTTTTTCATATTATATCATGCCTTCCGGAAGCTCAAGCTCCTTTTCCTCAACACGCTTCATTTCCCTCTTGTTGAACGCATCGTAAATCAGCGGAATGACAAAGAGCGTCATGAACGTCGCGTAGAGCAGTCCGCCGATACATACTATCGCGAGCGGCTGCATCATCTCAGCGCCCGTTCCGATGCCGAGAGCCATTACCGACAAGCCTAGAACCGTAGTCAAAGCCGTAATGAATATCGGGCGCATACGCGTCTTGCCTGCCTCGACGATCGCCTCTACCCTTTCCTTGCCGCCGAGCCGCAGGACGTTGATGTAGTCGACGAGAACTATGCCGTTGTTGACAATGATGCCGCAAAGCGTTACGAAGCCTATCATCGAGATTACGCTGACGTCGAAGCCCGTGACGAGAAGTCCGAGGAAGCCGCCCGTGAACGCAAGCGGGATCGTGAACATGATGATGAACGGTGACTTGAGACTCTGGAACTGCGCAACCATGATGAGATAAATCATCACAACGCCGAGCAAGAGCATGAGCGAGAGCTGCTGCATGGCTTCCATCGTCATCTTGTCGGAGCCGTCGTACTCGACCGTGCAGCCCGCGGGCAGGTCGTAGGAATCCATCATCGAGCGCACGTCGTTTGTCGCGGAGGTCAGGCTGTAACCATCTGCGACCGTGCCCGAGATAATCAGGTTGCGCTTCTGGTCGGTGCGGCGAATCATGTCGAGCGTCTCCGCTTCATCGATATCCGCCACAGACGAGAGCGAGGTCTTTTTCTCCTTGCCCTCGGAATCCGTATAGGTGAGGTCAATGCTGCCGACTGTGTCTGAGGTCGTCTTGTTCGAATCGTCCTTGACGATCACAACGTCGATATTCTTTCCGTCCTCGCCGCGCAGTGTGACGGAGGTCTTTTCCTCTGAGACAGCCGCCGCGACCTGCTGGAACACCTGAGCGACGGTCAGACCCTTTGCCGCAGCCTTCGCTCTGTCAACAGTGACCTTGATTTCGGGAGAAGTCGCGCCCATGCCGCTGTCGGACTCCGAAACGCTGTCGAGCTCCTCCATATTAGCCGCGATATCCTTCGCCGCCTCCTGCATTTTTGGCAGGTCGTCGCCGATAAGCCTGAGCTGGACGCTGCCGTCGCCTAGCATTGAGGACATCGAGGTCGTCGAGCCGCCCATTGTTATCTCGCCGATTCCGTCAAGCTCCTCCTCGAGCTTCTTCGAGATCTCGGCTCCCTTCTTTGTCGCGTCGGACTTGAGCACGCCGTAGGCGGTGATGCTGCCAGCGTCGCCCGAGGAACCGCCGAAAGACATTCCCATCAGCGACATCGAGCCGCCGACGGTAACGCCGACTGTCTCGAACTCGTCGTATTTGAGCATAGCCTCGTTAACCTTCTCCGCAGCCTCGACGGTCTCGTCAAAGGTCGCGTTGTCCGAGAGCGTTACGCTCACCGAGACCTCGGTGCCGCTCATCTCGGGCATGAAGCTGAAGCCGCGGGAGAATACCGCGAGTCCGCTGCCGAAGAGCAGCGCGATTACCACTATGATTGAAACGGCCTTGTGGCGCAGCACGAACCGCAGGCTGCGCTCGTAGGTGCGAAGCATCCTTCCCTCGCCCTGCTTTGTGTCGCGGATTTTGCGGAGCATCCGCTGGCTCATCGCAGGCACCAAGGTCAGCGCGATGATAAGGCTTGCGATCAGCGAATAGCCGATAGTGAGCGCCATGTCGACAAAGAGCTGGCGCGTGAGTCCCTGTACAAAGACGATCGGGACGAAAACGCAGATCGTGGTCAGTGTCGAGGCGGCTATCGCGCCCGCGACCTGACGCGCTCCGTTCACCGCCGCAGCGGGTGCAGATATTCCCTTTGAGCGCAGGCGGTAGATATTCTCGATTACGACGACCGAGTTGTCGACGAGCATTCCGACGCCTATCGCGAGTCCCGAGAGCGAGATCATGTTGAGCGAAATGCCGCTGATATACATCATGACTATCGCGAAAATCACGCTGACGGGTATCGAGCACGCGACGATAACCGTGGGCTTTATGTCGCGCAGGAACAGGAACAGTATGATTATCGCCAAGACCGCGCCCATCAGCAGGTTCTGGAGCACGCTGCCGATGATGACTGCTATGTAGTCGCCCTGGCTGTAGAGATTTCTGAATTTCAGTCCGTCGTACTTTTCCTCGAGCTCGCGCATCTCGGCGTTGAGGTTGTTGCAGACGGTCGAGGTCGCGATGTTGCTTTGCTTCGAGAAACTGAGTATAACGCCGTCGTTGCCGTCGATTTTGGCGTAGATCTCGTCGGAGTTGTCGCTTATGAAAACGTCGGCAACGTCGCTGAGCCTGACAACGCCGACGCTGTCGATTTTCGTGTCAAAGAGCACAAGGTCGCTGAGAGCCTGTTCCGAACGAACCTCGTCGCCGACGCGTACAAGATACCTGCCGCCGTTGTCGTCGCTGACATAGCCCGCAGGCATCGAAAAGCTCTGAGCCATCAGAATACCCGACACGTTGTCGAGCGTGACCTTGCCGTCCATATCAGCCGCGTCCGCAGCGGTTTTCTTTTGCTCTGAAATCTGCTCGAGCGAGGAGTCAAGCTCCTTCTGTGCCGCGTCGAGCTGTGCCGCAGCCGCGGTCACCTCGGTCTGCTTCGCGGTCAGCGCCGCAACTGCCGAGGACATCTGGAAGTCCGCGTTCGACTGCTGCTGACTTATCGTCGCGAGCGCCTGGCTGACGGTCAGAGTCTGGTCGTCAAGTCCCGAAATCGCCGCGTCTATCTGTTCAATGCCCGAGTTAATCTGCGCGATTTGCTCGCTGAGGCTGTTTATCGTATTATCGATTGAGTCAAAGTCCGTTCCGAGGTCGCGCAGCTTTTGGTTGAGCTCCCCGATAGAGGAATCCGCCTGCGCCAGAGCCGCATTCGCAGCCGCAATAGCAGCCGCCAGCCCTTCCTTCTTTATACCGTACGGCTCGAGCTCCCTGTCGATTTTCTCTAGCTCGTCATTGAGCTCCTGCCGCCTTTCGGGGGTCGTCTCGGGGCTTAAAAGCTCCTCGAGCGCCGAGATGTAGCGGTCGTTGAGCTTCGTCAGCGCGTCTATGCGGTCGCTCAGCTCGGCTTTTGTTTTGAGCAGGTCGTTGTAGCCCGCCTTTATCGTGAGCAGAGCGTTGGAGCTGAGTTCGAGCACCTGCTTTGTCTGCGCAAGAGAAGCCTTCTGATCGAGCAGCTCCATCTTCGCGGAGAGCATCTTTGTCTTGCCGTCGTCCGCCTGAGTCTGAGCGTCCGCGAGCTGTTCGCCGAGCTGCGCCTGCTGGTTCGAAATCTCGTCGAGTGAGGACGAGATAACTCCCGCGCCGTCCTCGGCGGCGGCGACATTCTTGTCGAGCTCGGAACGCGCTTCCTTGATTTTATCCTCCGCGTCGGCAAACTTGCTGTCGAGCGCGGCGGTTATTTTTTTGTTCAGCTTATCGAGCTTCTTCTGCGAGAGCACAATGTTCTCGCGCTCGGTGAGCAAGCCCTTCTTTGACACGGATGCAACGCCGTCAACGCCCTCGAGCTTGTTGATCAGCTCGTCGCTGACGAATGACGAGATCTCGCCCCTGTCCTTGCCCTCATAGTCCACCGCCGTCATCGCGACGGGCAGCATATTCGGGTTGAGCTTGATGAGATACGGCGTGCCTATCGTGTCGCTCCACGCGTCGGCTACGGCGTCGATCGACGTACGCATATCCACCGTCGCGGTGTTCATGTCGGTGCCGTCGTTGAACTCGATTATAAGGAGCGAATAGTTCTCAGCCGACTGCGAGGTCAGCTGCTTTACGCCGTCGACTATTGCGAGCGACTGCTCAAGCGGCTTTGTCACTTCCTTTTCGACGGTTTCGGGAGTCTGACCGGCATATGTGGTCAGTACCATCGCGTAGGGCAAGTCCATGTTCGGCAGCAAATCGGGCGTCATCCGCGTGAAAGCCACAACGCCGAGCACGATCACCATTATCACCGCAACGAATATCGTCATCGGTTTTTTTACACTGAATTTTGAAATCATATACTCTCCTGTTTGATGATGTCGGCAAGCGTGCCATTCGAAAGCCTGAGCAGATCCCCGGGCGCAAGGTCGATCTGATAGCCGATTTTGCCCGCGCTGACGATGATGCGGTCAATACTGCCCGCGCTCTCGTGGAAAACCGTTGGATAAGGCTTCTTCATGCACAGCGGCGAACAGCCGCCGCGCACATATCCCGTGACCTTTGTGATGTCCCTGACGTGAATCATCTCGACGCTCTTCTCACCCACGCTGCGAGCGCATTTCTTGAGGTCAAGCTCCTTTTCGACGGGCACGACGAACACGAAGTATCCGCCGCTGTGTCCCTTTGTCACCAGAGTCTTGAACACGCAGGCGGGATCCTGCCCCAAAAGGGACGCTACCGTCACGCCGTCGACCGCTTCCTTGCCGTGCGGGTACTCGTGGGCGATATAATCCACACCCTCGCGCTCGAGCAGGCGCATGACGTTGGTTTTTATCTCTTTTTTCATATGTTTACCTTCCATACATTTCGGTTTGGTTTTATTTTATTATGTTTGGCATTCGCTGTCAACCGCTTCGACATAATTCAGTCAAAAATCGGTTTATGCACATTTTTTCATCAGGATTGCAAAACTGTCAAAAATAGCCGCACTTTGATGAATTTGTACAGTTGAAAATGAATATTTTTATTGATTTCTCCGTCAAAATGTGGTATATTTATTGTTATATAGGTCAGTCAACGATTATTAATCGTAAGCAATCCTTCATCTTACGGAAAGGAGAGACTATGGCTAAGGATATATTGGACGCTATCCGCGCCGCCGAGGAAGAATGCGGCGAGCGTGAGGCACAGGCAAAGGCAGACGCTCAGGAGCGCGCCGCGCAGGCAAAAAAGGACGCCGCCGCGCTGATTGAAAAGCGCGAACAGGCTGCCCGCGAGAAGTGCGAAAGGTCGCTGGAGCAGGCAAGGGCTGAGGCGGAAAAGGCGCTTGAGGAAGCCAGAGCCTCGGCAGGCTCGCAGTGCGCGGATATCTCGGCGACCGCTGAGAAAAACCGCGGCAGGGTTGTCCTCGACGCGGCGGAAGCAATTCTGCGTTAAACTAAAAAACAAAACTATCATCAAAAGTGTGGTGAAGCTATTTGGCAAAAGCAAAAATGAAAACCGTCAGGATCGTCGCCCTCCGTCAGGACAGAAAGCGGCTGCTCGAGCACTTGCAGGACAGCGCGCTCGTTCAGATAAAGAGGGTCGAAAAATCCCGCAGCGGTTTTGAGCGCGTTGATATGAGCCGGCCAATGCAGGTCTTTGAGCGCAACGTCACACTGACGGAACAGGCGCTTAAGATCCTCGACAGCGTTTCTCCCGAAAAGGGCGGAATGCTAGCCTCCCTTAAGGGCAGACGCGAGGTCGACCCCGACGAGATCGGCGAGATCGCTGCGAAGTCGGGCGAGGTCATCTCGATCTGCAAGCGGCTCGCTGAGCTCGACAAGAAGCGCAGCGACAACTCCGCCGAGAGGACGAGGATCGCGACTCAGCTCGTACAGCTCGAGGCTTGGCAGAAACTCGATATCCCGCTCAACACGACAGAAACCAAATCCACCGCCGTCTTTGTCGGCACCTTCCCCGAGCAGTACTCCGAGGCAGCTCTAAAGGAAGCGATAGCGGCGGAGAACCCGAAGCTCGAATTCGTCACCGAAATCGATCACAGCGAGGAAGCGATGACCTGCGCCGTCATCTTCGTTCCTCAGAGCCAAAGGACAATGGCTGAGGACGTACTGCGTACCCTCGGCTTTGCGAGACCTATGGGAGCCACGAGCAAAATCCCGAAGGTCAAGTCGGAAAGACTCCGCGAAAAGAGCGAACGTCTCAGGCTCGAAAACGAAATGGCTGAGGACGAGATCAAGTCCTTAGTACCCAGGCGCAGCGACATCAAGATCACTCAGGACTACTTCCGCATAAGAGCGGACAAGTACAACGTGATAAACAACCTCGACCACTCAAAGCACGTATTCATCATCGAGGGCTTTGTCCCCGAGGACGACTGCGAAAAGCTAAAAGAGCTGTGCGAGAGAGTCGCGACCTGCACAGTCGACTTTGAGGATGCCGGCGACGACGCTCCCGTCAAGCTCAAAAACAACAAATTCGCCGAGCCCGCTCAGGGCATTCTGACGATGTACTCGCCGCCCGGCAAGGGCGACCTCGACCCGACGCCGCTGCTCGCGTTCTTCTTCTACTTCTTCTTCGGAATGATGTTCTCAGACGCGGGCTACGGACTGCTGATGGTTATAGTTATCGGCATCGCCCTCAAGGTGTTCAAGCCCGACAAGAAGATGCGCAACAACCTCAAGCTCTTCCAGTACTGCGGCATTTCAACCACCGTCTGGGGTCTGGTATTCGGCTCTATCTTCGGCGACGCGCCCGCTTCTCTGTACAACTACTTCGCGGGCACTACCGACATGACGATGGCAAAGCTTCTGCCGTGGCCGACTCTCGACCCGCAGAAGGACGCGCTGCTGCTGATGGTGATCTCTATCGCCTTCGGTCTGGTGCATATTCTCGTCGGCATGGGCTGCAAGTTCGTGGTCTGCTTCCGCGAGAAGGACTACGCCGCGGCATTCTTTGACACGGGACTGTGGATGCTGCTGCTTATCGGCTTAGCGGTTCTCGCAGCGGGAATGTTCCTCGCTCCTGTACTTGTTACGGTCGGCGCGGTAATCGCTATCGGCTGCGCTGTCGGTCTTGTGCTCACTCAGGGACGCGGCAAGAAGGGCATCGTCGGCAAGGCTATCGGCGGTCTCGCGTCACTTTACGACGTTACAAGCTACATCAGCGACCTGCTCAGCTACTCGCGTCTGCTGGCTCTCGGTCTGACGACCGGCGTTATGGCGCAGGTATTCAATATGCTCGCGACCATGATGGGCAAAAGCGTGGTTGGATTCATCTTCATGGTGATCATCTTCATCGCAGGTCACCTGATCAACATAGGACTCAACGCCCTCGGCTCTTACGTTCACACGATGAGATTGCAGTACGTTGAGATGTTCAGCAAATTCTACGAAGGCGGCGGCAAGGAGTTCGAGCCGTTCTCGCTTCAGAGTAAATACATTAAAATTCAGGAGGATAACAAATAATGGATGGTATGTTTTTCGCGCTTTTAGGCGCTTCAATCGCAACTGCTCTCGCAGGTATCGGCTCTGCAAAGGGCGTAGGCGGCGCTGCTCAGGCGGCTATGGGCGTTCTCTCCGAGGACAGCTCCCAGTTCGGTAAAATGCTCGTTCTCACCCTTCTCCCCGGCACACAGGGTCTGTACGGCTTCATCGTAGGCTTCCTTATTCTCGTAAGCTGCGGCGTTCTCGGCGGCAGCGCTCCCACACTCGCTCAGGGTCTTTGCTTCCTCGGCGCGTCACTCGCTATCGGTCTCGGCGGTCTCTTCTCGGGTATCGCTCAGGGCAAGGCGGCTGTTTCGGGTATCGCTATGAGCGCAAAGGACAGCAAAAACTTCTCAAAGGGCATGGTTTCCGTAACCCTCGTTGAGATTTACGCTCTTCTCGCGTTCATCGTTTCACTTCTCGTTGTAATCCAGATCCCCAACCTGGCAATCTGATTTGTCCGCTGAATATTCGCTGACAAACTATTAAAAGAGGTGAAAGCATGAACGGCGGAGAAATTATACTCAACCGAATTAAGACCGACTGCGACGAGGCGGTAAAGGCTATCCGCCTTGAGGCAGACAAGTCGCGCGACGCCGTTATGGCGGAGGCTGACAGGGAAGCGCAGTCGAGAGTCAAGGTCATCGTCGAGAAAAACGAGCAGAAGCTCCGTCAGACAAAGACGGCGTCACTCAGCCGCTGCGAGCTTGAGATCCGCAACGCGCTCCTCAGACAGCGCAGAAGCGAGATCGACAAGACGGTCGGCGCGCTGCTCGACTACTTCCTCGGGCTGCCCGACGGCGATTACTTTCAGGCTATCTACAGGCTCGCCGCCCAGTTAAAGGGCAAAAGCGGCGAGATCCTGCTAAACAATAAGGATTTACAGAGACTGCCCCAAGACTTTGAGGGCAAGATCCGCGAGGCGGGACTTGACGCCTCGGTCTCAAATACTCCCGCAGATATCCTCGGCGGCTTCGTGCTCAAGAGCGGAGACATCGAGGAAAATATGGACTTCCGTGCGCTCATTAACGCCCGCCGCGACGAAATCGAGGATTTGATCAACCGCGAGCTTTTTGAGCAGTAAGGGGGAGCTATGGCGTTATCATATGAATATTCCATCGGCTCCGTCCGCGCGAGAGAGAAAAATCTTCTGACGCGCTCCGACATCGAGCAGCTCCTTTCGCTCAAGAGCGAGGCAGAGATCGCTTCTATGCTCAGCGACAAGGGCTACGGCGAAGGCAAGACCGTTGAGGAGATCCTCAGCTCCCACACCGCTCAGCTCTGGAGCTATCTCAGGGCTACGGCTCCCGATTTCTCGATTTTCGATCCGTTCCTTATTCAGAACGACGTTCACAACTTCAAGGTGATCCTCAAGGGCACGATGGCTGACAGGGATTATGAGCACCTGCTCGTCACTCCGTCTACCGTCGATATCCCCGTGATGAAGAAGGCGATCGAGAGCAGGCTCATGAACCTGCTGCCCGAGTGGCTCAGAGTGAACGCCGACAAGGCGTATGAGGCTCTAGCCCACACCGGCGACGCGAGACGCTCGGACGCTTATGTCGACAAGGCGGCTATGCTCGAGATGCTGCGCATCGGCGACAGCGGAGAGTCGCGCTTCCTTGAAGCGTATATCAAAAACTTTGTATTCTACTGCAACATAAAAACCGTTCTCCGCGCCGCGAGAACAGGCGCTAACCGCGAATACCTCAAGCGCGCTCTCGTGCGCTATGAAGGCTTCCGCAAGGACGCGCTGATCGCAGCTGCTGTCAAGGGAATCGACGCGCTCGTCACCGAACTGTCAAAAATCCCCGACTACGACTGCAAAAAGGCTATGGAAGCGTATAAGGAGTCACCCTCGGCATTTGAGCGCTGGGTCGACAACCGCCTTATCCTCCTTGCGAAGGAAAGCTGCAAGCGCGCGGGCGAAGGCGCGGAGCCGCTGCTGGGCTATTACCTCGGCAGCGAGATAGAAAAAAAGGTTATCCACATCATTCAGAGCGGCGTACGTACAAAAACCGACGCCGATACTATAAGGGAAAGGCTGCGTGAGATTTATGGCTAAGAATATTGCCGTTATCGGCGACGCCGAAACCATCAAGGGCTTCTCGGCAATCGGACTCGACATCTTTCCCTGCGACGACAACGAACAGGCGGCTCACCTGCTGCGCAACATCGCGGACGGCGACAACTACGCGATTATCTACCTCACCGAGGAGGTTTACAACTCGGTTGAAAAGGACAGGGCGCGGTATGAGGAGAGGCTCACACCCGCCATTATCCCCATTCCCGGTGTCAGAGGCAGCCTGAATACAGGCAGATCGCGGCTTTCGTCCTTTGTCGAAAGAGCGGTCGGCTCCGACATTATCTTCAACGATTGAGGTGTATTAATTGAAAACAGGAATTATAACCAAGGTCGCGGGTCCTCTCGTCATCGCAGAGGGTATGCGCGACGCGAATATGTTCGACGTTGTGCGCGTCAGCGAGCAGCGTCTGATCGGCGAAATCATCGAGATGCACGGCGACAGGGCATCTGTCCAGGTCTATGAGGAGACCTCGGGTCTCGGCCCCGGCGAAAAGGTTGAGTCCACGGGCGCTCCGCTCTCCGTTGAGCTTGGTCCCGGTCTTATCGGCGCGATCTACGACGGTATCCAGAGACCTCTCGATGAGATCATGAAGGTCGCGGGCACCAACCTCAAGAGAGGCGTTGATGTTCCCGCGCTCGACCACAGCAAGAAGTGGAAGTTCAGTCCCACAGCGAAAATCGGCGACAAGCTCACGAGCGGCGACATTCTCGGCACCGTTCAGGAGACAGCTGCCGTGCTCCACAAAATCCTCGTTCCCAACAAGATCGAAGGCGAGCTCGTTAAGATCAACGAGGGCGAATTCACGATCGACGAGGCTGTTGCCGTTATTAAAACAGACGACGGCGACAAGGAAATCAAAATGTTCACCACATGGCCTGTCCGCGTTGGCAGACCCTACAAAAAGAAGCTCTCTCCCGACATTCTGCTCACCACGGGTCAGCGCCCGATCGACACCCTCTTCCCCCTCGCGAAGGGCGGCGTTGCGGCTGTTCCCGGCCCGTTCGGTTCAGGCAAGACCGTCGTTCAGCACCAGCTCGCTAAATGGGCTGCCGCCGACATCATCGTTTACATCGGCTGCGGCGAGCGCGGCAACGAGATGACCGACGTTCTCAATGAGTTCCCCGAGCTGAAGGATCCGCGCACAGGCAACTCCCTGATGGAGAGAACCGTGCTTATCGCGAACACCTCCGATATGCCCGTTGCGGCGCGTGAGGCTTCTATCTACACAGGTATCACTATCGCTGAGTACTTCCGCGACATGGGCTACACCGTAGCTCTGATGGCTGACTCTACCTCCCGCTGGGCTGAGGCTCTCCGTGAGATGTCCGGCCGTCTCGAGGAAATGCCCGGTGAGGAAGGCTATCCCGCTTATCTGGGCAGCCGTCTCGCTCAGTTCTACGAGAGAGCAGGCCGCGTGCTCGTAAACGGCACAGAGGACACCGAAGGCGCGCTCTCCGTTATCGGCGCGGTTTCCCC
Source organism: Ruminococcus sp. NATIVEDY160 (assembly GCF_045819885.1). Taxonomy (NCBI): domain Bacteria; kingdom Bacillati; phylum Bacillota; class Clostridia; order Eubacteriales; family Oscillospiraceae; genus Ruminococcus; species Ruminococcus sp. NATIVEDY160. The sequence continues at coordinate 1,808,618 of NZ_CP162391.1, forward strand.
TCCCGGCGGTGATATCTCCGAGCCTGTATCTCAGGCGACTCTCCGTATCGTAAAGGTATTCTGGGGTCTTGACGCGGCTCTTGCCTACAAGCGCCACTTCCCCGCTATAAACTGGCTGACCTCATACTCGCTCTACACCGACCAGCTCACAAAGTGGTTCTCGGGAAACGCCGCTCCCGACTTCATGGAGCTTCGCGGCAGACTGATGGCTCTGCTCCAGGACGAGAGTGAGCTGCAGGAGATCGTAAATCTCGTCGGTATGGACGCGCTCTCAGCGCCCGACAGACTCAAGCTCGAGTCCGCGCGCTCTATCCGTGAGGACTACCTGCACCAGAACGCCTTCGACCCCACCGACACCTACACCTCGCTGCCCAAGCAGGTGCTTATGATGCGCGCTATCCTCAGCTTCTACGACAAGGCTCTTGAGGCTCTGCAGAACGGCGCGAACATCGAGTTGCTTGTAAATATGCCCGTAAGAGAGAGAATCGGCCGTTACAAGTACGAGCCTGAGGACAAGGTTGCCGCTGAGTTCGACTCGATCCAGGCGCAGCTCGACAGCGAAATTGCAGACGTACTGAAAAGGAGTGATGACTGATGCCAAAGGAATACCGCACCATACGCGAGGTCGCGGGACCTCTGATGATGATCAGCGACGTCGACGGCGTCAAGTATGACGAGCTCGGCGAAATCGAGCTTCCGAACGGCGAGACCCGCCGCTGCAAGGTGCTTGAGGTCGACGGCACCAACGCTCTCGTACAGCTCTTCGATTCCGCGGCAGGTATCAACCTCGCCGATTCAAAGGTAAGATTTCTGGGTCGCTCAATGGAGCTTCCCGTTTCATCTGATATGCTCTCGCGCGTATTCGACGGTCTGGGCAACCCGATCGACGGCGGCCCCGCGCTCATCCCCGAAAAGCGCCTCGACGTTAACGGCACACCCATGAACCCCGCCGCGAGAAACTATCCGCAGGAGTTTATCCAGACGGGTATCTCCGCTATCGACGGTCTTAACACGCTCGTAAGAGGTCAGAAGCTGCCTATCTTCTCGGCTTCCGGTCTGCCCCACGCACAGCTCGCTGCTCAGATCGCACGTCAGGCTGCCGTCCGCGGCAAGGACGAGCAGTTCGCGGTCGTATTCGCCGCAATGGGTATCACCTTCGAGGAATCAGACTACTTTATCCAGTCCTTCAAGGAAACAGGCGCTATTGACCGTACCGTAATGTTCGTGAACCTCGCGAACGACCCCGCAATCGAAAGAATCGCAACCCCTAAGATGGCGCTGACCGCCGCCGAGTATCTCGCGTTTGACCTCGGCATGCACGTTCTCGTCATCATGACCGACATCACTAACTACGCCGACGCTCTGCGTGAGGTTTCCGCCGCGCGCAAGGAGGTTCCCGGCAGACGCGGATACCCCGGCTACATGTACACAGACCTCGCGACCCTCTACGAGAGAGCGGGCAGACTCAGAGGCAAGGACGGCTCTATCACGCTTATCCCGATCCTCACCATGCCCGAGGACGACAAGACCCACCCGATCCCCGACCTTACGGGCTACATCACCGAGGGTCAGATCATTCTCTCCCGTGAGCTGTACCGCAAGGGCGTTACTCCGCCGATCGACGTTCTTCCCTCACTTTCGCGACTCAAGGACAAGGGTATCGGACCCGGCAGAACAAGAGAGGACCACGCGGCGACCATGAACCAGCTCTTTGCGGCTTACGCGAGAGGCAAGGACGCGCGCGAGCTGATGGTTATTCTCGGCGAGGCGGCTCTCACCGACATGGATAAGAAGTACGCTGAGTTCGCTGAGGCGTTCGAGAGAGAATACATCTCCCAGGGCTACGAGGCGAACCGCTCTATCGAGGAGACCCTCGACATCGGCTGGAAGCTGCTGGCGATCCTGCCGCGCTCCGAGCTGAAACGTATCAAGGACGATATGCTTGACAAATATTACCCGAAGAAGGCTTGACGACAACAGCCGCCCGAGAAAAGATAAATTCTCGGGCAACAACTTGGCGCAGCCCGATTCAGAGCAACGTCTGACGCGGGCAACCGTCATGTTAATTCAGTCGAACCTGTCTTCACGGAGGTAAAAAAATGGCAGTAATGAATGTTAATCCGACGCGCATGCAGCTGAGCAAGCTCAAAAAGCAGCTCACAACCGCTGTGCGCGGACATAAAATGCTCAAGGACAAGCGTGACGAGCTGATGAGGCAGTTTCTTGACTTGATCCGCGAGACCCGCGACCTTCGCGAAAAGGTTGAGGCGGAGCTTGAACACTGCAACGCGCACTTCGTCAACGCCAGCGCCGTAATGAGCAAGGAGGCTCTCGACGCGGCTCTCCTCTCGCCAAAGCAGCAGATCGGAGTTCAGATCGGCTCCAAAAATGTCATGAGCGTAGAGATTCCGCAGTTTGAGACCGAGACGCGCACCGCCGACAAGGGCGATATCTTCCCCTACGGCTTCGCGTTCACTTCCTTTGAGCTCGACGACGCTGTTACGAGCCTCGATACGGTGCTTCCCGACCTTATCAAGCTCGCTCAGTACGAAAAGAGCTGCGAGCTGATGTCGGCGGAGATCGAAAAGACCCGCAGGCGCGTTAACTCGCTCGAGCACGTAATGATTCCGCGCTATCAGGAGACGATCAAGTACATCTCCATGAAGCTCGAGGAAAACGACCGCTCCAGCCGCACACGGCTGATGAAGGTTAAAGACATGCTCCTCGACAAGGCGCACCACTATTCGGCATGAGAAAAACCCTGACCGCAAAAAGGTCAGGGTTTTTTATTTGAAAATTGAAAACGAAAACCGGAAAATTTAGGGTCGCTCCGTTCCGGATTTTGGTTATTGAAATTACCTGCGGACTATGATAAAATAACAGTAACGGAGGTGCCGCTTATGATGTATCCATATCTAACGCTCGACGACGAAACGGAAATCGTTCATTCCGAAATGAGTGAGAATAACTCGGTTAAAGTTTATATCGAAAAGCCTGACGAAAACGACGGCTTTCACTACGCGACCTGCTATCTTCCGAATTACGAATGGAAGGACATTTTCGGTTTCTCGGAAGAAGAGATAGAAAAATATCGGAAGATTATTGAAAACAACGCCCACCTGATTCTGGAGCTTTCGCAAAACGGAGGATTTGACAATGCCTCAGGTTTTTAGAATAGGCTCCTATATCGTGTACTTCTGGGCGAATGAAAACAAACCGCTTGAACCTGTTCACGTTCACGTAGCCAAAGGAAAGCCCTCTGCGGACACTACTAAGTTCTGGATAACAAAATCAGGCAGATGCCTGCTTGCAAACAACAATTCATGCTATAATAACGTAACGATAAACTATCTAAGCAAGGCAATCGAAGCAAACAGCTTTATCATCATTGAAAAATGGCTCTCTTTTTTTGGGGAAATCCGTTACTACTGCTAAAGCAAAACCCTGACCGCAAAAAGGTCAGGGTTTTTTATTTGAAAATTATCGTTCACACGCACGGGAAAGTGACCCCATATTTTTCTAAAATCTCGTGAAACTCCTCGTTCTCGGCTTTAGTTAGGGTAAGGTATTTTCCATTGTTCTCTACAATGTCATCGCCGTCGCGCGCTGGCATGAACGTATCGCCGCCGAACGAAACGCTGACATCCTCGCCAAATCCGCAGGACGGAGAATCATAGTGAAGCGGCTTGCCGTAAAGCAGCTCTCTCAGGCGCACGGAATCCTCCTCGTTCACGGGCTCGATCTCGTCGTAAAAACGTACCTGAGCCTGATTCGCGAAGGGGTTGCAGGAAAAGATATTGAACACATGGAAAAGGTTCAGCACAAATATCACCGCTACTACGGCGATAATACCAAGCAGCGCTTCCTTCTGATTTTTAAACCCATAATACACCTCCAGAGATTACAATTCTGTAACTTTATTCTATCACGGTATATTGCCGCTGTCAACCGATTCTAACAAAAAGCCCGACTCGTAAAAAGTCAGGCTTTTTTCTATATTAGAATTATTCGGTTTTGAAATCGAACCTGCCGTCGATAAAGTCACAGGTGACCTTGGAGTCGGACACAACCTTGCCGTCGAGCATGTACTCGGAGAGAGTATCCTCAATTTCGCTCTGAATCGCACGTCTGAGCGGTCTCGCGCCGTATGCATCGTCAAAGCCCTTGTCGGCGATGGCGGTGATAGCCGCGTCGGTGAAGCTGATTTCGATATTCATCGCCTTCAGACGCTTTGCAAGGGTGTCAAGCATCTTCTTCGCGATTTCCTTGATCTCGTTCTGAGTGAGCTTGTTGAACACAATGATGTCGTCAACACGGTTGAGGAACTCGGGACGGAATACCTTCTTGAGCTCGCCGAGGACAAGCTGCTTTACGTCCTTCTCCTCTCTGTCCTCGTTCTGAACGAAGCCGAGCGCCTTCTGGTGGTCGGTGATCAGCCTTGCGCCGACGTTGGAGGTCATGATAATAACGGTGTTCTTGAAATCGACCGTCCTGCCCTGGGAGTCGGTAAGTCTGCCGTCCTCGAGGATTTGCAGGAGCATGTTGAACACGTCGGGATGAGCCTTCTCGATTTCGTCGAAGAGGACTACCGAATAGGGCTTTCTGCGGACCTTCTCGGTGAGCTGACCGCCCTCGTCAAAACCAACATATCCGGGCGGCGAACCGATGAGCTTGGAGACCGTATGCTTCTCCATGTACTCGGACATATCGAGGCGGAGCATGGCGTTTTCGTCGCCGAACATAGCCTGAGCAAGAGCCTTGCACAGCTCGGTTTTGCCGACGCCTGTGGGGCCGAGGAAGATGAACGAGCCGACGGGACGCTTGGGATCCTTAAGACCTACCCTGCCGCGGCGGATAGCCTTGGCGATAGATGTGACAGCCTCGTCCTGACCGACTACGCGCTCGTGGAGAACCTGCTCCATGTTGAGCAGCCGCTCGCTCTCCTCCTTGGTGAGCTGAACTACAGGCACGCCCGTCCAGTCGGAGACGATCCGCGCGATAACCTCGGCGTCGACCTCTCCGCAGCTGTCCTTCTGAGTGTCCTTCCAGTTCTTGCGGGCGTCGTCGAGGCGCTTCTGAATCTCCTTCTGCTCGTCGCGGAGCTTTGCCGCGCGCTCGAAATCCTGCTCGTTGACCGCGCTCGCCTTCTCCTGCTCGTACTGCTCGAGGGTCTGCTCAAGCTCCTTGATGTTGTCGGGAGATGTCATGGACTTGAGGCGAACCTTTGAAGCGCCCTCGTCGATGAGGTCGATCGCCTTGTCGGGCAGGTAGCGGTCGGCAATGTATCGCGAGGAGAGCTTGACGGCAGCGTCGATCGCCTCGTCGGTGATCTTGACCTTGTGGTGAGCCTCGTACTTGTCGCGCAGACCCTTGAGAATCGCGATAGCCTGCTCCTGAGTGGGCTCGCCGACCTTGACGGGCTGGAAACGTCTCTCGAGAGCCGCGTCCTTCTCGATGTACTTGCGGTACTCGTTGAGGGTTGTCGCGCCGATCACCTGGAAATCGCCGCGCGCAAGCGAGGGCTTGAGAATATTCGCGGCGTCCGCGCTGCCCTCTGCCGCGCCCGCGCCGATGATTGTATGGAGCTCGTCGATAAAGAGAATCGTGTTCTTGCTCTGCTTGACCTCGTCAATCGCCGCCTTGATTCTCTCCTCAAAGTCGCCGCGGTACTTCGCGCCCGCGACCATGCCTGTGAGGTCGAGGGTGACAACGCGCTTGTCGCGTAGGATTTCGGGGACATTGCCCGCGGAAATCTCGAGTGCGAGTCCCTCGGCTACGGCGGTTTTGCCGACGCCCGGCTCGCCGATGAGGACGGGGTTGTTCTTTGTGCGGCGCGAGAGGATCTGGATCACGCGCTCGATTTCCTTCTCTCTGCCGATGACGGGGTCGATTTCGCCGTTCTTCGCAGCCTGCGTCAAATCCCTGCCGAACTTCTCGAGAGCGGAGCCGCCGCCCGATTCGGAACCGTCAGGCTGAGATACGCCGCCGCTCTGCTGAGTGCCGAAGGAGCTCTTGAGCTGCTCAGCGAGGCGGTTGATGTCTACTCCCATGTCGCGGAGGAAGCTATGGGCGTAGCTGTCCTGCTCATAGAGAATCGCGAGCAGGATATGCTCTGTGCCGACGTAGCCGCCTGTGCGCGCCGCAAAGGAAACAGCCGTCTGCAAAAGCCGCTTTGTGCGCGGAGTAAAGGCGTTTGGCGAGAGCTTTGTAGGATAGCCCGAGCCGGTGCTTCTGATTCTGCTTTCGAGGTCAGCCGCGTTGAGACCGCATGCCTTGAGCGCTTCGGCTGCAACGCCTGTGCCTTCCTTTGCAAGACCGAGAAGAATGTGCTCGGTGCCAACGTAGTTCTGACCCATGCTTTCGGCGGACTGAACCGCGAGGTTTACCGCCTTGTTTGCTTTCTGAGTGAAGCCTTCGATGTTGAACATATACATACACCCCCATGTTTAGTAATCAATTTATTATATAACCCAAAATTATGCGAGTTTATTTCGCAGGAGCGTCGCCCTTTCGATGTCGCGGTCATGCGGCGAAAGGGTTTTGCCCAGATTTACGCTGAGCGTCGCGGGCTCTACGGCTGTCATAAGCTCGTCGACCTGCGCCGCCGTCACGTCCTTTATCTGTCCCGATGATATGCCGAGACGAACGTTTGAAAGAAGCTTAAGCGCTTCGTCGTGTGTGATAACGAGCGCCGAGCGGAGAATTCCCAGACTGCGCGCTATCGTGTCGCGGACGTCGATGCTCGAACAGATACGCTCGCGCGCCTGTTCCTCCTGGATCATCAGCTGGTTCGCGATGTTCTTGAGGTTCTCGATCGCCGCCTTCTCGGAGATTCCGAGGGTGATCTGGTTCGAGAGCTGGTACATCGCGCCCTTAGGCTCGGTGCCCTCTCCGTGAGCGCCGCGGATAATCAGTCCGAGCTTGCTGAGATTGCCGCTGATACGGCTGATGACCTTGCTCTTTTCAAGCGCAGGAAGGTGGAGCATTACAGACGCCCTCATACCTGTGCCGAGGTTCGTCGGACACTGTGTCAGATATCCGAGCCGCTCGTCAAAGGCAAACTCAAGCCGCTCGTCTAGGAGAGTGTCGAGCTTATCGGCGATGTCATATGCTTCCTCAAGAGCAAGACCCTTCTTGATAACCTGCAGCCGGATATGATCCTCCTCGTTGAGCATGATGCTAAGGCTCTCGTCCTTGCTGAGCAGTAACGCTCTGCCTTCGGAGTCGCTGATGAACTCGGGGCTGACGAGGTGCTTCTCGACGAGAGATACGCTCTGCTGAGGGTCGAGCTCGCTCATTTTGATGAAGCTGAAATCGCCGGCGATCGCGCTGTTGCCGTTGATCAAGGCGTCGCGCACGCTCTCGATGACCTTCTCTCTTCCCTGTCTGTTAAGTCTGCACGGGAACGGATAATCCTTTAAGTTCCGCGCGAGGCGGACTCTGGTAGAAATTACGATATCACTCATTTTGAACCCTCCATTTCCCTGATTTTGTCGCGAAGCTCAGCCGCCTTCTCGAAGTCCTGACGGGCAACCGCCTTCTCGAGCTGTGCCTGCAGTTCCTTTACGGTTTCCTGCTTCGGCTGTTCCTTCGGCTGTGACTTCTCCTGCTCCAGAGCCTTGCTGTGCTTACCGCAGTGGGCGGCGTTGCCGTGGATCCTGACGATCGAGGGGTTGAGCCTGTCGGCGAAGAGCGAGTAGCAGTTAGCGCAGCCGACGTGGCCGCTGTTCGCGATCTCGGCATAGGTCGTGCCGCAGAACTCGCAGCGCGTTGACTGGGTTCTCGCGGGAAGGACATTTCCGAAGAAGCTGCCGAGGAGACTAGGGAAGTCGCTCTCGAAATCGGCAAATACGTTTGTGTAGCCCAGCTTGTGGGCGCAGGCGGAGCAGAGGTCGTATTCCGTAAGCTCGCCGTTTATGATAGTCTTGACGTGTGTCGTGGCGTTCTGAGCGCCGCATTTATCGCATTTTCTCATACATATACCTCCTAATTATTAAGTGTGATGACCATGTTCTTGAACAGATCAGCCCTCAGTCTGTCGCGCTTTTCCTGCTCGACAGAGGCGAGGGTGCGGTCAGACAGCGCCGCCGCTATCAGCTTCGCCGCCTGAAGCTCCATGATGTTCTGCTGCAGCATATTGTTGAGCATAGCCTCGGCGGTCGCCTTGTCAAGATTATTGCCCACCGAGTTTATGATATGCATTATGGTCGTGCCCTTATCCATCTTCACGCGGCTGATGCGGATATATCCGCCGCCGCCGCGCCGGCTCTCGACGATGTAGCCCTGCTCGGGCGTGAACCGCGAGGTGATGACGTAGTTTATCTGGCTGGGCACGCAGCCCAGAGAACCCGCCAGCTCGTTTCGCTTGATCTCGGCGCTGCCGTCCTGCGCCTCGAGCATATTCAAAATGTACTGTGTTACCAAATCACTCATTCTCATATTTGACCCTTCTTTCCTGCCCCTTTCGGAGCTTTGATTACATTATAGCGTCAAGGTCAGGCAAAGTCAAAGTCAATTAAAGTCAGGTTTTTCGTGCTAATCTCATTCATACTCCCGTTTTCTCGCGTATTCTCTCGTTTCCACGATTTTTAAAATTTTTTGACTTTTTCTGACTTTGGTGCAGCAGGCGCTTTCTCCGCCTTTAAAAAGAAAGACGGCGGTGAGCAAAACTCACCGCCTACAGTGCTAAGCGTTCATATTAATAATAGAAAAAGCGCGCATTAATTACAAATTATTCAGCATCTGCTTTTCTTTTGGCGAAGCAATCGCTGCAGTAGTAGCTCTTGCCTTCCATGGGCTTGAAGGGAATTCTGGCGGGGCCGCCGCACTCTGCGCAAACGGTGTCATAGAACTCGCGTCCTGCCTTAGCGGCATTCTTGCGGGCCTGACGGCATTCCTTGCAGCGCTGGGGCTCGTTCTCGAAGCCCTTCTCGGCATAGAATTCCTGTTCGCCTGCTGTGAATACGAACTCGTTGCCGCATTCCTTGCAGACTAAAGTCTTGTCCTCGTACATTGTTTTCGTCCTCTCTTTGGTACATAATAATTGTCCTGCAGCGGAATCGCACCGCTGTCTGTTCTAATCAGGACATATCGAAGCCAGATACCTTGCGGCGAACCCTCTGCAGGGCGTTGTCCACCGCCTTAGTGGTGATTCCGAGCCGCTCGGCAATACTGCTGTAGCTCAGTCCGTCGACATACAGTCCGAGTACCTCAAACTCGCGCTTTGAGAGCGTTTCGCGCAGGCGCGCGTACACATGTCTGAGCTGCTCCCTGAGCATAAGCTCCTCCTCGGGATTCTTTGAGGAATCGGCAGGCTCAGAGGTGAGCGAGTCAATATCGACTATCGCCGTATCGGGGACTGAACGGAGTGCGGACTGTCTGCGGATGATGGAGATAAACCTGCGCTCGGCGACAAGCATAGCGTATCCCGCGAATGAACCCTCGCTGTCGGTGCGGTAGCTTCGCGCCGCATGAAACAGGCCGACAAGACCCTCCTGGACGAAATCCTTATGGTCGTAGCCGCGCGCTGAGTACTTGCGGGCGATAAAGCTGATTCTGCCCAAATAGCGCATGACGAGCTCATTAAAAGCCCTTTCATCGCCGTCCCTTGTGCGCAGCGCAAGAACATCATCGGAAAGTGTGCTGTAAAAGTTCTTTGCATCGCTCACTTTTCCACCCCATCACAATGATATCCTTATAACAAAATAATACAATATTTTTAAGATAAAGTCAATCTGTTTTTAGTTTTTTGTAATTGTGCATTATTAATTAGAAAGAAATTGTGCATAATCTATACGACTTTTAGTAAAAATGACAGATTGCGCTTGTAAATTTCCGACATAAGTGATATAATAGAAAAAATACCCGAGGGTTGGTGAATGGGAATGGTTGTAAAGACTATCAGCTTCGGAATAAACGGCATTGACGGCTATTTGGTAGAAGTTGAGGCGTCCTCAACGAGAGGAATGCCAAAATTTGACCTTGTAGGTCTGCCCGACGCCTCCGTCAAGGAGAGCCGCGACAGGGTTACGAGCGCTATGAAGAACTGCGGACTGCAAATCTGCTCCTCTCACCTCACCTTTAACCTCGCGCCCGCGGATATCCGCAAGGAAGGCCCTATCTACGACCTGCCTATCACGGTCTGTCTGATGCTTTTAAGCGGTCACATAATGAAAAATACCGGCGACTGCGGATTTATAGGCGAGCTGTCTTTAAGCGGTGAGCTCAGGAGCGTTAACGGTGTGCTTCCGATGGTCATTAAGGCGCGCGAGACGGGTCTGAAAAGGGTCGTCGTGCCGCCGCAGAACGCAAAGGAAGCGGCTGTGGTGGACGGGATCGACGTTTACACCGTCCGCGACATCGTTGAGCTCAAGCGGTTCCTCAACGGCGAAAAGGACCTGCAGCCCGTAAAGCCCGAGCCGAAGAACGAGAGCGATACCGCGAGGTTCGTCCCCGATTTTTCTCAGGTCAAGGGTCAGCAGCTTGCAAAGCGCGCGCTCGAAATCGCCGCGGCAGGCTCCCACAATATCCTGATGATAGGCCCGCCCGGTTCGGGCAAGAGCATGCTCGCTAAGCGTGTGCCGACGATCCTGCCCGATATGAGCTTTGAGGAAATGATTGAAACGACGAAAATCCACTCGATCGCGGGTATTCTGCACGGAGAAGGCTTAGTCACCACCCGACCCTTCCGCTCTCCGCACCACAACGTCTCGGCAGTCGGTCTGGGCGGCGGCGGTTCAAACGGTATACACCCAGGCGAGGTGTCGATGGCACACCACGGCGTGCTCTTTCTCGACGAGCTGCCGGAGTTCAAGCGCTCGGTGCTCGAGGTGCTCAGACAACCGATCGAGGACGGCGAAATCACCATCACTCGCTCGGGTCAGACCTGCACCTATCCCTGCTCGATGATGGTCATTGCGGCGATGAACCCGTGTCCGTGCGGCTATTTCGGCGACGATACCCACCAATGCACCTGCTCGCCGCAGAAGATACACCGCTATCTCAACCGCGTTTCGGGGCCTTTGCTCGACCGCTTTGACATTCACGTCGAGCTGCCGAGGGTCAAGTTCGAGGAGCTGCGCAGCGATATCAGCGCGGAGTCCTCGGAGGATATCAAAAAACGCGTCAACGACGCGCGCGAAATGCAGCGTGAGCGGTTCAGGGGCAGCGACACTATGAGCAACGCGACAATCAACGCCGCGCAGCTTCAAAAATTCTGCGTGATCGACAAGGAAGCCGAGAACGTGCTCAAAATCGCTTTTGAAAAGCTCGGTCTGACGGCGAGAGCATATGACAGAGTGCTCAAGGTTTCGCGGACGATCGCCGACCTCGATCAGAGCGAGGTCATTAAATCAAACCACGTTCTGGAGGCGGTTCGGTACCGCAGCCTGGACAGAAAATACTGGGAAAACTAAAGCAAGAAAATATCATTAACATACAGACGGACGGCTGAAAACAGCCGCCGCAAGCTAAAAACGGAGGTTATAATTATGGCTATTACCAAGAACGACATCATCGGCGACGTACTCGACCAACACCCCGAAACCGCACAGCTCTTCCTGAGCATCGGCATGCACTGCCTCGGCTGCCCCGCTTCACGCGGAGAGACCATCGAGGAAGCCTGCATGGTTCACGGAGCGGACGCTGACGCGCTCATTGAGGCGCTCAACGCGGCAGTAAAGTGAGAGAGCCCGACAGCCGTCTGAGCCTTTGCGCCTCGTTTGTACGTCAGGGCGCGAGGCTCGCGGATATCGGCACAGACCACGCATATCTTCCCGTGTGGCTGTGCCGCAATGGCGTCTGCCCGTCGGCGATTGCGGCGGACATCAATCCCGAACCTCTCAGCCGCGGTCAGCTCACCGTTGAGGAAGCGGGGCTCAGTGACAGGATCACCACCCGGCTCAGCGACGGACTGAGCGAGATCTCCGCCGGCGAAGCGGACGACATCGTTATCGCTGGCATGGGAGGCGAGCTGATAGCAAAAATCATCGGCAGCTGCGCGTTCTCAAGGGATAAGGACAAGCGCTGGATACTGCAGCCGATGACCAAAAGTGAGATTCTCATTGAGTGGCTGTGCGACAACGGCTACTCGATCCTGCGGCAGGACTGCTGTGTGGCTTCCGGAAAATGCTACACCGTTATCCTCGCCGCGTATACAGGTGAAAACAAGACGCGCTCAGAGCTTTACCCGTACCTCGGGGAGCTGTGTCCGCGGAAAAACGCAACGCATCTCCGCTTTGTGAACGCCCACATCGGGCGGCTGAGAAAGCAGTCAAGGGGTGATGCGCGCTTTGCCGCGCTCGCGGACGGGCTGCAAAAAGCGACAGGAGAATGATATGACGACAATTCAGGATATTATAGATTTTTTTGAGAGCTTCGCCCCGCTATGCACCGCGATGGATTTTGACAACTGCGGTCTGATCGTGGGCGATGCGCATTTATGCGTAAAAAAAGTACTGCTCACCCTCGACATTACCGCAGAGGTCGTCGACGAGGCGGCTAAAATGGGCTGTGAGCTGATAATCAGCCACCACCCCGTTATCTTTCAGCCGATTAGACGGCTCGGCACACGCTCTGTTCCCTATCTGCTCGCTCAGAAGGGCATCGCGGCGCTGTGCATGCACACAAACCTCGACCTCGGTGAGGACTTCGGGGTAAACATCTGCCTCGGAAGGGCGGCAGGTCTTGACGGGGTTACGCGCGCTGACTGCGGCGACGCTCTGTTCTTCGGCACGCTCGACAAGGAAATCACCGCCGCGGAGCTTGCGAAGCGCATGAAGGTTAACCTCGGCTGCGAGGGTCTGCGCTACACCGAGGGCAGGGGTACGGTCAGAAAGGTCGCGGTTTCGAGCGGCGCGGGCGGTTCGGACATCTTTGCCGCCGCCGAAATCGGAGCCGACGCGCTTGTCACGGGCGAGATAAAGCACCACGAGATAAACGCGGCGAACGAGCTGGGTATCGCCGTGATCGACGCGGGGCATTTCAAAAGTGAAGACATTGTAATCAACCCGCTGAAGGATAAGCTGAGCGAAAGATTTCCCGAAACCGAGTTTACAAAATCGCAAACTTACAGCGACAAAGTGAAATTTTTAGCGTAAAGCCGCTCCCTGATTATAAAAAAAGATTGCATAATTGGTTACAAAATGCTATAATTAGATGATAACTGTGTTATAAGGAGCAATTATGCGCATCAGAAAGAAAAAATGGGCTGCGCCTGAGCTTAGTGTTTGCGATTTCTTCGTAAAAAATCCCGAAGAAAACGCCGGCAAGTGGCGCGACGCCTTCAAAAAAAATCAGCCTCTCTGCCTTGAAATCGGCTGCGGCAAGGGCGGCTTTGCGGGTCAGTTCGCCCTGCAGAACCCGGACATCAACCTCATCGCGGTCGACATCAAGATCGACATGCTCGGAGTAGGCAGACGCACCATAGTAAAGCTGTTTGAGGAAAACGGCAAGACTCAGTACGATATAGACAACCTTCTGCTCGTCAACTACAACGTCGAGCAGCTCGACAAAATCATCACTCCCGAGGACAGGATAGAACGCCTGTTCATCAACTTCTGCAACCCCTGGCCGCGCGAGCGACACAAAAAACGCAGGCTGACATATCCGCGCAAACTCGAGATGTACAAGAGCTTCCTCAGCCCCGACGCGGAAATCCGCTTCAAGACAGACGACGACGGTCTGTTTGAGGAGAGCGTAGAGTACTTCAACGAGTGCGGCTACGAGATCACCTACATCACACGCGACCTGCACCAAAGCGGCTTTGAGGGCAACATCATGACCGAGCACGAGAAGATGTTCTCGGACGAGGGCAAGAAGATAAAATTCCTTATCGCAAAACAAAAATGATCAAAAGAGGTGACAAGGCTTGAAGCTCAGAGTACCCGCCGCCATTCTCGGCGCGTGTATGCTGCTTTCCGCCAACGGCTGCAGCTTTTTGGAGCTCGGCCTTGACGACGCCCTGCGCCCGCCCAAAACCATGGGCGACGAGGCGGAGATCGAAAAGCTGATTTCCGAATCCGCCAAGGGCAGCTACATTCTCAAATATCCCAAAAACGGCAACTACCGCAGCGCGATCATCACGCAGGATCTCGACGGCGACGACACCGCCGAAGCGATCGCATTCTTCCGCGGCAAGGACGAGGCGACCAGACTGCACATGCTCGTCATGTACGAGACCGACGACGGCTGGAAGGTCTCAGGCGACTTCGTCACCGAAACCACCGACGTCGACTGCGTTGACTTCGCCAAGATATCGGACAGCGGCAGGCTCGACATTTTGACGGGCTACACCACCTACTCGCCCAACGTCAGCTTCCTCTCCTGCTACAGCTACCGCGACGGCGAAACGACTTCAATCTCCGCGGGGCAGAGCTACTCCGCCTTCTACTGCGGAAGCCTCGAGCAGAGCGACCGCAGCGAGGTCGTTACCCTGTCGCTCTACAGCGCCGACAACGAGGCAAAGGCGACTTTGCTCGAATATAACGCCGACAAGCGCGCGCTTTACGCAAAGTCCTCGGTCGCGATGGACCCGAGCGTCGTCAGCTTCCGCCACGTGATCTTCGGAGAGCTCGGAGGCGGCGTCAGAGGATTAGCCGTTGACGGAGCGTATGCAGACGAACAGCTCTGCACCCAGATAATCTACTACAACCGCGACCTCGCCGTGCTGCGAAACCCTCTCTACCGCGAAAAGGCGAGGAACATTACGCAGCGCACCGCGGAGGTCTTTTGTGAAGACAACAACAGCGACGGCCTGATCGACATTCCCACTGTCGAGAGGCTGCCGTATGAAAATATAGACGCGCGGGCAAACACCGCCGATCTGGTGACGCGCCACACGTTTAACGCAGCAAACGAGGAACTCGTCCGCGAAAACGACTACGCGCTCAATCCCGCGTACAACTTCTGCGTCAAGATTCACGAGAACTGGGAAGCGGAAACCTTTACCGCTCAGCTTGAGGACAACGCCATGCGCTTCTTTGAATGGACGGGCAAAACGCTCGGAAGTCCGATTTTTGAGATACGCGCCTTTGAGGCGGCAAAGTGGGAGCAGGGCAAGGAAACCGACGGCTACACGCTGATCTACCGCGACAACCGCTACGCCTATGCCCTGAAAAACAGCACCGACCAGGACAGCTGGTATTCACTGACTGATGACGAAATAAAAACATCATTTTCACTCCTCGGCGACACGGGCTGAGCAGGAAAACAGATTTGATAACGGAGGTAATATTAAATGAAAAAGATTCTTGTTTGTGAGGACGAAGCGGCAATCCGCGATTTTGTCGTGATCAATCTGACCCGCGCGGGCTACGACGTTGTCGAGGCGGACTGCGGCGAAACCGCGCTCGCCAAGTACGACGAGCACAACGGCGACTTTGATATCGCCATTCTCGACGTTATGATGCCAGGCATCAACGGCTTTGAGGTATGCAAGGAGCTGAGGAACCGCAACGGCGGCATCGGCATCATCATGCTCTCCGCCAAAACCCAGGAGATGGACAAGGTCACGGGTCTGATGCTCGGCGCCGACGACTATGTCGCAAAGCCCTTCTCACCCTCCGAGCTGCTCGCGCGCGTTGACTCGCTCTACCGCAGAGTGGCGCTCGCGCAGTCCAAAAACGAGAACAACTTCAAGGAGGAGCTCAAGAGCGGCGAATTCACCCTCAACCTGCGCAACCGCGCCCTGCTCAAGAACGGCAAAATGATCGAGCTCACCCAGGTTGAGTTCCAGATCATGGAATACTTCTTCTCAAACCCCAACGTCGCGCTCGACAGAATCGATATTCTCAACCACGTTTGGGGCGACGCGTATGTCGGCGAGGACAAAATCGTCGACGTCAATATCCGCCGTCTGCGCATGAAGGTCGAGGACGAACCCTCTAACCCCAAGCACATCATCACCGTCTGGGGTCTCGGCTATAAGTGGGACGCGGGCGAATAACCCTGAATTAAAGATTGAACGAAAGGAGGCTGACAGCTGTGTTTCACGGAATTACAAAACGATGGATGCTCAATACCCTGAGTGTAATTTTCACCATCATTGTCCTTATCGTTGTCAGCCTCATTTTTGTCGTCACCTACGTCTTTCAGAACAGCGTTGAACAGAGCCTCAACTCCGCCTGCAACGAGCTCAGCCTTGTTTTTCCGGGCTACACCGCCGACAGCGCGTCCGAATTCACCGCACTCGCCTGCGATTACGTCGAGAACTTCGATCAGAAGGAACGCATGGGCGTAATGGCGATCAACTCCTCCGGCAGGATCGTCCTGACCTCGACGGGCTTTATTCCCTCGGAGTCGGAAGAAATGAAGGACTTCGGCGACGCGAAGAAAAGCCCCGACGGGTACGCTTACTGGAGCGGAAGGCTAGCTTCGGGCGAGCCCGCAATGAGCGAGACACGCATTATCAGCACCGAGAGCGGCGTTGTAGTCGGCGCGGTGCGTTACATAGTTTCGATGGAACCGATAAACAGCAGGATCCTGATCGTCGACGCGATCATCGTCGCGCTCGGCATTGTCATGCTCGCGATGGTCATTTTCTCGGGATTGCTGTTTATCCGTTCGATCGTAAAGCCTATCCGCCGTCTTAGCGAGGCGGCTGCCCAGATCGCGCAGGGTGACTTCTCCGCCTCCGAAAAAATCGAGCACAAGTACGACGACGAGATCGGCGACCTCTGCGACGCGGTAAGCGACATGGCGAAGGATCTGCAGACCACCGAGCAGATGAAAAACGACTTTATTTCTCGCGTTTCTCACGAGCTTCGCACACCGCTGACGGCTATCAAGGGCTGGGCGGAAACCATGCAGCTCAGCGAGCGCGGCACGCTCGACCGCCGCACCTTCGACCGCGGTATGGGCGTTATCATCAAAGAAAGCTCGCGCCTGACGGGTATCGTTGAGGAGCTGCTCGACTTCGGCAGGATACAGAGCGGCAGAATGGTGCTCATCAACGAAAAGATCGACATTATCGCCGAGTTTGACGAAACCGTATACATGCTCAAGGACAGAGCCGCTGAGGAAGGTATCCACCTGCTCTACGACGAGGACGACACCGTCTACTATCCGCCAGTCTACGGCGACCGCAACAGGCTCAGACAGGTTTTCCTCAATGTGCTTGACAACGCGCTCAAGTACACTCCAAAGGGCGGCGTTGTTGCGGCTCAGGTCATCTACACCAAGGACGACCCCGAAGTTATCAAAATCGTCGTCACCGACTCGGGCTGCGGAATCTCCGCCGAAGATCTGCCCAGAGTCAAGGAGAAATTCTACAAGGCTAATCAGAAGGTAGGCGGCTCAGGTATCGGACTCGCCGTCGCCGACGAAATAATGAACCTACACCACGGCTCGCTCAACATCGAGAGCGGCGAGGGAGTAGGCACCACCGTCACCCTGACACTCCCTGTCTACAAGGAAGGCGCGGAGAACATGGCGGAAACGAAGAATATTAAGCTTTAAACAGATTAACAGCGCGGCACGGACGGATCGCGCCGCGTTTACAAAGGAGTATATATGTCTAAAAAAACAAAGAAAATCACCTCAATCGGCGGCAGCGCGCTTATTGAGGGTATTATGATGCGCGGCCCCAAGAAAAGCACAGTCTGCGTCCGCACGGGCAAGGACAGCATTTACAGCGAGGACATCAGCATCACAACCATTCCCGAAAAGTGCAGCTTCTTCAAAATTCCCTTCTTCCGCGGCATCGCGGGTCTTATCGACTCCATGCGCCTGAGCTACAAGAGCCTCATGCTCTCCGCCGATAAGGCGATCGAGAGCGCGGAGATCGAGGAAGAACCATCCAAGTTCGAGAAGTGGCTCGACGAAAAGTTCGGCGACAAGCTCGTCAAGGTGATGATGGTAATTGCCTCAGTCCTCGGCGTGGCTCTCGCAATCGGACTGTTCTTCTTCCTGCCGTCCTTCCTCTTTGACCTCTGCGGCAACTTCATTCCCGCCTTCCGCGAATCAGACGGCAACGTCGAGATGGTTCGCCTCTGGAAGTCGGTCTTTGAGGGCGTGATGAAAATTACCCTCTTCTTCGGCTACATCATTATCGTATCGCAGCTCAGCGACATGAAGCGCACCTTCATGTACCACGGAGCAGAGCACAAGACGATTTTCTGCTACGAAAACGAGGAGGAGCTGACCGTCGCGAACGTAAAGAAACAGACGCGCTTCCACCCTCGCTGCGGCACCAGCTTCATGGTCATCATGCTGATCCTCGGCATTGTTATCGGTCTTTTCGTGCCCGCTAACCCCTTCGGTATCGCGTTCCTGCGACCCGTATTCAAGATTTTGCTTATTCCCGTGACCTGCGGCATAGGCTACGAGCTTATCAAGCTCTGCGGCAAGCACGACAACTGGTTCACCAGAATTATCGCCGCACCCGGTCTTTGGGCGCAGCGTATCACCACCAAGGAACCCGACGACAGCATGATCGAAGTCGCGATCGAGGCTATCAAGGCTGTGATTCCCGAGGACGGCTCCGACATCGTCAACAACTGCGGATGCTGAAGGACAGCTACCTCGCCTGCAAATCCGCGCTTGAAAAAGGCGGAATAGAGAACGCGGCGTTTGAGGCTCAGTGCATGCTCGAACACCTTACAGGCTTTGGCAGGGCCTCTCTACTCGCCAACGGCGGCGATGCGTTCGACAGGCAGGACGAGCTTGATGAAATGATAAAAAGGCGGCTCAAAAACGAGCCGCTGCAATATATTCTCGGCAGCTGGAGCTTCTGTGGCATTGAGCTGCTGGTCGGCGAAGGCGTGCTGATTCCGCGCGACGACACAGAGGTCGTGCTTAATCTCTGCCTTGACTTCCTCAAAAACAAAAATATCGCGAAGTGCGTTGACCTCTGCTCGGGCAGCGGCGCTATCGCGCTGGCTCTAGAGCGTTATGCAAAGGCTGATGTCACGGCGGTCGAGCTGAGTGACAAAGCGTTTTATTTTCTTGAAAAGAATATTAAAGACAGTAATATCGACGCGCTCAAGGACGACGTGCTGACCTGTCACACCCGCTTCAAAGACAACAGCTTCGATTTGATCGTGTCAAATCCACCGTATATTCCGTCGCGCGAGCTGCCTACCCTGCAAGCCGAGGTTCAGTTTGAACCGTCCATGGCTCTCGACGGAGGCGACGACGGCTGCGACTTCTACAGAGCGATCGTGCGCGACTGGAGCAGTAAGCTCAAAACAGGCGGTGCTCTCGCGTTTGAGCTCGGCGAAGGTCAGGCGGACGCTGTCAGAGCGATGATGGAGGGCGCCGGGTTCACAAATATCCGCACAGAAACGGATTTTGGCGGCACGCATAGGGCAATAATTGGGACAATGCTCTGATTTTAGAAAATTTGTTCGATTTTTTTAACCCCTTTTTATTGCAATTTCTCACGTTTTCCAGTATAATATACTCGAAACGTTTCAGACAGGAAATGATACCCACGACACGGAGGTAAATGAAAATGGCAATGGATAAACAAACCGCGCTTGACACCGCGATCAAGCAGCTTGAAAAGCAGTTCGGCAAGGGCGCTGTAATGCGTCTCGGCGAAAATACACATATGAACGTTGAGCACATCTCGACAGGCTCCCTCTCCCTCGACGTCGCTCTCGGCATCGGCGGACTTCCCAGAGGACGTATCGTAGAGATCTACGGGCCCGAGTCCTCGGGTAAAACCACCCTCTCGCTGCACTGCATTGCTGAGGGTCAGAAAAACGGCGGCAACGTCGCGTTTATCGACGTTGAGCACGCGCTCGATCCCGTATACGCGGAGGCTTTGGGCGTAAACATCAACGAGCTTCTCGTTTCACAGCCCGACACAGGCGAGGACGCGCTCGAAATCGCCGAGGGACTTATCCGAAGCGGCGCGATCGACGTTATCGTAATCGACTCCGTAGCGGCTCTCGTTCCCAAGGCTGAAATCGAGGGCGAGATGGGCGACAGCCACGTAGGTCTGCACGCTCGTCTTATGTCCCAGGCGCTCAGAAAGCTCGCCGGCGCTATCAACAAGAGCAACTGCGTGGCTATCTTCATCAACCAGCTGCGCGAGAAGGTCGGCGTTGTCTACGGAAACCCCGAGGTCACCACAGGTGGCCGCGCGCTCAAGTTCTACAGCTCCGTCCGCATCGAGATCCGCAAGGGCGAGGCTATCAAGGTCAACGGCGAAATCATCGGCAACCACACCAAGGCAAAGGTCGTAAAGAATAAAATCGCTCCGCCCTTCAAGGTAGCGGAGTTCGATATCATGTACGGCGAGGGCATTTCGCGCGAGGGCGAGCTGCTCGATATGGCGGTCGAGGCCGAGGTCGTACAGAAGGCAGGCGCGTGGTTCAGCTACAAGACCCAGCGTCTCGGACAGGGCCGCGACAAGGTCAAGGAGCTGTTCAGAAACGACCCCGAGCTCGCTAAGCAGATCGAAACCGAGCTGTGGGAGAATATCGACAAGCTCTACGCAAAGACCTCGCCCAGAGCGAAGGCTAAGGCAGCGGCAGCAGCGGCAACGGAAGCTCCCAAGGCTGAGGAAGAAAAGCCCGAGCAGAAGCCCGCTTCGAAGAAGGCGGCTTCCACAAAGCCCGTCAATATTGACATCATGGTTGAAGAATAATGAAAATCACTGATATCCGTCCCCGCCGCAAGGGACTCAGCGCGGTGTACATCGACGGAGAATACGCCCTCAGCCTCGACACCCAGACCCTGCTTGAGCACAGGATCGACATTGGCAGAGAGTTTGACGACGAGGAGCTGCACGACCTTATCGAGAGCAGCAACGAGCGGCGCGCAAAGGAAAAGGCTCTGTGGCTTATCTCCTACCGCAGCCATTCCAAAAAGGAGCTGCGCGACAAAATCAGCCGCACCTGCGACAGACAATCCGCAGAGAAAGCGGTTGAGCGCATGGAGGAGCTCGGTCTTGTGAACGACCGGGACTATGCCGAACGGTGCGCGCAGACACTGATATTTACAAAGCATATGTCCAAGCGCGGCGCGGCGATGGAGCTGCGCCGCAAGGGCATTGAGAGCGAAATCATCGACGAAGTGCTCGACGATATTGAAGTCGACGAGCGCGAACAGATACAGGCGGTTATTGAACGCAAATACCCAAAAATCGATGACGAAAAAATCCGCCGCCGCGCCGTCGCCGCCCTTCAAAGGCTGGGCTACGGCTGGGAGGACATCAAGGCTGTTATTGAGTCTTTTTAATACGGGTGCGGGTGTCCCGCCAAAAATTTTCAACTTTTAATTTTCCATTTTTAACTTAAAATCGAGGACTGACGCATATGAATTACAAGGCAGGCATTGTTTCTCTCGGCTGCGCTAAAAACCAGGTCGACGCCGAGATGCTTCTCTACAACTTAAAGGAACGCGGCTTCACGATCGTGAACGACCCCGCCGACGCTGACGCTGTGATCGTCAACACCTGCGGCTTTATCGAATCCGCGAAGCAGGAGAGCATCGACGAGATCATCGAGCTGGGCGCGCTCAAGCGCGAGGGCAAAATCAAGGCTATCATAGTCACGGGCTGCCTTGCGCAGAGATACCAGAACGAGATCACAAAACAGCTTTACGAGGTCGACGCAGCTATCGGCATCGGCGCGAACGCAAACATCGCCGACGTTGTGCTCAACGCGCTGAACAACAAGAAAACCGAGCTGTTCCCCGACAAGCTTGAGCTGCCGCTGAGCGGCGGACGCATTCAGTCCACACCGAAATACACCGCGTACATAAAGGTTTCCGACGGCTGCGACAACCGATGTACCTACTGTGCCATTCCGCTTATCCGCGGTGGCTTCCGCAGCCGCACAATGGAGGATATCCTCACCGAAGCCCGTCAGCTTGCAAACAGCGGCGTAAAAGAGCTGAACGTTATCGCTCAGGATACCACACGCTACGGCGAGGACATCTACGGCAAGCTCATGCTCCCTGAGCTGCTGAGAAAGCTGTGTAAAATCAGGGAGCTTCACTGGATTCGAGTACTATACTGTTATCCCGACCGCGTGACCGACGAGCTGATCGACGTCATCGCGCAGGAGGATAAGATTTGTAAATATATCGACCTGCCTCTGCAGCACTGCGACGGAGAGATCCTGCGCCGTATGAACCGCCGCGGAGACCGCGAGAGCCTTACCGCTCTGCTCAAAAAGCTCAGGGAGAAGATCCCGGGCGTTGTTATCCGCACGACCTTCATCACGGGCTTCCCGGGCGAGAGCGAGGAACAGTTTGAACAGCTCGCGCAGTTCGCCGACGATATCCGCTTTGAGCGTCTGGGCTGCTTTGCCTACTCCCAGGAGGAGGACACTCCCGCCGCGGAATTTCCCGACCAGCTCGACGACGAAATCAAGCAGAACCGCGCCGACATCATCATGGAACAGCAGCAGACCGTCATGGCGGAATACTGTGAGAGCCTTATCGGCAGGGAGATCGAGGTGCTCTGCGAGGGCTTTGACAGAATCGCCGAGTGCTTCTTCGGCAGAAGCTACGCCGACGCTCCCGAGGTCGACGGCAGCGTATTCTTCACCTGCGGCGACAGAAAGCCCAAGGCAGGCGAATTCGTGCGCGTTATGATCGACGACTACCTCGGCTGCGACCCCGTCGGAACTATGATTGACTGAACAGGTAACGATTATGAATTTACCGAATAAACTGACATTGGGAAGGATTATCCTTGTGCCGTTCTTCGTGGCGGCGCTGCTTATCCCCTTCCCCTTTCACAATATTATCGCGCTGCTGCTGTTTATCGCGGCTTCCATCACCGATACGCTCGACGGCAAAATCGCGCGCAAAATGAACCTGATAACCGACTTCGGCAAGTTCGCCGACCCGCTCGCGGACAAAATCCTCGTGCTCTCGGCGCTGCTGTGCTTCATTCAGCTCGGCTGGTGCGACTGCGTCGCCGTGATCATCGTGCTCTTCCGCGAGTTCGCCGTAACGTCCATCAGGCTTATCGCCTCCGCAAAGGGCGAGGTCATCGCCGCGAATATGTGGGGCAAGGTCAAGACCGTCACCCAGATGATCGCGATCATCGCGATTCTCGTGTTCAGAGCGGCGTACGATATTACCCTCATGCTGCTGCCGTCAAGCATTGCTCAGTCGGCGGATTTCACCGCGGCAGCAAACGGCTGGCTGTTCTGGGGCGGCGAAGCGCTTATCTGGATCTCCACCGTTTTCGCCATTATCTCGGGCGTGATTTACCTCGCTCAGAACAGGCACTTTATCTCGGAAAAATAATCAGGATGTGATTTTTTGTTCGAAACCCTAAAATCGGATATCAGCGCCGTGCTCGAGCGCGACCCTGCAGCCCGCAGCAAATGGGAGGTCATGTTCCTCTACTCGGGCTTCAAGGCGATCCGCTCACACCGACGCGCGCACTGGTTTCTGAAACACGGACATCCCTTCATCGCGCGCTGGATCTCTCAGCGCAGCAGGCATAAAACAGGAATTGAAATCCACCCCGCCGCACAGATCGGCAAGGGTGTGTTTATCGACCACGGCATGGGCGTCGTTATCGGCGAAACAACCGTTATCGGCGACAACTGCACGATTTACCAGAACGTCACCCTCGGCGGTACCGGTAAAGAAACAGGCAAGCGTCACCCGACATTGGGCAACAACGTCCTCGTCGGCTCGGGCGCGAAGGTTCTCGGTCCGTTCAAGGTAGGCGACAATGCCCGTATCGCGGCAGGCGCCGTGGTGCTCAGCGAGGTTCCGCCGAACTCTACGGCGGTCGGCGTTCCCGCGAGAATCGTCAAGGTCAACGGAGTGCGAAGCGAAATGCTCGACCAGATCCACATTTCCGACCCCGTCGCTCAGGCTCTGTGCAGACTCGAGCAGCGGATAGACACTCTTCAAAACGAAATCAAAGAATTGAAAAGCAAGGAGTAAGCAATGATTTTATATAACTCTCTCGGACAGACAAAGCAGGAATTCATTCCCCACGACGGCAACAAGGTCAATATGTACACCTGCGGCCCCACCGTCTACCACTACGCCCACATCGGCAACCTCCGCACCTACATTATGGAGGACGTGCTCGAGAAGTACCTGCGCTTCGCGGGCTACGACGTAAAGCGCGTTATGAACATCACCGACGTTGGTCACCTCTCGAGCGACGCTGACACCGGCGAGGACAAGATGATCGCGGGCGCAAAGCGCGAGCACAAGACTGTCCTCGAAATCGCGAAGTTCTACACCGACGCTTTCTTCTCCGACTGCGAGAAGCTCAATATCAAGCGTCCCGACGTAGTTGAGCCCGCAACCAACTGTATCGAGGAGTTTATCCATATGATTTCCGTCCTGCTCGAGAAGGGCTACGCCTACATCGCGGGCGGCAACGTCTACTTCGACACCTCGAAGCTCGACACCTACTACGTTTTCGGCAATATGAACGAGGACGACCTCGCTGTCGGCGTTCGCGAGAGCGTTGAGGAGGACGAGAACAAGAGAAACAAGACCGACTTTGTACTCTGGTTCACAAAGTCGAAGTTCGATTCACAGGAGCTGAAATGGGAGTCTCCGTGGGGTCTGGGATATCCCGGCTGGCACATCGAGTGCTCCTGCATCAGCTACAAGCACAACGGCGAGTACCTCGACATTCACTGCGGCGGTATCGACAACGCCTTCCCCCATCACACAAACGAGATCGCACAGTCCGAGTCCTTCCTCGGCCACAAGTGGTGCGGTTACTGGTTCCATGTGCTCCACCTGCTCGACGCGCGCGGCAAGATGAGTAAGTCCAAGGGCGATTTCCTCACCGTTTCGCTCCTCGAGGAAAAGGGCTACAATCCCGTGGTTTACCGCATGTTCTGCTTACAGAGCCACTACCGCAAGCCACTCACCTTTACCTACGAGAGCCTTGACAACACCGCGACAGCCTATGAGAAGCTGAGAAAGCGCATCTCGGCTATTCCCGACGAGGGCGAGGTTGACTCAGCAAAGGCAGAGGAGCTGATCGCGTCCTTTAAGGAAGCGCTCGACAACGACCTCAACACCTCGCTCGGACTGACAAGTCTTTACGATGTGCTCAAGGCTGACGCTAACGGCGCGACAAAGAGATATGTCATCGGCGAGCTCGACAAGGTTCTCTCTCTCGACCTGCTGACAGCCGGCGAGACTCAGGACAACGGCGTCGACGATTCTCTGACCGCCGAGGTCGAGGCGCTTATCGCAAAGCGTGCCGAAGCGAGAGCCGCCAAGGACTGGGCTACCGCCGACGCTATCCGCGACAAGCTCAAGGAGATGCATGTCGTCCTGCTCGACACAAAGGACGGCGTGAGCTGGTCAATCGAAAAGTAAGAATATAACGGACTCACCTTCCATATAATTTAGCGGAAGGTGAGTTTTTTCATGAAATGTTTGATTCTGACGAAGCGGAGTCTGGCTTCGGTGGGTTTTTGCTTCATAATCGGCGCGCTTGCGGCAACGGTCGCGATTTCGTCAACCGTAAAAGCGGTTCAGACCGCCTCCGAACCGAAGGAGGTGCCGATTTACCGCGTTCAGTCCGACAGCAAGCAGGTCGCGATCTCGTTCGACGCGGCATGGGGTGACGAGGAAACCAATCAGCTGCTCGATATTCTCGACGACGAGGGCGTCAAGGCGACGTTTTTCCTCGTAGGCGACTGGGTCGACAACTTTCCCGACGACGTAAAGGAGATCTACTCGCGCGGCCACGATATCGGCAACCACAGCGACACGCATCCGCACATGCCGCAGCTTAGTATCGGCGACGAGACCGCCGAGATTCAGAAGTGCAACGACAAGATCGAAGCCATTACGGGTCACGCGCCTACGCTTTTCAGAGCGCCCTACGGCGACTACAACAACGACGTGGTAAAGACGGTCAAAAGCCTCGGAATGTACTGCGTTCAGTGGGACGTCGACTCGCTCGACTGGAAGGATCCCAGCCCCGAGCAGATGTGCAAGACCGTGCTAGACAAGGTGTGCGACGGCTCGATAGTGCTCATGCACAACGGCGCGAAAAATACCCCTGCCGCGCTGCCGTCGATTATCGAGGGCATCAAAGACAAGGGGTATGAAATCGTACTTATCAAAGATCTGATTCCCGAGGGTGAGTATTACACCGACGTTCAGGGTGAGTTTCATCTGTCGGAATAAATGATATAAAACTGACCGCCTGTGTTACGGCATAGGCGGTTATTTTTTTGCCGAATGCCCTTTATTTTTTCCGCAGTTTCCTATATAATGAAAGGTGATAAAAATGATAAGGGTGGACTGATAATGAGCTTTTTATTTATTTTTGTTCTGGCGCTGGCAATGATATGCCTGCTGGGCTTTTTCAATGAAAAGGTTACAAAGCTGACCTATGAGATCGCGCTCATGCTGTTTTCGGTTGTTATCGGCGCGGCCGCTCTGCTCGCGGCAACGGTTTTCTCGGGGACAAGCGCCGCGGAAATACTGGGAAAAATACAGGTTTTCAATATCGAGAAGTTCCTGATGGACGGCGTGCTCTGTTTTATGCTGTTCGCGGGGTCTTGTCATCTGAAGCTCTCGGACTTCAAACGGCAGGCGCGTCAGGTGACGGTGCTCGCATTTGTCTGCACGCTTCTCGGCGCATGCTTTTACGGACTGCTATTCTACGGAGCGGCGTACTTAATGGGACTTAACCTCTCGCTGCCCATGTGCCTGATGTTCGGCAGCATTGTCGCGCCGACCGACCCAATTGCGGCAACAAGTATCCTCAACAAATTCGGACTGCCGAAAAACATCTCCTTCCTGATCGAGGGCGAATCGCTGTTCAACGACGGCGTGGGTGTAGCGCTGTTCGTCTGCTTCTCGGGGCTGGCGACGGCAACCTCATCAAGCGGCTTTTTCAGCGTGATGCTTCCGCAGATTTTCGGAGCGGTTGCTGTCGGCGCAGTCGCGACGCTCTTGCTGTTTCCGCTGTACCGCTTCACAAAAAGCAACACCCTCGGAATATTTGTCAGCCTGCTGTCGGTCGCGCTCTCATATTATCTGTGTGAGCTTTTCGGATTCTCGGGCGCCATCGCCTCGGTGGTATGCGGTATCGTATTCGCCGCGCTGCGCTCAAAATTCTGTCCGCAGGAGGATACAGAAAAAGCCGAGCGTTTCGGCTCGTTCTGGGAAACGCTCGACACTCTGCTCAATTCGGTACTGTACATCATGCTCGGCTTCAGCTTTGTGCGGATCATGCAGATGGAGCACGTTATCCTGCTGGCGCTCGTCGCGATAGCAGCGAACCTGATCGCACGCTCAGGAAGCCTGTCGCTGTCGACCCTGATTATGGGCAGGCTGCCCGACGGATATGACAAGTTCAATTTTGTCAGGCTGCTGACTTGGGGCGGTCTGAGAGGCGGCCTTTCTGTCGCCCTCGCTATGAGTACAAGGGAAATGATCAGCGAGGATATATATTTCATTATCCTCGGAGGCACGTACGCGATAGTATTCTTCACTACCGTTATTCAGGGTCTGACGATGAAGCCCGTTTATCAGCGCATTGACCGCTCGGTTTCAAAGCGAAATTCAAAGTAAAATAAAAAAGGCATTTCACTTTACCGGTGAAATGCCTTTTGCATTATCAGTCGTATACGATTACGGGTGTGCCGTAGCCTGTGTTGTTGTAAATCTTCTGAACCTTGCTGTAGGGAGTGTTTACACAGCCGTGTGAGCCGTTGCCCTTGTAGATGTTTCCGCCGTAGGACGAACGCCAGCTCGCGTCGTGGATACCGCAGCCGCCGTAGAAGCCCATCCAGTAGTTAACGAAGGACGAGTATCCGGGGCCGTTGAGGTATGTATTTCTCGCGCGTGAGGTGATGCTGAAATAGCCTGTGGGAGTGTTGCAGTAGCCGTCGTCGTTACCTGTTACAACATCGGTCTCGCAGACGAGCTTGCGGTCAATGTACAGCCACATGTACTGCTGCTTGATGCTGATCTCGACGTAGGTTCCGCCTACGCTCTGTCCGTAAGCGCCGCTGGTGATCGTTCTGCCTTCAACGCCCCATGTGCCGACAACCTTTGTTCTGCTCGGGCCGTTGAGCTTGTAGGGCTGAATGCGGAAGTAGTACTTCGTGCCAGGGGTAAGACGTACGGTGTTGAAGAAGTTATCGGTGGTAGAGTCGAGATACTTGAAGTTCTTGTAGCGGTCGGTGGAGTAGTAGATGTCGTAGCCTGTCGCCCATCTGTTGTGTCTCCAGCTCAGGTTCGCACGGGATACAAAGCTGGTTGAGCTGGTGCTCGGCGAGCACATGCCGCAGATGAACTTGATCGTCTTGTGATAAGCGTGGTATATCGCGTCACCGTAGAGGATTCTGTAGGGACGTACGCTGTAGTAGTAGGCTCTGCCGTCCTCGACGTCCGTGTCGCTGAACGAGGTCACCTTGTTGTCGGTGATCGTCTTGTAGAGAACGTACTCGGCGTCGGTCTTTGAGCATGCGCGGTAGATCTTGTAGCCGGTTGCCTTGGAGTTGCGGTTCCAGTCGAACTGGATAACACTTGAAGAACGAACCATGTCAAGGCCTGTTACGGTGCCTGCCTGGGTAGCGGTTTTCTTCAGTGTGGCGTCGCCCTCGTAGGTCTTGCCGTCCTTGGTGATGTAGGCGGCAACCCTGAACCAGTACTGGGTGGTGTGGGCGAGCTTCTTGACAGTCGCGGTGTTCGAGGTAACTGTCGCAGCCTTTGTGAAGGTCGTGCCGTTATCTCTGTTGCAGATGTAGACGTTGTAGCCTGTCGCGCCGGGTACCTTGTCCCACTTGAGGGTGATGTAGTCAGGCTCAAAGCTTGTCTTTTCAACGTTCTTGACCGCGCCGACCTGTACAACGGGCGCTGTTGTGGGCGCCTGGGTAGGTGCCTGTGTCGGAGCCTCGGTCGGTGCCTGTGTCGGGGCTTCCGTAGGCGCCTCGGTCGGTGCCTCTGTGGGAGCCTGCGTCACCGCCTGTGTAGCCGAAACCTGCGTATCTTCCTCGGCGGCTGAGAAGCTGACCGCGGAAATCGCGGAAACGGCAATCATCGCGCTGAGAAGGACTGCTAAGAACTTGCGTGTTTTTTTCATGTCAGATTCCTCTCTTTTCGTTGGTTTGATTATCTTACTATGTTTTCTGTGCAGAATCTGTCGGAATCACTGTCCTGCGACAGCTTTTCTGACCTCCGCCTTCAGCCGCTCAAACGGCGTGTCCCTCTCCTCTATCTCCTTTTGTGTGAGGATCCTCGGGGTGAGGTTGGACGCTCCGGGCTGTGAGTGCATCTGAATGCAGATACCCTCCCGCTGAATCAGCGCGAACAGCTCGCTGAGTGTCTGAGTGCTGTCGATCGCCCCCAGAATGCGGGAACGGTCCTCGGGCTTCCATCTCGGCGGCTTGTAGCCGATAGCCTTGAGCACCTCTGCCTTAAGACGCTCGAGCGGAGTATCGTTGTTTCGGATAATGTCCTGCGGAGTCAGGCGGCGCGGCGCGAGGTTGGACGCTCCGGGCTGCGAGTGCATCTGCAGGGTGATACCCTCAAGCTGAATCAGCGCGAAGAGCTGACTGAGTGATGTGCATCCCTGAATAGCGCTTATAAGCTCCTCACGGCTCTTTTTCCTGTAACCGCGAGGCTGCGGATTATTCACTCAATCACCTCCTCTTCAATTTACGTTATTAACCCATTATCTAATATTATACTGAAAAACGGTAATTATTTCAATAGCAAATTAATAAAATATTTGTTTACAGATGTTTTACTTTATGTTATCATTATTAAATAAGTATTGTATTACATCAAAATAATCTCAGAAGGAAATGGAATTATGAAGAAAATAATCACTATCGCGCTCGCGGCTCTGACGGTTTCCGCCTCGGTTCTGTGCGGCTGCGGCTCAAACAACACCGCCTCCTCAGGCGCTCCGGCTGATTCTTCCGCGGCTTCCGAAGCCGCAACCACCCAGCCCGTGACCGATTCCCCCGTCAAGGCTACAGGCGGAAAAATCCACATAACCGACAACACCCTCGGCGATATCTGGATCACCGAGCTCGAGGGCGTTCCCGTAAACAAGCTGCAAGCCGACGGGTTTACAGCAGACAATACCTTCAAGTACTACAGCGAGAATGGTCAACCCGCGTCCAACGAGGGAATTGACGTTTCTTCGTTCAGCGGCAGCATCGACTGGGCTAAGGTCAAGGAGAGCGGCGTTGACTTCGCGATGATCCGTCTCGGCGGCAGAGGCTACGGCGATGAAGGCGGTCTTTACGCCGACGACAAGGCTGCCGAGAACCTTCAGGGCGCAAAGGCGGCAGGCATCAAGGTCGGCGCTTACTTCTACTCTCAGGCGACCACAAACGCCGAAGCCGAGGAAGAAGCGGAATACGCAAAGCAGGTACTCGGCGACATTCAGCTCGACTATCCTCTCGCCTACGACTGGGAAATCGTCAAGGACGACAACGCGCGCACCGACAAGGTCACCTCGACCCAGGCTACCGAATGCGCCGTCGCGTTCTGCGAGAAGGTCAAGTCATTCGGCTACATACCGATGATTTACTCCGCGAGCAGGGAGTTCTACTTCAAGTACGACCTCTCGCGCCTCAAGGACTACGAGCTGTGGCTGGTTCAGTACGCGGACAAGCCCGACTTCTACTATCAGTTCTCGATGTGGCAGTACTCGGAATCCGGTCACATCGACGGCATCGATGGCAGCGTTGACCTCAACATCAGCTTCAAGAGCACAGCCGACTACGCTAAATAAGCGCCTGCGTACGCTATTTGCGGCAATTTGTAAGCAGATTTTTCTTTTTCGGAATATACAATCTGTTTATTGCTAAAGAGAATAATAACTCTTTGTATATTTAGTTTCGAGAATTATTGTATCATATGACTAAAATATCGTGGTAATATTTGGCACAACGCCGAACATTATCACGATTTTTATTTCTCTTATTGAATTTTATGAATTTTTTGTTATAATAAGGTTGTTGGTTTGTTACAGCTTTGTAACAGTTAATTAGATAGGAGAATTTATTGTGAAAACGAAATTCATCGGCTTGGACGGTTTCGGCGAAATCGAGGCTGTTTCCAAGAAGAAAACTACAAAGAAAACCAAAAACCTTAGTACCGCACAGAAGTCCGTGCGCTTCGCTAAAAGAGCCGCGACACTCTGCGCCAAGAACATTAAAGCCAAAAATACTTCCAATAAAAAGAAAACGGCTGCGAAAAAGCCCGTCAGAGTACAGAGCACTATCCTGGACAGACAGTACGCCCAAAGCAGACGCGTGCCCATGACCTCCGGCTCAGCTATGGATAGCCTTAAGTACTTAAAGAAGGCGACCGCCGGCAAGACCTACGCTCACAGCGCTCCCGCTGAGCCTAAAGCGCACAAGACAGTCAAGAAAAAGGCGATCCTCGCAGTCGCGGCATGTCTGACGGCTATCATGCTCTCCTGCGTAACCGTCGCGAGCGCTCTTGACGCGCCTAAGCCCGTGAAGAATGAGAGTCCCAAGGCGTCAGCTGCACTTCCCGCAGCGACCTCAGACGAGGCTGTCTACTCCCTCAACACTCCCGATATGTTCGTCAACAACGTTCTCGCGTCGCTCTATGTAGACGGCGAGCTTATCGGCACCACCGACGAGGGCGACGAGCTTGACAATGCTCTCGCTCAGTACCTTGTTGACTACCGCGCCGCTTACGACGACACCACTACGACCGAGTACGTCAACGACGTCAAGGTTGAAAGACACGCTCTCGACAACAGCAATGTCATGACAGCTGCAGAGCTGATGGAGGAAGCCAAGAGCCACCTCAGCGTCAGACTTGAAACAGACTGGTCTTACGATATCGACATCGACTACGAAACCGACATCACCTACGACGAGGACGAGGACAGCGATTACGAGAAGGTCGTCACCGAGGGTGAAAAGGGCGCCGAGCAGATCAACGTCCGCCTTGTATATATCGACGGAGCTTTTGAGAGCGCCGACGTTATCAGCACCGAGCGCAAGAAGGAGCCTGTGACCGAGGAGCTTATCCGCGGCTGCAAGCATGGCAAGAAGGAAAATGCCGTTTCGGGCGAGGGCACCGGACAGTTTATCTGGCCTTTCCCCCACACCCACAGCGTTTCCAGCCTCTTTGAGTGGCGCTGGGGCAGAATGCACCAGGGCATCGATATCGCAGGCGGCAGCGACTACGGTCAGCCGATAGTTGCGGCAGACAGCGGCAAGGTCACCTGGGCAGGCAACGACGGCGGCGGCTACGGCAACTACGTCATGATCGATCACGGCAACGGCTACATGACCGTTTACGCTCACGCGTGCGAGGTAGCCTGCTCCACCGGCGACTACGTAAGCCAGGGCGACACGATCGCCTACTGCGGCTCCACCGGTAACTCAACAGGCCCGCACGTACACTTCGAGATCCGCGTGGACGGCACTCAGGTCGACCCTCTCGGATATGTAAGCTAAATAATTATTCACTGATCCGGCTCAGAACCTTTCGGGTTCCGAGCCGGTTTTTTATCACTTGAACATATACTGCGCGGTGTCGACAATATTCTCAAACGTCTTGTAGGCGCGGTTGGCTTTTTTTCTGAGCTTCGGGTTGTCGTCAGCCGCTTTTTTGCCGACGTAGCCGACAGCCATTCCCGCCGCCATGCCTATCGCCACGCCCTTGACGACGTTCATCGTATTTTTGTTCATTTGCTCTCACCTCTTTTTTTCCCGGATATTGATATTATTCTCGTTTAGAGTTACAATATGAATGGTAAATTGATTTGAAAGGAAAATTTTGACATGGCAAAGCTCAACCTTGTGCTCGTGGAGCCTGAGATCCCCCAGAACACGGGCAACATAGCGCGCACCTGCGCCGCGACCGGCGCGTCCTTACATCTCGTGGAGCCGCTCGGCTTCCGCGTCGACGACAGAAAGCTCAAACGCGCGGGACTCGACTACTGGCACCTGCTCGACATCACCTACTACGAAAGCCTGAACGATTTCTTTGAAAAAACAAAGGGCGGAAATTACTTTTTCTTCTCGACAAAGGGCACTCACCGCCACAGCGACGTCGAGTACCCCGACAACTGCTACCTGCTCTTCGGCAAGGAAACCCGCGGTCTGCCCGAGCACCTGCTGATGCAGCACCCCAACGAAACACTGAGGATCCCGATGATCGACGAGGCGAGAAGCCTCAACCTCTCGAACTCCGTCGCTATCGCCGCATACGAGGTTTTAAGGCAGTGGGACTACCCCGAGCTGCTCAATAAAGGCGAGCTTCACCGCCACTGCTGGAGCGACGTAAACAATCTGGGATAGGGACGAAATTTTTCTACAAATTGCCCAATACCTATTGATAAAAAACCGAAAATGTAATATAATATGATTGATGTAAAATACAGTTTTTTACAAATCTCTAAAACCGAAAGGATTGAACAATTATGCAGCTTAACAAAGTATCCGTTGATGATATCAATGTAAAGGGCAAGAAGGTTCTTGTCCGCGTTGACTTCAACGTACCCCTCAAGGACGGCGTGATCACCAACGACAACAGAATCGTTGCAGCTCTCCCCACCATCAAGAAATTAATTGCTGACGGCGGCAAGGTTATCCTCTGCTCGCACCTCGGCAAGCCCAAGAACGGTCCCGAAGAGAAGTTCTCTCTCGCTCCCGCAGCTGTACGCCTCTCCGAGCTCCTCGGTCAGGAAGTTGTTTTCGCAAACGACGATGAGGTTGTCGGCGAGAACGCCAAGAAGGCTGTCGCTGAGATGAAGGACGGCGACGTTGTTCTTCTCCAGAACACCCGCTTCAGAAAAGAAGAAACCAAGAACCTCGAGCCCTTCTCCTCCGAGCTCGCTTCCCTCGCTGACGTATTCGTAATGGACGCCTTTGGCTCCGCTCACCGCGCTCACTGCTCCACCGCGGGCGTTACCGAGCACATCAAGGACACCGCTGTAGGCTACCTCATGCAGAAGGAAATCAACTACCTCGGCAACGCTGTTGAGACTCCCGTCCGTCCCTTCGTCGCTATCCTCGGCGGCGCTAAGGTTGCGGACAAGCTCAACGTTATCTCCAACCTCCTCGAGAAGTGCGACACACTTATCATCGGCGGCGGTATGGCTTACACCTTCCTCAAGGCTCAGGGCAAAGAGGTCGGCAACTCTCTCGTTGACGACAGCAAGCTCGACTACTGCAAGGATATGATCGCCAAGGCTGAGCAGCTCGGCAAGAAGCTCCTTCTCCCCATCGACACCACCATCGCGGCTGAGTTCCCGAACCCCATCGACGGCCCCATCGACGTTCAGGTCGTTGACGCTGACAGCATTCCCGCTGACATGCAGGGTCTTGACATCGGCACAAAGACTCAGGCTCTCTTCGCTGACGCCGTAAAGTCCGCAAAGACCGTTGTATGGAACGGCCCCATGGGCGTATTTGAGAACCCCACCCTCGCTGCAGGTACTATCGCTGTTGCGAAGGCTCTCGCTGAGACCGACGCTACTACCATCATCGGCGGCGGCGACTCCGCTGCGGCTGTTATCCAGCTCGGCTTCGCTGACAAGATGAGCCACATCTCCACCGGCGGCGGCGCTTCCCTCGAGTACCTCGAAGGCAAGACCCTTCCCGGCATCGCTGTTATCGCTGACAAATAATCTCTGTCAGATAAAAAAACAATCGGGCGCACTCACGCGTGCGCCCGTCATTTTAAAACGAAAGGAACGGATTGACATGGATAAAGCTAAGAGAAAAGCAATTATCGCGGGCAACTGGAAAATGAACAAGACTCCCAAGGAGGCTACCGCACTTCTCAACGAGATCACTCCCCTCGTAAAGGACGCTGACTGCGAGGTTATCGCATGCGTTCCCTACGTAGATCTTGCTGCTGCTATCGAGGCGACCGCGGGTACTAACGTAAAGATCGGCGCCGAGAACTGCCACTGGGCTGCAAGCGGCGCTTTCACAGGCGAGATCTCTACAGGCATGCTCAAGGAAATCGGCGTTGAGTACGTTGTTCTCGGCCACTCCGAGCGCAGACAGTACTTCGGCGAGACCGACGAAACCGTTAACAAGAGAACAAAGGCTGCTCTCGCTGCAGGCCTCAAGCCCATCGTATGCGTAGGCGAGCTCCTCTGGGAGCGCGAGTGCGACATCACCGAGGAGGTTATCGCAAGACAAATCAAGCTTGACCTCTGGGACGTTTCCGAGGAAGAACTCAAGAACGTCGTTATCGCTTACGAGCCTGTATGGGCTATCGGCACAGGCAAGACCGCTACCGCCGATCAGGCTGAGGAGGTTTGCGCCTTCATCAGAGCACAGCTCGCCAAGCTCTACAATCAGGACGCTGCAGACGCTGTTACTATCCAGTACGGCGGCTCCATGAACGACGGCAATGCCGACGAGCTCCTCTCCAAGACAAACGTTGACGGCGGTCTCATCGGCGGCGCTTCACTCGTTGCCGAGAAATTCGCTGCTATCGTCAAGGCTGCAAGCAAATAATTTTACAATGAAAGGGGCTTTTTCACAATGAAAAAACCTTTGATTCTGATGATTCTCGACGGCTTCGGCGTGGGCAAAAAGGGCGAGGAAAAGGCTAATGCGATCCTCGCCGCCAACACCCCGAATCTCGACAGACTCTTTAAGGAAAACGCGCTGACTCAGATCGGCGCTTCGGGTATGGACGTCGGTCTGCCCGACGGTCAGATGGGCAACAGCGAGGTTGGCCACACCAACATCGGCGCGGGCAGGATCGTTTATCAGGAGCTCACCCGCATCACCAAGACTATCAACGAGGACAAGCTCAAGGATAACGAGGTCATTGTAAGCGCAATCAAGAAAGCGGTTGACAACGGCACCGCTCTCCACCTCATGGGACTGCTCTCACCCGGCGGCGTTCACAGCCACATCACCCACCTCTACGGCATTGTTGAGCTTGCTAAGAAGCTCGGCCTTGAGAAGGTTTACATTCACGCCTTCCTCGACGGCAGAGACGTTCCGCCCTCAAGCGCCGCGGAGTACATGGAGGACTGCGTCAAGGAGCTCGACAAGATCGGCGTAGGCAAGATTGCCACCGTAATGGGCAGATACTACGCGATGGACAGAGATAACCGCTGGGAGCGCGTTGAAAAGGCGTACTCCGCTATCGTTTACCGCGAGGGCGTAGACGAGGACTGCCCCGTTGAGGCTATCAAGAACTCCTACAAGAACGGCGTGACCGACGAGTTCGTTCTGCCCTGCGTTATCAAGGGCGGCGAGGCTGTAAAGCCCAACGACAGCATTATCTTCTACAACTTCCGCCCCGACAGAGCGCGCGAGATCACACGCACCTTTGTCGACCCAGATTTCAGCGGCTTTGAGCGCAGAAACGGTTTCTTCCCGCTCAACTACGTCTGCATGACTCAGTACGACGCGACAATGCCCAACGTGGAGATCGCGTTCAAGCCCCAGACGCTCAAGAATACAATGGGCGAGTACATCTCCTCCCTCGGCATGAAGCAGCTTCGTATCGCAGAGACCGAGAAGTACGCTCACGTAACCTTCTTCTTCAACGGCGGCGTCGAGAAGGTATATGAGGGAGAGGACAGAATTCTCGTCAAGTCACCCTCAGTCGCGACCTACGACCTCCAGCCCGAGATGAGCGCGTATGAAGTCACCGACAAGCTCGTTCCCGCTATCAAAAGCGGCACCTACGACATGATTATCCTCAACTTCGCGAACTGCGACATGGTAGGCCACACAGGCGTGTTCGACGCGGCTGTCAAGGCGGTTGAGGCGGTTGACGACTGCGTAGGCAAGGTTGTCGACGCTATCCTTGAGATGGGCGGCGCGGCTATCATCACCGCCGACCACGGCAATGCCGACAAGATGGTTGACGAGGACGGCAAGCCCTTCACGGCTCACACCACCAACCCCGTTCCCTTCTGCGTTATCGGCTATGACTGCAAGCTCCGCGAAGGCGGCGTTCTTGCTGACATCGCTCCCACAATGCTCAAAATCATGGGTCTTGAGCAGCCCGCGGAAATGGACGGCAAGTCGATCATTATCTGATGATTACATTTCAGGCACACAGTTTCGGCTGTGTGCCTTTTTTTGTTGAACATCTCGGGCGAATCGTGTATAATAAAAGGAGTACCGGAAAAGAAGGAAATAATCATGATCAAACTCCGCCGATTTTTGAAAGGCTACAAAAAAGAAGTCATAATAGGGCCGCTGTGCAAGCTGTTTGAGGCGATACTCGAGCTGTTTGTGCCGCTGGTCATGGCGAACATCATCGACGTCGGAATCAACGAGCTTCACGACACGGGATACGTCCTGAGAATGGGCGGAGTGCTCATTCTGCTCGCGGCGACAGGTCTTACGAGCGCGCTGTTCTGCCAGTATTTCGCGTCAAAGGCTTCTCAGGGCGCAGGCACCGAGATTCGCCGCGCGCTTTTCAGACACATCAACTCGCTCTCGCACGCGGAGCTCGACAGACTCGGAACCCCCTCGCTGATCACGCGAATCACCAACGACACAAATCAGGTTCAGCAGAACATCGCCATGTGCATACGTCTGCTCACCCGCGCGCCGTTCATTATCATCGGCTCGCTGATAATGGCTATGTCGATAAATCTCAGAATGTCGCTGATTTTCTTCGGCGCGGCGCTGCTTATTGCGCTGACGCTCTACTTCGTCATGAGCCGCAGCGTGCCGCTATATGCCGCAGTTCAGAAAAAGCTCGACAAAATCGGCCTTATCTCGCGCGAGAACCTCTCGGGCAACAGGGTTATCCGCGCGTTCTCGAAACAAAATACCGAGAAAGCGCGCGTCGACGCGGCTACCGAGGACTTAACGAGAACCTCCGTGCGCGTCAGTAAGCTTTCGG
Source organism: Ruminococcus sp. NATIVEDY160 (assembly GCF_045819885.1). Classification (NCBI taxonomy): domain Bacteria; kingdom Bacillati; phylum Bacillota; class Clostridia; order Eubacteriales; family Oscillospiraceae; genus Ruminococcus; species Ruminococcus sp. NATIVEDY160. The sequence continues at coordinate 1,846,382 of NZ_CP162391.1, forward strand.
CGCTGCTCAGCCCGATCACCTACCTCGTCACCGACTGCGCGATCATCGCGATTGTCTGGTTCGGCGCGGTCAACGTCAACGCGGGCGGAATGAAAACGGGCGATATCGTCGCGCTCGTCAGCTACATGACCCAGATCCTGCTCGCGATGGTAGTCGTCGCGAATCTCGTTATCCTCATGACAAAGGCGGGCGCGTCCGCGAAACGCATCAACGAGGTCTTTGAAACAAAGCCCTCGGTCGCCGAAATCAACCATGATTATATTTCCGCAAAAGAAAATACACCGAAGATAGAATTCAGAAATGTCCGCTTCAACTACAGCAGCGACGGTGACGACGAGCTCAGCGGCATTTCATTCACCGTCAAAAATGGTCAGACCGTCGGCATAATCGGCGGTACCGGCTCGGGTAAGTCTACGCTGATTTCGCTTATTCCCCGTTTTTACGACACGTCGGACGGCGCGGTGCTCGTCGACGGCAACGACGTTCGCGACTATCCCTTGGAGCAGCTCAGAAAAAAATTCGGCATAGTTCCGCAGCAGAGCGTTCTGTTCAGCGGCACTATCCGCGACAACATGAAGTGGCAGAACCCGGACGCAAGCGACGAAGAAATCAACCGCGCCCTGCAAATCGCCCAGGCAGCGGAATTCGTCGACAAGCTGCCGAACGGGCTCGACAGCCGCGTTGAACAGGGCGGCAAAAACTTCAGCGGCGGTCAGCGGCAAAGGCTGTGTATCGCGCGCGCGATCGTTTCGCAGCCCGAGATACTGATTCTCGACGACAGCTTCTCGGCTCTCGACTTCGCGACCGACGCGGCGCTGAGAAAAGGTCTCGCCGAAAACGCAAAAGGCGCGACCGTCCTGATCGTCACACAGCGCTGCTCAACCATCAAAAATGCCGACCTTATCCTCGTTCTCAGCGACGGCAGGCTCGCGGGTCAGGGCAGGCACGAAGAGCTTTTTGAGAGCTGCGAGGTATACCGCGACATCTGCCTCTCCCAGCTCAGCGAAACGGAGGTGGCGAAATGAAATCCTCCGCTGTAAAAAAGCTGATTCCGCGGCTCAGAAATCATATGGGTCTGCTGATACTTGCGCTGCTCAGCGCCGTAGTCAGTATCTCACTCACACTTCTGATTCCCGTCCTCGTCGGCAAGGCTATCGACAACATCATCGCCGAGGGGCAGGTGTACTTTGAGGCGGTTACACAAATTATCCTCTATATCGCAATCGCGATAATAGGCGTTACCACCTGCCAGTGGCTGATGAATTTCCTCGTCAACCTGATCAGCTTCCGCCTTGTGCGCGACCTGCGCCGCGACGTTTTCCGCAAATTCAACACCGTGCCGCTCTCGGCGATCGACACAAACTCACACGGCGATCTTATCAGCCGCGTCATCAACGACGTCGACGCTGTCGGCGACGGTCTGACGCAGCTCATACTGCAGCTATTCTCGGGCGTCGTCACTATCATCGGCACGCTCGGCTTCATGATCGCAATTGACTGGAAAATCGCCATCGCGGTCTTTCTGCTCACGCCTATGTCGCTGTTTCTCGCGGCGTTCATCGGCAGGCTGACGCACAGACGCTTCACAGCACAGCAGATATTGCAGGGCGAGATCTCGTCCTACGTCGAGGAGCACGTCGGAAACCAGCGGCTCGTCAAGGCGTTTTCATTTGAGAAACGCGCATTCGAGGGCTTTGACAAATACAACGAGGAGCTGCACGTTGTCGGCTTTAAGGCGCAGTTCGCGGGCGCTCTCGCCAACCCGAGCACGCGCTTTGTCAACGCGCTCGTCTATGCCGCAGTCGGCGTTTTCGGCGCGGTCACCGTTATATCGGGCGGTCTGAGCATCGGCGGTCTGTCGTGCTTCCTCACCTACGCCAACCAGTACACCAAGCCCTTCAACGAGGTCACGGGCGTTCTGACTCAGCTAAACACGGGCATCGCGGCGGCTGAGAGGGTTTTTGAGGTTCTCGAATGGAAGGACGAAACTCCCGACAAGAACAGGGCTCCGCTCAAAAACTGCAGGGGCAGGGTCACGATCGAGGACGTCAGCTTCTCCTACGTTCCCGAAAAACCTCTCATAAGGAACTTCTCGCTCGACGTTCCGAGCGGCTGTCACGTCGCAATCGTCGGCCCCACGGGCTGCGGCAAAACAACGCTTATCAACCTGCTGATGCGTTTCTATGAGGTCAATGAAGGAAGGATCCTGCTCGACGGCACCGATATCCGCGACCTCAGCCGCGACGCGCTCAGGCGCAGCTACGGAATGGTTCTCCAGGACAGCTGGCTTTTCTGCGGCACGATCATGGAAAACCTCCGTTACGGCAGCGAAAACGCCACCGACGAGGAGGTTATCGCGGCGGCGAAATCCGCGCACGCCCACAGCTTCATCAAGCGCATGCCAAAAGGCTATGACACCGAAATCAGCGAGGGCGGCGGCAACCTCAGCCAGGGTCAGAAACAGCTGCTCTGTATCGCGCGCGCTATGCTGACTAACCCGAGCGTGCTGATTCTTGACGAGGCGACCTCGTCCATCGATACCCTGACCGAGATCCGCGTCCAGAAGGCGTTCGCCAAGATGATGAAGGGCAGGACGAGCTTTGTTGTCGCCCACAGACTCTCGACGATCAAGGAGAGCGATGTTATCCTCGTCATGAAGGACGGCAACATCATCGAGCAGGGCAGCCACAAGGAGCTGCTCAAAAAGCACGGATTCTACCACACGCTATATCACTCGCAGTTTGAAAAGCAGTAAATAATTATCATCTTCTCCGCATATAATTGACGTAGATTATATGCGGAGGTTTTTTTATGTTAACGGCACTAAGCGTAAATGTTCCCGAGAGAGCGAAAGGACTGAAACGGCTGCGCAACCGTCTGCGCCGCGACAGGGTCGATGTTCAGGTCAGCCGCGCCAGAGGCGTGAGCCTGCGTCACATTACATATACAAGCTACAGCGGCGAGGTGCGGCTCGACCGCGCAGACAGGCTGATAGGCGCCCAGCGCTCGCAGCTGCTCTGCTCCGAAAAGCTGGTTTTCCCGATGTCCAGCGGCTACAGGCGGTTTTATTCGCGGTCGTTCTCGGCAAGGCTGTGCGCAAACATGGCGCTCGAAACTCTCAGACTATGCCCGTCCGCCGCAAGACTCAGGTGCGGGATTTACGACCCGAAGGGCGTCGCGTCGGACTACCTTCTGCAATCTCTCGCCTACTGCGTCAACCCCGTCGTAATCGAGGGTGACAATGAAATCTATTCCCTCGCCCGCGAGCGCGCTCTGACCGAGCTCGGCGCGCCTGTCACCGTGACAAGAAACCTCTCTGAGCTTGAACGCTGCGGCTTTGTCCTCGCTCCGACGGGTATTGATGTGCCGCTGAAGCTCAGTCCCGACGCGGTAGTCCTCACCTCTGGCGAACCGTCAACCCCTGTGAGCGGCGAGGTTTACTACAAATACAGCTTCCGCATGCCGAACGGCTTTGACGCGCTCAAGCCCGACGAGCTCAGCGAGGAGTATTTCTGCTCAGCACTCTACACCCTCGGCGCGCAGTACGAGCTCGGGTCGATAGTACCCCTTAACTGCTGCGGAAAATACGGCTCTCAAACCGTCAATTCCCTCTCGGAGCTTCTTGACAACCGCGCAAAAAAGGCATATAATAGGTGAGTGTGTAACCAAAACAATTTTCACTGAAAGGAAGTTTTTGATATGGCAGCAAAACCTACAATGCTCACCGCGGAAGGCTTGAAAAAGCTCGAAGATGAACTTGCATTTTTACAAAACGAAAAGCGTAAGGAAATCGCGGAGAAGATCAAGGTCGCGCGTTCCTTCGGCGACCTCTCCGAGAACAGCGAATACGACGACGCCAAGAACGAACAGGCGATCATGGAAGCCCGAATCAACACCATCGAGGCTATTCTCAAGACCGCCGTGCTCATCGACGAGTCCGAGACCTCCAATGAGCGCGTACACCTCACCTCTGTCGTAAAGATCGAGATGCTCTCGACAGGCAGACAGGTTCAGTACAAGATCGTCGGCTCAGGTTCAAATGAAGCCAACCCCAAGGAGGGTAAAATCTCCGACGAAAGCCCCATCGGCGCTGCGCTGATGGACAAGAGCGTCGGCGACGTTGTCGAGGTTGAAACACCCGGCGGCATTGTCGGCATCAAGATTCTCGAAATTACTAAGTAAGGAAGTTGAAATATGGGTAACAAGCCACAGCAGGCAAACACAAGCGACGTTATCAAGGTTCGCTACGAAAAGCTCCAGGCGCTCAGAGAAGCCGGCAGAGATCCCTTTGTCATCACCACGAGCGACCGCGATGTTTATACCGCCACAGTTAAAGAGAAGTTTGAGGAATATGAGAACAGGGACGTCTGCGTTGCCGGCAGAATCATGTCGAAGCGCGGCAAGGGCAAGGTTTCGTTCCTCGATCTGCACGATAAGACAGGCAAGATTCAGATTTTCGCCAAGTTCGACGACCTCGGCGAGGAGGAGTACGGCTTCCTCAAGAAGTGGGATATCGGCGATATCGTAGAGGTCAAGGGCTTTGTTTTCAAGACCCAGATGGGCGAGATCTCGGTTCACGCCAAGGCGGTCAGACTTCTCTCGAAGTCACTCAAGCCCCTGCCCGAGAAGTACCACGGACTTACTAACACCGACCTGCGCTACCGTCAGCGCTACGTCGACCTGATCATGAACCCCGAGGTAAAGGACACCTTTATCAAGCGCTCCAAGATCATCGCGGCTATCCGCCGTTACCTCGACGCTCAGGACTTTATCGAGGTTGAGACTCCCATGCTCGTTGCCAACGCCGGCGGCGCTGCGGCTCGTCCCTTCCTCACCCACTCCAACGCTCTTGACGAGGAGTTCAAGCTGCGCATATCCCTCGAGCTTTACCTCAAAAGACTTATCGTCGGCGGCCTCGAGCGCGTCTACGAGATTGGCAGGGTTTTCCGCAACGAGGGCGTTGACACCCGTCACAATCCCGAGTTCACCCTGATGGAGCTCTATCAGGCTTACACCGATTACAACGGCATGATGGATCTCACCGAGAACCTCTACCGCCATGTCGCCCAGGAGGTGCTCGGCACCACCACCATCACCTACAACGGCGTTGAGATGGATCTGGGCAAGCCCTTCGAGAGGATCACAATGGTCGACGCTGTCAAGAAGTACGCGAACGTCGACTTCAACGAGATCAACAGCGACGAGGAAGCAAAGGCAATCGCAAAGGAACACCACGTTGAGTTTGAGGACAGACACAAGAAGGGCGATATCCTCAGCCTGTTCTTCGAGGAATTCGCCGAGGAGCACCTGATCCAGCCGACATTTGTAATCGACCACCCGATCGAGATCTCACCTCTGACAAAGAAGAAGCCCGAGGATCCCAACTATGTTGAACGTTTCGAGCTGTTCATGAACGGCTGGGAGATGGCGAACGCCTACTCTGAGCTCAACGACCCGATCGACCAGCGCGAGCGCTTCAAAGCTCAGGAAGCGCTGCTCGCTCAGGGCGACGAAGAAGCTAACACTACCGACGAGGACTTCCTCAACGCCCTCGAAATCGGCATGCCTCCCACAGGAGGCATCGGCTACGGCATTGACAGACTGACAATGCTCCTCACCGACAGTCCTGCTATCAGAGACGTTCTGCTCTTCCCGACAATGAAGTCCCTCGATAAGTAACAACCTCAAAAGTGGCTTATCTATGCGGTTTTTGAACTTCACGAAGTACCGAATTTACACCATTTACACCAAACTTACACCAAACGGTGCAGAAAGTTGTGCAGAGCGAAAACAATCGCATATTTTAATGAATTTGACCTTGATGGATTCGTTTTCATCAAGGTCTTTTTTTGTTTGACGGATAGACAAAATCAGGCTGAAATGATATAATTATAGCAAGACAAATCGGAATAAACCGAGGTGCGAGAACCATGATATTTCAGGAATATGGGCTGAAACATAAAGACGCGGTCATTCTGCTCCACGGAGGTGGATTATCATGGTGGAATTATCGGGAAGTGGCATTGCTTCTACAGGGGGAGTATCATGTCATCCTTCCGATTCTGGACGGACACGCCGGGAGTGATCACCCTTTTACTACGATTGAAGAAAATGCGTCCGAGATCATTGAATTCATTGATGAACAATTAGATGGCTCTGTATTACTGATAGGAGGTCTTTCTTTGGGCGGACAGATTCTGCTTGAAATGCTGTCACAACGCAAAGATATTTGCTCCTATGCTTTGGTTGAGAGTGCATCTGTCATTCCGTCAAAACTGACAAATGCGTTGGTTTCCCCGACATTCGGCAGCAGTTATTGGCTAATCAAGAAAAGAAGCTTTGCAAAGCTTCAGTTTCAATCTCTGCACATTAAGCCGGAACTCTTTGAGGACTATTACAGGGACACTTGCCGGATAAAAAAGCAGGATATGATTGCTTTTCTAAAAGCAAATACGTCCTACTCTCTGAAAGATGCTTTCAGAGAATCGTCTGCTGAAATTCACGTTTATGTTGGAGCAAAAGAAACAAGAGAAATACTGCGTTCGGCAGAAGTCATTTGTAAAATGCGCCCCTCCTGTAGAATGAACTGTTTAGACGGTCTTAAACACGGAGAGTATTCAATGAATCACGCAGCTCAATATGCAAATGCCATACGACAAATTGTTCAGGGCAGATAAAGTCTGATTTACAGCATTAATCTATACTATAGCAGGCAGCCTTATGTGAGGTTGCCTGATTTTTTATGCCCAAGAACGAATTGCAAACTTCGATTTTCTCCTGTTTCTCATATAATATAGGTAAGATAAACAATCGCATATTTTAATGAATTTGACCTTGATGGATTCGTTTTCATCAAGGTCTTTTTTGTTTGACGGATAGACAAATTCAGGCTGAAATGATATAATGATAGAAAGATAAATCGGAATTTGTTGAGGTGAAGGTTATGCATTTTGGCTTTTCTTATATTGGTTTGATTTTTCTTTTAATGCTGTTTATACCTAATTTCTTCTGGACAAAAAACAAGCCTAAGGACTATGACGAATATGCAAAGTGTGAAAACAAGGTGTTATTGATTTTAGAACGAATAGGAGAAGTAGCTGTTTCATGTCTTATTTTGATTTTCAGCGACTTTAACCCGCAAGGACTCTCAATTTGGCTTCTTTGGCTTTTTGCTTCGTTTGGTTGCATGATTCTTTATGAACTATACTGGATTCGCTATTTCAGAAGTGAAAAAACGATGAAAGATTTTTACAGCAGTTATTTAGGTATCCCTGTGGCAGGCGCAACCCTGCCTGTTTTATCAGTCTTATTTATTGCGGTTTATGGGAAAAATCCTTTTCTTTTTGCAGCCGGTATCATTTTAGGAATCGGGCACATCGGTATTCACCTGATGCACAAAAAGGAAATTACCAGTCGGGAAAAGCGATAACACAAATTCTGATTTACAGCATTAATCTATACTAAGGAGAGGATTTAAATGACACACGAAGAAAAAGCGTTATCCTATTTCAAAGATAAATTTCATTGCTCACAGTCTGTTCTTGCCGCATATGCCGACGAGCTCGGATTAACGGAAGAACAAGCGTTGAAAATCGCCGCCTGCTTTAACGCAGGAATGAGAAAAGGCGAGGTGTGCGGAGCTTGTTCGGGAGCGTTGATGGTGCTCGGAATGATGTACGGTCAAGCCGATAAGGACGATCTCGACAGTCGAAACAAAACCAATCAGATGACTAACCGTTTTCTGGATCGCTTTAAGGAACTAAACGGAACATATATCTGCAATGAGATACTCGGCTGTGATATTACCACGCAGGAGGGAGTAGAATACGCTGTAAAGCACGAATTATTCACCACGACCTGCAGAGATATGGTAGCGCTTGCCGTTCGGGTTCTTGAGGAAATCATTGAATGAAAATGATATAATAATCAAAAGAAAAATCGGGATTTGTAGGAATATTCATTTCTCTTATAAACAGGCACCGAGGTGCGAGGAGGTAAATAACATGGATATGAAGCAGGCAATGAAAGAACGTCATATGGTTCGAAAGTACACTGATGAACCTATTCCGGAGGATATCGTAGAAAAGTTGAATCGTCGGGTAAGAGAGAATAATGAGCAGTATGGACTATCTATCAAATTGATGACCAATGATGATAGTGCTGTTCCCGGTGTGATCAAACTGATCCTCGCTAAGGGGGTCAACAATTTCTTTATCATGGCCGGGCCTGATGGTGCAGATGAACTGTGTGGATACTGTGGAGCTGATCTGATGCTTTACGCACAGACGCTGGGACTGAATACATGGTGGGTCGGCGGTACCTATAATCGAAAAGGAGCACAGAAAAAAATCGAAGGTGCAAAGCCTGTAGGAATCATCGCTGTTGGTTATGGCCAGACACAAGGTGTTCCACATAAGACAAAGACAGCAGAACAGGTCAGTTCATATGACGGAGAAGCACCACAGTGGTTTAAGAACGGCATTGAAGCAGCACTCTTGGCACCTACCGCACTGGCAAAACAGGCATTCACCATCAAAGGTAAAGGAAATAAGGTATCTATCTCCTGCGATAACGGCATCTTTACCGGTGTGGATACAGGTCTTGTGAAATACCACTTTGAACTTGGAGCGGGTAAGGATTGTTTTGAATGGGTGTGATCCCTATGGGTGAGCATTACAAAAGCATTTTTCTGTCTGTAATTATTATCTGACAGTCGAGTAGACCTACACCTCACAATGTAAGCCCCTCACAGAACCGTACGTGCAGTTTTCCCGCATACGGCTCTTCATAATAAAATTCACATCATCAAAATAAGCTGTAGTAGATTTTCGGCTTTGCAAGAGTGTAATATTTCATCATTTCTATAAAGCCCTTTCTTGTATAGCTTTTCTTTTCACTTCTTCTGTTCAGCACTTTATACAGCAATTCTCTGACCTGCTGTCTGTAATTACTTATCATTCTGCTGTTGAAACTTATCCCATAGTACCTGTAGTGCCCTATGAGTTTAATGTTCAGCATATACATAAGTTTACCGAGTTTTTGTTCCTTATTGCAGTATAGCCATTCTTTCATTTCCTTGAGTTTCTGTCGAAATTTCTTACTACTGGTTTTGGGCATAATCCACGGCTTTCCCTTTACTGTTCTTCCACAATAAAAGGTGAAGCCCAAAAAGTCAAATGTTTTAAATCTCGTTGATTCGCCGCGTTTGGCTTTTGCATTTGCAAGATAATGTCCGCTTTCTACAATTCGGCTCTTGCTTTCTTCAAGTTCAAGTCCGAAATTTGCCATTCGACTCTTAAGCTGTTCGTAAAACCGTTCAGCTTCCCACGGATATTGAAATCCTGCTATGAAATCATCTGCGTAAACCACAAGAAAGCACTCGCCTTTACACTCCTTCGCCACAATAATGTAGAACCACAGTGTCAGAACATAGTGCATATAGATATTTGCCAGCACCGGGCTGATTATATTTCCCTGTGCCGTTCCCTCATTACCTTTCACAAGACTTCCGTTATCTATGATTCCTGCTTTTAGATATTTCTCAACCAACCATAGAATATTCTTGTCCTTGATGTAGTAATTCAGAAACTTAAGTATCCATTCGTGCTTCATATGGTCGAAGAATCCCTTGATATCTGCGTCTACTATCCTCGTTATCTTTCTGAAGTTAATCTGGTCATACAGAGCTTTTACTGCTGTATGACAGCTCCTGTTTGGTCTGAATCCATACATACAATTCAGAAATTTTGGTTCGTATATCGCTTCAAGAATCTTCTTCAATGCTAATTGTACAATCTTATCCTCGTAGCACGCAATACCCAGCGGTCTCATTTTGCCGTTGCTTTTGGGAATGTATACTCTCAGCGAAGGCTGCGGTTTGTAGGCTTTCCTTTTCAGTCTGTCTACAAGGCTTTCGATGTTACTTTCGAGATTTTCATTGTATTCTCTTTTGGTAACTTCGTCTATACCGACAGCTTTGCTTCCGTCCAGTTCCCTATGACATTGCATTAGCATTTCTTTGTTGATGAGATGGTACAGCGACGTAAACTCAGGTCGTTTTGTATTTGCTGACTTCGATGCTATTCTTCCCAATTTCGTTTCCATTAGTTCCTCCGTCCCTGAGTACGGCTAATGTGTCCTCAGAAAGACCTTTATTATGCAACTCCCTTCCCTCTGTCGGCATTACCCGACTTCTTCGGTACTATGAAGCTGTCCGACTGCCTGTATTTCATCTGACTTTCTCCGTTTTACCGTCGTTCCATCATACTTCTTATTGAAGAAAATACAGGCTCTCCCCAGTTGACTGGATAGTCACTATGTGAAGCGTGATTGGCTCTTTGACCCCGCAGAGGTGTGTTTCATCTCGCCCTAACGATTTACACATTTTGCTTTCCGCTGGAATTAAAGCGTCAGCCCTCCGAATGGTAAAATTTCGAGGCTCCATCACCCTGTAACCCCACTTCCTCGCTGTCTACGCTTTACTGTAAACATTACTGTTTACAGCACAAGACTCGCTAACGGTGGTTGGCTAAACCTTTCCGTGCAGGCTTCTCACCTGCTAGACTATCCGCCCTTCGTCTGGGCGCACAATTCTGATTTATCGCATTTACTATTATGGCAATCGCAGGCAGCCTTATATGAGGTTGCCTGTTTTTTATGCCCTGAAACGAATCGCAAACTACGATTTTCTCCTGTTTCCTATATAATATAGGTAAAGGAGAGGATAAGGTATGAAAAGAATGTTAGCTGATGTTTGCCCTGAACTTATAAATGAATGGTCACAACGCAATTTACCTCTTACGCCGAACAGCGTAACGCACGGCTCTAATAAAATAGTATGGTGGAAAGGCAAATGCGGACACGAATGGAGAGCTTCAGTAAAAAACAGAGTAATCGGCGGAAGTGGTTGTCCTTACTGTTCCCACAATGCGATATTAGAGGGCTTCAATGACCTCGCTTCTCAAAAGCCTGAACTTGCCGCAGAGTGGTCAGCCAGAAACGCCCCTCTACTCCCCACACAAGTTACTGTTTTTGCTAATCGCAAGGCTTGGTGGAAATTCTTAACCGTATCACGCAGAACAGAGCAAAGGGTAAATCCTGATGAAGTGCAGGTCATCACCCTTGACGAAAGCAAGGAAGAATATATCCGTAACCTATTTTGGGAAATTAACAAGATTGACCACAGAATAGAAACGTACACCGAAACTGAACAGGTCGAGGAAAAGCAAAAAGACGGTAAGGTCAAGAAAGTTAATAAGCAAGTCCAAAAGAAAGCTCTTTATATAACCGTGTCCCACGTTGACCTCGAAACGATAATGACCAATAAAGGGTTTACTGCGGAACAGAAGAAAATGTGCCGTCAGTTACTTTCGGACGAGAACAACGATTTGTGGCGAGAGCTTTTGCACGGAGTAACAGGCTCGAACAGCGATATTGTCCTTATAGCGCAGGAACAGCTTGGAAACGTCGGCGGAAAGCCTTATTGGAGCTGGTACGGTTTCAGCTCCCGTGTTGAGTGGTGCTGTTGCTTTGTTTCGTGGTGTGCGAATGAGTGCGGTTATATTGAGAGCGGTACTATTCCAAAGTATTCTGTTGTTGATGATGGAGTTGTATGGTTTAAGAACAAAGACCAATGGCTTGATGGCTCAGAAGAACCGGAACCGGGTATGATAATCTTCTTTGATTGGGCAGATGACGGACTTGATGGTGGTGGCGATCACACGGGTATCGTTGAAAAAGTTGAGGGCGGCACAGTTTACACAATCGAAGGCAATAGCGGCGATAAGGTTTGCGAGAATCAGTACAGCATTGGCAACAAAGAAATTTTGGGATATGGTTTCTACTCAGGTAACAATACCGTTGCGACAGGTGATACAGCGCAGCAAACTTGACGGCAAAACAATCCTTATAGAGAGGGACTTGAATGATGATGTTTCCCAAATTGGTAGATGTAATTTTACCAAATCCCACGAAGCAGGTCATCAAATCTTAAAAATGCTATTTCCAAATGAATATGGTGGGAGCAATAAAAAAATACATTTCTGTCTTTCACAACCGCAGCCACACAAAAGAATGGATTGGGAGGAATGGCAGGCAAATGGAATTGCTTCGGTTATACTTATGCCGGAAGAATTAATCAGACAAGCTATGTTTCTTTTTAGCTTGGGAGATAAGATTGAGATGATTAATAAGGTTTATGCAACTTACGAATACGAACAATTTTCAGCTATGGCGGATTTCTTGGGAGTTTCAAAAACGGCTCTTTCTATCAGGCTTACACAGCTTGGTTTGGTCGAGAAAAACTTCTTTAGCAATCCCTACGACTTAACGAATGTGTATTATGATGGAGGTATATGAAATTGGCAAAGTTTAATGCAAAAGAAAATGATCCTGAGCGTTACGCAAGGGTTAAAGAAGAACAGGATAGGTTGAGGACGAGGTGCAAGTCAGAGCTGCGATTAGCTCGTCTGTGTCCTTACTGCGATTATCAGGTTTTCCAATTAGCCGTTGATGATGATTATATCAGGAATAATCCGACTGATAACGTTTTGAAAGAACTCAAAAAATCTCACGTTTTCCAGACGGAAAAAAGGAGAGCATTAACAAAGGAAGAACAGGATTTATTCCTGAATTATCTTAGGAACAATCATCAATACAATCATTGGTATCCACTATTCGCAGTAATGTTAGGAACGGGACTTCGTGTTGGAGAACTGACCGGACTTAGATGGTGTGATCTCGACTTTGATGAAGGACTTATTGACATAAACCATACTTTGGTGTATTATTGTCATAGAGAAGAAGTTGCTAAGAATGGCTGCTATTTCAATATTAACACGCCCAAAACCAAAGCGGGTAACCGCCAAGTGCCGATGATTGATTCAGTCAGAGAGGCTTTCTTGATGGAAAGGGACTATCAGGAAAAGATGGGTATAAGTTGCAATGTGGTCATTGATGGATATACGGATTTTGTTTTCTTAAACAAAAACGGGAAAACCCATCAGCAAGGAACTTTGAATAAAGCAATTCGCAGAATCATACGGGATTGTAACGACGAGGAACTGCTTAAGGACGAGAACGCTACCGTATTACTCCCTCATTTCAGTTGCCACTCATTACGCCACAGTTTTGCGACAAGAATGTGTGAAGCGGGCATCAATATCAAAGTGATGCAGGATACTCTCGGTCATAATGATATTTCAACGACTATGAATATCTATACTGATGCGACAAAGGCTCTGAAGAAGTCAGAGTTTCAAACTCTTGAAACGTACTTAATTCCAGAGCAATAAATGACATCACGTTTTTACCGTATACACCATTTACACCAAAACTTACACCGTTTTGAACAAGCAACATAATAAGTTGTGTTAGGTTATAAAAAATCGAAGGATTTTAAACGCTGAAAATAACAGGATTTATGAGCTTTTGGGAGCTTACAAAACGGCGACCTTGGCAATCCCGACAATGAAATCCTTAGATAAGTAACACCCCAAAACCCCAGTGTTTATGCGGGTTTCGAGAGTTGCGATGTCTCGGATTTACGCCATTTACGCCAAACTTACGCCAAACGGTGCAGAAAGTTGTGCAGAGTAAAATCAATCGCATATTTTAATGAATTTGACCTTGATGGATTCGTTTTCATCAAGGTCTTTTTTTGTTAGACGGATAGACAAAATCAGGCAGAAATGATATAATGATAGAAAGATAAATCGGAGTTTTGCAGGAGAACCGGAATGGATACAATTAAGAAAACAGGACTAAACTCCAATGAAATAAAGCTGATTGCCATTATTGCGATGACAATCGACCATGTAACTTGGCTACTATTTCCTGGATGTCAAAAGATATGGTGGGTCATGCTTCTTCACGCGATAGGAAGATTGACAGCGCCAATTATGTGGTTCTTTATTGCAGAGGGATTTCATTACACTCGAAACGTAAAAAAGTATATTGCCCGACTGTTCCTTTTCGCTGTAATATCGCATTTTGCCTATAACTTTGCCGGAGGAATACCATTTATTCCTAACGGATTTTTCAATATGACCAGTGTGATGTGGTCGCTTGCTTGGTCGGTAGTTTTGATGGTCATATTTACAACGGATCAGTTGCCGCAGTGGGGTAAAATTGTTTTGATCCTGATTATCTGCTTTATTACCTTCCCATCGGATTGGTCAACTGTGGCGGCTATGTGTCCGGTATACTTATACATGAATCGCGGCGATTTCAAGAAACAATCGCTTACTATGCTCATATGGACAACAATTTATGCAGTCGTATATTTTATCTTTATGGACAAAGCGTATGGAATCCTTCAGATGTGTACGCTGTTATCATTACCGATTTTGAAGCAGTATAACGGTGAGAGGGGAAAATGGAAAGGCATGAAATGGTTTTTCTATCTCTATTATCCGGCGCATCTGTTTGCAATTGGAATTATCAGGGTGCTCATTGGAAACGGAAGTATCTTCCCTTAGGCTGTCGATAAATTCTGATTTATTGCATTTACTATTATGGCAATCGCAGGCAGCCTTATATGAGGTTGCCTGTTTTATTTGGGGTATAGACAAAATCAGACTGAAATGATATAATTTCAAAAAGACAAATCGGAAAATATAGGAGCGCAGAATTATGAAAGGTATTATTCTTTATCAATCCAAATACGGTGCTACAAAAAAATACGCCGATTGGATATCGGAAGCTACGGGATTTGAATGTGTCGAAACGAAAAAAGCGAATATAAAAGAAGTCGAAAAATATGACATCATCGTATTAGGCGGTGGAATATATGCAATGGGTATAGCCGGTCTTTCTTTTTTGAAAAGGAATATCGATGTATTATTCGATAAGAAGATAATCGTGTTTTTCTGCTGTGCGTCCCCATATGACGAAGATGCTTTTAAGCAGATCAGAAGTCATAATATGAAGGATAAACTATCTGATATTCCGATTTTTTATTGCCGTGGTGCATGGGATATGGATTCAATGTCGTTCAAGGACAAGACACTGTGTAAAATGCTGAGAAAAGCAGTAAGCAAAAAGGATCCTGCCGATTATGAAATATGGGAGAAAGCAATAATGGATGCCGGAGAAAACAAGTGTGATTGGACTGATAAAAAATATATCGATCCTATTCTCAAATGTATTTAGCAACTTGTACTGACGCATATTTTATGAATTTGACCTTGATGGATTCGTTTTCATCAAGGTCTTTTTTTGTTTGACGGATAGACAAAATCAGGCTGAAATGATATAATTATAGCAAGATAAATCGAAATTTGTTGAGGTGAAGGTTATGCATTTTGGCTTTTCTTATATTGGTTTGATTTTTCTTTTAATGCTGTTTATACCTAATTTCTTCTGGACAAAAAACAAGCCTAAGGACTATGACGAATATGCAAAGTGTGAAAACAAGGTGTTATTGATTTTAGAACGAATAGGAGAAGTAGCTGTTTCATGTCTTATTTTGATTTTCAGCGACTTTAACCCGCAAGGACTCTCAATTTGGCTTAGCTCGCTTATGTCCATACTGTGATTATAAGCTATCTGTTGTCTTAAAGGGCGAACATAGCTACACAAGCGAGAAATGTCCTAACTGCGGCGAGATAATCGTTTTCCCACCTATATCATTCAGAATGGCGTCCAGCCACTAACATTAACCAATTTTTTCTAATATTATCCAACAAAATCAAATAATAAAAAACTATAAAAAGCAAGTTTGAGCTTGGAGCCGCTTGGTGCGTTGATTCCTATTGCCACTTGATTTAGATTTATACCTTATATATAAGGTATAGGTCTATCTTGTGGCAGTTGGCGACGTATCAAGTGGCTTTTTATCTTTTCATCAGGCAGCTCCGTGAAAGGAGTTACTGATGAAAACAATTATTGAAAGCAATGAAAACTATTCCGTTATCGACCTGACTCTTGAATATGAGAATTGGACAGGTAAAGAGAGATATGGTGTTGTTTCTGAATTGGAACAGAGCTATGTGGAATCGACTTTTGCTTCTGAATTGGAGGGTTATGCCCCGTATATCTTTATGGATAGCAGTTTTTTGGAAATTAGACGAGAATTCAAGAACAATGAGAAGAAGTTTGAAATGAGAATGTTAAGGGATACTACAACATTTGATTATGATTCTGGGCTAATAGAGCAGGAATATCCTGAAATAGCATTACCTGATTTTTCTAAAGAGGTATGCGAAATGATTGAATTTGAAAAGAAACTGAGTTGTTTGACAAATATAGAAAAAAAGCGAATCATTCAGTTTTGCAAACATCAATTTACTATATCAGAAATAGCAGAGGAAGAAGGAATTAGCAAAGCGTCTGCAAGCAGAACGATTGCGAGAGCTATCAAAAAAATAAAAAAATTTTGGAAAATGGGGTAACAAAATCGCTCTCCCAGTGGGTAATAGTGAAAGGGTAATTTCCTTTCAATAATATTTGCTGAAAAGAGGATTAAAAATGACCAACAGAAAAATCAAACGGGGCGATATTTACCTTTATGATTACGGCGAGAACGAAGGCTCAATACAGAACGGATACAGACCTGTTGTAGTATTGCAGGCAGATAACTTCAATCTCAAAGCACCTACGATTATGGTGGCGGCTATTACCACCGCCATTAGAAAGACCTTTCTTCCCTCACATATCTTGATAGAGGATAAGTATGGGCTGACTGATCCTTCAATGATTATGCTCGAACAGCAAAGAGCTGTGAACAAGGAGGAGTTAGTCAATTATGTAGGTCATATCAACGACGATAATGTCTTGCGCCGTATCCATAACGGCTTAATGAAGCTATACGGATATTGGGACTACACCCGATATAACAAGGCTAATATCCGTTGCCTGTGTCCGAGCTGCCTGAACAAGTACAAATATGTGCCGGAACTGATTGTGAAGCGAGTAGATCCGCTGACAAATATCAAGGACAGGTGCGACCAATGTCAGGGCTTCGGCTATGTACTTTTGCTGTTCATACAGCTCTTTGATGACCGTTAACCGCTTGGCTTGCTTTTCGGTAAGAACTACTCCGTTGGCTAATACAAACATATCGATATAAGAATATCCCGGAAGTCCGATAAAGTATTGGTAGTAGGCATTCTCCTTGATTTGCTCGACAAGCTCACGGTCGGAATAATCATATTTCTTCTGGATCATCAGCGACCCGAGAGCTGTTTGTAAAGGTTTTGCCGGCATACCGGTCTCGCTCGGAAACAGCGCGGCATATTTTATCTCGATGTCGTACCACGGTATACTCGCAGCCTTCTTTACCCAGCGGTTCTCAGGATCCATCTGCATCCCTGCGGGCTGATTGAAATCTGTAAAACTCATTTGTTGATTTCTATGGAACTTGTACATACTGTCCTCTAACTTAAGTGCAAGCTTTTTTATTGCTCTTGATTATTTTCTTGCACTTATTATAGCACATTTCGATGAAAAATGCACTGTTTATCGAGAATTTTACTGATTGCTTGTTTTGAAGGCAGTGACTAATTACTCATTTTCAGCCGGAGGAAGGAAAAGGTACTCGTAAACAGCAGGAGATTGCGAACACTCAAAACGCAGTCAACAAAGTTCGTTCTCTTAATCAGAGCGTTTATTCTCATTCGTTGTTTGTTTCTCCGCATATATCCAACAAACTTCACAATCTACTTTTGGATATTGAACAAATAGTTGAAGGCAGACTATGGAATAATAATCCGTGGAAAAATATATCTGATGCCGTCAGCTATTATGAGATTGAGATTTATGAGTTTCAATTCTTTCAATTCAACAGTAAAAGAGATATATGCCTTGATTCACCGAGTATTAACGGCGTGTGTTATATCTACGATGAAATTGGATACGCAGATGACCTCGAATTAGGCAATACCGTTGATCCTGATGATAGTTTTGAAGAGCATTGTGACGACGCTGAGTTTATTATGAAGTATGGGTATCAGGGTGATTACGAGATTACTCCGACTATGGTATATGACCATTTGCTTACAAAGTATATGGCTGCTGTTTTTCGTTATAATTTCCCTGATCTTTTTGAGGAACAGTGAGATGGAAATAAAGGAATTTTATCTATACAAAAATGTGAATGGTTCAAATCAAACTCTCGGTATAAGAAAAATTGATTTTCAAGAGCCTTATAACCTAACAAACGTGTTTACTGAAAAGATAGCGAGACAAAGCCGACGGAGGTTTCAAATCAAAGCTCCGTCGGCAATTTTCTATATGAGTTATACTTTATGATATGTAACGCTTTTCAGCTTCAAAAATCACTGTTTATTCGCTTTCCGGGGAGTAATTCTTGGTAAGTAGGGTATTTTCATTTCATTGCGAGTTTGGGCGTTACAAATCCAGCTATTGACAAAACGATTATTATACTTTATAATAAAACAAACGTTATAAAACGATTGTTTTAGAAAGGAGCTTATTATGCCCCCTAAAGCAAAATTTACAAAAGAAGACATTATCGACGCAGGCTTAGCAATTCTGCGTGAGCGTGACATTTCTGCCGTTACTGCAAGAGAAATCGGCAATTATCTTGGCAGCTCGGCAAGACCGATATTTACCGTTTTTGATAATATGGGCGAGGTGCTTAACGGGATTGAAGCAAAAGCTCGTGAGATATATTCCGAATATGTTGAGCAAGGATTACAGCAAACCCCTGCCTTTAAGGGCGTTGGTCAGTCATATATTCAGTTTGCAATAAATGAGCCGAAGCTGTTTCAACTTTTGTTTATGCGAAAAACATCCGGTAATATAGGCATAAATAGAATACTCCCCGAAATTGATGACAACTATACCGATATTTTAAAATCAATTACCGATGAATATCCTGTATCGGCAGATGACGCTGTAATATTGTACAGACACCTGTGGATATATTCTCACGGCATTGCCACCCTTTGCGCAACATCTATGTGTCGTTTTACGGAAGATGAGATCGGCATAATGCTGACGGAAGTTTTCAAAGCATTGCTGACAGAAAGACTGAAAGGAAAATCATAATGATAGAGATAAATGATTTAACAAAATATTACGGAAAAGGCGAAAGTCGCTTTAAAGCGCTGGATGGTGTTTCCGTTCGCATTAATGATGGTGAGTTTATCGTCATACTCGGCGCTTCAGGTTCAGGAAAATCAACCTTTCTCAATGTCATTTCGGGCTTGGAGACTTCAGACGGCGGTTGTGTTGTTTATGACAGCCAAGAACTCAGCAATATGAGCGAAAAGGATCTGACGAAATTCCGACGTGAGAACACGGCTTATATCTTTCAGCAATACTATTTGCTCCCACATCTAAATGTAGAAAAGAATGTAAGGATGGGCGCTGACCTCGACAATAACAAGGATTATCTGAAATATATCGAAGCGGTCGGCTTATCCGATAAGCGCAGAAAATTACCATCAGAACTCAGCGGCGGCGAACAACAGCGTGTAGCGATAGCAAGAGCGCTCGCAAAGAATCCGAAGGTACTTTTTCTTGACGAGCCGACAGGAGCATTAGATGAAGAAACAGGCAGACAGGTACTCGACTATATCATCAGGCTGCACGAGGAACAGGGCTTTACGATGATTATGGTAACGCACAACAGCAATATAGCCGAAACTGCCGACAGAATCATTAAGATGAACAGCGGCAAAATCGTCAGCGTTACCGAAAACACGGAGAAAAAGACGGCATACGAGATCGGGTGGTGACGGTATGATTGTCAGTATCAAGGACAGCGTAAAGTTGTTCGGAATTTCCATTATGACCTGCTGTGCGGTAACCGTCTGCAATATGTTTTTAAACTATTATTTGGATTTAACTGCGATAGCCGGTCTGATTGACAACCCCTACGCGCAGATGTTCTACGACGCACAGATTATGACTTCAAAGGTCGTTTGTGCCGTCAGCGGCGGCTGCTTGGCGATCACTACCGTTGTGATGCTGTTTTTCTATATCAAGCATTACATAGACAGCCATTCAAAGGAAATCGGGATATTAAAGGCTCTGGGTTATTCTGATTTCAAAATCGCAAAGGGCTTTTCTGTTTTCGGTTTGAGTGTATTTCTTGGTTGTTTCGTCGGCTATTTGCTGTCATTTGCGTTAATGCCGCAGTTTTATGAGTTACAAAATAAAGACGGTTATTTGCCGGAGCTTTCTATTGGTTATCATTGGATATTATTCGTCCTGCTGGTGATTGCTCCCACTTTGGTCTTTGCTTTGATTGCAGTATGCAACAGCCTGTTAAAGCTTAGCCAGCCTTGCGTCAATCTATTGAAGGGTATTGTAAAGGTAAAGGGGAAAACCAAAAACACAAAAGATAAAAAGACTTTTGTCGCCGAAATGAGGAGCTCTGTGTTAAGAAGCCGCAAAACCTTGGTGTTCTTCATCGCCTTTTCCTCGTTCTGCTTCTCGGCTATGATACAAATGTCGGCAAGTATGAAGGATTTGTCAAGTGAAATGATGGGCTTGATGATGTTGATTATCGGCGTTGTTCTGGCATTTACCACGCTGTATATCGCCGTGACCACCGTCATCCGCTCCAACCAAAAGAATATTGCTATGATGCGTGTATTCGGCTATGATAGCGCTGATTGCAAGCGTTCTGTTCTCGACGGCTACCGCCCGGCGGCGTATATCGGCTTTATCATCGGTTCCGTGTATCAGTATGCATTGCTGAGAATTATGGTTGATATTGTTTTTTCGGGCGTCGAGGGTATTCCCGAATATGAGTTTGATTTTCTGATGTTCTTCATAACGCTTGCTGTTTTTATCGTTGTATATGAAGGCGTTATGTTTGCTTATGGTCAGTCAATGAAAAAAATACCGTTAAAACAAATTATGAACGAATAAAAAAATAATCGAGCGAAGATAAATAATTTACCTTCGCTCGATTTTATTATATATAAATCAACTCTGCATTAACGATTTCCGTTGCTCGGTTACTGATATTGTTCATTCGCTGTCTCGCCTGTCGGCTCGGTCGGCGCTTCTGCCTGCGGCAGAGGTCTCCACCGGAGACCCGCGCCCCACAGCATTTGATTTTCTGCTTTGAGCTGCTCAGTCACGCCTTCCTTTTTGGCAAGTTGTTTTACTAACCGAAAGAACATATCCTCTGCCTGCTTGTCTATGTCGGCAAGATAGGAAGTGAGTTTACAACTTGTCAATAGATTGGTATAGCGAATTTTATGATACTTCTCAATGTACCGTAAATGCCGTTTGCCCCAAATCCCGATTTCTACCTTTGGCTGTTCGGGTAATCTTAAGTCGGGCAGCAGATAATCGCCCTGTTGTGTATAGCTGATTTCAAAATTGTGTTTCATAATAGAATCCTCCAAAAATATATTCGCACATACATCACAGCACCCCGATTGCCACATTTTGTTATAACTTATTATCAGTTTTTCTTTCCCTCATCTTTGCCCTTGCGAGCCGTCGGGTACGAAATAATAAAATGTGAAATCATATGTCCGCATAAGGTGAGCAAACTGCGATAAACTCACTGTTTATCAGGCTTTTGGAGGACTTTACTAACAACCTATGATATGCTATAATAACCATAGATTATTTCAAATTCAAATCAGAATTTAAAACAGACATTTTTAATTTATTTGCAGAAAGAATGGAATTATGAAAAGGAAACTTAAAAAAATTATGCTTATTGTGTTAATTATAATTACCGCAGTTATTGTGCTTACGGTACTGTCAGTTTTTGTTTCACGCTTGATAAACAGCGATAAAAACAAAATTGATACCAAAACCGGTATTCAGGAATCTACTTACATAGACATAGACGGAATGAAACAGTACGTTCAGATTCGTGGAAAAAATACCCAAAATCCCGTTATGATTTTTATACACGGGGGTCCTGCAAGTCCTATGGGATATGTATCCGCTTATTATCAGAGGGAACTTGAAGCTGAGCTTACTATTATCAATTATGACCAGCGTGGATGCGGCAGAACTTATTTTGCAAATAACTGCAATGCAAATTCTAACATAGACCTGCTTGTTGATGACCTGAATAAAATCGTTGAGTATGCAAAAGAACGCTTTGGCAAGGAAAAAGTAATAATAGCAGGACATTCCTGGGGAACTGTAATAGGCAGTATCTATATACAGAAACATCCTGAAAATGCAATCTGTTATATCGGTATAAGTCAGATTACAAATCTCTATGAAAACAAGCTGAACGCCGCACGAACGGCTCTTGAAGAAGATGCAATCAAAGAAACAGAGGATGAGCAAAAACTTACAAACCTTATCAACAAAATGAGCAAGGTTAAAGAATATAATGATATGAAATCATCTGCGTAAACCACAAGAAAGCACTCGCCTTTACACTCCTTCGCCACAATAATGTAGAACCACAGTGTCAGAACATAGTGCATATAGATATTTGCCAGCACCGGGCTGATTATATTTCCCTGTGCCGTTCCCTCATTACCTTTCACAAGACTTCCGTTATCTATGATTCCTGCTTTTAGATATTTCTCAACCAACCATAGAATATTCTTGTCCTTGATGTAGTAATTCAGAAACTTAAGTATCCATTCGTGCTTCATATGGTCGAAGAATCCCTTGATATCTGCGTCTACTATCCTCGTTATCTTTCTGAAGTTAATCTGGTCATACAGAGCTTTTACTGCTGTATGACAGCTCCTGTTTGGTCTGAATCCATACATACAATTCAGAAATTTTGGTTCGTATATCGCTTCAAGAATCTTCTTCAATGCTAATTGTACAATCTTATCCTCGTAGCACGCAATACCCAGCGGTCTCATTTTGCCGTTGCTTTTGGGAATGTATACTCTCAGCGAAGGCTGCGGTTTGTAGGCTTTCCTTTTCAGTCTGTCTACAAGGCTTTCGATGTTACTTTCGAGATTTTCATTGTATTCTCTTTTGGTAACTTCGTCTATACCGACAGCTTTGCTTCCGTCCAGTTCCCTATGACATTGCATTAGCATTTCTTTGTTGATGAGATGGTACAGCGACGTAAACTCAGGTCGTTTTGTATTTGCTGACTTCGATGCTATTCTTCCCAATTTCGTTTCCATTAGTTCCTCCGTCCCTGAGTACGGCTAATGTGTCCTCAGAAAGACCTTTATTATGCAACTCCCTTCCCTCTGTCGGCATTACCCGACTTCTTCGGTACTATGAAGCTGTCCGACTGCCTGTATTTCATCTGACTTTCTCCGTTTTACCGTCGTTCCATCATACTTCTTATTGAAGAAAATACAGGCTCTCCCCAGTTGACTGGATAGTCACTATGTGAAGCGTGATTGGCTCTTTGACCCCGCAGAGGTGTGTTTCATCTCGCCCTAACGATTTACACATTTTGCTTTCCGCTGGAATTAAAGCGTCAGCCCTCCGAATGGTAAAATTTCGAGGCTCCATCACCCTGTAACCCCACTTCCTCGCTGTCTACGCTTTACTGTAAACATTACTGTTTACAGCACAAGACTCGCTAACGGTGGTTGGCTAAACCTTTCCGTGCAGGCTTCTCACCTGCTAGACTATCCGCCCTTCGTCTGGGCGCACAATTCCGCTATATTATAGAACTATCATATCAGATAAACCCGAGATTGTCCACAAGTTTTTGCGCTTTCATAACAGGAGGATAAACCGTAAACTCCGAGCTGCCCTGCCAATGCACGTCGGGATGCGAAAGAAATTGTTCGCCTCTGCCGGTGAACGCAGCGACCTCGTAAATGTTGGCGATAAAGACATCGCCTTCGCCATAGAGGTAGGTATCGACCTCGACTTTGACGGATTTGCTGTCGAGGTTGTCCGACATGAATTTCTGATAGATCGTCCAGTCCTCCAAATCGTAATGATCCTTCGGAGAACCCGAACAAAGAAGCGTGGCGGCGCTGCCGTTGTCGGCGGTCAGCGTCACCTTTGAAAACATCACGCTCATGTCATTTTCTCCATAGAAAAGCCCACGTCGCCGGTCGCGATGACGAACCGGTTATAGTCCAAATAATCCACTTCATCGCTGTTGAGAAAATCCTCACCGCGCTTTTCAAATTCCGCGATATCGTCCTCATCGGCGTTTTCGCTTTCACCCTCGCCGTAAATGTAGTGCTCAACATCTACTGTAACGCTTTCCGCATCAGGGTTGTCTTCGAGGAAATCACAGTAACCGTCGGTTTCGGTGATCTGTTCCTCGGTGTCGGGCATTCCCGGGCAGAGATACTCGACCGTCGAACTGTTATCGGCGGTCAGGCATACTCTTGAAAACAGCTTGCTCACGCTACATTCCTCCCATTGTCATCGAACTGCTCTCGTCCTCGAACTTGTCCATAAAAGAATCAAACCCGTCCTCTCCGTCGCAGAAGATGAAGCCGCCGTTTACAAATTGACCGCTTTTTTCATCAGCCATATGTGCGCCGAATTCCGCAAAGTCAAAATAATCGCACAGCTCATCGCTGATTTCATACTCGTCGTAATAATCGTTGTCAACAAAGTATCTTCCGATCCCCTCATAGTCGCCGTAGCTGATATCGTTCAGCCATTCAAACTCGTCAAGGTGATTGATCAGCGTGATGATGTTCTTTGAGGATTTAACGTCCGTCATCTCCATCGCGGCATCGAGCTTTTCGGTATCTATGTCATAGGTGTTAAGCTCATACGCAAGTTCGTTCAGTGCGTCAATGCCCTCGTTGTCGAGTATTTCCTCAAAGCGGACGGAGAAACGACTGAAATTGGGATTTCCGTATTCACTGGACAAATCGCAGTCGTCAATGGATTCCGCGCCGAGCCTGCGGACTGCCTTGTCTATGGCAAGCTGCGATTCAGGCAGGAACAGGCTCTCGTATCTGCCCTTGTACTCCACATCGACATTGACGATGAACGATTGGTAAGCAAAGCCCGGAAAGGTTTTGCCGTCATAGACTTCCTCGATCGGCTTATCCTCAACAAACAGCAGTCCGCGCTCGGTAAAGACGCCGCGTCCTGATGCGAGGAGCTTTCTGCCTATTTCTGCGTACTTTGCATCATATCGTGAATCTGCCGGTACGCACCCCTCGGTGTTGAGCGTGTAATCTCTGCCGACCTTTGTCATATCACCGACGTTCTTGATGAGCGTGAATTTGTCGAGGTTATAGGTTAGGTTGATCATATTCTTCAGGCTTTGAGCGTTTTCATGCTCGGTTGCAGCAAAGAACTGTTCAATCTCTTCTTCGGTAAAGGAATCAAGCCGCCTTGCGAGGAAGTTCAGCTCGTCAAGATTAACATTCCGGGCGTTTAATGCTGACAGCTCTATCGGATAGTGGATGTCCTCGACAAGAAACGGCAAGGTGGTGTCAGTCGGCATTTCCGAATTTTCGAGAATGACGTTAAGCATTTCGTCGCTGACGGGGAAATCGATATCCGCAGAGTTCCCGTTATAGCTGATGTGTGCTGAAATATACAATGTTATTCATCTCCTATCTGGAAATCCCCGAACCATCGCTGATTCGGGGATTCTGATTATTATTTATCCGTATACTACATAGATTTGACCGCCGCTTGCAACGACGTTGAACATAATATCTGACGGTTCCGCGCCCAATCCGGCATAGTAGTACGGGACATAATCGACGTCGCCGTAGCAAGCCGCCGTCGCCGCGTCGGTATCGGTGTAACCGCTGATATCCGTCGGCGGGAACCATCCCGAGTTGCCGATGCCAAGAGAGCCGTTGTAAACCATACCGAGACTCTGTCCGTAACCGATTAGGTTGCTGACTACCTGATTATAGTCGAGCGTCTTTCTCTCCGTTGGTGGCTCTGTTGGTTCAGGCTCGGGAGCCGGTGTCGGCTTTGGCGCTTCCGTCGCCTTGGGCTGAGTCGCTTGAGTAGGCTTCGGAGCGGGTTTGCTCTGCGGCTTTTCGGTAGTTCTCTGGCTGCTGCTCTGACTGTTTCCGCTCTGTTTCGGAGTGTTTTCACCCGAACCCCCTGAGCTTTGGGTCACTGAGCTTTCGCTGTTCTGCATACTCCCGTCGTTCTCCGAAACGCCGCCCTGTTGGCGCGACATTTGCCCAACGTCGGCTTTTTCCGCCGTGGTCGGGTACACGCCCGAAGGCTCCTGAAAAGCCGACACAGGCGATTTCTCGGCGTTTTCCGTTTTTGCTGTTTCGGTGCCGAAAACATCAGTATTTATGCGGCTTTTCGCTTCATCCGCCGTCGCGGAATACGTTGGTTTTTGTTGGATGGGATTCGCTTTTTCTGCCTGTGAACAGGCGCATATGCTGCCCGCAGTCATTAAGATGGCTATGATGATCGCTAACTTTTTCATACAGTCAGCCTCCTTTCAACGAGCAGTATATACACGGTGCTTTTGAAAGTCCAGACAAAATCGGATACTTTTTTACATACTCGGCGCAAAACCCATACTGTCGCCCTCATCCTCGTCGAACGGCAAATCATCGTCCACATCCATCTCGGTGAAGCCGTTGCTTTCGCTTTGCTGAAGTGCCTGATTGTACGCTTCATTCCCAGCAGTTTCGCTTCTTCATTGCCGACAAGTACACAGCCGTCGTCCATAAAAATGGGTTCAATGAGACCGTCACAGACGGCGCGCTGCATACCTTCAAGCGTGTTTCGGATTTCCGCTTCATACGGTACCTTGCCGGGTTCGACGTAAAGCACCCGCATAAGGTCATCGGGCTTCTGTGTCTTCGATTCATCAAAATCAATTTTCTCAAATCCGCTGCTGTCACAGAAATAAGCTCCTTGATCTGTGACAACTACGTCGGATACAGAAAGCGAGTCACCTCTATGGAGCGGATGCCTCTCAATATTAAATTTTGTATAAATTTCTTCAAGATCACCGGTGCCAAGCTCGGCATTAAACACCTCGTCATATAACGAGGAGTCAACGCCGTTACCCTGCATAAGCTTTGTCGTTTCGGCAAGATTTGAAAACCTGAAGTGTGCCTTGTCCCGGTTGCTGTTGATTTGATAGATTTTCACTCTCACGATGGACTCGCCTCCATTCCTGTGTCGCAATCCTCAATAACCAGCTTCTCTCTGATTTCATTGAGCTTATCAAGCACCCAATCCGGTAAAGCCGCGTCATTGGCTACGCCGTAAAAATCATGGCGGCGGAAGGACGTAAACTCGTCGTCCTTCAAAAAGAAGCCGAACACCCGCGCACCGATCTTTTTCGGATCGCATCCGAAGCCGTCGGTTGCGTAGAACAGCTGAAAGTCGGGCTGTCTGTATTCGTTCTTCAATACTGTGGGCTTAAGAATGAGCACCTGATTCTCATAGTTGGTTTCGTCAGTGACTGCGGCTTTGTCGAACAGACCCAGTTCGTTCCATGCGGCTCTGAGCTGATTGGCAAAAACATTCACCAAGCCGGGATGTGCAGTCACACAGAAGTGCCAGTTCTGATCACTGCTCAGAACGTCAAAACCTTCAGCCCATTTCTTGTTTTCTTTGGAATATCTTCCGTCCTGAATGCCTTCCCTGATTGTGTTTGCGATAACCCAATTCACGCGGTCAAAACCGTATTTGTCGATCATCGACTGAACACAGTTGTCAAGGCGGTTGTCATGATAATGGCTGTTGATGGCGTCGGTAATGTCGTTAGCGCACTTGCAGTTTTCGCGGTGGCTCTCGCGCCACTGTTCCACCTCGTCAAACTCGTTGGCATTCTGAAGTGTATAGCGGTAAAGATGCTTATACTCAGGCATTTTCCGAACTTCCTTTCTGACCTCCTGCAACCTGCATCGACAGATGAACGAGCGCCGCCGCTTTCTGCTCGGGCGAAAGTTTGTTGAGGAAATCGAGGAGGGTTTCCTTCTTTTCCTCGATCGGCGTTCTCGCATTGCAGACACAGAGACTCTCGCGAGTGATGAGAATTCTGTCGTCGTCCAATTCCTCAAAAGATAAAATATCGCCGTGCTGCAAATCAAGGCTTTCCCTGATTGCATAGGGGATGGTGATTTTTCCGTCCTTTCCCAAAAATCTGAAAATAATATCGCCTGCCATAGTATCCTCCTTCCTTATACTGCCTTTTCATGGGCGCAGTCGATGATTCGAAACGGACAATTCACGCAGTCTTCGTCGCATTCGAAGCTCTCAATGTCCTCCGGCTGCAGCTTATGAATAACGACCTTTCCGTCTTCTGCGTAGATTTCGACAGCATCGGTTGGGGTGATTCCCGCCTCAATAAGCGCCTCAACGGGCAATGTGATAAAAACATGGGGCTGTGCTGTTACTGAAATAATTTTCATTAAACTTTACTCTCCTTCAAAATTCTATTAAAATAGTCCATCTTCTCTGCGTCGTCAAAAAGAGTCAGCTGCTGAGGCTGATTCTTGATTCGCTCAAAGAAGTCATAGTTTGCGATCAATAATTCCTTAAATTCCTTTCCTGCTTCATAACGCTGCGCCATCGAGTGGGTTCGGGAAAAACTGAAAATTTCACAATCCTTGTAAAGCTCCCGAATCTCGGGGCAATCGTTATATGACAGCAGGAATCTGCCTTTGATGGAAAACAGTAAATCTCTCAACCGCTCATGGTCATCTGTACCGAAGCCGCCGGGGTACATTCCCTCGGTAGCAAAATACGGCGGATCAAGATAGAAGAAAGCATCGTCGCGGTCATAATGCCGCACAAGAGTTTCAAAATCTTGATTCTCCACAATGACATTTGCCATGCGCTTTTCAAGCCGCTGTATTAAATGAAACAGCTTGCGTATGTCGAACGGCTGAGAAGCATATGATTTACCGCTGCTTGAATAGCTGTAGCGCTGTAATTTGAGATACATCGCCGCTTTGCGAACATCATAGTCCTGCGTATATTTCAGGAAAAGCTCCTTCAGTTCCTTTGCCTTAAGCGGCGGAAGCATGATTTCCGTCAGTTCCAATTCTTCTGCAAGGTATTCGTCTGTGAATATCTCATGCTCAAAGAATCGTCTGATAACGTCAAAATCATCTCTGGCATTTAGATTACAAAAGCCAATCTCGCGGATAACCGCCATCGGTCTGACCTTCATGCATCGGAACAGATTGACCAGATTGCGGTCAAAGTCGTTATATACCTCAAAGGCGTCAATTGTCGGCTTGCCGAGCAATACGCTGCCCGATCCGCCGAATACATCTATGAACCTACCATAATGCAGCGGAAACAGGTTATAGATGATGTGTAGGATCGATGTTTTGTTTCCTACTCGTGATACCGGTGTTCTGATTTTGATCCCTCGTTTCAGAGGGTATCAATCCCCGCGACGCTTCGGACGGTATCATTCGCCGCGGGGTTTGCGATTGATACCCTTTATTTTTAGTTCTTATCGAGAATTATTCATGTTCTCGACGATGTTGCGGAGTCTGCGAATTTCCGCTTCATACTTATTGACCCGGTGGATGGACAGGCAACACATCAGAAATACTCCAAGACAGCAGCCTACCATCATGCCCAGGATAAACCAGAGAATTCCCATGACTAACTCATCCCTTCCGAAACTGTTTCGCCTTTGATTGCGGCGAACTTGATTTCAAGTCCCAGCAAAACATCCTCAACAGACTTATCCGTATAGCCGCACAAGGTATTGGCGACAAGTTCTTCCAGCTCGCGCAATTCTTCAACGGTCAAAGGAAGAACAGTTGTACTGCCTTGCTCGGTGACGTCAAATCTGTCGGGATGCTGACGGTATTCCTTATACTTTTCAAGGGAGAGCTTCTCATAGAATTCTCCGAAACCGACACCGTCCATTCGGCTCTGGTCTGATACGGCAACGGCGCACCACTGACGGCACGCTTCGTCGAGCAGACCATATTTTTGCTTGAACTTCTGCAAACTTACAATCATATATTCTTCATCCTTTTCTTTAGTGATTTTACATATTCAAATCGAAATCTTCGTCGTCCTCGGGAAGTGAAGCGTTTTGCACCGCGTCTTCGCCGAGTGACAAAAGAATCTGATTGAACTGCTCTGTGTCAAAACAATCCACAATACCAAAATCGGCGCAGAGCTGCTCATACTTTGCAACATCTACGCCGTCTGTATCGAAGCTATCATTCAATTGCAGCCACGCCTTTCCCTTATCCCAATTCACGCAGAGAGAGGTGGGATAACCGCCCGTTCTGTCGCATTGGAAGTCCGGTGACACATACACGTCGCTGTCGTTCAGCCGCTCAATCCGGCTGACGAAATCCTCATATCTCACAATGACATACCTTGCCCTTCGTCGAAATCCTCGCTCTCCGAACCGTCGGTGATGTTGACGTAATCGCCGATCACACCGAGGGCTTCGTCATAACTGCCTGAGCTCATCACCTTATCGAGCATTTCTTGCGCTTCCATTCTCATGCCGTTTTGCTTGAGGGTTTGCGCCGCTTTTCCGGCAAGGTGAAAGATATTGCCCGACTCTCCAATCAGGGCGCAGTCGGGCTTTACTCTCTCGCCGAGGTATCCGCCCAACTCGTTCGGTACATAGTCAGAAAGCCATGTGCCGCCGAACTGACTGTGAGTAGAGAGTCTCCACACAGCAAGTTTACCTGTGTCAAGCTGCACATCGGGATTGAAGGGAAACAGCAGGCAGGTCACACCGTTATTCTGAAAACGGAACACATCTGAAAACTTTGTATCGTCAAGCAGAATTCTGCTTTCTCTCAACATGTCATTGATACCGTCAATCCACTCCTGCGGATCGCCGCCGCAGCCCTGAAATACAATACCTTCGGTTTTCTTCATTCGCCGAAGATCGTTAATTGAGATATCTCTTACGCTCATAAATTCATTCCTCCAATCGGTGCAAAATCATCGTCGATGTCCTCAGTGAAATCCCTTCCGGCAAATTCCTCCGCAGTCATTTCCACACCAATGAAATTTGGTGAGGAATCCTCGTCGAGCTGAATGTATCCATCTTCTCCAAACTCAAACGGCTGCTGTACAAGAATGCTGCCGCCGTGATTCACATATACATACGGCTCGATCGTTCCGTCAAGAAGATCGTCCTCGCCGCAGCGCAAATCATAACGGTACAGACCTTCCGGCACTGCGCTGTCGGGAATACGCGCGTCACTGAACAATGCAGGCTGTCCGCACACTTCGATCAGCTCATATTCTTCAAGCTCATCATAGCCGGTCAGCGCAAATAAACTGCCGTGCTGCTTGGAAACTATGCCGTAGGATGTTACCTCGGCTCCTAACTGTTGAAGTAATCTGTCGGCGTCGATATCGGAGCGAATACCATCGAGCCATCGAGTGTCAAAGTTAGTCGGCACGTGGTAGGCAAGATATTCCTTGAAGAAGTCGTCCGCATCCTCCGCGTCAAACGAAAACTCATAATCATTAATGCTCTTGAAAGCGGAAAGAGCGCCGTCAAGCGTGGTAACATGCCTTCTTTCCATTACGGCTTTAAACATAGTCCGTTCCTCAGCGGAAAGGGTCAGATAATTCAAAGCAAGCTCGTTGAGCTTAACGATATCACCCATACTTTGAAGCATAAATCCTTCAATCTGAGGAATGCCGCTTTTGAAGTCGTAGAAAACACAGTCCTCAATCTGCGACGCGCCAAGCTGTTTTGCCAAGGCGTTCATTTCATCCTTGCTCTCCGGCAAATGAAGCCACTGCGCGGATTTTAACACTTCGTCAGGGGCGGTCTCGGGGGCTTTAGCAACAAGCAGACTGAAAACAGCGCTGTCCGACGGGGATTCAGGCAGAACATGGGTGCCATCATACAAATTATCCGGTTCATGGTACCTTGTAGGTACATAGTATTTGCCATAAAACACACCGTCGTCGCGTTCTCTGAATTCCTTTCCGATGGATTTGTAATCAAGATAGGACAAGGCGGCATCCGGAACGTTTTCGAAGCGTTCGTCAAAATCATTCTCAACGACGAATCTGCCCAGCTCATAATCCGTGCCGATATTTACTGCCAGGGGTAGGATGCGCCAACCGAGTCATCGTTGATATGCCGGGCGTATTCAGATTTCGAGATGTAACCGCCGTAGGAAATAAGCTCGCCGAGTTCGTCATTGGAGATATATTCTCCGTAGCAATCGAGGTTGACGTCATTGCCGCCGCCTATTTCCGCTGCTTTGACTGCTGTTCCGAAATCCGAACAAGCTGCCAGCATTATGACGGTCAGTGCAAGCAAAACGGCGATTATCCTTTTTACTTGTTTCAATTTCTCTCTCCTTTCCTTTAGGATTAATTGGTTGGTGTAGTTGCCGGGTCTGTCACGTGTACGGTAAAAATGTTTCATGTTCATTTCCTTTCTGAAATCAAATAGAACCGGTCAAAACCGCCGCGTCCGTTCGATACGCAGGTGATAAGCGTGAGCAAATCCCTGCCCTCGGTGATGTAGCAGTCTGCCGATTCATCCTTTTTATGGATTTGTTTATCAATGACCTTATAGGTCAGCGTATTCCAATAGTTCTCGACGGTGATCTCGTCGCCGATGCTCAGATTTGGAATGTAGTCAAGAGCAAAACAATGGTTACAGCGAGAAGAATGTATTTTGATAATTACTACAGCTTTGTTCTGACGGATTTCTTCGAGGGCTTGCACTACGGTCATTATCCGAGAAGGTGTCCTATCTGCAAGCGATATTTTTTGATGACTTCTGCAAGGCGGCAAGTATATTGCAATGGAACCGCGCCTTATACGCTGAAAGGAAAATCAATCACCTGCCGAAAATATGCGGCGAGGATGAAGGAAAAGGAGCTTTCCGAAGGCAATCCTATCAATCCGATTTACAAAAGCCGCTGCTCTGCGATTCGTGTAGAACAAAAAAGAAGCACCATCACAGCAGAGTTTGCTGTAATGGCGCTGAAGGTTGCAAAAGAGTATTGGCAAAAAGCGAAGTATGACGATAACTACGCTAACGGTCAATTCAAAATGGATATGAAGCGTGAGAATTTGTATAGAGAAACGGACAGGAGAATTAAGCAAAAGTGAGCCATATTGAGAAAAAAGAATTTGAAATATACCGCATTACGCCGCCACCGCCTGAATGGGATTTGCAGGAGTATATTCGTCAGTATGTACAGAGCGGCGACGACAAATATTTCTATTGGTTCCTACACAATTACGAGCCGACGCTAAATGAAAAGGCGAAGTCCTTTAGGAATAAATACTCAATGGAAGAGCACTTTGCCGATATAAAGCAAAGTCTTGTAACAGGCTTATGTAAGGCTCTGATGAAATACGATATTACCATAGCTCCTTTTCTGCCGTATGCTCAGAGGTATATGGAGCGTGAGGCGCATAACTATATCCGCACAATGCGGACAGGCTATTCCGTGCAGAGCGAATTTGAATACGCCCGGCTTCGTAAAGTGATGGATATTTTCAATCATTCAGGTGGTGAATTTACGGAGGAAACAATTTCGCAGGTCGCAACGCAAATCGGTGAAAGCTATGAGAAAACAAAGTCCATCATTGAGGGTGGTATTCTCACCGAAAACTATACGGATGTTCAGAGTAATGATGAGGACGACACAGGAACGACCGACTTTCTTCTGCCGGATTCCTCGCTCAATCCCGAAAATATCTATTTCAAGCAGGAACTATATGACAAGCTGTATGAAGCCTATGACGGCTTAGAATATACAGAAAAGATGATGCTCGCCCAACACCTCGGCTTTTGCCCGGAGTGTTTCAGCACTCGCTACGCTGACAAGAATGATTTAGGTGAAAACGGCAAACCGAAAGAAAAGCCGATCAAACCGCTTCCTTATACCGACATCGCTACCGATCACGGGTTTAGTGATGCGGATACTGCGAAGAGGGTTTGTGATAATGCATTATTTAAAATAAGGAAATATCTCTAATCCAAACAAAAACGCAAAATAGTCAAACAAGAATTGCCGAATCATACTTGACTAAATTATTTGTATGTGCTACAATACAATTAGTCTTAATATGGAGGATTCTACATGTTTATTGGTAGAGAGAGGGAATTAAATTCCCTAAACAGTCTATATGACTCCGGTAAATTTGAGTTTGTTGTTCTCTACGGTCGTCGTCGTGTTGGAAAAACTGAGCTAATTAACCATTTTATTGCTCAAAAATCAGCGATTTATTTTATGGGTGTAGAAAGCAACGCAAAACAGAATTTGGAAAACTTTAGCAAGAGTATTATCGAGTACGCAAGCGGTATTACTGCTGAAACGACATTTGCATCCTTCCAAGTCGCTTTAGAAACAGTTTTTAAGCTTTCAGAAAAAGAGCGTATCATTTTGGCTATTGATGAGTATCCGTATATTGCAAGAGCTTCAAAAAGTCTTGCGTCAACGCTCCAATTGCTCATCGATAAATACAAAGACAGTTCTAAAATGATGCTGATCCTTTGTGGATCTTCTATGTCTTATATGGAAGATCATGTCCTTTCCTACAAAGCACCTCTGTACGGGAGGAGAACCGCTCAGATCAAGCTTCTTCCATTCGATTTTGAGGAAACTTGTTGTTATTTCAAAAAATACTCAGCAACAGATAAAGCTCTTGCTTATGGAATAATCGGTGGAACACCACAATACATTTTGCAGATAAACGACAAGCTAAGTATAGAGGATAATATTAAAAACACCTATTTAAATCCTAGTTCATCACTATACGAGGAACCCACTAACCTATTAAAGCAAGAAGTTCGTGAGCCAGCAATTTATACCGCTATTATTACAGCGATAGCTACCGGAGCATCTCGAATGTCGGAGATTTCAAACAAAGTAGGAGAAGATACGAATGTATGCTCTACCTATTTGAAGAATCTTCTTTCATTAGGAATTATAAAGAAGGAAACTCCTTATGGAGAGAAGGCTTCAAAAAAATCAATCTATTCTATTGAGGATAATATGTTCCGTTTTTGGTATAGATTTGTTCCAGAAAACACCTCCTTGATAGCAAGAGGTGCGACAGATCTGGTTTACAAGCGTATTGAACCACAGCTGTCAACTTATATGGGAAAGGTATTTGAAGAAATATGTAAACAGTACTTGTGGAAACTGCTGCTTACCGATAATTCTCCGGTATTTTTCTCTTCGCTCGGTCGTTGGTGGGGCAGTGATCCCATACGTAAATGTCAAGCAGAAATTGACATTATGGGTGAAGAAGATAAAAACACCGCTCTTTTTGCGGAATGTAAGTGGACAAACGAAAAAGTCGATGTAGGAGTATTGGAAACACTAATTCAGCGCAGTGAGTTGTTCTCTTATAGTAAAAAACACTATTATTTATTCTCTAAAAACGGTTTTACTAAAGGTTGCTTGGAAAGAGCCAAAGAACAAAGTAACATTTATTGCGTAACACATTCTGAGATTATAAAAAAGCTCGGATAAAATAAGATAATATGATAAAACAATACTATTTGCTGTTATGGTTTAGCGCAGAAAGGCAAAACAATGAGTAATTATGTAGAACTATCTATTGACAAAATTGAACTTGATAAAAGCAACCCGAGAATTGCTAATTATTTAGCAACACATGATGAAGATGATATAACGAGCGATTTGATGGCGTTACTTCTTGGAACGACATCAGATTCATGCGCTAGTTTGCGTCAATCTATTGAAGCTAATAACGGGATCATTCATCCTATTGTTGTAAACAAACAAGCAGATGGAACTTATGTTGTTATAGAAGGGAATACTCGTCTGCAAATATATAAGGATTTCCGAAAGGCTAATATTTTCAAGTTCAATTCCAACAGAATGAGATTGCACTTTAGCGGTTTTATATAAATCCTTTTCTTTTAGAACAGATTGCAGTTCTTCTAGAACATTTATAGAATTATCATCTTGAGAATAATTTGTTACAACAATTATATCTACATCTCTTTTGCTGTCGTCCTTTTTAGGCCTAATAGAAGTATGTTTTGCGTAAGAACCTGACAAAAAAGTGTCCTTATGAATGTCTTTATATTCAGAGTGATTCTCAAGATATTCCCTAAGATTATTCTGCACACTACTTATGTAACTTACAGTAGTTTTGCTAGGTTCGATATTAGAAATAAAGCTATCAAAATCTTTTTGTTTTGCCATAATTACCTCGTAAACTTATATCGTTTTGCATCTATTGGTTTTTCATAATCATAAAAACTGATGGCAGGAACTGTTCCTATATCTTGGAGTTTTTTGAGTAGACTTAATAAAAGATAAACCAATGATTTATCAGATTCGCAAAACATTATTTCGTAGTTTGCTTCACTATCATATTCTGATAAAAAAACATTATTATTCGCAGAAAAAGTACAATTATTTATAGAGCAAACTAAATCCAGTCTTTCATTACGATTTCTCTCGTTAAGATGTTCGACTACTTTTGCTTGAATTGGCTCTTTCCAATCACAAGTTGTCGTTAACAATCCAGAAATAATCTCGTGTAATTCTTTTGGTGGATACTGCCCGCCCGCGTGCTTTATTGGAGCGGACGTTCTATTTAATTCCCTCACACTTCTAGCTTTATTACCAGCATATTGAATATGATCTTTATTTAGATTTTGTTTTACTTCAAAAACAGCATAAACGCTCTCTGCAGGAACTAATAACGTATCATCTCGATGAAAAACAAAATATGAGTAGTGATTATCATATATAATAATATCAATTTGCTGACTTTGATTTCCATCAGAATCAATTACAATTCCTTTATCGACTTTATACCGAGTTGGAAGATATCTTCTAAAAAAGCTAATCCAATCATTTTCTGTTGCATCTCCCTTGGTGCCTGGATGAACAACAGCTGAAGCCGACAAATTCAACGATGCTATCATTTCATTTTGAATATTACAATAAAGTTCAGATAATTCTATTCTAGGCATTCAAACATCTCCTTGTTATCACCGCACTCATATCTTATCGACAAAAACAATTATACGCCTAATAATAAAAATGGTCAACACCATTTGTAATAAAGCAGACAGAAGCTGCTTCTGCCTGCTTTAAGTTATCAATCATATTAAAATCAACTTAGAATTTACTATTTCCGTTACACGATTTCGTATATTGTTCATTTTGCGAACCCACAACATTTGATCAATAGCTTTTAGCTGTTCGGTGCAAGCTTCTTCCTTTGCGAAAGCCTGCACAAGCTCGTCGTACATCTTCTGCGCCTGTTCATCTATGTCGGCAAGGTATTTGTTCAGCTTGCATTTAGTGAGCAGGTTGGTGTAGAGAATCGGACGGCTGTGTTTGATATAGCGAAGGTGTTGTTGTCCCCACAAGCCGATCGGTCGGTTATCCTGTTCGGGCAACGTTAAATTCGGCAACAAATAGTCGCCCTGTTGTGTGTATGTAATCTCCATTATTAGACCTCCTTGATCTTGATATTCTTGACTTTGGCTTTTGTGAGCTTGATTAACAGCTCGTCAATGATGTCGGTGTATTTGCCCCGTGAAAGAAGGTCATTCCTCAAATCAATCAGGCTGTTGATGACCGTGCGCCGTTCATCAGGCATTAAGTAAATGTGATACTTTGGATTTCTCATTGTGGTTACCTCCGTTAGATTTGATGATTCCATTATAAACGGAGATTACCGATAAATCGAATGTGCGGATTAAAAAAGTCTTAATAAACAGAAAAAACGCCGTTCCAGCTTTTACACTGAAACGGCGTTCTGTTTTGTGTATCAGAGAACACATCTGACGGCAAAACCGCCGCTGAAAAAGTAGGTGTTCATCCAATACTTGTTTGTCAAGGATAGGCAAAAAAGATGGGTTTTCGGGAAAGTGCTGTGGGGCAATGAACCCATGTCGGTGCAAAACACATCTTACTTAATACGTACTACATTCACTGATAACATAAGGAAATATTATGTAGGTGTAGCAGAAAAGAAATTACTATTACAAGAATATATATTCCCCGCTATACTTACAGATGAAAAATCTTTATCATCAGTAATAATTGCATACTTTTTTTCATTACTCAATTTATATAGTAACGTATCAAACAAATCTAATGAGTGTTGCTCAAATGTATCAATAAATTTCTGTGGTAATTCCGAATCTATTGTTTCATCAATAAAGATAATCTGTGGGATATTGCAAAGTTGTTGCCAGAATAGATTTAGAATCTGTTTCAAGTTGTTTCTCTCTTGAGGAATCGAACGAAAATCCTTAAGTTTTAAATTGTATATACCATTTGTATCTTTGTAAATTTTATATTGAATTCTCTCAATGACGTGGATAGCTTCGCATACATTAAACATTGGAATATAAATATGTTTATTGCTTGAAATAATATCTGAAATAAAATTCGAGTAATCGGCTGCAGATGAATTGCCCGATTGACTATTTGGATAAAAGGCCCAAAGAAGTGCATTTGTATCCAAAAGAAAATCCTCATCAGTGCAATCACAAACATTTACGGTATGAATATCAAAAATACTTCCCATATCTAATTCCTTATGCCTCGCCTATAGTATTAATAATTATTTTTTCAATCATGCCGCGATCATGTTTTTCATTAATGAACTTTGCGTTAGCGATAGAGTGAGACAGCGTTTTTTCTCCTAACGGTGATATATTTTCAACTTTTATTTTTTCTAATATCTCATCTTTGTTTTCTTGAATCAAATAGCCAATACTTGCATTAAAAAACATTGTCGCAAACAGATTAATTTCATTAAAGTCCAAAACAATGTTTTCACTTTGGTTAGTTGTATAAGCTTGTAAAATTTTCTCTCTAAGCATTGTTCCAGCTTTTTCCGATAAGGCATTTTTGGCAAAATCTTTTATAACAATTATCATTACAATCCTCCTTTTGTCAAATACATTTTATTATATCATTATCATTTGTATATCTATGAAGAAAATCTTTTCTAATCTGCATAGAGAAAAAAGTACCTAAAATCGGGTTTTCTAAATTTGAAAATACTTTTTTCTTCTGAGAAACCTGACAATAAGAACCGTTACTTCCAACAAGAATATCGCCTTGATTTTCTTTAGCAAAAGACTCTAAAATTTGAAAGCCCGCACCTCTTGGGTAATCAATTTTTCCGTTCAACGAGGAATTACCTTGCTGCCAGGCCCATTTTAATGCATCTGCTTCTCCTAATTGTTCCATATTACAGTCCCTAAGATAATTATTTACACTTTCTGGTATTCCTATTCCGATATCATATATTGAGAATATTAAAGACTTCTGTTGATTATAATACCCACAACAAAAAACCTTATTAACTTTACTATGTGTAAATGAATTAGAAAAAACCTCGTATATTTTAGAAATTAACTCGTTTTTAATTCCATTTTCTAATCTTACCGGAAACTTATCGATAATTGATAATGCTACATCTTCGCAATCGTCTATGTTACGAACAATCAAAAAATTAGCGGATTTATTTATATCCAATATATTACTCTTTCTGGCTTCAGAATAATGTTTGAGAATTCCAGAATCATTTAAAAACTTATTACAGTTTTTATCATTTGATAGATAACGGATAACCGAAGAATTGCCTGTCTCTTCAGCTATATACGGAATTGCAGCAATAATGACTGCATAACTTGGATTGATATAATTATAATTAGTTAAATCTATTAGTACATTTTTATTATTATTTTCTTTTAGATAAGCAATGATTTTAGCAAATTTACCCAAAGAGGTAATGCTCCTTCTGTACTCACTATTTAATTTAAATACTTCATCAAACTTTAGCATAGTTTAATCAATCCCAATATCTACATATCTATTTTCTATTATAGCAAGAAAATCGAATGTCGTCAATGCAATTTCCAAATTAGTTTACCGATTAATGACTGAGTTTTAATATTTTTTTAGGCAATGTGCCGAAAAACCAGAGTGCTTGTAAACTATCTTATGGCTTTTGGTAAAAACAACTATACTGTGCTATCATTCTCTTGAAAGGAGGCTGATAACAAATGAAAAAAATCAGCGAAGAAGAAAAACAAAACATAATCAACAGTTACAAAAGCGGAGAATCCGTCGTCAACATCTTAATGCGTACGAATATTCCGCGAAGCACTATCTACGGCTGGATAAAAGCCGAACAGCCAAAATCGAATAAACTGCCGGTCAATAAGATGACAATCAACAATCTTGAGCGAACAGTCGAAAAACAAAAGGCAATGGTTGAGGTTTTGCAAAAGGCGTTTGATGTTGAATCGATTCCGGTTCAGATTCGATTATCCATGTTGGAGGAATTATACAGTGATTACAACGTCCACGTACTTTGCGACGCACTAAAGGTTCCCAGGGGTACCTTTTACAATCACATCAAGCGCAACAAGCGGGATAATACATGGTACGCCAAACGGCGGGAAGATCTTCGCAAACAAATCGAAGTTATCTATCACGAAAGCCGTCAGATCTACGGTGCAAAGAAAATAGCTGCCGTTCTCAAAGAACGCGGTATTAACACGAGCGAAGTAATGGTACGTGAACTGATGACGGACATGGGTCTTATCAGCATTCGTGAAGACGCGAAGGATTACTATGACAAAGAAAAGAAAAAGCACAAGAATTATCTGAATCGGCAATTCCACGTGTCGAGACCAAACGAAGTGTGGGTCAGCGATATCACGTTTTTCAGGTATAACGAAAAAAGCTTTTACATTTGTGTGATTATCGATTTGTATGCGCGCAAGGTCATTGCCTATAAAATCGGATATAACAACAGCACACAGCTGACAAAATCGACCTTCAAGTCAGCCTACGAGTCCAGACAGCCAAATCAGTCCCTGTTATTTCATACTGACAACGGCTCAAATTACAAATCGAGGTCGTTTATGACCTATCTAAAAGGATTTGGCGTCACTCAATCGTTTTCCAGACCGCATGTCCCCTAATGCAACGGTTGGTTATTAGATTAGCATGTATGACTCGACACAGATTTTTTTGAGTTGGGCATCACTGAAAAAAACTACTCTGACGAAAAACGCACACAGGTTCAGTATTGAGCCTGTGTGCGTTTTTGAAATGTTGGAATAGTTCTTTATGAATGGTATGAGGTATGTTTTATCATGTCATTAAGGTCAACGAGCAGACGTTTTGCGACCGCTTTCTTTTTGAGATTGTTTCAACGCTGTGCGACGTTACGCCGCGTTCAGACTAATGCGCCGTGGACGCCTCTTTAGCCGACACAGCCCGACAGGCGCCGCTCTTTACGTTTTTTCAGATCAAAAGAACACTTCGATGCAAAATCCGAGAGCGATGCACGCCAAAATACCGAGGATCGTTCCCGCTCTGGTCATGATCTGATACTTCGTGATTTTCCTGTTCATTTGATGTACCCCCTTGCACATGAAATAAAAGTATCCACTATCGACGGGCAGTCAGTAAACATGTACTGTCTTCCCGCGTCTATATCCTCATTCAGAAAAACAATTCCGGCGCACCTGTCGTACGAGCTTAAATACTCAAAAAGCCCTTTTATGTACTGACGGCGGAACTCGTCGTTTCCGCTGTCGCTGTGCTCTGCGGCCTCTCCGAAAATGATGGGCTTGTTATATCTCTCCAAGTAAGCGCGTTTTCCTTCGTTTTCGTAGAATTGCTTGAAGCTCCCGCGCGAGTCGAGCGTGTTGTTAAGCGTCAGACTGACGTAATCGACATACGCGTCTCCCGGATAATAGTCGAACGTATATTCGTTCGCTCTGTTGGGAGACCACACCCATTTGACATTGGGCGCGTATTGCCTGCCGAGTCCGACTATGTATCTCCACGCATTGACGTACATCGCCGAATCATTTGTTTGCCAACTGTACCACCCTTGTCCGTAAGCAGGATTCATCTCCATTTCGTGCGCAAACCGGACGAAAAGCTCCGTATTTGCTCTGTTGCCCAGAGAGAGAAGCTTGAGATATCCGATTATAAGCTCGTCATAATAACCGTCCGAAACCAACGCCATGTTCAAATTCGTCGGCTGAAGCGATATGAAAGCCGTGTACATGTGCGAGTCCAAACATAACGAGATCTTGTTCTCGCTCGGTCTGTCAAATTGATCGAACCATGCCATAACATTGACACTGTCGCCGAACAGCGTGATCTCTCCGAACTCCTGACAGTAGACGCCGCAGTACTTTTTCTCGGTATCTATCGCCCTGTAAGTCTGATCGACAGGTTCGGTCTCTTTTTCCGACACGGCTTTCTCCGTTGTCGAGGCGGCAGTGTCGGTGTTTTCCGGCTGATCATCTTCATTCCCCAGATTTCTTGTCCCCCATCCGATATTATCGGAGCAGCGCATCAGACCCAGCAAGCGGACGGGAACCATAATGACGGTCAGAACGATAATAAACACCGGGATCAGCAAAATATAATACCATTTCAAGCTCTTAAGAGCCTTTATATTTCTTGAACCGAAGCTTAAGATACAGCCGATCCAGATGAATATTATTATCAGCCACCATGGGGCTGTATACGTCAGTGTCTCTATATGATAACCCAATTTGTTGAGCACCATGCAGATGATCATATTTGCATAGACGCTTAACAACAGCATGGGCATAAGCATGTCCGTCCAATAAATGAACAGCATCAGCTTTGAATTTTTGAGCATCCACGACGTCATGCGCAGGTTATTATACTGAGACCCCGCCGCCCATCTGAACTGCTGCCTGACAAACTGTTTCCATTTGACCGGCGCGTCCGTATAAACGACGGAAGTGTCCTGCATGACGGTTTTATATCCTTTTTGAAGCGTCAGATTCGTCAGACTCCTGTCGTCTGATACTTCCTTGTGTATCCCCATGAATGTTTCATGGAGAAAATCATACATTACGTCTTTCAAGAGGTCGGTCCTGAAAGCGATCGTTCGGCCCGGCAAGCATCCGACCTTGCCTTTTACGCTCATCGCCTTCATCGTTCCTTCCGCTCGGATCTCTTCGAGCACGCTTGCGAACATGGTAACGAGCTTGCGTTCGGGCTTCAGTATTTTCTGGCGGGTCGTAACGCCTCCGACCTTAGCGTCACAGGCGAACGGCTTAAGAATTTCGATCAATGTGTTTTTTGTCCAGATGGTATCGCTGTCCACAAGCAGCGTTATATCGGACCTCGGATCTACATGCTCCATGGCGACCCGGATCGCGTTTCGTTTCCCGGCAACGGGAGTATAGTAAAACTGAATGCGCGTCATCTTATCCGGGAGGTACGCGTTCAGATCACGACAAAGCTTTTGAATACCTGGATTTTTCGGTCCGTTCAGGACGACTAGGATCTCGGAAGGCCGCTGACGCGCTATATTGATCAGCACTCTGCGAAAGAGCTCAGGTGATTCATCAACTATTGGAATAACGACAGATGTGAAAAAGTTAAGTTTCTCCTTCGGGAACCTGTAAGGCTTATAACGTATAGCATGGAAAAACACAACGCCCCATCTGACGAAAATGAAAGCGAAGAACAGCATAAAGAGGTGAAGATTATGTGTGTCTATATAATCTTTCACCATCAAGATAAATGTGTAAATTCAGACCGCCTCCTTGCTGTTACCATCCGGTGTAGTATGGAGATACGACTCAACAATCAGAAGAAGCGAGCGTTTTGCATATCGGCAAGACAGCTGTTTGCGAAAATAAATTATACCGG
The DNA here is from genome assembly GCF_045819885.1 of Ruminococcus sp. NATIVEDY160. Classification (NCBI taxonomy): domain Bacteria; kingdom Bacillati; phylum Bacillota; class Clostridia; order Eubacteriales; family Oscillospiraceae; genus Ruminococcus; species Ruminococcus sp. NATIVEDY160. The sequence goes on from NZ_CP162391.1 coordinate 1,889,848, forward strand.
CACAAAAACGACCATTGCGGATATTATACACGAAAAGCTCTTATTTGTCAACATTATGGTTATTTGAAATTTTTTCGCTGTAGTGCGTAAAAACGTGTTACAAGCCCTCAGATTTGATTTCAAGAATGGGAGCGTTAATAACCCTGTTTTTGTTTCCAGATTTGGTATTCTTTTTTCATGCAAACAGCGCACGGTCGGTATCCTGCGGCGATAGCAGTTGCTTCATCAGAAAAGAATACTCTTTCATGAACATAGTGTCCTTTAGCTATATGCCGAAGCGCTGACGGACAATCTAATCTGCCATAAATTTTTAGTTTTCTGTGTCCGCCAAGCGTACCTTTTTGTTCGGAAAAGTATTCTTTCCCGTCAGCACCAATCAATTTATACTTTTTTTCGTTATTCATGACTTATTCTCACCATAGGGGACCCGTCACATAAATCTATGAAATAGTTGTCGCCATTATCGGCTAATTTGAATTTCATCTCATCATCAAGCGGTATTTCCAAACCACTCTCATCCATGGATTTTATTCCTAAAGGGCAAATATCCAATCTCAAATGAGCTTTTACTCCCCAATAGGATATTTCTCTTAATATGTAGATATGCTGATTGTAAACCTTAACTTTCACAGCAAACTCGCCGTTTGAATAGTGAACAAACTGCTTTTTCGTCACATCCCAAACAAATACGATTCCACCTTGTCCACTCGCTACGGTAATGCAACAGCTTACAAGGTTGTCAAATACTTCCGCATCAACATACTCGATGTATTCAAGCTCATCATCAGAAACACCCCTCCAAATGCTCTTGATCATATCAATAGTAATGCTTTGAACGATGCCGTTTGCATGAATGTTTAGTATATTTTCACCTGAGTCATATAATTCAACACTTATTTCAGACATACGATAACCTCCTCACGTTTGATACTATCTCATAATACCATTACCGGTGGGTTAAAAACGGTGCATATCTACAAAGATTCTTGTTTCACTGTTTAGGAACAAGCTATGTTATCTGTAAATCATATTCTCTTCTCCATAGCTCCATAAGAATATGTCCAAATCTTTCATAGAAACATTGATTTGATTTTTTGTTCTTAAGTATTTTCTGAACTTCTCATATATTTCATAATAAGAAAAGTAATCATTCAACTGCTCATCTGTTATTCCATTTTCCAAATTCATATATTCTTTGATTTCTATGTTATCGTTAACTAAATGATATAAGACTCCCTTTGTGTAACTATCAACGATCGGATATACGTCTGGTTTATGCCATGCACAATACTTAGTAGAGAAAGAGTATAGATTATTCGCGTGTTCTTTATTGCCGTTTCTTGTTTTGATTCTAAATTGCAGGAATGAATTATCGCCAATTTCAGGGAGATCATCAATTTGATGATATGCGAATTTTTTTACCAAATCAAAATTTGGTTTTTCGTCCTTTTGAGAGTTGATTAGTTCATCAAAATGGAGACTGCAAATATATCTGGCTACTGCAACCAAGTTAATATTATCAATAGTCGTTCGATAAAAAGCATTGAGAAGAGTCACTTTTACGAGCACGGTATTAAGATCATCATTTTTCCTTAATCGTTCGTCAGTTTGGAAATAATACTTTAATACTTCTTCTGAAACCTTGTTATCAGTTGGCAAGCCCCGTTCAACCAGTTTTTTCTCATACGGGCGTTCATATGGTTCGGACTCACCTTCTTTCTTCAGTTTTTTATATTCTGTAGGAGATTGATAAAACTTAGTCACATATCCATCACTTTCATTTATCCTTCTCAGCTTACTAACTATATCATCCAACACAACTTTCTTTTTACTCAAGCCAACGTCCTCCTTGTTGAATTTTCCTACATACAAATTATATACCGCTCTCATTCCAAACACAATAGTTAATTGTATTAATGTCAATCTAGATTATCACAGTTTACTGAGGAATAAAACTCCTCTCCGGTTTCCAAGCATATTACGGCGAGGCGCCCACCCGGAATGTGGCAGCCGCAGTCGATCGCAATGTTATTTAAATGTCTGTAGACACTGCCCGGTTTTGGGTTCCCCTTAATCAACTGCGTCGGAGTATGTCCGGTGATAACAGTAACATCTTCAAAGTATCGGGTATTATAATCATTTCTGTCCCAAACCAGATTTTGCAATGAATAATCCTCGATATCCTTTTCGGAATCATAATCTCCTAACCCTGCGTGGACGAGCAGATACTTTTGTCCGTTGACAGTCAGTTCTTCATACACGGAAAAATCCATTATATCAATGCTGTTTTCGACGAGCAGAAATGGTCTCAAAACTGCACGCCGATGGTTCAAATCCTTCTCCCGCAACCACCAAAGGACAATGCCATTGATACAATTCGATGGTGTTGACCTTTGACTTTTTATACCATTTTCAGGCTTTTGCCTAATTCTCAAATGAATACTTGAACGAAAAATCGCTCTGCTTACCGGTATTTTATGCTTTCCGGCAGGCAGAGCGAACACTTTATTTTTCGATTTTTCTCAACCGGTCGGTGAGTAGTTCACCCGGTCGATGAGTGGCTCAAACGGTCGATGAGTTGGTTCAACCCATCGGCTTTCCAATATTCTGATTTGTCGGCATACTTGCCAGATGGCGCTGGATGGCGGTGGCGTCGTTGATGGTCACCTTGCCGTCCTCGTCGGTGTCAGCAACCATTTCGCCGAACGAATCGGTCGAAAGATCAGCAAGATGGCGCTGTATGCATGTCACGTCGACGATCGTGACCTTTTCGTCAAGGTCGGTATCACCGAGAATAACAGGTACAAACGTGAGGTCCTCCTTCTTATTAGCAAAGGTCTCAGCGTAGGTACCCTTATAACCGAGTATGCGCCGCTTACTCCACGGACCATATTCATCAAATGCATCGTCGGCGATCTTTGTCACACTGGGAGGGATGACAACATCATACGGTCTTGTATTTAGAAAAACACCACTGCCAATCTCGGTAATGCCATCCCGGATCACGACTTTCTGAACACCTAGATATCCATAAGGCTTCAGTGTAAGGGCACCTTTACCGGAATAGGTCAGAGTTTTTCCTTCCATTTTCCAGCTTATCTGTTCACCGGCAACGCGAAAGATCTTCTTGTTCAGTTCGCCGGTTTCGGCGTTGATGGTATAGAAGCATACGGCACCGCCAACGGCACCGCCAACAGAGGCGCAATAAATCATCTTTGAGTCATTCAGTATCGGCTTGCACTGAGACGCGGACGCAGAGGCGGTAAACTCTTTGGATACCTTATTACCGTTCGAATCGACAAACAGATAATGAAGCTTTCCTCCTGAGAAAGGATCGTTAGGGTTTGACGGGTCATAGGATACTCTCTCTACTCTCGCTTCGATGCGTTCAACTTCCTCCCACATAACCATGAAACGATTATCGTTGACCTTTGCCAAACTGAGATTGAAAAAAGCGTTGAATTTTTCCTTGTAATCGGTTAGCCAGATGAGTTTGGTATCAGCTTCGGTGAAGCTATCCTTTGGTGTTACTGTGAGATAGATGTTATAGATGTTATTATCCGATCTGTCCGCTTCGTCGTACATCGACTGATCTATAGAGTAGCCTACACCAAGCACGGAATGATCCGAAACAGCGACATCGTCCGCATAAGCAAATGTCGGAATCGCCCAACCGCTGGTTCGCTGACCCCCGTAATGAAGCACCGGAATTTTTTTATAACTCCCGGCAGTTTCAGGCTGCAACCGGGATAATTTCGTTGCACGGCTGCCCTCGCTGAGCTCGTATAAATACAACCACTTTTCATCACTGTCGATGAATTGCGTAAAGGAATGGTTTAAATCAGCTTCCACTATTTTTGTTTCCATTGTCTTTTCATTCAGAGAGATTAGCATCATGCCCTGGTGTCCCCGACCGTACATCTCATCGATATAACCCTCTCTGCTGGTAAACACATAGAGAATACCGTTTTGCTCAGTCATATTCACACAGCCTGCATCAAAGGGACGTCTGATCTTATAACTTTCCGCTTCTGAATAGATACTTCCGCTTCCGACCCTTTTCCAGTTTTTGTCGTATTTAATGATACGAACAACTTCTGTACCGTTCTTGCAGTCCGAATTACGTTGCCCTTCGACCAGATAATAAGCTTCTTTTGCGGCATAGAAGCCACCCCACATAGGCAGTTCAGGCTCAATAGACTTTTTCGAAAGGATATTCAACTTCTCGTCATAATATTCGATATATACTGTTTTATCTACATAAACACGCATATACCCACCCTCACATACTGAAAGGTACGAATTGACGATTTTTTCATAAGACAAGTCGTTTATTGTCCCTGGCATCAGTTCAGAGCCACTCTCGGCTTTTGCCGAAAGGTTTGCTGAGATCATCGTTCCTATGATCACAGCAACACACATCATTACAGATATTACTCGCTTACATACAGTCATAACAATTTCCTCCGTAATCTTTTCATTGAAATAGCTGTTACGGTTATCGGTAGACTCAAACCGCACAAAACAGCTACGATACACCTCACCGACAATAAAAAATATGCGCAACCCAAAAACGAGCTACGCACAAAAACCTCATAGCTCATTGCTAGGTCCAGGGAATCTATGTTATAATAATTATATCACATTGTAATCTATCACGCAATCCAAAATATCTGACGGTTATTTATGCGATTTGCACATACAACTTTAAATCGTAGTATAACCCAAGCGCACAAAAGCTCCACCACAAAAGCGATGGAGCTTCTTGTTATGATGTAGGTTTTCCAATAGAGAAAGTCGTCAGGAACAGAGGACAACTAATTGAATCGAATAAAACCGAGTTGTTCGCTTTTGAAATCCCTTGTTCGCTTTTCAAAATCCGTGTTCGTTTTTGCCTTTTCCGACTACTCACCGACCGTGTATCATTTTCATTGTCTTTTGCCACATCGGTACTATGACAATGATACAAGTTGTCATAGTACCTTTTAATTTTTCTATCCCGTACAATAGGTTCCGCGGTCTGTAACACGGGCTGTGTATTGCTCATTGGTCTCCCGGTTCACTATTCTGAAATAGTAATTGACCGTCGCACTGCCGTCATCGGTAGTTTTGAGGATCTCCAAAGGTATGCTGAAGATATTGGTGTAATAGAAATCAAAGACTTTCGGGGTATCATTGGTTCCCGACGTTGTCTGGAATAAGTACGAACGCGTAGATAACAACGGTTCATAAAAATCCGGCATAACGCAGGGCGATGAGCTGTCAGCTTTTCGACCGATTTCTGTTATAGGTCAGCGTATTCCAATAGTTCTCGACGGTGATCTCGTCGCCGATGCTCAGATTTGGAATGTAGTCAAAGAAGATTCTGCCAATGTAACCCGAATGTCCTGACAGCACACAGTTGGTGCTATTGCCGCCTACGGGCAGCGATGTACAGGTCATGTGCGCGGCGCCCGATGCCATATTGAAGTCATTGCCGCCGAGATAGATGGGAAGCTCCATGCCTATTGACGGAGCGGAAATATATCCGTAAACGCCGTTTGTTATTCCGTAGCTGCTGAGATTCAAAGCGGGAGATTGGTAGGACTGTTCATTTGTAAGCAGTTCGTGTTGGTGTTTTTTCAGATTCTCGTTGTACGCTATACTATCGGAAAAGAGGCGGTCAAAATCAATCTTCGGGACGTTGTCTGAGCTATTTCCGCTTTCAGGGTTGAGTCCTTTTTCTTCCACCTGCCGAACGCGAAGGCTTTCGGCTTCAGGGTTCTCTCTTTGGGTGCTCTCCTCGGACGATTCTTTCTTTTCCGTTGGTTCATCATAAGTCGACTTGCTTTTCAAAGCCTTGAAATCCTCGACGGTGGTATGGGCTATCTGATCACCGACACGGTTGGATATTCTCGGGACGATCAGCATTACCAAGCCTGCAGCCAAAAGAAATACTGCAATCGCCGTGAATAGTTTTCGTTTCATGTTTTTGGTTCGTCTGTGAACTGTATTGCTCCCAACCCGTATTTTCGGATTGCCATCGCGTTACAGATGAGCGCGAAGGTCTTTGCGTTGATCAGCTTATTGTCGGCAAGATCGTTAATGGTGATGTGCCTGGTACCGAGATACAAATCCTTCGCCGCACAGTAGAGGGGATAGGAATACTCGGAGCAGTTCTTTGGTCGCAGCTTGCCGAAGCTGATGCCGTGGTTCTCGACATATCGCCGTGCCTGATTCCATAGTCGGAAATCTGCTGTCAGCAAATACAGCGCCGCGACCAACGCAAAGTTCTTTCTGTCATACTGTCCGATCCGGTCGAGTGCTGCGTTAAAACTCAGTCTGTGCTGTTCGTTCAAGAATGTCATGGGGATGACCTCGCTTTCCTTTATATATTTTCTCAGCCTGCGGTTGAAGCCGCTGTGTTTGATTTCTGACATCGTTTCCTTCATGACCTCTTTGAGTGAGGCGACGCCGACGGCGATTCGTTCCTCTAAGCAGACGCATCGTGGAACCTTGCAGCCTCTCAGTTTGCCGCCATAGTGTTCGCATAATCGGCAGTCACACATCTTTGCTGTGTACTCAAATTTCCCTGTCACTACGATTCCCGACCCTCTCGGATAAAAGTTTGGTACACCCTTCATCATCCATTCGATGCTGCGGTCGTACCGGTTTTCTGTAAAATACATTGATTATCATCTCCTTTAGTTTTTTTAGAAATAAAAAAAGAGCCAACCGCTTATTTCTAAACGATTGGCTCTGAAAAAGAAAAACGCAGACATTTTACTTATCTGTCTGCGTAATGTGTGTGGGTTATTCAGTTGTATTACGGAAGTTCAGTTCCTGCCAGAATGGGAAAACGGTGGTTTTACATCCATATTTCGTGACAAAAAAATCCACGCCCTTTAGACGTGAAAAACCCCGATAGAATCGGGGTTTTTCGGGGATATATCTTTTTTGCATATCCTTTATGTCAAGGATAGGTAAAAAAGATGAATTTTCTGAAAACCGCTGTGGGGTATTGAACCCTCGTAAAAATCAACTTGCTCACTCATATAGAAAGCCAGTGACTAAGGCAGTGATCAAGATGATTTAGATGAACCAAATTCATCTCTGTAATGTTATTATATCCAATATATTTGAATTTGTCAACAAAGGATAATACTATTTCAGAGCGCATTCTCCGTTATAAAAATCACGAGGATTCAGTTCGAGCGCCTCGAATACTCTACACGCCAAACGAAAAGACGCTCGCGTGATGTCACGGGTTCCGCTTTCAAATTGCTGATAGCTTTGGAGAGGAATAGCGGCACGATCGGCAACTTCCTGTTGTGTGAGATCAAGAGAGATTCGTTGCTGCTTTAGAATACTATGAGAACATATCACAACTTTGTAAAAATCGCTCTGACTGATCATTCGTTTGCCTGTCCGTTCTTTGTGTCTTTGATTTTTTCTGCATATGTAAGATCAAACACCACTGCTTTTTGTCCACTGCTGATTTTGCCAACCTTACCTAAAACACGATACGAACAATTGAATTCCCAATTCAGTTTTTTAGAAATCAGTTGACATAACGGAAAACTGCTTATTTCCAAACTATTACTTCCGCTATACACATCATCAGGTACACTGTGGGATTTAAGATCTCTCATGTGATAGGGAGTAATTGCCAAATGTTTGATATCTTTGTCAACTAAAAAGCAGATGCGTTTTGGAGAATCAATCGCACGGAGCGTGTCTGTGAATACATGAATTCGATAGGCTTTCAAATAGAAAGAAATATAGCTGTTACTCATTTTTTCGGCTCCTTGCTTTACTGCTTTGTTTCCACGATTCAGCCTTATTGAAATCGAAAAGGATCATCACCTTGTTTTTTGCGGTTACAACTCTGCCGATAGTCCTATATACAAATTCAGGATCAAGACTCCATGTTTTATATAAGTGAGATGTAAAGCGTTTGCATTCCATTTTTCTCGGAACTGGGTCTTTAATCCCTTTTACCCAGTGAATATTATCCTTGTCCTTAATTGTGACGGGCACAATCAGCAAGCATTTTGAGTTCGGATTGATTTCTACGCGTATTCTTTCGCAGCCGTTTAGCAATGTCAAAGAAGCCTTGCTGAATGAAATGCTGCTGTGCCAAAGAGTAACAGTAGGATTGCTTGTTCTTGTATAATTTGTAAACAAATCTCCGCTGACCACTTGAAACCCCTCAAGATTGATTTCCTGTATTTCGTCTGATAAATCTGTCATTCAAATAATCTCCCTATGCCTTGTCTGTGGTAATATATCCTTCGGCAAGGTCTATTTTATAGGATTCCTCATGGTTTTCGACCGGAACCCCAAAGTAATCCCGCCAGTCCTCCGGCAAATATGAATGTTTTCGCTTGCCTCCGAGAATAAACAGCTCAAAATCGGTAAGCTTGAATAAAAACAGCATTTCACCGTTGTAAATGGCGGGCTTTCCCAGCATCTTGTAGCGGTACTGAGTATCCCAACCCATTAGATCGAATACTTTTCGTGCGAATATTCTGCACAACAAATCTCTGTTGCCGAGTTCTTTGTTACCGCCTCCCCGCGCCCACCGCAGCGAATCAGGCGCATCTTCTTTGCAAGGGCGTATGATCAGTCTTTTCTGTTCGGGATGAATTAAAATCTGAATATGGGTAACACCCGGGAACTTTCGCAAGCAAGCCATGTTGAACTTAATACGGTTTTCCCATATCGTGACCGCCGGCTCGCGGGTGTGCGAGAACAGTTCAGCTTTTGTTACCTGAAATCCGGCGAGATCGGTTATTTCCTCTGTATCATCCTCACTTTCCTGAATGGAATTTGCGTTAGTTATAATATTTTCTAAAATGCTGTCCATTATCCTGTAACTCAACTCCTGTTCATGAGGTTTTCCAGATTTCTTTGTAATTCTTCCTCGTTTGATCCTGCGTATTGTTCAATACCTGGCGCGGGAACACATGAGGCGTAGGTTTGCCATTCTGTAGTAAGCGCGAGATAGTAAAACTTATTTTCGATAATGTGGTCATAAAAATCTTCACCAAAATCATCAGCCCACTCATCAGGGCAAACCTCAACTCTTTTCCGGGACTGTTCTTCTTCGGTCATAATCAGAATCGCGGGAATCGCTTTTGTCAGGTTAAAAACAATAATTTGCTCATCTCCACGCTGCGCCCAAAGCCCTCTGATTTTATAAACATAATCCGGATTCCATTCCATAATACTGAATAACGCTGCCCCAAAATGTTGACAGTTCAGCGTCTTGGAATAAATCTTTTTCTCTGGATCAGGACGCCATGTGATACTGTGCGTATCATCCTCGCGGCAAGGACGTATCGCAATTTTTCGCTCTGTCGGATGAAGCAGAAGCTGGATATTTCCAACATTCGCAAACTTTCTCATGCAAAACAGATTAAAGGAAATATTCCGGTTTGAAATTGAAACAGCAGGACCTTCATACCGTACTTGAGTAAATTGATTACGAACCACCTGGTATCCTTCCAAATCAAATGCGCTGACGGTTCTCTTGTATATTTTTCTGTATTTTATCTTTTGGGATACGCTGTTTGATATATCATAGTAGATGTTAGGATCATCGTTCACCCAATGATGATTGATAGGAACATAACCCCTGAATATACCGTCATTCACGACGCTGAAAACCGGTAAAATACCACGCATGTGCTGTTTACGTTTTTCCAGCAACACTTGAACTGATTCAAACTTTTCCCTTGAAATAATTGCCGGATGATGATTTTTGTAGAGATACTGATCTCTATCCTGATTGTTCTTCTTATGCTTATGATTAAACAAATCCGAAGTAAAGGTTTTCCATGTCAGTACATCTCCGCAGTATCTTTCATTGGATAGAATATAGTTTATCGAACCCATTCGCCATTCTGTTGATCCTGTCTTTGTACGGCAACCTGCTTCGGTTAGAAAATCAGCGATTCTTTCTTTTGACCATCCTATAAGATACGCGTCAAAAATAAAATTCACGATAAGTGCTTCCGATTTGTTGATCTCCAACGGTGCGTATTTTATGTATCTGCCTGCTCTTTCGATATACCAATCATCTTCAGCACGCATAATCAGACGTTGAAGATATCTAAGTTGATCGTCCCATTCTATCAGTACTCCTCGAATGTATTCAGCTATCAATCCATCTCGTGCTTGTTGCCAAGAAGCAGATAATCTATTTGCATAATTCTGTTGCGATGCTCTGTGTTTATTTATTGACATTTTTCTACCTTTTCCTTTCTCTTTTCTGATTATCATTCTAGTCTTAGCGTTGAATTATAGCATTCATAGGCATCCCCTCTCTTTCTTTGATGCTAGTTAATAAATGCTTCTTCGATTTTCGGAAAACAAAATACCTTTCGTATGTAATTCTTGTTTTCTGCAACTGATTATACAAAAAAAAGCCTACAGCGCGGAAAACAAAAAATCCACCTGTAGGCTTTGAAAGTTTATAATATCACTATTCTATTTTGTTAGTTTCCTCCCTTCTTCCCTGTAGTTTCAAGAGCATTAAATACACTTTCCATTGTTGTTCTGAAAGACTTTAACATATTTTTAGCGTATTCACTACCATTCTGTTCTGCTTGTTGCATAAACGCGTAGCCCTTCATCAGATTTACTTCACCAATATATTCTCCGGTTAAGTAGCAATACCCTAGTATTTCTTGAGCTCCACGATAATTTTGTTCAGCTGCTTTTTCTAACAATTCTAACCCCTTATTAACATCTTGAGGAAGGTATTTGCCCTCAAGATAATACATACCAAGTACAAATTGAGCACTGTAATATCCTTGGTTCGCTGATATATTAAGTAACCGCAAACCTTCTTCGATATTCTTCTCGGTTCCGATCCCTTCAATGTAATATTCACCTAATAATGATTGAGTTTCATAATTCTCAACTTTAGCGGCCTTTTTCATCCATTCAAAAGCTAACTGTTCATCCTTTTTAACGCATATTCCATCACGATACATAATACTCAGGTGCTCCTGAGCACGCCATTCATCTTGTCCTGCTGCCTCAATGAACAAATCGAACGCCGCTTTTTCATTCTTTTCAACCCCGTCACCCATTGAATACAAACAGCCTAATGCAGTCATAGCGCCAGCGTTTCCTTGATCAGCAGCAAGTTGATATAATTCAGCGGTTTTTTTATGATTCGCCTCAGTTCCAATACCTAAATAATAACAATCTGCTAATAACGCCAGACCATAAGAATCTTTTTGTTTTGCTGACTCTTCAGCCCAATGAAACGCCAATTTTGCGTTATCATCATTAAAGAGATCTTTTCGATATTCGATGCTTTATCTGAGCAATAATATTTGCGACAAGCTCCTTGCTTTCGCTGCGAAGTGAGTCACGATGAGCGGTTTGTTCTTTATATTTCGTCACTAAATCGTTGGCAAATATCTCTCTGCCGAGAGAGGAACGCAGATTTTCTACTCCTTTTTTTGTGAGATATCCGACTGATTTGTCGGTTGAATAGACAATCATATGGATATGAGGATGGTAGCTTTCGTTGTGAAACGCAGCAAACCACCGGAGCTTTTGTCTCGGTATATGAAACTGTGCCGCGAATTCATCTGCATGAGCGCGCAGCATATCGCGCCATCGTTCTCCCGAATCATACTCCAAACGCTCTGCGTCTTCGCGTCTGAGAGAGATGATCGCCGTCCAAACATTGCCCTCGTGACGGTTCAGTTCATGGGAAACCTTCCTAAGATTCACAGGAGTACCGTCGTCGGTGAATAGTCCGTGAGCGCCAAATCGCTGTGCTCTAGGTCGGGTCGCTATGTAGTCTGCGTAGGTTTTTTCGTCGAGAATACTTCCGGCTGCGTCCTCCAACGCTCTTGATATCAGCTCGGAAGCGTTGCCGACAGTCGGCTTGGCTGTGTAATCCTCGTACTCTAACAGCGAAAAAATAAAGCTCGTCCTTTCCGACTTTAATTCCGCTTTTGGTGAAGGTCTTTATGCCGATGAGCTGCTGTATTGAGCGTCCTTTCTTCTTTTTCAGTTTCATTTCTTTTGCCACCTTGGTCACCTCCATTCAAAGTGCTGCTGGGTTGAAATAAAGAATTTGACGGCATATCTCAGATAATCGATGATTGTTGTATCATCAAGTCTGATGCTGAGAAAACCGTAGAGCAAGGTCGCCGCCGCGGGAAGGAAAATGTGCGTCTGCACCAAAATCACAACTGAAAGCAAAGCGGCAATGCCCATGATTAAAAAATCACGCAGACTCCACAGCCAAAGATTAGCCTTGGCGCGCAAATTCTGCGGATAGATGTATGTTGTCATTTTATTCCTCCGATTTCTATTTTACCGAACGTGCCACAGAGCGTGTCAGGTTAACGGCAGTTGTGGTCGCATGAACTACGCTCATCATATTGACCTTGACCGAGCTGTCCAATCCGAACTGCTGGGCAATCCTCGGTACCTCGTTTGCCGACAGCAGAATTCCCATGCCGAGAAGCATATTATCGGGGAATGTCAGCAACCCAAGGTATAGAATAGTTGTCTGCATGAACGCTGTCAGACATATTGCCGCCACTTGCTTCATCCACTGCACAAAGCCGTCTGTGTATCCTCTCGGAACCGAAAACATATACAGAGAACCGACCGCCATCTGAATCAAAAGAATGCCGCCGCGCTTGATGTTCTGGAAGAATATTTTGATAACGCAGTATGCAAAGGCTATCAGGCACAAAATATTAAACAGATTGTATGAAGTCTGATTTGATACCTTAAAGCAGCCTTCCAGAACAGACGTACTTTCGCCTGCAAGGTCAACTGTTTTGCCGCTTACCATCAATCCGGTGAGACCGTGTGCAAATGTGTTTTGCAGCGCAATACAGAATTTGTATAATTCTATCGGGACGATTCCAATCAGCGAGCAGGCAAAGAAGCCCTTGATGACATTGATAGAGGCCGTCTTGATATTCGCTCTGCCGCTTTGGTATTCTACCGCTACGTCAAAAACGGCAACGACGGTTCCTGCGGCAAACAGCGCCCAGCCAAAATATGTGAACAAAGTTACGGTCGCCTGCACCCAGCTCAGGTCGAACATTTCGGCGCCCATTTTTCCCATTTCAGTAAAGAAATCAGCTACAGCGTTATAGATGATCTCATAAAACCATTTGAGAATCGCATCGAACACAGCGTTTGCGATTTCTGTGCCAAGAAAACTCACCATGCTGCCGATAGAGTTGGATATAGCTTCAACGATTCTGCTTATCCAATCGAACATTTATATTGTCACTTCCTCTCAAACAGACGCGGCCGCCAATTATGGCGACCGCTCTGTTTTGATCATAAAAATACCGCCTATGTATTACTACACAGACGGTTTGTTATTGGTATCAATTGTTGCTTGTCTTAATTCGGCTCCGCGGATAAAACCCATCTTGAAGGCATGAAGCTCATGCAGATTAATAAGGTCTTCAAACACCTCTCGGTACTGTCCGATGATTCTCTGAGCTTCATCATCCAGACCCTCGGACAGCTTCGCGGTTTGCGAGAGCTTGGATAATAATTCTTTATATTTTGAATCGCCTGCGATATCCACGGCTATTTCTTCCGCGGGATTGATTTCTCCGTTGTAAAACTCCTTGAAAAAGTCCATATTGCCGCCTCCTTTCAGCCAACAACAATACTACAGCTTTACCTTAATGTCCAGCTATATTTTACGGTGTTTTCATGTTTTTTTCAAGAGTGGAAATCCGGGCATTCAGCTCGTCGTATTTACGCTGCGCCCTTTCTTTCATGCCGGCATAAGCCTTGCGCTCACACTCTTTGAATGATCTTATCTTATTCAGGATTTTTGCGTAAACGTAAAGCATCACGCAAATCCCAAGCATCAAAATTACACCGATGATGATACCTATGAAAACTGCACCTAATTCAGTCATTTGTTTCCTTTCTGCAGTAAAACAGCCGTCAGAAGCAACACACTCCCGACGGCTGATACCGCTATATGATTTTTGTTTCTAAGGTTTGGGGATCAATGACGATCACCGTTTTTTCTTGCTCCTGTGCATATCGAACCGTATTGCCTGTACCGCTTGGTTTGCCATTCCAAACTGCGATGATGATATCGCTTGAATCCACCATATACCGATTCCGCTTTTGCATACAATCCTTATCGTAGTGGTGTTGGAGCATGGTTTCCTTGTCGCATTGTTCTGCGATCCGATAGTATCTTTCGCGCTGTGACTCGCTCCACTTTACCGCCTGTGTTTCACACGGAAATGCACATTCCAATGTGATTTCAGGGTGCCTTGCCTTCAGTTCGAGAACAACTTCGGCACAGATTTGGTCGATTCCCAATGCCATGCCCGAGATAAAGTGTGTAACACCTTTTTCGGTTATCAGCTTGTTCAGCAGATTCCATATCAAAAACCTCATTCTAATACACTGTGGGTTTTGCTCATCATAGCCAAACGGAAGGGATTTCGGTCGGTGTCCTGTAAAACAGCAAGTAATTTTCGTATCCATACTTCTCATCCTTTTGTGTTTATTTGATACATTGTGTATCTCTTACACACAGTATATCACAAACGAATGTCAAAGTCTGTCGAAATTTGACCGCAAAATAAAAAAAGCTGCGTGTTTTTTCACGCAGCTCCATGTTATTCGCTTTTGGCCTGACGAATCATCAGTTCGACCATATCAAGAATCTTATTTCTTTCCTCAAGCGGAAGGTTGCCGATCTGCTCCGACAAAATACTGGCTCTTGAATCCGAAGAGCGGGTAATAACATCGCAAAAGATGGCATCAGCCGATGTGTCCAGACCGTTGATAATATCAATCAGCCTTTCAATTCTCGGAAATGTCGCGCCGCGTTCAACGGTCGAAAGATAATGCGCGGGTAATCCGAGTTTCTCAGCTAAATCCTCCTGAGTAATGCCTAATTCTTCTCTGCGTTGCTTTATTCGTCTGCCAATTCTTTTATCAATCATGCGCTTCAACTCTTTTCTTATACTCTATCTAATGAATAGTATAACGGTTTAAGGCACAATTCAACAGAGCATATTCCGCACATACTGTATGCTATAGATACAATATTATGTGAAAAACTTTTCAGATCTAAATGACTGTCCAGATATAAAGCGGCGCGGTGATCGTGAAAATCAGACAAGCAAAAAGTATTGCCGGTGCCGTAAACTCGAACTGCCCATGCTTTCTGTATTCAAAATAACTTGATCCCACCTTCACGAAGAAAAGAATGGCGAGAATCATATCCAGTACAGGAAAAACC
Source organism: Ruminococcus sp. NATIVEDY160 (assembly GCF_045819885.1). NCBI lineage: Bacteria > Bacillati > Bacillota > Clostridia > Eubacteriales > Oscillospiraceae > Ruminococcus > Ruminococcus sp. NATIVEDY160. The sequence goes on from NZ_CP162391.1 coordinate 1,905,113, forward strand.
ACATTGTTTACAACACTTTCGATCTGAGATTTAGCATCGTTCCATGTGCTCTCAATTGCGCCTGAGATGTCACCGGCGGCGAATACAGTCAGGCATGAAACCGCAATCAAGATCAGCGTTACGAAAGCACAGGCTATCGCGCTAATTCTTTTCATTTTCATAATTTATCCCTCCTAATTTCTTCCGCAAATCATTATCGTTAATATAACGGATACGGATATTCATGGTTTTGCAGAACTGAATCTCAGCCTGCATTCCTTCGGTGATAACATCGCCAAAAACCCATAATTCGTCACAGAACCACAGCAGGCTCTGACCTGCCTTCATACCGATTTTTCTTTCATTTTCCTTCTTATCGTTCAGACAGAGGGCGTAAAAATGCGGCACAACAGGAGCTGTGCCGCATCTGAGCGCGTATTCGGTATATTTTCTGACTTTTCTCAGGTTTTCTCTGACGTTATCCTTGAGCGGTGCGCAGATGTAAACCTTCTTCAACATTATTCATCGTCACCGTCATCCTTCTTCCTTTTCAGGAAGAGAATCACACACGCGGCGATGCCGCCGAGAGCGAGAGCGCCGAGGCCGATAAAGAAGCCGCTCATGCTTGAGTCGCCTGTCTGGGGCGTATCGGGAGTTGCCTCTTTTACATTTGTCATTTCAGCCTTGATTACCTGACCATTCTCGGTAATTTCAAATTCGTGCGGAGTAGTGTCGATAATATAGCCTTCAGGTGCATCGAATTCCTCGTAGGTGTATTTACCCGCGCGGAGCTTGAACTTTGCAATACCGTTCTCGTCGGTGTAGCCCTCTGCGACGACCTTGCCGTCGGCGTCCTTGATACGGAAGCCGGCTTTGGGAAGAAGCTTGCCTGTGGCTACATCCGTCTTGGTGATTTCAAGCTCACCTGTGGTGGGCTTGTTGACAAAACCAACGCCCGCCTTGTTTTCGACGGTAACCTCGTCGCCGTCCTCAGTGATCTCAAAGTAGTAGTAATTGTCGTCCTTCTCGAAGCCGGCAGGAGCTTCTTTTTCGTAGAGGAAGAAGCCGCCGACGGGAAGGTTGGTGAAGTAATAATCGCCGATTTTCACGGGGACTTCCTTCATCTCGCCGACGAGCTTATCCACTTCGGGATCAAACTGCTTATCGCCGTCAACATCGGCGTAAATCTCAAAGACAGCTCCTGTGAGTTTGTTTTCGGGATATTCCTCGTCAACCTTTGTGGTATAAACGGTGCCGCGCTTAAGCTCATTGATAATTTCCTTTTCGCTCGTGATATCGAAGTGCTGCACGTCGGTATCGGGAGTATAGGTGAACTCAAAGGGATATTTTGTGCTGTCGATAATGTAGTGCTGGTCGGTGGAATACTCCTGAACATAGTATTTGCCGAAAGGAATCTCAGAGTTAAAGCGCACCTTGCCATTCTCATCACAGTTGATAATCTCGATCAGACCGTCCTTGGGAATAACATTGCCGTCCGCTGCGGCAATTTCTTCATCGGCAAAGAGTGCAAACGTGACATTTGCAATCTCGCCGTTGTCGCCGATGCCGAGAAGATCATACTTTTCGAGAACCTTCTGCAAGGTGATTTCCGCTTTCTGGCGGATGTTCTTGATCCTGAGATCGGTGTTGGTTACCTCGATATTCTGTCCGGCGTATTTGATTTCTACGGTATAGGTTTCGGGATTGGTAACGTAGCCAAAGGGACTCTTTGTTTCGGTGATCGTGTACTTGCCGAGATAAAGCTCCTTGGTTTTGGCTGTTCCGTTCTTGCCGGTGGTGACGGTATCAACAACATCGCCCTTTTTGAAGTGAACCGTTCCATCCGGCGTTGTAATATCCTCCGCGGCCGTAATGGTAAACTCTGCGTCGGCAAGTTCGATGTTCTTGTAAACAGGCTGGTACTTGATAACGGACTTTCTGTCGTCCGGCTCAGAGGGGTCGGTCGGCCTTGCGGGAGCTGTGGGAGCGGTCGGTTCAGCCGGAGCAGTTGGTGTGATAAGATTATCTGAAGGCGAAGAGGGAACATTGGGCGCTGTCGGAGCTTCGGGAGCCGTAGGTGCTTCGGGAGCCGTAGGCGCTTCGGGAATGGTTGTTTCCTCTGTCGCTTCTGTCGGCTCGGTTACTTCTTCTTCGTTGACGGACGCAAAAATATCGCCGGTCTTATAGATAGTGATAGTACCTTTTTCGGCCTTGTTGTATTTTACAAGCTCAATAACAGTTTTTGTACCGTCTACGGTAAAGCTGATCGGTGTCCCGTCGAGCACATATCCCGTTCCTGCCTGAACCTCAACAAGCTTGTAGCTGCCGAAGGCGAGCTTGATTGGGAGCTTGATAGTGCCTGAGTTATCGGTAAAGAATACGTCCTTTTTATCAATAGCGGCAAAGCTGCCGTCGGGCTTTTGAATCTTAAAGCCGAAGCCTGCGAGCGGAATGGTTTTCTTGCTTTCAGCATCCTTTTTCACGATGATGATTTCAGACTTTTTGAGCACGTTCTTGAAAGAAACCGTCGCAGTCTTGCCGTTTTCAACTGTAACTGTCTGCGGCTCCTGAGCAACATACTTATCGGAAGGAGTCTCCGTCACGGTGTATTTGCCGGGAATCAGACCTGTGAGCTGAATCTTGCCGTCTTTAGCGGTCTTTGCTGTCTTATTGAAGTTATTACCGGTTACAGTGAATTCGATATCCGCGACAACGCCGTCTTCGGAGGTCTTGATGATCTCAACGCCTCCTGTCCTCAGCTTGTTATTGAACTTCACGCTCGCGGTCTTGCCGTACTCAACAGTAACTGTCTGCGGCTCCTGAGCAACATACTTATCGGAGGGAGTCTCCGTCACGGTGTATTTGCCGGGAATCAGACCTGTGAGCTGAATCTTGCCGTCCTTATCGGTCTTTGCTGTCTTATTGAAGTTATTACCGGTTACAGTAAACTCAATATCCGCGACAATGCCGTCTTCGGAGGTCTTGATGATCTCAACGCCGCCTGTCCTCAGCTTGTTGTTGAACTTCACGCTTGCGGTCTTGCCGTACTCAACAGTAACTGCCTGCGGCTCCTGAGCAATATACTTATCGGAGGGAGTCTCCGTCACGGTGTATTTGCCGGGAATCAGACCTGTGAGCTGAATCTTGCCGTCCTTATCGGTCTTGGCTGTCTTAGTGAAGCTATTACCGGTTACAGTGAATTCTATATCCGCGACAACGCCGTCTTCGGAGGTCTTGATGATCTCAACGCCGCCTGTCCTCAGCTTGTTGTGAAACTCAACGCTTGAAGTTTTACCGTTTTCAACAGTTACTGTCTTGGGCGCCTGTTCAATATACCTATCTGATTTTGCTTCAGTAACCGTATAGGTACCGGGCAAAATATCGGGCAGGCTGATATTACCGTTTTTATCTGTTTTAACTGTTTTTGTGTAGTTCTTGCCGGTGATAGTAAACTCAATACCTGCTACGACTCCGTCATCAGACGTCTTGATAATATTCAGACCACCCTTGTCGAGAGTATTATGAAACTTTACTTCCGCGGTCTTTCCGTTTTCAACAGTCACTGTTTTCGGTGCCTGAGCAACATATTTGTCGGATTTTGCTTCAGTTACTGTGTATGTTCCGGGAGTGATACCCGCAATAAGGATTTCGCCCTTGTCGTTGGTTTTTGCCGTCTGCTTGAAGTTATCGCCTGTGATGGTAAATTCAATGCCGCCGACAATTCCGTCCTCGGATGTTTTCACAAGCTTAAGGTTGCCTGCATTTGTTACAAGTTTAATAACAGCCGGTACGGGGTCGGGCTTACCGACTCCGACAATGACATCCTGCAGATCGGAATCACCGTATGCAATCAACACTGAATTATCAGACACATGAGGAATTGACTTGTTGACTGACAGAGTTGCCGCTTCTGTGATTGGTGATTTCGTAGTAAGCGTAATCTTATCACCGGCAACATCCACATCAATATCTCCGCTTGACTTATAGTCGAAATCGGAAAGGACTCCGTTTTCATCCGTTAATGTTACGGAATACGCACCGTTGCTGAAATCCATTGTATATGTCGGGGCTTTGGATGTAAAAATGGATGCAAAGGAAGGAACCGTGTGATGGTTTTCCATAGCTCTGACAATGGAATTATAAACGTACTCCACGCCGGGGTTGTGATCGCCTGCGGTCAACGCGTCAATATACTTGGAATCTGTACGCTTGAATCCCGCGGATGTTTCACGGCAGCCTGTCGCCAGTTCCCAGATAATAAGCTGTGTAGCGATCCACTTCTGACCGCTCGTACCCTCAAGCTTATCTTCGCTGCCGGGCTTGCCGTAAAGCATGGCAATATTGATGGCCTTCTGCTTGTCGGTACTCATGTTATCCCACACATCGGAATAGTTCTCATAAAGCTCGTTGCCTGCGTGCAGACTGTAGCCGGGCTGAATGCAGTAGGCATCCTTGTCATCGGCATAAATCCGGCACAGCGCTTCGCCATAAGAACCGACGCATACATCGCCGTTATAGACGTCATCGTAGAAGGTGATGACATTATCTCCCATGTCGTAGCAATAATCAAAGGAGACGGTTACCGAATCGCCTGTTTTGGCACTCGCGGGGATAATGAAGATAGTCGACAGGAGCGTGATGGCCGCGAGAATAATCGCGCCGGCTCTTGTCAGCTTTGTTGTTGATAAACATTTGTTCATAAGCATTTCCTTTCATCGGTTATTTTGCGTGATGAATGTAGTATTCATCGCTGTTGTTATATTGACTTATAAATATCTCGCCGTATCCTACTCTGCCATTATCAAGCAGCTTGTTCGCGTATCCGATACAGCGAACGGTATAGTAGTAGGTCTCACCCGGATAAGGAACGGAATCATTGGTAATTACCGCGCGGTAGCACATAGGGTAATACCTCTTGCCGTCGTAATCGGTGCGCACCTCGGGAGTCTGCTCCCACTTTTCTATGGTAGAACCGATTCTTGTCCAGTTACCGTTTTTGCCCTTCTTCATGTAGATCTGAAAGCGGCCGCCATCGTTTATCACGTTCGGGTTACCCTCAAAAAAGACATATGCCTTGTTCCAGTTGACGGTTTTGACATACTCGACATTTGGCGTGGAGTAATACCAGCATTTCGTTCCAACGCCGCCTGCGTCATACCCTGAGATAAACCTCTTGCCGTCATTTGATACGCAGCGAACTGTGTAGATAGCGCCCTTGCAGGTTCTGGACAAATCGTGGTCATACCACTGATTATCGCTTGTATCACCAAGGTTTCGCCATGTGCCGTTGCCGTCTCTGTAGAAAACCCTGTAACGTGACGCGCCGATTACCCTGTTCCAACGGAACCCGATCGACTGTCCTCTCTGATGAATCGAAGTAACGTCGATATGGGGCGTTGCGCAGTCCCGGCCTGAGCTGACGCTGCTGTCAGACGTAACGGTTGCCGCCGATGCAGGTATGGCTGCCAGCGAGGAAAAGATTACAGAAACAAGCAGCACCACGCTGACAATAACTGTTGTGAAGTTATTTCTTTTCATTTCAATCATCCTTTCAAAAAAATAAGGCAGAGGTCGTCCTCTGCCGATTGATAAAGCTATTGTGTTATCTGAATCATATATATCATCATCACCTTTCCAAGTTATTCTTTTTACTGCGTCATTACGCCGCCCTGCTGTTGGGCAAGGTAATCGTTCATTTCGTCCTCGTCGTACATGAAATAGTCGTCGCCGCTGTTCCACATTGAAACGTACAGGTCGCCGTCCTCGGTTTCGATCGGGCGCTGTTCGAGCCCTTCGCCTAAGCCATCTGCAGCCTGTCCAATGCACCAGCTGCGCACAAGCTCCTTTTCTTCTGCCGTAAACGGCTCTCTGAGCCGGAACTCGACCTTGCCGTAGAGGGTGTTGTTTCGGTCAACGACATCCCATTGGCATGAAACCATTTTCTTCTGCGCGTTATCATCATCGTAGAAGTAATCCTTCATGTTCGTGCCGTCGAGATCCTGCTCTTTTTGAAGCAGCTCTCGAATCTCATATTCATAATAACGGAGATAGCGGTTGCCGACTTCGTATTGTTCGCCGTCGTCGTCATCCTCCATATTGCCGACAAGCGGAAAATAGAAGGTTTCGGTGTACTGCCCGACTTCATCAGTCATGCGCTCGATATCGCCGACAAGCTCCGCAGGTGTGTCATACTGGTCGTGAATGATATTCATCTCCAAATCGTCGCGGATATCCTCAACGGAATTCGCCACAAACTGCATGGTCTTGTTGACATCAAACAGAGTATAGTTTTCGTTAAATAGCAATGACAAATGCCTGCCGATATCACTTTCGCCGAACAGCTTCACGCTGATATCGCTCTTTTCTTCATCATCGATAATATGGATTTGGTCTGATAAACGCTCGATGCCGACAGATCGTATCTTCATCTCCAAATCAATGCGGTCGCGCGGCAGATCCACGACAAGCGTACCGGCCTTTGTTTGAACTATTGCTGTGAGTATCATTTGGTTTCACCTCCAAAAAAGAAAAGCCACAAGGTGTGATAACCCTATGGCTCAAAAAGTTGTTTGTAACTATTCAGAACAACAAAAATTGTATACCTGCACAAAAGAAATTTTGAAATATCGAATAGCAGGCATGCAGATGAAAGAATTACAAATTGGTCAAACGCTATGCTCTCCAGAGGCACTAAAAACGCCTCTTAATAATCAGGTTCGTCAAAATGTACAACCGTCAACAGGGCGCGGTATAGCCAAACTTCGTTAATTCTGGTATAATATCGGTAACGAAGGTGGTGGAGCAAATGCCGATTACACAAGAGTTTATTGAGTCGTTGATGAAGCAGAATCAAATGCAGTTAGAGCAAATTGAAAAGCTTAATCAAACCATAGACGAACTCAATGCGACAATCAAAGAATTGCGTGAGCAGCTTAACAAGAACTCAGGCAACAGCTCCAAACCGCCATCATCTGACGGTTTTAAGAAAGCTCCTAAGAGCCTGCGTGAAAAAAGCGGTAAGAAACGCGGCGGACAGAAAGGACATCAAGGAACCCATCTTGCTGTACTTTCCAAGCCCGACGAAATCAAGAGGTATATGCACACCGACTGTACTTCCTGCCCGTATCGGGATAAGTGCGCTTCAAAGGCTTGCGTTAAGGAGACGCGGAACGTCATTGACGCAGTAGTTGAGGTAAATATCACCGCTCACGAAAAACTCTGTGTCGAAGTGTGCCCTCTTTGCGGTGAATCCAAAACAGGAGCATTTCCCAAAGATGTAAAAGCAAATGTACAATACGGCAAGAATCTGCAAGCTCTGGTTGTCGCTTTCAATACCGTAGGTGCGGTCAGCGTTAACAGAATTCATGAAATATTAGGCGGCGTATTCAACATACCTCTTTCAACCGGTACGATTAAGAATATCGTAAGCCGTTGTGCAGAGAAAGTAAAGCCGGCACTTGAACTAATACGTCAAAAGCTTTCTGAAACTCCGTTGGTTCATTGCGATGAAACGGGAACCAACATAGACGGCAAGCTGCATTGGGTTCACAATGTTGCAAACGGAAGCTACACATATATGACTGTCAGCAAAAAGCGTGGTTACGAAGGCATAAAATCCGTTGGAATTCTTCCTGATTATCGCGGTATCATCGTCCACGATTGCTGGACTTCCTATTGGAAGTTTAACGATGTGACGCATTCTGTATGCTGCGCTCATCTTCTGAGAGAGCTGAACGGAATTGCAGAAAATCACCCGGAGCAAGCATGGGCGAGAAAATTCAAGGAACATCTTTTGCGTATGAAAAGAGCAAAAGACAAGGCGATCGCGGCAGGAAAAGATTATCTCAGCGTGTTTACAATTCAAAAATACAAACGCGAATACGACGTCATAATAAAAGAAGCATACGCGCAGAATCCTATTGCGGAACCTGTCAGAAAAAAACGCGGCAGAGTAAAACGCGGTAAAATTCTCGCGCTCATTGACAGGCTCAAAAAATACAAGGGAGCAGTCTGCCTGTTTTTAGAAAAGCTCGGTGTTCCGTTCGACAATAATCAAGCCGAGCGCGATATCCGCAACATCAAAACAAAGACCAAGGTTTGCGGCTGCTTCAGAAGCAGAACCGGCGCAGAAGAATACATGGGTTTAATGTCATTCATCAGTACCGCCCGCAAAAACGGGTTTGATTCTTATCACGCGGTTAAGATGGCTTTATCGGGTTTAACCAATCAGGTTTTTGAGTTGGGGTGCTGAGTAGTTACATAATTTGTAAAAAACAGCCGCTGTTTACGCCTTCTTTCTATGAAAAAAGAAAAAATTAGCATAGCACCAAAGGGAAAATTGTGCTATAATACCAGTAGAACCATCATTAGAAAGAAGGAGTATCTATGAAAAAAGGTGTATCCGTTATTCTTGCCGCTGCGATTTTGTTGACCGTGGTATTTTGCGCAGTGCCGGCAGCGGCAGCGCAGACCATTGCGGAAGAAGTGGCACAGTACAGCTACAAAATTACACCGTTGTTACAGCCGTTTAATCAGTATTTCTTTGTCAAAACCGATAACCCCGATCCAGACTCGTTTCAGTTTATCGACCAAACGACCGTTTACGGCACTGAGGGGTCCATATCGTTTTGTGATTATGCATTTGCAGATATTCACTATGACAATCCCGAAACGCTGCGCGTTAACGGCGGATATATTTTCAGATCCGACAACATGGTTGACGGCGGCGAAATGATGCTGCAGGCAGGAGACAAAGAGTACGACTACTATTATAGCCGAATATGGGAAAATACCGGCAAGACATTTACACTGCCGCGGCTGGAGGGTATTGCAGACTATCTGGTTGAAACCTATGCTGCCGGCGACAGCTTTTTTGACAAGATGGACGCAGTGCAAGACGGCTTTTCTTCCATTAGCTTGTACAGCGGTTCCTATTTGCGCGGTACGCTCGAAAGGACCAATGACTACTGGATGGCGGCAGCAGTCGGTCATATTGACCAAGGTCTGCATATTTTCAGCCCTTATAAGAGGAAGGATTCCAAGACGCTGTTTGCGACGGTTATTTATCCCTTCCTCTACGATTCTTTTGGCTTTCCCCTCATGATGATAAAAGTGTCCGAAAAGCTCGACAGCACATCGACCTATCAATGGAATGAAAACTACCACTACCTTGTTGATTTTACCTGTGACGGTGTTACCAAAAGCTACGGTGGAACCGGTAGAGGCAAAGGGCAGGGAATCGACGAGGAAAATATTGAGTATATCACATTCGGTGAAAACGGCACGAGTTTTACGTTGGACAGCGCCCGTGACCGATTGCAACGGTATGCCAAGCTATCCGTTGAAGACGACATTCCTCGTGACGACGAATTGACATGGAAGCAAATGGCCGACACCGTCGGCGAGGGCGCATGGGTGCGCGTGGCAGGCAGTGCCAGTTTTGTGGACGGCAAGCGTGACACTTCGAAACCCGTATATACCTACCTATACTCCAAGGGCAGTGGAACGGAATTTTTCGCTGAAACCTTCGAGCTCGGCAACTGCGTGTATTGGGGCGGCGATTTGGGCTATACCAAGGATATTTGGGCAGACGGAAGATACGTCGACAAATGGAAAAAGTTTGTTCCCGGCGAAACCTTTGAAAATCACCCTACCTCCGACATTTTGTTTACCGAAATCACCGTTCCGCAAATTGAATATGAGCACCGGTACGAATACAGTTACAAAATCGGTAAATTCGAAAGAAAGACCATTGTCAAAAGCATTACCGAAAAACCGCAGTGCGCAAGATTTAACTACGACAGTGATACACAGCGTTGGATTATTGATAATGACTTTGTTGCTTCCGGCTGCGCCGACTATAAGAAGACAGCGGAGTTGGTGAAGCAGGGACTGGTGGCACAGCAATATTTGGATAAAATGACGCTGACAAAGGAGCAGGTGGCGGCAATGCATGTCGACAAAAATACCAATGTTTTGCCGCCGTCCGGCTATGTGTTCGACGGCACACTGCCCTGCGGTACACCGTTTCATAACTTGGCAGGCGATGTGAACAGCGACGGAACGGTTGACGTCAGCGACGCGACCGTTATTCAGCTTTATATTGCGGAGCTGCTCGGAGAGAGTACCTTTATTCAAGAGGCGGCAGATGTGAACGGCGACGGGATAATCGCTATCGACGACGCAACACATTTGCAGCAGTACGTTGCGGAATTGATTCCAGCTTTATAAATATGTTTTTGTGAGAGCGGCTCTGTGGAGCCGCTCTTTTTTGCAAATAATTCCGTCTTTTTTGTCAGTCCAAAGTCAACAAGAGCCTGCGCGAGAAACGCGGTAAAATTCTAGCGCTCATCGACAGGCTCAAAAAATACAAGGGAGCAGTCTGCCTGTTTTTAGAAAAGCTCGGTGTTCCGTTCGACAACAATCAAGCCGAGCGCGATATCCGCAACATCAAAACAAAGGCCAAGGTTTGCGGCTGCTTCAGAAGCAGAACCGGCGCAGAGGAATACATGGGCTTAATGTCGTTCATCAGCACCGCCCGCAAAAACGGGTTTGATTCTTATCACGCGGTTAAGAAGGCTTTATCGGGTTTAACCAATCAGGTTTTTGAGTTGGGGTGCTGAGTAGTTACAGTTGTTTTTTAATTGTAGAAATCAGAATTTAGCTTTACACGATAGAGTTTTTACTTCAAGCTTGAAAACAGCAACTGAACTCAACATCGCTTTCGAAAACTCATAATTCTTCTTGCCTGTAAGCTGCAACATAAGATAATTTAAACCTTTTGCACATTCCTCTTCATTATTCACTATAGAAAGAATTCCGTTACCTATAACGCTTTGATATTGAGCTGAACAATCGCAGGCAGTTTCTGAAATTATGAGTTTATATTCTCCGTCAATTTCAAATCCAACGGATGGATTTGATTTAGCAAGTTCATATTTTCTTCCTGCCTTTGCTCCGTGAAAATAAAAAGTATATGCTCCATTTGAACATGTGTATCCGTAATTCACAGGGACAATATATACTTCGCCATTATCAATTAAACCTATTCTGATTATTTGGTGTTTTGAAATAAAGTCCTCTATAGAGCTTTTGTCAGTAATCTCTCTATCTTTTCTTCTCATTATTTCCTCCGAAAATTCCGATTTGTGCTTGAATCATTATATCAGATAATTCAGAGGCTGTCCATGAAATTTTGAGATTTCATTATAGGCGGATAAACCGTGAACTCCGAGCTGCCCTGCCAATGCACGTCGGGATGGTGAAGAAACTTTTCGCCTCTGCCCGTAAACGCGGCGACCTCGTGTTCGTTGGCGATAAAGACCTCGCCTTCGCCATAGAGGTAGGTATCGACCTTGGCTTTGACGGATTTGCTGTTGAGGTTGTCCGACATGAATTTCTGATAGATCGTCCAGTCCTCCAAATCGTAATGATCCTTGGGTGAGCCTGAGCAGAGAAGTGTGGCGGCGCTGCCGTTGTCGGCGGTCAGCGTCACCTTTGAAAACATCACGCTCATGTCATTTCCTCCATAGAAAAGCCCTCGTCGCCGGTCGGGATGATGAACCGGTTATTGTCCAAATAATCCACCTCATCGCTGTTGAGAAAATCCTCACCGCGCTTTTCAAATTCCGCGATATCATCCTCATCAGCGTTTTCGCTTTCGCCCTCGCCGTAAATGTAGTGCTCAACATCTACGGTGACGCTCTCCGCGTCGGGATTATCCTCGATGAAATCACAGTAACCGTCGGTTTCGGTGATCTGTTCCTCGGTGTCAGGCATTCCCGGGCAAAGATATTCGTCAGTAGAGCCGTTATCGGCGGTCAGGCTTACTCTTGAAAACAGCTTGCTCACGCTACATTCCTCCCATCGTCATCGAGCTGCTCTCATCCTCGAGCTTGTCCATAATTGAATCAAGCCCGTCCTCTACATCGCAGAAAATGAAGCCGCCGTTTACAAATTGACCGCTTTTTTCATCAGCCATATGTGCGCCGAATTCTGCAAAGTCGAAATAATCGCACAGTTCATCGCTGATTTCATACTCGTCGTAATAATCGCTTTCCACGAAGAACCTTCCGACACCCTCATAGTCGCCGTAGCTGATATCATTCAGCCATTCAAACTCGTCAAGGTGATTGATCAGCGTGATGATGTTCTTTGAGGATTTAACGTCCGTCATCTCCATCGCGGCATCGAGCTTTTCGGTATCTATGTCATAGGTGTTAAGCTCATACGCAAGTTCGTTCAGAGCGTCAATGCCCTCGTTGTCGAGTATTTCCTCAAATCGGACGGAGAAACGACTGAAATTGGGATTTCCGTATTCACTGGACAAATCGCAGTCGTCAATGGATTCCGCGCCGAGCCTGCGTACTGCCTTGTCTATGGCAAGCTGCGATTCAGGCAGGAACAAGCTCTCGTATCTGCCCTTGTACTCCACATCGACATTGACGATGAACGATTGGTAAGCAAAGCCCGGAAAGATTTTGCCGTCATAGGCTTCCTCGATCGGCTTATCCTCAACAAACAGCAATCCGCGCTCGGTAAAGATTCCGCGTCCTGATGCGAGAAGCTTTCTGCCTATTTCGGCGTACTTTGCATCATATCGTGAATCTGCCGGTACGCACCCCTCGGTGTTGAGCGTGTAATCTCTGCCGACCTTTGTCATATCGCCGACGTTCTTGATGAGCGTGAATTTGTCGAGGTTATAGGTTAGGTTGATCATATCCTTCAGGCTTTGAGCGTTTTCATGCTCGGTTGCAGCAAAGAACTGTTCAATCTCTTCTTCGGTAAAGGAATCAAGCCGCCTTGCGAGGAAGTTCAGCTCGTCGAGATTAACAGTCTGCGCATTCAAAGCCGACAGCTCCAACGGATAATGAACGTCCTCGACAAAGAACAGTTGGGTGGTGTCCGTCGGCATTTCCGAATTTTCGAGAATGACGTTAAGCATTTCGTCGCTGACGGGGAAATCGATATTCACAGAGTTCCCGTTATAGCTGATGTGTGCTGAAATATACAATGTTTTTCATCTCCTATCTGGAAATCCCCGAACCATCGCTGATTCGGGGATTCTGATTATTATTTATCCGTATACTACATAGATTTGACCGCCGCTTGCGACGACGTTGAACATAATATCTGACGGCTCCGCGCCCATTCCGGCATAGTAGTACGGGACGTAATCGACGTCGCCGTAGCAAGCCGCCGTCGCCGCGTCGGTATCGGTGTAACCGCTGATATCCGTCGGCGGGAACCATCCCGAGTTGCCGATGCCAAGAGAGCCGTTGTAAACCATACCGAGACTCTGTCCGTAACCGATTAGGTTGCTGACTACCTGATTATAGTCGAGGTATTTCCTTTCCGTCGGCGGCTCTGCTGGTTCTTCTTCAGGCTCGGGAGCTTTAGTAGGAGTAGGCTTTGGCTTCGGTGCTTCCGTTGCTTTGGGCTGAGTCGCTTGAGTAGGCTTCGGAGCGGGTTTGCTCTGCGGCTTTTCGGTAGTTCTCTGGCTGCTGCTCAGACTGCTTCCGCTCTGTTTCGGAGTGTTTTCACCCGAACCTCCTGAGCTTTGGTTCACTGAGCTTTCGCTGTTCTGCATACTCCCGTCGTTCTCCGAAACGCCGCCCTGTTGGCGCGACATTTGCCCAACGTCGGCTTTTTCCGCCGTGGTCGGGTACATGCCCGAAGGCTCCTGAAAAGCCGACACAGGCGATTTCTCGGCGTTTTCCGTTTTGGCTGTTTCGGTGCCGAAAACATCAGTATTTATGCGGCTTTTCGCTTCATCCGCCGTCGCGGAATACGTTGGTTTTTGTTGGATGGGATTCGCTTTTTCTGCCTGTGAACAGGCGCATATGCTGCTCGCTGCCATTAAGATGGCTATGATGATCGCTAACTTTTTCATACAGTCAGCCTCCTTTCAACGAGCAGTATATACACGGTGCTTTTGAAAGTCCAGACAAAATCGGATACTTTTTTACATACTCGGCGCAAAACCCATACTGTCGCCCTCATCCTCGTCGAACGGCAAATCATCGTCCACATCCATCTCGGTGAAGCCGTTGCTTTCGCTTTGCTGAAGTGCCTGATTGTACGCTTCAAGAACCTTTGTGTTGATGGCTTCGCGTGTTTCTTTGGTGACTGCGTGAGCAATCTCGCTATACTGCGTATTGCCGTTGCTGTCTGTGTATGAGCGCGTCGGCATAGACACGAACACACCCTTACGCGAATCAATCACACGCAATCCGTGAATCGCCACGGCTCCGGCGATATTCACACTGGCGTAGGCGCGCGTGTTGCCGTCGCTGTTCAAAAGCTTGTCGATTTTTGCACTGATATGCGGCGTACTTGGTTTCCGCTGCTGCTGATTCTGATTGTTCCTCTGATAATTCTTTCTGTTTGTTTGTGCCATGATAAACACTCTCCCTTTCAAAATCCATAAAGTGTGAACCCGACGTCAGCCTGCGTTTCCTCGTCGCTGATATCCTCGGGTTCCGCGTATTTTTCCATGTATCTGCTGACCTCATCATCTGTCAGCGATCTGAAATTCTCGCCCGCGTCGCCGCAGATGAAGAAGGGTCCGGCGAGGACTCCGCCGCCGTCAAGATGACGGTTGCCCTGCATTCCTCTGAGCTTGCTTTCTTCATTCCCGACAAGCACACAGCCGTCGTCCATGAAAATCGGTTCAATGAGACCGTCACAGACGGCGCGCTGCATACCTTCAAGCGTGTTTCGGATTTCCGCTTCATACGGTACCTTGCCGGGTTCGACGTAAAGCACCCGCATAAGGTCATCGGGCTTCTGTGTCTTCGATTCATCAAAATCAATTTTCTCAAATCCGCTGCTGTCACAGAAATAAGCTCCTTGATCTGTGACAACTACGTCGGATACAGAAAGCGAGTCACCTCTATGGAGCGGATGCCTCTCAATATTAAATTTTGTATAAATTTCTTCAAGATCGCCGGTGCCAAGCTCGGCGTTAAACACCTCGTCATATAACGAGGAGTCAACGCCGTTACCCTGCATAAGCTTTGTCGTTTCGGCAAGATTTGAAAACCTGAAGTGTGCCTTGTCCCGGTTGCTGTTGATTTGATAGATTTTCACTCTCACGATGGACTCGCCTCCATTCCTGTGTTGCAATCCTCAATAACCAGCTTCTCTCTGATTTCATTGAGCTTATCAAGCGCCCAATCCGGTAAAGCCGCGTCATTGGCTACGCCGTAAAAATCATGGCGGCGGAAGGACGTAAACTCGTCGTCCTTCAAAAAGAAGCCGAACACCCGCGCACCGATCTTTTTCGGATCGCATCCGAAGCCGTCGGTTGCGTAGAACAGCTGAAAGTCGGGCTGTCTGTATTCGTTCTTCAATACTGTGGGCTTAAGAATGAGCACCTGATTCTCATAGTTGGTTTCGTCAGTGACTGCGGCTTTGTCGAACAGACCCAGTTCGTTCCATGCGGCTCTGAGCTGATTGGCAAAAACATTCACCAAGCCGGGATGTGCAGTCACACAGAAGTGCCAGTTCTGATCACTGCTCAGAACGTCAAAACCTTCAGCCCATTTCTTGTTTTCTTTGGAATATCTTCCGTCCTGAATGCCTTCCCTGATTGTGTTTGCGATAACCCAATTCACGCGGTCAAAACCGTATTTGTCGATCATCGACTGAACACAGTTGTCAAGGCGGTTGTCATGATAATGGCTGTTGATGGCGTCGGTAATGTCGTTAGCGCACTTGCAGTTTTCGCGGTGGCTCTCGCGCCACTGTTCCACCTCGTCAAACTCGTTGGCATTCTGAAGTGTATAGCGGTAAAGATGCTTATACTCAGGCATTTTCCGAACTTCCTTTCTGACCTCCTGCAACCTGCATCGACAGATGAACGAGCGCCGCCGCTTTCTGCTCGGGCGAAAGTTTGTTGAGGAAATCGAGGAGGGTTTCCTTCTTTTCCTCGATCGGCGTTCTCGCATTGCAGACACAGAGACTCTCGCGAGTGATGAGAATTCTGTCGTCGTCCAATTCCTCAAAAGATAAAATATCGCCGTGCTGCAAATCAAGGCTTTCCCTGATTGCATAGGGGATGGTGATTTTTCCGTCCTTTCCCAAAAATCTGAAAATAATATCGCCTGCCATAGTATCCTCCTTCCTTATACTGCCTTTTCATGGGCGCAGTCGATGATTCGAAACGGACAATTCACGCAGTCTTCGTCGCATTCGAAGCTCTCAATGTCCTCCGGCTGCAGCTTATGAATAACGACCTTTCCGTCTTCTGCGTAGATTTCGACAGCATCGGTTGGGGTGATTCCCGCCTCAATAAGCGCCTCAACGGGCAATGTGATAAAAACATGGGGCTGTGCTGTTACTGAAATAATTTTCATTAAACTTTACCTCGGCTCCTAACTGTTGAAGTAATCTGTCGGCGTCGATATCGGAGCGAATACCATCAAGCCAGCGAGTGTCAAAATTGGTCGGAAGATGATGTGCAAGATATTCCTTGAAGAAATCATCAGAGTTCTCTGCGTCGAGTGAAAACTCATAGTCGTACAAGCTCCTGAAGGCGGCAATGGCGCTGTCCAGCGTGGTAACATGCCTTCTTTCCATTACGGCTTTGAACATCGTCCGTTCCTCTGCGGAAAGGGTCAGATAATTCAAAGCAAGCTCGTTGAGCTTATCGATATCACCCATACTTTGAAGCATAAATCCTTCAATCTGAGGAATGCTGCTTTTGAAATCATAAAAGACACAGTCCTCAATCTGCGACGCGCCAAGCTGTTTTGCCAAGGCGTTCATTTCATCCTTGCTCTCCGGCAAATGAAGCCACTGCGCTGATTTTAGCACTTCGTCAGGGTCGGTCTCGGGTGCTTTGGCTACAAGCAGACTGAAAACAGCGCTGTCCGACGGGGATTCAGGCAGAACATGGGTGCCGTCATACAAATTATCCGGTTCATGGTACCTTGTAGGTACATAGTATTTGCCATAAAATACACCGTCGTCGCGTTCTCTGAATTCCTTTCCAATGGATTTGTAATCAAGATAGGACAAGGCGGCGTCCGGAACGTTCTCGAAGCGTTCGTCAAAATCATTCTCAACGACGAATCTGCCCAGCTCATAATCCGTTCCGATATTTACTGCCAGGGGTATCATATTCAGTCCAAACGTCATATTGATAACCGAACCGACCTGAATTTGCTCGTCCTCCTTCATTCCTCTTGTGCGGGCATAATACAGAGCCTCAAATTTGATCTCATCTTCCTCAGACAAACTGTCAAGGCGCTTCGCCAAATAGTTCAGCATATGAATATCGTCTGCGGTGACCGACAGATGAGAAGGATCGAAAAGTATTGCTTCCTCAATGTCAATATATTTTTTGGAGGACTCGTTTTGAAACCGCGCTTTGCTGAGAGCGTCTTCGATCTGCAGCTCTGTCGCGGGCAAATCCAATGTTGCACGGTAGAACTCGTGCTTTCTCGGCTTTTCAGCCGAAAGCTCTATTGTCATCTGTGTACTCAATTAACATCACCTCACATACTCATTGAGAAGCCTTCGCCCTCATCTTCGGCTTCTACATCTTCCGAAAAATCTTTATCCACGTTCTCGTCATGCATGAGAGAATCCGCTTCATAAAGCGTTTTTCCCCGATAGGATATCTCGGTGATATCTTCGGGAGTGAACTCGCTGTATCTGCCGAAACGCTCGTAAAAGCAGTCCCTGTCTTTAGGCGACATATCCCATGCGCTGTATCTGCTATCCAAGTAACGGCTCAGCCTGTCCGCGTTATACTTAAAGCTATACTGCTCGCCGCCCTTGATAACGGTAACATTAACGGTTTTAGCACCGCTGTTTTTGACAGCGTCCATTATGGCACGCTGCTTATTCAAAAGATTGTTCGGGTTCATTTCGATTGAACGGAGTTTTTCACGGAGAATCTCGTTTTTACGCAGCTCAAGCAGGATATCATCCTGATGGGTCTGCCAATATCCTGTCGCGGCTTCTTCGACAGTCGCGTCGTGATACTTCAAATACCGCAGCATTAAGGCTGTGCTGCTCCGATCCAAATAATAACCGCATTGAAATCTGACGTCGTCAGCCGAATCCCCGCCGAGATACATCCTTGTCACGATAGAATCAGCATAGTTGCGCCTGAAATCGTCAAGGCGGTTATCGTACTGCGCGTCCTCAAAAAACGGGCTGCGCAGATGATCAACGTCGTCGCCGACAACCCCCTCAATAAAGGATCGGACGTCATCGGTAAATCCCTGCTTAATACCTTGCATGGATTTTGTGGAATCCATTTCGTTAAGCTTACCTTTGATGGGATATTTGATGTCATAAAGCTGTCCGTCAAGTTTGTTATAGATGCCGCAGTAAACCATATTTGTGTTGACTGTCAGCGGTTCGCCGTTGTAGCTATTCTGATGAAACAAAAAGTCAAAATCATCATCGTATGGCACACGGATGATGGTGTCCGCATAGTCGCCGTTTCTTATAACGGCGGGCTTCGTGATATCATCCTGAAGCCATTTGATGAGTTCACTGTAGTCTTTCACGGTTCTCACCTCACAATCTGATATTTCTCATTGACCGCACTGATTCTCTCGCCGATAGCGGCGATAACAGGGACAGTGACTGAATTTCCTGCCATTTTATAAAGCCGGGCATCGGATAAGCCCATCACCTGTGCCTTGTAGAATTGCTCGTCGGTAAACCCTTGAAGCCGCCAGCACTCAATCGGCATAAGAGTTCGTATCCTGCCCTCATGCACCACGCCGTGCCTGTCAGTGGCGGTGATGGTAAACATCGGCTCGTCGGGTTCCTTGACGCGCCTGCCGTTCTGACGGACGGTTTCCTTTTGCGGCGAGATGATCGCCCTCGGCTTGTCCTCGATCAGAACACCGGAATTGACGCCTTTGTGGTTTGTCACTCCGGCGTTGTGCCGTGCGATAATGGTTCTCGCTTCGTCGGTGATCTTCGGATCGGGATTCAGGTCGATGAAGTACAGACCTGTTTTTCCGCCCTGACCGCCGGAACCGGCACACTGTGTACAGGCTATGCCGTCGGGATCGTAGACGCGCTGTCCTTGGCTGCCGCCGATAATCTGCCTGAGATTTTTCGCATCGCGGCTTTCGAGAGGAAATATTTCTCCGGCACATCGTTCATCAAGATATCCGACAATGTACAGCCGTTTTCGCTGCTGGGGAACGTAATATCTGCTGTCAAGCACACACCATTCAAAACAATACCCCATTTCAACAAGCGCGGAAAAGATGGTTTCAAGTGTCCTGCCTGCGTCATGCGATAACAGTCCGACAACGTTTTCCAAAAGAAAAAATGCAGGCCGTTTCGCCTTAAGCAATCGGGCAACTTCAAAGAAGAGAGTGCCTCTGGTATCCTCGAAGCCAAGCCGCTTTCCCGCCACGCTGAAGCTCTGACAAGGAAATCCCGCGCAGACAAGGTCGAAGTCGGGTATGTTATCGGGGTTGATTTTTCTTGCGTCGTCACAGTAATATTCACCTCTCGTCTCAAAAATTGCATTGTATGCTGTGTTCGGGTAAGGGTCGATCTCGCAGTGGCCGATGCATTCAAAGCCGCCGACGGCTTCCAAGCCACTGCGAAAACCGCCGATTCCCGAAAACATATCAAAAAACCGGATTGCCATACGGCATCCGACCTAAGTAAAAATGTCCTCCTTTACATACTCATTTCATAGCCTTCGTCCTCAGATTCATCGTCGGTGAAGTCCTCGTCGTCGGACTCTTCATCGTCAAACTCGGAATCTTCTTCGTCGTATTCATCCTCGTCGGAATTGCCCTCAAAATCGTCCACAGCGCCGTTTTCGCTGTAGTCAGGTTCTTCTTCGTCCTGCTCGCTTTCGCGCTCAAATTCGCCGTTCTCGCCCTCACGAACGCTCTGTTCGCGGTCGAGTTCACGCTCGATGAGACCAAGCAGGAACTGCTTCTGTGTCATGTTGTTGCGCTGCAGGTAGTCCTTGATACGCTGAAACATTTCCTCGGGCACCTGAAATGCAACGGTTCTTGTGTTTGCCATGTTATTTCCTTCTTTCTCTGTAATTTTGGGGTGAAGCTCGTTGTCCAGGGCAAGGGCAACGAACTCAGACATTGTCATACCGTGCTCACGGATATACGCGCTGACTTCAGCGTGAAGCCCTGCGTCAACCTTCACGGTAATGCCTTTCTTAGCGCCGTCAGGCATTTTTGCTCATCCTCTCTAAATGATTTTTGATTGCCGAATTCACAACTTCCTCTACTGAAAGTCCGGTTTCGGCGGCATATTCCAATAGCGGCTCGACGAGCTGAGTCGGAATCTCAATGACAGTGTTTTCCATAGTAACCTCACATCTGCATGGTCGGAGCTTCACTTTCATCAACGCTCTGTTCCTCCGCGATTTCTTCGGCGGTGAGAGTGCGGAAGGTATCCTCGCCGGGAACAATACCTAAGCTCCTTCCGTTATCGAAATCGCAGTGAACAGTACCGATGTCGTCAACTGCCACTACTGTTCCTCTGGTGTTCGGTGCGATTGGATTCGGGTCGTTCCCCATATGAAGGAGCATAATTCTCGTTCCGGCGGGGTATCTGTCTTTAATCATCTGTGCCCGTCTGCGCAGGCGATCCCATTCTGTCATTTTGTTACCTCCGTTTGTTGCCGAATCCTCTTTCTTTTTCTGCGCCAATAGTAGATTTTTACAATCACAACAGCAATTACGACGAATCCGGCAATCACGATTTGTAGCTGACTGCTATAATAGTTACTTTCGGTAAGCTGCGAAATAGTCGCCGCGGAATCATGGGTGGCAACTGCAAAGGAATCACGTTCAGCATGAATCAGCAGACGATGGCTGTTAATGCCATAGGGTGTGCAGGTCACAAGCGTCAGCAGATCCTTGCCCTGAACAACTTCCAGCTTGCTTGAATCATCGGGTTCAACCACATCCTTATCCGTAACCGTGTATTTCATGGTTCGGTTGAGAACGTAAATATAGATTTCGTCACCGTTTTCCAACTCGTCGATGTCGTCAAAGAATTTCTGCGTCGGATAACCTCTGTGTGCTGAAATACAGGCGTGGGTGTTTTCGCCGCCTATCGGAAAAGAAGTATGCTCTAAATGAGCCGCACCCTTTGTGAGCACATCATCGCTCTCACCGTGATAAATCGGAAGACGAACGTGAATGGATGGGATTTCCACATATCCCATAACGCCGCCGTCAAAATCAAGAATCTCATCATAGTGAGAAAGGATCGAAACCATTTGGTTATCAGTACTGACGTCGGTTGCCAGTGCCTCGTTGTATTTTTCTGCTACAGAAAAATAATCGTCTAAATCTTCCTGTGAAACAGAATCCACGTTATTGTTGTAATCGTCGATCCGGCTCTTGTTGCACTGCTCGTTGATGGCATTGCTGATCGCGGGATAAAGAAAACAAACCGCGCTGAAAAGTATCAGAACGGCGGTCAGAATAATAAAAAGAGGTTTCAGTTTTTTCATAGTTGATCACAGTTGGGGCGGCTTGCGCCGCCCCTGAGTCATTGGTTGATTATTTGCTGTTCTTCTTGCTTCTCTTGATGATGACAAGCATCACGCCGCCGAGGACGAGCGAAGCCGCGCCCGCGATGTAGAGGTACATCACATAACCGCCGGTCTGAGGTACGATCAGCTTGGTATCGGTGACAGTCACGGACGCGGTGCCGTTTGTCGGCGCGTTCTGCACCCATGTACCGTTGCTGATGGCGGTGCGGTAGGTCGCGGTGATGGTGACGGGAATGACCTTGCCGTAGACGTTGTAGCCCGAAGGCGCCTGCGTCTCAACAATGTAATAGGTGCCGCTCTGGAGCTTGACTTCCTCGCCTGCGGAATTGAGGAAGGTTACCTTGCCGTTGGAATCCGAGGTACCGGAGCCGATCGCGCTCTGGTTATTCTGCGCGTTGGCGCTTGTCTTGTAGATGCTGAACTTCGCGCCGCTCAGAGCTGTGCCGTTCTCGTTCTTTTTCATGACATTAACGCCGTAGGTGTAAACGTACACGGTGTTGCCGGGGACGCTCGCGACGGATGAGGCGTTGCCGTAGGTCAGATTAACGTCCTCATTGGGGTTGCCCGTCGTGCCTACAACAGCGTACTTGTTAAGAACCGCGGAATAGGTGACGATCACATAGCTGACATTGGAAGCATAGAAATCGCTCTTTGCGAGATAGGTCTTGGTCAGCGCGATATTGAACTCGGTATCCTTGCCGTCGCCCTCGGAGGTGACGTTAAGCTTGTAGTCGGTGTCCTTGGTAAGATCGGCGATCTTTGTCTTGCTGCTGTCTGCGAGGTAAACCTTGACGGAATCCTTGTTGAAGGTCAGACCCTTAGTCATCTTATCCTTGACGGTGTACTGCTCAAGCTTGTTCGAGGTCGAACCGGCGGTGGTGTTGTACAGCGCGAATTCAACGGTATCGCCGAGGGAAACGTCGGTGAAATTTACATTGCTCTTGGTGGAGTTAGTTATTTCCTTCTGCGTAGTGGGCGTATCGTCGGCTACCTTGTTAGCGAGGTTGATCGCGGAAAGCGTGTAGACCCATGAGTTGTTCTGGAAGTAGGGCAGCGCGAACACGGAGTTTGTTACGGATTTCACGCCCGCGGGATACTTGGTGCATTTCACATAGTAGATACCCTGTGCCAGATTTGAAAAGGTCTTGGTGGTTGTCGATGTTGTGCTTGTGAAGGTACCGCAGGATACCGCACCTGCCGGCATCGCAGTATTGATAGGTGAGAGCGAATCGAGCTTGGCAAGGATATTCTTGCTGTTGCCGGCCTTTACTTCACTTGAAATACTGTCGAAGAGCGGTGAATACGAGGTTTCGTTGGTGGAACCTGATGTGGTCTTGAGATCAGCGACTCTGAACACCTCAAAGGTGTAGCCCGGCTTTGAGCAGTTTACGGTGAACGAAACCTTCTTTGTTTCGTCCAAGACCGTCGCTGCGGATGCGAACGGAATCGCCGTGATAATGATGGTGAGAATCATAAAAATAACTGATGTTGATTTGATTAAATACTTTTTCATAATGCAAAATTCCTCCTAAATGTGCCGGTGGGCACTCTCTCCCGCCTATTGAAGCGTTTATTTCTATCTGAAAACGTCATCAACGGCGGGGTTCTTTGTTTTGTTTTTCTTTACAAATGCAAAAAGCACCCTTTGTGGGTGCATTCTGACTGATAGTGTTTTTCTTTTTTCTGTAGTAAGTTAATACCGCTAAAGCGGCAATAAGTGATATGATGCCCGAACCGCAAAGAGCAAGCCGCCCTCGTGAACCGGTGTTGGGCATAACGATGTTGTTATCCTTGACAGAGATTGTTCTGTTCAGCGTCTGAGAACCGTCGGGAGCAATGGTGAGCGAAATCTTTTTGCCGTAGCTCATTTTTCCGCTCGGCGCCATCGTTTCAACGAGGTAGTAACTTCCTAACGGTAAACTCATTGCGGTAAGCGTTACGTTCACAGTTGAAAGGGTTGTATATGATCCGTTCTCTGTGTAGGAGTACATTCCTTCGGAAACCCGGTAGAATTTCACCTCAGTATCATCCGATCTGTAAATCTTCCACTGAGCGCCGACAAGGGTCTTACCATCGCCGTCGTACTTCCTGATTTCAACCTGACCGGTCTTTTTTCGGTTGATCATCCTGACCGTCTGCACATCGGGGGTGTCCCGAACAGTGAATGATACGTCGTTGCTCAAAACGTATTCCGTCAGGGTTTTTACTTCATGCAGCCTATACTTCTGCCCGATTTCAAGCTGTCCTGTAATCTCGTAGGGATTACCGTCGGTTGTCCATGTCGGGATAACAATGTTACCATTGGTGTCAAGGATTTGAAGCTGTACGCCTTTGAGCGGATCGCCTTTCTGATCGACCTTGATTACTTGTATCCTGGTCGGTGTCTTTTTATCGCTGACCGCCAGCTCGTAAACGATCTCATTTTCTTCCTGTGCCTGAATCATCACGGGATAGATCTTATCGGACAGTTCATAACCGGTTGGTGCTTCAATTTCTTTGACGTAATACTGCTCACCGCAAGGGTATTTTTCTGCAGTAACCGCCTCACCGTTACTGTCGGTTTCCGGAAACTGATACATCAGATTCAGACATTTCTCATCAGAAAACAAACCGTAGGTCGCTCCGGCTACCGGATTGCTGCCGCCTTCTTCAGTTTTCCTGATTTTGATTTTGCCCTCACATTTGTTGTCCACCTTGATGGTAACAGCCTGATAACCACTTTCTGTCGCCTTTTTATACGCGTCGGCGGATATCTCGAACTCTACGGGTTCGGGTTTGATAAACCTGTCGGGAATTGCGTAACCGCCGCCTGTCTGTTTCAAGCCAAGCTCTGTCAGCGTGTATTTGCCCTCCGGCAGTGTCAGATAATAGTGTCCGCTTGAACTGCGCTTTTGATATCCCGTACAATAGGTTCCGCGGTCTGTAACACGGGCTGTGTATTGCTCATTGGTCTCCCGGTTCACTATTCTGAAATAGTAATTGACCGTCGCACTGCCGTCATCGGTAGTTTTGAGGATCTCCAAAGGTATGCTGAAGATATTGGTGTAATAGAAATCAAAGACTTTCGGGGTATCATTGGTTCCCGACGTTGTCTGGAATAAGTACGAACGCGTAGATAACAACGGTTCATAAAAATCCGGCATAACGCAGGGCGATGAGCTGTCAGCTTTTCGACCGATTTCTGTTACCTCATAATAGTCGGTAGGCACAAGCTCGTACACGTTGCTGTAATCGAAGTGCTGCATAACATAATCGGAAACAGTCTGCGTCAAACCTGCTTCATCTGTGGGGCCGAGTGTAAATGAACGGACGTGGTAATTGCTGTAGAACGCAGAGGTGGCGGAAACGTCAACTCTGAAATACCATCCTTTGAGGTTTTCGGCAGTTGAAGCAATGCCGTCAATTACATCAACCGTTGATGTGTCATACTCGTTTTGTGTACCGATAACCTTTCGGATACGAAAATCCGAATTGAGCTTTCCGTTCTGCGACACAGATACCCGTACATTGAAATATGCCGTGGGAGCACTGACGGTTCCTCCTGATACAACATCCTGATATGACGATGAGTATGCTATTAACTTTGCCTCGTTTGTTGTGGGGACGCCGGTTTTCAGCGCACTCAGCATTTCAGTTGTTCCCGTCGTATTGAGTTTGGCGGCTGACGGCGTGAGCGTCACCTTGTTGCCGTTCACCTTAACGGTGACTGTGGCATTGCCGACGTTAATGGTTCTGTTGTTGAAGCCTGTAAACTGCGACATTACGCTGTTGCTGTCCGTCAGCGTCAGCGGCGCATAGTTCCAAACTCTTTTGACGTTATTGTATTTGGCTGTGAGCGTGTATGTCGGCGCGTTTGATGACTCTTTTCCGGCAAATGACGGAACGGTCTGCGCTGAAGACATTGCGCTCTCAATGCGGTGATAGGCTTCGGCAATATTTCCGTTATATCCGTCGGCACAGTACATGGACAGGTATCCGTTACCTTCCAGAGAAAACGGAGCCGTCGAGCTTCGTTCTCCGTTTACGATTTCCCAGATAAGCGAGCAGTTATAAAAGGCGTTTTCGGGTATCTGCGCGGCGTCCGTGACGGTGACCTCCCGTATCGTCTCGGGCACATAGCAGAAATACCGGCAGTCGGTCGAGTCGGTGTACTGACAGATACTGCCGGCGGGGGCGCTGCTCCAGTGCGCGTACGTGCAGCCGAAGATATAGCCGAATACCGCGGTATGTCCTGCTGCTGTTCTGCTGTTCCCGATAAACGGCAGCGTCGCCTGTGTCGGGTTCGTTCCCTGGAACGCGCCTTCGCCGATCTCTGTCACGCTGTCCGGCACGGTGATACCGGTGATATTGCCGCAGCCGCTGAACGCGTTCTCCGCGACCGCCGTAACGGGCAGCCCGCCGATCGTTTCGGGAATCCTGAGGTCGGTCAGCGATTCGTCGCCGGGTCCCGTGACCGTGACCTGACCGTCGGTTACAACATAGGTCACACCCGATGCGGCGTCCGTTTCCCCGTCAGACGGGGCGTTTCCGGCAACGGCTGCCGTCTGTTACGTTTCCGTTTGTGCCGCAGCCTCCGTTCCGGCTGCAAACGCGCTGACGGGCAACGCCGCTGTCAGCAGCGCCGCCGACAAAAGATAAGCGGTTAGTTTTCTGAACATCAAACGCTCCTCCTTTTAGTGAGAGTTGTTTATATTTTTAATAATATGTTATCTTTTATTGTACCATATGTCTCGATTTCAAACAATCCAAATTTTCGGTTTGCATTTTGTCAACATTGCACACCTCGATGCCGCCGCATAACGTCTGTCCGTTTGTCCTGCGGAATGCGGATGACGGCGGCGCTTTGAAGGATATCCCCAAAATCTTCTTGCACAGTGAGTATTTTTGTGATATTATGAATACAGCAAACAGGATCTGCTTCCTGACACGAGCCGCCGCGGCGGTGCGCGGTCGCGGAGGCGTCCGATGATAACGCAAGGAGAATCAGATGCTATGAAAAGAAAACGGAACAAAATCATTGCTGTGATGATCAGTACAGTCCTCGCTGTTCAGTGCTTTTTCAGCATCCCGCTTTCTGCGGGTGCGCTGGAAACCGACAGCGCGGAAACAACGGCGCTTCAGGCGTCCGGGGAAGTGGGATCGACTCCCGACGAGGCGGCAGGGTATCCGCAGCTCACTCTCGGAGAGACCATTGCCGTTCGGGTGGATACTCCCGGAGAAAAGGTGATGTATCAGCTGACCCCGGAAAAGGATATGCGCGTTCGGCTTTTGGCAGCCAATGCGGGAAACGCGGGTTCGCGGTATTTCTTTCGAGAGCCCGGCAGGGGCGGACACGGCAGCGGAATCAGCAGAGGAGAGTTTTCACCGGAGTTCTTTGACCTGACTGCCGGCAGCACCTATTTATTTGAGTTCACTTTGTATGATGGTACCGCTGTCGGCGGCTTTAACGTACGGCTCGATGACTGCGACACCTTTCCCGAAATGGTGCCGGGAGAAGAGCTGAGCGTGAATATCGAAAATGCAGGCATGCCCCGGACGTTCCGCTTTACGCCTGCGGAGGATATGTGTATCGGTATCGAAGCGGTTGACGCGAAAGCTTACGGCTCAACTTTTCAGCTCTCTACCCGCCGCGGCATTGTCAGCTGCAGCAGCTCGGAATCGTTTCACAAACAAACGGAGATCGTGATGGCGGGAGAAACCTGTTACTGTGATTTCGGTCTCATGGATCAATCCGCCACCGGTATGTATCATGTCAGATTTACATTTGAGGCTCCCGTTGTAACAAGCGGTGTTTTCAAGTATATGATCCGGGATGACGCCACCGCCGAGATCATTGAATACCTCGGAAAGGACAGCGTCGTCACCATACCTGCGGAGCTGGGCGGAAAGCCCGTGACGTCGCTAGAAAAGGAATCCTTCGAGGGTGCGGACGCTGTTGAAATCGTGATTCCCGAAAGCGTCACGAAAATAGGAGATAAGGCGTTCAGAAATTGTTCCAAGCTGGAGAAATTAACGATTCCGGAAAAAGCATCCGAAATCGGCTGCTGGGTTTTCTCCGGCTGCAGCAGTCTCGGTACGCTGACGGTTTTGTGCCCGAAGATAACCGCGTCTGAAATGGAGGATTCCGGAATCACCGAACTGAATGAGGAAACGCTGAGAAATTTGTGCATAAAAGGAATCCGTTATTCCGCCGTGGGAAAATTTGCGGAGGATAACGATATCCGGTTTGAAGCAGTCAGGGAGCTGCCGTTCGGCTTTGATTATTACGCGTACAGCAACGGCAATGTCGTGATCTCCGATTTCTACGGAGGCGGCGAGGTGCTGGAATTTCCTTCGGAAATCGACGGACATGCGATATCCGAGATCCCTGCGGGTCTGTTTTCACGGAGCTATATGCGCTATTCGCATCCGGAAATAAAAAAGCTGATCATTCCCGACGGCATTTCGAAAATCGGAAGCGGTGCTTTTGAGAACTGCGAGAGCCTTGAAAGCGTTGAAATCCCCGAAAGTGTGAGGGAAATAGGCGAAGATGCTTTCGCAGGCACCAAATGGCTGCAGAACCATCCGGAGGGAGTCGTATATATCAATCGCATCGCGTGCGGCATTAACGGCAAATGCCCCAAAAATGTGGTGATCGAACCCGGTACGAAAATAATCATTCCGAACCTGTTCTGTGAGTGCAGCACTCTGGAAAGCATTCGTATTCCCGACAGCGTGACGGAGATCGGTCAAGGCGCGTTTCGCGGCTGCACCGCCCTGAAGGAGGTTGTTCTGTCTGCCGGTGCATCCAATATCGGTTATTGGGCGTTCATGGACTGCACGGAGCTTGAAACGGTTGATATCCCGGACGGTGTGACACAAATACGGAACGGCGCTTTTGAAGGGTGCTCCAAGCTGGAAAACATCACCTTCCCGGCAAGCCTGAAGAGAGTGGGCTATGGCGCTTTCAACGGGACAAAATGGTTTGAAAACCAGCCCGACGGACTTGTCTATATCAATCAAATTCTCTACAGGCTGAAGGGTGAGTGCCCGAAGGAGCTGGAAATCAGACCCGGGATCACCTCGCTGAACAGCCACATATTCAGCGGCTGTGAAGCGCTCGAAACGGTTTCGCTGCCCGAAGGCCTCGAGAGTATCGGAGAAGGCGCGTTTTACGGCTGCACCAATCTCTCGGAAATCCATGTTCCCGAAAGCGTCACCGAGATAGGCGGCTATGCCTTTAAGGATACAAAGTGGATGGAGAATCAGCCTGACGGCATCGTATATATCAACAAAACAGCCATTGCCTTCAAAGGAGAGTGCCCCGAAAGCCTGACCGTGAAGGACGGGACGGAAACGATAAACGACGGTGTGTTTGTCAATAAGAAGGAGCTGAAGGAAATAATCCTTCCCGAAGGCTTGAAAAAAATCGGAAGCACAGCCTTTTGGGGCTGCGGAAATCTGAGCGACATCCGCTTCCCCGACAGCCTGAACAACATCGGCTCAGAGGCGCTGATGGCTACACGATGGTATGAAGAGCAGCCTGACGGACCGGTGTACGCGGGAAATGTATTGTACGGGTACAAAGGAGAATGCCCCGCTGCGGTGGATATCAAGGACGGAACCACCGGAATCAGCGCAGCCTTTTTCATGAACGGCAGGCTCCGTGAAATATCCATTCCCGATTCGGTCGAGGTTATCGGAATGAATGCTTTTACGGGCACCGGTCTTGGCTCCGTCAGCCTTCCCGCAGGTCTGAAGGAAATCTGCAGTTTGGCATTTTGGGATACGAAAGAAACAGAGGTGATCGTTCCGCGGAGCGTCGAAAAAATCGGAGAATACGCGTTAGGCTTTGCGGGCGAGGAGTTGCCGGTCAGAAAATCGAACTATAAGATTTACGGCTTCAAGGGAACCGCCGCCGAACAATATGCAAAGGACTACGGATTTGAGTTTGCCGCGCTTGACCGTGAAAACGAACAAACCTATACCGACGCGAAAACGAATATCTCGGTGACGGGTGACCGCGGTCTCGCTCTCACTGTCACCCCGAAAGAAAGCGGAGGTATGGGAGATATCAGCCCTGCCGCCGGTGAACAGATAGCGAAAATGTTTGATATTCAGCTGACACGGGACGGCGAACCGCTGCAAGCGGCTGATGTGATGACGGTGAAAATCCCCTGCGATAATCCAAACGCGAAGGTCTATCGCATTGGGGCGGACAGCAGTCCGGAAAAGATGAGCGCAGTGTACGAGAACGGATTCCTGTGCTTTGACACCGCTTCTTTGGGTGTGTATATGGTCACCGTTCCGGAGGAGCTTCTGATCGGCGATGTGAACAGCGACGGCGTTATCGATATCAACGACGCCACCACGATCCAGCAGAACCTCGCCGACCTGCTGATCTTAACTCCCGTGCAGGAAAAAGCCGCCGACGCGAACGGCGACGGCAAGGTGGATATCAACGACGTGACAATGATCCAGATGTATCTCGCGGATTTGGTTGACCATTTGGGATAATGCGGGAGATACTGCCGAACCGAAACGGTATCGCAGAGACAGGCAGCCGCCGATAATGAGCTGTGTCGCAAGATAGCACTGGTCGGAATTGATGGAGGTGTTTCCTTTAATATTGGAAAAGTTTCCCTCTCTGCCGAAACAGAGCGCCGTATTGATTGCCTGCTGCTGATTACCCGAGAGACTCGCCCAAACGCCGGTTGAGGTACTCGGCGTCAGATCCGAGTAAGCATTCAGAGCTTCGCCCGGCTGAATACAGTAGGCTCTCGAGCTGTTGATGAATATCATCAGGGCGGCTTCACCGACATACTGCCGTGCCATAGCGCGTCTGACGTATATCTGATTGCCGCCTGTGTCATAGCAGCCTTCAAAACTCGGAGTGTAGGATGCGCCAACCGAGTCATCGTTGATATGCCGGGCGTATTCAGATTTCGAGATGTAACCGCCGTAGGAAATAAGCTCGCCGAGTTCGTCATTGGAGATATATTCTCCGTAGCAATCGAGGTTGACGTCATTGCCGCCGCCTATTTCCGCTGCTTTGACTGCTGTTCCGAAATCCGAACAAGCTGCCAGCATTATGACGGTCAGTGCAAGCAAAACGGCGATTATCCTTTTTACTTGTTTCAATTTCTCTCTCCTTTCCTTTAGGATTAATTGGTTGGTGTAGTTGCCGGGTCTGTCACGTGTACGGTAAAAATGTTTCATGTTCATTTCCTTTCTGAAATCAAATAGAACCGGTCAAAACCGCCGCGTCCGTTCGATACGCAGGTGATAAGCGTGAGCAAATCCCTGCCCTCGGTGATGTAGCAGTCTGCCGATTCATCCTTTTTATGGATTTGTTTATCAATGACCTTATAGGTCAGCGTATTCCAATAGTTCTCGACGGTGATCTCGTCGCCGATGCTCAGATTTGGAATGTAGTCAAAGAAGATTCTGCCGATGTAACCCGAATGTCCTGACAGCACACAGTTGGTGCTATTGCCGCCTACGGGCAGCGATGTACAGGTCATGTGCGCGGCGCCCGATGCCATATTGAAGTCATTGCCGCCGAGATAGATGGGAAGCTCCATGCCTATTGACGGAGCGGAAATATATCCGTAAACGCCGTTTGTAATTCCGTAGCTGCTGAGATTCAAAGCGGGAGATTGGTAGGACTGTTCATTTGTAAGCAGTTCGTGTTGGTGTTTTTTCAGATTCTCGTTGTACGCTATACTATCGGAAAAGAGGCGGTCAAAATCAATCTTCGGGACGTTGTCTGAGCTATTTCTGCTTTCAGGGTTGAGTCCTTTTTCTTCCACCTGCAGAATGCAAAGGCTTTCGGCTTCAGAGTTCTCTCTTTGGGTGCTCTCCTCGGACGATTCTTTCTTTTCCGTTGGTTCATCATAAGTCGACTTGCTTTTCAAAGCCTTGAAATCCTCGACGGTGGTATGGGCTATCTGCTCACCGACACGGTTGGATATTCTCGGGACGATCAGCATCGCCAAGCCTGCTGCCAGAAGAATTACTGCAATCGCCGTGAATAGTTTTCGTTTCATGTTTTTGGATCGTCTGTGAACTGTATTGCTCCCAACCCGTATTTTCGGATTGCCATCGCGTTACAGATGAGCGCGAAGGTTTTTGCGTTGATCAGCTTATTGTCGGCAAGATCGTTAATGGTGATGTGCTTGGTACCGAGATACAAATCCTTCGCCGCACAGTAAATGGGATAGGAATACTCAGAGCAGTTCTTTGGCCGCAGCTTGCCGAAGCTGATGCCGTGGTTCTCGACATATCGCCGTGCCTGATTCCATAGTCGGAAATCTGCTGTCAGCAAATAAAGCGCCGCGACCAACGCAAAGTTCTTTCTGTCATACTGACCGATCCGGTCGAGTGCTGCGTTAAAACTCAGTCTGTGCTGTTCGTTCAAGAATGTCATGGGGATGACCTCGCTTTCCTTTATGTATTTTCTCAGCCTGCGGTTAAAACCGCTGTGTTTGATTTCTGACATCGTTTCCTGCATGACCTCTTTGAGTGAGGCGACGCCGACGGCGATCCGTTCCTCTAAGCAGACGCATCGTGGAACCTTGCAGCCTCTCAGTTTGCCGCCATAGTGTTCGCATAATCGGCAGTCACACATCTTTGCTGTGTACTCAAATTTCCCTGTCACTACGATTCCCGACCCTCTCGGATAAAAGTTTGGTACACCCTTCATCATCCATTCGATGCTGCGGTCGTACCGGTTTTCTGTAAAATACATTGATTATCAACTCCTTTAGGTTTTTAAGAAATAAAAAAAGAGCCAACCGCTTATTTCTAAACGATTGGCTCTGAAAAAGAAAAACGCAGACATTTTACTTATCTGTCTGCGTAATGTGTGTGGGTTATTCAGTTGTATTACGGAAGTTCAGTTCCTGCCAGAATGGGAAAACGGTGGTTTTACATCCATATTTCGTGACAAAAAAATCCACGCCCTTGAGACGTGAAAAACCCCGATAGAATCGGGGTTTTTCGGGGATATATCTTTTTTGCATATCCTTTATGGTGGAGATGGCGGGAATCGAACCCGCGTCCGAAAAGTACTTGCCCTGACTTTCTCCGAGCGCAGTCGGTGTTTTAAATCTCCCTTACCGTGCCGCCCATCGACAGGCTACACGGCTCGGCAGCTCCTGATGTGTGACGGGACACGGAGCGCTTTCCCGTTCACATTTACCTCTGTTCGACGCCCCTTGCGCAGCCGAGGTGCTCCGCGCAGGAACGAGCAGCTTACGCTGCTAAAGCAACTGTATTTTTGTCAGTTATTTTTAGTTTGCGGATTATATGGCGGTTCCGCACCGCCGCTCGCTTATCAGGGTTCGCGCTCCCCGTCGAAGCCTTTACATCCCCATATATTGCGAAGCTGTCCGCTTCGCAGTTATTTGATTTTTATCCTCTTCCCTGTTCCTTCATGGCTCGCTCAATGTCGCGCTTGGCAGTGCGCTTTGCCATATCCTCGCGCTTGTCATAGAGCTTTTTGCCGCGGCACAGACCTACCTGCATCTTTACCCTGCTGCCCTTGAAATAAAGGCTAATCGGTATCAGCGAATAGCCCGTCTGCTTGACGGTGCCGTAGAGCCTTGCGATTTCCTTTTTGTGCATGAGCAGCTTGCGCACGCGCATAGGGTCGCGGTTGAAGATATTGCCGTGCTCATACGGCGAGATGTGCATTCCGTTGACGAAAATCTCGCCCTCGACAATTGAGCACCAGCTGTCCTTGAGGTTGACCCTGCCGCTGCGAATGGACTTAACCTCCGTTCCGCACAGCTCGATGCCCGCCTCAAAGCTCTCCTCGATAAAGTAATCGTGGTGCGCTTTTTTGTTGTTGGCTATGGTTTTGAGTTCGCTCATATCTCGTTCCTGCCTTCCAGAGCCTTGGCGAGGGTGTACTCGTCGGCGTACTCCAGGTCGCCGCCCACGGGTATTCCGTACGCAAGACGCGTTACCTTTATCCCCATCGGCTTGAGCAGTCCCGACAAATACAGCGCCGTAGCGTCACCCTCAACGGTCGGATTTGTCGCCATAATAACCTCCGCAACGCCGCCCTGAGCGATTCTCGCGAGCAGCTCCTTGACCGTCAGCTCCTCGGGGCTGATTCCGTTTAGCGGAGAGATCGAGCCGTGAAGCACATGGTATGTGCCGCTGTACTCGCGCGTATTCTCCACAGCCGTAACGTCGCGCGGAGTTTCGACAACGCAGATCACGCTGTGGTCGCGTGTTTCTGACGCGCAGATCGGACAGAGCTCCTTGTCGGTGAGATTGCAGCAGCGGCTGCAGTAGTGGATCTTGGTGTGGGCGTCCATTACCGCCGCGGCGAGCTGTTCTGCTTCTGTTTTTGACAGATTCAGTACATAATATGCAAGGCGCTGTGCGGTTTTATGACCGATGCCGGGCATTTTTTCAAACTGCTCCACCAGATTCTCCAGCGGAGCGACGTTGTACTGAGCCATATCAGAACATTCCCGGGATATTCAGACCGCCCGAGATGGACTCCATTCTTTCTTCTTTTTCCTTGGCGGCGCTTCTGAGCGCTTCGTTTGCGGCAGCCATAACGAGGTCTGCGAGCATCTCAACGTCCTCGGGATCAACGACCTCGGGGCTGATCTCGACCTTTGTAAGCTCCATCTTGCCTGTTACTGCCACCTTTACGGCGCCGCCGCCCGCGGCAGCCTCATATTCCTTGGCTTCGAGCTCAGCGGATACCGCTTCCATATCGTCCTGGAGCTTCTGCGCCTGGCGCGCGAGCTGCTGGATATTGTTGGCTCCACCGCCGCCGTAGCCCTTGGGTAATCTTGCTTTCATATTCTGTACTTCCTTTCAGTTTATGTTAATTGTTATTCTTCAGTGTATTTGATTCCGCTCTCGGCGAGCTTGTTTTTGAACTGCTGCAAGGGGTCTGCAGCCTCCTGCTTTTTTTCCTCAATGCGATACGGCCCGAGTCTGTACTGTCTGCCCGTGTGCGCAACGAGCGCTTCGCGTATCGCGCGGCGTTTTTCGGGCTTCTTGAGCATTTCAAACGCGAGGTCGCTCTCCGCCTTGATCAGCAGGTAGTTTCCGTTTACGAACGCTTCCGACCCTGAGAGTGACGCGGCTATGGTTGCCGAGGTTCCTCTGAAGCTCTCGACGAGCTCAGACCAGTTCGGGAAGGGCTTTGCTTCGCGGCTCAGCCTCACGATGTCAACCTCACCCTGCTTCTGCTTTGGCGCAGCCTTTTGCGCGGACTTTGGTTCGGGTTTAGGTTCGGGTTTAGGTTCAGCCGTCTGTACCTTCTCTTCTGACTTTTCTTCGGAAATCACCGCGTCCTGTTTCTGCGGTTCGGCTTCCTTGACTGTTTCCTCGGCCTTGACCTTTTCGCCGTCAGTCAATGGCATCGGCGCGGGTTGTGCCGACGAAACGTAGGCGATGCCCTTTCTGACCGCCTGCTCGAGCGCGGTGATCCTAGCGGCAATCGACTCGTTTGTCACGTCGAGCTCGGGTGAACAGAGCTTTACAACCGCCATCTCAAGCTCGGTTCTGTCGCCCGTCCCCTTGCCCATTCGCTGGTAGGCGCGTGAGAGCACGTCCATATAGAACACGATGTCCGCAAGCGAGAGGTAATCAGCCTGAGCGACGCTCTGCTCGAACTCGCTGTCTGTAAAGACGACGATATCGCGCGGATTTGAAACGGACTTGATCAGCATCAGCGCGCGGAAATGCGCAATCAGCTCGTCACAGAGCAAAGGCATATCCTTCGCCTCGCCGTACAGCCTGTCGATGATACCGAGCGCCTTCGCGGTGTTCTTGTTGATCACACAGGCAGCAAGCTCGTAGAGATAGCCCTTATCGGCAAGTCCCGCTGCGGTACGTACGACCTCGGAACTGACCTCGCGGCTGATTGCTATGCAGCGGTCGAGCAGCGACAAAGCGTCACGCATCGCGCCGTCGGACACAGATGCGATGAGCATTGCGGCAGCGTCGTCGAGGGTGATATCCTCATGATTGGCGACATAGAGCAGCCTGTCGGCGATATCACGCGGCGGAATGCGGTGAAAATCGAACCGCTGGCAGCGCGACTGGATCGTCAGCATGATCTTGTGAACCTCGGTTGTCGCGAGGATAAAGATCACGTGGCTCGGCGGCTCCTCGAGGATCTTAAGCAGCGCGTTGAAGGACTCCGCGGTGAGCATATGTACCTCATCGACGATGTAGACCTTGAAGCGGCACTTGTAGGGAGTGCCCTGAACCTCGTCGATGATCCCGCGTATGTCGTCGATTTTGCGGTTTGACGCGGCGTCCATCTCGAACACGTCAATAGATGTGCCGTTATCGATCTCGCGGCAGATCTCGCACTCGCCGCAGGGACTTCCGTCCTTGGGGTTGAGGCAGTTGACCGCCTTGGCGAGAATCTTGGCGCAGGTGGTTTTGCCCGTACCGCGCGAACCCGTGAACAGGTAGGCGTGGCTGATACGGTCGTTTTTCAGTTCATTCCTCAGGGTCGTGGTGATGTGCTCCTGACCCGCGACGTCGTCAAAGGTCTTGGGGCGCCACTTTCTGTACAATGCCTGATACACGCAATCACCTCCGCTGAATAGAAAAAGCAAGCCGTCTGCCGAATGATGACGGCGGCGTGCAAATAAGAGAACGACAGACTTACTGTATCGCATCGGAAACACTGCTTAATGCTGCTCGGTTCCCCGCCTGACATGGTTCACAGGCCCCAATCGCACAGGGCCTGCCGCTCACTTATTTGCACGCGTTGACTGCTTGCGTCTTTCGCTATTATAACATAGTTAATTCTGAAAATCAAGTATTTTTATATAATATAGTTGAGTGGTATTACGCTACATTTTTCTTTTTGCCGATGCTTTCAATCTTTTTGTCGAGCTTCGTCTTTTTGAAGATAAAGATCACAATAAGCGCGGCGATGGTTCCTATCGCCATGCCTGCGAGAACGTCCGTCGGAAAGTGCACGTAGTTATATAACCTCGAGAACGCTATCAGCGCCGCGAGAACGTATGCCGAAATGCCGAACGCGCGTCTTTCCCTGACAGCAATAATCAGCGCCGACGAAAACGCCGCGATTGTGTGTCCAGACGGAAAGCTGTAGCCCGACGGTGCTACGATATTGAGCGTAACGTCAGTGTTGACCACAAACGGGCGCGGACGGCATACGATAAATTTCAGTCCGTATTCGCCCATAATAAGCCCGAGCAAAAGTGCCGCGAGCACCATTACGCCCGTAACGCGCGTCTTGCGGAAAAAGAGCATTATAAGTCCGATTATAATCCATATCGCGCCCTTGTCGCCGCTGTAGCTGAGCACAAGCATTACGGGGTCGAGAATGAAGTTTTTGATTGCCGCCTGGATAAAATCCAGAATTGCAAAGTCTATAGAGGTGATCAATTCCATGGGTCTGTCTCCTTATTTCTCAAAGCGCGAGAGTTTCGCGTACAGAATCTCGTCGGCGATCGCCTCGACCTCAACACCCTCGGCGGTATATTCCTCAGAGATCAAGGTTCCCTTGTCGCGGATTTCGCTGACAATACCCGCGTCTGCAAACGGAATGAGCAGACTTACGCGCTTCATACGGACGGGCAGGTTATTTTCGATCGCGTTGAGCAGCCTGTCGATGCCCTCGCCTGTCCTTGCGCTTATCTTGACACAGTTTTCGAACTCGAGCGGCATAACGCTGTCGTCGAGCAGGTCGCACTTGTTGAGCACGGTGATGATCGGTCTGTCCTGAGCACCGAGAGATTCGAGCAGGTCGTTTGTCACGCTGAGATGAACCCTCGCCTCCTCGCTTGAGGCATCGCAGAGATTGATGATAATGTCCGACTGCGCGGCTTCCTCGAGCGTTGAGCGGAACGCCTCAACAAGATGGTGCGGCAGTCTGCGGACAAGACCTACGGTGTCGATAAGCATGACCGAAACTCCGCTCGGCAGCTTCAAGGCGCGC
Organism: Ruminococcus sp. NATIVEDY160; assembly: GCF_045819885.1. Lineage (NCBI taxonomy): Bacteria > Bacillati > Bacillota > Clostridia > Eubacteriales > Oscillospiraceae > Ruminococcus > Ruminococcus sp. NATIVEDY160. The sequence continues at coordinate 1,942,555 of NZ_CP162391.1, forward strand.
GAGGTCGGGTCAAGAGTCGCGAACAGCTTGTCCTGCGCGAGCACGCCCGCGTCGGTGAGAGTATTCATCAGCGTAGACTTGCCGGCGTTTGTGTAGCCAACGATCGCACAGGTGATTACGCCGTCCTTTTCGCGGCGGCGGCGCAGCATATGGCGGTGCTTTTCAACCTCGGCGAGCTCTTCCTTCAATGTCTCCATGCGGCGGCGGATATGACGGCGGTCTGTTTCGATCTTAGTTTCACCGGGGCCGCGCGTGCCGATACCGCCTCCGAGACGCGACATCTCGATACCCTTACCCGTCAGGCGCGGCAGCAGATACTTGAGCTGCGCGAGCTCAACCTGCAGCTTGCCCTCCTTTGAGCGGGCGCGCTGCGCGAAGATGTCGAGAATCAGCGTGGTGCGGTCGATCACACGCACGTCAGTGAAGTTTTCTATGTTTTTTATCTGGGTCGGGCTCAGCTCGCTGTCAACAACGATCAGATCGAGCTCCTGAGCCTCGCAGAGCTCCTTTATCTCCTGCAGCTTGCCCGAGCCAACAAAGGTCGCGCTCTCGGGTCGCTGCAGCTTCTGGGTCAGGGTGAACTCAGGCTCGGCGCCCGCGCTCTTTACAAGCTCCTCGAGCTCAGAAAGAGACGCTTCCGCGTCAAAGTCGCCCGTATCGACGCTGACGAGCAGCGCGCGGGTGATTTTTTCTTCGTTTTCAATCATAGCCATAAGATTTTATTTCCTTCAGAATTTAAAATTATTATTTACTATTTACTTATAAAGTAGTATAATATAAATTTGGAAGAATGTAAATAATTTTTTTGAGGTAACCATATGGATAAACGATACGACGCGGTGATAGTCGGCACAGGTGCGGCAGGTCTTTATGCCGCGCTGAACTTTCCCGAGAGCGTCAGCGTGCTCCTGATTTCAAAGCGCGAACTGCCGCTGTCCAACTCCTCCCTCGCTCAGGGCGGCGTTGCATGTGTGCTCGACACCGTACATGACAACTACAAGCTGCATATCAACGATACCCTCGTCGCAGGCAAGTACAAAAACACCCTTTCGGCGGTCGAAAAGCTCGTCAAAGAAGGTCCTGCGGACGTGCTGCGTACAAAGGATCTCGGCGTTGACTACGACCTCAACCCCGACGGCACCATGTGCAAGACTCTCGAGGCAGGTCACAGCCGCCACCGCATTGTCCACCACAAGGACTCCACCGGCAAGGCGATAGTCGACGCGCTGATTGAACAGGTCAGAAAACTGCCAAACGTCGATATTCTCGAGAACGCCCTGCTCTACTCCATGCACAAGACGCTCGGCGGCTTCTATCTGAGCGTACTGAAGGACGGTAAGAGCCTGTACTACGGCTGCAACTACTGCCTGCTCGCGACAGGCGGCATCGGCAGGGTATATCAATACACCACAAACTCCGCTATCGCAACGGGCGACGGAATCGCGTTCGCGTACATGCTCGGCGCGAAAATCCGTAACCTCTCGCGCGTTCAGTTCCACCCCACAGCGTTTGCCGCAGAGGCTAACCGCGAGCGCTTTCTGATTTCGGAGGCGGTCAGAGGTGAAGGCGCTGTTCTGCTCAACTGCAACGGCGAGCGCTTCGCCCACAACTACGACAAGCGCGGCGAGCTTGCTCCGCGCGACGTTGTGTCGAACGCTATCGCGCGCGAGGCTCTGAGAACCAACAGCGAGAAGTTCTATCTAGACATCACCCACAAGCCCGCGGACTTCATAAAGAGCCGCTTCCCGATGATTTACGCAAAGTGTCTTGAAGAGGGAATCGACATCACCAAGGAATGGATACCCGTCTATCCCTGTCAGCACTACCTGATGGGCGGTATCGACGTAAATCTGCACTCCGAAACCTCTATCGACGGACTGTACGCGGCAGGAGAATGCGCTCACACGGGCGTTCACGGCGCGAACAGACTCGCGAGCAACTCTCTGCTCGAGGCTCTCGTGTATTCGAGAACCGCCGCCGAGGATATTACGCGCAAGCTACAGAAGTACGGAAGAAAACCCCTCGGTCTGGAGCCTGCCCACCGCCCGATCACAGGCAAAAAAATGCCGTCGGGCTTCCGCTCGCAGATACGCGCGATTTTGCAGGATACATACTTCGTTCTCCCTAAGCCCGAAAAGTACGACGAGAGCTACAAAAAGGTTGAGGAGATAATTAAACAGCTGTTCAGCGAGAGCTATGAAATTTCGTCCGACCTCGTTGAAGCCAAGAGCATCGCAATTGTTGCGAGCATAATTCTGGACGAAGTTCGGGAGGGTCAATCATGATTAACAGCATCTACGTGGACAACATCATCAAAACCGCGCTGCTCGAGGATATCAACTACCTCGACGTCACCACCGACTATCTCATCGACGAGGAACAGGAAAACACCGCGCGCTTTCTCGCGAAGGACGACGGTATCCTCTGCGGTATCGATATCGCGCTGAGAGTATTCAAAATTTTACAGCCCGAGGGCTTTGAGGCGACCGTCTACAAGAAGGACGGCGACGAGCTGCAGAAGGGCGATATCATCGCCGAGATCAAGGGCAAGACGCGCACTATCCTCAAGGGCGAACGCACCGCGCTCAACCTTATCCAGCACATGAGCGGCGTCGCCACCGCGACAAACAAGGCGGTAAAAATCATCAAGGGCACAAACGCGTCCATAGCCGATACCAGAAAGACCCTGCCCGGTCTGCGTCCGCTCCAGAAGTACGCTGTAACCGTCGGCGGCGGAAGGAACCACCGCTACAACCTCTCCGACGCGGCTATGCTAAAGGACAACCACGTTGACGCGGGCGGCGGCATCAAAAACGCCGTCGCAAAGCTCAAGGAGAAGCTCGGCCACATGACCAAGGTTGAGCTCGAGGTGCGCAACCTTGACGAGCTCGGTCAGGCGCTTGAGGCAGGAGTCGACGTTATCATGCTCGACAACATGACCTGCGAAATGATGCGCGACGCGGTTCAGATCACAGGCGGCAAGGCGCTGCTCGAGGCGAGCGGCAACGTCACCGAGGACAGACTGAGAGAAATTGCCGAGACAGGCGTGGATATTATCTCTATGGGAGCTATCACCCACTCCGTCAAGGCGTTCGATATATCACTGAAAATTGCAGACTGATACAGGAGGAATAATTGTATGATCAAAGTAGGTATTTTGGGCTACGGCAACCTCGGCAGAGGCGTTGAGGCTGCCGTCAAGAAAAACGACGATATGGAGCTTGTGGCTGTTTACACCCGCCGCGACCCCTCAACACTTACCATCAAAACCCCGACAGCGGCGGTAAAGAGCACCGCAGACCTCGACACAGGCAAGGAAGAGCTTGACATTCTCGTTATCTGCGGCGGTTCAGCGACCGACCTGCCCGAGATGACCCCCAAGTACGCGGCTATGTATAACGTTATCGACAGCTTTGACACCCACGCAAGGGTTCCCGAGCACTTCGCAAACGTCGACAAGGCAGCGAAGTCCGCACGCAAGGTAGGTATCATCTCCTGCGGCTGGGATCCCGGTATGTTCTCGCTCAACAGAGTATACGCCGGCGCGGTTCTGCCCGACGGTCAGGCGTACACCTTCTGGGGCAAGGGCGTGAGCCAGGGTCACTCCGACGCTGTCAGAAGAATCGACGGCGTGCTCGACGCGCGTCAGTACACGATTCCCGTTCCCGAGGCTCTCGAGCGCGTCAGAAGCGGCGAGAATCCCGATCTGAGCACCCGCGAAAAGCACCTCAGAGAGTGCTTCGTCGTTGCCGAGGAGGGCGCTGATCTGGCTCGCATCGAAAACGAGATCAAGACCATGCCCAACTACTTCGCCGACTACGACACAACCGTTCACTTCATCGACGCAGAGGAGATGAAGGCAAACCACAGCGGTCTGCCCCACGGCGGCTCCGTGATCTACTCGGGCACCACCTCAGACGGCACAAAGCACGTCATTGAGTACAGCCTCAACCTCGACTCAAACCCCGAATTCACAGGCTCGGTGCTTGTCGCGTTCGCGAGAGCGGCGGTAAGACTGAACGCAGAAGGCGCAAGCGGCGCAAAGACCGTATTCGACATCGCGCCCGCATATCTCTGCAGGGAATCGGGCGAGGAACTCAGAGCTCATTTGCTGTAATTTTACCCAATTTTCATCTTGACTAACCTATTGGTTTCGTGTATAATTAGGCTAACATGATGAAAGGAGTTTTGAACATGAAATATATGTGCGAGCCCTGCGGCTACATCTATGATCCCGCAGAGGGCGATCCCGACGGCGGTATCGCTCCCGGCACCGCGTTTGAGGATATCCCGGACGATTGGTGCTGCCCCGTTTGCGGCGTAGGCAAAGAGGATTTCGTTCCCTACGAAGACTAGTCAAAAAGCGCTTCCTCGGCGGAAGCGCTTTTTTCCGTTATTTTGTGCGGCGGTCAACCCCGTCCCTGAGTCTCTCGACGGCTCTGACAAGAAAATCAGGCAGAGGTGTTCCCAATCTCCCGAGGTTCTCGAGAATCGAGAGCAGCTCGTTGATTATCAGCCAGACCGAGATCATCATGCCGAAGCAGTAGTTGACCGAAATGTCCACCCCGACGTGCACGAGCGCCGAGGAGATCAGATAATCGACAACCATTCCGACCGCGACGAGCGCGAGGTAGGCGACCTTCTTGACGATCCCCTTGACGCCGACGCGGCTGCTGAGCAGCTTGCACGACCATGCCGCCGCGATTCCCGTGGCGTAGTCGATTATCATTACCGCCGCCAGCACGCACAGCGGCACGAGCAGAATTCCCGCGTATGCCGCCAGAGCGCCTATCGCCGCCGCGAAAAGAGCGCGGAACATATTTTCCTTCATCATATCCCTCCTTTCACTTATCCCGGAAAATCAGCGTAAATTGCATAAATCTATGCAATTATCAAGAGCAAAAAGCGGCTGAAAATTATGTGACGATTTTCTGATACTACTTGTGAAAGAAAAATTTTTCTGTTATCATATTAGAAAACCATTACGGAGAAAACAATGGAAGTACAAGAAAGCATCTACGGCGCGCACCGTCCCGCGCTCGAAAAGGTTATGGACGGCATAATGAAGCACATCGGCGAGATCCGCGCCGAGATGGAGCAGAAGCTGAGCATGGATCCAGTTGAGCACTGCCTCTGCCGCATTAAATCCGAGGAAAGCATGCGCGAGAAATGCCGCCGCAACAATCTTCCCGAAACGGCAGAGTCCGCGCTGGAGGTTCTTACCGACGCGATCGGTCTGAGGATCGTTTGCGCGTTCGTCGACGACGTTTACACTATCCGCGACTATCTCAAGGCGTCGGACGAATACGAGGTAATAAAGGAAAAGGACTATATCCGCCGCGCAAAACCAAACGGCTACCGCAGCTACCACATGATCCTGCGCACAAAGGCGGGATACTTTGCCGAAATTCAGCTGCGGACGATCTCGATGGACACATGGGCAGCGCTTGAGCACCACCTAAAGTACAAAAAGTCCGTCGGCAGCCGCGCCGCTCTGATCGAAGAGGAGCTGAAACGCTGCGCCGACGAGCTCGCCTCGACCGACCTGTCGATGCAGACTATCCGCGATATGATTCTTGAAGCATAAGGAAGTGAAGATATGAAGATTTTGTTAGCGGAAGATACCGCTGATTTAAACAAGGTTATATGCGCCGTTCTGAACCACGAGGGATACGACGTCGACCCCGCCTTTGACGGCGAGGAAGCGATGGAGCGCATCAACACAGAGGGCTATGACTGCCTGATACTCGATATCATGATGCCTAAAAAGGACGGTATCGAGGTTCTGCGCGAGGTGCGCGAAAAGAATATCCTCACACCTGTGATCATGCTGACCGCGAAGGCAGAGATAGACGACAGAGTTGCTGGACTCGATGCGGGCGCGGACGACTACCTCACAAAGCCCTTCGCGATGAAGGAGCTGCTCGCGAGGGTGCGCGCGATGACCCGCCGCAAAACCGAATACACCAAAAACGACCTGAGCTTTAACGACGTCCATCTGCGCGCCCAGACCTTTGAGCTTGCCGCCGAAAACAGCGTGCGCCTTTCGGTCAAGGAGTTCGAGCTCATGCAGCTTCTGATGCTCCACAGGGAACACGCGGTTTCCGTCGATTACATAATGAACCAGATCTGGAGCCGCGAGCCCGACGTACAGCCTGACACGGTGTGGCTGTACATCTCATACCTAAAGCGCAAGCTGAAGGCTATCGCGTCCGAGACGGTCATCGAGGGCGACGAGACTCAGGGCTACATTCTGAAATAGAGGTGGTCACATGAATGAGCATGCAATAAAAAAGCTCAGGCGGAAGTTCATCACGATTTCTTTCATCTCGCTGTTCTCCGTCATGCTGATCATGGGCAGCATGATTTACTATGTAAACTACATCACATCTGTCCGCCAGATGGACAACGCGCTCAACTACCTCGTTGAAAAGGGCGGCGAGGTCGATTTTGACACTCCCGTCCGTCACTGGGACGGCGCGAGCTACGACAGCGCAAACTCTTCCGATGACAATTTCACAGAAATCTTCATGGAAACTCTCCGCGAGTTATTCAACACTAAGATCAACGAGGGTTCGGAGTCGATTTTCGGTATGCGTTACTTCGCGGTCGTCTTTCAGGACGAGGGTGACACAAACCCCATTACCGCTCACATCAACGAGATTGACGAGGACAGCGCCTTCGCCTATGCCGACGAAGCGCTCAAGCAAGGCAACGAATACGGCTGGATGGGCAACTACCGCTACAAGGTGGACAAAAGCGACGGTCAGACCGTCGTCGTGTTCCTGAACGTCGCCAATCAGATCGCCGACCAGCGGAGAATAGGATCAACCGTGCTGATACTGAGCATTTTCGGTTCGGCGCTGAGTTACCTGATTATCAGGATCTTCTCGAACCGCGCTATCCGTCCCGAAATCCGCAACGCCGAGAACCAGAAGAGGTTCATCACCAACGCAAGCCACGAGCTCAAAACTCCTCTCGCCGTTATCCGCGCGAACACGGAGCTTGAGATGATGATGCACGGCGAGGACGAGTGGAACGAGTCGACGATGAATCAGGTTGACCGTATGACGGGGCTTATCTCCAACCTCGTTCTCATAGCAAAGGCGGACGAGAAGGCAAACAAGGAAGGCAGAAGCGATGTTGACGTTTCTGATGCCGTGACAAAGGCAGCCGAAGCCTTCGCGCCTGTCGCAAAGCAGAACGGCAAGACACTCGCAATGGATATCCCCGGGGAAATCCATATGGTCGCGAGCGAATCCCAGATACAGCAGCTCGTCACGCTATTCGTCGACAACGCGATAAAATACTGCGACGACGACGGCGAGATCAAGGTAACCCTGCACCAGAAGGGCAAGGGCGTGAAGATCGCCGTTTCGAACAACTACGCCGAGGGCAAGGACGTGGACTACACACGCTTCCTCGACCGCTTCTACCGCGAGGATCAGTCGCACAATATCGACAAGGGCGGCTTCGGCATAGGACTGTCGATCGCGGACAGCATTGTCAGACAATACCGCGGCAAGCTCGACGTCAGCTATCAGGACGGCGTGATCGAGTTCAGTGCGGTTCTCAAGCCATAAAGCAAAAAGACACCCTAGGGTGTCTTTTTCTTTGTCTTATTTCAGCGTGAGCACGACCGAGAACTCGCCCGCGCCTACGCTCGCGTACTCCTTGCAGATTGCGGTCAGCTTTCCGTCCTTGCCGAGGTAGATCATCGCCTTGCCGAGGTTATCCTCAGAGAGCGTTTTTTCGAGATTTTCCTCGTAATTTTCGGGCTTCGCGTTCTTGTATTTCGAAACGTAGTCCTTCTCGAGCTCCTTTTTCAGAGCCTCCTGAACCTCTTCCGTGCTGAACTTCGCCGCCTTGGCAACGTCATCGCTGCCGAGAGATGAGCCTGTCTTTGCGTTGAAGTTATAGACGGAGTAGTCGACCGCGTGGGAGTAGTACACGCGCCTGATGACTACGCTCAGCACACCCTCGTTCTCGTACTTCTCGTAATCGAGGGAGTCGCAGGTCAGACCGATCCTCGCGGCACTCTCCTGCTCAGCCTTTTCGAAGTCGGGAGTATATTTGTCGGTGATCTCCTCATTCGCTTCCTCCGCGTCCTCGCTGTCGAGGTTGATTGAGGGAATGCGGTAGGACGCGCTGTAGCTGTTGCCGTTGTTGTCTGTGTATTCAAAGCTCTCCTCACGCGCGACGGAGACCTTGTTTTTATCCTTGGCGGCCTGGATCACGACCTCGGGAGCCGTGGTAGTTACGGGCTGCTCTCCGCTGCCGCAGGCGGAGAAAACCACGCAAAGCGCCGCTATCAGCGCTGTAATTCCGAATCTTTTCATAAAACACCAAACACTAATAATAATTTGCAATTAGTTATTATAGCACAGTTTTCTTTATTTATCAAGTTTTGGGTGACAAATAATAAAACGGCTCTGTTCACTGCGGCAACAGAGCCGTTCGGTTTTGATTAAGAATTGTCTTTCAGCCTGAAAAATATTACGTTGCTGACCATTTCATATAAAATGTACTTTCAAATAAAAGATATTATAAAGTCACTTTACAATGAGCGTAAATCCTGATTCGGCTGCGTTGAGCGGCGTATTCTCCTCGTCGAGCAATACGCACTGATAGGCAACCACCGCGTTGTATTCGCCCTTCTCGAGCGTTTGCGTGAGCGGAACCTCTGTCAGACCCTGCCCGGGCTTGAGCAGCTCAGATTCATAGAGCACGGTGCCGTCGTCGAGCTTGATGGCAGCGAACATTCCGACGGTGTTATCCTTGGGGTTGCCGATACTGATTTTGAGTGTCTTGTCGCCCGCGTTCATCTCAGCCGTGGAGTAGCCGGGGATCCGGGTGCCGCTCTTTTTCTGCTCGCCCTTGTCCTCAATGCCCGTGTCCCAGCCATCGGATATAACGCCGACAACGCCCTTGCTGTCATTTGTCTTTGGATTGAAAACTCCCGTCAGCACGAGAATTCCCGCTGTCGCCGCGGCAATCAGCACGACTGCCGCAACGATGATTATAATCAGCTTTTTCTTGTTATTTTGCTTTGTCAATCAGGTATTTCCTCCTTATGTAAGCTATGGCGCATACGGAAATCATCACGGTGTGCACAATCAGCGCAGGGAAGGCTTTATCTGTCTTGACTGCACCGTTTGAGTTGTTTGTTGTATTTCCGCTGTCCTTTGCCGCACTGTCCGGAACGGGCATCTTCACGCCGGAAATCATATTTCCAGACACCGTGCGGGACATGCCCTTCCGGATTATTCGCTCACGTCCATTTTGATAATTTTTTTATTATTAACCTCTATAAATATATATAAAATTGTGGTTCAGCACAAGTATCTTGGGACGAACGGTTATTTTTAGGGACGAATGGTAGTTGAATGGTTGGAAAAATATAGTATAATATTAAGTGCGGCTTTATGTTGCCGTAATATAATATAAATGAGGTATTATGAATGAAAAAGACAATCGCAATACTTGCAGCTTGCGTACTTGCTGCTTCCGTATTTGCCGGCTGCGGCGGTAACAACAATTCTTCTTCCGCTGCCGAGAGCACAACTGCTGCCGCTGAGGAAGCTACAACCGTTGCAGCTGCTGAAACCGAGAATGACGGCATCTCCGGCGAGTGGGTTACTTCAGCATTTGTAGACGCTGAGGGTACCGAGTATTCCGTAGCTGATTATGCTGCGCTCAACGGTGTTGAGGCAAGCACTCTCGAGATCACATACGCCTTCGACGGCAACGGCAAGGCTACCTGCACAGGTCTCGGCACAACTGTTGAGGGCACCTACACCGTCGACGGCACAACCGTAAAGACCGCTTTTGAGGGAAGCTCTCCCGAGTTTACTTATTCCGCTGAGAATGAGACCCTCTCCGTTACAGACGCGGCTACCGGCGTAACAACCGTTATGGCTAAGAACGCGTAAAATTTCAAATTCTTTTGGCGGCTGCCCTTGAGGCGGCCGCTTTATTTTTTTAAAATCTGTTGTATTTTCGGGCTGAGAGTGGTAAAATTTGTTTCAGAAACATATCACGGAGAGCAATAAAATATGAAGATTGCAATTGTCGACGACAAACTGACAGAGCAAAATAAGCTCAGCAGCTATATCACCTCATGGGCTTCCGAAAACAACCTCCCCGCGGAGATCTGCACCTACCAAAGCGGCGAGAGCTTTTCGCGGGCGATTCAAAGCACGAGCTTTGACATCGTATTTAGAGTTTACTGAAAAACTCTTTCACGAACGCGTAGTATAATCGTCGATAAACGACAACAGCGTAAGAACAAGCGCAATAATTCCTCCCTTAGTTTGCGGAAGGCGTTCATTGCGAGTATGGCGAATACAAGGTCGGTTTTGGCGCTGCCATCCAACTTGCTCATTACTCGGCTCATGCCGTATCTGGTTTTTAAGAGACCGTTCTTTCCCTCGACCCAATTCCGCTCGCAGGAATCACGGTACATTTGTTGTTTTTCAGCTTCCTTTTGCACCTCGTTTTTTCTGCCCAAAGCTTTGCCCGACAGGCGTATGCCGCGCAGCTTGCAATACAATTTATTGAATCTTGTCTGGTAGATCTGGTCAGCCAAAACCGCCTTTGGATAGACCCCAAATCTGCGTTTGTATTCCTTGACACACGCAATCAAATCTGTTGATTCGTTGAAATTATTCCACGAGGCCTGTTCCAGATAGACGTATCCATCCACGACCGAAAGGTGAACTTTTTGCCCGAATTCAGTGGGGTTTGGACGCTTTCCTCTGACGATTGGCCGCACATGCGGCTGCTCAAGGCTGACTATACGATCTTCGCATGATCTCTTTCCGTTCTCAAACATTTCTTTTTGCTGTGCATAAACCTTAGGGATAACTTTGAGCCGTCTTAACAGCCATGTAGGAAGGTAATCATCGGGACATTCAAACTGCGGTCTCAGCTCATTCAGTCTTTCCATTGCAAGCTCAACATAGCGCAGCTGTTCGGATATTGCTTTTCTGACCTTGTTTTTAGACCATTTCTTGTCTTTTGAGAGCTTCAAAAATGATTTGCGAGCCTTTTTCTTGCTGTACGGAAGCATATGACCCTTGTGCGGTACGAGCTCCCAATAGATGGATATGGCTTTTTCGAGATGCTCTCTCGATTTGTTGAGAAGGTCGATGTCAGTGGGGTATTTGATATTTGCCGGCGCGACCGTGGCGTCCATAATCAGATGTCCACTGTTGTTATTTGCGTCGTAATCAGATTCGTCAGGTTCCAACTCAATTGACGGAGTGCCGCTGCTGTTATCGTTATCATCCCCGTCGTTTTCAGATTCATTTCTGTCAACATTTCGGGAGTCTTCAGGCCATTTGCCGGTGCAGAGATACTCGTTCACATCGGCGACGAAATTGACAGGAAAACGCTTACGGAAGTGTACCATCATTGATGAGTCAAACAGCGGCTCAGGATCGAATTCTTTTAGCCCCAGAAAATACTGCATATACGGATTCTCTGCGATCGCCTGAACAGTCCGCTCATCCGTGATGTTCTCGGCAGATCGAATGAAGCACGCGCCGAATGCGATCCGCGAGGATATCGCCGGTCTGCCGTTTTTGAGATCGATATTTTTGAGATACTCTTCTTCGATTTTGTCCCAAGGCATTTTTCGGCTGAGCTTCACCCATCTGTTTTCGGACGAGAGCCTCTCCGCGAACGGAGCGTAAAAGCCTTCCATTGTCATTTGTGAACTGTTTTCGTTGATGTACATACCTCAACACCCCTCAGATTCGCTGTTTTTTTATAAAACGCCCCGATTTTGGGGTCATCCGCTATATGAGTATTATACCATATCTTGTGAAGGAATGATAGAGGATATTTGATATATTGTGGCTTTTTGCTGTCGGAGAGCTTTTTCAGCAGAGCCTATTTATGGACATCATCATGGAGGGCAAAAACGGTATCGAAACAGCGCGGTCGCTGCGTGAAGCCAACCTCTCTACCCTGCTGATTTTCATAACCTCGAGCAGGGAATTCATGGCGCAGGCGTTTCCCTGCCACGCCTTCGACTACGTGATCAAGCCATACACCGCCGACAGGATCTCTAAGGTACTCGACGACGCGGCAAGAGCGCTCGGCAAGCACATAGAGGTCATCGAAATCGGCGCGGACAAATTTGTGCTGTCGGATATCCTCTATGTGTTTTCCGACTCGAACTACTGCGAGATATTCACGATGAACGCGCAGACCAAGGTACGCATCTCGTTTACCGAGCTGTCGCGAAAGCTCGAGCAGCACCCGTCGTTCATGATCGTCGGAAGAGGAATCATCGTCAACTTTGAAAACACCTCGCACATCAGCGGCAACGACTGCGTGATGTCAAACGGAGAGAAAATACCCGTCAGCCGACGAAAATTACAGGAAACGGAGAGAGCGTTCTACGACTGGCAGTTCAAAAAAATGCTCTCAAAGGAATAGCGCAATGGTTAATCTGATTTTTTACTTTCTCGATTATCTGATAATTCTGCCCGCCGCGTTCATGTGCGTGCTGCCGGTGCTCAGCCACAGCAGGATAAAGCCTGCGATACTTCTGCCGTCAATGTCGGCAGGAACCGTGATTTTTTCGTTCATGCTCGCCTTTGTCCGCTACAAACTCGTGCCTAACCCAAACATCCCTCTGGCAGTCTTTCTCGTGTTCGCGCTGCTGTTCTTTTTCTTTACCTTCGATGTAAAAATATTCAAGCTGTGGTATATTTTCATCAGCGTGGTTTCTGTCATGTCGTTCGGCGGCCTCTCTACCTTCATCATTGACGCGATGCTCGACCATAGCATTGAGCTAATTATCGAGCTTGCGGTAAAATGGGGCGTTTCGCTGCTGTTCTTCCTTTTTGAGTTTCTCTATCTGACAAAGCTGCGCTGGCTTGTCGACAACGAGAATATCAGCACCGTCTGGCGGTTCATATGGCTGATACCGATGATCATCGCCGCGGCGAACATGCTGATGATTCCCGAGAACAACGCCAACGTGCGCGTCGGAAAGGTGTTTCAGCTGTATATCATTATCGAAATTCTGTTTGCGGCGTTTTACGTCATCTTTCTGATTATGCTCTACCGCATAGCAAAGGCGATAAACGACAAGGCAGAATCCGAGCACAACGCCCAGCTGCTCGGCTTGCAGGCAGCTCAGTACGACAACCTCAAGAAGTACCTCGACAGCACCTCAAGGCTCAGACACGACTTTGTATATATGGCAAAGACCGCCCAGACGCTCGCGGCGAACGGAGAGACCGAACAGCTTCGGCAGCTTCTCAGCGATTACGGCTCGAGCATCGACGCCACCTCCGCTCCCGCTTTCTACTGCGATAACAAGGCGCTCAACGCCATCACCGACTACTACGTCAACGACGCGCGCAGGAAGGGCATAAAGCTGACGGCAAAGCTCAACGTCGCCCGCGATATTGTGATTTCGGACTACGAGCTGTGCTCCATCGTCGGCAACGTGCTCGACAACGCCGTTGCCGCCGCCGAAAAGGCTGCAGAGCCGAACTCCGAGATACTCTTTGTCGCGGACACAAAGAAAAACGGCGATCTGTATATCGCGGTTTCTAACCCCTACAGCGGCGAAATAAAGGAGAAGGGCGGAAAATTCAGCTCCACAAAGGCAGGCGGACACGGCATCGGTCTTGAGTCGATCAGGGCTATCGTACAAAAAAACAACGGCTACTGCAATTTCAGATATGACAAAAAGAAATTTTACTCCGAAATTATGCTAAGACAGGGATAAAAACAAGAATCCGTCAGACAGGCGCGTCTGACGGATTTTTTATTGCAAAACCAAAAGGGCTAAATCATACATCAGCAGATAGGCTATTACAAGCACCAGAAATAGAATGTGCTTTCCCTTCTGCTCGTAAAGCAGTCCGATAAATTCCCTGACAAAGGCGTTCGGGTAAAAGTAAGGCTTCGTCTTTGCCGAAAGACCGTGAACCCTCAGCGACACCCTTTGCGCCAGAGTGTAGCCGCGGAAAACATGGTAGTTTGTGGTGGAGAAGGCAATGCACTTTTTGATATCTCCGCCGTGCTCTCCGATAACCTTCTTCGAGAACTCAAAATTCTGAAGAGTATTTACGCTCTTGTCCTCTTTGATGATCTGCTCCTCGGGAATGCCCTGCTCTACAAGGTAGCGCTTCATGCTCTCCGCCTCGGATATCACTTCGTCGCTCCCCTGTCCGCCCGAAGGAACAAAGTATGCATGCCTGCCGCTCTTCATAAACTGCTCGCGCTCGAAGGCGATCGCGCGGTCTATCCTGCCTTTGAGAAGAGGAGTCGGCGTGCCGTCGCACCTGATCGCGCAGCCCAGAATGATAATATATTCCTTATCATACGACGGTCTGTAGCGGGTCGACAGAACCGCGCAAATCATCGTTGAGAACAACATGCACTCGAGGTAGCACATAACATATGAAAACGTGGTCATCATCGCGAGCGAAAGCCATATCGCCACATAATCCAACTGTCCTGCCTGAAGAAAAACGACAAGTATCGCAGTATAGCCGCCGATTATCACCGCTCCCAGCAGCGCTCCGAACAGATTGTGTAAGCCGAAGCCCTCGTGCCGTATCAGCCAGATATTGCTCACCCCGAGGGCAATCGCCAGAATCAGCATCGCCGGAGACGTCACTATGGGGAACAACATTCCCACTTCAACCAGAAGCGCGTTGAGCATTGAAAACGACGTCGGCCAGAACCGCTCGCTGATACAGTAAATAATCATGATCAGCAGCGAGCCGAGGATATACAGAATCAGACCGCCGAGCACCGCCATTGAGTAAGAGAAATCACCCTCGCGGAACTTAATAATGAAGCTGATGACAAAGCACACCAGCACCGAGAACAATATCAGCGCCAGCATAGGAAACAAGGCTTCCTGACCGTTGAACATCAGCTCATCGTCCTCGTACAGCGTTTTCAGCTCGGTACATACTATTTTCATGTGATTCGAAACAGCTCCGCCGTCCTCCTTTATCATATAGGATACATTTGACCTGCCCGTGCTGATCGGACGCACCTGCAGGTAGTAGTCGTATTCTCCGCCGCTGTCCTGTACGCACTCAATCTCCGCGCTGATCACCCCGGGGTCGGATACCTCGACCGTAATTTCCGACGGGCTGATTTTCTCCGGCGTTTCATGCACGAGCTGAGTGAACGTTTGGAATACAACGTAGATGTATCCCACAGCCGCAAGGATAGGCTTACTTCAGATTCCGCCTCACAACGGACACCCTTGCCCTCAGCTAACACTTCCTACTGCCAAGCGTGTAGCGGACTTTCACCGCCTAGTTACTGCCCATTTCGGGCAAACTAACAAAAAGCCCGCAAAAACGGGCTTTTTATTCATAGCTTATTGCTTTACAAGGTGGTATCAGTCTGCTTTGATGTGTCTGACGGAGCGTCCTTTGAGCCGCCGCATGCCGCAATATACAGCAAAAGCTATCCCGTACGAAATAATTGCCGGCACAATCAATTCTCTTTCAGAGTAATAAGCAGCTGCTCCTTGTTGATATCATGGTACAGAGTACAGCCGCTGACGCGGAACACCCTGACGATTTCCGACAGAGCTCCGCTCTCATCAAACTCAGCCGAAATATTCTCAAAGCGGTTAAACTTCTCGGGATAAAAACCGAGGGTCTTGCTGTTGTTGAACACAGCCGTGTAAAGAATCTCCGCCTCAACCAAGTCCTGAAAGATGTGACTTCCGTAGGACAGCTCGGGGTTATAGCCGGCTTTGGTTTCTTCCATCTCGCATATAACGTCAAAGCCGCTGATATCCGAAAACGCGGTCGGCACTCCAAGCTCCTGCGACGAGGTTCCTATTCTTCCGGGAACCATAAGCATCATATGCTTATCTGAGCTGCGGAAATGCCAGTTGATCCTGCCTATCAACTGCGCGACGGTGATCTTGTCCTTATAGGGCATATTGTAGTAGCCGATCGGGTCGACATATACGATATAATCGAGCTGTTCCTCGCGCGACAAGCCCATAGACGCACCGCGGCTGCTCAGCAGTATATTCTCCTCGGCAGCGTCGGGAATGTTCACCGAGTCCTTGCCCTTGACGACCTGCAGCGGTCTGCACTGGAGCAGGTCGATCGTATATTCTCCGTCGTCCGATACGTTTATCGTGAACTCTGTGTCGACGGGGTAATCGTATTCAGCCTGAATGCAAGCGAGCATTCGCCGCATGCTGTCCATCAGCTTCTTGTTCCTGACAAGTCCTCGGCACGAGATAAACCGCACTGAGCGGTACCTTCCCATCTCGCTCAGTCTTTGCTCCGCTTCAAAATCGTGCTCCAACAGCACGTTGCCTGTATAGCGCGGAAGTACAGGCTCCAATTCTTCTAGCTTCACTGTTTCGAGCTTTCGCGCGGTTGTATTTATTACCTCGGCGTTTCGCTGCGAAAACCTGTGTCTGTCGGCAACGGTAGAATAGACCGTTCTCTCGGGAACGTCAAGACTGACAAGACGAGGATACGAGCCCTCTGTTCTGTCAACCGCCGAGGTTCCGAGTCCCATGACAAGCCTGAGCATACCTGCCTTTGGGTCTGCGGTCTGCATGAATCTGTACGGACTGTACGAATAACCCACGCCTGCCGCGCAGGGCATATAATATGTGCCGTAATACGAGCCTGAAACGCGCTGAACAAGAAGCGCCATCTGCTCGTCGCGCTTGTCAAGTCCGCGGCGCTTTCTGTAGTCGAGAGCCGAAAGTCCCATTGTGCTGGCGTAAACGGTTTTTATCGCGTTCTCAAATTCTGCCAGCCTGTCCTCAAAGCTGCCTCGGTTCGCGCAGAATACGGATTCGTATTTTCCCGCGAAGGCGTTGCCGAAGCCGTCCTCAAGAATGCTGCTTGAGCGGACGATGTACGGATCCTGTCCGTAGTATTCGATAATATTGCCGAACTGCTCGCGCATGTCGTCAGAAAAGCTTCCGTTGAGCAGCAGATTTCTGAATTCGTCGGCGAGCGCAAAATATCCCTCGTCAGTCCTCTGGCGTATCCGCATATCCCAGAAGCCGTTGTCGACGATATAGGTGTAATACACGTCAGAGCCGATGTAGAAAGAATCGTGAGGCTCAAGGGTTTCGTCTATGTCAGGCTCCTCGTTGCGGATTATCGCTCTGGACAGAAGCATTCCGCACGCCTTGCCGCCTATCATTCCGGTGCCTATCATGTGGCTGCGGACTTCAAAATAATCCTCGGGATAAAAATGCTTCTTTACCATTTGGCGCATTTTCTTGTCGCGGGTCATCATTACCCTGCACATACTCTCGCACTCGGACGTGATATCGCCGCCTGCTGCGTACTTCTGCTTGGCTGTGTTGAAGAATCTGTCCCACGAATCAATGTATCTGTCGTCGGTACCTCGCCTGAGCTTGCCGAGCGTATGGTAGAATCTGCTCGACTTCACTCCGTCGGTAACAGGGCGGAATCTGCCTGTTGAAGGCTCGTAGGTATGCGGCAGGAACATCGTTTCGGAATCGCGGTTCCAGACCTTTTCGGGGCGGACAAAAATATCCTTCTCACCCGTATATACGTCGAGGAAAAGCTGGGTGGTGTTGATGATCTTGTTGACGGAATTGACCGAATGCTTTCCGCGTATCAGAGGAAAAAACGCCACCGTATCGAGGATAAACAGGAACGGACAGGTAACTCTGAAAAAGTTGCCCATCATCAGATCCGTAGCCCACGCCGTCTGAAGCTCAGAAAGACAGTCGAAAACATAAAACGCGTCTCTGCCGGCGTTTTCGATAGCGTTGTGGATCTCAACCGTGAAATTCTCAAAGCGGTGCGAAAGAGGAATATTTATCGTTTCAACCTCGGGCACGTCCGTTATCAGCGGCTCGTGAGCGGCAAAGCGAAAATAGATTATTTTGCGCTTATCCTTGACCGCCTGCCTCACATACGGCTCCATAAAAAGCCTGAACTCACTTAAATCCGATACCCTCCAGACAACATTATCCCCGAGCCTGATGTTGTCGAGAGCCTTATCCATCTCGGGTATTCCCGAAAGTATCCTGTCAAACGCCGCCATAAAAATACCTCCTGAATAATATAATCTTTCCTGTCTTTTCTATACCAGATCGTCCGTCGGGATAATGCGGAACAGCGGAGTCTGGGAGTAAATCAGCGGTTGGTTCACGTGGAAGAACACGATTCCGTTCTGCGGAGCAATCACCCTGTCGGCGGTCTCTCCCGTGTACGGATCCATTATCTCCGCTATCACGTCGCCTTTTTTTTACCCTTGAATCGACGTCGGCGTGGCGGATAAATATTCCAGCCGTCGCGGATTTTACGTTCATCAGCGAATGACCTTCGATAAACTGCGAAATAAAACCCTCGTGGCACCTGTACTGAATAATACCCTGCTTGTTCAGAAAACTGAGCACCGCGTTGATAGCTTCCCTCGCGCTGACAACGTCGATTTTGTCGGTCGCGCTTGTGTAAACCGAAAATGCCTTGGTTTCCCAGAGCTGCCAGTTGTAGTTCAGCGTGGTCGTGTCGTATGGCCGCGCGTTTCTGCGGTAGACATACGGCAGCCCGAAGTCCTTCGCAAGCTCTATATCCTCAAAGCCCGTCTGCATTACCCTGACGTGGGGTATGTAATCGCCCTGCATATAAAAGCTCGTGAACTGAATGCCGAATTTATAGGAGCTTATGTTCTCAAACACTCCGGCGGCGATTCTCTGAGTCGTTTCGCCGAGGTTGTAGCCCGGGAACATTCGGTTAATGTCGGTGTTATCGGTCGACCAGAAGCGCTTGCCGATATTCATTGAATGGCTGTTGACTGTCGGAATGACCATTACCGATTTGCCGTATTTTATCTTGCCCTGATGCTCAAGCTGCTTGAATATATTGATCAGCCGCGAGCAGATATATAGCTGCTGCACCTCATTGCCGCGCGTCGCGCCTACAATACATGCCGACTCCTCGCCCTCGCCGAAGGAATAGCCCTTGATACGCATATTATCTCTGTAAACAGAATTGAGTTCAAATAATAGCTTTTCTTTCATACCGCACCTCACGCAAGGATTCTCGCTATGAGCGAGCCTTCGTTGACAATTGGATATTCGCGCAGAGTAAAGACGATTCCGTCAGTCGGCGCGAGGATCCTCTCGTTTATCTCACCCGTCAGCGGGTTGAGAATGTCGCCGATATGTCCGTCCTTCTTCACGTTCTTCCAGTGCCCGACGCAAGGGACGAACACGCCGGATTTTCCGGCGTTGATAAACGACACCTCGCCGTCCTCGGAGATGATCGGCTCCTTCGGAGTTATAACATCGCCGTTCCAGATTCCAAGCTCCTTCATGAGCGCCAGAATGCCGTCCGTAAGCTGGTCGCCGAATTTTTTGGTGATTCTCATTCCGACGCCCATCTCTACAACTAGAGTAGGAGTGCCGATGACGTTGAGCGAATAAGCGAGCGTAGACTCGAGCACCGTAGCCGAGGAATGCACCCAGATGTAGTCCACGTTCAAGTGCTTCGCGAGCGGAACAAGCGTATCGCGCGACAGCTCGTTGATGCGCACCTGCGGAATCTCTTCGAGGAAAATATTGCTCGCGTGAATGTCGACTACCGCCGCGCTTCCGCTCAGATCATCTATTATTTTTGAGGCGATATATTCGGGCATCGAGCCGTTTTCAAGCCCCGGGAAAATACGGTTCATATCCAGATCAAAGCCGGGTATACCGCGCGTGATGGAGTCGATTCCCAGCGGATTTATCGCGGGATATACGTCGACGATACCCGTAAGGCATGCCGCGTTGTACCTGCCGGGCGAGAGAATTACGTTGATTCCGCCCGTGTTAACGTAGTCCATGACCTCCTTGAGCAGCTCTGCATAGTTGCGGTTGTCGATAACGCTGTTGCACGAGAAGGCGTCGGGTGCGCTTCTTCTCTGCAGCTCGCGCGCAATCATCGGATATGAAGCTCCCGACGGTACACGCAGGTTATCCTCGAGAATGTACCAGCTGTCGTCCTTTGACTGAACCAAATCAATTCCCGAAATGTGGCTGTATATATTTTTCGGCGGCATCACACCGTCGCACGGCGGCAAAAAGCCCTTTGCGGAATAGATAAACTCCGCCGGAATAACTCCGTCGCGAACGATCTGCTTGTCTCCGTAAATATCCGACAAAAAGCAGTTCAGAGCGTTGACGCGCTGCTTCAGACCCTTCTCAAGAAACTGAAATTCGCTGTTTTGAATGATTCGCGGAATCGGGTCAAACGGGAAAAGCTGCTCCTTGAATTCTCCGTTTTTATATATTCCGAATTTAACGCCGTATCTTGCAAGTAATCGGTTAATGGTTTCAGTGCTGTTAATCAATTCTTTCATAGCAATTCCTCCCATTTAAAGAATCAAGGGCGCTTTCCGCTAATACGGAAAACGCCCTTGTCTATGAAATCATTCTATCACCTATTCAAACGTTTGTCAACAACATTTTTGCAAGCTTTCAAGCATAGCACTGCATATTTTTTGAGATTATTCCGTTTAACATGGGATTTGTAAATCGGTTTTGAATTATTCGCTTTAATCTAATTCATAATCTTAACTTAGAATTAAAAATCGAGTAGGAGGCTGCCTATTAATTGAGCAGCCGACCTCTCACACCACCGTGCGTACGGTTCCGTACACAGCGGTTCAATAGTTTAAGTGCAGTACCTTGTATCTTTGGAGTATGTCATCATACCCGACGGATGCAAGGTATTCGTTTGTTAATGACCTGTGCAGGACGTAGCTGTCGGCAATTCGCCAATAAGCCTTTCTGCTGTTTGCCCACTCCCACGCTTTGAAATTGATGATGCCAAGCCGCACAAGGTTATAGCACTTTGTCAAGCCCAAATCAAACTCCGTCTGCTTTTTTGTGTTGATGTAGTAGGTTTCCTGAAAAGTGTGGTCTAATAGCTGTTTGTCAATCTCCAATATTCGTTTTGGCTTTTCTTCAAGCGGGCACGGCAGCTCTGCGTAAATATTGGTAAGTACCTTTGCGTTCTGAAAAGCTGCGCCGAAATCACAATTTATTCTTCTTTGCATGGCAATAGCTTTCTCGTATTGACCTTGAAAAAATCGAGCTTATAGGTTATGATAAAATAGCTGGGAGCTGCGCTGATCAGATAGTTCACTTTTTTCTTGATGATTATAAGTTTGAGGTGATTTGGAACGATCCTTTACCCCGAATCGAAAAATTAAAATCCTACAAAGCGGTATTATCGCCAAATTTCAGCGTTTATACTGAAATGCCGATGCCAATAAAGATTTACAATACCTTTCGCAGCAGATGGTGCGGAGCCTATCTCCAATCAAACGGAGTTAAGGTTATACCAACCTTAGCTTGGGGCGGACCCGAAACCTTTTGGTTTTGTTTTGACGGGGTTGAAAAGAAAAGTGTTGTAGCTGTTTCAACTCTTGGTGTCAGAAGCGAAAAGGACTTGTTTATCGAACGGATTAAGAAGGAAATCGCCGCCATAACCGACTACAGCGCGACCATCAAAAAGCGCAAGGCAGAGTTGAAAGAGAGTGTCGATCTAATTGAGCAAATCATTCAGGAGGGAGCTATCAGCGACGCTAATCTTCGGCTGTTGGTAGACAGCATCGTCATCTCCGAGAAAGATAAAAAGCTCCACATCAAAATCAACCTCAATGCCAAATTCGATTGTCACAAAGATTGCTATGATGCAGAGGGTAATTTGACGGAGAGAATGTTTATTGCGTAAGAAAACGGCAGGCGTACCAATGCGGTGCGTCTGCCAAACTGCTTTCTTTCGGAAACAAAAAAGCCCGATAAAATCGGACTTTTCGTTGGTGCGCCCGACAGGACTTGAACCCGCACCCTCTCGGAATGGGACCTAAACCCATCGCGTCTGCCTATTCCGCCACGGGCGCACATTTATTTTTCAACAGCGTTTTGCTGCGAAAATCAAAGTATTTAATTGTTACACAGAGGTATCGTTACCTAAATCTAGCGTGTCTGCCAGTTCCACCACAGGCGCGTTTTTATAAAAATCAGGTCGCAAAACCCGATAATTATCTGTAATTTAATTGTTACACCGAGGTGACGTTACCTAAATCTTGTGCGTCTGCCAATTCCGCCATACCCGCAAATCTATAAAATCAGGTCGCAAAACCCGATATGATCATATATTAAATCTATTGCCAATTACCAAATAATTTCACTAATTCATAATTTCCGCCAATGTTTTGTGAAGGAAAACCATCTGATACGGTGTGCTGATGTCGATAACAGGCATAAACGCATTAAACACAGCAATTGCAATGCCGCCAAAAAGAATAAAAACAGCGTAGATTTTTAGAATTTTTGCAATTACATACGCACCGGTTATCGTTCCTCTTCCTTGAACATTCGCACGCAGGTTTGAGGGGGTAACCGTATATCCGTAATTGCTTTTTAAGTAGACCGACAGGTTAAGCGCAAAACGTGAAAACAGTGTAAAAACAAATAATCCGCAAATGCCGTTCTGAATCTCTTTCTCACCGATAAAGCCGAATACAGGCAAGTGATAAATACCATATAGTGCAATTGACAGAGCAAAAGAAACAATGATATTGATTATGCTGACAGCTTGTCTGCCGCGATACTGAAACAGCATAAGCAAGATGACAGCCAACGCGCAAACAGCGGAAAGACAAATGTTAATGAGTGAAGCTGTAACCGGAAAAAGATTTTTCCAAACAGAGCAAACAAGAAAGAATACAACGGCAAAAGCAAATAAACACAAATCTGTTACTAACAATGCTTTGCTTGGTTTATTCATATGTAAATCCCTTCTTCCACCGAGGTGACGTTACCTAAACCCATCGCGTCTGCCTATTCCGCCACGGGCGCACATCTATATTTCAACAGCTTTGCGCTGTGAAAATCAAAGTATTTAATTGTTACACCGAGGTAGCGTCACCAAAATCCAGCGCGGTGTGTCCCGCTTGAAATATAGTCGTACCGCGTCGCGCTGTTAAGCGCTTCCTTGTACTCCTTATTTCAAACCTCGCTTTTGCTCGCTTCATCCGCCACAGGCGGCGCTCACAACGCGACCAGTTCCGCCACGGGCGCGTTTTTATTTTTCTTCCGTAATATTATACCTCATACCTCCGATATTGTCAACGAGCATTTTGATTTGCAATCATTTCAGCCCAATCAGCATAAATATATTGCTTTTTTGTCAGCTTATGTTAAGATTGATTTATAGTTATAATATCTATACTATCAGTACTATTGTGGAATATTTTTGTTGATACAATAGCATTTACGCAAAAGCACAATGACAAAACTAAAATCAAAATACTCGGGAGGGCAAAAATGAAACGGTTAACAAAAGGACAAATGAGGATTTTTGCGGTCGGTCAGCTCGGCTGGTCAACACTCAGCGGTATTATCAGCGCGTGGTTCGTCACATTCTATCTTCCGACTCAAAACGATATAGCCGGAGGTGCGATTCAGTACATTATGCCCGGCTTGATCATCGGCGGATCCCTGACGGTACTCGGTCTTATCACGGCGTTATCGAGAGTATTTGACGCGGTAACCGACCCGCTTATCGCTTCGCTTTCGGACAGAAGCAAGAACAAACGCGGCAGACGTATTCCTTTTATGCAGTACGCGGCGGTTCCGCTTTCGATCGTAACCGTTCTGCTGTTTTGCGCGCCTGTGGAAGAAATCAGCTCGTGGAACGTGGCATGGATTTCCGTATTCATCGTACTGTTCTACCTGTTTATGACGATGTACTGCACTCCGTACAACGCGCTTATCTCGGAATTCGGAAAAACCCATGACGACCGTATGTACATCTCCACAGCTATCTCGCTCTCGTTCTTCGCGGGAACCATGCTCGCCTATACGCCCTTTGTTTTCGTGGGAATGCTGCGCGGAAGCGTAGGCTTTGCGTGGAGCTACCGCATCTGCTTTATCATTCTGGCGGTTATTTCCTGCGTTTGTATGCTTATCCCCACCTTCTTCCTCAAGGAAAAGGAATTTGTTGATACAAAGCCGTCGAATTCCAATATGTTCAAGTCGCTCGGCGCGACCTTCAGAAACGGCAGCTTCCGCACCTTTGTATTTTCCGATATCATGTACTGGGTCGGTCTGACATTGTTCCAGACGGGTCTGCCCTTCTTCGTAAAGGTTTCCATGAAGCTTGACGAGTCGTTTACCATGATTTTCCTCGGCGGAATGACAGTGCTTTCCGCGGCGTTTTATCCGATAGTTCCGAAGCTCGTAAAGAAGTTCGGCAAGAAAAAGCTCGTTATCACGGGCTTCCTCGGCTTGGCTCTCGCCTATGTTATCGCGGGCTCGATCGGAGTGATCGGCGTGACCGTTATCCCCGGTATTGTTTACGGCGTGCTTATCTGCGTTATCGCGGCTTTCCCGATGGCTCTGCTGGGCATTATCCCGCAGTCGATCGTCGCCGACGTCGCCGAGGCTGACGGCTACGAAACAGGTGAACAGATAAAGCAATCGTAATGCGTTTTTTTCATCCGGCTGTTTATACGGGTATTGAAATTTTTGTCGAATCATGTATAATAAAAATATAAAGATTTTTGATAATCATTTTTACCGTACCTGTTCAGTAAATATCTCACTTACGCCGTCTGTATTACGAGGTGTGCGCCATGTGCAAAAGAGCTTTATCCATTCTGCTGTGTGGCTTTTTCTGCGCGTTTTTTTCGCTTGGCACACCTGTTCGGGCGGCTGTTTTTGATCTGGGCGAGCTGAGCACGTGCAAAAGGATTTTTGCCTGCGGCAACAGCGCTGCGTATTTTTACGGCTATACAGGTACCACAGTGATTTCGTCGCGCATATCGGGCGACTGCCTCACGAGCAGAGTTAATGTCAGCGGCGCGATCTATGCCGTAACTCACAGCGGCCGCTTCACCTACGCTCTGTTCGCCGTTTCAAATACTGACTACAGCGTTATCCGTCTGAATGCCGACAGCGGCGACTATTCCGTTTTTGATATTCATTCCGACTCCGAGATCGACCCGCAAAGCATTGCGGCTAGCGAAAACGGTATCTTTCTCCTCTCGCTAAACGGCATCTACCGCGGGGTAACAGGCTTTGACTTGAACGGCAACAAGAATTGTTCCTATTCCCTTCCGCGCGGCTGTGAAAGGCTGTTTTCAAACGGCAGCAGCGCCTATGCTATTGCGGGGAACGGCGAGCTTTACCGTCTTGGCAGAAGCAACGCTGTCTACTGCGCTAAAACAACATATGACGCGAATATTTCCGATGCGGGCGAAGGATATATTTATTCCGACGGACAGTTGATTTCTCTTTCAAACGGAAGCACTGTTTACTGCGGAACGCGTTTCGCCGCTATGGGCAAAAACGGAGCCATTAAATCCGATTCGGGACTTCTGATGACTTCGGCTGACGGCTTGATTTACCTGCTCAACAGCGATTACACCTGTACGGTCACTGATGATACACAGGACACCGCTCAGTCTGAATCACATCTGTCGCGCGAGGGCTCGGATATTTTTCTCAGCGCCGGCACTACCGTTGAACAGCTCAAGAATATGTATCCTGAAATAAAGACGGTTTACAACAAAAACGGAAACGCTGTGACGGGTCGCACTGTCTGCACAGGCTACAGCACAGACTCGCTGTCGGTCATCGTACTCGGCGATGTCGACGGCAGCGGTACTCTCAGCAGCCGCGACGTTAAGGAATTGATGCGGCTTCAAATCGGCGACAGTCAGCTGAGCGGCGTATTTCTGAAGGCGGCTGATTTCAACCGCGACGGACAGGTTGACAACCGCGACATATTGTTAATAGCAAAAAAATAAAGCCTGCTCTTCATTTGAATGAGCAGGCTTGTTATTTAGTATCCGAGATATTCAAGAAAGCCCTCGCAGCCTCGTACGATATCCGAATAGGTGCGGTCAAAGTTTCCACAGTACCACGGGTCGGCGATACTTCCTCCGTCGGCGAAGGACAAAAGCAGGCGCAGCTTGTTATCCTTATCCGCGCCGAGAATACGCTGCGCGTTGCGTAGATTCATCTTGTCCATGCAGAGGAGATAATCGTAGCGCGCGTAGTCGCTCTTTGTGAGCTGAACAGCGCGCTTGTCGCCGCAGGAAATTCCATGGGAAGCAAGCTCACGCTGCGCGGGAGGATAGACAGGATTGCCGACATCGCCCCAGATTTCCTCGGTGCTTGTGGCTGAGGACTCAATCACGAAATCGTCCGCGATTCCGCGCTTTTTTACCATATCTTTAAGAATAAACTCCGCCATAGGACTGCGACAGATGTTGCCGTGGCAGATAAACATTACTTTTGTCATATTAATCACCGTCTGTAGATAATTGCGAAGTGTTCCCAAAAATGTGCGAAGCACACTTCATCTCGCCTGCGTGGTTCAGTGCTCACGGAGAACTATCATCTGCTCTCTCGCGATTCGCCTGCGGGGCTTCCCGCCGCTCGCCTTCGAGCCCCGTCATCTTCTTGCCTGTTTACTGAATTGAAAAAAGAGAGCACCTTTGGTACTCTCTTTTTTCAATGGAGCGGATGACGGGGCTCGAACCCGCTACCTCCACCTTGGCAAGGTGGCGCTCTACCAGATGAGCTACATCCGCATATTTATGGTGCCTCCGGACGGAATCGAACCATCGACACGGGGATTTTCAGTCCCCTGCTCTACCAACTGAGCTACAGAGGCAAATTTGGCGACCCGGAACGGGCTCGAACCGTCGACCTCTAGCGTGACAGGCTAGCGTTCTAACCAACTGAACTACCGGGCCATTATTGGTGGGAGTTACAGGGCTCGAACCTGTGACCCTCTGCTTGTAAGGCAGATGCTCTCCCAGCTGAGCTAAACTCCCAACTAATGCCTTTGTCGCCTCAGCTTTCGCTTTATCTCTCAGCGACGTATATTATGATATCACAAAACCGCTGTAAAGTCAATACCTTTTTTGTAAAAATTTCGGATTATCTTTTTTTCAGGTGAATGATTACCAGCTCGCGCGGATTGTTGATGCGCGGTATCGCCGCAGTATTCGAACAGCCCGCAGATACAACCATACGTCCGTCATAAATACCCTTGTCGTACTTCGGGAACAGCTTTCCGCCCGCACCCGCGACGCCCATGCTGAAAATGCGGATTTGTCCGCCGTGGTTGTGTCCTGACACAATCAAATCGATATCCGTGTCGTTTATTTTCAGCGTTTCGTAATAGTTCGGATTGTGACAGAGCAGCAGCCTGAGCTCGTCTTTTTGTGCGAAGCTGCTCAGCCACTCCTCGTCATATTCGTCCGAAAGGCCGCCGATCAGCATAAAGTTACTGTTGACCACAGCCTCGGCTTCCTCGTTGTCCAGGCAGTGAATCCCGTTGTTCCGGAAAAACTCCCTGTCCTCACACATAAGCTCTTCCTCGTGATTGCCCAGACTGAGAAACACGGGCGCGATGTCCGCCGCCTGACGCAGGAATGAATATGCGTTTTTGGTGTCGGGCTTACTTCGCTTAGGGCGCAGAAGCATGAAAAATAAGTTGACGTAGTAAATTATATTTACAATCAGCCAGCGGATCGGATTGAACCGCCTTTTTACCGTCGACTGATATCTCTCACGGTAACGCTCGAGCGTATCGCCCGCAACGACCGTTAAATCGGGGTTCTGAGCGCGCAGCAGATTCAGTATGTCAATGGCGCGGCGCTCGTGCAAATCCGTAACCAAAGCGATCTTTAGCGGCTTTCTGATACGCTCTGAAAACACCTCGTACTCTGTTACAACAGGCTTCGACATACGCGTTCCTCACCTCCGTATAATTTATTGCCTGATAATCTGAAATATTCTTATTTCCAGAAGCTGACTTCGCTTTCCTTCAGTCCGATATCCGTAGCGCGGAAATGCGGATTGAGGCGCTTTTTGCGCTGTGACTCGAAGTCGCGCAATGCCTTGACAGCGATTCCCGAGAGAGCTGCGCAGACGGGAATGTTGATCAGCGTCATTCCGCCCATGGTGATGTCCGCCATTGTCCACGCGAAGTTCATCGGAATGAGCGCGCCGACAAAGACGATAAGCACACAAAAGGCATAGAAAATTCTCATGAAAACCTTTGACGGCATTCTCTTTTTGTTAAGGTAAATCAGGGCGTTGTCGACATAGTAGAGGTTGCCGATAAGGGTCGTGAACGCGAACATTACCATCGCTATGGTTATGAAAATCGGCCCGAAATCGCCGAAAATCGTCGATACCGCGTTCTGAACGTAGGTCGCGCCGTTTAATTCAGGGCTGTACTTAACGCCCGAGCTGAGGCACATGAGCGCGGTAGCAGTGCAGAGAAGCATGGTATCGATGTAAACGGAAACAGTCTGGACAAGGCCCTGCTTTACTGGGTGGGTAACGTCGGCGGACGCGGAAGCGTTAGGCGCCGAACCTACGCCTGCCTCGTTTGAGTACAGGCCGCGCTTAATGCCGTAGACAAGGCAGGAACCGCTCAGACCGCCGAAGATAGCCTTGAAGTTGAATGCGTCGCTGAATATCGAGGAAAAGGTCTGGGGAATGTTGCCGATGTGGGTGAAGATTACAATAAGGGAAACGAGAACATAGCCGATGCCCATGAAGGGTACCAACTTCTCGGTGATGCCGATGATGCGCTTGCCGCCGCCGAACAGACAGAAGCCGACGAGCAGGGCGATGATCGCGCCGATAATAACCGGAGTCCATGTCTTGTCGTAGAAATCATAGATCTCAAAGGACGACTGTAAATTGTAGGAGCAGAGCAGGTTGAAGCCAAAGGCGTAGGTCGCGATGAGGAAAACGCAGAATACCCCCGAGAGAATGCCCTTCTTCGCAATGCGCTCAATGTAGTACGCAGGGCCGCCGTAGCAGGAGCCGTCGGGGTTTTTGCGCTTGAAGATCTGGGCGAGCGTACTCTCGATGAACGCAGAGGACGCGCCGATAATACACATCAGCCACATCCAGAAGCATGCGCCGGGTCCGCCGATCGTGATAGCGGTCGCGACGCCGACGATGTTGCCCGTACCTACGCGCGAGGCGGTGGATACCATCAGCGCCTGGAAGGAGGATACCTTCTGTTCGCCCGAGGGCTTTTCCATAATCAGCTTGCAGGCGGTACCGAACAGGCGGATCTGCGCAAAACGGGTGCGGAAGGTAAAGAGCAGTCCCGCCGCGGCAAGTACAATGATGAGGATCGGATAGTACATTACGTCATCCACGGAATTGAAAAAATTCATAATAGCGTCCAGCATATTCTTTTCCCCTTTTTTACAGTTTTACTATTATTATACCTTAAAACCGTACAGTTTGGCAAGCATTTTTCCGAATTTTTCGTAAATAAAGACAACAAAAGGCTGCCCCTTTCGAGACAGCCTTTGTGTGTATTTGACCTGAAATCAGTTTTTCTTTCTCTCAACGTAAGAGGTGTGGAGCAGCTCGTGAGCAAGGTGTGAGCCGGGCTCGCCGAGGTACTCGTCGTAGATAGCCTTGATCTCGGGGTTATCGTGTGACTTTCTGTAAGGCAGACTGAGGTCGTCCTCGTAGAGTGCCTTTGCACGGAGAGCCTTGAGGTCTGTGAAGTTTCTCACATGACCGGGCTGAATGGGCTGACCGCCGCCGTTTACGCAGCCGCCGGGACAGCACATAACCTCGATGAACTGATAGGGAGACTTGCCCGCGCGGATCTCGTCGAGCAGCTTGGCAGCGTTCTTCAGACCTGAAGTAACAGCAACCTTGACCTGCATACCAGCTACATCGTAGGTAGCTTCCTTGATATCGTCGGTACCGCGAACCTCTGTGTAATCGATAGTCTTGAGATCCTCGCCTGTCAGCTTGTCGGCAACAGTACGGAGGGCAGCCTCCATAACGCCGCCTGTAGCGCCGAAGATTGTGCCGGCGCCGGAACCGATAGCCATGATGGGATCGAAGTCCTCGTCGGGAAGTGAGGTGAACTGAATGCCAGCCTTCTTGATCATCTTGGCAAGCTCACGGGTGGAGATTGAGATATCGTTATCCTGCATGCCGTCACGACCCTGGTCGTCACGCTTGATCTCGAACTTCTTGGCTACGCAGGGCATTACCGATACAACAACGATGTCCTTGGGATCGATGCCCGCCTTCTCGGCGTAGTAGGACTTGATCATAGCGCCCTGCATCTGCTGGGGTGACTTGCAGGTGGAGAGGTGCGGAATGAGGTCGGGATAGTAGTGTTCGCAGAACTTGACCCAGCCGGGTGAGCAGGAGGTGATCATCGGGAGAGTACCGCCGTTCTGTACGCGCTGGATAAACTCGGTGCCCTCTTCCATGATGGTGAGGTCAGCGCCGAAGTTGGTGTCGAATACCTTGTCGAAGCCGAGCATCTTGAGAGCCGCAACCATCTTGCCCTTTACGTTGGTGCCGATAGGCATATCGAAGCACTCGCCGAGGGTCGCTCTGATGGAGGGAGCGGTGTGGACTACAACGTGCTTTGTGGGATCCGCAATAGCCTCGAATACCTTGTCGGTATCGTCGCGCTCAACAAGCGCGCCTGTCGGGCAGACTACGGTGCACTGGCCGCAGCTTACGCAAGCTACGTTGTTGAGATCCTGCTCGAACGCGCAGCTGATAACGGTGTCGAAGCCGCGGTTGTTCGCGCCGATAACGGATACATACTGCTGCTTGCAAGCCGCTACGCAGCGACGACAGAGAATGCACTTGTTGTTGTTGCGAACGAGGTGCAGAGTGGTGTGATCCTCCTCGTAGTGAGTCTCCTCACCCTTAAACTTTGTCTCGTCAACGCCGTACTCAAGGCAGAGCTGCTGGAGCTCGCAGGTGTTGCTTCTCGGGCAGGAGAGGCACTTCTTGTCGTGGTTCGAGAGCAGAAGCTCGAGATTGGTCTTTCTGTATTTCTGAATCTGGGGTGTGTTGGTAAAGATTTCGGTACCCTCTCTGTCGATGGGATATACGCATGCGGCAACAAGGCTGCGCGCGCCCTTTACCTCGCAGAGACACATACGGCAGGCGCCGATTTCGTTGATTTCCTTAAGGTAGCAAAGAGTCGGGATCTTGATACCGAACTGATGGCAGGCTTCAAGGATGGTGGTATTTTTTTCGACCTGATAGTCTTTACCGTTGATTTTAATATTCAACATTTCCATAGTTTTCTCTCCTTTCCCTTAGCCCTTGTAAATTGCCTTAAACTTACATGTGTCGATGCAGGCGCCGCACTTGATGCACTTGCTGTGGTCGATCTCGTAAGCGGGCTTCTTCTTGCCGGGCGCGGTGTAATCGGTCACGGAAATCGCGCCGACGGGGCACTTCTTGGCGCACATACTGCAACCGAAGCACTTATCCTTCTCGATCGTGTACTCGAGGAGGTCCTTACATACGCCCGCGGGACACTTCTTGTCTACAACGTGGGCAATATACTCATCCCTGAAGTAACGCAGGGTGGATAGTACGGGGTTGGGAGCTGTCTGACCGAGACCGCACAGGGAGTTCGCCTTGATGTAGTGGCACAGCTCCTCCATCTCGTCGAGCATCTCGAGGGAACCCTGTCCCTTTGTGATCTTCTCGAGCATCTCGAGGAGTCTCTTTGTACCGATACGGCAGGGAGTACACTTACCGCAGCTCTCGTCAACGGTGAACTCGAGGAAGAACTTCGCAACGTCAACCATACAGTTGTCCTCGTCCATGACGATAAGTCCGCCGGAGCCCATCATTGAGCCGATAGCGAGGAGGTTGTCGTAGTCGATCTCGATGTCGAGGTGCTCTGTGGGAATACATCCGCCGGAAGGACCGCCGGTCTGAGCAGCCTTGAACTTCTTGCCGTTGGGGATACCGCCGCCGATCTCGAATACTACCTCGCGGAGGGTGGTGCCCATAGGAATCTCAACAAGACCGGTGTGGTTGATCTTGCCGCCGAGAGCGAATACCTTTGTACCCTTGCTCTTCTCGGTACCCATTGAAGCGAACCACTCGGGTCCCTTGAGGATGATCTGGGCGATGTTTGCGTAGGTCTCAACGTTGTTGAGGATTGTGGGCTTCTGATAAAGACCCTTTACAGCCGGGAACGGAGGTCTGGGTCTGGGTTCGCCGCGCTTGCCCTCGATGGAGGTCATAAGAGCGGTTTCCTCGCCGCATACGAAAGCGCCTGCGCCGAGACGGAGCTCCATGTCGAAGTTGAAGCCTGTGCCGAAGATGTCCTCGCCGAGCAGACCGTATTCACGGGCCTGGTCGATAGCGATCTGGAGACGCTTAACGGCGATAGGATACTCTGCACGGACATATACGCGGCCCTGGGAAGCGCCGATAGCGTAACCCGCGATAGCCATAGCCTCGATCAGGCAGTGGGGATCGCCCTCGAGAACGGAACGGTCCATGAACGCGCCGGGGTCGCCTTCGTCGGCGTTGCAGCAAACGTACTTCTGATCAGCATCGTTGGCAGCCGCGAATTTCCACTTAAGACCTGTCGGGAAGCCCGCGCCGCCTCTGCCGCGCAGACCTGAGTCGAGGATAGTCTGGATAACCTGATCAGGGGTCATCTCTGTGAGAACCTTACCGAGAGCGGCATAGCCGTCCTGGGCAATGTAGTCGTCGATCTTTTCGGGATCGATAACGCCGCAGTTACGCAGCGCAACACGCTTCTGCTTTGCATAGAAAGCGGTCTTGTTGAGGGACTTTACGGTGTCCTCCTCAACTGTCTCCTGATAGAGCAGACGGGTAACGATTCTGCCCTTTAAGAGGTGCTCCTCAACGATTTCGGGGATATCCTCCACCTTTACCATTGAATAGAAGCTGCCCTCGGGATATACTACCATGATCGGGCCGAGCGCGCAGAGACCGAAGCAGCCGGTGGTGATTACGTTTACTTCGTCGGAAAGGCCCTGTCTCTCGATTTCTTCCTTGAGTTTGTTGACGATGGTCAGGCTGTTCGAGGAGGTACAGCCTGTACCGCCGCATACCAGTACATTAGAACGATACATGAATTGTCCTCCTTATTTCTCCATTGCTCCGATTGTGTACTCGGTAACAACATTCTTGTTTACAAGATGGTCGTTAACGATTCTGGGTACCATTTCGGGCGCTACCTTTACGTATGTCACCTTGTCCTGACCCGGAACTTCGATTTCTACAACGGGCTCATACTGGCAGATGCCGATGCAGCCTGTCTGGGTGACGGTAATATCGTTGGTGAGACCGCGCTTCGCGATCTCCTCTACAAACGCGTTGAGAACAGGTCTTGCGCCTGCCGCGATACCGCAGGTAGCCATGCCTACGAGTACTCTCGCCGCGTTGGGGTTTTCTTTTCTGAGATCGAGGTCAGCCTTCGCCCTATCTCTGATGGCTTTTAATTCAGCTAAAGATTTCATTGATTATCCGCTCCTCCATATATTATTTGGGATTGTTCTTTCAAATAAGCGCTAATCCATTCAAGTACGTCAGGTGTGTCAAGGCTCACGCCCTCGAGAACCGCACGCAGCTCTCTTGTGTCGAGAGTGAAGGCGCCGAGGTCTGTGGTGTGAGTGAACACAAAGTCGATGTCGGGGTTGCACTGAATGAGGATCTTGACCGTGTCGTTGATATCGCCGAGAGGCGTCATGTCGACGTGGCTCTTGACGTAACGCGCGGTGGTTGTGGTGCCGACGTTAAGCTTTGACTTTATCTCAAAGCTGCCGCCCGTCTGCTCCGCCGAAAGCTTGAACAGCGGAACTCCCAAGCCCACCTTGCGGGTGGTGCGTGTCGTGAAAAACGGGTCGATGACCTGCTGTACCTGTTCCTCGGTCATGCCGCAGCCGTCGTCCGCGATTGAGATCTGAAGGAAGTCGTCCTTATCGCTCTCGTCAACGGTGATCGTGACAAGGCTCGCCTTCGCTCTCACGGAGTTCTGTGCCACGTCCATGACGTTTAAGGACAACTCACGCATCAGCGTTCTTATACTTGTTGATAATGTAAGGAATGTCGTCAACCGTCAGTCTGCCGTAAACGTCCTCGTTAACGGTGATAACGGGAGCCAGACCGCACGCGCCGATGCAGCGGCAGGCTGTGAGCGAGAACTGTCCGTCGGGTGTGCACTCCTCAGCGCCGATACCGAGCTCCTCGGAAATCTTGTTGAGAATGTCGCCCGAGCCCTTTACATAGCAGGCTGTGCCGAGGCATACGGAGATGTTGTACTTGCCCTTCGGAGAGAGCGCGAACTGTGAATAGAAGGTCGATACGCCGTATACCTCCTCGAGAGATACGCCGAGACCCTCAGCTACCATTGTCTGCACCTCAATCGGCAGATAACCGTAGATTTCCTGAGCCTCCTGAAGCACGGGCATTACCGCGCCGGGATCGTCGATGTGACGGGCAATAGACTCTTTGAGCTTTGCTTCCTGCTCAGGTGTCCCACTGAAGGGAATGCTGCTGATTTTCTTTTGCATTGTTTTTCCTCCCTGATTTCAATTTGTCAAATACCATAAAAAAAATATTCCCACTTCGGTGAATATTATATTTACTTACAGTGATTATATCACAAAACGGCTGTGAAAGTCTATAAAAATTTTTCCCTCTTTTAAACGGATACACAATCAGAACGACATTTTTTAACGAAAAATAGTCATTTTTTATCCTGTGAATACAAATTGCTGATTATATCGCTTTTTTATGACAGTTTGCGATGTCAAAATTTGACTATTTTACACAAACAAAGGCGTATTCAGCCGCTCTACAAGACACTGAGCGCTGAGCTCCTCGAGCTCGATTTGGTTCTCCGCGTCGCGCATGTTCTCGAGGTAATGCGCGTCGGAATTTGTCACGATATTTAGCGTATCGAGAATCGGGTGCAGCTTTCTTAGTGTATCGAGCTTTGATTTGTCGGCAAGCTCGGCGGTGATAAAGCCGCAGCTCTCGTCGATCTCGCCGAGCACCGAGAGAATCGACAGACTGTCGCGATCGACGTGCGCGGGATAGCAGATGCCGCCGAACGAGCGCGCGAGTGAATAGGCGTTCATTATGCTGATCTCGGTCGCGGGCAGAAGCAGGTGCTCAAGCTCGCCGATCTCCTCGTCAAGCGTGTTCATGATGACCTGCCTGCCGTAGATGTCGGGTCTGTTTTTGATTTTTATGCGGTGATTGTCGACGTACTCGCTCCACTCAAGCGCGCGCTCAAGCGTCGGGAACAGGCAGACCGCGTGGATATCCTCGCTCGTCGTCAGTTCCATTCCCGGTACGACGACAACTCCGTTCTCCTTCCCCGCCGCAATCGTCGCCTCACAATTGAGGGAAGTGTTGTGGTCGGTGAGCGCGATGATGTCAAGCCCCAGCAGCTTTGCCATGCCCGTGATGTTGTTCGGGGTCATGTCCATGTCGCCGCAGGGCGAAAGGCAGGAATGAAGATGTAGATCGTAGTAGTATTTCATGTCAGCTCAAAAGCTCGTGGAGCTTTACGGCGAGGTGGTAGCTGTTCTCCTTGGAGAGCAGGATATTCACCTCGTGCATTTCGGCTTTGGCGCGGGCGTTTTCGTCGAGCGCGGCGTTCTCCACAAGCACGATGCAGCTCACGTCGGCGAG
This sequence comes from Ruminococcus sp. NATIVEDY160, assembly GCF_045819885.1. Lineage (NCBI taxonomy): Bacteria > Bacillati > Bacillota > Clostridia > Eubacteriales > Oscillospiraceae > Ruminococcus > Ruminococcus sp. NATIVEDY160. The sequence continues at coordinate 1,978,082 of NZ_CP162391.1, forward strand.
GGTAGCGACGGCGATGGAATTGATGTTGCCCATAACAGTCAGCCACGCCGAGTCCTCGGGTGCTCTGCCCATTACCCAGCTCAGCAGATCGCCGATATAGCAGCCCGTGATCTCGCGCTCCGTATCGCCCTCGACAAGAACCTTCAAATCAAGTTTTTCCGCAAATTCTTTTACATTCATCTCGTTACCTCGCTTGCGTCAGATCGTATTCTTCAGCTGGTCGTATACGCTCTGGATCTTTGCCTTCAGCTTATGTATGCAGTCGGTTTCCTTCGCCTTGCCACGGACGATATCCTCCGCCATAGCGCGGCAGGTAGGCGCTCCGCACGAGCCGCAGTCGAGCCCGGGAAGTCCCTTGTGGATCTCCTCCATCTGGCTCATCATCTCCATCGCCCTGATAATATCCTCGTCGAGGCGAAAGATATCGGCGTCGAAGGTCAGCTCCTCCGTCCACATCATGTCATCAAGGCTCTTGCCCTCGTCAATGTGGTTGAGCGAAACGGGCAGGTATTTTCTGAGGTTGTGTATCCTCGCCTGCGCGACGTAGGGGTTCTCGACGGTGAGAACGCCGCCGACGCAGCCGCCCGAGCAAGCGTTGAGCTCGATGAAGTCGACGTCGCGGATATGCTCGTCCTCAAGCTCCTCGAGGACGCGGATAACGTTTTCGATACCGTCCGCGGCGAGGTACTTGTCGCCGAGCATGGCGGCAGCCTCTCCGCCCGAGGTAGCCCAGCCGATGCCGAGAAGTCCCGACTGCGCGATAGGCTCGACCTCCTCGAGGTGATCCATCGCGTGAGCGAGCTCGGGGAAGATTTTCGAGATCGCGATCGCGCCGTCGACCTCGGATTTCTCCGCGTAGTTCGGCGAGTGGATCTCCGTCACCTTCGCGGGACATGGCGTGATGAAAAAGATTCCTATGTCCTCTGTCGGCAGTCCCGTTTCTTCCATTGCCTCGCGGCGCGCGATCTTTGCGGCGACCTCGATCGGCGCGAGCAGGTTCAGCACGTTGTCGCACAGCTCGGGGAAGCGGATTTTTATCAGCTTGACGACCGACGGACAGGCGGAACTGATTATCGGCTTTTTGAGCTTATCCTCCTTGATGAGCCTGCGCGTCGCCTCGCTGACGAGCTCAGCCGCACGCGAAACCTCGAAAACATGGTCGAAGCCGATTTTTTTCAGTCCCGTAAGCACGAAGTCGATGTTGTCGAGTCCGTTGAACTGACCAAAGAGCGCCGGTGCGGGGATAGCGACAGTGTATTTGAAATTTCCGATTTCTTCAATTTTAGTGCTGTACGCGCTTTTGGCGTGATGTGGGCAGATTCTGATGCACTCTCCGCAGTCGATACAGCGCTCGGGCAGGATCCTCGCCTTGCCTCCGTGAACGCGTATTGCCTCCGTGGGACATCTCTTCAGACAGTTGGTGCAGCCGCAGCACTTATCGGCATTGAGCTCAACTGAATGGAAATAGTTACCCATTGAAATTCTCCTTAATGCAGTGGATTTTTACGAGTTTACAATGACGGTCAGATATACGTTCGTGCCCACTCCGAGGGTAGTTTCGATACGCATGTCGTCAGTGTATTTTTTGATGTTAGGCAGACCCATGCCCGCTCCGAAGCCCAGTGTGCGGACGTTGTCGGGCGCGGTTGAGTAGCCCTCCTGCATCGCCTTCTCAACGTCGGGAATGCCCGGGCCCTTGTCGGCGAGCAGTATCTCAACGCGGTCGGGATAGATGTCTACGTCGCAGTAGCCGCCCTCGGCGTGGATAACCATGTTGATCTCAGCCTCGTACATGGCGATCGCTACGCGGCGGATAGCGTCGGAATTATAGCCGAGCTTCTTGAGCGTCTTTTTGACAAGGCCGCTCGCCTCGCCAGCGCGCGTAAAATCCTCGCCCGATACCTCGTAGTGAAGATGAATCGCGTTGCTCATACCTTTGTTCCTCCGCTCAGTCCGTTGGAGTAGAGAAGTCCGCAGGCGGTAAACATTCTGTACCGTGTTTTCATCAGAGTGATATCCCTGCTCTCGGCGAGGCGGATGATCGAGTCGTCGGGCACCTTGCCCCTTACGAATACAATGCACGCCATATCCATCATCTCGGCGGTACGCACTACCTGGGGATTGACAAGACCGGTCAGAAGCACGGACTGATCCTTTACGAACGCCAGGACGTCGCTCATCATGTCGGAGCCGCAGGCGGTTTTAATCTCCTGGTCAAGGTCGCCCTCACAGATGATTTCGCCCTCAAGGATTTCCAGAATATCTCTTACAACCATAAATTTTTACACCCTTTCGTTTAAGTGATTTTTCAGTGGTTTACAGTTACAATCATTATAGCATATAAGATTTGTAAACACAACACTCAAAATTTAGTAGGATTACAAAAAACACGTGTTTTTGTCATATTTTGTCAGCAATTCCTTATTATATGCGGATTTGACAATTTTTCTTTAGAATTCTTTGATTTTTCTAATTGAAAAAAGTGCGGTTACATGATACAATATTCATGCAAATCTATTTAAGGGGTGCTTTAATGTTAAGGGACTTAAAGCCTACGGATAATATCCTCGGCTTCGACGTCAGACCCGGTTATTACGATATGGACGGCGCAACCCCTGTCCGCGGCGGCGTAAACTTTACTATCAGCTCATTCTACGCCACCTCATGCACACTGCTGCTGTTCTATCCGGGCTCAAAATGGCCTTACGCACGTATTCCGTTCCCCGACTCGTTCAAGGTCGGAAACACGTACTCGATGATTGTGTTCGGAATTGAAATAGACAAGTTTGAGTACGCATATTCCCTCGACGGTCCGAATCAGCCCGAGAAAGGACTTATCTTCAACAAGGACATGTATGTTCTCGACCCGTACGCCAAGGCGGTAACAGGACAGAGCAGCTGGGGTGTACGCCAGCCCAACACCTGCGTGTACAAGGCGAGGGTCGTGTTCAACGATTACGACTGGGGCAATATCAAATTCCCGCATATCCCGATGGAGGAGCTTATCATCTACGAGCTCCACGTCAGAGGCTTCACCGAGGACCTTTCCTCGGGAGTCAAGAATCGCGGTACCTTTGAGGGTATCCGCGAGAAGATCCCGTATCTCAAGGAGCTGGGCGTAAACGCTGTCGAACTCATGCCTATCTTTGAGTTCGACGAGATGGGCTCGTACCGCAACTTCAACGGCGAGCAGCTCTACGACTACTGGGGCTACAACACGGTATGCTTCTTCGCTCCAAACACGAGCTACGAGAGCGACCACCGCCACCACCGCGAGGGTACCGAGCTTAAAAAGCTTATCCGCGACCTGAAATCAAACGGCATTGAGGTTATCCTCGACGTCGTGTTCAACCACACCGCCGAGGGCAACGAGAAAGGTCCGTTTTTCTCATTCAAGGGACTGGACAACAACATCTACTACATGCTCTCTCCCGACGGCAGGTACTACAATTTCAGCGGCTGCGGCAACGCGCTCAACTGCAACCACCCGATCGTGCGCGACTTTATCAAGAGCTGTCTGCGCTACTGGGTGACCGAATACAAAATCGACGGCTTCCGCTTCGACCTCGCGTCCATTCTCGGACGAAACGAGGACGGAACTCCGATGGAACAGCCGCCTCTGCTCAAGAGCCTTGCGTTTGACCCGATTCTGGGCAAGACAAAGCTGATTGCCGAGGCATGGGACGCCGCGGGTCTGTACCAGGTAGGCTCCTTCCCGAGCTGGAACCGCTGGTCGGAATGGAACGGACGTTACCGCGACGACCTCAGACGCTTCCTCAAGGGTGACGGCAACCTCGCGTGGGCTGCCGCAAACCGCCTGACAGGCTCCAAAGACCTATATGACCCCTCCTACAGAGGTCACAGCGCGTCAGTCAACTTCCTGACCTGTCACGACGGCTTCACGCTGTACGATATGTATGCCTACAACGAGAAGCACAACTACCTCAACGGCTGGGACAACACCGACGGCGCTAACGACAACAACAGCTGGAACTGCGGCTTTGAGGGTGAAACAAGCGACCCGTACATAAACTCGCTGCGCCGCAAGCTGGTCAAAAACGCCTTCGCGACACTTATGTGCAGCCGAGGTCCCGCGCTGTTCCTCGCGGGCGACGAATTCTGCAACACTCAGTTCGGCAACAACAACGCATACTGTCAGGACAACCTGACCTCGTGGCTCGACTGGAGCAGAAAAGAGCAATTCAAGGATGTATTTGAATTCGCTAAATACATGATCGCGTTCAGAAAGCGCTTCCACGTCATCACAAAGAACCGCGATGTGGCGAGATGCACCTTCCCGCCCGAGAGCATTCACGGCACTCAGCCGTGGAAAACCGATTTCAACGAGAATTCGCGCATGGTTGCTGTTATGTACGCGGGTATGTCGAAGGAAAATCCCGAGCTCGACGAAATCGTTTACTTCGCGATAAACGCCCACTGGGAGGACGCGCTCATCGAGCTTCCCTCACTGCCTACGGGCTATGTCTGGAAGCTGTACTTCGACACAGGCAGAGCGCCCGAGGAAGTCATCACGGAGGACAAAAATATACTCCTCTATGACCGCAGGTACCGCATGTCGGGCAGAACCGTTCTCGCGGCTGTCGCGGAAAAAGTATATTAAAGCAAAACGGAAAGGTTGAAAACTCAGCCTTTCCGTTATTTTTATGTTCTGCTGTCGATGCTCTCTTTGATCTGTCGGAACGAAACGCCGTATTTGAGCGCGATGTCCTTGGCGTAGCTCACGCCCTGAGGCGGCAGCAGGCTCACCTTGAAGCTGCGCTCGCCGTCGTGGACTCCCGTGACAAGGCTCGCAGCCTTGCTCGTACCCTCGACCTCCTCGTTGAGCGCGTCCACGCTGCGCGCGAGGTCGTGCATGTGTGTGTTGAAAATACAACGCGTGCCGAGGTAGCGCATAGCCCTGACAACGTCCTTCGCGATGAACAGACCCTCGGTGACGCTTGTTGTCGCGAGGCTCTCGTTGAGCAGCATTATGCTGCGCTCGGTCGCCTGCTCAAAAATCTCTGCAAGACGCTTGCTCTCCTCGCCAAGACGTCCGAGGTCGACGGTGTCATTCTCGTCGGCCGGGAAATGCGTGAAGATATTGTCGCAGGGGCTGATCGCGGCACTCTCGGCAGGCACGTAAATGCCAAGCTGCGCGAGAAGCATCGCGATACCCCAAGCCTGAGTGAAGATCGTCTTTCCGCCGCGGTTCGGACCGGTCAGAATGAAGATGCGCATATCATCGTTGAAGTCGATATCGTTTGTGATGATATTGATATCCTCGCCGCCAGCCTTGTTGATAGCGAGTTTGAGGTTGTACAGCCCCTTAAACGAGCAGTCGCGCTGTTCGGGCGGCAGGATCCGAGCCTTGCATACCGGCATACCCGTCGCCATGATCTTCTCGATAAGCTCAGCCCAGCGGATATAAAAGAGGATCTCGGGCATGAGGTTAATGAGCATATAGCCGCTGATATTGACATAGCGCCTGATCGTGTTTTTTATCTCGTTGACCGTCTGCTTCATGATGTTGGTGACGGTGTCCTTGATAGCGTTCGAGAGCGAATCCGCGCCTGTTACCACCGAGGTGCGCGTGTGAACTCCCGTCATGTTTTCATTCAGCTCGATCTTGCGGTTGAACTCCACCGCCTTGATCGGCGTTGCGGGGTGGAAAACGCGGATACTGCCCGTGTCGGTGCCGTGGTGAAGCTCGTCCTTGCGGTCGGCGAAGTTCATGAAACGGCGCATGAGGTTCGACTCGCGGTACTCGATGTCGTTGAGAGAAACAACGCCCGCAGACGCAGGTCTGAGCATACTGTCGAGGTTTACGCCGATGGTTATGCTCTTTATGCGGCGCACCTTCTCAAAGGTCTCGTCGATGTCCTGCCGCAGCTCGGGAAAGCCGCTGTCGGCGGAAATATCGCGGATAATCTGCCGCAGGGTGAGCATACCCTCGGACTTGACGTCAAGCTCCTCGAGCACGTCCTTCATCGCTGTGATGCAGGTCACGTAGTCGTCTATCTCACGCAGGCGGTTGACGAGCGACCAAAGCGCCGAACCCTCCTGATCCTTCTGAAACCGCTCTATGTCGCGCAGATCGGCGAGCTTTACAACAAGCTCCTCCATCGCGTCGCGCAGCTTCGGAAAGCGCAGAAAGTCCTCGAAAACGTCGCAGCGGTAGCGTATGACCTCGGGGTCGTCCGTGACGCGCGTCATGATTTTTCGGATATGGTCGCGCTCGTACCGCTGTTTCGTGAGCGCGTCCAGCAGGAACTCGATCGAGAGGTCGTTGACACTCTCGGGGGTCAGGGTCTTGTAGCTTTGATCCGCGTCCTGCGGAAACATCAGGCTGTAATCCATAGCTCATTCCTCATTTTATCAGATTTTTGAACGAATTAACGCGCGCGTAATCTTCCTTCGCCTGACGCGCGTTGCGCATTATTTCCTCCCTGAGCAGAGTCAGGCTGTCAAACTTCTTTTCGGGGCGGATAAACGTGAGCAGCCTTACGTCAGCCTGCTCGCCGTATAGCTCCGCGCCGCGGTACTCAGGCATCCACGTCTCCCACAGCGGCTTTGTGCCGCCGACGGTCGGCTTGATGCCGATATTTGTCACGCCGCAGTACTGACCGCCGTTCTCAAGGGTCACGAGAGAGGCGTACACTCCGAAGCGCGGCATAACAAGGTCGGGGTGCATCTGTTGGTTGAGTGTCGGTGTGCCGAGCTCCCTGCCAAGGCGCATTCCGTGGATGATCTCCGCCTTGAAGCCGAAGCGCGAGCCTAGCATATCGTTCGCCCGCTCGATCTCTCCCTCGGAAATGAGTTTTTTTATCAGCGTCGAGCAGATAACCTCGCCGTCCACCGTCTCCGGCGGCACAATCGTGATACCGACGTTGTTTTGGTCACAGAGCCGCTGCAGCATGGCGATATCACCTTCGGCGTCCTTTCCGAAGTGGTAGTTGAAGCCGCAGAACAGCTCCTTAACGCGCAGCTTTTTTACGAGGATCTCAAAGAAAAAGCTCTCTGCGCTCATGTCCATTACGGCGTTGAAATCGAGCATTACCGTCCGCCGTATCCCAATGCTCTCAAGGCTTCTGAGCTTGTCCTCCTTCGTCATCAGGTAGAAAAACGGCTTGTCGGACATGACCGCCTTCGGGCTTTCGGCAAAGGTAAGACAGAGCGGCAAAAGTCCGCATTTCTCCTGCTTTGCCGCGAGGGACAGAACCTTGCGGTGTCCGAGGTGCAGCCCGTCAAAGAAACCGAGAGCCGCCGCAGTATTCTGTTTTTCCGAGCATATGTTAGTCAGTGTATGCATACGATTGAATATTCCTTAAATCTTTCCGCTGTCGAGCAGCAGCTTTGTCTTGAGCACGGTGATCTGGGTTTTTGCGTCGGGGATCTGATTATTCAGAACCATCTCGAGCGCCTTGTCCAGCGGTATCTTTTCGACGTTGAGAAATTCGTCCTCGTCGGGTCTGCTCTCGCCCACGCTCGACACGCGGCAGGCGTAGAGGTGAATGATCTCGTCGGTGTATCCCGGCGACGGATAGACCTGACCGAGAGATATGTATGAGTAACCCTCGGCGCCTGTTTCCTCGAGCAGCTCGCGCTTGCCGTTTTCGAGCGGAGTCATGCCCTTCTCGAGCTTACCCGCCGGCAGCTCAAGCACCTCCTCCTTGTAGGGGTAGCGGAACTGGCGCACAAAGAACAGGTTGTTTTCATCATCGAGCGCGGCGATACATACTCCGCCCGGGTGACGGACGATTTCGCGCATGGCTCGGCCTCCGTCCGGGAGAATCACCTCGTCGTGGAACATGTGAAGGATCTTGCCGCTGAACAGCTCCTTGCTGGTTGCAGTGGTTTCAGTGGTTTTCATATTTTTTACCTCATGGGGTTGATAGATTGAATTATCCGTATTATTGCGAACAGGTACGGCGGCTCCTCGAAATCTCGGCAAAGCGCCGCCTGAAAATTTACTCGATCGGAAAAAGTGTCTGCGGCCGCGATATACTTGCAATCGACATCGGACACTCCGTTTGCCGCGGTCTTGTTGTCGGCGGCGTGCATGGAACAGAATATCTCACTGTCCTTGCCGCTCTGAAATTCGCTGACGAATACGCCGCAAATCCCGACGGACTGCGCCTGACAGTAGTGCCGTGTCTTAATCCCGACGGTACCGAGATCGCCCTGACAGAGAAAGTATATTGGCAGGCAAACGCAAGCGGAGTCGACATCAACCATAACTTCGACGCGGACTGGCAAAACGTCAAAAGGCGCGAACTTGAGCTCGGGATAAGCTCTCCCTCATCCTCGCGGTACGGCGGCGAAAAACCCGAAAGCGAACCCGAAACAAGGGCGATAGTCAGGCTTTGCGAACGCGTCCGATATGAACGTGTGCTCGCGCTGCACAGTCAGGGCCGTGAAATATATTGGGACTTCGGCAAAAACACGCCGAAGTGCTGTCTTGTTCTCGCAGAGGAGATGGCAAAGGTCAGCGGGTACAAGGTCGCAAACCCCGAGCCGATCGCGACGGGCGGCGGCTTCAAGGATTGGTTTATCGAGCGTTTTCACCGCTGCGGCTTCACCGTTGAAATGGGTATCGGCAAAAACCCTCTGCCGCTGAGCGATTTTGAATCGGAATATCCGCGGGTGCGCAGGCTGCTGAATGTCTTTGCCAAAAGCCGCATTTAAAAATCTCGGAGCGACATAAAGCCGCTCCGTTTTTTCAGCCAAAAGTGTTATTCGCCCTCGGTTTCCTCGTCTGTCTCAGGTGCATCGTCGTCAAAGAATGAAATCGAGCTGACGATGTCGTCGATCGCCTCGTCAGAGATCACGTTCGGCTCGTCGAGGTACTTGGAACGGCGCTCGATGCTGTCGATCGCCATCTGCATGCGCTCCTGGGGAGTGCTGGGCTTGCGCGGCTCGGTGTAGATTTCGTCGTCCTCGGGATTCTGGATATTCACATACTCCTCGTCCGCGGTTTCGGGCTCGGGCTGTGAAGCAGACTCCTCCTCGGGGATATTCTCGACAAGCGCGGGCTCGCTTCCGTCGTCTGCTTCCGCGGACGGCTTGCTCTTGTCAATGCCGAAGTTGGGCGCGTCGTAGTTCTCGTCGATAGCCTCTGCGGCAGCCATGATCACCTCGCCCGGCATATCGATCTGCTTATCGCGTCTTGCCTCAGCAACGGCCTTGAGCTCGTCGAGGTGGTTGACGGGCTTCTCTACCTTATCTGAATTCTCGTCAAAATAAATATCGTACCAAACAAGGAACACGTATACCGTCCATACGCGGCGGCTGTTGTCCTCCTTGCCGCTGAAATGCTCGTCGAGCCAGTGGATAAGCGCTTCGGTGTTAAAGAACTTCTGCGCGGTCTTGCCCTGGAACTTGCGCTTCACGACGTTGTAGTACTTCTCGTCGCGCAGCCATACGCGCGTCGGTACAGGGAAGCCGAGCTTCTCCTTCTCGGCGGTCGCCTCGGGAAGATGGCGCACAGCAGCTTTTCTCATCGCGTACTTAGTATTCTGCTTGTTGACGCGAAGCTCTGTGGGCAGAGATGACGCGACCTTGAACACTTCCTTGTCGAGGAAGGGTACGCGCAGCTCGAGCGAGTTCGCCATACTCATGCGGTCAGCCTTGAGCAGAATATCGCCGACCATCCACATATTCATGTCGAGGTACTGCATCTTTGTAACGTCGTCCTGCTTGCGGCAGCGGTAGTAATACTTCTTCGCGTGGGTCTGCGGAGCTGTCGCGATCGACGGGTCCTTGAGGATCTCCTTCTTCTCGCGCAGGTCGTACATGAACGCGTTGCCGATGTATCTGTCCTCGAGCGGGTCGCAGGCTCGGATAAGGTAGTCGCGTCCCTTGATGTCTGGCAGCTTGCGGCAGATCGCGCGGATTGCCCTGCGCAGGAAGTGCGGAACGATCTTCTGGTACATTCTGAAAACGCGCGGATCGTTGTAGCAGGTGTAGCCGCCGAAGAGCTCGTCGGCACCCTCGCCCGAGAGGACGACCTTTACGTATTCGCTCGCGAGTCTGGATACGAAATACAGCGCGATGCACGACGGGTCGGCAAGCGGCTGATCCATGTGGTACTGAACCGTGGGAACAGCGTCCCAGAATTCCTCGCTCGAAATCAGGTGAGTGTGATGCTCAACGCCGATCTTGCGGCTGAGCTCCTGAGCCCAGCTTATCTCATTATATTTCTCGCCGAAGTCAAAGCCTACGGTGAAGGTCTTCTGGTCGGCGAAGTAGGTCGATACATAGCTTGAGTCAACGCCTGAGGAAAGGAAACAGCCAACCTCAACGTCGGCGATCTTGTGGGCGTTAACGGAGTTTTCGAACACCTTGTCGATCATGTCGACAGCCTGATCCTCGGTGATGCTGTCGTCGGGTCTGAACCGCGGCTCAAAGTAGCGTGTGGTTTCAACCTCGCCGTCCTGATACCAGAGGTAATGACCCGGCAGCAGGCAGAAGATGTCCTCAAAAAAGGTCTGAGGCGGCACTGCGTACTGGAAAGAAAGGTAGGTATCGAGAGCGCGCTTGTTGAAGCGCTTTTCGTACTTTGGGTACTCGAGAATGCTCTTGATCTCGCTGCCGTAGACAAACTCACCCTCAACCTGAGCGTAGTGCATGGGCTTGATTCCGAAGAAGTCGCGAGCAAGAAACAGCGACTTGTTGACGGTGTTGTAAATGGCAAAGCCAAACATTCCGCGTAGCTTTAAGAGCAGATCCTCTTTCCACTCCTCGAAGCCGTGAACCAGAACCTCGCTGTCGGTTTCGGTGTAGAACTTGTGGCCCTTCTTGATAAGGGTCGCGCGAAGCTCCTTGTAGTTGTATATCTCGCCGTTAAATGTGAGAACAAGAGTCTTGTCCTCGTTGTAAATCGGCTGATGACCGGAGTCAAGGTCGATAATCGACAGTCTGCGGAAGCCCATGTTGACCGAGTCGTCGATATAGAAGCCCTCGGAATCGGGTCCGCGGTGAGTGATCACCGCAGTCATCTTTTTCAGCACGTCCTCGCGTTTTTCAAGCTTGCCTGTGAAGCCGCAAATTCCACACATATTTAAAACCCCTTTCAGGTAACTTATATTCTTTTTTATTTTACCACATTATCACCACAAATTCAACAGTCATAATCATTTTTTTGTAGCGTTAATTTCACTTCGTCTAAAAGGGAAAATTCGGCAAATTCTGTTGCATTTCTCACGGTTTCATAGTACAATAATACCATAATCCCTGACGAGGAGCTGAGTTTTTTATGGTAAAAAGATACACTACGGGCGAACCGATCAACACCGAAGCGGTCGTTAAAGCCGTTGCCGCAAGCGATTTTTCGGACTTTCCCTTTGAGCACAAAACAGAGAACGGACAGTTCGTTTTCTCCTTCAAAATGGCTGACGACGACATAATCTACGGTCTCGGAGAGGCTCCGCGCGGCATCAACAAGCGCGGATGGATTTATCAGAGCTACTGCAGCGACGATCCCTTCCACACCGAGACAAAGCAGTCGCTCTACGCCGCCCATAACTTCCTGATTTTCCGCAGGTACGGCATTTTCATCGACTTCCCCGCCAGGATCCGCTGGGATATCGGCTACACAAAAGCCGACGCCGCCGAGATCACGATTGACGGCACGGACTTTGACATCTATATCATCGAGCAGGACAAGCCCGTTGAGATAGTCCGCGAGTTCCGCGAAATCATCGGTCAGAGCTACATTCCGCCCTTCTGGGCATTCGGCTATCAGCAGTGCCGCTGGAGCTATCACAACGCCGAAGCTGTCGAGAATGTGATCAAAAACTACGACCGGGCAAATATTCCGCTTGACTGCGTTTACCTCGACATCGACTACATGGAGCGCTACAAGGACTTTACAATCAACAAAGAAGCCTTCCCGAATTTTGAGGACTTCGTCGCAGACAAAAAGGCGCGCAATATCCACCTTATCCCGATCATCGACGCGGGCGTAAAGAAAGAGGACGGATATGACGTCTACGAAGAGGGCAAGGCTAACGGCTACTTCTGCAAAACCGCCGACGGCAGCGACTTCAAGGGCGGCGTGTGGCCGGGCATCGTCGGCTTCCCCGATTTTCTCAGGAAAGACGTGCGCGAGTGGTTCGGCTCAAAGTACAAGACCCTCACCGACATGGGCATTGACGGCTTCTGGAACGATATGAACGAGCCGGCGATCTTCTACTCCGAGCAGGGTCTGCAAAAAGCTCTCAACGAGGCGGCGGCTCTCAAGGGCGAGAACCTCGACCTCGGTAAATTCTTCCACCTCAAGGACGTTTTCATGGGGCTGTCGAACTCTCAGGACGACTACTCGAGCATCTACCACGAGGTTGACGGCAAGCGAGTCAATCACCAGAAGGTGCACAACATCTACGGCGCGAGCATGACAAAAGCGGCAGGCGAACACTTCGAAAAGACCTTCGGCAAGGAGAAAATCCTGATGTTCTCGCGCGCGTCTTACATCGGCGCACACCGCACGAGCGGTATCTGGTTTGGCGACAACCACTCCTGGTGGTCGCACATTCTGCTCTGTCTTAAGATGCTGCCCTCGGCGAATATGTGCGGCTTCCTCTACTGCGGCGCCGATTTGGGCGGCTTCAACGAGAACGCTACCCGCGACTTGGTTCTCCGCTTTCTCGCTCTCGGCGCGTTCACGCCGCTCATGCGAAACCACTCCGCGCTCGGAACGAGAGATCAGGAGTGCTACCGCTTTGAAAATGCCGAGGACTTCCGCGACATCATTCAGGCGAGATACCGCCTTATCCCCTACCTATACCGCACCTTCCGAAAGGCGAGCGAGGAAAACGGCATGATATTCCGTCCGCTCTCGTTCGACTACCCCGACGACAAGATCGCCCGCGAGTGCGAAACCCAGCTTATGCTCGGCGAGGAGTGCATGATTGCTCCCGTATACGAGCAAAACGTCAGCGGTCGTTACGTATATCTGCCAGAGGACATGACGTTCGTAAAGCTCAGCGGCGAAAAGGTCACCAAGCAGGAGTTCAAAAAGGGCGTGCATTACGTCGATATCGCACTCAACGAGGTGCCTCTGTTCATCAAAAAGGGCAAAAGCATCGAGCTGTGCAAGCCCGCGATGCGCACCGCGCTGCTCGACACCGAAAACCTCGAATACATCTGACAGACATAGCAAAAGCGCCTCCGTCAATCGGAAGCGCTTTTTTTCTCTCTGCCGAACAGCAGCTTTAGAATAATCGGGGTCGCGATGCTAGACACGATGATCAGCAGGATCACCGATGTGAAATACACAGAGCTTATCATGCCCTCGCTCAGTCCTCTCTGCGCGACAATCAAGGCGACCTCGCCGCGCGTCATCATGCCGACGCCTATCTTGAGCGTGTCCTTGCCCTTGAAGCCGCAGAGCCTTGACATAGCGCCGCAGCCGATGATCTTCGTCGACAGCGCGACGAGCACAAATGCAGCGGAGAACAGCACGATGTCCCATGTTATGCCGCTGACGTCCGTTTTAAGACCGATACTCGCGAAGAAAATCGGGCCGAAAATCATGTATGAGTTGATGTCGAGCTTTTCCTCGATATAGTCCGAATCGCGCAGGCTGCACAGGATAATACCCGCGACGTATGCGCCCGTGATGTCAGCGATACCGAAAACGTGCTCGGCGACGTATGAAAATCCGAAACAGAGAACCAGTGCGAGAATCGGAATGCGGTGGGTACGCGGATAGCGCTTGTCGACAAACTGAAACGCCTTGTAGATAACAAAGCCCACGACAATCGCAACAGCGAAGAACGCGATCGTGTTGAAGCCGACGCGCCACGGATTTGAGTCCGGGTTTTTGAAGCCGATCACGAAGGTCAGAACGAGAATGCCGATTACGTCGTCGATTATCGCCGCGCTGAGTATCGTTGTGCCGAGCTCGGTTTTGAGCTTGCCGAGCTCCTTTAGGGTTTCGACGGTGATGCTCACGCTCGTAGCGGTCATGATCACGCCGATAAACACCGCGGTCAGGAACTTCTCGCTTCCCCACGGCGAGAAGCCGTAGAAGCACTGATAGAGCAGCGTTCCGCCGACAAGCGGCACAGCCACACCCGCGCAGGCTATCGCGAGCGCCTTAGGCCCCGTACGCAGCAGATCGCGGAGATTGGTGCCCAGACCCGCCGAGAACATAAGAATTACCACGCCTATCTGAGCGCAGACGTTGATGAAGTCGTTTTGCTGAACAAAGCCGAGCACGCTCGGGCCGATAAGCAGTCCCGCGACAATTTCGCCGACTACCTGAGGCGCCTTGAGCTTGCGCGCGACAAGTCCGAAAACCTTGGCGAAAAGCATGATTATCGCAAGGTCCTTGAAGATGGATAGCACGTCCACAAATATCGTCTCTTTTCCTCATTTTCTTATTCTATGTTACACCCTGAACAGAAAATTGTCAAAACGAAAATCCCCTGTCATTGACAGAGGATTTTATATATTTTTATACCTTCTTTGTTTTTTCTGATAACCGCGGCTCCGTTCCTTTGGAGCCTGCCTCCGCTGAGGAGATTTGAGAAAAGCACCTCGCCGCCGCAGTCAATGTCAACAGCTTTCTTTCCCGCGTTGACAATCACCTCTATGCTGCCGCCCTTTGTGTAGGATAGCAGGCGCGGATTGTCACTGTCGAGATGGTATTTGATATCATTCTCCCTCAGCTCGGGGTTTTCGCGGCGCATTTTGAGAAGCGCGCGGATTTTTCCGATAAACTCATCATGACCGCCGCGCTCGATTTCATCCCACGGCATCGGCGTGCGGTTGTACGGATCGCGCTTTCCCTTCATGGCGATTTCGGTGCCGTAATAAAGACAAGGCGCGCCCGTCATAGTCGTCAGTACAACGAGTTTCTGGAGCAGTACGTCGAGGTTTCTACAGCTCTCGGCAGCGCGCGGTGTGTCGTGAGTGTCGAGGAAATTCAGCATCGCGCGGTTAACCTGCTCGGGATAGAGCGAGTGGCAGGCGTTCATTGCGTAAACAAAATCCTGCGCGGTGAGCTTTGTGTTCTTCCAATAGTCGTTGACGCAGCCCGAGAACGGATAGTTCATCACCGCGTCGTACTCGTCGCCATACAGCCAGTTGAGCGAATCGACCCAGATCTCGCCGAGAAGATAGATCTCAGGCTTGATCGCCCTGACCTTCTCGTGAACCTTGCGAATAAAGGAGTGCGAAACCTCGTCGCCGACGTCAAAGCGGATACCGTCGATGTCCCATTCCCTCGCCCAGTAGCAGCAGAGGTCTGAGAAATACTTAACGACCTCTGGGTTGTTGGTGTTGAGCTTGGGCATCGGCGCCCAGAACGAGAATGAATAGAACCTTCCGTCGGCGGTGGTGAACTCTTCCTTCATGAAGTCGTCTGAGTTGATGAAGAACCAGTCGAAGTACCTTGAAGCTCTGCCCTTTTCGCACACGTCAAGCAGAGGCGGAAACTTGTGGCCGCAGTGGTTGAACACAGCGTCGAGCATGATGCGGATTCCGCGGCTGTGCGCTTCTCTGACAAGCTCGCGCAGGTCGTCCTCTGTGCCGAAGTCGCTGTCGACCTTGGTGTAATCGAAGGTATTGTATTTGTGACTGGAGTTGGACTGAAAAATCGGGGTCATGTATATTCCGCTGATACCGATATCCTTGAGGTAGTCGAGCCTCTCGGTGATTCCCCTGAGAGTGCCGCCGTAGCAGTCGTACCACTGAGGGTTCGAAAGGTCGCCCCATACGCGGAATTTTTCATCTTGCGGCGCGTCATGGTGGCGGCAAAAACGGTCGGGCATGATCTGGTACCACACCGTGTCGCCCACCCACTTCGGCGGCGCGATTATGTCGGACGGATTGAGCCACGCGTACTTGAAGAACTGCTTTGAGGTGTCATTTGCCTCGCTCTTTTCGCAGAGCTTGTTTTCGTACAGACAGTATGTCCTGCCGTCGGCTTCCAGCTCAAAGTAATACATCAGCCGCTTATACTCGGGACGGACTTTCAGGGTGTAAATCACCTGATATCTCAGCTCGCGCGAAAGGCTCATTCGTTCGCGTCTGCCGTACCATTCGCTCTTGCGGTTGAGCTCATGAATAAACGGATCCTCGTGGACCAGATATACCGCGTCAACGTCCCTGTCCGTGCGGATATTTATAACGATCTCGTTGCCGTCGGGAGAATAGCACATATCGGGTGTGCTGCGATGATAGACCGCCGCGAAGTTCATAGGCTCCTCCTTATTCCACTACGTCCAGATTATATATGAGATTCATGTCGACGTCACCGTAGATACCGCTGACGCTTCCGTTTTCGCTGTACTGCCAGACGTCGCACTCGATTGTGCACCGCTCAGACCAGTGCGCGTTCCAGACGGAGATCCCGTCGCGCAGGAGGCGTGAGTGGTCAAGCTTTGTCTGGTACACCGAAACGCTCGAGTAAATACCGGGACGGTAGCCCGCGCTCTCGATGACCGAGCAGAAATTCAGCGCCATCTGTGTGTATTCGGACTTCGTCATGCGCTCCATAACGGAGTCGATTTCGAGGTCGTAGTATAGCGGCATGTCGAGCTTTCTGCCGCCGAGACAGTACAAGCAAGCCTCAGCCTCCTTGAACGCCTCGTCCACGGATTCGGAGTAGCTGAACCAGTACGCGCCGACCTTCAGACCTGCCGCCTTTGCCTTTTCGTAGTTCTCGACAAAACGGTTGTCGATCTGGTCAAGCTCTCTGCCGTAGCCCGCGCGGAGAATCACATAGTCGATTCCGCTCTTCTTTACCTTATCGAAATCAATACTGCCCTGCCATGTGGAAACATCAATCAGCGTAGCGCAGCTGCCGTCGACAGTCACGTTAAAGGATGCGCTCAGTCCGTTGTAGGTGGTCACGGTCACGGTGTCAACGCCCTGACGGATACCCGTAAGCTCGATGAAATCGCTGCCCTGTTCGGTCGCCCTGACAAGTCCGTTAACAGAGTTCACGGTGATATTCGCGTTGTTGACGGCGGTGTTTCCGTCGACGCGGAATCGTGCCTTCTCACCTACCTGCATCAGCGACGGCGCGTTTGAGAGCTTTATCCTCTCGGACGCGGGCAAAACCTTTACGTCGGCATAAGCCCTCACGCCGTTGATAAGCTCGCAGTAAATCTGAGTTTCTCCCTCGCCGACCGCAGTCGCGATGCCGCCCCCGGGCGCGATCGAAACGACACTCTCGTCAAGCGAGTGGTAGACGCGTATGTACGCAAACCCTCCGCCCGCGACGTGGCTGTCAAAGTCAAAGCTGTCGCCGAGCGCGAGTGTCACGCTGCTCTCGTTGAGCGTCAGACCCTGAGCCATGCGGTATACAGTGACCTCGCAGGAATCGCTGAGACCGTTCGCGAGAGTACAGCTGATGGTTGCCTTTCCCGCACCGATCGCAGTCGCGTAACCCGTAACGCTGTCTATTTTCATTACATTCTCGTTGTCCGAGGAATACACGCGCTTGAACGCCGCCGCGTCAGCGTCGACAAAGCTCCTGAAGGTGTAATACTCCTCAGAGCCGAGGTCGAGAGAGCTTCGGTTCAGCTTTATTTCCTTTGCCTCGCTGCAGATTTTGAAGTCGCACCACGCGGTAACGCCCTTTCCCGTGTCACAGGCAACACTCGCTTCGCCTGTCGTCTTCGGGGTGACGGTGCCGTTTTCGTCGACGGTCAGCACACTTTCGTCCGTGCTCATGAACGTAACGGACGGCGCGTTTGTCTCAACGGTAAAGGTGTAGCTCTCGTTGAGCCCCATCTCGACGTTTTCCTCGTTGATTCTGAGGTAAATCGCCTCGGTTGTCGATTCTTCCGTCGTCGGTTCCGTCGGCACCGCTGTTGTCGGCTGTTCCGTTGTAGGCTCTGCGGTTATCGGCTCAGTCGGTTCTGATGTCGCCGGCTCGGTCGGTTCTGCCGTTATCGGCTCTGTCGGGTCTGCCGTCGTTGGCTCGGTTGGTTCTTCCGTGGCGAACTGATTCAGATAATCGTCACTGCGCACATCATAATAACGGGCACAGTGCATCTGCACGATCGTTGCGTCAACGATATCGATCTCTCCGCTGAAATCGAGGTCATAGATGTTCTGTTCCTTTTCGGTCGGCGCTTTCAATCCGGCCGCGATGCGCTGAATAGTTGTCGCGTCTGTAATGTTGTAGGTGTACGCCTTGATGTCACTTGTCTTTTCCGCAAAGTCCGCGGCACTGACAGGAAGCGAAAACGCGCACATCACAGCGGCAAGCGCCGCCGCTGTAAATCTTTTCAGTCTCATAAGTCTTCCTCTGAATATAGATTATTTTTCCAAAAATAAAAAATGAGTATTTTTGTCTATTATAACACAGCAAATAGGGTTTTGCAACAAAAAGCAGCCGGCTCCGTGCAAAGCCGACTGCAATAATTCAGTATGTAATTGTCTTTCCGCTTTGCAGATATCCGCTGACATACCTTCCGTACCTGTCGACACAGCGGACGGTGTAGGTATATCTTCCGCCTTTGCGGACATCCCTGTCGATAAACGTGGTTGTGTAAACCGTGCCGAGAGATGTCCAGCCGCCGCCGGAATTCCTGTAAAACACCCTGTAGCCGTAAGCGCCGTCAACCGCTTTCCATGATATCCTGACTCCGTTTGACGCATTCGCAAGACTGAAATCGGGAGTGCCGACAAACGTCGCGCGCCAGCCCGTGTAATTATAGCCGCTGCAGGTGTTGCCGTTTCTGTCGAGCGCGCGGATCGTGTAGGTGTAGGTGTGGCCGCTGCGAACGTCCGTATCAACAAGGCTTGTGCCGTCTGCGTCGCCGAGCGCTGACCAGCCGCCGAGGGTGTTCCTGTAATAGACTCGATAAGCCGCCGCACCCGAAACAGGCTCCCAGCTCAGACGGATTCCCTTTTCAACGCTTTGGTTATCCGTGATCACGGGCGGTTCAACGTATGTTGCCGACCAGCCGACGTGGTTGTAGTCGGTCACAAAATTATCGTTCTTATCAAGTCCGCGGACAGTGTAGGTCTCACGTCTGCCCGACCTGACCTTTTTGTCTGCGAAGAAGCAAGCTGTAGTCGTGCCTAGGCCTGTCCAGCCGCCGCTCGAGTTTCTGAAATAAACCCTGTATTTTGTGACTCCCTTTACGGCGTTCCAGCGAACGGTGATGCTGTCGTTTGTATTTTGCAGGCTCTGAACCTGCGGAGTATCGAGCTGGTATGTCATGCTCCAGCCAACGGGGTCATAGCCGCTGCACGGCTGTCCGTCAGCACCGATAGCGCGTATCGTGTAGGTCTCGGTTCTGCCCAGCGAAACCCCGGGGTCGGTATAGGTAAGCTTATCGGTGTCCTTCATTCGCTTCCACTGACCGGTGACGTAGCGGTAGTAAAGCCTGTAACCGTATGCTCCGTCAACCGCGTCCCATTTGAGCTTGATGCCGCCTTTGACGCACTCGGCGGAAACGATTTTCGGCGCGGGCAGCTTGTCCGAGGGAATCAGAACAGCGCCTTCGTTTTCGCCGACCTCAACCGTGAACTGCGTTTTTATTCCGTTTGAAGAAACCGTCACGGTCGTTTCTCCGACGCCTGCGGCGGTTATTCTGCCGCATTCATCTACCGTCGCAACGCTCCTGTCGGCACTCGAATAGCTGAACTTATTAACAGCGTTTACAGGCCGCACATCGGGCACAAGCAGATAGCTGTCGCCGACACCCATTCTCACGCCCTTTCCGTCAAGGACATACGAGCTGAGCGGCGCGGTGACGGTGTAGTTGATCCCGACCTTGACCAGCTTCGGCGTTTTGGCGTATGTAACCGAGCCGCCGCTTCGGACGGTGGTATTGGCGCTCACGTCGTCAGCGGAGCTGTCATACATAAAATACAGCGCGTCGAGTCCGCAGTCATAGACGCGGTTGCAGCGCACCTCTTTCGCGCCCGAACCGCCGAGAAGAACAATCCCCTGATTCACGGTACCGCTGACCTCGTTCTCCGATATTTTTTCAAACTGCGAGGTGTAGGCCGAAATACCGTACTTTCCTGTTTTCGCCACGCGGTTGCGCGTTACATTCGTTACTTCGCTGTCAACAATCTGAATGCCGTTCACAGGCGCGCCTGTGATATAGTTGCGCGTGATTTCGTCGGTCTGCGCGCGATCTATCAGGACAATTCCGTAATAGTTCGCAGGGTGGACGGTGTTTTCCGTGCAGCGGATCTCGTTGCCGCTGACGCGCGCGTTCCCGGTTTCCTCGAGGCGTACACCGTGACCGTGAGCTTCAATGTAATTATCCCGTATTTCAACATTTGTGATGTAATATTCGCCCGCGGGTATTCCGCCCTCGTCCGTTGAGGGCTCGTCGAGCCTGTCGCCCATAACCGCGATTCCCTGACAAACATACTGCGCATAAATGTCGTCGATGGTGCCGATTTCGGTCAGAGTGTTGTCGTGTATGCTGATATTCGCCGCCGCAGGTTCTTGGTAAACACTCGGGACGTGGCTCTCGGTGCCGCCGAGCGTTGACAGATAATCGGAACGGTACAAGCCGCTGCCGTGCGCCATTATTGAGTAAAGAGAGAATCCGCGCGGAGCACTCTCGACGATGTTGTGAGAGATATCGACGTTGATCCAGTTCACGCCCTGAACCGCGGCGCTCTTGATATTGCGGAAAGTATTGTGTCTGATTTTTACTCCGTCGAAAGGATTATTGAGCACGCCCGTGTGGGTGCCGATGCCGCGCGGCACGTTGTCAAACGTGCAGTTCTCAATCAGAATATTGCGCATATTCAAGTCCTCGACACGGCAGTTGACCATGTGGGACGGGTGGAGGATATCGAACTGGATCGCCTCATAGCCGATGCCGTCAACGGGCAGAATCTGATCCTTGAATGTACAGCCGATTGCGGTAAAGCCGTCTACGCCGGCGACCTCCATCATATGACCGCCGCGTTCGTTTTGGAGAGTCACGCCCTCCATCTTGAAATCAGCGGCGTGAGCCGCCTTTATCATCGTGTTGTAACCCGCATTGCCGTCGAGCGTTCCGCCCAGCAGAGTGATATTACGGTAAAAATATCCTGTCGCGCCCGAGTCCGTTGTGTCCTCACTGCCGACGCGAATCATGTTGCCGAGGTTAAGGCGGGTAACCGTCACCCCACGCAAATCAAGAATGGTGTAATCAAAAATATGCAGACCGTATTCAAGGCCGTAATTTCCCGCGGGCACTCTTACAGTGACCTGAGTCTTTTCATTCGCAAGCTGTCCCGCGCTGTCGAGAGCCGTCTGAACCGCTTCCGAGAATCCTCTTTCGGCGATTGTCGCGGCGCTGACCTCAATAATATCTGTATCCGTTTCTGTCGCGGCCGCTCCATTGGAAAAAACCGCCATCCCCGCAAGCGTCAGCACGCACAGCAGTACTGCCGAGGCTTTTTTGAGGAAAAACTTCATATCTTGCACCTCTTTGCTAAAAAACTATATATGATTATACCTTGTTTTGGGCAGAGTGTCAACGACGAATTTCCGTTCAGCCAAAAAGAAAAACAGTGGTATCAAGGCGTCTGCCCAAATACCACTGCTTTCACCTGAAAATGAAACGCAGGAATAATTACTTCATGCTGTTCTCGTAGGACTCAATCATTTTCTTAGACGTGTGTCCTGTACGGCTAACATTTTTCAAGAGCGTTTTGATGATTTTGTCGCCTGCGTTCAGCTCGATTTCAAGCCGCATTCCGTTTTCTTCGGGATAAACAAGTATCTGCTTGATGAACCTGTCCACAAAGCTGCGGTCGAGCTCGTCTCCGTTAAGGCTTTCGGCGGCGAGGTTGAGGATATCGCGGATCTCGGCAAGCTCCTTGTTGATATCCTTTCTGCCGCTCAGCTGGGCAGTGATAGCTTCGATTTCCTCCTGGCAGCGCTTGATTTCTTCATCGCATTCGGCGGTCATGCGGATGAACTCGCTGTCGGGGAAAAGCCCTTCGATGTTGAGTTTCAGGAGCTTTTGCTTTTTTCGTTGCTCGATATCAATTTCTTTATTCAGGTTTTCGATCCTGTTTGCGCCCTCGTTAGTGCTGAGAAGTTCTTCCGACAGGCGCATGATCAAGTCGGACAATTCCTGAATATTGCTCTGGCTTGACTTGAATACATCTTCCAGAATCGGAATGATCTCATGCTCGTATATCGTCATCGACGGGCAACTGCCCTTGCCGTTTTTGATTTTATAGGAGCAACGCCACGCGGAATTGACAGTACCCTTTTTGCTGACGGTGTCCTTGCGGTAGTAGGGCTTGCCGCAGTGAGCGCAGATCAGTTTGCCTGTGAGCAGGTTGTTGTGATTGGTTTTGTTCTGCTTTTGCTTCACGTCAAGACTGCGGAGCTTTAGGACTTCGTTAGCGCGCTGCCAGAGTTCTTCGGACACGATAGCCGGTACGACCTCGCCGGTTTCATCCTTGTAGATCACCCATTCGTCCTCCGGCAGAAACTTCTGCTTCTTCGTGAACATATCGACGATCTGCACCTTGTTGCCGACATAGTAGCCCATATATTTCGGGTTCTTGATGATGTTCGCCATCGTTGAATGTGAGAGCTTGTTGCCCTTGGTATTGCGGACGCCATTGTTATAAAAATAGGTTTCGAGGTTCTTCATGCTGTACTTGCCGGTGGCGTACAGCTCGAACAGCTCCCTGACAATCGCCGCCTGTTCCTCGTCAATATAAAGCCGCTTGTCAGCTTTGCGGTAGCCGAAGATATTGCTGTTGCCGAGAACGACGCCGTTTTTGATCGCCTGATGATGTCCCCACCGGACACGCGAGGAGATTTTTCTCGACTCGTCCTGCGCCATGGAAGCCATGATCGTCAGGCGGAACTCAGAGTCCTCGTCAAGCGTATTGATGTTGTCATTCTGGAAGTAGACCGCTACGCCGTTGGCTAATAACTGCCGTGTATATTGGATGCTGTCGAGCGTGTTGCGGGCGAATCGCGAGACCTCTTTGGTGACGATCAGATCAAATTTGCCGTCCAATCCATCATCGATCATCTCGTTGAATTTTTCACGTTTCTTAGTCGTTACACCTGAAATGCCCTCGTCGATGTAGCCGCCTGCGAATTCCCAGTTCGGCATATCGCCGATATACTCAGTGAAATACTGCTTTTGATTTTCAAGGGAATTGAGCTGTTCAAGAAAATCCGTGCTGACGCGGGCATAGAAGGCGACACGCAGCGGCAAATCTTTGAAGTTGATCCCCTCGCGTTTTATTTGATTTCTGACCGATAAAATATCCATAGTACGACCTCCTTTGTCCAAACACTACCACGTCTTTGCGGTAATGTCCAGAGAGAATAGCGATATATTTATTATAATTCGGAACAGCCTCCCGTGCATTAGGAGGCTGTTCCCAGTTTTGTCAGATTTTACCTTTATACTTCCGGCTCAGCTCCCTGTCGATCAAACGCAGAAGTTTTCGATATTCATCATCGTTGAATACGGTATTGTGCAATGCGTTTGCAAAGTGTTCCAGCCACAACCTGTCGCCGATCGGGTTGCCGTTACTGATAACTGCTTCCGTAGTCTTTGCTCCCTTCGGATTGGTTTCAGTTTTATTGTTGGCAAAATCTTCTTGATTTATAACTTTCTTTTCCGATGCCATAAGGCATCACAGATTCAAATCTTTTTCCGTTTCCCTCCTTATCCTTGTGTTATAATGGTGCAAATAGCAATTTTCATAGTGGATTTCCTTTCTTTTACATTGAAATTCCTTGCTCGCGTTCGTAGTCCTCGCGTGTACAGTAAGTGTGGAAGGCTTCGTTGGAAATCTTCCGTCCGAGGATTTTTTCTAGGCGGAGTTTTTCCATCGTGTTCATTTCGTTGACGTAATGCGGCTGATAATAGTAGTCCGCAGGAACGGATGAAAGAATATCTCCGAGGAGAGTTATCAGCCCGTCAGTGCTTGTCATGGTGAAACTGTCGTCGTGATACGGCGTTACATAATCACAGTAGGTGTCGAGCATTTCACCATCACAGCCGCCCATGGCGAAGTACAGTTCCAGATTATTCTTCAGGAATCGCTCATCAAACAACTTGTTGTCGCGGACTTTGTAGCCCTCCGGCGTGGTGAAGGTGATATACTTGTACTTGTCCTCCCACTGCACCTTGTAGCCGTGTTCACGCATATACTCGATGAATTCTTCCTTTGTTGCCGACCAACCAATGGCGGAGGACGCGGTTTCAATTAAGTCACGCTTCCATCTGGCGTTGCGCGGATTTTTGGTTTTGGTCTCGGTAACACTCAGTCCGTATTCACGGCAAAGCTGATCGGAATACTCCTTTGCCTGCAGCATCTCGTTGCGGCTCTGGTGAAACTTTTTGCCGTTCTCGAAGTTGACGCTGTTCATAATAAGATGATTGTGGACGGCATGGGTGTTCGTGTGCGTGGCGACAAGGACTTGAAAGCCCGGAAAGTACTCGGCTAACTTCAATCCGATTTCGTGTGCGGTCTCGGGAGTGAGGTTGTCATCAGGCGAGAAGGACTGCACTATATGATAGTAACTCCTGCCGTCCTCTTTGTGAAACCGCTTCTTGACGAACCGGAATTCTTCGAGCGCACTCTCCGGAGAACAGTTGACGCCGCTGATCAATTTGCTCTCCGTCGCTTCACGTCGCGTGACATAATCAAAAATATTGTTCATCGGACTTCCTGCGTTAACGAATTTAACGACTGCCAAAGCCTTGCCACCTCCTCTCTCGTTTCGAGCAAATCGACTTCGTAACAATAGCCGGAATTGACTGCTCTCGTCAATTGGTTGAGGTTGTTGCCGATTTTTCTCAGCTCATTTGCGACTTCATCTACGCCTTTGACGACGACAATCTTTTTGTCAAGCGCACAATCTCGCAGATACATGCTCGGCGTTCGGTAAGATGAGTACGCCTTTTCTTCGATGATTTCTCTCTGCTCGGGCGTGACTCTCGTTGAAATAATTTCAGTTTTCGGTTGTTTTTTCAAATAATTTTCCTCCATAGTTTTTCAAAATATGGGCGCGGGCCTAGCTCGCATCTGCCTTTGCGGCCGCCCGAAAGAGGGCGGTCGTAATACAAAGGCGAAACTGGCAATAAAGCGGAAATGTAGGCTCAAAAAATCTTTCGTTCTTCGGTATAATCCGCTTGAATTTGATAATCGTATTTTTGAATTGGTATGCTGATTTTCGGGGGATTAGGGGGAGAATGAAAGAAAAGCCAGATTCCATGAGGTTTTTGAGAAGTCGGCTCGGGGAAATTGAGGGGAATTTCTCACCCAAAACTCACCCCGGGAGAAAGAGAAGAATCTTCAGCGTTCAAGCCGTTTCCAAAACCTTATCCCCCCGATCACCCCTTATTCAGCAGAGGCAGCGATTTTGTTTGCTTTCTCTTTGATGATACAGAGCAGCTTCATACTGCCCTTTCCGCAAACATTAACCGACTTCACATTTTTGCCCTTATCGGAATCCAGCAAGCCTTCGTATGCCAGCGCTTTAATCAGCTCGTTCTTTTTGATTGTAAACGATTCGCCCTGGCTTTTACACAGTTGATAAACTGCCCTGTGTGCCAAATCCGAATTCAAGCAGTAGAATTCATCATCTTCATATCCGATGAAATTGGCGGGTCTGTAATCATTGAAAACTGTTCTATCCAGCACCACAGCCTGCTCGCTCTCAATCAGAGAATAGAGCTTTTGAATGAAGATCACAGCGGGCTTGTCCTGCTGGATCGTCTTGCTCTGCCGGTTCGCCAAGCCGTAAAGAATCTCGCGGAATTCATCTATGACAAGCTCTTCTTCCGTTTTATCAATGATTTCATTCACATACATAAAATCCAAAAAGAATTCCATGCCTATCATCAGCCATGAAACGATTTCAGGAACTCTGCTGTGGGTTGGAATGTCTGCGTTGTAGAAGGAATCGCGGTGGTATTCAAAGCTGTTGCTCAGGTTTTCAAGCAGCATTGTGTAAGCCTTTTCGTTATGCAGATAGCTGTCTTTCAGGTGCTTGACATACGCCAGCAAACACTTCATCAGCGTGCCGTTCTTCGCTTCCTTTTGGAAGAAACTGAGGTTTTCCAAGTTAACGTCATCGCGCTTCACCTCCAAGATAAAGGTTCTTGCAATTCCGCTCTCACCGACATCGGGAACGGTCTCACCTGTCACGATGGCATTGCCCTCCGGCGGATGGGACTCCATCAGCCGGCAGTCTTTTGTCAGTCTGCCTTTGCCGACACGGTCGCCGTAGGCACGGTCAATGCCCTGCGCGGTGTCAGTGTCCTTTTGCTCCCCTCTACGCGTGCCGGGATGAAAGTCATCGATACAGGTCAGTACATCTTTGAGCGTATAGATACTTGCCAGAATGCTGTTCAGCGTGTCGCTGAAGGACAAGGGCAAATCTGTACCGCTGAACCTTCCGAAGAACGAAAGAAACAATGCCGCCAGCGTACTCTTGCGCGTACCTGTTCTGCCGATCAGGTATAGTACAAATTTCGGCATGTACAACACCTGATTCAGAAATTCGTTAAGCGGCGTCAGAAAAACCAACGCGATCAGCGTCCAGACAATCGCTTTCGTCGCAATCAGCTTGTCCTTCATCATCAGCCATACCGTTTGCAAATCGGATTTTGACCAGTCCTTTGCCATTTCATAGCGGCTGAGCTTTCCGAACAGCCGTACATCATATTTGCCTGCACCCGGAAGAAGGTAATCCCATTTACCGTCAATGTTCTTCCATCCTGTCTTGTAGTACACGTCCTTGGTGTTCTCGAAGGTGGCTGTGCTCTGAATGGCAGCGCAAATTCTTTCAGCTGCTCTCGGCACAGGCTCAATGATACAATCAGCGCCCCAACGCTCAAGCACCCAGTCCATCTTTTTGAACTCGCTTGCAGTGATCTCGATCTCCGGCAGCTTTCTGCCGCTAGCGTGTACGCCGCCGATCCGCATTGTACGCGACGTTCCAACGCCGTCGTCAAACAACACCTCGTTGACGATGTACGCTGTGAAGTTGCAGAGCTTCTCTGTCGTCGGTTTGTTCCGCTTGGTTGTCTCCTGACAGAGGCAACCGTCCACCACCTTGTACGGAAGCGGATATCGTACAAGGTTGTCTGTTGGATTACACATGGGTAATTCCTCCTTTTGAAATTATTTTTGCAAATACCAAACCCCCACCTCGTCAAAAGTGGGAGTAGTATTCATATTCGCAAATAGGTTGTTTTTCAAAAGGATTTGTGATATGATTGGCAGTGGGTGATGTAATTTGAATACACGATATAAAATCCACATGCTCTCTGCGCGTTCACTTATCAGTTACGCGAGAGAGGAGCATGATCAATACACATTTCATCTCAGCAAAACAGACACGCGCAAGTGTATCATGCGTGAAGCGGCTGATGTACAGGATGACAACGCTCTGTTTTATCAGACGATGTGTGTCCTCAACGGCTGCAATATTGAACCTCCGCAAAGTGAGACGGCGCATCCTGATTTGCAGGATGTGATTCTCTATGTCGACTTCAACGGCATATTTGACAGGGGTAGCTCTCCGAAAATGATGGAACGGCAGAAGAAAGCCGAGGCGATGTTTCATCCTGATGGTGTAACGCTCGACTTTGGGAGCGGCGCTCATCGTTATCTTGCCTTTGAGCGTTCGGGCAGTATGAGCCGTCAGGCAAAGCTGTCGTTTATCCGCGCTGATGTTCACGATGAAGTGCGTCGGCGTATTATGATGGATATGGTTGTCGGTGACTGTCGGCTCTCAAAGCTCTATGCATATAACGGCTTGATGCTGTCAGGCGGTGTCAGGATCGACGGTATTGACCTAACCAATCCTCATAGTGTGATTGTTGTGAAGAATGAAACCTACCGCGCACATACAAAAGTCGTTTCGGTAGAGGGAACTGCTGTCAGCGAAGCGGTCAAAAAGTACAACCGTAAGGAAGAATTACAGGACTTTACGGTTCTTCGCCATGACGGTGAAGGTTTGATCTCCAAACAACTCGCAAAAGCAGTTGACAATATTTATTGCGGCAAACACATGCACCATTCCTTCCAAATCCGTATGCCGTATGTCAAGGGCATGGTTCACGAGGTTAATTTCAAGGATTTCCTGAAAAGCGCGGGCAGTGAATATATAACGGACATTTGGGACGTTCGTCATCCTGTTAATCAGGTGGAAATGATACTCACGCAAAGTATGTTCAAGGGTTATGGCTGGCTGACCGAAAACGGAATGGATTGGAATGATTATTTAAGTATTTTCAAAAAGTATAATCATGCGCTGTATGTTACCAATGTCAGCAAAGTGAAGCCCGACGACCACACGGAGCTGAACTATCAATTCCTCAACACCTTATCTATGACCGCGGAAGAATTTCGTCCGCATGATTTGCCTGACGGCTGGGAGACCAGCCCTTCTGCTGACAGCCGTAATTGGATCACAAAAGCAACCGAGCAGCGCTACTATGATTTCTGTTTGAACGAAGCTTTTCGCAGGCAGTATTTTATTGATAAAAACAACGCACTTGGAAAGTGTATTAAAAAGAATCCTTTGTTTGTCAACGAAAAAGCGTGTGTCAAGGAGCTGAATGACAACGCCGACAAGCTGATTCGACAGTACAGTTTGGGACGGCTGCTCGTGAAGGGCGACAACCGCTTTCTCTCTGATGATTTACTGGATTTGTTGATATTTATGATTGATTCCGGCGTCAAAAGGGATCATCGGCAAAGCGTCTTTTGGTCGGTAGCAATGACAGAGCGGTTTAAGAAAAACAGCTTTTACTCGCCGGGTGCGTCATATGATGCCGACGCAGTTTGTACGCTTCTGCGTAATCCGCATATCGCACGCAATGAGGAGATTCAGCTAAATCTCTATGGCAAATCCAGCAATATGAGAAAGCACTATCTTTCTCAGCTGACCGATGTAGTGATGGTTGATCCCGAGAGCCTTGCGGCGCAGCGTTTGGGCGGTGCTGATTTTGACGGCGATATGATCAAAACGATTGCGGATGATCTGCTTAACGAATGTGTAAAGCGGAATTACGAATATGACGATTTGAACGACCGCAGCAATCTTCCTCTGCTGTATATTCCGTCAGAAGAACCTGTTACACGAAACGCCAACGACTGGCATGATCGGTTCGTGACGGTTCGCGATACGTTTTCCTCACGTGTTGGGCAAATCTGCAATGCGGCATTTGACAGAAGCATTATCGCTTATGATGAAAACTCAAACG
Source organism: Ruminococcus sp. NATIVEDY160 (assembly GCF_045819885.1). Classification (NCBI taxonomy): domain Bacteria; kingdom Bacillati; phylum Bacillota; class Clostridia; order Eubacteriales; family Oscillospiraceae; genus Ruminococcus; species Ruminococcus sp. NATIVEDY160. The sequence continues at coordinate 2,007,271 of NZ_CP162391.1, forward strand.
ACGAGGAACGCCAGCACTGCCGTGAACAGACGGAGGTTCTGTCCATTCTGACAGGCTTGGAGATTGATTCCGTTAAAAGCGGCGTGAAGCCTGATTTGTCTGAATACCTTGTCAGAGAACGAAGGGCACACAATCTCTTCCTCAAATACAAATCCTTGCTGGAGCTTGACCGGAACCACGCTTGGTATGAGGACTCGCCGCAGAAGAAAATCAAGCAATTTTTTGCATCTACCGATTGGGATAAGGTGACCTCAAACGTAGAGCGCTTGCCGTATTTAGCCAAGCAATTAAAGGAAAACACAAAACGGTTGAATCCGAAACCGGCAAAGGACAGCGAGTTATTCACCTTTGCGACAAAGCCTGATTGGAAGGATAGCTTGGATCCAAATATTTTATCTTCCGTCGGATTTTTGTTGCAGCAATATGAGGCGGTTTTATCCAGAATACGCGCCTGCCGCGCACCGATCAAGAATAAAGCAAGTCAGAATGATATTGACCGAATTCTCTACTCACAAGGGCAGGAGGAGTTTATCGACAGTGACGCGCTCTATGCTGCATTTTCAAAGTTATCGCCGGAAAGAGTAGCCGCTGTCCGAGAAGAACTGAAAAAACTGTCGTGGCATTTGATGGATAAGGATTCACGGCTTGATTTTCTCAGTGAGTATCTTCCTGAGTTTGAAGAATATTATGACTTGCTTTCAGATTTCCGCTTTGGTGGTTACCGTGTGCTTGACGACTTGATTTGTGACATTGACGACGAAAACAACGCCACCGAACGCAAAAAACTCCTTCGGTCAAACGACTCGAAGGAGTTCAAGGAAATGATGCAGGCGTATTTGAATAAATCTCACGCGCAGAGTTACCGTCAGGCGGTTGCTGCTGCGTGCAGGGCTTTGATGGATAAAATCATCAAGCCGAAAAAAGCGGTGCCGTATGTGGTGGCTCTCGGAAAGCGCTACTTGCTGTGGGAGCTACTGCCCGACGCGGTTTATTCGCATGTGTTGGGGGTGAAGAAAAATGCTGAATGAACCGGAAGAATTCAAGGCATATACGCAGTTTCCGAAGTACAACGCCAATGGCAAACGCGATATGTCGTTTCTCGGGCGGTTTACCTTTGATATGCTGATAAAACAAATCGGGCTGCACAGAGTTTTGACAACTATCGCACGTGGATATATGTTTGAAACAGGAACTCCTAATATCGACCGCGCGAAAGGAGCGTTACAGGCATGGTGCAGCTTACCGACAGAAAAGAAAGACGATTGGAAAGCAAACACCAATTTCTGCAAGCTGCATGATAGTTTTCCAGAGTTGGTTGATACAAATGGTCGCGGCTGGTTTTACCGTCATATTCATAACATCTGCGATTTTGTCAAAAACAACCCCGATTCCCTCAGCAAGACGACAGTTTCAAAGTGCGAATTGTTGAGAAAAGGCTTCGTCAAAGAATGGGAAAAGAATGTTATCCAATTTCAAGTGCCGATTTTTTCAACTACCACCATAGGCTCGTGGATATTGCGTTTTGACGATATTCTCGCCGACGCGCTGGAGTTGGGAAAACTTCAAAACAAAGATTTTCCTCTTTCTGACCGTATCAGCGAATACATCAAAGCACGTGTAGCAACACCTGCCCAGCCCGCCGCCGAATTGTTGGTGAAGTATTATATCGCCAACAAACCAATTGATTCTGATAAGGTAGTGCTGCCGGTCACGAACTTTGACGCTTATTTCGGCAACGGTTCTTTCAGTAAGAAGTGGCTGCCGAAGGAATTTGGCGCTATCATCATCCGAGACCCGCAGAGCAACGGCGTATCGCGCTATACGCTTCATGAAAATTTGATAAAACTGATATAACCGAAAGTGCAGCAGAGAAATCCGCTGCACTTTCGTTGTTCACTGAAACGAGGCTCACAAACCGCGACAAATCGCCTGTGTGGGCTTTGTTTGTTCAGGGCGGGTACGACTGCGAACTTTTCATTTGCGCGGCACAGGGCGAAAAAAAGAGCAGCAGGTCGCCCTACTGCTCTGAAAAATTATTGTGTCATAACTTTGCCGATGGGATATTCCATCTCATATTCGGCAAGATACATTTGGATAATTGTCGCATCGGCAATATCCACCGTACCATCTTGATTTGCGTCGGCAGCATGGAGATAAATACCTTCTAAGGGTTCCAGCTCTGCCAGATAACGCTGAATCGTTGTGACGTCGTTGATGTTTACAATACCGTCGCCGGTGGTGTCGCCGAGCTTGATACCATCGAGGAGAACGTAAGGAATGTTCTGCACAATGGCATAATCATATCCCGTTGTGCCATACCACACGCCGAGGGTGAGGTTTGAATCGTTTCTGAATGCAGAAGCAGCAATACTTGTTACACTCTGCGGAATTTCCGCATATTCAAGATTTGAGCAATTAGCAAATGCAAAATAAGAAATGCTCTTTGCTCCTTCCGCAATTGATACGGATTTCAAAGAAGAACAGTTATAAAAACAGTACTCCGGAACATCCGCGCTGCCGTTATACTCAAGTGTTTCCAACTTATTACAGTTATCAAAAGCGTGCTCGCCGATTCTTGTAACAGACTGAGGAATAATCATATCACCCTCAATCTCAGTGCAACCGCTGAAAGCGTACATTCCTATACGGTTCAAGTGCTCTGCCTGAGACAAATCGACGCTTTTTAAATCGGTATCATTTTCAAAAGCCCAGTTAGCAACAGATATAAAATACCTGTTAGCCAACATATCCGGAACTGAAAGATTGGGCTGTTCATGATCCCAATCCACCAATGAGATTGATGTATTATTGACAACAGAGTATGAATAGCCGTTGACAATGTAGATTGTATCTGCAGAAAAGCTAACTACTGATACGGATATAAGTAGTACAAATACCACAATCAGGCTTAGTAATTTTTTTGTTTTTTTCATATCATCACCTATGTTTTGATAGAAAGTACAGGCAGCACTTTGACGCACTGCCTGTACATACTGTTATGAGTTAATCAATGAGACTATCATCAGTTTCATCACCTGAAGTTTCAGGGTGACTTGCGCGTCGCTGATCCATCATTTCTTCAAAGCAAAATTTAATCAACTCAAAGTCGGGAGCATCATAGTACTTTTTCTTCAAATTAATTAACCTCCCTTAGTTACTTACTGTAGGTTTAGATTGAGTTACGCCGTTTTCAATAGAAGCGATATCATAGAAAGTAAAGTAAACAGGTTCACTAATTGTTACTGTACCATCTGATTCAATCATATATCCAAATGCTCTGTAAATATAATTCTTTCTTCCGGTGTTTTCGCCGGTGGTTTTAATATTAGGGAATGCTTTAGTAAACTCAATTCTGTTTTTGTTATCAAGTTTACTTAACGCTATATTGGAATACATGTACTCATGTCCGTCGCCGTATTTATCTGTTCCGTCAAAAGAACCATTGTTAATATAAGTCTTAGCGTTTGTCTTGGCGGTTTCAGCTTCATCAGCAAATGATACGGCATACTGCTTTGATGTCTTTGTTTTATAATTGCCCGAAGCATCCTTATCTAATTCACTAACACGGTCAAACAAGACACCGGTTTTAATTCCGCTGTTTGTGACAGTTCTCAGCTGAACATTATCCTTTCTGTCATACGCGAGCATAAAGTTAGAAAAGATTCTGTCACCCTGTCCGCCCATAGCTTCAGGTGCATTACCGCTGTCACCTTCATTCCACTGGTTACGTGCATTCTCAGCCCAGGTGATAGTAACATTATTATCATACTGTTTAGCCTGTTCATCCGGAGATAGCGAGGCTGAGGCATCATAAAATGGCGTAATGATATAGTCCTGATAAGCGGAATAATTAAATTCTCTTGAGAAGCATTTTGTAACCTCAACGCTGTCGGAGTCATCATTTCCTACTGTACATACACTCCAGTACTTGAAGTACAAAGGTGTTCCTGTCTTCTCATAAATTGTAGCCGGAGCGGTTACATATACATTCTTTGCGTTTGCTCCTTGACCTTTTGTTAAAACATAAGGCTTTGCATAATCAGGCGTTGCCGACAATCCTTTTGAAAAACCATCTGCAGGTGATTCATCGTCTGATAATTTAATTACACGATTTGCATCATCAGTCTGACAAACTGTACCATCATCAGAATGTTTTACACCAAACGGGAACTTAAATATGAAGTTTTTGGAGGATGATTTAGTCTGAGTTGCATTGACTTCTACTGAAAACTGTTTATTCTCTCCGTAGTAATTAACTATTACTATCGACTTGTTTGTTAAATCACTTAAATCCCAGGTTAATGTTTCTCTGATATTCTTTTCATAAGGAGATTTAATTGCAAGAAATTCTGCTTCTGTAGTACTATTAAACTCATAGAATTCAAAGTTTCCTTCAGCCGGCAGATGATCGTGCGTCTGATCATTTTTCGTATATGTTTTTGATTTAACGTATTTGTTAAACTCCTCTTTAGTAAACGGCTGAGTTTTTACTGTGTAAGCTTGATCACCATACTGCTTGCTTACGTATTTATACTTTATTGTGTAAGTAAGCGCAGTATCCAAGCTCGAGTAGAAGGTCTGGCTGTTCAATGATTTATCGAATATCATCTCACCGTCTTCTTCTTTGAAGAATTTGTTGACATTAATGGTGACAACCGCAGTCATATTGGATTTTTTAACCGAAGTTGCAGTTCTAATGCCGTCGTCATCACCCTCCGACATAACTTTAGTTCTGTCGTTTGACCAATAGAAGTTTTCGAAATCAGAAACATATTCGGGTGTAGTTTTAAGAGTAATTTCAAGTGTATAGGGGTTGTTCTCATCGTACTTGATGTACTCCGGACCGATATTTGTAACCTTCTCGTTTTCCGCAAATGTCTTAACTTCAGTACCGTTCTGTTTTACTGTAACAGTGTTAGTTGTTTTACCTGTTCCCTTAGAATCACCGAGGAGGTAATGAACAACCGAAACGTGTCCTGCCAAACCGAGGTCTGAGTAGTAGTTAAGGCTCTGGATTTTCAGTGTGCCGTCTTTGTTAAAGATATCGGTAAACGGAACGGTAAGAGTATCCTCAACCGGAATATTCGAGCCTGCGTACTTCTCTGATTCGGAAACAACATCATAGCTGCCGTTGTTATTTTTCAGCCAGCGGATAAAGGTATTGTCGCCGATTGGTTCGGTGCGGAGAGTAATTTTAATACTATATCCGTTTCCTTTTTTGTAGTGCTTAGTTATGTCTGCCATATCAGCCTGGTCGCCCTTGTCACTGCGAGCAAATGTCTCAACTACAGTGCCGTCGGACGTTACAACCTGTGCGGTTACATAGTAGTAGCCGTTACCGTACGAAGCGCCGTACTTTTCGTGAGTAATATGGAAAGCGGCTGCCGGCAGCTTTTCAACAACAGCAACAATGCGGTAGGTTGTATCAATTGTAAGATTTGCGGCTGTTCCTTCTGCCGGGATATCAACATAATCCGCAATAGTATCTGAGAACTCATTGCCGAGCACAGTGCCTGCGGCAGCGCCGTTCTTCATATACTTAAAGCCGACAAACTTGTAACCGTTACCGAGGTTAAGGCGCATCTGGGCTTCTGTAGTACGGTTGTTGAACCATACGTCTGTGCCGTAGTATGTACCGACAGCAGTTTCTCCAGCATTGTCAGCTTCAGTTTTTGTCTTAAAGCCTGCGCCGATATCAGCTGTGCCGCCCTCGGGACAAAGCTTGTAGCTTGCGCCGTTTTCGGTAACAACCTTAATCAAAGCTTCGGTTTCATCGGTAGACTGTGAATAGAGCCAACGTCCGTCAACACGGATACCGGTGTTGTTTTCAATACCGTTATCTCTATGAACTTTTGCATCCTTAACTACTTCCTCGTGCTCGTAGGAAATTAATACAGGATTGTTTTTGTAATTACTAATTACAGAATTGTAAGCTGTAGTGTCTGTACCTTCAATAAAGTATGAAGGCGGAGCAGTCATAAGATGAGTGCCGTCCTTATCGTAAACTTTCCAAACAGTTGCCCACTTACCGATATTCTGCTGACCGGAAGCTGCTTTTTGCCAGTTCTGGTTACCTACTGAAACTACGTACAGAGGATCTTCCTCAGTAGCAATCGTTTGGTTGGCAAGGTTAACGTGCTGACCGTCGTAGTTAGTAAGGTATTCCCACTCGTAATATGTGTCTTTGGCAAAGTCGTTATCTAAATTAGTTGTGCCTGTATCATCATTATGTTTATCACTATACTTAGAAGCAAGATGAGAGTTTGAGTTTGCTATATCTTGTCTCAGAGTGTTACTCTGAGCATCAGTGCTGACATCGTTTTCATTCTGCTTATACTTAAACGTAAACTGAATGGTATCGACATTAGCAATAGAGGCAATCTTTACGGGATCGAGATAGTCGTAAGTCTGCAGGTTATGATATTTTCCTGAGTAAGGATCAAACTGCTTATGAACTGTTTCGTTCTCCCAGTAGTTATCAAGCAGTACACCCTTGATTGCTTTGTCTGATACACTACCGTCGTCATTGATATAGTGTCTTGCAACGAATGCATAGTATTTACCTGAACCGTCTTTGAGCATAGGCTGACCGGGGTATGTACCGTCATTCTTAACGTCGTCGCTGCCGTACCATGTATAGAAAGCGATAGTGTTGCCCCAGTGGTTGTCCAAGGATGTTGCGTCAGCGTAGAATTTTACATATTCGTTTGCGGCCTCTGCCTTGGTATTGTAGTAAACAGGAGTTACTTCGAGGTTGCCTGAACCCTTGGGAACGGTAATCTGCGCGGTGTAAACTCCGTCGCTCTTTTTGGTTGCAAGGAAGGTTTCGCCGTTTACAACATAAGCTCTAACAGCCCAGCCGCCGGTTGAGCCGCCCCTTGTGATTGTTGTTTGAGCGGTGATATAGGTGTTTACATCATCCTGGTAATAATAGGTTTTGTAGTCGGTCTCATCCTTGTATCTCGGGAATGCAAGCTCGTCTTTGTAGAGCGTTCCGCCGGCTGTAAGAGTGGTATTGCCCCACTTGCATGTGCCGCTGTTGTCTGAACCGATAGAACCATTCTTTGCATAGATGGTTTTGTAAGTATCAAACGGCTTAGAGGTGGTGTCTTTTTCTTCGGTAACAGTACCGGAAATATCAATATCACCTTTAATTATTTTAGCCTCAACTTCATCGGTACGCCCATTATATATTTTCATTAAGACAGTATATGTACCGCCTTCAGTAGTTGTAAAATTAGCATTAGTTTCAGAAGTAGTTGTTGATTGATACCACTGCCAATTTAAAGGATCATTGTGTGATCTTAAAACTGTACTATTATTGTAATTAAATTGCAGATAATAGGTCGTATTTGCTTCTAAATTAACTGTGGTTTTTGCAAGGTTTTCGCGTCCTTCATAAGAACTGCCATTTATCTGCTGCATTTTATTATTGGCTATATTAGCTCCATCCTTCCACATATTTATGTAGAAATCAGTGTCAGTAGCAGCAGAAAGATAATACGCAACAGCTTTAAAGTTGTTCTTAGGCTTAAAGGTATAAGGTGAATTTGTGCTTTCTACCTTTGTTCCGTCAGGGTAGGTGATAATCCACTTTTTGAATGTATTACCGTACAAAGCTCCTGCTGTCAGGGCTATTGAATCGCCTTTTTCGGCTGAATAATAGTCCTTTCCGCTGACTTTGCTCATGGGAGTATCACCATTTTTAACAGGCAACGCAGCGCCTGTGGGATTAGAAGCCACTGTAAACAGAATCTCTGTGCTATCTGTAAAGCTTACCTTAACCACTGTATCAGCCTGAATATTGGGGACAGTTAAAGTATTGCCGGCTGTCTGCTGTACTGCATCGTTAACGTACCACTTGTAAACCTTTTTACCTTCGGCAGGGGTTGCGGTGAATGTGACATTTGCGCCCTTATAAGCCTTGCCCGAGACAGCGCCGCTTGTAATGATTACAGAACCGCCGCTGCCCTCTACAGAAGCAGAAACGTTCACCTGAGCAGGTTTTTTCTGCCGGAACAGAGCGTACAAGGTTGTGCTTGAATTAATGGTAATTTGGTCGTTTGTAACAGACGCCTCTGTTTTACAAGCTGCATCAATATACCAACCCTTGAACTCATAGTTGTCGTTTGTTGGACTTGCAGACAACGTTGAGGTCAATGGGGTTTCTTCCTGCGCAGTCTCGCTCGGAGAAGCTGTTGCAGTACCAACTGCTGCATCCTCTACTGCATCATTGTACTTTGCGGATGTTGCATCGAAATCCTGCTTCATCACCTTAGTGGTGAGGGTGGTGGTTGCTTCCTTCAGCTCAAATGTACTGCCTGTCCAATCGTTGTTGCTTCCTTTGTAAACATTTTTAATATCGAGAGTTGCAGAAATATTATACAAAGTACCGCTCACGGTAGTGAATGAATAGTTACCTTCGCTAGGTCCGTACCAATTTGAACCATCATTAAATTTAAAACCGGTAGTAGTCGAATTAGCGGTAACCTGTCCGGAATAGGTATAGACGCCGTTACCGGTGTCAGTTAACGCTTGACTATTACCGCTAACAGTATCGTAAATCTGGAAAACTCTGGTCGCAGAAGTAAGTGTTTCTTTTCCACCGCTTACCCAACTGTCTCCTACTTGATAATAATTACCGTTATAATTACAGTCAGCCGTTTGGTTCAACTTGTTTTTCCAATTGCCTTCTTTTCCGGTTCCACACCTAACAATAATGATTCCTTCATAAGTACCTGAAGGAGCATTAAAGTAAGAATAGCCCTTACCATTTATATCACTGCTATAATAACCGGAAGTTATTTTGGTCATAGGAACCCACACTTCAGTTTTCGGACTAGTACTATTATTATACAAATATGCATAATAACTACCCGCCTCGCTATAGTACACACCCATTTTGACAAGGACAGTACTTCCCGCAGCTGGTGCAGTTCCCACGCTCTCGCTGTCCGCTGTTGCGCCGACTGCTTCGCTGTTGCCCGTCACCTTCGCCGCGTCGGTAGCTATAATGCCTACTGTCATGCATGAAACAAGAATGCACAGCGAAAGAACAACAGAGAGAAGCGAACGCGAGTGGCGTTTTATCTTTGTTTTCATTTGTTTTTACCTCCATTTCTTTTATATATATGTTTTTTATATATACTTATTTATATAAACAAACGCAGGGTTTTTGCCGCGTCTGATAATTTTTTGTGCCTTTTAATCGGCGATAAATTACGCCGATCTTTCCATAGGCGCATTGGATGCAACGTCACGTTGCCGTTTGGCTTTTTTCAATGCCGTAGGGCTTGCGCCGTAGTATTTGCGGCAGGCGTTGGTAAAGTGGTTGTAATGACCGAAGCCGTTTTTGAGCGCCGCTTCACATACGGGAACATCATGCGTGAGGTAATCGTCGAGCGCGTGCCGGACGCGCACCTCGGTGGTGTACTCCGTGAAGCTCTTGCCGACCAGATTCTTGAAAATCAAGGTAGCGGACAAGGTCGTACAGCCAAGCAGCTCCGCAATCTCGCTGATGAAGATCTTGCGGCGGAAATTCGCTTCGATGTAGTCCTTCACCGTCTGCGCTCTGCTGTCGTGGCTGCACCTGCCGCTGACGACCGCCTCTTGCTTTTCCGTACAGCAGCGCGTCAGCAGTATCCGCAGCATTTTTAGCGTCAGCGAATACTTGACGAGCGCGCTGTATTCGTCAAAGGGCTTTTGCTCGATCGCCAACAGCTTTTGCATCAGCCAAGTCATCTCGCGCCGCTCCTGCGAGCCTTCCGGTAAATAGAAATCGTATTTTTCAACCGAATCGAAGAATGATTTTACGAACACATGCGAAAAATGCACGGTCAGATACCGCGCGTCTACGCCGGAAAGCGCGTGCTCCGTGCGAGGACTGATGACTGCGACGGCTCCGGCGGTCAGGACTTGCTTTGTTTCGCCGAGCGACAAAACCAACGTGCCGCCGTCTACATAGATCAGTTGCAATTCCTCATGCCAGTGCGGCTCTTTCAGCGCGTTGTCCACAGGACCGTCTCTCAGCCTGATTCGCGTAGGGAGATTTTTATCATATTGAATTGTTTGGTGTTTGCACATAATTTATCACCTCCCGTGCCGGTGGGACTTTATGCGCCATTGATAGAGTCTTATTTGAAGTTAAGCTCCATCAACGGCGCGTTGCCACTTTGTTGTTGCTTCAAAAGTTGGAATGGTGTGATACCATAGGCTCGTTTGCATTTAGCGATAAACGTCCGCTTGCTCGGAAAGCCGCCTGCCTTAGTGGCTTCTTCAATCGTCATGCCCTTGTTCACCAAAGCGTCCATCGCGCGTTTTAAGCGGTATTCCAGTACATACTCCGTGAAGCTCTTGCCGGTTGCTTCCTTAAACCGCCGCGATAGATAAACCGACTGTATGCCCAAAAGCTCCGCGACACTTTTTTCGGTGAATTCCTCGCGGTAATGCTGCTCGATATATTCAAGCGCCAGCTTGACATGGCGCGACTGGATGTTTTCGCCCTCTTTGACGGCGTTTGGGTTTTCGTGCCGACACTGCACAAACAGCACGTGCAGGATTTCGGTAATCAGCGAATACTGCCGCAGATCGGGCAAATCCGATTCGTTCACTGTGCGCGAAAGCTGCCAGAGCAGGTTGTGAAGTTCTTCCTCTGCACCGCTGCCACTGATGACCTTGAAAACGCTGCTGTAAAGCGATTCGTCAAACTGCGTCGCGAATTCGTAGGAGATATCGAGAATCAGACATTTGGCTTTGTCAGCCGACAACCTGTGGTTTTCCACCGAGTTGATCAGCCGGAATTCGTCCGTGTGAAGCGTTTGCGCCGTGTTGTTGACATTGATTTCAAGCGCACCGTCAAGCACATAAATCAGCTCAATCTCCTTGTGCCAATGATAGGGCGTGCTGATTTCTCCTTGCTTGATTTCAATTTGCGCGGGGAGCTTGCCGTTGTACCGAATCAGCTCAAACTCACTGTTCACAACTCACCCTCCCGTACTTTTTCCAAACCATATAGAATCATAGAGTAAACCACTATCCATAATGATTATATCATGTATTAACAGCAAATGCAATAATTTTGAGTAGATTTTTTAATGAAAATAAAGAAACATAACATAGTTATGCGTTACATAATTCCGAATTAGGATTATTACGGTTAGTGCAACATTTCGTTAGACACTTTATAATAATTATCGCCGTCAAATACATTGTCAGGTTATTTTGCGGTTTCTCTCTTCATTCGCACATAGCTTTGTGCAGATATCCTGATACCTCAAGCCACCTTCAGCTACACAGAAGTCGGTGAATTCGGGAATCACATAATGAGAGAAATCTCGCTTGACAGACTGTGCCAAGGCATCGACCTGATAGCGTACCGGGCCGCACTGCATGGTGATAATTGGCTGATGACCGTCCTGACGTTTCGGCGTAGCGGTCAATCCGTAGACATATTTTGCATTGACCTCGCGCAGAATCTTCTCAAAGGTAAACGCAGATACATGATGACATTCGTCCACGATCACCATACCATAATCCTTCACAAATCCCTTGACCTCATCGCCGCTTACTACAGACTGCATGATAGCGATGTCAACAATATTATTCAACGTATTCTTAGTGGCTCCAAGCTGACCGATATGGGAAAGCTTTTTCTGCCTGCCGCGCTTTTTCGGTTGTTCGGGCAATTGATCTTCAAAGATTAAAAACTCGGACAAAGATTTTTGCCACTGTTGCAATAACGCTGACGAATGTACCAGAATCAGGGTATTGACCTTCCTTTCGGCAATTAAGTATGACGCGACGACGGTTTTACCGAAAGCGGTCGTCGCAGACAGGATTCCGTTTTCATATTTGAGCATTTCAGCCGCCGCGAGTTGCTGTTCTTCTCGGAGCTCCCCGTTAAAGTGCAAATTAATATGATTGCCGCTGTTGCGTTTGTCCTCATAATGAATCGACGAATTTATCAGTTCCGTCAAACTGTCTTTGCAGCCCCTCGGAATACAGAGGTATTGTCCTGTTTCCTCGGAAGCATCAATCACACGCGGCTTATTATTTACCGGCAACCGCATTGCTTGACTCTTATAGAAATCGGGATTCTTGAATGCCGCAAGACGCTTAATTTTGTTCAAAGCCTTTTGCAATATTCCTTTCTTCTCGATGTACAAAAGATTTGCTTCCACCACATTAACAACAGGCGGAAAGTCAAAGGCAGACAACGGATTTTCATACTTCTTTTCCCAAGGTTTTTCCTGCTCTTCTATCAATTCTCCGAGCTCATTTTGAACACGAAGTTTGGAAAGGTAGCTGTCGACCTCCTCAGCAGTTATCCTTTGGATTTAATAGAGATATTCCCATTGGTCGTGATAAGAATTGAAATCATCATCCACAAATTCAGAATATTGCTCTTTGCGCGCTCTGCCCTGTAGTGGTAAGGCGATCAGGTTGCCGAATCCGCCTTTGGGCATGGTGTCCTGATTTGGAAACATTCTGTCATAAGAGCTCAACTTGATTTCATGTCGTTCTTCCATTGCTTTTGTCAAAATGGCACTGCCGAATTTCCTTGCCGTTGAAGCCGGAAGCGGTTCAGAGAAGAACAGCCACACATGCGCACCGTTTCCGGAACGCGAACGTTCTACCGCTATAGGAATATCAAATGATTTGCAAACCGATCTGACGGCAGATACATCCTCCTGCCAACTCTCATCGTCAAAATCAATGGCAAGGAATTTGGTCGTTTCATCAGGCAGCATAACGTAGGTACCGATCACATCACGACAGAATTCGTCGTCTCCCTTCAGATGGTTATAAATGACACGGTCGGTTACAGCAATAAAACTCTTGTTCGGACAACTGTTGCATTTGTATTTCTTCTTGTCACAAACGCCTGTAACCCACTCGTTAGCGCAGGCAGGGACATAGCCGCTTTTGCCTGTTTTGGTATTGAAAAAACGCTTGGCGTATACATCTTCCCTACCGATGAATAAGGATTTGAACAACTTGATTTTTTGATTCGGTGAGGCGTATTTATTGAACGCTGTTTTATGTTTCTCCGCGCTGCCTTGCCACATTTCCGCATTGCAGATAAAAGAACAGCCATGCTCATCCTCACAGAGCACAGCTATTCTGTCGGTTGTCAATTCTTTTACGGTTTTGATGAAGCGATATTCTTTTCCATTGATGATAGTTTTTGGATTCATAGTATTCCCTTACTTCTAAGATTATAGTTCCAAACTGTTTTTGTTCAACAAAAACCGGCGGATACCCATTGTTACGATACCCATTTCATCCCTGCGTGGCTTTATATTATCCTTAACAACAATTATTTTTTTGAACGAATCTCCGATCGCGTTAAGCGGACGTTCCTCTTGCTTTCTTTTTTCATCAGTCGGCATTGCAAACGCGGATTGGATATAATACTTTTCGCTTCCTTTTGTCGCGACAAAGTCAACCTCCAAATGCTTTTTTTCGGTTTTATTTTCGGTGTTTTTGCCGAAAACCTCCACCAGTCCGACATCTACGCGATACCCTCTGATTCGGAGCTCATTGTATATAATGTTCTCCATAATGTGGTTTTCTTCTGTTTGCCGAAAATTCAGTCTGGCATTACGAAGTCCGACGTCCTCAAAATAGAACTTTGTCGGTGAGCCAATATATTTTCTCCCCTTTATATCATATCTGACTGCCTTGCTGACCAAAAAAGCGTCCGTCAAATAGTCGATATACTTTTTCAGGGTTTTATCACTGATGGTCTTGTTTTTGACACTTTTAAATGTCTTTGACAGCTTTAGCGGATTTGTCAGCGAACCAACGGCAGAAGCGAGAATATCCACCAACTCATCCAATTCCTCACGATTACGGATCTTGTGGCGGTCGATGATATCCGACAAGTACACCTTTTGAAACAGATTGATCAAATACTCTGCTTTTTCCTCATCGGTCTCGCGCGTCAAAATCAACGGCAATCCGCCGTAAGTATAATAGTCCTCCCATGCACCCTCCTCGCTGCCCGGATACGCCGAGCAAAACTCACGAAAAGACAACGGATACATCCGTATTTCATCACCGCGTCCGCGGAACTCAGTAATAACATCGGAAGAGAGGAACTTTGAATTGCTTCCTGTTGCATAAACATCTGCGTTCCGAATATGCAAAAGGCTGTTCAGCACATCTTCAAACTCGCTCAGCAGTTGTACCTCGTCAAGAATAATATAATACGTTTCTTTGTCTTTGATACGATCTTTCAGGTAAGCAAGCATTTGATCCGGATCACGAAGCTCCTTGTTGCTGCGGTCATCCAGCGCGACCTCAATAATATGATCCTCGGCAACGCCTTTTTCAATCAAATAATTGTGAAACAGATTAAACAAAAGATAGGATTTTCCGCATCTGCGAACGCCTGTAACAACTTTTATCAAACCGTTATTTTCCCGACGAATCAAACGATCTAAATACAAATCTCTTTTTATTTCCATAACACACCTATTTCTAAAAATGTTGTATTTACACCCTTTTTCGTAATATATTATATATTGTTTCCTTAATCATGTCAAGTATTCATAAATCAAACAGCGCCGCTAGCTGAAATCAATCAACCTGCGACACTGTTTCATTATACCGCCAGCGAATATTGATATGTAACCTTTTCAACCTGTCCCCTCTCACACCACGAACTCCGCATAAAACCTATTTGTCGTACGTGCCACATGACGTTGAAAGTTGGAAAACTTACGAGAAATGGAATAAAAAGGTATTTATTCAGCAATGGATCATCCGCTGCATGCGCCGCAATCGAAGCAGCCGTTGCAAAGGATTTTAAAGGAACAGGTGTCGCATTTTTTCGCCCAATGCGGCATATATAAATCTTCCTCCGGGATCGGAGCTCTGGAGCTGTCCGTGAGCGCAAACTGCAGCTTCCTGCCCTGATAGCTTAAGCCCGAACGAAATGCCTGCAGGTTCTGCAGGCGTTTGCTTTCGATTTTGTACTCCCTGCCGTCCTTGATAAAGGTCGTTCCGGTTTCCATGAAACAAAACGTAATATCCCGCGACGCACATGCTTCTCTCAGCGCCTTTACCCAATCAAAATCACATGGACGTGCACCGCCGTAGTTTTCTCCGCCGCAGGCTACCTGCTCGATTTGTCCGCTGTCAAGGTATTTGTCGATTGTGACAGCTTCCAACAGCGGAGCGCAGTACACGCCCTTATGCTTGAACGGCAGCTTCAAAAGCAGCGGGATCCTTTCGTCTGCCCTACGCTGCGTTTCGCATGTCACGTTCAGAAAGATATTTTCCCAGCCGTCTCCCCAATCCTCCGGCAAGCATTTTTTGATCCTCTCCGGTCTTTTAGTCAAAAGAAGAAAAACGACGTCACTTCTCTCGCGCATGATATGCCACGCTTCATCCCGCCATTCATCCGCTTCCTCCAGAAAAAAATCAGAGGTCATGCAGACGCTGAGCATTTCGCCGCTTTGTATCTTATACTGCTTTTTTCTGTCCTTTGACAACGGATATCTGAATCCGGTCTTTGTTTTATAGACCTCCGCAGCGTTCTTTCCCCGGAGCCTGTCCGAATAGTATACATAGCAATTCTGACAGCCTTCACTGCATTTGATACATCCGTGCCACGGATTCCAGTTACTGTGCATTGCCATTATCGTGCTTCCTTTCCTGAAACAATCATTGCGCCTGTATTGCAAGGCGTAGCTATTCTATTGATCGTATTATGCTTGACCGGCCTATAATTCATTTTGCAAACATACACTGATATGTTTGATATTGTCAAATCTTACGAGAATAGGAAGAAAATATCAATACTCACTCAAACAGTGTCATACTTCTGTTTTTCGTTTAGCGCAAACTCCCAAATAATTATTTTAATTTACAATTCAAGAAAGTTTTCATTAAGCAAAAACTCATATAGTCCCAGATTAAGTCTGGAAACACCTCCCTCAGAACTTAATATAAAAACTGCGTCCTTATTTTAGAACGCAGTTAGCCGGTTATTGATTATATTGATTCTGCAAATAGCTTTCGACCTCTGAAACAAAGTATTCCGCTCTCTTTGCTTGAATCTCCACATCTTCCTTTAAGATTATGTAGAAATCATCATAGTCGCTGTCCTCTCGGATGACCTCCAAGTCGTCAATGATCTTAGACATTTCCGTGTCGAGTATTCCGGTTTTGATATAGCTTTGTCTGAACCGGGCAATTATCCCCGAATGTTTCTTTGAATCAAATTCATCCAGAGCAAGTACTGCCCTCATCGCGGAAAAGATTGCGTAATAAAGCATGTTTGCTGACGCTTTATAATCACCTAACTCCAGCATTGCCTTGGCTGTTGTCAATCTTTCATGCGCGATCTCTAACCGCCTTTTTGAAAGCTCTATTTTATAATCATGCTCCAATGCGTATTCCCTCCTCATGGACGTTCTGATAGAAGGGCAACACGCTCATATACTTGTTAAAAGTGTCGGCGTCTTTAACCAAGGGAACTATTACCAAATCATATTCCAATCCCAATTCTGATGATTTTGATGTAAGCGCCGATCTGTATTTCCACAATTCTTCCGGAGCTATTCCCCGTACCAAAATCATGATATCCACATCAGACTCAGGTGTATAATCTCCTCTGGCATATGAGCCGTAAAGAATAACCGAATCCAAATGAGTACCAAAGGTATCTTTTGCAGTTTTTGCAATTTCTGTCAAAATGATTTGCAATTCACTTTTTGAGCACATAGAAACAACTCCTTTCATTTTGATACCAATATTATAACACACCTGATTATATTTGTCTATATCAATAATTATACCGCCAATGCGTATTGATATGTAATCTTCTCAACCTGTCCCCTCTCACACCACGAACTCCGCATAAAATCTGTTTGTCGTACGTGCCACATGACGTTGAAAGTAGGAAAAACTTACGAGAAAAGGAGGATTATTGCAGCTGTATTCACACCGTTTTTTGTAATAGAAACGAAAAAGTTTTAATCCTCCAATACACTTAGCCTATAGCCCTTTCAATTCATCCATCATGGCACGGCGGTTTTTATAGCGTATTCGCCAATCCTCCTCGATTTGTCTTGAAAGCTCCTTGCCGCCTTCTATTTTTCTCATTCGCTTTAACAGCCTTGCCCATTCCTGATAAGCCTTTCTGCCGCTTGCCTGCACGGCTGCGTGATTCAGGTAGTCGCTGTATTTCCGAAGAATCTCCGCCGAATATTTTGGCAACAGCACATCCTCATAGTCTAATACGGAATACAGATCCTTATCCTTCAACAGTTCCCATAATCTGTCATATAGCTTTTCTTCGCACAGCAACTGCGCCTGACCGTAATGAATAAAGCAGGGAAATACTTTTTCCCGTTCCCGAATCCACTCTTGCTCGGTGTACTGCGATTTCAGTTCATTATAATACTTATGGCTCTCGGACTTGCAAACCAAATCCCACAGCGTTTCCAGTGCCTTTTCCGTATTTCCGGTTTTTCGGTACAGCCGGAGCAATTCTTCACGATAGCCCGTCAACGAGCCGGGATATCCTAATCCGGACTCAATCAAATCCTGATAAATGACGATCGCCTTCTGCCATTCTTCTCGTTGAATGAATTGACGTGCCAGCCATTCGCGCATTTTGAAATCATCCCAATGCTCACGGCAAAACGTTTCAACTTCTTCAAAGGGCGTTTCCGTATCGTTCAGATAATCCGCCATACGACGCAAGGCATCGCTTCTTTGATAAGAACCCGGCTCACTGGTTTGGATAGCTATGTCAATAAAGTCAATCACGCGAGCGCGATAACGCTCCTCCCGGAATTGCCGCGTGATAAGCGCTTCCAGATAATCGTCAAGAAATTCATTATCGTTCAATTCATATTCCAAAAGCGCTTTCTCAAACAGCCAATCCTTATCCTGCGGCGGCATCTTCTCTGCTATCTCTGCCCAAAACGATGAATAGTCGTCCATGATCATCGTCATTTCGCCATCATCGTCACTGTCGATATCAGCCACCTCTTGACAAATATACAGCGACAACTGAAATGCGTCACGGTACTGTCCGTTGTCTATCATAATACGGATATCATCATTGAACGCTTCCATATCCTCATAGAAGTCGGACGCTTCCTCGTAATCAATAAATCCCCAATTATCCTCATGGTCATAAATCGTGGAATCGATCAGCTTTTTATAGTGTTCCAAAGAGGCTTTGGGCTTATTGGTCAATAAGAGAAAACGCTGTTTCAGCTTTTCATCATTCTCTAAGACATCAACAAGAAAGCTTCTGACCGCAGCTTCATCTGCCGAATTAACAATATCGGCAATACTTTCCTTAACGGAAGATTTTTCGGTTATATCCGTATCTTCAAGCTCATATAAAACCGCCGCCATATGCTTGCAATAATTCCCGTCCTCGGCATACGGACAGTCGCAATCCATATCATACACTTCATCGTGATCGAGAAATATCTCGACCTCATACAGCTCCGTTCCGCTGACAGTAGCGGAGATCACGTCGTTTTCCCTGCTGATATCCTCAACCGCTCCTTCAAGATAGTAACCATATCCCCTGTCGAGAATCGTTTTTCTGAAAAGGTTTTTCCAATTCTTTTTCAGCATTTATCATCACACCTTAATCCTTTAAGCATCCGATCGGAATAACAAACACTCCGTCTTCCCGCCGATATCCATACTGTGTGCCGGTTATGACGATTTTCAGATCAGGCAGTCTGAGAGGACACTGTTTTTCCCGTTCGTTATAAGCGTTAATCAGATTCTCGATTTCGACCAAATGCTCGGCGCCTTTTTCGATTTCATTTGACCCGAGTTTAAACTCTAACAGAGCGTAGCGCCCGTCATCCAAATGAAGAACGCCATCCGCCTCCAAGCCGTACCGATCACGGTAATATGACATCTCGCCGTACATAGAGGAAGAGTATATTTTCAAATCCCTGACGCACAGTGACTCAAACAAAAAACCAAGCGTTTTGAAATCTGTATTAAAGTAATCGGGGGATAAACCCATCGCTGCAACAGCAATAGAAGGATCAATCAGATTTCTTTTCTTGGAAGAACGAATGACTGTTTTGGAACGGATAGCAGGACACCATGCGCTGATATCATCGATGATGAACAGCTTTTCAAGCGCATGGATATAATCATAAATAGTTGGATCGCTGATATCATAGTTGGCTTTTACATCACCGAAAACGGTTTTGGTTTCAGCAAGCGTACAAATGTTTCTGCTGTATGACTGCAGGATCGCCCTCGCCCAGTTGGCGTTTCTCTTCGTTCCGTCGATATTGGAAATATCAACCGAGTAGGTCTGTCGATACAGATCCTTTGCTATCTCCAGTTTGGAGCGGATCGTCTTGTTCATCAGCGCCTGAGGCCAACCACCCCGGCATATCGCAAAGATGATATCATCGATCGTCATCTGCGACTCACAACCTTCAAACGATTCGGGATGATTGAACAACTCCATCAGCGAGACGGTTCCGTTGGATTCTTCGCTCTCATACAAACTCATGGGGTACATTTGAAGCTGACTGATACGAAGCGTTCCGGTATGTGCGGTTTGAATGTCGCGCGATGAGGAACCGGTCAGGATATACTGACCGTTAAGCCCGGTGTCATCGATATCCTTTCGAATGGTTCCCCATAGCTTTGGAGCATCCTGCCATTCATCAAAAAGGCGGGGTTTCTCACCGATCAGCAGTTTTTTGGGAGCAGCCTGCGCGACTGCTAAAAGATTATCACGCACCTCTTCATCCTGAAATTCGACGAAGCTTTTTGCTTTTTGTTTGGCAGAGGTTGTCTTGCCGCATCCTTTGGGACCTTTGATCAGTGTTGCGCCGAATGACTCCAGCTTGAGATCAAGAAGACCATCTACGATTCTCTTTTTATAATCCTTTTTATCCATAGCATCCTCCATGGTTTATA
Source organism: Ruminococcus sp. NATIVEDY160 (assembly GCF_045819885.1). Classification (NCBI taxonomy): domain Bacteria; kingdom Bacillati; phylum Bacillota; class Clostridia; order Eubacteriales; family Oscillospiraceae; genus Ruminococcus; species Ruminococcus sp. NATIVEDY160. The sequence goes on from NZ_CP162391.1 coordinate 2,027,206, forward strand.
TCATATCCATTATAACGCGTTATACTATCCGTGTAAAGATATTTTAATAGATTCCACTAAATTAATTTAAGATATCTGAGATAAAACGTTTAATATATTTGAGATAAATAATTTAAGAAATATGACAATATATGTTTATCAATTAAACAAATCAATGCCGGATATCGACATTGGCGGCTATTGAATAAGAAGTTTATGGTTCTGAAAATTGGTAAGTAGATATCTGTCGATTATCGTGAGATTCAATCATAGTAGCAATCATTTGACCTGAGTACCTACGAGTATGATTCTCCTGTTATTCAGAGTCCATTGATTGAAAACACGGTACTTTTACCGAATTTTTTCTACAAAAAGAAATATATCGAGATGAGAGATTGTTATGCTAAGATATTATAAGAGTATCCTTATGATAAGAAAATCAATACCGCTGAATAGGATTTTTTCATCTTCTATGAAAAAAGAATTGAACAGCTAAAAACTCAGGGGACAGTCTTGCGTTTCTTTCCCCTGAGCGATATCTATTTGTAAGGATAATAATGGCTTATTGATGAGGTTATTCAAACATTACACTGCCAATCCGTATGTATAAATCACCCTCTCCGCGTGCTCATAACAAGTCTGATTATTCCTGATGATTTCAGCTTGTCGTACGTGACACATTACGTTTACCATCTGACCGCCGACGGAACCTGCTTCTCTTGAAGAGAGGTCGCCGTTGTAGCCCTGCTTGAGGTTTACGCCGACTTCCCTTGACGTTCAATCACATCAAAAACTAAGCGATTTTTGACGGTAAATCATCCTGATTAAAAGCTCTTTCGTCTTTGCCGATGGTTCCGATAAACCGATATGTGATTTTCACATCTTGTCTAAACGGAATACTGTGCGAAGCTACCTTATAGCCATCGGGCAGTATCTTCTCACCGACTTCGATTCGTTCAATATTATATGAATCACCTTCCCAATAGTTAGGGAGATCATTCATAGATGAGTTGATTTCTCTTGCAGCACTGTCGAGTTGTTCGATAGCTCCATTGATTTTTGCGATGCAACTTTCGATACCAGCTCTTTCTACGCGAGTATCCTTTCACTTTTTAGTTGTTAAACATATCTGATTTGCAATTTATGGCAACAAAAAAAGAGCCGATTTGTATTTCTACAAAATCAGCTCTTTTTCGGCTTTCTATTATGTTATTCTTATGTTTTTTGTGAAGTTAAGTAAACAGCTTTTGACATTAAAAATTATTTTTCTTAATATGGTTTTGAACGCCCTCGTCGTTGGCGCACTCCATCTTGAAACGGTTCATGGCTTCCTTTGCCTCGGGTACGTTGATCTGATTATTATTGTTTGACATGGTTTTTTCTCCTTATTTCTATCTCAAGCGGCGGATTGCCTTCGCAATTTGTCGCCGCATTAGTAGTGTTTGGAGAAATTCATTTTTTATGATTTGTAAATATTGTCAGTTATTATACGGTGACAAAACGAAGGTGCTGTTCGGGATAATCCGTGCTGCCGCGTGAAAACTCCCCTGCCTGTGCATCGCTCAGGTTCAGGGGAGCTTGTTGTATTATTTGTTATTGTCCGATTCGATAAACCGTAGAATATCGTTATACACGCGCAGCTTCTCTTTTTCGTGAAGGATATCGTGGCGCATGCCCTTGTACAGCCGACAGCGCACGTCGGTGTATCCGATGTTTTTCATCAGCCGCATCGCTTCCACGAATTTTCGGCGGGACAAGGTGCATGGGTCGTCCTCAACGGAGAAAAACCTCACGGGCATATCGGGATTTTGAGGGGTGTAACCGCCCGTATACGCGAGCATCGCCATTCTGAGCATCTCCTCATAGCCGTTCAGGGTGAAGTTGAAGCGGCACAGCGGGTCGTTGTTATGCTCGATGACGGCTTCACGTTCGGAGTTTGTCTGGGCGTTTCTCAACCCCTCGTATCTGTACTTTCTCTCATAGGAAACACCCATGATGAGCTTTTTGGCGAGCGGAGAGCGTGAACGTTTGCCTTCGATCGCCTTTAACAGCTTCAAGACGCGCAGACCTTTTTTGATATTGTCGGAGCGCGACGGAGAACCTGTGAACCTGTGAACCTGTGAACCTGTCAGGCAGAGCTTGCTGATATCCACGTCATATTTTCTGATGTAGCAGCGCGCCGCAAGCGCGCCCCTGCTGTGACCCAGCAGGGTGACCGGAAAGTCCCTTCTGCCGCAATGTTGAGCCGCGTAATTTTTGATGTCCAGCGTGATCTCGTGCAGATCCTCCACCAGCGCGGCGGTGCCGCCCTGATAAAAATAACCTCTGTCCTATGGGTCGATAATACTTTCGCCGTGTCCGCGGTGGTCGTTGATGATCGTCAAAAAGCCGTTGGATGCGAGAAAACGCATAAAAGCGATATAACGCCCTTTGTGCTCATTTTTGCCGTGTACCAGCTGAACGATACCCCTGATATCCTTATAGTTTTCCCACGCGTCCAGTTGATTAGTGATCTCGCCGAGCGTCCGATCCTCATCGGACAAGTCCGCGTTTGCGGGCTTTTTGGTGTTCCTGTCAAAATAATTCTGCGCGGCTGTGCCGTAGTTCAGCATTGATTTTACCAGCGGAGCAACCTTTGTGAATTTCCAATTGCCTTCCGCGTGCGAGAGCAGAGCATCCGCGTATTCCTTGACGGAATAGGTGTAAACGGCGCCCGACTTGCCGCTTTCGGGGTCAATGATCTGCGCCTTGATCTCTGACGTCATTTCCTTTGCCGCGACATCGCACTGGAACACGTAACAGCCGTCCTTCCGTTCGGCTTCACTCACCGGAATCGTCTCGGTTTCGGTCTTGTCGCCTGTGGGAATGGTGAACTGTATATACGCAGTTTCGCTTGCCGCGATTTCGGGATCAATCTCCATATAGAAGTTTACGCCGACGTCGCCTTCAACCGAGATTGAACGACCGACAAGCCTTGTGCCTACGCCGTCGGCATATTCAAATCCTCCGCTGATCGTTACATTCTCGGCGGGCATTGTGAGAACGCCTTCATTGAGGGCACCCGCGCTTGCCTTATATCCGCTGAAGATATAGCCTTCCGGAGTATCCGGGTGGCTAAGTGTGAGCGATACTTCATCTTCCTCGCCCGCGTATCAGGTACCGTTGTACTGCAAGCCGCTGTTGTTTTTGCAAGCCGTGATACCGCTTACTTTGTATTGAGTCTCTTCGCCGCTGAGAGCAAGGGTGACGTTCTCTCCGGCGGTGACAGAGTATCCCAGCTTTCCCTGATTGTCGGAATCCTCGCCGAGCGCACAGAAGTAGTAGCTGTTGTTAACAGAAGCAATGCTTCGGGCAAACACGGCGCTGCCGGTGCCGCTGACAGTTACCGATTCAGGCGCAAAAATACTGTCGGAGATAGTGATTTGTTTGGTACGCCAGCCGACAAAGCCGCCGCAGTTGTTCGTATCAGCTCCGAGGAGACTTCCGATAAAGGCGCAGCCTTCCAGCGTGATATTGCCGCCGTTCTTGCTCTGGACACCGATAAAGCCGCCGTGTGTGCCGTCGCCTTCTACGCTGCTGTCAATCGTCACACTGCAGAGGCAGTCTGTGAGATTACATACGCCGCTTGTCTCTGCCACAAATCCTGCCGCGAACTTCGCTGAGGTTTTGATGGTACCGTCGACGGTGCAGCCGGAAATGTTGAACGTTCCGTTATTGATCTTGCCGACATATCCCGCGGCATATTCCTTATTGGTATCAATGTCAATATCCATCGTACAGTTTTCAACGTTCACTTCACCCCAGCACTGACCGATCAGTCCTGCAGCGTGTTTGCCGCTGCCCCTGATAGTGCTCTTGACATTGAGGTTTTTGATGGTGACGGGAACGTCCGGATCATCCTCCGAACTGTCGGCAGGCTTGGTGACGCTGACATAGCGGAACGGGGCGACAAATTCGTCGCTGCCGCTGCCGTTGTAGTTGAAAGTCAGCGTATGTCCCTGTCCGTCAAAAATACCGCAGAAGTCGTGCTTGCTGTAAGCCCGCCTGTTGGCTGACGGTGATGTCATTCTCGAGATAGACGGTCTCGCCCGAGAAGCGGTTATACGTATCATTATCACCCAGGCGGCTGCAGAAGGTGTTCCAATCGGTCTCGTCTTTGATACGATACTTGCGCTCCAGCGTAATTGTGTACTCCCCGTATCCGTTTACGTTGCCGGGATCTTCCTCATCATAGTATTTAAGATCCAGGCTAACGGTAGCGTCATACGAATACCCGTCCGGCGGTACTGTAATGTTTGGTTCTACAAGATTCAGCTCAATTGACGGCGGGGTAAAACCTGGGGGATATCGAAATACCGGAGTCGCGCGATCAAAACCATAGTCGGTAGTATCAGACCCCCTGGCAAATTGATCGTAAAAATTATCATTTACGCAGAAGTGGAATTTGTACTTTTTGTTGGGAGTCAGGTCTTTGAAGGTATACTGATACAATTTATCCGACACCTTTGTCATTTTCGCAGACCCGCCCTCTAATAAGTGGGGGTCTTTGCCGTCATCGCGGACGTAAATCGATTCGATCGGATCATATTTATACTCCGGAGGCACGGAAGCCCCCACTTCAGCATCGTCGAACGATTTGCCTGAGTACGCCTGCACATCCGTCTGATTGACTGAAGCTGCTTTCACAAATACCAACGAGAAAACAACTAAGGTAATGTAAACTGAATAACCCAAAACCTCCGATAAATACTGACAAAACAGCGAAAATGTGGTATAATAAATGCAAGGAAAAGAGCGGAAAAGCCGCAAAAAGCTTGCATTTGGAGATGAATGGGATGTATAAATTCGACAACGGACAGATAAGTTTAGAGGATTTCGGGCAGCCGGTTGGCATGAATCTGAAAAATAGTAACCGCTGGGTGAAGCGTGCACAGACGATTCCGTGGATAGAAATTGAGAAGAAATACGCAAAGCTGTTCTCAAATAAGAAAGGTAATGTTGCGAAATCTCTTCGCCTCGGTCTCGGCGCGAGAATTATTCAGGCGGAGTACGGCTACTCCGACGCCGAAATCCCGCTTCAGATTCAGGAGAATCCATATCTTCAGTACTTCTGCGGCTACAAAGCCTTTGACGACAGCAAGCCGCCGTTCGATTCGTCCATGATGGTATATTTCCGCAAGCGCTTGACTCCTGAAATCATCGGAGAAATCAACGAAATGATTATCGCGGCAGAGCAGGCGAAGATTGAGAAAGAAACCAAAGAAGAATCTGACGATTCCGATGATGATGACAAGAACAGCGGAACAATGATAGTTGACGCCACCTGCGCACCGTCACAGATTTCCTACCCTCAGGACGTATCCTTGCTCAACAAAGCGCGTGAGTGCAGTGAGAAAATCATCGACGAACTGCATGTGAAGGGTGAGCAAAAGCCGCGTACTTATCGCAAAAAGGCGCATAAGGACTACACGTCATACTCCCGCAGCCGCAAGCCTAAAGCAAAACAAACACGCAAAGCAATCGGCAAGCAGCTTGGCTATCTCAAAAGAAACATAGGCAGTATTGAAAAAATGCTTTCTTCGGGAAAGGAAATCCCGATAAAATTCAAAGAAAAGTTTTCCACAATCCAAACAATTTACAATCAGCAAAAAGAGATGTATGACAATCATACTCACAGCGTTAAAGACAGAGTTGTCAATCTGAGCCAACCGTGGCTTCGCCCGATAGTAAGAGGAAAAGCCAAAGCTAAGGTTGAGTTCGGTGTAAAGCTCGACATCAGTGTCTGTGGCGGATGGACGCGATTGGAACGCCATAGTTTTGACGCGTACAACGAATCAACCGGTTTGCAGGATATGATTGAGCGATACAAAGAGCGCACAGGGCATTATCCCGAACGCATTCTTGCGGATAAAATCTATCGAAACCGAGATAATTTGAGTTTCTGTAAGCAGCATAACATCAGACTTTCGGGAGCGGCTCTCGGCAGACCGAAAAAGGACACTGAGATTGACAAAAAACAGAATTACATCGACGAATGCGAGCGTGTCGAGGTTGAGCGCAAATTCAGCCTCGCCAAACGCAAATGCGGTATGGGTATGATCGTGACAAGATTGAAGAAAACAACTTGCCACAGCATCGCTATGTCCGTCCTGCTCCTCAACCTGAGAAAGATTGAGAAGCTGAGGGCGGAGATGTTATCGTTGCTTTTCCGAAGTTTGAAAGTTGCATTTATTCAGTAGGCATTAAGGTAACAACGATACTCAATGCAAGCCAAATTGAAATATTGCGCTTCATATTATCCTCCTTTACTTATTTCATTTCGGACTAAGCCTTTTTTAACTAAAACCCTACCCCATTATATTTTATCAATATTTGAGCAAAAAGTATTTGAGCAAAAAGTCAAATACTTCTGTATGATTATTCGCAAATAAATTATGCTTCGCAGGTAAGCAGCGCATTTTTCAGAGCTGTCATCGCCTGATTCTCCATACTGCGCAAAGGCAGATTATTCGTCATAGCCGCCGTAATCATCATACAGAAAATCACCCCAGTAATACTGGCTCATATATTCGTTCTGATAGGCATTTACCGCGCCCGCGTCTAGCTCCCGAAAGCGGTAGTAATCACAGTCGAGCTTGTCGACGTCGACCGCAAGGGCGTTGTAGCTTTTTACGATCGCGTCTCCCGCGCCGACCTTTTTAAGGCTTTTGTTCATCGCCGCAATCAGCGTTTGAAGATAGCTCTGCTGATTTTTGCCGTAGGGCTCGTCCTCAAAAAGTGCCGCGGCGATTTCTCTTGTAGAGCAGGAGCTTCCTCGGCGGTGAACCAGATAGGCGAAAATCTCCTTTGAACGGCTCCTTTCAAAGTGAACATGGCTTCCGTCAGGGGTAAAAACGTCAAAGTTACCGAAGCACTGAACCCGAAGAAGCGCGTTTTTACGGGGAATTACGGGAAAGCGCAGATCCTCCAGCTCCGCTTTGACCTCCGCCGCCGTGACAGGCTTCATGATATATCCCGACGCTTTCATATCCATCGCGTCGCCCTTGTACTCCGAAAAGCCCGTGACAAAGATGATATTCATTTTAGGGTTGATGCCCTTAAGCGTTTTCGCCACCTCAACGCCCGTCATTCCGCGCATATGGATATCGAGAAAAGCAACGTCGCAGCCGCCGCTTTCCGCCTCGGCAATCAGCTCCCTTTGCTTGGAAAAGGTCAGGATCTCCGCCTCCGGCTTAGCTTTTTCAACCGCGAGCTGCAGCATTTTCAGAGCGAGCGGCTCATCATCAAGACACAGTATCCTCAAAGTTTTGTCCCTCCTTCGGCAAAATCACCGTGGCTGTCGTGCCCTTTCCCACGGCGCTTTCAATTTTTATCTCACCGCCGCACATCTCTTTTATGCGGCGCTTTGTATTATCCATTCCCACGTGCGTGCGCCCGTCGTCCTTTATGGGCGCCGAAACGTCAAAGCCCAGTCCGTCGTCGGAAATAATCACCTCAAAAGCGGTTTCGGTTTCGCGGGTGGAGATCTTCACGGTGCCGCCGTCCTCCGCCATGCCGACGCCGTGCTTTACGGCGTTTTCCACAAGCGGCTGAATACTGAGAAGCGGCAGACGGAAATCCGTCGCTGTGATGTCATACTCGATGTTCAGCATATCGCCGAACCGCAGCTTTTCGATATACAGATATTTTTTGAGGTGTTCAAGCTCCTGTTCAAATGCGACCGGCGAGCTCTGCCTGAGCGAATCCATATTGCCGCGCAGATACTTCGCAAATGTCACCGTAGCCTCCTGAGCGGTGTCGGGATCTATCCGGCACATCATGGCGATCGACGTAAGCGCGTTGTACATAAAATGCGGCTGGATCTGGCTGACCATTACATTTACCCTTGCCTCGTAAAGTTCCTTTTCCATGGCGATATGCTCCTTTTCGCGCTTTGTCACCAGCACGCCGAACACCAGCACGATCGAAATCAGCATGGCGCAGTATTCGGTTGAAAGCTCAAAGGAGTAGAGGGTGATGATCTGGTTGAACACGGGTATCAGCACAAATGACGCGGTGATCAGTCTGTCCTTTACGGGAACCTCGGACACAAAAAAGCCGATCGTCGCAATGACAAGACCGATCAACCGCGGTACGGTATATCTCTACAACGGAAAGATAGCCAGATATAAGGCTGACAAAGGCGAGGAAGCATATCGTGAACATCGCAAGAACAGCTGCCGCAATTACCGTTGCCTTGAAACAGCAAAGTTTCTCAGATATGTTGAAAATCAGTTTTTCGATGAAGGATGGTCTTTGGACGCCGCTGTAGGTCACGCAAAAGCCAACGGACTGTTTTCAACTAAAGAAATGGTGTGTACCAAAACGCTGTATAACTATGTTGATTCACCCTCAACATCACCGATTCAAGCGGGAACAGCGGCTCCATAAGCGGCATTCAGCTTAACGGCGGCACCCTCAATCTCAACGGGATCACCGTCAGAGACGCGTCGGATTCCGGCGTAGAGAATAACGGCGGCAAGCTCAACGCGGACAACTGTACCTTCACCAACAACAGCAAGACCGCGGTTTATCTCTCCAACTCGAGCGCGGATATCAAGCACTGCAGCTTCACGAACAATACCGCAGGCAGCAAAAACGGCGGCGCTATCCGCTTCTTCAAGAGCGTAAATCTTAAGGAAGTCTCCCTCAATGTCAGATGCTGCGACTTCACCAACAACACCGCAAACGAAGGCGGCGCGATCTACGCTACATATGACGCATCGATCAGAGACTGCACCTTCAGGAACAATTCTTCGACCGGCTGCGGCGGCGCAATCTGCTTCGACTACAGAGGCTACGGTTTATGCAGCTCGCTGTGGCTCAGAGGTTCGACCTTCACCGGCAACAAGTCAGGCAAAAACGGCGGAGCGATCTACTGTGACTCAATGAACTATCTCAATCTTTGGGACACGACGATCACAGACAACGAAGCCAAGAACGCCGGCGGCGGACTATACGCTCAGAAGGGAAGCGCTTCCTCCTGCGACCCCGAGATCAAGGGGAAAATCACCATCACCGACAACAAACTCTCGAACGGCACAGCCAGCAACGCGTTCCTCGGCGAGAACACTACCTCCAAGTGCATCTTCACCATCAGCGAGAAAATCGATCCCAGCTCCAGAATCGGCATCACAAGCCCCACCTCTGACAAGACCCTCGATGTTGTAAAAATCGCCAACAAGACCGCTTATGACAACACGAAGAATGTTTTCAGCTACGACACAGGCGCTTACAGAATCAACAGATACAAGGGCACCTTTACCAGCTGCTACTGGGTAGAAATCAAGAAGAACTGACAACACCAAACTGTCGAATTTTATCCCTCATATCCTGACATGATAAAAAACAGCTGCAACAATCAAAAATTGTTGCAGCTGTTCCTTTATTCCGCTAAAGTGTATTTCTTTCAATTTGCTCCGTAGAAGTCTAACAATCCCGGTATCCAAAATATCTTACAGCTTATTACTTCGCGTAGAAATCATTGATCAGATTTGACAGCAATGTGAGATCGTAGAAATCCGAATAGTCCTTTTTTCCGTCAGCGCCGGTTTTGACCAGCTCAACGTCAGGCGTGATACCCGCGTCGATGACCTCGCCCGCGTCGTTAGCCAGACGCATCTGATAAGATGAGATGTGGTAATAAAAGCCGTCAGCAGTGTTCAGTCCGAGAATCGTGCAGGCGCCGCCTCCCGAGCGCTCGCCCAGAACCAGGTATCCCCTGTCTCTGAACATCGACGGGAAAAGATTTCCGCAGGAATAAGATTCATGGCTGACCAAAACGGCAAAGTTGAGATCATAATGTACATCCGCGTCCGCCTCGTCAAACTTTCCGTCGAAGTTGCGGTCGATGAGGAACTTCTGATCGATGCTCTGTCCCTGGAGAACGCTCTGATATTTCAGCAAGCCCTCGCGCTCGCCCGTGATCAGGCTGATAAGTCCCAGAAGAACATCGGCGCTGCCGCCGCCGTTTGTGCTCAGATCGATAACAAAATTATGGATTTCGGGGTCATTCTTCGCCTTGTTCATCGAGGAGATCAGCCCCATGAATACCGTTTCGTCATAATCATCAAAGCTGCCGCCCTTGGCGTAGTACTCCTTCCATGGTTCCTTATCTGCCACAAAGCCGTTCATGGAATAGAATGCAGTATCTCCCTTGGTGAAATAGTGTCCGTCGCCCAGCATCTCTCTGCGCAGATCCATCATTCCCATAAGATTGTCAAGGGTCGAGGGCACGCGTGCCATCACTTCTGCCATATCTGCAATATATTTGTTATACGAATTTTGACCCGACAATTTTGCACTGAGCCATGCACGTGCCGGGTTCGAGTAGACGTCGCCGTGCGAAGCGAGATACATCGACGTGTGTCCGCCGTCTTCAACCAGAGTGTTCAGCCGGATCATTGCCATGAAATAGTCAACCCAGTCCGTGCTGAGCAGCAGCTCCTTTGTGCGCGTTCCGACGGGTCCGAAGTCCTTGAGAGCCTGATCCAAGCCGACCTCCTCGAGCGCAACGTCCTCATACAGGATTCCGCGTCCGGGATAGCCGTAGAGCTTGTCGAATACAAAGCACAGCTCGCCGTAATTGAAGGCGGCAAGCTCCGCGTCGCGCGTATGCCTGCACAGGATCGGGTCGAAGTACTCGGGGTCACGCATGTACATATAGTCCATGTCGTTGTCCGCGTTGACATAAGGGCACCTCTAAAAATATAGAGTTGTGCAGAGGTGCAGATATTTTATAGTAGATTATTGTCAAAACGACGAAGTCATACTGACGTATAACAAGGAGTTTTGGCAAGAATATGCTGTGAAAGATTTGTGCCTATGGGCGGCTGGATATTTTTAGAGGTGCCCATAAATATTTATGCCGTTGTAGCTTGAATAGAGGTAATCCATATTCGCGAACATATCGGACAGTGTGCCCAGCGGGAAATACACCTGACCGCCGTCAGCTCTCAGGTCGATGCCGTACTTCTCACCAAAGAGGAAGTCCACCGGCTTCGGCGCGTTGGAGTACTCCGCTCCTACGACCTGAATAAAGGGTGTATCAAAAGTGTAGCAAATTAGCGTGATTTGTTTACTTCTTTGGAATTTCAGATAAATCACCAAAACAGCACATAATGATTTGTGTGATTTGCACTACTTCTGTTTTATCATCGGTATCGCGGCGAATAAACAGAGCTCTGAAATACTACAGCGGCGACAGGCTGATTAAATAGCCCGGAACCGCGACTATCGCGAAGAAAGCAAGACTTATTATTGTAAAGACCAGAATGAACTTTTTTCCGTTCCCGGGATAGTCCCTGACGTACAGACGGTAATTGATGACCGACGCAAGAGAGCCTATCAGCGTGCAGAGTCCTGCTGAATCCAGTCCGTAAAGCAGTGCGCCGCGGTTGACGGCGAAAGGATAAAGCACGATCGCCGCGGGAACGTTGGAAATCGCCTGGCTGAGCAGGATACTCCAAAGGTATTCGTGGTTTGCCACCGCGCTGCTCAGAAACGACGATATCGCCTCGTTGCGCGCGATTTACGACGAGAAGATAAAGAAGCAGAAAAACGTCAGGAGAAGCACGTAGTCCGTCAGGGCAAGCACCTGGCGGTCGACGAAAAACACGGCAGCCGCAACCGCCGGCACGACCACAAACCACCAGCCCGTCCGCGTCACGATCGTAGTGATGACAAGCACGAAAATCACCAGATATGCAATCCGCCTGCCGCGGCGCCACCTCTGCCACTCTCCGATAAACTGAAAGTTCTCGATATCCGTTTTCTGACGAATATTTTTACGGTACAAAAAGGCGACAAATCCCACAAGCAGAACGCCTGAAATCACCCAAATCGGGAACATATACGATATAAACCGCCACGCCGAAACGCCCGATTGTCCGTAGATAAAAAGATTCTGAGGACTGCCGAAGGGCGTCAGCAAAGAGCCGCGGACAGCCGCGATATTTTCCATGCTGATGACAGGCAGGATATACCTCTCCTTGCCGCCCGCGCGGAACAGGATAATCGTCAGCGGCACAAAGATTATCAGCGACACGTCGTTGGTGACGAACATCGAGGAAAAGAATACCGAAAACACCAGAAACAGCGACAGCCCCACCATAGAGCGGATATTGCCTGCCAGCCTGAGCAGCGGACGGAAGATATTTTCCTTTTTGAAGCCCTCGAGCACCGTCAGCATCATAAACAGCGTGCCGAGCGTGCGCCAGTCGATATCCGACAGCAGCTCCCACGACGGCGGCGTAATTATCAGCGCCGCTATCGCCGCCAGAACCGACACCGTGAGCATAGGCTCTCTTTTTAAGAATGATAATACTTTCATATTTTTCACCTTGACTATAATAACAGAAAGTGCGGATTTTGTCCACCGAAAAAATCAACGCCGTATTATTATCGATATAAAAATAACCGCTTAACCAAGCTGCAATGCCTGGTTAAGCGGTTTATTCTTCTTTAAATTCTTGGATATATGCAATCAATCTCTGTATCTTTGACCTTTTCTCGCGCGTGAACGCCTGCGTGCCTTGCGGCGCTTACCGGCGGAAGCCAGAATGATGATCAAAACAATAATCAGAACCAGCGCGGCTGCCACAATGAGAATAAGTGTCAAATGCTCCGTGACAAACACCTCTAAGGGTGAGATGTCACGCTCAATGTCCTCGGAGGCAACAATATTTGTCACGCCCAGATCCAGATCCTCGTACTTAACGCTGACCGTTCCGATCACATCGCCTTTTGTAACGGGGGCTTCAACCTGTTCGGGGCAGTTGACCTCAACCTTAAGCTGATTGTTATCGTAATTGTTCGGAAGGAGGGCTGTGATATCCTTCTCTGGTACCACATTCAGTACCCTTCCGTTGCGGACATACTTTACATCTACGGACGCAAGGCTGTCTGCAGGGCTGTATATCGTCTGTATGCCCAAATTCTCATACGCCCAGCCATAGAGCTTCGCGGTATCCTTCATCGCGTAGTTTACGTTTTCATCATATGAAAAAGCCGCTCCGAGGCATACGCAAAGGTACTTGTCGCCGTCCTTATCTGATGAGGTAACAAGGCACTTGCCCGCCTCGTCCAGATAGCCGGTCTTTATGCCCTTTGTGTACTGATAGTAGTACGCGCCGCCCTCTGCGTCCGGGTCGAGCATATAGTTTGTATTATGAAGGGTGTTGAAGCCATTGGGAGTGTAATATACCGTATTACATATCTCCATGAAGCCGGGGATTGTCATGGCGTGCTTTGCAATCAGTGCCATATCGCGGGCGGTCGTATAATGATTTTGATCATAAAGCCCGTGAGGATTGGCGAAGTGAGTGTCTGTGCAGCCCAGCTCAGCGGCTTTGGCGTTCATCTTCTCCGCAAATCCGGAGATACCGCCGCCGACATAATCCGCCAGCACGAGCGCGGCGTCATTTCCCGACGGAAGCATAAGGCCGTACAGAAGATCCCTGACCGACACCTGCTCGCCGACATGCGTTGAAAGACCCATGACAGTGCTTTCCGGGTCAAGTCCGTCGATCACGTCCTGCTTGATCGTAACGGAAGTCTGATCAAGATCTCCGACATTCTCCGCAGTAACGATGAACGTCATGATCTTTGTTGTGGAAGCGGGATAGCTTCGCTGATCGGAAGCCTTCTCATAAACCACCGTTCCCGAATTGAGATTCTCCAGATAAACCGCGTTCGATACGGTTTCGACATCGCACTTGTAATCTACAGCTGAGGCAGAAATAACGCTGAAGCAAACAATAATTACAGAAATAATAAGTACTGATATTCGTTTCATATTATTCTCCTTTTTTCGTGTACTGCGTTTATTATAACACATATATCCAAAAAAGCAAATATCCTCCCGAACCAACAGGCGCGGGAGGTTAAGCTCTTAAATACGATACGCGGCAACAACAAAACGTCCGTTTTCGGTATGGTAACTGCAGGTTGACAGCATAAGGATCTGCTTTTTATTTGTCGGACAATCATCAATGTCAATTACCGAAATATCTCTCAGCTCTTTTACGAACGCGTTGTATTCCTTATCGCTGAGCTTGCCCGTTTTTTCGTAGTACTTGAACTCGTCTTCACCGCCGACCTGTGTCTGAACCGCGGCGAAAACGCGGTAAACGCGGTGTTCATCAGGGGTATCAAATTCAATGTCCGCGTGCTGCTTTGCCCAATCCGTATGGGAATAATCGTCAAGCGTGCCGAACATCGAACCGTTGTTCATCTTGTGGGCATAGATAACAAACGCGTCTGAATTTTCATCAGCTCCAGCACCGATGAACGGTGTTCCCGAAAAGGAATAGTTCTTGTCAAAATCGCGGTGAAGATAGTATTCGGGGTCGGATTCAGGCGATTTCACAACGGGGTAATCGATTATTGTATCATCGATCCTCAGCCAGCCCCTGAAATCACTGTTTATCTTCGCTATATCATCAAAATGCAGTTGCTGCCCGGCTTCTCCGGCAGATGTTGAGCTGCTCTCATTTTGCGGGCGGCCGTTATCTCCCTGAGAAGGTTCCGTGCGGTCTTTTTCTTCCCTGTTCTCCTGCTCTGCAATTTGCTGCAGCTCACTGAAACGGTGCTGTTCCTGCTTCTGCGGAATGTAGATTATCAGCCCCTGATAAAGAGAGTACACCAGCACCGCAGCGCAAATCACGGCAAGCAAAACAAGAATTATTTTTTTGGCTTTGTTTTGTTTCATAAAAACCTCATTAAAGGACTGACAGCAGCCTTATGCCGTCAGCCCTTTATTTTTGTGTATGCGTCGGAGAATGACCGGAAAAGCAAGCAGACAAAATGCTGTCAGAATAAAGACTGCCATGCCGACCGCTGTATGGAATACGCCTGTCGGGATTATTGCGTCCAGATTATTTGTGACCGCAATTATCGACTCTTCAGCCAGCAGGAAGGTTTTGGTATTGCCAACGGTTACAGCGGTATCATTCAGCTTAAAGCTCGTCGAGTAATTCTGACTGATTTCGGTGATCGTGACGGTTGAGTTAACGGGCAGCATAATCTTTACACTGTCGCCGTGTCTGAGAGTAAACGTCGAGTTGTCGCAAAGCGGTTCTGCCTGCGGAACACCGTTTTTGCTCCACGAATACTCGTCCTCAGGATCAGCGTCCTTGACGTCCAGGGTAAACGTAAAGTCTTTTGTTTTGTCGCCGAAAGAGCCCGTCACGGTTTTGGTTATCGTAAGTCCTATGGGCAGGTTCAGCTCGTTGGGAACCTTGATGATATAATTGCATTCAGTCGTTCCCTTAACGGTCAGATATTCGCTGTCCCCTACGCTGTCAACGCTGACAACGCCGTTTGCGGCAATCGTGAATATGATGTCTTCCTCGTGAGCGTCATGGTTGGCAGGCGGAGAAATCTCGGTGAGATAATACTTGCCCGGTGCAAGAGTGTTGTCGATCTTCGGTATTACGCCGTCTGAACCGCTGACGAGATCCTCGCAGCCAGGAATAGGATAAAGATCCTTGACCTCGCCGTCGATACCGGCAACGCTTCGGTACAGCGCAAAGTGCGCGCCGCTCAGAGGCTCGTCGGTCACGCTGTCAACCTTTATCGCGGCAAGAGTATACGGCTTGTTGTATACGTCAATATAAGCCGCCCTTTTCAGCCTTGTTATAGGCGAACTTGCAGTTATCTACAGTGAGCTTGCTGTGGCTGTATATCGCGCCGCCAACCTTTGAAGTGCCGTCGCCCGAATCGGAACGGTTGTCATCGAAAAAGCTGTTTGAAATTGTAACATATGAATCCTTGTTATATACGGCTGATTCGTGATTTGATTTGAAGAAGCACTTGTCGATTGTTGTGTACGCGTCCTGCTCGGTCACTACCGCAGAGTTTCTGTTATTGATGAAGGTTGTGTTCTTGATCGTCATGCTGAGTCTGTCGGCTCTGATGCCCGCGTCGGTCGATCCGCTGATCGTTACGCCGTCAACCAGTACGCTTCCGCCATTTGCGAGAATGCCGTTAACCGCGTTTTTCTTGCCGGAGGAATCCTTGAGGGAGAAGTTGCCGTTTTCGGAGATGATGTCGTACTTGCGTGCGTTTTTATGAACGATGGAATGGCCGTTGAGGTCGAGAGTAACGGTTTTCCCGTTTACATAAAGAGCGCCGTCCTTGAACTGCTTGCTTGCATCATAGTAGAAAAAACCCTTACGGAATTTGAACAACAAATGGAAGTCTTCATTGCGTCGCAGCTTGGTCTTGCAAGGTAATATACAAAATTCAGGTGACAGTCCGCCCGGACTGTCACTTTTATGCTTTATTCCGACAGCGGGATAACTTGTTCGCTGTTCTTTGCGCACAAAAAGGCAGTACCCGTGGACGCTTAGCTTTGGGTACTGCCTTTTCTGAAATCAATGGAAGACTAATATTATGCCGGTTACAATGGCAAGGATATGGCAAACAATGTATATGGTATTTTACTTGATAAACTTGCTGAAGAAGCCCTTCTTTTCGTTCTTCTCCTCGATAACATAGTCGGGATAAACCGCCTTGAAGGCTTCCTCGAGGTCTACGAGGATATCGTCGATGTGCTCTGTACCGATCGAGAGTCTGATGGTGTTCGGCTTGATGCCCTGCTCAAGCAGCTCTTCGGTCGTAAGCTGTGAGTGAGTTGTGGAAGCGGGGTGAATCGCGAGCGACTTTACGTCCGCTACGTTGGCGAGAAGTGAGAAGATCTGAAGGTTGTCGATGAACTTCTTCGCCTCTTCCTCACCGCCCTTGATCTCGAAGGTGAAGATTGAACCGCCGCCGTTGGGGAAGTACTCGTCATAGAGCTTCTTGTACGGTGAATCGGGAAGCGAGGGGTGGTTGACGCTCTCAACGAGAGGATGCTTTGCGAGATATTCAACTACCTTCTTGGCGTTCTCGGCGTGACGCTCAACTCTGAGCGAGAGGGTTTCAAGACCCTGCAGGAAGAGGAATGCGTGGAAGGGTGAAAGTGTCGAGCCTGTATCTCTGAGGAGAATGGCTCTGATATATGTTACAAACGCCGCACCGGGAGCTGCCTGTGTGAATACCGCTCCGTGGTAAGACGGGTTTGGCTCTGAGAGCTGCGGAAACTTGCCGCTGCCTGCCCAGTCAAAATTACCGCTCTCAACGATTACGCCGCCGATAGCCGTGCCGTGGCCGCCGATGAACTTTGTCGCGGAATGAACCACGATGTCAGCGCCGTGCTCAAAGGGTCTGAGCAGATAAGGTGTCGCAAAGGTGCTGTCGATTACAAGCGGAATGTTGTGCGCGTGAGCGACTGCCGCTACCTTCTTGATGTCGATGATATTTGAGTTGGGATTGCCGAGCGATTCAATGAAGATCGCTCTCGTGTTGTCATCAATAGCGTTTTCGAAAGCGCCTTCCTCGTCGGGGTCAACAAAGGTCGTGGTGATTCCGTAGTTCGGAAGGGTGTGCTCGAGAAGATTGAAGCTGCCGCCGTAGATCGTCTTTGCAGCAACTATGTTCTGTCCCGCCTTAGCGAGCGCCTGAACGGTGTATGTGATCGCCGCAGCGCCGGAAGCTACCGCGAGAGCTGCTGTACCGCCCTCGAGAGCCGCGATCCTCTCCTCAAAAACTCCCTGAGTGGGGTTTGTGAGTCTGCCGTAGATGTTGCCCGCGTCGCGGAGACCGAAGCGGTCTGCGGCGTGCTGGCTGTTATGGAAAACGTAGGAAGTTGTGGCGTAAATCGGAACCGCTCTTGCGTCGGTTGCGGGGTCAGCCTGTTCCTGACCTACGTGAAGCTGCTTTGTCTCAAAATGTAAGTTTCTTTCCTTTAATGTGCTCATGATAATTACTCCTCTTTTCGAAATTGATGTGTTGATAGTTTTTTCGGTCAGCAACAGCAACGGCACATTCGCCCGAATCTGTAGTTGCTTCTGACCATTGAGTTAAAATGCAGTGCCACTGCGTTTGCCTCCTTTGAGAAGTTTTTGTATATATGATCGGCTGTCGCCGTTTTGCGCCGATAACAGGATGTTCGCCTGCAACTGTACACTTATGAGGTGACCGTTTTGCTTAAACTATACCGGCATATCTGAAAGCGTTTTGTCTGTGTTTGCTTTCGATGGTTACAGTATACTACGGATTTCCTGTATTGTCTAATCCGAAAAAGCTATTATCAGATATAGGTTTTGCCTATATCATCAAACACAATAGCCGCAGCCATAAAGACTGCGGCTTTTTTATGTTATGAACGTGAAAGCATGATTTTGTAGTCGCGCATTTCCTGCTCGATTGCGGCGCGCTGGCGCGGGTCCTGAATGTGGAGGACGTAAATTCCGCGCATATCCATGTACTTGAGCTTCAACAGCCACCTGTCGAGGTAGATAATGCGGTTGACAAGCGTTGTGCGCGCGTCCTTGAACGGAACGCGGTTGAACATAGTCACAAATGTATTTTTGTAGCCGTAGATGAAGTCGCACAGAGCGCGGTAGGCATTGTTTCCGGGAGTGCGCGCGTTCAGCTCCGACTTGTACCAGTAAAACATCTTGGTGGCGTTCATGTCGTCGGCGAGCTGCTTGCTCAGGACATGGGCAATGCAGTAAAAAGCGTCGTTCCAGAGCGAACGGAAGTAGTCGTCGCGGTAGTTGGGGTTGACGCTGTTTCTGAACTCGCATACACAACTGTAGAAGCTCTGATAGAACGCGTCGGACTTCTGAAGCGGCTGATAGCGCATCGTGGGCACGCTCTCAGACATTATGTTGCCGTCGTATGGCTCAAAGTACATTCTGCCGTTCACTACGGCGTCGACGGTGTTCTTGAGCATATGGTTGAACTCGATTGTCAATTGTCCGCGCGCCTCGGGGTTGTCGCCGCTGAGACGGAGACACTCCGCAGCAAAGTTAACGTACTTAACCAACGCCTGCCCGGGATTCTCCGGCTTCTTCGCGGCGAGCACCTTGCAGGCGCAGAACCATACGCCCGAATTCTCGGACTCGGTGTCAAAAAGCATAGCCAGGCACTTGTCGGCGGTGTCGTAGTCGCCGCGGTTGTAGCACGAAATCGCGAGCGACAAGTCCGCCTTCGGTTCAACGGCAACGGGCTGCTGATAAACAGGTCTCGGCATCGGCATAACAGGTGCCGCGGGAACAGGAACAGGTGCAGGAACAGGCTGCACAGGCGGTACAGGCTGATATTCAACATTCTCGGGTGCCGCGGGCGGTTCGGGTTGGTATTCAGCCGGCGGTTCGGGTCTGTACTCGGCGTTCTCGGCAGCTTCGGGCTGTTCCTCTGCGGGCGCAGGCTCGTCAGATACGGTTTTTTCGGGAACGGAATCAGGCTGCGGCTCTGTAACCTCAGGTTCGGGCTGCTGCGGCTCGGTGACTTCCTGTTCTACAGGCTGCGGCGGTGTGAGAATGATCTTGTGGCCGCATCTTGTACAGAAAACAAATTCTCTGCCTGCCTCACAGGCAATCGGGTTTCCGCACTGGCTGCAGTAAACAGTGATATTATCCATATTAACACCTCTAAACTCCGTTTACGCCCTGAAGAACTCCAGGAACGCGCGGTAAGCCATATATACGTCGGTTTTTGATACGATTTCAAAGGGAGCGTGCATTGAAAGAACGGGTACGCCGAGGTCGATAACATCGACGTTCATGTTCGCGACATACTTTGCGATCGTACCGCCGCCGCCGAGGTCTACCCTGCCGAGCTCGCCGATCTGCCAGAGAATGTTGTTTTTCTCGAGCATTGCGCGGATTTTGCCCATATACTCGGCGGACGCGTCGGAGGTGTCGTACTTGCCGCCGTGACCCGTGTACTTTGAGATAACAACGCCGTTATTGATATAGCAGCTGTTCTTCGCCTCGAACGCGGAAGCGTAGGTCGGGTCGAAGGCTGCGTTGACGTCGGCTGAGAGGCAGATACTCTTTGAGAGAGCGCGGTAACCCTCAACGCCGTCCTGAGCGGCGAGGTCGTAGATGAAGTAGCGCAGGAAATCGCTCTGCATACCGGTGTTGCCGTCGCTTCCGATTTCCTCCTTGTCCGCGAGGTAGGTGACACAGGTGTCCTCGGGCACGCCCGCGTCGAACGCCGCAATGAGCGCGGGATAAGCGCAGACCTTGTCGTCGTGGCCGTAAGCGCCGATCATGCTGCGGTCAAAGCCGATGTCCTTCGCCTTGAAGGTCGGCACAAGGCACAGCTCGGCGGAAAGAAAGTCGTTCTCGGTAATGCCGTACTTTTCGTTTAGGATCGACATGATATTGAGCTTTACCAGATCCTTCTCGTCCTCAGCCTCGGCATACGGACGCGAGCCGACAAGGACGTTGAGATCCTCGCCCGTGAACGCCTTCGCCATGGGCTTTGTCACCTGCTCCTGAGCTAGGTGCGGAAGCAGGTCGGTCACGCAGAAGCAGCTCTCGTCCGCCTCGTCGCCCCATTTGATGTTGACAACAGTTCCGTCGGTCTTTGCCACAACGCCGTGAAGAGTCAGCGGAATAGCCGTCCACTGGTACTTCTTTAGGCCGCCGTAGTAGTGGGTCTTGAAAAGTCCGAGACCGTTTGCCTCGTAAAGCGGATTGGGCTTGAGGTCGATTCGCGGAGAATCTATGTGGGCGATTGCAAGACGCGCGCCGTTCTTCACGCCGTTTTTGCCGATTACAGCAAGCGCGATCGCCTTGCCGCGGTTAACAAGATAAACCTTGTCACCCGCCTTGTATTCCGCCTCGGGGTCGTACTCGGCAAAGCCCTTAGCCTTTGCTTGTTCGAGCGCCTCGGCGACAGCCTCGCGCTCTACGGGAGAGGAGTTGAGAAAGCTCTTATAGCCCTCGCAGAACTCGTCCGCGCGCGCGATTTCCTCGGCGTCGAGCGCCTTTACACCCTTGTTTTCACTGAGCATAATGCGCTCGCGGAGCTGCTCGGTCTTTGTTTTTTCTTCTGACATATATATCTTCCTTTCGCTGAAAAAGTAATTATGTTTATTTTAAGAATAATACAACTCAATATACACCGACTTAGCGCTTTCGACCTTGTCGACATACTGTGAGGTCTCGGGATACGGTATCTCGGTGAGAGTTACACCGTCGGGGCTGTATGAGGAATCCGCGAGCCAGTCGGACACCACAAAGCCCGCGTTATACGCCGCCACCGCACACTGTTCGGTGCCGTAGTAGTCGTAAAAATACCGCAGCAGATACGCGCCGTAATCGATATTGACAGCCGGGTCAAAGAGAGCGTCGGAGGTGTATTTATCCGTCTCGCCGCGCTTCTGCAGCAGCCACTCAAACGAGGACGGCATGAGCTGCATAAGTCCTCTCGCGCCGACTGAGGATTCCGCGTCGGGATCAAAGCCGCTCTCGGTGCGGATAACCGCGTATATTAACGCCGGCGGCAGGTTGTAGTCGGCGGCAGCCTTGTTGACATACTCGCTGTACTTCTGCGGATACGCGACTTTCAGGACATTCTTGGTGGTTCTGCCCTGGCAGTTCACCACAAAAAGCACCAAAGCGCCGACGAGAATCGCGATTGCAACAAGCCATACGATCAGAGGCAGTCCGCCTTTTTTTGTCTTTTTTCCGCGTCGGGGTGCGTATCTTCTGTATTGCGTATTTTGCGCCATCACATCACCTCGGCTTTTATTTTCTGTATCAGTGCGGACGTCCGTGCCTTAAAACCGGAGATATCGCCGTTGTTTTCAAGTGTGTAGTCGGAGTGCGAACGGAAAAATTCCTCACTGAACTGAGCGCGGATCCTTTCTCTCGCCTGTTCCTCGGTAACACTGTCGCGCCCGAGGATTCTGCTCAGCCGCACGTCCTCGTTCGCGGTTACGCTGACGATGATGTCGCACACCGCGTCCATGTTGCTCTCAAAGAGCTGCGGCGCGTCAAAGACAGCCGTGCCGCTGAGAGTCTTGAGGATTCTGAGGGTTTCGGCGATCACAAACGGGTGGACAATCGCGCCGAGGAGAGCGGTGTTTTCCTTGCTCTCAAATGCACGCTTTGCAAGCAGTCTGCGGTTGAGCGAGCCGTCGGGATTGATGATGTCCTGACCGAAGCTCGCTGCCACGGATTTCAAACACGCCGATGAGCTTTCATAGATTTTAGCGACGAGCGCGTCCGCGTCGATTACAGTCATTCCACTCTGCTTAAACAGCTCTGCCGCTGTGCTCTTGCCTGCTCCGCTCTGACCCGTCAGACCTATCAGCTTAACTCTCGTCAAGGTCGATCACCTCAAATCCCGCCGCCCTGATAAGGCGGTTGTAGACGGCAAGTCCGACTCCGTCCGTCGATGGCAGCCGTGAGAAAACAGTCAGCACTCCGCCGTAGCCGTCGACTCGCCGCAGGCTGTCAAACAGACGGTGCGCCTGGGTTTCGTAATCAAGCCGTCTGCCCAAAGATATCGTCTTTACGCCGCGCAGCAGAGGGATATCCTCGTCGCAGCAGAGCGCCGCAACGCCCGTACCGGCGTTCTTGTTGACATAATCAATGTACGCGTCGTCCGAGCATTTGAGAAGTATGACGTTTGCCTTGGGCGCGTAGTGCTTGTATTTCATACCCGGGCTTGCGGCGGTCTGACCCTGTGCGAGCTGATGAAGCACAGCGTCGTCGACCTCGACCTCCCCGAGAACCTCTCTGAGCTGCTCGACCGTCACTCCGCCCGGGCGGAGCACTCTCGGAACGTCCGCCGCAAGAGTGATAACCGTGCTCTCAAGTCCCACAGCACATTCGCCGCCGTCGAGAACCGCGTCGATTCTGCCGTCCATGTCGTTCATGACGTGTTCGGCTGTGGTCGGGCTGGGCGAACCCGAAAGGTTCGCGGACGGCGCCGCGAGAGGAGTTTCAGCCGCGCGGATAACCGCCTGAGCCACAGGGTGCGACGGAAAACGTATCGCTACGGTATCAAGTCCTGCCGAAACCTCATCCGGGATAGCTTTACCCTTTTTCATAATGATTGTCAGCGGCCCCGGCCAGAAGGCTTTGGCGAGGGTATACGCCGCGTCCGGTATTTCGCGGACGAGCGAGAAACGGTTGATGTCCTCAAACGCCGCGATATGTACAATAAGCGGATTATCCATCGGTCTGCCCTTAGCCGCGAAGATATCCGCGACCGCCGCTCCGTTGAGCGCGTCGGCGGCAAGACCGTAGACCGTCTCCGTGGGAATCGCGACAAGACCGCCGCCTGAGAGAATCCTTCCCGCGGTATTTATATCATTTTCATTGTTGTGCAAATGCTGTGTTATCATTGCTGTTCCATGCTTTCCTTTAGCTTTTCCGCTCTGTCGGCGGTGACGAGAGCGTCAATCACCTCGTCGAGATTGCCGTTGAGGATATCCTCCAATTTATAAAGAGTCAGTCCGATTCTGTGGTCGGTCAGTCTGCCCTGAGGGTAGTTGTAGGTGCGTATGCGCTCGCTGCGGTCGCCCGTGCCGACCTGAGATTTTCTGTCTGCGGCGATTTCGCTCGCCTGCTTGTCCTGCTTCTCCTTGAGAAGCCGCGACTTGAGCACCTTGAGCGCCTTATCCTTGTTCTTGTACTGGCTGCGCTCGTCCTGGCACTCTACAACCGTACCCGTCGGAATGTGGGTAACGCGGATCGCGGAGCTGGTCTTGTTGATATGCTGACCGCCCGCGCCGCTCGAGCGAAAGGTATCTATCTTCAAATCCTTGGGGTCAATCTCGAGCTCTACGTCCTCAGCCTCGGGAAGCACCGCGACTGTGGTGGTTGAGGTGTGCACTCTGCCCTGACTCTCGGTCTCGGGCACGCGCTGAACGCGGTGAACGCCGCTCTCGTACTTGAAGCGCGAGTAGGCTCCGTCGCCCTCAATCATGAATGAGATTTCCTTGTAGCCGCCGAGCTCGGTCTCGTTGACGTTGACGACCTCTACGCGGTAACCGCGCTTTTCGGCGTACATCGTGTACATTCTGAAAAGCACCGCCGAAAACAGCGCGCTTTCCTCGCCGCCGGCGCCGCCGCGGATTTCGACGATGACGTTGCGGTCGTCGTTGGGGTCCTTGGGCAGAAGCAGGATTTTGAGCTGTTCCGAAAGCTCATCTATCTTCTCCTTCGCATCGTCAAGCTCCATCTGGGCAAGCTCGCGCAGCTCGCTGTCGCCGCCCTCGAGGATTTCAAGGCTCTCCTGCTCTGTCTGAAGCGCCGTCTTGTAGTCGCGGTAGGTGAGCACGATTTCCTCAATCGACTTGATTTCCTTCATTATCTTCCGGTAAGCCTCGGGGTCAGCCGCTACGGAAGGCTCGTAGAGCTTGCGGTTAAGCTCCGAATAACGCTTGTCAAATATTTCTATCTTTTCGAACATAATTATTCTCCGATGATTTTTCTGATGTTTTTCTCGATTTTCTTGCGCGGAGCCATGACCTCGCGTCCGCAGGTCAGACAGCGGATTTTGAAGTCCATTCCCACGCGTAGTATTTCAAACGTTTTTCCGCCGCAGGGATGCGGTTTTTTCATTTCAACGCGTTCTCCGACCTGTACGCTCAAGAAAACACCTCCAGACAATTCTTTAATATATTATTATAGCATATTTTAATGTGTTGCGCAACCGAGAAATAATTGCTCCAAGGAAACATTTATTTTTAATTGCATATTTCTATGCAATTTTTCTTATTATCGTCGCGTGAATGAGGAAGCCCCATCCTCAATAAATTTCTAGGAGGAAGAAGATGAACGATTATATCGCGGAAATCACTCTTGATCTCAACTGTGAGCGCAGCTGTCAGACGATAATGCTGACGCAGTTTGACAAGGGCAAGAAAATCCACCTCACTGTCACGGCAAACGGCGAGCCTTACTCCGTGAGCGGCTGCTCGGTTGTGATGAAGGGCGTGAATTCCGACGGCAGCAGGGTCGCCGTTGACTGTGATGTTGAGCAGGACGGAACCGCCACCGCCGTTACCGATGACATTACCTTTGACGTAAAGGGATTTGCCGCCGCGAGATTTGTGATTTCCGACAGCCAAAGGACATACAACACTCAGAGATTTTTGATTTATGTCGATGACGCGCTCGACACCGACGTCACCTCTGATCCTGATTATTCAATTCTCAACAGACTAATACGCGAGGTACAGCTGATTGACGAGCGCGGCGGTATCATTGTCGACGACGAGCTCAGCACCACCAGCACTCATCCCGTGCAGAACCGCGTTGTAAATGCCGCTCTCAATACAAAGGCGCCAATATCCACCGCGTTTACATTCGACAACACTACCGTAAACGTTGTGTACAACGCAAACAATCCTAAGATTATTTATACAAACGCCCTTGTCAACGGCAAAAACGCATTTGTACTCACAACATCAAACAATTATTATCAAATCGCGCTGTGTGCCGACGGAACAGAATACGCGCGCGAACTCACAGCCGGCGGCGCGACAACGTATAAGCCGTGGGTGCTTGTAAACAACGAAAACACCGTCAACAAAACAAGCGCGATAACCGCCTCTAACAAGACGAGCACCACACTTTATCCGTCGATAAAGGCAGTTGTCGACTACATCGCCGCAAATTACGAGGCATTGTCAAACAAGCTGACCTCAGAAGCGGGTATTGACGAGGATTCTACCGATACCGAGTATCCTACCGCGAAGGCTGTGTTTGATTTCGGCGTGCAGATTATTGACGACGTTAATGAAGATATTACGGAAACCAATTCGAACCTATCCGACCTCAAGGCGTATATCGGCTACACCTCGGGCGATATCCTTGGCTTGCATGCAGATTTTGAGAACAAGGTATTTACAAGGCTCGGTGCTGCTGTCGGTCTGAGCGCGGGCAACGATTTCAACGCGTACCCGATGTACGGTCAGCGCAGGCGCGTTGTTGTCGATTCGAACGGCGTGATAGACGACAGCTATTCTCCGGAAAATGTTGAAGAATCCGATACTAATGTTGACGTCATGGTCTATCAGCCGAAGTTCTACTACAAGGTCGTACCGCTCAAGCTCGAGAAGCAGTCCGGCGGCTTGGGATATCATATCCGCAAGGCGAATTACTACATCAGCTCGACGCCGCATGCCGGCTTTAAGCTTCACCCGCTCTTCTATGACGAGAACGGCAACGAAATTGACTATGTACTTTTCTCGGCGTACGAGGCGTCTTTTATGTATTGGCGCGCAATATCACCAACAGCAGGAACATATGAGATTTTCCATGACGGAGTTGACACAGACACAACGATTGACACCAGCGCGGTTCTGAAATCTTTGCCGGGCGTCAAGCCGATCTCAGGTCAATACAAGACAATGAACAAGCTCAATATGGAGAACTGCGCTCTGAGAAAATCACCAAACTGGCACCTCGACACGATCCAGTCTGTTTCAGCAAATCAGCTGCTCATGGCTATCGAGTTCGGAACATTTAATACTCAGAACGCTATCGGCATGGGTGTTGTTTTAAACTCAAGTGTCAATTCAAATAACTGCTCGTCACTGACGGGCTCAACCTCCGCTCTAGGCAACTCAACGGGTATGGCAAGCGAAACAATTTATGATGTTGCCGGAACGGAAACGACTTTCAGCTCTGACGGCAAGGTATCTGTCAGCTATCGCGGAATTGAAAATCTGTGGGGTAATAGCTGGAAGCACATCAACGGAATCAACCTTTGGGGTGACGGCACAATGGGCAGCGGTCAGGTGTATATTGCAGATGATTTCTCCTTCAACGAAAGCAGTCATTCCGGCAATTACAAATCAACGGGCTTGACCCTTGCAAATGCAGGTGGTTATATTTCCGCATTTGGCTATGGCGATAAAGATTATGACTGGCTTTTCTTGCCGTCAGAAACAGCAGGCAACAGTTCTCTTCCCGTAGGCGACAACTACTATTGCACATCAAATCTGAATGGATACCGCGTTGTCCGATTGGGCGGTTTTTGGAATTATGGTGCTAATGCCGGCGGATTCTCTTTATCTTGTGATTCTGTTCCAAATACGCAGCATCAAAGCGTAGGCGGTCGCCTGCTGTATGTGCCGACTTCAACAGTCTGAGGGGGTATTACTATGACAGATTACGGTATTGTAAAAAGTGCGGTCAGACCCGAAGAAAAGGTCGTTGACGAGTTTTCCTTGTGGGTCAACACAGACATCACGGAAGCAAACGGAGGCTGGATATATCACATGGTGCAATACAGCAAGGATGAGTACATCAGACTGATGGACGAAGCAAATCAAAAGGCTCAGGCAGACTTGGAGTATATCGCCATGATGACGGAGGTGGAGCTTGAATGAGTAAGCACTTCAAAAAAGTAAAAGGCTATTATGACAGCGGCTTGTGGAGCATCGAGAGAGTCCACAACGCTGTTGTTAAAAACTGGATTACCGCGGAAGAATATAAAATAATCACCGGCGAAGATTATTTCACCGCCGCTTAACAAAAATCAGCTCCGAGTTTCCTCGGAGCTGACTTTTATGATAATAATTTTTTGATTCTTTCAACAGCCTCAACGGTGCTTTCCCTGTCGCCGAATGAGGTCAGGCGGAAGTAGCCCGCGCCGTTTTCACCGAAGCCCTCGCCCGGTGTACCGACTACATTGGCTTCCTTTAATAGCAGGTCGAAGAATTCCCAGCTTCCCATGCCGTTCGGGCATTTCAGCCAGATGTAGGGTGAGTTCTTGCCGCCCGTATAGTAGATACCGAGCTCATCGAGAGCAGACGCGATAATGCGCGCGTTCTCCTGATAGTAGGCGATATTCTCGCGGATCTGGCGCTGTCCCTCCTCGCTGAACACTGCTGCCGCAGCGCACTGAACGGGATATGAAACGCCGTTGAACTTTGTTGCCTGACGGCGGTACCATGTGGCATACAGATTGTGACCGTCGCGCTCAAGCTCCTTCGGGATAACCGTGTAGCCGCAGCGAGTGCCCGTAAAACCGGCGGTCTTTGAGAGCGAGCAAAGCTCTATGGCGCAGGTTCTCGCACCCTCGATCGCGTAGATTGAACGGGGCAGATCCTCTGTTATAAACGCCTCATACGCCGCGTCGTAGAGAATGACCGCGTCGTTTTTGTTGGCGTAATCGACCCATGCCTTGAGCTGGCCGAAGGTGAATGCCGCGCCCGTGGGGTTGTTAGGAGAGCAGAGGAAGATGATGTCTGCCTTTACGCTCTCGTCGGGCATCGCGGAAAAACCGTTTTGTTCGTTGCAGGCGGTGTAGATGATTTTTCGTCCCGCCATGATATTCGAATCGACGTAAACGGGATAAACGGGATCGGTGACGAGGACTGTGTTGTCCTGTGAGAAGATATCGCCGATGTTGCCGCAGTCGGACTTTGCGCCGTCCGACACAAATATCTCGTCGGGCGATACGCTTACGCCGAAGCTCTTGTAGTAACCCGAAATCGCCTCTCTGAGGAAGTCATAGCCCTCATACTCGGGATAACCCTTGAAGGTTTCCTTGTGAGCAAGCTCCTCGGCGCCCTGCTTCATAGCCTCCACAACAACGGGAGCCAAAGGCAGGGTAACGTCGCCGATACCGAGGCGTATGATCTTCTTGTCGGGATTCGCCGCCGCATACTCCGCGGTTTTTCTCGCAACATCAGCAAAAAGATAGTTCGGTACAAGATTGTCAAAATTTCTGTTGATTTTCAAAGTGGATTCATTCCTTTATATCAGACTTTTTCCTAATATCTGATAACCGGTGTTAGTATTATACCTCAACCTCTCCCTCGTAAACCTTCTCGGCATTGCCTGTCATGTAGACGGTCTCGTCGGTGTAGTTGATGATCAGATCGCCGCCCTTGAGCTTGATTTTGATGTCGTCGCCCTTCTTGCAGAAGCCGTTTTCGCATGCCGCAACCGCAACCGCGCAGGCGCCTGTACCGCAAGCCCATGTCTCGCCCGAGCCGCGCTCCCATACGCGCATCTTGATCGTCTTTTCGTTGAGGACTGTGACGAACTCGGTGTTTACTCTCTCGGGGAAGATCGGGTCGTTCTCGAACAGCGGGCCGATTTCCTCAAGGTTGATGTTGTCGATGTCGCTGTCGACGAATACAACGCAGTGCGGGTTGCCCATTGATACGCAAGTGATTCTGTAATCCTGCATACCGATTGTCACTCTGCGGTCAACAACCTTGTCGCCGCTGAGGTCAACGGGAATGAGCTTCGGGTCGAGGATAGCCTTGCCCATATCGACGCGCAGGGTCTTGACCTCGCCGTCGGTGGTGTACGCCTTAAGCGACTTGATGCCGCTGAGGGTCTCGATTGTGATTTCGTCCTTCTCCTTGATGTTGACCATGCCGTGGTCGTAGAGGAACTTGCCGACGCAGCGAATACCGTTGCCGCACATCTTGCCCTCGGTGCCGTCGCGGTTGTACATCTTCATCTGAGCGTCAGCGACCTTTGAGGGAGCAACGAGGATAACGCCGTCGCCGCCGATACCGAAGTGACGGTCGCTCAGACGAACCGCAAGAGCCTCGGGGTTATTGATCCACTGACCGAAGGTGGAGAAGTAAATATAGTCGTTGCCGATGCCCTGCATCTTTGTGAAGCGGAGCTTTGTCTTGGAATCTCTCATGTTGTTTATGTCCACAAGCTCGGTACTGTGCTGGGAATAGCGGCTCTTGAGGCAATCCGCGAGCGCGTTTGCGGTGTCGAGAGAGGTCAGACACGGAATGTTTCTCTCAACGGTCTTGCGGCGGATCTTTACGGAGTCACGCGAGGGAATTCTGCCCTTAGCGGAGGTGGAAATAACGTACTGAACCTTGCCCGACTCAATCAGGGTAAGGGTGTTGTTGCGGTCGGACTCATGGATTTTCTTTACGCCGACAGCGTCGATGCCGTACTTGTTAAGAACCTTTGAGGTGCCCTCGGTGGCGTAGATCTTGAAGCCGAGGTCGTAGTACTTCTTGGCGATCTCGCCGATTTCGGCCTTGTCCGAATCGCGGACGGTGATGAACACGCCGCCGTCCTTCTTCATCTTGTATCCCGCGGCGATAAGTCCCTTGTAGAGAGCCTCCTCGAGGGTGCCAGCGATACCGAGAACCTCGCCCGTGGACTTCATCTCGGGGCCGAGGTGGTTGTCTACGTTAATCAGCTTCTCAAAGCTGAATACGGGAACCTTTACCGCGATATACGGGCTCTTGCGGTACAAGCCTGTACCGTAGCCCATATCCGCGAGCTTCTCGCCGAGCATCGCTCTGGTTGCGAGATCGACCATCGGAACGCCCGTGACCTTGCTGATGTACGGAATCGTTCTCGAGGAACGCGGATTAACTTCAATTACGTAAAGCTCGTTGTTGTAGATGAGGTACTGGATATTTACCAGACCCTTGGTGCGAAGCTCGATTGCGAGGTTGCGCGAGCTTTCGACAATGATCTCGGTCATCTCGTCGGAGATGTTCCATGCGGGATATACCGCGATGGAGTCGCCCGAGTGAACGCCCGCGCGCTCAACGTGCTCCATGATACCGGGAATGAGGATATCCTCGCCGTCGCAGATGGCGTCGACCTCGATCTCGGTGCCCTGGAGATATTTATCGATAAGAATCGGGTTTTCAATGTTCTGAGCGAGGATGATCGCCATGTATTCCTTAACGTCAGCCTCGTTGAAGGCGATGATCATGTTCTGACCGCCGAGAACGTAGGACGGACGGAGAAGAACGGGATAGCCGATCGTGTCGGCGACCTTGAGAGCTTCTTCTGTCGTCATAACGGTAACGCCGCGCGGACGCTTGATGTGGTACTTCTCAAGCAGCTCGTCAAAGCGCTCTCTGTCCTCAGCCATGTCGATAGCGTCGTAGGAGGTACCGAGGATATTCACGTTGTTCTCGCTGAGGAACTTGGTCAGTTTGATAGCTGTCTGTCCGCCGAAGGCGACAACAACTCCGTAGGGGTTCTCGGTCTTGATGATGCCCATAACGTCCTCTGTGGTGAGCGGCTCAAAGTAAAGTCTGTCGGCAGTATCGAAGTCGGTTGATACGGTCTCGGGGTTGTTGTTTACGATAACAACGTCGAAGCCCGCCTTCTTGAGCGCCCATACGCAGTGTACGGAAGCGTAGTCGAACTCGATGCCCTGACCGATACGGATAGGACCTGAACCGAATACGATGACTGTCTTTTTGTCGCTCTTGCGCTCGGCGATGAACTCCTCAGCCTCGTTCTCCTTGTCGAAGGTGGAGTAGAAGTACGGAGTCTCGGCGGCGAACTCAGCCGCACAGGTGTCAACCATCTTATATACGGGTGTGAGCGGATTCTCAATTTTCTGACCGCTCATTTCCTCGATCGTCTTGTCGAGGAAGCCGATATGCTTTGCTCTTGTGTAAAGCTCCTCTGTGAGCGCACCGCTCTTAAGCTCGTTTGAAACCGCGATGATGTTTCTGAGCTTCTCGAGGAACCACTCGTCGATCATGGTGATCTCGTGGATTTTGTCGACGGAAATGCCGCGCTTGAGAGCCTCGTAAACGCAGAAGATTCTGCGGTCATCGCAGACGCTGAGCTGGTGCAGAACGGAAGCGTCGCTGAACTTCTCATACTCCTTGTCATCGAGGGTGTTGTGGGAGATCTCCGCGCCTCTGACAGCCTTCATGATAGCCTGCTCAAAGGTGGGAGCGATAGCCATGACCTCGCCGGTCGCCTTCATCTGGGTGCCGAGGTCGCGCTTTGCGTATACGAATTTATCGAACGGCCATTTCGGGAACTTGACGACAACATAGTCGATAGCGGGCTCGAAGCACGCGTAGGTCGTACCCGTAACGGCGTTTTTAATTTCACTGAGGGTGTAGCCGATAGCGATCTTGGAAGCAACTTTGGCAATCGGGTATCCGGTAGCCTTTGAAGCGAGCGCCGAGGAACGCGAAACACGCGGATTGACCTCGATTACGGCGTATTCAAAGGTCTCGGGGTCGAGCGCGAACTGGCAGTTGCAGCCGCCCTCAACCTTGAGCGCGGAGATAATGTCGAGCGCCGCGGAACGGAGCATCTGGTACTCCTTGTCCGAGAGCGTCACAGCGGGCGCGATAACGATTGAGTCGCCGGTGTGAACGCCGACAGGGTCGAAGTTCTCCATCGAGCAAATAGTGATAACATTGCCCATGGAGTCGCGCATTACCTCAAACTCTATTTCCTTCCAGCCGGAGATGCACTTCTCGACCAGAACCTGGGTGATCGGAGAAAGCTCGAGACCGTTCGAGGTGATTTCTCTGAGCTCCTCCTCGTTATTTACAATACCGCCGCCTGTGCCGCCGAGGGTGAATGCGGGGCGGATAATTACGGGGTAGCCGATTTCATTTGTGAACTTAACGGCGGATTCAACGTCGTTTACGACAAGCGACGGAATGACGGGCTGGTTGATGGATACCATCGTGTCCTTGAAGAGCTGTCTGTCCTCAGCCTTGTCGATAGTTTCGGGCTTCGCGCCGAGCAGCTGAACGCCGTGCTTCTCGAGGAAGCCTTCCTTCGCGAGCTGCATTGAGAGCGTCAGACCTGTCTGACCGCCGAGGGTCGAAAGCAGGCTGTCGGGCTTTTCTTTGATGATAATGCGCTTTACCACATCGAGGGTGAGCGGCTCGATATAGATTTTATCCGCCATGGCGTTGTCGGTCATGATTGTCGCGGGGTTGGAGTTTACGAGGATAACCTCAAGACCCTCCTCCTTGAGGGCGCGGCACGCCTGGGTGCCGGCGTAGTCAAATTCGGCAGCCTGTCCGATGACGATGGGACCCGAGCCGATAACCATTACTCTTTTAATATCCTTTTTCAGTGGCATACTATCAATCCTTACTTTATAGAATGTTCAGCTATTTTTGAATATTTCTGAGATTACTTCTTGTTGTCGTCCATCATCTTGAGGAAGCGGTCGAAGAGGAACGAGGTATCGAGCGGACCGCCGTGAGCTTCGGGATGGAACTGCACCGAAAAAGCAGGGAAGCTCGTGTAGGTTACGCCCTCGCAGGTGTTGTCGTTGCCGTTTACGTAGCTGACCTCGCTGTCCTCCGGCAGGCTGTCGGAAACAACCGCGTAGCCGTGGTTCTGAGAGGTGATGTAAACCTTGCCTGTCTCAAGCTCCTTGACGGGCTGGTTCGCGCCGCGGTGACCGTACTTGAGCTTTTGAGTCTTTGCGCCGTGTGCGAGCGCGAGAAGCTGATGACCGAGGCAGATACCGAACATCGGGACCTTGCTCTCGGTGAGCTTTCTGAGCTCCTCGATGACAGCGGTGTTCTTTGCGGGATCTCCCGGGCCGTTTGAGAGCATAATGCCGTCGGGATTGAGCGCGAGGACTTCCTCGGCTTTGGTGTGAGCGGGAACAACCGTCAGGTTGCAGCCGCGCTTGTTGAGCTCTCTGCCGATGTTGTGCTTTGCACCGAAGTCCATGAGAACAACGTGGTACTTCGCGTTTTCAACGGGGAAGTTCTCGATCTCGGAGATCGTGGTTTTCTCAACCGCCTCGGTGATGACAAAGCCCTTGAGCTCATTGAGGAGCTCGTCGGTCACCTCGGGTGTGTACTGAATACGGCAGTTCATAACGCCGTATTCGCGGACAATTCTGGTGAGCGCGCGGGTGTCAAGGCCGCAGATACCCGTAACGCCCTTCTCTTTTAAAAAGGTGTCAAGATCGCCCTCACTGCGGAAGTTGGACGGCGCTTGACACCATTCTCTTACAATATAACCATTGAGCGCGGGAGTAGGGGTCTCGAAATCCGAACGAATGACGCCGTAATTACCGATAAGAGGGAATGTGTGAAGAACCACCTGACCAAAGTAGCTGGGGTCGGTGAGTGTTTCAAGATAGCCTGTCATAGCGGTTGTAAAAACAAGCTCTCCCATAGTTTCTTTTTCGGCGCCAAATGCCTTGCCCTCAAAAACCGTTCCGTTTTCGAGCACTAAATACGCAGCACGACTCATAGTAACAATCCTTTCAAATAGTGGTTTATTCAAAACGGGCGGATAAACTCGCCCCGGAATTGACGTTTTATATCAGTTCTGATAGGTTCTGATGACCTGTTTTGCGACGGCAAGCTTGCTGGTCTGCATATCCATCGCCTGCTTTTCGAGGTAGCGGTGAGCCTGTTCCTCGCTCATGTTAAGACAGGTGACGAGCAATATCTTGGCGCGGTCAATGATTTTGAGATCCTCAACCATGTGCTTGAGCTTGTCGTTCTCCTGCTCCACTCTGAGAAGGCGGCTTCTGAAGCAGTCCGCGAACAGCAGATAGTGGTGAAAGAGGTGCCTGTTGATCGGCTTTGAAATAACGAGCACGCCCTTTTCGTTGAGCATATCGCTGACCTGATCGGCGCTTGCCTTAGGTACGATGATCACCACGCTCGCGCGCGTAGTGTTCGCAAAGCGCGTTGCCAGCGCAATGCCGTTTTCATCCGCCAATGGAGCGTTGATACATACGAAGTCGAATTCCTCCTCCTGCTGTTCAGCGCTGTAGGCGGCGTAGGAAACGGTAATATCCTTGTAGCCCTCTTCTTCGAGGAGCTTTGAAAGAGCGGCGGCGCTTTGCTCGGAGTTTGTTACAAGCAACGTTTTTTTCAAACTACCACCACCGCAAATCATTCTTCAACATCATATTTTACCTGATTTCACGTACAGTTTATTTACATAAAGGAATTAAACCGAGATTTCTTGATTTTTTTTATTTTGTCAAAGGCAATAAACATTCCATTTGGCGGATTGACACAACATATAACAAGATGCTATAATATTATGGTATTGACCGCATAATCCACCAAAAATCAACAGAGAAAGGAGCAGGTGACAATGAGCCAAATCGAAGAAACAAAAACCGCGATGGATTTAATATATCTTGTTTCCTGCGCTGTAAACAATGTGATTCCTGACGCACAGCGATGCGGCGAAATGGATGACGAGGCGGTATACAGCCTGGCAAACCGCCATATGCTCTCCGCGGCTGCGGCATTTGCGCTCAAAAAGGTAATGCCTCTCCCGAATCACTGGCATAACGCGATAGGCAATTCCATGCGCAGGCTTGTGATTTATCATGCCGAGCGTTCAAAAATACTCCGGGAATTCGACGAACGCGGAATCCGTTATCTTCCTCTCAAGGGAATAATATTAAAAGGCATATACCCAAAGCCCGAAATGCGCGAAATGTCCGACAATGATATTCTCTGTGACAGGGAAAAAATGTCCGAAATCCGAAAGCTAATGAAGTCAATGGGCTACAGCTGCAAGATGTTCGGAAAGTTTCATCATGATATGTATTACAAGAAGCCCGTGCTCTTCGAAATGCATACCGACTTGTTCAACAGCGTCGAGTTTCCAGAGGCATATTCCTACTACAAGACAATCGGGCAGCGGCTGATTAAGGATGATCACAACAAATGCGGCTACCATATGACCGACGATGATTTTTATATCCATATCATCAACCATTTGTACAAGCATTATTCCAGCGCGGGTACGGGACTCCGCTCGCTTCTGGACGTATATATCATCAACAAGACAAAGGGGCAGACGCTTGACCGCGCTTATATCAGCCGCGAGTTCAATCACTTTGGTCTTGAGGATTTCGAACGGAAAGTTCGCGGGCTTTCGCAGAAGACGTTTACTCTTCAGCCTTTATCGGAGAGCGACATGAAAGAGCTTTCCTTCTACGTAAATTCCGGCTCTTACGGGACGATTGACAACCTGGTAATATCCAGGTTCAAACAAGACAGCAGCATAAAATCAAAGCGCCGTTATCTCCTCAAAAGAATTTTCCCGGACATGCGGAACCTGAAAGTTTCTGCGCCCGTTGTTTACCGCCACAGAATTCTTTATCCGGGTTATGTGGTATTCAGGCTGGTCAGGTACCTGGCACACGACCGAAGCGCGCTTGCGATTGAGCTCAGACAACTGAAAAATGCCGAACAGGGCGGCGGAAACGCAGGATAAATTTCGATGTTAATTCAGCCGTCCTACGGCTTATAAAGATAAAAATTTTAACCACTGAAAGGCAGGAATTTTAATGAAAATCGGATGCGTCAAGGAAATAAAAAACAACGAGTTCCGCGTTGGCATGACTCCCGACAATGTCCGCGCTTATGTCTCGGCAGGACACGACGTCTGCATTGAAAAGGGCGCGGGCGTAGGCTCGGGCTTTGCGGACGCCGAATACGCGGAAGCCGGCGCGGTTTTGGTTGACAGCGCCAAGAAAGTCTGGGATTCGGTTGATATGATGGTCAAGGTCAAGGAACCGCTCGAGGAAGAGTACGCTTTCTTCCGCGAGGGACTGATTCTCTACACATATCTCCACCTCGCGGCTGACGAAAAGCAGACTGACGCTCTGCTGGACGGCAAGGTCAAGGCTGTTGCTTACGAGACCTTGCAGGAAACAGACCGTTCCCTTCCCCTTCTTGCGCCTATGTCGCAGATTGCAGGACGTCTTTCCATTCAGGAGGGCGCAAAGTACCTTGAGAAGCACTTCGGAGGCGAGGGCATTCTGCTTGCCGGAGTTCCCGGAACCCCAAAGGCAAACGTGGTCATTCTCGGCGGCGGCACGGTTGGTATGAACGCCTGCAAAATCGCGGTCGGAATGGGAGCGAACGTGACTATTCTCGACATCAGCCTCAAGCGCCTTGAGGAGTTTGACAATATGTTCGGCGCTCAGGTGCAGACGCTTGTCAGCAACGACAGCAATATCGAGCGCGTATTGAAGGACGCGGATCTGGTCATCGGTTCCGTTCTGATTCCCGGAGCGTCCACCCCCAAGCTGTTCAAGAAAAAATATCTGCCCTCGATGAAGGACGGCTCCGTATTCGTTGATGTCGCAATCGACCAGGGCGGCTGCGGAGAATCAAGCCGCGTTACAACTCACGACGACCCTGTTTATATTGTTGACGGAGTTGTTCATTACTGCGTAGGAAACATGCCCGGAGCGGTACCGAGAACGAGCACAATCGCCCTAACCAACGCTACCCTTCGTTACGGACTTGAAATAGCCGCTAACGGACTTGAGGAAGCATGCAAAAAGAGCCCTGTAATCTGCTCGGGCGTCAACTGCTATCTCGGCAAAATCACAAACGAAAACGTAGCGAAGGCTCACGGCCGCGAGTGGACTGATATCTGCTCGCTTATATAACAGAAATACCGCCCCTCGCGGGCAAAAAATCAACGTCGGACTGCCCAAGGCAGCCCGACGTTATTCTATATCGGTAATTATTTAGTTGATTGACGCTTAGTACGCGCCGTCGCCCTTGATAACCGCGGGAATAGTGAGAAACAGAATCTTCAAATCTGTCAGGATACTTCTTTCCTTGATATACTTGTAATCCAACTCAACCATACCGTTGAAATCAATCTGGCTTCTTCCGCTGATTTGCCAATAGCAGCTAAGACCGCCGATTACAGACAGGCGCTGCATCGAATAATCGGTGTAATTTTCGACCTCTCTGGGAAGCGGAGAACGGGGACCTACAAAGCTGATGTCTCCCTTGATGATATTGAAAAACTGCGGAAGCTCATCAAGACTGGTCTTTCTCAAAAACTTGCCGACCCTTGTGATGCGCGGATCGTCCTTGATTTTAAACAGCTCGCCCGACGTTTCATTCTGATCCTTAATAGATTCAAAAATCTCATCAGCGTTGGGCTTCATGCTTCTGAACTTGTAAAACTTGAATTCTCTTCCGAACAGCCCTACTCTGTTACACACGTAAAAGACAGGACCTCCGTCGTCAATCTTGATTGCCAGCGCAACTCCGAGAAACAGCCAGAAAAACAGAATCACAAAAATCAGAGCGAACGAGAAATCAAAAACCCGTTTGACAAAATTATATGCTTTTTTCTCTTCAACGTAGTATTTTACTCCGTTCTTTACAACTTCCTTACTCATAATCTCAGCTTCCATTTTATCTTTCCCTACAGTTCTTCCCTCAAAAAAAGCGTTGTTGTAAAGCAGTCTTTTCCTGCTGCAAAGCGCGGAATCAGTAACCGTATCCGTAACCATAGCCGTATCCCTTGCCGTACTTATGCGACTTGACAGACTCAACGTTATTAATGATTACGCCCAGAATCTTTCCGTTGTTTCTGTTGATGGTCTCAATTACCTTTTTCAAATCGGGATATGTTGTGGAATTATGCTTTACAACCAGCACAACACCGTCAGACTGCTTAACCAAAGGAAGCGAGTCGATTACGACACCAACGGGAGGAGTATCGAAAATGATATAATCAAATTCCTTTTCAAGCTCCTTGACAAACTCCTTCATACTCTCACTGGAGAGAAGCTCGGAGGGGTTCGGAGGAATGGCGCCGTAGGTAATCGCATAAAGATTATTGATTTTTGAGCTGCGGATTACCTCATCCTTGGAACACTCGCCGTTGAGGTAATTTGTCAGTCCGGGTGCGAAGCCGATTGACAAAACATTGTGAATCTGAGGTCTTCTGAGGTCACAGTCGATAACCAGAACCTTTGTGTTAACCTGCTGGGCAAGCGCGATTGCAATGTTTACCGAGGTAACCGTTTTACCCTCGCTCTTGTTAGCGCTTGTAAAGCTGATTTTTTTGCATCCCTTTTTGATAATGGAGTATACTATGTTGGTTCTGGCAGTCTTGTAAGATTCTCTGATCTGGAAGGCGATAGCCTCCATGTTGAGCAGGTTGTAGGTTCTTTTTCTGTCAGTACCGCTTCCGTTATTATTTGCCATTATCTTTTGCGCCTCCGTTCTTACCCTTTTGGTTTATATATGTGTCAAAGCTGGGAATCGCCGCCAATACGGGGATATCCAGAATCGTTGTCATTTCATCGTCATACTTGATCTTCTTGTCGAGGAAGTGTCTTATGAACGATACCACGAGAGCAAGCAGCAATCCGATTGCAAAAGCAATAATAACATTTCTGCTAAGGCTCGGAGATGAGGGCTTTGTCGGCAGCTGTGCTTCATCGCAAACCTTGAGCTTCGCGTTCGACTTGAGGTTTGAAATCGTCTCCGGCGCTACTTCGGCGATGGTATCCGCGATTACTTTTGACTCTGTCGGAGACTCGGAAACAACGCTTACGTCAAAGACCTCGGTTGTTTCGTCGCTCTTGTAGGAAATCATTTTACTAAGCTCATCGGGGGTGTACTTATCGTTGAGCTCGGTTGCAAGCTTGGTGTAGAATGTGTTTGTATCCAGCATTCTGATGTATGTATTAACCAGCTTCAGCGCGTAGTTTTGCATATTCAGTGAATATATCGCGCTGTTCTGGGAATCCGGCTGTAAATCAACGGTTTCTACGTATAGAGAAATAGTCGAGGTGTAATGCTTTGTCACCAGAAAATTGGTAACAAAGAATGAGCCGAGCGAAAAAACCAAACATGTGATGATTATAAAAATCAAATTCTTGCGTAATACGCCCAGTATATCCTTGAAGGAAAGGACTGCTTCTTCTTTTTCTTCCATTTTACTACCTACCTTATCTTGTATTCCGGGGATATAGTGCACATAGCACGCCGTTCATCTTGAATATGATACACTATTTACTCAAAATAATCAAGTAAATCGACGCAAAAATCTTTTATCCTGTTATTTTTTATTGAAATTACCAAATATACCTGTTATTCCCGTCTCAAAATGTGCTCAATTCTTATCCTCCTGTGAAATCATGCGAAAAAAAGAGCAGCATCATATGCCGCTCCTCTTGGACGCATTTTTGAACAATCTGAGGTAAACAAAATACAGAGCTACGGAAAATAGCAGGAATAAAGCAGTGCAGATCCAGAATGACAGGTTTACGCTGTTTACGAAGCTGACAACAAAATTATAGACCGATCTTGAATCCAGTTTGATGTTTTTCGCTCCGCCCGATATTGACAAAAACAGAGAGAGCGCCAGATTAGCCAGAAACGCGCCGCCGGTCGCGTAGTAAAAGTATTTTATCGCGCGGTGCTTCCATTTATTGCAAAAGAACAACACCGCGATCAAACCCAGCGACAGAATGATGATACCGGTCAAAACCAGAGGCAACACTTTTTTAGCCGCCAGAAAATAGACGGAAAGCGATCCGAAGCCGACAAAGGCGACGGTCGCGGTGTAGATATGCTCCGCCTGCTTTATCAACTCGCTGATCTGCTCGGAGTCAACCTTTTGGTTTGTTTTTTTTACGTATTCGTCCAGCGCGACAGACATTTTCTGCCGGAAGGCTGTGCCGTCGATGACCGTTGTTGTTCCTTCAAAATACCCTTCAATATAATTGTAGGTATCTTCCGTCACCAAAATCTCGTCCACGAAGCCGTCAAAGAAGTCCTCCTTGATGCCGCTCGCGTAAGTGAGATCCTTCAGCTTGTCCCGCACCTCATCGGTCTTATCGATGAAGTAGTTGCTGCGGTTCATATTGTCGATCCACGCGTTCTTGTTCATCAGCGTTGATTCGATGACAAGGATGAAGGAAAACAGCGTGAACAGCAAGGACAGAAAAAAAGACAGGATACCGAAAACGATGTCTCTGACCCTGCTGGACATTGGTTTTTTGCTCATATATGTCGATTCTCCTTATTCTGCATCCTTGTCGATCACCACGCCTGAAGTGAAATCGGCGTAGACAAAGAATCTTTTTGTGGTAAGACCGATCTCATCGAACGGATAGCAGGTGTACAAGATCAGGCTTTCCTCATCCGCGGCGAGATCATACGCCGTAACGTCAAGCGCTTCGACCACAGCCGTCTCCCTGACGGTGTAGACAAAATTGCCGTAGCTGGTGCGGACATAGATCTCCTGACCGGGCTCGGCGTTTTTCAGACCGTTGAAGAAGGTGTTGTTGTGGCCGGCGACAAGGATCGTCTTGCCGTAGCCGGGGATTCCGCTGCCGTAGTAGATGCCCGCGCCGTTTCTCAGAGCGATATCACCGTCGCCGAGGAAAAGCGGGCAATCCACGCCGCAGCCGGGAATGCGGATATCGCCGAACTGATTGCCGTAATTCGGGAATTCGACCTCCTCGACGTCCACGGTCTTTTGCGGGGTCTCCGATGATTCTCCCTTTTTATCTGTCTCTGCGCTCACGGTAGTTTCTTCGATCACAGGCACAAAGATATTCTTGTATGATGTGGAGTAGTCCTTCTCCGCGTCGGAGAACAAGGTTCCGACGGCGGAGGCCAACGGACCGAACGTCGGCGCGAGCGCGACATACAATACTGTGAATATGCCTATAAAAAAGATAATG
Source organism: Ruminococcus sp. NATIVEDY160 (assembly GCF_045819885.1). NCBI lineage: Bacteria > Bacillati > Bacillota > Clostridia > Eubacteriales > Oscillospiraceae > Ruminococcus > Ruminococcus sp. NATIVEDY160. The sequence continues at coordinate 2,068,267 of NZ_CP162391.1, forward strand.
GGAAGAATCACAAAACTCTTCCCACCAGCTTTTTTATTGTGTCTGTGTCTTCTGTGCTCAGACATTAGCCTCTCTTCTTCACTACGAAGAAGACGCCGCCCGCGATCGCGATAAGAGCAGCCGCACCGACCACTACCATAGCAGTAGTATTAGCGGAAGCACCTGTGGTCTTGATTACGCCGCCGTCGGTCTTTTTGCCGTCAGCGTCAACGCCGGGCTTGCCGTCCTTAGCAACAAGAGTAGGAGCGGCCTTGAAGATAACCTCGCCCTTCTCGTCCTTAAGGGTAACTTCTTTGGTGGACTTGTCATAGGAAGCGGTTCCGTTTACGGGAGCCATGACCTTCTTAATAGTGTCCATCAGAGCCTGCTTCTGAGCGAAAGTGCAGTCAGCGATGTTCTTAGCGCCTGTAGCCTCGAGCTGAGCCTTGCCGTCCTTGATGACCGCAAGCATCTGATCTGCCTGACCGGCAGTCATGTCGATGGTGTTAAAATAGCTCTCCGCCTGATTGACGTAAGAATCGGGCAAATACATATCGGTGCCCTGCATCTTAACACTGGTCTTTAACTCGTCGAGGACCTTCTGCTCACTGTCGTTGATGCCTGCAGCAAAAGCTGAGACAACGGAAACAGCAACAAGAAGGAGCGCAGCAAGAATAACTGATACCTTTTTCATTGTTTTCTACCACCTTTTGAAAATAATTGAGCAATCAACGATGAAGTGCGCACATACGCTTTTTCTATTCGTCGATTTTACGTTTATGATTATATCACTAAGATTTTGATTTGTAAAGGGTTTTTCGCAATTTTTTTATTTTTTGCACTCGAAATATCATTGCCTGATTTGTTAAATACACAAGGATTTATACTAATACCTAATAAAAAGTAGACAATCTTTGCGGTCTATTTTCCGCAATACTGCGTTGTCGTCCTTGCAAGGCGTCAGCCTTGCCGCGTCCTTCGCCTTGTCTTGCGAAAAATATCCTCGCAAACTATTAGTCTACTTTCTATCAGGAATTAGTATTACACATTCTTGTGAGTTTTTTGTTCCGAACTTACAGATTTTTGAATGAAATTTGTTTAAACCATCAAAAGAGCCGCGCATGATACGGTATTAGCGCATCACAAATGACAAAAACGCCGATAAATACGCTCAGACGCTGAAAAGCAGCTCGGTGTAGGACGGATAGGGCCAGAATTCCGAGGCTGTCTCGGTCTCCATCGAATCGCCCACTGCGCGGAGCTCCTGCATTTTCGCGAATACGTTTTCGCGGAAGAAGGTCGCGCGTGCGAGCGGATCGCCGTCAAAGCTGCCCGCGTTCATCACCGCGTCCTCAAGCTCCGAGGTCTTTTTTACAAAGCATACGAGCTTGTTGGACAGGCTCATGATCAGATCCTCCTCCACGGAAGTGGGAATCGCCGCGGAAAGCGCCTTCTTAGCAAGAGCTGCGTCTGTAAGCTCTCTGACAAAGGCTGTAACGGCGGGAGTGATTTTCTTCTTCGCCATGTCGATCATGGTCAGCGCCTCGATGTTGATCTGCTTGCAGTAGGTCTCAAGCTCGATCTCGTAACGTGCGCGGTACTCAGCCTCTGTTACGATCTTGTTCTTGACAAAGAGGTCGATATTCTTTCTGTCCAGGAAGTGCGCGAACGCGTCGGGCAGGGATTTGAGGTTGTAAAGGCCGCGCTTCTGAGCCTCCTCTACCCACTCGTCGGCGTAGTTGTCGCCGTTGAAGATAATGCGCTGATGCTCGGTGAGCACGTTTCTGACGAGAGAACGCACGGCTATGTTGATATTCTCAGCGCCCTTGAGCTCTACGTAGAACTGACTGAGCTCCTCGGCAACCATGGTGTTGAGCATGTAGTTGGGGCAGCCGATGTTGAGAGCCGAACCGAGTGCGCGGAACTCAAACTTGTTGCCGGTGAACGCAAACGGAGATGTGCGGTTGCGGTCGGAGGTGTCCTTCTTGAAGTCGGCGAGCACCTCAACGCCTGTTTCCATTCTCTCCTTGCCGTGGCTCACATAGTCCTCGCCGTCGATGATAGCCTGTACCATCTCGCCGAGGTCATCGCCGAGGTAAACGGACATGATAGCGGGCGGAGCCTCGTTAGCGCCGAGTCTGTGGTCGTTGCCCGCGGAAGCTACGGTAGCCCTGAGCAGATCCTGGTACTCGTCGACAGCCTTAACGACCGCCGCGAGGAAAAGCTGGAAGGTAACGTTGTTCTCGGGGTGTTTTCCGGGGCTGAGCAGGTTCTCGCCGAGGTTTGTGCTGAGCGACCAGTTGTTGTGCTTGCCCGAACCGTTGACGCCGGCGAAGGGCTTCTCGTGGAGCAGGCAGACAAGGCCGTGCTTTTCGGCGGTTTTCTGCATGATCTCCATTGTCAGCTCGTTGTGGTCGTTAGCAATATTCGAGGTTGTGAAGATGGGAGCGAGCTCGTGCTGTGAGGGAGCAACCTCGTTGTGCTTTGTCTTTGCGAGCACGCCGAGCTTCCAGAGCTCCTCGTCGATATCCTTCATGTATGCCGCGACGCGTGTCTTGATCGCGCCGAAGTAGTGGTCGTCAAGCTCCTGACCCTTGGGAGCCTTCGCGCCGAAGAGGGTTCTGCCCGTGAGCTTGAGATCCTCTCTCTGGTCGTAAAGCTCCTTGTCGATGAGGAAATACTCCTGCTCGGGTCCGACGGTCGTGGTGACACGGGTAACGTCGGTCTTGCCGAGAAGGTGGAGGATCTTGACCGCCTCGGTGCTCATGCGCTCCATCGAACGGAGCAGAGGAGTCTTTTTGTCGAGAACCTCGCCTGTGTAGGAACAGAACGCGGTGGGAATATAAAGAGAGCCGTCACGTACATACGCGGGCGAGGTAGGATCCCATGTTGTATAGCCTCTCGCCTCAAACGTCGCGCGGATACCGCCGCTCGGGAACGAGGACGCGTCGGGCTCGCCCTTGATGAGCTCCTTGCCCGAGAACTCCATGATTACGCCGTCGCCGTGAGGCTGAATAAAGCTGTCGTGCTTCTCGGCGGTAACGCCCGTCATGGGCTGGAACCAGTGGGTGTAGTGGGTAGCGCCCATTTCGATTGCCCAGTCCTTCATCGCCGCCGCAACTACGTTTGCAACGCTGATATCGAGCGGCTCGCCGTCCTGAATGGTCTTTTTGAGCGCTCTGTAAGTTGATTTGGGAAGTCTCTCCTGCATTTTTTTGTCGTTGAATACCATGCTTCCGAACATTTTGGGTACCTTAGACATAAAAAACTCTCCTAACTGATAATTTTTGTAATTTCAAAAAACAGGCGCCGCGGTTATTATCCGCAGCGCCTTTGCCGTCATTATTGTCAGTATATTCCCATTTATCTTTTTTGTCAAGCGTTTTTGCGGCTTGAAATTGAAGTCTGTTGATGATAGAATATAATCAGAAAAGAGCGGAGGAATTTTTATGGAAAAATCAACAACAGAGCGCTGCCCCGTCTACAAAAAATGCGGCGGCTGTCAGCTCGACACCGCCTATCCCGAACAGCTCGGGTTCAAACAGCGCAAGGTTGAACGCCTTCTTCGCCGTTTTTGCAAGGTCGCGCCTATTATCGGAATGGACAAGCCCTGTCATTATCGAAACAAGGTTCAGGCGGCGTTCTATACCAACAGAAGCGGCAAGATAATCTCGGGCGTGTACCAGTCCGGCACCCACCACGTTGTTGGCATTGACAGTTGCATGATTGAGGACAAGACCGCCGACAGAATAATCGTAGCCGTCCGAAAGCTGCTGCCGTCATTTAAGCTGACTACCTACAACGAGGACACAGGCAGAGGCTTTCTGCGCCATGTGCTCGTCAGACGCGGCTTTTCCACAAACGAGATCATGCTCGTGCTCGTAACGGGAACGCCTGTCTTTCCCTCAAAAAACAACTTCGTCAAGGCGATACTCAAGCAGTTCCCCGAAATCACGACAATCGTGCAGAACGTGAACAACCTCAGCACCAACCTCGTCCTCGGCGACAGACAAAACGTGCTCTACGGCAAGGGTTATATCGAGGATGTGCTCTGCGGCTGCCGCTTCAGAATCTCACCAAAGAGCTTCTACCAGATCAACCCCGTCCAGACCGGGGTTCTGTACGGCAAGGCGATCGAGTTCGCTCAGCTCAGAGGAGATGAAACCGTGCTCGACACCTACTGCGGCATTGGTACGATCGGAATCGTCGCCGCCAAAAACGGCGCGGGCAGGGTGATCGGAGTCGAGCTTAACGGCGACGCCGTCCGCGACGCGATAACGAACGCCAAGCGCAACAGCCTGAAAAATATCCGCTTCTACAAGGGCGACGCGGGTGAGTTCATGGAATCCGCCGCCGAAGAGGAAGAGCGTCCCGACGTTGTGTTCATGGATCCGCCGAGAGCGGGCAGCAGCGAAAAATTCCTGCGCTCACTGATAAAAATGTCGCCCGAAAGGGTCGTTTACGTAAGCTGCAACCCCGAAACCTTAGCGCGCGACCTCAGATTTCTGAGTGAAAACAGCGATTATAAGGTAAAGAAAATACAGCCTGTAGATATGTTTCCTCACACCGAACACATCGAATGCGTGGTACTGCTCACAAAGGAGGCAAAGAAATGATTATCGATACCCATGCGCACATAGGAACGCTCCCGCCGTTTGACATGACGATTGAGCAAGTTCTCTATTCAATGGACAAATACGGAATTGACTTCACAATTCTCAGCAATATCGAAGGCGCCGAAAACGACCATCAGCAAAATCCCGTTCCGCCGCCGTACTCAAAGCCGCAGAATCAGCTCCTGCGCGAAACGATAGACGCCGTGCGTCCGTATCCGGACAGGCTCGGAATCATGCCGTGGCTCCGTATCCAGCACGAGCTGCCCGACGAGGAATTTGTTTCACTTCTCAAGGAGAACCACGATATAATCTACGGCATAAAGCTGCACCCGTTCCACTCGCTGACCGCTCCCGACGAGGAACGCCTTGAACCGATTTACCGCCTTGCCGCAGAATTCGAACTGCCCGTCGCGTCACATACGGGCGGCTGTGAACAGGCGATGTCGCCTCACCTCTACAACGCCGCGAAGCGCCACCCCGAGGTGAAATTCATCATGGTGCACATGGATTTGGGCACCGACAACTCCGTCGCCCTGGATTTGCTCGGCAAGCTGCCTAACCTCTACGGCGACACAACATGGGTTCCGGTGAGCACCACCGTCGAAGCGATACGCCGATACGGCAGCGAAAAAATGCTCTTCGGCACCGACAATCCGATTGACGGCAAGGACACCCTGCTCCACAACCGAACAGGAGACCGCTCACTGTACCAGCAGTACTTCAACGAGCTCAGAGAGCTGATCTCAGCCGATGACTACGAAAATCTCATGTACAAAAACGCTCAGAGGATGTTCGGGCTATGATACGGCAGGACTTTATTCCCGACCGTTTCAGGGTGCTCAGCGGAAGCATGCTCAAGCTGATTGCCGTTATTTCGATGTTCATCGACCATGTCGGCGTACACCTCGTTGATCAAAGCATATTACTGCTTCAGTTCGGCGCATACAAGCTGACTTTGTACCGCCTGATGCGCGACCTCGGACGGTTTGCATTTCCGATTTTCTGTTTCCTGTTGATTGAGGGCTTCCTGCATACACGCAGCAAAGTCCGCTACGGAATCAGTCTTGCTCTTCTTGCGGTTATCTCGGAAATACCATACAACCTCGAGCACAGCGGCACGCTCTTCTATTCGGAACAGAACGTCTTTTTCACACTGCTGCTGGGATACCTAGGACTTTGCGCAATCGACCGTTTCCGCGAAAAGCCTCTGTTTGTATTCCTCTCTCTTCTGGGACTGGCGGTGGTCAGCTACTATCTGAATGCGGATTACTGGGTACAGGGCTTTGCATTCATCATACTTCTGTACGCTTTGCGCGAACAAAAGCTGCTCAGGATCTTCACCGCATTTTTGCTCAACAACTTCCGCTTTGTTCTGCTTGCGTTTTTGCCGATTGCGCTGTACAACGGCAAGCGCGGCTTTATCCGCGGAGCCTTTCTCAAGTACCTGTTCTATCTGATTTATCCGCTGCACATCTTCATAATCTATCTTATCAAGCTGAACCTTACAGGCTTTGAATAGAAAAAACGTCTCTGATAATCAGAGACGTTTTCTTTTACTGTTTACTTGTATCTTTTGCCGTTGCGCGGGGTCTTTTCCTTTTTTGCGGAAGGCTTGTAGCCGTCGTCGTAATCATCATTCGCGCGGTAATAGCCGCCCTGCGCGCTGTTGGAGCTCATTGCTGTTTTGAGCTTTCTGCGGTGCGAAACAGCCGAGGCAATCAGATAAATAAAGCCTGCGAGGCTGAGTGCGAGACATGCTGCTCCCGCAATGATGATCCAGTGACCGTTATCCTCTTTAGCGGTGTTCTGCTGAATGAAGGTAAAGTCGCCGCTGCCGTCGTCCTCGCCTGCGGTATTACCGGCGTTTTTGAGCTTTGCCGCGATATCTCCCCAGTCGTTGGATGACAGGGTCTTGTCGTCAACCTTCTTGTCCTTTGTATCGTAGAGCGCCGCTGACGGTGCTGTACTCTGAGGGGGCTGATAGCTCTGGCCGCCGCCGACATATACGTCCTGCGGGCTGCTGAAAACATTGCCGTCGCTGTCGACCCAGCCTGAGCCGTTGTTGCCTGTACCGCCGCCGGTATTGTCACCGGTATTTCCGCCGGTGTTGCCTCCGGTATTGCCTCCGGTGTTGCCTCCGTCGTCATAGGGCTCGGGATTGTACGGATCGGGATTATACGGCGGATCTGTTACCACAGGTTCGGGCTCGACCGGCATATCGGGATATGTCGGTTCGGGCTCGGGATTGTACGCGGGCTCGGTGTAACCGGGATCGGGATTAGGCTCGACGTCCTCGGCGTAAACCGAGATTGCGCCGAACGCGCTGAACAGGAATACTGCAGTCAGAATAGCTGCGATTACTTTTGTATGTCTGCCCATAAAAACCTCCTTTTGAAAGGTCTGTTACTCCCCGGCGGTGGTTTCTTCCTCCGCGGAGGTGGTTTCCTCAGCCGCTGTGGTAGGCTGCTCGGCTACAAAGAACATCTTGGGATCGTAGCCGTCTACGGCTGAGTTTTTCTCGTAATCGAGGTCCTCAACAATCTTCTTGAGGTAATCCTCGAAATCGTCTTTCTTCATGGTATTGAGAACGCCTGCGCGGTTAGTCTCGCTCTCGAGGTAATCCTTGGCGGAATCCGCGCTGTTTCTCTTGTAAACAAGGTAGAGCATGCCTGAATCACCCTCGCCTACCTTTACGGTGACAGCCTTGTTGTTGCCGAGCTCCTTGAGCGCGTCCTTGATCTGGTCGCCTGCCGAAACGTTCTCGAGCTGCTCGGTGTTGTCAACAGCGGGGCTCTGGCTGAGCTCGTGCTTCTCGGTGTATTCCGATACAACGTCGTCGTAGGACTTGCCGTCGTCGATATCCTTTACATAGCCCTCAAGCTCAGAAGTGTAGTCTGCGATTTTCTCATCGCTGAGAGCGACGCTTTTGGACTCGCCCGCCTCGTCGGTTGAAGCCTCGTAAAGCTGAACGGGAATGTAGCTGTAGTCAACGTAGTTCTCGATGAAGTAATCCTCGAGCTCGCTGTCGGAAACCTCCTGGGAACCGCCCTCACCGTAGAGCTTTGCGAACAGAGCGCTGTAGTTCACGGAATACTGCGAGGTGCAGTAACGGAAGCTGTCGTAGGAAATGCCGTAGGGCTCAAGCTCCTTGCTCATCGGCATGATGTAGCCGTAGTTTGCGTACTGACCGACATTCCAGTATGTCTTTGCCTGCTCGTCGGCAGCCTGCTGGGTTGCCTCGTCAACAGACGCGCCCTCTTCCTTCATGCCCTTTTCTACCGCGAGGAAATTAAGGCACTTCTTCTGTGCGTCGTCCTTGATCCACTGGCGGGCAACAGCGGTGTTGCCGTCGTCGTCGGTGATTTCGAGGTCGAGCCACTTGTCGTTGGTGCCGTCGTAGTCGTCAAGCTCCTTTGCCTTTGTCTGAGCCTGCTGGTAAGCGAGGTCAAGGCAGTAGATGTACACGCCGATGGCGAGCTCCTTGTCGCTTGTTTTGTAAGACCATTCCTTGCTCATGCTGCAGCCTGTGGCGAATGCTGCGGAAAGCGCCATCACTACCGCGAGGAGTAAGGAACCGATTTTAACCGTTGGTTTCATTTTTTATACCATCCTTACACAAATTTCACCCAATCAAATATGGGTGCGTACTGTACTAGTATACACAATTTTTTTCTCATTGTCTATATCTTAAAAAAATTTTGTTGAAAATTTTCTAATTTATGCGGAAAACGCGCTTCAAAACGGCGACGGAATCCTCTCCCTTGGGACATTTTACTGATAAAAACGGCTTCTGACCCGCGTTGAGCGTCGCTTTTCCGTTAAGCGAAATCAACAAATCCGCAACCGCAGGCGACTTGATTTCCCTGACGTAGAGCATCAGGCTGCCCTCGTTCTGACGGATTTCATACACGCCGAGGGCGTTCGCGCGGTTTCGGATAAGCGCGATTTCTATCAGTCCGAGCACCGACGGCGGGATCTCGCCGAAGCGGTCACGCAGCTCATCGCGCACATCGTCCGCGTCATCAGGCGTGCGTATATCGGCAATTCGCCGGTAAACGTCGAGCCTGAGCGTCAGGCTTTCGACGTAGTACTCGGGAATATGCGCGTCGACTGAGATGTCGATAAGACAGTCGAGGTCAGCTGACTGCTTCTGCTCGCCTCTCTCCTCGCTGACAGCCTCGCCGAGCAGCTTGAGGTACATATCATATCCTACGCTCTCCATGTGTCCGTGCTGCTGAGCGCCCATGATGTTTCCCGCGCCGCGCAGCTCGAGGTCGCGCATGGCGATCTTGAAGCCGCTGCCGAATTCCGTGTACTCGCGGATGGCTGCGAGCCTTTTCTGCTGGATTTCGGTCAGCACCTTGCTGCGGCGGAAGGTAAAGTACGCGTAGGCACGTCTGGCGCTTCTGCCGACGCGTCCGCGGAGCTGGTGGAGCTGCGACAGACCCATACAGTCGGCGTTTTCTATGATAAGCGTGTTGGCGTTCGGAAGGTCAACTCCCGTTTCGATAATCGTTGTACATACGAGGATATCAACCTCCTGCTCGAGCATCTGCCTCCAGACCTCGCTGAGCTCGTTCTCCTTCATCTTGCCGTGGCCAATCGCGATTTTCGCGTCGGGTATCGCCTCCTGAATGCGCGCAGCGCAGGACGAGATCGTCTCGACGTTGTTGTGCAGGTAAAATACCTGACCGCCTCGGCGCATCTCACGCCGTATTGCCTCGTAAATCACCGCGTTGTCGTGTTCGAGCACGTAGGTCTGGACAGGCTGACGGTTCATCGGCGCTTCCTCGATAACGCTCATGTCGCGAAGTCCGCTCATCGCCATGTTTAGGGTGCGCGGGATAGGGGTAGCCGAGAGCGTAAGAACGTCGACGTTCTTGACAAGCTCCTTGAACCGCTCCTTCTGAGCAACGCCGAAGCGCTGTTCCTCGTCGATGATTGCAAGCCCTAAGTCGCGGAACTCAACGTCCTTCTGGACGAGGCGGTGGGTGCCAACAACCATGTCTATCTCGCCGCGCTTGAGCCGCTCGAGGATCTCCTTCTGCTGCTTTGCTGTGCGGAAGCGCGAGAGAAGCTCCACGCGAATCGGATATCCCTCAAATCTCTTGGTTACGGTCTGGTAGTGCTGCCACGCGAGGATTGTCGTCGGACATAGCAGCGCGCACTGCTTTGAGTCCGCCACGCATTTGAACGCCGCGCGCAGAGCTACCTCGGTTTTACCGAACCCTACGTCGCCGCAGAGAAGTCTGTCCATCGGAACAGTGCGCTCCATGTCGTGCTTTATTTCGCGTATACAGGTGAGCTGGTCGGGCGTTTCCTCGTACTCGAAAGCCGCCTCAAAGTCGCGCTGCCACTCGTTGTCGCCCGTGAACGCGTAGCCCTTTGCCTTCATTCGCGCGGAATAGAGTGCGATCAGCTCCTTGGCGATGTCCTTGACGGAGGACTTTACCCTAGCCTTCGCCTTCTGCCAGTCGCCCGAGCCGAGGCGGTTGAGCTTGACGCATGAATTTTCCTGCGGGCCGATGTATTTTGCGACCATGTCTAGCTGGGTGACGGGCACATACAGCGCGTCGCCCTTCGCGTAGTCGATTTTGATATAGTCCTTGACAACGCCGTGGGTGTCGATTTTGCGGATTCCGCTGAAAACGCCGATACCGTGGACGCTGTGAACAACGTAGTCACCCGCGGTCAGCTCGGACAGACTGTAAATCTCCTGCCCTTCCTTTTTTCCGCGGCGCCTGCGCTTCTGCTCGGGACGGTAGGAGTTGTAGCCGAAGGTGATGACAAAGAACTTCTCGCCCGGCAGCTCAAAGCCCGCGCTCAGCGCGCCCGTCATAACATAGAGTCTGCCCTTTGCCGCCTTGTCGAGAGAATTCACAAACTGAGCGTCGTAACCGTCGGAAACGAGGTTGTCACAGAGGTTCTTTGCCGCCTTTTCGGTGCCGGCAAGAATCACGCCGCGGCTGTCGGGAGTGAAGAGTCCGTTCAAGTCCTCGCGCAGCTGCTTGTACGAGCCCGTCCACTGGGTGAGCTGCTTTGCTGTGAAGGTTATTATCTCCGCGAGCTTCAGATCTATGCTGCCGTGCACAAAGCTCTCTAGCAGAATCACTCCGTGCGACGCAAAAAGCTCCATGCACTCGTTATATGTCAGCTGAAAACGGTCAAAACCGCGCGCGAGAAAACCTTCCCTGAGCCCTTCCTTCAATAGCTCCGAATTCTGGAAGTCCATGGACTTTCCCCTGTCGCGGACGTTGCTGAACTCCGAAATAAAAATCAGCGAATCGCGGCTGAAATAGTCGAAAAGGCACTCGGGCTTGTCATAAATCTGACCGATGAATTTGTCGGCGTTCGAGAGCGTCGCGCCGCTGCGGATAAGCTCAGCCTCGGCGTACAGCTTTTCGCGCGCCTTTACGACGCCCTTGCCGCGCAAAAGTCCCGCCTTATGGACGACTTTATCGGCGAGCGCGTCCCTGTCCTCGATGATTATCTCTGTCGAGGGAGTCAGGCGAATCGTGCCTGCCTTCTTGAATCTGCGCTGGGTTTCGATATCGAAGTAACTCAGGTCGGCGATTTCGTCGCCCCAGAATTCCGCGCGGACAGGATAGTCAGCGTCGGGCATAAAGAAGTCGAGAATGCCGCCGCGAAGCGAGAACTGGCCGCTGCCCTCAACAGCGTCGAACCTCTCGTAGCCGAGAAGTGTCAGCGCGCGCACCGTGCGGTCGAGGTCGAGGGTCTTGCCCTCCCACATCGAGAGCACGATATCCGCGAGGAAGTCCTGCGGAACGGTGAGCTGGCTAGCCGCGTCAAGGCAGGCGATCACAACGTCGCACTCCTCCTCGATCAGCTTGAGAAGAACCTTTAGCCGCAGATGCTCGTATTCGTGAGAACGGCTCTGCAAGTCTAGGAAATTGTAATCGCGGACAGGATAGACAAAAGCGCGCAAGCCCATGCAGCTTAGGTCGTTGCAGAGGGTCTGCGCTTCCTTTTCGTCGGCGGCGATACAAAGAGCCTGACCCCCATTCTCGCGAATGAGGGTGAATATCACGTCCGCTTTGCAGACTGCCGAAAGTCCCGACACGCAGAGCGAACGTCCTGTTTTAAGATTTCTGCGCAGGGTGGAAAACGGCGCCGAGCCGCCCACCGCCTGCGCGATAAAGTTCATTTTCATGGTTTTAGTTGTTTAATATCTGAATATGAGGAAACATATCCCCATCAATATCGGTTGGTGGATAAGATAGATAATCAGCGCGTGCCTGCCGAGAAAATTCAGCGGTGCAAAGCCCCTGCGGAACAGCTCCTCTCTGCGGTAACGCTTGACGATGCCCCAGAGGAAAAAGCCCAGCAGGAAAATAAAAATCCACGTGATTATCGGGAAGTAATCCGACGAGCGGAAGCCGCTGTCAGGAAAGCCTAGGAAGGCTACATACTTGAACTGATAGAAAAAGTCGGGCACACTCAGCAGCTTGATATTGAAAAATCCTATGTACCTCTCGGGCACTCCATAGAACACCGCGAAGCACAGCAGCGACAAAAATGCGCCGACAAAGGGATTGATTTTGTCGAGGAGCTTTCGCAAAAGCGTCGCGATAAGCATAGCGCAGCCGATAAGATTTAGCACACCAAACCACACCGCCTGCTCGGGCATTACCAGAGCGGTCACAAAGGTTATCAGCAGACCGCACAGGTTTATTATCAGTCCTCGCCTTATCGGGTGGTACGAAAAATGCAGCGATACACCCGAAATCAGTATGAAGCTGATACATATAAACCGCTCCCAGACTATTACCAAAGGGTATGTGAACCACACGGGGTCAAGTCCGTATACCGCAAAAATATCGTAGCAGAAGTGGTATATCACCATGTTCACGAGCGCGAAGCCGCGGAACGCGTCGATCAGCTCATAGCGGTACGTATAATCCTTTTTCATATCAGTTAAACATATTCATGGCGCGGTCGATTCTGCCCTCAGCCATGAGGTCGATCGCGTCGTTTGCGTTGTCGAACATCTCGGTCAGGGCTTTCTGCTCGTCCTTAGTGAACTTCGAGAGAACCCAGTCGGCAAGCTCCCACTCGGGGTTAGGCTTCGCGCCGATGCCTATTTTTATGCGCGGAAAGGTGTCCTTGCCGCTGAGGTAGATGATGCTTCGCATACCCTTCTGACCACCGTCGCTGCCCTTTGAGCGGATACGCATTTTGCCGACGGGAAGCGAAATGTCGTCGAAGATAACAATCACATTTTCGGGCGGTATCTTGTAGAAGTTCATCGCCTCGACGACCGCCTGACCGCTGTTGTTCATATATGTTGTCGGCTTCATCAGCATGGCTCTTTTGCCGCCGACGGTGCACTCGCCGACAAAGCTCTTGAACTTGATTTTGTTGACGCGGCAGTTTCTCTTTTCGGCTATGTGGTCGATTGCCAGCCAGCCGCAGTTGTGGCGGGTGTTTTCGTATTTTTTGTCGGGGTTGCCGAGACCCACCACGAGGTACTCGACGGAACCGCCCGTTTTCTTGAATCCAAACATATTATTTCTCTTGCAAAAATCCATTCACTTAACAAAGGCGGACTATTAACAGTCCGCCTGAGTTGTTTATTTCTATTGTATAACCCGTATGCCGCGAAAAGCGTCGGTTTAGCTGAACGCCGCGGTGAAGGGCTTGTCGTTGTAAATTCTCGCGATAGCCTCGGCAAAGATGGGAGCCGTGGGAAGCACGGTGAACTTGTCGATCATCTTGTCCTCGGGAACGGGAATCGTGTCGAGGAGGATAACCTCCTTGATAGCGCTGTTCTTGATGCGCTCGATAGCGGGGCCTGAGAGAACAGCGTGGGTCGCACAGGCGTAAACCTCAACCGCGCCGCCCTTTTCAACGATAGCGTTGGCAGCGTTGCAGAGTGTGCCGGCGGTGTCGATCATGTCGTCGACAAGAATGACCTTCTTGCCTCTGGCGTCGCCGATGATGTTCATGACCTCGCAGACGTTTGCCTTGGGTCTGCGCTTGTCAATGATTGCAAGACCTGTGCCGATCTTGGACGCGAAGTTACGCGAACGGGTTACGGAACCGAGGTCAGGGGAAACAACAATGAAGTCGTCGAAGTTGCCGCCGATTTTCTCCTTCATGTGGTTGGCGAGGATGCCCGCGCCGTGGAGATGGTCAACAGGGATATTGAAGAAGCCCTGAATCTGGTTTGCGTGCAGGTCCATAGTCAGGACTCTGTCAGCGCCCGCTGTGGTGATGATGTCAGCGCAGAGCTTTGCGGAAATCGGATCTCTCGCCTTAGCCTTTCTGTCCTGGCGCGCATAGCCGAAGTATGGCATTACTGCGGTGATTCTCGCCGCGGAAGCTCTCTTCATCGCGTCAATCATGATGAGCATTTCCATCAGGTTGTCGTTGACGGGGGTGCAGGTGGACTGAACGATGAAGCAATCGCTGCCTCTTACGGACTCGTGAAGCGAAACCGCGATTTCGCCGTCGGAGAAGTGGGTGCAGTCGCTCTTGCCGAGAGACAGGCCTAAACAGCCTGCGATTCCCTGAGCCACATCAACATTTGAATTGCCTGCGAAGATTTTGATGTCCTTGCCGTGAAAATTCATTGATTCTAACTCCTTTTCCTTATTCCTCGTGTTAACTTTGCTCGCTGTATATTAACAGGTATAACCCTTTTTCAAAGCGATCTGATTGAGCTCCTCGAGCTGAGCGGGGTCGTTCGCGCCGAGCACGGCGTCGCTGCACTGTGCTGTGTACGCTCCGACGGTCTTGCCGTTTTGGAGCAGAAGCTTTATCGCGTCGGGCAGATAATACTCGCCCGCCTTGTTGTCGCTCCTGATGCTGCCGAGCACACTCAGAAGCATTTTGCAGTCGAACCAGTAGCCGCCCGAATTGACCTCATCAATTTTGAGGATCTCCTCGTCGGCGTCCTTATGCTCGACGATCGCCCTGAGGTTGCCGCTTTCGTCGCGCACGATTCTGCCGTAGCCTGTCGGGTCGTCCACTCTCGCGGAGATAACCGTCGCCGCACAGCCTGTCGATGTGTGCTGAGAGAGTGACTTTTCGATCGTTTCAGCGCTCATGAAGGGCGCGTCGCCGTTGAGAATAACGACGTTGCCGTCGTGCTTTTCAAGGAAGTCCTTCGCCATCATTACGGCGTGACCCGTGCCTAAGCGCTCCGCCTGGAACACGCTCTCGACCTTAAAATCGAGTGTGCCGAGATACTCCTCGATGCACTCCTTTTTGTAGCCCTTGACGACGCAGATGTCGTCAACACCCGCTTTTCTCAGGGCGTTCATTACCCAGAGGAGCATGGGCTGACCGAGCACCTCGGAGAGAGTTTTTGGCTTGTCGGATTTCATTCTCTTTCCTTCGCCGCCCGCAAGAATAATTGCGCAATTACTCATAATTTACCTCTTGATACGCGGATACGGATAAAAATACGTTTATCCGAGAGTATTTGTGCCTGATATTTCCGTCTTGGCACAGTTTTTTACACTATTAATATTATCGCAGAAAAGCCGAAATTTCAAGTGAAATAATCAAAAAATCGCTTGTCAAAGCCATTTTAAACGATTTATACAATATTAATAAAATTTAGTGTTGTTTTTTATAAGAAAAATTTTTTAAAATATATAGCTATTTTTAACAGAATTTGGTATAATACACTGTAGGCATATAGTTTGGCAGGACTGCCTTTGGGCATTTTTGCTACAGCCAAATTATTTTTCATTAGGAGGATGATTTCCAATGGCAAACAAATGGGTATACCTTTTCTCAGAAGGTAATGCGAACATGCGTGAGCTTCTCGGCGGTAAGGGCGCTAACCTTGCTGAAATGACCGGCATGGGTCTTCCCGTACCCCAGGGCTTCACAATTACTACAGAGGCTTGTACTCAGTATTATGAGGACGGCAAGAAGATCAATGACGAGATCCAGGGCCAGATTAACGAGTACATCGGCAAGATGGAAGAGATTACAGGCAAGAAGTTCGGCGACAAGGAGAACCCGCTCCTCGTTTCCGTACGTTCAGGCGCAAGAGCTTCCATGCCCGGTATGATGGATACAATTCTTAACCTCGGTCTTAACGAGACTGTTGTCAACACCATCGCTGAGATGTCCGGCAACCCCCGTTGGGCTTGGGACTGCTACAGAAGATTCATTCAGATGTATTCCGACGTTGTAATGGAGGTCGGCAAGAAGTACTTCGAAGAGCTCATCGACGAGATGAAGGAGAAGAAGGGCGTTAAGCAGGACGTAGAGCTCGACGCTGACGACCTCAAGGAGCTGGCTTACCAGTTCAAGGCAGAGTACAAAGAGAAGATCGGCAAGGACTTCCCCGACGATCCCAAGGAGCAGCTCATGGGCGCTGTTATGGCTGTATTCCGTTCATGGGACAACCCCAGAGCGAACGTATACCGCCGCGACAACGATATCCCCTATTCATGGGGTACTGCCGTTAACGTACAGTCAATGGCATTCGGTAACATGGGCGACGACTGCGGTACCGGCGTAGCCTTCACAAGAGATCCCGCTACCGGCGAGAAGAAGCTCATGGGTGAATTCCTCACAAACGCTCAGGGCGAGGACGTTGTTGCAGGCGTTCGTACTCCCATGCCCATCGCTCAGATGGCTGAGAAGTTCCCCGAGGCTTTCGAGCAGTTCCAGCAGGTTTGCGCTACTCTCGAGAACCACTACAGAGATATGCAGGACATGGAGTTCACCGTTGAGCACGGCAAGCTCTACATGCTCCAGACCAGAAACGGCAAGAGAACCGCTCAGGCTGCTCTCAAGATCGCTTGTGACCTCGTTGACGAGGGCATGAGAACAGAGGAAGAGGCTGTTGCGATGATCGATCCCAGAAACCTCGATACTCTCCTCCATCCCCAGTTCGACCAGGCTGCTCTCAAGGCTGCTACTCCCATGGGCAAGGGTCTCGGCGCTTCCCCCGGTGCTGCATGCGGCAAGATCGTCTTCACTGCTGAGGACGCTGAAGCTTGGAACGCTAAGGGCGAGAAGGTCGTTCTCGTTCGTCTTGAGACCTCTCCCGAGGACATCACCGGTATGAAGGCTTCACAGGGTATTCTGACCGTTCGCGGCGGTATGACCTCTCACGCTGCCGTTGTTGCCCGTGGTATGGGTACCTGCTGCGTATCCGGCTGCGGCGACATCGTTATGGATGAAGCTAACAAGAAGTTCACTCTCGCAGGCAAGGAGTTCCACGAGGGAGATTATATTTCAATCGACGGTTCTACCGGTAACATCTACGACGGCGCTATTGCTACAAAGGACGCTGAGATCGCAGGCGAGTTCGGCAGAATCATGGCTTGGGCAGACAAGTTCAGAACCCTCAAGGTTCGCACCAACGCTGACACACCCGCTGACGCTAAGAAGGCGAGAGAGCTCGGCGCCGAGGGTATCGGTCTCTGCCGTACAGAGCATATGTTCTTCGAAGAGGACAGAATCGCTGCGTTCAGAGAGATGATCTGCGCTGACACCGTTGAAGAGAGAGAAGCTGCTCTCGACAAGATCCTTCCCTATCAGCAGGGCGACTTCAAGGCTCTCTACGAGGCTCTCGAGGGCTGCCCCGTAACCATCCGTTTCCTCGATCCGCCTCTCCACGAGTTCGTTCCCACAGAGGAAGAGGACATCAAGAAGCTGGCTGACGCTCAGGGCAAAACCGTTGATGAGATCAAGGCTATCATTCAGTCTCTCCACGAGTTCAACCCGATGATGGGTCACCGTGGCTGCCGTCTGGCTGTTACCTATCCCGAGATCGCAAAGATGCAGACAAAGGCTGTTATCCGCGCTGCTATCGAGGTTCAGAAGGCTCACGCTGACTGGAACGTTAAGCCCGAGATCATGATTCCGCTCGTATGCGAAATCAAGGAGCTCAAGTATGTCAAGAAGGTCGTTGTTGAGACCGCTGACGCTGAAATCGCTGCTGCAGGCGTAGAGCTCGAGTACGAGGTTGGTACAATGATCGAGATCCCGAGAGCTGCTCTCACAGCTGACGAGATCGCTACTGAGGCTGACTTCTTCTGCTTCGGCACCAACGACCTCACCCAGATGACCTTCGGCTTCTCACGTGACGACGCCGGCAAGTTCCTCAACGCTTACTATGACACCAAGATCTTCGAGAACGATCCCTTCGCTAAGCTCGACCAGACAGGTGTCGGCAAGCTCATGGAAATGGCTATCAAGCTCGGCAAGCCCGTTAATCCCAAGCTCCACGTTGGTATCTGCGGCGAGCACGGCGGCGATCCCTCATCTGTAGAGTTCTGCCACAAGATCGGTCTTGACTATGTATCCTGCTCACCCTTCCGTGTGCCGATCGCAAGACTGGCTGCTGCTCAGGCTGCTGTTAACTCTAAGTAATTCCTTAATTAAAGGTATACAATAACAAACAAATCAGCTCCGTCTTTGAAAGACGGAGCTTTTTTGCGTTTATTTTAACCCCGCCGTTGATGGACGTTTCTAAAAATGAACGTCATCATAGGCGGGAGAAAGCGCCACCGGCGCGCGGAGCTTTTTTGCGTTTATTTTACGTATTATATTCAAAAATAGTTTCAAAGGTCACGGGAGTAAAGGCTTTTACACTCTTCTCAAAGTCCGCCTTCTGCTCGGCGGTAAGCGAATCGTTCACGGTGATAGTGATTTTGCAGTGACGCTGCACGATCGTCACAGAGTAATCCGTGACGCCCAGCGCCTCGATAAGCTGATTGAGATCTGCGCTGCCGTGACCGCCCGAGGCACGTGTTTCGCGGAGCATAAGCAGCTCGCGGCGCCTTGCGAGCGTCAGGTCAGTTCTCTCCTTGCCAATGAATTTCTCGCGCTCGCTTATGCCGTAGGTTTGGGCTGTCGAGACAAACGCCTCGCGCAGCAGGACATCAAGCTCCGTGTAAATTCTGTCGAGCTCGACCGCATACGCCTTCAGCTCGCAGTCCACAGCGCCGCCCTGTTCAATGCCGTACAGACCTGTTTGGAGCAGCTTTGTGCTCATGGATTCATAAGCCGTCATGCGCTCACCCCTATCGTCACGTCGCCGGGCATAAAGCAGGTCGCCGCGGTCGAGCCGATATCGCGCATTGCCACGTCATACTCGTAGTTTTCGATACAGCCCGTGTCGAGCATGTACTTTCCGAGCGCCGAGAGATAGAACCTCTCGCCCATCGGGATAGAATAGATATAATCAGCAAAGGCGTTCTCGATCGCAACGCGCACGTCCTCGGCGGTGTAGCCCGCCTTTCGTGTTACAGTAACATCGAGGTCGACATTTCTCAGCACGGCGGGGTAAGCTGTAACCATTGCGCCGACGCAGTCGTTTTGTGAGAGAAGGGCGTTCACCCTGCTGACTACCGCGTTGGAAACCTGCTCGCGCAGACCGCAGACGTATACGCCAGCGGTGCCGTAACCGTCGGTTCGCTCTACTACGCCCGCCTTCTCAACGCCCTCGACAGTGAGCACGAGGTTTTTGTAATAGTCCGCGTTGAGTCCGTTCGGCACGGCGGTGTAGGTCTTGAGCACGCGCTCGCGGAGGTTGTTGTCGCTCTCCTCGTCGCTGCCGCCCGTGAATCGCGAGGCGTTGTAAACCGAGCTTACCGCCGCAGGAACCGTGACGGGAATCGTGGCGGCGTTCGCGTTGATGTTGCCGCGGTAGCCTGCAAGCTCAGCCTCGGCATTGATCGCCGCTGAATATGTAGCCTGCGGAATTTCGCCGTCCTCGGTCGTAACGAAGCGGACGGGAATCTCGTCGTCCGTCGCGACAACCGTACCTCTTGGAATTGGCACGGCGTAGTTGAGGGTTTCGGAAAGACGGAAGGTGATCTGACCCGTCGCCTTTACCGCCGCCTTGCGCGTGAGTCCTCGCTGCGCCGCGAGATTGTCGAGATTTTCGCTCGTCGCTGTGGCGGCGAACATCTGCCGCTTCGTCCAGTCGAGGGTCGTCTGCATGTTGTAAATCTCGCCCGCGAGCACCTTGAGGCGAATGGCGATATCGCTCGCCTCGTCAACCTCGAAGCCGCTCTCCTGCTCGTAGCGTTCCTTCATTCTGCTGTATATCGCGTCATAGTTATCCGTAGTGACGCACCTCCTTTGTCCTTGTTTCTCCGTTAACGCTTATCTCCGCGCGCACACCGTTATACGTAACCATAAACGCACGCGCCGAGGTGTTTTCACAGGGTGCAAGCGCCTCACAAAACGCCCTGTCGTATTGCTTAAGGAGCGTATCCCCCCATATATTTTCGCAGTCCGCGCCGAGCTCCCTGTCGTAGATAAAGCAGCCCCTTTTGGCGCTCATGCGGATCAGCGCGCGCTGAAACTCAGAGTCGCTTTCCGAGAGCAGCTCTGCTCTGCCCGCGCTGTCGAGGACAATATCTCCGTACTCCCACTTCACATCTCTCATTCGATCACCCTGCCGTTAATCAGCACCGTGCCGTCGTTCTTGAGTACGATCGAAGCTCCGCCGCTCGAACGCAGCATAACTTCGCCCTCGCTGAGGTTTTCCGCAGCGGCGAGCACACCGATACTGACCTCTCCGTCGTCGAGAGGCAGCACAACAGCCCTTTCTCCCGCAGGAGGAATGCTCAGCACGCCGTACGGCGCGCAGATGGGAAGGTTTTTGTGCTCGCCCGAGGACACTACGGAGCTGCCGTCGTTACCCTGAACATCGCCCTTTACGGCGTTCGGCGGAGCGATGGAATTTTTCGTCATATAGCTCATCAGCCACATATTAACTCTCCTTTCTCAGGCTCACGGCGGTGAACTCACCCTTATCACTCAAGCTATAGCTGAGTCCGACCGCCAAAAAGCCTTTTTCGCCGTCTATCACGGCGGATTTTCCGAGAATATCCGTCAAGTCACCCGCGCACTTGATTTTTACAAGCCTTGATTCACGGTTACCCTTCTCTATGATGCGGCGCGCGGTGTCAAGGCTTATGTTATCGGCGACGGCGTTGACATAGCGCACGCGGGTCAGCGCGGCAGCGTCGGGATTGTCATTTACAACGCGCGAATCGTAGCCACCCGTGTTCTTCAGCCGTACCCTCGTCTCCGAAATAAGCTTGTACCTGCGAAGGCTGTCCGTCATCTCGAGGATACGGACTCCGTCCGTGCCTAATACCACCTCACCCTGTGCGCGAAAGCCCTTTAAAAACGCCCTCGTGTCCGCAATCCGCGGCGTCGCTCCGTAGCGCTTGGCGCAGTAGCTTTCGAGCACCTGCCAGTGCGACATTCCCTTGTCTATTTTAAGGCTGTCGTAGAGCGGATGCCGCTCTTCCTCGCAGGAGGTGATCCCGAACGGCTTGAGGTGGCGGTCGAGCATCATCTGATTCGACGGATTTGCATAAACAAGCGGCTCAGCCTCGTTGTCAAGCAGACGGGCAGCAAGACTGCGTGCGTTCAAGCGCAGCAGGTGCTTTCCGCTTTCTCTGACAGAGATGCTCTCGTCTATCTGGCCGATAAAAACGCGGCTGTCACCCGAATAAGCCGAGAGCATGTCCGCGTTTTTGCACAACCTGTCCGAATAGGGAACCGTTACGCTCAGGCTGTCGGCAGGCACGTCAAGCTCGCTGTCCAGACGCGCGGACAGCACGCTGTTGAGCGGTAATTCGCTCTTGTCCGTAAGCGTCAGTATGTATTTCAGCAAAGCCTGACCACCTCTCCCGCCGTGAGAATATCGGGTCGCTTCACCTGCGGATTCAGTCGCACCAGAGTGTCGATATCGATTCCGAAGCGGTAGGAAATATCCCAGAGAGTTTCGTTTTCGGCAGCGATTATTTCGCGCCGCTTATCTTCGCGCTCCTCCATCAGCTCGCGGAAAGCAAAGCTGTAGCTCAGCACGTCGGGACGAGGTTTTCCGACAAGCTTCAAACTCTCAAACTCCGCGTAAACGGACGGCATACCGGCGATAGTCAGAACTCCGCTGCCGCCCTCGCGGAACAGCGCAAGCAGCTCCTTGAACTGCTCAATGCAATCATCACCGAACAGCTCGCCCTCACCTGAAATACGCATATTGTGTCTGCCTGTGTTCTGAACGACGCTCTTGTCAAAGGGAGCGAGCGTTTCGTTGAGCTGCTTTGTATTCTCAAATACAATCTCGCGCGGATTGTGGTGCCAGCTGTAGCCCTTGAATTTCATCGGGACCTGTTTCACGAGCCGCTCACCTCTTCCTCTTCGTCGAGCTTGCGGCTGTAGCGCAGACTCTCCTGTTCAAGAAGCTCGCTCAGCTTCGAAAGATTAAGCTCGTTGATCTCAGACATTTTCCACGCTCCTCTCTCCCGCCAAAATCATAATAGTGTACTCCACCGCCGAATCAGGCAGGATCTCACATTTCACATTTTCTACGCAGCAGTCAGTGTAAACAACGCGGCTGCTGCCGAACGTCAGCGACACCTCCGACGGATTGAGTCCGATGGAAGAATACGGCTGAAGCCTCATCCGCAGCTTGACATAATATGCGGCATTGGAAAACTGCGCTACGGGCACGTCGGTCAGATATTCCTCGATTTTTTCAACGGTATTATTCTGACCGCATTCGACTGCCAGCACGCCTCCGACAACGACGCCGTCCGCGCTGACAGTCACGTCCTTACCCTTGAGATAGGTCACATTCATACGGAACCCTCCTCGCACAGACAGAATTCCAGGCGGAAGCCGATTCTGCGGAATATCGTGTTCAGCTCCGTGTCGAACTCGATCGAGGATACGGACGCGTCGGAAACGATCCCCGCCGTGTCGGCGGTTTTCAGACCCGCGAGCATCTCTCCCGCGAGCTCCGAAAGACCGCTGCCGTTGCCGCCGTTCGGAGAATACAACCTGATTTCAACGGCGGCAGAGTACATCTCGCCCTTGAGCGAAGATGTGGCGTCGCCGCCGATGAAAGCGCTCTTGCGCTCGGCACTGTTGACCCCGACCGCCGCGATAAATCCGCTGACGGGAGTTTCAATCGGCTCGGCGGAATACTCCCTGACGAAGCGCACTCCGCTCAGCGCGGGTATCTCCTTGAGTCCGAGCACAATGCCGTCCGCCTGTTCGTTAATCTGAGTCATAGTCGTCCTCCCGTCTTGCCCCGAAGGGCACCATAATCGCCCAGACATAAACCGGTCTGTCCTGAACAAAATAGGTTTCGCACCTTTTTACAATATATTTTCCGCCTACCGATTCTATTACAGATGCGTTGGCGTGAAGCGGTACGTCGGGCTGTCCGATATACAGGTACCTCTCGCGGTTGAGAGCGCCGAGGCTTTGCTGCTCGCCGCCGATATAGATTTTGTTTCTGTAGCGAAGCGGCTCAACGATTGCCCGTGTCCTCACGCTGGAGCTGCCCTGAGTAATTTCGACGTCGCCGCCGAATTTCGCGATGGAATTAGACACCGCGCCCATAAGACTCATTAAATCACAATCCTTCCGAAAATAAAGCCCTTTGTGTCAATCAGCCCCGAGTACTCGCTGCACAGACTGCGCCACAGCTTCTCCGCGCCGCCCTCACGGGCGGATGACGTGATTTTCACGTCACCCGCGGTAAAGGAAGTGAGGTTGTCGGCATTGCAGATTTCAAAGAGCCTGTACGCATAGGCGGCGGCGAGAAACTCAAGCGCTCCCGTCTGCGCCTCGTCGGGTGAATCAACCGTGGAATGCGCCTCAATATACGCGAGCGCGTCCTCAACAAGTCCGCGCCAGCGGCACATCTCGTCAGGCTTTACGCCCGAGAGCATCATAAAACGCTCGTCTACATTTGCAATGTTCACATTCTCACCTCATCATGTAGTGAGCATCTTGCTCGCCTCAGTGAAGATTTTCGCGAAGCCTGCGGTGCAGGTGATTGCCGCGCGCTCGAGCTGACGGTCAATGAGCTTATCGTAATCGGTCACAACGCCGCCTGCCTGAACCATCTCAAGCGCGCAGTTCTTGTCAAGACCGATGAGTCTGCCCGAAGCCATCTCGGGCACGTGCAGAAGGGTAGCGCCCATGGGAGTGATCATCTTGCCGGTACCCTGGAAGTCAAGACCCGCGTGTGAATCCTGCATCTGGGGAAGAGCGAGGATCTTCTGCATCTCTGCGGTAGGCGCGAGAATGGTGTTGAGCTCGTAGGGAGCCATGTTCGCCCACAGCTTGACCATGTCGCCGTAGGTCAGAGTGCCCGCAGTTGCAGGAGTGATTACCGACGCGGCGTTGCCGTTGCCGTCACCGTTGATCAGAACCTCAACAGCGTCATGAAGCTGAGCGCGGGCAATATACGCGCCGATCTGGTTGAGAGTGACTGTGAAGAGGTCAAGTCGCTGGAAGCGCAGAGCCTCGTAGGAAGCGACGAGCATTCTACCTCTCTTGTGGAGCTTGACGAGGTTCTCGCGGGTTCTGACGGTAGTCTGGGGAATCGCGGCGCCCTCGCCCACAATCTTGAGGCTCTTCTCGTCGTCCGTCGGAGCGGACACGATGCTTCTGTAGTCCATGCCCTCGATGTCGGTGACGGTTGCAACGAGATTGGGGAGAATATCGGCTCTCTCCATACCCTGACGAACCGCGCGGCTCACATACTCGGGGAAAAGCGCCGCGGAGTTAGAGGTCTGGAAGAACTTCTCAACACAGTCGCTGCCTCTGCCGCTGACTCTGATGTCGTAGCGCTTGAGCTGACGGGAGAACGCGTCAAGTCCCTCAAGAGAGGTGCCGACGTAGTTCTCGCTGGGGTCGAGCTTTTCGAGTGCCTCGGTAAGACCGCCCTTGGTCTGGTACATACCCTTCTCAATGTTAATATTTTCAAAAGTTGCCATAAAAATACCTCCTGTTTATTAAAGAATGATTCCGACTCTTGTTGCGTCCGCGTCAACGACAAGATACTCTCTGCCGTTGGCGTTCGCGGCTACCTTGCCGGAGCTGTTCGCGGCAAGAGTCTGGTAACCGACGGTGATTTTTGCCGCCGCGGGGAATTCCGCATAGCCCGCGACCTGAACGGCGGCGTAGCCGTTTCTCAGACCGACGCAGATGCCGATGAACGGGTCGCCGTTGCCGCTTACGGTAACAGTGCCGTCGGCGCTCATCTTGACGGGAACGCCTGTTTCGGTGAGCGCTGACGCCGCGATAAAGGTGAGCACGTTTTCGTTGAAGCCCTTAAAGTTTACATTCATTTCAAATACCTCCGTTAAATATGATACTGTCCGTTAGCGTCGGACTTGGTTGACTTTTTCTCGGTGTAGAGCTGGGGAGCGACGGGAATAAGCTCGGCGCGCTGCTTTTCAAAGGCGGTTTTGAACTCCTTGAGCTGCGCTACCGTCATACCCTTTGTCACACTCTCCATTGTTTCGCGCGAAATACCCGGCTGTACCGCCGCCGAAAGGCGCAGCACCTCCGAGGTCAGACTGTCGCGGTAATACACGCCGTCCTTGGCGCTCTGCTTGAGGCTGTCGATGTATTCGAGCAGCTTTTTGCAGTCGCGGTCGCTGAAGGTTGCGCTCTGACCGCGCGAGAGCTTTTTCATAATTCCTTCCATATCCATTTCCTTTCCGTAAGCTGTCTTTGTCACGCCCGCGTTCTTCTGAGCGGGAACCGCGACAAAGCTCCATTCATATGCGTCGTAAGGCTCTGTAAGCTCGCCGCAGCAGAGCTTTCCGCCGTAGGTTTCGCCCTTTCTGTGCGGGCACATGCCGATATCCTCGCCGCAGACGTTGCAGAGGATTTTACCGACCGCGCAGCCGACGCTGACCTCCTTGACGATACCGCTGTCGAGAGCGGCAATCAGCTCAGAGTTGCCCTCGGTACGCGGCAGATAGGCGCGCGCCTTGAGGCAGAAGTATTCGTCGCCCGTCGCTGTGGTGCGCGAAGCGACGTTCTCCACCTTGCACGAGATGATTCTCGCGGTCTGGTTCTTGGCGCTGGGGTCGTGGTCAAAAATGCCCGTCTTGCCGACAAAGAGCTTTTCGAGCGCGAACAGCGATTCCACGGTAAAGCGCTCGCCGTCGCGGTCGACGTCGTTGTCACAAAGCACGACGGTAAAGACGTATACCTCGCCCGCAGTCAGCGTCCTTCGGGTGTAGGTATTTATCAGCTCCAGCTCCTCAGCCGTCGCGCTGCCCGCGTCGGAAGCGACTCCGCCCGCGGCCGCCTTTGTGATTTTGTTATCCATCTTCTTCCTCCCAACCGATTTCATTTTCGAGCTTCTGCGCCTGCGCGTTGTTAAGCCTTGCCTGCGAGAGCTCGACCGCGTCCTGAAGGTTGATGTCGTCCCACTCGACGCGGAACGGCGTATTGCAGCCGCAAAGCTGCAGATGAGTGCGCACAATGCGCCTGATCACAGGCTCGAGGGTGTCGCGGTAATATTCGAGCTCGCTGGTGAGGATATCCGCCTGCTGGCTGCTCATGCGCTCGGTGCTCGACCACGAGAGTCCAAGCAGAAACGGCGGAATGCCGAGCTTTGAGGTGATCTGCTCGAGCAGAGCCCTGACGGGCACCTCGCACTCGGGCATGATATTCTCAGAGCCGATGACCTTTACGCTCACATCTCCCACAGACACGAAGTCGCACACGCTGTCGCTGCGCATGGCCTTGCGCCACTCGTCGGCGATCTGCTGGGCGTTTTCCTCGCTGAACACTCCGTTGTCGGGCTTGTAGGTCACGGCAAAGCGGACGTCGCCTACCCTCTCCCAGTTATTTTTTACAGACTCAAAAATCCGCAGCAGGATACCGCTGACAAACGGCAGACCTCTGAGAAGCGAAGTTCCTCTGGCGGTACCGGCGCGCTGATTGAGCAGCGACACAACCACCAAATTCTGATACTTCACGGGAGTGGTGCCGCCTGCGTCGCGCCTGCACACGAGCAGATTGAGCGGCGAACCGTCGGCGCGGATTTCCACATCGTCGAGCCGTGCGTTGTAAACCGCGGCGACGCCCTGTCCGTCGGACGAGGGTATCATCTCACCCACCGCCTCGCCGTAGGTGAGCATAGTGTCGAGGTAGGTGTAAATAAATCCGTGCAGTCCCTGGTCGGTGCCGTTTGACTTGACCTCCTCGACAAAATGCTGCGCCAGACTCTCGCACTCCGAGCTGTCCGAGCGGATATGAAAACCGCCGATAAGCCTGATAATCTTGCCCAGCGCCGCGTCAATCATCGGCACTGACTCCCTGAGCGCCGAATAGAGCTGTCTTTCCGCGCTCGTCTGAGCCGCGTAACGCGAGAGGCTGAACAAGGAGCTGTCGCAGGTACTTTTCGGAACCGTCTGAGCGACCCGCTTCACCTCCCTGCCTTGCTTTTTTCTACCAAACATTGTTTTCCTCCTATCTTGCGGCGGCAATCACAGGTACGAAGCTGCCGCCGTCCATTAATGTTGTCACGAAGTAACGTATGTCGTCCATCGCGTGATCGTTCTGCTTGACGGGCGCGTCAGTGTGGCGTTCGCAATCCCAGCGGTAGAGCGAAAACTCCCGCCGCGCCGCCTTGCAGGTGTCGCAAATGCGTATCCTGCCGCTCTTGAGCGCCTGCGACACGCGCCTGATACCGTTGACAACATTGTTCTGCGCCGGCACCACCTGAAAGACTCCGTGCCTGCGGATAACCTCGATGAAGCTCGCCGCCGAAGGGTCGACAGCGACGGCGCGGATACGCCTGTCTCCGACCAGCTCACAAAGTGCGGCGTAGTGCTCCTCGTCGGTTTTCTGAAAGCCCTCCGTGCGCGAGTCAAAGTAGTACTCGTCAATCCTGTACCAAACATCTCCGCGCTTGCCCCATAGCCCGAAGGAAGCGGGATTGACCGTGCCGTAGTCGCAGGAGACCGCGTATTCGCCGAAATCTCCGGACGGCACACCGTAGTAATACTTCTCGTCCGCCATAAAGGGATAGACCGCGCCGTGGACGGCGACCCACTTTCCCTTGACGAAGCGCTCATAGAAAACACCCGAATACAGGCTCTCGTACCTGCGCTTGACCTCCTCGGACAGCGACGGATTGTCATCCATCGTAAAGTGGAGATACAGAGCGTTTTTCTGCTCCGCGCCTTTTATCCACTCAAGATGGAACCAGTGCTCGGGGTGCTCTGGATTGCAGTTGAACCAGAACCGCGAGCCGTCGACTGAGCAGCGCGCGAGCGCCTGCTCCACAAACGAGCGCGGCATCAGCGCGACCTCGTCGAACAAAACTCCCGATAGCGTCATTCCCTGAATCAGAGCGGCTGACGCCTCGTCCTTTCCTCCGAATAGATAGAATCGGTTCGTCCTGCCGCGGTAGGTCACGAGCAAAAGGTTCTGGCTGAGCTTCTCCTCGCACGAAAAGCCGAGAGATTGCAGCAGCGCCGTTATCGGCGTAATCATGTTGCGCCGCAGCGAGCGAATTGTCTTGCCGCATATCGCGAAGTCTCCGTTGCCGCCGAAGTAGAAGCTCCAGATGACAAACGACAGCGACATACAGAAGGTCTTTCCGCTCCGCACAGAGCCGTCGCAAATAATCGCGTCGCGGTCAAAGTCGCGCGACTTGCGGTGCCACCAGCTCAGTACTTTGCGCTGCTTTTGCGAAAATGTTTTAATCATCGCCCTCACTTCTCTCGGCTACGCTGCCAATCGCGTCGTACAGACTGCCTGAGCTTTCGCGCTCCATACTGAGTGAAGCGAGCTTCTCAAGCGCCCTCGCGCGGTCGAAGAACTTGATTTCCATTGCGCCGTCCTTCGGGCGTCTTATCTCGGACACGAGGAACAGATCCATCTTTCCGAGAGTCTCTCGGCTCGGGTTTTCCTCGAACAACAGAGACGCCGCGTCAGCCGCGCTGCCGAAGGCAAGCCGCTGATAGCCGATCACCGACAACGCAGTAAGCAGTCTGCCGCGCAGTTCCGAAAGACGCTCAAGCTCCGCGCAGATTTTTTCATTGCACAGGAGCCTCTCTCCCTCGGAATCGGGATTGCGGAAACCCGCGCGCCGTGCCGAGAGCTGCGCGTCGCCCGACTGCATAAAGCTCAGGCAAAACTCCCTCTCCCGAGCGGTCAGCTTGTTTTTGATAACCGTCACCTCCAATAGATTTTCGAAAGGCAAGTCTGCCTTTCACCTACCCCTCAAAAAAGAAAAAAATTGCATAAAACTATGCAATTCAAAAAATTTTTTATTCTGACATAAGAAAAAGCGGCAGCCTCTTTCGAGACTGCCGCGGTTGCTATTTGGTATTAAATTTTGAAGCAGAGAGCTTATGCCCAGAAGCCCTCGAGGTTAGCGCCCCAGCCGGAACCCCAGCCTGATGTGACATAGGTTCCGCCGAGTGTAACCATCAGGTCGTCGGTCTGGTTCCATTTGCCGCCCCATGAAGGAGCGGATTTTTCAGCGTCCATTCTGATGAAGATGACGTTCGTATTGGTAACGCCGTCAAATTTCCATGTTCCGCCTTCGTCAGCGCCTTCGATCCATTCCTCGTCTGACGGACCTTCTGTCCATGTGTACGCCCACCAGACTTCCTGTCCGTTCATGGTAGCGGTAGGATCAAGGTAAATGACGTTTTCGGGCTCAGGTACTGTCGTGGGCTCGGGAGCCTCTGTGGTGGGCTCGGGAGCTGCGGTTGTGGGCTCGGGAGCCGCTGTGGTAGGCTCGGGAGCTGCGGTTGTGGGCTCGGGAGCCGCTGTGGTAGGCTCGGGAGCAACCGTGGGCTGAGTCGGGTCGTCGGTGTACTTGCCGACATTTGCCGTATCGGGCAGAGACGCCGCGTATTTCTGTACATATGTTGCGTCAACTACGGTTACAACGCCGTTGCCGTCAACATCGCCTGCAAGCTTCTGCTGAGCGGTCGGAACTGAAAGCTCTGCCGCGATTTTCTGGATCTCGGTAGCGTCAACAACATTGATCTTGCCGTCGAAGTCCACGTCGCCGATAAGGATTCTCTTCCCGGGGCCGGGCTCAGTTGTGGGCTCGGGAGTTACGGTTGTGGGCTGAGGAGCCGTTGTTGTCGGCTCGGGAGCTGCTGTTGTGGGCTGAGGAGCCGTTGTTGTCGGTTCGGGAGCCGCTGTGGTGGGCTGAGGCTCGGAGCCTGTGTAGAGATATACTACGTTGATAACGCCCGGGCTGTAGTTGCCTGTTGCGTTAGCGGGAACAACAACATCGCTTCTGCCCGCGAGAGGCTGGGTGGTATAGGTTTCGGTGGACTTGACCTTGTCGGTGGTTACAACTACGTCATCAGCGAGCTTCTGACCTGTAGCGGCGTCGATGTGGCTGGTGATGATCTTGGTGCTGAACGATACAACGCCGCCGTTGATCCATGCCTCGCCTGCTACGAGATAACCATCCTCCCCCTGTCCGGGTTCCTGAGCAGAAGTGGTGTGGAACATTACGCGCGACATTGGCGCCTTAACGGTTGAGGTCAGCCACTTGCCGCCCATAGAGGAGTCGCTTGTCATTATCGGAGCGCTCGCCCACTTTCCGTTCGGCTCAACGGTGGTCGCGCCGTCGGTGTAGTACGCGTAGCAGCGGACGCTGCTCCAGCCCTTTGTGTTGTTCCAGTGTACAACCGACTGGGTGTTTTCAAGGGGCTTGTATACAAATTTGAGAGTAACATCGCCCGAGAAGGTACCGCTGGTCTTTGCCGGGAACTTGGATGTGTCGAGCTGATAGCCCTGAATCTCGGGAGCGGTAAAGCTGTAGGATTCGCCTTCCTTGAAGCGTACTTTGTAGTCGTCCTTGAGGCTCTTTCCGCTCTGGTCGACATAGGAAGCAGTTACATATCCCGAGCCGACTCCGGAGTTCTTGTAGACGAAGGTAACGGTGTAGCTGCCGTTAGCCGCTACGGTGCCGGTTGTCTCGCCCTCTGTTCTGACGAGCTCGTAGTCATAGAGAATGCTGCTGTCGGGATAAGCACGGTAGGTGCTGCCCTCTCTGTACTTGGCGGTCTGGGTCTTGAGAACCGTGCCGCTGTCGGTGACATGGTTTATCGTGAGTGTGCCGAAGCTCTCGGTTACGCCAAGGTTATTGAAGTTGCCTGTGTCGGTGAGAACGAGCGAGCCCTTAGCGGGTACGCTTACGCTGCTGCCCGAAACGGTGCCAAGGCTCTTGAGACCTGCGCCGCCGTCGGTGGAGGCAACGATCGTCCAGTTGGAGGTAGGCAGATTTATCGAATAAGCCTGCGAGCCGCCGTTTACGAGAACCGCGAGATACTTCCACTCGGCAGCCTTGGTGTTGGTGTAGGTGTAAGCGACAACGTCTCCGTAGTTTGACTGGAACGAGGGCTTGATGATAGCCGAGCTGTGGAGCGGAGTATAGTTCTTGCGAATCTGGAGCAAGCCCTTGTAGTAGGAAGCCAGACCCGACATCTGCTTAACGCGGTTCCAGTCGATAGCGTTGATGGAGTCGGAGGATTTGTAGGAGTTGTGATCTCCCTTCTTGGTACGGCCGAACTCGGAGCCCGCCGTCATGAACGGAATACCCTGAGAGGTGAGCAGGAGTGTATAGATCTCCTTCATCTGTCTTTGATAGTTTGCATTGGTGCCGGTGTAGTCGGAACCGCCGTTACTCTTTACGATCTTATCCCACATGATGAGGTTATCGTGCGCGTCGGCGTATGAGATCGCCTGAGCGGGACCCTTGGGAGCGGTAGCCTTGTAAGGCTGACCCTGAACGCCGAGAACGATGTTGCCGGTATTGTCGGAGGTGTTGCCCTGTACAAAGCCCTTGCCGATGCCGTCGGTGTCGCCCTTGATAGCATCGCGGTACTGGTCGCCGAACGCGCCTACGCGCGCGTTAAGACGGGAGATACCTGTACCCTGCCAGCTGTAGATCGGGTCGGGGTTGAGGGTTGTGCCGCCTGTCCAAGGCTCGCCGTACATGAGGATCTTGCTGCCGTCGCTGCCCAGACCGTCAAGGGTCGAGCGGATCTCGTTCATTGTGGTTACGTCGTGCAGACCCATGAGGTCGAAACGGAAGCCGTCAATGTGATATTCCTCCGCCCAGTACTTGACGGAGTCGATCATGTACTTTCTGTACATTCTCTTGTCGGAAGCAGTCTCGTTACCGCAGCCTGAGCCGTTGGAATAGGTGCCGCCCGACATTCTGTAGTAATACTTCGGCGCTGTCTTTTCAAGCGGAGAAGCAAGGTTGAAGGTGTGGTTGTAAACAACGTCCATTACAACGGAGATGCCCCTGTCATGGAGCGCCTGAATCATCTGCTTGAACTCGGTGATTCTGACGTTGCCGTCGAAGGGGTTCGATGAATATGAACCCTCGGGAACGTTGTAGTTCTGAGGATCGTATCCCCAGTTGCGGTTTGTTGAGGAGGAAGGAATGCTCTCGTCAACAGACTGGAAGTCGTATACGGGCATGAGCTGTACGCAGTTGATGCCCTGCTCAACGAGGTAGTCGATACCTGTGGAGATCTCGCCCGCCTGTCCGTTGAGGGTTGTGCCGCCCTCGGTGAAGGCGAGATACTTGCCGCGGTTCTCTGAGCTTACGCCAGAGTTCTCGGCAACGGAGAAGTCGCGTACATGAACCTCCCATACAACCGCCTCGCCGGCGTTCTGGAATACGACGTGCTTGTCGCTGTCCCAGCCTTCGGGGTCGGTCGAATCGAGGTCGACGATCATGGAGCGGTTGCCGTTAACGCCGACAGCCTTTGCGTAGCAGTCCTGAGTCTCGTTGGTCGCGCCGTTGACCGATACAATATAGGTGTAGTACTCGTTCTTGTGATCGCCGCTGAGTGTGTAGCTCCAGATACCGGTGGAGCTGTTCTTGGTCATCGCGTACTCGCCGATAACTCCCGCACCGGCTTCGCCGTCGGAGCCTGTTTTGTAGAGCTTAACCTTAACAGCACTCGCGTCCGGAGACCAAGTCTTGAAGGTGGTCGAACCCGGCGAATATGTACTGCCGAGATCGTTTGTGTTGTAAGCCGCGCTTGCCTGGGTCTCGAGGTAATTCTGATTTGAATACGCACCGACGGAGTCGTCGTCAACCACTGCGTTTGCGGCGACAGTCGCCGTGCCCATTACCAGGACGGAAGCCAGCAACAACGATAATGTTTTTTTGAATTTCACCGTTATCACTCCTGTAAAAAGAAAATTTTACGTGCTTGCCATTGGGGAATAATGAAAATGTCAATATTTGCCCCATAATACAAATTCATTTTATCAAATATGCACAGGATTATATTTCTAATATCGAAAATAAAAACCTCTTGCAGTACAAACTTTGCAAGAGGTTTTTGTGAATAATGACAGTTTGCGTTTCCGGCACATCAGGAGCCTGCGCTCTCATACGCCCTGATACCCCTGTTCCAGACGAAAACTCCGAGCGACATAAGTGCCGCCGACAGCAGCACGGTCATGCCGACGTTATACAGAGGATTCTCGCCCGTGAGCAGATACAGAGCGGGATAATAGGCGGTGAAGGCAAACGGAATGACATATGTAATGAGATTTTTCACGAACTCGTTGTAGATCGTAACGGGGTACTTCGCGAAATCATTGAACATATACACCATGTAGATGATATTGCCGCTTCGCTTGCTCCAGAAGGCGACTGCCGCGGTGATCGTCTTGATTCCCGTGAAGATGAAGGTCGCGAAAAGTATCGCCGCAATCCCGAGCAGCACCTTTAACACGCTCCACTCAATGCTCAGCTGAGGCAGTGATACGCACACAAGCGCGATTCCCATTACAAGCTCTCCGAGAGCGTCGATCTGCAGCTTCTCGAACATAACGTGAACGAGAGTATTGACCGGCCGCGTGAGGTACTTGTCGAAGTCACCCTTTCGCACAGTGAAATGACCGATTGCCCAGAGGTTGTCGAAAAACAGGTGATCGATACCCTTGGGAATAAGCGAAAAGCCGTAGATGAACACAACCTCGTTGAGGCTCCAGCCCATCAGGCTCGGAATGTTGTTGAATATGATCCACAAAAAGAGCAGGTTCGAGCACTGAACCATCAAAAAGCCGATGACGCCGACGATAAAGTCGCCCTTGTACTCCATCATACGCTTGAGCTCCTGAGCCACGAAGATGCGGTGGATACGGAATAAACGTTTTATCTGTTTCATGCTCAGCCTCCCTGTACGCTCAGACGCTTGACGCTGATGACCCAGAGCAGCTTTGACAGTCCCCAGAAGAACAGCGCCCAGAATACCTGCAGTCCGAGAAAATAGAGCAGCTCAGCACCCTGGTAAACGCCCATGTAAATCATAACAGGCGTGTAGTTCAGTGAGGCGAAGGGCAGTATCATGAAAATCCTACCCAGCGTTTCGGGCAGAAACGAGAGCGGGATAATTGCGCCCGAGAGAAAGCCGACAATGCAGTTTTTCATCATATTCGCGCCCCAGAGATACTTTATCACGAAGGCGATGAAGCCGAAGCAGATGTTGAAAAAGAAATTGATCAGATACGCCAGCACACAGCTGCACAGGTAGATCAGGAGATTCACTACCGAGAACTGCAGGCTGCCTACGAGGATCGTCCTTACGATCTCGAGCCCCGCGATCAGAGGCACGACGAGAAACATCTCGGTCAGCAGCTTGTTACCCAGCTCCTGAAAGAGAAATGTCGCATTGTAGCTGACAGGCTTGATCAGACGCATGGCTATCGAGCCGTCACGAACCTCCTCGCCCACCGCCCAGGCGGCGTCGCTGCCAATCATAGTGCTAGTCAGAAATATCAGGAAGATGTACACAATCATCTGCGGCAATGTGAAGCCGTTCATTGTTTCTCCCTCGCCCGAGAGAAAGACCGCATGCCAGATAAAGTAAGACACAAAGCAGCCGAGCACGCTGCCGAGTATATAGAAAATCCAGTTTACGCGGTAGGTAGCCGTCTCCTGCATTCCCGCGTTGATGAACGGAAAATAAATCCTGAAAGCCCGTTTCATCAGTCCACCCCCTGCTTGTAGAGGCGGCGGATAATCTCCTCGATGTCCGCGTCCTTAACGCTTATGTCGTTTACGCGCACGGTCGCGAGAGTGTAAGCGAGAATGTCCGATACCGCCACAGCCTCGCTGTTGAAGCGCACCTTTACCGACGAGCCCTCGCGCTTTACCGAAACGTCCTCGCTGTCGAGCGAGAAATGCTCGCGGTAGCTCAGAGCGCTCTCGGGGTCGGTTGAATCGGTGACGAAATTAAGCTCGCGCATTTGTCCGTAGCGGGTCTTTAGCTCGCCGACAGAGCCGTCGAACACGTTCTTGCCCTTGTCGATCATCACGATGCGGTCGGCTAGAAGCTCGATGTCCGCGAGGTCGTGGGTCGTGAGTATGACCGTCGTCTGCTCCTGACGGTTGATCTGCTCAATCGCCCTGCGGATATTGTCCTTTACCACAACGTCAAGACCGATCGTCGGCTCGTCGAGGAAAAGCACCTTCGGACTGTGCAGCAGAGAGGCTGCGATGTCCGCTCGCATTCTCTGACCGAGCGAAAGCGTACGTACGGGGCTTGAGATGAAGCTCTCAAGGTCGAGCGTTTCGTTGAGAAACGCCATTCGCTCCCTGTAGCTCTTTTCGTCAACCTCGTAAATTTCCTTGAGCACGCCGTATGTCTCGCGCAGCGGCAGGTCCCACCAGAGCTGGGTGCGCTGACCGAAAACCACGCCGATTTCCTTTACGTAGCTCTTCCGGTTTACGGTAGGATTTTTACCGTTGATGGTGCACCTGCCCGAGGTCGGGGTGAGAATACCCGTGAGCATCTTGATGACAGTGCTCTTGCCGGCGCCGTTGGGGCCGATAAATCCGAGGATCTCGCCCTTGGGCACCTCAAAGCTGATGTCATCAACCGCCACGACGCGCTCGGTTTTGGGCTTGAAAAGCGACTTGAAGCTGCCCTTCAGACCCGGTTCCTTAATAGTTTTTTTGAATTCTTTTCTTAGGTTCTCGACTTTGATCATAAAGAAACCTCCCGTTGTTCTCCGCTCACGCCGCTTACAGACACGAAAATCAGCAGTGTATGCGGGTATTTTTCCCCGTGCTGCCGCGTTGGCACGGGACGCGTTCAACGTAAACACGCAGGCATAGCCTATCGGTATTATACACTCTTTTCAGCCGCATGACAAGTGAAATTTTCCGCCTGCCGCCGCATTTTCAGCAAACGAAAACCAGCGCCGAGCAATCAACGGTAAAACTTTTGTAAATATTATTGACACGGAACTGATGAAATGATATTATTCTGTGTGAAGTTATTTCACTTTTAGGAGAACAATGGCCAGCTATAAAATGACTGAAAGCGAGGACTGCGAATGCCGCTACGGGATTGAGGCTCAAAGCGGCAAAAGAAGTCTGCGTTACGACTGCGTCACGGCAGACAGAGCGGCAATGGAAGCGCTCGTCGGACTGTGCAACGAAAATAATTTGGAAATCTGCCACCTCGGAGATATTTTAGAAGATTTTCTTACAGACTTTTGCATTTAGCCGAAAACTGTGATATACTGAAAGCGGTGATGTAAAATGTTATGTAATCTTTGTCCCAGAAAATGCAACGCGCTCCGCACAGAGCATGTAGGAAAGGGCTTTTGCGGTATGGGTACCCTGCCCGTTGTGGCGCGGGTCGCACCGCACTTTGGCGAGGAGCCGTGCATCAGCGGCAAAAACGGCAGCGGCACCGTGTTCTTTTCGGGCTGCACCATGCACTGCATGTACTGCCAGAACTACGAAATTTCCGTCAAAAACAGGGGCACGACGCTCACGCCGAAACAGCTGGCGGAATGCTACAGAATGCTCGAGGAAAGCGGCGTTCACAACATCAACCTCGTGACCGCCGACCACTTTGCCGAGGCTGTCGCCGAGAGTCTGAGCATATACCGCCCGAATATTCCGATCGTCTACAACTGCTCGGGCTACACCTCGCCGAAAATACTCACTTTGCTGAACGGTCTGGTGGACGTTTACCTGCCCGATTTCAAATACAGCGACAACAAGCTCGCCGAGAAGTTCTCGCACACTCCGAATTACGTTGAGACCGCGATCTCGTCGATTGCGGAAATGCTCTTTCAGGTCGGCAAGCCGAAGTTCGACGACGAAGGCATGATTCAGAAGGGCGTAATTGTCCGCCACCTGATCCTGCCCGCGCACACAAGGCAGAGTATTGCCGCCCTCGAGCTGCTCAAGCGTACCTTCGGCGATGAAATCCTCGTCAGCCTGATGTGCCAGTACGTGCCCTGGGGCGAGGCAAAACGCCACCCTAAGCTCGGACGCAAAATCACACAGCGCGAGTACGACAAGGTGAAGGCAGCGCTTTTCCAGAACAACATCGACGGCTTCACCCAGGATCTGTCCGCAGCGAGCACCGAATACATTCCCGACTGGGACTTTGAAGAATAATAAAAGCCTTCCGCATGGTCACGCGACTCTGCGGAAGGCTTAATTGTTTTAAATTTTATACGGGCATATCCTGCGGCATCGCGGGCTCGATAACAACGGTATTCGAGATGAAACCGGGCTTAATGTGCGCCTTGAGATATCCCACCGGAGCCTGAGGAGTAAGCGTAAGCGTCATGTCGACGCACTTGCGGCTCATGCCCGCGGTCATACGTACATTGTGCGTGCCGAAGGGTACGGAGTAGGAAACGGTTTCCTTGTTGCCGATATGGCCGCAGGGCTGACCGTCGATGTAAACGCCGAAGCCGATCGCCACTCCGATAGGGCTGCCCATTCTGTACAGCTTGATCTCAGCTCCCATAGGAGCGAGCGTATTTCCGCATTTCGGACAGGGTATATCCGTGTTGATATCGGTCACGTTGCCGCACCCGGGACAGCGCACCCGAAATCGTCCTGTCATCATAATTATTCTCCTTCCAAACCAATCGCTGATTATTTGTCGGCCGCTAAGGTGATTTCTTCCTCAACTTCCTTGCCCGTGGACGCCTGATAGTATTTCAGCGTAACCTTGTCGCCGTCCTTGTGCTTCTCGAGCACGTTGTAGATTTCCGAGAAGTTGGTAATCGTCTCGCCGTCAAGAGCGGTGACTATATCGCCCTCAGCGAGCTTTGTGCCGCCGCAAGGGCCGTCCTTGTCAACCTGATCGACATAGATGCCCTGCGGAACATTGTTGTAGGTCGCGGTCTCAAGGTCTACCGCGGTGCCTACGATGCCGATTTTGACTCTGCCCTCGACATAGCCGTTTTTGACGAGGCTGTCTACGATTTCCTTTACGGTCGCGGTGGGAATGCAGAATCCCATGCCCTCGTAGACGACGCCCGCGATTTTTGAGCTCGCAACGCCGATGACCTGACCGTACATATTTACCGCCGGGCCGCCGGAGTTGCCGGGATTGATCGCCGCGTCGGTCTGGATAAACTTGACGATGCTCTTGTTTGAGGCGTCGCGGTCAAGAGCGGATACAACGCCCTTTGTCATTGAGTTCTGGTAGCTGATGCCGCCGGGATTGCCGACGATGATGACGTCCTCGCCGAGAGTGAGGTCGCTCGAATCTCCGAAGGTCGCGGGCTTGAGGTTTTCGGCGTCGTCCATCTTGAGAACCGCGAGGTCGGTGCGGCTGTCAAAGCCGACAACGCCCGCGTTGTATTCCTTGCCGTCAGAGGTGATAACGCTGATCGCGTAGGCTGTCTTGCTGTTGCCGATAACATGGGCGTTCGTGATCAGATAGCCGCCCTGGGAGATGATAATGCCGCTGCCCTGTGACTTGAGCTGCGTCTTGTCCTTGTCGGAATACGCCATAATGCCGACTACGGACTCGGACACGCTCTTGAACGCGTACTCAGAGCCATACTCGGTGTTCTTTTCGGCGTCGGAGGGCTTCTTCTCGAGCTTCATTCCACTGTAGTCGGGAATGATCTTGTCGCTGTAGTCGCTCTGGTCGTTCACCACGGGAGCTGTGGCCTCCTGCTGGAAGAATCCGCCGCCGTTGCCGTTGTCTGGCAGGGTGAACTCGTGGAAGCCGTTCACGGAGTCGTCGTTTTTTGCCGTCTGCTGGCTGCCGTTGTGGAGCACGTAGACGAGAATTCCAGCAAGGCTGCCCGCGAGAAGCACGCTGAGCACAATGATAACCGCGATAAGTCCCTTGTTGGACTTCTGCTTGGGCGGCTTTGGCTGAGCGTAAACATTCTGCTGCTCGGGCTGAGCGTAGACGTTCTGCTGTTCGGGATGGGCATATATGTTCTGCTGCACCGGCTGCGGATAATAGCCCTGCGGCGGATACGGCGGCTGAGGCTGACCGTAAGCATTCTGCGGGAACCTCGGCGGCTCGGGAGTGACGAACGCTCCGTTCTGATAGACCGCAGTGTGCTGCACGGGATTGAACTGCTCGCTCTGGGGCATCTCAACCGCAGGAATCTCAACAGGCTGATTTTGCTGAGGCTTTTTGGGCATCAGGGGCTTTTCGGGGTTGAAATCCTGCGGCGGCACAGGCGGCTCAAACGGTTGGTTCGAGGGCTGCGGAGTGAACGCCTGCTGCTGCGGGACATACCGCTGAGCAGGCTGTGAATAGTCGTTCTTCTCTGTAAAAGGCTTCTGCGGAGCGTTACCGTAGAAGTCGTTCTCGGGTTTATAATCCATAGTATAATCACCTGATTTCTATTTTGTTACTATAACATTATACATCTTAAAAAGCCCGAACGCAAGCGATTGAATGTGAAATTTTGGTGAACTATGGAAGCGGCGGAAGCATAAAATCGTTTTCACGGTACGGAATCGGGCATATCGGGACTGCATTATAAAATTTTATAAGTTTTTTCTCCCTTTTTTCTTGAAATGACTTTATTTTTGGTATAAATTATAGTATAATAATTGTAACTCGACGGTGGGAGACGTTCCGCTGTTGAAATTTTTCAGAAAAAGGAAGATGAATATGCCATTAGTAAACGCAAAAGAAATGCTTACAAAGGCAAAGGCAGGTCACTACGCGGTAGGTCAGTTCAACATCAACAACCTTGAGTGGACAAAGGCGATCCTCCTGACTGCTCAGGAGCTCAACTCCCCCGTTATCCTCGGTGTTTCCGAGGGCGCAGGAAAGTATATGTGCGGCTACAAGACCGTAGTCGGCATGGTTAACGGTATGCTCGAGGAGCTCAAGATCACCGTTCCCGTAGCTCTCCACCTTGACCACGGCTCATACGAAGGCGCAAAGGCTTGCATCGCGGCAGGCTTCAGCTCCATCATGTTCGACGGCTCCCACTATCCGATCGAGGAGAACGTTGAAAAGACAAAGGAACTCGTAGCTACCTGTGAGGAGCTCGGTCTCTCCATCGAGGCTGAGGTTGGCTCCATCGGCGGCGAAGAGGACGGCGTTATCGGCGCAGGCGAGTGCGCGGATCCCGCAGAGTGCAAGATGATCGCGGATCTCGGCGTTACCATGCTCGCGGCAGGTATCGGCAACATCCACGGCAAGTATCCCGAAAACTGGGCAGGTCTGAGCTTTGATACTCTCGACGCTATCCAGCAGCTCACAGGCGAGATGCCCCTCGTTCTCCACGGCGGCACAGGCATTCCCGCTGACATGATCAAGAAGGCTATCTCCCTCGGCGTTTCCAAGATCAACGTAAACACCGAGTGCCAGCTCGCTTTCGCTGCGGCGACAAGAGAGTACATCGAGGCAGGCAAGGATCTCCAGGGCAAGGGTTTCGATCCCAGAAAGCTTCTCGCACCCGGCTTCCAGGCTATCAAGGATACCGTTAAGGAGAAGATGGAGCTCTTCGGTTCCGTCGGCAAGGCTTAATCGCCGCTTGATTTCTTAACCTGAATTAAAATCGGAGAGGTTGGATCGTTCCTGCCTCTCCTTTTGTTTTCCGCAAAACCCACTTTGCAAAAAGTCCTTGTCAAACCCGATAAACTGTTGTATAATTGAAATGTTATGTAACTACAACGGAGGAATAGATATGGCTGAAAATAAAAAAATGGTCGAGGCTATTACGAGCCGCGACGAGGATTTTGCGAAATGGTACACAGATATTGTCAAAAAGGCTGAACTGGTCGATTATTCGGGCGTTAAAGGCTGCATGGTTATCCGTCCCTACGGCTACGCTCTCTGGGAGCTTATGCAGGCAGATATGGACAGACGCTTCAAGGAAACAGGTCACGAGAACGTATATATGCCGATGTTCATTCCCGAAAGCCTTCTCCAGAGAGAGAAAGACCACGTTGAGGGCTTCGCACCCGAATGCGCGTGGGTTACGATCGGCGGTCAGGAAAAGCTCACCGAGCGTCTGGCTGTACGTCCAACCTCCGAAACGCTCTTTTGCGAGCACTACAAGAAGATCATAAAGACCTACCGCGATCTGCCCAAGCTCTACAACCAGTGGTGCAGCGTCGTTCGCTGGGAAAAGACGACCCGCCCGTTTCTGAGAACCTCGGAGTTTCTCTGGCAGGAGGGTCATACAATGCACGCGACCGCCGAGGAGGCTCAGGCGGAAACCCTGAAAATGCTCAAGGTCTACACCGACTTCTACGCCGAGACCCTCGCAATCCCCGCTGTCGTCGGTCAGAAAACCGAGAAAGAGAAGTTCGCCGGCGCTGAGGCGACATACACAATCGAGCCGATGATGCACAACGGCGTTGCTTTACAGGGCGGCACCTCTCACTACTTCGGCGACGGCTTCGCTAAGAGTTTCGGCATCACCTACACCGGCAAGGACAACAAACTGCACTATCCGCACCAGACCTCATGGGGCGTTTCGACCCGCATGATCGGCGCGCTCATCATGGTTCACAGCGACGACGACGGACTTGTGCTTCCGCCGAAGGTAGCGCCCATTCAGGTCGCGCTTATCCCGATCGCCCAGCACAAGGAAGGCGTTCTCGAGAAGGCTGACGAGCTCAAGGCAGAGCTTTCAAAGAAGTTCCGCGTAAAGCTCGACGACAGCGATCACGCTCCCGGCTGGAAGTTCGCTGAGTACGAGATGAAGGGCGTGCCCGTCAGAGTTGAGATCGGTCCCAAGGACATCGAGAAGAATCAGTGCGTCGTAGTCCGCCGCGACACCAGAGAAAAGGCGTTTGTTCCGCTCGAGGGTCTGAGCGAATACATCGAAAACCTGCTCAAGACTATCCACAAGGATATGTATGACCGCGCTGCGAAGAACACCGAGGAAAAGACCTTTGTCGCGAGAACCCACGAGGAGTTCATCGACACCGCGAAGAACCACCCGGGCTTCATCAAGGCAATGTGGTGCGGAGATTCCGCCTGTGAGGATCAGCTCAAGGACGAAACAGGCGGTGTAAAGAGCCGCTGCATTCCCTTTGAGGAGGAGCACCTCGCAGATACCTGCGTATGCTGCGGCAAGCCCGCCAAGCACATGGTATTCTGGGGCAAGCAGTATTAAAGAATAAAGAATAGTGAATAAATAATAATGAATAATTGCGGGCGGGCTCTGCCCGCACCCGATTCGTATTATTTGTCCGCGACGTTTTGATTAACCGCTAAACCCTAACCACTAACAACTGCCAACAGAAAGGAGTGAGAGCTATGCCGATTAAGGTTCAAAGCAATTTGCCCGCGATCAAAATACTTGAAACAGAGAATATTTTCGTCATGCCGAACGAAGTGGCGCTCAGACAGGATATCCGTCCGCTGAAAATTTTGATTCTCAACCTCATGCCCACAAAAATCGCGACTGAGACCCAGCTTCTCCGTCTGCTCGGAAACAGTCCGCTGCAGGTTGACATCGAGCTGCTGCAGATGGCTTCTCACACCTCGAAAAATACCTCTCCGCAGCACCTGACGACCTTCTACAAGACGTTCGAGGAAGTCAGGGACGACACCTTCGACGGACTGATCATCACGGGCGCACCCGTTGAACAGATTCCTTTTGAAGAAGTCGACTACTGGGAGGAGCTGTGCGAGATTATGGAGTGGTCAAAACACAATGTCTACTCCACCTTCCACATCTGCTGGGGCGCTCAGGCGGGACTGTATTACCACTACGGTATTCAGAAATACGCCCTCGAAGAAAAGCTCAGCGGCATCTACACCCACAAAGTGCTCAATCCGACGCATCACCTGATGTTCGGCTTTGACGACAGCTTCCGGATCCCGCACTCACGCTACACTACTGTAAGGCTCGAGGACTTGAAGCG
This sequence comes from Ruminococcus sp. NATIVEDY160, assembly GCF_045819885.1. Lineage (NCBI taxonomy): Bacteria > Bacillati > Bacillota > Clostridia > Eubacteriales > Oscillospiraceae > Ruminococcus > Ruminococcus sp. NATIVEDY160. Next base: position 2,110,783 of record NZ_CP162391.1, read on the forward strand.
CTGCAGTGCGCTTGAGGTTCTCGCCGTAAGCGACGAGGCAGGCCCCGCGGTTATCTGCAACAAAACGGGCAGGCAGGTGTTCATCACGGGACACGCCGAGTACGACCGCGAAACCCTCGCGAACGAGTATTACCGCGACGTCAGCCGCGGACTGAACCCGAACGTACCCTGCAACTACTTCCCGAACGACGACGCGTCGCTCACGCCGCCGATGGTCTGGCGCAGCAACGCTACCCTGCTCTACACCAACTGGCTCAACTACTTTGTCTATCAGGCGACGCCTTACGACCTCAAGGAGCTGCTCCAGAAATATCCGCACTGAGCACAATTTTATACAAATACCAAGGGAGAGGCTTAAAACCTCTCCTGTTTTTGTTTAAAACCGTTGACAAAGCCGCCGCAGATTGATAAAATACAATTTGAGAGTGCCAAAATCATTATTACTAATAATATGTCAAGGAGACGGCTATGAAAAAAGAAAATCTGGCGATGCTTTGTGATTTCTATGAATTCACCATGTCCAACGGCTACTTCAAATACGATTTTTACAAGCGCAAGGTGTACTTCGACGTTTTTTACCGCAAGGTACCCGACAACGGCGGTTTTGCGATCGCCGCGGGTCTTGAGCAGGTTATAGACTACATCAAGGAGCTGCACTTTGACGACGACGATATCGCCTACTTCCGCTCCAAGGGCATTTTTGACGAGGAGTTTCTCGATTATCTCAAGGACTTCCGCTTTACGGGCGACATCTGGGCTGTTCCCGAGGGAACTCCCGTTTTCCCGAACGAACCGATTCTCACAGTACGCGCACCCGCGATCGAGGCTCAGATAATCGAAACATACGTCCTTCTCTCGCTCAATCACCAGACGCTGATCGCGACAAAGGCAAACCGAATTGTCCGCGCCGCTCAGGGCAGAGCCGTGCTCGAGTTCGGCTCACGCCGCGCACAGGGTGAATCGGGCGCTGTTCTCGGAGCGAGAGCCGCGTATATCGGCGGCTGCGCAGGTACCGCTTGCACCCTCACCGACGAGCTTTACGGAGTTCCCGCGGGCGGCACAATGGCGCATTCGTGGGTTCAGATGTTCGACAGCGAATACGAAGCCTTCCGCGCCTACTGCGAGCTCTACCCCGACAATCCGACCCTGCTCGTCGACACCTACAACACTCTTCGCAGCGGCATTCCCAACGCGATAAAGGTATTCAAGGAGGTTCTGCTCCCTCAGGGCAGAACAAAGTGCGCGATACGCCTTGACTCGGGCGATATTTCATACCTCTCGAAAAAGGCGCGCAAAATGCTCGACGACGCGGGTCTGACAGAGTGTAAAATCACCGCGTCGAACGCTCTCGACGAGAAGCTCATACGCGACCTGATGATGCAGGGCGCTCAGGTCGACACCTTCGGAGTCGGAGAACGGCTTATCACATCTTCCTCATCGCCCGTTTTCGGCGGAGTTTACAAGCTCGTCGCGGTCGAGAACGCCGAGGGAGATATCGAACCGAAAATCAAGGTCAGCGAGAATGCCGCCAAGATCACAAACCCGCATTTCAAGAAGGTCTACCGCTACTACGACAACGAGAGCGGCAAGGCTCTCGCCGACGAGCTCTGCGTTTATGACGAGGTTGTCGACGATACCAAGCCCCACACAATATTTGACCCCAACGCTACTTGGAAAACCAAGACCCTGACCGACTTTACGGCAAAGGAGCTGCTTGTGCCGATTTTCAAAGACGGCGAGTGCGTCTATGAATCTCCTTCAATTCAGGAAATCGCAGACTACTGCCGCGGCCAGATTGACCTTCTCTGGGACGAGGTAAAGCGCTTTGAGAATCCGCACGACTACTACGTCGACCTCTCGCAGCAGCTTTATCAAATTAAAAATATTCTCCTGAATGTGCATAAAATGTAAATTCCAATTTTGAAAAAGCGGTATAAACCGCACAAAAAACGGGAATATTTATTCAAGAATTTACGGCTCTGTAATAAATCGAATATTTCTCGAACGGAATAAAAACGCATTTTTAATGCCTTTGAGGAAATTTGGCGAAATCTTTACAAGGATTGTTAATTCTAAAAACAAATGTGACAACTCTTTAATTATTTGAGTACAAGTTCGCCAAAAAACGGTTACAATTTTCAGAATGCGTTGACTTTACTACGATTTTGTAGTATCATTTTCTACAGGAGAATTGTCGAGTTACAGCTATGTAACCACAATATCTGGTATCTTTTAACCAAAATGTAATATATTTTGTGGTTTAGTACCGTTTTTCAGGCGGTTTCATACCATATATAGCATATAACATTGTTGCAGACTAAATCTCTCGGAAAGAATTGGAGTGTCAACAATTGGAAAAGTTTGTTGTTAACGGCGGTAAGCCCTTATTCGGAGAAGTGAATATCAGCGGCGCGAAAAACGCGGCGGTCGCGATTATTCCCGCGGTCATTCTCTGTGACGAGCCCTGCCAGATTGAAAATATTCCCAACATCAGCGACGTTACCCTCATCAGCAAGATCTTGCAGCAGATGGGCGCGAAGGTCAAGAGAATCAACAGAAGCACCCTCTACATCGACCCCACCCATATCCACTCAAGCTCGGCGACCACAGACTTGGTAAGAGGCATGAGAGCATCTTACTACCTGCTCGGCGCTCTGCTCGGCAAATACGGCAAGGCAAAGGTTGCCCTGCCCGGCGGCTGCAACTTCGGCGTCCGCCCGATCGACCAGCACCTCAAGGGCTTTGAGGCTCTCGGCGCTGAAACAAGACTTGTCGACGGCGCTATCATCGAAGCGACCTGCGCCGAAGAAGAGGGTCTTGTCGGAACACACATTTACCTCGACGTGGTATCCGTCGGCGCGACCATGAACATCATGCTCGCCGCGAGCCGCGCGAAGGGTCTGACCGTCATCGAAAACGCGGCAAAGGAACCGCATATCGTTGACCTCGCTAACTTCCTCAACTCCATGGGAGCTGACGTAAGAGGCGCAGGTACCGACGTTATCAAGATCCGCGGCGTTTCCTGTATGCACGGCATCACCTATTCGATTATTCCCGACCAGATCGAGGCGGGTACCTATATGTGCGCTGCCGCTGCGACACGCGGACGCATCACTATCAACAACATCACTCCCAAGCATCTTGAGTCCATCTCCGCGAAGTTCCGCGAAATGGGCGTAAAGATCACCGAATACGACGAGGCTATCATCTTTGACGCGACCGTCAAGCCGCTCAAGAGAGTCAACATCAAGACCATGCCTCACCCCGGCTTCCCCACCGACTGCCAGCCGCAGTTCACGGCTCTGCTCATGAGCGTACCGGGAACCAGCATCGTAAACGAGAATGTCTGGGACAACAGATACCAGTATATCAGCGAGCTTATCCGCATGGGCGCTCACATCTCGGTTGAGGGCAGACTCGCCATCATCGAGGGCGGCACACCGCTCACCGCGGCTCCCGTCAGCGCGACCGACCTCAGAGCAGGTGCAGCGATGATCGTAGCGGCTCTTCAGATCAAGGGCACAACCGAAATCTCGAGCATTCAGTACATCGAGAGAGGCTACGAGGACGTTGTCGAGAAGTTCAGAGCTCTCGGCGCGGATATCAAGAAGGTATATTACACAGGCGACAACGAGCAGGAGCTTCGCGCTTAAGCTCATATTATTACCGTAAACAGAAAGGTTTGACGATATGTCAGACCTTTTTTTGCGCTGTGCGGAACCTGACACTTGCGGCGGAGTAAAAAATGTGATATTATTTATTTCACACTAAGGAAGGAATGAGATTATGGCGCGGATAGTACCGCTTTTCAGCGGAAGCAAGGGAAACTGTTACTACATAGGCACCGCCGCCGAAGGCGTGCTGATCGATGCGGGCAGAAACTGCAAGCAGATCGAGCTTGCTATGGAAGCGAACGGACTGAGTATGAAGTCTGTCGGCGCGGTTTTTGTCACTCACGAGCACATTGACCACTGCTCGGCGCTGAAGGTGCTCGCAAAGAAGCACAGCCTGCCCATATACGCGAGCGAAGGCACCCTGAACGCCCTTGCCGAGCGCGACAGGCTCGCTCCCAACGCCAAAACGCTCGTTATCCGAAACGAAATCGCCCTCGGCGGCATGAGGATTCAGCGCGTTGACACACCGCACGACGCGGCTGAGAGCTGCTGCTATCGTGTGACCACGCCCGACGGCAAAACCGCGATGATCGCCACCGACATCGGTCACGTCACCGAACAGATACGTTCGGCGCTGACGGACTGTCAGCTCGTGGTGCTCGAATCGAACCACGATATCGATATGCTTCGCACGGGACCGTACACCTATGTGCTCAAAAAGCGCATTCTCTCGGACATAGGGCACCTCTCAAACGACGCCTGCGCCACAGAGCTTTCGCAGCTCGTGAGAAACGGCACTCTGCGGCTGATTCTCGGGCACCTCAGCGAGATGAACAACACTCCCCAGATTGCGCTTCGCACCTCTGTGGCGGAGCTTGGACGAGCGGGAATGAAATACAAAAATGACTACACCCTCGACGTCGCACCGAGCGCGCCGACGGTAAAGAGCGTGATATTTTAATGCTGAAAATCAACATCATCTGTATCGGAAAAATCAAGGAAAAATACTTCTCGGACGCGATCGCCGAGTACACAAAACGCCTAGGCGCGTTCTGCAAGTTCACAATTGTCGAGCTTGCGGAGGAAAAAATCAGGGACAACATCCCAAACCAATCGCAGATTTCCGAGGTACTGCTCGCCGAGGGCAGGAGCATTCTCAAAAAAATCAGCCCGTCGGACTACGTCGTCGCTCTCTGCATCGAGGGCAAGCTGACCTCGAGCGAGGAGCTTTCAAAGACGCTCGACAGTCTCGCGCTCTCGGGTAAAAGCACGGTGAGCTTTGTCATCGGCGGCAGCTACGGACTGAGCGATAAGGTCAAAATCAGGGCGGATATGCGCCTTTCGATGAGCCGCATGACATTCCCCCATACAATGGCGCGAATGATACTCACAGAGCAGATCTACCGCGCGTTTGAGATAAGCACGAACGGAAAATACCACAAATAATCGGAGGAAACATGGCGTTAGACGGCATTTTTTTACGGCATATAAAGCATGAAATAGAAAACGAAATTCTCGGCTCGCGCGTAAACCAGATTTACCAGCCCAACCGCGACGAGCTTGTTCTCGTCCTGCGAGGTTATTCGGGCAGCAAAAAGCTCCTGCTATCGGCAAGGGCTAATTCGCCGCGTGTGAGTTTCACCGAACACGCGCCCGAAAACCCCACTCAGCCGCCGATGTTATGCATGCTTCTGCGCAAGCGTCTCGGCGGCGGAAAGCTCACCGCTGTACGTCAGCTCGAGTGCGACCGCGTGCTCTTCCTCGACTTTGACTGTATAAACGAGCTCGGCGAGCAGGTGCCGCTGACAGTCGCCTGCGAGATTATGGGCATGTACAGCAATATCATCGTACTCAACCGCGAAACGGGAGTGATTACCGACGCTCTCAAGCGCGTCGACCTGACCGTCAGCAGCAAAAGACTTATTCTCCCGAATATAAAATACGAGCTGCCCGAGGCTCAGGACAAGTTCAATATCCTTACCTCGGAGCCATCACAAATCGCGGAGCGCATCTGCTCTCTGCCTGCCGAAATGCCGCTTTCAAAGGCGGTTCTCTCGTCGGTGCAGGGCATATCTCCGATTATCGGGCGTGAGGTTGAGTACCGCGTCTGTGAGGGCGCGACGAACAGACTCGAGGGAGTCTTGTACGACAAATTATTAACGGAAATCGGCAGTCTTAAAGCGCTTGTTGAGAACTGCTCTGGCACACCGTGCACGGTCTACCGCGAGGACGGCAAGCCGATGGACATATCGTTTCTGCCGATCACCCAGTACGGCGGCTTCATGAGGACGGAAAACTCTCAGAGCTTCAACTCGTTGATCGATAATTTCTACGACGAGCGCGACCGTCAGGGCAGAATGCGCGTCAAGACTCACAGCCTTACCAAGCTGCTGCAAAACCTTCGCGACCGCACTGCGCGCAAGCTGCAGAAGCAGCACACCGAGCTTAGTCAGTGCGCGGACAGAGAACAGCTGCGTATCTGCGGAGATTTGCTGCAGGCTAACCTATACCGCATTGAGCGCGGAGCGTCCTTCGCGAACGTTGAGAATTACTACGACGAAAACGGCGGCACGCTGCGGATAAAGCTCAACCCCGCGATCTCGCCCGCGGCGAACGCCCAGAAATACTACAAGGACTATCAGAAGGCGAAGAACGCCGAGAGCTTCCTTACCGACCAGCTCAAAAAGGGCGAGTCGGAGCTTGAGTACCTCGACTCGGTGCTCGACGAGGTATCGCGCGCCGAAACCGAGCGCGAGCTGTCCCAGATACGCGAGGAGCTTACGGAACAGGGATATCTTCGCGCGCCGAAGGGTCGTCAGCTAAAACAGAGCGCTTTGCCGCCGCTGAGCTTTGAGTCGTCTGACGGATTTAAAATCTACGTCGGCAGGAACAACCGTCAGAATGACCTTCTCACACTCAAGACAGCCGCAAAGACCGATATCTGGCTCCACACAAAGGAGATCCACGGCTCGCACGTGATTATTTCCGCCGAAGGCAGACAGGTCAGCGACACGGCGATCATCGAGGCGGCGCGGCTCGCGGCGTACCACAGCAAGGCGCGCACAAGCTCGAACGTGCCCGTCGACTACACTCTTGTCAAGCACGTCAGCAAGCCATCCGGCGCTAAACCCGGCATGGTGATATACGTCAACAACCGCACGGTTTACGTTGACCCGTCGGAGAGTGTCCGGAAGTCGTGAAAAACTCTTTACAAGCCGCATAAATTGTAGTATAATATAATTTAATCGTGAAGTTTACGGATAAGGAGGCATAACACAATGATCAGCGGAGCTGAAATTATGGTTAAGTGTTTGGAAGCTGAGGGCGTGAAAGTCGTCTTTGGTTATCCGGGTGCGACCATTTGTCCTTTCTACGACAAAATTTATGATTCCACTACCATCAAGCATATCCTTGTCCGTCAGGAACAGAACGCCGCGCACATGGCGAGCGGTTACGCGCGCTGCAGTGCGAGCGGTATTCCGGGCGTATGCGTCGCGACCTCGGGTCCGGGCGCTACCAACCTGATTACGGGTATCGCCACAGCCTATACCGACTCGATCCCGCTTGTCGCGATCACGGGTCAGGTACGCAGCGACCTTCTGGGCAGAGATGTTTTCCAGGAGGCGGATATCACAGGCGCGTGCGAGCCGTTTGTAAAGCACAGCTACATAGTCAAAAAAACAGAGGATTTGCCGAGAGTATTCAAGGAGGCCTTCCATATCGCCTCAACGGGCAGAAAAGGCCCCGTGCTCATCGACATTCCGATGGACATACAGGAAAACGAGATCGAGGAATTCGTCTATCCCGAAAGTGTGAACATCATCGGCTACAAGCCGAACACCAAGGGTCACGCGATTCAGGTAAAGCGCGCGGTTGAGGCTATCAAAAAGAGCCGCCGTCCGCTGATCGTTTCGGGCGGAGGAGTGCTTCTCTCGGGCGTAAAGCCCAAGTTCCAGGCGTTCGCCGACATGACGGGAATTCCCGTTATCTCGACCATGATGGGCATCGGCGTTATGCCCAGCGAGCACGAGCTGTACCTCGGTATGCTCGGCACCCACGGCAAGACGGTTGCCAACCGCGCGCTTCACGACGCGGATCTTGTCATCGTCTGCGGAGCACGACTCGGCGACAGAGCCGTTGCCGCTCCTCACCAGATGAGCGAGAACACCACCGTCATTCACATCGACATCGACCCCGCCGAAATCGGCAAGAACGTAAAGACCGAGATTCCGATTGTAGGCGATATGAAAAACGTAATGAATATGCTCATTGAAAGCATAGGCGACTACAAGGTTCCCAACCAGTGGCAGGAGACCGTCAAGACGTGGAAAAAGGACTTCCTTCGCGTGCCTCCCGTATTTGAGGGCTATGTTGAGCCGAGAACTCTCGTCGCTCACCTCAGCGCGATGCTCCGCTCAAAGGCGATCCTCGTCGCCGACGTCGGACAGAACCAGATATGGTGCGCCAACAACTTCCGTATCCGCGAGGGACGCTTCCTCACGACGGGCGGCATGGGCACCATGGGCTATTCTATCCCCGCCGCTGTAGGCGCGAAGCTCGCAAGGCCCAACCGCGACGTTGTTGTCGTCTGCGGCGACGGCAGCTTCCAGATGAGCATGAACGAGCTTGCGACGATTGCGGGCAACGACCTTGCGATCAAGATCATCATCATGCGCAACCACCGTCTGGGCATGGTGCGCGAGCTTCAGGACAAAAACTACGACTGCCGCCACAGCGCGACAATTCTCAAGGGCGATCCCGATTTCCTCAAAATCGCCGAGGCATACGGCATTGACCACGCCGAGGCAAATTCCAACGAGGAAGCCGAGGAAATCATCAAGGGTATGGTTAAGTCTGACAAGCCGTTTATCCTCGTCTGCAACGTATACCCCGACACTCCGTCCATTTAATGAGGTGACAGTATGCAGTATACACTATCAATTCTCGTTGAAAACCAGGCAGGCGTTCTCTCGAAGATTTCGGGACTCTTCTCCCGCCGCGGTTTTAATATAGACTCCCTCGCGGTAGGCGTAACAAATGACCCGAGCGTTTCGCGTATCACCATCGTCGCGAACGGCGACGAGTACGTTGTCGAGCAGCTCGAAAAGCAGCTCAACAAGGTGATACCCGTCATCAAGGTCAAACGCCTGAACGAAGGCGAGTTCATCAGCCGCGAGCTGATTCTGATCAAGGTTCACTGCGCCGCATCAAAGCGTGCGGAGATCATCAAGACAGCCGAAATCATGCAGGCGAAAATCGTCGACGCGGCGCCGAGCTGCGTGACCGTAGAATACTGCGAAACCTCGGCGAGAGTCAAGACCCTGATCGATATGCTCAGACCCTACGGAATCCGCGAAATCGTCCGCACGGGCACCATCGCGATCGACAGAGGAAACGCGGCTGTATCCGTATAATCGCTTCCAATCTATAAATTATTATAAACACGCCGCATATGCGGTAAGGAGGAAATTCAAAATGAAAGACTACAAAGAAAACATGAAAGCACCGATTTATTATCAGTCCGACTGCAATCTTGCCCTTCTCGACGGCAAGACTATCGCCATTATCGGCTACGGCAGCCAAGGTCACGCTCACGCGCTCAACCTCAAGGAGAGCGGCTGCAACGTAATCATCGGTCTTTACGAGGGCAGTAAGTCATGGGCAAAGGCTGAGGCTCAGGGCTTTGAGGTATTCACCGCTGCCGAGGCTGCCAAGAAGGCTGACATCATCATGATTCTTATTAATGACGAGAAGCAGGCGGCTATGTACAAGAAGGACATCGAGCCCAACCTCGAGGCAGGCAACATGCTCATGTTCGCTCACGGCTTCTCCATTCACTTCGGTCAGATCGTACCTCCCGCTGACGTTGACGTTACCATGATCGCGCCCAAGGGTCCGGGTCACACCGTACGTTCCGAGTATCAGGTAGGCAAGGGTGTTCCCTGTCTCGTAGCTGTTGCTCAGGACGCTACAGGTCAGGCTAAGGATCTCGCACTTGCTTACGCTCTCGGTATCGGCGGCGCAAGAGCAGGCGTTCTCGAGACCACCTTCAGAACCGAAACCGAGACCGACCTCTTCGGTGAGCAGGCTGTTCTCTGCGGCGGCGTTTGCGCTCTTATGCAGGCAGGCTTTGAGACTCTCTGCGAGGCAGGCTACGATCCCAGAAACGCTTACTTCGAGTGCATCCACGAGATGAAGCTCATTGTTGACCTCATCTATCAGTCAGGCTTTGCCGGCATGAGATACTCCATCTCCAACACCGCTGAGTACGGCGACTATGTAACAGGTCCCAAGATCATCACCGAGGACACCAAGAAGGCTATGAAGAAGGTTCTCTCCGACATTCAGGACGGTTCCTTTGCCAAGGAGTTCCTCCTCGACATGTCTCCCGCAGGCGGTCAGGCTCACTTCCGCGCTATGAGAAAGCTCGCTGCCGAGGCTCCCGCCGAGAAGATCGGTACCGAGGTAAGAAAGCTCTACAGCTGGTCTGACGAGGATAAGCTCATCAACAACTAATTTACAATTATATGGGGCGGGCAGCTTGTCCGCCCTATAATTTTAGGTGACATATGGAACAGAATTTACTGCAGCGCATAAACGAGCTTGCCAAAAAGAAAAAGACCGTCGGTCTGACAGCTGAGGAACAGGCGGAGCAGAAAAAGCTCTACAAAATCTATCTCGGCGAGATCCGACAGCAGTTCAGCGCGACACTCGACAACGTTTCCGTTGAGGAGAAGGACGGCACTGTAGTACCGTTCAAACAAGCGTATAAAAAGAAAAAGTGAGCTTTTTGGGCTCACTTTTTTTATTTCCGTATTTTCAAGAGCCGCGCCGTGTAGAGCACGCAGATTACGCAGACGCCCGTATCCGCGACAACGGACATCCAGATTGCCGCCAAACCGAAACATGCCAGAACAATGACCGCCGCCTTTACCGCGAGTGCAAATATGATATTTGTGCGGATAGTGCGCATCGTCCTGCGCGCGGTTCTGACCGCCTTCGGAAGCGCATGGAGAGTACCTGAGGAAAGCACAGCGTCAGCCGCCTCAATCGCTGCCTCGCTGCCCAGACCCATCGCCACACCGCAGTCGCTCGCTGTAAGTACAGGCGCGTCGTTGATACCGTCGCCGACAAAGCATACACCGCCGTCGAGCGACTTCACCGCGCTGAGCTTATCCGCAGGGAGTAATCTTGCCCTGCACGAATCAACGCCGACCTCAGCCGCAACAGACTTCGCGGCAGCTTCGCTGTCGCCCGTGAGCATGACGGTGTTCTGAGCGCCGAGTGATTTCAGCTGAGAGATAACCTCCGCGCTCTCGTCACGGACGGTGTCGGCAACCTTTACCGCGCCGATAAGCTCGCCGCCGAGAGTGAGAAAGACGTTGCAATCAGCCGCATTTGACGGCACTTCGCCGCTATAGCTGCCGCAGCAGAGCATGCTGCCCTCGTACTGAGCCGAGGTTCCCCTGCCTGCGGTCTCGCTGAAATTGCTCAGAGTAATATCCGCGGCATTCGCTTCGCGGCAAATCGCGCGCGCAATCGGGTGAGAGGAATATTCCTCCACCGCCGCCGCAAGGCTGAGTATCTCGTCCTCCGAATAATCAGAAAGAGAAACCGTTTTGGCTACTCTCAGCTTGCCCGTAGTGAGTGTGCCTGTCTTGTCAAAAACGAAGTTCTTCGCCGTCGCAAGAGCCTCGAGATACTTACCGCCCTTGATCAGCACGCCCTGTCTTGAAGCCGCGCCGATGCCCGAGAAGTACGCGAGCGGCACCGAAATCACAATCGCACACGGACATGAAGCTACGAGCACGACAAGCGCGTTGTATATCCACTTACTGAAGGTGCCTAATCCGATGAGCGGCGGCACAACTGCGATCAGCACAGCCAGACCGACCATTATCGGTGTGTAAACGGCGGCAAACCGCGAAATCAGTTTTTCGCTTTTGCCCTTCTGAGCAGCCGCGTCCTCGACCATCTGCAAAATCCGCGCGGCAGTGCTTTCGCCGAACGCCTTTGTGGTTCGGATTTTGAGCAGGCTGTCGCCGTTTATTCCGCCGCTTAGTACCTCGTCGTTCACCGCGACGGCAACGGGAATGCTCTCGCCCGTCAGAGCGGCATTGTCCACCGTCGAGCTGCCTTCAACGACAACGCCGTCAATCGGAATGCGCGCGTGCGGCTTGATTACAATTATCTCGCCTGCCGCAACGCTCTCTGCAGCGACCTCTTCCTCGTGGCCGTGGTGAATGATGATAGCGGTGTCGGGGCGTATCTGACTGAGCTTCTCAATATCGCGGCGCGACGCGTCGACCGCGAAGTCCTCAATCAGCTCACCGACGGTAAACAGCAGCGTCACCATCGCACCCTCGACATACTCGCCGAGGATGAACGCCGCGATCACCGCGACCGACATCAGCACGGTCTCCTCTATTCTGAACTTTATGAGGTTCTTAAAGCCCTTGACAAACACCTTCCAGCCCGCGAGAACCGTAGCCGAAAGGCTGAGTGCAAACACGGCGATATCCGCGAATTCGTTATGCACGGCAAGGTGGAAAACAAGCGCAGCAACGCCCAAAGCAAGCGCGATGATCAGCAGCACATGCTCGGTTTTAAGCTTCTTTTTTTCTTTGACTGCGGTTTCCTTTACGGTCACGCCGTCCTCAATACTGTCGCAGATTTGTTGAATTTCGGCGGCAGGGTTCTTTTTTTCACTCTCAAACCGCAGCTCCTTTGTCGCGAAGTTGAAGCTGACCTTTTCATAGCCGTCAGTTTCCGCGATAGCCTGCTCGATCTTACCGGCGCAGTGGGCGCAGTTGAGATTTTCCAGAATCAATGTGTATTTCATAGCTCTACTCCATCAGGTGGTCAATACCCATCTCAATGATTTTCTTGACGTGGTCGTCGTCAAGGGTGTAGTATATCTGCTTACCCTCGCGGCGCGCGCGGACGAGCTTGTTATTGCGCAGAACGCGGAGCTGATGCGAGATAGTGCTCTGCTCCATTCCGAGAGTTTCCGCGATGCTGAGAACACTCAGCTCCTCGTCGGAAATCGCGTACATAATGCGCAGGCGAGTTGAGTCGCCGAAAACCTTAAACAAGTCCGCAAGCTCAAAGAGCATATCCAGATCGGGAATTTCACGGTTGCCCATATTATCACCTCAATATTTGTTCATATGAATATATGTTCATTTGTTAATTTGAGTATAGCACAAGAAAATCCGTTTGTCAATCGGTTTTTAAAAAAATTAAGGGACAGAGCGAATCTGTCCCTTTAAATATTCAATTATTTAAGCGCGTCGATCGCGGCTGTGATAAGAGAAATCTGCTCTCTCTCCTTTTCAGCCTGCTTTCTGACGTTCTCGACTACCGCCGCGGGAGCCTTCGAGATAAAGCCCTGGTTATTGAGCTTTCCCTCAGACTGGGCAAGGCGTTTTTTGAGCTGCTCAAGCTCCTTGTTGAGGCGCTTAAGCTCGGCTTCCTTGTCAACAAGCTCGTCCATGGGAATGTAAACCTTCGCGTCGGGAGTGACGATAGTTACCGCTCCGTCGATGTCGAAGCTGTCGCCTACCTCTACGCCGCTTGCGGACGCGAGCTTGACGAAGAACGCCTGACCGTCCTCAAAGGTATTGGGGAACTTGGTCGCAACGTAGATTTTCGCCTTGCGTGAGGGCGGAACGTTCATCTCATTTCTGCGGTTGCGGATAGCGCGGATAGCGTTCATTATGCGCTGCATCTCCTGAGCCGCCTCGGGGAAGTCAAGCTCGGGCTTGAAGGTCGGGTAAGCGCAGAGCATTACGGTCTCGCCCTCGTGAGGAATCGTCTGCCAGATCTCCTCGGTGATGTATGGCATGAATGGGTGGAGAAGTCTGAGGATCTGATCGAGCACGTAGAGCAGCACCTGACGGGCGTTCTGAGCGTCCTCGCCGTCGCTCTGCAAGCGCGCCTTTGTAAGCTCGATGTACCAGTCGCAGTAGCAGTCCCAGATGAACTCGTAAACCTTCTGAACCGCGATACCCAGCTCGAACTTGCCAAGGTTCTCATTGACCTCCTTAGCCACTGAGTTGAGGGTGGAGAGAATCCACTTGTCCTCGGTGGTGAGGACTGAGGGCAGTTCGTTCTTAACGTCATGGTCGTCGATATTCATGTGAACATAGCGTGAGGCGTTCCAGAGCTTGTTCGCAAAACCGGAGCATGCCTCGATGCGCTTCTCGGAGTAGCGAATATCGTTACCCGGGGAGTTGCCGGTAACGAGGAGGAAGCGCAGCGCGTCAGCGCCGTACTTCTCGATGACCTCGAGCGGGTCAACGCCGTTGCCGAGGGATTTGCTCATCTTTCTGCCCTGCTCGTCGCGGACGATACCGTGGATAAATACGGTGTCGAACGGAGCCTTGCCTGTCTGCTCGATCGCAGAGAAAATCATTCTCGCGACCCAGAAGAAGATGATATCGTAGCCCGTGACCAAAGTGCTGGTCGGGTAGAAATATTTGAGGTCTTCGGTATTCTCAGGCCAGCCGAGGGTCGAGAACGGCCAGAGAGCTGAACTGAACCATGTATCGAGGGTATCCTCGTCCTGAGTAAGGTGAGTACCGCCGCAGTGGCAGCAGCAATCCGGAGCGTCCTTAGCGACGGTGACGTCGCCGCAGTCCTCGCAGTAGTAGGCAGGGATCCTGTGACCCCACCAGAGCTGACGGGAAATGCACCAGTCCTTGATGTTCTCCATCCAATGGAAGTAAACCTTCTCAAAGCGCTCGGGTATGAACTTAGTCTCGCCCTCGCGTACAGCCTTGATAGCGGGCTTTGCGAGCGGCTCCATGCGTACGAACCACTGCTTTGAAACCATCGGCTCGATGGTGGTGTGGCAGCGGTAGCAGGTGCCTACGTCGTGGGTGTGTGGCTTGACCTGCTTGAGCAGACCGAGGTCGGTGAGGTCGGCGAGAACGGCTTCTCTCGCTTCGGCGGTGGTCATGCCTGCGTACTTGCCGCAGTCGATGACCTCCGGCTCGTTCTCGGCGAGTCTGCCCTTTGCCTTGAGCTCTTCATATGCCTCAACGTCAGCCTTGCCTGTCATGTGGCCGTCGTAGGTGAATACGCGTACGATAGGCAGGCTACAGCGCTGACCTACCTCGTAGTCGTTGGGATCGTGGGCAGGTGTAATCTTAACAACGCCCGTACCTTTTTCCATATCTGCGTGCTCGTCGCAGACAATCGGAATCTCCTTGTTGAGCAGCGGAAGGATAACGTGGCAGCCGTGGAGGTGCTTGTAACGCTCGTCCTCGCTGTTAATTGCAACGGCGGTGTCGCCGAGCATTGTCTCGGGACGGGTCGTGGCGATTTCGAGCATCTCGCCCGTTTCCTTTACGGGATAGAGAATGTGCCAGAAGTGACCCTGCTGTTCCTCATACTCGACCTCTGCGTCGGAGATAGAGGTGTTGCAGTGCGGACACCAGTTTACCATGCGGTTGCCGCGGTAGATTTTGCCGTCCTCATAGAGCTTGACGAAAACCTCGCGTACCGCCTCGGAGCAGCCGTCGTCCATTGTGAAACGCTCGCGCTCCCAGTCGCAGCTTACGCCTAATTTGCGCAGCTGTCTTGTGATTCTGCCGCCGTACTCGCGCTTCCACTCCCACGCGCGCTCGAGGAACTTCTCGCGTCCGAGGTCGTCCTTGGAAACGCCCTCCTTGCGCATAGCCTCAACGATTTTCGCCTCTGTAGCGATAGACGCGTGGTCGGTACCGGGTACCCACAAAGCGGCATAGCCTGACATACGCTTGTAGCGGATAAGGATATCCTGCAGTGTTTCGTCAAGCGCGTGGCCGATGTGCAGCTGACCCGTGATGTTGGGCGGCGGCATAACAATAGTATACGGTTTTTTATCGGGATCCGCTTCTGTGTGGAAATAATTTCCCTTGAGCCAGAAGTCGTAAATTTTGTCCTCAAATTCAGAGGGCTTATAGGATTTTGCCATCTCCTTAGCCATAAAATCGCTCCTTAAATATATTTGTTTGCATACCGTATTATTATCGCATTTTACGGCGGTTTTGTCAAGGTTGAAGGTAGATAAAACGAAAAAAGCGCGGCATAAGCCGCGCCTTTCACTCATCTGTATGGGTTTTGATAGTACCAGCTGGTTTTGTTCAGCTTGTTGTCCTTGTCGAGCACGCCGATCTCGCGCATTGCCTTCAGGGTCCGGGTGTAATCCTCGCTTACATAGCCCCTGTCGCCGTCGGAATCGCCGTGAGTCATAAGGCTGAGCATCTCGCCGAGGAAGGAGTTTCCTTCAAGGTTGTCATTCTTTCGGTACCTGATATTTATGCAAACTACTGCATCCTTCGGCTCAACCTCGCCGTGTTCGGCAAAGTCCTTTCGGTAAGCCTCCATCACCTTCTCGATATCAGCCCTGGCAGAAGGATTGTATTCGTCCTCCTGAATGGTGAGAGGCGAGTACAAGTAGTAACTGCCCCAATCGTTGTCATCGTCGGAAACAGACAGGGAGTTGATCTCGTCATATTTCGCGTTCATTATGCTGCTGTAGCGCAGGAAGTATTCCTCGTCATCGAGCAGGTCGTTAATATTCGTTTCGTCAATGGTGAAATCGCTGAACGTTCCGTACTGCTCGTAGTAGCATCTGGTTACGGTAAAGCCGTTGTTCAGCTTGTAGGACACCACATATCCCTTGTTGTAGAGCGAGGACGAGAAGCCGCTCAAAAACATGTTCGCCCAGATATCCGCATATGGGTTGTAGCTCGTGCTGTCGAGCCTGCCGACAATGCCGTGGTGGAAATATGTGATGCTGCGGATATCATCGGCGTCGGTATAGTCGTCGGCGGCGAGATTTCCGAGCTGCACGGCGTTGAGCTTGCCCGTAAAATAGCAGTCCTCAAGGTCTATTACGCCCGCGCTCTTGATATTCTCCGTTACGGGGACGAAGCGGTTGTAGCCCGTTATATCAAAGCTGAGCACAAACATCACGCCTGCCGTGAGAACGACCAGACCGCCGAGAGGAATCGCGGTTTTGATGAGCTTGTTTACCCCGCGGTAGAGAATCATATGTGTGATAACGTAGGCAGGAACGCTGCCGAGCACAAAGCCAAACATGAAGCCCGCTAACGGAATGAAGAACACGCCGAGAGCGCCGAAGATGCTGCCGAGGAACATTCCGAAGTCAAAGGCGACGAGCACCTTGACCATGTAGGCAGGCAGCCAGTAGGCAAACGAGGTCTGGGCACATTCCGCACGTCTTTTCTTCACAAGGAAGATACCGAGCGCAAGACACGCCGCCGTGAAGATAATCCAGTAGATGATATTTCCGCCGCTGTAAGCCGAAAGCGGATTGAGCGCCTTCATGATGAAGCTGTTCTCGTAAATCATCAGCGGCATTCCGTGCAGGAAGGACATCACCGTGCCCTTTATGAACATAGCCGCGACGACGTAGGCGAAGTTTATCGCGATGA
Organism: Ruminococcus sp. NATIVEDY160; assembly: GCF_045819885.1. Taxonomy (NCBI): domain Bacteria; kingdom Bacillati; phylum Bacillota; class Clostridia; order Eubacteriales; family Oscillospiraceae; genus Ruminococcus; species Ruminococcus sp. NATIVEDY160. The sequence continues at coordinate 2,127,845 of NZ_CP162391.1, forward strand.
AAGCGATAACGCTGTTCACGGTGGTGCCGCAGCAGACCGCGAGCAATCCGTAGAACGAAACGCAGGCGATTGAGCCGAGCAGCAGGTTGAGATAGAGGCTCGTGACCTCGTTGACGAGCGGCTGACCGAAGCAGACAGAAATCAGCGCGATCACTGACAGGAAGAACATCGTCGGCACGAGCGAGAAGATGTACGCCGAAACGGTCTTTGCGACATAGAACGTGCGCCTGCTTATCGGAAGCGCGCCGTACATATCAGCCTTGCGCTTGTTGTGCAGATATGAGTAAATACGTATGGTGTAGATAATCGTGAAAACCGCATTGAGGAAGAATACCACATATGACGCGATAATCTGGAAAACCTTGACGGCGGTTTTGACCGCGTCGTAGTCGATGCTTGCGGCATTCGCCGTGCTCCATGAATCCGTCGCCTCGGAAAAGCCCACGACAAGGCAGATAGTGAATATCACCGTAGTGAACACGCCTGCCAGGATCGCGAAAACCAGCAGCGCGCCCGAGCAGTTGCGCAGCTCCCACTTGAAGGTCGTCAGGCACTGCCTTAATCTGCTCTTAGAGGATACTGTTTGTGTCATAGCCCGCAGCCCCCATTTCACTTATAAATATTTCCTCAAGGGTCAGCGGCATGGCTGAGATATACGCGGGCTGCAAAGCATTGAGCCTCGGCATAAACTCCTCCTCCGTTCCCCTGATCGTTACGTTGAATACATTTCCGTTGCGCCATATGCTGATAGCGTTGATACCCTCAAAGAGATTAGGCACGTTCGGAACCTCGCGGAAGGCGACCTGAACCTTGCGGAACTCAAGCCGCAGCGAGTCGATATCGCGCTCCATTAGCACCGAACCGCGGTGCATAAGGCAGATGCGGTCGCACAAGTCCTCCAGCTCGCGCAGGTTGTGCGAGGCGATGATAACGGTCATCCGGTGCTCTGCGACGTGCTCAATCAGAATGCGCTTGAGCAGATGGCGCACAACGGGGTCAAGCCCGTCGAAGATCTCGTCGAGGAACAGATACCGCGGGCAGGTCGACAGCGCGAGGATAAGTGCCGCCTGACGCTGCATGCCCTTCGACATATTGATGATTTTATTCTTTGTGTTTATCGGGAAAACCGAGCAGTAGCGCATGTACGCCTCATCGCTCCAGTGCGGATAAAGCTCGCGGTAGAGCGTCGCGGTATTCTCGATCGTGCTGTTGTTGTAAAAGAACGGAAAGTCGGGAATGAAAAAGCACTCGCCCTTTGCCTCGGGATTGTCGAAAAGCTCCCTGCCGTCGAGCAGGATACTGCCCTCTTCCCCTCTGAAAACGCCCGCGAGCATACGCAGCAGGGTGGATTTTCCGCTGCCGTTGCTGCCGACCAAGCCCATAACGGTGCCTTCCCGAACGGAGAGATTCAGGCTGTTGACCGCGACAACCTTATCGAACCGTTTGGTAAGCCCTTTGATTTCAATCAAAACATTACCTCCCTTAATAAAGCTTCTCGATGATACCGAGCAGCTCTTCCTTTTGCGCTCCGTTTGAGAACGCGTCCTTCGCCGCCTTGCGGAACGCTTCAAGCGTCATCAGCTTTTGGGCGGATTCCGCCGACAGCTTGTCGGTGAGGAAGCTGCCTCTGCCGACCGATGAATAGATATAACCCTCGTTTTCGAGCTCGCGGTAAGCCTTTGCCGCCGTGTTCGGGTTGATACCCAGATCCGCCGCGATACTGCGCACGGGCGGCAGCTTGTCGCCCGGCTGAATCACTCCTGCCGCCGCGAGCTTTATCACGCCGTTGTACAGCTGCTCGTAAATCGGTTCCCTCGCCGCAAAATCAATTTGAAACATTCTCTTTCCCCCTCAAAAATGTCACCAATCGAAATTTTTGTATTAGTTTATTTAATACACCTAAATCATAATACAATCGCTGTCCCGTGTCAAGGTGTTTCGCATGTTTTTTCGACAATTGACAGCTGTATCTCAAATGTGGTATGATTGCCGTAAGGGAGTGACATTATGCAGGAAATCTACCCGAGCTTTTACCATGAATTCAAGTGCATAGCAAACCTCTGCGAGGACAGCTGCTGCAAGGACTGGGACATCGACATCGACAGCGATACCGAGGAGTTTTACAAGACCGTACAGGGTTCCCTCGGCGACAAAATGCGGGCTATGCTAGTGACCGACGAGTACGGCGAGCGCGTTTTCCCGTGCACAGACGGCAGGTGCCCGTTCTGGAACAGGGATATGCTCTGCGACATATACATCGGAATCGGCGAAGAGCACCTCAGCCAGACCTGCGCGAACTTTCCGCGCGTCGCTGTGGACTACGGCGACTTTTGCGAGCACATTCTATCCTTTGCCTGTCCCGAGGCGGCGAGGTTCATGCTTAAAAATACAAGAGAAGCCTACTCCGACTTCGGCGGCGAGCGCGAGCTGGATTTGAGCGAGGACAGCGGCGACTGCATGAGCTTCCTGATAAAGGCGCGCGAGAAAACTCTCGATTATCTTTTGAACGAGGGCGAACCCTTCGCCTACCGCCTTGCGGACTGCCTTGAGTTCAACGCTCAGGTGCAGAGCCTGCTCGACGGTGAGGAACCCGAGCCTCTCGACCTCAGCGGCGCCGAAAGCCGCGGCAGCGGATTTATCTTTGATATGCACCTTGGTTTTGAGATAATGAGCGGAGAGTGGAAGTCTGCCCTGAGTGATACCGCAGAAAAAGCTCAGAAGCTGAAAATCCGCGATGACTTCGCTTCTGACTTTGAAAAGTTCGCGCTGTACTACGTCTACCGCTACTACCTCGAGGCGATAAACTCTGGCGATGTGCTCTACTCGATAAAGCGTATTGTCTGCGCGTACCTCGTCACAGGCAAGCTCGACGCACTGTTTTTTGAGAGGGACTACCCGTACTCGCGCATGAGGATTTTGCAGCGCTACTCAAAGGAGGTCGAACACTCCTACGACAACACAGAGGCGCTCAACTCCGCCTTTGATACGGACGACAGGTTTGAGGTTGAAAGCCTTATCGCCTTGCTCGAGCAGGAGATTTAAAAAAACGGAAAGACCCGAAGGTCTTTCCGTTAATTTTTTATTCGCCGCTGTTCTCCTCTGCGACCTTTCTGATTTCGTCCTCGGCGTCGAGGAAGGCTTTGACGACGTTCGCGTCAAAGTGCGTACCCGCGTCGCTGCGGATAATATCTATAGCCTTTTCGATCGGGAACGGCGCCTTGTAGCTGCGGCGCGAAACGAGGGCGTCGAAAACGTCTGCGACTGCCATAATGCGCGCGGACAGCGGTATCTCCTCGCCCTTCAGTCCGAGAGGATAGCCCTTGCCGTTCCATTTCTCGTGGTGGGATACGGCTAGGTTGCGCGCTTCTCTGAGGTATCCCGAATCCTCCGAAACGGAAGCTATTGCCCTGTCGATGATTTCTCCGCCCGCGGTGGTGTGCTCCTGAATCTGCCTGAATTCCTCGTCGGTCAGACGGCCGGGTTTATTGAGCACCGCGTCGGGAACGTGGATTTTTCCGATATCGTGAAGCGGCGCGGAATTAACGACATCGTCGATAAACTCGTCGGTCATCTGATCAGCGTAAATTCCCTCGCGCTTCATCTGTTCCATGATTATTTTAGTGTAGGCAGCGGTCTTTTTAATGTGGTCGCCGGTGCACTGGTCGCGGCTTTCGACCATGTCGGCGAGCACTATTATCAGACCGTTCTGGAGCTTTGCAATCTGTTCGCCCTTCTTCTGAACCTCGCCGATGTAGCCCATGGTGTCTGAGGACGATTTTAGAATCGAGGTATAGAGGTTTTCAATCTCGTCACCTGTGCGTATTTCAAGCCCGCGCAGTCTTTCAATGCTCTCCTCGCGCGCCTTTGCGCTGTCGTAGGCGAACTCGTTGGTGGCCTTGGCAATGCGGTTGATTGGATCGTGATGAAGTGGTCGGCAATCCACATCGCGAAAATCATTATCAGCGAGAGAAAGCCGAGGAACAGCGACATAAGTCGCGTCAGAAACGAAACCTCTTCGCCGCGGATACGATCCATCGACATATCCGCCGCCGCGTAACAGAGGTTATCGCCCTCGCCTATCGGATGGTAAACCGTCAGCATCCAGCCGTACTGGTCGTTTGTAATGGCAGGCTCGATCTCTTTGCCCGCAAGAAAGTCGCCGAGCTTCTGCTGCATTGTGATGTTGTGCTCTATCCTTTCGCCGTGCTCGTCAGCCTTCAGATCGGGCGTGTCGAGGTCAAAGACTACGGTGGTGCCGTCCTCGGTGATTTTGTAGACATAGATGTACTTTACATCGGGCACACAGTCGTTGACGCTGTAGAGCATATCCTCGATATCGGCGTACTCCTCGTCATCTCGCCCCTTTTCTATGTAGATGTCGAGCCTGTCGGGATTGATATTGTCCGCCATCATCGAGGTGACGCACTGACCCTCGTTGATATATTCATTTATGGTCGCGTTGTGGAACTGCAGAATGCAGACGACCATCGCCGACACTGCCACGAGGGTAGATGCAATGCCAACGAGCAAAAGCACCTTCGCTCGCAGCGAGAGCTTTTTGCGCTTTACATGGGCGGGAGTCCTGCTGTGGAACGCGATTTGTTCCTTAAAAATCCCGAAGTAGGCGGTGAATTTTTTCGGCAGGAGCTTCCAGAGCAGAAGCGCGGCAAAGGTGGATATCGCCTTGTCGGCAATATCGATCAGGAAGTTCGCCGCCAAGTCCGCCGAAAAGCGGCTCATGCCCGTAAAGCTGATGATGTTCTGCGCGAGCATACCCGCGGCACCCTCGCCCGAGCTGAGACCGTAGAGGAACCACGTAAGCACACCGCCGCCGATTCCGCCGATAACGGAAAAGGTCAGTATGGCGGCGAGCATCTTCGGGAACTTCGTCAGCCAGCCCGTCCGCACAAAGAACGCCGCCGCCCACGCGATAAGCACGCTGATGAAGCATTAGTATGTCGTCATGTTGTCGCCGATTCCGACGATGATGTTGTAAAAGAAGCCCACCGCGATACACGGCAGGTAGCCGCCGACAAGGGCGGTGAGAATCGTGCCGATATTGTCCAGATAGAACGGCAGGTTCAGCCAGCCGTTGATCCTTGTGCCGAGAATATTGAGCAAAATGCCGCAGGCAACCAGACCTACAAACATGAGAAAGCTTCTCTTTTTGCCGATGCGCGCCTGTTGTGAGTCCAGCATAAACAATCCTCCCGTATTTTAGCAAAATACAGCTAATATATAATATAATTTTATTAGGGCACCTCTAAAAATATCCAGCCGCCCATAGGCACAAATCTTTCACAGCATATTCTTGCCAAAACTCCTTGTTATACGTCAGTATGACTTCGTCGTTTTGACAATAATATACTATAAAATATCTGCACCTCTGCACAACTCTATATTTTTAGAGGTGCCCATTAATAATACGCCGTAATGTCAAGAACAATTTTCAGACTGCACAAAAGCGCTCTCCGAAGAAAGCGCTTTATTTTTATATCATCTTTTCCCACACGCGCTGAGCGTCGCGGAGAATCGCCTCAGCCGAATTTTTGTCCTCGATAAAGCTGACGTAGCCCTGAATGGCGCGCGCCTTTTCGCAGAGGATACGCGCGCGGCGGTTGACAAAGATTCTCGCTTCTCTCTTGCCGTTTTTAGCCTCCTGAATGGTGTTCGCGCCTGCGGAGTTGCCGTCGAGAGCGATAACAACGGACGGTCTGCGCTTGAATATCTCGTAGGCGAAGCTCTTGTACAGTCCCATTCGCGTAGGCTCGATTGACACGCGGACGCCGACTCCGCTCTTTTTCAGGCGGCTCGCTTCCGCCCCGGTAATACGCGTCGGGACGATTGCGAACACCTCAAACCGTCCTGCGAGATTCAGCAGCTCGCGCTCGTAGCCAGTCAGGCGGTTGCCGATTACAAAGCAGAACCGCTCCGGGTCAAGGCGGTCTGTCAGCTCCCTGAGCAGCTCGAGCATCGGCTCCTTTACGCGGGTCGCGTGACGGTTGCTGTTGAAGCTGCCGCCGAGTACTACAACGGGCACCTTGTCCGTCGGGATTTCACGAATCTGTCCGCTCAGGCACTCGGCGCTGTCGAGCTTCTGCGGCGCAATCACGATCGCCGCCTTCTCGGGCACGGCTTCGGCTATTTTTTCGCTCAGATACTTTTCAACGTCGTCGCCGTCAAGCAGCTTATCGAACGCCTTTGTTTTTTCAAAATAATCATGCATGCTCGTCTCGCGGACTACCTCCTCGGCGTGCTTCATCGCGCACATATCGTCGTAGGAAAGGTCGAGAAGCCGCTCGAGCGCGAGCTGTTCGTCGATGGAATCGGTTCCGTAGAGCGCGCCGCCGTCGGTGCCCTGAACGCAGAATACTCCGCCGCGCAGGTACTGGCGTATCGGGTGGTTCTCCAGCGAGCTGAGGTTGTTCAGCCGCACGTTTGAGGTGAGCTGGAACTCGAGCACAACGAGATTTTCGCGCAGCGAATCGATCAGCTGTCTGCCCTTTGCGGAACGGAGATTTGCCGTGTAAAGTCCGTGACCTATACGCAGGCGCGGCATGGGCTGACCCTCGGCGAGAGCCTCGCGCACGCACTCGAGAGAATTTGCCACGTTGTCGCGCAGCCCGTCGTTCTCGCCCGCGTGAATCCGTATCACAAACTCCCTGTGCTCGGATGCGATTTTCACAAGCTCCTCAATCACGGCGCGCAGGTCGCGGATATCGTTGATTTCCTCGCCGACGATGTCGCTGCCCGCGACGTAGGGGTCGGCGGCAATGGCGCGGATAACGCAGAGCTGCCGCTGTGTGTCCTCAAGCGCGCCCGCCTTGTCGCGCACGATAGTCAGAGGAATACGCCGCAGCGCCGCCAGAAATCTTATCGTCACGCCCGTTTCGCGCTCAACCTTAGGCAGAACATCATGAGCCTGTGCGAGGGTGTGAGCCGCCGCCTCGGGCTTTGCAAGGCTCGTGTCGGAGATTTCAAGATAGCTCACTCCGCGCTTCTTGGCACAGCGCGCGATCCACAGCAGCTTGTTCTGAAACAGCGACAAGCCCTTGTACTCCGGGCTTTCGTCGTCAAGAATCATCTGCCCGATCGCCGAAATGATATCCGCATCGGGGATATCGCGGTAGTTTTTCAGCTCAATTTTTTCGTCCGAGATAACGCCCTTCGTGAAAACGTAGCGGTAGAGATATACCTTCTCGAGATTTGTGAACACCGCCTGACCGTCCTTGAGGATAGTCAGCGAGGCGCGGATTTTCGGTATGTTGAACGCCGCATTCTCAAGGTTGTTGAGAATGAAGTCGGCGAAGTTTATAAACGTGTTGTCGTCAATTTTCCGGGTGAGGTACTTGCCGCTCAGTCCGCAGTTTTCGAACCTCTTGACGGCTTCCCTTCTGGCTTCCTCAAGCCTTTGCCGCTGCCCGTCGGTACAGCGGAGCTTTAGTTTCTTTATGTAATAGAGCGGATATCTGATCTGGTGGTACACGCCGATGGCGATCAGCAAATCCGCGTCGAGGTTCGCGCTCATGTGGGTGTGAAGGTCGGTGCGGAATTTATACTCTCGGCGGATATATGTCTTGACGAGGGTTTTCTTCACGTCGAGGCGGTAGTCCTTCGTCTGGCTCATGAGCGTTTTTGAAATAGCGGGAATGTACGCCTTTCGCTCGATTTCGCCGTCGGGATAGATGTTTGCTACCTTTGTGTCGGCAAGACGCAGCACGTACACCTCGCGGTTGCGCTCGTCGACGTAGCAGGGAACCTCCCCGCGTATGACCTTCAGCCCGTCGTCACCTTTACTCAGCGGCAGCGAGCATAGGTTTGCAAGGTTAGTGATAAGGTTGCCCTTCGCGTGGTTAGGAGTGCGCAGAATGTAGCTCATACCGCCGTCTGTCAGCTCAAGCTCGACGATGATGTCCTTTTCCTTGTCAAGATAAAATTTTCCGAAATACGCCATATTGCCACACCTCCGTTCAATTCTCTTTATCTGCCGCGTTCAGCACAACAGCCTGAGAGCCGAGCTCCTTAAAAACGCGCTCGCACTGTTCTTTATTGTAGCTTACTGTAATTCCCTCGAGCGAATCGGCATAATAATAGTATTCGTCATCGTAGCCCGTCAGCAGCATGCAGTGCTCGGTAGTCGGCCATGAAAACTCGTCGCCGATTTCGGTTGTGGCGTTCTCGTCAACATAATCCACCGTCCATGTAATAAATTTCTCGGGCAGCTCCATATCGGTCGTGACCCAGACCATCACGGGGTTGTCGCGCGAGATATAACGCTCACAAAGCTCTGCGAGGGTCAGACCGCGCTCGACCTCCGCTTCGGCTTCGGAATCATTGTCTGCGAGATAATCGTTTATCGCTCGCTTGAGCACGGGGGCATATGCTCCGTAGCCGAACTCGGGCTCGCCCGCGAAGGCGCTGTTCAGATCGGGGCCGTAGTAGCCGTCGCCGTCGGAATAATTCGTGCTTTTCGGGACGTACTTTTCGGCGAATTCAAGCTCGTCTGCCTCGTAGCCGTAGTAATGCAGCAGCGTCACCGCGGCGTAGACCTCGCAGCCGGATTCAAGCTCGTCCTGAAACATCGCTTCAATATCGATTTTGTGTCCGTCGGCAGCAGGCTCGTCCGCAGTCGCGGCTGACGTCACGGGCGGCACAGTGGTTACGGGCTGAGTCGGTTCATCTTTTGTTGCGGGAACCTCGACATTCACTTCCTTCCCCGATGAACCGATAAAAGCAGGTAAGGCAGCGCAGATGAGGAACAGGACAAGCGTCAGAAACAGCACAAACACCATTCTGACTCTCCGTTTGCGAACGTAATGTTTCATCATGAACCCTCCTCTGCCGATAATAAAAATATTATAGCAAAAGCTATCGGGCTTGTCTACAAAAGATATCAAAAACCTATTGACTTTTTACTTCCGCCGTGCTATAATTCAAACAATTTAATAAACTAAACCGTTGAAGCGGAGATAACGGCAATTATGCCTCTACAGAGAGCCCGCGGCGCTGAGAGCCGGGTGAGAAACAGCTTGTCAAATGGACCGCGGAGGGCGCAGTCAAACGTGTTTTTCGCACGGAGTATTCTGCGACGTTGAAGGCAGACGTAATTTGCCGGGGATATGCAGGTATCCCGCTAAGCGCACGGGTCGTTCCGTGAAATTAAGGTGGCACCGCGGATAATTTTGTTATTCGTCCTTAACAGAACTTGTATCTGTTAAGGATTTTTTGTTTTTTAGGAGGTCATTATGATGAAGGTCTTACCCACGCTTTCCGAAGCACTGGAAATCGCGGCAAACGGCAAATACGACGTACTGCCGCTGAGCTGCGAGCTGCTCTCGGACTTCACCACCCCGATCGAGGCGATGAGAATACTCAAGGCTGTATCGACGCACTGCTACATGCTCGAATCCGCGCAGGCAAACGACCGATGGGGACGCTACACCTTCCTCGGCTTTGACCCGAAAATGGAAATCACCTGCATCGACGGCGAAATGAAGGCAGGCAATACCGTTATGCATACCGACAACCCGTCAGACTATCTCCGCTCGCTTTTGGCGAAATACAAGAGCCCGCGCTTTGATTACCTTCCGCCGTTCACAGGCGGTTTGGTAGGCTACTTCTCCTACGACTACCTCGGCTACAGCGAGCCGAGCGTAAAGCGCGAGGTCGAGGACAGCGAGGCGTTCAAGGACGTTGACCTCATGCTCTTCGACAAGGTCATCGCCTTTGACAACGTGCGGCAGAAAATCATTCTTATCGCAAACATGCGCATTGAGGACGGCAGCGACGGCTACAACAGAGCCGCAGAAGAGCTGCAGAAGCTCGCCGACCTGCTCAAGAACGGCAAAAAGTCTCAGGAAAAGAGCGGCAGGCTCAAGGGCGAGGTCACACCGCTGTTCAATAAGGAAGAGTACTGCGCGATGGTCGAACGCGCGAAGAACCATATCCGCGAGGGAGACATCTTCCAGATAGTGCTCTCGAACCGTTTGAGCGCGACATTTGAGGGCAGCCTGCTCAACACCTACAGGGTGCTGCGGACAATAAACCCGTCGCCTTATATGTTTTACTTCTCCGGCACGGACGTCGAGGTCGCCGGAGCTTCTCCCGAAACACTCGTAAAGCTCGAGGACGGAGTTCTCCACACCTTCCCTCTCGCGGGCACAAGACCGCGCGGCAAGACAGAGAAGGAAGATCTGGCACTTGAGCGCGAGCTGCTCGCAGACGAAAAAGAGCTTGCCGAGCACAATATGCTCGTCGACTTAGGGCGTAATGACCTCGGAAAAATCAGCACATTCGGCACGGTTTCGGTCGAAAAGCTCCACTCCATCGAGCGGTACTCACACGTAATGCACATCGGCTCGACCGTTCGCGGAGAGATACGTCCCGACAAGGACGCGCTTGACGCAATCGAGGCTGTACTCCCCGCGGGAACCCTTTCGGGCGCGCCGAAAATCCGAGCCTGTCAGCTGATAGGCGAGCTTGAGAACAATAAGCGCGGCATCTACGGCGGCGCGATAGGATACATCGACTTCACGGGCAACATGGACACCTGCATCGCTATCCGCATCGCCTACAAGAAGAACGGCAAGGTATTCGTCAGAAGCGGCGCGGGTATCGTCGCGGACTCCAACCCCGAAAAGGAATTTGAAGAGTGCCTGAACAAGGCGAAGTCGTCCTTACGTGCTCTCGAACTGGCGCAGGAGGTGGAATAATGGTATTACTTATCGACAACTACGACAGCTTTTCATACAACCTCTACCAGTACGTCGGCGAGCTTGAGCCGAACATCAGGGTTATCCGCAACGACGAGCTGACGGTTGAGGAAATACGCGCGCTGAACCCCGACAGGATCATTCTCTCGCCGGGTCCCGGACGTCCCGAGGACGCGGGAGTTATTATCGACGTTGTAAAGCAGCTCGGCGGCGAGATCCCGATTCTCGGCGTTTGCCTAGGGCATCAGGCCATCTGCGCGGCATACGGCGCGACAGTCACCTACGCAAAGCAGCTCATGCACGGAAAGCAGAGCGACGTCCGGTTCGACAATACATGTCCGCTCTTTAAGAACTGTCCCGAAACAGCGCCCGTCGCGAGATATCACTCTCTCGCGGCTGACGCGGACACGATTCCCGACTGCCTCAGAATCACCGCGAGGACGACCGACAGCGAGGTAATGGCGGTTCAGCACAATGAGTACGCGGTATACGGGGTACAGTTCCACCCCGAGTCAATAATGACGCCCGACGGCAAGCAGATGCTTGAGGACTTTATACACGGTTAATATTTTGGGTTATAGAAAGTGAGAAATAATTATGATCAAAGAAGCAATCGTCAAAATCGTAAACAAGGAAGATCTGACATACGCCGAAGCCTATGAGGTCATGAACGAAATCATGAACGGCGACACCACGCCCACACAGAACGCGGCTTTCCTCGCGGCTCTCTCGACAAAGAGCGCGAAGGCTGAGACCACCGACGAAATCGCGGGCTGCGCGGCTGCTATGCGCGACCACGCGACGAAGGTAGAAACAGGCATGGACGTGTTTGAAATCGTCGGCACGGGCGGCGACAACGCGCACAGCTTCAACATCTCCACCACCTCGGCGCTCGTAGCTGCGGCAGGCGGTATGAAGGTCGCGAAGCACGGCAACCGCGCCGCATCCTCGAGCAGCGGCACCGCCGACTGTCTTGAAGCCCTCGGCGTCAACATCAACCAAAGCCCCGAGAGATGCGTCGAGCTTCTTAACGAAGCCGGAATGTGCTTTTTCTTCGCGCAGAAGTACCACACCTCTATGAAGTACGTCGGCGCAATCCGCCGTGAGCTCGGCTTCCGCACCGTTTTCAACATTCTCGGACCGCTCACCAACCCCTCTTCTCCGAAAATGCAGCTTCTCGGCGTTTACGACGCGTACCTCGTTGAGCCGCTTGCTCAGGTTCTTATCAGCCTCGGCGTAAAGCGCGGCATGGTTGTCTACGGCACCGACAAGCTCGACGAAATCTCTCTCAGCGCGCCGACAAAGATCTGCGAAATCAAGGACGGCTGGTACAAGTCCTACACAATAAAGCCCGAGGACTTCGGCTTTGAGCGCTGCACAAAGGACGACCTCAAGGGCGGCGCACCCGAGGAAAACGCTCAGATCACACGCGATATTCTCTCGGGCATGCAGGGCCACAAGCGCAACGCCGTTCTTCTCAACGCGGGCGCGGCTCTGTACATCGGCGGCAAGGCGGAATCCTTCGGCGACGGCGTGAAATTAGCCGCAGAGCTGATTGATTCAGGCAAGGCTCTCGAGACGCTCGAAAAGGTCATCGAAGTCAGCAACCGCCCCGAGGAGAACGCATGAATATCTTGGATAAGCTAGCCGCGCACGCAAAGAAACGCTGTGACGAGGCAAAGGAATATATTTCTCTTGAAGAATTAAGAAAGTTGGCCGCCGCTACGCCAAAGGGCAGCTTCGAATTCGAAAAGGCTCTGAGAAATCCGGGAATCTCGTTCATCTGCGAGTGCAAAAAGGCCTCACCTTCAAAGGGACTTATCGCGCCCGACTTTCCCTATCTAAAAATCGCTAAGGAGTACGAACGCGCGGGCGCGGACTGCATCTCCGTGCTGACCGAGCCGAAGTGGTTCTTGGGCAGCGACGAGTATCTCAGGGAAATCGCGGCCGAGGTTAAAATCCCATGTCTGCGCAAGGACTTCACTGTGGACGAGTACATGATTTACGAGGCAAAGCTGTTCGGCGCGTCTGCGGTGCTTCTTATCGCGGCGCTGCTGCCCGAGAGTCAGCTGAAGGAATACATATGTATCTGCGACGAGCTTGGTCTGTCCGCGCTTGTCGAAACCCACAACGAAGCCGAGGTCGACGACGCGATTACCGCAGGTGCGAGAATAATCGGAGTCAACAACCGCAACCTCAAGGACTTCTCCGTCGACACTGAAAACAGCAAAAGACTGAGAAAGCTGATTCCGCGTGATATTCTGTTCGTGGCGGAGAGCGGAGTAAAGACGCCTGCCGACGTACGCTCGCTCAGGGCAATCGGCGCTGACGCGGTGCTTGTCGGCGAAACGCTGATGAGAGCTGAGGACAAAACACAAAAACTAAACGAACTGAGGGGTATATAATGACAAAAATCAAGCTGTGCGGACTTTCCCGCATTGAAGATATAGAAGCAGCAAATATGCTCAAGCCCGACTTCATCGGCTTTGTTTTCGCTTCAAAGAGCAAACGCCGCGTGTCACACCTTAAGGCGGCTGAGCTCAAGAGCAAGCTCAATCCCGAGACAAAGGCTGTGGGCGTGTTCCTCGACGACGACCTCGACACAGTAGGCGCGCTGATGAACCTCGGCATCGTCGACATGGTTCAGCTCCACGGCAGCGAGGACGAGGAATATATCGCAAAGCTGCGCGCAATCACCGACAAACCGATAATCAAGGCGTTCATAATCAACAACGAGAACGACGTCAGGCTCGCCGAGGAAAGCTCAGCGGACTACATTTTGCTCGACGGCGGCAAGGGTGAGGGCAGAGCCTTCAACTGGAAGCTGCTTGAGGAGATCAAGCGCCCGTTCTTTCTCGCTGGCGGACTGAACACGGACAACGCCGAGGCGGCAGTCGCCGACCTTCACCCCTTCGCGGTGGACGTCAGCACGGGCATCGAAACAGACGGCGTTAAGGACAAGGAAAAAATGACAGCATTTGTCGCCGCCGTCAGAAAGGGAGAAGCAAGATGACAAATCCACACGGACGCTTCGGCATTCACGGCGGGCAGTACATTCCCGAAACTCTTATGAACGCTGTGATTGAGCTGGAGGAAGCCTACAATCACTACAAAAACGACCCCGAATTCAACCGCGAGCTCACCGAGCTGCTCAACGACTACGCCGGCAGACCGTCGCGGCTCTACTACGCCGAGAAGATGACCAAAGACCTCGGCGGCGCGAAAATATACCTCAAGCGCGAGGACTTAAACCATACGGGCGCGCACAAAATCAACAACGTGCTCGGTCAGGCGCTTCTCGCCAAAAAGATGGGCAAGACAAGACTTATCGCAGAAACAGGCGCGGGTCAGCACGGCGTAGCGACCGCAACCGCCGCCGCTCTCATGGGTATGGAGTGCGTGGTTTTCATGGGCGAAGAGGATACGATCCGTCAAGCGCTCAACGTGTACCGCATGCGCCTGCTAGGTGCTGAGGTAATCGCCGTCAAGAGCGGCACCAGAACCCTCAAGGACGCTGTCAGCGAGGCGATGCGCGAGTGGACGACGAGAATCTCCGACACTCACTACTGTCTTGGCTCCGTCATGGGACCCCACCCCTTCCCCACGATTGTCCGCGATTTTCAGGCGGTTATCTCAAAGGAAATCAAGGAGCAAATGCTCGAGAAGGAGGGCAGACTGCCCGACGCTGTTATCGCCTGCGTAGGCGGCGGCTCGAATGCTATCGGCAGCTTCTATAACTTCATCGACGACAAGGACGTCCGTCTGATCGGCTGCGAAGCGGCAGGAAGAGGTATCGACACCTTCGAAACCGCCGCGACGATCTCGACAGGCAGACTCGGCATTTTCCACGGCATGAAGTCGTATTTCTGTCAGGACGCGGACGGTCAGATCGCGCCTGTTTATTCGATTTCGGCAGGTCTTGACTACCCCGGAGTAGGCCCCGAGCACGCGTATCTTTACGACATCGGCAGAGCTGAGTACGTAGCCATCACCGACGACGAGGCTGTTAACGCCTTTGAGTACCTTTCGAGAACCGAGGGAATCATTCCCGCTATCGAGTCATCTCACGCGCTGGCTCACGCCATAAAGCTCGCGCCGACACTCAGTAAGGACAAGATAATCGTCGTCACCGTCTCGGGCAGAGGCGACAAGGACTGCGCGGCAATCGCGCGCTACAGAGGGGAGGATATTTATGAGTAATATCGCGAAGGCGTTCCAAAACGGCAAGGCGTTCATTCCGTTCATCACCTGCGGCGACCCCGACCTGACGACAACCGCCGCGGCGGTGAGAGAGGCGGTAAAAAACGGCGCGGATTTGATTGAGCTGGGTATTCCGTTCTCAGACCCCACAGCCGAAGGCCCCGTTATTCAGGGCGCTAATCTCCGCGCGCTCAACGGCGGGATAAACACCGACATGATTTTCTCGTTCGTGCGCGGACTGCGTACAGACGTTAAGGTTCCGATGGTATTCATGACCTACGCGAACGTCGTGTTTTCCTACGGCACGGAGAAGTTCATCTCCACCTGCGCCGAAATCGGCATTGACGGCTTGATTCTGCCCGACATTCCCTATGAGGAAAAGGACGAGTTCCTGCCTGTCTGCCATCAGTACGGCGTGGACTTGATTTCGCTTATCGCTCCGACCTCCGAGAACCGCGTCGGAATGATCGCGAAGGAAGCCGAGGGCTTTATCTACCTCGTGTCGAGCCTCGGCGTAACGGGTGTGCGCAGTCAGATCAACACCGACCTCACAGACATCGTCAGAACTATCCGTGAGAACACAGGCGTGCCCTGTGCGATAGGCTTCGGCATCTCGACTCCTGAACAGGCAAAGGCAATGGCAGCGCTTTCGGATGGTGCGATCGTCGGCTCGGCGATTGTCAGACTGCTCGAAAAGCACGGCAAGGAAGCGCCCAAGTACATCGGCGAATATGTAAGGTCGATGAAGGACGCGATAAGGGATTTATAATTTAAAAGCGTAAAGCGCCGCGGTACAAGCCACGGCGCTGATTTTTTGCATTAATTCTGTTGTAACAGGCGCTTCTGGGAAACGTCTATGCCTATCGCTCCCATCGGGGCGGTGATCAGTATCGCGAGCACCGCGACGGAGAGGATAATCTTGCCGCAGGGCAGTCCCATCGACAGCGGCACCGCTCCGATCGAAGCCTGAACCGTCGCCTTCGGAAGATATGCGATCACACAGAACAGCCTCTCCTTCGCGGAGAGCGGAGTACCGAGCACGCATAGTATCACGCCGACCGTGCGGAACGCCAGAGCAATGAAAATCATCGCTATCGCCATGGCTCCTGCCGAGAGCGTGTAGCGGATATCGACCGCCGCGCCTACGAGAACAAAGAGCAGCACCTCGGCGGCAATCCAGAGCTTTCCGAAGGTTCCGGACAGGCTCTGTGACTCTGTCTGTTCGGCTCTGAGCTTTATCAGGCAAGCCATCGCGACCACCGCGAGCAGCCCCGACACCGCGACGTAGTTTTTCAGCCAGCCCTCCGCCGTCATCAGCAGGAAGGCAACCGATAGTATGATAATGACCTTGACGCTGCCGTTCAATTTGAAGCTGCGCTTCTTAGCGAACTCAAAAAGCAGATACAGCAGGAACCCTGCCGCCGCGCCGAACAAAACGCCGAGCACGATCGACACGGGAATATTGACAAGGTGCCACAGCGGAGCCGACTCGCCCTGAGCCATCGTCAGGAAGGTGCTGAACAGGACGATGACAAAAACGTCGTCGCAGGAGGCGCCCGCGAGTATCATCTGAGGAATGCTCTTTTCGGTACCGCGCCTGTCCTCAATAAGCTGTATCATCCGCGGCACGACCACTGCAGGAGAAACCGCGCTGAGTACCGCGCCCATGAGCAGCGCCTCGATGTGACTTAGTCCGAGCAGCAGCGGCGCAAAGCAGAAATAGCCGAGGATTTCAAGGCAGGCAGGCACAAACGACATCATAACAGCCGGACGGCCTACCTTCTTGAGGTCGGCGAGGTTGAGCGTCAGTCCGGCGCGTATGAGAATGATGATCAGAGCCATCTGCCTGAGCTGTGATGATATCCCGAGAATCGTCGGGTCGAGAAGGTCTAGCACATACGGCCCGAGGACGATACCCGTCGCAATCATGCCGATTATGCGCGGCAGTCTGATTGCGTTGAAGATAGCGGCGGCGGAAAAGCCGACCAGAAATATTAAGGCAAGCGACAAAAGCATACCCATTCCCCCAAAATTATTTACTGATACCATTATACCAGATACAACCGCGTTTGTCCATACAAAAAGCCGCCCGAAAACGGACGGCTTATAATTTACTCATTTACGGCTTCTTCCTGCCGGTGGAGTTATTTCAGCTCGCTCTTGCGCAGATACATCTGCCTGTCGGCGCGCTCAAATATGTCTCTGATCTTGCGGTCGCTTTCCTTTTTGAAAACAGCCATACCCGAGGCGACAACAACCTTGCCCGAGCGTTGGTTTTCTTCGGACTGATGGTCAAATGCCGCGAGCAGCTTTTCACGGTTGCCATAGTCCCCGCCCTCCAGAATCACGGCAAATTCGTCGCCGCCGATGCGGTAAACGGGACTGTTTTCGAAGAATTCGCTTATCATCATTGAAGCAGTATAGATATAGATATCTCCCGTATCGTGACCGAGGTTGTCGTTTACGGATTTGAGGTCGTTGACATCGAACACTACGACGCCCAGCTCTTTCACCAGACCGCTGCGGATTTTTTTGTTCAGCTTTTCCTCGTCCTCGATATATGCCTGCTTACTCTTTACGCCCGTCAGAGGATCGGTGTAAATTTTTTTCTTCGCCGAGCCCAGCTCTCGGATCTGCTCCTGCTCGCGCCTGAGCGTTTCCTCAAGCTCCCTGCGCTGCTCCTCCTTTTCGTCCTCGACGACGAAGGAATGAAGCAGACTGCTGCTGAACAAGAAGCCCATCGAATACAGCGGCATCATCGGGTAGTACATCTGCACGACGATAAGCGCCGCCATTCCCGCTCCGCTGAGCACCACTGTGCGTCGCAGACGCTTTGCCGCAAGCTCGTTTTTCGCCTTTGCGACGAAGGTATACACCGACACCATCATAAACAAAATTACCTGAAGCACAAGCGTTACATAGCGCGCGACTCCTGCGTGATAGACGCCGTCTCCGTCAACCGTAAACAGAATCGGCACGAAGAAATTGACTGCTAGCATCACGACAACGCATACGAACATTGCTATCCCCGCTATGGATATGGCGGTGCGCAGCGTATTCTTATCGTTCATATAAACGACGATGTAGCGCGTCCAGAGCAAAAATCCCAGCGTCATTGTCAGGAAGAACATCACCGTGTCCGCATACAGAGGCAACGCAAGAGGGCATTCGTTGAAGAAGCCCCATAGCATGTCCGTCACACAGAAAACTAGCATTCCGAAGATATAATCGCGGTACTCACGTCTGGCGGGCACAACGGTGTGCTCGCTGCAGCGCCAGAGCATATCGTGGTTGATAATAAGCTGAATTACAATAGCCAATATTCCGATGAGTGAATAATACACTGCTAATCACCTCCGTCGGTACGTTCGCCTCCGTCAGCGCGGATTTCCATGTTTGTAACTCCTATGATAAGCTGCGGCCCGTCGGACTCCTCGATAAGCGCCGCCTTGAGACAAACCCTCACAGGTCTGCCACCGAACATAATACGGTAGTACAGCTTGAAGCGATTGTCTTTTGTTTCGATTATCGCCATCGGCACGGTGTTGAAGTAGTGCTCAAATCACTCTTGATCTTCGTTCGAGAGAATAGCGAGGTCGTATAGATTGATCTTGCCGACGGCGGCGTAGTAACCCGACTCCTCGGGATTTTCAAAGCCGATCTGTATGACCTTTTGGTAGCGCTCGAGGATCTTCTCAAACGGAATCGGGCGGCAGAAGTAGTAGCCCTGCATCATGGTACAGCCGATTTCGCGCAGGAAATCAGCCTGCTCCTTTGTTTCAACGCCCTCGCATACGGTGTCGACTCCGAGCGAAATCGCCATTCGGATAAGCTCTGTGAGCATTATCCTGCTCTTCTCGCTCGTGTTAAACTCCTTCATGAAACGCATATCGAATTTTATCAGGTCAAAGCGGATACTCTGCAAAACATCAAGAGTCGAGTAGCCGCTGCCGAAATCGTCCATCCAAACGCGGAAGCCCAAACTGCGGAAGCGCTCAATCTGTGATTTCATAAATTCAAAATCGCTGCCGATGACGCTCTCGGTCACCTCAATATTTATCTTGTCGCGGCTAAGACCTGCGGCGTCAACGCGCCTGCGGATTTCCTCGACGATGTCGCAGGAGGTAAAATCAGCGCGTGACAGGTTGACCGATTCCGATACGACATAAAGTCCCGCCTCACCCTGCTTTTTCATTTTTTCAAGCACCTGTTCGGTGACGAATAAATCCAGCTTTCTCCATTCGTGGGCAAGCTCAAAGAAATACGACATATTCGGCAGGCCTGTCAGATAATCGAAATAATTTCCCTTTATCATGTTCTCCTCACGCACGGTTCTCTCCATCGCAGCGCTCAGAGAGGTTTTATTATCTTCGTTTTCCGTGGTGTATGTACCCTCGTAGGCATACCAAATGTACGCGAGCGTCACTCCGTCTTCTGTCCTGATGTGCTCGCCGATTGCGTGAACAATCATGTAATCCGTGCGTTTATGCGTCAGAGTGCGGTATACAACCTCATAATTTCCGCCCTCGATAGCAAAGCGGTACGCCGCGTCCGCGGCTCTTGCCCTGTCCTCGGGGTGTGTGGCACGGTACATATCGTGATCCATGACATAATACGCGTCGTCCTTGTTGTCAAAGCCGAACAGCTCGCAGAAGCCGTCGGAAAGCAGTATCGTCACAACTCTTTTGTCTATAAACTGATAAACGGCGAGAGGTACCCGCAGCTTTTCAAGGGCCGCTTTCGTCGCGCTGTCAAACTGATATTTCTCCATTTCGCACCAACCTCTCCACACGAATGTATATATATTAATCATAAGAGTTTTAGGCGCTTTGTCAATTAATTATGTAAAATTCAAACAAAAAGCGTATGACAAAACGGCTCCCTGGCAACGGGAGCCGTTTAAATTATCTTTTATTCTGAATCAAATCACATAGAACCACGCGTCGTCAAGCTCGACGTCCTTGCGCTCGACAGGGTGTTTGGAGTCGTAGTTGTACATCAGCTCCTGGCTCTTTACGCTGACCTTGGCTCCCTCGGGAATCGAGGTCGTGATGAACGCGTTGCCGCCGACGACTACGTTCTTGCCGACAACGGTCTCGCCGCCCAAAATCGACGCTCCGGAATAGATCGTCACGTTGTCGCAGATGGTGGGGTGACGCTTCTTGCCGCGAAGGTTCTGACCGCCCCGGGTCGAGAGCGCGCCGAGGGTAACGCCCTGATAAATCTTGACGTTGTTGCCGATTTCGGTAGTCTCGCCGATAACGATACCCGTGCCGTGGTCGATAAAGAAATACTTGCCGATAGTCGTGCCGGGGTGAATATCGATACCCGTCAGGCTGTGGGCATGCTCGGTCATGATTCGCGGAATCATCGGCACGCCAAGCAAAAACAGTTCGTGAGCCACTCTGCTCGTAAATATCGCGAACAGCCCGGGGTAGGTGCAGATGATCTCGTCCTTGTTGTAAGCGGCAGGGTCGCCGTCGTAAGCCGCCTGAATGTCGGTTTCGATGTACTCGCGGATTTTCGGTATGGTATCGAGAAACCTGAAGGTGATTTCCTCAGACGCCTTCGCGATCGTCGTGTCGTCAGCGTCGCTGTACTCTGGCGCGTATCTGAGCACGATCGAGGTCTGCTTGATGAGGTTGTAGATGATATCCTCGAGCAGTATTGATATATTGTTGCGCACAGTGTAGGTGCGGTAATTTCTGTTTCTGTAATAGCCCGGGTAGATGACTATCCTCAGCTTCTCGAGGATATCGATAACGACGTCCCTGTCCGGGTACTCGAACATCTTGATTTCGTCGATGACCCTGCCCTTGCCGTAATCGTCCATCAGGCTTTCGGTCAGTCTGTTGATTTTATACTCTATATCAGCCATAGCTCTTCTCCTCAGCTTCCGAGACGTATCATCTCGTCAATGCACCTTCTCGCCTTTGTGATCGTATCGCTGTCGAGAAGGATTTCCTCACCGCCCTTGCCGGCGACACAGTTGTATAGGTCGACAAGGGTCGTCGATTTCATATTCGGGCAAATCAGCTTTTGCGTCAGGTAGTAGAACCGCTTGTCGGGACAGCGGTACTGCAAATGCTCCTGAATGCTTATCTCGGTACCGATGATGAACTCGGTCTTGCCGGAGTTTATCGCGTAGTTCATGATGCCCGATGTCGAGCCGATGTAGTCCGCCTCGGCGCAGACTCTCGGTGTGCATTCGGGGTGAACGAGCAGCTCCGCGTCCGGGTGAAGCGCCTTCGCTTTCTTTACATCGTCGGTATTGACGCAGGCATGTATCGGACAGCCGCCCGATACGAGCTTGAACTCCTTCTCGGGGATCTGAGCCGCAACGTAAGCGCCGAGGTTGCAGTCGGGAATAAAGAGTATCTTGTCGTTATCAATCTTGCGGCAGATCTCGACCGCCGAGGACGAGGTCACGCACACGTCGCAGACTGTCTTGAGGTCTGCGGTGGTGTTGATGTAGGCGACAACGGTGTAACCGGGCAGACGCTCCTTCATCTGCTCGATAAGCTCTCTGTCCATCTGGTCAGCCATAGAGCAGCCCGCGTCTGGGTTCGGCAGATATACGCGCTTGTCGGGAGAAAGCAGCTTGCAGGTCTCCGCCATAAAGCGCACACCGCTCATAACGATATTTTTATTGCCGACCTTGCTCGCGTCGACGCTGAGCTTGTAGCTGTCGCCCGTGAAGTCCGCGACCTCAAGTATCTCCTTCGCCTGATAGCTGTGGGCAAGGATACAGATGTCCTTCTCCTTTTTCAGCCTGATTATCTCGTTCTGAATATCGCTGATGTTCATATTATTCTCCTTTACGCTTCGGCGTAGCTCTTTACGATACTGTATATGCCCTCGCCGTTTTTGAGGCGGTCGAGCATGGTTTTTGCGGGATTTGTGCGGTTTTTCACGCGCTCAAAGAGCGGCTCAAGGTATTTTTCCTCACCCTGACCTCTCTGTGCAAGCCCCTCAAAGCTCAGCTCGAGAACCTTTCGCGCCAGGTCGTAAACGCCGTCAGGGTCGACGTACTTCGGCAAATCCCTGTGAACGAGCTGATGACGCAGCTCGGCGGCATTGTAGCCGTTGTGGTAGATGGAATTATCAGCCTCGATCAGCTTTTTAAGCCGCTCTGTCCTGTCCATTAGTCCGAGGTGGAAGGCGGCGACCGTCATAACGTCGCCTATGGGCTGACAGCACGAGCTGCGGAACTCGATCGTGCCGCGGTAGGTCAGATCCTCGAACTTGAAGGTGCGCAGGTAAGAGATATCTTCAGGCTGCGGCGAGAACTTCATCTGATACGCCTTGCCGTTCTCGGTGTACTCGCCCGTCAGACTGTCGAGGGTAAAATACTCGAGAATGTTCACGGGCGGGAAGTTGAGGTACTTACCCTCGCGCTCGACGCAGTAAATGCTCGCGGTGGAGATGTAGCTGAGCAAATCCTCGACGGAGTTGATGTCGCAGTCATACATGCCGACGTTGTGCTGGTTAACGCCGTGGGTGCTGTTCTCCCAGAGCATATCGCGGCAGCAGAGCAGATCCTCGTTCTCGCCGAGCAGGACAGAGTTCGAGAAAATCAGCGCCTTAACAGGCTCGAGCTTGTTGAAGGTGTCGACGACCTCGGGCAGCCTTTCGCGGGTGACGTCGAGCTGCACCTGAGATGCGCTCGAGAACATTCCGAACTGCGGATAGCGGTGAAAGAACATAGGGATATAGAAATACTTCGAGAAGGACGACAGGTGGTTGAAGAGCATCTTGTACCTGCCGTTCTCGATCGGAAGGTTGTGGTTAACGCCGCGGTTAGGGTTTATGCCCATGCCCGTCAGCGTGTAGTTGAACTTTTTGAAAAACTCCTGAACAAAGCCGTAGTAGGTCTTGAAGCGGTCATGAATAGTATACAGGTTCTTCTCTTTGCCGAACGAGAACTCCATGTTGTTGTAGGAGCAGTCGTAGGAAAAAACGTCGCCGTTCTCACTGTTTACGGCGGAGTAGATGTGACCCTCCTCGTCAAAGCTCGTCGCGGTGAAATCAAACTCCCTGAGGAACGCGGCGGTCAGCAGGTGAACCGTGTCAAAATCCACCGCCTCTCCGTTCAGATTGACGATCGGCATTTCTATCTCAACGCCGATAAAGCTGTCCTTTTTGTCCTCGGTCGGCCTGATGTAGCGGTCATAAAGACGGCTGATTACTTCTTCTCTTGTCATGGTATCACCTTACAGATTAGCAAATATCTGATAAATAAGCTTCATAGCTTCTTCGCTCTCGATATATTCATGGTTGTGTACAGTGCCCGCCTTGATCAGCCTGCCCTTGTTAAAGGCGAGCAGCTGAGAAAACGGAAGCGGCTGCCAGTTCGCGTCGCTGAGCGGTCTTGTCGCAATGAGAGTCACGCCGTTCTTTTGGAGATAATGCAGCGTGCCCTTGCAGTTTGTGTGGGCATAGAGATATTTTCCGTCGGAAAACAGGAGGTTCAGCTTGTTGTTCGGAGCCATCTCGCAGACGATCTTGTCGAACAGCTCAAACCTCTCCTCAAAGTGCAGCCTTGTGCCTGCCTTAGTCTGAGCCTCGTTTAGCTTATCCATCAGGTAGAGGAATATCCTCTCGCTGTCGGTATCGCCCTTTTGCTTTTTGACGTACGGATTCAGCGGTGCAAAATCAAAAATCGTGCCGTTGTGAATCAGCGTCCAACGTCTGCCCGTGCTGTCCTTACCCGTAAAGGGGTGGCAGTTCTTGTACTCCACATTTCCGATTGTGGCGTAGCGGATATGGGCGAGCAGGATTTTCGCGGTTATCGGCTGCGAAAGCCGCTCACGCAGGTAGTTGCTGCACGACGCCTTGATGCTCTCCTTTTCGACGAGCGCGCCGTTTCGCGAAATGCATGCAAGTCCCCAGCCGTGAGGGTGGAAATCGCTGTGGCTGTAGAAGGTTCTGAGGTAGTCGTTGGCGGTAAAATCATTCAGCGAGGAAACGCCGAAAATCTCACACATCGCTCTCACCTCTTTGGTACTTCCGCGCGAGAGCAAGACCCTTGTTCATATAATCGCCGCCGAATTCGCGGCTGATGATCTCAGGATAGCCGCCGTCGCTGAGCTTTTCGAGCTGTCTTTCTACAACGGAGATATACTCCGGCAGATAGCGCTCGGTGAAGGTCTTGATTTTTTCAAGCTCCTCCTTGGCTCTGAGCTTATATTCCGCGCTGCCGAAAACCGCCGCTTTTTTGATATCCGCGATCGCCGCGGTCTGAGTGTCTTTGTCAAAATCAAAATCGGGCAGGCTCGAAAGATACAGCATCAAAACATGGATAAAGCGGATATCCTCCGCGAAGATTCCCGCGCGAGTGAGAGGATTAACGTCGAGTACTCTCAGCTCGATGTGATTTATTCCGTTTTGCAGCAGCGTCTCAAGGCTGTTTGCTCCGCGCGGCTTTACCCTGACGGGATAGTACAGCTCGGACGCCGCCTTAAGCTTGCCGCTCTCGATGTAGCGCGCGATGCTGACGATGTAATTTTTCAGGCTTGTGTAGTCGAGGATCGGAGTGAAGGTATTCCAGTAGCCGTGCTCCGAGCAGCGGATCGAGGAATAGAGATCGCTCTTTATCCCGAGCGAGTTGTCAGCCACGGGGCTTGCTGCGGTCAGGAAAACCACCAGCCAGGCATACTGCGTCAGACGCTTCGAGAGCCGCAGGTAAAGGTCGTTTTTGAACGCGGTAAAAATCTTCTCTCCGCTTTGCTCAAATGCCGTATGCAAAAGCCCGTTTGAAAACGAGAAATTCAGGTGGATGCCCGAAAAGAGCATCTTTTTCTTGCCGTATTTTTCGGCGAGGTAGTAGCGGTAGAGCGACTTGCTGCGCAGGCTGCCGCGGAAGTCCGCCACGGGAATCTCGTTCTCACTTCCGAACCTCGGCGGATTCGAAAACGGCCAGAGATATTCGTTATTTTTTACAAGCTCCGCGTCAATCTCGTTTTCCAGCTCCAGAAGCTGCCCGATCAGCTCCTCGGGCGTATTGAACACATCGCCGATTATCTCAACCTGGTTCTCGCAGAAGTCGCGGTCGATGTTTCTGTGCTCGCCGAAAGGGTGCTTCGTCTGAGCGAGCGCGCCGTCTGAGGTGACGCGCAGACTCTCCCTCTCGATGCCGAACTCCGCTTCGCCGAGGTGTGATTTTATATATTTATTATCGAGGTCAAAAAGCATCGCTTTTCCTCCCAAATAGCATTATTTACTTAACCTATTGTGTTAATAGGTATTATATCAAAAATCAATATGTGTGTCAATAGAATAAGGCAATAAAAACACCTGTCGGCAGCCCTCTCTCCGGGTTGTCAATACCGACAGGTGATTTCGTTGCATTATCAGTTTTGGCTTGTATTTTCTTGCTTTGACTTATAGTCCTCAAGCGCCTTCTGAATAGCCTCTTCAGCAAGCACGGAACAGTGCATCTTGTAATCCGGGAGTCCGTCAAGAGCCTCAGCCACCGCCTTGTTGGTGAGCTTGAGCGCATCTTCTACGGGCTGACCCTTGATAAGCTCCGTTGCCATCGAGCTCGACGCAATCGCGCTCGCGCAGCCGAAGGTTTCGAATTTTACGTCGGTGATGATATCGTCGTCAATTTTGAGGTACATCTTCATGATGTCGCCGCACTTAGCGTTGCCGACTTCGCCTACGCCGTCTGCGTCCTCGATAACGCCGACGTTGCGCGGCTGTAAGAAGTGCTCCATTACTTTATCGCTGTATAATGCCATGATTATTTCCTCCCTTGCTTACTTCAAGATGAATTCTCTTTTGCCCGTGACAAGATCGCGCCATACGGGCGAAAAGCTTCTCAGGTGCGCGACCACCTCTTTCACCGCTTCGATGATGTAGTCCGCCTCTTCTGTTGTCGCGTTTTCCTCAAGGCTCAGCCTCAGCGAGCCGTGGGCAACGTCGTGAATACGTCCGATCGCGAGCAGTACGTGGCTGGGGTCGAGCGAGCCCGAGGTGCAGGCGCTGCCCGAGGACGCGCTGATACCCTTGCGGTCAAGAAGAATCAAGAGCGACTCTCCTTCGATGCCCTCAAAGCAGAAGTTTACGTTGCTGTAGATTCGCTGCTCTGGGTCGCCGTTGAGCGCACTGTGCGGTATTTCGGACAGTCCCCTGATAAGATAATCCCTAACCTTTGTCAGACGCTCCTTATCGCCTTCCATATTCGCGACAGACTCCTTAAGCGCCGTCGCCATAGCCGCGATTCCCGCTACGTTTTCGGTACCCGCACGCTTGCCTCTCTCCTGAGCGCCGCCCTCGATGATGTTGCTCAGCACTATGCCCTTTTTCGCATAAAGAAAGCCTACGCCCTTGGGGCCGTGGAATTTGTGAGCGGAAGCTGAGAGCATATCGATTTGCTGCGCCTTAACGTCAATCGGCAGGTGTCCGACCGCCTGGACAGCGTCAGTGTGGAATATAACTCCCTTTGCTCTGCAAACCGCGCCGATTTCCGCGATAGGTTGGATAGTACCGATTTCGTTGTTTACTGTCATAACGGTGACGAGGATTGTTTCGTCCTTTATAGCCGCCTCGAGTTCTTTTACATCGACGACTCCGTTCTCGTGAACAGGCAGAAGTGTGATTTCAAAGCCCTGCTTTTCGAGCTTTTTGAGTGTATGGAGCACGGCGTGGTGCTCAAACGCGGTGGAAATAATATGAGTTTTTCCCTTTTTCCTGCCGATATTCGCCGCTGAAATTATCGCCTGGTTGTCCGCCTCGCTGCCGCCCGAGGTAAATATAATTTCTCTGGGCTCGGCATTGATGATCTTCGCGATTTCCTCGCGGGTCTCCTCAAGGCGTTCCTTTGCCTTTTGTCCAAGCGTGTACAGACTCGACGGGTTGCCGTACACGTTGTTCATACAATCCAGCATTGTATCTATCGCCGCCCGGCTCATTTTTGTGGTCGCGGCGTTGTCTGCATAAATCTTCATTATGGCTCCTCCTTACTTGTCTGACTGAATTATACACCTATTTACCTACTATGTCAATAGGTAAATATTCAAAAACCACTTGATTTACCCACTTAACCTGTGGTACAATGGGTAAGAAGGAGTGACAGCCATGATTTCAACGAAGGGAAGATATGCTCTGAGGGTAATGATGGACCTCGCGGAGCAAAACAGTGACAGCTATATTCCGCTCAAGGAGATCGCCGAGCGTCAGGGCATTTCAAAGAAATACCTCGAAATGATAGTAAAGGAGCTCGTCAGTGCAAAGCTGCTCATAGGCGTGAGCGGCAAGGGCGGCGGCTACAAGCTCTCGCGCAAGCCCGAGGAATATTCCGTAGGTGAGATACTGACCGTCACCGAGGGCACTCTCGCTGTTGTCGCCTGTCTGTCAGAGAGCGCGGAACACTGTCCGAGAGCAGAGGGCTGCGCGACATTACCCATGTGGTCTGAGCTGAATCAGATGATACACGACTTTTTTTACTCCAAAAAGCTGACGGACTTAGTTGAACAAAAATAAACAGCGGCAGACCCCGAGAGGACGTGAGGTCTGCCGCTGTTTGCTTAGAAGTCTTTTATTTCAAGGTGATACACGTTGTCAAAGTCCATGTCGACGGAAATGTCCATCGAAAAATCTGTCAGGTGGTACACGATCGACCACTCGGTGTGGATATTGTTGTCGTATTCCTGCTTGACCGCCTCGAGCATATCCATCGCGTCGCCGGGAGTATTCTCGGGGTGTTTTTCTAGCGTGTCGTGAAGAATGTCGAACCTCTCGCACATACCCGTCGGATCGTCCTGAGCCAGCTTTGACGAGAGCCTGAAATTGGTGCAGATGGGGCTTTTGACGACCTTCATCTGACCCTTGTGCCACTCGATAACTGCGCCGTCACCGCTCGCGTCGCCTACGAATAGGTGCTGAGTCCAGCCGTGACCCGTGTGAATATCGTAGTTCCTGAGCAGCTCAATTGCTTCGTCAACCGTCGCGGCTCTGTCGATCAACAATCTGACAGCCATAGTTACGGTCAGGTCGCGGTTGCCCGTTTCCATGTGGGTTTCGCCCATGCTGAGATCAAGCAGAGCCGTAAACAAGCTCTTCTCGTTCATGCCGTCAACCGCGATATACGGCGTGGCTAACAATGCCGCTCTGCCCTCAAGGCTCGTGGTCGGATACGCGTTGTCCGCACCCACATTCAGCATATCGGTCGACACGGTAGCGATTGAAGCGTAGCCGTCGCTAGGGTGGGTGTAAACGCAGAGCGTATCGGTGCCGCCCAAACCGAAGCTGCGGCCTCCGAGGTACTTGCCGTCGGGCGTTTTTGTGACGAAGGCGCTGCAGGCGTATTTCTCGAGGTTAGCGTCAACCTGATAGCCGAAGAACATGTCGTCGCAGATAAATTTGAGAAGATCGCTCTCGCTCTTTATATTCGCGTCGAGCGCCTTGTCGAGGTGATAGTCCTGCTGAAAATTCATCGTGTAGAGGTCGCTGCCGACGTACTTCACGCTCGCCATAGTCGCGATACGTCCGTAGAGGATAAACGCCGCTGCCGCGATTGCCGCAACAAGCACACCCAGAACGCTGAATAGAGTGATCTTTACGATTTTCTTAGCTTTGCTTTTCTTTTTCATTTCGGCACTCTCCTACTTAAAGCTCTCGGGCGTAAGGGTGTATACATTATCAAAACAGAGGTCAACCGCCACGTCGACAGAGAAATCGCTGAGGTTGTAAACGCATGACCACTGAGTCCAGCCGACTCTCGCCATGTCCAGTATTTTCATCGAGTTCTCCTCTGTATTCGCCGGGTTATTTTTAAGGCACCGCTGAATTATGTCGAAACGGTCGCACATCTGCGGATATTCCTCCTCGGGAGTATCCTTGAGCCAGAAGTTTGTGCAGATATCGCTCTCAACCACTGTCATATCATCGTCGCCCCACTCCACGACAACCGCTCTGCCGCTCTTGTCGGAGATAAACATGTGCTGGGTGTTTCCGTCGGCGCAGTGAATGTCGTACTGCTCCAAAAGCGCGGCAGCCTCGTCAACCGTAGCTGCGCGGTCGAGCAGCAGCCGAACCGCAATCGGCATGAACAAGTCGGGCTTGCCGTTGTCCTGATGGATCTCACCCTCGGGCAGATCGAGGAGAGCGATGTTCAGTCCCGCCTCGTTAACGCCGTCGACGCAGAGGTACGGAGCCGCGAGCATCGCGAGCTTTCCCTCAATACTCATGGGAGAAACCGCGTTCGGTCTGCCGACCTTCATAAAGTCGAGCACCGCCATCGAGATTGATGCGTATCCGCCGTATGGCTTTGTGTAGACCGCGAGAGTATCGGTCTGGTCGTAGTCAAAGTTGCGTCCCGCGATAATGTCACCGTCGGGCGATTCCGTCAGAAATGCGCTGCAGGCGTATTTCTCGATGTTGCTGTCGACCTGATAGCCGAAGTACATCTCGTCGCAGATGAATTTAAGCAGACTGCGCTCGTCATCAATTCCCGACTCAAGCGCCTTGTCGAGCTGATAATCGTGTCTGTAGTTTACGGTGTACATACCCTCGCCGAGCTGCTTTACGCTCGATATCGTCGAGACGCGCCCGTAGAGGATATTGCTTATGATGATGAGCGCCGCGGCGATTACGCCGAGAATGCTCAGAACCGTTATTTTTATTGCTTTCCTTGCCTTGCTTGTTTTCTTCATTGTCATCACCCGTGTATAATCATAGCGCGGTCATCTAAAGATTATCTGAAGAAAATTCATTTACTCAAAAAATTTTTCAGGGTGGAAAAACTCTCCGCCTTGTGGTACAATAATCATATATTTGGAGGTGATCAAATGTTAGCGATCGGAACACAGGCTCCGGACTTCACTCTTCCCGACCAGAACGGAGAAATGAAGTCGCTCGAGGATTTCAGAGGTAAGAAGGTTATTCTGTATTTTTATCCGAAGGACATGACCGCGGGCTGTACAAAGCAGGCGTGCGCGTTCGGCGAGCTTTATCCTCAGTTCCGCGAAAAAGGCGCGGTTGTACTCGGCGTGAGCAAGGACACCGTTGCCTCTCACAAGCGCTTTGAGGAAAAGTACGGTCTGCCGTTCACACTTCTCTCCGACACCGAAAAGACCGTGATTCAGGCATACGATGTGTGGAAGGAAAAGAAGCTCTACGGCAAGGTCAGCATGGGTCTGGTACGCACCACATATCTCATCGATGAGAACGGCGTGATCGTCAAAGCGTTCGAAAAGGTCAAGGCTGCGGACAACCCCGCTCAGATGCTCGGTGAAATCGAATAAACCCAAAAGTAACGGCAGACACCGGAGTTAACCGACGTCTGCCGTTTTGTTATCTTTGGTAATAAAATGTCTGAATTCTCTGTCCGCGCCGAAATCAACCGTCTTGAAAAATTCGGGATAGATCGTCAAGTCCACGCAGCTGTCGAGGTCGATCCACTTGAGATACTCACCCTTCGGTCCTTGGTCGGTCAGACTGCCGTCGGCGATTTTGAGAAGTCTTTCGTCGGGCTTCACCGTAAAGAAACACGAGATCTCGTGGAACGGAACACCGTCGTCATCGGTAAAGAAATTCTCGTGGATACAGGCAAGGCGGTCGATCTCGCAGTCAATGCCAGTTTCTTCCATCAACTCACGCTTCACGGCGTCCTCAAGGCTCTCTCCGAACTTAACTCTGCCGCCGACGGAGTAGTAATACTCGCGCTTGTCATTTGGATTTTTCGCCATCAGAACCCTCCTGCCGTCAGTGATGATAATGCCGACGCGGAAGTTGAAATTACCGAGCTCCGTATTGAATGTGCAGTCCATATTATCCCTCCTGAAAATAAAATGCGGTCAAAATTATATCACCGCAAAGGCTCTTTGTCAAGTGAAATATCCTTGACCTCCGGCAAAATCCGTTGTATTATGAAACAAGCAAAAAGGACAGGTGAATTACATGATTTACATAGGCAACCACGTTTCGGTATCAAAGGGCTACCTCGCCATGGGCAGGCACGAATCCTCACTCGGCGGCAACACCTTCGCGTTCTTTCCGCGCAACCCTCGGGGCGGCAGGTCAAAGGACACATCTCCCGGGGATATCGCTTCGCTCAGGCAGTATCTTTCCGACAATAATTTCGGCAAGCTCGTTGTGCACGGCGCGTACACGATGAACATCTGTGCCGCAAAGGAAGAAGTCCGCGCAAATTCTCGTGAAATGCTCCGCGACGATTTGTTGAAGCTCCAAACACTCCCGGGGAATTTCTATAACTTCCACCCGGGCTGTCACGTCGGTCAGGGAATTGAAACCGCCGTCGGACAGATCGCCGAAGCTCTCGCCGATTTGATCCGTGAGGTTGAAGAAGCAAGTCAAAGTCCTCTGCAAAACAAAATCCTGCTCGAGACTATGGCGGGCAAAGGCAGCGAGGTCGGCGGCAGCTTTGAGCAGCTGCGCGAGATCATCGACCGCGCCGCCGCGCTCGGTGGTGATGATTTGCGCTCAAAGCTCGGGGTTTGTCTTGACACCTGCCACATCTGGGACGCGGGCTATGACATTCAGGACGACCTCGACGGCGTTTTGCGTGAATTCGACGCGGTGATCGGGCTTGACAATCTTTGCGCCGTACACCTAAACGACAGCAAAAACGAACGCGGCTCGCGCAAGGACCGCCATGAAAAATTAGGTCAGGGCATAATCGGCGCCGACGCCCTGAAAGCGGTTGTCCGTCACCCGCTTTTGCAGGACAGGCCGTTTATCCTCGAAACTCCTAACGACGATACAGGCTACAAGTCCGAAATCGAAACAGTTATCTCATGGATGATATAAAAGGCAGCGGCTCAGGCAGATATCGCACTGAGCCGCTGTTTGTATTTACCAAATATGTGAGTTAATATCCGTCAACTGATTCTCCCGCAGTTACGCATCATGTTTTCAAACGTACCGTCAAAAATGACGCAGATGCACTTTAGCCTGTCGGAAATCTCGTTATCCATACCGTCGTTCAGCCAATCGATCGCAAATCCGACAAGCAGACTCTTGTAATATAGAAGCACCGCCTCGCGGCATCCGTCAGAGATAGTGTATACAGCCGCATAGAAGTCAATGCAGTTTGACACCGCCCGTTCGGCCATGCGGTCGAGAGAACGCTCAAACGATTCGCGGTTCGCGGAATTGAAGATATGCATCATTGCATTCTTGTTTTCAAGAGCAACACGGACAGCGGCGGTCATACAGCCGCAAATATTTCCGTTTTTTTCGGGTTTGAAAATCGCGTCCGCCTTCTCAATCAATATCTCCTCAAGGAGAGTGGGAATATCGCTGTAGTGGTAGTAAAAGGAGTTGCGGTTGATTCCGCAGTTCGCCACAATCTCCTTAACCGTTATCTTTGAGAGGGGCTTTTGATTGAGGAGCAGCATGAATGATTCCTTAATAGCTTTCCTCGTGTTCGGTTTCATCGTTTCCACCTCGTTTTTACTTTCGTATGCGGAGTAATACCAATCCGGGATCAGTAATATAATTAACGATTTTGACCCATTATAACATATCGAGTGTGCCAAAACCGTGCCAAAACAGCGAAATTTACCTAAATTAACAAAATTGTAATAATTTACCGCAAAATCCGCTTTAAGGATTTCGAACATCTTACGATACTTGCTATTGTTTTTAGTATGACTTATTCTTTTTTAGGTTGTTTTATAATGATTTTAGAATAGTTGTATTTTGCATAGTATAATTTATATATTTCTTAGTATATTCAAAAAGTCATCATTTGTTTTTTCGATAAAATATGGGTTTTTGATTTTATATGTATTAGTAAGTTTTATAAGATTTTATATGATTACAAAACTTTAAATGGACTTCGTCCACGATAGTTAAATTGTCATGTAATCCTTTCGTGTAATATAAGGCTGTGCGGAAAGTTCCGGCATAAACTTCCGCATGGCTGCTGACAATTACGCCTTACAGGCTTTATATATAGATATTATCATTTGGTCATGATATTCTCCTTTCTTTATTCTGATATCGGGCAGTCTCTCAGAGACTGCCCGATGTTTTTTATTGTTTTCTTCAGATAAACTTCAGATTTGCGTATTATAATCAAATTATAAAATATGAGAGGGAACGAAAATCATGAAGAAAGTATTATCGGCAATTCTCGCCGCGGCGTTGATCACGACCTTATTCGCGGCGTGCGGAACAGAAAAGAAGAGAACGAATTTGAGGGCGTGGTTTACGCGGTTGAAAACGGAAAGCCCGTCGCCTCATACGCAAAGGGCACGCTCGAAAACGGCAAGGAAATCACCCTCGACTCACCCATGCCGCTCGGTTCTGTGTCAAAGCAGTTCTGTGCCGCGGCCATTATGCTGCTCCAGGATCAGGGCAAGCTCAGCGTCAGCGACACCCTCGACAAATACTACTCCGACTACGCCGAAGGCAAGAAGCTCAGCCTGCACAACCTTCTATCAATGCGTTCGGGCATTCCCGAGCTGACCGAGGAAAACTCCGACGTGGTAAAAGAGGACGCGACCGAGGAGGAGAATGTTGCTTCCATCAAGAAATGGCTATTCAGCCAGCCGCTCATGTTTGAGCCCGACAGCGAGTTTGTATACACAAACACCAACTTCTTACTCCTCGCCGACATAGTCGAGCAGGTCTCCGGCAAGAAGTACGTTGATTTCCTGCGCGAGAACTTCTTCGAGCCGCTCGGAATGACCCACACGGGCTTCATCATCGAGCTCGGCAGCTCACCCTCATGGGCGCAGGGCAACATCTACAAGCAGGTTGACACTCAGCCCGGACTCACAAAGGGCGCGGGAGATCTGATTTCCAACGCTGCCGACGTCACCGCCTGGATAAACGCGCTGAGCAGCGGCAAGGTGATTTCCGCGGAAGCCTATAAAGCTATGACCACCGACTATTCGCCCGAGGAACACTACGGCTACGGCTTATATCTGCAGCTCGATGGCGGCGTCGGACACTACGGCGCAATTCAGATTTATTCCGCCTTTGACTATGTAAACACCGACAAAAAGCAGACTCTTGTCGTGCTTAGCAATTCGGTTTATCCGCCGAGCATCGCGGGTCTTGCCGCTGATTTTCTGACAGACCTCAACGCTTAAATCGCTGTCAGGATCATTGCGATTTTGAAATGATTAAAAAATCCCCGTTCCTTCACGATGGAGGAACGGGGATTTTTCGCGCAATCATTATACGAGGATATGTATCAAATTACTTGGCAAGCATCTTCTTCGCCTTCGAAAGGAGCGAAAGGTAGAGGAAGTAAGAAACGATTGAAACAACCATACTGATGCAGACGATAACATAAGCGATAACCGCGAGAGCGGGGTTGATGAGTACAAAGGTATAGCTCGCAACACCGATGATAGCGATTACATAAACAGCGATGATAACCTTGAAGAGGGTTCTGCCCTTTTCAGCTACCGCATCGTCGCCGATCTGATCGGCAAGGTTGATAATACCCAGAATTACGTGGCAGGTAACACAGAGGTCAGCAATCTTTGTTAATGTGGTGCAGATGTTATAAATGAAGGTGTTGCTGCTCTGGAAGCATGAACCTACGATGGTTGCGACAACAGCGAGAATAATAAAAGCAAGAGCAGTCTTGAAGCCGTCGTCGTCCTTGCTTGCCTTAACAAGGCCCACGATAGTGAGGATAAAAGCAATCAGAGATACAACTGCTCCGCCGATACTGAATACAAGCGTGCCTGCGCCGAAGCCGAGGGTTGCTCCTGCGTTTTCGTTAGCGGCATTTGCGAGTGTTACCAGACCCATAACAGCAGCGGCGGCAAGCGCTACTGCAGCGATGATTTGGAGGATTTCTGCGGTGAAGAGCTTCTTCACACCATTTTCAGCGTTTGGGAATTTCATCTTTTCATTTCTCCTTTGAAAATATTTTATTTATGAATCCGTACTTTATCTTTTTAACGCGGATTTTCATACTAAAATTATTATTCAAGTTCCGGCAGAATCTGCCCTTACGAATATCAATTATACACTAATAAATTAGGAAACACAAGTGATAATTATGTATTTATTAAACAAGCTTTTCCGTTCCGCCGTTTATGACAACACACTTGATTTGCGCGATATTTCGTTGTATGATTAAAGCAGGAATACAGAAGGAAGGGAAGCGGACATCGTGCTGAAAAAATGGAAAAAGCAGCGTAATTACTACCGCTTTTACGGCGAGGTCCAGGCTGTGGGCTTCCGCTTTACGGCGGCTGCCGCGGCGGAAGAATACGGCGCAACAGGCTGGGTCAGAAACGAGGCTGACGAATCGGTTTCTATGGAACTGCAGGGTACCGAAAAACAGATCCGCAGCGTCCTCGGCGCGATCGAAGGCAACAGCTATATCCGTATTGACCGCGTTGAATCAAAGCCTCTCGCGGTCATTAAGAATGAGCGCGGATTCGAAGTGAAATTTTAAAACCGCCGGCGGTGCGCTTGCCGTCGGCGGTTTGCTCTGACTACACCACTTTTTTATTCCGCGTTCTTTTTGCATTTCAGGAGCAGAACAACCGCAAATATGACAATCGGCAGCCCTGCAAGCAGTCCGACAGGAGCCGAGCCCAGCAGTCTTGCCGTTCCGGTATCGGGTACGGTAATCATAAGCGGAAGCGTTCCCACGGCATTGAACGCGCCGTGGAACAGCGCGGGTATCCAGATACAGCCGCTTTTTTCATACAGCCAATCGCTGATAATGCCCAGGGCGACGGTGATAACACAGAACGCGAGCATTCCCAAAACCGGAAAGCCGAAGTAGTCGCTGCCGTACTCGTAGCCAATCAGCCCGATAAGCGGCCAGTGCCACATACCCCAGATAACGCCGCCGATAATCCAAGCGGTTCTTTTGCTGAACTTTGCTTTGAGCTGCGGATACAGGAATCCGCGCCAGCCCGCTTCCTCACCGACAGCCAAAAAAATATTAATAGCAGGCGCGTAGGTAACAGACGAAGCGACCGTAATCAGGATATAAATCGGATAAGAAATACCCTGCGCCTCAAGCTGAGCGACAGCGTCAACTCCAGCGATGGACGAGAGCGAATTTCCGCTGAGATCCAGATGTGAGGGAAAAAGCAGAAAGTACACCGCCGCGCCGATAGCGGTCAGAACGACAGGAGAAAGCCACGCGATAAGAATTGGCTTCAGATTTCCTCTGAAGCGCGGACTCCAGCCGATATTCCTGAGCTTGTATCCCGATAGCAGCGTTCCCAGAAGCGGCACGAACATCATCGCCATCATCACAAGCTGATACGCGATCGTTAATCCGTTCGCGTACATCACCGCGACAGCCGCCTGTATCAGGTAGGCGATGCCGAACGTCCATATGAGATATCTGAATGTCTGTTTTTTGTTGAAGATTTCTTCCTGCATAATTACTCACCGCTTTGTTATTTCTTAATAATATACCGCAATAAGCAGCTCTGCGATCCCGGCATTTGAACAGGTGCAGGAAGCCATTACTGCGTCGGTGTGCTGATAAAACGGAAAGCACTCTCAGCCGAGAGTTCTTTTCGTTACGCTTTTTCGGAAAGCATGTTCTTTGCTCTGCCGAGATAAATCAAAAATACAAAATACGCGGCAAACTCAAGTACCGAAGAAAAGAGGTCAAATATGTATTCGATTCTGGGAATAAAAACGGGAATGATGTGGAAGATTACCGATACCGCAAACGAGGTCGCGCCGACAAATAGAGCGATCTTACCGTGCAGCATGACGTTTGTGTTTCCCATTTCATCTGCGAAGTCGTATATTCCGAGAATGGTATATACACTGACGATCAGCGACGCGACCGCGTTGATACTCTCAAAGATGTTTCCGAACGTACCGCCCGTCAGGAAGGAAACTATGGAAGCGGCAACGCCTACAAAGACAAAGATGAACGCTGTTCTGAAATAGGGGTCGTCCTTGCGCGCCTGGTTCAGACCTACAAGCTGCATGATAAAGGCGATCAGCGCGGTAAGTCCCACAGCCATCATGGGAATAACAACAAACGGAAGGTAATTGGGATTGGATATTTTTTTGCTGAAAATAATGATGATAATTGACGTGACAAAGGACAGCAGCGTCGAGATGATATTGAGTATTTCAGACGCGAAGAGCTTCTTCACGCCCGCGTATCCTTTTGGAAATCTCATATTGCTCCTCCTTTTGTCATTCGCGGACGATCGTATCGCCCGAGTAATTTTCCAGAGCGTCGAGCGTTATCACGTCTTCCTGAGCGCCGCGCTCTTCTCCGTTGGTCATCAGGTCGTCGCAGTAGCGGTAGAGCTGATTGGTGGTGGTGACGACCTCGTCCCACATTTCCTTCTGCAAATCGGACTGAGGATCGATCTCAAGGCTCTCGCTGTTGACAAGTCCGTCTGCCAGGAAGTCGGTGAACTTGATCGCGCCGTAAACGTTCATATGGTCTTCGTTATAGAAATCGCGGTTGTCGTCGATGCCGATCGCCGCCGTATTGTTTTCAAACGCGTAGTAGCTGAAACCGCGCTCCTTGAGAATGGACGCCATTTTGTTGGAGCGCTTAACGCGGTCATAGGTTTTCTCCGTTACAAAATGCGGCGCGCGCACAAAGATGACGTTGAGATTCTGCTCCTTGCTGTAATCAAGCAAATCGAACAGATTCTGCTGAAGCTCGGGATCGAGATCAAGCTCGCCCGTTTCCTCGCTGAGCTGAGCGTTCAGGCTCGGTGTGTCGGACTTGAAGATCTTCGCGGTGGTGCGGAAGCCCTTGAGGACGTTGTAGCCGCGGACATCAAGTGAGAAGTTGCTCTGCATCATATTCACGCGGTCGGGCAGTTCATTCCACAGTCCGTGGTATTTGATGAGTGGGAAGAAATACTCCCACTTCTGGTCAACGGGGACTTTTTTATTGATATAGTTGAGCTTGTTGATGCTGAACGGCAGATTGTCAAAGAACTTATGGACATGCGCCTCATTGGTTTCGTTGTCGCTGTCGCCGTACAGGAAGGCGTTCGCCTCAATGACAATGAGGCTGGGATGCTGTGTGCGGACGACCTCCTTGACAGCGGTGATTACGCCCTCGGAGGTAATGGATTCCGAAGCCAGAAGGTAGCTCGTAAAGCCATGCTGCTCATATGCTCTGCCGGGCATGAAGCTGGTGTAGATATCGCT
The DNA here is from genome assembly GCF_045819885.1 of Ruminococcus sp. NATIVEDY160. Classification (NCBI taxonomy): domain Bacteria; kingdom Bacillati; phylum Bacillota; class Clostridia; order Eubacteriales; family Oscillospiraceae; genus Ruminococcus; species Ruminococcus sp. NATIVEDY160. The sequence goes on from NZ_CP162391.1 coordinate 2,165,860, forward strand.
CGCGCCGATAAATACAACGTCGAGCGAGTCGCGCTCCTCCTGATAGAAACCCTCAACGCGCAGGCTGTTGTGATCCACATTGCGCAGTAAATACTGCTGCAGCAAAAGACATGATACCATGATCGTCAGGAAGAAGCAGGCAGTTTTTACGGTGCGTGTAACGTAATGTTGAAATTTCATCTTGTTTCCGACCTCCCTTTAAAACTGCATGTATACAAAGTCCGCGGCGTTGTAGCCCGAGCCGTAGATGCCGAAAATAACGACTGTCATGATGCCGAGATAGAGCAGCAAAAAGCGCAGCGCGACCGGCTTGCGGTCAAGCATTGTGCGGATATCTGTATCGAGATGTCTTTCCTGGATAATGCTGGCGATCAGTATGATTATCGCGCCGATAAGCAGGATAATGTAATCCGACGCAACAAGTCCGAGCTTGCTGATTTCTTCTATACCCGCGGAGAAATTTTGTCCCGTAAAGAACAGCTGCAGCGTGCGCATGCCTTCTCCGAACGAGGGCGCTACGTCAAACACATAGCCAACGAGCACAACGAGCAGGGTGCGTACAACCTGGAAGCCGATAAAGAACGGATTCTTGCGGCTGATTCGCAGCTTGTCCACAGCGCCGTCAAAGAGCGGCTGCATGATAATGCTTACCATGATGATAACGCCGTTCCATACGCCGAACGCGACGTATTTCCAGTCCGCGCCGTGCCAGACGCCGACTACAAGGAATACTATCAGCGAGGCTACGCTGGTGGGAAGTACCTTTGCGATATGAGAGCCGGCTGCGGTCTTGCCAAAGCGAGTACCCTTCATCTTCTTGCCCGCGTTGATGAATACATTGGACATCGCGATGGGATAGAACAGGTAATTCTTCAGCCATGCGCCGAGAGAAATATGCCATCTGCGCCAGTACTCGTTGATTGATCTGGAGAAGTACGGACGCTTGAAGTTGTCGATCATGTCGACTCCGAAAATCTGCGCCACACCGCGTGAGATATCGATACCGCCCGAGAAGTCGGCGTAAAGCTGCAAAGCGTAGAGCAGGATCGTAAAGGTCAGAGTGGTGCCGCCAAACTTTGTATAGTCCTTCTCGACCGCGCCGATAAGTATGTACGCTCTGTCGGCGATAACGAGCTTTTTGAAGAAGCCCCAGAGGATAAGCTCCATGCCGTGCTTCATGCGGGTAAAGTCAAATTCGTGCGGCTCAAAGAGTTGAGCGGCAAGCTGGTCGTAGATGCTGATAGGACCCTGGATAATCTGCGGGAAGAAGGACACGAACAGCAGCAGCTTGAAGGGATTGCGCTGAGCGTCGGTTTTCTCGCGATAAACGTCCACGATGTAGCCCATCGACTGGAAGGTGTAGAACGAGATACCCAGCGGCAAAAAGAGCTTGAGCGTCGGTATCGAGAATGAAACGCCGAAGCTGCCGAGCATATCGTTGAGGCTGCCCGCGAAGAAGCCGTAATACTTCAGAAATGCGAGAATGCCGAAGTTGATAACCAGCGCCAGAGTCATGATCAGGCGCTTTTGTATCTTGACCTTATTTTTGTACTTTTTCTTCTGGTCTTTGTCCCATTCCTTTTTCTTTTCCTTCAAGAGCTTTTTGGAATGCGCAGAAACATGCGAAATCCATAGCGCTATCAGGTAAGTGCTCAGGGTGGTGAACAGGATAAAGAATGCATACTTGTAACCCGCCACGGCGTAGAAGAACATACTCGCCGCCAGCAGCACGGTCCACTTATATTTCTTTGCAGGAAATAAAAAGTACACCAGCATAGTTACAAACACAAAGCAGATAAAATTGAGCGTTGTGTAAGAGATGTTGAACAGCAAAATAACAGCCTCCGTTCAGATAAAATATTCTCATTTATTATATCATAAACATTGGCGCAATCCTACTGTTTTTATGGAATTTTTGATTACAATTTAGCAATTTTTGTACCTTTGGTTTAGTCATAAGACGGCTAAATGTCTAAACCGTCGATGAGGTTCCAGCCGATTTCGGAAATATCGATGTTGGGATTGGTATCGTCGTTGGTGACGGCGAAAACATTGAAGCCTGTTTCGGGGGCGGTGTAAATCATCGTCAGATAGGTCGAGAAATAACCCGAGTGGAACAGACCGTCTCCGCAGGGACGGATTCCGAAGCCGTAGTTTTCCTCTTCCTCATCGTCGTCATCGTCCTCGTTTGTATAGTCGGTGGTCATCATGTCAACGCTTTCCTCGTCCAACAGCTCGTGAGTTTTCAGCGAGGTCAGCCAGCGGTCGATATCGCGCGCGTTTGAGATCATGTCGCCAAGTCCCATGGTTACGCCGACGTACACCGTCTGAGGCGTCACGGTAGGCTGCGCCATATCAGGCTGACCGAACAGATCTACGTCGTCGATGAACGTGGTATGAGTCATTCCGAGCGGCTTGAAGATGCGCTCGCGCAGAAACTCGTTGTAGCTCTGACCCGAAACGATCTCGACGATGCGCGCCAGCAGGAAATAATTTGAGTTGGAATACTCAAACGCCGTATCAGGCTCGAATTCCAGCGGCTGGCGCAGGAGCCAGTCCTCCAGTATCTCACGGTTCTCCTCAACGGTATTGTCGTTGGTGATTACTCCGCGAAGCTCGCCCGTCGGAAGCTCGGTAAAGGCGTCGTCGATGTATTCAACGTCATAGAATTCCCTGATACCCGAGCGCATGTCAAGCAGGTGACGGATCGTCAGCTCATTTCCGTATCTGTAGTCCGGGAAGTATTTTGACAGCTTGTCGTCAGCGCTGAGCTGGCCATCCTGGCGCAGCAGAAGGATTGCAGCTGCGGCAAATTGTTTGGATACCGAACCGATACAGAATTTGGTATCGGCAGTGATCTTTTTATTTGAAAATTTATTTTCAGTGCCCTTTGCCGCCTCACAGACAGTCTTTCCGTTCTTCGTCACAAGCACAACGCCGCTGAAGCCTGTGCCCTCAAGCATCGCGTTTAGATACGCCTGCTTTTCGTTTGTCCCGCAAGAGGCAAGCATCGTAATCGCCATTGCGGCAGCAAGCAGCAGGGCTATTGCCCTTTTCATTTTTCATTCCTCCTTTTCTTTCGGATATATGAAGCAGGAACATTGTTTGTTCTATACTTTAATCGTATTATACAATATAAAGTACAACAAGAGTATGACAAACACGTGAAAAAACGGCATAATTTTTATAATATTTTCAGAATCGTCAGAGCAGATCATATTGCTTATGTTCATGGAATATGTTATGATAAATTTATACAAAGCATTTCAGGAGAAACAGCCATGAAATATGTTATTTCTGTTCTTCTTTCCGCCGCTCTTCTCCTCTCCGCCATACCCGCTGCGGCTGTCACAGCAACGCCCGACGAGGCTGCGGCTACAAATCCCGAAGCGCTGTACGGCGACACGGACGGCGACGGTTATATTTCCATTCAGGACGCGACTCTGCTGCAGTACGCTCTGGCAAACAGCAGCCCCGGAGCATTTGCGCCGCACTGGGACGCGGACGGCGACGGAAAGCTGACGATCAATGACGTCACGGCAATACAGCGGTTCTGCGCCGGCTATTCCGACTGCGGCAGAACAGGCCAGCACGACACGCCCTCGCCGCTGCAATCGCTGTCCTTTGAGGAAGCCGACGTCAAGTTGGGCGTCGGCGAGGAATTCCCCACTGTTCTGATTACGGACGGTGACGCGGACAAGGCGGATTATTCAAGCGCTGACCCGAGCGTAGCCTCTGTGGATAAGAGCGGCGTTATCACGGCTCGCGGGACAGGAGAAACCGTTGTGTCCTGCGACTGCGGCGGACTGCGCGCGGACTGCAGCGTTCGGGTATGTCCTGCGGCGACCTCTCTTAGTCTGAACCAAACCGAGCTCAAGCTGGGCGTCGGAGAGCAATACGACCTCGACAGCTATGTCAACAGCGGCGCGGCGGCGTACTTCCGCGCGTATTCGTCAGACGATCCGACCGTCGCTGACGTCGCCGAGGACGGCGGTATGGTCACCGCCCTTAGCGAAGGCACCGCACGCATCACCTGCACACTTCAAAACGGGGTGAAAGCGGTCTGTAACGTGACGGTCAAGCCATTCGCGCCGTCGCTGAGTCTGAACGCGTCCGAAGTCACGCTTGACGTTGGACAAAGCTTTGACTTTGACAGCTACGCGCCGTCAGGTACGGCGGCATATTACCGCGCGTACTTCAGCGAAAATCCGGACATAGCGCCGGTCGCCGAAAGCGGCGGTATCGTTACCGGAAATTCAGCAGGCCACACTAGAATCGGCTGTCAGCTCCAAAGCGGCTTTTGCGTTTATGCCGACGTCACCGTTGAGAACGGGATACGCAACAGGGTTCTTGGCTTTTTGAAGGAACAGTTCGGCAACGGCAACCGCCCGTACGTCACCTACTACAATTCGCACGCGGGCGGCAAAAAGGTTTCTACAGGCTTTGCATGGTGCGCGGTATTTGCGTGGTGCGGCATTGACCAATGCGCGACCCTGCTCGGCAAGCGCAATCCCGTCAGCCCATGCTGCCACGTCAGCGAAATGGCGAATCAGGCGCGTAAAAAAGGCGCGCTCAAAAATGCATTTAGCTCGGGCTACGTTCCCCAAAAAGGCGACCTCTTCACCACCTCGACCGTCAAAAGCCCCGGCACGGGCGGCAGGCTGCACATCGGCTTTGTGGAGTCCGTCGAAACCGACGGCAAGGGCAAGGTCACAAAGGTGCACACCATCGAGGGCAACTTCAACTGGGAGAATGCGTACCCAACCTCAACCAAGGTCAGCCGCTCGGTCTGGACAATCGGAAAAAGGCGGTACGGAGCACTGCTCTGCGAATATATCGACATAGAGAAGCTGTTTTCGTAAGGAACAAGCGGACGGAAATGTGCTGACAAACAATGTTTTCACTTCACGCAAAAACGCAGATGGAACAACGTCCATCTGCGTTCTTTATTTCAGTATTTCTGATATGCTGACGCCTAAAGAATACTCGCTGAAATTATCTTCGTAAACCTTTCTCGCATTACGGCAGATACTGTCATAATTATCTTTGTCGTCGAGCATTTTTAATGCATCTGAAAGCTCATCTGAATCCTTCTGAATAATGATCCCGTTATGGCCCGATTCAATATAGTCATGGACCGTCTTGTTTTCGGTAACAATCGTCGGTTTTGAAAGCATCATGGCCTGAAGGTAGCTTAGACTGCCCGACGAAATATTCACATCATCAAGCGGTATGATCTCGGCATAACAGTTTGCCACCATTTTTAAGTAATCATCGCCGTAACAGCTGTCAAGGCATTGGATTCCTTCCTTTTCGGCTTCATTATATGAATCGCAGATAATGACAAGCTTACCGTATTCAGCTTTCCATGCGTCTCTCAAAAATTTATAATCTCTGTTGCTTCTTCCTACGGAAAGATAATACTTTTCGCTTTCGGGATCCGGAGCAATTGTTTCCGTAACATCAGGCACGCCGATTCGGGTACAATAAAACTTATCTTCACTTATCCCGAAAAGCTCGGAATAGTATTTCTTTTCACTGTCAGACATGACAATGAGCTTCTTGATATACTTGGAAGCAACAATATATCTGATGAATTTATTGTATGTATTGTTTTTTTTCGGTTTGAAAATAAATGTCATAATATAGATATCAGGACACTTTTTCACGTGAAAGAAACGGCAGTAAAAGGCAATCAGCAAACCGTAAAACTGCTGCCACGCGATTACTTTCTCATACCTGTTACGTTTTGTAAACATTCTGAATGAGAAGAAAAAATACCTTAGATATCTGCATATTACTTTCAGCTTACTTCCCTGATATCTGTGTGTATTGCAGGTAACAATGTACCACGAAGTACCGGTTTCTTTTTCGATTGCTCTGTGGTAATCCCAGTTTTCGGGAACCTGATAATCCACCAGGATAACGTTCTTACTCATCTTTCACCATCACCATTTTTATCCATAATCATGTTTATTTTTTTTGAATCGCCCCAGACAGCCTTTGAATCATATGCTCTGTCGGGATAAGCCCCATAGTTTAGCTTGATACTGAAGTTGTTTTCTTTTATAAACGCCTCGACCCTGTCAGCCAGCTTTTCGGGTCTTCCCGAACAGATATTGATAATACCGTTTATTTCCGTCTGCGAAACGGCAGCGGCGACTTGCTGACAAAAGACGTCATAATCGACAAAATCATACTGATTCTGTCCCATTGTAAACGGAAAATACTCTTGTCCGTTTTCCTCTGCCGAAACTATCTTCGAAAAAATCGAATTACCATAAGAAGTATTTCCGACAATATAATAGCCTCTCAGCCACTGATATGAAATACCCTTCTTTGCCGTCAGCATTTCAACCAACCCGCGAAGCGCATTTTTACTGATACCATAAGGAGTTGTGGGATTACACGGAGTATCCTCCTTGATTGAGCCTTCATAAAAACCAATTTCGTGCATTGAACCGATTACGGCTATCCGTCCGATACCTGATTCGATACATCTGTTCAGGAAAGAATAGTGTTTTGGCAAATCAATAATATGGGCGTCCGAATAATAGACAAAACCGTCGCGCCACGCCATGTGCAGGAGTGCATCGGGCTCGCCGAAAAACCGATACGGATTCTCCGTATTAAAAACATCTCCGGCTATCCTGATTGCCCTGCTGTCAATATTGTCAACGCTGAAGTCAGTTGCAACAACTTCAGCACCGGTATCGAGCAGCTTCTTTACAACGCCGCGTCCAAGATAACCATTAGCTCCTGTAACCAATATTTTCATAGCGATCTCCTGTCTGTTATTATTTCAGTCCGCTCCAAAGCTGGTCTTTTTCGCTCAGCTTCAGCGGGGTTCCGTCAATCAATGAATACCCCGACGCGTTTGCGGTACCATCGTATTCGCCGGTGATGCCTACAGAAGCCCAATCTATTCCGATGGAAGGGTCGTTCCACGCAAGACCGCCTTCATCATTCGGGTGATAAAAATCGTCGCATTTATAACAGAACTCCGCGACATCACTCAACACAAGAAAACCGTGAGCAAAGCCGCGCGGAATCAGAAACTGCTTTTTATTTTCCTCTGTCAGTTCAACGCCGAACCACTTTCCGAAAGTTTCGCTGCCGCTTCTCAGATCAACCGCGACATCGAATACGGATCCTTTGATAACTCTTACAAGCTTTGTCTGAGGAAACTGCTTCTGAAAATGCAGCCCCCTCAATACGCCCTTTGTTGACATAGACTGATTATCCTGTACAAAGGTGATGTCAAGTCCAGCTTCTTTCATATCATTACCGTTATAGGTTTCCATGAAATATCCACGGCTGTCACCGTGAACGGCGGGAGTGATAACGCAAAGTCCCTCAATACCGCCGACATTTTTCTCAACTGTAATCTGTCCCATTGTATAATTCTGCCTCCAAATTATCTGTCAGCGTACATTTTTTCATAATAGTTCTGATACTCGCCGCTGATTATTTCTTCCCACCAGTCACGGTTCTCGAGATACCACTTAATCGTCTTTTTGATTCCGTCCGCAAACTTGGTTTCGGGCAGCCAGCCCAGCTCACTATGAATTTTAGTCGGATCAATAGCATAGCGCATATCGTGACCTTTGCGGTCAGTAACATATGTAATAAGGCTTTCGGGCTTATCAAGCTCCTTGCAAATCAGCTTTACGATATCGATATTTCTCATTTCATTGTGACCGCCGACGTTGTAGACCTCACCGACCCTGCCCTTGTGTATGATAAGATCAATGGCACGGCAATGATCCTCAACGTATAACCAGTCGCGAACATTGATTCCTTCGCCGTAAACAGGCAGCGGTTTATCAGCAAGAGCGTTGGCAATCATAAGCGGAATAAGCTTTTCGGGAAAATGATACGGTCCGTAGTTGTTCGAGCATCTCGAAATCGTGACAGGCAGTCCATAAGTCCTGTGATAGGCAAGCACGAGCAGATCGGCACCGGCTTTTGAACTGCTGTAGGGTGAACTTGTATGTATGGGAGTATCTTCCGTGAAGAACAAATCGGGTCTGTCAAGCGGCAGATCGCCGTAAACCTCATCTGTAGACACCTGATGATAACGTGTAATACCGTACTTGCGGCAGGCGTCCATCAATACTTCCGTACCGATAATATTGGTCTGCAAAAAAATCTCAGGGTTTTCAATCGAGCGGTCAACATGGCTTTCCGCCGCAAAGTTGACAACGATATCAGGCTTCTCTTCTTCAAACAGCTTTTCTACTGCTTCTCTGTCACAGATATCCGCTCTGACGAATCTGAAATTAGGATTATCCATCACCGACTTGAGAGTTGATAAATTACCTGCATAAGTCAGCTTATCAAGACAAATGATCCTGTAATCCGGATACTGCTTCAGCATATGAAACACAAAATTTGAACCGATAAATCCCGCTCCACCGGTAACAATAATCGTCATAATTATCCCCCTTAATAATTTATTTCAGTTTTCCTTCTGCCACTGATTTCAGATGTTCTCCATACGGAGATTTGCCGTACATCTCAGCAGACGCCATCAACTGTCCGGCGTCTATCCATTTATACCTGAAGGCAATTTCCTCAGGTGCCGAAACCATAACGCCTTGCTGTTCTTCAATCATATGAATATAATCCGACGCAAGCAGCAAGCTTTCCATGGTTCCTGTATCAAGCCACGCAAAGCCTCTGCTTAACAGCTTGACATTCAGACTATTCTCAGTCAGGTACATATCATTTAACGTGGTAATTTCCAATTCGCCTCTTGCGGACGGTTTTACTTCCTCCGCCATTTCGGCAACGCCTGACGGATAAAAATACAGGCCCGTAATCGCATAGTTGCTTTTCGGATTCTGCGGCTTTTCTTCTACCGAAAGAACATTGCCGTCTTTGTCAAAGTCAACGATTCCGTATCTCTCAGGATCCTTTACATAATATCCGAAAACTGTCGCCTTTCCGTTTTCAGCAGCTTTTTTTGCGTCATTCATCAGCCTGAAAAGGCCGTTGCCGTAAAAAATGTTATCTCCAAGAATCATGGCGCAGCTGTCGTCGCCGATAAAATCCTTACCGATAATGAACGCCTGGGCAAGTCCGTCGGGAGATGGCTGGACAGCATAGGACAAATTAACTCCAAACTGGCTTCCGTCACCCAACAGCGCTTCAAACCGCGGCGTATCCTGAGGTGTAGAGATAATAAGAATATCCTTGATTTCAGCCAGCATCAAAGTTGAAAGCGGATAATAAATCATAGGCTTGTCATAAACAGGCAAAAGCTGCTTGGATGTAACCTTCGTCATAGGATAAAGCCTCGTACCGCTGCCTCCCGCAAGAATTATACCCTTCATATTATCGACCTAACACCTTTCCCATTCATTTGTATCAAAATTATATTTTTTTATCACTCTCGCAGGATTACCTGCAAGCAGACAATCACTCTTAAATGATTTGGTCACTACACTTCCCGCACCGATAATACAGTTATCACCTATCTCGACGCCGGGAAGAACAACAGCTTTTTCCCCAAGGAAACAGTTTTTACCGATTTTTGTCGCTTTTCTTATCATAGGCTGAGCTTCATACCGCTTTCCGCACTCGGGATCCATTCCATGTTCCGAATCTCCGATAAAGCAGTATCCGGTTATCAAGGTATCTTCACCAATCTCAACTCTGTTACAACAACTGATTGTAATATTTCTGCCTATAAAAACATTGTCACCGATAATCAATTCCGGTTCAAGCTTTTCTCCGGAGATATTCTCAAAACACATCAGTCTTGAGTACGGTGAAATTCTGGTATGCGTACCTAACCTGATATGTTTTCCGCCGCCAATCTGCGCATGCTCGCGGATATAGGAACCCTTGCCGAATTTAACGCCCTTTCTGGCAAATGAATTTCCGAAAAAGACCTTTAGAATGATTGCTTTAATCAGTTTTTTCATTTTTTCTTTCTCCTGAATTTTAATAACAAATTTCTGATTATATTTCTGATTGTTTCTTTGTCTTTATAAATAAACAACAGATATACAGCCGAAAGTGAGATATAAACAAAAGCACCCACAAGAACTTCTATCAGCAGTGTAAACAATGAATCGGAAATGAAAAGCGTAACAAGTCTGACAGAAAAATACATTGCAATACCGATGATAACAAACGGCACAGCCAATACAAACGCTTCTTTCCAATCTATCTGTTTTCTGCAAATCAAGGAAATCAGCACCAAAGAAATAGTTTCTGAGAGGATCGAGCCGATAACCACTCCGTATACTCCTAACGGTCCGAGAAGCAGCATGGAAACAGCAACATTCAGTACCGCGGAAATTATTGTGATTATCATATACTCTTTGTCCTTGTGCATGGGAATGAGTATCTGTGTTCTCACAACGTCCGCAAGAGCGACTATGAGAATAGTACTGCTCAGCATATTAATGATTCCGACGCACTCCAGAAAGCTTTCTCCGTAGTATATGTTTACAAACAGATCTCCGACAGACAACAGTCCGAAAATTGAAGCAAACGAAATGAAATAAATGAACAGCAATGAAAACGTCCTGTATTTCTTTGCTTCGGATAATTCATTCCTGCTGATAAAAACACAAGCCCGCGAATACATGACGGTACTAATTACTGTTGCAATTGTTCTGGGTACAAGAACAATCTTGTTTGAATATTCATAATACGCGACATTCTCCTTTGTAGAGAATATGCCAAGGAGCGTTTTGTCAAAAAACGTAAACAACAAGGTTGCAACAGAAGCGATAAACAGCACCATCAACGGAGATATTTGCATTTTGCAGTCCGCAAACGAAAAACGGATAGGTTTTACGTATTTAAAAGTGGGCGGAAGAAGTACCACCATTCCGAGCAATATGGACAAAGCCATTATCAGGGTATACTTCCAGAGGTCGTCCGGACTCTTTACAAACAGGAAAATAAGTACGAATTCCGCGGCTTTAACAATAGTGTTACGGATCACCACGCCATTGAATTTTTCTATTCCGTAATAGAACCAAGTAATGTCAAAAAAAGCAGAAAGAACATAAAAACCCTGAAGCAGGAAAACAACCCTGTCATTGCCGCCGCAGGCAAACGCAAAGACCATATATGCCGCAAAGACAAAAGCGGATACAACGGCATGAACCGTAAATAAGCTCCAGTATACCTTCCTCAGCTCAATGACGTTTCCTTTTTTTTCAGCGATTATTCTTTGACCGTATTTTGAGATTCCCAAATTTGCAAGAACCACAAATATTTGTCCGATAGAATAAGAATATGAATACACGCCCAAGGCGGTATCGCCCAGCGTTCTTGTCAGATACGGCGCCAAAACTAACGGCAGAACAAGAATGAGCACTTGATATATAAACTGAAAGGATAGATTCTTTTTTACGGAATCTCCCTGTATTTTTTCCGGGCTATTTTGTTCCATTGTTGAGGTGCCCCTCCTTTATTTGACGCTTCTTATTAAAATAAGAATTAATCGGTTTTTCAATCCATCTGTTTATTGAATAAGCCAACAAAATTGAAACAACAATCGGTATTATCAATACGAATTCGCCAAAAGCCTGATCGTACCCTATCGTTTTAATGATTGCACATCCTATATTCTGATGAACCAGATATAGCGGGTACGAAATTCCTGCAATAAATGTGAACGGGTGAATTATTTTGTTGACGATTTTATTGCCGGTCTGCCCCTTAGAGGACAGGCATACCGTCACTATCAGAAAAGCAAAAGCTAATATGATAAAAATAAAATACTCTAATCCCAGATGTCTCCATAAATAATAAAACGACAGGAGAATCTCAAAATAAATAAGTATTCTCTTCCATCTTTTCATTTTTGTTTCAAGCAAGAAATAAACCAAATATCCCAAAATAAATATCGGTCCATATTTTGCAATCATGAATTTATCGACGAATTTTCCGACAACATCGATATTTATAAAATCCCTTATAATTAAAATAAACAACCATACCAACGATATCTGCGGAATAATCTTTTTCTTCTTGAATACGATAACAGCCAAAGCAGTAAACAAGTAGAACAGCAGTTCATATTGCAAAGTCCAATATACTCCGTCTACAGGCGCGACTCCGAAAAAGGATTCGAGCATTGTGAAGTTGATGGCAAAATCAATCCATGATACAGCTCTTTCGGGAAGAAAGAAATATGTAATAATACCCGTCAAAATCAGCGCGACCCAATACGCGGGAAACAGTCTGAGAAACTTTTTAAAGCAAAACAATCGAAGCCCTGTTGACTCCTTCGTGTATTTGATTGAAAAATACCCGCTCAACATAAAGAAAACAGAAACACCCATGTATCCAAAAGATACTTGTACCGGCCATGGATTATCCTGATTGATTACTTCAAAAAACCTGAAAGTGTAGTGATACAGAAGGACCAGCAGGCACGCTACTCCGCGCACAAAATCCAGATTCAGATTACGAGTGTTATTAATGGCTTTTTTCATTTACTCTCTCCAAAGAATTATGATTTGCTCTTATCATTTCAAGCTTATTCATATTAGAAATCAAAATTAAAATCAGAAACAAGCCAACACCTGTAATTGAACCTGATATATGAATGATCAGCTGAATAAAAAGCAGTAAACCGTAATCATAGCCCAACACGGAATCAGACTCCGATTTAAAAATTGAATATACAAAAAATACGCCGTAAGAAATCAAAGAGATCAGTCCGCCCTGATACAAAAGGGTCAATATTGCGTTATGGCAATGGCTGAACGCGAGAGCGTATCTTGTCAGACCAAATGTCGTCGATGTCTGAACTCCATATCCGAAGAACGGCGACCGGGAGATATCCTGCAGCGCGTATCCCCATAAGAGCGTTCTGTTTGATAATGACAAGTCTTTTCCCAGAACGCCTTCAATCAGCCATGAAAAATTATTCTGAATATTGAAAAATACAATAAGAACAGAAAAGCAAACGCCGATAACAGCCATGTTTCTAGGGTTAATATGAGTTCTTATTACTTTCAAATTTTTTAACAGGAGCAAAACAATTATGGCTATTACAGAAACCAGCAGCGTAGTTGAATGTGAAAGAATCGCTGTAACAAGGCTCAAAACTGACGGAAGCAGCAGCGGAAATCTGCCTTTTTTCTGCATCAAATAATTGAGCGTCATTGAAAATGCGTAATAAGGAATTATCAGGTTACAGATGCTGTTCTTAAATCCCCAAAACCATACGTATAATGAATCCGCACCCAAATAAACAATTCTGTCCATCGGGATTCCGCCGGGAAATACCACAAGAGTGATCAAATTAATTATTACAATGATTTCCAGCCAGCCCTTCATTACCTTGCATAACAGAACCGGACACTTGTTTAAAAAAATCTCAGCGCCTACATAAAAGCAAAAGAAACCTCCCCATGCCGATAAAAATGAGCTGATTGAGGCGTGCTGAATAATCGTTGAAAAGAACAGCGAACAGATGCATATAAAAAACAATACCGTGGGAAGTGTGATTTGCTTTTTGAAGCTCCTGTAAAAAAACAATAAAAGACTGGTTCCGCACGCGGCAATTCTCCAATAATACAGAATGACGTCAAAAAAGAACGCAAAGCTTGAGGAGTACTGCAATCCTGTGGGAAATAAAAACGGTGCCAAAACAAACAGCATCAACAGGGTTTGTTGAAGTTTTGATACCGATATTCTTATACCATTGTCCATATATATTGCTCACCTCAATTAAATAACTTGCCAAGCATTGAAAAATGCATCTCCGGAGTATATTCGGTTTCAACTTTTTTTCTTGCGTTTTTTCCGAATTCGACCACTTTGTTACCGGATAATATTTCCATTACCTTATCAGCCAGATCCTCTGGATTTTTAGGCTCAAAAAGAAGCCCGGTTCCATGATCTTCCACAATCTCCGAAAAACAACCTATGTCGGAAGCTATAACAGGTTTTCCGTAGGCATACGCTTCCAGTACAGTATTAGGCATATTTTCGTACCATATTGCCGGACACAACAAACAAATGCATTTTGAAATCAGTTCGGCAAGCTCGCTGCCTCTTTTAAATCCGACAAACTCAACCCTCTCTGCCAAGCCGTTATCTTCAATCAGTTTTTTTATTTCGGAATCGCGCTCGGTCAACTCACCCGTAATCTTTAATTTCAGATCCGGATATTTCTTTAAGTATTTCATTGCCTCGACTGCATACTTCGCTCCTTTTTCAGGCACAAGCCTTCCCAGAAACAGAAGATATCCTTCATTTGAATAATCGGGAACAATCTTTTCCGAATCAATAAACGTATTGATTTTTACGATTTTTGAGGCGTCAAATCCACCCTCAATGAGTTTTTTTCTCGTAAACTCAGTTGGTGTGACAAAATAGTCGACATACTTGTACAGGTCGTGCGATCTGTGATATTTCATCGACCGGCATCTTATGACGGAAGCCGCCTTTGAACCGTGATAACATCTGTTTTTAATGCCGTTATTGAGATCTCCGCCAAGGCATAGTTCGCATACATCTTCGCCCATCAGAAAATCATTTCTGGGACATACAAGGTTAAAATCCGATATTCTGTGTACAACCTTCAGGCCTCTTTTTTTTGCCGCCTTAAAGATGCTCGGCGAAAGCGTGTTGATTACCTGAAGCGCATACAGCACTTTGGGATTTTCTTTATCAATCAGTTCGTTAAGATTCTTTACCGCTTCTTTATTATAAAAAGCGCCGCGCAGAGTCTTGTAAACAGAGGAAGGCGTTTTTTTGATCTGGTCGTAATAAACGCTGTCCCCGCCGCGGCTGCTTATAAAATACTTTGAATATTCCGAAGGCTTATTCTGTGAATAATTTACGGAAAACGGAACCGGCTCATAACCGATCCTCTGACAGTTCTCCATAAACTTGAACATATACACTTCCGGTCCTCCGGAAACATAATATCTGTAATTTGCAACAATAATCTTATCCATCAGGTCAATCACCCTTCATATTTTTATCACGGATACTGATTCTTTTCTTCGGATACCAGACTGCATGCAGATAAGACATAATTGAAATCATAAGAGGTCTCGGACAGATTTTGCACAGAACAGTCATTATCTTCTTTTTCTTCTTTCTGTCGTCCTTGCGGTACGGCTCGTCCTTCCATTCCGATATTGACTTATAATGTCTGTATTCAGGCGTAAAAGGGTGATTATCCTTTATTTGCCACGGTCTTGTTCCGGAAATAAACACAGGAGTGAAATGAACAACTACCGGATCTGTTACGGCCTCGTTGTATTCCTCAGCGCTCAGGTGATGTTCGGGTTTTCTCAATCGCATCAGCTCATCGAACGAGAAATCAAAGAACACTCTTTGGGCGTTATATATCGGAGACAATTCATATATTTTGTTTTTGCTTCCCAGAATTCCGTTAAGCGGAGCCTGATCCATATATGTGAGGTCACCTTTTCTCTGAGAGATAAACTCAGTAAATTCTTTTTCGGTTCCCTCTTCTCTCCATTTTTTCAAATCAATAAGCATGAAGCCGTTATTGATGTATACAGTTCCCGGATCACAGCCGATTTCTATGCGGTAGAGATCGCTTCTGCAGTCGTCCGCTCCTGCAACGGAGCATTTTCCCAAATCAAGGTTGTATACGTCATCAAGCGGCTTGCGAACGATCATATCGCAGTCGATATAAATTACCCGGTCAATTTCCCTTGGCAGTATTGATGACAGATAAAGCCTGAAAAAAGTACCGATATTCCATCTGCCGACATATATCTGTGTGTTTGCAATCTTCTCCAGATCGATCTTTGGTACAAACACTAATTCGCGCATATATTTTTTCGCGGTTTTCTGCAGTCTTTCTTTATTTACTTCGGAAATATTATTGTCTATAATAAAAACCGTTATCTTATCAACACTTTTGTTATTCTCAAATAATGACGTAATGGATATTCCGCATATTTCCGCATAAGAATCACTGCTTGAATATACTATATTCATAGTAACTCATCTCCGATTTATTATTTTTTTATAATCAGAGAAGCTCATCAGCTTCTTATCCTTTTCACTGATTATAAGATTTTCCTCGCCGCCGATGAGTTCAAAAGGCCACTTGATTCCGATATCGGGATCATTGTACATAATCCCGGAATCACCCTCACCGTAGAATACCTCGCCGCACTTGTAGCTCACTACGGAATCCTCAATTACAAGATAGCCGTGACCGAAATACTGCGGTACAAGCAGACAGTTCATGTTTTCTCCTGTAAGGTCAAAACCTCTCCATTGTCCGAAAGTAGGAGAATCGGGACGCAAATCAACAATTACGTCGTATACATGGCCGCTGACGCAGCGAACGAGCTTCGCCTGCTGCTTAACAAGCTGAAAATGAGTGGCTCTGATTACGCCGCGCTTTGATATTGTATAAAAGACCTCCTTCAGCTCATGGTCGATGCCGTTTGCCTTGAAGGTATCTATGTTGTAATCCTTGACAAAACCGCCTCTGTTATCATCGGCAAAGAAAGGCTTTATCAAATAAGCTCCTTTAAGCTCAAGCTCCTGAAAATCAAATTTCTGTACCATTTTTCCTCCGTCAGATCGTTTTCAGCCAATCCATTGTCATTTTTGTTCCCTCTGCAAAGCTGACCGCCGGCTTAAAGCCTGTATCCTTCTCGGTATTCTCCGTGCTGAAGGTTTCAAGCGGCATATTAGTGCCCGTAAACGGTACGTCGCCAAACAGCGGAACAGTATCGGGAGCAAGAGCCTGCTGCATCTCGTAAATGAATTCCTTCAGCGGCTTGGCGTTTCCACTTCCAATCATATATTCACAGAACGGCTTTCCGTTTTTCGCGATAAGATAAAACGCGTTTGCGACATCGGTAACATACACAAAATCATAATTCTGAGTTGCAGCCGTAAACTGCAGCGGCTCGTTATTGATAATCTTGCGGATAGTTGTATTAACAAATCTCGGCGACAGCTCGCCTGCTCCGTAAGCATTGGTTATCATCGGCCATACAAGGTCGATACCGATATTTGCCGCAACAGCTTTACTCATGCAATGCGCTATGTGCTTGCCCATACCGTAAATATAACCCATACCGGGTCTGCTTTCCTGGGTATGAACAGCTGCCTCGACTTCATATTCCATAATACTTCCGGCGCATACAAACCTTGTGCAGCCAAGCTCCTTTGCAGCTTTTACGCATTCAACGGTCGTAAGCGCGTTTTTCATCTGAAGCTCATAATCAATACGCGCCGTACCAGCGGAACCCGCCCATGCAAAATGAACGAAGGTGTCATATTTATCCGCGGTGACAGCCGCCTTCAGATTTTCGGTATTGTTGATGTCACACTGTAAGTAGGTCAGGTTCTTGTGCTCTTTGAGTCTGTTCGGTTTTTCGGAAATATCGATTGCAAGTACGTTCATTCCCTCTTCAAGGAACTTCTGAACCGTATAGCTGCCGACAAAACCGTCTGCTCCCGTAATAATGACGTTTTTCATGGATAGCTCCTCCTACAAATCAAAGAATTCTTCTATCTGTCTGTCCATGCAGACCCTCACATCTTCATTATTCAGCCAGCACTTGCTCCATTCCACAACCTTTTCTATGGCCTTGTCAAGGTTCCAGCGCGGATGCCAACCGAAGGTCGTTTTTAATTTGGAACAATCCAGTTTCAGGAAATTTGCTTCATGAGGGCCGCCGTCATAACGGTTAATCCACTTCATGCCGTCGCCCCAGTGCTTAATAAACAAATCGACAAGCGCGCCTGTTTCAAAGCAGTCGCTGTCATCGGGACCAACGTTATAATACCCAGCAAAGCGATTATCTTCATATTGCTTTGCGGCTATCATCAGATAAGCGAACAGCGGCTCAAGGACGTGTTGATAAGGTCTTGTAGAAAAAGGATTCCTTACGATAATATCTTCATGCTTTTGTGCTGCTCTGATGCAATCGGGAATGATCCTGTCATTCGCGAAATCGCCGCCGCCGATAACGTTTCCTGCGCGCGCAGTAGATACAGCCACTTTGCCGTCACTGAAAAAGCTGTTTTTATAGCTGTGCGTTACAAGCTCAGAGCATGATTTTGAATTCGAATACGGGTCAAATCCGTCCAGCTCTTCGTTTTCACGATAGCCCCATGCCCATTCCTTATTCAGATAAACCTTGTCGGTAGTAACATTCAAGAAAGATTTTACACAATCGCTGTTTCGTACGCATTCAAGGATATTTACCGTGCCCATGACATTTGTCTCATATGTATAGGCAGGCTCCTTATAACTGTCGCGGACAATAGGCTGAGCTGCAAGATGAAGAACTATTTCGGGCTGCGCCTTGTCAAAAGCGGCCTTAAGGCTTTTATAATCCCTGATATCGCCGATCACTGAGGTGATGTCGCTCGCGATACCTGCAATCTCAAACAGAGAAGGCTCTGTCGGCGGATTCAGCGAATAGCCCGTTACGACCGCGCCTGCACCCGAAAGGATCTTGCAGAGCCACGAACCCTTAAAGCCTGTATGCCCTGTGACGAACACGCTTTTACCTTTGTAAATACTTAAGTCAAATTCCATATTGTCCTCCGCAATTATTTCCAAAGCTTCCAGGGTGCCCTGCCTTCATTCCAGAGCTTTTCAAGCTGCTGTTTCTCCCTGAGGGTATCCATACACTGCCAATAGCCCTTGTGTGTGTACGCGCAAAGCTGATTTTCCTCAACCAGCCTGACCATCGGCTCCTTTTCGAACACTGTGGAATCATCATCTATATAGTCAAATAACTGAGGCTCATAAACCATAAAGCCAATATTTATCAGATCGCCGTCCAGATCGCTTTTTTCTCTGAAAGCTCCGACAGTACCATCAGGCTGAACCTCAAGAACGCCTTTGTTCTGTCCGAAATTATAAACAGAAACGGTTCCGATCTTTCCCATAGTCTTATGATACTCAATCAGTTCCTTGATATTGATATCTCCAACCGCGTCGCCGTAGGTCAGAAGGAAGGTTTCGTCACCGATATATTCCCTGATACGTTTTACCCTGCCGCCTGTCTGGGTGTTTAAACCCGTATCAACAACTGTCACCTTCCAGGGTTCGGCTTTTCTGTTGTGAACAATCATTTCATTCTGACCGTTTGTAAAGTCAAACGTGACATCAGAGGTATGCAGAAAATAATCCGCAAACCATTCCTTGATATAGTGTTGCTTGTATCCCGCGCAAATAATAAACTCATTGATTCCGTAATATGAATACGTCTTCATTATGTGCCACAGTATCGGCATACCGCCTATTTCAATCATCGGCTTCGGTTTGAGCACAGATTCTTCTGAAATACGGGTACCAAAACCTCCTGCTAAAATCACAGCTTTCATAATTGCACAGCTCCTATTGTTAGTCTCTTCTAAACAGATCTCTCGTATAAACCTTTTCTTTTACATCGTCCAGACAGCTGTCATAACGGTTTGCGATGATCGCCTGCGACACAGCTTTGAACTTCTCAAGATCATTTACAACCTTGCTGCCAAAGAATGTGGAACCGTCTTCAAGCGTAGGCTCATATACGATCACAGTCGCGCCCTTTGCCTTTATGCGCTTCATTACTCCCTGGATAGAGCTTTGACGGAAGTTATCGCTGTTGCTCTTCATGGTCAGGCGATATACGCCGATAATAACCTCTTTTTCCTTCGCCCTGTCATAGCTGGCGTCGGCTCCGTAAGCCCCTGCGATTTCAAGCACTCTGTTGGAAATGAAATCCTTCCTCGTCCTGTTGCTCTCAACAATGGCTTCAATCAGGTTTTCGGGAACCTCGGCATAATTCGCAAGAAGCTGCTTGGTATCCTTTGGCAGACAATAGCCGCCGTATCCGAATGAAGGGTTGTTGTAGTGTGTTCCGATTCTCGGATCAAGACATACGCCCTCGATGATCTGCTGAGTATTAAGGCCCTTCATCTCCGCGTATGTATCCAGCTCATTAAAATAGCTGACACGCAGGGCAAGATAGGTATTCGCAAACAGCTTGACCGCTTCCGCTTCGGTAAAGCCCATAAATAAGATTTCTATATCCTTTTTAATTGCCCCGTCCTGTAAAAGTCCCGCAAAGGTATGGGCTGCATCAACAAGTCTCTCATCGGCCATATCCGTTCCGACAATTATGCGGCTGGGATAGAGGTTATCGTAAAGCGCCTTTGATTCTCTGAGAAACTCCGGGCTGAAAATAATGTTTTTGCTTCCTGTCTTTTCTCTGATCGACTTGGTATATCCGACAGGAATGGTGGATTTAATAACCATTATCGCGTTGGGATTGTACTGCATTACCAGCTTTATAACAGCCTCAACCGCCGAGGTATCAAAATGCTGCGTCTTGCTGTCATAATTGGTAGGCGCTGCAATCACTACGAAATCGGCGTCCTTATAGGCCGCTTCCGCGTCTAATGTCGCCGTTAAATCAAGTTCCTTTTCTGCGAGGTACTTCTCTATATAATCATCCTGAATCGGAGACTTTTTCCTGTTGATAAGCTCGACTTTCTCAGGAATGATATCCACTGCATAAACCTTGTTATGCTGTGACAGCAATGTGGCAATCGACAATCCGACATAGCCTGTTCCCGCGACCGCAATTGTATACTTACTATCCATTTTCGACCATCCTTACATATAGAACTCTTTGTACCACTCTGCAAACTTTCTCAAGCCGTCACGCAACGATGTACTTGGCTTGAAGCCGTAATCTCTCTCAAGAGCGTCTGTATCGGCAAATGTAATCGGCACATCGCCCGGCTGCATGGGAACAAGCTCTTTGTGAGACTCAAAGTCATAGTCCCCGGGAAGCACGCCCGCGCGGACAAGTTCCTCAGACAGAATCTGTACGAAATCAAGCAGATTCTCCGGCTGATTGTTGCCGATGTTGTAGACTGCATACGGAGGAACGGGCAGACCGTCCTCACCGTTTTTCTTTTCGGGCGCACCCTGCATTACCCTGACAACGCCCTCGACGATATCGTCTACAAAGGTGAAGTCACGCTTGCAGTTGCCGAAATTGAAAATCTTGATTGTTTCTCCGTTAACAAGCTTGTTGGTAAAACCGAAATAAGCCATATCAGGGCGTCCCGCAGGACCGTAAACCGTAAAGAACCTAAGTCCCGTTGACGGAATGTTGTAAAGCTTTGAATAGGCGTGAGCCATCAGCTCGTTGGACTTTTTTGTTGCCGCATAAAGTGAAACGGGATTATCCACCTTATCGTCGGTAGAGTAGGGAACCTTCTTGTTTGTACCGTAAACCGATGAACTTGAAGCATATACCAGATGCTCGACAGGATAATTACGGCAAGCCTCGAGAATATTGAAAAATCCAACCAAGTTGGATTCTATGTACGCGTCAGGATTGGTGATCGAATAGCGCACACCTGCCTGAGCGGCGAGATTTACAACAACATCCGGTCTGTATTTTTCAAACACAGCTTCGATCAGCTCTTTGTCCGCAATATTCCCTTTTATGAATGTGAAAGAATCATTCCTGCTCAGCTCGTCGAGGCGATACTCCTTAAGCCTTACGTCGTAGTAATCATTCACGCTGTCAATACCGATTATCTTCGCCGTGGGTACATCAGCCAGCAATCTTTTCACCAGATTTGCGCCAATAAAGCCTGCGGCTCCGGTAACTATTATTGTTTTGTTATTCAAATCAATGTGATTCATCAAAGCACTTCCTAACCGGTTGTATCAACAAAATGAGATTGACCATTCTCACCACAAAACAACCCTGTATAACATCTTAGAAAACCCTAAAAAACGGTCGTTTTGACCTTTTACGACCAAAGGGTATTCCTCTCCTCTTAGCATAACGATGATATCATTACGGTTCCCAAAAGTCAAGGATTTTCAAGCAAATCATGAGGTCATGAGCGCATTTTTGTCATTTAGGACTAACATCAATTTTTTTATTAACTTTTTTTTGTTATACAATCGCTATCAGTCGCTTTATCGGTCACAAGCAGAATATGTCAATTCTCTCTGTGCGCGCCTGAATCGGGATCGTAATCAGTCTTTTCCAAAACAAAAACGCCATGCAGCAACAGGCGTTCAAGAAAGACCTACATTAGCAATATACGTGATTTTCTTTTTAGAATCGCTTTGTCCTAAAACATCTATATGTATATTTTATCAAAAAATTCGACGAATAGCAATAGGGAGCCCCATAAAATAAGCACTTATTCCATTTTGTCCAAAAACCGTAATACAACCTCAGGCATTTAATATCACCTGCACATATGTCAGCAAAAGCCTTATCCCAAACAACGCCGCAAACGCAGAAAAAGCCCGCGAAATTGCGGGCTTTCCACGTTATCAGCTGACCACATTCATGGGGTTGCCGTCCAGAAACGCGCGGATATTATTTGCTACAATCCCCATCAGCCTCTGTCTGGTCTCAACAGGCGCCCATGCGATGTGCGGAGTAATAAGGCAGTTTCCTGCGCCCATTAGAACACAATCCTCCTCCATAGGTTCGACACGCAGCGTGTCGATACACGCTCCGCCGAGGTGACCGCTTTCCAGCGCTTCAGACAAGTCGCGCTCTACCATCACGCCGCCGCGCGCGGTGTTGACAAACAGTGCGCCGCGTTTCATTTTCGCAAATGCCGAACGGTTAAACATATCCTTTGAATCGGCATTGAGCGGACAATGAACTGTAACTATATCGCTTTGTTCCAAAAGGGTATCAAAGACGACCTGCTCTACCCCGTCGACAGATTTCCTGCTTCGGTTACAGGCGAGCACGCGCATCTCAAATGCGTTTGCGATTCTTGCAACCGCCTGACCAATGGCTCCAAGGCCGACGATGCCGAGCGTCTTTCCCGCCAACTCGCTGAGCGGATATACAAAGGGTGAAAAAGTCGGACTGCGCTTCCACAAGCCGTCCTGAACATATTGATTGTACTGTGCGACGCGGTTAAAATGCTCCAGAATCAGCGCAAAGGTATGCTGGGCAACCGCGTTTGTCGAATATGAACCGGCGTTGCATACGATAATACCATGCGCGCGGCAGTATTCCACATCGATATTATTGAAGCCTGTAGCAAACAGCCCGATATATTTCAGCTTTTTTGCAAGGCGCATGCTGTGAGCATCCATCACCGTTTTGTTACAGATGACAATATCCGCGTCGGCTATTGCCTCGGCGACCTCCTCATACCGCAGCAGGCCATACTCCGTTACCTCGCCGAATTCCTTGAGACAATCCGCGCTCACAAGACTGTCAACGACGGTCTGCGCGTCAGGTAATACGATTTTCATGAAGCAACTCTCCTTTGCAAAATATTACTGTCTATTATTTTATCATAGTCAGATATTATAAGCAACACAAATATCACCCTTTGGTTTTTTTCAATAACCTCCGTATTTTAGCTGCGGTTTATAGACAAGCGGTTTATAATCTGTTATTATAAAAAAAGAGATGACACAGAGGTGAAAAGGCATGAAAAAGCTGCTATTGATTTTACTGTGCGCAATGACATGTTTTGTTCTGTTTTCATGTAAAGAGAAGGACGGTGAACCCGATATGACTGAACCGAATAAAACGATTTCCGTTACCTTTGTCAATGATGTTGAAAAAGCCGATATCTGGATTCTTCCGCAGACAGAAGAGAACCGCAAAACCTCCTTATGGGGCACGGCAACAATTTCCAAGCTGGATTCGGGAGATAAAAGAACGGTTGAAATAAGCAGCTTTGACGAGGGCAAATACATCGTCAGAATCATCGACTCCGACCATGCCTTCTATTCCGCGGACGACATGATTCTCGGCGACAACTGTACAATTCATTTCAAAAGCGATGAAACGAAGTATGAATCCTCAATAGTAGTCCTCGACAAAGACGGGAAAATTTTATACTCAAAAGAAGCGTTCCAAGGCGTATTCGGAGCGTATTAAAAATATCAGAATAAGGAGATGTTCTTATGAGCAAGGTAAGCGATTTCTTAAATGAAGCAGGCGTATTCTTTATGGCGACCGCAGACGGCAATCAGCCAAAGCTCCGTCCTCTCGGGGCACACATGGAGGCTGACGGCAAAATCATTTTCGGTGTGGGCGATTTCAAGAACGTGTACAGACAGATGAAGGCAAATCCTCTTGTAGAGATCGTTGCCTGCAAGCCCGACGGTCATTGGCTCCGCTACACGGGAAAGGCGGTTTTTGAAACCGACGGCAACTATGCCGATCAGATGATCAAGGCGGCAGGACTTGAAAAAATCTACAACGAACAGACAGGCAACAAGCTGATGACCTTTCATCTCGAAAATGCCTCCGCGGTAGATATCCCCGTAATGGGCGAGGGAGAAAACCTCATGTAAAATATTACTCTTCAGATTACCGTGTTATCATTATAGCAGGGTGATGAAAAATGTCTGAAACAAATAGAATTTCAAAAAAGAGAATCATAAAAATCACAGCGCTGAGCCTTGCCGCATTACTGACGGCAGGCATCATCACGGCAGCATTTATTCTGTACGGACGCATTGCCAGCATACTGAGCGTCAGAAATGTTGCCGACGAGCTTTACACAATGAACTTCCAACAGGACTATCATCTTGACAAAGCGCTGTCATCGGAAATCAAAAGCAAAAACGACCTGATGAAGTTCATCTGCGACGATATGTTTTTCGGGTATCAGATGAAGTCAGGCCCGATAAGATACGCGTGCAGCGCTTTCAGCACGGAGACTCCCGACGTAGAACATCTGGTCGGCAGGAATCTCGACTTCAACAGCATTGAAACGCTCTCGCTCTATACTCACCCCGACGGCAGCTACGCTTCCATCGCCTCCGCCGACGTCAGCATCGCTGGAATCGGCAAATATCAGGGCGTGCCTTTTTCGAGCGCTGAAGGAAAGATCGCCCTTCTCGCGTCGCCGTATCTCTGTGTAGACGGCATGAACGAAAAAGGACTCAGCGTTTCCATTCTCGACGTCGATATGGGCGAGCTGCATCAGGATACGGAGAAGCCCGATTTGTTTATGCTTGTCGCGGTACGTCTGCTGCTTGACCGTGCCGCTGATGTCGATGAAGCCGTCGGACTGCTCAGGCAGTATGACATACATTCGGGACACGGCTGGACACAGCACCTGTTCATAGCCGACGCGGGCGGAAAGTCCGTTGTCGTCGAATGGGAAAAGGATAAGATGAACGTAGCCGACAGTCACGCCTGCACCAATTTTGCTCTCTCGTCAAAGGACGCGCAGGAGAATCCGACGGAGATGTGCCTCAGGTTCAATACCATAAATGAATGGCTGGAGAAAAAGCCCGAAAACTCCGCACAGGACGCGATGGAGCTTCTCAGAAACGTCAGCGTATCCTTTACCCAGTGGTCATGCGTATTCCACCTCGATGATTTTTCGGTAGATTACGCGATAGACTGCGATTACGGAAAGATTTACACGCTTCGTCCCGACGATTTTTAACTCGGTGATGATATAGTACGTATGCAAAGGAGAGAGCAGTATGTTCAAGCGTGAGCAAATCACCTCGTTCAGCGAAATCAGGCTTAAAGTAAGCGGTATGCGGCTGACTGAGGTTTACGAGATTCTATGCTGCGGCGACGACGCGGAAGTATCGCAGTATTGGCTGAGCTACAAAAACCATGAGGATAATTACAACCTGCAAAAGCACGTGACCGTGCCCGCCGCCGACGTGATTGACGTTCTTAATCAATGCGGCATCCTCAAATGGGACGGTTTCCGCGGAAAGAATCCCCGCGGCGTACTTGACGGCACGATGTTCAGCTTCACGGCAACTGTCAACGGCGGCCGCAGGCTGAATGCCGACGGTTCAAACAACTTTCCGAAGCACTACCGCGACTTCACCGACGTGCTCTACCGTATGCTGAACACCGATAAATAACAATAATGAAAATGCTCCCCGAAGGGAGCATTATTTTTTTATAAGAAGCTCGGCGCTTTCAGTTTTCCATGTTCGGCGCAGATTGTCTGCAAACAACGATTGCACGCGGAAGGTGTTGAACGAAAATTCGAGCCGCTGTGCAATCTCCCCTGCTGTGATCCCGGGGGCGCCGTCAAAGACGCCCGGTCAGCGCGAATTTTTGTTTCGTCTTTTTATTATTTTCAGAATATTCTGACCGTTAGAATACTCATAAAGCAGCTTATCGCTGAACTTTCTGACAAGCATGATTCCCAGACCGCCTTCATCACCCTCTTCGATCTTGCTTATATCGGGTTCAGGCACATTGAGCGGATTGAACGGGATCCCGCTGTCGGTAAAGGTGATCTCAGCCTCGTCGGTTTTGGGATCAAACGAGAAGGCCACCTTCATCATACCGTTGTCTTTGTCGGGATAAGCGTAATAGACAATGTTCGAGCAGACGTCATCGGCAATTACGCAAATCTGCGTTGCAGAGCGCATGTCAAACTTCGAAGCGTCGAGCAGCTCTTCAAGAAAGGCATTGATCTCGCTGAGCTTTTCGACCTTCGCCTCAACGGTGATTTCTCTGTACAGGCGCATACCGTTGAACACAACGGCAAGCATCGTGATATCATCTGTCTGGGTTGCGCCGTTTGAATACAGCCTTAAATCCTTGTGAACCATTTCGCAGATCTCACGCGAGGACAACGGGCTATGAGCATTAAGTGCAGTTCGCAGCCTGTCGTCGCCGTACAGCTCGTCAGATGTATCGACCGCTTCCGTTACGCCGTCGGTATAGAGAAACAGCGCGTCGCCGCTGCAGAGCTTAAGCTCTCTTCGGGTGTAAGGAACGCTCTCCTCTCCCGCGACAACAAAGTCCGGTCTTTCTCTCACAAACTCAAAGCCTGTGCCGCTTCGGCGTATCAGCGGCTTGCAGTGACCCGCGTTTATATACGACACTAATCCCTTATCGGTGTCGAGAATACCGAACCACAGGGTCACAAACATATCGGCTTCGTTATCCTCGCACAGCGCGTTGTTGGCGATGCTAATAATCTCATCGGCGCTGCGGTTTGCCTGAGCAAGAGATTTGATGATGGTCTTAGCCTTCATCATGAACATCGCGGCAGGAATACCCTTGTCGGACACGTCCGCGACAAGGAAAGCAAAGTGTGTGCTGTCTATGAAAAAGAAGTCATAGAAATCGCCGCCGACTTGCTTTGCGGGGTTCATTGAAGCGTAAACGTCAATATCGTGCCTGTTGGGATATGGCGGAAAAACATTCGGCAGAGCTGAGGTCTGGATCGCCCGCGCGAGCTCAAGCTCCTTGTTGAAGCGTTCGGATTCTCTGGCTATGTACCCCTTAAGCGAGGATACGGTGGTGTTGATGCCGTCTGAGAGCTGCCTGAACTCCAGGTTATCCTTTACGTCGATCTCAACGTCCAGGTTTCCGCCCGTAATCTCTGAAAGCTCGCTGTTTATTTTCCCGATGTTGTCAACGATCAGCCGCTTTGTAAGGCCATTGACGCGCAGGAAAACGATTACCAGCAGCAAAAGCATCAGGAACATTGAAACCAAAATGATGATGTACAGACTCAGCATGACCTCGTTCTTCGAGATTATCGACACGGCGTAGTAGCCGTCAGCCTGCTGATAAATCGCGCAGTATTCGGTTCCCTGCAGATTGACCTGGAGCAGGCTGTTTTCGGGCGCGGCTGAGAGCAGTTTTTTAATATCCGACTGCGTCAGCTTATTATTTTTTTCCGTCCTTATCTTCTCCGGAGGACTGATAATTGTACCGTACTGGTGTACGATCAGGTCGCAGCCGTTCTTTCCCACGGTCTTGAAGCTGCAGACGCTTTCCATTATACCGTCAGTCTGCGGATAATACGTAGAGGAATCGAATATGACCACCATCACCGCTCCGTTACCCAGTGAAGCGGCTACGTACTTTTCCCAGTTTCCGGATTGAAAATCCTCCGAAGGGATATCCGAGATGCGGCAGCTGCCCTTTTGCGTATCCGAAAGCTCTCTGTGGTACCCGCCAATTACAGAATCCTCCGGAACGGTGGTATTTATCTTGCTTTTGTCATCAGACATTATAACAGTGCCGTTTTCGTCGATAACATACCACTGCGGAGATCCCCAATACTCCAAAGTGGAGGTAATAAATTCTTCGTCGGGCAGTTTGGAGTCATACATGAACATACTCTTCACCGCGTCAAATATGAAATCGGAATTATATACGACCTCTTCCTTGATCTCCGAAAGCTGCGGCGAGAGAATATCCAGCACCGACAGATTCTTGAGAAGCGGCGTGATCAAGGCGATAAAAGCCATTGAAAACAGCATTATAAACGCCGTGACCGTGAGCAGCTTCCGTCTGAATACAATAGGCAGTCTTTTTTCTTTATTACCTGTTCTGACCGTTTTTTCTCTCTTCATATCAGATTCAGGAATGCGGAAAAGCCTGTGGATTCAAAAATATCGAGAACCGTTCCCGTCGCGTGGCTGATGAGCATGGTTTTACTTGCTCTGACGCGCTTGTGCGTCGAGTGCATTACGCGAAGTCCCGCGGATGAGATATACACCAGTTTTTCCATATTGATTTCAACCGTATCGTATTCCTCAAAGGCGGCTTTCAGTTCCGCGTCGAGCTGAGGAGCCGTAACTGTGTCGAGCTTTCCGTCAAGAAATAATATCAGTTTGTTTCCGTCGGCTTGTTTTGTAATATTCATAACACTTCCTCCGATTATCCTATTGTATTTATCACGTTGACGAACTCGTCAGCCGTTATATTTTTGCTGTCCCAAAATACGCCGTCTATGATTCCGCTCTCAAAATACGACGCGAGCTTTTCGGTGCTCAGCATACCGCCGTAGAACAGCGGCATCTCGATCGGGAAACCCGGAAGAGCTTCCGTTACCGCCCTGCGAATTGTTCTGAACATAGAGAGCGTGTAGTCCCCGTCAGCGGTATAGCCGCCCGTGAAATCCCAAAGCGGGCGGTAGATAGTGCCGATCCTGTAGTGCGCCTCGTAGGGTATCCTCGAGTAGCCTGTCTTGATCTGACGGGCGATTTTCTCTGCCGCTGTGCCGTTCTCCGCCATTTCGCGTGTTTCGCCGACGCAGAGCATGGATTTGAAGCCGAGGTTGAGAATGGTTTCGAGGTTATCGCGTGTCATTTCGTCGGTTTCGCCGAGGAAATAACGACGGTCTGCAAGTCCCGTAATCGCCATATCAGCGCCGATTTCCTTTAGCTTTCCGGGCGTCAGCTCATTTGACACGGGAGTTACAGAAAAGCTCTGAGAGGAAATCTTGACGAGCTTTCTATCGGGGATTGCCGCACACACCGCCTCAAGCGAAACAGCGGGCACAAATACGAAGAGCATGATCTCCTCTTCCCTCTCAAACTGCTTTGTGCGCTCACAGAGATAATTTATTTCCTCGATGATCTGCGGAGTGGTTTTTTCCTGTGTGAAGTTATAGCAATAAAACTTAAGCATCATTTCCTCCCAATCTTAATCAGCATATTATTCAGTCCCAGCGCGCGGGTGTAGCTCACCTTGTCCGCCAGGGTTTTTATCATTTTCAGGTTCGTGAATTCTTCCTCTGTATCCTCAACCGTTGCAGGATCGAAGGCCTCTCCGTCGTCCCTCACAGAAAGAATGATTTCCGCGTCTGTGATACGGCAGATCAGATCGATCCGCGGCTGCTTTTCGCCGCCGTTGAACAGCCTGATGTGCTCAACGGTCTCCTCAGCGAGAATGCCCGCGTAGTCGGCTGATTTGCCCGTTACGCCGTTCTCGCCGCAGAAGGCTATAATCATGTCCGCGATACCGGCAGCCTGTTCCTCGTTCGGGCGAAGGCTCGCATCGAAGAGCACGCTGTGTTCGGTCTGCCTTTCGTGCAGAAGGATACCTGTATACTTGTCCTTTTTGACGCGGTAAACGATAAAGCAAACCAGGAAGGTAATCGCCGCCGTCAGCGCTTCGGAGAACACAAACGCCCAGCTTGTGCCCGAAATACCGAAGCTGTAGGAGAGAAAGTATGCGAGCGGAACGGTAATGACGATTCCGCGCAGAAAGGTAGTGATTACGGAAATCGCCTTTTGCTTTGTAGCCTGCAGGTAGTTCATCGTAACGTAGCACACACCCATTCCTATCAGGCTGAGCGAGAATATCCGCACCGCGGGAATTCCCATTGCCACGCGCTCGGCGCTCGTGACCGAGAACATCGCGAGCAACAGATTCGGAAACAGCAGGATAAATGCGATAATCACCGCGCATGCCGCGCTGACAAACAAAAATGTTTTCCGCAGTACGATATCAATACCCTTGTAGTCGCGCTCACCGTAGAGCAGGCTGACGATCGGAGTCATCGTGTCGCTGCCGCCCGAAACAAACATCGAGATAAAGGTTACGGTGAAGTTGCACACCGAGAACACAGCCATTCCGTCGGCGCCCGTTGCTCCCAGTACAATGCGGTTGAGCAGGATCGCCTTGACGAAAAGCAAAATTGTGTTGACGACCGACGCGATGCCGCTGGTACTCAGCTCGCCGAGATACCCGAAATCCTTTCCCTTGACCGCGACAAATTTCAGCGTCCGCTTTTTGAAGAAAATCAGATAATACAGCTCCATTATAAAGCCGACCACATAGCCCGTTACCGTCGCCAGCGCCGCGCCCGAGGTGTCCATCTTGAATACTCCCATGTAAACCAAGTCCATCAGGAGGTTGACGGCGTTGGAAACAAGCAGAATATTTGCCGAAAACTTCGGCATTCCGTCCACGCGGATAATAAACACGAGGTACGGCACCACGATCATAAACACCGAACCGAAGATATTGAACAGAGCGTAGTGCTTTACGTAGTCATACAGCGCCGCGTTGCTGCAGAGCACCGAGGTTATCGGGTCAATCAGAAGTATTCCCAATATCGTAACTATTACCGAAACCAGCACCGACGCCGCGAAGGACAGCGTAAACAGAGCGTTCGCCTTGCGGTTGTCGCGCTGTCCCTTCGCGATGGAAATGCTTATCGCGCCGCCGATCCCGAACAGGAAGAACAGCGCCTGCATAAAAAGCACAACAGGCTCGGCGAGATTTATCGCTGAAAACGCGTCGTCACCGACAAGCGCCGAGACGATGATTCCGTCCACGAACGAGGCGAGCAGAATCGACATTGAGCTTATGATGGTGGGAAAAAGGTATTCATTGAACTTCTTCCCGAGCAGCGCAGAGTTTCTGCGGAGGTTCATATTTCATCACCGTCCGTTTCAAAGAAGCCCAGTCCGTCAAGCGCGTTCAGGAAGCTGTTCATGTAATCGCGCGAGGTCATCGACCAGCTGAAGCCCATGCGGTACAGCGCCTGAGTGGTATATTCGTTGTCCGTGCCGATCATCTCCACCTTCTTGGAGCTGTCCTTGTTGTCGTACGCGAGCAGAGTCGTCAGCTTCGCCGCCT
This sequence comes from Ruminococcus sp. NATIVEDY160, assembly GCF_045819885.1. Classification (NCBI taxonomy): domain Bacteria; kingdom Bacillati; phylum Bacillota; class Clostridia; order Eubacteriales; family Oscillospiraceae; genus Ruminococcus; species Ruminococcus sp. NATIVEDY160. The sequence continues at coordinate 2,197,194 of NZ_CP162391.1, forward strand.
TTTCGGGGTCGTTCTGAGCGTCGCTGAGCATCGCCGCGAACTCGTCGTCCTCCGCGAGCTTTATGTTCATTCCCATGCGCTTCATTTGCAGAATAATGTCGCCCAAGGGCACGTAGTGGTTGTTGTACGGGTGGAAAATACAGCACTTTTCGGGAGTGGAGCAAAGTCTGACGATAGCCTCGGCGGTTTCATCGATCGGCGCCATTTCAACGGGATAATTCATCATGCTGTAGGGGTACGCGCCGATTACAAGATACGCCCTGAGCCTGCCCATAAAGCCGTTGGAAACGAAGTTGACCTGAAACTCGCCGTCGCTGTCACGCGCTGCAAGGTTGCCGACGCGCATGATCTTGCCCTTGAGGCCGTCCCTTATCGCCTCGAGCACATAGCGCTCCGCGAGGAACTTGCTGTGAACATACTGGTTGTCGATAACCTGTCCGAAATACAGCTTCTGCTCGGTCAGAACCTCGTCGCGCGGCGGATAGTCGTTGACTCTGTCACCCGCTACGCTTCCCGTGGACACCTGAACGATCATGCTGTTGTGTTTCTTGCAGAAATCAATCAGATTTTTGACACCGCCCGCGTTGACGCGCTCGATGTCGTCTGTTTCGGAAAAGTGCTTTACCAGAGCGGCGCAGTTGATAACGGTGTCAACCTGTTTGCCGTCGAGCTGAGTGAACCAGTTTTGATCGGTAATGCTGCCCTCGACGACCGATATTCTGTTTTCAAAGTACCTCTCGAAATCGTCCTCAAAGTAGTAGTACAGCTGACCTCTGAGTCTCTGCTCCGCCGTGGCGCGTCTGGAGCCTCTGAGCAGGCAGTAAACGTTACCGCTGTAGTTGTCGAGGAAGAATTTGAGAATATGTATGCCCAAAAATCCCGTAGCACCCGTAAGCAGAAGATTGCCCACGCGGGATTTTTGTTCTTTAAGAGAATTAAGATTATTGGAAGCGAGAATGCCGTCAAATACGGTATAGTCGTAATCCGAAAGTCCGTCTGAGAACTCTCCCTTGTCGGAGAACTTCGCCGCGATCTTGCGCGGAGTCTTGAGAGCGAAGATATCGCCGTAAGAGACCTCAAGACCCTGTTCGTTTGCTTCTACAAGCACGCTCGTAACCGTCAGCGAGGTGCCGCCCAGATCAAAGAAGCTGCTGTCCGCGCTGACCCTGTCGAGCGAGAGCACATTTTGGAAGATTTCGCAGAGAATCTTTTCCTCACGGGTAACAGGCTCGCTGTACTCCGCCTCAAAGCTGAGCGCCGGCTGCGGCAGCGCCTTAACGTCGGTTTTTCCGTTCGGAGTCTGGGGCATTTTATCAAGCCGCATAATCGCAGAGGGAACCATGTAGGCTGTCAGCCGCTTTGAGATATGCTCGCGCACAAGCTCCTCGGTGACGGAGCTGTCGGCGCTGTAGTAGGCGCAGAGATTGTCGACTCCGCTGATCGGGCGGATCATCGCGACAGCCTGGTTCACTCCATCGCAGGAGAGAATAGCGCGTTCGACCTCGCCGAGCTCGATACGCAGACCTCTGAGCTTGACCTGATTGTCGCATCTGCCCAAGATGACAACGTCTCCGTCGTCTGTCCAGCGCGCATAGTCGCCCGTCCTGTAAATTCTCTCGCCGTTGTAAAGCCTGAAGCTCTTTTCGGTCAGCTCGGGATTATTGAGATAGCCGTCGGCAACACCCGCGCCGCCGACATACAGCTCGCCCACAATACCCGCGGGCAGCGGATTTCCGTCCGCGTCGACGATATACTCCCTGACATTCAGCAGCGGTCTGCCTACGCAAACCTCGTCGGCATGCGTAAGCTCCTTGGCATTGCAGGAAACTGTGATTTCCGTTGGGCCGTAGGTATTGAAGATACGCGCCTTGGTGATTTTTTTCAGGTTTTCGAGCAGCTTCGGCGAATACTTTTCGCCGCCGCACATGATTATTCTGCACTTCGAGAGCACCGCCTTGAATGCGTCGAGCAGCATATACTGCTCAATGCGCGACGGCGTAGCATTTATCACGTCGCCACCCGTGCGCTCAAACAGTGCGCAGAGCTTCATCGGGTCCTTGGTTTCGTCCTCGTCGGCGAGTACGAGCGTCAGACCGTTGCACAGCGACGCGGCGGTTTCCTTAAGCGACATATCGAAGGACACGGTGGTTACCGAAACATAGACGCTTCCTTCGTTCTTCAGCGCGTATATATGCGTGTTTTCGGGGAACGGAGTGAGGTAATTCGCGATGCCCGAGTGTCTGATGACAACGCCCTTCGGTCTGCCCGTGGAGCCTGAGGTGTAGATAAGATATGCTGTATCCTCGGGGCTGATATCGACCTGAGGCTTTTCCGTATTGCCGTTTGTCAGGAGCTGTTCGATATCCAGCTCGTCGTCAAAGCCGCGTTTTTTATCTGTGAGAATGTATTTTGCTTCGCTGTTCTCAAGAATGTATTTTATTCTTTCGTCCGGATATTCGGGGTCGCATGGAATATACGCCGCGCCTGTCTTAAGAACGGCATACATCGCGATGATCTGGCGGCTTGTACGCGGAAGCAGGAAGGCTACTCTGTCACCCTTCTGCACGCCCTTTTCTATCAGCGCGTTTGCAAGGCGGTTGCACTCCTTATCAAGCTGCGAGTAGGTAAAGCTGCCGTCGCAGGCAACAAGAGCTGTCCTGTCGGGATCAGCTGCCGCCTGCTCCTCAAACAGAGCGTGGTAGAGCTTCACTCCGATCTCGCGTTCCTCAACGTGGGAGAAGCCGCTCAGCTTTTCTCTGTCCTTATCGGAGAGCATACTCAGCGAGCAGAGCTTCTGAGAGCCGTCGGAAATGATCGACTCGGCGGTACGCGCAATAGATGCGGAAATGATTCTTGCGAGCTTCTCGCTGTAGAGTGCGGAATTATACTGAACGTTTACCGCGATCCTGCCATCGCCGCCCTCCTCGATATGGACTGACAGGCTGAACTTTGGCAGAGGATTGGTAATGACGTTTTCAATTATCGTTTCGTTTTCCAGAACGGCTGTCTCGTCGACGCCGAGCTGGCAGGCGTAGTTTATTTTTGAAACAAAGCCGTATTGGTCAAACAGCTTTATGAAGGGATATGCGCTGTTCTTCTGAGCCGCGCGCATTGCCGCCGCTGAATCGGAAACAAATTCAAGCGCGGTTCTTTCTGTATCGATAAACGCGTGCAGAGGCAGGCTCTTGACGAACATACCCAGCGAATCTATGTAACGGATATCCTCTCTGCCGCCCGAAATCATCGAGAAATAAACATGGCGGTCAGCGGTGCAGCGGCTGACGGCATATTCGGTTGCCGCAAGGAACAGTGCCGCGGGCGTGAGAGAGTTTTCGCGGCAGAACGAGTCCGCGGCGGTCTTGTCGACATATGTTACAGCCTCGCGCAGGTCGCCTTCCTCGGCGTTGCGGTTTAGGTCAGCGGAAATATCGGACGCGTTCTCGAAGTCGGTGAAAAGCTCCTTGTAATACTCAAGCGCCTGTTTGCCCTTTTCGCTTTGCTCAAGCTGAGCTTTCTCCGCGATATAGCTGTAATACGAAGCGTCAGTTTCGGGTTCGGTGCCGTTTGTGTAGATATCGGCGAGCCGCTTGATAAACGCGGAAAGCGAGAGTCCGTCAAAGATGATATGGTGCGCGTCAAATAGCAGCAGCACGTTCTTTTCAGTGCTTATAATCTCGCAGCGGAACAGCGGGCCGCGCGCGAGGTTGAAGGGTCGTACAAACTCCGCTTCCTCGGCGGCAGCGTCATTTGAGTTCATGGTGAGTACGGGAATGTCGCAGATAAAGTCGTCCATCTGACGCTGAACGATTTCCTTGCCATCAAGCGCGATGACCGAGGTGAGAACGGGATTTGTGTTGATCAGCTTTTCAAGCGCTGATTTGAGTCTGTCAACGTCAGTCCTCTTGGAAAGCGTATATTTCATCGGAATGTTATAAATCAGCGCCTCGTGGCGTTTTACGCTGTCGTAGTAAACCCCGAGCTGCTCAGCGCAGAGCGGAATATTTTCGGTCGGCGCATCGGCGGTCTTGGCTGTATCAGCAGCTTTGCCGCTCCACATCTCCTCGAGGATCATGTTCTCGACCGTCAGCAGCGAGCAGTCGTCGTCCATCAGCTCGGTAACTCCGGCTTTCACGCCGAAGTTTTCGTACAGCTTCGCGGAGAACATAATTGTAGTCAGCGAGGTAAGTCCGAGGAAAACAAGGCTGTCGGTGATATTTTTGCTCTCAAAGCCCGTGATCTCGCTAACCATTGCGCACAGACGCTCCTCAAGCACATTGAGAGCCTTGCCGCTCTGCTGTTCATCTCCGCTCCGGATCGAAGGCTCGGGAAGCTTGCGCTTGTCGACCTTGCCGTTGGGGTTGAGCGGAATCTTGTCTATCTGCATCGTGACGGACGGAACCATGTATTTCGGCAGCTCGTCCGCAATAAAGTTATTCAGCGCGGGAACATCTACCGCCGCGTCGGAAACCACATAGGCAACGACCGCCTTACCTCCGCCGGGCAAATCCTTGGCGATGACCGCAGCGTCCTTGACTGTTTCAAACTCGCGGATACGGCGCTCGATTTCGGTCAGCTCAATGCGGAAGCCGCGGATCTTGACCTGCTCGTCGCGTCTGCCGACAAACTGGACGTTTCCGTCGGGCAGGTAGCGGCATACATCTCCCGTGAGGTACATTCTCTCATAGCCCTCAATGTCAAAGAAAGGATTCGGAATGAATTTCTCCGCGGTCAGATCTTCGCGGTTAAGGTAGCCTCTGGTCACGGGATACCCCGAGATAACAAGCTCTCCGACCGCGCCCGGGGGCAGCAGGCGGTTATACTTGTCGACAATATAAATATCGCAGTTGCCGAAGGACTTTCCTATCGGCACGGAGGTATACTCCTTGTCAAGCACGTAGTCGGTCACGTAGATCGTGCATTCCGTGGGGCCGTAGGTGTTGGCAAACGTGAAATGCGGCGGCGGACACGGCACGAGCTTCTCTCCTCCGACCGTGAACACCTTCATATACGGGCTGTCAGGATAAGCAGTGATATACTGTCTTCCGAGCTGTGTGGTGCAGTCCATCATCGTGATCTTGTTTCCGATAACAAACTCGTTCAAACCGACCAGATCAAGCCTTGTTTCCTCGGGAACGATATACACAGGCGCGCCTGCCGTGAGCGCGGGATAGAGATCCTGCATCGACGCGTCAAAGCCGAACGCTCCGTAGGCGGCAAAGTGATCGTTTTCGGAAATGTCGAACCGCTCGCAGAAGGTAAGGCAGAAGTTGACGAGGTTGCGGTGCTCGAGCATACAGCCCTTAGGCTTGCCTGTCGAGCCCGAGGTGTATATAAGCGCAAACAGCGAATCGGCATTCGGTGCGGTCAGCTCTGTATAGCCGTCGTCGGGAAGATCATAAATCTTATTGGCGGAAATTATTACGCCGTTCCAGCCGTCTATGATAGGAGCGAGCTCGTCGTCGGCGATAACAACGGGAGCCTTTGAGTCCTCAAGCATGTACATCAGTCTGTCCTGAGGATAGTTGCTGTCGAGCGGCTGGCAGCCGCCTCCCGCTTTGAGAACGGCGAGAGTGCATACCGGGAACAGCTCACAGCGCTTTACCATGATTCCGACGGGCACCTCATGGGTAACGCCGTTTTTGGCGAGCAGCTTCGCGAGATTCTCGGAATAGCGGTCAAGCTCGGCGTAGGTCAGGGTTTTGTCCTTGAAGCCTATCGCTATGTTGTCGGGATGCAGCTGTACCTGTCTGCGGAACAAATCTATTAGAGTGAGCGAACGGTCAAACTCAAGGCGGTTGTCGTTTGCCGCGCGGTAGAATTCGAGTTCTCTCTCCTTACAGAAGGTGATCTGACTGAGCGAATCGCACCCGAGCAGACCCTCGATGATGTTTATATAAAGATGAGCAAAATTCTCAATTGTTTCTTTCAGGTACAAATCGGCGCGGTATTCAAACGAAAGCGTGTAGTCGTTCTCTCTTTTGAGCACGTCGAGCGAGAGCTTCGACATCGCGTCGCCCGATTTGTGAATGTGATACGGGATAAAGCTGCCGTCCAGAGTTACGCCGTTGAGCATTTCTCCCTGATACACAAAGATGATATCGGAGTTGACCTCATACTCATTGGCAAGCTGCACGATAGATACGATATCGTGATTAAGGCTGTCGAACAGCAGCTCCTGAACCTTGGCAAGATACGCGGCAACCTGCGCGTTCTCGTCGATATTAACGCACAAGGGCAGAGTGTGAACCAGCATGCCGTAGGTGTTTTGCAGCTCGGGAATATGTCTGCCGTTTTCAACGGTGCAGAACAGCGACTGCTCCTGCCCGCCCTGTTTTGCGAGAGCGTAGGCAAAGGCGCCGAGGAAGAGCGTATTCTCGGTAATTTTCAGCCTTCTGCAGCTCTCGGCAACAGCGGACGCGGACAGATAATCGCCGAGGTTGAGCGCAAAGTGCGCGCCGGTAATCCCGGGCGGATCGTCGATCTGATCGGGGATAATATTCGAGTCTGTCTCAACGCCGGCGAGCATTTTATCGTAAAACTCTTTGCATTCCTCAAAACGCTTGCTCTGCTTGAGCTTCTGCTCGTAGGAGCTGAGCATAAAGCCGTTTACTTCCTCGCGGTCAGGCTCCTCTCCCATATAAATCTTCGCGAGATTGTGAGTGAATACGGAGGTGGAGGTACCGTCTGTGATAAGGTGATGTACGTCGTTAAAGAAATACAGTCCGTCGGGTGTAATAAATATCTTGAAGCGGAAAAGCGGCCCGTGCTCAAAGTCAAACGGCTTTACAAAGGAAGTACACAGCTTGTCCGCGTCGGTTTCGTCGGTGGATTCGATGTCAACCCTGATTTTCATATCCTTTACGGGAACAACGCACGGAACACCGTCAATGACCTTCGCGCACACCTTCATAAAGGGATACAGCGCGGCGGTTTCCTTTACGGCTTTCGCAAGGCGCTCCGCGTCCACACCGAGAGAATTTGGGAAGAACATAGACGCGGGGTTGTTGTACTCAAGGCTCTGTGGCTCCTGAATGTTTGCAAGATATATTCCGAGCTGGGCGTCCGTCATGGGATAGGCGGACTTGTCCTCATACTCAAAGGAAATCTGTTCGCTGTCGCCGACGCTCGCGGCGATCGCCTTCGGTGTTCTCAGCGAGAAAATCTGAGCGGACGACAGCTTGAAATCTTCAAGCTCCTCCTGGAGCATGACAACCTTGATCGAATCGCCGCCGAGCGAGAAGAAATCGTCGTTCACACCTACCCTTTCGAGCTTCAGAAGCTTTTCAAAGGCGGCGCATAACTGCTTTTCGCCATCGGTGACGGGAGCCTCGTACTCGCTGCGGAAATCCGACGCGTCAGGCTCCCTGAGCGCCTTGCGATCGAGCTTTCCGTTCGGAGTGAGCGGAAATTCATCGATCTGAACCAAAAAGCGCGGAACCATATACGGAGGAAATTTCTTCAGCATGCTCTTGCGGATATCCGCGTCGGAAATCTTGCTGTCGGCAGTGAAATAACCGCAGATATATGTCTGGCCGTTATCGTCGGTGAACGCCTGAACAACGGCGGTTTTTATGCCCTTGATCTTGCCGAGCTGAACCTCGACCTCGCCCATCTCAACGCGCTGACCGTTGATCTTCACCATCCAGTCCTTGCGGTTGACATAAACCACGCTGCCGTCGGGCAGGCGCTTGCAGATATCGCGCGTATGCAGCAGCCGCTTGTCGGTTTCGTCCACAGAATAGGGGTTCTCGGTAAAGACCTCGGCGGTCAGCTCGGGAAGATTGATATAGCCGCGCGCCATTGTACCCGCTATGCACAGCTCGCCCTCTTCGCCGTCGGGAACAATTCTGCCCTCGTCGTCGAGCAGCAGCGCCTTAAAGCCGCTCAGAGGTCTGCCGATAGGAGTGTTGTCATAAGCCTTGTCAAGCTCGAAGGTCATGGCGATGCTCAGCAGCTCGCTGAGTCCGTAGGCGTTTTTGATGCGCGCGTACGGGCTGTAGATGCCGCTGATACGCTCGCCGCCCGAATTGATGAGCTTGAGCGTGCTTTCTCTCACGGGAAGCTGTTTGAGCATCTGCGGACTGATGACCGAGGCCGTGATGCCGTGCTTGTCGATATACGAGTCGATAAACAGAATATCCTTGCGCTGTTCCTCGGTGAGAATATGGATCTCGGCGCCTGCCCAAAGCGAAGTGAGGATATCGTGGGACGAAATCGCGAAGTTAAACGGCGTAACGCTCATTTCGATATCGTCAGCCGTCGCGCCTACCTCAAGCTGCCTGACAATCGCGTTTGTAAACGACCAGTGGTCGTGGATAATACCCTTTGGATTGCCCGTTGAACCCGAGGTGTAAATAGCGATCGCTGCGTCCTCCATGTGGATTTCGGGGAACTCCGAGAGGATTTTTTCATCTTCAATATTCTCCAAAAAACTGTCGTCAATAGCAAAATCAGCGCCGCTGTCCTTGATAATAAACGCCACTCTGTCCTTGGGATATTCGGTCGAGAGCGGAGAATAAGCCGCTCCCGCGCGGAGGATTCCGATGATGGATGCGATATACTCCATGCTTCTCTCCAGCACGATAGGATAGATTTTTTCTTTTCGTGCTCCGCTTCTGAGCAGACGCGAGGCGATTTTCGCGCTGAGCTGTTCAAGCTGCGCGTAGGTCATTTTCTCCTCGTTACAAACAAGAGCGGTTTTTTCGGGATACAACGCCGATGTTTGCAAAAAACGTTCAATAAAATTTTGCATGTCCGTGCCCCTTTCAAATTAATAGCTTTTGGTAATTCGCAGAAGAAAATTTGCATAAATATTTTATTTAATTATACATTTTTTCGCACAGTACGTCAAGAAAATTCACAACACGGCACAGATTAAAAGCAATTTCTTTACGAAGCTCAGACCATTGACAGAGTGTTTTTGTTATGGACAAACGGCTGATTATCTGTTATCATTATGTTTGAGGACGAAGAAATAAACAGACGGTTATCAGGGTATTAAAGATGTTCAAGGTAAAAAAGAGAGCGCTGTTATTGATAGCGGGCATCGTATGGCTCATCGCAGGTTTTAACGTCGCGAGATTAGGGATAATCTCCTATTTCGAAATCGAACAGCAATGGTACTGGTATGTCTTATCTGTCGTTATTTTCCTGCTGTTCGGAACGATGTTTTACAAAATGAGCGTAAAACACACAAAAAGAATTATGGGCTACAGCGAAGAACGCCAGCCGTTCTGGCGTTTTTTTGACCTTAAGGCATATATCATTATGGCGGTGATGATGGGCGGAGGAATCGGTCTGCGCGCCGCGGGAGTATTCCCGAACCAATTTGTCGCGTTTTTCTATTCGGGACTCGGATGCGCGCTTGCATTGGCGGGTATCCTGTTTATCAGAAATTTCATATCGTCACGTAACGGATAAATCAGAACTGAAAGGACAGGACAGCAATGAACAAAAAGAAGGTTCTCCTCCGACCGTTACAGGCAGAGGACAGAGAACAGTTTATTCTCGACAATCAGGAAGCGTTCAGATACGGCGCGCTTGAGGAATTCGGCTGCCGGGACACACATTTTGAAGAGGACGGAGAGATAATTTCACGCGATACGATCGGGAAGTCGATCGATACGGGCGAAGCCTACCGCATTATGTGCGACGGTCAAATTGCAGGAAATCGAGGCTATGTATCCTCAGGTGAAGGAATGGGAAACAATTACGCCGTATTTTGAAAAGCGCAACATTCACTTTTACGTCAACCGCTGCGGCTTTCAGATAGTCGAGTTTTTCAACAAACACCATCACCCCGAAAACGCACCGGGAACGGAAAAGGACGATGACAGCGAGATGTTCCGTTTCCGTAAAATCATCAGCTGAAAAAAGGAGATGATTATATGCAAAACAAACCGATTATCGGCGTTATGCCGCTATGGGACGAGCAGAAGAAAAGCGTGTGGATCCACTCCGGCTATATTGACGGCATCATAAAGGCAGGCGGTGCACCCGTGCTGCTTCCGCTGACCGAAGACGAAGAGGTATTCTGCCGCGCGCTTGAGGTGTGCGACGGATTCCTGATAACGGGCGGACAGGACGTTTCTCCAAAGCTTTACGGCGAAAGCGCAAAGTCTGACAATATCAACACCTGTCCCTTGCGCGATAAGCTTGAGGCTGTCGCGATCAAAATCGCGCTGGAGCGGGATATGGCTCTGCTCGGAATATGCAGAGGGCTGCAGTTCCTGAATGTTTCGCTTGGCGGAACGCTGTATCAGGACATTCCCTCAGAGGTTGAAGAACCGCTTGTGCATCTGCATACCCCGCCCGAAAACCCCGTTACGCACGATGTGGTCATCGAGCCCGATACACCCTTGGCATCTGTGATTCAGGAGCAGAAAATCCACGTCAACAGCTTTCAACATCAGGGCGTCAAGGAGCTGTCCTCAAAGCTGAAATGCATGGCGCGCGCGACCGACGGCGTGCTCGAGGCGGCGTATATGACCGGCAAACGCTTTGTCTGGGGAGTTCAGTGGCACCCCGAAATGTCATATCAGACAGACGAGAACAGCTTGAAGATTTTCAGGGCGTTTGTATCATGCGCGAAAAAAGATAAATAAAAAATAAAAGCGGGACAGATACGAAATAGGTATCTGCCCCGCAAAATTTTTCGCGGTCATTTCTTTTTCAGATGATCGAACACATTGTATCTTATTTTTTCATAATTACCCAGAGTCTCGTTAATGATCGTCGAATACGCGAAGGCTCCCGGGTGAGCGGCTATTATTTTCTCCATCGCGACAACCTGGTGCTTCTGAACAACGCAGATGAGCATTTCAGTTTCCTTGCCCGAGAACATGCCCTTAGCCGGGACTACCGTAACGGAGTGCTTGAGCGTGTAGATGATCTCATCGGAAATCGCCTTGGATTCATTTGACACGATCTCAAATTTGATTCGCTGTCTTGAGCCGCGCAGAATGGTGTCGCCGACCTGACTTGTGAGGAATGAATAGATGATACATAGAACCACAGGCTCGACCTTCAGATCATAGACGAAATAAGAGGCTATAGCCACGCCTGTATTCAGCGCGAAGATGATCCATATCAGGTTCTGTTCAGGCCATTTTTTGTGTATCAAGGCGGCGACGATATCCGTTCCTCCTGTACAGCCGTTCAAACGGATAGCGGCTCCGTAGATAATGCCGTTGATCACGCCTGAGGCGATCGGAGCGAGAATCGTGCTGGTTCCGTTGGCAGTTTTATAGCTCAGAAATGACAGGTCAATGACCTTGAATTGAAGCAGCAAAAGCGCGACAGAAAATGTCAGGGCAAAAACCGTCGTCCTAGCGGCAAAGCCCTTGTCCAGAAAAATAAATGCCAGCACACACAGCGGAATGTTTATCAAGAGGCTCATGTAGGCGACGGAGAAATGCAGCTTGTACTGAATCATTGTCGCAATGCCGTTGATGCCTGCGGGCGCAAAGCTGTTTTCAAAAATAAAAATCTGATAGCACAGAGCCATTCCGCACGCTATCGCTATTATTGTAAAATAAATCAGTACCGTTTTAAATATTTTTCTTTGCTTAGATACTTTCGTCATCGGCTGTTCCTCCTTGCAATCCGGAAATGTTACTTGTTATTATTATCTCAGATTCTCTGAGTTTGTCAAGGAATATCACACAGGATTCAGCTGCCAATTTATAACCACTCGTCCCTAAAAACAACCGTTTGTCCCAAAACACTTGTATCAAAATGCATTTGCTTATATGATAATGTTGTATGTGTTTTTAAAGGACATAAATCTATGTAAAAACCGCAAACATATTCGCCGGCTGTCCTCACCGTGACGTTCTCCGTATGCGCGCCGGCTTACACAAGAGGACAAATCTGAAAAAAAGAGGTATTATATGAGAGTCTTATCTGTTATCATCGGAATTCTGATGCTGATCTGCGGTGTTTCCTGTATGTGCACTCCGCTTGTCACCTTCATGGACGCGGGATACTTTATCGTTATCATGGTTGCGGTTTACGGCGTTATCGGAATCGTCAGAGCGATCGCCGAAAAACACTTCGGCGCAGGATTTGTGTTCAGCATTTTGAGCGTGATCTTCGGCGTCACGGTGCTTTTCTTCCCGAGGCTGATGCTGCTTGCCGACGGCATTATGATCTATATGACCGCCGCATGGTTTGTTCTGCAGGGAATCATTTCTGTGATCTCCGCCATTCAGATCAAAAAGGCAACAGGCTCCAAGCTGTGGATTTTGCAGCTTATTTTCGGAATACTCGGCGTGATTCTCGGCTGCTATTCCTTCTTCCACCCGGCACTCGTCGCCGTGTCCATCGGATTCCTGATCGGCTTCTACTTTATCGAGACCGGCTTTGCCATGCTATTCAGCCCCGCCGGCAGCAAATAACATCAGCGGTATTTGAGCATTTTCGGCAGTCCTGCTTTTGCGGGGCTGCCTTTTTGCGTTCACACGGACAACAGCATTGCTTCAACTGCATTTTTGTGCTACAATCAAAACAGATAACACGCCCCAAAGAAGGTAAAGCAAAATGACTCATTCCTTTCCGCTATCCGCTGAACAACAGAACTTTATCAGCATCGCGCAGACGGGCAAAAACGTCCTTGTCGACGCCTGCATAGGCAGCGGAAAAACTACCGCAATCCAGCGTTTATGCGACGAGCTGCCAAAGAGTAAGCGCATACTGTATCTCACATATAACCGCCTGCTGAAAATCGACGCGCGCTCCAGAATCGCCAGCGCGAACACCACCGTCACCAATTATCACGGGTTTGCCTACGGCACCCTGAAGCGTATCGGAATAAACCCCGGCATTTCAGATCTGATCCAAGCCTTTATCGAGGCAAAACCGCCGTTTCCGCCGTATGACGTGCTGATTATCGACGAGTACCAGGACATCGAGCAGGAGTTTGCGGATATGCTTGAAATCATCAAAGCCGCTCGTCCTCAGATACAGATCATCGCCGTCGGAGATATGCAGCAGAAAATTTACGACAAAACCACGCTCAACGCGGCGGATTTCATTCATCGCTTTCTCGGCGATTACGAACGGCTGACGTTTACTCAGTGCTTCCGTCTGTCCCGCGACCACGCCGCCATGCTCGGAAGGGTATGGAAGAAGCCTATCGTCGGCGTGAATCAAAGCTGTATCGTAGAGGAAATGAACCTCTCGCAGGCAGAGGAATTCCTGTCAGAACAGGATCCCCGCGACATTCTCTGTCTCGGCTCGCGAAACGGCTCGCTGTCCGATACGCTTAACGAGCTGGAATCAAAATATCCCGACCGATACAACAAAAACACTGTCTACGCCAGCATATCCGAGGGCGACAACACAAAGCCCGGCCCCGAAACGGCGATTTTCACCACCTTTGACAGCAACAAGGGTCTGGAGCGGAAAATCTGCGTCGTGTTTGATTTTACGGAGAGCTATTGGCAGGTGCGGCTGCGTCAGCCTCAGCAATCATACGAAATACTGCGCAATATCTTTTGCGTTGCCGCGAGCCGCGGAAAATAGCATATCATCTTCGCGCATTCCGACGAAGCGCTGCTGTCCGAGGACACGCTTTCACACAACAGCAGCGATAACACCCTGCTCAGCGATATGGACATCGGGGATATGTTCCGCTTCAAATACCGCGAGGATAACGAGGAATGCTATGAACGGCTGACTGTTGCACCGATAACGCAGCATAACCTCACCGTCATTCACACCAACACCTCAGACGGGCTGATCGATCTGGCGCCATGTATCGGTCTGTATCAGAAGGCGGTATTTTTCAGCGGATACGATATCGAAAAGGATATCGAGCTGAAAATCCGGATAAACAAAAACAAAAAATACCTGTATAACCGGGAGCTTAAAAATGCGCCGCTTGACAAAAAGATTCTCTTTTCCACCTTTCTCGACACCAATCAGGAACGGTATTATACGCAGGTGAAAACGCCCTTTGTCAACAGCGTCACCACAAGGCGGATCTGCGCCCGTCTGAGCACGATGTTTGTTGCCGACGAGCAGGTTCAGCAATACTGTCAGATAGATTTTGCAGCGGACAAAAACCGCTCAAGGGCGTTTTCCGCCATCGGTCACGCGGATCTTGTGCGCGGCAACACAGTCTACGCTTTGCGCTTTACCTCACGGCTGAGCCATGAGGATTTTCTGGAATGCGCCTGCTATATGATCGGGCTGGGCGTTTCGAAGGGCGTGGTATGGAACGTGCGCGACAACGCCATGTTTTCGGTTGAGATCCCCGACAGGAAAGGGCGATCACCGCGTATACTATTGGAGATATATCTTCCCCGAGTTTCTTGAAGCGATGTACTCGCAGAAGGTCGCAGTATTGATGTAAAAACAACACGCAGGCTCACCTTGAGTCTGCGTGTTTGTTTATGATATCTAATCCTTAAATCTTCATATTCCGTTTTCACCAGTTCAAGCTCTTCAGGATCCATCAGGCATGCCCTGATTGTTTTTGCCCGCCTGACGCAAAGTGCCTTCGTATTGCAAGCCACACTTTTCCATCACCCTGCCGGATTTCGGGTTGTTGGTGTCGTGGGTCGCCTGAATGCGGTTTACGCCGACCTCACGGAACAAAAACCCGATCACGCTTCCAAACGCCTCGGGCATGATTCCCTTGCCCCAGTATTTCTCGCTCAGGCAATAGCCGATTTCCGCGCAGTCAATTTCCTCCTCAAGTCTTACAACGCTGATACTGCCTATAGGCTGTCCGTTTTCCTTGTATTCGATCACCCAGTTGTAGCAGTCAGCGTTTTCATAGCAATCAATGCAGTATTGAATGTAGCCGCGCGTCACGCCGTCTTTACAGTCAATCACGCGGATTACACCGTCCTTTTCGCCATCCGCCGTAATAAAATAATAGGTCGTTTCCGGCTGATTGAACCGCCAAATAATTTTATCGATTTTCTCTGTTGCGGGGCTGGTTTCGGTATCGTGATATTTTTCATACAGCTCCGAGAATGCCTCGACCTGCATTTTCCAAATCGTCTGCAAATCTTCAAAGTTTGCTTTCAGCAATTCAACTTGTCTGTTCATCGTATTTTCCGCTTTCAGAATCCAAATATTGTCTTTTAGTTGATTATAACACTCCCGTTTTATTTTTTCAATTCCAATTGAATCTGCCGCGCAGAAATGCCATACTGAAAGAAAAAAAGGAGGGCAACTATGAGAATTATTATCGCACCCGCGAAGCAGATGAAGGAAGACACCAACACCTTACCCTATGCGGAGCTTCCCGTCTTTCTTGACAAAGCCGAACGGCTGAAAAACTACGTCAACAGCCTCTCCTATGACGAGCAGAAAAAGCTGTGGGCGTGCAGCGAAAAAATCGCGCAGGAAAAAGCGTTCGCTTCGCGGAGACGGACTTGCGCAAAAGGCTCACGCCCGCGATTTTAGCCTACGATGGCGTGAACCTGCTCAACGCGAGCGATGAAAGCGCAGGTCAGTCGGTACCGCATTTCCATATCCACATCATTACGCGCAAGCGCAATGACAGCATCGACGGATGGCCTGTTTTCAAGGGCGCCAAAAAGAGCTAATCGTACCATTTTGAAAAACTGAAAATGAACGGTTGACAAATCCTGTTAGTGATAAAATCTGCAAAACGTTTTTCGCACAGGCAGAGAAGGAAGGATTCCTGTTCGGCGGCATGAAGCCGACCACAAAGCATCCCTCGGATCTGATCGCGGTGCTCTCTGACAAAACGCTCTGCTATGTCAACTTCATCGGCAGAATTGCGGCAGGTTCCGACGCGGAAAATGTGTTAAAAACAGACGTTCTGTTTTATGTTTGGGATTGCGTTATAATCGAATCATTATTGTTTGCGGATAACTCCGGTGATGATTCTTCCGCAATAGCGGCAGCTGTAGTTTTCGGTGACCGCTCCTACGATCGGCGCTCCGCAACCCGGGCAGCGGTCTTTGACGATTTGCTTTGCAAGCGAGATTCGCAGCATTCCGCCGTGCTTTTCCGGGGAGCAGCCGCGCAGATACCCCTCTTTGATTGATTTTACGATTTTTTTATAGACCCATTCGGGAGTAATACCGCTTGACTGTCCCAGCGGCGAATTTGCTCTGCTTATCTGCGCCAGTTCCGATATTGAAATAAAGGGCGTTGGAATCTGAGCGAAACGGCGCGCGTAACGCTGCGCGTTTTCTATGGATAGCATCCGCACAAATGTGAACACAAGCGCCGAGCCGACGGATACAAGCCCAAACGCGGAAAAGATGATCACATTCATCATGCTTGCCCTAATCAGCTCAAACGAAGAGTAACTACGTCCCGAAAGCAAGGTTTCCCTCAGATATTCCTCGTTATTATAATTGGAAACAAAGGTCATAAACACGATGAAAAAGATGAAAACGAAAAACAGAGCGATACCAAATCCGACAGCATACGCAATTCGCTTTGCGTTTAACGAAGGAGCTTTATAATAGTCGGGATTATTTGGCTTTCTGTTAGCGTTATCGTTGATAAAGTAAACCCGCTGTCCCGATACGACCTGCGCAGTCAGATCGGAGCTGCCGCAGTACGGACACATTCCCGTGAAATACACGCGCTTTTCCATCCATCCGCCGCAGCTGCGGCAGGAGCAGGTGACGGTTTTGCTGTAAAGCTCGATGATTTCGGGATACCGATAGTTTACGGTTTTGATGACTCTGAAATTTTTCATATATAATAGGTGAAGCAGCGCAATACGGCTTTTGATTTGCGGCGTAATTCTGCCTGTCACCTCGGCAAGCTCCGCAAAATCGACGTATCCGTTCAAATCACCCTCAAAATAGCTTGAGAAAAAGCATGCGTCGTTGATAAGCCTTCGTGAGATTCTTGAGCATACGATCATCAACACGCCGATGATAAAGAGAAATACCGAACCGAGAGTGCTGTTTGCGCGAATAATCGTGAACCAGTCACCGAAGTAATATACGATCAGCTCAATCATATTAGAGGCAGAAGCCGCCGTAAAAAATATGCCGAGAATCAGTAAAATGACATTCTTCACTTTTAAAAATGAAATAAGACCGTTTTTAAGATACATAATGAATCCTCCAACATATGAGAAGTGATTTGACTGTTAAACCTTCTCAAATCTTCTTACCACCCAATCGTGCTTATAATGCTCATACGGGCTTGAACAATGCGGGCAGCGCCTGATTCGTGAAGCGTCGAAGCTTGCGCCGCAGCTGCGGCAGGATACCGCGTGGATCGTAAAACCGTAATCGCTCTCGGCGCTCGTGCTTTTGCAGAGCAGGAGATTGAATTTATCCTTTTTTCTGAAGATCCTGCTGCCTTTGCAATGGATATCGTCCATATGCACCACAACATCCAGGTATACCAAGCCGTTTTCGACATAGTATTTCTTCACATCGAAAAGACTTCCATAGCGAAGGTCGATAATATCATCAAAGGAATTTTTCATGGGTTCACCGTCATAGACTGAGAGCTCGTCGTAATTATCCGAGTATACCATCATACTTGTCAAATAAAGGATCTTCCCTAACAGGTGATCGATGGAAAAGTTCGGTTCGAAACTCCGCATAAAGCCCGGGAGATGCTTTCTGACGCGACGATACCGGAGAATCAGCGGCAGACTTATCAGCGATTTCAAGAGCACATAGCCTACTGTCGCTACGGCAAGAAGAATATATCCGCCTGCCAGACCGACCGCCGCGGCAGCAGCGAGATAGAATATGCATTGAATGATGCCGAGGACGTCTGCGCTTTGGAACGCCTGTGCAAACAAATCCATATTCGTGAGATACGTGATCGACGGACCGAGAATTCCGCCGAGAATCACATAGGGCAGTACATGACGGGCGTAGCTGAAGGTCGCAACCGTATAATAATTGGTGATCTTCGGATAAAGATCGTTCAGCAGGAACCGCGTTCCGCAGAACTCGCAGCCTTCGGCGAGCTTTCTGACGACCGTCGGAGCGCCGCAGTGAGGGCACACATAATTAGCGTCTGCGTCGATCTCGGAGTTCTTCTGACCCTTGAGCCATAACGCAAACGCGTAGATATTCTCCTTTTCATGGATCTCCTTTTTCAGCTTGCCGTGAACGGAGTATCCGACCCTCGCGTCAACATTGTGAAAGGGGATCCTCGTCACGTAACGCGTATCGACGTCCATCTTCCACGCGATCCCCTTGAACATCTTGTCGAGATTATGTGTGTAATCCAGAGAGATGGAAGCGCCCTTTTTGTTGAGCCTTTCTCTTTGCAGAGACCGCGTATACTTCAAATCTGCCGACGCGTCGTCAGGATCGGCTTTACCGCTCTGCGAATCCAGCTGAGTGATAAACCTGTCGAGCATGATCTTTGCCTGCTCGTCGTAGTTGTAGTTTATATTGTTTGAATTTGAATTCATAGTCATGCTCTCTTACCGCCTTATTATTCAATGTATAAAATATACCATAGATACGGACTTTTGTCTATATTCAAAGCGTTTCTGGGGACAAGTAAAGCCGCCAAGCAGGATTATCCGTCGGACGGCTATATTATTTTGTATAATAACCACTTATCTCCCAAAACCGACCACTTATCGTAAAACGGTGGATTTGATTCTCCAAGCGTGCTATACTGTTGTCAACAAAGGAGGAAAAACAATGCAGGTAGAAATCAAAATCGACGACAGCTGTATTGAGCCGAAAGTGATTATTATTACCGATAAGGTAAATGATGAAATCAACGACATACTCAATACGCTTTCATCTAAAACGCCAGAGGTTATCACGGGCTTTTACAATGATTTGGCGGAAATCTTATCACCCGAGGACATTATCCGTATTTACGCGGCGGGCGGCAAGACCTTTGCTTCGGTCAGCAAGAAAGAATATATCCTCAGGCAGAGATTATACGAGCTTGAGGAACAGCTGACTAAGCACAGCTTTGTGCGTATTTCCAACTCGGAGATCATCAATCTGAAAAAGGTACGCAACTTCGATTTGAGCTTATCGGGTACAATTTGCGTTACGCTGTCCGACGGTACGGCAACATATGTTTCAAGACGCTATGTGTCAAAAATCAAACAGGTTTTAGGTTTATAGGAGGTAAATTATGAAAAAGAAAGTTATTCTGCGCAGCCTGATCGGTGCGCCTATCGGTTTAAGCATCAGCTTTATCATCACACTTATCATTTCGGTAATAATCAACAAGGGAGAGTATTATCCTGTAGTGCCGCAGTTGACTGCTCTTTGCGGAAATGAGCTGAACGCCGTCGTAATTCAGACGATATGCTCTTTAATTTACGGAGCCGCGTTCGGAGGAACATCGGTTATCTGGGAAATTGAAAACTGGAGCCTTCTGAAGCAGACAGTTATTCACTGCATTGTTATCTCCGTATCAATGCTGCCGATCGCTTACTGTATGTACTGGATGCCGCATAGCTTTTGGGGTATCGCTGGCTACATTGCAATTTTCTTCTTCATTTATTTCTTCATCTGGTTCAGCCAGTACTTTGCTATGAAGAAAAGGATTCAGGAGTTTAACGAGAAAGTAAAAGCAGACTAAATAAATAGCTGCCGCCAAGTAGGATATTTTCCTGCTTGGCGGCGTTGTTATTTCTAAACTAATATTTATAAAATGGCAAATCGTCTCAATAATTCCTTATTTAACTAATTACGGTAAATCGTATCGCCGTTGATGGTGACCGATTCGATATCCTTGATATTGACAAAGATGTTTTCGGGTTCTAAAGGCGGTCCGATCACGGTTGAATATTTGAGGTGAACCGTGGTATGATACACGCCGTTTTCGCCCTCTCTATGCTCGCCGCCCTCGTTGGTGTACAGATAATACACCGTGCCGTCGGTAAGGGTGACCTTGCTGGTGTCGTCCCATTCCGGGAGCAGGAAGCACTTATCCAATCCGTTCTCATTTGGAGATTCGGGATTATCGGCGTCGCACTCTCCGGACAGGTAGATGCTGAACGGAGAAACGGTCATACGGGCGTTCCGTGTGTTTTTGACAACAATCTCAGGTTCGGTCTCCGCACTGAGGTCTTTTTCAATACTGATGAGATGCAGATCAACGCGGCGAACAAAATCGAGCGGCGGTTTGCCAAGAACGAACCGTTTGAACAGGGTGAATATGACGTTCAAAAGCATGAGCCTGCACAAGAAACACAGCCCTTTGAGCCGTACAAGGGCAAAATCCGCAAGTCAGGCACCGGCGGTATCTATGAGCTGAACGACCACCTCTTTGAGGGCAGATACTCGCCTACCAATGCCTACGGCAAGCGCGAGGTTCACACCGTCTACGCCAAGACGAGAGAGGAATGCGAGCGCCTGCTCAACGAGATGATTTCCAAGGTGCGAGCGGAAATCACGGCGGAGAAAAAACGGTTAAAAGAAGAACAAGCCGCGCAGGAATAATCTTGCGCGGTTTTAAATCTCTGGACTTTTCCATTTTCTGTGGTATTGTGTTGTGCTAAAGGAGGTGCCGCAATGGACACAATCAAAGAGCTGTACTACGGAAATATCCATCCGTATGAACGCGAAATCAAAAAGGACAGCGAGATTGACCGTCTCGCAAAGCTGGTGCTCAAGCATGACGCGGAGCTCCGGAAAACGCTCAACGAGAGCGAAACAGAGCTCTTCGGCAAGCTCAAGGACGCGTGGGCAGAACTGAGCGGTCTGAATGAATGCGAGTGTTTTGTCAACGGCTTTCGCCTGGCAATGCAGCTCATGGCAGAGTCGCTGGAAAAAGGTGATTAACGCTGCACGGCAGCCCTGTCAAAAGCAGGGCTGCCGTTTTTTCGTAACCGCTCAACAACCACCCCATCACCCAAAACGCAAGCCCTCGGCAAAACACTGAGGGCTTGATTATGCAAAAACCTTATTCTTCTGTTAATGGTGCCGGTTTGGTTCTCGTTGCAATGGATTCTTTGATTTCCTCGCTCCAGGGCATGAAGCTTTCCAGTTCTTCATTTGAAAACGGTCTGCCCATGTACTGCATATCTGTCAGGATGAGGTTAAGATAGGTGTACGGTTCTATACCGTTTGCCTTTGCTGTTTCGATCAGACTGTAAATGATCGCACTAGATTTGGCACCTTTGACGGTGTCGGAGAACAGCCAGTTTTTTCGCCCGATAACAAACGGTCGGATTGCGTTCTCGGCAAAGTTGTTGGATATTTCAACCTCGCCGTTTTTCAAAAACGTTCGCAGATACTGCTCTTGGTTCAAGGCATAATTTACCGCGTCCTCCAGCTTGCTGCCGATAACAGGGTCGAGCGATCGCACCCAGAGGTAGTATTCATCGACAATCTTCTCAGATTTATACTGTCTGCTTTTCAACCTCTCGGCGTTTGTTTGAGTTTTCCATTTTTTCTCCAGAGCAAACAGCTTGTTGCAATAATCGTAACCAATCGCCGCTTTGGAGTTCTGCGTCGTCGCGCCCTTTGGCATCGCGTCTCGCCATGCCCTGCGCATATGCGCCCAACAGCCGCAGCGAGTGACATTTTCAACAGCGTTGTACGCGGTGTAGCCGTCGGTCACGAGATACCCTTTAAAGCTGCTCAAAAACCGCTTGGGGCGTTCTCCGGTTCTGTCCGGCTGATACTCAAAGATGCGTATCGCCCTTCCGGAGCGAATATCTGAGCCGTATACCCACATCCTCGAATCCGACTGCGGCGTTTTGCCATCTTCCTTGAGAACCTGTACCACGGTTTCATCTGCGTAGACGACGCTGCCCGCGAGGAGCTGTTTTTTCATCAGCTTGTAGAGCGGCTTAAGCCATTTCTCGGCAACCTTTATCATCCAGTTTGCCATTGTTGCTCTTGAAAGGTCAAAGCCGTCGCGCAGCCAGATCTTCTCCTGCCGCGCTAAAGGTACGCCGTCCAAATACTTTTGCGTCATCACGTCCGCGACCAGCGACGGCGACGCATAGCTGTGCTTGATGAGCGGTTCGGGCGGCTGAACCGTGTAGATCCGCGTTACGCCCTTGTTTTTCTCACAATTGTCGCAGGTGTATGTGTAGGTGTAGTAATTGACGACCTTGATCTGTTTCCTGATGACAACGAGCTCCTTGCGCAGGAATTTCTTGCCCATTATACGCAGAGAATTGCCGCAGCTCGGACAATACCTTTCATCCTCGGGCAGCTCGAGAATGACGTCCTCCGAAGGAAGCTCCGCCATTCTGTCCGCAAGCGGTCTCTTTGGTTTGCGCTTGTGCTCCGGCACGATAATCGTTTTTTCATCGGGCTCGGGAGCCTTCGGGTCTTGCTCGGCTTCCGCTTCATTGAATACGCTGAGCTGGCCGGGAGAAACGTATTTCTGCTTCTCACTTGACTGACCGAAACGCGCTCTCTGCATGTTCACAAGAATCTCGTTCATGTGCTCCAACCTCAATTTGAGGTCGTCTATTTCTGTTCTGAGTATACTGTTTTCATGCTCTAATTCAGCGATGCTTTTGGATGATTTCTTCGATTTTTCGGACAATTTAAGCACCGCCTTTTCCGTGGTTTTTACTGTATTTATTATACCACAAAACCATTGAAAAGTCCAGTGCTTAAGCCATTTCTTTGCTAAAGCATATCCTTTTGGCGGCTCTTTTTTATGACCTTTTTCTGTTCTGTCGCCAAGCCCTCCATCAGCCACCGAAAGCTCTGCGGCGTCAGCAATTTCAACTCATCTTTTGAACGCGGCCACTGAAAGCTTCCGTTATTCAAGCGCTTGTACAAAAGGACAAATCCATCTCCCGAAAACCACAGCGCTTTGATCCGATCCGTTCTTCTTCCGCAGAAAAGGAACAGGCTGTTTTCATCAATTTCACAGCCGTATTGCAGCATGACGATTTGCGCTAACCCGTCGATTCCGCGGCGCAGGTCAGTGTAACCGCACGCGATGTAGTAGTTTTTGATATTCGATAAGTCAATCATGGCTGCCTCAAAAAAGATACTGCGGCGGCCACGACATCCGGCTGCGCGTTCACCGGAATTTCAATGGTTGTGTCAGCAGTCTTGATGACAATGCTTTGCGCTTGTCCGACAGCGTATTCTGCCGGTGGCGTGAATTGTACAAGCTCAGGCTGAGTTGCTTCGGATCGCACTTGTTCAACCGCAGCTTCTCTAAGCCTGCGCAACCGGTAGTAATACGTCTTGGCGGCAATACCGACCTGCCTACAATATGCTTGGACGCTTAGACCACTCTCCTCGCGTTCACGCACCATCGCGCTCCATTGGCTTAACCTGACCTGCCGCCTTATTTCCATAATCCCGTTCATGTAACCACTCGCTTTCTTTTCTCAAAAAGTGCAATTCTGTCCATTGCACTTTTTGGGACTGTTTTTCCCATCTATTATCTCACGAATTTTTCAGTTTTGATAGAGGGGTGATTGTTGAGCGGTTACGTTTTTTCTTATTGAAGTCAAAATTTGAGCTGCATAAAACAAAGAAAGCGCCTACGGAGATATCGCAGGCGCTATGTCAAGAATACGCGTAATAGAGATTTTTTCTTGAAGTTTCGTATAGATGTGAACAAAATAAAAAAACAGAACTGCTTAGTTGAGTTTGGCGATATATTTCTCCAAAACACCTTCCAGCTTTTTGAAATCACAGCAGCGCTTCACAAGATTTCTGTTGCTCTCGGGATAGCGTACTACGATATCATACAAACGGTTCGCTCTTTTCACAATTATATCCTGATTCTGCTGACAGTATGAAAGCTGGTTTTTCATTAAATCTTTATAAGAAATCGTTTTTTCACTGTCATTTGGATTAATTTTCAAATTTAACGGTGTCAACAAACAATCCTCGACAGGCAACATATTATTAATATTTAATGCTCCGATTACCTTAGCCGTCCCGTTAATACTTTTTGTTGCCGAATCGGTAATGCGCATAAAATCTACACCGTTCTTTTTGTTATCGAACTTCTTTTTGGCGACGAAAGCGGAATGCAGTATTTCTTCCCGTTCACCAAAACAATAATTCCAACAAACGGGCGGATTGCTTTTCCGCTTTGCGGTGAAACGGACATTACATTGTCATCCACCTTTTCCAAATTTCTGACATACTTCATATCAATAGTATACAATCTCAGTCTTGGCTGATTCATAACACTCACCCCAATATGTATAAGGGGCTGGCTCAAAAGTGAAAAAGAGCCAGCCTCATAATTACGACAGAAAAGAATCTTTTTTTTGAAAATCTGAGCAATGCAAAGCAGAGGGTATCGCTACTCTCTGTTTTTTTATGTTAAATTGTGGAAAAATCAGGCGGTCAATTTTTCGTTGGGTTTCTTTTTCTCGAAAAGATATGTTTTCGTTCTTTTTTGAATGATTTTGTTGTAGTACTTTTTGAAGTTGTACGCAAAGCAATGAAAAAGCATTTCGGTTTTGACATTCTTCTTTCCGCGGGTCAAAAATCGTCTGAAGCCATAGTCCTCCTTGAGCACGCCAAAAGCCCCTTCTACCTGTATAGAGCGGTTTATTCTTAGTGTGATTCCCTTTTCGCTTGTGATGTTATCCAGCGACTGCCGGCTGTATTTGTGGAAAAGTTTTGAATGTTCAAGCTTTCTGATGCCGTCCTTGCTTTTGGTGCATTGGTCGCGGTGAGGGCATTGATAACATTTCTCGGTGTAGTAAACTCCCTTTTTGGATTCATACCCTGTGCCTGATTTCGATTTCTTTTCTCCTCGCAGCGTTAATGTCTCTCCGCCCGGACAGGTGAATGTATCTGTTTCTTCGTTGTATTCAAAATTGTATTTTGCGTAAGGGTGCTTTTTCTTTTTGTTTTTGTTTTTCTTTGTCTGTTCGTAGTTCTGCGGTTTAATGTAGCTTTCCTGTTTGTTTTCAGCCAGATACACAAAACTGACTAAATAATCAACGTGTAGTTGCTATAGACAAAGGCGTGGTTTTCTGTTATTATATAGTGATATAAGGAACACTTTTAGAAATGGAATGAGAAAGGGTATATGAAAATCACTGTAGTATGCGACGTGCTGGGCGTTGAAAACAACGGAACGACGATCTCAGCAATGAACCTTATCCGCGCCATGGCAAAGCGCGGACACGAGGTCACTGTAGTCTGCTCGGACGAGGACAAAAGAGGAAAAGACGGCTATGTGGTGATGCCGACCCTCAGCCTGGGTCCGCTTAACAATTATGTAAGCAAAAACGGCGTTTCGCTTTCGCGCGCGAACAAAAGGGTGCTTAAGCCCGTTATCCAAAACAGCGACGTCGTTCATGTGATGATGCCGTTCATGCTGGGCACGGCGGCGGTCAAGCTGTGCAAGAAGTATGATATCCCCGTCACGGCCGGCTTTCATATGCAGGCTGAAAATTTTACCAGCCATGTTTTTATGAAGGACAACCCGCTTGCCAATCAAATCACCTACCACACGATATACCGCAATGTTTACCGCCATGTGGACGCGGTGCATTATCCCACCGAATTTATACGCAATGTGTTTGAGCAGGCGGTTCATCACAGGACGAACGGGTATGTGATATCAAACGGCGTGGGCGAGCGCTTCAAGCCTATAAAGATCGAAAAGCCCGCAGAATTTGCCAACAGATTCGTCATCATTTTTTCGGGGCGTTACAGCAAAGAGAAGTGCCACAGCGTGCTTATCGACGCCGCCGCGCTGTCGAAGCACAGCCGCGATATACAGCTGATTTTCGCGGGCGAGGGTCCGTTGAAGCAAAAGCTCAGGGAGCGCGCGAAGAAGCTTTACAACAAGCCGCTGTTCAACTTTTTCCCGCACGACCAAATGCTCAACGTGCTCAACTACGCCGACCTGTATGTGCACCCCGCCGAGATCGAGATAGAGGCGATAGCCTGTATGGAGGCGCTCGCCTGTGGGCAAGTGCCGATCATTGCGGATTCTCCGCGCAGCGCGACCGTTAAATTCGCGCTTGACGAGCGCAATCTCTTTAAAAACCGCGACGCGCAGGACTTAGCCGATAAAATCGACTTTTTCATCAAGCACCCCGATGTGCTTGAGGAGTACCGCGAGCGTTACAAGGGGATAGTAGCGGACTTTTCGCAGGAAGCCTGCATGGATAAGATGGAAAAAATGTTTTACGAGGCTATGAAATGAAGCGCGTATACTACTACAACGACGAGGTGAACGACGATTTCGCGTCCACCAACGGCAAGATAAACAGCGACACGGTGAACGGCGATTATCGCTACAGTCACCCGTCCGTCGGGTGGAAGATAGCTTCGTTTTTCGCTTACCGCGTTTTCGCCACGCCGCTCGTATGGCTTTATACCAAGGTGTGGCTGGGCGTGAGGGTCAAGAACCGCAGGGCGCTGCGAAAGGTCAAGGGCTGCTTTGTGTACATGAACCACACGCAGAACATAGCCGACGCGTTCCTTCCCACCATTTCGGCGTTCCCCAAGCGCGCCTATGTAATCACGGGACCCGAAACGGTGTCTATCAAGGGCATACGCGTGCTGGTTGCGCTGCTGGGCGCTGTTCCGCTGCCCTCGGCGCTGTCGGCTTACCGCAATTTTGAGCATAGGCTTAAAGAGGCTATGCAGGAAAAAGCGGCGGTGTTTATCTACCCGGAGGCGCATATCTGGCCTTACTGCAACTTTGTGCGGAGCTTTCCCGACAAGTCGTTTTCCTACCCCTGCCGCACGGGCTCGCCGGTCGTGGCGGCGGTCACGGTCTATCGTCGGCGCAGGGTGTTCAAAAAGCTTCACCCCAACATAACCGTTTATTTGAGCGAGCCGTTTTATCCCGACCCCTCGCTGCCCGAAAAGCAGGCGCGCAAAAAGCTGCGCGATCAGGCTTATGAGTTTATGTCGCGCACCGCGAAGGAGCATGGCAGCTATGAGTATGTTAAATATATAATGGCTAGCGAGTTATAAGTAATAAGTAATAAGTTATATGCAATAAGTTATAAGTAATAGGTTATAAGTATGTAGGGGTTGGGCTTTGAGCCGGCCCCCTGTTTTTCATTCAGTAAACCCGAGGAGATACACCAACTGCGAGAGGTTTCATAGCCTCTCGTATTTTTTTGCAAAAAACTGGCCCAAAACTCTTTCAAGTTTTGAGCCAGCCCCTTATTATTAAAGCTTCCACTTATACGGTAGGACTCACCTCTTGTAACACTTCCACTTATACGGTAGGACTCACCTCTTGTAGCACTTCCACTTATATGGTAGGACTCACCGCTTTTTATGGAAACCTGTGCTTCCATACGATGATAAGAAACCTCTTACCTTCAATAATATTATACAGTATATACTATTTTATGTCAAGCAGCAGAAAAAGAAAAACTACCGATAATACACGACAGTTTTCAACAAGTGACGGAAAATACTTACGTTCATCTTCCGATGCCGTCCTGCTCCCTTGATGGGTTCAGTGCGATTGGAAAGGTTCTTCAGTTCTCGTCCGGCATTCTCTTTTTGGTTTGCAATGGAGAAGAATGCTTACATTCATCTTCCGATAACTTCCTGCCCGCCTGATGGGTTCAGTGCGATTGGAAAGGTTCTTCAGTTCCCGTCCGGCATTCTCTTTTTGGTTTGCAATGGAGAAGAATGCTTACATTCATCTTCCGATAACTTCCTGCCCGCCTGATGGGTTCAGTGCGATTGGAAAGGTTCTTCAGTTCCCGTCCGGCATTCTCTTTTTGGTTTGCATAATTGAATAGCGGGAGTACCATTGGGTACTCCCGCTATTCAATGTCAAGACTGAGCAAAAAAGATAATTTTTCTTAAAGTTTCATATAGATGTGAACTACCGAAAAATCAGAGTCACTTTTAGTTGAGTTTATCTGCATTTCTATCTTAACCAATCCCTTAGTATTTGTCAAGCAATTTCTCAATGCAACCGCTCTATTTATTCTTACAGTATTGGTTGGTCAATTTCCGTTGGTTCCCTGGATAACATCGCAGACACGAGCGTTACATTTGGGGCATCGGACTACCACTTTAGCGGACGGTTTGTCATGGTGTTTTTTACAGTATTGATATGCTTCCAAACGCGACATCACAATAACTTTGATTCTTTCATTCATACTGTTTCCCATTTCTGCACACGACTCATTGTTTTCTGATATCATAATAGCATATTGATTTTCTTTCTGCAATCATTATACACGTATTTATGGTGCTTTTTCAGTGCATCTTTCTTCTGATATACTAACTACCTCTCATGTGGTAGTGAAAAACATAAAAACAATTTGCAAAGCAGAAGTTTGTAACGCTATGAAATTTTGACAAAACTGTGTTATCATATAAACAAAACTAATTCTTTTCCTTTATATCTTTTCGCTGTCAGGTAAGCGGCGAAAACAGACGTATAAAAAAGCAAAAGTATAAAAGAAACTCCATATGGGTTTTCTTTTATACTTTATCGCAAAAACTTTGAGGTGAATTATGATTTACGGATATGCCAGATGCTCGACCAACGAGGAATTGCAGGACATCAACAGACAGATCAGAGAATTGATACAGCTTGGCGCTAGGGAGGAAAACATTTACCGTGAATATGAAAGCGGTATGAAGAATGACCGTGTGGAACTTCAACGGTTGTTATCCGCTGTCGAAGCAGGCGACACAATTATTGCTACAGAGGTCAGCCGGATCACGCGCAGCACAAAACAACTCTGCGAAATCATTGAATTGGCAAAAGACAGGCACATCAAATTGGTGTTGGGTTCGTTTATCGTCGATTGTACAAAGGAGCTTGACCCCATGACAGAGGGCATGCTGAAAATGATGGGTGTATTCAGCGAGCTTGAGCGCAACATTATTAGCCAGCGCGTCAAAAGCGGCCTGCAGAATGCCAAAGCCAAAGGCGTAGCTATTGGAAGACCCGCGACATCTGAAGACAGGATCCCGAAAATATTTTTCAAATACTATCCAAAGTACAAGCGCGGTGAAATCAACAAGTCTGAATTTGCAAAGCTCTGTTCGGTTTCCTATCCCACGATATTCAAATACATCTCTGTTGTAGAAAACTGAATTTCCATACTTCAAAAGGCGACTTGAATTCAAGTCACCTCTTACATTTGCTATTTGCTTTCTAACTGATTTTGTTGCTTTTATTTTAATACCGAAACCTGTTTATCAAAGAGTTTGGAAGAAGCTTCGGTTAGACAGCCGTCATCGGTCAGCAACGGTGTATCCAGCACGGCTTTGACACTGACTGCCATCGACGCGGCGGCAACTACTGCCTTCTTGCTTTCTATAGAGTATTTGGAATAGTCAAAGCCTTCGCGTTCTACCGCCTCCTGCAACTTATGTATCAGCGGAAAAAACTTGGAGTCGAGAATCGCGAGAAGGCTATAAAACATATCAGTTCTTCTGCGAATAGCAATACACTGCTCGGCTCCTGCCTCCATTTGTTCGCAATATAAGGTTACCTCTGCTGCACTTGCTTTGGCTTCTTCAAGATTCTTTCCTGCTTTTGCCTCAACAATAATACCCATTATCATCAAAGCGGGTCCGGCAACAAGACCACCAAGTACAGCCGTACCGCCCGCTACACCCAATCCGCCTGCGGCAACTGATCCGCCTCCGAAAAAAGCAAGAGTAGCATTGGATGCCGCAGCTCCACTGAGAGAAGCGATTGCTGTTCCAGTTGAAGCTGCAGCAAATGTAGAAGCTGCGCTGTACGCGCCGAAAGCTGCCAACGCACCTCCTGTTACTCCCGCAGCAAGACCGCTTGACAGAGAACCCGCAAAGCTACGCATTTCTCCGAGCTCCTTAAACTCTTTCCTATCGATAGCCAGTTTATTCAGTTCGTTAAGCCCGAGTGACTCCGTAAAATCAACATTTTTAATCTGTGTAAATGTATCCATGAAGTCAGAAATGTTTCCGTTTAGAACGAACAGCTTTTCTTCTCCAAGCATTTCGAGGGATTTTTCACACTGCTGACGGTATATGTTAAGTCTGTTCGCCGCTTCTTCCATTCGCTCGTCAGAGTTTTCGTTCAGCTTTTTTGCATTATACTGGTCAAATCCCGCTTTTGTTGTTTTTCCTATACCGACAGCGCCAGTAGCAACTGCGATTCCGATAAACAAAATCGGTATTGGCATAAAATCCCTCCTTACTTCTTTTTTCCGAATCCGCCAAAGAAGCCGCCTATTGATTTCCCAACTCCCGAAGCAAATCCCGTAACTGCTGTTTTTGCATCCTCCAAAGCTTCTCCTGCTTTTTCGCCGACGGGCTCAACGGCCTTTGATATACCGGATGTGACCGGTTCAGCCGCTTCTTTTACCTGTGCGGCAATCGGAGCAACTGCGTTTTCAACATGGTCAAAAACAGTAGGCTTTATTTCCAGAGCTTCAACCGACGGAGTCTTTATCTCAGAGGCTTCACTAGAAAGTGTGGGTAACCTTAATCCGCGTTTATGCCGCGAAAGCTATTGACAATGAGTATGCATATGGTAGGCTAAATGCCGGGCAGCAGCCCATTTGTGGGGCTTGCCTGCGCTGACGGAATACCATATGCATAGAGGCTCATTGTCAATAGACCGTGGAATAAATGCGATTTACAGATTTATCAGTTGTTTTCTACTATACTGCAAATTCTAACCCACTGGTTCTAGGGAAGAGCCTTTTTGAGTCGAACTATTCATTCAAAAAAATCCCGAAATATTTTTATTCAACATTTATTCAACCATTATTCCAATATAGAATAATAAACATGAAAGAAAAACCGTACCAGACTGCCGAAAAACGGCTTTCTGATGCGGTTTTTGCTTTGGTGGAGATAACGGGGCTCGAACCCGTGACCTCTTGACTGCCAGTCAAGCACTCTCCCAGCTGAGCTATACCCCCATGAGATAATATTCTGTTTTGTTTAAATCGCGCCGCAGTTTTGACTGCGACGCTTCTGGTGGAGATAAGGTACGTTTGAAATTGCAAAACGTTTCATCTCGCATGATGGGTTCAGAGATGAAAGAATAGTATCATCTGCTCTCTCCCTAAAAACAGTCCGCCGGACTGTTTTCTTAACGGTCGCCTTCGAATCCCCGGAAAGATGGGCGGATTCTTTGGCTAATCGGTTGCCGCAACTGTGCAACTCTTTCTGGTGGAGATAAGGGGATTCGAACCCCTGACCTCTTGAATGCGAACCAAGCGCTCTCCCGAGTCACGCGCTTACGCACCCCAAAAGTTTTCACAAAATTCAATCCGCACATCCGATTTCTCAAGCATTCTCGTTTATACTGATTATATCAAACAAACGGAGGTAATGCAATGAAAAAACCAAAATACCATTTATACCTAACGCCTGATGAACGGCGCACGGTCATCAACAGCCTGATTGATTTGAGGAACGACCTCATATCACAGGGCAGATACACCGACATCATTGACGAGCTGCTAATCAAGCTCACGAAAGCCAAAGTCAAGAGAATTAAGATCAAGGAGGTCTGAATTATGGCGACAAAGATTACATACACACAGCAGGGAGATTATTTACTTCCCAATCTAAAGTTACCCGAACAGGATAGCCGTCCAATCGGCTTGTGGGGACAACAACACCTTCGCTATATCAAACGAAGCCGCCCTGTTCTCTACACCAACCTGCTTACCAAATGCAAGCTAAACGAATATCTTGCCGATATTGATGAACAGGCACGGAAGATGTACGACGAGCTTGTACAGGCTTTCGCTAAGGAAGAAGGCTGCACCGAACAACTCAAAGCATCTAATCCAATGCTATGGGTGAGTAAGATGAACAATATCCGTAATAGAGCACAGGAGATAGTAAATACAGAATTGATTTACACATAAGGAAAGCCTGATGATTTCGATAGAAGTCATCAGGCTTTTTGCATATTTTATCAAATTGAAAGAATAAAAACGGTTGAACTGAACTATTTAAGGATCGAGATAGCGTCAAGGATGGTTTTCTCCATTGCTTCCTGTCCGTATTTATCTACCTGCATTTTATCCTTTGCGCCGTGAGTCAGACAACCCGCTCCGCCGATACAGCCGCCGACGCACGCCATACCTTCGATAAAGTTTGCTTTCAAAAGATTTTTGCTCTTCATTGTCAGCGTTTTTTTACATTCCTCAATGCCGTCGCACGAAACAGCGTTCAGCTCAAAATCATCAAGCCCCTGCTCCTTCAAGCCCTCGGCGACCGCGTCGGCAAGTCCGCCGCAGCGAGCGAAAATCCTTCCGAAGTAGGAAGCGTTGTCGAGCACGCCTTCCTCCAGCGTGTTGAGGTCAATATCTCGGCTGTCAAACAGCGCCTGTAATTCTTCAAATGTCAGCGCGGAATCCACATAAGGCTTGACGGTATCGAGCTGGACCTCCATCTTTTTAGCCGTACACGGTCCGATAAACACGACCTTTGCATTCGGCGTTGTCTCTTTGATATACTTGGCGATCGTCGCCATCGGAGAAAGATTGTGAGAGACGTTCGGTTTAAGCTGCGGGAATGATTTGTTGATATAGTCCACAAAGGCGGGGCAGCAGGAGCTGGTCAAAAAGCCCTTTTCCGCAAGCTCCTTTGATTCCGCCTGCGCTACCATATCCGCGCCGAGAGCTGCCTCTACGACCGTATGAAATCCCAACTCTTTCAGTCCCGTTATAACCTGACCGAGTTTCGCGTAAGTAAACTGGCTGGAAATCGACGGGGCAACAACAGCATAGATCTTATAATTTCTTCCCTGCTCGCATTTCTTCAGCAAATCTATTACGTTCAAAATAAATGATTTGTCGCTGATAGCGCCGAACGGACATTGATAAACACAGGCGCCGCATGAAATACACTTTTCGTCGTCGATCTGTGCCGCGTTGTCGTCGTTGATGCTGATAGCCTTGATCTTGCAGGCATTTTGGCAGGGACGCTTACGGTTGGCTATCGCGGAATACGGGCATACCTTGGCGCATTGACCGCATTCCACGCATTTGCTTTTATCGATGTGCGCCACATGGTTGTAGTCAAAGGAGATAGCGCCGCGTTTGCAGACGTCCTCACAGCGATGCGCCAGACAGCCGCGGCAGGAATCCGTGACCTCATAACCGGCGGCAGGGCATTCGTCGCAGGCTATGTCGATCACCTCTATAACGTTTTGACGGTCAGAGTTACCGCCCATAGCGATTTTGACGCGTTCGGCGAGGATCGCCCTCTCTTTATATACGCAGCAGCGCATGGTCGGCGTTTTGCCGGGAACGATGATTTTCGGAATATCCAGCACGTTCTCAAGCAGCGTATCGTTCCATGCCTGACGCGCCACCTCGCGCAGCACCTTGTATTTCAGATACTGCACCTTGGTATCAAATTTTCTTAACTTATTCATTTACGTTCACCTAAAAATAACTGACCTTGATGCGTTTGCCCATCAGCTTGAGCGCCTTTGAAAGCTCTTGCACCAAATTCATTTTAATGTTGAAATTGATCGGCAAATCGGGATTTTGATGTGCTGGGTTAACTGCCTTGCCGACATAAAAATTTATATCCGTCGCTTCCTCAAACAACAGACGGCTGATAAGCGAAGCGCCGTCATTGCCGTAGCCCCATTCCTCATAGAAATCGTTGTTTTTGACATAGTCGTTGGCATATTCCACCACCTTGTTGATGGTGATAACGCCCTCGGTCACCAAATCGACGCCCTCCAGCTCCGCGATCGGCGGCACATCGCTGCGTTCAAAGCTGAGCTTTGGTCTGAGCGGTTTCCGCAGCCACTTTGCGGCGATGGAAGAAGTCGTTCCGCCGCAGATGATATGCTTGCCCTCCTTTGAGAAAAACAGGCTCATCATACGGTCGCAGTCGTCCCTGTCGGAAGGAGGACCGAAAAGGATATTCATCGGTACGCGCTTGCGGATCTTTATAACACAGGCAGTTGCGTCATCGCCGGGCTTACCGCCGTAGAGCCGGTTTACCTCGTCTATCAGCAGCTTTGAAAGCACCTTCGCGGTGAAGCCGCCGTCCGACATGCTCAGCATGTATTCCGCGATATCCTCCCATTTCCAGCCGAAATTATATGCGATACCGATCCCCGCGTGAGGACAGCCGTCGCTCATGGCGATGATGATGTCGTCCTCCTTTAAGCGGATAACCGATTTGTATATCGTTTTTCCGCCGATACTGAGCTCGGTTTTGGCATAATCATAAAGGTCGCCGTCGCGAATATAAATGATGTGAGGGTTATCATACTGGATCAGCTCGATGGTGCGGGAGTTGATGATGTGCATAATGGTAAAGGTGGAGTACGCAACGCCGCGCACCGAGCAGACAGGGAGCGTTGCGGCAATGGTAGACACACATTCCTCCAAGGGTAAGCCAGCCGCCATCATGGTCGAGATGATCTTTGAGGTGAGCGTTGAGAGGATACTCGCCTTTACGCCGCTTCCCATGCCGTCCGCCAGCACGATAACGGTAGAATCAGCGCCCTGATCTACGATGTCGATATGGTCGCCGCAAAGCTGCTCGCCGTCGTGGTTGATGCTTTTATAGCCGATCTCCGCACATAAATCATTCATCTGTGATCGACTCCTTCAGCTTTGACAGCGCTATTTTTGTTTCAGCGGCAGTTTCTCCGAGCAGCGAAGCGATCTCCTGTACGATACGCATTTGCTTGTCAACCACCTTGTCGGCAACCTCCACCGTCTGGCGGCTGATATCCTCCTTGCGGCGGCGTGCGGTCTCCTCCTCGGTGACATCTGTCATAATGCAGATCAGCATATTGCTCTCTTTGTCGGGAACGACTGTCATTTCCACATAGCGGTCGTACTCGGCTAAAAAGGTACGCTCATTGTATATGCCGCGGTGGGTGGACTGCACGTTCAAGAACGGCAGCGGATCGAGGATTCGCACCACCTGCGTACCCATTACATCCGACGCGGCGCGCAGATTCAGTATTTTCAGCGCGGCTGAATTGATCTGCTGTACCTCGAGCAGATCGTTCACGACGATCAGACCGTTGGGCGTGTTTTTAACGATGGTATCGGAAAAGCTTTCAGCCTTGTCCTTCAAAAACGGCAGACACATTGAGATTTCCGCCTTGCCCTGATAAATGGCGACAGCCTTTTCGCGGCAGGTATCGTAGCCGCAGGAGCCGCAGTTCAGCTCCTGAGAGGGCTTGAATTTACCCATTTGCCGCAAGATCTGGTTGATCTCATAATCGGAAGGCTTTGCCGAGCGCTGCGCGATGAACTCGAACATCTTCTTTATATCGACAGTTTCGGGCTGGTCGACCTCAAAATCGCGCTTACCGGCGTATTTGGCAACGGCAGCGTAATCACTGACCGGGTTCAGACGGTGCTTTTCCATAACAGGACCGCCTATGCAGCTTCCTGCGCAGGCGCTCATTTCAATAA
The DNA here is from genome assembly GCF_045819885.1 of Ruminococcus sp. NATIVEDY160. Classification (NCBI taxonomy): domain Bacteria; kingdom Bacillati; phylum Bacillota; class Clostridia; order Eubacteriales; family Oscillospiraceae; genus Ruminococcus; species Ruminococcus sp. NATIVEDY160. The sequence continues at coordinate 2,232,457 of NZ_CP162391.1, forward strand.
AGGACTTGTGAACATTGCCGTCCGCAATATCCTTCAGGGCAGCTATACAATTTTCTACGCCGTCGATCGCAAAGTAAGTATAATCCTGCGCCTTTTGCGTCATAGTTTTCAGAATACCGCCGGTCGTCGGGAAAAACCGCGCAAGACTTTTTTCTGTATTGTCGGTTTTCTGTTCGAGGGTGATGTTTTCCTCTTTTAACCACGCGGACAACTCCTCGAAGGTCAGTGTGGCGTCAACTATGCCCTCGTAATACTCCGCCTCGTCCTTTTTGGCGACGCAGGGACCGATAAATACGGTTTTGGCATTGGGGATACGCGACTTGATATCCTTGCAGTGCGCCTGCATCGGCGACAAAACATCAGCGAGATACGGCAGGCAGCTCGGAAAATATTTTTGGATCAGCAAATTCACGGAATGACAGCAGGAGGAAATCACGATATCTCTATCCTCATCCTGCAGAATGCGATCGTATTCACGCTTGACGATCGTCGCGCCCAAAGCGGTTTCTTCAACGTCGTAAAAGCCGAGTTTTTTCAGAGCGGTACGCATTGATTCAATGCCCACGCCGGTATAATTTGCGATAAATGACGGCGCAAGGCTGACGATAACGGGAGCTCCGCTTTGCAGCAGGACGCGTACTTTTTCGGTGTCATCAACGATTTGCTTGGCGTTTTGCGGACACACTACAAAGCAGTGACCGCAAAGAATGCACTCGTTGCCGATAATATGCGCCTGATTTCCGGAAAAGCGTATGGACTTTACCGGACAGTGGCGAATACATTTATAACAATTTTTGCAATTTGATTTTTTTAATGTCAAACAGTTCGACATCTTTACGCTCACTTTCAATTGAGTTTTTGTAAAATTTCCTTTTCAAAAAATCTGTCGAAGGTTTCGGGTGTTACGCCCGTAATGATCTCGTCGTCAATTTGAACGGTGACACCCTCGCGGTTGCAGCGTCCGATACAGAAGCTGCCCGCAAGAGTGATCTTATCCGCCAGATTGCGTTCCTCAATAGCCTTTTGAAACAAATGGACAACTTGTTCCGATCCCTTGAGGTGGCACGACGAGCCAACGCATATCTGTATATTCATTTTTATACCTTTGTCTTTATGTTTGTTTCAAAAAATTCTCTGACGTTTTCGGGAGATACCGAATAGAAGGTGTCGTCAACGGTAACGCAAACACCCTTTTGGCACTGTCCCATGCAGAAGGTGCCGCCCAGCTCCACCTTATCGCTGAGGTCGTTTTGCGCGATAAGCTGCTGCAGCTGCTCTACTACCTGGCGCGAGCCCTTGACGTGGCAGGAGGAGCCGATACATACGGTTACTTTCATGCTGACCTTCTCCTTATTCGTACTCGACAACGTTTACCCAGCTGAGCAGGAACTCGCGCTCTGCTTCGTTGCCCTTTATGGACTGCGAAGCCGCTACGATCGGCATCCACTTCTGGACATACTGCTTTGCGGTGTCGCTCTTTTTGCAGAACAGGTCGAGATACTGCTTTGCGGTTTCATTGTCGCCCTTGAGCATGAACAGCAGATAGGTTCTTGCCGCGTCAGCCGCGCCGTTGCCCTGGGTAGCGTGCGACCAGTCGATGATGTAGGGAGTGCCGTCCTCGGCAATGATGATGTTGGACGGGTTGAAGTCGCCGTGGCATACCTTGTTGTGCTTGGGCATACCGTTCAGTCTGGTGTGCAGGTCATAGCGAGTGGTGGCGTCCAGCTCAGCCATGCTGATCTTGCGGTTCATTTTATCCTTGAGCTTGTTGAGCAGGGGACAGGTCTTGCTGAGAACGGTGAGCTGCAGATCAACAAATTGGTTCAGGTACTCGTCCTTCTTGTCGGGATCCTCATCCATCAGCTGCTGCAGGGTTTTTCCTTCGATAAAATCGGAGACGATAGCCCATTTTCCGTCGATCTTTGTTACCTCGTGGATCTTCGGGATATTCAGCCCGGTCTCCTCGATACGCGCCTGGTTCAGCGCTTCGTTGAGCACGTCGGCTTTTGAAAATTCTTCGTTGAATACCTTTACGCAAAGGTCGCCGTCACGGTAGACGGTTTTTGCGGTTCTTACCGCGATTACTTTATCCAGTGTCATTTTATTTTCCTCCCTTACAGATTCTGATGGATACCGTTCTTAGCTCTGCGGAACGACTGCTTAAAGTCGCTTTTGTCGATTTCTCCGCCGAGCTGATTTTCGTCGGGTGTTTCGGTTTCCTCGAAGGTCTTGCCGTAATAAGCGTTGAGATACATCTGCTTGATCTCGCTCATCAGCGGATAACGGGGGTTAGCGCCCGTGCACTGATCGTCGAACGCCTGTACGGTCATATCGTCAAGTCTGTCAAGGAAGTCCTGCTCGTCCGGAACGTATTCCTTAATGGTGGACTTGATGCCGATCTTAGCCTTGAGCTCGTCGATCTTAGCGATCAGGTTTGCAAGCTTTTCGCTGTCGTCGCTGCCGCCGACGCCGAGATAATCTGCAACCTCTGCATAGCGCGCGAGGGTGTGCGGATGATCATACTGCGGGAAAGTACCCATCTTTGCAGGAACCTCCGCCGCGTTGAAGCGAAGCACCTCGTCGATCATCAGGGCGTTTGCAACGCCGTGAGGCAGGTGGTGGAAGGCGCCGAGCTTATGAGCCATGGAGTGGCATACGCCGAGGAAGGCGTTGGCAAAAGCCATACCTGCCATTGTAGCGGCATTAGCCATTTTCTCTCTGGCTTCGGGGTCGTTAAGACCGTTGTCATAGGCTCTGGGCAGATATTCAAAGATAACCTTCAAGGCTCTGAGCGCCAAGCCGTCGGTGTAATCTGTCGCCATCATGGAAGCGTAAGCCTCAAGCGCATGGGTAACAGCGTCGATACCGGAAGCCGCGGTCAGTCCCTTGGGAGCGGTCATGTGGAAATCGGTGTCTACGATCGCCATGTTCGGCAGCAGCTCGTAGTCTGCAAGCGGATACTTTACGCCGGTCTTTTCGTCGGTGATAACGGCAAAGGGAGTTACCTCGGAGCCGGTGCCTGCAGAGGTCGGGATAGCGATAAAGTAAGCCTTTTCGCCCATCTTCGGGAAGGTGTAGATCCTCTTGCGGATATCGGAGAAGCGCATCGCCATATCCATGAAGTTTACTTCGGGATGCTCATAAAGCACCCACATGATCTTCGCAGCGTCCATTGCGGAGCCGCCGCCGAGAGCGATGATCGTATCCGGCTCAAAGGATCTCATCTGCTCAGCGCCCTTGATCGCGCAGGCAAGGGTGGGATCGGGCTCAACATCAGCAAAAGAGGTGTACTGGATTCCCATCTCGTTGAGCTTATCGGTGATGGGCTTTGTATATCCGTTCTTATAAAGGAAGCTGTCGGTCACAAGGAACACGCGCTTCTTGTTCATAACATTTTTCAATTCATCAAGAGCAACAGGCATACAGCCCTTCTTTATGTAAATCTTTTCAGGCGCTCTGAACCAAAGCATATTTTCTCTCCTTTCGGCAACCGTTTTGATGTTGATCAAGTGCTTTACTCCTACGTTTTCGCTGACGGAGTTTCCGCCCCACGAGCCGCAGCCGAGGGTGAGCGAGGGCGCAAGCTTAAAGTTGTAGAGGTCGCCGATGCCGCCCTGAGAAGACGGAGTATTTACCAAAATACGGCAGGTCTTCATACGCGCCGCAAATTCAGCGAGTTTATCTTTTTCATTAACAGCGTCGAGATAAATGGAAGAGGTATGACCGTAGCCGCCGTCCGCGACAAGCTGCTCCGCCTTGCCGAACGCGTCCTGGATGTCCTTTGCGCGGTACATGGCAAGAACAGGGCTCAGCTTTTCGTGAGCGAATTCCTCACTGAGATCAACGGATTCCACCTCGCCGATCAAAATCTTAGTGCCGGCAGGAACCTTTACGCCCGACAGCTCGGCGATTTTCGCAGCCTTCTGTCCTACGATTTTCGCGTTGAGAGCGCCGTTGATAATGATGGTTTTGCGAACCTTATCCAATTCGTCGTCCTTCAGGAAATAACAGCCGCGCGCCGCAAACTCCTGTTTTACGGCATCGTAAATGCTGTCGAGTACGATAGTAGACTGCTCGGAGGCGCAGATCATACCGTTGTCAAAGGTTTTGGAGTGAATGATGGAGTTGACCGCCAAGGTGATGTCGGCACTCTCGTCAATGATGGCAGGTGTGTTGCCCGCGCCTACGCCGAGAGCGGGCTTGCCGCTGGAGTACGCCGCCTTTACCATGCCGGGGCCGCCTGTCGCGAGGATGATATCCGCCTCCTGCATAACCAGATTGGTCATTTCCAGCGAGGGAACGTCGATCCATGCAATAATGTTTTCCGGAGCGCCGGCTGCTACCGCCGCCTCCAGAACGACCTTTGCTGCTTCGATTGTGCTCTTCTTTGCGCGGGGATGCGGGCTGATGATGATAGCGTTTCTGGTTTTCAGACAAATCAACGCTTTAAAAATTGCGGTGGACGTGGGGTTTGTAGTGGGAATAACCGCACCTACAACGCCGATCGGCTCGGCGATCTTCTTGGTGCCGAAGGCAGTGTCTTCTTCGATCACGCCGCAGGTTTTGACGTCGCGGTACTGGTTGTAGATATATTCGCTGGCATAGTGGTTCTTGATGACCTTGTCCTCCACGATACCCATGCCGGTTTCTTCCACTGCCATTTGCGCGAGAGGAATTCTTGCCTGGTTTGCTGCGGTTGCCGCCGCTAAAAAGATAGCGTCAACCTGTTCCTGCGTGTAGGTGGCAAAGATCTTCTGTGCCGCTCTGGCTCTGGCGAGCGCGGCTTCCAGTTTTTCTACGCCGTCAACGATCTCATAATTTTTCTTGTTTGTTTCCATTGTTCTCCTCCTGATTTAATCAATTTGCATACTGTGCAGATGTGCCAAGGATAATGCTAAGTTTTCGTTTTGCAACGCTATGCCCTGCGGGATCTTAAGCGTAACAGGCGAAAAATTCCAAACCGCTTCAATTCCGCTCGCGATCAGCTGATCGCAAACCGATTGCGCCGCGTTGGCTGGAACGGTAATAATACCGATTTTGACGTCTTGCATCTGGCAAAACCGCCTCAGCTGATCCATGGAATAAACGGGCTTGCCGGACGCTATACGGCTTTTTTCTGCGTCCTTGTCAAATGCCGCTATTATCTCCATTCCATAATCACGGAAGCCTCTATAATCCATCAAAGCGGTTCCGAGCTTGCCTGCTCCGACCAAAACAGCCGGGGTAACATTGTTGACGCCCAGCGCAGTTCTCAGCGAAGCCTTCAGCGCGTCGGTAGCATAGCCTGTTTTGGGCTTTCCTTTTCCGCACACAAGGCTCAAATCCTTGCGCACCAGGACCTCGCCCAAGCCAAGCGCTCTTGCGATTGCCGGTGCCGAGATATGTTCGCTTGATATGTTTTCCAAATAACGCAAATAAGTCGGAAGCCGACCGAGCGTTGCTTTTGAAATTGCGGACTGCAAAGACTCACCTCCTGTTCGCTTGTTAATATTATACAATATTTTCTCAATATGTGAATAACTAAAATGGTATATCGGTAATATATTTATCGATATACCATATCTCGAATAACAAAAAACAGGTAGTTTTTACCCAAAAAACACAAGCAGCAGCCGATTTCAAAAGGAAAAGGCTGCTGCTTTTTTACAGAATATTTTGTTTTGATTTGTATAGCTCGGTCATAAAATCCCGATCCAGCTTGCTGAGTCGGTAATCCTTGCGGCATATCAGCATATCCCGGTATAGCTTATGATTATCGGGACAGCTCCTTTGCACCAGACCAAAGCCCGAAATAATATCGTCGGGCAATGGAGAGACCCACATAAACGTATCCGGATTTTGAGAGAGCAGGTGGAACTGACCGCCGCGCTCAAAAACAAAGATGTTGCGGGTGCAGTTGACGGTATGTTCATCCTTGAGCACGGTTGCCGCAGGTAAAGAGGGAACATACGGGTCGGCATGTGAGATCTGTATATACGGCTCTAAATCCTGATAGCGTATCTCCTCTTTCCGAGCGAGAGGATGCCTTGCGTTCATCACCAGCACATATCGGAATTCCGCGACCAATTCATACTTCAAGCCCTTTTCATCAAGCAACGTTTTGAAATAATTATCAAAATGAGAGGCGTAACGGATAATTCCCAAATGATAATTGTGCTCCAATATATTTGTAATAGCGTTTTGAGAGTTGGTTTCCTGATAATATATCTCCGCAGAGCCTTTGTCGATACAGTTTGTGAATTTTGAGAAGGCGTCGGCTATGTAGCTTGCGCGGGGAACAGAAACAGAAAAGGTTTGTTTTGCGGGCAATTCCGACTTATACATCGTTTCAAGTTCATCAAGCTGACTGAGGATGTTTTTGGCGTATCCCATAAATTCTTCGCCTTTGGGCGTGAGTGTCATACCTTTCGACGTGCGCAAAAAGATGGTGATCCCCAAATCCGCTTCAAGCTCCTTTATGGAACGGCTTAAATTCGGCTGTGCCACAAGCAGTGTTTCACTCGCCTTGTTTATCGAACCGGCTTTTGCGACTTCGACCGCATATTTCATATGGATAACGTTCATCCCGACACCCCCTTTGGAACTAATTAAATGATACCATACTTCCGGTCGAATTGCAACATAAATCAAAAGCGAATATCGTCAATAACAGCCGCTTTTGATAATGATTAGCGGTGATCGTTATGAAATGTATTTGACTGTGTCCATTCTCAAACGGAGCTTTCGTCATCATTTTCGATGAAGCGCATTCCTTACTGCCATATGAATGTACCGTTGATCTTCGGTCGGCTCATTTGGTCATTCCGCTGACACTGCAAGCTCAGCCTGAATTGCGCCGACCGTGCCGAAAACCTCAACTTCCGATACAACGGAAAAAATTATCAATTCGTGGTTCAGCCGCACTCCTCAGTGATTTTTCCGAAGCCTGTGTGAATTTGAATAATTACACATATATCGCTCTGCAAAATTTTCAAGTTAAAATGAGTTTGCAAACGTGTAAAATATAATTTTAGGACATCTCATTCTGCCAAAGAAGAGATGTCCTTATTTTTTTATCACGTATATCCGCCGTCAAATGGAGTCATAATCACTCCTTTAATACGTCGCCGATAACCGATTTCAGCGTATCGGCGGATTGTTTCAACGCCGCTTTTTCCTTGTCGTTCAGTTCGATCGGCACCTGACCTTCTACGCCGTGCTTGCCCACAATAGCAGGCATACTGAGTGCAACACCGTTTATTTCCTCGCCTGTCTGTATGCTTGAAACCGGCAATACGGATTTTTCATCCCTGACGATCGCCTCGCAGATCCGCTTGACCGACATAGCGATACCGTAGTAGGTAGCCTTTTTCTTTTCGATGATCTCATAAGCGCTGTTCTTCACGCCGTCTGCAATTTCTCTCATTGCCCGTTGATGCTGATAATGTCCGCGCATTTCACAGAACTTGTGAAGCGGAACTCCCGACACATTGGCGCTGCTCCAAGCGGCTATCTCTCTGTCGCCGTGTTCGCCGATGATAAAAGCGTGAATACTTCTGCTGTCAACACCGAGATGCTCGCCGAGCAAATACTTCAATCTTGCGGTATCGAGTACCGTGCCCGAACCGAAAACTCTGTTTGACGGAAAACCGCTGAGCTGTTTAGCGACATAAGTTAAAATATCTACGGGATTGGCAACCACCAAAAGGATCCCGTCTTTATTATATTTCACAATTTCGGGAATGATCGACTTGAAGATCGCTACATTCTTCTTCACTAAATCAAGTCTTGTTTCACCGGGCTTCTGTCCGGCGCCTGCTGTCACGATAACTACCGCGGCGTCGCTGATATCCTCATAGCTGCCCGCGTAGATCTGCATAGGCTTTGAGAAAGGAAGTCCGTGGCTGATGTCGAGAGCTTCGCCCTCGGCTCTGTTCCTGTCAGCGTCGATCAGGACGATCTCCGAGAACAAATGACTTTCCATCAGCGCAAACGCCGAAGCCGAGCCTACAAATCCACAGCCGATAATAGCGGCTTTTCTGCTGTTTATTTCTACCATAGCAGTCACTCCTTTTCTTTTCTGATTGTATTATATACCGTATTGGCAAGATTAATCTAAAATCTGACCGTCTCTTGTAATCGTCACGACCTGCCACGGAATGAACTTTCCGCTGTTTCTGAGCGCCTGCTCCGCGGCTCTCTGCAAACCTCCGCAGCACGGCACTTCCATACGGACAATAGTGACGCTCTTGATATCGTTATTGCTGATGATCTCGCTCAGCTTGTCGGTGTAGTCCACCATATCGAGTTTCGGACATCCAATCAGGGTGATTTTTCCCTTCATAAAGTCCTCGTGCATATTGGCGTAGGCGTAGGCGGTACAGTCGGCGGCGATCAGCAACTTTGCGCCGTCATAAAACGGTGCGACTGTGGGCAGCAGTTTGATCTGGCAAGGCCACTGGTTGAGCCTTGATACAGGCTTGCCTGTTACGACAGGTGTTTCCTCAACTTCGGATTTATCAAAGGTCATCATTCTTGAACCGGGGCAGCCGCCCTGATGATGGTGCATTTCCATTTTCTTCTCCTCCTGCGCTTTCTTAACTGCTGTTTCATCATATTCGGGAGCCTCGCGCTCCTCAAAGGTAATTGCTCCTGTCGGACAACTCGGCAGACAATCACCGAAGCCGTCGCAGAAATTCTCACGCATCAGCTTTGCCTTGCCGTTCACCATATCAATAGCGCCCTCGTGGCACGCGTTGGCGCAAGCGCCGCAACCGTTGCATTTTTCTTCATCTATTTTGATTATCTTTCTAATCATTATTCTCACCTCTTGTATATATCATAATTTATTCACCATCAAAAAGCTGTTGCCACAGCAACACTTTTATGATATTCTAAATATGAGGTGATTTTGATGCTTACAAACCAAGATTACATTTGCTCTATCCGCAAATGTTACCTGTTTGACGGAATAAAGGATGAACAGCTTGCCGATGCGATCAAGCTGTTGAACGGACGCATAAAAAAGGTCGTTAAAGATGACTATATCATTCAACTCGGCGGAACCGGACAATATGCAGGGTTATTATTGAAGGGCAAAATCGAGAGTTCCTTCCAGAACGAGAACTTTGACCAAATCACAATGCTCACCTTCACAAACGGCTATCTGTTTGGCGAAAGCTTGGTTATCAATCGGGCAAAAAACAGCCCTGTTCAAGTCAGAGCTGTTGAAGATTGCGTTGTGCTTTTTATTGATTTGGAAATGATCTACGCAGCTGCGGATAATACCTCGATACAAATCATTCTCGCGAGAAATCTGATAAAAAGCCTTGCGAATAAGAACCTTATTCTAAACCAAAAGGTGAGGATACTCAGCCAGAAAAGCCTGCGTGACCGGATATTTATTTATCTCCGCACACTTCCGAAGGACAAGGATGAATATGTAAAGATCCCGTTCACGCAAACCGCCCTCGCCGAATACCTCGGTGTAAATCGCAGCGCTCTATCCAGAGAACTCGGAAGGATGCAGAATGAGGGCTTACTGGTTATTGACGGGAAGAGAATAAAAATAATAGATAATTTGGTTTAAACACAAGAACAGCCTGATGATTTCTGGTGAAGTCCTGAGGCTTATTGAATACTGTTTTTATATACTCAATTGTGTTATCAAATGCAGCAGTAACTTAGCGATTTTCTCCGGGTGCGATCCTGCTGTTTCAACCATTAGTAAATTGTGCTGATAAAGTAATGAACAAAAAATAGGAGCCTTCCCTAGAAGGTGTGGGTCAAATTCTTTGCGCTCTGCCGGGTAAGCCAATGTTTAAGCCACCGCAGCGGAGCATGATCATCGAAATGAGATTGTCGATGTTGCGGAAGCCGTAAGCCATCCTGACAGAGAGCTTGATCTTGTTGTTTGTGGCTTCGATCCGGGCGTTGGAGATACCGTTGGTTATGGTCGCGATGATCGCGTTCTTGTGCGAGACCATCCCAAATATTGTGTAAACCTCCGATATGGTGTAGAATAGAAGCACCATATTGGAGGTTTTAAATTATGAGCAGAAGAAAACGCAGCCCGGAAGAACAGGCGAGAAGAGAAAAAATCCGCGAGCTATTACAAACCAGCGGCATCAGTAGCATGGAGGATATTCAGAATCTCTTCAAGGAAACCATCGCGGAATTTATGGTGTATATTCCGCCGCGTGAGCACCACTTGCACGGAGTTTTAGCACCACGGTCACGCTGCTTTAGCGCCACCCTTTACGGGGTTGAGCACCACCCTCTATAATAGATTTGGCACGCGTCAGCGTGACTAAATCAAAAGGAGGTTGTCGAAATGATCGACTACCGAAACATTTTAAGACTGCACAGCGAAGGGCATAGTCAGCGAGCGATGGAGCGAGAGTTATACTGCTCGCGTCACACGATCTCCGATGTGCTCGACAAGGCGAAGAAAGCCGGGATCTCCTGGCCGTTGGGTGAAGACGTTACCAACGAGATGATTCAGGAGCTTCTTTACCCGGGAAAGTACGCTTTGGCGTGTCCTTACACGCAGCCGGATTTTTCTGAGATCCACAAAGAGCTTGCAAAGAAAGGCGTTACGCTCACGCTTTTGTGGGAAGAATACTGCGTCAAGGTTCGCGATTCGGGCGGAATCCCATATATGTACACGCAGTTCTGCGAGAAGTATCGCCGTTGGGCACGCGTTACGAAAGCGACCATGCGCATCACACATAAGCCCGGCGACGCAGTTCAGGTGGATTGGGCAGGAGACCCACTCTACATCACCGATTCAGTTACCGGAGAGGTGGAACCGGCTTACATATTTGTCGCCGTGTTACCGTGCAGCTAGTATACCTACGCCGAGGTTTGCGGCGACATGAAGACAGAGAACTGGCTGCTCTGTCATGTTCACGCATTCAACTACTTCGGCGGCGTTCCGCGTTTGCTGATTCCGGATAACTGCCGAACCGCAGTCAGCAAGAATACCCGTTACGAAACTATATTAAACAAAAGCTATCAGGAGCTGGCGGAGCATTACAACGTCGCGATCGTTCCCGCAAGAGTCGGCAAGCCCGACGACAAACCCGCAGCAGAAGGCTCCGTCCGATTTGTATCCACTTGGATCACTGCCTCTCTTCGTAACCGCAGGTTTTTCACCCTTGGCGAAGCAATGCAAGCAGTGGCGGAAAAGTTGGAGGAACTGAACCGACGTCCGTTCAAAAAACGTCCCGGTTGTCGTCTGACAGCGTTCGAACAGGAGGAGAAGGAGTTTCTCAAGCCCCTTCCTCTGTATACATACGAGCCTTCCGTTTGGGTTCACCCAAAGGTCGGCTATGATTATCTGGTGAGCGACGGCGTCAACAAATACTCCGTTCCGTTTGATTTGATCGGAGAAAAGGTCGACGTGCGGCTTACCAAGCATATTGTGGAGGTGTTCTACAAGCAGACAAAGGTCGCGGTTCATGTTCGTTTAGACAAGCCGCAGCGCGATCCCGTCGTCAAGCCCGAGCATATGCCTGAAGCACACAGAAAATATCTCGGCTACAATGCCGATGAATTCACAGTTTGGGCAACCGGCGCAGGAAGCAGTATTGCTGAAACCGTACAGTATTTCCTGAATAGCGGCAAGGAGGTTGAGCAGGGCTTCAAATCCTGCGCAAGTCTCATGAAACTTGAGAAGCGATACGGTTCAAAGCGCTTGGACAACGCTTGTGAGAGAGTACTCAGACTGACCTCTCAGCCCACTGTTCGCAATATTAGCGTGCTGTGTAAATCCTCTGCGGAAAAGCAGCCGGACCACGTTCCCGTCAAAAAGGAAGGCGGACACGGAATTACACGCGGCGCAGCATATTACAACAAGGGAGGCAAGCGTGATGAGTAATGTTTCTATTGTTGACCAGCTAAGAGAAATGCGCTTGACCGCAATGGCAAGAGAATTTGAAGCACAGTCACAGGATCCGGCAACCTACAGTCAGATCCCGTTCGAAGAGCGTTTTGGATTGATCGTCAACGCGGGATGGAACAGTCAGCAGGCGAGTAAACTGCGCAGACGTATCCATGACGCACATTTCGACATCCCTTCTGCCTGCATGGAAGGGATTGAATACTTTGAAGACAGAAAACTTAACCGTGAGGAACTGACGCGGCTTTCTACCTGCAAATACATTGATGAAAAGCACCACATCGTTCTGAAGGGCGCTACCGGAAGCGGTAAAACCTACATTGCCTGTGCTCTCGGAAACGCCGCGTGTCGTAAATTCAAGCGCGTTCGCTATGTGCGTATGCCCGAGCTGCTGGACGAATTAACGCTCGCCCGCGCGGAAAACGATTTCAAGAAAGCTGTCAAGGCATACGGGAAAGTAGATTTGCTGATTATGGACGAGTGGCTGATGAGACCGCTCACCATTCAGCAGTCCTACGATTTGTTTGAGATCATTGAAGCGAGAACCAAGCACGGCGCAACGATTTTCTGTACGCAATACGACCCTTATTCCGACTGGTACGAGAGATTGAACACGGACCCGGCGCATGACAGCCCCATCAGCGACGCGATCATGGACAGGATCTACCACAACTCCTATGTCGTATCTGTCGAGGGCAAGGTTTCCATGCGGGCAAGGCACGGCTTGAAGCCGGAGCAGAACTGCGAGGCGGCAGAATGAAACGCTACCTCATCAACGAAATGAAGTGCTATCTGGCGCTTGTGCCCGATGCTTCAGAGGAGGAAATCTCAGATTTGAAAGAATGGGTAGCCGCGGGAAACAGCCCATACGCTAATCCTTGGTACATTGCGGATGAACGCGGAACAGAGTTGCCGTTCATCGAAGCCAGACGTGTTATTTTCATCCTTGCGGAAGAAATGGATTAAAGCTTTGGCATAGCGGGGGCGCTGCCCCCGAACCCCCGGAGTTTATCGCTTTTGTTTCCGGGAGAGTGATGTCTGCGGAAAAACAAAAAGAGTGACACCGTATGGCATCACTCTCCCGCGAACCTCATACGCCGCTCAGGTCGCCCTCCGGCGTTGCCCTATCCTGCGTATGAGTAAAGCAAGATCATGATACCATGTTTTAATAGTGTAAGTCAATAATTTGAGTGGCGCAACTTGTCCGTGACGGTGGTGCTATTTCTCCGTCACGGTGGTGCTAAAACTCCGTGCAAGTGGTGCTGTGTGAGCGTGATTTGCATCCAACTCTGCATCCAGACCGTTCTCCATGAATTCGGCGATTGTTTCCTTAAATAGATTCTGGATATCCTCCATGCTGCTGACTCCGCTGCTTTGTAGGAGTTCCCGGATCTTTTCCCTCCGGGCTTGTTCTTCAGGACTGCGTTTTCTTCTGCTGCTCATAATTAAACCTCCAATTCGGTGCTTCTATTTTACACCAGATTGGAGGTTTACACAACTTTTGGGATGGTCTCGAGCTTGAACCTCAAGCCGCCTTCTAATGTCATTTGATTTCAAGTTGTTTTTGTAGCTGCTGTTTTAATTTTGGAGCTTGTTTTTCATAAAGTTTTGCAGAAGCGTCGGTCAGGCAACCGTCATCTGTCAGCAATGGCGTATCCAGCACTGCTTTGACACTCACTGCCATTGATGCAGCTGCAGCAACCGTCTGTTTGCTTTTCGTTGAATATTTGGAGTAATATGATGGGCGATCTCATGCGCGATAGTAAAATTGAGTCTGCCGGCACACCCTCTTGTGAGCGCTTCATTGATAACGATGGTTCTGCCGGACAGCTCAAGCGTGATATCCGACTGATTCGCGTCGGTCAGCGTAATATCCATATCGTTAAACGCTGTAAATCCCATGATGTCAGAATCCTCTCCTAAATCCACGAACTTCACATCCAATCCCCACATTTCAGCCAACGTGATCGGATTCACCTTGAAAAGCTCCCAATCCACACCGATGTATTCTTTGTACTTCTGAATTGTTTGTGTAGCAAGGCTGCTAATTTCACCACTTCTAAGATATAGCATTGTCGTTCCTCCCGTTCTATTGTTTTGCCTCGACAAACCACTTGCCTTCATCCTCAAAAAGATAGGTTTCTTTGCCCGATATTGATACCGTATAACGGATACCGGTGCCGCCGACCTTCATCGCGGCACATCTTTTTACCTGAATCAAGCGGTCGATCACATAGGATTTGCCATCCTCAAATACTAAGCTCATTGGTCTTTTTCTGCCGTCCTTATTCTCACGGACGATTACGTCTACAAATACTTTTCGCGCCATAACACACCTCGTTCAAACTGATTGACAGTCATCAGCGCTCTGCCGACATATTTACCGGAGATTTTGTGTCTGGACATTTTGTAAACCTTGTTTTCACTGTCGCCGACATTAAATACGTTCAAGGCGCCTTCCTTGAACGCCAGCTTCCGCTGCACAAAAACAATTGAATCATCAATTACGCCCACATCACCGAATCCCCAATCATCCTTCGCGACACAGCACAAAATTGAGTTTTCGTTTTCATACATAGAGCATCCGATGACGCCATAAGATATTGTCGGCGGATGCGCCTGCAATAATCCATTCATCCATAATCACCTCATATTCGCCATACCTGTAGGCATTGTAAGTTTTGCTTGATTATTCATCATCCATACGTTTTTCAGCAATACCGCGTTTTTGATTATCTCGCTGCCGAAGCGCGCTCTCAGCGACTCGATGCAGTTATCTATTTTTGTCTGCCGGGTCATTGAATCCTGATCGACAAACAAATCCAACTGCATTGGAGCGGAATCGGATATGAGATTAATCGCTCTGACGGTTACCGAGCGTATGTTTTTATTCCAGACATACTTTTGAAGGAATAAGGCATAAGCAAGCTTTGCAATCACGAATGGGGACTGTGTTGCAAAATTGAGTTTTTGCTGCCACTCCTTATGCATTAAATCTTCATTTCTGATGCAGATAGAGATACCCATACAATTCATGCCGAGCTTTTTCAGTCTGTGACCGATATCCTGGGACAGCTCGAGGATTGTGATCCATACTTCTTCGTTGGAAGTGAGGTCTGCTTTTGTAGTGGTGCCGTGACCGACTGACTTCACAACCGGTCTGTAGTCTTCATACATAACGGGAGAGTTATCTAAACCGTTAGCGTATTGCCACAGCTTCAGCCCATGTATCCCAAGATGTGATTTTAGAAATTCGGGAGCTGTGTTTGCCAAATCTCCGATTGTCCGAATACAAAACCTGTCAAGCGTTCTCTTTGTAGCCCGTCCGACAAACAACAGATCAGATGCGGGCAAGCGCCAGATTTTCTCCTTGAAGGATTCTTTGGGAATTACTGTTACAGCATCGGGTTTCTTCATATCGCTGCCGAGCTTGGCAAAAATCTTATTGTATGAAACTCCCACGGAAACAGTCAGCCCGAGTTCTTCCTTCATGGTTTCTTTGATCTCATAAGCTACGGCTTCGGGATTTTTGCCGTTATACTCTGAAATATCCAGCCAGCACTCGTCCATTCCATAGGGTTCAACCTGATTCGTGTAGTGGCCATATACCTCCCGCGCGAGCTTTGAGTATTTGATGTATTCATCAAAATGAGGCGAAACGATAACAAGACCTGTACATTTTTGCTGCGCCTGCCACACTGCTTCTCCCGTCTGAACGCCATATGCTTTGGCAGGATAGTTCTTTGCCAACACGATACCGTGCCGTTCCTCTACACTTCCGCAGACAGCTACAGGCTTCCCTTTGAGAGACGGGTTCAGCATACATTCAACTGAAGCGTAAAAGTTATTCATATCGCTGTGCAGTATGTTTCTCATAGCCCACCTATGAAAGAAATATTTTTCTTGACATATTAAAACATATGTGCTATTATTAGCTTGTAACAGGAAGATAATTTCCTTTTGACAGTATTGTAACAGAAATACATTTCTTTGTCAATAGGGATTTTGAGAAAATATTTTCCGATTTATTTGAGGTGAAATTATGAGCAGTTACGGCGAACGATTGATGAGAGCGCGCAAAGAGAAAGAGCTTTCCCGGGAAGAACTGGGAAAACTCTGCGGAATCACCGGAAGAACTATTCAGAATTATGAATTGGGGCATGTTACGCCCAATCGCATTGACGTTTCTCAACGGCTTGCTGATGTTTTGGACATATCGGTCGACTATCTGATCTACGGCGAGAAAGAGGAAACAGAACTCACGGAAGAGGAGAAGAAGGAAATCCTTGCTCACGCTTCTGCTTTATTTGCAGGCGGCAAATTATCTGACGAAGAGCAGCTTGCCTTTATTTACGAGCTTCAGACGCTCTATATGAAAGCAAGGCAAATTATAAAAGATCGCGAAGACGAGCAATAAACCTCGCCGGATTGTAAATGAAAAAAAGCATTCAAAAGACATAAAAACAGGGTAATACCAGAGCATTGTCCTTTTTATGACACATCTGTTTTTGTATAATGATGATAGGCGAGTAGCATTTTTTCGTCATTTTTTGAATCTCGAAATCCATTTTTTGAACAATTATTTGCAATCAAGAGGTAAAGAGCAAAATGAAAAAGAACTATATTTACGCATGTGTTGAGGAACTCATCGAGAAGTATAACACTTCCGATCCGTTTGAACTGATGGATGCGCTTGATATTCACTGCGAGTCCAGCAATCTGGAACATTTGAAGGGGTATTGCGTCATCATTCACGGCATCAAGTTTATTGCGATCAACGAGAATCTTCGCCCTGCAGAGCGCAAAATCGTCGCGGCGCATGAGTTGGGACATATTATTCTTCATTCAGACAAATTAAAGGCCGCCGCGCATGAGGACATGAATATCTATAACATCGCAGACAAAACGGAGTATCAAGCGAACCTCTTTGCCGCTGACCTGTTGCTTGACGATGATGAGGTTGATGAGCTGGCAATGCAGGAAGGTATTGATTTCTACACGATGGCAAGATACCTCTACACAAATCCTCAGCTGTTGGGATTCAAGCTGTTTAGCATGGCTAACAGGGGATATAACTACAATTTTCATATTCCACCGAAAAGTACATTTTTGGCATAAAAATGACCACGCAGGATTTGGAACTGCGTGGTTTGCTTTTTGTTTTATATTTGTGTCTGTTTCCATTGTAGATATTTTTCTCTCATGCAAATAGCACACGGTCTATATCCAGCTGCAATTGCAGCGGCTTCATCTGCAAAGAAAACTCTGTACTTCACATAATTTCCTTTTGCTATGTGTCGTAAAGCGGAAGGGCAATCCAATCTGCCGTATATTTTCAATTTCTTATGCCCGCCCAATGTTCCTTTGTTTTCGGAATAATACTCTTTACCATTCGGGCGAACGCTTTTTCAAGCATTTTTCTGACTTTGCCGAAAAGTACGGCATTACCGATATGTATTCGGGCGGATTCTATCCGTTCCCGGATAAAGAAACCTTCTGGGCGTGGTGGAGCAGACATATCTATTTCAACCGCTATATAAAAGCTCCTAACCCCGTGTATGACGATTTGATAAATCTCGTTAAGGATAAGAATTACTTTGTCCTCACAACGAATGTTGACCATCAGTTTCAGTTGGCAGGCTTTGACAAGGAGCGGCTGTTCTACACACAGGGTGATTACGGCTTGTTCCAATGCTCCGTGCCTTGCCACAATAAGACCTATGATAACTACGATACCGTCGTTTCGATGATCGAACAGCAGGAGGATATAAAAGTCCCGACCGAGCTGATACCGCGCTGTCCCGTCTGCGGCAAGCCAATGACAATGAACCTCAGATCTGACGATAAATTTGTCGAGGACGAGGGCTGGCACAAGGCGGCTGAGCGGTATAGCTCTTTCATCGCCGAGAACAAGGACAAAAGCATTGTGTATCTTGAATTGGGAGTCGGCGGCAATACGCCTGTCATCATCAAGTACCCGTTCTGGCAGCTCACGGCGCAAAATAAAAACGCTTCGTAACTATTCAGAACGATAAAAATTTGTATACCTGCACAAAAGAAATTTTGAAATATCGAATAGCAGGCATGCAGATGATAGAAATACAAATTGGTCGTATGCTATGCTCTCCAGAGGCACTAAAAGCGCCTCTTAAAAATCAGGTTCGTCAAAATGTACAACCGTCAACAGGGCGCGGTATAGCCAAACTTCGTTAATTCTGGTATAATATCGGTAACGAAGGCGGTGGAGCAAATGCCGGTTACACAAGAATTTATCGAATCGTTGATGAAGCAAAATCAAATGCTGCTAGAGCAAGTCGATTCGTTGAGTAAAACCATAGACGAACTCAATGTGACAATCAAAGAATTGCGTGAGCAGCTTAACAAAAACTCTGGCAACAGCTCCAAACCGCCATCATCTGACGGTTTCAAGAAAGTCAACAAGAGTCTGCGTGAAAAAAGCGGTAAGAAACGCGGCGGACAGAAAGGACATCAAGGAACCCATCTTGCTGTACTTTCCAAGCCCGACGAAATCAAGAGGTATATGCACGCCGACTGTACTTCCTGCCCTTATCGGGATAAGTGCGCTTCAAAGGCTTGCGTTAAGGAGACGCGGAACGTAATCGACGCGGTAGTTGAGGTAAATATCACTGCTCACGAAAAACTCTGTGTCGAAGTGTGCCCTCTTTGCGGTGAATCCAAAACAGGAGCATTTCCAAAAGATGTAAAAGCAAATGTACAATACGGCAAGAATCTGCAAGCTCTGGTTGTCGCTTTTAATACCGTAGGTGCGGTCAGCGTCAACAGGATCCACGAAATATTAGGCGGCGTATTCAATATACCTCTTTCAACCGGTACGATTAAGAATATCGTAAGCCGCTGTGCAGAGAAAGTAAAGCCAGCACTTGAGCTAATACGTCAAAAGCTTTCTAAAAGTCCGTTGGTTCATTGCGATGAAACGGGAACCAACATAGACGGCAAGCTGCATTGGGTTCACAATGTTTCAAACGGAAGCTACACATATATGACTGTCAGCAAAAAGCGTGGTTACGAAGGCATAAAATCCGCCGGAATTCTTCCTGATTATCGCGGTATCATCGTCCACGATTGCTGGACTTCCTATTGGAAGTTTAACGATGTGACGCATTCTGTATGCTGCGCCCATCTTCTGAGAGAGCTGAACGGAATTGCAGAAAATCACCCGGAGCAAGCATGGGCGAGAAAATTCAAGGAACACCTTTTGCGTATGAAAAGAGCAAAAGACAAGGCGATCGCGGCAGGAAAAGATTATCTCAGCGTGTTTACAATTCAAAAATACAAACGCGAATACGATGTCATCATAAAAGAGGCATACGCGCAGAATCCTATTGCGGAACCTGTCAGGAAAAAACGCGGCAGAGTAAAACGCGGTAAAATTCTCGCGCTCATCGACAGGCTCAAAAAACACAAGGGAGCAGTCTGCCTGTTTTTAGAAAAGCTCGGTGTTCCGTTCGACAACAATCAAGCCGAGCGCGATATCCGCAACATCAAAACAAAGACCAAGGTTTGCGGCTGCTTCAGAAGCAGAACCGGCGCAGAGGAATACATGGGCTTAATGTCGTTCGTTAGCACCGCCCGCAAAAACGGGTTTGATTCTTATCACGCGGTAAAGATGGTTTTATCAGGTCAGATCAATCAGGTTTTTGGGGTGGGGTGCTGAATAGTTACAAATTTTTATGTAAGAAATTGTTAAAACTATGAATATTATAGATGCATTTGCTTGCATTTATCTTTCTATTCGGCTATAATATGATTAAATATGATTATTTTTTAGGGGATGAAAATATGAGCGCAGTTATTGAAAAAATAATTTCCAACGTAAAACAGCATCCGGATCAAGTCGTAATAGTCGATCAGGGCGAGGGCAATTACTTTACCTACCGCAGCTTTGACGATTACGCGCGCAAAGTTGCCGTCAAGCTTCAAAGGCTCGGCGTAACGCGCAGAAGCTTTGTGACGATCGAGCTTCCGAGAAACAAGGAATACATCGCCTCTATGTACGCTGTCTGGATGGTCGGAGCGGCATTTGCTCCGCTGTCCCCTACTTATCCCGCAGAACGTCTGGAATATATCCGCAGCGACTGCGACGCAAAGGTTGTCATTGACGAAAAGTTCCTGCGCAATATTGAAAACGAGGAACCGATTACCGAGATAATACTGCCCGAGCCGCAAGATCCGTCGCTGCTGATCTACACCTCGGGTTCAACGGGAAACCCCAAGGGCGTGCTGCACTCACACGCCGGCATAAACGATTCTATAGTCAGATACTCAGATTATGCTGATCCTCCGCGCGGATTCCGCGCGGCTTTGGGCGCTCCGTTTACATTCGTGGCATCTGTACAGGGCGTTTTCGCTCCGCTCTGTTCGTGTTTGACAGCTTATCTTATGCCGTATCAGGCAATGCGAGACCCCGTGCTGCTCGCCGACTATATTTATGAAAACAAAATCAACCGCACCTTTATCAGCCCCAAAATGCTCAAGGTATTTAAGCCGAAGGGCGATTCGCTAAAGGTAGTATTCACGGGAAGCGAGCGCGTAAGCGACACCTACAGCGACGACTTTGAAATCATTGTCAGCTACGGTCAGACCGAATCGGCAGGCGCTGTAATGATGTTCAAGATCGATAAAAAGTATCACAATACCCCCATAGGCAAGCCTATCGGAGATATCCGCGTCCATATTCTTGACGAAAGCGGAAACGAGGCTGATGAAGGCGAGCTGTGCCTTGCGGGCATATTTGCCGACTGCTACCTCAACCTGCCCGAGCAGAGCGCGAAAACCTTTACCGACAACCCCTTTGCCGAAGAGGACGGCTATGACAAGCTGCTGAAAACCGGCGACATAGTAAAGCGCGGCGAGGACGGCAACATTATCTATCTCAACCGCAAGGACTGGATGGTAAAAATCAACGGTCAGCGCGTAGAACCGGGCGAGATCGAAACTATCATCAAGCAGGCTGACGGCGTGCTCGACGCGGCGATAAAGGACTTTAAAAACCAGTACGGACAGGTTTATCTTGTTGCTTATTACGTTGAAAAAGAACCTGTATCGGCCGACGACTTAAAAGAGGCTATTTCAAAAAAATTGCCTCCGTATATGATCCCCGCTTTCTTTGTAAAGCTCGGTAAGCTGCCCGTAAACGCCAACGGCAAGCTCGACCGAGGCGCGCTTACGGCGCCCGAAGCCGGAAACTTTAAAAACGATTATATCGCGCCCGAAACCGACATGCAAAAGGTGCTTTGCGAGGCGTTTGAGCAGGTGCTCGGCATGGAAAACGTCGGCATTGACGACGATTTCTTCGCTCTGGGCGGCGACTCAATAAAGTGCGCGATGGTATCGGAAAAATGCGGCGTATATCATATCTCGACCGCCGATATCTTCGCGGGAAAAACTCCGCGCATGATCGAGCGTTTGCTTATTCAAAAGGCTTCATCTAAAAAGCGCCCCGAAAAGAAAAACAAGGTCAAAGTCTATCCGCTTACGCCGTCAGAGCGCGGCATGTACCTTGAGCAGAAGCTGAATACAGACTCGACCGTATATAACCTCAATATAGCCGCGATCATCAAGGGAGCCGATATTGAGAAGATAAAATCCGCGCTCACGAGCGTTTTTAAGGCTCACGAGGCGTTCACCTCCTATTACGGAGAAGAAAACGGTCTGCCTGTGCGCTATCTGTCCGACAGGCTCCCCGAAATCGAAGAAAAATCCGCCGCATCGCGTGAGGAGGTCATTCGCCTTATCGACGGCTACAATACCCCGTTTGATTTGAATGCCGCGATCCCGGTAAGACCTGCTCTGTATTCGGTATCAGACGGCAGTGTGATCATGCACATGGCTATTCACCATATCGCTTTCGACGGCGGCTCGGCAAAAACCTTTGTCAAAGAGCTGATCGACGCGCTCGAAGGCAGAGAGGTCAGCGCGGCTGAAATCGACCTCAGCGACCTCTACATGGACAGCCTTGAAGATAAATACGAAGACGGAATAGCTTTCTATAAGGAGCTGTTCGCCGACGGAGTACCTGTCAACGAAATGCCCGTCAAGGGCAAGCGCCCCAAGGTGCATCCGCTCTCGGATAAAGAAGTCCGCTTCCTTTATGACAACGCTCAGCTAAAAGCGATCGACAACACGGCGCGCCGCTTCGGCGTGACCGAGTTTGAGCTGATTTTCTCCGCCGTTTCGATGACTCTGGGCAAATATACCGCGTCAGAGGACGTTGTGCTGGGCATTCCCACCAACATGCGCCCCAACGGCGCTGACAACATAATAGGCATGTTTGTAAACACAGCGCCAGTCCGCGTCAAGCCCAAACGCGATTTGGAAATCAGCGCCTTTATAAAGTCTGTCAGCGAGTCAGTGCGCAACGCCACCTACGGCTCTTATCTGCCGTTTGAGGACGTTGTCGCCGAGTTCGTAAAACAGCGCGACGAATCGCGCAATCCCATTTTTGACGTAAGTGTCAACTTTATGTGGAACCCGCCCGCGTATGACAATAACGGGCTCAGCGTTGAGATGTACTCGCCCCTGCAAAAGATGAGCCGCGATATAGGCATTGTTATCCGCAAGGGAGCCGCAGGTCTGCAATTTATGATCCAGTATTCCTCACAGCTGTTTGAGTACGCCGTAATCGAGGGCTTTATAGAGCAGTTCAAATCCGCTTTGGCTCTGCTCGGCAGCGGCGCCAAGACCGTACGGGAGGCGTTGGTTCTGCCCGAAAGCCAGCGGCAAATGCTTGAATGCTTCAAGACGGAAGCCAAAGCCGAAGTGCCCGTCACCCTATTGCACAAGCTGTTTGAAAAGAGCGCTGAGGAAAACGCCGGCAAAACCGCTCTGGTTGCCAAAGACGCGACTCTCAGCTTCCGTGAGCTCAACGAGAGGGCGAATATAGTCGCGCATAATCTTATCAAAAGAGGAATCACAGTCGGCGACAGCGTAGCGCTGCTGCTTCCGAGAGAGAGCTGCTTCTTCAGCTGTCTGTTCGGCGTAAACAAAGCAGGAGCGGCGTTTATCCCCTGCGACCCGCAATACCCTGCCGACAGGATCAATCATATAATAGAGGACAGCGAGGCGTCGTTCATCATTACCACTAACGACAAGCTGTCAGACTACCCCGCAGAAAAGGCGATAGACGTCAGCGATATTTTAACAGGCACCGATACATCTGACCCCGACGTTGAAATGAGCGACTGCGAGCTGAGCTACATGATATATACCTCGGGCTCCACAGGAAAACCAAAGGGCGTTATGCTGCGTCACAAGGGCATATGCAGCTATCTTATGCCGCACCCGGCAAACATACACATCAACTTTATCAAAAACAATGTAACTTCATATTTATCGGTAACGACCATATCCTTTGATATGTCATTCAAGGAGCATACGGCGGCATTCTGCAACGGAAAGACTTTGATTTTTGCCGCTGAAGACGAAATGAACGACCCGCGCGCATTGGCGGAGCTTATGGAAAAATACAGCGTTGACTGCATAAACGCCACTCCGTCAAGATTGCAGCAGTACATGGAATACGCACCGTTCAACAAGGCGCTGTCAAAGTGCAGGCTGGTAATGTCGGGCGGCGAGGGATACCCGATCTCACTGAGAGACGCGATAAGAAAATGCTCGCCCGACATAAAAATCATCAACACCTACGGTCCCACCGAAATCACCGTTTCCTGCAACGCGGCAGACCTTACGAACGCGGAATACGTCAGCGTCGGCAGACCGCTTCTCAATTACGACGAAGTAATTGTAGACAAATTCGGCGATACCGCTCCCTACGGCGTGATCGGCGAGCTGTATATCGGCGGCGTCGGTGTGGCAAAGGGCTATAAGAACCTGCCCGACAAAACCGCTGCGGCGTTTGTTGAGTATAACGGTCAGCGCATGTACCGCTCAGGCGACTACGCAAAGTGGGACAAGTACGGCAATGTGATGATTTTAGGCAGACTTGACAATCAGGTCAAGCTAAGAGGTCTGAGGATCGAGTTAGGCGAGATTGAAGGTCTGATGGCTGAGCAGCCGCATATCAAAAAGGTCGCGGTCGTTATCCGCAAGCTCAACGGTCAGGACAACCTGTGCGCCTACTTTACCGCCGATGAGGAGATAAACATTGACGCGCTGCGCGAGGAGCTTAAAAAGCACCTGACTCATTACATGGTCCCGACAGCTTACCTGCAAATGAACGAAATGCCCGTTACCGCCAACGGCAAAACCGACATTAAGCGCCTGCCCGAGCCTGTGCCCGTCAGCCTGGGCGAGTATGTTGCTCCGGAAAACAAGACCGAGGAGTTCTTCTGCGAATCGTTCAGAAAGACACTGAAACTCGAGCGAGTCGGCGCAGCGGATGACTTCTTCGAAATAGGCGGAACTTCGCTTGTTGTTACCGCCGTGGTGCTCGACGCGTCGGAAAACGGATTCCCGATCACCTACGGCGACGTATTCAAATACACCACTCCGCGCGCGCTTGCCGAGCTGTTTAAGGACGGCGAGGTAAACGACACGGGCAAGCTGTTTGATTTTGAGGGCTACGATTACACAAAGATAAACGAGCTTCTCTCAAAGAATACGGTAGATGCCTTCCGCGCGGGAGAAAAGCGTCCGCTCGGCAACATTATGATCACGGGCGCAGGCGGCTTTATGGGCGCGCATTTGCTTGCCGAATACCTGAAGCGCGAAAGCGGAAAGGCTTACTGCGTTATCCGCAAAGGCAAGTTTGACACGGCAAGAGAACGCCTTGAAAACCTTATGTTCTATTACTTCGGCTCAGATTTGGAGAATGAGTTTTCCGAGCGCGTAGAGGTGCTCAACGGCGACGTGACCGACTACAAATCATTTGAGCCGCTTGAAAGCCTGCCGATAGACACGGTATTCAACTGCGCGGCCAATGTAAAGCACTTCTCAAACGGCACGGATATTGAAGATATAAACGTAGGCGGCGCTGTCAACTGCATTAAGCTCTGCCGGAAAACCGGCGCAAGAATGATACACTTCTCCACGGTCTCGGTATCGGGCACTACGGAAGATGTTTCAAAGCTCAGCCGCCGCGAGCTGGATGAACAGACTCTCTATTACGGTCAGAGCCTCGACAACAAATACACCTCGTCAAAGCTGATGGGCGAGCGCGAGGTATTAGCTGCCGCGGCCGACGGGCTTGACGCAAAAGTCATCCGCGTAGGCACCCTTGCGGCGCGCGAATCCGACGGCGAATTCCAGATAAATTTCCTTACAAACAACTTTATGGGACGTCTGCGCTCCTACAGCCTGCTGGGTTGCTTCCCGTATAACATGATTGAAAATCAGGTCTGCATGGGACCTATCGACCGTTCTTGCGAGGCGTTTTTAAAGCTTGCCGCCACCCCGAAAGAGTGCTGCGTGTTCAACGCCGTCAACAACCATACGCTTCCGCTCGGCGATATAATCCGCCAGATGAACGAAAACGGCAGCAGCATACGCTTTGTCGAGTACGACGAGTTTGCCGCCGCTCTCCACGAGGCGCAGAAGGATCCCGACAAGGCGGCTATCCTTTCAAGCATGACGGCATATATGAACACCGCTCACGGCAAAACGATAACGGCGCTTCCGTTCTCCGCTCACTACACCACCCAGATACTCGCCCGCATGGGCTTCTTCTGGAACGCAAGCACCGAAAAATATGTCGACGACTTTATCAACGTCCTGCGCGGATTCATGTTCTTCCGCAAGGATAACCTGAAACGATAAGGGGGCAAAAACATGAAACGAAGCGGAATGCTTCTAAACGAAAAATACCGCAGTCTGCTTGTCGCTACCCTGGCAATGACCGCCTCCACTTACCTTGCGGGAATAGTAGACGGCATCATGGTTGGCAACATTCTGGGAACGGTTGAGCTGTATGCCGTTAACCTGACGTCGTGCATAATCTTTCTGCGCAGCATTCCCATAGCCATATCGACCTACGGCGGCAACACGCTTTCCATCATCAGGAAAAGCAAACGCGACCAAAACGGCGCGGACACGGTATTTACCGCGTCATTCTGGCTCGGCATAATCTCCACAGTTATCATTTCCGCGCTGGGTATAGCTTTTATTGTCCCCTCGGCAAATCTGCTCTCACAGGGTAACGTTCAGATCACCGATCTGCTTATTCAATATCTTTTGCCGCTGTGGCTGCACACTCCGCTTGTAGCGGCAGTCAATCAGACGGCGGCTTACGCCCGTACCGACGGAATGCGCAAGCTGGCAACGGCGCTTCCCATAGTAGCCAATATAATCAACCTTTCCTGCGATTATCTTTATATGGCGGTGTTCGGCTGGGGAATCGCGGGAGCAAGCTGGGCAACGCTTACAGGCTACGCGGTCGGAACCGTTTTGACGCTGATTTATTTCAAGTCAAAAAAGCGCACTGTTCACTTTACAAAGGAAGCTTTGAGACGCCTTAAAGAAATCGGAAAAATCATCAGCATCGGTCTGCCCTCAGCGCTCATATATGTTTGCAATTTTCTGCGCCTGTTCTTTACAAACGCAATTATCCTTTCCGCTACCGGCGTTGTCGGAGGAAAGATAGCGTCGGTTTCGTTCTCGCTGAACAGCCTTGCGTTCATCTTTGTTGAGGGCGCTTCAATGACGCTGCTGCCCATACTGGGAGCGCTTTACGGTGAAAAGGATACCAACGGGCAAAAGCTCACGCTCCGGTACGGAATGCTGTTTACGCTTGGACTCTCGGCAATAGTACTTATTTTGTCCGAAATCCTGCCTGTTCAGCTCGCGTCGCTTTACGGACTGACCGACCCGGGAATAACCGAGGTTTTTTCGGTAACATTCCGCATTTTCTCAATAAACGTACCCATTCTCGCCGTCATATATGTCATGAGGTCGTTTTTCCAGGCGACAAATCAAAAGGGGCTCGCAAACCTTCTCGTTATGCTTGACGGCGTTATCACCATAATCCCGCTGATGTACTGGTTCTCAAACTACGACATCTACTGGCTTTGGGTGTCCTTCCCCGTTTCAAAGGCGCTGACGATAGCCATCACTTTTGCGGCAATGGTGATAAGCAAAAAAGTCCGTAAAAAGAAAAACCTCCTCGGAATCGAGGAGCAGAACGGCACAGCGCTGGACTTTTCAATCAAAAACGAGGTTTCCGAAGCAATCAAAGCAAGCGAGGAAGCAATGGCGTTCTGCAAAAAGCAGAATGTCCCCGAAAACACCTGGAACGCTGTAGGCGTAGCGGTTGAGGAGCTCTGTCACAATATAGCGGTATATGCAAAATCAGAGTCCTCGAGCATGGTCGACGTTTGCGTGCGCGTATTCGACGACAAGGTAAACGTGCGGCTTCGGGACAGCGGCCCCGAATTCGATCCCACCGACTATATAGACAACAGCGGCAAAAAAATCACGGGGCTTAAGCTTGTAAGGCTGCTGAGCTCCTCGGTCAACTACAATCGCATCCTCGGCTTTAATGTGACGAATGTAACCGTTTCTTATACATAATTATGAAAAAAACAAAAAACCATTTTACCTTCAGGCGCCTTTCGCAAGACGCTGTAAAAATGCTGCGCGAAACCGAAAGTCGTACAAACTTCATCTATACTCTCGTATTGATCGCCGTTGATATCGGCGTAATGCTGCACGCGCTTTTTCACGGGCATTCGGCTTTTATACGTGCTTTATCAAACCTGCCGGTTTTTCTGGTAACAGCGGTAATTATCGTGAATATAGCCCAGCGCAAACGCACGCTGCCTTTTATAAAATACATCAACTTCGCGGTCATGCTGATCGCCGTTCTTGTTCTGTGTCTGGAGCAGGATACGCTGTACATTTTATCGTTTGTATTTCCTATTTTCATCAGCGTTTTTTACTTCAATCCGCGCTATACCATTATTACGTCGGCTGTTTCCTGGGTTATGCTTCAAATCGTCCTTTTCAACGGAATAAGCCTTAACGCCGCAAAGGTTGACGAACTGACGTATTCAGATGTTTCTTCTCTGATTTCGGACGCCTTTGACTTTTCAAAAACAAATGAGCTGTCGTTATGGGAATACAGGATCACTTCGCTTATTATCATCTCGGTTATTATGGGCGTGTGCGTTTATATGTCCTTCAGCGGCAGAAGATTCTATCAGAAGCAGGCTGAGCTTATCCGCAAAAACGCTTCTTCTCAGATGGAGCTCAATGTCGCGCAGAAGATCCAGAAAGGAATCCTCGCCGGTGATTTCCCCGATACAAAATGCTGCGGCGTTTATGCCGACATGACCCCGGCTGATGAGGTCGGCGGAGATTTTTACGACTGGTTCCCTGTCGATGAAACCCATTTAGCTATAGCGGTCGGCGACGTTTCGGGGCACGGTATGCCCGCGGCGATGTTTATGGCGCTGACAAAAACGCTTATCAAAGTATATGCCCGCGGGAAATTCTCGCCCGAAAAGGTACTTGAGCGCACAAACCGCTATCTGGTTAAGTCCAACCCCGAAAAGTTTTTTGTTACGGCATGGCTGGGCATTCTTGATCTGTCTACAGGCAGCCTCGCCTACGCCAACGCGGGGCATAATTATCCTGTCATTATCCGCTGCGGCTCACGCCCCGAGTTCCTTAAGGCAAAGCCGAATTTTGTACTTGGCAGGAAAAGGCTTGTAAAGTATATGGAGCACCGCGTAAAGCTTTTGCCCGGCGACAAGCTTGTTCTTTATACCGACGGGGTTACCGAGGCAAAGTCCTCCGACGGCTCGTTTTTTGAGGACGACAGACTGCTCGCGGTTCTTGACGCGGCAAAGAATATGAATCAAATCCAGATCGTGAACGCTGTAAGAGAAAGCCTTGACGAGTTTGAGCACGGCGCGGAGCACTATGATGACGCTACGATACTCGCACTGTATTATAAAGCAAAGCATACGCCTCCCGCGCCCGAAAAAAAGGTGTTCCGCTTGAATAAACTCACCTTTGACGACGCGCTTGACTATATAAAAGGCTGCTGTATAAAGGCGGGCTGCGACGAAATGACGGTGAACAGTATCGTCGTGTCCTCATCCGAGATCCTGGCGAACATCGACTCCTACGCCTATGAAAACGGCGGCGATGTTGAAATATCCTCAAAGTGCAGACGCCGCCGCATGATAGTTGAGTTTAAAGACAGCGGCAGAGCCTTTAATCCGCTGCTTGTCAGCGAGCCCGACACAACGCTTAATCTGAGCGAACGCAAGCCCGGAGGCTTGGGCGTTTTCATTGTAAAAAAGCTGATGACAGACGTAAGCTACGAGTACCGCGACGGCCACAATATTCTCAGAATCGAAAAGGAATTTTAGGAGGGATATATGAGTCAGGTAAAACTACTGATTGCGGGCGATTTTCTCCCTATGCCCTGCAACTACGATTTGTTTTCAAAGGGAGATACCAAGACGCTGTTCGGCGACAGGCTGTGCTCACTTTTTGCCTCGGCGGACTGCCGCGTGTGTAATTTAGAGGGCTGCTTTACGGACAGCGACAGCCCGATAGAAAAGACGGGGCCAAACATCAGAGCGCCGACATCAACCATCAAAGCCGTAAAAAATCTCGGCATAGATTACGCTACGCTGGGCAACACCCATTCGATGGACTACGGAAAGCAGGGCTATCTCGACACCTGCAAAACGCTCAGCGATAACGGCATAGGGTATTTCGGCTGGGGCGACAGCGCATCCGAAATAAAAAGCTATCAGGAGCTTTCCATAAACGGCTTCAAAATTACTCTTTACAACGTTACCGAGCGGTTTGACAACGCTCCGGGCGATGATTACCCCGGCGTGAACCTTTACGACGAATACCGCGTTTGCCGCGAGCTGAACGAGCTTAAAAAGCGGTGTGATTATCTTATTGTGTTTTATCACGGCGGAATCGAAGGAACCCGCTACAACAGCGAAATAATGCGCCGCCGCTTTCACCGAATGGCTGACAACGGCGCGGATATCGTCATCTCGCAGCACACCCACGCTATAGGAGAAGAGGAGTATTGCAACGGCGCGTATTTTTTATACGGGCAGGGCAATTTCTGCTTCCATTTCAGAAATGATGTTACGCCGCTTCTCGGCGAGGGCTTGGTGCTTGAGGCTGATTTTACCAAGGACGGCTTTACGGTAAAGCCGCACCGCGTACTGCGCACCGAAAGGGGCTGCGTATATGACGAAGCACAGGATCTGAGCGGCTTTTATGAGCGCAGCAAAAAGCACAGCGAGCTGCTTGCCGGAGATAAAGCGGCAAAAGCTGAGTTTGAAAGGAATTTCGGCAACGACGCGAAAAACTGGCTGCTCCAGTTCCTTCTTACCTTCCGCGGCATAGACCCCGTGGTCGCCGAAAAGCGGAAAGTTCTTTCGCCCGAGGAATTGCGCGATTATCTTCTCTCACTCTATCCGAGGCAGTATTTGAACGCAATTCTGACATTCCTTCGCAACGAGGAATTCAACGAGATAGGTCAACAAATCCTCAGCGATCTGCTGAGAAAAACAGAATAAAAAGGGGACATAAAAATGATCATAAAATGTACTGAAAACAACGGAAACGCGGTAATCGCGCCCGAGGGCAAGCTCGATCACGTTACGGTCGCTGAGTTTGAGGAAAAAGTAACGGAGCTCGGAGCAAAAAACGACTCTCTTACGCTCGACATGGCGGACGTTGAGTACGTCAGCTCGGCGGCGCTCAGAGCTATCCTTAACGCTAACGATATTATGGAAAGCAAGGGCGGACTGAAGCTTGAAAACGTCAATCAAAAGGTTATGGAGATCCTGAGGATAACGGGCTTTTCCGATTATCTTGATATCAGGTAAGACGCTTTTTGTTTACGCGCGGTATAATGTTGAAATGAGGTGGAGGCTTGAACGATCATCCCGAACTTATCGTAATGCTGACGCATAACGACCTAACGGTTGAAAACGCGGCCGAGGTCTTTGAAACCTGCAAAAATTCCAAGGCTGAGTACTGGGGCTTTAAAGAAAAATAGTGAAGATATACATTCGCGAGTACAGGTGATATCAGTCCGCCTTGTGGTGTTCCTTTGTCACTTTCGTAGTACTTCAAATCTTCCATTATTCCTGATTTAAGGAATCGTACAATGTACCGCAGAAAATTCTTGTCTTGTATATCGTGTTCAAGGAACTTCATCAACCATCGATGGTCTACATTATCAAAGAACCCTTTGATATCTGCGTCAACCACAAAGTTGACTTTCTTTGTCATCACTGTTTGGTTGATTTCTCTGATTGCCTGATGACAATCCCGTCTCTTTCTGAACCCATATGCGAAATCGTAAAATCTCCATTCGTAGATTTGGTCGAAAACCTTACGCATAACTCCCTGAACAAGTCTGTCCTCGTAGGCAGGTATTCCCAGCGGTCGCATTTTATCGCTCCCTGCTTTAGGTATATACGTCCGTCTTACAGCCTGCGGTTTGTAGCTGAATCGCTTCATTCTCGCAAGAAGATTTTCGAGGTTTTCCTCCAAGTTCAGCTCATATTCTTCTTTGCTGACCTTATCTATTCCTGTTGCCTTACCGTATTTCTGTTTCCTGTGTTCTTCTCTCAGGGTATCCTTGTTCACATAGTGCATTATGGTCTGCACTCTTTCGTGATGTTGTGACTGTAATGCTATTCTGTCAAAATCACTTGCCAACTTTTTTACCTCTGCGTGTAAGTGTTGTTTCTCTTTTCAGAGCGATTGGTATGTTAGCACCTTCCCTCCACGGTCATTACCCGCTTCACAGGTACTATGGGCTAATCCGACTTCTTGCGTATCATCTTCACCGTCTCAGACAAAATGCTCCTTGTACGGCAAATACTGATTTTTTTTCAGAACACGCAAGACCTCGCAGGTATGCCGAAAGTAACAATCTTAAGCTCGCCACGCTCTCAGACCCCGACGGAACC
Organism: Ruminococcus sp. NATIVEDY160; assembly: GCF_045819885.1. Taxonomy (NCBI): domain Bacteria; kingdom Bacillati; phylum Bacillota; class Clostridia; order Eubacteriales; family Oscillospiraceae; genus Ruminococcus; species Ruminococcus sp. NATIVEDY160. The sequence continues at coordinate 2,264,239 of NZ_CP162391.1, forward strand.
CATTTACTCTCGTCGTTAACGAGCAAATGTTGTTGCCTGCTGTTTAGGTGAGAACATCGGCTTCCGTTCTATATTTCTAACGAGGCTCTATCACTTCACGCTTTCGCATTGCGGCTCGCTCAGTTTCCTGCCTACGCTTAAACCTCACCTCACGGCTTCGGCTCCAAGGCTGGATAACGGCGGTTGACTACTCCTTACCGTGTCGGCTTCCCACCGACTATACTCTCGACACCGAACTGTCGCACCACCATATTCAGTATACCACACTTTTTGTTATTATTGAAGCTTTTTATTTAAGAATAGTATTATCTGCTCGCTCGGCAGCGTGCTCTATATCCTCGTCCTCGGTATCGTCTGTCTGGTGATGGGCTTCATCACCCCGCAAAGCGGCTGGACGATCCTTGTCGGCGCAGGTATCGCCTTTTTGGGCGAAAGCATCATCATCAACTGTATGCTGCTGAAAAACGCCAAAAAGCCCCAGTTCGACTGGGACAGCGAGACCGAGTTTTCCAGAAAGCTGACTTGGGTGAACGTCGTCGTCATTGTGATCGGCGTTGCGATGTTCATCGCGTTCATGCTCTCGATCCTCAGTCCGTTCATCATCAAGAACATGAGAATAGACGACGGCTTGCTGCTGACGGTCATCGCCGTTGTCGCTTTCGTCGTGGCGGCAGCCCTGTTTGTCACCGCGTTCGCGGTCAACCGGTTCGCCGTCAAAAAGGCGGAGCAATACCTGCTCAGGCATGAATGAGCATTTGTAAGAAGTATCCATAGAAAGGATGATCAATCTCCAATGGAAAATAAGAATATTCTCCGGCGCTTTACCGACAAGCTGTTCGGCGGTCTCAATATGAGCTGGCCGGTCGTCATTATCTTTGCCGTCGCGACGGCGGTGGTGACGGCAGTCTTTCTGATCGTGCCCGTCTTTCAGAACACCTCCTTTATCCGCATGGGCGAGACCATGGAGGCGTGGGTGCTCTTTGCGATCATCATTATGTCTAACTGCAAAAAGCCGCTGGAATCCGCGCTGAAAACCTTTGTGTTTTTCCTCATCAGCCAACCGCTGATCTATCTGCTTCAGGTACCGTTCAGCGAGATGGGCTTCGGCTTGTTCATGTACTATAAATACTGGGCGATCTGGACGGTGCTCACCTTCCCGATGGCGTTTGTCGGCTGGTTCATCACCAAGCGCAATTGGCTGAGCCTGCTGATCCTCTCGCCGATCCTCTTTTTGCTGATGTTCACCTCGGTGAACTCCTTCATGTTCACGTTCCGTCATTTTCCGCATCAGCTCATCACCGCGCTGTTCTGTCTCGCGCAGATCGTGCTGTATCTCTACGCGTTCACGCCCAAGTGGATCCAGCGCGCGATCGGCTTCTTTGTGCCGCTGATCGCCGTGATCGCCTATGTCATCGTCACACCCAAGGTTTCCTACAGCGGCAACTACTTCCTTCCCGACGAGCCGGTGCTGTCCGATCAGGCGGTCGTGACGGCGGTCGAGAATCCGAATATCGCGGATATCCGCGTGCTGGAGCCGGATCAGGTGTACGTCGACGGCAAGGACTACGGCACGTCGGATTTCACCATCACCGACGGCGACAAGGCGTATCATTACAGCCTTGAGATCTACGAGGACGATGAAGGTCACTCTCAGCTGAATATCACGAAAAAATAAACGAGGCAACACCGCGCATCTATATTATTATGCGGTATTTCCTGGATTACTTGTTTTTTGCTTTATAGGCAAATTTTCCTTCCCGCCGTTGATGGCAGTTCCGTCAAGATGGTATTTTAAAAAGGCGGGAGAAAGCGCCCACCGGCGCATATTGTCATGATGTTGTCATACTCGGTGTGCTATACTGGTGCCATCAAAGAGAAAAGGAGTCCTCAAAATGAAAAAGATCAACATCAACAACGAACTGACCCTTTCTTATAACGAGCCGTTCAACATCATGACTGCCGGAGAGCTGAAAACGTACTGCGGCACCGCCGTCAATCACTGGGGCATTATGGACAAGGAAAATCACTGCCTGTTCATCGTCTCCTGGACAAAGCCGGGCTTGCTGAGCTTTTTGACGGATCCCAAGTCCATCCTCAAAAACGCCGAGCGCTGCATGAAAAGGAACCTCCGCGCTTTCGACCGCGAGGACAGCTTCATGATCAACGTCGGCGGCAAAGAGGCGGTCGGCATCCGCTTTACCTACACGGCAAACGATGCGGATATCCGACAGATCGGCGAGACCTCCGCCTTGCGCGTCAATAAGAAAGTCTATGTGATCCAGTACGTATCCCGTCTGGACGGTGACGACCGGAACCGCGCCGCCTATCACGAGATCTTAAAATCCGTCAGAGCGAACGCATAGTTCGCCAAACGAAACGGAGGGAGCAGGATGAAACGATTCCGCATCTTTCAATCACACAGCGATTTTGACCAACCGGCGTTTTCTCCCGAAACCCACGACGCGGTGATACGCAGCTCGATATGCACCGGTGAAAAGGTCGCCGGCTTCAAGAGCAAGAAGGACGGTCATTTTTCCGAGGTCATGCTGATCCGCTCGGAAAAGGACTTGGAGGACTTCAAGCGGGAGTACCGCGTCACGACTGTCAAAACGGAATACTAAATAAAACAACTTTCCCCACAGTTTGACGGAGGGCTTTAATTCAACTGCACAAACATCCAACATTTTTTCAAAGGATATTTCTATCCTGTCTGCATCTCTCTATAGATAATAGAACTTAGAGCATTCATTATTGCGTTATACTTTGCTTGGTCAGCAAAAAGCGATGAAAAAGCGTCCTGCGATTGCATATAACTATTCTGCGCTGCGGTACCGAAGGCTTTGGGGAAAATACTCTCCGCAAAGATGCGCGGGTCGGAGGTTTTTGCGTTCTTTTTCAGGTGCTCGTCGCGCATAAGGACAGTTTTGAGCACATCAACCATGACTCTGTCCGCGTCGGTGAAAACGCCCTTGTACTGCTCGTTGATTTTCTCTATGATTTCATCGAGCGGTTCTTTTTCTTCGGGCTTTGTTTCACCTTTGGCAGTGGCAGGTGTGAATGCTCCGGTTTCTTCTTTCAGTTCAATCGCGCCCTCGAAGGTCTTTTGCAATTTATAGTATTCAAGTTTCAGCTTACCGTCAAGGTCGAGCGGCTGCACTTCGTCGGGCGGCAGAAGTCCGAGCAGATAGCAGATAAACACATACTCCTTGTGCAGCTCAACGTCAAACATTCGCACAACCTGAGAGATATAGCCATACCACTTTTTCATGCTGCGGCAAAGTCTTCTGAACTGATAACGCTCGTCGGCTGATAAACCATTATATCTATCTGCAACAGGCTTCAAAACACTTGTCATACGCCCCATAGCGCGGTCGTCCTGTTTATCTGTATTAAAATACTCATCACAAAAAGCTGAAACATCATTGTCGGAATAAATAGCATATCCGCGCAGCTCATGCTGTACCTGATAGAGCAGATCAGCGTTGACCTCGCGTTCGAGCATAGTTTCCTGATAGAACGGCTGGAAGGCTTCCTGAATCTCTTCCTGCGTGTTGATGAAGTCAAGAACAAAGGTATCGGTTTTGCCCGGGCAGGTACGATTGAGCCTTGAAAGCGTTTGCACAGCTTTTACTCCGCGGAGCTTTTTATCTACAATCATCGTATGCAGTAGCGGCTCGTCAAAGCCTGTCTGATACTTCTCTGCGACAATCAACACATGGAAATTCTCGTGGAACTCCGCTTTTGTCTGCGATTCACCGATATGTGAGCCGTCAGCACGGACGTTCAGCTTAGGTTCGGTGTATTCCTCGCCGTCATCATTGACCGCGCCGGAGAACGCCACCAGAACGCCAATATCATCATAACCCTGTTCCTCGATATAGCGTTTGCACTCATGATAATAGCGCACCGCCGCCAAGCGCGACGAGGTGATCACCATCATCTTGCCCTTGCCGCCGATTTTGTGTCGCGTAGTGCTGAGATAGGTTTCAACGATGATCTTCGCCTTTTGGCTGATGTTGTATGGATGAAGCTGCTCAAATTTGCGTATCAGCTTTGCCGCGCGGCTTGCCGGGACGTCGGGGTTGTCCTCGATAGTTTTCGCAATTTTGAAGCAGGTATCATAGGTCATGTAGTTTTGCAGCACATCGAGGATAAAGCCTTCCTCGATCGCCTGCCGCATGCTGTAAATATGGAAGGGATGGAAACTGCCGTCCTCGTGTTCGGTGCCGAACATTTCGAGCGTGGTTCCTTTGGGCGTAGCGGTAAATGCAAAGAAGCTGAGGTTCTTGTGCCTTCCGTGGGTGATCAGCTCACGGACGAGCTTGTCCTCGGGGTCGATCGCTTCCTCGGCTTTGCCCTCGATTTCCGCATATTCGCGCAGTGCATCCTCGGTGTCAGCGAGGGCGGCTTTTAATTTCAGAGCAGAGGTTCCCGTCTGAGAGGAGTGTGCTTCGTCAACGATAACTGCATAGTTTCTACCGTTCGCCTTGTCAACCTCCTGATAGATCACGGGGAATTTTTGCAGGGTGGTGACGATGATCCTCGCGCCGGCGTTCACCGCGTTGAGCAGATCACGGCTTGTTTTCTTTTCACCGATAGTTTCAACCGCACCAAGGGTGTGGTCAAAGCCTGAGATAGTGTCCTGCAACTGAGCGTCAAGAACGGTTCTGTCTGTGACGACGATCACGCTTGAAAAGACGGCGTTATTGTCACTATCATGCAGAGAGGCAAGGCGATATGCCGTCCACGCGATAGAGTTTGATTTACCGGAACCGGCGGAATGTTGAATTAGATAGTTTTGCCCTGCTCCATTTTGCGATACATCGGCAAGAAGCTTGCGCACGACGTCGAGCTGATGATAGCGCGGAAATATCAGGCGCGGCTTTTTGCCGTCCTGCTTTTGCAGATGGATGAATTTTTGGATAATATCCATCATACTGTCTTTTTGAAAGACCTGCTCCCACAGATAGGCGGTCGGATAGCCGTCGGGGTTTGTCGGATTGCCCTTGCCGCCATCTTTTCCTGCGCCGTTGCTGCCCTGATTGAACGGAAGAAAGTATGTATTCTTTCCGGCAAGCTGCGTTGTCATCCACACCTCAGTGTGGTCAACGGCGAAGTAGCCCAGAATCCGCTTATTGAATTGGAAGCATACTTCACGCGGATCGCGGTCATACATCCACTGCCGCTTTGCTTTATCGACCGTCTGCCCTGTGTATTGATTTTTGAGTTCAAAGGCAAAGACAGGAATACCGTTGAGCACGAGCACCATATCTACGCTCTTTTTGCTGTCTGTGCTGTAGTACCACTGACGATAGACGGCGATCCGGTTGTGTGCGTACTGCGCCGCCGCTGTCTGGTTCAGGGTGGATTCGGGCTTGAAGTAGCAGATGCGGAAAGAGATGCCGCGGTGCTTGAAGCCGTGGCGCAGAACATGGAGGAGACCGTACATATCGCAGGCGTTGTTGAAGGAATTGCAGAATTTTTCAATGGTATTGACCTTGTTGGTATTCGCAAACCGCACCCACTCCTTCGGCTGCGTTCTTTGGATAAAGTCGATCAGCGTATCGACAAACAGTCCGGACTTGGGGTCATAAATATCTTCGCCTTTGACATAACCGCCCGCAGGAGAGAGCAGAGCCGATTCAATATCGGACTCAAAGCGTTTTTCGTTGGTTTCGTTAATTGGCATGGACGGGCACCTCTTTCTTTCCCGTAACATATTCATAAATCAGCGATTTTTTGTATGTTTCAAGCTCGTTAATTAACTTTTCTTTTTTTGTTATTAAAGAGTCAATCATCGGAATCTTATTGTCAAGATAATCAGCGATTTCCTTTTGTTCTTCTAATGGGACAGAATACAATCTAACTTGTATGAAATTCGAAAATCGCATTGCTTGTCCATCTCTCACCATATTAGATGTACTTTGTAAAGCATTAATATATAAAGCCGATTTAAACAACCATCTAAAGAATTTTGGATACACTATAGATTTATTAGGTATTAGCATAACATATGCTGAACTTATAGATCCTGTAAACTCACTGTATTCCAATCCTCCTTGAAAGCTTCTCATACTTATTACAAAATCACCTTTTTCAACGTGTTTCAAAATATCAAAGTCTTTTTGAACGGTAACTACTTTAGAACCAGATAGTTCCATATATTCATCTTGATATATTATACCGTAATTCTGACTTGATGTAAGTTGCTTTTCGCCAACAGAAGCTTTTTCTTTTCTTAATGAAAACATTGCCTTTGGATTAATATTTTGCCAATCTACAGGTATTTCATGTACCCACTCAATTCCGCTGTCCTTCATTTCGCGGTTGGGGCGTATGCCTTTGGTAACGGCTTGGGTGATGACAGACTGTTTCAGCTTTTTGTATTCCTCAATCGCGGCGCGGGTTTTCTCTATGACGGAATCAATGTGGACGCATTGGGTGTCGAGGAAGTCGGCGATTGCTTGTTGTTCGGAAAGAGAAGGAATGAGAACTGGTTGATTCTTAAACTCTTTGAAACCAAGTGTTTTTCTAATTCCTGCACCCATATTGTGAAAAGCCATTCGTGTTTCATAGCCCTTAAACAAGTAGGTCGCGTACAGTGGTAATATACGGTTAACATCCGGCATTAACGCTAAATAAGCAGAAGTAATAACGCCTTCCTCTTTGACTAATCCTACTCGCAATGACTTCAAATCATAGTTTAAGTTTAAACCATTTATCATGATCATATCAGTCTTTACAACCGTATAAGTTGTTATTGTTTCTGCTACATAATCATCTGAATTAGCATCGAAATTAGATTTCGGTATTATTGTTCCATTATAAAACTTAAGTGCTTTTGTAATTTCACCATCCGTATTCTTATTGCGTATTTCAGAAAATGCAAACTTTGCCGGATAAACGCTCCACTCCCTCGGAATTTCTCCAATCCACTCAATCCCGCTGTCTTTCATTTCTCTTGCCATGGTCAGCCCTCCCTGTTGAACAGCGCGTTGAGGCTGTCGGCGATATCCTTTTCCAGCGCGTTTATACGCTCAACAATGCTCTCCACAGGCTCGGGCGGTTGATACTCGTAGAAATAGCGCGTCATGGGAATTTCATAGCCTGTCTTGGTTTTCTTCTCGTCGATCCATGCATCGGGCGCGTAGGGCAAAACCTCGCGCTCAAAATACCCCTGAATGTCGTCGGTCATAGGTACGTTCTCGGTGTCGCGGAGCTTTGTGTCGGCAACGGGCTTGCCCTTCTTTGTGATGATCTCGCCGTTTTCGTCACGCTGCGGACGCTCTACCGTGATTTTATAATAGCCGAATTCCTCACTGTTAAAAATCTTGCTGTGGCAGTAAACGCCGTCCTTGTCGCCGTAAACCGCGTCGTTTTTGAACTCGCCGTATGCCTGCACGATCAGGCGGCGGCAGAGGTCGGTGATGTCGTTACGCTTGGTGCCGATGCTCTTGCGGCGCGCTTCATAGCAGCGGCTCGCGTCGATCAGCTGCACCTTGCCCGCGCGGTAGGCAGGCTTGTTCTTGGAGCATACCCAAATATAGGTGGAAATGCCCGTGTTCATAAACTGGTCGGTGCTGAGCTGCACGATTGCGTCGAGCCAGTCGTTCTCCAGCACATAGCGGCGAATCTCGCTGGGGCCGCTCTCGGCGTCGCCCGAAAACAGCGGCGAGCCGTTCTGGATGATTGCCATCTTACCGTCGGGAGCCATCTTGGAAAGACCGTTAAGCAAGAAGAGCTGCTGACCGTCGGAAATCTTCGGCAGTCCCGGTGCAAAGCGGCCGAGCTCGCCTTTCTTGTGCTCCGCTTCAACCGCAGCTTTCTCGCGCTTCCAGTCGATGCCGAACGGAGGATTGGAGATACAGTATCGGAAGGTGTAGCCGCTGAATTTGTCATCGGAGAGTGTGTCGCCGAACCGCATATTGTTTGGATCGCCGCCGCGTATCATCATGTCAGCTTTAGCTATTGCAAAGGTTGAAGGATTGAACTCCTGCCCGAAACAGGTTACTTCAATGTTCTTATTGAAATCGTGGATACGCTCTTCCATGCAGGAAAGCATCTGCGAGGTACCCATCGTCATGTCATATACGGTGATGTTGCCGTCGTGCGATAAATCTGCGTCACAGAGCAAGAGGTCGGTCATCAGATAAATAATGTCGCGGCTTGTGAAATGCGCTCCGGCTTCCTCGCCGAAGCTCTCGGAAAAGCGGCGCACCAAATCCTCAAAGATATAGCCGCAGTCAACCGCGCTGATTTTGTCGGGACCGAGATAGCCGTTGGACGAGTTGAACTCCTTGATCACAAGGTACAGGCTGCCACTCTCGACCACGCGCTTGATCACTGTGTCGAAATCAAATTTAGACAGCACGTCCTGCACGTTAGGAGAAAAGCCTGCAAGATAGTCGCGGAAGTTGGCTTCGATATTCTCGGGGTCGGCAAGCAGCTTGTCAAAGGTGAACTTGCTTGTGTTGTAGAACTGATAGCCCGAGGCTTGCGTCAAAAAGCCGTCGATGACCGCGAGGTGCTTTACCTTTTCGTATGTATCCTGAACTGCTCGCCATGTGGGTAACAGGCAGTCGTGAAACCGCTTCACGACCGTCATCGGAAGAATGACCAAGCCGTATTCGTGCGGCTTGAAGTAGCCGAACAGGTGGTTAGCAACGTTCCATATCACCGTTGCCTTTTCTCTTATGTTTGTTCCGACTACATTGATTTTATCGTCTGACATGATGCATTGCTCCCTAAAGATATACTTTTTCATTTATCATTGTATCACAAAGAATACTATCTTTCAACGTAGTTCTTTGTAAAAAATGCAAAATTAGTTTTGTGTAATATAATCAAGGGTGGCATTTTCCACACGGAGAGTATCCCATGTTGATTACTTCTTCACGACTTCCGGCGAATTCTTGCTTGTTTTTGTCCTTCATATCGGACACCGAACTACAGGTTGGTATATGGAATTTCTTTGAGTTAGTATTTAATATATGTTGTACTCTCTATATTACCCTTATCAGTGTTCTGCTTTTCTTCGCTCTGCTGATTATTGGGAGAGTCATTTGATGTATTGTTTTCTGATGTCTTACTGTCACCGGTAGCGTAATCTATGTCGATCCCCGGTTGAACATTATAACAGTAAACGCAAAATGAAATATCATTGCCATTGTCCTCAACAGAAAAGCCTTCGAGAAGGACGCCGTTTGCAATCAGATTGTTGCCTTCAAATATCGGAGTTGAACGATATAGCACATGGTTTCCAGTGTTCTCTACATAATCGTGCACTTTGTTTTCAAAAGGAAGCATTCCTTCAATGTTCATATAGCGCGTTCCGGTTATAAGATTTTTTTCGTTAGCATTCTCGCCAGATAACTCGTATGCAATTAAGTGACAACGATTGTACAGATACTTATCGCTTATCAAATCATCATAACGAACTGTGTGCCAGCCGGATGGTTTTACCATGCCGATTGCTCCGCGTTTTTCGGTAGGTAATAAGTCCCTGCCAACACAAGCGGAAGCCACACCACAACGGCCAAGGTTATCTAAATCGCTATAGTACTCATAGCTGCTGGTGGTATAATCATCCGACGTAAAGAATGGGGAATTGCCATTTATTTCTATGTGAGCTTTTCCAGAATATGGAGGTATATCGTCAAGCTGAATTTTATTGGCGTTTGTTACGGACGGCTTCGTTTCTCTAGTTTTCGTTGGGACTTCTGTTGTAGGAACAGCAGAAAAAGTGGGAGATGTGGTCTCAACTATCGTTGTAATTTCAGTCTGGTGTTTAACTACGGATTCCACATCCGACTTTGGTTCACAGCTTGTTAGGGCTACAATGCAAATCAAAAATGAGATTATTCTCCACCATTGCTATCTCAACCGCAAGTTTGAAGAGCATTTTGCTATTACGGTTGTCGCTTTCACGGACGATGCTCTTCATATTGGACAGGAACATATTCGGCAGGAAATTCGCCTTGTTTTCCGCTGTTAAGTAGCCTACATAAAAACGAACTGCCTGTTCAACGAAATCAGATTTTCTCGGGCAGCCTGCCTCTTTATACAGCTCCTTCACCTTCTCCCATGTTTCGGGGTGCATCCAGATCGTATATTTGTTTTTATCTCCAGCCATTTTTCCTCCTTTCCCACAGCGTCGTAAATAGTCTCGGTTTTAAGCCAAAACAAACCGTAAAAAGTCATAAGGTTCAACGTTATTTCAAGGTGTTCAAAAAACGTTGAACGTAAGAATATTGCACAAAGAAGGCTCAAAAACGGCTTGCGGTCGGCGTTGCCGTCCGCTGTGAACCGGTGCGGCGCTGCCAAACAGCGTCGCACCTTTCTCCTGTTTGACGCCCGATTTATTCGGGCGATTTCTCTTTGTGCATAATGCCCGGTTCACCACTCGCCAAAAGCGGCTTACTTTTGGTTCGGGATTTCTCTGTCGGAGAGGTATTCATCGAAAAGTTTCCTGCGCTCCGACAGATGCAATTCCGGCTTTTGATACGCGAGAAACGCGGCTGACGCGACATCCTTGAGACGATACGCTGACCACTCAGTGTTTCCGCTTTTCAGCACACGGATTGTATCTTTTTCGAAATCAAAATCGGCGAGCATGGTAACGCTTGGGTTGTATTCTAGGCGCTTGACAAACAGCAGAAATGAAAGCGGATCAAGCAAATCGTTTTCACCGAAGAAAGATCTTATGGTTTCAAGATTCGTAATGTCTACCCAATCACGAACTTTCTCACGATAAACATTTGCAATATCTAGAAACGTAAGCAGCCCTTCGGAAGAAAAAGAGATTCTTCCATCTGCATTATTCAATGTGATTAACATAATCGGAAACAGTCTGCGTCAAACCTGCTTCATCTGTGGGGCCGAGTGTAAATGAACGGACGTGGTAATTGCTGTAGAACGCAGAGGTGGCGGAAACGTCAACTCTGAAATACCATCCTTTGAGGTTTTCGGCAGTTGAAGCAATGCCGTCAATTACATCAACCGTTGATGTGTCATACTCGTTTTGTGTACCGATAACCTTTCGGATACGAAAATCCGAATTGAGCTTTCCGTTCTGCGACACAGATACCCGTACATTGAAATATGCCGTGGGAGCACTGACGGTTCCTCCTGATACAACATCCTGATATGACGATGAGTATGCTATTAACTTTGCCTCGTTTGTTGTGGGGACGCCGGTTTTCAGCGCACTCAGCATTTCAGTTGTTCCCGTCGTATTGAGTTTGGCGGCTGACGGCGTGAGCGTCACCTTGTTGCCGTTCACCTTAACGGTGACTGTGGCATTGCCGACGTTAATGGTTCTGTTGTTGAAGCCTGTAAACTGCGACATTACGCTGTTGCTGTCCGTCAGCGTCAGCGGCGCATAGTTCCAAACTCTTTTGACGTTATTGTATTTGGCTGTGAGCGTGTATGTCGGCGCGTTTGATGACTCTTTTCCGGCAAATGACGGAACGGTCTGCGCTGAAGACATTGCGCTCTCAATGCAGTGATAGGCTTCGGCAATATTTCCGTTATATCCGTCGGCACAGTACATGGACAGGTATCCGTTACCTTCCAGAGAAAACGGAGCCGTCGAGCTTCGTTCTCCGTTTACGATTTCCCAGATAATGAGCTGTGTCGCAAGATAGCACTGGTCGGAATTGATAGAGGTGTTTCCTTTAATATTGGAAAAGTTTCCCTCTCTGCCGAAACAGAGCGCCGTATTGATTGCCTGCTGCTGATTACCCGAGAGACTCGCCCAAACGCCGGTTGAGGTACTCGGCGTCAGATCCGAGTAAGCATTCAGAGCTTCGCCCGGCTGAATACAGTAGGCTCTCGAGCTGTTGATGAATATCATCAGGGCGGCTTCACCGACATACTGCCGTGCCATAGCGCGTCTGACGTATATCTGATTGCCGCCTGTGTCATAGCAGCCTTCAAAACTCGGAGTGTAGGATGCGCCAACCGAGTCATCGTTGATATGCCGGGCGTATTCAGATTTCGAGATGTAACCGCCGTAGGAAATAAGCTCGCCGAGTTCGTCATTGGAGATATATTCTCCGTAGCAATCGAGGTTGACGTCATTGCCGCCGCCTATTTCCGCTGCTTTGACTGCTGTTCCGAAATCCGAACAAGCTGCCAGCATTATGACGGTCAGTGCAAGCAAAACGGCGATTATCCTTTTTACTTGTTTCAATTTCTCTCTCCTTTCCTTTAGGATTAATTGGTTGGTGTAGTTGCCGGGTCTGTCACGTGTACGGTAAAAATGTTTCATGTTCATTTCCTTTCTGAAATCAAATAGAACCGGTCAAAACCGCCGCGTCCGTTCGATACGCAGGTGATAAGCGTGAGCAAATCCCTGCCCTCGGTGATGTAGCAGTCTGCCGATTCATCCTTTTTATGGATTTGTTTATCAATGACCTTATAGGTCAGCGTATTCCAATAGTTCTCGACGGTGATCTCGTCGCCGATGCTCAGATTTGGAATGTAGTCAAAGAAGATTCTGCCAATGTAACCCGAATGTCCTGACAGCACACAGTTGGTGCTATTGCCGCCTACGGGCAGCGATGTACAGGTCATGTGCGCGGCGCCCGATGCCATATTGAAGTCATTGCCGCCGAGATAGATGGGAAGCTCCATGCCTATTGACGGAGCGGAAATATATCCGTAAACGCCGTTTGTAATTCCGTAGCTGCTGAGATTCAAAGCGGGAGATTGGTAGGACTGTTCATTTGTAAGCAGTTCGTGTTGGCGTTTTTTCAGATTCTCATTGTACGCTATACTATCGGAAAAGAGGCGGTCAAAATCAATCTTCGGGACGTTGTCTGAGCTATTTCTGCTTTCAGGGTTGAGTCCTTTTTCTTCCACCTGCCGAACGCGAAGGCATTCGGCTTCAGAGTTCTCTCTTTGGGTGCTCTCCTCGGACGATTCTTTCTTTTCCGTTGGTTCATCATAAGTCGATTTGCTTTTCAAAGCCTTGAAATCCTCGACGGTGGTATGGGCTATCTGCTCACCGACACGGTTGGATATTCTCGGGACGATCAGCATTGCCAAGCCTGCAGCCAAAAGAATTACTGCAATCGCCGTGAATAGTTTTCGTTTCATGTTTTTGGTTCGTCTGTGAACTGTATTGCTCCCAACCCGTATTTTCGGATTGCCATCGCGTTACAGATGAGCGCGAAGGTCTTTGCGTTGATCAGCTTATTGTCGGCAAGATCGTTAATGGTGATGTGCCTGGTACCGAGATACAAATCCTTCGCCGCACAGTAGAGGGGATAGGAATACTCGGAGCAGTTCTTTGGTCGCAGCTTGCCGAAGCTGATGCCGTGGTTCTCGACATATCGCCGTGCCTGATTCCATAGTCGGAAATCTGCTGTCAGCAAATAAAGCGCCGCGACCAACGCAAAGTTCTTTCTGTCATACTGACCGATCCGGTCGAGTGCTGCGTTAAAACTCAGTCTGTGCTGTTCGTTCAAGAATGTCATGGGGATGACCTCGCTTTCCTTTATATATTTTCTCAGCCTGCGGTTGAAGCCGCTGTGTTTGATTTCTGACATCGTTTCCTTCATGACCTCTTTGAGTGAGGCGACACCGACGGCGATCCGTTCCTCTAAGCAGACGCATCGTGGAACCTTGCAGCCTCTCAGTTTGCCGCCATAGTGTTCGCATAATCGGCAGTCACACATCTCGGCTGTGTACTCAAATTTCCCTGTCACTACGATTCCCGAACTTCTCGCGTAAAAGTTTGGTACACCCTTCATCATCCATTCGATGCTGCGGTCGTACCGGTTTTCTGTAAAATACATTGATTATCATCTCCTTTAGTTTTTTTAGAAATAAAAAAAGAGCCAACCGCTTATTTCTAAACGATTGGCTCTGAAAAAGAAAAACGCAGACATTTTACTTATCTGTCTGCGTAATGTGTGTGAGTTATTCAGTTGTTATTCGGAAGTTCGGGTCTGTCAGGAAAGGGAAAACATCGGTTTTACATCCATGTTTCGTGACAAAAATTTTCACGCCCCTGAGACGTGAAAAACCCCGATAGAATCGGGGTTTTTCGGGGATATATCTTTTTTGCATATCCTTTATGGTGGAGAATGCTGGACTCGAACCAGTGACCTCTTGCATGTCAAGCAAGCGCTCTAACCTGCTGAGCTAATCCTCCATATTTGGTCGGAGTGAAGGGCGTTCCATCCTGCGAGAAGTTCATCTCGCTTGCTGCGGCGTGTTCATAGCTAAGAACTCATCTGCTCTCTCGCTGAAAACGTCACACCGTGACGTTTTCTTAACGCTCGCCTTCAATTCCCTTCATCCGTTGCTTGTTGAAGATATTTCTTAAAGACATTTTGGAAATGTCTTTAAGAAATATGGTCGGAGTGAAGGGACTTGAACCCCCGACATCCTGGTCCCAAACCAGGCGCGCTACCAGCTGCGCTACACCCCGAAAGAAATGCTAATCTTCCGCTGTTGTGGTCAGTTATGTGGTCAAAGCCAATTCCCGACGTCATTTTCCGCGGGCGGGAACCCCCCGAAAGCAAGGTGTTATGCGGCGTTTAGCGGTTTTGAAATCTGTCCTGACACAAAATGCGTACACGCTCCCAAATAAGGGCCGCCGCTGACTGTGACAGCCCCTATATTATACACAATATTATTCGGTTTGTCAACCTTAATCTAGCAAACTAATCTTTTTGTAAAGCTCCTCGGCGCTGCCGATGCAAATCTTCGGATCGTATCTCTCGGCGTCCTCTCTGCTGCGAAAGCCCCAGCCGTAGAGAGCTGCAGCAAAATCCATTCCGACTTCCTTCGCAGCGAGCGCGTCAACATAGCTGTCGCCGATAAAAATACTGTCCGCGGGCGCGACGTCAAGCTCCTTACAGACCTTGAGCAGCATTTCGCTCTTGGTCATATCTACATCGACGTTTGTGGCGCAGACCTCGTCAAAAAGCTCGCCGATAGTCTTGTAAACGCCGAGCATATTGTTGATGAATTTCTCGTTTTTCTGGGTGACAACCGCAAGCTTGCAGCCGCTGTTGCGCAGCATGCGAAGCGAGTCCTCGATGCCGTCGTAAATCAGGAACATCTCCTCGCCCTTGATGGAATACAGCTTGCTGTAGTTGTTCATCGCGTACTCGATCTCGTCCTCCTTCATGCCGTAAAGGCTCATGAAGCCCTGCTCGAGAGAAACGCCGATCACGCCGTAAAGCTCGTCGTGGTGGACGGGAGTGTAGCCCATGGCGTTGGCGGTGGTGTTCATGCAGTAGAGAATACCCGGTGAAGTGTCGGCAATAGTGCCGTCGTAGCCAATAATAATCAGTTTTTTCATATTATCACCTGCCTGCTTTAATTGTAGCACGAAAATATCGGAATTACAATAGTTTTTGATTGACATTACAGCCGCCGCGGTATAAAATATTTTTGTATTACAACAGAAAGGTTTTTCATATGAAGCATACAAGACAAGCTCAGACTGAAGCTCCTTCCGCAACCCTGTTAAACATGGTGCCGGGCATCTTTCTTTTCCTGATGTTCGCGGTTTTCCCGCTCTTTGTCGGCATATATGCGGACGGTCAGTTTCCATTTATCCATTTCGATGACGGATTCTACAATATCCGCCACGACAAGTTTTATTTCTTCGTAACGATGGCGCTGCTGGCGGTGGTCGCCGAGGTGATGATACTCCTTACGAAGTCCTCTCCCGAGGCAAAAAACCGCAAACTCGGCGAGCTGTTCACGCCGCTGAGCTTTACCGACTGGTCGGCGGTGGCGCTGGTAGTCAGCTGCACGCTGTCAACGCTGTTCTCGCCGTATCCGGCGCTGGCTTTCTGGGGCGAGATCAACGAGGGCGGAATTTCGGCAGGCAGAAACAACGGACTGTTCCTGATACTCGTCTACGTGCTGCTCTACTTTGTGCTGACGCGGTTCTTCCGCTACAGCGAAGCCCTGTTCACGGCGCTGGCGGTGTCGTGCTCGCTTGTGTACCTGCTGACGGTGCTCAACGGCTACTACCTCGACCCGATGAATATGCTCGAGCAGTTCAAGACCTCGCAGCCGGGCGTGTACATGGAATTTTTCTCGACGATCGGCAACAAGAACATGCTCGCAAGCTTCATCTGCGTAACGCTGCCCGCAAGCGTTGTGATGGCGGTGCTGACCGAAACGCTCCGGCGCAGGGCGGTGTATCTTCTTGCGTCGGGACTGGGCATGATGGCGATGATAATCGGCGACAGCGACTCGGCGATGCTCGGCACGGCGGTGTTTATCGCGGTATTCCTCGTAGTATTCGCGCGTAGCGTGACGCGTCTCAAGCGTTTCTTCCTGACACTGTCGGTGATGCTCGCGTCGGTGGGATTGCTCAGACTCTTCTCGGCGGCTATGAACGACAACTACAAGGAGCTCGGCGCGATACCGAAGGCGCTGCTGTTCTCAAGCTATGTATATATCCTGCTTGCGGTCTGCGCGATGATCACGGCTCTGCTCTATTTCGCCGACGGCAAAAAGCCCTGCGTTAAGCTGCCTAAGGCGGTACCTTTCGTGCTCGGCGCACTGTTCGGACTTGCGGCTCTTTCGGGCTTGGGCATTTTCCTCTGGTTCAGCGTTATTGACAAGGAAACCGAGCTCGGCGAGATGGAAAAGCTCCTGCGTATGAACGACGCCTGGGGTACTCACAGAGGAATAATGTGGCTGCGCTCGTTCGACATTTTTGCGGCGGCGAACCCGTGGCAGAAGCTGTTCGGTACAGGCCCCGATACATTCTTCTTTGCTTTTGAGCCGTACTTCGGCCAGCTTCAGGAATACGGCAACAGCTCGACCGACGCGGCTCACAACGAGTACATTAACTACCTTATCACAATCGGAATCGCGGGTCTGGGTTCGTATCTCGCATTTGTCGGCGGCGCGCTTGTGCGCGGCTTCAGGTCGGCGAAGAATAATCCCGCGGTACTCTGCTGCGCGGCGGCGGCAGTAGCATATCTCGCACAGGCTACGGTCAATATCGCGCTGCCGATCTCAACTCCGTTGTTCATCGTTTTCGTTTCGCTCTGCGAGGCGTTCGCGAGAAACGCGGCAACAAAAAATATGTAACAAACTAAAACAGGGACAGCCGAAAAAGCTGTCCCTGTTTTTTATGCGTATTATATTTTTCCGCTTTTGGGCTGATACGGCACGACCTCTCCCGCTTGCAGCGACTTGGGCACGTCGATTATCCGCTGATTTGACGAGCCGCGGAACTGCAGCGAAATACTGTACAGCTCCTGTACAAACTCGCCGTCAACCATAATGTCGATCAGACCGAGCATTTCGTCGGTGTACTCGCAGCGCGCGCGGCTTTCGCCGAGCAAATCCCTGTCGTAGAGGTATCCCGTGTAGCACCAGATCTTCTTTTTGGGATAACGCTCCTTCACGCGCCTGAGAAACGGCAGCAGCACCGCCTGGTTCTGAGGCTCAAAGGGTTCGCCGCCGAGCAGAGAAAGCCCATCGATGTAGTCAGGTTCAAGCTCGCGCAGCAGCAGCTCCTCGGTTTCTTCGGTGAAGGGCTTGCCGTAGTTGAAATCCCACGTTTCCTTGTTGAAGCAGTTTTTGCAGTGGTGGGTACAGCCCGACACAAACAGCGAGACGCGCACGCCTTCGCCGTTCGCGATGTCAAAATTCTTTATTTCTCCGTAGTTCATGGCATTACAGGTGGAGCACTCTCTCCTGGATCTCCTGGGTTCTGCCCTGGTTCCAGAACTGTGTGCCGATGTAGCCGCAGGTACGGCGCGCGACGTTCATTTTATCCTGGTCGCGGTTATGGCAGTTCGGGCACTCCCAGAGCAGCTTGCCGTCCTCTTCCACGATCGCAATCTCGCCGTCGTAGCCGCAAACCTGGCAGTAGTCGCTCTTTGTGTTGAGCTCGGCGTACATGATATTCTCGTAGATGAACTTCATTACCTGGAGCACGGCGGGAATGTTGTCCTGCATGTTGGGAACCTCGACGTAGCTGATTGCGCCGCCGGGTGAAAGCGCCTGGAACTCGGATTCGAGCTTGAGCTTGTCGAACGCGTTGATGTCCTCGGTTACGTGGACATGGTAGCTGTTGGTGATATAGTTGCGGTCGGTCACGCCCTTGATGATGCCGAAGCGCTTCTGGAGGCACTTGGCGAACTTGTAGGTCGTGCTCTCGAGCGGCGTGCCGTAAATGCTGTAGTCGATGTTCTCCTCAGCCTTCCACTTCGCGCAGGCGGCGTTGAGAGCCTTCATGATCTCAAGACCGAGCTCCTTGCCCTCTTCCTCGGTGAGCTTCTTGCCGATGAGGGAGTAAACGCACTCCCAAAGTCCCGCGTAGCCGAGAGAGATCGTAGAGTAACCGCCGTAGAGCAGCTTGTCGATGGTCTCGCCCTTCTTAAGACGGGCGAGAGCGCCGTACTGCCAGAGGATAGGAGCCGCGTCGGAAAGGGTGCCCTTGAGTCTTTCGTGACGAGCCTTCAGCGCTCTGTGGCAGAGATCCATACGCTCGTCAAAGATCTTCCAGAACTTATCCATATCGCGGTTCGCGCTGAGTCCGATATCGACGAGGTTAACGGTGACAACGCCCTGGTTGAAACGGCCATAGTACTTGTGCTTGCCCTCGACGTAGTTACCCGCGTTGGCGATATTGCCGACGCCCGCGTCAGTGAAGCGGTCGGGAGTGAGGAACGAACGGCAGCCCATGCAGGTGTAAACGTCGCCCTTGAGCTCGAGCATGACCTTCTCGGAGATGTAGTCGGGAACCATGCGCTTTGCGGTGCACTTGGCGGCGAGCTCGGTGAGGTACCAGTACTTGCTGCCCTCGGTCACATTGTCCTCCTCGAGAACGTAAATGAGCTTGGGGAACGCGGGAGTGATCCAAACGCCCGCCTCGTTCTTTACGCCCTGATAACGTTGCTTGAGGGTCTCCTCGATGATGAGCGCGAGATCGGCCTTCTGCTGCTCGTTCTCAGCCTCGTTGAGGTACATATATACGGTGACAAACGGAGCCTGGCCGTTTGTGGTGAGCAGGGTAACAACCTGGTACTGAATGGTCTGAACGCCGCGGTTGACTTCCTTGCGGAGTCTTTCCTCGACGATCTGGTGAATCTTTTCCTCGCTGATCTCAACGCCCATCTCCTCGATCTCGGCGAGGGTTTCCTTGCGGATCTTCTCTCTCGAAATCTGAACAAAGGGAGCGAGGTGGGTGAGGCTGATGCTCTGTCCGCCGTACTGGTTGCTTGCGACCTGGGCGATGATCTGAGTAGCGATGTTGCAGGCGGTGGAGAAGCTGTGGGGTTTCTCGATGAGGGTGTCGCTGATAACGGTGCCGTTCTGGAGCATATCCTCGAGGTTCACGAGGTCGCAGTTGTGCATATGCTGAGCGAAGTAGTCGGAGTCGTGGAAGTGGATCAGACCCTGCTTATCAGCCTCGACAATGTCGGGAGAGAGAAGCATTCTTCGTGTCAGGTCGCGGCTGACCTCGCCCGCCATATAGTCGCGCTGAACGCTGTTGACGGTGGGATTCTTGTTGGAATTCTCCTGCTTAACCTCCTCGTTGTTGCACTCGATCAGCGAGAGAATGCGGTTGTCGGTGGTGTTCGCCTTGCGGACGAGCGAACGGTTGTAGCGGTAGCGTACGTAGCGTCTTGCGAGCTCAAACGCGCCCTTGGCCATGAGCTGATCCTCAACCATGTCCTGGATCTCCTCTACGGAAACAGCGCGCTTGATCTTGTTGCACTTGTACTCCACGTAGTCTGCTATGTCGGTGATCTGTTCCTCGGTGAGGAACGGACTGTCGGCGGAATTGTTCGCCTTGCGAATGGCGTTGATGATTTTTTCGATATTGAACGTCTCTTCGGAGCCGTTACGCTTGATAATTTTCATGAATTACCCTTCCTCTTCTTTCTGTTAATTTCAAATCTATCCTGAGTGATCAAATACGTATCATTAGCGTGCAGGATTAATTATACATCAATATTTGGGAAAAAGCAAGGGGGTGACAAAGAAAAAACACAACATCTTGTATTCTAAAAAAGAATTATACCCATTATCTTGCGGTGTCTGTAACTCTGTGTCAAGTTTTTAACACAGTCGGGAAACGGCTTGCCCAAGCGGTTTTCGGCGATTTCTAAAAGGAATAAACTGCAATATCCGCACACCACGCCCCAATAATTATTACAAGTCAAGTTACAATATTGGAATTTTTATATACCATATCTTGTGTACAAATCCGCAATTATGTCGAAATATAATCTATATATAGGGGCATATTGGCAAAACAAAAGGCCTGAAAGGCGTCAGCCCTTCAAGCCTGAGTTTATTCCCTGTTGATTTTTGAGAACGCACACCCGCAGTAATTCTGGCGGTAAAGGTCATATTCCCGCGAAAGCACGATCGAGCGCTTGTAGCCCTCGCGCTTCTTGAAGTCCGACGGCAGCCACATTACGCCGTATTTTTCGCCCAGCTCAAAGCCTATCTCATTGAGCAGGGCGGCGTTCTTCAGCGGACTGATCGTGAGCGTGGTCGTTAAGCAGTCCATGCCCAGCTCCTTCGCCTTTTTAGCGGAAGCCTCAAGGCGCAGGCGGAAGCACTTTTCGCAGCGTTTGCCGCCCTCGGGCTCGCGTTCAAGACCGCGAACCGCGTCGAGGAACTCCCTCGGGTCGTAGACGCTGTCGGTGATGCTTACGGGATTTTTGAAGTCGCGCAGCGAGATGTAACGCTCCTCCTCGCTCAGGCGGAAGCGGTACTCCGATTCGGGCGAAATATTCGGATTGTAGTAGTAGACCGTGATGTCGAAGTACTCCGATAGGTACTCGAGGCAGTAGCTCGAGCACGGCGCGCAGCAGACATGCAACAGCAGCCTCGGCGTAACGCCGTCCCTTTGATTGCGCTCAATAATGCGGTCGAGCTCCTTCTGGTAATTTATCTTGTTCATAGGCTGAGAATGTACTCCGCTAATTCGTCAGCGGTGTCGGCTACAAACGGCGCGCCTGCATTGAGCAACTCCTCGCGTCCGCGGAAGCCCCAGGATACACCCGCCATTTTTACGCCGCTGTTTTGCGCGGTGAAAACGTCAACATCACTGTCGCCAACGTATACGCACTCGTCGGGCGAAATGCCGTGGAGAGCGAGCATGGCGTGAAGCGCCTCGGGGTCGGGCTTGCATTTGTACTGCGGCTTCTGACCCCATGCCTCGAGAAAGGTGTGGCCGGGATAGAGCCTTTGCAGTATCTGAGCAACGAACTCGTCGGGCTTGTTTGAGAGGACGGCTGTGTAAATGCCACCGGAAGCGAGCCTTTCGAGCATTTCGGCGCAGCCGTCATAGGCGGCGGTGTTGTCGTTGCAGTGCAGGCGGTACTCTCTGTCGAAGGTGCCGATCACAGAGTCGAACAGCTCTTCGGTGCAGCCCTCGCCGATCGCGCGGCGGATTAGCATCTCTCTGCCGTTGCCGACAAACTTATTGTATTTCTCGATCGGGTGCTCGGGCAGACCCGCCCTTTTCAGACCCTTGTTGACGCTGAGCGCGAGGTCTGTGAGCGAATCGACCAGGGTTCCGTCGAGGTCAAAGACAGCCAGCTTTATCATCAGTTCAGTCCTTTCTCCATCTCGAACAGGATCGCGCGGCACGGAGCCGCCTCAAGTCCGCCGAGCTTTATCGGGAAGGCGCAGAGGTCGTACTCACCGGGCTTTATCGCGTCGAGGTTGAGGTTCTCGAGTATAGCGATACCTGCGCGCGCGAGGGTGCGGTGGGTGTTCGCCTCGTCAAAGGACGGCGCTATGGAATCCGCGTCGGTGCCGACGAGCACAACCTTGCTGTCGGCGAGGACTATCGCGGCGGAGTAGGACAGAAACGTCTTGCCGCAGCCGCGGAAAAGCACTCTGCGCTTGCAGTACGGCAAAAGGCGCTCCATATCCGCGCCAGTGAGGATACCCTCGACGCTGATGACGGTGCACTTGCCGTAAAATGTATTGAGACGGAGCATGTCGATCGACTGTCCGTCCTCGCTGAAATGGAGCGGAGCGTCGATGTGGGTGCCCGTATGAGTCGTCATGCGGATACAGCTCAGGTTGCAGTCGTCAAGATTCTCAAGGCTGCTGAGCTGCTCGACCTGCGGCTCGGGATCGCCCTCATAGACGGGCGTCGTCAGCGCGTCGCGCGAAATATCGTGAATAATCATCTTCCACTCCCCTTTTCTTTCCTGTCTTTTGATTATATCACAATAGAAAGCGGTTTGCAATCACAAATGCAAACCGCCTTTCTTTTACGCAGGCGCAAAAAAGCCTCCCGATCGCTCGGGAGGCTGATTTGCTAAAATGTTTTGCTGAAAATATTATTCAAAAACTACGGGCTGACCGGTTCTGCCGGTGCCGTTCTTGAACTCAGCAACAAACTTCTGGATGCAGGTAGCGTCGAGAACAGAGATTCTGCCGTCAGCGTTTACATCTGCAACAGCCTCGTTGAAGTTGTCTGTGGTGGGAAGATCGATGCTGTACTTCTGTACATAGGTAGCATCGTTAGTTGTGATCACGCCGTCGCCGTCAACATCGCCCCAGAGTACGGGAGTCTCTCTGTTGATGAAGATAGTGTAGGTAGCGCCGCCCTTCTTAACGGTATCCCAGTTGGAGATATCGAGCTGAATGGTTACGTTAACGGTTTCTTCCTCGGACTCAACGTTGAAGAGAATGTTGTCGGAATTGTACTGAGCGGGGTTGGGCTCGTTGAGCTTAGCCTCGGTCTCCTTAACAAGACCCCAGTTCATATCCCAGCCGCCGTTAGCAGCGAACTTGAACTGATAATCTGTGTTGGTGTCGCAATCCTCGAAGGTGATCTCATATACGCCGGGCTTAACCTCGGTCATCTGGTTGTCAGCAGCGTCGGGATCCCAAACGATACCGTTGAGGAAGTTGCCCTGGCCTGCGCCGACTGCAGTGATCTTGCTGATGTTGTATACGGGCGGAACAACGCCGTCGCCTGTTACGTTGATCTCACCTGTCGCGGGATTGTAGGTAACGGTTACATCGCAATCCTGTGAAAGCATGAAGTCATAGTTGAGGTCGGTGTTGTCCATGCCGTGCCATACAGCGTTAGCGGGGTCGCCGCCTACGAACTGAACAACCTTAACCTGATAGAGAGCGCCTACTGCGGACTCAACGTTGGGAACAACTGCGGTATAAACGCCGTCCTCGCCCTTGGTCATTACATTGGTATCGGGATCGGGGCTCCAGCCGTTGGAAACAAAGTTGGAGGAACCTGCAAGTACGAATACGTCCTCAGCTACGGGCTCAGTTGTGGGAGCTTCTGTAGTGGGAGCCTCGGTGGTAGGCTCTACGGTAGTGGGAGCTTCTGTGGTGGGCTCTTCCTTGGAAATGGTGATTGTGTAGGTAGCGCCGCCCTTCTTAACGGTATCCCAGTTGGAGATATCGAGCTGAATGGTTACGTCAACGGTTTCTTCCTCGGACTCAACGTTGAAGAGAATGTTGTCGGAATTGTACTGAGCGGGGTTGGGCTCGTTGAGCTTAGCCTCGGTCTCCTTAACAAGACCCCAGTTCATATCCCAGCCGCCGTTAGCAGCGAACTTGAACTGATAATCTGTGTTGGTGTCGCAATCCTCGAAGGTGATCTCATATACGCCGGGCTTAACCTCGGTCATCTGGTTGTCAGCAGCGTCGGGATCCCAAACGATACCGTTGAGGAAGTTGCCCTGGCCTGCGCCGACTGCAGTGATCTTGCTGATGTTGTATACGGGCGGGATTACGCCGTCGCCGGTTACGTTGATCTCACCTGTCGCGGGATTGTAGGTAACGGTTACATCGCAATCCTGTGAAAGCATGAAGTCATAGTTGAGGTCGGTGTTGTCCATGCCGTGCCATACAGCGTTAGCGGGGTCGCCGCCTACGAACTGAACAACCTTAACCTGATAAAGAGCGCCTTCCTCGGCAGCTACTTCGGGAACAACGACAGAGTAAACGCCGTCGTCACCCTTGGTCATTTTGTAAGAATCGGGATCGGGGCTCCAGCCTGTGGAAACGAAGTTGGAGGAACCTGCGAGTACGAATACGTCCTCAGCGGGCTTGGGCTCGGTTGTGGGAGCCTCAGTGGTGGGAGCCTCGGTGGTGGGAGCTTCTGTTGTAGGAGCTACGGTTGTGGGAGCCTCAGTGGTGGGAGCCTCAGTGGTGGGAGCTTCTGTTGTAGGAGCTACGGTTGTGGGAGCCTCGGTGGGCTCTTCGGTAGTGGGAGCTGCGGTTGTGGGCTCCTCTTCGGGGAGACCGAGAACCTTGCGGACTTCCTTGGGAGAAGCGAGCTTCTTGTGCTCAATGTCCATATTGAGCTTTACCTTGTCATAGCGGATAAAGTCAACGGGGCAGCCGTTGTCAACGTCGGTCTTGTCGGGGTTAGCCGGCTCAACTGTGCCGCCGTTGATGATGTCAGCGTTGTCCTTCATGTACTGGTCGTAAACTTCCTGAGGAGTAACGCCGAGCTTCTCCATGATCTTCTGGTTGCTCTCAAGCTGGAAGTAACCAACGTTGATGAAGTTGGTCAGATAATCCTTGAGAGCGTTGGAGAGCATCTGAGCCTTGGGCTGGTTCTGCGGGAACTGGCCGTCAACAAACTTACCTGTGGAGAGGACGTTAGCCTTTGTTACGAGATCGCTGTGGTTCTTCCAGTGAGCAAAGTAGTCGCTCTTAGCGGAGTTCGCAGCGTTCTCTCTGGTCGAGATGGGATCGTCAAGTACGACTGTGTCGCCGAGGCAGTCAGCAGTCATGTTGACGTCAGCGGTCTGGAAGCCGCCGTTAGCTGTGGTGGAGAAGAGTACGCCGTAATCCTTACCGGGCTCGGTCTCCATGTAGCGGTAGTAGTAGAGCTTTACCTTCTTGCCCTTGTCGTCAACCTCTGAGTAGTGGTTGATGGACATCTCGCTGTTGATGTCATAGTAAACGGTCTTGCCTTCACCTGTATAGGTGCACACACCGGGCTTGGTTTCCCAGCCGGGATCAAAGAACTCTTTTTCATTGCCGTATACTGCATAGGGGTTGCAATAAACAGGCAGTGTGTTGTTGAGCTTGTTGATCTTCAGATTGCTCCAGTCGCCCCAAGTGCCGTCGGGGAACTCGAAGTAAATCTTCTGCTCGCCGACAGCCTCACACTCTTCCTTTGTCGGTCTCGGAAGAGCGCTCGCGGTAATCGAAAAAGCAGATGCTGCCATTAACGACGCAAGAGCGACGCTAACCAGCTTGATGGACTTTTTCATTGTGTTTTTCCTCCTTTTAAATTAACTCATATTTTGAGTAACTACATTATAGCTTAATTTAATCAATTTTACAAGGGTTTTTCATGAAAAATATGACGAAATTTTAATTTCTTGTGAAACGGAAGTGAAAAAGATTTCATCATATTTCAAAACGCCGCTCCTCATGCGGAGAAAATAAAACTCCCACTTGACAAACCACTCCATATTCTGTAAAATTTAGAGGTACATATGCTTATAAATGAAAAGAGGCTATAAATAATGGAAAACACCAAAAAGACGATGGAAAAAATCGTAGCTCTCTGCAAGGGCAGAGGCTTTGTCTATCCCGGCTCCGAGATTTACGGCGGCCTTGCCAATACCTGGGACTACGGCCCTCTGGGTATGGCGCTCAAGAACAACATCAAGGCGGCGTGGCTCAAGAAGTTCGTTCAGGAGAACAAGTACAACGTCGGTCTTGACGCGGCGATCCTGATGAATCCGCAGACATGGGTCGCATCGGGTCACGTTGGCGGCTTCTCCGACCCCAAGATGGACTGCAAGGAGTGCAAGACCCGTCACCGCGCCGACGACCTTATTGAGGACTTCGACGGCACAAACGTCGCGGGCTGGAGCAACGAGCAGATGACCGACTACATCAACGAGCACCAGATCCCCTGTCCCAACTGCGGCAAGCACAATTTCACAGAGATTCGTCAGTTCAACCTGATGTTCAAGACCTTCCAGGGCGTTACCGAGGACAGCAAGAACGAGCTGTACCTCCGTCCCGAAACCGCCCAGGGCATCTTTGTAAACTTTGCGAACATCGCCCGCACCACCAGAAAGAAGCTTCCCTTCGGCGTATGCCAGGTAGGCAAGTCCTTCCGCAACGAGATCACTCCCGGCAACTTCATCTTCCGCGTGCGCGAGTTCGAGCAGATGGAGCTTGAGTTCTTCTGCAAGCCCGGCACCGACCTCGAGTGGTTCGACTACTGGAGGAGCTACTGCCGCGACTTTCTCTACGCTCTCGGCATCAAGGAGGAGAACCTCAGACTCCGCGACCACGATCCCAAGGAGCTCGCGTTCTACTCAAAGGGCACGACCGACTTCGAGTACCTCTTCCCCTTCGGCTGGGGCGAGCTGTGGGGCATCGCTGACAGAACCGACTACGACCTCAACCAGCACATCAAGGAAAGCGGCCAGGCTCTCGATTACTTCGATCCCACCGACAACACACGCTATGTTCCCTATGTCATCGAGCCGTCGCTCGGCGTAGAGAGACTTTTCCTCGCGACCGTTGTGGAGGCTTACGACGAGGAGCAGCTTGACGAGAAGGACAGCCGCGTTGTAATGCGCTTCCACCCCTACCTCGCGCCCTTCAAGGCAGCGGTTCTGCCGCTCTCAAAGAAGCTCAGCGACAAGGCTGACGCGGTCAGAGAGCAGCTCGCCAAGGACTTCATGGTCGACTTTGACGACGCGGGCTCCATCGGCAAGCGTTACCGCCGTCAGGACGAGATCGGCACACCGTTCTGCGTCACCTACGACTTCGACAGCGTAGAGGACGGCTGCGTGACCGTCCGCGACAGAGATACGATGCAGCAGGAGAGAGTAAAGATCGACGAGCTCAACGCGTACATCTCAGAGAAGGTCAAGTTCTGATAAAACCATATAAATAATCAAAGCGGAAAGGTCTGAGCCTTTCCGCTTTTGTTTTGCCTTATTGAGCGTCGGGACCGAAGATCCTGAGAATCTCGTCCTTGTGCGCCATTATTGTGTCATAGCCCTCCTGGATCGTTTCGTCAACGCTGTCGATCGCGAAGAGCTGGGTGTTCTCGTTCTTGATTTCAATAGCCAGATCCGCGAGCTTCTGGGACTTGCGGGTGCCGTCGATGGAGTAAACGTCGAGGGCGCGCCAGATGACCTTGATCAGACCGTCCAGACCCGCGTCGGGGTCGTACGCCATGATGTCGAAGCCTATCGCGAGAACCCTGCCGACGCCCATGTCCTTGAGCACCTTGACGGGCAGGTTGTCCTTTGAACCGCCGTCGATGAAGTTGTAGTTGCCGTAGTCGCAGGTGGTGTAGATCGCGGGGAAGGACATGCTCGCGCGCACCGCAACGTCGAGCGGCACGTCTGTGAGGTAGTGAATGTGGTCGTTCTGCAGGTGCTCGTTCTCGGTGAGGAAGATGCATTCGTCAGTGGTAAGGGTGTCGACGGTGCAGATCGAGAGGTTGATCGGCAAATCACGGAAGCCGCGTATGCCCTTGAGGAGCATTCCTTCCTTTATTACGTCAGCAATGAGCTGTCCGTCTTTGATACCGTCCTTGTCGACCTTCTTGTTGATGATAAATGTGGCGAGCGCCTTAAAAATCAGCCCGCTGTCTATTTCGGCAAGGGTTTTCCAGTGCTTTTTCGCGAAGTACCGCATTTCCTCGGGGGTCATTCCCATCGCGCAGATCGCCGCCATCGCCGCGCCCGAGCTGGTGCCCGACACAAACTGAGGGCGTATCCCGAGTTCATAGAGCGCCTTTAACGCGCCGATGTGGGCGATACCCTGCAAGCCGCCGCCCGAAAGCGCAAAGCCGATAGCGTTCTTTCTGTCCGCTCTGTCCATATACTATCTCCTTTCGCTGTTATTTATAGAAACGGTAAACGTTGCAGTACGACTCTGTTTCCACAAAGTAGTCGTACCAGTTATAGAATTCGTCGAAGCTGTAGTCCTCCTGAATGAGGTCGTAATGCTTGTAGTCCGTGTTTGAGGTAATGCCGTTGATAACGGTGTCCTTGTCCGCGAGGCGCGAGATGTAGACCGTGACCTCGTTTTCGGATTTGAGATGCGGGTCGGCGTAGAAGTTGACCAGAGTATCGGCTTCCTTCCTGT
Source organism: Ruminococcus sp. NATIVEDY160 (assembly GCF_045819885.1). Classification (NCBI taxonomy): domain Bacteria; kingdom Bacillati; phylum Bacillota; class Clostridia; order Eubacteriales; family Oscillospiraceae; genus Ruminococcus; species Ruminococcus sp. NATIVEDY160. Next base: position 2,292,325 of record NZ_CP162391.1, read on the forward strand.
CCACGTCGCCGTTGTTCATGTATGCGTCCGCAAAGGCGGTGATTTTACCGTTGGTGATAACTCCGCGGTCGTTCGCGAAGGTCTCAAGCTCCTGAGCAAGGGTCTTTGACATCTCTGTCGTCTGCAATATCATTGTGTTGTCGTAGAGCATGAACTTGTCGATGCACTTGTTCCACTCGAGCATAGCGGTGCCGACAAAAACGCAGTCCTTTGTCTTTGGCTCATATAGATTCGTCTTGCCGTAGAGGTAGTAGGGCTGAACGGTCACAAAGCCGATGACGCTCGCGAGAACCACGCAGACAGGCACGGCAAGCCGGATTTTTTTGTTTTTGAACAGGAAGCCCACAACGCGGATAAAAGCGAAGGTGAACATCATCGAGATAAGCGGCAGGCTCGCCATGACGTAGCGGTCGCTGTTGAAGGGCGACACAAGCGAGATACCGATGAAGAACACCAGCCCCGGGATAATCACGAAGAACGCCTTTCGCGGCAGCTTCTTCTTTTTTATGAAGCGCATGAACACACCGAAGCCGAGAGCCGCGCCCGCGCAAAGTGCAAAGAGCCAGATCTGATTGAGGAACAGATCCTTTGAGAGAACCTGAATGTAGGTGCCGATTTTGTAGAAGAAGTAGGTGACGATCGTGATCGCGTCAATCGAGAGGTTTAGCGAGCCTAAGCCGCGGTTGCCGCCGAGGACGTTCTGAATGATGTGCGGATAGATCGCCATCGCGATACCGGCGCCGACAACAGCCGTCGCCGCGTAGAGCAGGAAGTTCCTGATTTTCTTTTCCTTGATGCTGAATAACATGTAGACCAGACCCGCAAGTCCCGCGCAGAGAATGAAGTAATACTGAGTGAGAATGCCGAGGGTGACTACGGGCAGCAGCACCGCGCACTGCCAAAGCTTCACCTTCTCCTGCTCGTAGGACCAGATAGTCAGGTTGATGAAGGACAGCACAAAGAATGTCAGCGAGGCGTACATGCGCAGGTAGATCGTCGTGGTGATACAGGCTATGCTGAGCGCGTACCCTCCGACGGCGATGAGCGCGTAGAGGTTGTTGTCCGTGACGCGCTTGCCTATCTTAAAGAGCATTATCAGCGCGCCTGCCATCATCGCGAGATTTATCACGAACGCCAGCCACTTGCTGAACACCTCGGGGAAGAATGAGCAGACCGTGTGCACCAGCGCGTAGTAAAACGGCGGGTGCGAAGCGTCGATGATCTGATTCTGAACAACCTGAGCGTAGTCAAAGCGGTGCTCGGGATAGACCGCGAGGTACTCGTTCATATCCTCGGGAGTGTTCCAGCCGCCGATGTTGAGCTGCTTTGAGGAATTAGCGAGGTTGTAGGTCAGAAGCTCGTCCTCGTGATAGCCCTGCTTGGTGTTCAGATAGAATGCTGAAATGCACAGGCTGACGACGATGATAGCCGCGAGCGCTATGCGGGAGATTTTGTTGCTGATGGTCATAAACAACACCCTTTTAAATTTATAATCTAATTATAACACTTTTGTATCTGTATCTACAATAGTTAATTTAAAATTTTTGCCCTGACAGCGAAAAAGGAGAGGTCTGATTCCTCAAACCTCTCCGTGATTATATGTTTTATTCAGCCTTCTCCTCAGCCTTTTCCGCTTTCTTGGCGGCAGGCTTCTTGGGCGCTGTCTTCTTTACGGGAGCCTTCTTGGCGGGCTTCTTCGCTGCGGGCTTCTTTGCGGCAGCCCCGCCCTCTTCCTTCTTCTTCTTTACGACGCGCTTCTTCGGCACGGGCAGAGCTTCCTTAAGGCGATAGTAGCAAACGCCGAGAGGCGGCAGGGTCAGCTCGAGGGTGTAGTCGAGCTCATGATCCTTCTTGTTCTTTGTCTTGAGGTCGCCCGCGTTCTTGATGCCGCAGCCGCCGAACTCCTCGCTCTCGGAGTTGAATACTTCCTCGTAGATACCGTAAACGGGAGCGCCTACGCGGTAGAACTCACGGGTAACGGGCTGGAAGTTGCAGACAACGAGGATCTCGCTGCCGTCGTTGGCGATCCTGCGGAACGCGATAACGCTGTTCTGATAGTCGTCGAGAGCTACCCACTGGAAGCCGTTCCAGTCGTAGTCATTCTCGTGCATAGCAGGTGTGTCGCGGTAGAACTTGTTCGCTTCGGCGAAGAAGTGGTTGATCTGGCGGTGCTTCTCGTAGTCGAGCAGACCCCACTCGAGCTGCTCGTTGGCGTTCCACTCGTCGAACTGGCCGATCTCACTGCCCATGAACATGAGCTTCTTGCCCGGGTGAGCGAGCATGTAGGTTACAAAGCCTCTTACGCCCTGGAACTTCTGGTCGTAGCCGCCGGGCATCTTATTGATAAGCGAGCCCTTGCCGTAAACGACCTCGTCGTGCGAGATGGGCAGCATGAAGTTCTCGGAGAACGCGTAAACCATGCTGAAGGTAAGGGTGTCGTGGTGGTAGTTTCTCCACAGGGGATCGAGGGAGATGTAGGACAGCATGTCGTTCATCCAGCCCATGTTCCACTTGTAGTCGAAGCCCAGGCCCAGACCCTCGATCGGGTAACGGGTAACGCTCGGCCAAGCGGTACTCTCCTCGGCGATCATCATAACGTCGGGGTGGAACTCGTGAACAACGTTGTTGAGCTTCTGGAGGAAGTCAACCGCGACGAGGTTCTCTCTGCCGCCGTAAGCGTTGGCGATCCACTCGCCGTCCTTGCGGTTGTAGTCGAGATAGAGCATCGAAGCAACGGCGTCAACGCGGATACCGTCGATGTGGTACATATCGAGCCAGAACATAGCGGACGAAACCAGGAAGCTTGTGACCTCATATCTGCCGTAGTTGAAGATATAGGTGCCCCATTCCTTGTGCTCGCCGATTCTCCAGTCCTCGTACTCATAGCAGCCTGTGCCGTCAAAGCGCGCGAGGCCGTGAGCGTCCTTCGGGAAGTGAGCGGGAACCCAGTCGAGGATAACGCCGATGCCTGCCTGGTGAGCCTGGTCGATGAAATACATCAGATCCTTCGGCTCGCCGTAACGGGAGGTAGCAGCGAAGTAGCCTGTGCACTGATAGCCCCAGCTTCCGTCGAACGGGAACTCGGTGAGAGGCATGAACTCAATGTGTGTATAGCCCATTTCCTTTACATAGGGAATAAGCTCCTCGGCAAGCTTGCGGTAGCCGTAGAAGTTGCCGTCGTCATATTTGCGCCACGAGCCCGCGTTTACCTCGTAAACGTTGATAGGACGGGTCTTGTGGGGATGAGCGTTCTTGAACTCGTACCATGCGGCGTCGTTCCACTCGTAGTCATAGATATGATATGTGCGGGAAGCGTTGTCGGGACGGGTCTGGCAGTGAAAAGCGTAGGGGTCGGTCTTCATTACGCGGTCGTTCCACGGAGTCTCTACGCAGTACTTGTAGCAGCAGAACTCCCAGAGGCCCTCGATAAACAGCTCCCAGACGCCTGAGTCTGAGATACGGTACATGAAGTTCGCGTCGGGATTCCAGTCATTGAAGTCTCCGACTACGGAAACTGATTTTGCGTTAGGCGCCCATACTCTGAAAACTACGCCTTGACGGCCGTCCCAATTTTCAAAGTGGGATCCCAGGAAGTGGTAGGCTCTCGCAGCCTCACCCTGCAGGAATTGCTCCAGCGGTGGTCTTGTGTCATTGATTGAAAAAGCCATAGGATACCTCTTTTCTAAAGTTTTTTACAGAACTTGCGATAGATATTCAAAGGATACAAGATTCCAAAATATTCTATACTACTATTATAATATATTTTAACAAATATACAAGAGGTTTTTCGAAATTTTATGTAAAATTTATTTGGATTTTTCGGCCTCTATATCGCACAATCGTCACTTTTCACGATTTTCTCTCAATATTCTTGTGCAATAGTCTGAATTGGACGGCATAATTTCATCATATGCAAGCGCCGCGATGTCGCACGCTCTTACGTCAAGGCTCAAATGTGGCGTATTTTCGTCGTTTTCGCGCAGCGCCTTCGCCGCCGACGTGATTATTTTGCACGTGCACGAGCGCAAGATTTGCTCTCCCTCGTCTGTAAAACCGAGTATTCTGGCGTATCCCGCGGGCGTGGTCTGCAGCTCCTCCGTAAGTCCCAGAAACGCGCAGGCGAGTATCCTCCGCAGCCGCGCGTGAGTGTAGCGTTTTGTCTTGACCATCGTCAGCAGCTCCTCCGCCGACTGAGCCCGTCCTGCCGCTTCGAGGATACGGTTCTCAAGCCCCTCGCCCACCTCGGGCAAGGCGCGAAGCTCCTCTGCGGTCATCGTGCGCAGGCGGTACAGCACCGCGCGGTCGAGCAGCTCGGGTCGTGTGACATGCCGCGGTATTTCGGGCAGCAAATCCGCGCAATTCTTCCCTTCACGCAAAAGAGAACGGATATATGACGCTGATGCAAAGCCGCCGCTTGTTTTGTCGCTGTCATGCGCGGCGCCCTGACGCATGATCGGGAGCGGACGGATCTCTGTACCCTCGAGCGCGCGGATATACTCCACCGCGAGGATATTGTTCGGCGAGGACACAGCCGCCGCGACCTCCCCGCCGCAGACAGTCCTCAGAGCTTCCTCGAGCGCGCGCGGATAGTAACCGCCGCCGCGCATTTCAGCGGCGATCAGCGCGTTGACGCGTTCGCTTCTTATCGCTGCCGCCGCAGCCCTGAGCGCGTCAAGATCATCCGTCTCGCAGCCGAAGGCGAGCGTATGCACGCCGGAGAAGAACTTAGCTATCCTCACACCGCCCTGAGCGAACCTCTCGGCGTTAGCGACGGCAAAGGCTGTCGGCAACTCGACGACCAAGTCAGCGCCGTGACGCAGGGCAGCGGCGGCTCGGGTGAACTTGTCGCACACCGCGACCTCGCCGCGCTGTGTGAAGCTGCCGCTCATTATCACCATGTTCGGCTCGCCTGTCAGACGCTTTGCCTCGCTCAAAAGATAGGCGTGTCCGTTGTGGAAAGGGTTGAATTCACATATTATCGCGGTAGCCATACTTCCTCCTGTATAAAAAAGGGTGAAAATTCTGTATAAAATCTCAAAAAGTACTTGAAAAATAGCCATTTATGTAGTATCATTAGTGAGTATATTTGTAATTATTATACATTAAAGAAAAATTAATTGCAATAGCGCAATAGTAAATGAAGGGAATTGAGACAATGAAAGTATTAGTTATCAACGCAGGCAGCTCCTCTCTGAAGTATCAGCTCATCGATATGACAGACGAGAGCGTGCTCGCAAAGGGAAACTGTGAGAGAATCGGCACCGACGGCTCGTTCATCGGCTTCAAGACAAACGACGGTCAGAAGATCGAGCGCAAAACAGAAATGAAGAACCACACCCAGGCGTTCCGGGCCGTCAAGGAAGCTCTCCTCGACAAGGAGTACGGCGCTATCACAGACCTCTCCGAGGTTACCGCTATCGGTCACAGAATCGTACAGGGCGGCGCATATTTTGACCGCAGCGTACTCATCGACGCTGACGTTCACGCGAAGATCGAAGAGCTTTCTCCGCTCGCACCCCTGCACAACCCCGCTCATCTCCAGGGCATCGACGCGTGCACCGAGGTATTCGGCACCGAGATCCCCCAGGTCGCGGTATTCGACACCGCTTTTCATCAGACAATGCCCGAGAAGGCGTTCATGTACGCTGTTCCCTACGAGTATTATGAGAAATACGGCGTGAGAAAGTACGGCTTCCATGGCACCTCTCACCGCTATGTAAGCGCAAAGATGGCTGAGCTGCTCGGCAGACCCATCGAGGAAACAAAGATCATCACCTGCCACATCGGCAACGGCTCCTCTATCACAGCGGTTGACGGCGGCAAGGTTATCGACACCACCATGGGTCTTACTCCCCTCGGCGGCTTCATGATGGGCACACGCTCAGGCTCGCTCGATCCCTCCGTTGTCACCTTCATCGGCGAGAAGGAAGGCATGACAATGGCTGAGGCCTCCGAAATGCTCAACAAGAAGTCGGGTCTGCTCGGCGTATCGGGCGTTTCCTCCGACGACCGCGACGTTACCGCCGCTGAGAAGGAAGGCAACCACCGCGCGAAGCTCGCTCACGAGATGCTCTACTATCAGATCGCCCAGTACATCGGCAGCTACTATGTAGCTCTCGGCGGCTGCGACGCTATCGTATTCACCGCGGGTCTCGGCGAGAACCAGCCCTGCCTGCGCGAAGGCGTCTGCAACTACCTCGAGTGCCTCGGCGTTAAGCTCGACAAGGAAGTAAACAACAACACTATCCACGGCAGACAGGGTACGCTCACCGCTCCCGACTCCAAGATCCGCGTAGAGCTCATCGCTACCGACGAGGAAATGGTTATCGCGAGAGATACCAGAGATATCGTCGCCGCTCTTTAATTGATAATTTAAAACAATACGACCTCCGAAGCTCAGTGTTTCGGAGGTCTTTTGTTTTGCTTATTTTTCCGCGTGAGCGAACCGCAGCGTCGGCTTGTCGAGGACGGTCTCCCTGACAAAGATAAACGTGACGTACGCGTACAACGCGATATTGATTATTGAGGTCTGACCGAGAGTCAGAGCTTCGTAGTTTGCAAACAGGTAATAGCAGTAACCGCGCAGGCTGATAAGCAGCGAGGTCAGCGCAACGAACGGGTGCTTCTTCGTCATGAAGAAGTACGCGATAAGCAGAATGTCGAGCAGGTACGAATATCGCTCGTGCATCGACGAGAGGAACATCAGGCAGGTAAACGAAGTCCAGACGCCTGTCATCATCAGCTTGTCGCGCTTTGTGAGATCGACCTTTTTGTGCAGCACAAGGAACAGTCCCGCCGCGAGAATACCCATCGTCAGCACGATCGAAAGCGGCTTGAGAAGGTAGTAATTCTCGACGCTCTGACCGTTGCACATAAACGCATAGACGTTCGGGTAGTTCATCTGGATCTGCTTGCCGTAGTCGGTCTGGTCGGCGTAGATCTTGATGATATCCAAAAACGGTCTGCCGAAGAACACCGCGGGCAGGCACATGACGATATCTGTCAACGGAATGATGAAGAAATGCAGAATGCTTATCTTCTTCGAGGACACGTAGTAGTAGATATAGAGCGGCAGAATGAAAACCATCTGCAGCTTGAACGCCAGCGCCGCGCCGAGGAGGACAAAGGCGGGAATGTGCTTGTCCTTCATCGTACAGAAAATCGCGAAGATGATCAGGCTGACGTACATTGAATCGCACTGACCCCAGAAGGAGGAGTTGAGCACGACCGTCAGCGTGCAGAGCGTGACCGCGTAGCTGAGCGCGGGCACGAAGCTGAAAAAGCTCTCTCTGCGGTGATTCGCGACGAGAAGGCCTACGCCTCCGGCGAGCGCGAAGTCAAAGACGATCGAAACTATCTTGTAGGCGTGAAGCGCCTCGCCCGTGATACGGGTGAGAAAGAAGATTATCACCTGATACGGAATGTTGTAGTTGCCTACCTGCTGCGAGAGTCCCGAAAAATCCTGGTCTGCGATGACGTTCCACCAGCCCGAAAGAAAGCTGTTGTAGTCGTCGCTGCGGAAATCCATACCGGCCATGCGGATAAGCATGCCTGCCAGCGTGGCAATAACAAAGATAATCAAGGGCGCGTATTTGCGCACGATACCGATCAGTTTTTTCTCGATGTTCGTCATCTGACAAAGCCTACCTTCTTCATGACCTTGCCGAGGGTGCGGCTGCTGATTTTGAGAGCGATCTCGTCAGCCTTGTGATAGCAGTCCTCGAGGTACGCCTTGTCCTTGACAAGACGCTCGTAGCGCTCGCGGATAGGACGCAGCTCCTCGACAACAGCCTCGCCGACCGCGGTCTTGAAGTCGCCGTAGCCCTTGCCTGCGAACTCGTTTTCGATTTCCTCAAAGGTCTTGCCCGTAACCGCGCCGTAGATAGTCATGAGGTTGTTTACGCCGTCCTTGCCCTCGGCAAAGCGGACGCAGGAGTCGCTGTCGGTGACAGCGCGCTTGAACTTCTTCATGATGACCTCGGGGCTGTCGAGCAGATGTACGCAGCCGTTGACGTTCTCATCGGACTTGCTCATCTTGTTGAGCGGATTCTGAAGGCTCATTACGCGCGCGCCGTTCTTCGGGATAAAGCCCTCGGGGATCTTGAACACGTCGCCGTAGAGTCCGTTGAAGCGCTTCGCGATGTCGCAGGTCAGCTCGATGTGCTGCTTCTGGTCGGCGCCTACGGGCACCTTGTCAGCCTGATAGAGCAGAATGTCGCCCGCCATCAGCGAGGGGTAGGTGAACAGTCCGGCGTTGATATTGTCGGCGTGTTTTTTGGACTTGTCCTTGAACTGGGTCATGCGCGAAAGCTCGCCGAACTGGGTGTAGCAGTTGAGTATCCATGCAAGCTCCGCGTGGGTGTGGACGTGGCTCTGAATGAAGAACAGGCTCTTTTCCACGTCGATGCCGCAGGCGAGGATCGAAGCGTAGGCGTCGATGATGTTCTTGCGCATCTGAGCGGGGTTCTGTCTGACGGTGATGGTGTGAAGGTCTGCGAGCGCGTAGATGCAGCTGTATTCCTCCTGCATCTTCACCCAGTTGCGGACCGCTCCGAGATAGTTGCCCAGCGTGATAGTGCCGCTCGGCTGGATCGCGCTGAATACGACCTGTTTCTTTTCTGTCTGTTCCATTTTATATATACCTCTTACTTGTTATATGATTTGATCAGCTCGCCGAGGAGTCTGATACCCTTCTCGAGCTGCTCGTCGGTCGGAGTCGAGAAGTTGATGCGGAAGCTGTGGCACTCGTCGCGCTCGTCGGTGAGGAAGGCGTTTCCGGGGACCACGCATACCTTGTTGAGAACCGCGTCCTTGCAGAACTTCGGCATATCTACGCTCTCGGGCAGGTCGCACCAGATGAACAGGCCGCCGTCAATGCGGTTATAGGTGATCTCGGGCGCACAGTACTTGTCGAGCAGTTCCATGCAGAACTCAGCCTTCTTGGTGTAGATATCGCGGAGACGCTGCAGGTGCGCGTCGAAGTCGTACTTTGAGATGAACTCGTCGCAGACGACCTGCGACCAGATGTTGGTGTGAACGTCGTTGCCCTGCTTGCAGACAACGAGCTTCTGGAAAATCGGCTTGGGCGCTATCGTGTAGGCGACGCGCATACCGGGAGAAATTACCTTGGAAAACGAGCCTGCGTAGATAACGATCCCGTCTGTGTCGAAGGACTTGATGTTCGGCAGGTTTTCGCCGCTGTAGCGAAGGTCGCCGTAGGGGTTGTCCTCGATGATCAGCACGCCGTACTTCTTGGCGAGCTCATAGACCTTTTTGCGCTTCTCAAGGCTCATTGTAACGCCGGAGGGATTCTGGAAGTTCGGGATAGTGTAAATCAGCTTCGCGTCGGGATTAGCCTTGAGCTTTTCCTCGAGCTCGTCGGTGTTCATGCCGTCGGGCTCAACTGTAACTCCGACAAGACGGGCGTTGTAGGCGCGGAAGGTGTTGAGCGAGCCGATGAAGCTCGGAGCCTCGCAGATAACAGCCTCGCCCTCGTTTACAAGAGCCTTTGTGCACAAGTCCATGATCTGCTGAGCGCCTGTTGTGATGAGGATATCATCGTTGTCGCTGCCGGTGTTGTGGGTTTTGCGCATGTACTCCATCATGTGCTGTCTGAGCGGCGTGTAGCCCTCGGTGACGCTGTACTGGAGAACGGAGATGGGATTCTCGCTGAGGATACGCGCGGAAATCTCGGCGATTTCCTTTGCGGGAAAGGCTTCGGGAGAAGGGTTGCCCGCGGAGAGAGATACCACCTCGGGGTCGGCGGCGTACTTGAAAATCTCACGTATCGCGCTGGGCTTTAAATTTGAAACTCTGTCAGAAAATTGATACTCCATGTTTCTACCTCTTTTAACAAAAAATATACTATATTATTGTATCACGATTAGGTTTAATTGTAAAGAGAAAATGCCGCACGGCTTGCCCCATGTCGTTTCCGCGTCTGCATAGTCTTTATCCGGGCCGCATATACATAAAAAAAAGCATGGAGGACGGCTATGGACACAGTTGAAGAACGCGCGGCGACACTCGGCGCGTACATAATCGAACACAACGCGACCGTCAGAGAGGCGGCGAAGCGCTTCGGAATCAGCAAGAGCACGGTTCACAAGGACGTTACCTTCCGCCTCAGGAACGTGAATCCCTCGCTGTACAGCGGGGTGCGCGCGGTGCTCGAGAAAAACAAGAGCGAACGGCATATACGCGGCGGAATGGCAACGCGTGAGAAATACAGAAAAAAATCTTTACAACCCCCGATGTTTGTTGTATAATGTAGAGTAGTTGTGCGCTGTTGTGCCATTTCGTGCAAAGGCGGCAACAAATCATCAACCGCTACTTACACTCTGTTCAACAAGTGAAGGTGTTTTCAGAATGAGAAAGATTCCATTTTCTCCGCCTGATATTTCACAGGCTGAGATCGACGAGGTTGTCAAGGTTGTCAAATCAGGTTGGATTACCACAGGTCCCGAAACGAAGCTGTTCGAGAGCAGGATCGCAGAATACTGCAACGTGCAGCGCGCGGTATGTCTTTCATCTCAGACCTCCTGTGCGGAGCTGACTCTCAGAATCCTCGGAGTAGGCCCCGGCGACGAGGTTATCCTTCCTGCCTATACATACACCGCCACGGCGTCCATTGTCTATCACGTCGGCGCGAAGCCCGTTATGATCGACTGCAAAAGCGGCAGCTTTGAGATGGACTACGACAAAATGGAAGCGGCGATCAACCACAACACAAAGGCAATCATCGCGGTTGACCTCGCCGGAATCATCTGCGACTATGACCGTATCTTCGAGGCGGTCGAGCGTCAGAAGCGCGTGTTCGAGCCCAAGAACGAGCTGCAGGAGAAGTTCGGCAGGGTATTTGTCATCTCCGACGGTGCGCACGCTTTCGGCGCAATGCGCGAGGGCAAGATGTGCGGCGAGATCGCGGACTTCACGAATTTCAGCTTCCACGCCGTAAAGAACATGACCACCGCGGAAGGCGGAGCCGCTGTTCACCGCTCGCATGAGGCGATCGACGAGGACTGGATGTACAAGCAGTACATGCTCCTCTCGCTCCACGGCCAGACCAAGGACGCGTACACCAAGAACAAGGTCGCTTCGTGGGAATACGACGTAGTTGACACACAGTATAAATGTAATATGCCCGACGTTCTCGCGGCTCTCGGTGTAGCCCAGCTCTCGAGATACGACAAGATTCTCGAAAGGCGTCATCAGCTCATAAAGCTCTACAATGAAGAGCTCAAGGATCTGCCGATCCAGGTGCTCAACCACTGCGACGAGCACCACCGCAGCAGTGGTCACCTCTACTTTGTCCGCTTCATCGGCAAGGACGACGAGTACCGCAACAAGTTCTACAATATGATGGCGGAAAACGGAGTAATGTGCAACGTCCACTTCAAGCCTCTGCCGATGCTCTCGGCATACAGCAACAAGGGCTTCCGCATTCTCGACTTCCCCAACGCCTACAATATGCACAAGAACCAGCTCTCGCTCCCGCTGAACACGACTCTCAGCGACGACGACGTGTGGTACGTGCTCGAAACCTTCAAGCGCACGATCAAAACTCTGTAATACAGCAACACGGAAAGACCAAAAGTCTTTCCGTGTTTTTTGTTGCATTTAGTTTTACAATTAACGAAAGGCGGAGAAAGCACCCACCGGTGTTCGAATTTTTGTGCGAAAAAAGCGTCTTCAGGTGCGCATAGGGAAGTTTATTGGACACCTTCTCGTTTAAAATTAAAGTACAGGAAAAACGAGGAGGAAGGTAAAATGGTAAATTTTTGTTTGTTTGTATTTGTGATTCACGCGGTGCGCGATTCGGCTCAGGAGATTGTGTTCGGCAAGCAGAAGAAATCCGCCGTATACGCGAAGAAACGCCGTATGCGTGAATATGAAAAGCGCAAACAGCTGCGCATGAGAAAGCCGCGGAGAATTCACTCCGCGGCAATTATTTTTTGTATTACAGCTCGAGCAGCGTAGAAGCCACGCCGAAATAAATCAGCAGAGACAGAGAGTCGCAGACCGTTGAAATCAGCGGATTCGCCATTACCGCAGGGTCGAGTCCGATCTTGCTCGACAGAAGCGGCAGGCTTGAGCCGACGATCTTCGCCATAATAATAGTGCCTACCAGTGTCAGAGATACGACAAGCGCAATGACGACCGAATTCTCGTTGCCGCGCAGGTCAAAGACCATCAGCTTCACGAAATTCGCCGCGGCAAGCGTAAGGCCGCAGAGAGCCGCGACGCGCAGCTCCTTCCAGAGCACCTTGAACATGCTCTTGAACTCTATCTCGCCGAGCGACAAGGCTCTGATAACCGAAACCGACGCCTGAGAGCCCGCATTACCGCCGGAACCCGTGATCATCGGAATGAATGACGAGAGGATAATAACGCTCGCGAGCATTCCGTCAAACGCCGAGATGATCGTACTCGTGAAGGTCGCCGAGAGCATGAGCACGAGCAGCCACGGCACGCGCTTTTTGTAGATACCCCATACGCTTGTGCGCATGTAGGGCTTGTCGGACGGCAGAACCGCCGCCATCTTCTCGATATCCTCGGTCGCCTCTTCGCGGATAACATCGATCGCGTCGTCGATGGTTACGATGCCGACGATACGCTGCTCGTTGTCGACAACAGGCAGCGCCAGAAAATCGTAGTCCGAGAATATCCTCGCGACCATCTCCTGGTCGTCGAGGGTGTGGACGGAGATCACGTTCTCCTCCATCATGTCCTTGACAAGATCGTCATCGTCCGCCAAGAGCAGATCCTTGACGGTGGTGATTCCGATAAGGCGGTTGTAGTCGTCGTTTACATAGCAGGTGTAGATAGTTTCCTTGTCGACACCCGTGCGGCGGATTCGCTTGATAGCCATTTCGGCGGTCATATCCGGCCGCAGCGAAATGAACTCTGTCGTCATGATCGAGCCTGCGCTGTCCTCGGGATACTTTAGCAGCTCGTTTATCTGCCGCCTTGTCTCCTTGTCAGCCTGTCTGAGAATACGCTTGACGACGTTCGCGGGCATCTCCTCGATAAGGTCAACCGCGTCGTCGACAAACAGCTCGTCAACGACCTCCTTCAGCTCGTTGTCACTGAAGCCGTGAATCAGGAACTCCTGAGTGTCCTCGTCCATCTCGACGAAGGTTTCCGCCGCCAGTTCCTTTGGAAGAATGCGGAATAGAATCGGGGTTTTCTCGTCCTGCAGCTCCTCGAACACCGCCGCGATGTCGAAAGGCTTCATTGTGGTCAGGATATCCCTGAGGGTGCTGTACTTCTTCTCCTCGAGCAGCACCTTGATGGTTTCCGTAAGGGTTACGTTCACCTGAATCATTGTCTTTCCTCCTCAAATCTGCGTCGTGGAAAGACGTGTTCTGAACAAAGCGTATTTGGTAAACAATAGCTACAGGGTCTGTTGCCATTGTTTACCAAATATTGACCGAATGAACGCCGCAACCGCGTTCACAAATGCTTCGTCGCGGAACAGCGCCTGTATTTCCGTCTGCGTCCATTCAAATTTCACCTCACAAATCAGTATCCTTTATTATTTTAGTCTATTTTGTACCTAAAGTCAACGAAATTTTCAAGCGTCTTGATTTTTATAAAAAATAATGTATAATAATATTGTATCAAATAATTTGGGGGTAACTCATGAACGGTATGATTAAAAAATATCTGCCCTTCGCGCTTATTATCTTCGGCGTTTACCTTCTGGTTCCGCTGATTTTTCTGATTCCGGGGCTTAACAATTTCTCCGCTGTAGCGTATTACTTTATCTTTCTGGTAACACAGGTCGCGTGCTCCGCGTTCTACTGCTCAAAGCACGGACTCGACTTTCTCTTCGCGCTTATCGCGCCTATCGCGTTCCTGTTCACGATGATGATTTACGCGGGCGGTTTCACGAACTTCACAAACATCATTCTACTGGTCGTTTACCTTATCGCGGGTATTTTCGGACTGTTTCTCGGCGATCTCGCTTTCGGTGACGAAAGACGCAAGCGCGAGAAGAAGGAAAAGCAGGCTGCCGAAGAGCTTCTTTTGCAGGCAAAGCGCCGCGACGAACGCGAGCGTGAGCTTCACAGCGAGAGCGGCAGCGCGCCTCAGCGCACACGAACAGAAAGACCCCGCCGTCCTCAGCAAAGCACAGGCAGTCGCTACGCGCAGCCTTCACGCGCTGCACAGAAGGACAGTGACGACGATTTCTACAGCCGCTACACCGCTGACATGGACAAGGAGCTTGACGAGCGCGTCAACAGACTGCTCGACGAGGATTAATAAATCAAACGGAGAGGCTCAGGGTGATATTCTTAACGGAAAAATAGGTGGCTTAGATACCCTGAAGGTTTTAATCGCCTTCAGGGTATTTTTCTGTTTAGTTTTTGTCTATCTGAAATGTGTATTGGATGACGATTGTGTTGCCGCAGGTGCGAGAGTATCTAACTTCCTTTTCGTAGACATCGATTCGCTTGATGAAGGCACGGAGGATTTCGGGAGTGAGTTTTTCAATGTCAATGTACTCTTTCGCCTTTGCAATGAAATCCTTGACGTATTTCTCCTGCAAATCAATCTCATTGATTTTCTCGTTGAGTTCATTCAGCTTAATACGAATCTGCGCCTGTTCTTCCTCGTAGCCTGACGCTAGGAAATCGTAGCGTTCCGGCGTGATACGTCCGACGACTCTGTCCTCGTATAAGCAACGGATGATGTTGTCAAGCTCGTGAAGTCTTGTGGTCAGCTGAGTTCTTTCTTTTTCTGCCGAAGCATAATACTTCTTTGCTTCGGCTTTGCCTTTCTCGGTTGCCATAGCATAAAACTCATCACTGTAGTTGCTCGCTAACGCTATCATGGATTTTAACTGCGCGAGGACGATTGTGTCAAGTACCTGCTCTTTGATGTTATGAACCGTGCATTTCACTGTGCCGCATTGATATCCGCCGCACTGATAGAAGTTCTTCTCCACCGGAAATGATTTTGAACGGTGAAGATACAGCCTTTTACCGCAGTCTCCGCAGTAAAGATAACTGGAATACTTGTCTATCTCTCCTTTAATATCAGGGCGCTTTCTTCCCTCAAAGTGCTTTTGAACCAGGTCAAAGACTTTTCTGTCAACGATAGCTTCGTGCGTGTTTTCAAAAATCAGGATATTCTCCGGCGAGTTGTTTATGCGTTTTTTCAGCTTATTTGACTTGGAATACGTCTTGAAGTTGACGGTATCGCCAACGTAAAATCTGTTAGATAGCATATCTCTGACGGTAGATTGAATCCAGTGATAGGGATTGTTTAAGTCAGGGTGTCCGCTCCTATTACCGGTTTTCTTGAAAGCATAAACGCTCGGACAAATCACTTCTCGCTCCGCAAGCTGATTACAAATTCTTCTGATTCCGATTCCGCTTGCATATAAATCGAAGATTTCTTTTACAATCGGCGCGGTTTCGGGTTCGGGAATCCATTCCTTTGGATTGTCGGGGCTTCGCATATATCCGTATGGCACCGTCGTGCTGATTCTTTCGCCACGCTCACCTTTTGAACGAATGACAGCCCTTATCTTTTTGCTCGTATCTCTGGCATAGAAATCATTGAAATAATTCTTGATGCCGGAGAAATCGCTTTCACCATAAAGGCTGTCAACGCCGTCGTTGATTGCGATAAAGCGCACGTCATATTGCGGGAAGGTAATCTCCATCAGCATACCTGTCTGGAGGTATTCTCTGCCGAGACGGGATTGGTCTTTGACGATAACTGTTCCGACCTTGCCCGCGTAAACGTCATCCATCATCTGCTTGTAACCGGGTCGGTTGAAGTTTGCGCCGGAGTAACCATCATCAACATAGTACTTGCAGTTGTGAAGATTATTATCGTCCGCGAACTTTTTTGTAATGATTTTTTGATTGGATATGCTATTTGATTCGCCCTCGCGCTCGTCCTCTTGTGAGAGTCGGCAGTAGAGAGCGGTAATCAATTGGTTTGAATTTGTGTTTAACAATTTGAACCTTCCTTTCCGAATGCAGCCACTATGAAATTCAAACCGAATAGGATACAGCAACAGGATACCCCAACTCGGCTTGAATGTCCAGAGATTTTGGCATTTTATTTGCAATAAAACTTTTGACCCGCCGTTGCAGAAACTTAGTTTATATATCTCAGTTTTCCAAAGGCGGATTTGGATGCAACGTAAGTGCCCTACGGGTACACGTTGCTATTTTCCGCTGATTAAATATTTGATGGTGTCACTGACGGTGGGAGCGTCATCTGTAGGGTTTACAGAAATAATCTCGTAAGTCGCGCCGTTGACCGTCATGGTAGTGGAGCTGAATAGATTCCTTCTGTAAAAATCTGTTTCGTTATTCAGAGTAATCGTGCTGAATTCTTTGTCCATAGAGTCCTTTCAAGACCGTCGGACAATGTACAAGACGAGATTGCGAAGTAGGCGTTGCTCGGTGCTTCATCCGTTACTTCAAACAGCCTGCTCTGCACACGGTTCCAGTTGTCCTCCAAACAAAGATAGAGCGTTGTACCTTTCGTGGTTTTGAAATTCCAGACATAATCTCCTTTTGCTATGCGGACTGTCCAGTCCAACATCATCCATGACTTGCCGATTTTCGGTGCGCCGCTTATCATAGCGACGCCCTGCGGCAGAAGTCCCTCAATGCAATAGCGGATAGGCGCTAATCGCATATCCATTAATGTTTCGCCGTCAATGACGGCAAGTTTGTTTTTTACCATTCTTGTAAAAATTCCTTTCTTAAAATTCGGTATCCTATCCGGCTACAGTTCCTGTGCGTGGCTTTTCGCACGTTGTCATCCTTCGCCGCTTATAGCCCGTTTCTCGCTCGCTCTTTCGAGGTCATGGCGCGGTACTAAGTGTTCGCTCGCTTCCGGTCATCGCATAACTACGGCTCTGGATGTATCTCTCGCTCGGATAGGATTATTCAATTGTCTTGCCATTAGCTATTGGCTTTTGATAATTATCATGATATAATTTTAACTGATTTTTACGGATAAATATATCAGCGATGAAACTTGCGATTTTTGCAAAGTTCCATCCCTGACAGCCAGATTGGAAGCGGTTATTTTGATTATGAAAAAAGGGTTATACCTTGTTCCGGCAGGAAAACTAAAATTTGGTTTGCTTTATTGTGGCGGAGAGAAATTTAAGAAGCTATACTCAAACAGCTATGCAAATGAATTGATTTCGCTGATCAGCACTGATAGTGACGCGATGCAGATTGCGCTAAGTTATGTGAATCGGGAGCCTTTGTTTGAAAAGCGTTACTCACATATACGAGCAGAACGAATCTTTACACAGAACCGACAAGTTGCAACAATCGTTAGGTCTATTAATTCAATTCTGGGTCTGCTGCTTGACGCGGAACTCTCTAAAATAGTAAAACCCTCTCCCGATGACAGGAGAGGGTATGAAGAAGCGATTGCCTTGCAGAGAAAAATATATCATGATTTCGGTATAGCGTTTCAAAACGCAAAGGTGCTGACAAATATTTATGCGGAGTTACCTTGTACGCTCGAAGAAAGGCCGAAAAGAATATTGGAGATTGATAAACAGCTTTTAGACCACAGTTACAGCAAAACCTACTATATCAACAAGAAAAAGCAGACAGAAGATAATTTAAGCTTGACAAAATGCTACGTTTTTGATTCAGCAGCGAATTATCTCAACTTCCTTCTGCTGAATCTGATTCAGTTGAATCCGAATATCTGTCTGTGCCAAAACTGCGGTGAGCTGTTTGTTGCCAAGACGAAGAAGAAAACTCTCTACTGTGACAGGATTCAGCCTGACAGCAACAAAAAGTGCAGTGAGATTGGTCCCAAGAACCGCGTCGAGTTACAATCGACGCTGTTTGGCTTTGAAGATTATGACAAGGCTGTTGAACGAAACTATCAGCGCGCTAAACGTACAGCAGAGCACTACGTCAAAGACATACGGCTGAAATGGGACGATTATTTCAGCTGGCTCGAAAGAGCACAACTGGCAAAGAAGCAGTGGCTGAACGAGGAAATCTCTGACGATGATTTCTTGGATATTGTCCACGAACTGGACTAAACAGCAGCACCGCTCGGCACTACGTCAGGCGGTGCTTTTCTTCGCCCACAAACCGCGACAAATCGGCTGTGTGGGCTTTGTTGGGCAAGGTCGGGTACATTTCCGAACTTTTTATTTGCGCGACACGGGGCAAAACAGGGCGCGTCAGGTTTTCTCGCTGCTCATCGCTTCAACCATTAGTCTGACAGCCAAAGAGAAACCTCGACAAAACGCGTCGCGCTCGCCGAGGTTCATCAACTCTGTGTGGTTGTCTTTGATTTTTGGAGTATGGCGTTCTGCCGCTCCGTCAGCATAGCCGATAATTCCTGCTCGTGATGAATCACCAGCTTTGTGGTAATGTCGTACTCACTGCCGCGCACCACTTCATATTCGTGCGGAGCTATATTGCCATAATAGAGATTTTCGAGTGTGGTCATTTTCTCACAGTCCTTTCAAGCACAACAACATACCACAGAAAGGGATAAGAGTCCAGAGCTTTTTTCAAAACTTTTAACAATTAGTGATAGGTTTCTCCGCTTTCCGTGGTATTATTAGTGAAAGGACCTTTCGAGTAAGCGGCAAGGAGGATAATATGACTGACCTTGAATTTGAAAGCACGGTTAAGCGCTATATCAGTATGCTTTACCGGGTTGCGTTTAACTATCTGAAAAATAAAGAAGACAGCAAGGATTCTGTTCAGAATGTTTTTATCAGGCTGTATCATTGTAGGAAAAACTTTAAAAGTGAAGAACATATCAAGGCGTGGCTGATTCGTGTAACGATCAACGAGAGCAAGCGCATATTAAGCAATAATAAAAAGCACTCTACAATTGATATTGAAAAAGTGGCAAACGAGCTTTACTCAGACGAAACCGAGCAGCGAGATTTCTCTATTGAGCTGATGAAGCTGAACCCCACCTACAGCACAGTTTTATATCTATTTTACTACGAGGGATATAAAGCAGAAGAAATCGCAAAAATGCTTTCAAAAACAACCGCATCGGTCAATATGATTTTATCCCGTGCCAGAAAGCAGTTAAAAGAGCGCTTAAAGGAGGATAACGATGAATAAGCAAATAATAAATTTTTACAATAAAGTCGATATCGACAATTATGCAGCAGAACGGATTATCACAGTGTCCAAATCAGCAAAGCCGCGCAGAACGGTAAACAAAATCGCGGTAATCGCTTCGGCAAGCGCCGCAGCTCTGGTTATTGGCATTTTTTCTGTATTTCTGTTCCGTTCAATGGATCCCGATTGTGTTTCGGAAAGATTATTGCCATCATATGATACGATTTCAAAAGTCGGAAGCACCGCGACAGGCAACGACGCTCTGATTGCTCATGACGGCTTGGCAGTGGCGATCGAGAACGCTTATTCAAACGGAAAAACCATGTATATCGCGCTTTTCGGTGAATACATTGATTCTGATTCGGCTCCCGATACCCTGCGTTATTCCTTTTCAGAAGGTGACGGCTCCTCATTTACCGTAAACGGCAGAGCAGCGAAATTGAAAACAAAAGATATTATTCTGACAAAAAGCGGTAAACTGTTCAAAGGCGTTATTGAAATAGAGATAGACGAGCCTTCAAGCGCCGCGCGACTGGAAATGACCATTCCGTCCTTTGAAATATACAGTGATAACACACTTGTAAAAAAGATTATCGAACCGTTCAAAATAGACGGAGGTATAATTAGAGCCTATACCGATAACGAGGAAGCGCTTCTTAACGGTGATAACATTCTGTTTATCAAGAGCATTGTACAGTACCCACATAGAGCGGTAGGTGATTATATCTGCGGTATTGAAATGCAGTATTATGTGCCAAAAGACATGATGAATGCCGGCAAAGATATCCAAGCAAAAATATTTAATGAGGACGGCAATGAAATTGCCATGACAAACTCGCTTCAAAACGGTGACCGCAGCGGTAACGGAATGATGATGCTCAGAAGCTACGGTTTTCCCAACAGCCGCAATATAAAGGTCGTTCTTTATGACGCGAACACGGAAGAAAACAAACCGATACAGGAGTATGATGTATCGCTGAACGATTTTGAATGGTCTCTCGATTTTGAGGATTAACGATACGCTAATTTCTTGAATATGATATATCTCTTCCAAACAGGCAGTAGGCAGCATCGCTTGCTGCCTGTTTGCAGTGACACCGCCCGACACTACGTCAGGCGGTGCTTTTTGCGCCCACAAACCGCGACAAATCGGCTGTGTGGGCTTTGCTGGACGAGGTACCTCCACAAATTTTTTCGCGCAACACGGAGCGAAACAAGGCTCGTCAGCTTTTTCTCTCTGTTAGGGAAAATAAAACATAATCATTGTAATTAGTCAGTTGCACGCTGAATGAATAACCATCCTTGCTATCAACAAAAAGCGTATTATCATTTACCTGCTCTACTGTGTAAATGCCTTTGTTCTCGTAATAATCATGAACGTCAACAAGGCTGAATTGTTTGCTAAAATAAACCTGACCCTTAAAGCTGCGCATATTGTTTTCTTAAACACAAACATCCTCCTTGTTTTGAATAGTATTTTAAGAAATTTATAATGTTTTCATTTATTCTATATAATATCATATCACAAAATTTCCTTTCTGTCAATGCTCCACAAATCGAGTAGGAGGCTGCCCATTAGTTGAGCAGCCGACCTCTCACACCACCGTGCGTACCGTTCGGTACACGGCGGTTCAATAGTTTGAGTGCAGTACCTTGTATCTGTTGAGTATGTCGTCATACCCGACGGACGCAAGGTATTCGTTTGTTAATGACCTGTGCAGAACATAGCTGTCGGCTATGCGCCAATATGCTTTTCTGCTGTTCGCCCACTCCCACGCCTTGGCATTATTGATTCCAAGCCGCACGAGGTTATCGTGTTTTGTCTTGATTTTCTTCCATTGTTTCCAATATATCTGCCGTATTCTGCGCCTGACCCATTCGGTCAGGCGTTTCATGTGGCTTTCCATATCGGCTATGGAATAGTAGCCAAGCCAACCTGTGGTGTAACGCTTCAAGCGTTTGAGTATCAACTCCACCGACCTCGCCTGTTTGCGGCTGGTCAGCTCTCGGATTTTGTCCTTGAATCGCATAATACTCTTTTGATGTGGGCGTATACCTGCCTTCCGTCCTGTTTTGTACAATGAAAAGCCCAAGAATTTGAGTTTGAGCGGAGAACCAACCTGACTTTTCGTTTGGTTAACCGTCAGCTTCAATGTACCCTCCAAGAACTTCACGCAGCTTGCCATTACTCTTTCGGCGGCTCTGCGGCTTTTGACGTAGATGTTGCAGTCGTCGGCGTATCTCACAAACTTGTGTCCTCTGCTTTCAAGCAGTCGGTCAAATGCTGTGAGATAAATGTTGCTCAGTAGCGGTGAGAGATTGCCGCCTTGCGGCGTTCCTTCTCTTGTCGGACTTACTAAGCCGTGTTCCATTACACCGCTCTTTAAGAACTTGTGTATCAGCTTCACAACTCGCTCGTCCTTGATTTGCTCTCTTAACATACCTATCAGAATCGCGTGGTTTACGGTGTCGAAATACTTTGCAAGGTCTAAATCCACTACATAGCGGTAACCCTGTTCATAGTATTCCAACGCCTTACTGATTGCCTGATGGGCACTGCGCTTCGGGCGAAATCCATAGCTGCTGTCGGAGAACAGCGGTTCATACATCGGTTGCAGAAAGACCACAGAAAACGGCGCAAGCCGGCTGTCACTGTGAGAGTATGATGGAAACAGAGAGTAGCAGGGAAGCGTGCAGCATTGCTCTGACCGAAACGGACAGAAGAGACGGTGCAGAGGACTTACTGGAAAGGATACTTGACAGAAACAATCTGAACAAGGCATACCTGAAAGTAAAGAGAAACGGAGGTTCGGCAGGCGTTGACGAAATGACAGTTGACGGAATGCTGCCATACCTAAAGGAACACCGCGAGGAGTTACTGACCGCATTAAGAAACGGCTGGTACAAGCCGCAGGCAGTGCGAAGGGTAGAAATACCGAAGCCCGACGGAGGAGTGCGAAAGCTCGGCGTACCGACGGTCATCGACCGCATGATACAGCAGGCAATTGTGCAGGTTCTGCAACCAATGTATGAACCGCTGTTCTCCGACAGCAGCTATGGATTTCGCCCGAAGCGCAGTGCCCATCAGGCAATCAGTAAGGCGCTGGAATACTATGAACAGGGTTGCATTACTTCTTCCTCCTTCGTTTCCAAGACTCCTATTGTTCGGTCCTTCCCGAAAAAAATTTTTTTCGGTACTATGACCTCTGCTGACTTCTTGCAGCCCAGCCGTACATTGCTGCACGGGTTTGACGGGTGTCAATCCTTCTGTCCTTTGTCACAGCTGCAAGACCTCCCCAGTTAAGAACAGCAACCTTCCTCTCATATATCTGCCGCATTTACATCACGGGGTTCGGGCAGTATGGGACTTTGTCTTGTGCGGCAGACTCGTCCGTCCCGCGTATGCCTTATATGCGATTTCTGTTCGTCAGACCGAGAGTTTGCCTTAGGCTTACTTCAGATTCCGCTTCACAACTGACACCCTTGCCCTCAGCTAACACTTCCTACTGCCAAGCGTGTAGTGGACTTTCACCACCAAGTTACTGCCCATTCTGGGCGAACCGCAAAAACGGAACCGCAAAATGCTCTGCGGTTCCGTTTGGTTACATATTTTTTCAATACTCGGTTTTGAGCGTGTCCACGTTGTATCTTTCCCTGAACTCCTGCTCGTCCTTTGGCGTGCGAATCAGCATAACCTCTGTAAAATGTCCGTCCCTTTTGTCCCTGAAGCCCGCTACCTTCTCCCCTGTGCAGATCGAGCTACGGATGACCGCGTAATGCGTTTCCGGATCAAAGGGCGAGGTCTCGAACCGTCCGCTTTGGCGTTTGCGCGCCTTGTCCGAACCGAAAATACCGTGCTTTCTCATAATCAAACCTCCCTCGTCAGGGCAGCAATATCATACTCTGTAACAATATTATATCTGCTTCGCCCCTGTTTGTCAATAAAGCCCAAACGCTGCCGCCGAGTGAAAACTTTTTTATTTTCTTTGCTCGGATTAGTGACAAACCGGGCAAGAAGTAGTATAATAAAAACCGGACAAACTATTTTAAATTCAGGAAAGGAAGTATATTTATGAAAAAATTCTTTGCGGCAAAGCTGACCGCGGCGCTGCTGTCGGGTCTGATCGTCTGTTCAGCGTCAGCCGCTCTCACCGCTGACGCCGCGGCACCGCTTGGCACTCCTCAGATCACCGGCCTGCAGATCACGGAGGACGGCATTCTGATGAAATGGAACCCTGTGGCGGGAGCGAAGGGCTACAGGCTGTACTACAAAAACTCGGCGGGCGAATGGCGCCGGTTCAAGGATACCGCTCAAACCTCGTACACCGACGGCGGCGTCACTGTAGGCAGGACGGAAACCTACACCATACGCACCCTCGACGCCGATGGAAATCCCAACAGCGACTACAACCCGGGCGGCTGGTCGGTCGTTTACAAACCTCTCGCCCCGAGCGTGAGGAGCCTTCGCAATACCAACGAAGGAATTGAGCTGAGCTGGAACCGCATCAAGGGCGTCGGCAAATACCGCGTATTCTTCCGCAACTCCGCTGGGAACTGGTCGGGTCTCGGCAACACGACCTCTACGAGCTTTACCGACACCAAGGTTCAGTCAGGCAGAAGCGAAACCTACACCGTCCGCGGCATCAGCGACTCGGGCGACTTTATCACTCCGTACAACACAACAGGCTGGACAACCGTTTACCTCGGCACGCCGAAAATCACCTCGGCAAGGAGCGTCGGCGACGGCGTAAAAATCAGCTGGAACCCCGTAAAGGGCGCTTACGGCTACAGAGTTTTTTACAAAAACGGCAAGGGCGGCTGGAGCGGCATGGCGAACGTCACCTCTCCGAGCTACGTTGACAAGGAGGTAAACAGCGGCAGCACCTACACCTACACCGTGCGCTGTATCGACAAGAACGGCAGCTTCACCTCGGGCTACGACACAACAGGTGTGAAGGGCACATACATAGCCGTTCCCAAAATAACGGGACTCAGCAGCACCGAAAACGGCGTTAAAATCAGCTGGAGCGCGTCAAAGGGCGCCTATGGCTACAGAGTATTCTACAAAAACAGCAAGGGCAGCTGGTCGGGACTGGCGAACGTCACCTCAACCTCCTTCACCGACTCTGACGTAAAGAGCGGAAGGAGCTACACCTACACCGTGCGCTGCATCGACAGAAACGGCAATTTCATCAGCGATTACGACGCAAACGGCAAGTCGGTCACCTACACCGCCGCGCCGGATTTCACGCTAAAAAGCAAGCTCGGCGGTGTAAGCATCCGCTGGAATAAGATCGACGGCGCAGAAAAATACCGTATTTTCTACCTCAACAAAAACGGCAGCTGGGTCAAGCTCGCAGATACCGAAAACTGCTCCTATCTCGACAAGGACGTCAGAAACGGCGGAAGCTACACCTACACCGTTCGCTGTATCTCAGCCGACGGCAAACAATACACAAGTCCGTTTATCACAGCGGGCAAAAAGATTAAATACATCAACCCCGAAACCGGCTTTACAGACAAGGAAAAGCAGGCGGCGGCAGTGGCAAAGGAAATAATCAGCAACATTCCCGCCGACGCCACCGATGAGGAAAAAATCCAGTATGCCGCCAGCGCGGCAGCGCATTACAGCTCGCAGGCCACCTACACCTCAGAGGGCACCGATTACGCCACTCCCTACGGTGTATTTGTAAAGGGCGAATATACCTGCGCGGGCTCAACCAGAGCGCTCGGTCTGCTGCTCGACTATCTCGGCTATGACTGGAAGCACGCAAACGAGGGTCTTTGGACCCATCAGTGGTGCATTGTCTACGTCAACGGCGAAAAGGCGTGGGCTGACGGACAGATCGGTATGTGCGGCTACGGCGAATATCCCTTCGCGGAGCTCCGCGACTGATCCTGACATAATAAAATCATCAGCGGCTGCCGCGTATTACAGTACTGCGGCAGCCGCTTTTTGCGCTTATTCAGTTATATTACCAAATTACTTTCCTCGACCTTCTTATTGAAAAAGGCAATTATTTTAATGCAGGGCTTTCTGAGAAGGAGACCGAGAAGCAGCGCCGGTACGACGAACAGCAGCAGCATACCGAGATTATACCAATAATTCCCCCGGTCCATGCCGGCAACGGTTTCCCGCAGCGCGTTGATACCGTATTTGAACGGCAAAAACGGCGCAATCGCCTTGAACGGACCCGGAAGCACCTCTATCGGGAAGGTGCCGCCCGAGCCTGCGACCTGCATAATAAGTATAATAACCGCAAGCGCCTTTCCGATTACGCTGAAGGTAATTGTCAGCGAATAGATTATCAGCGAATAAACAAAGCTCGAAATCAAGCAGGAGATGATAAACATGACAGGATCTTCTGCCTGCGTTTTCAGAAAGAACAAATCGCCGAGCGCGATAATCAATCCCTGAACCTGACTAATAACAAAGAATATCAAATATCTGCCGAAGAAAAGCTGCACCGGATTTGCTTTACCCAGCTTTTTACGGTCATGTTCCGTGAGGTCAACGTTGAGAACCGCTACGAGAACAACGCCGCCGACCCACAACGCGAGCGACGAACTCGCCGCACTATGTTTTTTCTCTTGAACCCGCAAAGGATTTTGATAACATCGTCAAGTATGTCATCGACAGCGAGGAAAAGGTTGTCAACGGTCATAAGCTCATTATCACCACCCGTCAAATGACAGAAGGCGGCGAGGTCGATTACGGAGCTACAATGTACTTTGAAGATTGGGGCTATGTAGTCTGGAGCTTTGCCTACAACGGCGCAGAAAAGGACGAACTGCTGAAAATCATGCAGAATCTCAGTCTGGAGGAAGATAAGGATTATGTTCCTGAAACGACCTCCGCCGATATGGTACGAAGCGACTTGGATTTGAAACGCCGCGAGTACGATTGGACGGTTAATACAGAATTCACCATGCACGCCCTTGGTGAAGCTTTTCAATGGGGACATGAAGCACGTTCCGACGATTTCACCGTTAAGGTTACATCAATTGAGGAGCAAACCGGCACCAACGGCATTCCCTCTGAATGTTTCAACTGGATAACCGATTACTCTCTGATTTATTCCGATTACTTTGACGGTAACGGCAAGCTCATTACTCCCTATACCCGTCATGATTCCACCGATGCGGACGGTGTAAATTCACAGCGCAAAACGTGGGACACTCAGGACGATCGTCACTTCTTTACTGTAACAGTGGAAATAACGCAGAACACGGATTTCCCAAATGCCGATTTTGATGTAATGGGAGATTTCACGCCCGTTATCCTGATAAAAGACAAGGACGGCAGCTACCGTCACAACGGCGAGGAGGACGCTTACGGCGTTATGCAGGAAGTTCTCTATGGCAACGCAGCAACTGTCTGCTCTACACCCGGCGATGAAAGCAACATTCTCCACATGAGTAAAGGCGAAACGCGCACCTTAACCTATGGTGTCGTTATTGACGATGATGTATTGGACAACGCTTATCTGCGTTTCAGTTCACAGGACGAGCAGACGATTGACGACGACGCGGAGAATATAACGCTAAACTTCCGCAACGACTGTGTTAAAATAAAAGAATGAGGTGCTGTATGACGCGAGAAGAATTCACTAACCTCATTCTTGACAGCGAGCAAACACTCTACTGCGTGGCGATGTCCATGCTCAGAAACGAAAAAGACTGCGAGGACGCCGTGCAAACGGCAATCCTCACAGCCTATGAAAAGCTCGGGACCTTGAAGCAAGAGCAATACTTCAAAACATGGCTGGTGCGTATCCTGATAAATGTCTGCAACAAGCAGCTCAGGTCAGCCGCTAAAACAACGGAGCTGCACGATACCGATATTTCGTCGGACAGCGCCGAAGCGTCAACCGAAATCCGCATGGCGATCGAGAGCCTGCCTGTTAAAATCAGGCAGGTTGTCGTGCTCTATTATATCGAGCAATTCACCATCAAGGAGATAAAGCAAATCCTGAAAATACCCGAAGGTACCGTCAAAAGCCGTCTAAGCAAAGGACGGGATCTGATGAAAAACTACTTAACAGAATGAAAATTACCCCTGTTGCCGAAATGCAGCAGGGGATAATTATATCATTTTATGCTATATTTTTTACTTTCTCTGCACGAAATCCACCCCTCTCAAACGTATTATAAGTGAAAGGAGGTTCTTATGTCTAAGCTCGGTACCGAAGAAGCAGAACAAATTATCAGGCAGTATTCTGACATGATATATAGAATTGCCGTTCACAATTTAGGTAATATCGCAGACGCGGAGGATATTTTACAGGACGTGTGTATTTCTCTGCTGACAAAATGTCCCAAACAGCGAGATCCCGAACACCTGAAGGCGTGGCTGATTCGCGTTACAATCAATAAATGCAACAGCCTTCACAGGCTTGCGTGGCGCAGGCGGAGCGAATCGTTGGAGGACTATACTCACTTAGAAGCTCCTGAACAATCAGAAATAATAGAGGAAATCCGGCAGCTGCCAAAGGACTACCGCAATATTATTTACCTCTATTATTATGAATCCTACACGATTGCGGAAATTGCAAAAATACTCGGCAAAAACCCTAACACCGTCAGCTCATATTTACAGCGCGCAAGAAAAAAGCTGAAGGCGTTACTTACGGAAGGAGAGGACTCTCATGTATCATAACCGATACACACAAGCGGTCAGCAAAATAAAAGCTCCCGAGGGAGCCGTTGAAAAAATGCTGAAAACAGCAGAAAGCTTTGAAAAAAAGGAGAAAGTGATTCACATGAAAAAATGGATAAAGAGTGCGGTTGCGGCATCAGTTGCTGTTGCGGTCACAGCAGGAGCGATTATTGGATTTAATCTGCTCGGCAGCAAAGCTAATTCATTCGTTATGACGGTCAATGCAGCTGAGATTACAAAGGACAATCCCATATCTGTCGGAATAGGAGAAGGCGGCATGAGTATTGCGACAAAAGATGACGGCATGGAGTATTATATAGACCTTCCTCTTTCCGTAAAAGGCGAGCATATCAAGAGCGTTACCTATTCTGTGGATAAGGACGCGATTGCCGTCCACTGCCGCAAGGACAATAATCCCGTTATTGACGGCGATGTAGTAAGTGAAAGCATTGACACCTTGTTTGATCAGACGCATATTGCGGATGATATGAAAGTGCTTGAAACTGCGATGGAGAATGAAGGTCAAAGCGTCGTTGAAACCAACTCGTTGGAGGAGAAACTATTGAACAGTTATGTGGGCAAAAAGTATTCTTCCATTACGCTTGCTTACGACAACCAGAATCCTGACGGCTGTGCAATCGGAATTGTCGGCAAGCGCACAAATGAGCCTGTGCCGGATGATGAAAGCCTTGAAGCTAAGGCAAAGCAGTTGGATTCAATTATTGGAAATACTCTTTACTGCACAGTAACATTTGATGATGGAACGGCACAAAAGCAATCTATTCATATCGGCACAACTGTTACCAATTTCGGCACGGCGCATTCCGAATCCTTTAATCAGCTGACAGAGGAAGAAAAGGCATTGAAGGATTATACGGATGTATTTGTAACCTACTCTATAACTGAATAATTGAACAAAACAGAATTGCTATAGATTCGTCACGGGAATCTATAGCAATTTTTGTTATCCTATTCGATTTTCATTTTTCCGTTAAGAGCCTCACGCTTCAGCCTCTCCTGTTTTTTTATATGCAGTATAAATTTGTATCCCACGCGGGAATGTACGGGTGGTGGCGCAGATAGATTTTGTAGTCGGGGTTCAGCCCGTGAATGAGCAACGGCAGCCTGAATATATCCTCGAAGCGGTGGTACGCGGCAAAGTTCAGCTTCGGCCTGTTCGCAAGCGTCTTTCGCATTCCCAGAAGCGTTTCATAGTCCGCACCCTCGACGTCCGCCTTGACGTAGCCTGCCTTTATTCCGCAGAGCAGCGAATCTACAGCCGCGACGCGCGTCTGAACTCCCGAATCGGCAATCGCGGAATTCCTGCCTGCCTTGTTGTTGAAGGTGAGGACGGCGTTTTCCTTCCATGCGCCGAGCTGCCACAGCTCAACACGCTCCATGCCCTCACAGTGGGCTCTGAGCTTCGCGAAGTTCTTTGCGTTCGGCTCGAGAGCTATTATCTTGCGGTACGTACCGCCGCTGTAGGAAAGAAACTCGTCGATTGTGTCGCCGTTGTACGCGCCGAGGTCGACATAAACCTCGCTGCCGCCCAGGTTGAGCAGAGAGAACGCCTCGCTCTTGTCCGTGGTAATCTCGTCGAGCAGCGAAAGCTCGCCGGTGTAATAGAACTTAAGGACGTTATCGTAAACCCTGCGCGACAAATCGTCAGCCATCAGCGCATATGCGGCGTTCATGCTGTCGATGTTGCCGTTAATAAACTCGCCGTCAAAGAGCACATCTCCGAAAACAGGCACGCTCGGAACGAGAGTCCTGTGGCGTGCGGCGACGGCTTTTATCGCCGACATGACCTCGGGCAGCTGGCTCGCAAAGCACAGAGCAACAGCGAAGTCGCCGAACTCATTCTCGACCTCGGCAAGCGTCTTAACGCGAAAGCCGTGAAATGTCTGCCCTCTCACAAAGCCGTCGCTCGCCATCACAGCCGAGATTTCTATTCCGTACCGCTCAAATGCGGCGATAACCTTGTCAGCGCCGTCGCCCATGCCGTAGAGCACAACAGGCAGGCGGCAGCTCTTGAACCAGTCCCAGACGGACTGATTCTGAAATATTCTCCGCAGCTCCATAATAAACTCCCGTAAAAAGAAAAATGCCCACAAAAAAGAAAAACGCCCACCCTGCTGGGTGGACACTTTTGGGTGTTGGCGCCTTCCTATTTTCACAGCCCGTCGCCGGGCAACTATCGTCGGCACTACAGGGCTTAACTTCCGTGTTCGGTATGGGAACGGGTGGACCCCCTGCGTCATCGACACCAACTGTTTGTTGCCGTGTTTCTCTCGACAACAATAGAGATTATATCACAGTGTCGGATAAAAGTCAAGGGTTTTCTAAAACTTTTTCCGAATTTTTTTCTTCTTCCTTTTTTTCGCCCTTTTTGCGGAAGATAATGAGCTTGCTGAAGATGTAATTGAGGAGTACAACGATGATGCTGGTGATGATTTTCATAATCATGTTGATCACGTTGTTGTCCGAACCGAAAAGGAACGCCGCACCCGCGAGGATACCCGTTTCAATAAGCAGGGTGACAAGTCTTGCGGAAACGAAGGTGCCGATCTCGTACCAGAGCGTTTTAGCGTCAAATGACTTGCTGCGGAAAACCCAGAGCTTGTTTGTGATGAACGCGAAGATTACAGCGAAAATCCACGAAATCACATTCGAGATGATGATGTTCAGCTCGCCGTTCATGCCGAAGCTGCTGAAAAGCGTCATAAAGAGCCAGTAGGTTACCCAGCCGACGATTGTGGTGCACACGCCGAAGAACAGGTAGGACACAATGTCCCAGTGCTTCTTTATCAGTTCCTTAATTTTACTCAAATCCTTCAATCCCTTCAAAATCACTGTTCTATACAATATCACAAAAGCGCGCGGTTGTCAAACAGGGCGCGCATAAGCACGCCCTGATAAAGATTATTCCTCGGGTTCGCGGTCGAGCATGCACTCTACGAGCACAGCCTTCTGCGCGTGGAGACGGTTCTCAGCCTCCTCAAAGATTTCAGCCGCGTGAGCCTCAAATACCTCGGCGGTGATTTCCTCGCCGCGGTGAGCCGGCAGACAGTGGAGCACCATGCAGTCGCCGTTTGCAACAGCCATCAGTTCGTCATTGATCTGGTAGCCCGCAAAGGCAGCCTTGCGGATCTTCTTCTCCTCTTCCTGACCCATCGAAGCCCATACGTCGGTGACGAGAACGTCCGCGTTCTTCGCGGCTTCCTTGGGATCCTGAACGATTTCGAACTTGTCGCCGTACTTCTTGCCGAACTCCATGATATGCTCGGGCGGCAGATAGTCAGCGGGACAAGCCGCCGAGAAGCTCATGCCCGTGCTGAGAGCGCCGACGATGAGAGAATTCATCATGTTGTTGCCGTCGCCGATGAAGCACATTTTCAGACCCTCGAGCTTGCCCTTGAACTCGCGGATAGTCATGAGATCGGCGAGAACCTGACAGGGGTGGCAGTAGTCGGTCAGACCGTTGATAATCGGGATCGAGCCGTACTCTGCGAGAGCCTCTACCTCGCTCTGCTCAAAGGTGCGGATCATGATAGCGTCGATAAAGCGTGAGAGCACGCGCGCGGTATCCTGAACAGGCTCGCCCCTGCCGATCTGCAGGTCGTTTGAGCTGAGGAAGAGCGGATAACCGCCGAGCTGTGTCATGCCGACCTCGAACGATACGCGGGTACGGGTGCTGGATTTCTCAAAAATCATGCCGAGAGTTTTGCCCTTGAGCAGCTTGTGCTCAATGCCGTGCTTAAGCTCGTACTTGAGCTGATCTGCGAGATTGAGGGTGCGGGTAATCTGTTCGGGAGACCAGTCCTCGAGCTTCAAAAGATGTTTCATTTATTTACACTCCTTCAGTGTGGATTTTAATATACTAACTGCTTCTTTGAGTTCTTCGCGTGTGATGGTGAGCGGAGGAAGCATTCTGAGAACGTCCTTCGCGGTGATAATGAGCAGGCCGTTTTCAACACACTTCGCGGCGATATCATGAGCGTCGCCGTCGATCTCAATCCCGACCATAAGTCCCATTCTGCGGACATTCTTTACTTCGGGAAGCTCCCTGAGCAGACCCTCGAGATACGCGCCCTTCGCTTCTACCTCGTCGAGAAAATCCTCTTTAGATACGGTGTCGATAACGTAATTCGCGCCCGCGCAGACAACGGGATTCGCACCGAAGGTGGTGCCGTGTGTAGACGGAGTCATAACGCCGCCGAGCTTGTCGTTACAAAGACAAGCGCCGATCGGCAGACCGCCGCCGAGACCCTTCGCCGCAGTAACGAGGTCGGGCTTTACGCCGTAATTCCGGAAGGCAAAGAGCTTGCCTGTACGTCCGACGCCCGTCTGAACCTCGTCGACGATGACGAGAATATCGCGCTCGGCGCAGAAGTCGAACAGAGCCTTCGCGTAATCCATATCCATGATATTTACGCCGCCCTCGCCCTGGATAAGCTCGAGCATAACGGCGCAGGTCTTGCCGCTGACGGCGTTTTCGAGCACGCTCATATCGCCTGCTTCTATGTATTTGAAGCCCTCCGTGAACGGGAAAAAGAAGTTGTGGAAAACGTCCTGACCTGTTGCCGAGAGGGTGGTAACGGTTCTTCCGTGGAACGAGTTGCGCAGAGTGATTATCTCATTTCTGCCCTCGCCGTACTTGTCAAAGCTGTATTTGCGCGCGATTTTGATGGCGCACTCGTTAGCCTCAGCGCCGCTGTTGCCAAAGCAGACCTTCTCCATTCCTGTGAGCTTGCAGAGCTTTTCGGCGAGAGCGCTCGCCTGCGGGCTGTAAAAGTAGTTCGACATATGCTGGATCGTCGACGCCTGCTTTGTGACAGCCTCGACCCAGCCCTCGTTGCAGTAGCCGAGGCTGTTGACGCCGATGCCCGAGGAAACGTCGATATATTTCCTGCCGTCCTCGTCGAAGGCGGTCACACCCGAGCCGCTGACAAGAGCAACGTCATAGCGTCCGTAGGTGTGCATTATGTATTTATTGTCAAGTTCTTTTGTTGTCATTTCAAATTATTCCTTTCGAGATGCGTTTTCATAAGAATAAACAAACACATCATCTCTCTTCACGAACCCAAAATCTCTCCAGAACTTCTGTCCTGTTTCGTTGTTCTGATAACAGAAGATATGGGTTTTGTCGATGCCGTCGGCGGCGATATTCTCGATCGCCTTTTCGGCAAGCCTGTGACCGATATGACGGCGGCGGTACTCGGGCATGACCGCCATGTGGTGGATAAAGCCGCGTCTGCCGTCGTGTCCCGCAAGTACGGTGCCGACGATTTTTCCGTCGATAACGGCGACCTGGCTCATGCCCTCGTTGCGCCTGAGATAGCGCTCGATCTGTGATCTTTCGTCCGCCTTTGACAGCGCGCGCTTTGTGGTGATCTGCCACATGGCAAATACCTCGTCGTAGTCGTCAATCGTCATTGGGCGTATAATCATAAACATTTATTCCTTTACTTATAATTGATAGAACATCGTGCCGATACCCTCGTCGCTGAACAGCTCGAGAATAATGGAGTGCTCCAGTCTGCCGTCGATGATATGCGCGCGGTTTACGCCGCTGCGGACTGCTTCGACGCAGCAGTCGATTTTGGGGATCATGCCGCCCTTGATTATGCCGTCGCGCTTGAGCATCGGCACCTCGCTGACGTTTACGACGGGGATAAGTGAGCTGTCGTCGTTCACGTCGCGGAGCAGGCCGCGGATATCGGTCATGAGAATCAGCTTTTTGGCTCTGAGCTTCGCGGCGATCTGAGCCGCGGCGAGGTCGGCGTTGATGTTGTAGACCTTGCCGTCGTAGCCGCCCGCGACTGTCGCGACGATCGGGATATAGCCGTCCTTCATCGCCATTCTCAGCGGTTCGGGATTTACCTCGCGTATCTCGCCTACGTAACCGAGGTCGTGAGCGGAGGCGAGCTTGTCAGCCATAAGCAGTCTGCCGTCGAGGCCGCACATTCCGAGAGCCTTTCCGCCGTGGCGCTCAAAGAGCTGAACAAGGCTCTTGTTGACCTTGCCCGCGAGCACCATCTGGACGATGTCCATTGTCTCCTGGTCGGTGACGCGCATTCCGTCCTTGAATACACTCTCCTTGCCGACGGCGTCGAGCATCGCGTTGATTTCGGGGCCTCCGCCGTGAACCAGCACTACGCTGATTCCGACGAGCTGCATGAGCGCCAAATCGCTCATGACCGCCGCCTTGAGCTCCTCATTTATCATAGCGTTGCCGCCGTACTTGACAACAATCGTTTCTCCGACAAATTTTTTGATATAGGGCATCGCCTGAATAAGAACCTTTGCCCTCTTTGCATTATCCATATCTTTCACTCCGAATATTTATTTATGTGCGGTAATCTCCGTTGATCTTTACGTAGTCATATGTCAGGTCACAGCCGTATGCCTCAGCTTCTCCGTTGCCGTCGCCGAGGTTGATAATTATGTCGATCTCGCTCTCGATCAGGATTTCCTTTGCCTTATCCTCGTCAAACGCAAGACCCATGCCGTCCTTGCAGACGAGTATCTCACCCTTTGCGGAACGGTAGGAAACGTCGATTTTCTTAACGTCAACCTCAGCTCCGCTGTAGCCGATCGCGCAGAGTATCCTTCCGCAGTTCGCGTCCGCGCCGAACATCGCCGCCTTGACAAGGCTTGAGCAGATCACGCTCTTTGCGATAACCTTCGCGGTACTCTCATCCTTCGCGCCGCTGACCTTGCCGATAACGAGCTTTGTAGCGCCTTCACCGTCGGCGGCGAGCTTCTTGGCGACAGCCTTGAACGCCGCAGTAAGCACCTCAACGAACAGCGCGTAGTCGCCGTTCTTCTCTGTGATTTCGTCGTTGCCTGCAAGACCCGACGCCATAATAGCGAGGGTATCGTTGGTGGAGGTGTCGCCGTCAACGCTGACCATGTTGTAGCTCACGTCAGCCGCCTCGATCAGCGCCGAGTGAAGCATCTCAGCCGAAACCGCCGCGTCTGTGGTGACGAACGAAAGTGTCGTGCCCATGTTGATATGGATCATGCCGCTGCCCTTTGCGATACCGCCGATCGTGACGGTCTTGCCGCCGAGGCTGAGCTGAACCGCCCATTCCTTCTTTATGGTGTCGGTGGTCATGATCGCTTCGGCAGCGTATGTGCCGCCGTCCCTTGTCATGCTGTCCTTAAGCGCGCCGACGGACTTTTCGATAGGCTCGATCGGAAGTGCCTGACCGATAACGCCCGTTGAAGCGACGATAACGTCGTCCGCAGCGATACCGAGAGCGTCAGCCGCAAGAGCGCACATCTGCTCCGCCTTTTCGTATCCGTCGGGGTTGCAGGCGTTCGCGTTGCCTGAGTTTGCGATCACCGCCTGAGCGACGCCGTTTTTGAGGTGTTCTTGTGTGACGTAGATCGTGTCGGACTTAACGCGGTTTTTTGTGAAGATAGCCGCCGCAGCGCAGGGCTTCTCGCAGAAAATCATACCGAGGTCGCGCTTTGTTGTATTGTTAGGCTTGATACCCGCAATCACGCCGCCTGCGACAAAGCCGAGCGGAGAGGTTACGGAGCCGTTTTCGATAAATTTATAGTTACTCATATTGCCTCTTCCGTAACGGAAAATATAAATCGGAGCGAAGCGACCCTTAATTTTCCATTTTCAATTTTCCATTTTCCATTTTCAATTTATTAGAACGCCGGCGGAACAATGACCAGACCTGTCTTTTCGTCCAGCCCGAAGATAATGTTCATGTTCTGGATCGCCTGACCTGCCGCGCCCTTGACCATGTTGTCGATCGCAGCGCAGGCTACGAGCTTGCGTGCTCTGTTGTCGAAGTGGAGCGAGATGTCGCAGAAGTTTGAATAGCGCACGTTGTGGATATCGGCGCACTTTCCGTCGTCGAGAAGTCTGATGAAAAACTCGTCCTTGTAGTAGTCCTCATAAGCCTTGCGGATCTCCTCGTATGTAACGCCTTCCTTCAAATCGGCGTAAACGGTGGCTAGAATACCTCTGTTTACGGGCAGAAGGTGCGGTACGAAGGTGATGGTGACGTCCTCGCCGCTGAGCTTTGAGAGTGTCTGCTCGATCTCGGGTGTGTGGCGGTGAGATGCGACCTTGTAGGCGTGGAAGCCCTCGTTGAGCTCGGGGAAATGGCTGCCCTGGGTGGGCTTTCTGCCGGCACCGGTAACGCCGCTCTTGCAGTCACAGATAATGCCCTTTGTCGAAACAAGGCCGTTCACAATCGCGGGAGCGATCGCGAGAGGTGAGCAGGTTGTATAGCAGCCGGGGTTGGCTATGAGCTTCTTGCCCTTGATTTTATCTCTGAAGAACTCGGGCAATCCGTAGACGCTCTGAGCGTGGAGCTCCTTGTCGAGGAAGGTGCCGCCGTACCACTCGGTGTACTCGTCCTCGCTCTCAAGGCGGAAGTCCGCGCCGAGGTCGATGAACGCCTTGCCGCTTGAGATGCACTTCTCGGCAAGCTCCTGAGAGAGACCGTGCGGAAGCGCGGCGAAGATAACGTCGCTCTTCTCGACAACAGCGTCCGAATTCTCGCAAATCATATCGTTGAGGAAGGTGTAGGACGGATAAATGTCGCTGAGCTTCTGACCCTCAAAGGATACCGAGCTGATTGCGGCGACCTCCGCCTCAGGGTGGTTCGAGAGCAGTCTTACAAGCTCCGCGCCGGCGTAACCCGTCGCACCGACGATTCCTGCTTTTATTTTCATGGTAATCATTCCTTTTGTTTTTTATTAAAGATTTTCGGCGATTTCCTTTACTCTCGCCGCCTGAGCCTTTACAAGCTGAGGAGCGGGGCCGCCGAACGCCGTGCGCTGAGACACGCACTTTTCGAGGGAGATAGCGTCATAAACGTCCTCTGTGAACACGTCGCAGACCGCCTTGTACTCCTCAATCGGAAGGCTCTCGAGGTCGGTGCCGAGCTCAATGCATCTCGCTACAAGCTCGCCTGTAGCCTTGTAAGCGTCGCGGAACGGCACGCCGTTTTTGGTGAGCCAGTCGGCGCAGTCGGTCGCGTTTATGAATCCGCCTGCCGCTGCCTTTCTCATGTTCTGAGGGATAACGCGCATGGTGTCGAGCATGGGAGTGAAGGCTGTAAGGCACATCTTGACGGTATCGACCGCGTCAAAAATCGCTTCCTTATCCTCCTGCATATCCTTGTTGTAGGCGAGCGCGATGCCCTTCATAACGGTGAGCAGGGTCATTGTGTCGCCGAAAACTCTGCCGCTCTTGCCGCGGACAAGTTCCGCGATATCGGGGTTCTTCTTCTGGGGCATGATCGACGAGCCTGTGGAGAACGCATCGTCAAGCTCGACGAACTTGAATTCCCAGCTGCACCACATGATGATCTCCTCCGAGAAGCGGCTGAGGTGCACCATGATGATTGAGAGCACTGACGCGAACTCTATGCAGAAATCCCTGTCTGAAACGCCGTCGAGGGAGTTGTTTGTGATTCTGTCGAAGCCGAGCAGGTCAGCGGTTACATTTCTGTCGATCGGGTAGGTCGTACCCGCGAGAGCACATGAGCCGAGCGGCATTTCGTCCATTCTCTTAAGACAGTCCTCAAGGCGCGAAACGTCGCGCAGGAGCATTTCGCCGTAAGCGAGCAGATGGTGTCCGAAGGTGATCGGCTGAGCGCGCTGAAGGTGGGTGTAGCCGGGCATAACGGTATCGGCGTACTCCTCAGCCTTTCCGGCGATGACCTTTATCAGACCGACGACGAGATTCTTTACATTGACTACCTCTTTCTTGAGGTAGAGCTTCACGTCGAGCGCGACCTGGTCGTTGCGGCTGCGAGAGGTGTGAAGTCTTTTGCCGTTATCGCCGATCCTTTTTGTCAGCTCGCCCTCGATGAAGGTGTGGATATCCTCCGCCTCCATGTCGATTGCGAGCGCGCCGCTCTCGATATCCGCAAGTATTCCTCTGAGTCCCTGTACAATATCCTGAACGCTCTCCTCGGTGATGATGCCGCATTTGCCGAGCATAGTCGCGTGGGCGATACTGCCCTCGATATCCTCGCGGTACATACGGCTGTCAAACGAGATAGAGCTGTTGAAATCATTTGTTGTTTTTGAAAGTTCCTTTTTGAATCTGCCTTTCCAGAGCTTCATTTTTTTACCTCATTTTCCTGTTTTTAAGCCTGTTGTTTAACCCCTATATAAACACTTTATGGGCAGGGATATTTCACCCTGCCCGACTGCATGAAATTTTTAGTTTTTATTTGATCAGGCCCTTCTTGGCGCGAACCTTGATGGGAAGGCCGAAGAGGTTGATAAAGCCTGCGCTGTCGTTCTGATCGTAAACCTCGTCCTCGTCGAAGGTCGCGATCTCCTCGTCATAGAGTGAGTAGGGACTTGTTACTCCCGCGTCGATGATGTTGCCCTTGTAGAGCTTGAGCTTGACGTCGCCTGTCACATACTCCTGGGTGCTGTCAACGAAAGCTGACATAGCCTCGCGCAGAGGTGTGTACCACTTGCCGTCATATACGAGGTCAGCGAAGGTGTTGGCGAGGTTCTTCTTGTAGTGGAGAGTATCCTTGTCGAGGCAGATCTCCTCGAGCTTGTTGTGCGCCGCGTAGAGCACGGTGCCGCCGGGAGTCTCATAAACTCCGCGCGCCTTCATGCCTACAAGACGGTTCTCTACGATGTCGGTGATACCCACGCCGTTTCTGCCGCCGATTTCGTTGAGCTTCTCGATCATCTCGACGGAGCCTACAGCCTCGCCGTTGAGCTTTACGGGGATACCCTTCTCAAAGGAGATGGTCACGTACTCGGGAACGTCGGGTGCCTGTTCGGGAGACACGCCCATCTCGAGGAAGCCTTCCTTGTTGTACATCGGCTCGTTAGCCGGATCCTCCAGATCCAGACCCTCGTGGCTGAGGTGCCAGAGGTTCTTGTCCTTGGAGTAGTTTGTCTCTCTGTTTATCTTGAGGGGAATGTTCTTTGCCTCAGCGTACTCGATTTCCTCCTCACGGGACTTGAACTCCCATGTTCTCCAGGGAGCGATGATCTTCATGTCGGGAGCATAAGCCTTGATGGCGAGCTCAAAACGAACCTGGTCATTGCCCTTGCCGGTGCAGCCGTGGCAGATAGCGTCAGCGCCCTCAGCCTTGGCGATCTCTACGATTCTCTTGGCGATAACGGGACGTGCGAAGGAGGTGCCGAGAAGGTACTTGCCCTCGTAAACAGCGCCAGCCTTGATGGTGGGGAATACATATTCTTCAACGAATTCCTTGTTGAGATCCTCGATGTAGAGCTTGGAAGCGCCTGTAGCGATAGCCTTCTCCTCGAGACCGTCGAGCTCGGTACCCTGACCGACGTTGCCCGAAACGGCGATGACCTCACAGTTGTCGTAATTTTCCTTTAACCACGGAATAATGATGGAAGTGTCCAGACCACCCGAATATGCCAATACTACTTTTTTGATTTTGTTGTCAGCCATGATGAATTTCCTCCGTTGATTTGATGTTACTACTACATTATACTACCAATTTTAGAAAAATCAAGCTTTTTTTGAATATTTATGCAAGTTTGCGCCTTTGCACAAAAATCGCGGCATTTGCGGAATTATTTCGCTCACCGCGCCGAAATATACCGTCAAAACTGTAATTTTCAGGCTTGTTTCAATGTGAAAACAAGGTGAAAGGCAAATCCGTAATATTCATTTTTTCGCTGGAAATATACACAATTATGAATATTGACGGGTTATCTATTGAATAATATTCAGATTTCTGTTATAATATGGAAAGTATAGAAACGAAAGGACTGAACTGTTTATGAGCAACTTCAAAACCATCACACCCAATGACATCACCGACAATGCCTTCAAGCTTATCGGCAAGGACTGGGCGCTCGTCACCGCGGGCAGCAAGGACAGCTTCAACACAATGACCGTCAGCTGGGGAAGCGTGGGAATCATGTGGAACAAGCCCGTGGCGTTCACGTTTATCCGTCCGCAGCGCTACACCTTCGGCTTTCTCGAGAAGAACGGAATGTTTACAATGAGCTTTTTTGACGAGGAATTCCGCAAGGCGCTTCAGATTTGCGGCACAAAGAGCGGCAGAGATATTGACAAGGTCAAGGAAACGGGACTGACGCCCGCTTTCACCGGGGACGGCGTTCCGTACTTTGAGGAAGCGCGTCTCGTGCTTGTATGCAAAAAACTCTACGCGCAGGATCTGAACGAAGATAGCATTATCGAGGAAGCAGTAAAGTCAAACTACAGCGGAGACGACTACCACAGAATGTACATCAGCGAGATAGTTTCGGTACTGAAAAAGTAATTCGCAGGATATTCCCGACGCCTTGCTTTTTGGTGGGAAATGTGTTATAATTGGGGTTCTAAGGTGATTCGGCGTGATGAAACGGCACATTTTAGCCCGTTCAGCGCGAACATCTTATGTCCGTAAACTAAAATGAAAGGGAGTGATTCTATGGTAGATACAACCTGGGATTATTCTGAAAATACACCGGAGATCAACTTTCTCGCGGAGAAAATGTCGGAGAACTCCAAGATAGACCCGGCGCTTTACGGCAAGTACGACGTTAAGCGCGGACTGCGCGACATCGACGGCAAGGGCGTTCTGACAGGTCTTACCGACATCTCGACGATCAAGCAGAACAAGCTCGTCGACGGCAAGCTCGTACCCTGCGAGGGCGAGCTGTACTACAGAGGCTACAACGTCAACGACATCGTAGGCGGAATCCTCGCCGACGACCGCTTCGGCTTTGAGGAGGTTGTTTATCTGCTTCTCTTCGGCGAGATGCCAAACAGAGAACAGCTCCTGAACTTCAAGACGCTTCTGGTGCAATACCGCACCCTGCCGCAAAACTTCGTCCGCGACGTTATTCTCAAGGCGCCCAGTGAGGACATGATGAACTCCATCGCGCGCTCGGTACTCACCCTGTTCTGTTACGACAAGAACCCCAACGACACCTCTATCAACAACGTGCTGCGCCAGTGCATTCAGCTGATTTCGGTATTCCCGATGCTCAGCGTGTACGGCTACCACGCGTATAACCACTATCTGCGCGACAAGAGCCTTTACATTCACCGTGCTGAGCCGACCATGTCGACAGCCGAGGTTATCCTCTCTCTGCTCCGTCCCGACAGGAGCTACACCGACCTCGAGGCGAAGGTGCTCGACATGGCGCTGATCCTCCACATGGAGCACGGCGGCGGTAACAACTCGACCTTCACCACCCACGTCGTAACCTCTTCGGGCACGGACACATACTCCGCGATTGCGGCGGCGCTCTCGTCGCTCAAGGGACCCAAGCACGGCGGCGCGAACGTAAAGGTATTCGAGATGTTCGAGGATCTGAAGCAGACTGTCCGCGACTGGAAGGACGAGGACGAGGTCACAAGATATCTTGAAAAGCTGCTCGACAAGCAGGCGTTTGACAAAAAGGGTCTTATCTACGGTATGGGTCACGCGGTCTATACCATCTCCGACCCGCGTCAGGTCATTCTCAAGGGCGCTGTAAAGAAGCTCGCCGAGGTCGAGGGCTACGACAAGGAGTTCGACCTCTACGCTCTCGTTGAGCGTCTTGCACCTCAGGTCATCGGCAAAAAGCGCCGCATCTACAAGGGCGTCGCGTCGAACGTCGACTTCTACAGCGGACTGCTCTACAGCATGCTCGACATTCCCTGCGAGCTGTACACACCGCTCTTCGCCACCGCGAGAATCGCGGGCTGGAGTGCGCACAGACTCGAGGAGCTCATCAACGCGGGCAAGATCATCCGTCCGGCGTACATGAGCATCTCAACCGAGAAGGAATACACAAAACTCAGCCAGAGATAATTAAAAGGAGCGTTTTTCGACGCTCCTTTTTTTATTGTTTGCAATCCTCTCAAATCCGTGCTACAATATCCACAGCACATTTGAAATAAGGGATAGAAATGGAAATAGTCAAGAAGCAGATGACGCTCCACCACACAGTCAGCGTCATCGGCGGCTTTATGGCGGGCTATACGATCATCAACCACAGCGACATTCTCGCAAACGCCCAGACAGGCAACCTGATAAGGCTGGTGCTGTCGGCATTTGAGGGCAATCTTCTGAGCATCGGCTACATCGTTCTGCTGTTTCTCACATACGCGGCAAGCTGCATATTCTACACGGTTTTCAGGCGGTACTCGCCGCTGAGCATGAAGATAGTCAGCCTGATCGTAACGGCACTCGCGATATGCGCCACGGGAATCCTCTCGCTCACCGGAAACAGCTACCTCTCGGTTGTGCCTATAGCGTTCGCGATGCCCGTCCAGTGGAACGCTTACAAGAAGGCAGGCGGCAATTCGAGCGCGACGATCTTCTCGTCAAACAATGTCCGTCAGGCGGTCATGCTTTCGACGACATACGTAATGGACAGGGACAAAAAAGCACTCCGCAACGCGAAATTCTACTGGGCAACTCTGCTGTGCTTTCACACGGGAGTAGCGGCAGCGTGCCTG
This sequence comes from Ruminococcus sp. NATIVEDY160, assembly GCF_045819885.1. Taxonomy (NCBI): domain Bacteria; kingdom Bacillati; phylum Bacillota; class Clostridia; order Eubacteriales; family Oscillospiraceae; genus Ruminococcus; species Ruminococcus sp. NATIVEDY160. The sequence goes on from NZ_CP162391.1 coordinate 2,334,536, forward strand.
CTGAGCATATTTTTCGCCGCGCAGAGCGTCTGGTTCTGCTTTGTGTTGATAGGAATCTCGGTAATTGCGTACTACCGCTACGAGAGCGCGAAAATCAAAGCGTTCAGTGATATATAAAAGGGTTGGCGATGTGCCAACCCTTGATTTATTCCTTGACCTTATTGAGTCTTTCGATTTTTTTGGCGCGCTTGTAGCGGTACAGAATGTTGTCCGCCCACTCGCCGTCGATCTTGATGAAGCCCTTGAGCTTCTTGTCCTTGATTGCGAACTGCTCGACGATCTCCTTTGACTTGCCGTAGATTTCGAGCCGCGCAGTCTGGACGTAGGGAGTCATCTCCTCGTCCGTGAAGTATGTAAAGCCCATCGTATTGCTCTCGCGGTCGTACATCGAGAGATAGCCGTTCTTTACCTCGGCTCCGTCGAGCTTCTTGGAAACCGTCTGGCCGATAACCGCCTTTGTCAGCTCAACCGCCATGTCGTCGAGTCCCGACTCAAAGATAAAAATCTTCTCCTTGAAGGAGTTGAAGTCGGCAACGACGCGCTTGTTGATATTGCGCAGGTTGCTGTACTTCTCCTCGAGCTCCTTGTCGCAGAGCTGGTAACGGTCGATTTTAGGAATGAGATATATCATGAAGCGGTTCTTCATATCGTTATAAAGAATGGGGTACGTCAGCCGCGCGCTGTAGCCGCAGGACGGACACTTCCACGCGAACAGTCCGCCGTCAAGCACACGCTCGCGCTGCTCCTTGTCGACGGTCGCGTTGACGCTTGTATATACGACTGCCTTGCTCAGCTCGCCGCACATCGGGCAGACGACAGCCTTGTTGACCTTTTTTTCGGGCATAGCTTAACACCTCTTTCAGTTTATTATATCAACATTGTTGAGTTTTCACAAGTAAATTTGAAAAAAATATTGATTTTATTAAAATAATCTGTCATAATATATTTTAGAAATAAAGCGCTGCGGCGCATAAGGAGAAATAGATATGAGTCAAGCGATTATTGATAAGGTTAAAAGCACGATGAATACTGCCGCCGACACCATCACCACCGTCGCACAGAACTTCGTGGAGAAGAACCGCACAAAGGCAAAGCTCAACCGCCTGAGAATGGTGATGAAGAGCGAGAGCGAGCTGATGAACCGCGCCTATATCGCGTTGGGCAAGGAGTACTACGAGATGCTCAAGAAGGGCGATGTCACCGCCGCCGACGAGAAGCAGAAGAACCTGCTCGGCGTTATCGACAACAGCAAGGCTAAGATCGCCAAGGCGCGCGAGTGCTACCGTATGGTGCTCGAGAGCCAGAGCGAGTTCGTTTACGCTGTTCCCTCAGCGCCCGAGAAGAAACCCGCCGAGGTAAAGCAGGAGGACGTAGTTGACATCACCGTAGCCTGCTCCAACGAGGACGACTACGATTCAAACCCCTTTGACGCAGTAGCCGAGAAGGCGGAAGAGGTCGCCGAGAAAGCAGAGGATGCCGCCGAAAAGGCAGCCGAGACCGCCGCTGACGCGAAGGAGCACATCGCAAAGGCAGTCAAGGAAGCACTCGACGAGGAGTATCCCGACGGCGAGCCGTTCTGATATCAAATACAGACTTAACCACGGAGAGACTGCGGTCTCTCCGTTTTTCCGTATAAGGCAAAAAACTAAGGACAGGATTTTACTCCTGTCCTTTTACAATGCCGTGTAAGCAAAAGCATGAACGCTTCACGCGAAAACGCGAAAACGGTAAACGTGCCGCACTATAATACGCGAATCTGCCGCGGGTCTTACCCGATTAGCAGAAGTATACGTCCATTTCGCCCTTCTCACCGTCAGCTACGAAGTAAGCCTTGCTCTCTTCGGGCTTGAGGTAAACAGCGATTTCCTTAGCGTCCTTGCCGATGGTCTTTTTGATGTTCTCGAGAACGTCCTTAGCCGCAACCTGAACGCCGCCGAACTCAACAAAGAAATCAGCCTTAGTCTCAACGGGCTTTGCCTCAGCAATCTTAGTCTCAACAGCCTCGGGCTTCTTGGGAGCAGTCTTCTTGGGAGCCGCTTTCTTTGCGGGAGCCTTCTTGGCGGGAGCTTTCTTCTCAGCCTTAGCCTCAGCCTTAACTTCCTCAGCCTTAACTTCCTCAGCCTTAGCCTCTACAGCCTCAGCCTTAACCTCGGCAGCCTTTACTGTCTTCTTGGTTTCCTTTTCCGCAGCAGCAGCGGTCTTCTTGGTTTTTGCCATCACAAACTCCTTCTTTCATTTTGATTTATGATATTACTATTTAATGTCTTTTGTAACATTGACTATATTATACATACGGGAAATTTAATTGTCAATAATCACAAATTATTTTTGGCGGTTAATACATATTTCGAAAAATTAAAAATTTCTGTTGGTGAATTTTCACAAGGTTTTTCGGCTTAATTTGTCGATAATATCGTCTTGACAGCGTTTTTCTTGCAATCCGTTTCCGGCTGTGATAGAATGACCTTGTATGTAACGGGGGTATGCTTATGTTTCTTGAAAACTTTCTTGTCATCGGACAGCAGGTCATAGTACTGTTTATTCTCATCGCCGTGGGCTTTATCTGCGGCAAAAAGGGCGTGATCACGGAGCACGCCTCAAAGGTAATGACCGACATCGTTCTCTACGCCGTCACGCCCTGCGTAATGGTGTCGGCGTTCCAGCGCGAATTCTCGATGGAAACGCTCGGCAAGGTTCTCACCGCCGCGGTGACCGCACTGGTGATTCTCGCCGTGTCGGTGCTTATCGCGCGTCTTGTATTCCGCCAGAAGGATATCGCGCGGCGCAAGGTACTGCAGTTTTCTGTGATATTCTCAAACTGCGGCTTCATGTCGCTCCCGCTGCAAAAGGAGCTGCTCGGAGAGGACGGCTGGTTCTTCGGCTCGATCTTCGTCGCGGTGTTCAACATCGTGGTCTGGACGTACGGACTGTTCGACATGAGCGGCGACAAAAAGCAGCTCTCGATAAAGCGCCTCGCGTTCAACCCCGGAATCATCGGTGCGATTGCGGCAATCCTGCTCTTTGTGTTCGGGGTACAGCTTCCGCCCGTAGTCGCGCAGCCGATCACCCACCTCGCGAACCTCAACACGCCGCTGCCGATGCTGATCATCGGCTTCTACCTCTCGCAGGCGAACTTCAAAAAGGCGTTCTCGGACAGAGACGCGTACCTCGCGAGCGTGTTCAGACTGCTTATCATACCGCTCGCCGCGGCATTCGCGATGTTTTTCCTGAAGCTCGACAGAACGATGGTGATAGCGTTCACGATCGCCTGCTCGGCTCCCACCGCCGCGACAACGACGATGTTCTCGGCGAAGTTCAACCGCGACACAGAGCTTTCGGTCAGCGTAGTTGCATCAACGACCCTGCTCTCGCTCGTGACAATGCCGCTGATAGTGTCGCTGATCTGGAGCCTTTATTGAATTGAAAATGTAAAATTGAAAATTGAAAATTAATGGTCGCTTCGCTCCGGATTGTAGTTTCTGCGGCAACAGAACTCGGGTGCGGGCAATTAAAAAACAGAGGCAGCCGCCTCTGTTTTTTTTACTTCTTCTCGCAAATAACGAGGTAACGTCCGAATCCGCCGTGTCCGTCGGGCGTGCAGGTGATAAGCGTCATAAGCTGCCTGCCGTCCTTGATGTAGATGTCGCCCGTTTCGTTCGGCGCGACGGTCTTGAAATCGATCACCTCGTAGTCGATAGTCTCCCAGTAATTCGTAAAACTCACCGTGTCGCCAAGGTCGAGCCGCTTTATGTTGTCAAAGAATATCCTGCCGATGTAGCCAGTGTGACCCGCGATCGCGACGTTCGTATTCTTCTCGTCAATCGGAAGCGAGGTGCCGCTGAGATGCGCGGCGCCGTAGCTCATCATGCTGTCATTCGCGCCGAGGTAAACGGGCAGATAGAGGTCGATCGACGGCGCGGAAAGATAACCGTAGAGGTTGTTCAGCCCGTACCTGCTCATGTCGAGCGCCGCCTTCTCGTAATTTATCGTGTCCACCGTGCCCTGATGATGAAAAATCGAGGCGTTGTACTCCTTGCTGTCGCTGTAGAGCCTGTCGAGGTCGTACTCAAAGCTGACTGTGTAGCTGTAGGTGCGAACACCCTCGGAGTTGACCGGGTAGCCCTCCTCGTCGATCTCGCCCTTTTCAAGCGCTTCCTCGAAGCTTTTGGCGGTGATTCCAAGCTCCTTCGCAGTCTCGGGATCGTCCTCCTTTATGACATGGTCGAGCGTCTCGGAATACTCCTCAATCACATTGTTCGCGCGCTGCTGACCGATGAAATTCGAGACAGTCGGGAACAGCAGAAAGCCTATCCCCGTCAGAAGTATGATGATCGCAACTACGGTCAGGATTTTTCTCCACATCAGCTCTCACCGCCTTTGTTTTTGCGGCTTCTGCCGCGTCTTACGGCGAGAACCACAGCCGCGGCGACAACGAGAAGAAATACTCCGATTCCGATGATTATCGTGACATAGCTGAGCTTGTAGCCGAGGACATACATCGAATCCCTGCCGTTGTTCACCGCTTTGACCGTCTTGTTCACCGACTTGCTGCCGTCGTCTTCAACCACGATATCGGGGTCGTCGGGCACGCGCTCGCCGCGGACAAGCAGGCGGTGGGTGTTGACGGTATAGGGCGTGCAGGTCATCAGCGTTACGTAGTCCTTGCCCTTGACGACATAGAGGTCGTTAACATCGTTTGGAAGGACGGTTTTGATCTGGTCGACCCTGTACTCTAGCACGCGGTCGAGTACGTGTATATAGAAGAGGTCGCCCTCCTTCATGTCAAGAAGATAGTCGAACAGCGTCTTTGACGGATACGCCGAGTGCGCCGAGATCACGCTGTGCGTACCAAAGCCGCCGATAGGCAGAGAGGTGTTGTTGAGGTGCCCCGCACCCTTTTTGAGAACCTCGTCCGAGGTGCCGTGGTAGATGGGCAGATAGACGTCGATGGAGGGAATATCGATATATCCGATAAAGCCGTTGCCGTCGATGTCAAATGTCTCCTCGTAGTGCGCGCCGATTTTTTCATACGAATCGATATCGAACGGGTCTGTGAGGACGACGGTGTCTGTCAGGCTGCTGTTGTAGCTTTCGGCGTCGGCAAAGAGGTCATTTATCCTGTCGGAATCCATCTTCTCGACCTCCATCTGCTTCTGACGCGCCTCGCTGCGGTCGTTTATGTTGTTGACGATGGAGCTTAGGAGCGGATAGAGCAGAATGCCCAGTCCGGCGGTAAAAATAACTATGATAAGTATAATTAGCAGGCGTTTTTTCATTTTTAACCTCGCAGGGAAATTATTAGGTATATTATACACCCAAATCCCCGTCATTTCAACCGTTCAATTTTACCTTGCGCGCAGCTGTGTTTTATGATAAGATAGTTGGTAGCGAAACCGCCGCCAAAAACAAAAGGCCGGAGCGTACTCCGACCTTTCCGAAAAGCTGTTCAGTTAATTACTTGATGATCTCACCGTCAACGGTGCCGCCGAGACCTGCAGCGTTGCTCTCGTCGGTGTCAATGTGCATAGCGGGAGCGTACTTGGGGCTGACGCGGATAACAACGTCGCCGAATACGGTAGCTCTGCCTGTACCCTCGCCGACCTTGACGGAAACGATCTCCTTGTCCTTCAGACCGAACTCCTCGGCCGTTTTGGGATCGAGGTGAACGTGTCTCTGAGCGGCGATAACGCCCTGAGCGATTTCTACCTCCCCCTCGGGGCCTCTGAGAATGCAGCCGGGTGTACCGGCTACGTCGCCTGATTCCTTAATGGGAGCGGCAATGCCGAGCTTGCGTGCGTCGGTGAGGCTGACCTCAACCTGATCGTCGGGTCTTTCGGGGCCGAGGATAGACATAGTCATCTCTCCTCTGGGGCCGACTACGGTAACCTTCTCGGTGCAGGCGAACTGACCGGGCTGGGAAAGGTCCTTCTTGTTGGTGAGCTGATGTCCCTTGCCGTAAAGTACGTCGAGGGTCTCGCGGGTTACGTGCACGTGGTGCGCGGAGGTTTCAACCATAATTTTCATAGATATACCACCTATCATATAAATTTGTTAGTTTCATTGTACTACGGTTTTGGATATTTTTCAAGTCTTTTTGAAGCGAGGTTTTTAAGATGTATCAGACATGGGAAGAATTGCAGTCAGCCTGCGAAAACTGCCGCAAATGCGGACTTTGCGAAACGCGCCGCAACGTCGTTGTCGGAGTGGGCAACCCGAAGGCACAGGTTATGTTTATAGGCGAAGGTCCGGGCGAGAACGAGGACTTGCAGGGTGAGCCGTTCGTCGGACGCGCGGGCAAGCTGCTCGACAAGATGCTCGACGCTGTTGACCTCAACAGACACAGCAACATCTACATAGCGAATATCGTCAAGTGCCGTCCGCCGCAGAACCGCGACCCAAAGCCCGAGGAGCAGGAGCAGTGCATTCAGTGGCTTCGCAACCAGGTAAAGCTCATCCGTCCCGAGATCATCGTATGTCTCGGCAGGATTGCCGCGGCTCAGATCATCAAGCCCGATATCAAGATCACGAAGGAGCACGGAATGTGGTTCGAGAAAAAGGGCGTGCTGATGATGCCTATGCTGCACCCGGCGGCGCTGCTTCGCGACCCGAGAAGAAAGCCCGAGGCGTTTGAGGACTTTATAAAGCTCAGAGAGAAGCTCGCGGAGATCAACGAGAGCTGATAATAAACAGGCTGTTACCGCCGCCGGACGACCCCTAAATAAAAAATTCACTCTTGATTGCCTGCCCATTCTGTGGTATAATACCATAGAATGGGTAAATTAGTATCTGAAAGGAAGGTTTTGAATGATAAAACCAAATATCTACCGCACCGTAAGCTGCGGTGAACTCAGAGAAGAAAACATCGGTCAGCAGGTTCGCGTGGCGGGCTGGGTCGAGAATATCCGCGATCACGGCGGCGTTATGTTCCTCGATATCCGCGACGAGTACGGCGTACTTCAGGTCGTAGTTCACGACGACAATCTGCTGAAAAATATCAATAAGGAGTGCACCGTCACCCTCAGCGGCGAGGTCGTAAAGCGCGACGAGGAAACCATCAATAAGAAGATCGCCACAGGCTACGTTGAGGTTCACACTGAGGACATCACCGTTCTCGGCAAGTGCAAAAACGCCCTGCCCTTCGAGGTAGGCACCTCCACCAACACAGGCGAGGACGTTCGTCTCAAGTACCGCTTCCTCGATCTGAGGAATCCCAAGGTTCACAACAACATTCTGTTCCGCTCAAAGGTTGTCGCCTTCCTGCGTCAGAAGATGCAGGAGCTGGGCTTTACCGAGATCAACACCCCGATTCTATCCACCTCCTCACCCGAGGGCGCGCGCGACTATCTGATTCCGAGCCGCAAGCACAAGGGCAAGTTCTACGCTTTGCCGCAGGCTCCCCAGATCTTCAAGCAGCTTCTGATGGTTTCGGGCTTTGATAAATACTTCCAGATCGCACCCTGCTTCCGCGACGAGGACGCTCGTGCCGACCGTTCGCCGGGCGAGTTCTACCAGCTCGACTTCGAGATGGCTTTCGCGACTCAGGAGGACGTTTTTGACGTAGCAGAGCAGGTGCTCTGCGAAACCTTCTCGAAATTCACAGACAAAGAGGTCAGCAAGCCGCCGTTCGCGCGCATTCCGTTCGCGGAGGCGATGGTCAAGTACGGCACTGACAAGCCCGACCTCAGAAATCCGCTGATCATCAAGGAAATCAGCGATATGTTCGTCGAGACAGACTTCGCGCCCTTCCGCAAAAAGACTGTCCGCTCCATCAACGTTCCCGGCGCCGCCGCTCAAAGCAAGAAGTGGTTCAAGCGCATGGAGGAGTTCGCACTCTCCATCGGCATGAAGGGTCTGGGCTATGTCAAGGTAAACGACGATCTCACCTTTGACGGCCCGATCGACAAGTTCTTAAAGCCCGGCGACCGCGAGGAGCTTATCGAGCGCAACGGCTCAAAGGCAGGCGACGTGATCTACTTCATCGCCGATTCCGCAGTTGACGCGCCGAAGCTCGCGGGTCAGATCCGCACCGAGGTCGCGACGCGTCTCGGACTTATCGACGAGAGCCGCTTCGACCTCTGCTTCATCGTGGACTTCCCGATGTTCGAGCGCGACGAGGACGGCAAGATCATCTTCACCCACAACCCCTTCTCGATGCCGCAGGGCGGTCTTGAGGCGCTCAACACGATGGATCCCGAGGAGATCCTCGCTTACCAGTACGACATCGTCTGCAACGGCGTAGAGCTCAGCTCCGGCGCTGTCCGCAACCACGATATCGAGATCATGAAAAAGGCGTTCGACATGGCGGGCTACTCAGAGGACGACCTCAAGGCCAAGTTCTCAGCCCTCTACAACGCGTTCCAGTACGGTGCGCCGCCTCACGCGGGCATGGCTCCCGGCGTTGACAGAATGATCATGCTCCTCACGGGAGAAGAAAACATCAGAGAGGTCATCGCCTTCCCGATGAACTCCAACGCCCAGGACGTACTTCTCGGCTCACCCGGAGAGGTCACCGAGCAGCAGCTCAGAGAGGTTCATGTTAAATTGAGATAAAGGACTGAATATATATGGTAACTAGAGAAGACGTTGAAAACATCGCCCTGCTCTCAAAGCTCTTTGTCCCCGAGGAGGAGCTTGACGGACTGACCAAGTCCATGCAGGAGATAATCGACTTTGCCGACGCCATCAACAACGCTCCCGCGAGCGATGAGGGCTTCGACTGCATCAACAACCTCTCCAACGTGTTCCGCGAAGACGAGGTAGTTTCCTCCTATCCGAGCACGGAAATCCTCAAAAACGCTCCTGAGCAGGCTGAGGATCATTTCCTTGTGAGAAACAGAGAATAGGAGGCGCGTAATGGGTACTATCGCTAAAATACACGAAATGCTCGTAAACAAGCAGGTTTCCTGCGAGGAGCTGACAAAGAGCTATCTCAGCGAGATAGAGAAGGCAAACCCCGAGCTTAACGCCTACGTCTGCGTTACTCCCGAAGCCGCTCTCGAAACCGCTCAGGCAGTCGATAAGAAAATCGCCGCGGGCGAGGAGATCGGCTCACTCGAGGGCGTGCCGATGACCCTCAAGGACAATATGTCCACCAAGGGTATCGAGACCACCTGCTGTTCAAAGATATTAAGCGGCTACAAGCCGATTTTCGACGCTACGGTATGGGAGACGCTCAAATCTCAGAACGCCGTTCTGCTCGGCAAAACCAACATGGACGAGTTCGCAATGGGCTCCTCATGTGAGAACTCCTGCTTCGGCGGCGCGGCTAACCCCTTCAATACAAACCACGTTGCAGGCGGCTCGTCGGGCGGCGTTTCCTCGGCTGTCGGCGGCAACATCGCGGCTTACGGCCTCGGCTCCGACACGGGCGGCTCTATCCGTCAGCCCGCGTCATTCTGCGGCGTTGTCGGCTTAAAGCCCACCTACGGCGCGGTTTCGCGTTACGGTCTTATCGCATACGCAAGCTCCCTCGACCAGATCGGCCCGATCACAAAGAGCGTAGAGGACGCTTCTCTCGTCTTTGACGCGATTGCGGGCAAGGACAAGCGCGACTCCACCTCTGTCGGCGGCGGCAACACCTACGCGACGCTTGACAACGACATCAAGGGCATGAAAATAGGCATCGCGCGCGAATACCTCGACGGTGTGCGCGACGACGTAAAGGAAGCGGTTCTCGCGGCGGCTGAGGTTTACAAGAGCCTCGGCGCGGAGATCGTCTACTTCGACCTGCCGATCCTGAAATTCGCTTTGCCCGTATACTATATTATTGCGTGCGCGGAGGCTTCCTCAAACCTCGGACGCTACGACGGTATCCGCTACGGCTACAAGACGGCGCATTACACCGGCACCCACGACATGATCTGCCGCACCAGAAGCGAGGGCTTCGGCGAAGAGGTCAAGAGAAGAATCCTTCTCGGCACCTACGTGCTCTCCGCGGGCTACTACGACGCTTACTACAAGAAGGCTCAGAACCTGCGCGGCACGATCATCAGCGCGTTCAACAAGGCGTTTGAGCAGTGCGACGTTATTCTCGCGCCGACAGTGCCCATGACCGCGTTTGAGAAGGGTCACGCTACCTCCGACCCGATCGAGACCTACCTCACCGACATCTGCACCGTACCCGTCAATATCGCGGGACTTCCCGGTGTGTCGGTACCCTGCGGCTTCAACGCGAAGGGCATGCCCATCGGAATGCAGCTCATCGGCAAGAGCTTCGGCGAGGCGCAGATCCTCAACGCCGCCTATAAATACCAGCAGGCGGCTCCCGATAAATTCATTGATACAAAGTGGGGTGTGAAGCTGTGAAATATGAGTTAGTTTCGGGTTTTGAGACCCACATCGAGTTACAGACAAAGACAAAGATTTTCTGCGGCTGCACAACCCAGTTCGGCGGCGAGCCGAATACCCATTGCTGTCCCGTATGCATCGGCCTGCCGGGTACGCTTCCCGTACTCAACCGCGAGGTCGTGCGCTACGCTATCAAGGCAGGACTTGCGGTTCACGGCGAGATCGCCGAGGTCGCAAAGATGGACAGAAAGAACTACTGCTACCCCGACCTGAGCAAGGCGTACCAGATCTCGCAGCTCTACGCTCCGCTGATCATCGGCGGCTACGTCGAGCTGAGCAACGGCAGAAGGATCCGCCTTCACCACATTCACATCGAGGAGGACGCCGGAAAGCTTATCCACCGTCACGGCGACACCTACGTTGACTACAACCGCGGCGGCGTACCGCTGATCGAGATCGTATCCGAGCCTGATATCCGCTCGATCGACGAGGCTAAGGAGTACGTTGAGAAGCTGCAGCAGGTCATGCGCAGCATCGGCGTTTCGGACTGCAAGATGCAGGAGGGCTCGATGCGCTGCGACGTAAACATCTCCGTACGTCCCGAGGGCAGCGACAAGTTCGGCACCAGAACCGAGATCAAGAACATGAACTCCATTACCAACATTGCGAAGGCGATGGAATACGAGTATGACCGTCAGGTCGATCTGATCGAGAGCGGCGGCAAGGTTGTTCAGGAGACCCTGCGCTACGACGACGCGAGCGGCACTACCTCCTCAATGCGCAGCAAGGAGGACGCTCACGACTACCGCTACTTCCGCGACCCCGACCTCGTTACCATTAACATTTCGCGCGAGGAAGTTGAAGAACTCAGAGCGCAGCTGCCAGAGCTGCCAGCCGAGAAGTGCAAGCGCTACATCGACAAGCTCGGCATTCCCGAAAAGGACGCTCAGCTGCTGACGAAGTACCGCCGTATCAGCGAGTACTTCGACGAGGCGATCGACGGCGTGAAGTCGCCCAAGACCGTTTCGAACTTCATCATCGGCCAGATTTTCCGCAGAGTCGAAACAGAGAACGACAAGGAAGCGTTCGACGTCGCGACCACACCCGCACAGCTCAACGAGCTTGTAAAGCTGCTCGACAGCGGCAAGATCCGCAACAACCTCGCCAAGGCGACTCTCGAGAAAATGCTCGACAGCGGCAAGGGCGTGCTCGAATTCATCAGCGAGAGCGACATGGGCGGCATGGACGAAAACGCGCTGCTTGAGCTCTGCAAGGCGGCTGTTGAGGGCAACCCCAAGGCTGTTGAGGATTTCAGAAACGGCAAGGAAAAGGCGATCAAGGCGCTTGTCGGCAACGTAATGAAGAACAGCCGCGGCAAGGCTGACGCACAGGCTGCCGAGGCAAAAATCAAGGAACTGATCGGATAACAATATAATTTCTCTTGCATAAGCGCACCGCGAAGGCATCGGCTTCCGCGGTGCGCTTGTTTTTATTTGCGTTGACAACTCGGCAATATAGTCGTATAATAGGACTATAATTTTATGAAAGTGAGGAGATTTATGTTGAAATTATTCAAAGGCTTTACAGCAGTTTCTCTTTCAGCGCTGATGGCGTTCTCCGCTGTCGCGACAGCGGCTGCCGCGGCGGACGACGCTTACGCAGGCGCGCAGGTCATCAACGTCAGCGCTGCGGACTTGCGCGACGGCGCACAGTGGGCGCTCCAGTCCGCTCTCGATCAGGCGAAGAATCAGGCTACAGCCTCGAACCCTGTGACCGTCAAGGCGGCTGCGGGCAGCTACGATCTCGGCTGGGGTCTGAAGATCTACGACAACACGACCCTCGACCTCAGCGGCGTTACGCTCAAGAGAACCTTCGCGGGCAATATGCTCAGAGTAGGATACGAGGATCAGGTGAACTCGGGCGCTGTCGGCTATCAGTACAAGAACATCAGGCTCGTCGGCGGCACCTACGACGGCAACAACGGCGAGAACACCATGCTCAAGGTTGCCCACGCGAAGAACTTCTCGATGGAAAACGTCACCGTTATCAACGAGCGCGAGGGTCACATGATGGAGGTAGCGGGCTGCGACGGCTTCACCGCGACGGGCTGCACCTTCCGCGATCAGGTTCTCACTCCGCACCATGACGGATATGAGGCTATCCAGTTCGACATTCTCCACCCGAAGCACGTCGTCAACTGCCGCGCCGAGGATCTGAACTGCAAAAACATTCTCGTTGAGAACTGCGTGTTTGACAACGTACCGCGCGCGGTAGGCACCCACACCGGCATTCTCAACAACCCCTTCGATGGGATCACTATCCGCAACAACACCTTCAGGAACCTCAAGAGTATCGCGGTTCAGGGCATGAACTGGATAAACGTCGATATCCGCATGAACGTGATCGAAAACGCTCCGCGCGGAATCACCGTATACTCCGTAATGGACGACGGCTCGGGCATCTTCAAGTCCTCCGAGCTTTCCTCTCTCGGCGGCACAACGAGCCACGTTTCGTCCTCGTACCAGACCCCCAAGAAGGCGAATATCAACATCTGCTACAATACGCTCAAAAACGTAGGCAGTCTCGCGGACGGCTTCGCTGATTACGAGAGTCAGGGTATCGCTGTTCTCGGCAACAAGCTCGAGCGTGTATTCCCGAAGGACTCCGTTGACGGCAGCGGCGCGCTTCCCGTCGGCGACTACTACAACGACGACGTGTCGATCTACGGCAACTACGTCGATATCCGCGGCAACGGTATCCGCCTTGAGGACGTGAGAAGCGCCTCTGTCACCCGCAACGAGATACTTTGCTCAAAGAACACCGTAAAGTCCGCGAACTACTACGGCATAGTTCTCCGCGACAACGCGCAGGTCGACGGCATTGAGTACAACACGATCAAGAACGCCGAGGTCAACGGCATTCAGATCGACTCGAGCAAGGTCGGCACGATAAACTACAACGACATCATCTCGCCCGGAAAGTACGGCATGGGCGTCTACACCACGACTATCGGCAGCATTACCGACAACTACGTCACCTCAGCAAAGAGCGAAGGCATAACCCTGCTCTGGTCGTCGAAGGCTGACAAGATAAAGTGGAACCGCGTCAGAAGCTGTTCTGGCACGGGTATTTACGTTTCCTCAAACAGCAGCTCGGGCGACGTTTCGAGCAACCTGACCTACAACTGCGGCGGCGGTATCAACGCGCCTAACAAGGGCTCCAACTACACCTCTCCCTCGCCGCTGACAAAGTTCTATCTCGAGAAGGACGGCGTTAAGATGGGAGTCGGCACCGCGTACAAGCTCGTACCCGACGTACGTCCTGTCAACGCGATCGAGTCCTTCAGCTACTCCTCGGCAAACAGCAGCATCGCAGCGGTCGACGCATACGGCAGGATCACCGCCAAAAAACAGGGCAGCACGACCGTCACCGTCGCTTCGTCGAACGGAATCAGGCAGTCCTACCGCGTTGAGGTCAACGGCGGCAGCGGAGTAAGCTACCTCGAGCCGAAGGTTCTCGACACTCCGCAGATTTCGGGATTCAGGAGCACAGCTCAGGGCGTTGAAATCTCGATCGCAAAGGTCGACGGTGCTTACGGCTACAGGGTATTCTACAAGGGCTCGTCGGGCTGGAAGGCTATGGGCAACACCACAAGCACAACCTTCATCGACACAGATGTCCGCAACGGCGGCACATACACCTACACCGTCCGCTGCATCGACGCAAACGGCAACTTCACAAGCTCCTACAACAACACAGGCTGGACTTACACCTACAACTATCAACTTCCGCAGCTCGCCACTCCGCAAATCACGAAGTTCGAGAGCACCGATCAGGGCGTCAAGATCACATGGAACGCTGTCAGCGGCGCTTACGGCTACAGAGTATTCTACAAGGGCTCCTCGGGCTGGAAGGGCATGGATAACGTCACGACAAACACCTATATCGACGAGGACGTAAGGATCGGCGGCACATATACCTACACCGTCCGCTGCATGGACAAGGACGGCAGCTTCGTTAGCTCCTACAACAACACCGGCTGGACATACACCTATCAGCCGAAACAGCTCGACACTCCGCAGATAACGAAGTTCGAAAGCCCCGATCAGGGCGTAAAGATCACTTGGAACGCCATAAACGGCGCTTACGGCTACAGAGTGTTCTACAAGGGCTCCTCGGGCTGGAAGGGCATGGATAACGTCACGACAAACACCTACGTCGACGAGGACGTAAGGGTCGGCGGCACCTACACCTACACCGTCCGCTGCGTTGATCAAAACGGCAAGTTCACGAGCGGCTATAACGACAACGGCTGGACATATACCTATCAGCCGAAGCAGCTCGACACTCCGCAGATAACGGGCTTCCAGAGCACCGCGCAGGGCGTCAAGATCACATGGAACAAGGTCAGCGGCGCTTACGGCTACAGAGTATTCTACAAGGGCTCGTCGGGCTGGAAGGGCATGGATAATGTCACGACAAACACCTACCTCGACACCGACGTCCGCAACGGCGGCACCTACATCTACACCGTCCGCTGCATTGACAAGAACGGCAAGTTCACAAGCGGCTACTACGACAGCGGCTGGACTTATAAATACTCCTATACCACGACATCATATCCCGAATTCACCCTCGCAAACGAGTCGAACGGCGTGCGTATCCGCTGGAACAGCATGAGCGGCGTTTACGGCTACAGGGTATTCTACAAAAACAGCAAGGGCAATTGGGTATCTATGGACACCGTGACAGGCACCTCGTACCTCGATACCGACGTGCGCAACGGCGGCACCTACACCTACACTGTCCGCGGCGTTGACAAGAACGGAAGCTACGTCACCTCGTTCCTCTCAAGCGGCAAGACGATCATCCACAACTGAACCCACACATAAAAAAACGGAGAGGCTGGAATTTCAGCCTCTCCTTTGTTATGCAGTTATTAAATTAAAGGTCGATTTTGGGAAGACCCGCGAAGCCTTTCGCGAGATCCTCGTCGGTGGGAATGTAGTCAGTCATTACGCCGTCGTTGTACTTCTCGTAAGCGACCATATCGAAGTAGCCTGTGCCTGTCAGGCCGAAGAGGATCGTCTTTTCCTCGCCTGTCTCCTTGCACTTGAGCGCCTCGTCGATAGCGACGCGGATAGCGTGGCTGCTCTCGGGAGCGGGAAGGATACCCTCAACGCGCGCGAACTGCTCAGCCGCCTGGAATACTGAGGTCTGCTCAACTGAGGTAGCCTCCATGAAGCCGTCGTGGTAGAGCTGTGACAGAGTCGAGCTCATGCCGTGGTAACGCAGGCCGCCTGCGTGGTTAGCTGAGGGAATGAAGCCTGAGCCGAGGGTGTACATCTTCGCGAGCGGGCAAACCATGCCTGTGTCACAGAAATCGTATGCGAACTTGCCGCGTGTGAAGCTCGGGCAGGACGCGGGCTCAACGGCGATAATGCGGTAATCAGCCTCACCTCTGAGCTTCTCGCCCATGAAGGGAGCGATAAGGCCGCCGAGGTTGGAGCCGCCGCCTGCGCAGCCGATGATGACGTCGGGCTTTACGCCGTACTTGTCGAGAGCCGCCTTTGCTTCAAGGCCGATAACGCTCTGGTGGAGAAGAACCTGGTTGAGCACGCTGCCAAGAACATAGCGGTAGCCCTCGGTGCCTACTGCAACCTCAACAGCCTCGGAGATTGCGCAGCCGAGTGAGCCTGTGGTGCCGGGGTGCTCGGCGAGGATCTTTCTGCCGATTTGTGTGGTTTCGGAGGGAGAAGGAGTCACGCTCGCGCCGTAGGTGCGCATAACCTCTCGGCGGAAGGGCTTCTGCTCATAGCTGACCTTGACCATGTATACCTTGCAGTCGAGGCCGAAGTATGAGCAGGCCATTGAGAGAGCTGTACCCCACTGGCCTGCGCCTGTCTCGGTGGTAACGCCCTTTAGGCCCTGCTTCTTGGCATAGTAAGCCTGAGCGATAGCGGAGTTGAGCTTGTGGCTGCCGCTGGTGTTGTTGCCCTCGAACTTGTAGTAGATCTTGGCGGGGGTGTCGAGAGCCTTCTCGAGGAAGTATGCGCGGATAAGCGGAGAAGGACGATACATCTTGTAGAAGTCCTGGATTTCCTCGGGAATGTCGATATAAGCGTCGGTATCGTTGAGCTCCTGAGCGATAAGCTCGTCACAAAATACGGGAGCAAGCTCCTCGGCGGTCATGGGCTTGAGTGTTGCGGGGTTAAGAAGCGGAGCGGGCTTGTTTTTCATATCGGCGCGCACGTTGTACCACTTCGAAGGGATTTCGTTTTCTTTCAGATAAATTTTATAGGGGATTTTGTTTTCAGGCATAGGGATTTCTCCTTTCAAAATTAATATTTAAAATAAAAAACCGCCCCAGCATTTGCCGGGACAGGATCATATCCTGCGGTGCCACCCTGCTTGGCGCTCTCGCGCCCTCTTAACGCGTACTTTCATACGCTGACCTTTGGTTACGGAAAGTCCTGTTCCGTCTCACATACTATGCGTGCCGCCTTGCACGGTAATAATACCGCCGCCGTCCGTTCGTCCGCGTCATGTCCGTCCTTTGCTCGTCCGTCCTCTGTCCGTTCGTCCGCCGTCCGCTGCCCGACCGCCCGTCTGCCCGACCGCCCGCGTTTCTGCTCGCCCTCGGAAGTCCATTCAGTCATACATTCTCTGCCGCGATTTCACCGCCCGCAGCTCTCTTTGAGAGAAGCGGTAAGACCTACTCACTCTTCCTCAACGGTTTAACGTGTCATATTTTACACCGAAATTATCGGTTTGTCAAGTGGTTTTCGGAAAAATTCACCAACATTGTGTCGAAAGGGATAAAAAAAGAGGGCAGGTTGACCTGCCCCGATTCTTGAGATTAAATTAGGAATTAGCCTCGATGTAGGAAACAAGAGCGCCTACAGTCTTGATGTTCTCGATTTCCTCGTCGGGAACCTCAACCTCGAACTCGTCCTCGATGGACATGAGAAGGTCTACTACGTCGAGAGAATCTGCGCCGAGATCTTCCTGAAGGTCGGTGTCAACGGTAATCTTATCCTCGTCAACGTCAAACTGCTCTGCAAGAATTGCCTTTACTTTTTCCAATACCATTATAAATTCCTCCCTAAAAGTAATTCGTGCCTGTGAATATGAAATTCTGGACAAAGGCACAGGTTTTATGCTACAATGGTTGCAAGCAAAATTGATTTGCTACTTCAATATTATTGATAAAATCACTCTTTGTCAATATCTATTTCAAAATTTTTTTATTTTTTCTGGAATTTGCATAGAAAACCTTTGGAGAGTTGTTAGTTTATGGTTGTTAGTTGCGCTCTCCAATGAGAAACGGAGGACTTTTTTCATGTCAAAGCATTACGCCGTCATCGGCCACCCCATCGGACACACCATGTCGCCCTTCATTCACAAGCGTCTTTTTGAGCTTGCGGGAGTCGACGCGGACTACACTCAGCTCGATATCGCGCCCGAGAGCTTAGAGAAAGAATTTCATCAGTCGCTCGCAAAGCTCGACGGCTACAATATCACTATTCCCCACAAGCAGAGCATTATTCCCTTCCTCGACGAGCTCGACGAAAAGGCGAAGATGTACGGCAGCGTGAACACAGTCCTCAACCGCGGCGGCAAAACAAAGGGCTTCACCACCGACCCCGACGGCTTTCTCAAGGCTATCGACGCGGCTGGTATAAAGCTCGACGGCAGGATAATGATTCTCGGCTGCGGCGGTGTTGCGCGCACAATGGCATACGAAATCGCGCTGATGGGCAAGCCGTTTGAGTTCGCAGTACGCAGAGAGAGCGTTGGCAAGGCAGGCCTGCTCTGTCTTGATATCACGCGCAAAATCCCCGACGCTCAGGTCAGCTTCGGACTTATCGACCAGATCATCGGCACCGTCGACGTGCTGATAAACGCCACTCCCGTCGGAATGTACCCCAAATGCGACGAGCAGCCGATCCACAACTGCGCGATCGGCAGGTGCGCGAATGTCTTTGACGCGATCTACAATCCGTACGAAACAGCCCTCGTCAAGCGTGCAAAGGCAAACGGCTCAAGGGCTGAGGGCGGTATGTCCATGCTCGTGTGGCAGGCAGTCGTCGCGCATGAGCACTGGGACGGCTCGACATATGAAAAGGCGGATATCGACAGGCTGTGCGAGGACGCCGCGAAGGAGCTTCTGGGAAGGTAAATCATGAACAATATAGTATTATGCGGCTTCATGGGCTGCGGCAAGTCCACAGTCGGCAGGAACCTCGCGCGCAAGACGGGCAAGAGATTCGTCGACATGGACGCTTATATAGAGAAAAAGACAGGCAAAACGATCTCCGAAATCTTCACCGATCAGGGAGAGGACGGCTTCCGCGACATCGAGCACGAGGTCTGTCTGGAGCTTGCGGATAAAAGCAACCTGATCATCGCGACGGGCGGCGGCGCGCTGACCTTTGAGCGCAACGTAAGGGTTTTCAAGGGAAAGGACATTATCGTGCTGCTCGACGTGCCGCTCGAAAGGATACGTTACCGCCTGCGCAACGACAAGGTGCGGCCGCTTTTGCAGCGACCCGATAAGAACAAGGCGATGACCGAGCTGTACAACAAGCGTTATCCGCTGTACAAGGCGGCGTCCGACGTCACCGTCAAGGGCAAAAACACCCCGATCCAGACTACGCGCGCGGTGATGGACGCGGTGCGTCACTTTTCTCTTGACTACAGCGATTTAAAGTGATAAAATATGACACGGGTATATTAGGATAAAATACAGAAGGGAATCTCAATTATGATCATTGTACTCAAGCCGTCGGTAACCCCCGAGCAGGTTATCGGCTTCACCACCAAGCTCACCACAGATTACGGAGTAAACGTAAACCGCTGGGACGGCGTTCATTCCACCGTCCTCGGCTTAATCGGCGATACAACTCAGGTCGATATCGAATACATCGAGGCTCAGGACATCGTCGAGAGCGTCCGCCGCGTCCAGGAGCCGTACAAAAAGGCAAACAGAAAGTTCCACCCCGAGAACACGGTCATTAAAATCAACAACGAGGTGTCTATCGGCGACGGCAGCCTGCACATCATGGCAGGACCCTGCTCCGTTGAGAGCGAGGAACAGATCGTTCAGATCGCGAAGGACGTAAAGAAATCGGGCGCAACCCTGCTCAGAGGCGGCGCGTTCAAGCCCCGTACCTCACCCTACGCGTTCCAAGGACTTAAATCCGAGGGTCTTGACCTGCTAAAGGCGGCGAGAAAGGCGACTGGACTGCCCATCGTCACCGAAATCATGCGCACCTCGCACATAGATATGTTTGAGAACGTCGACATCATTCAGGTCGGCGCGAGAAATATGCAGAACTTCGAGCTGCTCAAGGAGCTCGGCAAGATTGACAAGCCCATTCTGCTCAAGAGAGGCCTTTCCGCGACGATTGAGGAATGGCTGATGAGCGCGGAATACATCATGGCAGGCGGCAACTCAAAGGTAATGCTCTGCGAGAGAGGTATCCGCACATATGAAACCTACACCCGCAACACCCTCGACGTATCGGCAATCCCGATTATCAAGAAGCTCTCTCATCTGCCCGTAATCGTCGACCCGAGCCACGCCTCGGGCAAGAGCTGGCTGGTTGAGCCGCTCGCTATGGCGGCAGTCGCTGCAGGCGCGGACGGACTGATTATCGAGGTACACAACGATCCGCCTCACGCACTCTCGGACGGCGCGCAGTCGCTCACACCCGAGAAGTTCGACAAGGTGGCAAAGAAGGTATTCGCGCTGAAGGAGGCGCTTTCCAACACATGAATATAGCAGTAATCGGTCTGGGAATCATCGGCGGCAGCTTCTGCAAGGCGATAAAGTCCCACACCGACCACTATGTTATCGGAATCAACCGCACGTATGAAACGGCACGTCAGGCTCTCGACGAGGGCGCGATTGACGAGATTGGTACGCCCGAAGGTCTTGACAAGGCAGACGTTATCATTCTCTGTATGTACCCGCAGGCGTGCGTGGACTATATCCGCGAAAACGGAAAATATATTCGAAAAGGCGCGATAGTCACCGACTCGTCGGGCATCAAGCGCGCGATCTGTCCGCAGCTCAAGGCTCTGTCCGAAGAATACGGCTTTGTCTTTGTCGGCAGCCACCCGATGGCAGGCAAGGAAAAGAACGGCTACGCGGTGAGCGACGGCACCCTCTACGAGGGCGCGAGCTTCATCATCACACCCTGCGGTGCGGACGACAAGAGCGTCAGAACTCTCTCGGAACTCGCGCTCGAGATTGGCTTCGGCAGAGTGACCCTCTCCGACCCCGATGAGCACGACAGAATGATAGCCTTCACCTCGCAGCTGCCCCACGTACTCGCCTGCGCCTATGTGCTCAGCCCGTGCTGCCCGAACCACAAGGGCTTTTCGGCAGGCAGCTACCGCGACGTGTCGCGCGTGGCGAACATCAACTCAAAGCTCTGGAGCGAGCTGTTTCTGGAGAACCGCGAGCCGCTGCTAGAGGAGATTGAGGAGCTGAACAAAAACCTCGGCGAGCTATACCACGCGATAAAGCGCGGCGACCGCGAAGGCCTCGCAAACCTGCTCGAGGAAGGCCACAGGGTCAAGCAGGAATTAGGAGAATAACCATGAGAACCGTTCACGTCAGTACGGGCAAGCCGTACGATATATTTATAGAAAGAGGACTCCTCGACAAGGCGGGAGAGTACGCCAAAAGCCTTTCCTCCGCCACCCGCGCCGTCCTCATAACCGACACAAACGTCGCGCCGCTCTACAAATGGCGCGTGCTCAACTCGCTCTCTGCCGCGGGCTTTGAGGTCGCGACTCACGTCTTTCAGGCGGGCGAAGAGAGCAAGCACCTCGGCACGATCGCCGAGATGTACAAGACCCTCGCTGACTCAGGCATGACGCGCAAGGACATGATCGTCGCTCTCGGCGGCGGCGTCTGCGGCGACATGGCAGGCTTTGCGGCGGCGACGTATCTTCGCGGCATCGACTTCATGCAGATACCCACCTCTCTGCTCGCGCAGGTAGATTCCTCCGTCGGCGGCAAGACGGGCGTAGATCTGCCCCAGGGCAAGAACCTCGTCGGCGCGTTCCACCAGCCGATAGCCGTTCTGATCGACCCCGACACCCTCAACACCCTGCCCGACCGGTTCATCACCGACGGCATGGGCGAGGTCATCAAGTACGGCTGCATCAAAGACGCGAAGTTCTTTGAGTTTCTGGAAAATGAAAACGCCCTTGAGCACATCGAGGACGTGATAGAAACCTGCGTTTCGATAAAGCGCGACGTCGTCAGCCGCGACGAGCACGAAAAAGGCGAGAGAATGCTCCTGAACTTCGGCCACACCCTCGGCCACGCGATCGAGAAGCTATACGACTTCTCGGGTATCTCGCACGGAATGGCTGTAGCCGTCGGCATGGTCATGCTCGCGAAGGCAGGCGAAAAACAGGGCATTACGACAGAGGGCACCGCGGACAGGATCGCCGCTCTCTGCAAGAAGTACAGCCTGCCCACTAAGGAGAGCTTCGGCTTTGAGGAGCTTGCGAACGCTGCGCGTTCCGACAAGAAATCCGCGGGTGACTCGATAAGCCTTGTCCTGCTCAGAGAAATCGGCGACAGCTTTACCCGGAAGGTAGAGCTCGACGGACTCGAAGATTTCATCGCAACCGAATAACGAGGTAAGAATATGAACGTAACCATGAAGCCGTTTCAGGCGAACGGCACAGTTTTTGCACCGCCGTCAAAGAGCGACGCTCACCGCGCGATAATCTGCGCGGCTCTGTCCGGCGGCGTATGCACCATCGCGCCGATTGCCCTATCGGATGATATCCGCGCGACAATCGGCTGCGTTGAGGCTCTCGGCGCGGCCTCTAAAATCGAAAACAAGACGCTCACCATCGACGGCACGGGCGTTTTTTCCAATAAGGCAGCGACCCTCGACTGCGGCGAAAGCGGCTCTACTCTGCGCTTTATGATTCCCGTCGCGGCGGCAGGCGGCGTTGAGGCGACCTTCCTCGGCCGCGGCAGACTTCCCGAAAGGCCGATCGGCGTTTACACCGAGGCTCTCCCCGGGAAGGGCGTGACGGTAGATACAGAGGGCGGACTTCCGCTGAAAATCAGCGGTCAGCTAAAGAGCGGCGTTTACCGCGTACCGGGCAGCGTCAGCTCGCAGTTTATCACCGGTCTGCTGTTCGCGCTTCCGCTGCTCAAAGGCGACAGCGACATTATCCTCACCTCGCCGATTCAGAGCGCGGGGTACATCAACATGACTATCCGCACGATGGCGAAGTTCGGCGTTGAGGTCGATATCCTCGACAACGGCTGGCATATCCGCGGCAGACAGCACTACGTACCCTCGGACTACACCACCGACGGCGACTGGTCACAGGCGGCGTTTTTCCTCGTTGCGGGCGCGGTTTCGGGCGACGTTGAGGTGCTGAACGCGAACATCGACTCCGCACAGGGAGACAGGCGAATCGCGGCGCTTCTGCGCGAATTCGGCGCTGAGGTTATCCAGGACGGCGACAGGCTGCGCGTCAAAAGGTCACCAATGACAGCTATCGACATAGACGCGTCGCAGATTCCCGACCTCATACCCGTACTCGCGGTCTGCGCGTGCTTTGCAAACGGAGTGACGAGAATCACGAACGCCGAACGCCTGCGCATCAAGGAAAGCGACAGGCTCAAAACCACGGCGCAGCTTATAAATTCCCTCGGCGGCAAGGTTAAGGAGCTTGCCGACGGACTCGAAATCACGGGCGTCGGCAAGCTCTACGGCGGCTTTGCTGAGGGCTGCGGCGACCACAGAATAGTGATGTCGGCTGCGGTCTGCGCATCTGGCGCAGCTGAGAAAATCAAGTGCACCGACGCTATGAGTATAAACAAGAGCTACCCTGATTTCTTCGAGGATTACGCGAAAATCGGCGGCACTGCTGAACTTTCGGAGGTATAAGATGTCCTCTGCATATGGAGATAAAATAAAAATTTCAGTATTCGGCGAGAGCCACGGCGGCGGAATCGGCGTTGTGATCGACGGATTGCCCGCGGGCGAGAAGATCGACCTCGACGCGGTGCTCGCGCAGATGGCGCGCCGCGCACCCGGCAAGGACAAGACCGCCACTCCGCGCAAGGAGAGCGACCTGCCCAATATTCTCTCGGGAATCCTCGGCGACACCCTCACGGGCGCGCCGCTGTGCGCGGTTATTGAAAATACAAATACGCGCTCGTCGGACTACGGCAACCTGCTCGCTATGCCGCGTCCTGCCCACAGTGACTACACGGCGTATGTAAAGTACAAGGGCGCGAACGATATCCGCGGCGGCGGCCACTTTTCGGGCAGGATCACAGCTCCGATTGTTTTCGCAGGCGCGGTCTGCCGCCAGCTCTTAGAGAAGCGCGGCGTAAAGATTGCCGCACACATCGCTTCGATCGGCTCTGTCAGCGACAGCCGCTTCTGCCCTACGGAGATCGACGACGAGCTGATGAACCGTCTCAGCCTTTCGTCCTTCGCGCTGATCGACAGGAGCGTCGAAAAAAATATGCGCGATGAGGTTGAAGCGGCAAGACTCGAGCAGGACAGTATCGGCGGCAGCATCGAATGTGCCGTGACGGGTATGCCTGTCGGAGTTGGCGAGCCGATGTTTGACGGCGTTGAAGGTGCGATAGCAAAGGCAGTGTTCGGCGTGCCCGCGGTCAAGGGCATCGAGTTCGGCGCGGGCTTTGAGCTTGCGAAAATGCGCGGCTCACAGGCAAACGACCCCTTCCGCATGAAGGACGGCAAGGTCGTCACCGAAACGAACAACTGCGGCGGAATCCTCGGCGGCATCTCAGACGGAATGCCGATCATCTTCCGCGCGGCGATAAAGCCCACCCCGTCAATCTCGCAGAAGCAGCGCACTGTCAATTTGCAGACGGGCGAAAACGCGGAGCTTGAGATCCGCGGCAGACACGATCCGTGCATCGTGCCGCGAGCCGTATCGGTCATCGAGGCAGCGACGGCGATCGCGCTGATAAATCTATTTTAACGGAGCCGGATATGAGAAACTTAGAAGAGATCCGCGTCGACATTGACGCGATTGACAAGGAGCTGATCGAGCTCTTCAAGCGGCGCATGAACTGCGCCAAGGAGGTCGGGCTTTACAAGCAGGCAAACGGCATTCCCGTCCTCAACCGTCAGCGCGAGGAAGAGATCCTCGACCGCATCCAGCAGATGGGCGGCGAGTACGGAGCCTACGCGCGGCTTTTATACGGAAACATCATGGAGCTTTCGCGCTCACTGCAGCACAACATGGTGCACAGCGGCGAGGCGCTGAGAGCGGAGATACTGAGCGCGTCGGACAAGCTCGAAACAAAGAACGTGACTGTCGCCTATCAGGGCATCAAGGGCGCGAATTCGCACGAGGCGGCTCTCAAGCTCTTCCCCGAGGCACAGCTTAGCAACTACCCCTCCTTTGACGACGTATTCGAGGCGGTCGACAACGGCGAGGTCAGCTACGGCGTGCTTCCCGTCGAGAACTCCACCGCGGGCTCTGTGTCGGCGGTGTACGACCTGATACTGAAGCACCGCTTCTTTATCATCGGCGCGCTCGACATGAAAATCGACTACTGCCTCGGCGGTCTGCGCCAGTCAGAGCTTGAGGACATCGAAATCGTCCGCTCTCACCCGCAGGCGCTCTCACAGTGCGCGTCATACATCGGCAGGCACGGCTTTGAGGCTCAGTCCTGCGCCAATACGGCATTGGCAGCACAGGACGTTGCGCGCGAAAAGCGTCTGAACATGGCGGCGATCTGCCCGTACAAGGCAGCTGAGGAATACGGTCTGAAAATCCTCGACAACCACCTCCAGGACGACAAGCGCAACACCACACGCTTTATCGTTATTTCAAAGACGCTCTGCATTCCCGAAAACGCCAACAAGATCAGCCTTTGCTTCTCACTTCCGCACGTTGAGGGCTCGCTCTACGGACTGCTGTGCCGCTTCAATTCGCTCGGACTCAACCTGACCAAAATCGAATCCCGTCCGAGCGCTGAGAGAAAGTTCGAGTACATCTTCTACCTCGACTTCACGGGCAGCGTCCGCGACAACAGCGTGATCGACCTGCTATCTCAGCTCAGCGAGGAAATGCCTGATTTCAGCTTTCTCGGCAACTACTGCGAATAGACCTGCCCAGAACCAAAACCGAGGTGATGCTATGACAAACGAAACAAAGGACGCGATCAAAACAACCTTTATGGAGCTGCTCAACCG
This sequence comes from Ruminococcus sp. NATIVEDY160, assembly GCF_045819885.1. Lineage (NCBI taxonomy): Bacteria > Bacillati > Bacillota > Clostridia > Eubacteriales > Oscillospiraceae > Ruminococcus > Ruminococcus sp. NATIVEDY160. The sequence goes on from NZ_CP162391.1 coordinate 2,360,059, forward strand.
CAAGCCGCTCAACAAGATCACCGTCAAGGAGATCGTCAGCGGCTGCGGCATCAACCGCAACACCTTTTACTACCACTACACAGATATACGAACGCTGGTGGAGGAGATTTTTGACGAGCAGTCAAGCTACATTCTCCGCACTGTCGAGGGCAAGAGCGTCTATGAGTGCCTGACAACCGCGATCAGCTTCGCTCTCGAGAACAAGTCAGCGATGCTGCACATCTACAACTCACCCGACCGCGAGGTGCTCGAGCAGTACATTTTCCGTTCCACAGAGCAAACGATTTCGCGTTATATACGAATCGTCACCCAGCCTCACCATCTGCGCCCAGAGGACGAGGAAGCCATCGTGCTCTACTACAAGAGCCTTCTCACGGGACTTGCGGTCGACTGGTTGAGCGGCGGCATGAAGTACGACCTCAGCGACAAGCTCAAGCGCGTCTGCGAGCTGTTTGACGGCACGCTTGAGAGCGTCATCATAAAGTGCAGAATAATGTGAAACCCGACAGCCTTGTCGGGCTTTTCTTTTGGCTGAAACTTGCAATATCACCGCCGCTGTGATACAATAAGAGTTGTAACAAAAAGGAGATGGACGAAATGAAACAATGTGAATACTGCGGCAAGGAGATATCCTACCACGAGCTGTACTGCTCTGACGACTGCCAGATCAAGGCTAACCGCTTCTACGAGAGAAGTGAGAAGTTCTCGAAGCCCTTTACGGTAGTCAACACCGCGTGCGTATTCGGAATCCCCGTCGGACTCTTCCTCATGTCCTTCCTCAAGCTCCTCGGCACAGTCGTCGCCTCGGGAAGCTGTATCGTTCTCGGACTTATGCTGCTGATTTTCCCGTTGCCGACAGAGGGCATGATCAAAAAATATAAAATTATAAAAGCGGTAAAAATCGTCAGAATTCTCGGAATCGCCGTAATCGTGCTCGGACTTTTCATCGCGGGCTTGCTTGCAATTCTCGGCTTCTGATTTTTTGAATAATCGCGTATCCTCCGCGCATAATAATTTTGCGGCATTGTATACTAATTCCTGATAGAAAGCAGACTAGGATTTGCAAGGATTTTTTTGCAAGACGAGGACACAACGAAGTATTGCGAAAAAAGACCGCAAAGACTGTCCGCTTTTTAATTGGTATTAGTATTAGGCCCAAAAGGAGGAAAGAAAATGCTTGACAGAATCGCGCTCGCACTGCTGATCATCGGCGGCCTCAACTGGGGCAGCATCGGCATATTTCAGTTCGACCTCGTCGGCTTCATCGGCGGCGGTCAGAGCGGAGTGGTGAGCAGAATCATCTATATTCTCGTGGCTCTCGCGGCAATCTGGTGCGTCACACTCTTTTTCCGCGACGCAAGGGATACCTTTTTTGACGAGCCGACACACTCGGCAACTTAAATTAACAGACTGCGACAAACTCAATGGTTTGCCGCAGTCTGATTTTTTTCAACAGAAAACGGCGGCCCGAATCCGAGCCGCCGTCGTTATTAAATATCAAATCACATCATTTTGCCGCAGTTTTCAGAGTGAGTTTTATTGTCTACCGCGTAGTACTGGATCGCGGTAACGTCCTTGATGTTAACGCTGCCGTCGTTGTTCGTGTCAGCCGCCTTCAAAGCCTTGCCGCTGAGCTGAACCATCTCAACGATGTGCTTCTGGATCTCTGTTGCGTCAACTACGTTGACCTTGCCGTCCTGATTGGCGTCGCCGATAAGCACCTTGTCCGTAACGGGCACGGTGGTGGGAGCCTGAGTAGTAGTCTGAATCGTGGGAGCCTGTGTGGTAGGCTGCTCAGCGTCCTCGTAGACAGTCCATGTGCCGTTGTCATAGATGTAGTTGTTGCCGGGAACAGTGAGGTTGCCTGTCTGACCGTTCTGGTTGAAGATACACATGTCGTATTCCTTCGGGAAGGTCGCCTTGAAGATGTTATCCTTGTACTTGGTCATGGCAACGCCGGGCCACTGTTTGGGGCCGCTGTCGGTTTTGCTGCTCCAGTAGTAGATATTCGGAGAGCTGTAGCCGAGGCTTGCGGCGTTTACGTAAACAGTAACAGAGTTGTTGGGATCCTCGGTGGGCTTTGGGTCAACGTGCTCGCCGTTGTAGGGAGTCCAGCTGTTGCCCGCCTTGAAGATCATGTTGGTTTCATTGATTTCAAGACCCTTCGCGCCGTTACCGGGGTATCTGCCGTTGTCGCCGCTGAAGATTACAAGACCCTTAGTCAGTTCGTCGGGCACGTCGTAGCTGTACAGACCGGTAGAGCTGTCGTATTCCATAGCCTCGCCCGGCCATGCGGCGTTCTTGATAACGTCGGAGCCGCTCTCGTCGTAGACATATGCCTTGATATTGCCCCAGTTGAGCTGAGAGTCGTCAAAGTAAATCGTAGTAACCTCGTCGGGATCCTTCTTCTTGAAGGAGAAGGACTTGCTGAGTGTTTCTACGGAGTTTGTCGCGGTCATTGTTACCTCAAATACGGTACCCTTTTCAATGCCTGCGCCGATTTCGAAGGTCTGGCCGTTTGTTACGCGGAACTCAGCGCCGCCGTTTACTGAAACCATAGCGTAGTCCGCGCCGCGGATAGCTGCGGTAACGGTTTCGCTGTCATAGAAGCCGTATGCACCCTTGAGGCTCATGCTGATCGTGGACTGCGGGCCGGAGATAAGGATAACGCCCTGCTTGCCCGAATTAAAGGTAGCCTTGCCGTTTGTAACAACAGCGGTAGTGCCGTCGTATTCGTTGGTTACGGTTTTGCCGTTGCCGAATACAGAGGAAACGTCGACCGCGATCTGAGAATTCGCGGGAGCGCCGATACAGCAGACAACGCTGTCGGTAACATTGTCGTCCATGTAGGAACGGGAGAAGGTGTAGCCTGTTGAAGAATTGTACGCGGAAATCATTGAGTGGCTGCCCGCGCCTACAGCGACGTGGTTGGCACGGAACTTGCCGACCTTCTGCCAGTGAGCGAGGAGGTCTGCGTTCTGACCGAAGTTCATGTCGCTTCTTACAGCGTGGCCGTCGCCGCCTACGGATACGCCCGAAACAAGCGGACGCGAGGTCTCATCGCCGTAGAAAATCTGAATGCCGCCGGGCAGGAGCTGGAAAGCCGTACCCTGCCAGTAGAGATTCTGTCTCACAAGACCTGTATCGTGAGAGGAGAGGTATGTAAGCATGTTGTAGTTGGGATCGCTGTTGATATCGCCTGCGTACTTGGAGTACATTCCCTCCATTGTCTCGGGGCCGCCGAGACCGCCGGGATTGGCAGATACCGAGCCTGTGATCGAGAAGTTGATCATTGAGTCAAACGCGCCGCTGGTAAAGTAGCCGTCCTTGCCGAGGCCGTGACCCCAGTGCTCGCCTGTCATCCAGAAGTCCTCGTCCCAGTTTGCGCCTTCAGCGGAGGGATTGTTCTGTCTCCATTTTTTGAGCGCCGCAACGCACTTGTTCTTGAGCTTGACCCATGAATCCATTTCAACGTGCTTTGCGGTGTCGCAGCGGAAGCCGTCGACGCCGTACTCCTCTACCCACTCTGCAAGCCATGTGGTGAGATAATCGTTGACCCTGCCGCTGCTGCCGTACTTGCTGAGCTTCTGGCTGAGGGTGCCTTCCTTCTGCCACTTTGTCTGCAGGAAGGTCGGAATGGAAACGGTCTCGGTGGACTCTGTGCGGAAGTCGGGAAGACCAGCGAGCATACCTGTTACTTCGCCGCCGCCCTTTTCATATCCGGGCAGACCCGAGCGGATCCACTTGGGACCCCACCATTTGCCCCAGTCGCTGGCGCTTGACTCATAGTCGATGCATGAGTGGAAGTCGTTAGCGTCGGTCAGGCGGTACTTATACTTGTCATAGCCTGATTTGAGAGTACCGTAGCCGTATGCCTCCATGTCAAGCAGGTTGTTGTAGCCCGCGTGGTTCATAACGATATCCATGACTACACGGATACCGTGCTTGTGCGCGGTGTCAACCATGGTCTTGAACTCAGCCTTTGTACCGAAGTTCGCGTCGGTCTCGGTGTAGTCAAGCACATAGTAGCCGTGGTAGGAATAGTGTGCGAAATGCGCGGGGCTGGTATCTCCGCCGGAGGTAACGTAGCCGTGGATCTGCTCATAGGGAGCGGAGATCCAAATAGCGTTAACGCCCATGTCGTCGAAGTAGCCCTCGTTGATTTTCTTTGTGATACCCGCGAAGTCGCCGCCGTGGAAGGTACCGGGAGCTGTGTTCCAGCCCGAGAGAGGCTGACCGTTAGCGTCCAGGGTTCTTCCGTAGGAGTGGTCGTTCGAGGTGTTTCCGTTATAGAAACGGTCGGTTAAGAGAAAGTAGCAGTTGACGTTATCCCATGTGAAATCGTCAGCACTTTCAATGGAGCTCTTGCCCACCTTATCCGTATCAACGGTGACCGCGTTCGCCGGAATCGCAAACACGATCGCGCTGAGCAGCAAGGCAAGACAGAGCATGATCGAGATAGTTTTCTTGTGCATTTCAAAACTTCCTTTCCATAAAAAATTACTTCTAAATGTGCGATTTCTCCCGTATTTGAAAAAAAAGCGGGAGCGGAATAGCTCTTACTCCAAAAGCTTATTTATCCCTATTTTAATTATATAAAAATATAGCGATTAATCAAGTGTGCATTTTGACAAATAACAATAGTAATTTTTATAACTAATGACGAAAAGGCTATTTTTACCAAAGAGAAAAAGCAGGGACAAGCCCTGCTTCCTCTGCAAATATATTAAATTAATACCCCATAAGCGTTTATTACCAGCGACCGCCGCCCGAGCTGCTCTGTCCTAGGGTTGCGGAGGTGCCGCCGCTGATCGTGCCGCCCTCAGTGTAGCCGTAGGAGTCGAAGGTGCCGCTCGTGAGGGTGATGTAGTCAGCCGCGTTCAGACCCTTGCCGCCGCCCGAAAGGTTCAGCGTCGCCTTGTCGACCGTGAGATAACCCTCGCTCTCAATGCCGTCGCCCTGAGCGTTGACGGTGATGTTGATGTTCTTGCCGTCGAGGGTGATGTAGTCGTTGGCGTGGAGTCCGTCCTTGACGGCTGTGATGTTCATAACGCCGTTCTCGATCACGATGTCGTCCGAGGACGAGATACCGTGCTTGTAGCTTATGGATTAAATTTGCTTCTTTTTTATCGTGATTAAAGTGTAGTCAATAAAACTTAAAAAATTCTTAAAAAAATAATAAAAAGAATAAAAAAAAGAAAGACCCGAAATTTCAGGTCTTTCCGTAATCTCATCAAAGGGTTTGCAGGTAATCCGCAGCTTCGCCGAGGTAGTCGCCCTCGAACGCCTCAGCCTGACCCGCGTCAGCCTTTGCGGCAAGGTCGGGATCGATCGGGAGCTTTGCGAGCACGCGCGTGTTGTACTTCGCGGCGATCTCGTCGATATGGCTGTCGCCGAACACGGAGTGTTTCTTGCCGCAGTCGGGACAAACAAAGTAGCTCATGTTCTCGACCAGACCGAGCAGCGGAACCTTCATCATCTCAGCCATCTTTACCGCCTTTTCGACAATCATCGAAACGAGCTCCTGAGGCGAAGCCACAACGATAATACCGTCGAGAGGCAGGCTCTGGAACACGGTCAGCGGAATGTCGCCTGTTCCGGGCGGCATATCGACGAACATATAGTCAACGTCGTTCCAGACAACGTCCGTCCAGAACTGCTTTAGGGTGCCGACGATCATCGGAGAACGCCAGACAACGGGGTCGGTTTCCTCCTTGAGCAGAAGATTGATCGACATAAGCTCGATGCCTGTCTCGGTAACGGCAGGCAGAATGCCGAGGTCGCTGCCCTTGGCTCTCTCGTGAATGCCGAACGCCTTCGGGATAGACGGACCCGTGATATCCGCGTCCAGGATCGCGGTCTTGAGCCCTCTGCGGTTCATTGTGACCGCGAGCTGCGAGGTCACCATACTCTTGCCTACGCCGCCCTTGCCCGAAACAACGCCGATAACGTGTTTTACGGAGCTGTACTGATTAAGCGGCTCGTGTAAATCCTGCTCGCCGCCGCAGCTCTGGCTGCAATTGCTGCAATCATGATTGCATCCCATTTTCTCTTCCTCATTTCATAAATAGTAATACCGCTATTCTTTGCGGCCTTAAATTATATTGTACCACATTTATATATCAATAACAAGACCTTTCGCGCGCAAAAAGAAAAGGCGGACAACCTGTCCGCCCAAAAATACCGAATTATTCCTCTGTTTCCATCTCGGCAGTATCTGCTTCGTCCTCAGCCGCTTCCTCTGCCGCCTCAAGGGTTTCCTCGGCGGTTTCAACGGTTTCCTCTGTGTTTCCGATAATGTCAGCCTCTACGCCGCCCTCGAGAACCTCGGGTGAAGCCTCCTCATTATCCTCCGAAGCGAGCTCAAAGCCGCTGAAGAAGGTGTAGGGAATGCCGTAGCCGAAAGCGATAGCCGCGAGCGCTGTGATAACGCTGACGGTGCCGCTGTTGCCCGCGAAGATGTTGTTAAGGGGCATGAACTTTGCGACAGACGCGATCATGATGTAGAGTGAGGGCAGAACCATCACAATAAGAGTAACGGGTGAGAAACGCTTTACGGGCTTGCCGTCGCCGACTCTGGTCGCGTAGAATACGAGCAGACCGAACACCGCGTAAATGCAAATGTTGATAATCGTGCCGAGAGTGGCGTCGAGATTAGCGGTGAACTGGGTGAAGAAATGCGCGCAAACGATGAACGCGAGAATCAGAAAAGCGGAAAAGAAAAGATTAACGGTTTCTTTTTTATCGGGTTTTCTCAAAATAAATACCTCCAAATATCAAATTCAGTAATATTGTAACACATTACTATGATAAATGCAAGTATAAATACACGCGCGCAAAAAAGGCAATGACCAAGCATTGCTCAATCATTGCCTTTTGGATTTAAGTTAGGATACGGAAAACCGTGTCGGAAAATTATTCTCCAGCAGGTACTGGTTCCTCAGCTGCGAAGAAGAATCTGGCGACGCCGCCGTTGCCGTAAGCGTCCATATTGGTGGTATCGAATTGCATGGTAAGCTTGCCGGGCTCCTGAATATCAATAATGATATTGTCGCCGTTCAGCTTCAATTCGAGTGAATTGCCGACTTCAACTTCTTTGGTTTCGCCTGCGCCGAAGTTGAATGTCCAGCTGCCGTTCACGCAGAACTTAGCCTGAAGCTGACCGTCCTCGACATCTTCAAATAAAATCTCATAAACGCCTTTCGAAACCTCGGTCATCTTATTGGTAGAGGGATTCCAAGCTTCGCCGTAAACGTTCGCGTCGTTACCGGTGACATACATAGTCTCGATCACGTCGGGAGAGAAGTTCATGATTTCGACGTTCTCGCCTTCTACGGTGATAGTCTCGGTCGCGGGATCAAACTTGATGGTAACATCGCAAGCCTCGGTCACCTTGATGACGTAGTTGCCGGTGCCCCAGCCATAGCTGGGATTCCAGCTGTGATTCGTAACGACCTTGAAGGAAATATCCTGCGCCTGTACATCATTATAGGTGATGCTGTAAACGCCGTCCTCCCCCTTGGTCATGTCATTAGCGGTGTTGGTGGGATCCCAACCGCTGCCGAATACATCAGCTGAATCGCCTGCGACGCCATAAGTAACCTCGGTTACAGGCTCGGTTGTGGGAGCCTCAGTTGTGGGCTCTACGGGCTCAGTTGTGGGAGCCTCGGTTGTGGGCTCTACGGTTGTGGGCTCTTCTGTGGTGGGTTCGGGAGCGCCTTCGATAGCTACAGTGATCTTAGCGCCGGTCTTCTTGATGGTATCCCAGCCTGTGATGTCAAGGCGGAGAGTTACGTCGAAGTACTCTTCCTCGGACTCATAGTTGAGGAGAGCGTTGCCGCCGTTGTAAGCAGCCTCCATGGGAGTGTTGTAAACAACGTCTGTTGCAAGACCCCAGTTGATGTCCCAGCCGCCGTTAGCAGCGAACTTGAACTGATACTCTGTGTTGGTGTCGCATTCCTCGAAGGTGATCTCGTATACGCCCTCGGAAACCTCGGTCATCTTGTTCTCTGCAGCTGCGGGATCCCAGGTAATACCGTTAAGGAAGTTGCCCTGGCCGTTACCGACTGCAGCGATGGAATCGATCTTGTATACGGGCGGAATCACGCTCGGACCGGTTACGGCGATCTCGCCGGTCTCGGGGTTGTAGGTAACTGTTACGTCACAGTCAGCGTTGAGCATGAAGTCATAGTTGAGGTCTGTGCCGTCCATGCCGTGCCATACAGCGTTAGCGGGGTCGCCGCCGACGAACTGAACAACCTTAACCTGATAGAGAGCGCCTTCCTCAGCAGCAACCTCGGGAACAACTACGGAATAAACGCCGTCCTCACCCTTTGTCATAACATATGACGCGGGATCGGGTGACCAACCGGTCTCTACAAAGTTTGAAGAACCTGCGAGAACGTAGATGTCCTCAGCAGCGGGCTCGGTGGTGGGAGCTTCTGTTGTGGGAGCCTCGGTTGTGGGCGCCTCAGTTGTGGGAGCCTCGGTTGTGGGAGCCTCAGTTGTGGGCTCTTCTGTGGTGGGTTCGGGAGCGCCTTCGATAGCTACAGTGATCTTAGCGCCGGTCTTCTTGATGGTATCCCAGCCTGTGATATCGAGGCGGAGAGTTACGTCGAAGTACTCTTCCTCGGACTCATAGTTGAGGAGAGCGTTGCCGCCGTTGTAAGCAGCCTCCATGGGAGTGTTGTAAACAACGTCTGTTGCAAGACCCCAGTTGATGTCCCAGCCGCCGTTAGCAGCGAACTTGAACTGATACTCTGTGTTGGTATCGCATTCCTCATAGGTGATCTCGTATACGCCCTCGGAAACCTCGGTCATCTTGTTGCTCTCGTCAGCGGGATCCCAGACAATGCCGTTAAGGAAGTTGCCCTGGCCGCCGCCGACAGCAGTGATGGAGTCGATCTTGTATACGGGCGGAATTACGGTGTCGCCCTTAACAGCGATCTCGGCTGTTTCGGGGTTGTAGGTTACGGTTACGGTACCGTCAGCGTTGAGCATGAAGTCATAGTTGAGGTCTGTGCCGTCCATGCCGTGCCATACAGCGTTAGCGGGGTCGCCGCCGACGAACTGAACAACCTTAACCTGATAGAGAGCGCCTTCCTCAGCAGCTACATTGGGAACGTCTGCGGAATAAACGCCGTCCTCACCCTTTGTCATAACGTATGACGCGGGATCGGGCGACCAACCGTTCTCAACAAAGTTGGAAGAACCTGCGAGAACGTAGATATCCTCGCCTGCGGGCTCGGTGGTGGTAGCGGGCTCGGTGGTGGGAGCCTCGGTGGGTTCCTGAGTCGTGGGAGCCTCAGTTGTGGGCTCTGCGGGCTCAGTTGTTGTGGGAGCCTCGGTTGTGGGCTCTGCGGTTGTGGGTTCTGCGTGAGCAATGATAAGCTGAGTGAAAGTAGCATCCATAATGTCGATAGTGCCATTTCCGTCAACATCAGCCGCTGCAAGATCATAAGTGCCGTTTTCGAATTTCGCAACAGTACCTGCGTCTTTGGCTACGTATAACTGGATCAGGGTAACATCAGTGATTTCTACTCTGCCGTTCTTGTCAACATCGCCCTTGAGTGTGTCGCCCTCAGTCGCAAACGCGCTGACGGATGACAGGCATGCAAAGCAAGACAGTGTCAAAACAACAGCGAGAAGCAGGCTGATGAGCTTTCTAGATTTTCTCATTTGTTTTGTTCCTCCTTTATAAATTTGAACATATTAATGAACAGTATAATTATAACAAAATGCGATTCATTTTGCAATAACTTTTATCATAATTTTTTAAGTTTCTTGACAAAAAAACAGAAGCGAACCACATTCGCTTCTGTATGTATGATGGTTTTTAGTTATTTCGTCAGTGTGCAAAGAGCTTAAAAATTCTCAGAAGTCCGCTTTTTTCCTCAGCTTTTGCCAGTCCGAGGAAGCTTTTTTTGCCGTCGAGAACCCTCAGTACAGCGCCGTCGGGCGGCGGATTATTTCTCAGTTTTGTGCGCGAAATATCGAGCGCACCGCCGTTTGAGAACCGCTTTGCCTGAGCGTCTGACACAATAATTTCCGGAAATGTCACGAACAGGCTCTCAACGGGTCTGAGTATTTCATCGGTTCTGCCGCTCTCTGTCAGCTCTCTGAGCGCGTCGAGGGTGACGCAGTCCGGCAGACCGAAGCCGCAGGCGCGTGTGCGTCTGAGAGAGGTCATAGCGGCGCAGGCTCCGAGCTTTTTGCCGATGTCGTCGATGAGCGAGCGGACATAGGTGCCCTTTGAGCACTCTATTTCGAGCACACCGCTCTGTTTTTCTATATTAAATGAAACGAGACTGAGCCTGTAAACCGTCACGGGTCTTGCCTCGCGCTCAACCTCGACTCCCTGTCTTGCGAGGTCGTACAGGCGCTGACCGTTCTTTTTTATCGCAGAATACATCGGCGGCACCTGCATGATGTCGCCGCGAAAGCTCTCCATCGCGCGCAGGACTTCTTCCTCCGACACGTCGGTTTGTACCCGTTCAAGGACTTCTCCCCAGATATCGAGGGTGTCGGTGCGAATGCCGAGCTGAAATCCCGCGGTGTACCCCTTGTCGTGGTCGGGCAGGATATCCTGTGCCTTTGTCGCGGAACCGAGCAGCACGGGCAGTACTCCCGTGGCGTTCGGGTCAAGGGTGCCGGTGTGGCCTGTCTTGCGCTGACCCGTGAGCTTACGCACGACGGCGATAACGTCGAACGAGGTGAAGCCCTCGGGCTTGTCGATCACAAGTACGCCGTTCACAGCAGCTCCTCCGCCGTTTCGCGCAGCTTAGCCGTAACCTCAGCGAGAGTGCCCTTTATACGGCAGCCCGCAGCCGCCGCATGACCGCCGCCGCCGAAGCGCGCGCAGAACTGAGCCGCGTTTACGAGCCTCTCGTTTGCGCGTACGGAGATCTTGAATACATTCGGCTCCTTCTCGCGCATGGTGATGCCGATTTCAACGCCCTCGATCTGGCGCGGGATCGACGCGAGACCCTCTAGCTCGTCGTCGTTCACCCCTGCCTTTTTCATCATATCCTGAGTTACCGCGATGATCGCGCAGCGGTCGCCGGCGCAGTAGGTCAGAGAATTGTATGCCTCGCGCTCGATCAGGAGCTTCTTCTTTGTCTTGGTGTCGAACATGACCTTGTTGATCGCGGGAGCGTCGGCGCCGAGGTCGAGCAGCTCCGCCGCGATACGCAGGGTTTTGCTCGTGGTGTTGCTGTACTTAAAGCAGCCCGTGTCCGTTGCAACGCCCGTGTAGATGCATGCCGCGGTGTCAGCGTCGATCGGAACGCCCATCTCCGCGAACAGCTCAAAGAGTATCTCGCAGTTTGACGAGGCGTGCGGGTCGACGCACTTCAAGGGCGCGTCTACTCTGTTTATCTCGTGGTGGTCGATGCAGAGGTCGATTTTGCCGAGGTACTTCTCCCTGTTTGAGCCGAGGAGCTTTTCGTCGGCGACGTCTACGCTGACGACGGTCTGAGTGTCAAAGCTCTGCTCTTCGAGTCCTTGCGCAAGGAAAACGAAGTCCTTGGGCAGCCTTGTGGTGATGACCCTAGCGTTTTTGCCGAGCTGACGGAGAACCCTGCAAAGCGCGTAGCCGCTGCCGAGGGTGTCGCCGTCGGGGTAGTCGTGGGTCAGAATATCGTAGTTGTCGTGCGACAGCAGGAAATCCGCCGCAGCACGCATTGTATCATTCATCGTCCTCGTCCTCGCTTTCGGGGACGTCTGATTGGATATCGAGCGAGCTGAGAATGCGGCTGATATTGGCGCTGTACTCAATGCTGTCCGTCGCCGTGAAGATCAGCTCAGGCACATGGCGCAGCTTGAGGCGGTGACCCAGCTCGCGGCGAACGAAGCCCGACGCGGATTTCAGACCCTTTACGGCTTCCTTGGCGCGGTCAAGACCCTCGATGGCGCTGACGTGGACGGTGCAGTAGGAAAGATCGTTTGTCACCTCGACGCGCACGATAGAGAGGAACGCTGAGCTTACGCGCGGATCCTTGAGCTCGCGGAAAATCGCGGTGAGCTCGCGCTTGATATCTTCGGTTGTTCTTTCAATTCTGTGACTTGCCATATTGTCCTCATTTATTTATTGCCGCCTAGCAATCGTCCGCGCACTCAGCGCGGACGTATCAGGCGAGATTAATCTCTGTATTCTTCTATAGTATAGACCTCGAACATATCGTTCTCCTTGAGGTCGTTGAACTTCTCGAGTCCGATACCGCACTCGTAGCCCTCGTTGACTTCCTTAACGGCGTCCTTGAAGCGCTGGAGCGAGCCGATAGCGTCGTCCGCGATAACGATACCGTCGCGGATAACCCTTACCTTGGCGCCGCGCTGGATCTTGCCGCTCTTGACATAGGAGCCCGCGATGGTGCCGACGGACTTGATCTTGATGACGTTGCGGCACTCAGCCATACCGAGGACGACCTCTCTGGTCTTGGGAGCGAGCATACCCTTCATCGCAGCCTCGATCTCGTTGATGCAGTCGTAGATTACGCTGTAGAGACGCATGTCAACGCCCGAACGCTCGGCATTTGCGGAAGCGACGGCGTCGGGACGGACGTTGAAGCCTACGATGATAGCGCCGGAAGCGTCTGCGAGCATTACGTCGCTCTCGTTGATAGCGCCGACCGCGCCGTGGATAACGTTGACGCGGACTTCCTCGTTGCTGAGCTTCTCGAGGGACTGCTTTACAGCCTCGACAGAGCCCTGAACGTCAGCCTTGACGATGATCTGCAGCTCCTTGACCTCGCCGAGCTTGAGCTGGTCAAAGAGGTTGTCGAGAGTGACCTTGGTCTGCGCGTTGAAGATCTCTTCCTTCTTCTCGGACTTTCTCTGCTCGACAAGGGTTCTCGCAAGGCGCTCGTCTGAAACGGCGTCGAAGGTGTCGCCGCCGAGCGGAACCTCGTCAAGACCCGTGATCTCAACGGGAACGGAAGGACCTGCCTCCTGAACTCTCTCGCCCTTGTCGTTCATCATAACGCGGACGCGGCCTACGCTGGTGCCCGCGATGATGATGTCGCCCTTGTGGAGCGTACCGTTCTGAACGAGGACTGTCGCAACGGGACCTCTGCCCTTGTCAAGACGCGCCTCGATGACAGTACCCTTGGCGGCACGGTCGGGATTCGCGCGCAGCTCCTTCATCTCGGCGACGAGGGCTACCATCTCGAGCAGGTCGTCAAGACCCATCTTTGTCTTTGCGGAAACGGGAATGCAGGGTGTGTCGCCGCCCCATTCCTCGGGAACGAGCTCATACTCTGTGAGCTGCTGCTTTACCTGCTCGGGGTTCGCGCCGTCCTTATCCATCTTATTGATAGCGACGATGACGGAAACTCCCGCCGCCTTCGCGTGGTTGATAGCCTCAACGGTCTGGGGCATGATACCGTCGTCCGCCGCTACGACGAGGATAGCGATATCCGTTACCTGAGCGCCTCTCGCGCGCATGGTGGTGAACGCCTCGTGACCGGGTGTGTCGAGGAAGGTGATCGGCTTGCCGTCGATCTGAACTCTGTACGCACCGATGTGCTGTGTAATGCCGCCGGCTTCGCCCGCGGTTACGTTTGCGTGGCGGATAGCGTCGAGGATAGAGGTCTTGCCGTGGTCGACGTGACCCATAACTACGACTACGGGCGCTCTGCCGACGAGATTTGCCTCGTCGTCCTCGCTGTCGTCGATCAGCTTCTCCTCGATCGTGACGACGACCTCCTTCTCAACCTTCGCGTGGAACTCCATCGCAATGAGAGAAGCGGTGTCGAAGTCGATTGTATCTGTAGCGGTGACCATGGTGCCCATGAGGAACGCCTTCTTTACGACCTCGGCGACGGTCGCCTTTAGTCTGAGGGCGAGCTCGTTTACGGTGATCTCGTCGGGGATCTCAACGGTGATGGGCTTCTGCTTGCGCTCCATCGCGATTCTCTTCAGACGCTCTGCCTCTGTCTCGCGCTTGCCCTGACGTCTGCCGCGCTGTTTCTGTGTCCTGTTAGAGAACTTCTGCTTCTTGGTGGTGTGGTCGCGGTCTGTGCTGCGCGACTTTGAGGTGTCGCTCGCGAGGTCGTCATACTTGGAGTTGTATCTCTCTACGTCTACGTTCGTCTGACGGGTGTCGATGACCTTGCGCTTGCGCTGCTTTGACTGTGCAGGCTTATCCTCAGTCTTTTCCTCGGGCTTGTCGGCCTTCTTGTCCTGAGCGTCAGCCTTGCCCTCTGTCTTGGCAGCCTTCTTCTCGGGCTCGGGCTTGTCGAGCTTCGCGTTGCGCGCCTCGAAATACTTGTCAAAGTTCGGCACCGAGTTCTCGCGGGTCACAACGTCGATAATAACGTCGATCTCGCTCTCGGTCAGAGACATCATTGTCTTTTTGGTTACACCGCAATATTTCTCGAGGATCTCTGTAATCTTCTTATTTTGTACGCCCAAATCATTCGCTATATCCTTCACCTTGTATTTTATCATCTAATTCTCCTCCCTATTGTTCTTCGTTCAAAATCAGTTCGCGCAGCCTGTCTGCAAAGCCCTTGTCCTCGACGGAAAGCACTCCGCTGAGCCTTCCGAGGGAAATACTGAGCTCTTCCTTGCTCCTGTGCACGCACATCGCGTCCACTCCGCGGCTCTGAGCCGTTTTGAGCACCTTTTTCAGGCTGTTGTGAGAAACGTCGTCCGCGTAGAGAACCAGCCGTGACTTGCCCTCAACAAGCGAATCAATGGCGGTTTCCGCGCCGATGACGAGCTTCCTCGCGCGCCGGCATATGCCTAAAAATGAAAGTAATTTATCCATAATATATATAATTGAAAATGTAAAATGGAAAGTGGAAAATTAAGGGTCGCTTCGCTCCGGATTATATATTCGTGCGCGGGCTTACCCGACGATAATTTTCAAATTTCAACTTTCCGATAATTCCTTTTCCATCTCGTCGTACACCTCGTCGGGAATCTGACAGCTCAGCGAACGCTCAAACCTTCTCGCCTTGCGCGCAAGACTGAAGCACTCCGCGCTGCGGCACACATACGCTCCTCTTCCCGACTTCTTTCCCGTCAGGTCGAGCGATACGCCGCCCGCGTCAATCAGACTTCCGTCCCCGGCTCTCCTCTCGGGAGCTTTCACGACTCTTATCAGCTCGCGCTTCGGCTTCATCTCGCCGCAGCCCGTGCACTTTCTGAGCGGTACCTTTTTCATTATTCCTCAACCGCTTCTTCTATCTCAACGGCAGCCTCAGCCTCGGTCACTTCCTCCGCGGCAGGCTCTTCGTCGTCCTCGTCCTCACCGTAGAAGCCGCTCTGCGGACGGATATCGATCTTCCAGCCTGTCAGCTTGGCGGCAAGGCGTGCGTTCTGACCCTTGTTGCCGATAGCGAGCGAGAGCTGGCCGTCGGGTACGGTAGCCTTGCAGCTCTTCTTTTCCTCGTCGACGATCTCTACCTTTGTGACTGTCGCGGGAGAAAGCGCCGCGGAGATGTACTTCTCGGGCTCGTCGCTGTACTCGATAATATCGATCTTCTCGCCGCCGAGCTCAGCGACAATGCGGTTTACGCGCGCACCCTTCTGACCGATGCAGGCGCCGATAGCGTCGACGTCGGGGTTGGAGCTGGTGACAGCCATCTTTGTGCGGGAGCCCGCCTCGCGGGATACGGATTTGATCTCGACGATAGAGTCGAAGATTTCGGGAACCTCCTGCTCAAAGAGCCTTCTGACAAAGCCGGGGTAACTTCTCGAAATAATAGCGTGAGGGCCTTTTTCGTTGTCCTTTACGTCGGCTATATAAACCTTCACGTGGTCGCCTTCCTTGAGGTTCTCGCAGCCGATCTGCTCGCTCTTGGGGAGCATAGCCTCGCTCTTGCCGATCTTGATCGTTGCGATGCCGCTCTTGGGATCGATCCTCTCGACGGTGGCGGTAACGATCTCGCCGAGCTTGCTCTGGAACTCAAGCAGGCTCTGACCCTTCTCACCGGCGCGGATACCCTGACGGATAACGTTGCGCGCTGCGGAGATCGCGATTCTGCCGAGCTTCTTGGGGTCGAGCGGGACCTCGATCTCGTCGCCGATCTCGAATTTCTTTCTCTTGTTGATCTTCTGGGCTTCTTCTAAGCTTACCTCGTAGCTGGGGTCGAAAACCTCGTCTACGACGGTCTTTTTGAGCTTGACGTCGAAGGAGTTCTTCTCGGGGTCAGCCTTGAAGATAACGTCCTCGTTGCCGTCGAAGTAGTTTTTGCAGGCAATAGTGATCGCCTTCTCGATCTGCATGAGCATATAGTCCATCGGAATGTCTTTTTCTTTTTCAAACATTCTCAGTGCTTCGAATAATTCCTTGTTCGTCATTTTTCCTATCAATCCTTTCGTTATCAGCGGTCAGCGTAATCGCGCATGCCGCCGTCAAATATCAAAATCGTCGAGCTTGACCCAAGCCGCGTCCTTCTTGCTGAAGGTCAGCTCGTTCTCGCCCGCGTGGTCGATGATTGTAACCTCGCCGTCGGAGTACGCCTTGAGCTTGCCGTCGAGCTCTCTGCCTATGCCCTCAACGGGACGCAGGAGCTTTACCATGATGTCGGCTCCGATAAACTGCTCAAAATGCTCATCGCGGACAAGCTCGCGCTCAATTCCGGGCGAGCAGACCTCGAGGCAGTAGGCGTTGTCGATCGGGTCGAGAACGTCAAGCGGCTCGTTGATGGCGCGCGACACGGCTTCGCAGTCGTTGATATCGACGCCGCCGTCCTTGTCGATAAAGACGCGCAGGTACCACTGAGCGCCCTCCTTGACGTAGCGGACGTCCCAGAGACGAAGGCCGAGCTCAGTGACAATGGGCTCGCAAAGCTCCCATACCTTTGAGACGGTAACGCCGCCCTTGCTTTTTGCCATGAAATCCCTCCTCAGTACAAACACAAAGGAGCGGGTTTGCTGCCCACTCCTTAGTTTCAACGTATTACATATATGATTATAGCACTCAAAAAAGAAAATTTCAACCCCAAAAGGCAGATTTTAAGCCGTTTTCAGAAAAATTTTAAAAAAGTTTAAAAAAACATTTGCATTTATCGGACATATGTGTTATAATATGAAACTGTTGAGAGCAAAATATGCTGATATAGCTCAGTAGGTAGAGTGCATCCTTGGTAAGGATGAGGTCACCGGTTCAAATCCGGTTATCAGCTCCAAGAACAATCGCTTAGACAAGCCGGTTTAAGGTTTCCTAAGCGATTTTCTTTTTGCATTGAATTATTGTGAGAACTGCGGTTTGGCGTTTATTTGACGCTTATAGGGTCATTTTTCAGCATATAACAAATAATAGTACTTACGTCCAATTATCTATAAACAAATGCAACATCTCATAACATTTATTGAAATATATCGAATCAATCGCGCAATAATCGCCGGTTGAAAAGCCGTAAGGATTACCATTGGATTGACGCAAATAACCCTCGTCAACAATCCCTTTTTTGTGAACGTGAATGTTTCGTCTGCCTATTATTTCAAATATTTCGTCCTTAATATCACTCCCGTTAATAACAAATAAATCCGGATTGTAATCCACTAATATTTTTAGAATCGCGTGTATTTTTTTGCTCTCTACAATATCATTGATTATCTTTTCTTTGAATTCGTCCATTGTTGAGAGTCCATTCAAGTCTTTAATCTTGTATGATTTATCAATATTTGCATATCTTAACAACTTCGAAAAAACTTGTGTTAAGCAAATATACAAAATAATCTGTTATCATAAATATGCTATCCTGCGACATAAAAGTTTAAAATATCTCAAAAAATCTCCAAATATCCTCAATGCATGCCCATCGAAATAAACCTACAACTGAATAGCTGCCAAGCGAAGGATAAACCGCCACGACATCTACGGAGCGAGCGCAGCCGAAAGGCTGACGGCACAGCGTCGAGCAGGATTGCCTGTCAGGAAAGTACGCTTTGGCAGTGAAGACAACAAATACAGTTTGATGTCACGCTTTTAAGTTCTCACAAGCTGCTCTGTATGCGTCCTCTGAGCGATGAAACGCCCGAAGGGGAGTAATTATATTACCGATCGTTTTTTCGGACTTATTAAGCGTGACAGTGTTAGCTGTCTGATGATGTTTGAGAAAACCAACGCAATAGAACGTTGCACAAAAACACAACCTTGCATTTGTGCAAAACGCATATTTATCAAAGAACTTTTGATAAACACCCCCCCGAAAGACCTCATTTTGTCCATATAAGTGAAGGGCTTTTTCTAAACGAAGAATTGCACAAAAACAATGCGCTGAATTTGTGCAAAGCTACAAAATTAAAAAAGTTTTCCGATCAGGGTTCAAAAATGCCCTCTCCCAGTGGGGATAAGTAGAGGGGTTAATAATCGACTCGTTGTAGTGCACAAAAGCCAAGTGCCGGTTTTATGCAAGTCTACAAAATATTGGTTGTTACCCTGAAAAACACGCCTTCCCACTCCATACATAATGGAGGGCATTGAAAAATTCTTAAAAACGGTTGCCAAAAGTGCTCTCCCATTCCCTTATATATGGAGGGCAAAATCAAAACCGCATAATCAACAAAAACCGAATATCTCTTTTGTACAAAAAGTTTTTTCCAAAAAAATTTGGAGAAAGATGTATATTTGCCCCGATTATTTTGCATTAAGGGTGAAAGGCATTTTTGAAAGGAGGTGATACCCACCGAAAAAACCTACAACTGAATAGCTGCCAAGCGAAGGATATTAACCGCGGCGGAAAGAAAACAAACAACAATCCGTACAAATGGAATAACTCTACAATTGATAAAATCCTTTCAAAACAGGAATATTGTGGCGATGTTATCAACTTCAAAACCTATTCCAAATCCTACAAAAACAGGAAGCGTCGGGATAACCCAAAAGAAAACTGGATGATATTCAAGGATGTTCACGAACCGATTATTGACCGTGATACCTTTGAACAGGTCCAGAAGTTGATTCAAAAAACAAAACGCCGTGCGCCAAAGCCTGAAAACGGCGAAAAGAGTATGTTTGCCGACCTGTTGTACTGTGCTGACTGCGGCAACAAGCTGTGGTATCATACCAACTCTGTTAACAGAGAGATTCACTTTTTCAGCTGCTCCAATTACAAAAAGGATACCCGTGGCAGCTGTGATTCACGCCATTATATCCGTGCGGACGCAGTTGAGGAAGTCGTGAAAATGGAGCTACGCCGTCTGGCAAGGTTTTTGCAGACCAACGAAGAAGAATTTGCCGATTTATTGGCAAGGAAAACAAATGCCGATATGATAGCAGAGCAAAAGCGTTTGGAGGACGAACTGAACCGCTCTATTTTTCGCAACGAAAGCATTACCACGATTTTCTCAAAGCTCTACGAGGATAATGTCAGCGGAAAGCTGAGCGATGAGATGTTTATGGAGCTGTCCCACAAATACGAGGTCGAGCGGTTTGATTTGAAATCCAAAATTAAGGATTGCCGGGAAAGACTTGTCGAGCTAAGCAAGATGAAACAAAACAAGGATGATTTCATCAAAGCCATCCGTAAGTTTATGGAGATGGACGTACTGACCGCACCGATGCTCAGAGAGCTTATCGACCACATTGACGTGTACGAGAAGCAGGGCAGTAACAAGGTTTATACGCAAGAGCTTGTTATCTATTACAGATTCGTCGGCTTTATAAGCATTCCTCAGTTACCGGAGGATGAAAACTTTAAGGCAGATACAAGGCTGGGTGTTGAAGTGGAGTACATTCCGAAAAAGACAGCATAACAGAAAAGGTGAGCAGGCACAAAACCTGCTCACCAAATACACACCGGATGAAATTGAATAAAAAAAGAGTGTTCACAACGTAAATCCGTTATGAACACTCAAACTGGTTGCGGGAGCCGGATTTGAACCAACGACCTTCGGGTTATGAGCCCGACGAGCTACCGAACTGCTCTATCCCGCGATATGTGCGCTGTCTTACAGCTATATTATAATACCATACATTGTTCCTTTTGTCAAGAGGTATTTTCATTTTATCGGCAACGCCTGCGTTTTTGGCAGATTGTTGTGTTTCTGTTGCATTTTTCCGCAGGAATTGTTATAATAAAAGATACAGCCCATTCGCTGAACATTTAGGAGGAATTACTCATGTGTAAAAAAGAGACATTTTACATCACTACGCCCATCTACTACCCGTCAGGCAATCCGCATATCGGACACTGCTACACCACCGTCGCCTGCGACTCTATCGCGCGCTACAGACGAATGCAGGGCTATGACGTGATGTTTCTCACAGGCACCGACGAGCACGGCCTGAAAATCGAACAGAAGGCCGCCGAGAAAGGCGTCTCTCCCAAGGAATACGTTGACGAGATCGCCGAGATCTTCAAGGGTCTCTGGCGCTTTATGAATATCAGCTACGACCGCTATATCCGCACCACCGACGACTACCACATCGAGAGCGTCCAGAAAATCTTCAAGACACTCTACGACAAGGGATATATCTACAAGGGCGAGTACAGCGGCAAATACTGCACGCCCTGCGAGAGCTTCTGGACTGAGAGCCAGCTCGTTGACGGCAAGTGCCCCGAGTGCGGCAGAGAGGTCACCGAGGCAAAGGAGGAGGCGTACTTCTTCAAGATGTCGCCGTTTGCCGACCGCATTGAGAAACTGCTCACCGAAACCGACTATCTCCGTCCCAAGACCCGCGCGACGGAGCTTGTAAACAACTTTATCCGTCCCGGTCTTGAGGACCTCTGCGTTTCGCGCACGACCTTCAAGTGGGGCATTCCCGTAACCTTTGACGACAAGCACGTCGTCTATGTCTGGATCGACGCGCTCTCCAACTATATCACCGCCCTCGGCTATCTCAACGACAGGTACGACGACTACGACAAGTACTGGCCTGCCGACACTCACATGGTCGCAAAGGACATCATGCGCTTCCACGCGATCATCTGGCCTGCTATGCTGATGGCTCTCGAGCTTCCGCTGCCAAAGCACCTCGCGGTTCACGGATGGATCACCTTCAACGGTCAGAAGATGTCCAAGTCTCTCGGCAACGTCGTTGACCCGTTCATTCTCGGCGAGCGTTACGGCGCAGACGCTATCCGCTACCACATCATGCGCGAGATGGCTCTCGGCTCCGACAGCTCGTTCTCGAACGAGATCATGATCAACCGCATAAATTCCGACCTCGCTAACGGTCTGGGCAACCTCGTTTCGCGCACCGTCGCGATGGTCGAGAAGTACTTCGGCGGCACTCTGCCCTCAGAGCGTCAGGCAGGCGAGTTTGACGAGGATCTGATCAACGAGGCAACCTCTCTCCGCGCGAAGGTTGACGACTTCATCGAAAAAACTCAGCTGCAGAATGCTCTCGCCGAGATTTTCAAGGTCGTTTCGCGCGCCAACAAGTATATCGACGAGACAGCGCCGTGGATTCTCGCAAAGGACGAGAATAACCGCGCAAGGCTCGCTACCGTTCTCTACAATTTGCTCGACACTATCCGCATTGTCGCGACTCTGCTGTCCGCCTTCATGCCCACAACCATGCCCAAGGCTCTCGAACAGATCGGCGCATGCGAGAAGTGCGCAAGCTACGGCAACGCAGACAAGTTCAATGTTCTCCCCGAAAACGTCACCGTAAAGAAGGGCGAGGCGCTCTTCCCGAGAATCGACGTCGAGAAGGAAATCGAGGAGCTCAACAGCATTATCAAGAACAACGACGAGGACCCGCGCGCGGCTAAGATCCGCGAGGAGCTTGCGGGCGTCGCTCAGATTGGCATTGACGACTTCGCGGCGAGCGATATCCGCGTCGGCGAGGTAAGAGCCTGCGAGAAGGTCAAGAAGTCAAAGAAACTTCTGAAGTTCACAATCTTCGACGGAGCTGACGAGCGCACTATCGTCAGTGGAATCGCGATGTTCTATCAGCCCGAGGAGCTGGTCGGCAAGAAGATACTCTTTGTATCGAACCTCAAGCCCGTAAAGCTCTGCGGCGTTGAGAGCCACGGAATGATCCTATCAGCCGTTGAGGGCGAGGGCAAGGACGAGAAGCTCCAGGTGCTCACAATAGATGGTATGCCCGCGGGCGCGAAAATATGCTGAGTAATATCTTCGACGCTCACGCGCACTACGACGACGGCTGGTTCGATGAGGACAGGGACAGCGTGCTCGGCAATCTGCCCGACAAGGGCGTTTGCGGCGTTGTGAACAACTCCGTAGACCTTGATAACGCAAAGCGCGTTATCGCACTCGCCGAGAAGTATGACTACATGTACGCGGCGGTCGGAGTTCACCCCGAGAACCTTGAGAACCTGCCCGACGATTACCTCGACCGAATCACGGAGCTGACAAAGCACCCGAAGGTCGTGGCTGTCGGCGAGACGGGACTCGACTACCACTGGGACATTCCGCGTGAGGAGCAAAAACGCGTATTTGAGGAACAGCTCGGGCTTTCGCTCGACCTAAAAATGCCTATCATCGTTCACGACAGAGAGGCTCATGGCGACGTGTTTGACCTGCTTCGCAAGTACCGCCCGAACGCGCTCGTTCACTGTTTTTCGGGCAGCGTCGAGCTGATGCGTGAAGCGGTGCGCATGGGACTGTACATCAGCCTCGGCGGAGTTGTCACCTTCAAAAACGCGCGGCACAGCGTTGAGGTCGCGTCCGAGATTCCGCTGGACAGGCTGCTGCTCGAAACAGACGCGCCGTATATGGCGCCCGTACCGTTTCGCGGCAAGCGCTGCGACAGCTCGATGATAGTCTTTGCCGCTGAGAAAATCGCTCAGCTCAGGAACATGACGGCACAGCAAGTGCTGGACATCACCACTGAAAACGCGAAGCGGTTTTACTCAATCAAATAGATAAAGCAACAGGACGGCTCAAACGAACCGTCCTGAATTATTTTAAATTATTTCTTCTCCGTTCTGACAACGCCTATCTCAAACCAGAAGGTGCTGCCCTTGCCCGGGGTAGACCTGACGCCGTAGCGCGCGTTGTGGGTATCGAGAATGCTCTTGACGATAGAAAGTCCCAGACCGGAGCCGATAACTCCGCGCCTGTGCTCCTTGTCGACCTTGTAGTAGCGCTCCCAGATATACTCGAGCTTGTCGGCAGGAATGCCCTCGCCGTGATCGGTAACTTCTATCAGCACCTTGCCGCGGCTGACGCTCTGGGTGACGATGACGGTCTTGTCCTCGCCTACGTGGTTTACAGCGTTGTTGACGAGGTTGTAAACGACCTGAGATATCCTCAGTTCGTCGGCGTTGATATAGACGTTCTCCTTCGCCTCAAAGATGATGTTGTAGCCGTCCTGCTCAACGAGCTTTGAGTAGCGGCTGAATATCTCGCGTATGCTGTCGGTCAGACAGAACTCTTTTTTCTCAGCCTGCAAAGCGCCCGACTGGAGCTTTGAGAGGTCGAGCAAATCATTTACGAGAGTCGACAGGCGGCTCGCCTCGTCGATGATTATCTGGATATTCTCGGGCGTGTTCTCACCCGGCAGGTCGCGCATGACCTCGCCGTAGCCTGTTATCATTGTCAGCGGCGTGCGAAGGTCGTGGGATATGTTCGCGATAAGCTCGCGCTGGAGCTTTTCGGTGGCGGCAAGCTCGGTTTTCGCGTAGTTGAGGGTGTCGTTGAGCTCCTCTACCTCGAGGTAGCCGCGCGCGTTGAAGTCGACCTCGTAGTTCTTTTTGGCGAGCTCCTTGGCGGCGCTGTTCGTCTTTGAAATCGGCTTTGCTATGCGCATACTCGCAAAGAGCGAGAATATTACGGACAGAATGATATACGCTCCCGAAACCCAGAGCAGCTGACCCTGGATAATGTCGAGGGTGTTGCTCAACGGCGTTATCGACGAGGTGACGAGCAGGAACATCTCCTCTCCGTCGGGCTTTGTGGCAATCGCGGCGTAGACCATGTTTTCAACGCTGCCCGCGGCGCTCGACTTGTAGTGCACCTCGGGAGCCGCGCTGTCGCCCGACGCGCCCGCGAAGGCGTTGCGGAGCATATCGAGCTTCTGCCTCGCGATGTCGGAGACGGAGTTTGAGTCGACCGTCATGTATGTTCCGCCGTTCTGCTTTGCGAGGCGGTAGTAGGAATTTATCTCATGCGTTTCGACCGTGAGCTTTGCGACGGGGTTGTCGTAGTTTATCTCGTAGATCGGCGAGGTAAATCCGAGCACAGACTCTGTGCCGTATACGCTGACAGTCAGCGAATTGTAGCTTGCGACGTTGTCGATCGTCGTCCAGATATTCTTGTTCTGCTCGATCGCCTTGACTATCCGCTCGGCACTCTGCTGAACGCTCTTTGACTTCTTGGTGGTGTAGTAGGGCTTGAGCAGAAAGCTTTGGAACACCCAGAGCACCACCAGGATTATCGCGCCGAAGAGCAGAAAGTACGCGAGCAGCTTGAAGTGCAGCGTCGCCTGACGCTTAAACAACCTCTTCAAAGCGGTAGCCAACTCCTCTCAGAGTTACAATGCACTTGCTGTAAGCGCCGAGGCTCTTTCTGAGCAGCTTGATGTGGGTGTCGAGGGTGCGCTCGTCTCCGAAGAAATCATAGCCCCAGACCTCGCTGATAAGGCTCTCGCGCGTGAGGGCAAGACCCTTGTTGCGAACCATGTAAAAGAGCAGCTCGTACTCCTTTGGGGTCATGTCGACGCGGCTGCCGTCGACGGTGACGATCCTCGCCGAGAAGTCGATGACAAGTCCGTTGAAGGTGTAGATATCGCGCTTCTGCTCCTCTGCTTTGCCGCCGCTGCGCTTGATGACCGCCGCGACGCGCATCATCAGCTCCTTCGGCGAGAAGGGCTTTACAACGTAGTCGTCCGAACCGAGCTCAAAGCCGTGTATCTTGTCGTACTCCTCACCGCGCGCCGAAAGCATGATTATCGGCGAGGAACAGAACTTGCGGATCTCGCGGCAGGCGGAAAAGCCGTCCAGCTCGGGCATCATTACGTCCATGATGATAAGGTCGTAGCGGTTCTTGCGGCAGACCTCGATCGCCTGCATACCGTCGACCGCCTCCTCGACCTCGTAGCCCTCAAACTCGGCATATTTTCTTATTATCTGACGAATGCGGTACTCGTCGTCAACAACTAATATTTTCGGCATATTGTTATTCTCCTTTACGCGGTTTTTGGTTCTGCCAACTTTATAACACATAAATGTGACAGAAATATGTATATACAATGGTATTATATCATAAATTTATCAGTATTGAAATAGTTTCAAAAATAATTTATAATAGAATAGGCTATGTATACGGAAAGGAATGATAATATGGACTTCCGCGCTGTTTCCGCTGAGGAGATCACCTCGGCTGTGAAAAAGCTGTTTATGGACTGCAATTATTTTATCGGAGCGGATATTCTCTGCGCGCTTGAGAAGGCGCGCGACAACGAGAAATCACCCGTCGGCAAAAGCGTGCTCTCTCAGATAATCGAGAACGACCGCATCGCCGCCGAGGAGGAGATACCGCTCTGTCAGGACACGGGCATGGCTGTGCTCTTTATCGAGTACGGCGACAAGGTCTGCGTCGACGGCGACTTTGAGGAGGCTGTCACCGAGGGCGTACGCCGGGCGTACCGCGACGGCTACCTGCGCAAGAGCGTTGTCAGCGACCCTGTTTTTGACCGCGTTAACACGAAGGACAACACGCCCGCGATCATACACACCAAAATCGTCAAGGGCGACAAGATACATATCACCGCGGGCGGCAAGGGCTTCGGCAGCGAGAACATGTCCGCGATAAAGATGCTCACACCGTCCTACGGCGTTGAGGGCGTAAAGAAGTTTATCCTCGACACCGTATTTGCGGCAGGCCCCAATCCCTGTCCGCCGATAGTGGTTGGTGTCGGAATCGGCGGCACCTTTGAGCGCGCGGCACAGCTCGCGAAGAAGGCGACCTTCCGCGCTATAGACACCTCAAACCCCGACCCGAGATACGCCGCTCTCGAAAACGAGCTGCTCAGCGAGATCAACAAGATGGGCTTCGGTCCCGCGGGACTCGGCGGCAATACGACCGCGCTCGGGGTCAACATCGAAACCTCGCCGACACATATCGCGGGCATGCCCGTGGCTGTGAACATCTGCTGTCACGCCGCGCGCCACGCTAGCGTGGAGATATAAGGAGGGTATGATCGATGGAAAAGAAAATCACACTTCCGATCACCGAAGAGGCGATCGCCGACCTCAAGGCAGGCGACAGCGTGCTGCTCACGGGCACTATCCTAACAGGACGCGACGCCGCGCACAAGCGGCTGTTTGAGCTTATCGAAAAAGGCGAGCCGCTGCCCGTAGAAATAAAGGGCGAGCTGATTTACTACGTCGGCCCCGCTCCCGCAAAACCGGGCTGCGCAGTCGGCCCCGCGGGTCCCACCTCGAGCTACCGCATGGACAAATACGCTCCCGCTCTGCTCGACCTCGGGCTCAAGGGAATGATCGGCAAGGGCGCGAGAAATAAAGACGTTATCGACGCTATCGTCAGAAACAAGTGCGTATACCTCGTCGCGATAGGCGGCGCGGCGGCGCTGATCGCGAAGAGCATTAAGAAAGAGGAGATCCTCTGCTACGAGGACTTGGGCACAGAGGCGGTAAGACGCTACACCGTCGAGGACTTCCCGTGCATCGTCGCTATTGACAGCGAGGGAAATAACGTCTACGAAACCGAACCGGTTAAGTACAGAGAGTGTTGAGTGTTCACTCTCCACTCTCAAAAATGACACTTGATTTATATTCTGAAAAATATTATAATAAAGTTTGAATAACTTTACAGATAAACCTTCGGAGGGGATATATTATGA
The DNA here is from genome assembly GCF_045819885.1 of Ruminococcus sp. NATIVEDY160. NCBI lineage: Bacteria > Bacillati > Bacillota > Clostridia > Eubacteriales > Oscillospiraceae > Ruminococcus > Ruminococcus sp. NATIVEDY160. The sequence continues at coordinate 2,386,790 of NZ_CP162391.1, forward strand.
GAATAGTCGTTCTGGCAGGCGGCACAAGCACCGAACGCGACGTATCAATTTCATCAGGTATTCTGGTCGCGGCGGCTCTCAGGGAAAAGGGTCACGAGGTAGTGCTGCTCGACGTATTCAAGGGTTATGAGCGCGACATCTGCGACGTTTACGCCCTGTTCAAGCAAAATTACAGCTTCACCGACGCTATCAAGGTCGGCGATACTATTTCCGATATCGACGAGATCAGAGAGGAAAGACGCGACAAGTCAGACCGCTATCTCGGCGAGAATGTCATCGACATATGCAGCTACGCCGACATCACCTTCCTCGCTCTCCACGGCGGCGCAGGTGAAAACGGTCAGATCCAGGCGACGCTCGATTTGCTCGGTCTTAAATACACAGGCTCGCCGTACCTCGGCTCTGCACTCGCGATGAACAAGGGCATCACAAAGAGCGTGCTTATCCAGAAGCACATTCTCACCCCTCAGGGCGAGATCTTCAAGTCCGCCGAGGACGCTAAGGCATGGAATGTCTTCCCATGCGTCGTAAAGCCCTGCTCGGGCGGCTCGAGCGTAGGCATCACAATCGCTCAGAACGCCGACGAGTACAAGGAATCCGTCGCCGAGGCATTCAGCTACGGCGAGGACGAGATTGTCGTCGAGGAATATATCAAGGGCAGAGAGTTCTCCGTCGGTCTGCTCGGCGGCAAGGCTCTTCCTCCGATCGAAATTATCCCTAACGAGGGCTTCTACGACTACAAGACAAAATATCAGGCAGGCGCCGCGCGCGACGTTTGTCCCGCGGACATCACAGAGGACGAGGACAAGGCGCTCAGAGAAGCGGCAGTCGCAACCTACAACGCGCTCCACCTCGAGAGCTACGCGAGAGTCGACTTCATTCTCACCGAGGACGGCAAGGCTTACTGCCTTGAGGCGAACACCCTGCCCGGCATGACTCCCACGAGCCTGCTTCCCCAGGAGGCGAAGGTCGAGGGTATCTCCTACGCCGACCTCTGCGAGCAGATCATCGAGATCTCGATGAAAAAATACGAGAAGTAAGGTGGAAACATGAAGCCTTTTACTCTAAGTGAAATCGCCGCGGCGTGCGGCGGTAAATACGTAGGCAGCGACGAGATGAAGTCCGCTGTCATCACCTCTGTCGAGCGCGACAGCCGCAATATAAAGGACGGCTCGCTCTTCCTCGCTATCAAGGGCGGACGCGTCGACGGACACGATTTTATCAATAAATGCTACGAGAGCGGAGCTATCTGCGCGATCTGCGAGAAGGCTCCCGAAAACACCGTAAAGCCGTATATCCTCGTTCCGTCAACTCTTGACGCGGTTAAGAAGATCGGCAAGGCGTACCGCGAGAAGTTCGACATTCCGATCGTCGGCGTGTCGGGCAGCGTCGGCAAGACCTCGACTAAGGAAATGCTCTACGCGGTGCTCTCGCAGAAATTCAGAACCCACAAGACCCAGGGCAACCTCAACAACGAGCTCGGCGTGCCGCTGACGCTTCTCTCGATGCCCGAGGACGCTCAGGCGGCGGTTATCGAGATGGGCATTTCGGACTTCGGCGAGATGACGCGCCTTACCGAGATGGTTCAGCCGACCTTCTGCGTGCTGACGATAATCGGCTGCTGTCACCTCGAGAACCTCGGCGACCGCGACGGCGTGCTCAGGGCAAAGACCGAGATGTTCAAGTCCGCGAGAGAAAACGCCGAGTATATCCTCAACGGCGACGACGACAAGCTCTCGACAGTGAATGAGGTAAACGGCAAAAAGCCCGTGTTCTTCGGCATCAGCGAGAAGAATCCCTACCACGCGGAAAACATCGTCAACAACGGCGAGGGCGGCGTCAGCTGCGACCTCTGCTTCGACGGAAAGAAGCTGCACGCTGTCATTCCCGCGATCGGCACATACATGGTATCAAACGCGCTCGCGGCGGCAGCTGTGGGAAATCTGCTCGGCATGACCGACGAGGAGATAATCCGCGGCGTTGAAGCGTACAAGACCGTCGGCAGCCGCGCGAATGTCATAAACACAAGCAGATTTAAAATCATCGACGACTGCTACAACGCGAACCCGACCTCGGTTCAGGCTTCTATCGACACCCTCGTCAACCTCAAGGGACGCAAGGTCGCGATTCTCGGCGATATGAAGGAGCTCGGCAGCGAGGAGCTTGCGCTGCACTACAACACGGGTAAATACGCCAGAGAAAAGGGCGTTGACCTCGTGCTATGCGTCGGAGAGCTCGCAAAGGAGCTCGCAAAGGGCGCTGACGGATTATGGTATGAAAGCATTGAGGCGCTCTGCAAAGACCTGCCAAAGCTGCTCAGAGGCGGCGACACGGTAATGGTCAAAGCGTCGCACTCCATGCAGTTTGAGAAAATAACGGAATTTTTGAAGGAGTTTTGATTATGTCTGTATCTTATATGACACACCCGCTTATCAAGCACAAGATCACCCTTATCCGCAAGGAAACCACAGGTACAAACGAGTTCCGCAAAATCATTGAGGAAATCGCTATGCTCATGGGCTACGAGGCTCTCGCCGACCTGCCCACCACAGACGTCGAGGTCAAGACCCCGATCGAAACCACAATCCAGCCCGTTATCGACGGAAAAAAGCTCGCTGTCGTTCCGATCCTCCGTGCGGGTCTGGGCATGGTAAACGGTATCCTTGCTCTCACACCCTCAGCGAAGGTAGGCCACATCGGTCTGTACCGCGACCCCGAAACCCATCAGCCCCACGAATATTACTGCAAGCTGCCCGACAGCATTGGCGAGCGCCAGATCGTCGTAGTTGACCCGATGCTCGCGACAGGCGGCTCCGCTATCGACGCTGTCACAATGATCAAGCAGCACGGCGGCAAAAAAATCAAGTTCATGTCGATCATCGCGGCTCCCGAGGGAGTAAGCGCGCTGATGAAGGCTCACCCCGACATTCAGCTCTATGTCGGCTGCCTTGACCGCCAGCTCAACGAAAACGCCTACATCTGCCCGGGTCTCGGCGACGCAGGCGACAGAATCTTCGGCACCATTTAAGCAGAAAAAACGGAAAGGCTCACAACGAACCTTTCCGTTTATTTTTTTGGTGCGGGCAGCGCCCGCCCTCAATTCTCAATTTTCAATTTTTCATTTTCAATTTACCTTAATCTGTCCCAAAACCTCTCCGACCTTATCGCGGAAAACCAAGTCCGCGTGTGAGTCGTAGGGCGTTGAGTCGCGGTTTATCAGGACGATCGTGTCGCCTCTGAAATAGCGGATAAAGCCGGCTGCTGGATATACCGTCAGGCTTGTGCCCGCGATAATCAGCGTGTCGGCGGTCTGGATAGCGTTGAGCGCGCCCGTTACCACACTGTCGCTCAGTCCTTCCTCGTAGAGCACGACGTCGGGCTTGATGATGCCGCCGCATTCGCACCTCGGCACGCCCTCGGAATTCTTGATGAACTCCGCGGAGTAGAACCTGCGGCAGTTGCGGCAGTAGTTTCTCAGCACGCTTCCGTGAAGCTCATAAACGCGCCTGCTGCCTGATGCCTGATGCAGTCCGTCTATGTTCTGGGTGACGACGGCGGAGAGCTTGCCTGCTTTTTCAAGCTCAGCGAGCTTTAGGTGAGCCTTGTTTGGCTTCTTGTCAAGGCAGAGCATCTTGTCGCGGTAGAATCGATAAAACTCCTCTGTCTTTTTCATGAAGAAGGTGTGGCTGAGTATTTCCTCGGGCGGATAGTCGTACTTCTGGTTGTACAGTCCGTCCACACTGCGGAAGTCGGGAATGCCGCTCTCTGTGCTGACGCCCGCTCCGCCGAAGAACACTATTTTTTTGCTGTTGTCAATAACTCTTTGAAGCTCTTCTATGGTTGCCAATTTCATCACTCCTTTTATTTTATTGTAGCGCGTCGAAATCCCGTTGTCAATATGGACAAGCGCTCTCTTTTGTGCTACAATGAGGGCGGTGATGAATATGACGAAAGGCGAAATCGCAAAAAACAACTTTCAAAACGGCTGCAACTGTGCTCAGGCGGTGCTGCTCGCGTTCTGTGAGGACTACGGCATGGAGCGTGAAACCGCGCTGACGATCGCCGCGGGCTTCGGCTCGGGCATGGCAGGTCTGCGCGAGACCTGCGGAACCGTGACAGGCGCGAACATGGTTATCGGGCTTGCGAAGGGCAAAAACCGCATGGAGGCAAACCGCACCTTCCGTGAGTTTGCCGACCGTTTCCGCGAAAAGAACGGCTCGCTCGTTTGCAAAGAGCTGCTGGCAGCCAGAATAAAAACAAGACTTACCTGCGCCGACTTGTGTTACGACGCGGGAAATCTGTTGGAGGAAATCCTCGCAAAATAAAGCAAAGCCGCCAAATGGCGGCTTTAATATTTTTAATTATCAAACTAACGCACTCACATTTCCGTGACGATCTCGTTGATCGTCTTTCCGGGCGGAATCATCGGGAGGACGTTTTCGTCGGGGCTGATCACGCAGTCGATAACCACGGGGCCGTTAAGCTCCATAGCCTTGCGGATAGCTGGCTCGATCTCTGTGTCGAGGCTAACTCTCATGCCCGTTACGCCGAACGCCTCTGCGAGCTTTACGAAGTCTGTCGCTCTGTGGGGGTCGGTCTGAGAGAAGCGGCTGCCGTAGAACAGCTTCTGCCACTGGCGAACCATGCCGAGAACGGAGTTGTTCATCACGAGCACGATCACGGGCAGGTTATACGACTTGAGGGTGACGAGCTCGTTGAGGTTCATGTGGAAGCTGCCGTCGCCCGTAAAGAGGAACACGCGCTTGTCGGGATTGGCGATCTGAGCGCCGATAGCCGCGCCCATGCCGAAGCCCATAGTACCCATGCCGCCCGAGGTGAGCAGAGTGCGCTGACCCTCGATTTTTGCGAACTGGGCGACCCACATCTGGTGCTGACCTACGTCGGTAGCGATGATATCGTCGTTGTGCTTGAGCTTGTTTACGACATCGATGATATCCTGCGGCTGCGGAAACTCGTCATTGTAAAGCTCCTCGTTGTCGAAGTGGTGCTTCCAGACCTCGATCTGTTCGAGCCACTCGGGGTGCTTCTGCTGCTCCATGCCTGCCGCGAGGGCTGTGAGGCTCTGCTTGAGGTCGCCGAGGACGTACTCGTCAACATGGACATTTTTATTTATCTCGCGCTCGTCGATTTCGAGCTGGACGATCTTAGCCTGCTCGCCGAACTTCTCTCGATCGCCCGCAACGCGGTCGGAGAAGCGCGCGCCGCAGGAAATCATGAGGTCGCACTCGGCAGTGACCATACCTGTTTCGTATCCGCCGTGCATGCCGATGTTGCCTACGCAGAGAGGGTGCGACGCGGGGATCGCGCCGAGAGCCATCAGCGAGCAGCATACGGGAGCGTCGATCAGCTCAGCGAACTCGACAAACTCCTCACAGGCGTCCGCGCTGAGAATGCCGCCGCCCGCGTAGATCATCGGGCGCTTGGCGTTTGCGATGAGCTTCTGGATCCTGCGGATACTGTCGGGATTCTTGATCTGGATAAGCTCGGGCGGAATAGGCTCCTGAGGCTCGTAATCCGTTGTCTGAGCGGTCAGATCCTTCGGCACGTCGAGAAGAACGGGGCCTTTTCTGCCGTGGTTTGCGAGAGCAAACGCCTTGCGGATAGTGGGAGCAAGATCCTCAACACGCTCGACGAGGAAGCTCGCCTTGGTGATCGGCTTGACGATGTTTACGATGTCTACCTCCTGAAAGCTGTCGCGGCCGAGCTGGTCGGTGTTGACGTTGGCGGTGATCGCAACCATCGGGATAGAGTCGATATTAGCGGTGGCAAGACCCGTTACTATGTTCGTAGCGCCGGGACCGGAGGTCGTGAGCACAACGCCTGTTTTGCCTGTGGAACGGGCATAGCCGTCAGCCGCGTGAGAAGCGCCCTGCTCGTGGGCGGTCAGGATATGACGGATTTTGTCGCTGTATTTGTAGAGCGCGTCGTATGTATTGAGAGCCGCGCCGCCGGGATAGCCGAACACGGTGTCTACGCCGTGCTCGAGCAGACATTCGCAGATGATTTCCGCGCCTGTTAACTTCATAAATATAACCCCTTATATAACTATTTTAACGCTTATCCTTTATTTTACCGCATTAAAGCGCTGATGTCAAGTGTGACAGCCGGCAGTTTCGCGGTGTTTTTAAGGTTTTGCGATAAAAAAGGAACGCGGGCAGTGCTCACGCTCCTTCTTGTTTTATAGATCGGTAATCAGAAATTCGCAGCTCACGGGCTTGAGGTACAGCTTGTGATTCTCGAGCCTTGAGCCGAAGAATGCCCGCGCGTTGGAATATCCGGGCGGAGTGTCGAGAACCATCTCCTCCTCGGACATATTGTAAACGCAGTAAATCGCGGTTTCGTGGTCGTAGCGGACATACGCAAGGCGCTTGCCCTGGGCGTAGGCGTTGATGAAATCGCCGTCCCAGAGAGCCGAACAGCTCGCTCTGAGCTTGCCGAGACGTGAGTGGTACTCGACCATCTCCTTGTCCTCTCTGCCCCACGGATAGCAGCAGCGGTTGAACGGATCCTTGTAGCCCTCCATGCCTGCCTCGTCGCCGTAGTATACGCACGGGAAGCCCGGCAGGGTATACTGCATCGCGGCGGCGATCTTGAGCAGCCTCAGACCGCGTTCTCTCTGCTCCTTCGTCATCTTTGTATTAGCCTGCCACGCTCTGTCCCTTCCGTTGAGCGGCTCGCCCGCAAGGAGCGTGAGAATTCGCTCGGTGTCGTGGGTGGACAGGGAATTCATCAGTACTCTAAGCACAGGTCGGGGGTAGTTCTCGATGACGCTCATGATAGTCGCCATCGTGTAGCGCGCGTCCTGACCGCGGCAGAAGTCGATTATCGCGCCGCGAAAAACGTAGTTCATAACGGAGTCGAGCTGATAGCCAAGCAGGAACTTGCGCCTTGCGCCGTAGCTCTCCTTGTTGCTCGCGTCCTCCCAGACCTCGCCGATGACGATAGCCTCGGGATTCTCAGCCTTTACGCTGTTGCGCAGGTTCTCGAGGAACTCGTCGGGCAGCTCGTCGGCTACGTCGAGTCTCCAGCCGGAATTGCCCATGCGCATATATTTGCGGACTATGCCGTCCTCGCCGTTGATGTACTCGTTGAACTCGGGCGAGGTTTCTATGACCTCGGGCAGAGTGTAGAAGCCCCACCAGCTGTGGTAGTTGTCGGGCCAGTCGTAGAACTTGTACCAGCTGCGGTAAGGCGAATCGGGGTCGCGGTAAGCGCCGCCGTCGCCGTAGCGTCCCGAGCGGTTGAAGTATTTGCTGTCGGAGCCTGTGTGAGAGAAAACGCCGTCGTTGATAACGTGGATTCCGCGCGCCTTAGCCTTTTCGCACAGCTCCCTGAAATCGTCCTCGGTGCCGAGGATCGGGTCGATGCGTGAGTAGTCGCCCGTGTCATAGCGGTGGTTGGAGTACGCCTCGACGATCGGGTTGAGGTAGATGCAGCTCACTCCGAGGCTCTCGAGATAGTCGAGCTTCTGTGTGATGCCCTTGAGGTCGCCCATAAAGAAGTCGGAGTTTGTGATCTCGCCGTGCTCGTTTGGCTGCCATACGGGAAGAGCGTACCAGTCCTTGTTGCGCGTAAAGTCCTTGCGCTTGAGCTTCTTTTCCTCGCCGCTGAAATTGAAGCGGTCGGGGAAAATCTGGTACATAACGCCGCCGACAGGCCACTTCGGGGTTTCGAAGCCCTTTTTGTAACAGGTAAGCTGCCAGCTTCTGCCGGGTGAATCCTCAATGGTGCTGATCTTGTACGCGTCGGCAGGCTGCAGATAGCGGTTGCCGTTGGGTGTCTGCAGACGGAAGCTGTACCAGTACAGACCTACGCGGTCGGGAGTGAATTCGCACTCCCAGATTTCTGTGGCGTCGTCGAACGCGCCGCACCAGATGAGCTTGATATATTCCCAGTTGTAGTCGTAGTCGTATTTGACGCAGAGCTCGGTGTATTTTGAACGTTCCGCGCGCGGCAAAAGCAAGCGGAAACGCACGGTTGTATCCTGTTCAACCGCGCCGAAGGGCGAGCGGTAGAATAATTTTTGAGAGTCAAACGGTGTAGGCATAAAGTCCCTCCTCTTTTTGCCGTACAAATGCACATATATACTATATTGTACCACGCTTCAACAGATAATTCAACTGTATTTTAATATTGTAAACGAGGCTGCGCTCAATATGACAGCCATGTAATAATTCTTGTCAACGCTTCTTGCGCATGATATAATATTATATGTATAAATATTGGAGCGTGGTACTGTGAAAAAAAGAGTAAGCGTCCAGCTTGACGGAAGAAGCTACGTCGTCATCACCGAGGACGACGAGGAATACGTAAAGGGAATCGCGGCAGAAGTATCGGAGAATCTCCTCAAGGCGTCGCGTTCCGCCAAAAATCTCGACGTGCGCGACTGTGCGATCCTTGTCGCGCTCGACTACTGCGACGACAGCAAAAAGGAAAAGCGCCGCAACAAGGAGCTGGTGGTGAAGGCTGACCAGATAATGCAGCACACCAACGAGCTCAACAAAAAATGCGCGGACTACAAGGGCAGACTGACCGACGCGATCAACGAGAACACGCGGCTGAGCAAGCGTATCCGCGCCCTCGAGGAACAGCTCCGCGTTCTCAACAAGGACAACGAGCGACTGCGCAGGTTTGAGCCGAAGAAAACCGACGCGGAGAAGCAGTTTGAGAAAACCGTCCAGGAAAAACGCGCCGAAAGGCTGATGGGTTACGTGCCAATGGAACAGGGCTCGCTCTTTGACGACGAGGAACCGCAGCAGCCCGAAATGCCCGTGAATCCCGCAAAGCAGGGCAAAAAGAAAAAGCATGGAAAGCATTGAGATTTTAGCGCCCGCGGGCGGCTTTGAGAGCGTCATTGCCGCCGTCCGTTCGGGCGCGGACGCGGTTTATGTGGGAGAAAAGCAGTTCTCCGCGCGTTCGTCGGCGCATAATTTCGACCCCGGCGAGCTGAAAAGAGCCGTCGCCTACTGCCACATTCACGGCGTAAAGCTGTACGTAACGCTCAACACTATAGTATTTGATGACGAGTTCGAAGAGCTCGCCGACGCGATAAAAACCGCCGCCGAAGCCGACGCGGACGCGCTTATCGTCCAGAACATGGGAGTCGCGCGGCTCGCACGCGAAATCGCGCCCGACCTGCCTCTGCACGCCTCGACGCAGATGAGCGTGCACACACCCTCGGGCGTAAGAGCGCTGCATGAGATGGGCTTCAAGCGCGTTGTGCTCTCGCGCGAGATGAGCCGCGACGAAATTAAGGAATGCGCGAAAATCCCGATCGAGCTCGAGGTTTTCGTCCACGGCGCGCTGTGCATGAGCGTGTCGGGACAGTGCTACTTCTCGGCTATGCTCGGCTCGCGCAGCGGCAACCGCGGAGCCTGTGCCCAGACCTGCCGCCTGCCGTTTTCCGTTCAGGGACAGAAGGGCGGTCACGCGCTCAGCCTGAGGGACAACAGCCTGATTCCGCGGCTCGGCGAGCTGCAGGAAATCGGAGTTTACTCAGCCAAAATCGAGGGAAGAATGAAGCGCCCCGAGTACGTCGCGGCGGCTGTCCGCGCGTGCAGGGAACAGCGCGACTTCGGATTCATCACTGACGCGACGGCTGAGATGCTGCGAGGGGTTTTCTCGCGGACGGGCTTCACCGACGGCTACTTCTCGGGCAGAATCGGGAAAGAGATGTTCGGCACGCGCACCAAGGGCGATGTTGTTTCTGCCGACGAAAAGCTCCTCTCCTCTATCCGCGCAGGATACCGTGACGAGGTGCAGGACGTTGATATCACAGCCGCGTTTTCGGCGCGTGTCGGCGAGCCTGCAGCGCTCACCGTGACCGACGGCGCGCTCGTCATCACAAAAACCACCGAAATGAACTGCGAGGCCGCGCAGAAGGTCGCGCTCTCCGTGGAAAAGTGCCGCGCACAGCTGAGCAAGACAGGCGGCACGGCGTACAAAATGACAGAGCTTACGCTCGACCTCGGCGATAATGTCAGCCTGCCGCTGTCCGCGATCAATCAGCTTCGCAGAGCCGCTCTCGAGGAGCTTGACCGCGCGCGGAGCGTTCGCCACAACTACAGTATTAATCCGCCGAAAAAGTTCGATTTCAAACCCTACCGCCGCAAGAGCAATGAACAGCGCGCGAGGGTCACGGGCACGAAGCTCGGCGCGGGATTCAGGGAGCTCGACCTCGTTTTCGTTCCGCTCTTCGCCGACACAAGGGAGCTTGAGCGGCTGAAAAACGAGGGCTATAATATCGGCGTTGAGATTCCGCGCGGAATGTTCGGGCGCGAGAAATCAATCACCGCGCAGCTTCGGAAGGTCAGGTCGCTCGGCATAAGTCACGCGCTGTGCGGCAACCTCGGAGCCGTCTACCTTGCAAAGCAGGAAGGGTTTACAATCCACGGAGGGTTCGGGCTTAACCTCGTCAACACCTACGACCTGCTCTGGGCTGAGGAATACGGAATCAAGGACGTCGAGCTGAGCTTTGAGCTGACGTTTTCACGGATAAACCGCCTCGGCGGAAAAATCCCGAGGGGTATAATCAGCTACGGACACCTGCCCGTAATGCTGTGCCGCGCCTGTCCGAACAAGAGCGCGGGCATCAGCTGTAAATCCTGCAAAAACCAGAGCAAAATGACGGACAGAAAAGGCAAGCACTTCCCGCTGAAATGCGACGGCGGCTGCACAGAGGTACTCAATTGCGTGCCTCTTTATATTGCTTCGCAGGAAATTTCAAATCTCTCCGCGGACTTCAACATTTGGCGGTTCAGTGTGGAAAACTATGTGGAAAAAGTGGAAACAACCGCCGATTTTAACCGCTTTTCGATGTTGAAAGATAATTTTACACGCGGATTGTACCGCCGCGGTGTGGAATGATATGTGTAAATTGTGAAATGTTAAAATAATTTTTTAACGGAAAAATAAAATTTTCTCCTTTCGAAATATGAGGATTTTTAATTTCCTTATGATAATTTCCTTTTCGAAAAATAAATCTCACAAAAATCAAATTTATGCAGGAAACTGCTCAAAATGAAGGATGGTTAATATGGAACTCAAAATCAGAAAGCTCAGAGAGGGCGCGAAAATCCCTCAGAGAGCCACCTCAGGCTCCGCGGGAATGGATCTTTACGCCTGTATAGACGAGCCGATCACCCTCGCACCCGGACAGCTCTCTATCGTACCCACCGGCATCGCGATCGAGCTTCCCGACAACGGCTGCGCGGCGTTTCTCTACGCGAGAAGCGGACTCGGCGTGAAGCACGGAATCTGTCTTTCGAACGGCGTAGGCGTTATTGACAGCGACTACCGCGGCGAGGTCTGCGCGGGACTGTGCAACGTCTCCGACAAGCCCTATGTGATCGAACCGAACGAGCGCGTGGCTCAGATGGTCATAGCTCCCGTGTTCACTCCCGACATCGTCGAGGTTGACGAACTCAGCGACACCAAGCGCGGCGCTGGCGGCTTCGGCTCGACAGGACGAAATTAATAAGAAATAATTATGGGTGCTTCGGCACCCTTTTTCTTTTTGCCCCGATAATCCGACAAATAATACGCGCGCGGCGGTGTACAATAAACCCGATATCCTATACTGCAAGGGGAGTGTAAAAATGTTTTCATTTTCAAAGGACGTCGGGATCGACCTCGGCACGGCAAATACCCTCGTCTGCATACGGGGGCGCGGAATTATCCTGCGCGAGCCGTCCGTTGTCGCGATAGACGCGCGTGAAGGAAATGTGCTCGCGGTAGGCACGCCCGCCCGCGAGATGATAGGCAGAACGCCCTCAAACGTCAGCGCGCTGCGGCCGCTCAAGGACGGTGTCATCGCTGACTTTGAGATTACCGCCAAGATGCTGCAGCACTTTCTTCGCAAGGCGGTCAAAACAGGGCTGTTTGCAAAGCCGAGGGTGGTGATCTGCCTGCCGACGGGCGTTACGGAGGTCGAGCGCAAGGCGGTAGAGGACGCGGCGTATCAGGCAGGCGCGAAGCCGCCCGTTACTCTGATCGAGGAACCGATGGCGGCGGCCATGGGCGCGGGTCTGCCGGTGGACGAGCCTGTCGGCAGCATGGTCGCGGACATCGGCGGCGGCACGAGCGAGGTCGCGGTGATCTCGCTCGGCGGCATCGTTTCGTCATGCTCCGTTCGGGTCGGCGGCGACTGTCTTGACGACGCGATCACACGCCATGTAAAACAGAGCTACAGCCTGCTTATCGGCGAGCGCACCGCCGAGGACGTGAAAATCCAGATCGGCTCGGCGTTTCCCCTCGGCGAAAACGAGGAGATGGTCGTCAAGGGCAGGAGCCTGTCCGACGGCCTGCCGAAGGACGTAACGCTCACCGCCGACGAGGTTCGCGACGCGCTGTCGCCGCAGCTCGAGAAGATAATCGACGCGATAAAGTCGACCCTTGAGCAGACTCCGCCCGAGCTGTCGGCTGACATAATCGACCACGGGATCACGCTGACGGGCGGCGGAGCGCTGCTGCGCGGAATCGATATGCTCGTAGCGCAGCAGACAGGGCTGACGGTGCACATCGCCCAGAAGCCGCTCGACTGTGTGGCAGACGGCGCGGGCAAACGCCTCAGCGGAAATCACACGCCGCGGCTCAGACGGCTGTCCCGATGAAAAACCGCCGCAAAAACAGAAAAGTCCTGCTGCTCACACTCATCGCTGTGCTGCTGATGGGTGTTTTGTCAGTGGGCGACAACCCGCCAGTGCAAAGCGCGTGGAACGCGGTCACGGGCGGGATTTTCAGCCTGAGCGCAAGGATTGCGGCAGAGCTTAAGACTCCGTCAACAGACGAGCTGCTCGATGAAAACGAAAGGCTCAGATCCGAGAACGCCGCGCTTCAAAAAGCCCTCGCGGAAAACCTCGAGCTCAAGGACGAGAACAAGACTCTGTGGGGTTATTTCGGCATGAAAAAGGACGCGCCCGAGCTGGAGCTGAAGCCCGCGTTCGTTCTGCGCCGCGCATCAGCCGACGACTTCGGCGGCTTCACCCTCGGGGTCGGCTCAGACCTCGGAGTCAAGGTCAACAACGCGGTCATATGCGAGAGCGGACTTGTCGGTCGGGTCACGGCTGCCGACAGCTCGTCATGCCGCGTCGCAACGCTTTTCTCGCCCGACTCAAGGGTCGCGGTGATTGACGGCGAGACCTCGGACAGCGGTATCCTCGTCAGAAAGGACGGAGGTCTTGTGCTGACTCAGCTCTCGGAAAGCAATCACATAAAAACAGGCGATATGATTCTCACCTCGGGCGACGGAGGAGTTTATCCGCCGCGGGTCATCGTCGGCAAAGTCAGCGAGCTCGGAACAGACACGTCCGACGCGTCGTCGTACGCTCTGATCGAGCCCGCCGCGGATTACGGATCGCTCACCGAGGCGGCGGTAGTAATATCGTTCACGGAGAAAGGAGTGACCAAGGCTGAATAGGCGTATTTTGCGCGCGGCGCTGATATCGATCGAGCTGTTCGCGCTGTACATTCTCGAAAACACGCCGCAGCTCTCACCCGAAGCAGGCGGCGTAAAGCCGCTTTTTCTTGTTGCGGCGGCGCTGTCACTCACATCCGACGAGGTGACTGCCGCGACGATATACGGCGCTGTCTGCGGCGTACTTACCGACCTCGAATCGGGTGCAGTGGGCTTCTTCGCGGTCACGCTGACGGTTCTCTGTTACTTTCAGTCGACCCTGCTTCACACCGCCTTCCGCCGCAACCTGCCGTCGGTCTGGCTGCTCTCGCTCGGAGCCGCCGCGGCGGTTTTTTCCGCGGATTTTGTAATACGGCTTGTTTTCGGCACGGCGGTATGGCAGCGGTGCCTGATACGTGCGGCGCTGACATATCTCGCCATACTGCCGCTGTCGGTGATTAATTTCAGGAGAATGAGCGATGAAGAATAAGGCTCACACGATTTGCATAATAATCATGTCGCTGCTGTTTCCGGTCTTTGCGGCACGGCTCGCGGACTGGCAGCTCGTTCACGGCGAGGAATACCGCGAGCTTGCAGCGCGCGAGGGTACGGTCAGCGTTACCACAGAGGCTGTGCGCGGTGAGATCCTCGACCGCAGCGGAAAGGGTCTTGTGACGAACACTGCAAAGCGGAAAATCGTGATCGACAAAACAAAGCTCAGCGACGATGAGATTCTCAGGCTGAGCGATATAATCAAAAGCTGCGGCGACAAATTGAACGACGACCTGTCAGCCGACGGTGTTTTCACACTCGCGGACGACGTCAGCCGCAGGTGTGTCAGCGCCGTAAGCGAGCAAACTCAGGGTATAGACGGGGTCGAGGTGCAGACCTATCACGTCCGCTCATCATCACAGCCGACACTCGCGCCGCATATCCTCGGCTCAGTCGGCGCGATTTCCGCCGAGGAGTACGATGCGCTATCGGACAAGGACTACAAGCTGACCGACAGCATCGGAAAGTTCGGGATAGAAGCCGCCTGTGAAGACGAGCTGCGCGGCAAAAGCGGCAGGCGTATCATCTCGGGCGACTCGGCCAGCGGCACCGAAGCCCGTCGCGGCAACACGGTCTGGCTGACCCTTGACAGCGAACTGCAAAAAGCAACGGCAACCGCCCTCGGCGAGAACGTCACGGCGGCTAAAAACGCCGGCGCTGACGACTGCGAATCAGGCGCGGCGGTCATGCTCGACGTCAGCGATTTCTCCGTCCTCGCGGCGGCAAGCTGCCCGACCTACGACCTCAACCGCTACTCCTCCGACGGCAGCTACTACCTCAGCCTTGCGGAGAACGAAGCCGCGCCCATGTTCAACCGCGCGTGCTCGGGCAGCTTTGCCTGCGGTTCGGTTTTCAAGCCATGTGTGGCTCTCGCGGCGCTCAGCGACGGCATTATCACTCCCGAAACCACGATCTACTGCGCGCGCTGCTACGACTACTACCCCTCGAACGTCGTCGCCTGCATGCACTACCACGGCAGCGAGAATCTCTTCACCGCCCTTGCACACTCCTGCAACGTCTTTTTTGCGGAAACGGGACGGCGGCTCGGCATCGAGAAAATGTCCGCACTCGCGGAAAAGACGGGACTTGGCGAATACACGGGACTTGAGATCGAGGAGAGCCGCGGCGTTCTCGCGGGGCGCGACAGCGAAAGCTGGACGGACGGCAACACGGTTCAGGCGGCTATCGGTCAGTCGGACAACGCCTTCACGCCTATGCAGCTCGCGACCTACACGGCAACTATCGCAAATGGCGGCAGGCGGCTGAAAACCCACCTTGTGAAGCAAATCACCGACTACAGCCGCAAAGAAGTAATCTCAAAGACCGCGCCCGGGGAAATCTGTGACCTCGGCGTAAAGCAGGAGTATATCGACGACGTGAATAAAGCCATGCTTATGGTGACTCAGGATCCCGAGGGCACAGCCTACAGCGAATTTTCGGACTTCCCCGTAGAGGTCGGCGCAAAAACGGGCACGGCGGAAAACGCGGGCAGCGACCACGCGGCGTTTATCTGCTTTGCTCCGTTTGAGAAGCCCGAGGTGGCGGCGGCGGTGATAATCGAGCACGGCGCCAACACGAAATTTGCCATGCGCACGGCAAAGGAAATGCTCAGGGCTTATTTTGAGAGCAAGCCGCCTCAAAACTAATAACTAATAACTCTATACAATTGCGACAACTTATTAAGCACTATGCCCAAAATAATAAATAAAAATTTGTTTGATAAAATCCTCCGCTTTTGTTGCTCTTTTGGAAATTTTGTGTTAGAATAGACAAGAGGTATTGTAATTATGAACAATGTGATCGTTGTGGCGTCCGGAAAGGGCGGCACAGGCAAGTCAACCGTCTGCATCTGCCTCTCGGTTTCCCTTGTCAAGCAGGGCAAAAGAGTGCTGCTGATTGACTGCGACTGCGGAATGCGCGGACTTGACATAATGCTCGACATCGAGCAGGATATTCTCTTTGACGCGTCCGATGCCGTCTGCGGCAATTGCGCCTTCGGCGAGGCGGTCTACAAAAGTAAAAATAACGATAATCTCTTTCTTATGGCGGCTCCGTTCGACGCGGAGAACGAGCTCAGCCCGTCCGTGTTCCGCCAGTTGGTGGACGCGCTCAAGGGCAGCTTCGACTATGTGATCATCGATTCGCCCGCTGGCATAGGCTCAGGCTTTGTCACAGCTGCCGCACCCGCGAACCGCGCGCTTATCGTCACCAACGCCGAACCCACAAGCGTTCGCGGCGCGGTCAAGGTCAGGAAGCGTCTTGAGGCGCTCGGCATCAACGACGCGCGTCTGGTGATCAACCGCTTTGACAAGCGAGTTTTCCGCAAGCTCGGGTTCTATCCCGACCTCGACGCGGTGATCGACGCGGCTCAGACTCAGCTGATCTCGCTTGTTCCGTTCGATATCAACATCTCGGTCGTCATGCAAAAGGGCGCCGCAGGTATCGAGAGCGGAGCATCGTTTACCCCGTTTGAAAGACTCGCGCGGCGTGTTGAGGGTACGCCGTGCCCCCTTGTGCTCAAGGGTATGTTATAAATTTGGAAGTTTCAGATAATTAGAAATTCTGTAGTGTTTGGAGGATTTTGGATATGAATATTGCGCTTATAGCTCACGACGAAAAGAAAGAATTAATGGTGCAGTTCTGCATCGCGTACTGCGGCGCGCTCAGCCGCAACAACCTTTGCGCCACAGGCACAACGGGTAAAATGGTATCCGAAGCGACAGGCCTGACGATCCAAAAGTTCCTCGCGGGTTCTCAGGGCGGCAGCCAGCAGATCGCGGCGCGCATTGCGTGCAACGAGGTCGATATGCTCCTCTTCTTCCGCGACCCGCTCAGCCCCAAGCCCAACGAGCCCAATGATATGAATATGCTCAGGCTCTGCGATATGCACAACGTGCCTGTAGCCACCAACATCGCTACCGCCGAGGTTCTGATCCACGGCCTTGAGCGCGGCGACCTCGACTGGAGAAATATTCTCAAGTGATCTGCGCCGTACCGTGCGCCCTTGCGTGCGTCTTGCGGCAATAAAAATGTTAATTCAGCGTCGGGCGGCGTAATGTCGCCCGATACTTATGTATATGGGAATTTGCAGCGGCGCACGGTGGTGCGCCCTTGCAGGTTATATGGAGGTATATCATGGCATTAATTACGAAGAAAATCAAGGGCACCGAGGACGTCCTGCCAAAGCAAAGCTACCGCTGGCAGTTCATCGAGGGCATCATGCGCGAGGAAGCGAGAGCTTACGGCTTCAAGGAGATCCGCACTCCCGTCTTTGAGCACACCGAGCTTTTTGCGCGCGGCGTCGGTCAGACAACCGACGTTGTTCAGAAGGAGATGTACACCTTCGACACAAAGGGCGGCGAGAGCGTAACTCTCCGTCCCGAGGGTACCGCGGGCGCGGCGAGAGCGGTGCTTGAGCACAACCTCGAAAACGACGGCCTGCCGATCAAGGCGAGCTACTTCGTTTCCTGCTACCGCTACGAAAAACCCCAGGCAGGCAGACTCAGAGAGTTCCACCAGTTCGGACTTGAGGAGTACGGCACACAGTCGCCCGTAGCCGACGCGGAGCTTATCTGCGCCGCACAGTCGATTCTCGACAGGCTCGGTCTTGACCGGGTAAGACTTGAAATCAACTCCATCGGCTGTCCCGAATGCCGCGCAAAGTACAACCAGGCGCTGCGCGAATACTTCGGCGGCTACCGCGAGCAGCTCTGTTCCACCTGTCTGAGCCGCCTCGAAAAGAACCCCATGCGTCTGCTCGACTGCAAAAGCCCCGAGGACAAGGCTATCGCGAAGGACGCTCCCAAGATCACCGATTACCTCTGTGAGGAGTGCGAAGCGCACTTTGAGGAGGTTCAGAAATATCTAAACTGCGCCGGCGTTGAATACACCGTCAACCCCACGATCGTGCGCGGTCTTGACTACTACACCAAGACGGTCTTTGAGTTCGTGACCGACTGCATCGGCGCTCAGGGTACGGTCTGCGGCGGCGGCAGATACGACGGACTTATGGAAGAGCTCGGAGGCAAACACACACCGTCGCTGGGTTTTGCGATGGGACTCGAGCGTCTGCTGATGGTCATGGACGCACAGGGCATCGAGATTCCCGACACCAACTCCTGCGCACTCTACATCGCCACAATGGGCGACGGCGCTAAGGCAAAGGCTTTTGAGCTGCTCAAGCGCGTGCGCGAATGCGGACTGACCGCCGAAACCGACGTTGTCGGCAGAGGTCTGCGCGCCCAGATGAAATACGCCGACAAGATCGGCGCGCGCTACTCGATGGTTCTCGGCGACAACGAGATCGCCGAAAACAAGGCAAAGCTCAAGAACATGGAAAGCGGCGAACAGACAGAGCTCACGCTCGACGAGAGCTTCGCGGAGAAGTTCTCGGTTTTGCAGCTCGCTGACAACAGCTCGTTTGAGATTTGATAACCGGTAGTTCAGCGCTACCGTTCTCACATACAGGAGGAAGAAAAAATGGCAGAATATATGACAGGCTTGAAGCGTACACATTACTGCGGAGACCTCAGGATCTCCGACGTTGGCAGAGAGGTCACGGTCTGCGGCTGGGTTCAGCGCTGCAGAGACCTCGGTCAGCTCATCTTTATCGACCTGCGCGACCGCACAGGCATTGTACAGCTCGCCTTTACCGATAAAACAGACAGAGAGATCTTCGCCAAGGCGTTCGCGTGCCGCGGCGAATTCGTCCTCGCCGCCAAGGGTACGGTGTGCGAGCGTTCCGCGAAGAATTTTGAGATCCCCACGGGTGAGATCGAGGTTGCCGTCAGCGACCTCCGCGTGCTCTCAAAGGCACAGACTCCGCCCTTCGAAATCGTCGACGACAGCGACACAAACGAGGAGCTTCGCCTGCGTTACCGCTACCTCGACCTTCGCCGCCGCCCGCTGCTCAACAACCTTCTGATGCGCAGCAAGATCTCAAAGGTCGCGCGCGACTACTTCGCGGAGAACGGCTTTGTAGAGATCGAGACACCGATGATGATAAAATCCACCCCCGAGGGTGCGCGCGACTACCTCGTGCCCTCGCGTATCCACAACGGAAAATTCTACGCCCTGCCCCAGTCGCCGCAGATTTACAAGCAGCTGCTGATGGTTTCGGGCTTTGACCGCTATATCCAGCTCGCGCGCTGCTTCCGCGACGAGGATCTGCGCGCCGACCGCCAGCCCGAGTTCACCCAGATAGACATGGAGCTCTCCTTCGTCGACGTCGAGGACATTCTCGAAATCAACGAGGGTCTGTTCAAGCGCCTGTTCAAGGAGGTTCTCGGTCAGGAGCTAAAGACTCCCTTCACCCGCATGACCTACAGCGAGGCAATGGAAAACTACGGCTCCGACAAGCCCGACGTCCGCTTCGGCATGAAGATTCAGGATATTTCCGACCTCGTCAAGGACTGCGGCTTCGGCGTGTTTACGGGCGCGATCAAAAACGGCGGCTCAGTACGCGCTATCGTCGCGAAAAACGCCGCGTCAACCTACACCCGCAAAGAGATTGACAAGCTCACCGAATATGTCCGCGGCATCGGTGCGAAGGGTCTTGCCTACGTCAGATGGGTAGACGAACCCAACGCCTCGTTCAAAAAATTCATGACCGACGGCGAGCTAAGCGCTGTTTACGAGCGTCTCGGCGCTGAGAAGGGCGACGTTATCCTGATCGTCGCCGACAAGAACAGCACCGTTCTTTCGACTCTCGGCGCGCTCAGACTCAAGCTCGCCAAAAGACTTGATATCATTCCCGACGATTTCAAGTTCGTCTGGATCGTCGACTTCCCGTTCTTCGAGAAGGACGAGGAGAGCGGCGAATGGGTAGCTATGCACCACCCGTTCACCATGCCCAAAGAGGATTGCATTCAGTACCTCGACACCGACCCCTCAAAGGTTATCGCGAAGGCGTACGACCTCACGCTCAACGGCGTGGAGCTCTCGAGCGGCTCGATGCGTATCACCGACCCAGAGCTGCAGCAGAGAATGTTCCGCGCGCTCAAGCTCACCGACGAGGAGATCGAGGCGAAGTTCGGCTTTCTCGTTGAGGCGTACAAGTACGGCGCACCGCCTCACGGCGGCATGGGCATCGGCCTTGACCGCGTGACCATGCTTCTCTGCGGAGCCGACAGCCTGCGCGACGTCACCGCCTTCCCGAAGGTTCAGAACGCCAGCGAGCTTATGTCGGCATGTCCCGCGCCCGTCGACAAGGAAAGCCTCGACGTGCTGGGAATCGAGATCAAGAAAACCGAAGAATAATCCTGCGTTCTGGAAGGAAGTGACGGCATGGGCTGGGCAAGCATAATAGTGCCGCTCGCGATAATCGCGGCGCTCGCAATCACCATACTTGTGATTTTTCTGTACATAAAATACCGCCTGCAGAAGTTCTCGAAGGAAGCCTTCGGCACCAAGGACTTCGCCAAGGCGATGAAGGATATCGATAATTCAACCGAATCTGCGCGCTCGGTTCACGGCATGACCGACATCTACCTGCCGCTGATCCAGAAGGACTTCCCCGATTTTGACTACGACGTGTTCAAAGGCAGGGTCGAGGGCGTGCTCAAGAGCTATTTTGCCGCCATCACCGCAAGAGATGAAGGACTTCTCTCGCCGGACTGCTCGCAGTCGATGCACAACACCGTGATCGGTCTGATCAACGAGCTCGAGGCGAAGGACTACATACACGAGCATAGCGAGGTAACTCTCCACCAACTCGAAATCGCCCGATATATAAAGAAAAGTCCTACGGTGACGATAGTATTCAACGCCGCTGTCGGAATGTACGACTACGTGACCGACGCAAACGGCAAGGTCATCATCGGCAAGAGCGACAAAAAGGTTCAGAAGCTGTACGACGTTGCTCTCGTCTACGCTCAGGATCCCGACAAGATGAGCGTTTCATCAATGACCACCGCGATGGGCGTAAACTGCCCGAACTGCGGCGCGCCGATAACAAACCTCGGTCAGAAGTACTGCGACTACTGCGGCACGGGTATCCGCGAGATCAACGTCCGTTCGTGGAGCTTTGAGTACATTCAGGAGAACAAGACCACCAGCGCACCGTATTAATGTAAAATTGAAAGTTGAAAATGGAAAATTGTGGGCGGGCGCTGCCCGCACCCGATTGATATTTCGGAGCAAAGCGACCCGACGCTAACCGCTAACCACTAATCACTAATTCCCTCTTGCAATTTAAAGCAATATATATTAAACTATAAATACCGGGAGAAAATTTTTCTCTAATCTGTTATAAAAAAGGAGTTTTTACTATGGGTATTATCAAGGCTGCCATTAACGCGGTAACAGGCGCGCTTGCCGATACATGGCTTGAAGTCATCGAATCCTCCCCGATGGGCAAAAACGACGTTATTGTCCCCGGTCAGGCTGTTGACCAGAGAGGAAGAAGCCAGAACAAAAAGGGCGGCGAGAACCTCGTTTCCAACGGCTCTATTATTCATGTTTTAGACAACCAGATGATGATCCTTGTCGACGGCGGCAAGATTGTCGACTATTCGGCGACCCCGGGCTACTTCAAGGTAGAGAACAGCTCTCTGCCCTCAATGTTCAACGGTCAGCTCAAGGAAAATATCAAGGAGAGCTTCAGCCGTATCAAGTACGCCGGCATCTCCTCGACCTCACAGCGCGTATTCTTCATCAACCTTCAGGAGATCAGAGACCTGCAGTTCGGCACACAGAACCCCGTCCAGTACTTCGACGAGTTCTATGAGGCAGAGCTTTTCATGCGTCTGCACGGTACCTTCTCCGTAAAGATCACCGACCCGTTCAAGTTCTACATGGAGGTTATCCCGAAGGAAGTTATCACCAACAACGAGAGCTACGCCTTCAACCGCCAGAATATGCAGCAGTTCTTCGACGAGTTCGTAGCGGCTCTCAGCGCGGCATTCAACCAGTATTCCGCAGATGGCAACCGCATCAGCCACATCACCTCCAAGGGTCCTCAGATGGCTAAGTATATGCAGGATGTTCTCGACGCCGACTGGACAGAGCTCCGCGGTCTTGAGATCGTACGTGTCGCTATGCAGAACCCCGCATACGACGACGCAAGCCAGAAGATCGTCACCGAGCGCAGCAAGATGGCTTCCCAGGTCAGCTACCTCAAGGACGCTGCAAATCAGCAGGCGTTCATGGCGAAGTCCGTCGGCGAGGGCATCAGTGCAGCAGGCAGCAACGCAGGCGGCGCGGCAGTCGGCTTCATGGGCATGAACATGGCTCAGAATATGGGCGCAGGCGTAATGGGCGGCTATATGCAGAATCCCCAGTACGCGCAGCAGCCTCAGCAGGCTCCTCAGGCTCAGCAGCAGCCTCCACAGGCTCCCCAGCAGGGCGGCTGGACATGTGAGTGCGGCGCTGTCAACAGCGGTAAGTTCTGCACCGAATGCGGCAAGCCCAAGCCCGAGGCTCCCAAAAAGCGCTTCTGCACAAACTGCGGCGCTGAGCTGAATCCCAACGCTAAGTTCTGCCCCGAATGCGGCAGCAAGCAGTAAGAATAATATCAACGGGGCGGCAATAAAACGCCGCCCTTTTGAAATATACCCATAAACGGAGAAACAACTATGGCTACAATGGAATATAAATGCCCGAGCTGCGGCGCTCCGCTTAGCTTCAACCCCGAGAAGCAGAACTTCGCGTGCGACTACTGCGGCTCGGAGTTCACCGTTCAGCATATCCAGTCGCTCTACGCGCAGTCCGAAAAGACCGAGAGCATAAACGAGCAGGAGGTCAGGCAATCGGAGGAGCAGCGCGCGCAGGCTCAGAAAACAGGCAGAGAATTCAATGAGGACTTCATGGTGTCCTATTCCTGTCCGTCCTGCGGCGCCGAGATCATGACCGCCGAGAGCACAGCAGCGACCGAGTGCTATTACTGCGGAAACCCCGTCGTCCTCGGCTCGCGTCTTTCCGGTGAGTTCAAGCCCGACAGCGTGATTCCCTTCGCGCTGACGAAGGACATGGCGGTTGACGCGTTCATGAAGATGTGCGGCAAGAAGAAATTCCTGCCCGCGGGCTTCGCGAACAAAAAGCAGTTCGAGAAAATGCAGGGCGTGTACTTCCCCTACTGGTACGTCGACGAGAAGATGCAGTCCAGCGCGGTCGCGACGGGCAAGAAGGTCCGCCACTGGACGTCGGGCAACCGCCGCTACACAGAGACCAGCACCTACCGCCTGTTCAGAACGGGCGATATCGAGATCCGCAACGTATTTGAGGAGGCTCTCCGCGACAAGCAGGGCGCTCCCACAGAGAAACCTCAGACAAACCGTCAGGCAAACGCTCAGGAAGCGATGAAGTACCTCGACAACTACCATATGCAGCAGCGTCACGAGATGCTGCAGTGCGTACACCCCTTCGACGTGACGAAGGCGGTGCCCTTCTCGATGAGCTACCTTTCGGGCTTCAAGGCCGAGAAGCGCGAAATCGGCAAGGAGGAGATCATGGACACCATCGCCGAGCGCATGGACGCCTACGCAAAGCAGCTGCTCGAGGACACGATGTCGGGATATCAGGGCATTTCGCTCGAGAACTACTCCGACCGCACCTTCGACCAGCGCTGGCGCTATACCCTGCTGCCTGTCTGGATAATCACATACAAATTCAAGGGTCAGATCATGCCCTTCGCGATCAACGGTCAGACGGGCAAAACCTACGGCAAACTGCCCGTCGCAGGCGGCAAGCTCGCCCTCTGGGGCGCGATCGTGGCGCTGATCGTATTTGTCATCGCCGTGCTGGGAGGTATGTTCTTCCTATGATTAAAACAAGAATTTCAGTAAAGATCTCAGCGGCGGCTATCGCCGTGCTGTTGCTGCTCTCGTCAGTGGCTACGGCGTTCGCGGCAAGCGACTTCAACAGCTACTACCTGATTTCCGACGACGCAGGTCTTTTTGACAGCTCGTCCTTCAGCGGTCTGACCGAAAAGCTCGAATCCGTCGGCAGACACACAAGCTGGCAAATAGCCGTCGTCACCACAAACGACAACGTTAGCTCGTCCAAGATGGACAGCCACTACAACAAGCTGTACGACAACAACCGCAATTATTTTGAGTCCGACTGCGTTATGTTCGTGATCGATAACGCCTCGGGCAACCGCATTATCCTGACCCACGGCGAGACCGAGTCCTACTTCTCCGACCAGCGCATGAACGAGATGAAGTCCGCTCTCAAGCCGTACCTCCAGAGCGGAGATGTGCTCAACGCGTGCTACACCTTCGCCGACAAGACTCAGGAGTTCTACGACGCGGGCATACCTTCAAACGGCTCCTATGACAACCACGTCGAGGGCACCGAAACCGCCGACCAGAAGCTCAAAAGGGAAAACAAATTCCTCTATGTCCTCACAAAATGGGGCTGGCTGATGGGTCTTATCGCGCTCGCCGCGGGCGGTATCTTCGCGGGCGTCAACGTCGGCAGATACAAGTTCAACGGCAAGTCCGGCACCTACAACCTAAAGGAGAACAGCAGCATGAAGCTGCTCGACAGTCAGGATCAGTTCCTGCACAAGAGCACGACCTCGACCGTCATCAGCTCAGGCTCGTCGTCATCGGGCAGCAGCGGCGGTTCGTCGTCGCACGGCAGCTCAGGCTCCTTCTAAACCACAAAACGGCCTTACGCACCGCCATCGCTTTGACGGTGTGTTCGCCAATATCACAAATACAATCCTAACGAGAAAGTATTACTGACTCCGCAGCATTGGATAACCGTCGGGTTCGCCCGTCAGTATTATGCTATTCAAACGGCGGTGTCTGTCACCGCCGTTTTTGTTATTTAAAAGAAAAGGAGGGATCATATGCCCGAAAACACACGCGTCGCCGTAATCAGCATCGTCGTCGAGAACCCCGAATGCGTCACCGCCATCAACGGGATTCTTCACGACTACTCCGACTATATCATCGGTAGAATGGGCATACCATACCGTGAGAAGAACATCAGCATTATCAGCGTCGTGATCGACGCGGAACCCGACGTAATCAACAGGGTGTCGGGCAAGCTCGGCAGGATAGACGGCGCGACCGTCAAGACCGCCTGCTCAAAGAAGTGAAGCTATATGAATTGTAACGAAATCATCAACAAACTCAGAACCACCCGCAACGCCGAAAA
Organism: Ruminococcus sp. NATIVEDY160; assembly: GCF_045819885.1. Lineage (NCBI taxonomy): Bacteria > Bacillati > Bacillota > Clostridia > Eubacteriales > Oscillospiraceae > Ruminococcus > Ruminococcus sp. NATIVEDY160. The sequence continues at coordinate 2,411,862 of NZ_CP162391.1, forward strand.
AGACGAGTTGGTCTACCTGCTTGACAACATCACCGACGACGGGCGCGAGGTGCTTCGCCGCAACGCTCAGGAGGTCGCTCAGGAGCACTTCGGCAATAAAATTTTCATACGCGGACTGATTGAAATTTCCAGCTTCTGCAAGAATGATTGCCTGTACTGCGGTATCCGCCGCTCTAACAAAAACGCCGTCCGTTACCGCCTGAGCAGAGAGGATATCCTCGCCTGCTGCGACAAGGGCTATGCGCTCGGCTTTTGCACCTTCGTTCTTCAGGGCGGCGAGGACAGCCGCTTCACTGACGAAATGCTCTGTGAATTAATCGGCGAAATCAAGCGCCGCTGTCCCGGCTGCGCGATCACCCTCTCGCTCGGCGAACGCAGCTTTGACAGCCTTCAAAAGCTGTACGACGCAGGCGCGGACAGGTACCTGCTGCGGCACGAAACCGCCGGCAAAACCCACTACGAAAAGCTGCACCCGAGTGAAATGTCGTTTGACAACCGAATCGGCACGCTGTACAAGCTGAAGGAAATCGGTTACCAGACAGGCGCGGGCTTCATGGTCGGCTCGCCGTACCAAACGACTGAAAATCTCGCGGACGACCTGCTGTTTATCAAGAAATTGCAGCCGCAGATGTGCGGAATCGGGCCGTTTGTGCCACACAAAGACACCGATTTCCGCGATCTGGAGCACGGCGGACTGAACCTTACGCTTACGCTGCTCTCGATAATCAGGCTGATGAATCCCGATATCCTTCTGCCAGCCACCACAGCCCTCGGCACGATAGATTTCCGCGGAAGAGAGCTCGGGATCCTGCACGGCGCGAACGTCGTAATGCCGAACCTCTCGCCCTCAGACCACCGCAAGGACTATGCGCTATACGACAACAAAATCTGCACAGGCGAGGAAGCCGCCGAGTGCCTGAACTGCCTTAAGGGCAGAATGCGCTCGATAGGCTATGAGATCGTAAATTCAAGAGGCGACTACCGCCAACTTAACAATAAGGAGAAATAATAATGACACAGTACAATCCCAAATCACTAAACGCGGAGGAATTCATCAACGACGCCGAGATCCTCGACACCCTCCGTTACGCCGACGAAAACAAGGACAATATGGAGCTAATCGACTCCATCATCGAGAAGGCAAAGCTGCGCAAGGGTATCGACCACAGAGAGGCGAGTGTGCTTCTCGCCTGCGAGGATCCCGAAAAGCTCAAGGAGATCTACGCCCTCGCCGAGCAGATCAAGAAGGACTTTTACGGCGAGAGAATCGTAATGTTCGCGCCGCTGTATCTCTCGAACTACTGCGTAAACGGCTGCGTTTACTGTCCGTACCACCTCAAGAACAAGCACATCTGCCGCAAGAAGCTCACCCAGGAGGAGGTAAAGGCTGAGGTCATCGCGCTCCAGGATATGGGTCACAAGCGTCTTGCTATCGAGGCAGGCGAGGATCCCGTCAACAACCCGATCGAGTACATTCTCGAGTGCATCGACACGATTTATTCCATCAAGCATAAGAACGGCGCTATCCGCCGCGTAAACGTAAACATCGCCGCCACCACCGTCGAGAACTACAAGAAGCTCCACGACGCAGGCATCGGCACATACATTCTCTTCCAGGAGACCTACAACAAGAAGAGCTACGAGGAGCTTCACCCCACAGGCCCCAAGCACAACTACAACTACCATACCGAGGCGATGGACAGAGCTATGGAGGGCGGAATCGACGACGTAGGACTCGGCGTACTCTTCGGACTTGAGCTGTACCGCTACGAGCTCGCAGGTATCCTCATGCACGCCGAGCACCTCGAGGCTGTTCACGGCGTAGGCCCCCACACGATCAGCGTACCGCGCGTAAAGCCCGCAGACGATATCGATCCCGACGAGTTTGACGGCGGAATCGACGACGAGACCTTCTGCAAGATCATCGCTATCATCCGCATCGCCGTTCCGTACACGGGCATGATCATCTCCACCCGCGAGAACAAGACCGTCCGCGAGAAGGCTCTCCGTCTCGGCATTTCCCAGATAAGCGGCGGCTCAAAGACGAGCGTCGGCGGCTATGTTGAGCCCGAGCCCGAGGAGGAGAATTCCGCGCAGTTCGACGTTTCAGACCAGCGCACCCTGGATGAAGTCGTCTGCTGGCTGATGGAGCTGGGCTACATTCCGTCCTTCTGTACCGCCTGCTACCGCGAGGGCAGAACAGGCGACCGCTTTATGTCGCTGTGCAAGAGCGGACAGATCCAGAACTGCTGCCACCCCAACGCCCTGATGACTCTCGAGGAATACCTCGTCGACTACGCAAGCCCCAAGACGCGCGAGATCGGCGAGAAGGTGATCGAGAAGGAGCTGCTCAATATCCCGAAGGAGAAGGTCAGAAAAATCGCCGCCGAGCACATCGAGGATATCAAGAACAACAACAAGCGCGATTTCCGTTTCTGATACACAGGAGAAGCATATGAGCCTTAACAGTACACCCTCGGGCGAGAGGGTGCATATCGGATTTTTCGGACGGCGCAACGCGGGAAAATCGAGCGTCGTGAACGCCGTCACAAACCAGCAGATCTCGGTCGTGTCCGACGTAAAGGGCACCACCACCGACCCCGTCCAGAAGGCGATGGAGCTGCTTCCTCTCGGGCCTGTAATGATCATCGACACCCCGGGCTTTGACGACGAGGGCAGCCTCGGCGAACAGCGAGTAAAGCGCACAAAGCAGGTGCTCAACCGCACCGACATCGCCGTTCTCGTAGTCGACGGCACCGTCGGCAAGACCGCCGCGGACGAGGAGCTTATCGGTATTTTCAGACAAAAGGATATCCCCTACATCGTAGCCTACAACAAGTGCGACGAGTCGGGCATGCGCGATTACGAGGACGGTCTCGCCGTCAGCGCGGTCAACCGAACAAATATAAACGAGCTCAAGGAGCGCATGGCAAGGCTGACCGTCGCTCAGAGTGACCGCAAAATCTGCGCTGATTTAGTCGGCGCAGGAGAGCTTGCCGTCCTCGTCGTTCCGATTGACAAGGCGGCTCCCAAGGGCAGGCTGATTCTGCCGCAGCAGCAGACTATCCGCGACCTGCTCGATTCGGGCGCGGCGGCGGTAGTAGCGCGCGACTCGGAGCTTGCCGAAACACTTTCCGCTCTCGGCAAAAAGCCCGCGCTCGTCATTACCGACAGTCAGGTTTTCGGCAAGGTCAAAGACATCGTTCCCGACGACGTGCCGCTGACCTCGTTCTCGATACTGATGGCGAGGTACAAGGGATTTCTCGAGACCGCAGTCAAGGGCGCTGCGGCGATCGAGAACCTGCGCGACGGCGACACGGTTCTCATCTCTGAGGGCTGCACCCACCACCGCCAGTGCGACGATATCGGCACCGTAAAGCTGCCGCGGTGGCTCAAAGCCCACACAGGAAAGGATATTAATATAGAAACCACCTCAGGCAAGGGTTATCCTGACGATCTCTCGCCGTTCAAGCTGATTATCCACTGCGGCGGCTGCATGCTCAACGAGCGCGAGATGACCTACCGCCGCAAATCCGCCGAGGACAGCGGCGTTCCGTTCACAAACTACGGCACCGCCATCGCCTACCTCAACGGCATACTAAAGCGTACCCTGAGCGTTTTCCCCGATCTGCAGAAGCTGGTATAAAAAGCGAAGTCCGCACGAAAAAACGTGCGGACTTTTTTATATCAATATTAACTTTCATTGACGAGCTTGCCCGTCATGTGGTCGATTTCAAGCTCGAGCATACATACGCGGCTGAGAGTTCGCCCGATTTCGCGCTCAACGTCCCCGTCAGAGGGATAGTACTTGTTGCCGAGCAGCCTCAGCTTCTCAAGGATCCTGCCGCTGTCGGTCATGATTTTTACTCTGCCGAACACAATCACGCTGCTGATATTGAGCGCCCATTCGCCTTCTTTGCGAAAGCCCTCGTTCATCACACAGAAGCTCACCTTGTCGCAGTTCTTTAACGCGTCGAGCTTATGACCTTCCTTTGCGCAGTGAAAATACAGCCTGCCGCCGTCGTACACAAAGTCTATCGGAAAAGCGTAGGGATAGCCGTTCTCACCCGCGACCGCCATAACTCCGCGAGGTTCGTTTTTCAAAATCTCAACGCAGCTTTCCTCGCTGAGCTGCTGCTTAAAGCGTCTCATTTTTCTGAATTCCATAGTATCACCCTCTCCGATTATACAACACGGAGAGGGATTTTTCAACTAAAGCTTCTTTCTCATCAAGCCGCCGAGATACTTCATAAAGCCGTAGCCCGCGATGCCGTTCTGAGCGTAGCCGCCCTTTTTGAGCACCTGATTGACGGCGATCTCGGTGCCGTCGCCGAAGATGTTGTTCTCGTCCATACCCTGAGTGATGATGCCCTGCTTCTTCGCGGTGAGGAGCATCTCCTTGAGCGCCATAACGCCGTAGGTTCTGTCACCCTTCTCAAAGCCGTTTGTGTCGAGCACAGGCTCTGACGGCTGCCAGTTGTTCCAGCCGCCCTCTTTGATGATAGTCGGGTAATCCTTGTAGCATTTGTCCTTGTCGACCGTGCCGACGCCGGGGATAGAGTTCGACTCGATATAGTTGACCTCGCCGCCGTACTGCCACATTCCGTAGCTGCCGCGGTAGTCGCAGGTGGAGTTCCACTGAGCCACCCAGATGTCGTAGTTGTCGAGCAGGCTCGGGTCGTTGAGCTTGCCGTTGAGCCAGCTCAGCGCGGAGTAGAGCATCGGGTAGTAGCCCGCCTTCTTTATCTCGCTGAGGAAGGTCTTGCATATCGCGACGAGCATAGCATTGCTTGGGTTTCCGTTGCGCGCCTTGTAGCCGTCGGCGTCCTCCATATCGAAGGCAACGGGAAGTGTGGGCTTCTTGTTTTTGAGCAGGCGGATAACGTGCCTCGCCTCGCTCTTCGCGTCGTCGGTGTTGACCGCGTAGGAGTAGAGATACGCACCCCACGGCACGCCCGCCGCCTCGCACTTGCGCACGTTGTTCTCAAACTGGCTGTCATCCTGAACGGCGAGGTCTGAGCCGTAGCCGCAGCGTATCATCACGAAGTCGTAGCCCGCGTCCTTGATTTTCTCGATACTGACGTTTCCGTTGAGCGAGGAGATATCCACGCCCTTTTTTCCTTTAAGATTCATAATTTCCTCCCTTTTTGTTTTTCTCGGAGAGCGCTCTCCGTTATCATAATATGCGGAGACAAAAAACCTGTCCCTCACCAAGGGAGCAAATCGGACAGTAATTGCATAAAAGTATGCAATTCAAAAGAAAAAACGCCGCGTTGATACGGCGTTTTGATTTATTTTTTGTTCGGGTTCTTTACCATTCTTCCGTTGACGAAGATGTAGTCGTCCTCGGTATTCTCGGTGACGATCGGAGTATCGACAACCTCTTCCTTTATCGGGTTGACAAAGTCGCCTACGCTCTCGATCAGACCCTTTGAAACCATCGCTATTTCGATGTAGGTTATCAGCATCGGGTATACCGCCGCGACGATCACGGCAACGATGATCTTCCACACGCCCTCGGCGTATACGACAGCGAGCACCGCGATCGCAACAGCCGCGACGATCATCACCAGCGCGATTAGGTTGCGCAGGATTTTGCCGAGGATAAGCAGCAGGGAGTTCTTGTAGATATCTCTCCAGCGCAGCTCGTAGGTCACGCTCATGAGCGGCGCGTAGAACATCATGATAAGCAGAGCCGCGGTGAAGAAGCCGTAGAAGCTGAGGATATAGGCGAAGGTGACGTCGGTCTGAGCCTGAATGAAGTAGTACATAAAAGCGAACATCGCGCAGGAACAGATCAGGTAGCTGATGACTCCGTGTAGGATAAAGACCTTCCAGTTTTCTCTGACCGCCGCGAAGAACGTCGGCACAACGGGAACGTAGTCGTTTTCAATGGCGTACTTGCGTATGACGACGACCAGACCCGAGTAGAATATCGTGCCCGGGATCACACCCAAGCCCCAGACGAGGACGTTGTTGTAGCCCGTTAGGATGCTGAACGCGATCGACGCGCCCATACAGAGGGCAAGCGCCGCCGAAAAAATCACTCCCGCGAGCAGGAGATACGGCAGCTTCTTGAAGAACACCATAACAGGTTTGACTCTTTTTTTCATAATTTCAATCCTTTGCTTGCATAAAATAACGCTTGTATAATCATAACACAAAACGACAGTGGATTTCAATATTTCACAAAAAATTATTTTGAGAATAAAAGGAATAAAATGAGCGAATTCGGTAAAAGGTTGTCAAAATTATTTCAAAATACTTCAAATTTGAAAACAAAATTAATAAAATATCCCTTGATTTTTTAGCGTTTTGGTGATATATTATTAGCAAGAGGGGCTTGTCTGCCCCTGCGCGATACCCGACGCTTTCGGGTAAATATCTTTTAGAAAAGGTGATTAACGTGAAAAAGGAAACAATCAAGAGAGCGGCCGCTGTCACTCTCGCTGCCCTTATGGCGGGATCCGCTCTCGCTGGTTGCGGCGGCAACGCATCCTCAAACACCGACTCCAAGGGTGATTCCAAAGCTGAGTCCTCAAAGACCGAGTCCAAGGCTGACGCTACAGGCGGCAAGGTTTACTATCTGAACTTCAAGCCCGAGCAGGATCAGGCATGGCAGGATCTCGCGAAGAAGTACACCGAGGAGACCGGCACTGAGGTAACCGTAGTTACCGCTGCTGAAGGTACCTACGAGCAGACCCTTACTTCCGAAATGGCTAAGGGCGACGAGGCTCCCACCCTGTTCCAGGTTAACGGCCCCGTTGGTCTTGCTAAGTGGGAAGACTTCTGCAAGGATCTTTCCGGCACCGACATCTACGGCCAGCTCACCTCCAAGGACTACGCTCTGGAGAAAGACGGCAAGGTTTATGGTATCGCTTATGTAATCGAGTCCTATGGCCTTATCTACAACAAGACACTTCTCAACAAGTATTTCGAGTCTGACTTCGCTACCGTTAAGAAGATCGACGACCTCAACAGCTTTGACAAGCTCAAGACTGTTGCTGAGGAAATCCAGAAGAACGCTGAGGCTCTCGGCGTAAAGGCTGCCTTCACCTCCGCTGGTATGGACAGCTCCTCCGACTGGAGATTCAAGACCCACCTCGCAAACCTCCCCATCTACTTCGAGTATCAGGCTGACGGCATCACCGATACCGACGCTATCAAGGGCACCTACCTTGAGAACTACAAGAACATCTGGGATCTCTACATCAACAACTCCACCTGCAAGCCCACCGAGCTGGCTTCCAAGACAGGCGCAGAGTCTGAGGCAGAGTTCATCAACGGCGACGCAGTATTCTTCCAGAACGGCAGCTGGGAGTACAGCGCTGTAACCGAAGGCGGCCTCAAGGACGAGGATCTCGGCATGCTCCCGATCTACATCGGCGTAGGCGACGAGGCTAACCAGGGTCTGTGCACAGGTACAGAGAACTATTGGTGTGTAAACTCCAACGCAAGCGAAGCTAACCAGGCTGCTACAGAGGCGTTCATCAACTGGTGTGTAACCTCCGAGACAGGCACAAAGGCTATGGCTGAGGCTATGGGCTTTGTAATTCCCTTCAAGGCTGCTCAGGAGTCCAAGAACGTATTCGTAAAGGCTGACAAGGAATACACCGACGCAGGCAAGAAGCCCGTATCCTGGAACTTCACCACAATGCCTTCTGAGGATTGGAAGAACGGCGTTGGCGCTGCTCTCACTCAGTATGCTGCAGGCACAGGCGACTGGGATGCTGTTAAGACCGCATTCGTAGACGGCTGGAAGACCGAAAAGGCAAAGGCTGCTGAATAATTAAATTCATCCAGGGTTTTGGCTTTCTGAGTTTTAACTAAAATCAAGGAGGCTGGGAAATCTCAGCCTCCTTTTTCATTCACTTTAACTCACGGTATGAGTGTTTTTCAAGAAAGGCAAAGAGTATGTTCAAAAAACCTAAAAGAAAACTATACGCCTTAATCTTTGTCCTTCCTACTTTCGCTGCCTTTGTCATCGGATTCATCTATCCGTTCTTCAGAGGCATCTACCTCTCGTTTTTCCAATTCCAGATTGTATCAAAAACGAAGTTTGTAGGCTTTGACAATTATATCAGGGCTTTTCAGGACGAGAGCTTTCTCCGTTCCTTCTGGTTCACACTCGGCTTCGTTGTCGTCAGCGTAATCCTGATAAACCTTATCGCGTTTTTCGTAGCTTACGCCCTGACGCTCAAAATCCGCGGCTCGAATGTATTCAGAACCGTATTCTTCATGCCGAACCTTATCGGCGGTATTATCCTCGGCTACATCTGGCACCAGATTTTCGACGGACTGCTCCGTAACCTCGACATGCCCTCTCTCGTAACAAACGAAACTCTGGGCTTCTGGGGCTTGGTAATCCTGATGTGCTGGCAGCAGGCAGGATACATGATGATTATCTACATCGCGGGCTTCCAGAGCGTACCCGCGGATCTGTACGAAGCCGCAAAGATCGACGGCGCGAACAAGGGACAGCTGCTCACAAACGTAACGCTGCCCATGATGATGCCCTCGATCACGATCTGCAGCTTCCTCACGCTCACCAACTCCTTCAAGCTGTTCGACCAGAACCTCGCGCTCACAGGCGGCGCGCCGCTTGTTGACGGTGTATGGACGACACGAATGATGGCGCTCAACATCTACAAGACCTTCTACGGCGAAGGAAAGGCCGCAAAGGGCGCGGGACAGGCGGAAGGCGTAATCTTCTTCCTGATCGTTGTCGTCATCTCTCTCGTACAGCTCTACCTCACCAGAAGAAAAGAGGTGCAGGCATAATGGCAATGGTTAAAGCGGTTGAACCCAAGTACAAGAAAAAGCAGACCGCGGGAATGAAGTTCCTGACCATTCTGTTCGCGGTTGTGTCTGTGATCTACGTGATGCCCGTCATCATCGTACTCTATAACTCCTTCAAGGCGAACTCCGACATCGCGACAAATCTTTTCGCGCTGCCGAACGCAGATACCTTCTACGGTCTGCAAAACTACATCAAGGGCATGACCTTCGGTAACTATCCCTTCTGGGAAGCTGCCCTCTGGAGCCTGCTGATCACCGTCGGCGGCGTTATACTTATTCTTTTCTGCACCTCGATGGCGGCATGGTACATTCAGCGCTCCAACACGATTATCTGCAAGATCATCTACTTCTTCTGCATATTCTCGATGGTCGTACCCTTCCAGATGGTAATGTTCACCCTCTCCGACACTGCAAACTCACTCAAGCTTGTTACTCCCTGGGGTATCCTGCTGATCTATCTCGGCTTCGGCGCAGGTCTTGCCATCTTCATGTTCTCGGGCTTTGTAAAGTCTATCCCGATTGAAATCGAGGAAGCGGCTGACGTTGACGGAGCAGGCCCGCTGAGAACCTTCTTCAGCGTAGTTCTTCCGATCATGAAGCCCACCTTCATCTCGGTTGCGATCCTCGAAACAATGTGGATCTGGAACGACTACCTGCTTCCGTACCTGATTCTGGACGGCAAGCTGTACCGCACTATCCCGATTCACATGCAGTTCCTCAACGGCAGCTACGGCCAGACCGATAACGGCGCTATCATGGCGCTCGTTGTACTGAGCATTCTGCCTATCGTAATCTTCTACTTCGCTTGCCAGAAATACATCATCGAGGGTGTTGTTTCAGGCGCGGTCAAGGGTTAAGGAACAAACAATTTAAAAGATAAACAGGAGAGCTTTCAGAACTCTCCTGTTTTTTTTGTTAATTGATTTTGTCCGGAAGGTTTTCGACCATGCCGATAAACAGCGGCGTGTTGATCTTTGTGTTGATGATCATGTAGAGGAACGGTCTGTCGAGATAAACATAGTGTTCCTCCTCAATGGGAGCTGCACCATAGAGAACCTCCGCGGTCGCAGCCGCCGCTCTCGTGCCCTCCTCTGTAACTGTATCAGTATCTTTGTCAACCTCTCACCCATAAGTGAGTTAACATACTTATAACGCTAAAAAAGCTAATTTTCAATCGGAATTTAAAAGAACAAAGCACCATCGTCTGATGGTGCTTTGTATGTAAAAGGGCAAGTGCCCTGAAAACTGAATAAAGAAGAGATAAATCGAAGAAGTAAATACTGACTGACCAAAGTTCTGTTGTTCGTATGGTCAAGCCCTCGACCTATTAGTACTGCCAAGCTGAATGCCTCACGGCACTTACACACGCAGCCTATCAACCTCGTAGTCTTCAAGGGGTCTTACTCGTTTACACGATGGGATATCTAATCTTGGAGTCGGCTTCACGCTTAGATGCTTTCAGCGTTTATCCGTTCCGTACATAGCTGCCCAGCTGTGCCACTGGCGTGACAACTGGTGCACCAGAGGTACGTCCATCCCGGTCCTCTCGTACTAAGGACAGAGCTCCTCAAATATCCTGCGCCCACGACAGATAGGGACCGAACTGTCTCGCGACGTTCTGAACCCAGCTCGCGTACCACTTTAATCGGCGAACAGCCGAACCCTTGGGACCGAATTCAGCCCCAGGATGTGATGAGCCGACATCGAGGTGCCAAACCTCCCCGTCGATGTGGACTCTTGGGGGAGATCAGCCTGTTATCCCCAGGGTAGCTTTTATCCGTTGAGCGACGGCATTTCCATTCACATACCGCCGGATCACTAACTCCAACTTTCGTTACTGCTCGCGCCGTCACGCTCGCAGTTAGGCTGGCTTCTGCGTTTACACTCAAATGCACGGTTTCCGTCCGTACTGAGCCAACCTTTGAGCGCCTCCGTTACTCTTTAGGAGGCGACCGCCCCAGTCAAACTGCCCACCTGACAATGTCCCCCGACCGGATTCACGGCCGCAGGTTAGAATTCCAGAAACCTAAGGGCGGTATCCCAACATTGACTCCACTAAAGCTGACGCCTTAGCTTCCCAGTCTCCCGCCTATCCTGTACATAGATTACCGAAACCCAATATCAGGCTACAGTAAAGCTCCATGGGGTCTTTCCGTCTTGCCGCAGGTAACCGGCATCTTCACCGGTACTACAATTTCGCCGGGTGGGTAGTTGAGACAGTGCCCAGATCGTTACACCATTCGTGCGGGTCGGAACTTACCCGACAAGGAATTTCGCTACCTTAGGACCGTTATAGTTACGGCCGCCGTTTACCGGGGCTTCAATTCAATGCTTGCACATCTCCTCTTAACCTTCCGGCACCGGGCAGGTGTCAGCCCCTATACTTCATCTTTCGATTTGGCAGAGACCTGTGTTTTTGCTAAACAGTCGCCTGGGCCTATTCTCTGCGGCTCTTTCGAGCACTCCTTATTCCGAAGTTACGGAGTCAATTTGCCGAGTTCCTTAACTACCCTTCTCCCGCTGGCCTTAGAATTCTCTTCCTGTCCACCTGTGTCGGTTTGCGGTACGGGCATCTGCTTCTATACACATAGCTTTTCTCGCCTTGATCTAAGTGTGCTTCCCTACTCTAATTTCGGTCCCTTGCGCCCGGGTCTACCAACGCCCGGGTCACACCCTTTTCAAGTGTCCCTATGCTTAAATTGCAGATGGTTACGGAATATCAACCGTATGTGCATCGGCTACGCCTTTCGGCCTGACCTTAGCTCCCGACTTACTTGGAGCGGACGAACCTTCCTCCAAAAACCTTAGACTTTCGGCCATTAAGATTCTCACTTAATTCTCGCTACTTATTCCGGCATTCTCACTCGTATACAGTCCACCAGCGCTTTCGCTCTGACTTCACCCCGTATACGACGCTCTCCTACCATACCTTACGGTATCCCAAGCTTCGGTTCATAGTTTAGCCCCGTTAAATTTTCCGCGCAGAATCACTCGACCAGTGAGCTATTACGCACTCTTTTAATGAGTGGCTGCTTCTAAGCCAACATCCTGGTTGTCTAAGCAATTCCACATCGTTTTCCACTTAACTATGATTTGGGACCTTAGCTGTGGGTCTGGGCTCTTTCCCTTTTGACAATGAGACTTATCTCACACTGTCTGACTCCTGAAAAACGATTATCTGCCATTCTTAGTTTGATAAGGTTCAGTAACCTCTCGGCCCCTAGCCAATTCAGTGCTTTACCTGCAGTAATCTATTTCAAGGCTAGCCCTAAAGCTATTTCGGAGAGAACCAGCTATCTCCGGGTTCGATTGGAATTTCTCCGCTACCCACAACTCATCCGCTACCATTTCAACGGGAGTCGGTTCGGCCCTCCATAAAGTTTTACCTTTACTTCAGCCTGGTCATGGGTAGGTCACCCGGTTTCGGGTCGAATACATTTGACTTCATACGCCCTGTTCAGACTTGCTTTCGCTGCGGCTCCGCACCTGAAGTGCTTAACCTTGCCAAATACATTCACTCGCCGGACCATTCTACAAAAGGTACCCGATCGTCCGTTGACGGACTTTCGGTGCTTGTAAACACAAGGTTTCAGGTTCTCTTTCACTCCCCGCCAGGGGTGCTTTTCACCTTTCCTTCACAGTACTTCTTCTCTATCGGTCACCGAGTAGTATTTAGGCTTGGAGGATGGTCCCCCCGTATTCCCACCGGGTTTCACGTGTCCGGCGGTACTCTGGATACAGATGGCTGAAAATTTTTTTCGCCTACAGGATTCTCACCTTCTTTGATTGACCTTCCCATGTCATTCGGCTAAAAATTTTCAATACCGTATTCTGTCCGTACCCCGAAAGTATTACTACTCTCGGTTTGGCCTCTTCCGCGTTCGCTCGCCACTACTGGCGGAATCTCTGTTGATTTCTTTTCCTCGCCCTACTTAGATGTTTCAGTTCAGGCGGTTCCCCTCATATACCTATTGATTCAGTATATGATGACAAGACTTTCCTCTTGCCGGATTGCTCCATTCGGAAATCCACGGATATAACGTTCACTTACAACTCCCCGTGGCTTATCGCAGTTAGTCACGTCCTTCATCGGCTCTCGGTGCCAAGGCATTCCCCTTGTGCTCTTTGTAGCTTGACCATATTTTTAAATATCTCTTAAGCTGTCTTTGACGGCGTATCAGATGTTTGACAGACTATCAATCACCGCATCGTCGTCCTGCGTTTTTGCGCTGCGCGCTTTCACTCAGCCAACTTTGTTGAGATATTTTACAAATAGAATCTTTGGTTCTTCGTAAATTTGAAAATAGGCTGTTTTTACAACTTATTTTACCCATTCAGAAATTGCAGTATTTTTACCTTCGTAAACATTTACCATTTTAATTGAGGTTTGAGTTTAACTGTTGATAAACAATACTTTTCTCTTTATCTGCTTTCTTTATTCAGTTTTCAAGGTACTTGTGATAAGATGTCCGGCCTCGTTGCGCTCCGCTGTTCCGTTAATAACTCCCACTCGTCTAATCTGTTCCGTTGCTTTGGGCAACTCCACAGCTTAGTCCTCGTCAGTCGTTATTCCCGGGCTCCGCGCCTCGGCTTTTCTTATCTGGTGGGCTTAAGTGGACTCGAACCACCGACCTCCCGCTTATCAGGCGGACGCTCTAACCGGCTGAGCTATAAGCCCATGTTAGTTATTTTGTGTTGAGTCAATTAAGCCTCATGGTGGAGATATGCGGGATCGAACCGCAGACCCCCTGCTTGCAAAGCAGGTGCTCTCCCAGCTGAGCTATACCCCCATATCTTCTCAGGGCTAGGACCCTGAAAATTGAACAACGATTGCAAGTCAAACTTTTCGTAATGCTGACCTTGGATGTTAGACTGATTTATTTCATTCAGTCAGGTCTCCATAGAAAGGAGGTGATCCAGCCGCACCTTCCGATACGGCTACCTTGTTACGACTTCACCCCAGTCGCCAATCCTACCTTCGGCAGCGTCCTCTTGCGTTAGACTACTGACTTCGGGTATTACCGGCTCCCATGGTGTGACGGGCGGTGTGTACAAGGCCCGGGAACGTATTCACCGCGGCATGCTGATCCGCGATTACTAGCAATTCCGACTTCATGCAGGCGGGTTGCAGCCTGCAATCTGAACTGAGACCATTTTTAGGGGTTTGCTCCACATCGCTGTTTTGCTTCCCTCTGTTGATGGCCATTGTAGTACGTGTGTAGCCCAGGTCATAAGGGGCATGATGATTTGACGTCGTCCCCACCTTCCTCCGTTTTGTCAACGGCAGTCCTATTAGAGTGCTCTTGCGTAGCAACTAATAGCAAGGGTTGCGCTCGTTGCGGGACTTAACCCAACATCTCACGACACGAGCTGACGACAACCATGCACCACCTGTCTCAACTTTCCCCGAAGGGCACCTGACATATCTCTATCTCGTTAGTTGGATGTCAAGACCTGGTAAGGTTCTTCGCGTTGCTTCGAATTAAACCACATACTCCACTGCTTGTGCGGGCCCCCGTCAATTCCTTTGAGTTTCAACCTTGCGGCCGTACTCCCCAGGTGGATTACTTATTGTGTTAACTCCGGCACGGAAGGGGTCAGTCCCCCCACACCTAGTAATCATCGTTTACAGCGTGGACTACCAGGGTATCTAATCCTGTTTGCTACCCACGCTTTCGTGCCTCAGCGTCAGTTAAAGCCCAGCAGGCCGCCTTCGCCACTGGTGTTCCTCCCTATCTCTACGCATTTCACCGCTACACAGGGAATTCCGCCTGCCTCTACTTCACTCAAGCTCTCTAGTTTCAAATGCAGTTTATGGGTTGAGCCCATAGATTTCACATCTGACTTAAAAAGCCGCCTACGCACCCTTTACACCCAGTAAATCCGGACAACGCTTGCTCCCTACGTATTACCGCGGCTGCTGGCACGTAGTTAGCCGGAGCTTATTCATCAGGTACCGTCAGAGTTCGTCCCTGATAAAAGAAGTTTACAATCCGAAAACCTTCATCCTTCACGCGGCGTTGCTGCGTCAGGGTTGCCCCCATTGCGCAATATCCCCCACTGCTGCCTCCCGTAGGAGTCTGGGCCGTGTCTCAGTCCCAATGTGGCCGTTCAACCTCTCAGTCCGGCTACCGATCGCGGTCTTGGTGAGCCGTTACCTCACCAACTAACTAATCGGACGCGAGTCCATCTCCGAGCGATAAAATCTTTGACATATCTGTCATGCGGCAAATATGTGTTATGCGGTATTAGCGTTCTTTTCAGAACGTTATTCCCCTCTCAGAGGCAGGTTACTCACGCGTTACTCACCCGTCCGCCACTAAACTAAAAATTCTTCATCCCGAAGGAATCAGTCAAAATAGTTCCGTTCGACTTGCATGTGTTAGGCACGCCGCCAGCGTTCGTCCTGAGCCAGGATCAAACTCTCTAAAATTTGTATCTCAACACTTACGTGTTAAAACCAAAGCTCAGAGCTTTTAATCTCGATTCAGTATACGCTTGCGTATTCGTGAATCTACTGTACTTTTTAGTGTGTACTCACTGTAATTTCTTAGAGTTATACTCAAAGAACATTACGGGTTCTTCTTACTTTTCGTTGTTCAATTTTCAAGGTCCTAT